>NZ_CP018787.1 GCF_002127965.1 Oxalobacter formigenes | reverse complement strand
TGGGCGTAAAGCGTGCGCAGGCGGTTGTGTAAGACAGATGTGAAATGCCCGGGCTCAACCTGGGAATTGCATTTGTGACTGCACGGCTAGAGTGTGTCAGAGGGGGGTAGAATTCCACGTGTAGCAGTGAAATGCGTAGATATGTGGAGGAATACCGATGGCGAAGGCAGCCCCCTGGGATAACACTGACGCTCATGCACGAAAGCGTGGGGAGCAAACAGGATTAGATACCCTGGTAGTCCACGCCCTAAACGATGTCGACTAGTTGTTGGGTCTTAATTGACTTAGTAACGCAGCTAACGCGTGAAGTCGACCGCCTGGGGAGTACGGTCGCAAGATTAAAACTCAAAGGAATTGACGGGGACCCGCACAAGCGGTGGATGATGTGGATTAATTCGATGCAACGCGAAAAACCTTACCTACCCTTGACATGTCAGGAATCCCGAAGAGATTTGGGAGTGCTCGAAAGAGAGCCTGAACACAGGTGCTGCATGGCTGTCGTCAGCTCGTGTCGTGAGATGTTGGGTTAAGTCCCGCAACGAGCGCAACCCTTGTCATTAGTTGCTACGAAAGGGCACTCTAATGAAACTGCCGGTGACAAACCGGAGGAAGGTGGGGATGACGTCAAGTCCTCATGGCCCTTATGGGTAGGGCTTCACACGTCATACAATGGTGCATACAGAGGGTTGCCAACCCGAGAGGGGGAGCTAATCTCAGAAAGTGCATCGTAGTCCGGATTGAAGTCTGCAACTCGACTTCATGAAGTTGGAATCGCTAGTAATCGCGGATCAGCATGTCGCGGTGAATACGTTCCCGGGTCTTGTACACACCGCCCGTCACACCATGGGAGCGGGTTTTACCAGAAGTAGGTAGCTTAACCGTAAGGAGGGCGCTTACCACGGTAGGATTCGTGACTGGGGTGAAGTCGTAACAAGGTAGCCGTATCGGAAGGTGCGGCTGGATCACCTCCTTTCTAGAGAAAAGCGACTATCAAGCGTTCACACTTATCATCTGTTACTTTAAAAGAACAGGAACTGGTCGGTACAGGCGAGAAATGCTGGGATACTGATCCAAAAGGGTCTGTAGCTCAGTTGGTTAGAGCACCGTGTTGATAACGCGGGGGTCGTTGGTTCGAGACCAACCAGACCCACCATCCGAAATAGGGGGTTTAGCTCAGCTGGGAGAGCACCTGCTTTGCAAGCAGGGGGTCGTCGGTTCGATCCCGTCAACCTCCACCACAAAGGCCAAATCAAAACACTTTGAATAGATAAAGTGATTTGATTTGGGCTTTAAGAGTTCGAAGAAGTAAAAGTTCTTTAACAATCTGGAAAAAAGTAAGAAGTAAAGCCAATAATCTGAAGATGAAGCCGAAGATTATTGGATTGGGTAGTGATTGTAATCAGAAGTAAAAGAAGTAATCTCAAGAAGTTTGATTGCTTTGGATACGGCAACGTAAACTCAAAAAACTGTATAACGGGTTCTCGAAAGAGAAATCAAAGTTATAGAGACAAGCGACAAAGTGCACAGGGTGGATGCCTTGGCGATTACAGGCGATGAAGGACGTAGAAGCTTGCGATAAGCTGCGGGGAGTTGGCAAACAAACATTGATCCGCAGATTTCCGAATGGGGAAACCCGACCTTAGGGTCATCAATAACTGAATCCATAGGTTATTGAAGCGAACGTAGCGAACTGAAACATCTAAGTAGCTACAGGAAAAGAAATCAACCGAGATTCCCAAAGTAGTGGCGAGCGAAATGGGAAGAGCCTGCAAGAAATAGTGAAATGAGATAGTGGAACATTCTGGAAAGGATGGCAACAGAGGGTGATAGCCCCGTACACGAAATCCATTTTACAGTACTAAGCTTGCGACAAGTAGGGCGGGACACGTGAAATCCTGTCTGAAGATGGGGGGACCATCCTCCAAGGCTAAATACTCGTAATCGACCGATAGTGAACCAGTACCGTGAGGGAAAGGCGAAAAGAACCCCGGGAGGGGAGTGAAATAGATCCTGAAACCGTGTGCATACAAACAGTAGGAGCCTGTATTAATACGGGTGACTGCGTACCTTTTGTATAATGGGTCAGCGACTTACATTCAGTGGCGAGGTTAACCGAATAGGGGAGCCGAAGAGAAATCGAGTCCGAACAGGGCGAGAGTCGCTGGGTGTAGACCCGAAACCAAGTGATCTACTCATGGCCAGGATGAAGGTGCGGTAACACGCACTGGAGGTCCGAACCCACTAACGTTGAAAAGTTAGGGGATGAGCTGTGGGTAGGGGTGAAAGGCTAAACAAACTTGGAGATAGCTGGTTCTCTCCGAAAACTATTTAGGTAGTGCCTCAAGTATCACCATTAGGGGTAGAGCACTGTTATGGCTAGGGGGTCATCGCGACTTACCAAACCATTGCAAACTCCGAATACTAATGAGTGCGAGCTTGGGAGACAGACATCGGGTGCTAACGTCCGGTGTCAAGAGGGAAACAACCCAGACCGCCAGCTAAGGTCCCAAAGATTGGCTAAGTGGAAAACGAAGTGGGAAGGCTAAAACAGTCAGGAGGTTGGCTTAGAAGCAGCCATCCTTTAAAGAAAGCGTAATAGCTCACTGATCGAGTCGTCCTGCGCGGAAGATGTAACGGGGCTAAGCCAGTCACCGAAGCTGCGGATATCCGTAAGGATATGGTAGGAGAGCGTTCTGTAAGCCTGAGAAGGTGTGTTGAGAAGCATGCTGGAGGTATCAGAAGTGCGAATGCTGACATGAGTAGCGATAATGGGGGTGAAAAGCCCCCACGCCGTAAGCCCAAGGTTTCCTGTTCAACGTTCATCGGAGCAGGGTGAGTCGGCCCCTAAGGCGAGGCAGAGATGCGTAGCTGATGGGAAGCAGGTTAATATTCCTGCACCGTCGTTAGATGCGATGGGGGGACGGATCGCGGAAAGTCGTCCGGGTGTTGGAAATCCCGGTTATTGATTCGAAGGAGGCTACTAGGCAAATCCGGTAGCGTAATCCAAGGAATTGAAACGAGTGGCCTTGTGCCGCGAAGCGATTGGAAGTGGTTCCAAGAAAAGCCTCTAAGCTTCAGTCTAACGAGACCGTACCGCAAACCGACACAGGTGGGCGAGATGAGTATTCTAAGGCGCTTGAGAGAACTCGGGAGAAGGAACTCGGCAAATTTGTACCGTAACTTCGGGATAAGGTACGCCCTTGTATCTTGACTGGCCTGCGCCAGAAGGGAGAAGGGGTTGCAAAAAAATGGTGGCTGCGACTGTTTAATAAAAACACAGCACTCTGCTAACACGAAAGTGGACGTATAGGGTGTGACGCCTGCCCGGTGCTGGAAGATTAAATGATGGGGTGAGAGCTCTTGATTGAAGTCCCAGTAAACGGCGGCCGTAACTATAACGGTCCTAAGGTAGCGAAATTCCTTGTCGGGTAAGTTCCGACCTGCACGAATGGCGTAACGATGGCCACACTGTCTCCTCCCGAGACTCAGCGAAGTTGAAATGGTTGTGATGATGCAATCTACCCGCGGCTAGACGGAAAGACCCCATGAACCTTTACTGTAGCTTTACATTGGACTTTGAACCAATCTGTGTAGGATAGGTGGGAGGCTTTGAAGCGTGAACGCTAGTTTGCGTGGAGCCGACCTTGAAATACCACCCTGGTTTGTTTGAGGTTCTAACCTTGGCCCGTTATCCGGGTTGGGGACAGTGTATGGTAGGCAGTTTGACTGGGGCGGTCTCCTCCAAAAGCGTAACGGAGGAGTTCGAAGGTACGCTAGGTACGGTCGGACATCGTGCTAATAGTGCAATGGCATAAGCGTGCTTAACTGCGAGACAGACAAGTCGAGCAGGTACGAAAGTAGGACATAGTGATCCGGTGGTTCTGTATGGAAGGGCCATCGCTCAACGGATAAAAGGTACTCTGGGGATAACAGGCTGATTCCTCCCAAGAGTTCATATCGACGGGGGAGTTTGGCACCTCGATGTCGGCTCATCACATCCTGGGGCTGTAGTCGGTCCCAAGGGTATGGCTGTTCGCCATTTAAAGTGGTACGTGAGCTGGGTTTAAAACGTCGTGAGACAGTTTGGTCCCTATCTGCCGTGGGCGTTGGAAGTTTGAGAGGGGCTGCTCCTAGTACGAGAGGACCGGAGTGGACGAACCTCTGGTGTACCGGTTGTCACGCCAGTGGCATCGCCGGGTAGCTAAGTTCGGGAAAGATAACCGCTGAAAGCATCTAAGCGGGAAACTTGCCTCAAGATAAGACTTCCCGGAGCCTTGAGCTCCCTGAAGAGTCGTTCGAGACCAGGACGTTGATAGGCTGGGTGTGGAAGCGCAGTAATGCGTTAAGCTAACCAGTACTAATTGCTCGTGAGGCTTGTCTCTATAACTTTGATGGTTATAGAAGATGTTGCCTGTAAACATGATCTATACTAAAATTCTTACCGATTTCCAGATTGGGTTGTTCGTTTTGAACGGACAACCGACAAGTTATGCCTGATGACCATAGCAAGTTGGAACCACCCCTTCCCATCCCGAACAGGACCGTGAAACGACATTGCGCCGATGATAGTGCTGCAACCAGTGTGAAAGTAGGTTATCGTCAGGCAATTATCCCAAAAAGCCCCTAACTAACCTTAGGGGCTTTTTTTATTCTTCCAAAAACAATTCCTTTGTATCCAGTTCCGCTTCCTCTGCCTGATTGTCCTACCTTTCCACTCTCTTGCTCCTCCTTTGTTCGTCTTTCGAATTTATCTTCCAAACGGTTACCCTCTAAACTCAACACCTGAAAACAGCTTCCATACAAAACTCTCTTTCCTTCTTCTCTTCTTTCTTCTCCGGCAAATGTGTGCTTTCTTCTGGCGTTTGTCAAAAACCATTTCGCCCGACCCTCCTGAATGCCCCCTTTCTAACGATCTGAACCCTGTCTACAGATTGTGCTGATTCTTCCGGCGCTTGTTTTAAACGATGTCATTTCGTGAGAGGAAACATTTCGTATTTCATAATGCATTGCGTTCGTTTGTTGTGTTTTTTTGAAAGAGAAACATCGCGGAACTTGTATGTTTATGCGCTTGACGAAATATTAATATGTTTGAATTGACCGTTTTTCGCAGGTAAAAAGCAAGAAGTGAAGCTATGACAAATCAATAAGACTGGCGCAATCGAATCTTTTGCTGGTTTAAATATCTTTCATCCAGCTATGAAGATGGTTTACCCACTGAACGGCTTTCAGCTTCGTCTCTTTTTTAATGCGTTTTGCTTGTGAGAAGAGTTCTTCAAAATTGACTTCCGGTGATTTTCTGAACGCCAGAATGACGATGTTACCGCCATCGACTTCGGGTAACCAGACGACGGAATCAAAACTTTCCTGTATGGATTCGACGCTTTTGGTCCTGTTTGATTCATCACCGAAAATATTGATTGTCATCATGCCGTCAGGAGTCAAGGCATCGGCACAGCTTTTGTAAAATTCCGGAGAGTCGAATACGGGCGCAGCTGCGTTTTCGTCATAGAGATCGACCTGGATGATGTCTATCTCATTCTGATTTTTCCTGGCTTCAATGTAATCGAAAGCGTCTGTCTGGATGACCTTGAGCCGATGGTCGTTTTCAGGCAAATGAAATGCATTCCGGCAGATTTCGATGACGTTTGGATTCAATTCAATGGCTGTGACGTGAGCATCGGGGAAATGCTGATAGCAGAATTTGGTCAATGCGGCACTGCCCAGTCCCAACTGGACAATGTGTTTCGGATTTTCCTTGAAAAGCATCCAGACCATCATTTGCTGGACGTAATCCAGAACGATTTCATAAGGATGGTTCAGACGCATTGCGCCCTGTATCCAGTCGGTTCCAAGGTGTAGAAATTGAACGCCTCTGAATTCGGTAAGCGTCACTTCCGGGAATGGCTGGTTTTCCTGTATTGAATCGGATGGTTTTTTCATCTTTATGTAGAAAATGATTTAGTCGATAAAGTCGCTTATCCGGTTGAGATCGAGACAATGACGGCTTTCAAAATGATGAATTTTTTCTGAAACCGGATCTTTGAAGCTAACCGATTTTGCAACGAGCTGGAGCGGATATCTGAATTCTTCTGCCTGCATTTCATCAGTGACGGCTTCTGGTAAATGAACGGGATATATCCGGTCGTTCAAAAGCGGGATACCCAGTGAACACATCTGTATCCGGAGCTGGTGTTTCCGGCCAGTCACCGGTTTCAGGTGATAGTGGGCAAATGCATTGCTTTTTTGCTGGATGCTGATTTCCGTTTCGGCGTTCGGCGTGCCATCAGGTATGACCCGCATTCTCATGAAAGAGTCCCCTTCCTCGATCCTGCTGCGGTATCTCATCGGAAAGGCGATGTCATCACGATATGGGGCAATGGCCTCGTAATGCTTGGAGACAAAATTTTCCCGGAACAGGCGTTGATATAAATTACGTCCTTCCGGTTTGACGGAAAAGAGAACAAGTCCTGCTGTTTCCCTGTCAATTCTGTGAATAGGGGTCAGTGTATCGATACCCAGTTTTTTCCTGAGCCGCACAAGAAGGGTTTCACTGACATATTTCCCGGATGGGGTGACAGGCAAAAAATGAGGTTTGTCGGCGACGACCAGCCAGTCATCCTGATAAAGGACAGTTTCCTGAAAAGGGTTTGGTCGTTCATTCGGAAGATAGCGGTAATAGTAGAGTTTCTGATAGGGCGTATAGGGAGCTCCGGATGAAAGCGGTGTGCCGTTTTCATTGAGAACGTCACCAGCAATGACGCGTTTTTGCCATTCTTCTTTTGTCAGAACGGGAAATCTTTCCGAAAGAAAATCTTCCATAGTTTTCCAAGGACCTTTCGGCAGGGAAACCTGACTGGCCGTGATGCCGTTTTTGGACGGTATCGTGATTTTTTTTAAATGTCGCCCTGAGAAATTCATTAGGATACAAAGCCGGAAAAAAATTAATTTCTAATGTAAGAGTGGATTTTAAAACATTTTTTCCAGATTTTTTCGTTACGGTTCCACTCTATGAGATGTCAAATATGGAGGAATAATGAGTATTTCTCTGTATCGTCAAATTTCTTTATGTCAGAATTGAGAAAAATGGTTTGCGTGATTGTTCATGGATGAGGAGTCCTTATGACTGCCAGAAATGCTTTTTATGCTCAATCCGGCGGGGTAACTGCCGTTATCAATGCATCCGCCTGTGGCGTGATAGAGACGGCCAGAAAATATCCGGACAAGATCAAAAATGTACTGGCTGGCCGTAATGGTATTGTCGGTGCATTGACTGAGGAGCTGATCGACACCGGCAAGGAGAGCCGTGAAGATATTGCCGCCTTGCGGTATACGCCGGGCGGTGCTTTCGGTTCATGTCGTTACAAACTCGCCGATCCTGAAAAAGACCGGAAAGAATTCGAGCGTTTGCTGGACGTGTTCAGGGCGCATGATATTGGTTACTTTTTTTATAACGGTGGAGGCGATTCAGCGGATACCTGTTACAAGATTTCCCGTTTTTCCACCCTGATGGGATACCCGATTCAAGCCATTCATGTACCGAAAACGATCGATAACGATCTCCCGTTGACCGATTGCTGTCCGGGATTCGGTTCGGTTGCCAAATACATTGCTGTCTCGACGGTCGAGGCGTCCTTTGATGTCCGTTCCATGTGCAGGACGTCCACAAAAATATTCGTCCTCGAAGTCATGGGGCGTCACGCGGGATGGATTGCCGCTGCGGGCGGTCTTGCAGAAAATTATGGCATTCCGGTCGTCATCCTGTTCCCGGAGGTGGAATTCAACGAAAAGAAATTTCTGGCACAAGTGGAAAACAAGGTCCGGCGTCACGGTTATTGTACGGTAGTCGTATCGGAAGGATGTAAATATCCGGATGGAACCTTTCTTGCCGATCAGGGTGCCCGGGACGCATTCGGGCATGCCCATCTGGGAGGCGCGGCACCGGTTGTCGCCAATATGATTTGTGAAGAACTGGGATATCCGTTTCATTGGGCGGTAGCCAATTATCTCCAGAGATCGGCGCGGCATATCGCATCCGCCATAGACGTCGAGCAGGCATATGAAGTCGGTGCTGCTGCGGTCAATCTGGCGTTGCAAGGTAAAAATTCAGTGATGCCGACTATCGTAAGACTGTCGAGTGAACCTTATCGTTACGAAATAGGGGTGGCCGATCTGGAGAACGTCGCCAATGTCGAAAAAATGATGCCGAAGAGTTTTATCCGTGACGACGGGTATGGCATTACCGAAGAGTGCAGAAAGTATCTCCAGCCATTGGTTCAGGGTGAAAATTATCCGCCCTACAAAATGGGATTGCCAGAGTATGTTACGTTGCAAAATACGATGGTTTCGAAAAAACTTCCGCCATTCGACAAGAAAATATAAAGGAAAAGTAAAGCTCTGCTTATATAAAAAGCAGGTAAAAGACAATAAAAAAGCCCGAATCAAATTCGGGCTTTCGACATTCTGGGGTGGACGATGGGGCTCGAACCCACGACAACAGGAATCACAATCCGAGATTTTTTATAACTTAATTATTTGATTTTTATAAATAAAGTCGGATTTTTTTGGAATTTGGAAAAATCTTGTAACCCGCATGAAATATAGGGTCATTTTTGTCATCTTCCAAAGAAATTTCACTGTTTTTAGTCGTGTTTTCTGACTGTATTGCTTATTTTTTAAGCATTGCTTTTGTTGAAAAACAGCAATTTTTTTACCTTGATGAGGCTTATACTAATGTATGAATTTATTGTATCTGGTTATTTTTTATCAAATTTTAATATTTATTTGTAACTAGTTTTTAGTTACAATTAGCCTATAGCTACCATTTGTATGGCAAAACACGATAGAACAGTTGCAGCTCTCAGGAAAAGACCTATCCCATCTAACATAAGGTGGGATGATGTAGTGTCTCTACTCAAAAGCCTTGGTTTTGAGTTGGTGAAAGGTAGCGGATCAAGAAGAAAATTTTTTAATAAAGATAAGAATGTCTTAATTATTTGTCATGAGCCACATCCGCAATCTTATATAGATAAGGGATGTGCCAGTGATATTCATGAGAAGTTAAAAGAAAACGAGCTCATTTAGGAAAGAATATGGATATCCTCAAATATAAAGGGTATGAAGGATCCACTGAGATTGACATGGATCGAGGTGTTTGTAGAGGAAAGATCCTTTTTATTAATGATCTTGTTACCTATGAGGCAGAAACTCCATCCAAGTTGAAAGTAGAATTTGAGGCCGCTGTGGATGATTATATCGATACTTGTCATCAATTAAACAGGGATCCCCAAAAATCTTTAAAAGGCCAATTCAATGTACGTGTTCCGCCTGAATTACATCGAAAGGCAGTTAGAAAGGCAATGGAAAATGGAGTTTCATTAAATGAAATTGTTTCCCGGGCACTTTCGGAACACTTGATGAAAAAAGAGAAAGTGGCTGAAAAAATAAGTCTCATAGCACCAGGTATAGAAAAGGCGTTTTTTATTACGATGCAACAATGGAAAGCTACTGAAAACCAATTTTTCAATTTTGTTCAAGGAAGTGAAATCAGTTTAAAGTCAGCTGAAAATGAGGAAGGCCATGTCTGTTACCACTAAAAAACCTGTTCCAGTTAATCCGCTTTTGTCAGCTGAAATGCTGACAGAGCTTTTGATTAAACATTACGATTTTCATGAAGGATTCTTTAGTTTAGCTGTTGAATTTCAGATTGGTACAGGTACTGTTGGACCATCTCCAGAAAAACGCTCACCCGGAGTAATGATTGGTATTGCAAAAATTGGACTTGTTGAGACGGATGAAGCTACGCCTCTATCGGTGAATGCTTCAATATCCAATCCAGCAAAAAAAACAAGGAAAAAAGTGACTAAAAAAGAAAATATAGTGAATGAAGAATAAATAAGAATACCGGTTAAAAATCGGCCTTCTTATTTTGTGGTTTTGCTCGCTAGATCCGGTGGCGGTTATATGTACCATACGGTCGCTTACAGATCATTGATCTTCTGTCAACAACCAGAAAACGGTGGTAGTGGTCTAGTTTGAAATTTCAGAATTACGCTTTTTATATGCCCCACGCTTTTTGGGCTGTTCTTTCTCTTTGAGAAGGCCGATGATTTCCTCGTGCGTCCAAACATGATCGGTCAATCCTGCTTCCATTGCTGGAGTAACGCGCAAGGTTTTGTGAATTTTGCAGTAGTTGTAGTGCATAGCGAACAAGCTAAATGCATGAATGTGATTGTCCAACTTCTTTGAAAACGCATTGGTAAGCCGCGTAAATCGGCGATTCTGCATCCGAATTGTCAAATTGGTGCGCTCTACATATGACGTTGAAACCAAGCTTTTAACTGGTGTGCCAGTAATCGGCGTTTTCTTGATCCCAGTACATTCTGCCGGACTGTATTTTCCTTTCAAGTTCTCTGGCGCAGTTCCGTACATTTTCACAAGCTGTGCATAGTCCACGTCTGCGCCGAAAGCCTCCTCCACGGCTATCAGATAAGCCTTATGGCCGTCCGTTGTAAGCTGCACCCGATTAGCAAGACGACCGCTTAAATCGTCCATAAAGGCTAATGCGCATTCGGCATCTCTGGTGCCGACAAGGTAGGACACCATCAATTTGCTGTCACTATCAATCGCTGTCCATGTCCAAACATCCCCTGCGCCATCCGGCGCTGCTTTGGCGGTTGCGACATTCTTTTGCTTGGCATAGCAAAAACTCCAAATCTCGTCGCACTCGATGCGCTTGCTTTTCAGGTCACGAATATTGACATCCATGTAGTCGGCGCAAGCCTGTCCAGCATCCGCCAGAAGCTTTAACACCGTCATTTTGCTGGCATCAGATACACGACACACGGCGTTAATGCCTATACCCTCACAGAGTAGAGCAAGGATATTTGCGCGTTCGGCGGTATCTAGGCGGTTCATGGCAATCCATTCCGTTGATTTCAGAATAGATTATATGCTTGAGTAAGTGTGGTGTCAACTGATATTTGCGCTATACGGTAGTGTTTTAATGAATTGCTCCATCCAGCAAAAGTCAGGTTGACCTTGTTTGGTCACGGGCAACTTGATCACAGATTCACGCATCCTTTCCTGATGCCACTTGCGGCCATAACTGAAGCGATATTTCTCTTGGCGAATAAGCGCGCAGATAAACATGGCTATTTCTGGCGTCAATTCAAATCCTAGTGGGTACAGAACATTCACATCATCTGTTGCCCAATGTGGCTCTGGCTGAAAGAAGGCTTCACCTACAGAGCCGTTGTAGCTGACGCTGATAGTGCCTCCTTGATGAATGGCGCTTTGCCCAATGTACGCCGTAATGCCATTGTCCGCATCAGACGCGCCGACATAAGGTATTTGGCCGGGCAACATATTGGCTTTCGTTAGGCGAAGTCCTTTGCGAACATCAAACAACTCCCCCAGTCTGAATTGCATCCACTTGTTGGTGCGAAGGGGAGGTATTGGAGAAGACAATACCGCTTTTGAAGATTTTGTGAATTTCCCCACCCTCGCTTTAGATACGAATTCGGGAAGATCGCTCAGGCTAGGCAGCAAGATGCCCTTCAAGGTCTTGTTAGCTTGCCTGCCATAGCTGTATCTATATTTATTAGAACGTATGCAATGCGCATAGAACAATTTGACCTCATCACTCATCGGGTGCAATGGAGTCAGATAATAAAGGTCTCTTCCTGAATAAAATGGTTCTGGTTGCAAGAAAGTTTCTAATACCGACCCACCTCCAGCAACGGTTAAAACTCCTGATGGTATCGGTTCAAGACCCGCTACAGGCGCAACCCTTGCAGAAACCCCATTATTCTTTGCCGTCCTTGAAACGAAATTGATGCCACTCGGAGATAATTTAAGCGCGTTCAACTCCAAATTCGAGCCGTACCTCACATCAAACAAATCATCAAGACGAACGAGCTTCATTTTTTGCCGCTTCCACGGGTCATTTTGAAGACCGCATAATTCTTCACCACCTGCTCAAAAACCTCCGGCGTGATAAGGTCATAATCGGTTTCCATATACGCTTCTGCACACCATTCATCATTCGCTCCAACGCGCCACAAAACGCTCTCGCCAGCATGAACTTCGCGGTTGCGAAACATGTTTAGCCAATGCGATTTGATGCCTCCCCATCGCTCTTGTGCATCTATCCTCCCCCTGTGTTTTGCCTTGAGAAAACCATCATCTTTCCAGTAGCCAAACCATGTTTTTCTTCGGCCGGATTGATGCGGAACATGCGCCCTGAAAACCATTACGCACGTTACGACTCCTACCGGGTAGAAAAGATCATCTGGCATAGACATGACCGCTTCCAGCGTGTGCTTTTCAAGCAGGCGCTTTTTTATCTCTGCGCCCCGCCCATCTTGGTAGAGAGCGCACCGCATTGGAACAATGGCAACCACAATGCCGTTTTGTTGGATGGCAGATAAATTGTTCTCGACAAACTCCAACTCATCTATACCCGTGACATCGTTATATGGAGGATTTAGCAGGCCAACTGTTGGCTTGTAGGCGGCTGCGTCTTGAATTTTCTTGAAGCAATCTCCTTTGATGATGTTGGTTTTCCCATCCCCATGAATGATCATGTTGGAAACAGCGAGGGTGAAAATATGATCTTGATACTCGATCCCGATCAAGCGTTCTTTCTTGATGTTTTCAATTTCTTTGCTGTCGCCCTTGGCAAGAGCAACCATTTTTTGCATAGCCGCAATGAGGAATCCTGAGGTGCCGCAACAATTATCAAGCACAACGCTATCCTTCGTAACGCCTGCTATATCGCAAAACAATTCCGTAATGTGTGCAGGCGTCAATACAATGCCTAACGCACTATCGTTGTTCGCGTATTTCAAGAACTCAACGTAGCAGTGACTCACTATGTCGAAATACTTATTTGACTTGATGAATGGGCGAACTTCCTTCTGGATGTCAGCAACCAACTTTATCAAGTACCCTTCGTCAATGAGTGCTGTATGGGATTTAATGAAGTTAAATGCCTGCTGCATTTCATGTACGCGAGTACTTGGAATATTGGCATATTCCAATTTTTGAACGACACTGGAAACAAGGAACTCGCTTAATCGCTTCGCGCTCCTATACCCTGAAAAAGTGTCATGAAACGTATCATCCTCTAACGCAATCAAAATTCCGCTAAACAAAATTGCACGATTATTTTCAGGAATTTTCTTCTTGTGCAATTCTTCGTTGAGTGTGCGCGTGTATTTGATCAGACTTTCATAATCAACGCGAAAGCGCGATTTTTTGTACTGCTCGATCAGGTCATTAAATGGGTACAGCTTGTTCGGATTTAATATCTCCTGAGAGTGCTTTTCATCCTTTAGCTGTATGAAGTGATTAACGCGCAATTCATTTTTATTTTGCCCGCTCACACCAACGTATAGAACGTCCTTTTCTTTCGACAGATAGCCCGCGTAGAGCCTAGCGCCATCCACTGCATAATCAGTGTAATTCGTGAGCGTGTCGCTTTGGTGTCTTGCGGTATCTGCTTTGCATTCCACGACGCAGACAAAATCTTTAGCCACTGTTGGGCTGGTTATGATGAAGTCAGGATAACCCTTGCCGCTGCCACGCTTGGAGGCATTTTTCAGGAGTTTATCTATGGTTGGATCGGCAGTTTGTTCGCGTTCAATGATGACTGACGCATCGTTCTCATACCCAAGCTTTTTGAGCCAATCTCGAACTAAATCTACCGTGATGGCTTCATTTTTCCCCGTCTTGGCACGGCTTTTGCGGGGGGGGGGGTAGATGACCACCTAGTCTCTGCCGCCTTCTTTCCTTGTTCCGAAAGCTGCTCTTTGGTTAGGTTCTCGGCACGTTTTGCCCCGCCAATTTTCCCGCCTTTACTGCTATTGGCCTTTCGGCCAGTCAGCGGCTTGGGTTTCTCTTCTTCTCCAGTAGCTTGCTGGAATACCGAGAAAGCGACCTGTGTAAAATCCTTTTTGGTTGCCATTTTCTGTTCTTGTCAAATATGCTGGATATAGGGTGCATCATGGCAAAATATGATGTTTTGCGCTAGCAAAATGTGCGAATAATGCACGGTTTTGCACATAATATGTCCAAAATCGCCTGATTGCCTGCTGAATGCAAATTCAGGATTTCAAACTAGACCACTACCAAAACGGTTACGCGAACCGCCATATCACATCAGTTAACGACATAATTGGCGCATGAAGTTGCAGCAACAAGCATTGTTGCTCTTTTGTATTCGTGGGACAACAAATTAAATAAAGTTATCCACATTTATAATGGAAAACCAATAAAAAAGCCAACGCGTTTTGTCGGCTTTTTTGCGAATCATCTTCCAAAATTTTGGAATTTATCTTCCAAAAAAATTCAGGCGACTGGTAAGTTATTGATTTTATGGGGTGGACGATGGGGCTCGAACCCACGACAACAGGAATCACAATCCTGGACTCTACCAACTGAGCTACGTCCACCATTGATGAAAATATTCTAGCAGACTGAATATTTCAACGAATTTGAGATTATACGAAATTCCCTGAAAAGAGACAAGGCTGTTATTTCTTTAAAAGCAGATTTACTCTCTTCAAATCATCTTCATTCAATGTTCCGGCGGCCTGTTTCAGTCGGAGTCCGTTGATGATGGTATTGTTGCGCGCATTGGTCAAATCGCGTCTCGTCATGAAGACCTGTTGTTCGGCGTTCAACACATCGATATTGATACGGACACCGACTTCATAACCGAGCTTGTTGGCTTCAAGGGATGACAAGCTGGCGACTTCGGCAGCTTCAAGTGCCCTGACCTGCGAAAGGCCGTTGTTCACTCCGAGATAGGATTGGCGTGCCAGCTGGGCGGCACTGCGGCGTGACGCTTCCAGATCGTTTCGGGCCTTGTCTTCCAGAGAGACCGCTTCCTTTACCTTGCTGGTGACTTCGAAACCGGAAAAAAGCGGGATGTTCCATTGCACGCCGACCACTTTTTGCGTGTTGAAGGTCTGGATTCCGCCATTGGTGTCGATCATGTACTGATCGCGGTTGGTATGGTTGTATGAAGCGACCAGATCGACAGTAGGCATGTGACCAGCTTGAGTGGCTTTAATGTTTCGTTTGGCAACTTCACGAGACAGACGATACTGAACGACCTGATAATTCTGGTTTTCAGCAGAGCTGACCCATGATGTCATCACATTCGGTTCCGGGGCGGAGAGTTTGACGCCTTTTTTCAGCGGGTCCAGTTCGCCCGGCGGGTGGCCGATAATCTGTTCCAGAGCGGTCCGTTTGACTTCAAGATCGTTCAAGGCGCTGATTTCATCTGCTTCAGCCAGATTGTAGCGGGCCTGCGCTTCATGGGTATCCGTAATCGTCGTTGTTCCGACCTGAAAACTGCGCTTTGCCAATTCGAGCTGCTGGGCAACAGCAGCTTTCTGTGCCTTGGCGAAAGTGACGACGTCTTCAGCAGCCAATATATCGAAATAAGCTTGCGACACACGCATCATCAGATCCTGCTGTGCCTGTGCAAACTGGGCTTCAGAGATGGATACCTGCAGTTTGCTTGTTTCGTAATTCTGGTAATTGGCCCAGTTGAAAATCGGTTGGGTCAGCGCGATGGTGTATTTGTTTTCGTTATAGTTCAGTCCTTCGAACCAGTTTCGTCCATAACCACCTGATGCGGAAAGATTTGGCAACAGTTTTGCCAGTCCCTGTGTGCTTTTTTCCTGACCGGCCATCAATGACGCTCTTGCACTGGCGTATTGAGGATCGTTGGCAAGGGCTTCCATGTAGGTTTGCATCAGGTCGGCCGCAAGAACATTGGTGGCAAACAGGCATCCGACTAAAACAGGTATGGCAGAACGATAGTGCATACTTACTCCAAATATGTTTTGGAACGATTGTTTTTATGATTTCAAAACCGGAATGGCGAGCGCCCCGGTTGTTCTTTCAATGGTTTTACCGATGTTTGAAATAATATCCCGGTCTTGATGTCCATGGCTGAGTTTTTCTGTAAAAATATTGCCTGAACGCAAGGTTCTGTTCCATAAAATACAATCATTCTTCCGTTGTCCGCAAGTTTATCTTTAAACGTTTCGGGAATGTTTGAGACTGATCCAGAAAAAACAATTACGTCAAACAGGCGATCTCTGGCATAACGCTCGATCAAAAATCCATTGTCATGGATAACCTGGACATTCTTTATACCGTAACGGTCCAGATTATCTTGAGCCTGCTGCTTCAATCCCTCTTCAATTTCAACAGTGGTAACGTGTCTTGATTGGTGAGACAGGAGGGCGGCCATATAACCCGATCCGGTACCGATTTCAAGGACGGTATCGTCCTTGCGCAATCCGGTTTCCTGTAACACCAATGCTTCAGAAAGGGGCGTTAACATGTTCTGGGCATAAGGAAGCGGAATTTCCATATCGGCAAAAGCGTATTGCCGATATTCGGATGGCACGAATTCTTCACGCCGGATGGCTGAAACGGCATCGAAAACCTCTTTTACGTGCACGCCGCCGGCACGTAACTGGTTTTCGATCATGTTGATGCGCGCTTCCTGCATGATTGCCTGACGAAAAAATTTATTTGACGCATGACATTTTAACAAATGCAGGCATGCGGGCGCGGCTGTTTTCGGACTATTGAAGGAAACTTTCTGTTTTTTTGTTTGTTCGCAATGGCTTTTGTAAATCAAATGGCAAAAAAACCATTTGATTTATGGCTTTGAAACCTGATTGGCAGACAGTTTGGCTCCCAGAGATTTATAAATCGCGTTTTCATAGGTAATCGTATTGTATTTCCCTTCCAGCAGGGAAAGCATGGAACTGTTTTCGGAAGTTTTTGCATCCAGCCAGTCTTTAAGTTCTGTCGCGCCGGCTTCATAACGCATGCGGTTGTAAACGCTGATTTTGGCATCGTTATCGTATCTTCTTGAGAGATTGTCCAATAGTGAAACCGATTTTTCATACGAGTAATAGTAAGTATCCACTTCATTCAAGGCCGTGTTGACGGAAGAGGTCAGATTGAGTCTGGCGTTTTCAAAGTCGGCTTCGGATATCTTGATGTTCCATTTGATCTTGTTCCATTGCAAAAATGGAAGATTGATGTTGACCGTACCACCGAGGAAGGGAACATTGAACATCGAGCTGCTTTTATTTGACGCGGTGCTAAGCGTACTGCCAATTGTCACGCTGGGGTAAACACTGGCTTTTACCGATTCCCAGTCGAGAAAAGCAGACTGGATCCGGTATTCGGCCGCTTTGACATCGGGACGAAGTCCCAGAGCGGAAATCGGTACGTTCAGATCGACGTTCGTCGCCGGTGTCATCAATATGTCGGCTGTTTTGATGTCCAGTTTGTCACCCGGGCGCAGATTAAGCAGATTTCTCAATGTCTGTTCGACCGTTTTGCGATTGTTTTCCAGCGTCATGAGGCTGTTTCTGGAAGCCAGCAGGGATTTTTCTGCCGTCAACGGTTCCAGTGCATCGACTTTTCCGGATGTGAATTTGTTATTGATGATCTGGAGCAGCTGCGTATAAAACCCGATATTCTCTTCAGTGACACGAATGGCCTGATTCAGATAAACGAGATGGAAATAACTGTCGACGATGTTGTTGATCAGCGCAAGACGTGTCGTTTCCATATCCTGCTGTGTCGCCTTGTATTCCCATTCCTGTGCGGATGCCGCACTGCTCAGTTTACGCCACAAGTCGATCTCGTAGCTGACACCCAGTTCAGACGTGTAATTGTGGGATGTTTGACCCGCTTTCATGTTATTGCTGACCGAAGCGCCAAGAGAACCGGAAAATTCAGGTACCAGATTCTGGCCAAGCAAATTGGCTTCGTACAGGGCCTTGTTGACCGTAATCGCGCTCTTTTTCAGGTCGATATTGTTTTCAAGGGCAACTGCAACCAGTTTGTTCAGATTCTCGTCATGATAGGTTTTCCACCATTCGGAATCGATTTTGTATCCGGCAACAATCGTTTGCTGGGGAATGACTCCCATATCGGGAATCGTCGTGGTCTGGGTAGCGCAACCGGCGATAATCAGACATAAAAGGGTACAGGGAATCAGTCGCATAATGCATCCACCGGATTAAGAAGAGAAGCGTTGCGGGCGGGAATATATCCGAAAATCACACCGATCAGTGTCGAACAGCTTATCGCCAGAATGACGGAAGTGGCTGAATACGACATGGTGAAGGCCTGTACGAACATGCTGAACAGAAACCCGATACCGAAAACGAACAGAACGCCGATAAAACCGCCGATCAGGCATATAAGGACGGCTTCTATCAGAAACTGCTGTAGCACGCTGTTTCGGCGGGCTCCGACCGCCATGCGTATGCCGATCTCGCGGGTTCGTTCCGTTACGGAAACAAGCATGATATTCATGACCCCGATACCGCCGACAACGAGTGAAATCAGGGCGATACACGATATCAGGAGACGCATGGTATTCGTCGTACTTTCAATCGTTTGACGGATGCTGTCGGTATTGACCGTGAAAAAGTCTTCCTTGCCGTGCTTGGCGGTCAAAAAGCGGATGACGTTTTTCTCGGCTGCCGTCATGCTGACATTGTCCTTGACCTTGACCGTGATTGACGAGATATTCCTGTCCCCGGTAATACGGTTCATAACGGCCGTATAGGGCGACCACATGGTCAGGGTATCGGTCGTACCGAAACTGGCATTCTGTTTTTGTGAAATACCGATTATTTTCAGCGGTTGCCGGTTGAAAATAATGGTTTTGCCCAGTATGTCTGTCGTGTTCGGGAACAGTTTTTCTTTCGTGTTCTGGTCGATAACGACGACGGCGCTACCCGATTTCACGTCTTCCTTGTTGAAAAACCGTCCCGCTTCCGGTTTCAGGCCCGTTACGTCGAAGTACTGGTCACCTACACCGTTCAACTGGCCGGTTACGGAAATGTTTTCCCTTGTCAGGGTGCCGGAAGTGCGAACCGCTGGTGTCGTACTGTCCACGTAACTCTGGCGTGCCAACAGTTCAGCATCGTTGACAGTAAGCGTTTTATATTTGCTCGAATTGCGGTCGCCAAATCCTTTACCCGGCATCACGACAATCGTATTGGTACCCAGAGAATTAATGTCCTCCAGAATTTTTTCCTGCGAGCCTTTTCCCAGTGCGACAACGGAAACGACCGAGGCAATCCCGATAATGATCCCGAGCATGGTCAGGCCAGACCGCAATTTATGGGTCTTGATAGCCTGAATCGACATTCTGAATGCCTCGAAAAACTGGTCTTTCAGATAAGCGAAGGTATTTCTCGAATTGTCCTTTGGCGGGAACTCTTCTTTTTTGTTTTTGTTCGGTGCTTTCCGGATGTCGGAAATAATGGCGCCGTCCTTGATTTCAATGATCCGGTTGGCGTAATTGGCGATGTTCTGGTCATGAGTGACCAGAATGATGGTATGCCCCTGATCATTCAGCTGCTGGAGAATGGCCATGACGTTGAGGCCACTTTTCGAATCCAGTGCCCCCGTCGGTTCATCGGCAAGGATGATTTCGCCGCCATTCATCAGGGCACGCGCAATACTGACACGCTGTTGCTGACCGCCGGACAGTTCGGACGGAAAATGGTCGATACGGTTGCCCAGTTCCAGATTGGAGAGGATCTGGTCGGCGCGTTCTTTTCTTTCCTGGGATTTCAGGCCGGAGTAAATAGCCGGCAGCTCGACGTTTTCTTCCGCATTCAGGGTAGCCAGCAGGTTATAACGCTGGAAAATAAAGCCGAGATATTTGCTTCGCAGGGTGGCGAGGTCGTCGGGGCTCATTCCCGCCAGATCTTCACCGGCGATTTTATAGTCTCCCGAGCTCGCGGTATCGAGGCAGCCGAGAATATTCATCAGGGTCGATTTGCCGGAACCGGACTGTCCGATGATGGCGACAAAATCTCCCGATTCGATGTCCAGATTGATGTCTTTCAGGACATGGACCTGATTGTTGCCCGATCCATAAATTTTGTTTATGTTTCGCAGTTCGATGATGTTCATGCTTAAATCCTCGGTGGTCTGCTGCGGGTCGAGCTGGAACCGACTTTTTCATTTTTTCCGACTTCGGAGGTGATGACCTGGTCTCCCTCGGCCAGTCCGGACGTGATTTCAGTATAGACACCATCGGAAATGCCGATTTCGACATCCCGTTTTTCAACCTTGTTTTTATCCGTCAATATGCGGACGAAATATTGGTCATTCCGGTTCGTTAGCGCGATCGTCGGGACGACCAGAACGTTTTCGGCAGAAGAGACGAGAATGGTGTTCTGGGTCATCATGCCGATCCGGAGTTTGCCTTCATCATTTTTCACGTAGGAACGTCCGTAGTAATAAACGGCTGCTGTCGATGTGGATGAGGACGAACTGGACGTGCTGCTCTTGCTGTAGCTGCCGTCGGTCAGTGTCGTCAGGCCCGGATCGATCGAATCCAGTTTTGCATGGAAAATCGTGTTCGGTTCGGACAGAATCGTGTAATCGACAGGCATGCCGGGTTTGACTTTGGTGATGTCGCCTTCGGAAATCTGGATGTCGATTTCCATATCGCCGAGGTTTGCAATCTGGACAATCGTCGGTGTCGTCTGGTTGGCGTTGACCGTCTGGCCTTCTTCGACAGGAACGGATACGATCGTTCCATTCAACGGTGCCCTGATCTTGGTGTATCCCAGATTGGTTTCATCCGTGTTAATCGTGATCTGGGTCTGTTTGATCAGGGATTCCATTTCATTGACATTTGCCCGGGCGGTCGCGTACGTGTCCCTGGCGTTTTCGAGATTCTGTTGTGAAGTCGAATTCGTCTTGATCAATACAAGTTCACGATCGTATTGTTTCTTCGCGATGTTCAACAGGATTTTGCGGGCTTCCAGCTGGGCCTTGTAATTGGCAAGTTTTGCCCTGTCCGTATTCAAGGTATTTTCCTGAGTCTGCGAATCGATCTCGGCGATCATATCGCCCTGTTTGACTTCCTGTCCCAGAACGACATAGAGTTTTTTGATCTGTCCCGATACCTGAGCACCGACATTGACGAGGTTGACCGCTGCGACTTCGCCTGTCGCTTCAACAACCTGGCTGATGTTGCCCACACGGGCTTTTTCCGTCATGTAAGTAATATCGTCCTCGCTGGTCGCAAGCCAGTACGTTAGTGCGGCTATGACGATTACTATAATGGCCGATACAGGAATCCAGACTTTTGGATTTTTGAGTTTTTTTATTTTTTCGAGCATGTTCGCGTTCATTCCAACAGCCGTTTCTTTGTCAAAAGTTCAGATTTTAGACGACATGGTTACCGGATTTTTTATTGCCGTATTTGAGTGTATGAATTGTTTTCTGTTCAAAACAGCTTAACGGTTTAATACGTTTTGTTCCTGATATGAATTTAGTGCTTTTCACAAAGCATTACACGAAATTCAATAAGTTGTTACAAATGTATAAAGTTTTAATAAAACAGGCAGGAATGATAGCAGCAACTTTTGCACTTTCGGCTTGAAAGCAGGGCGAATCATTTCGATACTGTTAAAAGTTAGTGAAGAATTGTAAACACAGGCATGTTTATGATCCTGTCTGATAACAGGCTTCAACAGAAAGAAATTTTATTTTTCCAGCCATCTGTTTTTCGAGTATGATGGCGACCTGTCAAGGAGTGATTTCTTTCCTGCAATTAGTGAGTTGAAGATTCGGGAATCGGAAACCAGTTCTTTTCGCGTTCATTTAAAGTCTGGATCATGGATTTCCTTTTTTTGTTAAAAGCCCTCATTATGGGAATAGTCGAGGGGGTCACCGAGTTTTTGCCTATTTCCTCGACGGGGCATCTCATTCTGGCAGGCAGCCTGCTGGATTTCACCGGCGAAAAAATCAAGGTATTTGAAATCGCCATTCAGTCCGGGGCCATGCTGTCAGTCTGCTGGGTATATCATGAGAAAATAATCAGCGTGACAAAAGGCTTCTTTACGAATGCAAGAGACCGCAGATTTGTCACCAATCTCATCATTGCTTTTTTACCCGCCGCCATTTTAGGCGTTTCATTCAACAAGATTATCAAGTCCTGTCTTTTTGCCCCTGTCCCTGTGGCTGCGGCATTTATTATCGGTGGACTGATCATCATTGTTGTCGAACGGAAAAATGAAAGAAATCCGGTTTCGAAAATCGAATCTGTCGATGAAATGAGTATGATGGACGCGTTCAAAGTCGGGTGTGCGCAGGCTTTTGCGCTGATTCCGGGAACCAGCCGCTCAGGTGCGACAATTATCGGCGGGATGATTTGTGGATTGTCGCGAAAAGTCGCCACTGAATTTTCTTTCTTTCTGGCCATTCCAACCCTGTTTGGGGCGACAGTCTATTCCGTTTATAAAGAAAGAGCATTGTTGTCCGCTGCGGATTTACCCTGGTTTTCCGTGGGCGCCATTGCAGCGTTTATATCCGCGTTTATCTGCGTGCGCTGGTTGTTAAGATATATCAGTTCACATAATTTCATCCCTTTTGCGTGGTATCGTATCGCTTTCGGACTGTTCATATTAGTTAGCGCTTACTATGGATGGGTCAATTGGGTTGATTAACTGAACAAAGCGATATGGAGTTTGAAAAGCCAATGAATCGGGCGTGCCGTCAAAAGGCATTGGAAATATTACAATCGGTTTTTGGCTATTCTTCTTTCCGAGATCAACAGGAAGAAATCATTGCCGAAATCGCCTCCGGCCATGACGCTCTGGTCCTGATGCCGACGGGGGGAGGTAAGTCTCTCTGTTACCAGATTCCTGCACTGGTTCGGGATGGTGTCGGGATCGTCATTTCCCCTCTGATTGCATTGATGCAGGATCAAGTCGATGCCCTCGAAACAGCCGGGGTGCGGGCCGCCTATCTCAACTCGACCTTATCGTATGAAGAAGCTTCCCGGATTGAACGGGCTGTGCTGAAAAACGAGCTCGATCTCGTTTATATCGCTCCGGAACGTCTTGTAACCGAGCGTTGCCTGAACTGGCTTTCAAAAACGAAAATCGCCTTGTTCGCCATTGATGAGGCGCATTGCGTTTCCCAGTGGGGGCATGATTTTCGTCCGGAATATATCCAGCTCTCGATTCTGCATGAATATTTTCCGGCAGTGCCGAGAATTGCACTGACAGCGACGGCGGATGCGCATACCCGTGCAGAAATACTCTCGCGCCTGAAACTGGAAAATTCCAGGCAGTTCATTTCCTCTTTCGATCGGCCCAACATCCGCTACTGTATCGTTGAAAAGGAAAACGGTCGTCATCAACTGCTGGATTTCATTCAATCCGAGCATCCGGGAGATGCCGGTATCGTTTATTGTCTGTCACGCAAAAAGGTGGATGAAATGGTCGCGTTTCTGCTTGAACATCATATCAATGCCCTGCCTTATCATGCTGGCATGGATACGCAGACGCGTTCAGTCAACCAGTCCCGTTTTTTAAGGGAAGAGGGCATTGTCATGGTAGCGACGATTGCTTTCGGAATGGGGATCGACAAACCGGATGTTCGCTTCGTCGCCCATCTGGACTTGCCCAAGAGTATGGAAGGCTATTATCAGGAAACGGGACGTGCCGGACGGGACGGCAACCCGGCAACGGCCTGGATGTCATACGGTTTGCAGGATGTCGTTCAGCAGCGGCGAATGATCGACGAGTCGGATGCCGATCCCGAACACCGGCGTATCCAGATCGGCAAGCTGGATGCCTTGCTGGGTTTTTGCGAAACCTTGACTTGCAGACGGGTCCGTTTACTGGAATATTTCGGTGAATCCGCTGCCCCATGTGGCAATTGCGATACCTGCCTGACGCCTCCGGTCGCCAAAGACGGGACAAAAGACATGCAAAAGCTGCTCTCGACTATTTATCGGGTAGGCCAGCGTTTTGGAGCGCTTCATGTTATCGATGTCTTGCGGGGTATCAGTTCCGAACGTGTTTTACAGTGGCGACACAACCAGCTATCGACTTTCGGCATCGGAGCCGGGCAAAGTGTGGCGGAATGGCGAAGTGTGTTGAGGCAGGCTGTCGCGGCACAGTACGTCTGGGTCGATATGGACGAGTACAATGCGCTTAAACTGTCTGAACTGGCACGCCCGATTCTGAAAGGCGAAAAAAAGGTTTTGTTGCGGCAGTATCAGAAACCGGAAAAGAAACGCAAGGAAAAAGCACAGCCGAAATTCTCCCAAATCGTTTTGCCACCGCAGGAGCAAAAGCTGTTCGAAAAATTGCGCTGGTGGCGGATGGAAGTTGCACGCGAGCAAAACATGCCTGCCTATGTCATTTTTCAGGATGCCACATTGCGTGAAATCGCACTTGCGAAGCCGGTGACAATCGATGAGCTGAAACAGATTTCAGGCATTGGCGACAAACGCCTCTCGCAGTGGGGCGATGACATTATCAGGCTGGTGAACGAGTTTAACGTGTCCGTATAGCTTTTTTCTGTTTACCCTGTTTTTTGGGCGCAGCTTGCTGAATCCTGAAAATGGCTCCCGAATTGGGCGTGACATTGAAACGGGTCCAGATGGAGCCAACCCCGGCCAGTCCCAGCTTGCCTTTCCATACGATATCTTTTGGAATCGGGCCCGATTGTCCATGAATGATGAGAACGCGGCCCGAATAATGGGAGAGCAGCGTATTCAGTTTCTGTCTTATTTCGGAAAAACCGTCTCTGGAGGCTGTTTTTACATTGTATGGATTGCCGTCTGTGAACAGGACAATGGCTTTTGCATGTTCACGCGTTGCTTGCCGGAAAACCAGATCAAGCCAGTTTTTGTTGGCAATTGTCCTGTCCTCGAATTCATTGTTTCTGCCCGCAGCAGCCAGATAATTATTGTTGTTGGCCGGAAGATGAAGCGTGGCGAAAAGAACCGGGCCATGAGACCAGTAAAAATTTTCGGAATAGGCAGAGAACCGGTTGCTTAGTGATTGGCGTGTCAGGTTTATTGGTTGATTGCCAAGTGAGTGCCCACTGTCGAAAAGAATCTCTCTCAGTCTCCTCAATCGTTCGACGGAAACAGGATTTCCTCTTGAGTTTTTGCAGTAAACCCAGTCTCCTCCTGCCAGAGAAACGATAACGGGGCGATTGACATCGTTCAAGAGCTCTTTCCGTTCCGTGTATAAATCGTCTCCACAGGATTCAGCGTTGGACTTGATGCCATTTAGGACGATAAACTCAGGGTTCGTGTTTTTGAGTCTGGAAAGTTCTTTTTTCAGCTGGACATGGTTATTGCTGGCAGGCTGATCCATTGCGATGAAATAAAATGAACCGGCCTGACCGTTCTTCGACGCAAAACACGTCGAGATGACGTCGAAGGTCAACAGAACGAAAAGTATCCATTTTTTCATGATGTTTTTCATAAAAAAACAAATAACGGAAATTGGTAACTCTTTTATTGTAAATCTTTTAGCTGTTTTTTTAATGAATATAATTGTTCGAGCGCTTCGCGGGGTGACAGGCTGTCCGGATCGAGTTCGTCGAGCATTTCGATAACAGGGGAAAACTGTTCAAAAATTTCTGATGTGGTTTCTTCCGGTTCTGTCGAAGGGGTATAGGAAAACAGGCTTAACTGGTCTTTTCCCGGCATGAAATGCGATTCAAGTTCGGCCAGATGTTTTCTGGCGACGCGGATGACATTGGCAGGGACGCCTGCCAGTTTTGCCACCTGAAGCCCGTAACTTTGCGAAGCCGGGCCAGGTTCCACGGAATGCAGGAAAACGATGTTATCCTTGTGTTCGACTGCCGAGAGGTGAACGTTTTCTGCTGTCGGGCAGGTTTCGGGCAATTGTGTCAGCTCGAAATAATGTGTTGCAAACAGGGTGAAACTGCGGCTGCTCTCAATCAGATGATTCGCAATGGCCCATGCCAGTGCCAGACCGTCGAAAGTGGATGTGCCACGACCGATTTCATCCATCAGGACAAGCGAGTTTTCTGTCGCGCCGTTCAAGATGGCGGCCGCTTCGGTCATCTCGACCATGAAAGTCGATCGGCCGCCAGCCAGATCGTCAGCTGCGCCGATGCGGGTGAAAATACGGTCAATCGGTCCGATGACAACCTGATCGGCCGGAACGAAGCTGCCTATATAAGCCAGCAGGACGATCAACGCCGTCTGTCTCATGTAAGTCGATTTGCCGCCCATATTGGGGCCGGTAATCAGAAGGAATTTCTTGTTATTCGACAGCTCGCAGTCGTT
Source organism: Oxalobacter formigenes (assembly GCF_002127965.1). GTDB lineage: Bacteria > Pseudomonadota > Gammaproteobacteria > Burkholderiales > Burkholderiaceae_D > Oxalobacter > Oxalobacter formigenes. The sequence continues at coordinate 2,442,722 of NZ_CP018787.1, read as the reverse complement.
TGCGATAAAACGTTCTATCCTGTTTTCAATGACCGGATGACGTCCCTGTACAATATGAATGACTGAATCATCGGTCAGCTCCGGCCTTATCCAGTTCTGTTTTTGGGCATGGAGAGCCAGCGCGGACAACACATCGAGCTTGGCTGTGTTTCTGGCGATTTCCTGAAGCGGACTGATATGGATGACCAGGTCCTGCAATAATTTTTCATAGAGGCTTTTTTCCAGTGCAAGCGCTCTTTCACGCGCCGACAGAACCTTGTCTTCGAAAGCCTTGAGTTCAGGTGTGATATATCGCTCGGTATTTTTGAGTGTTTGCCTGCGGCGGTAATCATCCGGAACCTTGGAAACCTGTCCCTGAGTCACTTCGATGTAAAAGCCGTGAACGCGATTGTATTCGACGCGCAGATTGGTAATGCCGGTTCTTGCACGTTCACGTGCCTCAAGATCGACCAGGAACTGGCCTGCATTGTCGGCAAGCGAGCGAAGTTCATCGAGTTCAGGGCTGAATCCCCCGGCGATGACTCCCCCATCACGAATCATGGCAGCCGGTTCATCGTTGATGGCGTGCTCAAGCAGGTCGAGACAGGCAGCAGGAACGGTGAGTTTGCGGTGGATTTCTTTCAGAAGCGAAGCGCCGTCATCCATGACACACTGGTCGAGATAAGAACGAAGTCCCGGCAACTGCTGAAGTCCGTAACGCAGGGCTGCCAGATCGCGCGGGCGTGCTGAATAGAGTGCGATACGGGAAACGATACGTTCGATATCCGGAATATTGCCGAGTATGCCGCGCAATCCGTCAATCACGCAGGCTTCCGTCAAGGCTGTAATAGTTGCGTGGCGGGCACGTGCAACAGACTGGTTGCGGCTGGCATGGTGAATCCAGTGCCGTAACAGTCGCGCACCCATCGATGTCCTGCAATGGTCCAGCTCGGAAAAGAGGGTGGGCGATTCATTACGGCCGCTGTCTGTCCGGATAGGTTCGGTCAATTCGAGATTGCGCCTCGTCATGGCGTCCATGGTAATGAAATCGTCTTCCGTTTCGACAGACAGGGTACGGACATGCTGCAGATTCTGCGATTGGGTCGTATGGGCATATTTCAGGATGGCACCGCACGCGCCCAATGCCGAGTTGATGTCCCCGACACCAAATCCGTCAAGTGTGATGACATTCAACTGTTCAATAAGTTCTTTTTTCCCGTTTTCTTGATCGAAATGCCATTCAGGAACGGTCACGATACGTCCTGAAATATTCAATAAAAGCGATTTGTCGAAACCGTCGGCAATCAGGATTTCCGCTGCACCGATCCGCTCGAGCTCCTGTTGCAGACGGGCAGGAAGATATTTTTCATCGACCGTAACGTCCAGAAGTTTCAGTGAACCGCTGGACAGGGAAAGCCAAGCCATACCCAACGTCAGTTGTTTCCGGTTTTTAAGGCAGTTGACTGCCAGAAGGGGGCGGTCCGCTTTTTCAGGCAACAGATTTGAATCGGTCAGTGTGCCTGGAGTGACGATACGGACGACCTTGCGTTCCACTGGCCCCTTGCTGGCGGCGGGATCGCCGATTTGTTCGCAGATCGCGACGGATTCACCCGTGGCAATCAGTTTGGCGAGGTACTGGTCAAGCGCGTGAAACGGGATACCTGCCATCGCAATGTTTTTACCGGTAGTCGCACGCTGGGTCAGCGTGATGCCCAGAATTTTCGAGGCGGTAACGGCATCGTCGAAAAACAACTCGTAAAAATCGCCCATCCGGTAAAACAACAGCATGTCAGGATGCTCCGCCTTGATGCGCAGGTATTGCTGCATCATGGGGGTTTGTTTGGCTGAGTCGGGTGTCGCTGGCTGCCTTGAAGCAGACCGTGTGGATGGTGGCGTCATACGTTTAACAAGACAGGTTAAAACGATTTTTATCGCTAAAAGTTACATTTTCTTCAATGCAAGTACCATTGTACTGTCTGGGAGGGACGGAGGCAAAAAAAGAGCGCATAAAAACACTTTTTTTGTGGATTTTTCCCCCTGAAAGTAGAAAAAGTGTTTTGTTTTTCCGGGCAGTTTGTTGTTAATGGAATATTCGGGAAAAAGGTTACCGGGATGTATCCATTCCATGAAGCCGTGTCAGTTAGGCCCAGCTGCTTCTTCAATAAAACTGTTGAAAGGCAGGGGTGCCGTGTATATATAGAAAACTGAGTCTGATCAAATTTTTTGTATTTAATTAAGTGCCTGCTTTTGTGTCGGGAAAAAGAGAAATTTGCTTGCGAAATGGCTTGGTTATTATGTTTGTGGACAATTGGCCTGTTTCAAATGACATGTTTTCATTCGATTGTGTCGCCAGCAGGAAATAAAAACCTTTGTTATTCTGGCGAGCACATCTTGTGTCAGGTATGAAAAAAAGCAGTTTCGAATCTGGAGAAAATTCTCATCGAATCAATTCGATCTGCCAGACACAACAGAACAACTATTTGAATGGGCAAATAATTTATGAACCAGGGGCTGTTAGTCACCAAACGTGATGGAAGAAAAGAACGCATCGATCTCGATAAGATACATCGGGTCATTGATTGGGCTGCCGAGGGATTGAATAACGTATCGGTTTCGCAAGTGGAATTGCGTTCCCAGATCCAGTTTTATGACGGCATACGGACGTCGGATATCCATGAAACCATGATCAAATCGGCTGCCGATCTGATTTCCGGTGAAACTCCGGACTATCAGTATCTTGCAGCGCGTCTTGCGATTTTCCATCTGCGTAAAAAAGCTTATGGACAGTTCGAGCCACCCGCTTTGTATGATCACGTCAAGAGACTTGTCGGAATGGGCAAATACGATTCCCATCTGCTTGAAGATTATTCTCCGGCGGAATTCGCGGAAATGGATGGATTCATCGATCACTGGCGTGACATGAATTTTTCCTATGCGGCCGTGAAACAGCTGGAAGGAAAATATCTGGTACAAAACCGGGTTACCGGTGAAATTTATGAAAGTGCGCAGTTTCTCTACATTCTGGTGGCTGCCTGTCTTTTCTCAAAATATCCGAAACAAACCCGTCTCGATTACATCAGACGTTTTTATGAGGCTGTTTCCACATTCAGGGTTTCCCTGCCGACACCGATCATGGCAGGAGTCAGGACGCCGACCCGGCAGTTCAGTTCGTGTGTTCTGATCGAATGTGGCGACAGTCTCGATTCCATCAATGTGACAGCCAGTGCAATCGTGAAATACGTTTCCCAACGGGCTGGCATCGGCGTAAACGCAGGCCGTATCCGGGCGCTCGGCAGTCCGATCCGGGGAGGAGAAGCATTCCATACCGGTTGTATCCCTTTTTACAAACATTTCCAGACAGCAGTGAAATCCTGTTCTCAGGGAGGTGTCCGGGGTGGCGCGGCGACTGTGTATTATCCGTTGTGGCATCTGGAAGTCGAAAGTCTGCTCGTTCTGAAAAACAACCGCGGCGTGGACGACAATCGGGTTCGCCATCTTGATTATGGCGTACAGCTGAACCGCCTGATGTACAAGCGCCTCATTGCCGGAGGCGATATCACGCTTTTCAGTCCGTCGGACGTACCGGGACTCTACGACGCTTTCTTTGCCGATCAGGACGAGTTCGAACGCCTGTATTCACTCTATGAAGCGGACGGCAGTATCCGCAAAAAGACAGTGAAAGCAGTCGAGTTGTTTTCACTGATGATGCAGGAACGGGCGTCCACTGGCCGTATTTATATCCAGAATGTCGACCATTGCAACACGCACAGCCCGTTTGACCCCGCTGTCGCGCCGGTTCGCCAGTCCAATCTTTGTCTGGAAATTGCACTTCCAACGAAACCGCTGAATGACATCAATGACGAAAACGGTGAAATTGCGCTCTGTACCCTGTCGGCTTTCAATCTGGGGGCGATCGATTCACTGGATGAACTGGAAGAGCTGGCCACACTGGCTGTCCGTGCATTGGATGCTCTGCTCGATTATCAGGATTACCCGGTCCTCGCGGCAAAAAATGGCGCGATGGGACGCCGGACGCTCGGTATCGGTGTCATCAATTTTGCCTATTATCTGGCTAAACACGGAGTGCGCTATTCAGACGGCAGTGCGAACAATCTGACGCACAAAACTTTTGAGGCGATTCAGTATTATCTGTTGAAAGCGTCCAATGAATTGGCAAAAGAACAGGGAGCCTGCCCCTGGTTCGGGGAAACGTCGTATGCCAAAGGCGTTTTGCCCGTCGATACCTATAAAAAGGATCTCGATGCCTTCTGTAATGAACCCTTGCATTACGACTGGGAAGCGCTGCGCGAAAATATCAGGCAGTATGGTTTGCGCAACTCGACCCTTTCCGCGCTGATGCCATCCGAAACCTCTTCCCAGATATCGAATGCGACCAACGGGATCGAACCACCCCGGGGTCATATCAGTATCAAGGCATCCAAAGACGGGATTTTGCGTCAGGTCGTGCCGGATTATGAACAACTGAAAGACGCTTATGAACTGCTCTGGGACTTGCCGGACAACAACGGTTATCTGCAACTGGTCGGTGTGATGCAAAAGTTTGTCGATCAGGCGATTTCTGCCAATACCAATTACGATCCGGCGCGTTTCCCATCCGGAAAGGTACCGATGACACAGCTTTTAAAAGATCTTCTGATGGCTTACAAGCTGGGGGTAAAGACGCTCTATTATCAAAATACCCGTGACGGCGCGGAAGATTCACAGGAAGATCTTCAGGCAAGCAAAGAGGATGACGGCTGCGAGAGCGGGGCATGCAAGATATAAGTTTCACTGTTTTTTCTTTGGCTAATGAAAAAGACAGAACACTGAATGGATGACGGGACAAGAAAAAAGCTGTCCCTGGAAATGAATAATCGAGATCAATTTTATGGCTTATACCATTTTTTCCCAGACGAAGAATAACCAGCTTCTCGAACCGATGTTTTTCGGACAGCCGGTGAATGTGGCCCGTTACGACCAGCAAAAGCATGAGGTTTTCGAAAAACTGATTGAAAAACAATTGTCTTTTTTCTGGCGTCCCGAAGAAGTCGATGTGTCGCGCGACCGTATCGATTATCAGGCACTTCCGGAACATGAAAAGCACATCTTCATCAGTAACCTGAAATACCAGACCCTGCTGGATTCGATTCAGGGACGTAGTCCAAACGTGGCGCTCCTGCCGCTGGTGTCGATTCCGGAGTTGGAAACATGGATAGAAACATGGTCTTTTTCCGAAACCATCCACTCACGTTCCTATACCCATATCATCCGTAACATCGTCAACGATCCGGCTATCGTATTTGACGATATTGTCAGCAATGAAAATATCGTGAGAAGGGCAACGGATATTTCCGTTTATTACGACGACTTGATCGAAATGACCGGGTATTATCATCTGCTGGGAGAGGGAACCCATCAGGTTAATGGAAAAACGGTCAATGTCAGCCTGTATGAACTGAAGAAAAAGCTGTACATGTGCCTGATGAGCGTGAATGTGCTGGAAGCGATCCGTTTTTACGTCAGTTTCGCCTGTTCGTTTGCCTTTGCCGAACGTGAACTGATGGAAGGCAATGCCAAAATCATCCGGCTGATCGCGCGTGACGAAGCATTGCATCTGACGGGTACCCAGCATATGCTAAATTTGATGGGTTCCGGCGAGGATGATCCCGATATGGCGGAAATTGCAAAAGAGTGTCGGGAACAAAGTATTGATCTGTTCGTCCGGGCAGCGGAGCAGGAAAAGGAATGGGCCGATTATCTGTTCAGGGATGGTTCCATGATCGGGTTGAACAGGGATATTTTGTGCCAGTATGTCGAGTACATTACCAATACCCGGATGCAGGCAGTCGGGATGCCACTTCCGTTTGAAATACGTTCCAACCCGATTCCCTGGATCAATGCCTGGCTCGTTTCCGACAATGTTCAGGTAGCGCCACAGGAAGTCGAGGTGAGTTCGTATCTGGTCGGCCAGATCGACTCTGAAGTCAATGCCGACGATTTGAGCAATTTTCAACTGTAATGGCTGAAATGAACCATTCCACTTTTTTGTGGCAAGGAACTGATGCCTCTGCGCAGGAAAATGAAGCAGGTGTATCTGACGCTCAAAAGTTCATTACCTTGAAACCGGGCGGCAAAAAACTGGAATACCCTGAAAAGGCAGCTTCGCTGCTGGAAGCGCTGGAATATCACGGGATAGCCGTCGAGTACCAGTGCCGTTCCGGCTATTGCGGTTCGTGCCGTTGCCGGATGACGGCAGGAAAAGTGACTTATCGTCAAGAGCCGCTGGCACTGGTCAATGAAGGTGAAATACTGCCCTGTTGTTGCATACCCGAATGCGATATTGAACTGGATATCGAAAATGTCCGGTAGTGTAAGGAAGACATAAAATACCTGATGTGTCCAGAAAACAAAAAAGAGCGCGTAAAGCGCTCTTTTTCGTGGACTTCCGAAACCGGAAATCAGTTTTTGGACTGGTCAACCAGTTTATTCTTGGCAAGCCAAGGCATCATGGCACGCAGACGGCCACCGACCTGTTCGATCGGGTGTTCTGCGGTCAGACGACGGCGGGACAACAGGGTAGGTGCGTTAGCCTTGTTTTCCAGAATGAAGCTCTTGGCATATTCGCCGGTCTGGATATCTTTTAAAGCCTGACGCATCGCGTTTTTGCTTTCTTCCGTAATGACTTTAGGGCCGGTAACGTATTCGCCATATTCAGCATTGTTGGAAATGGAATAGTTCATGTTGGCGATACCACCTTCCTGAATCAGATCGACGATCAGTTTCAGTTCGTGGCAGCATTCGAAATAAGCCATTTCAGGAGCGTAGCCTGCTTCAACCAGTGTTTCAAAACCGGCCTTGATCAGTTCAACGGCACCGCCGCACAGAACGGCCTGCTCACCGAACAGATCGGTTTCGGTTTCTTCACGGAAGGTCGTCTGGATGATGCCGGCACGGCCACCGCCGTTAGCCATGGCATAAGACAGGGCGATGTCGCGGGCCTTGCCGGATTTGTCCTGATAAACGGCGATCAGATGAGGAACGCCACCACCCTGGGTGTAGGTGCTGCGAACGGTATGACCAGGTGCTTTCGGAGCGATCATGATGACGTCGAAATCGGCACGTGGAACAACCTGACCGTAATGAACGCCGAAACCGTGGGCGAAAGCCAGAACGGCGCCCTGTTTTGCATTCGGTGCAACGCTTGCGTTGTATACGTCAGGAATGTTTTCGTCAGGCAAAAGCATCATGATGATGTCGGCATCCTTGACGGCTTCGTTGACTTCCTTGACTTTCAGGCCAGCGCCTTCAGCCTTGCTCCAGGAAGCGCCGTTTTTGCGCAGGCCAACCGTAACGTCAACGCCGGAATCATGCAGATTCAGTGCGTGTGCGTGACCCTGGGAGCCGTAACCGAGAACGGTTACTTTCTTACCTTTAATTAAGGACAGATCGCAGTCCTTGTCATAAAAAACGTTCATTTATGTTTCCTAATCAAAAATACAAAAAATAAAACTGGTTAAACCTTCAGGATGCGTTCACCGCGTCCAATGCCTGAACCACCGGAACGGACTGTTTCCAGAATGGCGGTGCGGTCGATCGATTCAATGAAAGCGTCCAGTTTGGCTTTATCGCCGGTTAATTCAATAGTGTATGCACGATCGCTGACATCGATGATTCTTCCACGGAAGATGTCTGCGGTACGTTTGATTTCCTCACGTTCCTTGCCGACGGCACGGATCTTGATCATCATCATTTCGCGTTCGACGAAATAACCGTCCGTCAGATCGACGACCTTGACGACTTCGATCAGACGGTTCAGATGTTTGGTAATCTGTTCGATCACATCATCCGAACCGATGGTGACGACCGTCATGCGGGACAGGGTCGGATCTTCGGTCGGCGCAACGTTCAGGGTTTCGATGTTGTAACCACGAGCAGCGAAAAGTCCGACAACACGAGCCAGTGCGCCTGCTTCGTTTTCCAGAAGTACAGAAATTATGTGTCGCATGTTATTTGTCCTCCAGACTCATCACCATTTCAGTCAATCCTTTACCCGCCTTGACCATTGGCCAGACGTTTTCGGTCGAATCTGTCAGGATGTTCAGGAAAACCAGCTTGTCTTTCATCGAGAAAGCTTCTCTCAGGGCGCCTTCGACGTCCACGGCTTTTTCTACTTTGATGCCGACATGACCGTAAGCTTCCGCCAGTTTGTTGAAGTCGGGAAGCGAAGCGACATAAGTTTCCGAATAACGGGATTCATAATCCAGACGCTGCCACTGGCGAACCATACCCAGAACACCGTTGTTCAACATGATGATTTTGGGTGTCAGGTTGTATTGTTTGCAGGTAGCCAGTTCCTGGATATTCATCTGGATGGAACCTTCGCCCGTGATGCACGCAACCGTTGCGTCCGGGTTGGCCATCTGGACACCCATTGCATACGGCAGGCCGACACCCATCGTTCCAAGACCGCCGGAATTCAGCCAGCGGCGTGGCTTGTCGAACGGATAGTATTGGGCTGCCCACATCTGGTGCTGGCCGACGTCGGAAGCGACGAAAGCGTCACCCTTGGTGACTTCCCACAGTTTTTCGATAACGTACTGGGGCTTGATGACCTGATCGGTTTCTTCGTATTTGAGGCAATCTTTCTTGCGCCATTCGTTGATCTGTTTCCACCATGAGGCCATCGCCTGAGGATTGGTCGATGCGTTTGGCGCAGCGTCGAGCTGGGCCAGCATTTCCTGCAATACGTCCCTGACGTTGCCGACGATAGGAATGTCGACCTTGACACGTTTGGAAATGGAGGACGGATCGATGTCGATATGAATGATCTTGCGTGGAACCCGTGAAAAATGGTCCGGGTTGCCGATAACACGGTCGTCGAAACGGGCACCGATCGCGACCAGTACGTCGCAATTCTGCATGGCCATATTGGCTTCATACGTACCGTGCATGCCGGGCATGCCGAGGTGTCTTTCACTCGAGGCACGATAGCCACCGAGACCCTGCAGCGTAGTGACACAGGGAATGTCGAGACGGTCGACGAGCTGGTTCAGTTCCGGTGCGGAGTCCGACAGGATAACGCCGCCACCGGCATAAACCAGAGGACGTTCAGCCTGAAGCATCATCTGGACGGCTTTGCGAATCTGTCCGGTATGGCCTTTGTCGATCGGCTTGTAGGAGCGCATTTCGATTTCCTTCGGATAATCGTAAAGGCCAGCCTGCATGCTGACGTCCTTCGGAATATCGACCAGAACAGGACCGGGACGGCCTGTCGAGGCAATGTAAAATGCTTTTTTGATGGTAACGGCAAGATCCTTGACGTCTTTGACGAGGAAATTGTGCTTGACGCATGGACGTGTGATACCGACCGCGTCGCATTCCTGGAAAGCGTCCGAACCGATTGCATGGGTTGAAACCTGACCGCTGATCAGAACGAGCGGAATGGAATCCATGTAAGCGGTTGCCAGACCGGTAATCGCATTCGTTACGCCCGGGCCGGAGGTCACCAGTGCAACACCGACTTTGCCGGAACTGCGTGCATAGGCATCTGCAGCGTGAACGGCAGCCTGTTCGTGACGAACCAGGACATGTTTGAATTTGTCCTGTTTGTAAATGGCATCATAAATATAGAGAACGGAACCACCCGGGTATCCGAAAACGTGCTCTACGCCTTCATCGGCCAGACTTCTGACCAGTATGTCAGAGCCTGTCATTTCTAAACTCATACTTCCTTCCTTTCAAGGTCCACTGGAAATTGATCGGATGCTCTTTCCTGACGAATTCGAGTGTATTACGAAACAAATTTCACATTTTATTGTGAAATTTGAGGAATAAACATCGATTTCTCGTACTTGTGGCACGGGTCAGAGCAAACAGCTTTCAAAGTAGCAAAGCATGTCTTCACGACAGGCGGCATTATGAGCACCATGTGAGAAAACCATTCCGCCAGAGGGTATATAAAGCGGATAACAGATATCAGCCTGCGCTTTTTGGTCAAGCCATACTCAATTACAAATGTACAACACTTCAACAATTGTATAAAGTGAATAATTTTACACTACATCTGCACAAGAAGGCCTTTTCTTGTTAGCATTTGCACCTGATTGACACTTCACAGTGTGTTTTTTTTAATCCGGTAAGGTTGATCCTTCTGCCAAAATAGAATGGCAACTGACAAAGAATTATCCGATTTTCTGGCTGGCGTTGAAAAACGCGCATTCAAACAGGCAGTCTATGCCGTGCGCAAAGATGAGTCTGCGCTTGATATTGTCCAGGATGCCATGATCAAACTCGCAGAAAAATATGGCGACAAGCCATCTGCCGAGTTGCCGATGCTATTCCAGCGCATCTTGCAGAACACGATCAGCGATTTTTTCCGGCGTGAAAAGGTCAGGAATACCTGGGTCAGCCTGTTTTCCAGCATGTCCACTACTTCTGATGGTGAAGATTTCGATGTTTTGGAAATTTATCAGAACGAATCGGAAAACGACACCGTAGAATCGTCTGCAGAAAAGCTCGAACGCGCTGAAGTGTTGGGAATTATTGAAGAAGAAGTAGAAAAGTTGCCTGCGCGTCAACGCGAAGCCTTCCTGATGCGTTACTGGAATGATATGGATGTAGCCGAAACGGCAGAAGCGATGAAATGTTCGGTGGGAAGCGTCAAAACGCATTGCTCCCGAGCAACACATGCATTGGCAAAAGCCCTGAAGGCACGAGGGATTGAATTATGAATATGAATGAACAAGATTTTGCTTACAAGGTGCGACATGCCTTGAATGAGCGACTGGAGGATTTGCCGGAAAATATTTCCGCACGACTGGCTGATGCGCGCTCGATGGCGGTCAAACGTAAAAAGAAAAGCAGGCCTCTTTATGTCAGCCTGTTTCAACAGATGTTTGCAGGCGCTTCTGCCGGTACGTCGGGACATGTTTCATGGACAGGCCGTCTGGGGCTCTCCCTGCCCATTCTGGTGCTGGTCGTCGGTATGGCCGGTATTTTCCATCATGAACAGCAGCGGCAGATCCGGGAAATCGCAGATATCGATATTGCCGTGCTCTCGGATGAATTGCCTCCGTCCGCATATGCCGATAATGGATTCAGGGCATATATTGTCGACCGGACCGGAGTCTGATTGATGCGGTCTGACTATCCCGAAAAAAAGTCGGTTCCGAAATGGGTAATGGCGGTCGTTGTGACGATCGTCATCGCCTTCGGGCTTGTTTACGCCATTTTGCCTGCGGATAATCTGAAAGCGTTTATAGGGATGGAGGATAGTCAGGCTGCCGCTGAAAATTCCTGGAATACCCTGACGCCATCGCAACAGGATGCACTGGCTCCGTTGCTAAAAGAATGGAACGGCATGAGTGCCGCACAAAAGAAAAAATGGCTGGAAGTCGCAAAAAAAGCCGAGAATATGTCTCCTGAAGACAAGGAACGTTTCAAGACCCATATTCAGGACTGGCTGAATCTGACGCCGGAACAGCGTCGTCAGGCTCGCCAGAATTTCATCGGATTCAAGAAACTCAACCCGCAGCTCAAGACTGAGCAATGGCAAGAGTATCAGAAACTGCCGGAAGAAAAGAAACGGGCACTGGCAGCCAGGGCCAAATCGAAGAGAAGACTCGCCAACCTGACGGGTGAACCGTCTTCGAACAAGGTGGTTGAGCCGATCAAACAGCCGGAAAAAACGTTGAACAATCAGCCTGCGCAGGAAGAAGTGCCGGAGTACTGGCGCTGACGATATCCTTTTCTTTTGCCAGCGTACGTGCGGGCATGTGCTTTCTGTAAAAAAACTAGCGGTCTTGCAAGCTTGTCCTGAGTCGTCTTGATTCTTGTGGAGTCGTTGAAAGAGGGCGATAAATTTCGATGCGGTCGTGCGCGTTCAGTTCGGTATCGAAAGGCCGTTTTTTTCCAAAAATGCCGACTTCGTTTTCCCTGATCTGACGTGACAGAAGGTCCAATATGCCACTTTTTTCGATAGCCTCGATTAGCGTTGTTTTTTCAGGAACCCGGATATCCAGAATGATCTGCCTGTCCGGCTGGACATGGCAAACCTGAACGGGAATCATTTTTGAATCAGTCGAGGTTTCAGCCATAGACTTTTCTCGCGCGTTCGCAAAATGCATCGACAAGGCTGTTGGTGACAATGTCGAAAACCGGGCCGATCAGTTTTTCCATGAAAAAATGGGAAAATTCATAGTTCATGTGCAGCTCGACGCGGCAGGTTTTTTCATCCAGAGCCGTAAATGTCCACTGGCCGTTCAGTTTCCGAAAGGGACCGTTGACCAGTTTCATTTTGATGGATTCCGGCGCGACATTGATATTGTGAGTGGTAAAGCTTTGCCGGATGCCGCAAAAATTCAGGGAGAGGGTCGCAATCGCCGTCTGGCGGCTTGCGTCTCGCTGTACGTCGACACTGTCGCACCAGGGAAGAAACGTTGGGTACGCTTCGATGTTTTCCACCAGCGCGAACATTTGTTTTGCACTATAGTTCTGCAGTACGGATTTGTGTACGATCGTCATCTATGAATGAAATGGTTTTGATAGAATCTCTATTTTATACAAGGAAGTTTTTTTCACTATGACTATTGCCGATAATAAAAAAGCTTTTCACGATTATTTTATCGAAGAGCGCTTCGAAGCGGGAATGGCTTTGGAAGGATGGGAAGTCAAATCCATTCGTGCCGGAAGGGTACAGCTAAAAGAGGCTTATGTCATCGTCAAGGGCGTGGAAATTTTTCTCTTCGGCGCGCACATCAGCCCGCTACCGACGGCTTCGACCCATATCAAGCCCGATCCCGTCCGCGACAGAAAACTGTTGATGCATGCTGACGAAATCAGCAAACTGATCGGCAAGGTCGAACGTGCCGGTTATACGCTCGTTCCGCTGAATATGCATTTTTCAAAAGGGCGGATCAAATGTGAGATCGGTCTTGCCAAGGGCAAGAAGCAATACGACAAACGCGAAACTGAAAAAGAACGGGACTGGCAGCGGGAACAGCAAAAGATCATGAAACAGAATATCCGCTGATCCCGGTATTCTTTCTTTTTTGCGTCTAGTCTTCGGCTTCCCTGATCCACGCCATCAGGATGGCTTCAAGGACTTTTTCGTTTGAACGGTTGGGATCGTCGTCAAAGCCGTCCAGTTTACATATCCAGTCGTGCAAGTCGGTAAAACGGACGCTTAAGGGGTCGACATCAGGATATTGGTCAACCAGTTCTTCGGCGATTCTTTGGGTGTCGGACCATTTCATAATAATATCCGCTTGTTAAATCAGCGTTCGCTGACAAGGTTGATCGTGTATTTCGGAATTTCAACGGTCAGGTCTTCGTCACCGACTTTTGCCTGACATGACAATCGGGATTCCGCCGTCAGACCCCATGCCCGGTCGAGCATGTCTTCCTCTTTTTCACTCATTTCCGACAGCGAGTCGTAACCTTTTTTGACGATGACATGACAGGTGCTGCAAGCACCGCATTTTCCGCAGGCATGTTCGATTTCGATGTGATTGTCCAGTAAGGCATCGCAGATCGACGTGCCTTCAGGAGCGTCGATATCGGCACCATCAGGGCAGAGTACGGCATGTGGCAAAACGGTAATTTTTGGCATTTTCGTTTTCCGTAATCGGTATGTTAAATGATGTCCCTGACGGTCTTTCCGGACAAGGCCTTCTGGATGCTCCGGTTCATCCGCCTTGCCGCGAATGTTTCCGTACCTTTGGACAGGGCTTCGATGGCAGCGTGAATCGCTGAGGTGGAATCGTCGTTCAGGAGCTTTTTAGTGACTTCCATCAGGGCTTCGATTGCGGTGCGTTCAGTGTCATTCAACAGATCGCCGTCAGAGTCGAGTGCCACTTGTGTCGCCTGAATGGTCCGTTCCGCTTCGACGATTTCTTCACGCAAGGCACGTTGTTGCATATCCGTTTCGGCGCTTTTGCCGGATTCTTCCAGCATTCTCGCAATCTCTGTATCGGTCAGGCCGTAAGACGGTTTGACGACAATCGACGCTTCGACGCCTGAATGCGTTTCACGTGCCGAAACGGAAAGCAATCCATCGGCGTCGACCTGGAAGGTTATCCGGATGCGGGGAACACCGGCTGCCATCGGTGGAATGCCACGCAGCTCGAAGCGGGCGAGTGACCGGCAGTCTGTGACCAGCTCGCGTTCGCCTTGCAGGACATGAACCGCAAGCGCTGTCTGGCCGTCCTTGAATGTCGTGAATTCCTGCGCGTAAGTGCATGGAATGGTGGAATTGCGCGGAATGATCTTTTCCACGAGTCCACCCATCGTTTCGATGCCGAGCGATAGCGGAATGACGTCGAGCAACAGCCAGTCATCACCGGGGGCGCGGTTCCCGGCCAGCATATTGGCCTGAACGGCAGCTCCCAATGCGACGACCTTTTCGGGATCGATTGTGGCGTGCGGCTTTTTTCCGAAGAGTTTCTGGATTTGTCTCCGGACATGAGGCATCCGTGTCGCACCGCCGATCAGGATAATGCCGCTGATATCGTCTATTTTCAGTTTGGCGTCGCGCAGTGTCTTTTTCACTTGCTGCATGGTTTTGCAGACAAGATGATGCGTCATCTGTTCGAAGGTTTTGGCGGTCAGTTCCAGATTGATTTTTTCGCCAGACGACAGCAGGGTATTGATTGTGACACGTGCCCTGACGGAGAGGCGTTCCTTGGCTTCACGCGCCTTGGTCATCAACAGGCGTGTATCTTCTGCTGAAAGGGGTCTCAGTTTGGCCTGCTCGATAATCCAGCAGAAAATACGATGGTCGAAATCGTCGCCACCCAGTTCGGAATCGCCTCCGGTTGCCAATACCTCGAAAACACCTTTATGCAGCCTGAGAATGGAGATGTCGAAGGTTCCGCCACCCAGATCGTAGGCGGCAAAAACGCCTTCCGCTCCATTGTCCAGCCCATAAGCGATAGCGGCGGCTGTCGGTTCGCTCAACAGTCGCAGGACATGGATGCCTGCCAGTCTGGCGGCGTCTTTAGTGGCCTGACGCTGGGCATCGTCGAAATAGGCAGGTACGGTAATGACAGCTCCGGCCAGATTTTCATCGAAAGCATCTTCCACACGCTGTCTCAATGTAGCGAGAATTTCAGCGGAAACTTCAACCGGGCTTTTCGGGCCTGCAACCGTTTCGATTTTGACCATGCCCGGATTGTCGAGAAACTGGTAGGGCATGCTTTCACGGTTGGAAATGTCGGCCAGACCCCGGCCCATCATGCGCTTGACCGATACGATCGTATTTTTCGGATCGGTATTCTGGGCTTCCCTGGCGGCATAACCGATCTGTGCATGACCGTCAGGGAAATAACGGACGACCGATGGCAGCAAAGGGCGCCCCTGTTCATCGTCCAGCACTTCCGGGATGCTGTTTCGGACGGTTGCCACAAGCGAATGAGTCGTGCCGAGATCGATTCCGATTGCCAGCCGGAATTGATGGGGGGCGGTGGACATACCCGGTTCTGCGATTTGGAGAAGTGCCATTTATTTAATTTGTTGAATCAAGTTCGTCGAATGCCAGACTGATTTCTTCGTTGAATTTTTCAAGAAACATCATTTTCCGGATATCTTGCACCGCTTTGTCGAACTGTTTGTCGTCCAGATGCTTTTCAACGATGTCCATTTGTTCTTTGCGCAGGTTTCGTTGTTCTTCGTCCAGTTTTTCAAGTCGGGCAATGTCCTTGTCTTCGCGTGCGTTTTCCAGCGATTCCCGCCATTCTATCTGCTGCATCAAAAATTCCGGGTCCATCGTCACGTGTGTTTCGCCATTCAGGTTATACCCGTTCAGTTCACACAGATAAGCCGCTCTTTTGAGCGGATTGCGCAGGATATGATAAGCGTCGTTTGCCATGGCAGCCCATTGGATGGCAGTGCGTTTTTCCGCTTCGGTTGCCGTGACGAAACGATCTGGATGAACCAGATTTTGTATTTCCTTGTAGGCTTTATCCAGTCCCTGCCGGTCAATGGAAAATTGTACCGGCAGCTTGAAAAGCTCGAAATGATTTTGCATAAACGACCCAGTCGAATGTCAGACCTTGAAACTGTTTCCACATCCGCATGAATCGGTGACGTTCGGATTGTAGAATTTGAATCCTTCGTTCAGACCTTCGCGGGCAAAATCCAGTTCGGTGCCGTCCAGATAGGGCAGGCTTTTCGGATCGACGAAAACCTTCACGCCGTGGGATTCAAATATGACATCCCCGGCATCTGGTTCATCGACGTATTCCAGCTTGTAGGACATGCCGGAACAGCCGGTTGTCTGGACGCCGAAACGCAAACCGATGCCTTTGCCGCGACGCTGCAGAAAACGGCTGATATGGTTGGCCGCTTTTTCAGTCAAAGTGATAGCCATGTAATCTCCTGATTGAATTCCATTATGCCTTGTTCTTGTTTTCCTGCCGTTTCTGGTAATCGTCGATAGCCGCCTTGATCGCGTCTTCGGCCAGAATGGAACAGTGGATCTTCACGGGTGGCAGGGCCAGTTCTTCCGCAATCTCCGAATTCTTGATTTGCAGGGCTTCGTCAAGCGATTTGCCCTTGACCCATTCAGTGACCAGAGAGCTGGACGCGATCGCCGAACCGCAGCCGTAAGTCTTGAAGCGTGCGTCTTCGATCATGCCGTCCGCATTGACCTTGATCTGCAGTTTCATGACGTCACCGCAGGCAGGTGCGCCGACCATGCCGGTGCCGACCGAGTCGTCGTCCTTGTCGAAACTGCCGACATTACGCGGGTTTTCGTAATGATCCAGTACTTTATTGGAGTAAGTCATTTTTTATTCCTTTACACATCGGCTTAGTGAGCGGCCCATTGAATGGTATTGATATCGATGCCGTCCTTGTACATATCCCACAAGGGTGACAGATCGCGCAGTTTGGCGACCTGCGTCTTGACGAGGTCAATGGCGTAATCCACTTCTTCTTCAGTCGTGAAGCGCCCGATCGAGAAACGGATCGAGCTGTGAGCCAACTCGTCGCTACGGCCCAGCGCACGCAAAACGTATGACGGTTCAAGGCTGGCGGAAGTACAGGCAGAGCCGGAAGAAACAGCCAGGCCTTTCATTGCCATCATCATCGATTCGCCTTCGACGTAGTTGAAACTGACGTTGAGGTTGTAGGGGATACGATGTTCCATATCGCCGTTGAATACGACGGCCTCGATCTGGCTCAAACCATCAGCCAGACGTTTTATCAGCCCTTTCACGCGGGCGATTTCTTCCTTCATTTCTTCCCTGGCAATGCGATAAGCTTCTCCCATACCGACGATCTGGTGTGTCGGTAACGTACCTGAACGCATACCACGTTCATGGCCGCCACCGTGCATCTGGGCTTCCAGACGGACGCGGGGACGACGCCGGACAAACAGGGCGCCGATACCTTTTGGCCCGCAGATTTTATGCGCTGTCATCGTCATCAGGTCGATTTTCGTTTTTTGCAGGTCGATTTCCATTTTCCCGACAGCCTGTGCGGCGTCGCAATGGAAAATGATCCCCTTGCTACGGCACAGTTCGGCAATTTCATCAATCGGCTGGATGACACCGATTTCATTGTTGACCATCATGACGGAAACCAGAATGGTGTCCGGACGGATGGCCTCTTCAAGCGCTTCCAGCGTGATCAGGCCGTTTTCCTGCGGGTCGAGATAAGTGGCTTCGAAACCTTCGCGTTCCAGTTCGCGGAACGTATCCAGAACGGATTTATGTTCCGTCTTGACAGTGATGATGTGCTTGCCCTTTGTCTTGTAAAACTGGGCGGCGCCTTTCAGTGCAAGATTATTCGCTTCGGTCGCGCCAGACGTCCAGACGATTTCACGCGGGTCGGCATTGATCAGGGCGGCAACCTGAGAGCGTGCTTCTTCAACGGCTGCCTCCGCTTCCCAGCCATACATATGGCTGTTGGAGGCAGGATTGCCGAATTTTTCGCACAAATAGGGAATCATCTTTTCAGCCACGCGGGGATCGACCGGCGTCGTGGCTGAATAATCCATGTATACAGGATGAGAGGATTCCCGCGAGATTTCCTTCAAAATGCTGCATTGGCTTGGTGTGGATGGATTGGTCATGCTCTTTTCCTTTTATTCTGCCGGTTTTGCAAAAAGTAACGTACTGTCCGTGCCGTTTTTCTTCTTCGCTGTCGATGGCATCGTTTGTGAAAGCTCAGATAAAGGTACCGACTCCAGATAGTCAATAATTTTTTCGTTCAGGCTGGCCCATAAATTGTGGGAAATGCATTTGATGCTTCCCCTGGCGCAATTGCCGTTTCCACCGCAACGGGTGACGTCCAGCGGTTCATCGACCGCAAAAACGATATCGGCTACCGTAATATCGGCAGCATCGTTTGCCAGAATATAACCACCTCCCGGTCCGCGTATGGATTTGACCAGATTTTTTCGGCGTAGTTTTGAAAAAAGCTGCTCAAGGTATGCGACGGAAATATCCTGTCGTTCGCTGATGCCGGCAAGGGAAACAGGGCCTGTTTCCTGATGGCGGGTCAGATCGATCATGGCAGTAACGGCAAATCGTCCTTTGGTTGTCAGTCGCATGGTATACCCGATTAAAGATGCGTATTCTCGATTAGTTGAATATTTTAGTCAAGTATATCAAAGGTGGGAAAATGTTGCTGAAGTTGATAAAGCCGTCCCATGTCGTTGTTCTGTCTGTTAAAGGCGACAAAAAAAGGACGCATTCAAGCGTCCTTTTCAGGGAAACCGGTACTTAAGGTGCGAATGAAGAACCACAACCACAGGTGGAGGTGACGTTCGGGTTCTTGATAACGAACTGGGCGCCGTTGATGTCTTCCTTGTAATCGATTTCGGCTCCGACCAGATATTGATAGCTCATCGGGTCGATAAGCAGCTCGACGCCGTCTTTCATCATGGAGGTGTCGTCTTCGTTCACTTTTTCATCGAAAGTGAAACCGTACTGGAATCCGGAGCATCCTCCGCCCTGTACGAAAACGCGTAGTTTCAGATTTGGATTGCCTTCTTCGGCGATCAGTTCGGCCACTTTTTTGGCGGCGCTGTCCGTAAAGTTGATCGGTGCTGGCACGTCTTGATTGTCACTCATTTTTTACTCCGGTATTTAAAAGATGGTGTTTATTATAAACACGATCGGAAAATCCTGTTTGTCACGCCTCATGGCAAGACGGGAACCTGTTTCAGGCCAGTCGTTTCATCGAGGCCGAACATCAGGTTCATGCTCTGGACGCCCTGGCCAGCGGCGCCTTTGACCAGATTGTCTTCCACGACCAGAATGACCAGCGTGTCGCTGTTTCCGGGACGATGCACCGCAATACGCAGGTAATTTGACGCGCGAACGGAACGCGTTTCCGGATGCGAACCGGCAGGCATCACGTCGACAAACGGGTCGTTGCGATAATGGTTTTCATACAGGGCCTGAAAATCGATGTCTCTGGCTTCCGGTGTCAGGGTGGCGTAAAGCGTCGAATGAATGCCACGGATCATCGGGGTCAGATGCGGCACGAAGGTCAAACCGATATCCCGTGTGTTGCCTGTCAGGGCTTTCAGGCCCTGAACGATTTCAGGCAAATGGCGATGTCCCTTGACGCCATAAGCGTGGAAATTGTCCGATGATTCAGGGAAAAGAGTGCCGACAGCGGCCCTTCGTCCTGCACCGGAAACGCCGGATTTGCAATCGGCGATAAGGGCGGATTCGTTGACCAGCGCTTTTCCCTGTGTCAGCAATGGCGCGAAGCCAAGCTGCACGGAGGTAGGGTAGCAACCAGCCAGCCCGACGACACGCGCTTTTTTGATCGCTTCACGATTGACTTCAACGAGGCCGTAAACCGCTTCTGAAAGAATGTCCGGGCAGGCATGGGGCATGCCGTACCATTTTTCGAATTCGGCCGTGTCTTTCAGTCTGAAGTCTGCGGCAAGATCGATAATTTTAACGCCAGCGTCCAGCAGTTCTTTTGCGTGCGACATGGCAACGCCATGAGGGGTGGCGAAGAAAACGACGTCGCAATCTTTCAGGTTCGATTCTTCCGGAGCGACAAAAGCCAGATCGACGATGCCGCGCAAGGACGGAAACATGTCGGCTACTTTTGTGCCGTTATCGCCTCTGGCGGTAATGGTGGTTAACCGGACTTCCGGATGGGCTGACAGTATGCGCAGCAATTCGACTCCGGTATATCCCGAGCCACCGACAATGCCGACTTTGATCATTCCGACCTCACTCTAGAAAAGAAAACACGAACAGTATTGTAACGGGATTAGTCCCGGTTTGCCCGCAGGAAAAAATCAGAAAAAAAGTCGCCTGACCGAAGCCAGACGACTTTGAAAATACGAATATGCGGTTAGAACCGATACCGTAAAGTAGGGTATTAACGTTTGGAGAACTGTTTGGCGCGGCGGGCTTTGCGCAGGCCAACTTTTTTACGTTCTACTTCACGTGCGTCGCGGGTAATGAAACCTGCCTTGGACAGTGCTGATTTCAGGGCTGCGTCGTAGTCAACCAGAGCGCGACTGATACCGTGACGGACTGCACCTGCCTGACCGGATTCACCGCCACCCTTGACGTTGACGAGAATGTCGAAACGTTCGAGGTTTTCGGTCAGTTCCAGAGGCTGGCGAATGACCATCAGGCCGGTTTCGCGGGAAAAATATTCGTTAGCCGGTTTGCCGTTAACGGTGATTTTGCCGGAGCCTGCTTTGATGAAAACACGAGCCACTGCGCTTTTGCGACGGCCGGTTCCGTAATTGTAGTTACCGATCATGTCTGCTCCTTAGATTTCAAGTGGCTTTGGCTGTTGGGCGCTGTGTGGATGAGTTTCATCCGCATACACTTTCAGCTTTTTGATCATGGCATAGCCCAAAGGTCCCTTTGGAAGCATGCCCTTGACAGCTTTTTCAAGCGCACGGCCAGGGAAACGCTGTTGCATTTTTTCAAAAGACGTTTCGTAGATGCCGCCCGGGAAACCGCTGTGACGATAATATTTTTTATCGGTCATCTTGTTTCCGGTAACGCGCAGCTTGCTGGCGTTGATAACGATGATGAAATCGCCGGTATCGACATGAGGTGTAAATTCCGGTTTGTGCTTGCCACGCAAACGGTGTGCCACTTCGCTGGCGACACGGCCGAGTACCTTATCGGTTGCGTCAATCACATACCAGTCACGCTGGACTTCACTGTCCTTTGCGGAAAAGGTTTTCATAATAAAACTTCCTGTGATGTTGATTCGCTCTAATGGGTGGTTCCGCCTGAATTAAAAGGTAGACACAGCCTTCTGTTATTTTCCTGAGCGATTGGAAAGAACGAAATTATAGACGTTTCAATAACTTGTCGTCAATCAAGTATGGAAAAAAACGACGCATTTCAGCGTCATTTCCAATAAGCAAGGGGGTGGTGAAGGCCCAAAACGATTTTAATGGGCGCGCCGATGGGGTATTCTTTCCGTTCCGGTAACCCGTTTTCAAATTCGACATGATTCCTCTGGACGTTCTGGGCACTTATTTTATTGCATGCCTGATTCTTGCCATCGCACCTGGCCCCGACAATATTTTCGTTCTGACACAGTCGGCACTGCAAGGGAGAAAAGCCGGCATTCTGGTCGTGCTTGGACTGTGCACGGGACTCTTGTTTCATACGACAGCCGTTGCACTTGGCGTGGCCGTCATTTTCAAAACGTCGGAAATTGCATTCACTATGCTGAAAGTGGCGGGCGCACTTTATCTGATTTATCTGGCCTGGGGGGCGTTCCGGAGTGGTGCGACGGCGATTGAAGGAAAAAGCGGATCTGTCATGCAAGGCGGCCAGCTTTACCGGCGCGGCATTTTCATGAATATCACCAATCCCAAGGTGAGCATTTTCTTTCTGGCGTTTCTTCCGCAGTTTGCCAATCCGGCACGGGGTTCCATTACGATCCAGATGCTGATCCTCGGGGCTGTTTTCATCCTTTCCGCCATTCTGGTTTTTGGTGCCATTGCATTGGCCGCCGGTTCACTGGGCGAGTGGCTCAGCCGTTCACAAAGAATTCAGCGATGGATCAACCGTCTTGCAGGCACGGTGTTTATCGGTCTGGCAATCAAGTTGTTATTGACGGAACGCTAGTCAGTTTTCCGGCTGTCACTGCAATCAGTGTGCATGGGAATGCAGGCTGTGCGTGATCAGGAAAATAATGCCGATACCGATGGCAACCAGAATGATCTGCGGGATCGTCTGGCGAATCGTGCTGCGTCGCTGCATCTGGGGCATCAGATCGCTTAAAGCGATGTAAATAAAACCCGCCGATGCCAGTGTCAAAACATACGGAATCAGGTTTTGTGCGCGTTCCAGTGTAAAGTAGCCGATAAACGCTCCCGTCATGGAGGTGACCGTATTGCTCATGCTGTAAAGCAGGGCACGCTTGCGTGTGAAACCGGCATTCAAAAGGACGATGAAGTCGCCGACCTGCTGGGGAATTTCATGAGCCAGAATCGCCAGCGCCGTGATCAGGCCAAGGTAAAAATTCGTCAAAAAAGCGGCGGCGATCAGGATGCCGTCCGTGATGCAATGAAAGCCGTGTCCGACCAGAATCATCCAGCCGGAATGGCCTGCTTCATGTTTGTCGAAGCCTTCTTCATGATGGTGACCGTCACCTTCGTGGTGGTGCGAATGACGGAGAATGGCGAATTTTTCCAGTAGAAAGAAAGCCAGCAATCCGATCAGAAGGGTAATGAACAGCCTGTCGGGTTCGACATGCATTTCGAACGCTTCAGGCAAGGCATGCAACAGGGCTGTGGACAACATCATGCCGACTGACAGGCTGATCATCAGTTCGATCATTTTCGCCAATATCGAAAACGATAACAGGGCAGCCAGCGTGATGCTGGTCGCACCGATCGCGAATATGGCAAGGAGTGCGCAAATGAGTGCGGAGTCCATATTCAACTCCTTTCTTATGGCTTTTAACCGGAGAATTCAAAAGATCCGGGAGCTGTCGGAGGTACAACAGCTCCCGAATCCGATACTTTATCGGAGCTTGCCGATATTCCTATTTGACAGCGAGTGCCTTGCGCCGTCTGTCGATCTCTTTGATACGGGTAACAGACTGTGGCATCGCGTCCATTCTGGCTGAAGTCGAAGGATGCTGTGCCGTGTAATTCCTTATGTTGGTTCCAGGGAAGCGGTAAGCCAGCCGTTTCCAGAAACGGGGTGCATCGTCGATTTCATAATTCGCGCGCAGTGCCATGGCCAGACTCAGGGTATCGGCATCGATGTCGAATTTCTTGGACATCGGCTTCAAAGTGGAAGCGTTGATCGAAGGCTTCTGGTTCGCGTTGGTGTGAATCAGGTTGTCGATCAGGGCCGATGCCGCACGGGTATTATTCATCGATTTGGCGTGATCCAGAACGTTATGGGCCATTTCCTTGGCAATCACATAAGCCAGTTCCTGGTCGGATTTCGTAAACAGCATCATGCCCTGGGTAATCAGGATGCGGCTGCCGTCGGAATAGGCATTGACGTTGCTGGCATGACCCAGTTCAATACGGAAACCGCAGGATGGGGTCAGCGGCACGACGACATTGTGTCTGGCCTTGTTTCTCAGTACGGTCAAGCGGACAGGCTTGTTTTTTGAAACGATGGAAGAGAGCATTTCCACCGTGTCCCGTTCGGCATTGACGCCTGTCGGGACATTACGGTTGTCGATTTTCAGCAACTGGTCGCCATGACGCAGACCGGCTGCCGCTGCACCACTGCCTTCAATGACGTTCATGACCTGCAGGCGTTCACCCAGACCGTAGGTTTCCGTTGCCATGCTGGCCAAAGCCGGAGAATAGGAATATTTGTTGGCGACAGAAAAGCCGAGGAGGTTGCGCAATTGTTTGCGGCACAGGTCGGCATTGCTGATGAGCAGTTTTCCGCCGACCTTGTCGAGCCGGTCCTGCATGGCAACGATTTGTTCGAGTTTCTTGGCGCCGGTTGTTTCGATAGTCGGTTCAGCTTCCTCGCCGTACCAGCTGGAGTCCGTCGCACAGGCAGAGAGAACGGCAACGCAGCAAACACAGGCAATTTTCGGCAGAAGTCTTTGTTCCCCGATGAATTTCTTTAGCGATTTCAAGCGTTTCAACATGCTATTTGAACCCTCATTCATTATTTTTTTCCAGTACTGCCGAATCCGCCAGCGCCACGGTCGCTTTCTTCAAATTCTTCGACGACATTGAAGCCGACCTGAAGAACGGGAACGATCACCAGCTGGGCGAGCCGTTCCATCGGATTCAGGGTAAATGCATCCGTTCCCCGATTCCAGGTAGACACCATCAGTTGTCCCTGATAATCGGAGTCGATGAGTCCTACCAGATTGCCAAGCACAATGCCGTGTTTGTGGCCAAGTCCGCTGCGTGGAAGGATCAGCGCAGCGTAGCCCGGATCGGCGATATGAATGGCAAGCCCGGTCGGGATCAGTTTCGTTTCACCCGGCATGATTTCCATCGGTTCGTCGATGCAGGCCCGTAAATCCAGTCCGGCACTTCCACTGGTGGCATATGAGGGTAAATACTCCCCCATTCTGGCGTCCAGTATTTTGATATCTATCGTTTTCATGTTTACTTCTTTAAAGTCGTTTGGCGATCTGTTCGATCAACTGGCGTGCAAGAAGCTGTTTGCTGCCGTGCGGCAATTCCAGCGTTCCGGTGTCATCGAACAGAATGAGTGTATTGTCGTCCTTGCCGAAGGTTTCGTGACCGATGTTGCCGACCAGAAGCGGAATACCCTTTTTCCTGCGTTTTTCTTCCGCATGTTGCCTCAGTTTTTCCGATTCGGCGGCAAAGCCGACGCAATATGGAGGATCAGGCAATGCTGCAATGGAAGCCAGAATATCCGGATTTTCGGTAAATTCCAGTGTGGGGGTATCCCCGTTTTTGTTTTTCTTGATTTTCTGGTCGCTGGCATTGGCAACGCGCCAATCGGCGACAGCGGCGACAGAAATGAAAATGTCCTGATGGCTGATATGCGACATGACGGCGTCGCGCATTTCAATCGCGGTCATGACATCGACACGATTGACATGGTAAGGTGTATCCAGAGCAGTCGGTCCGGAAATCAGGGTAACGGATGCTCCCGCTTCACGGGCAGCACGCGCGATGGCGTATCCCATTTTGCCGGACGATCGGTTTGTGATGCCACGAACCGGATCGATCGGTTCAAACGTCGGGCCGGCTGTAATCAGGATTCGCCTGTTTTTCAAGACTTTAGGTTGCAATGCGGCGATCACTTCCTCGAGCATCTGGGCCGGTTCAAGCATACGGCCGTCGCCGATTTCACCGCAGGCCTGAAATCCGGACGCGGGGCCCATAACAAGAGCACCATCTTCTTTTATCTGGTTGAGGTTTCTCTGTGTCGCCGGTTTTTTCCACATTTCTGCATTCATGGCCGGTGCGACGATGAATGGAATATGTGCGGGACGTGCGAGGCACAGGGTCGACAAGAGGTCGTCGCCAAGGCCATTGGCCAGCTTGCTCATGAAATTGGCGGTACAGGGTGCAATAACGACGGCATCTGCCTGACGGGTCAAATCGATATGCGGCATCTTGTTGTCAGGCTGGTCATCCCACTGGTTTGAATAAACGGTATGACCGGTCAATGCCTGCATGGTGAGTGGCGTAATGAATTCTTTCGCCCCATCGGTCATGACGACCTGAACGGTTGCGCCTTCCTTTATCATGGCGCGGGCAAATTCAGCCGATTTGTAACAGGCGATCCCGCCGGTTAACCCGAGTAATATTTTTTTGCCTGACAAGTCCATAATATCTCCGGATTCCTGACTTTCAGATGAATGTAATGTCTATTTTTTGCTGACACGTTTCAGTTCATCGATAATGAACAGAACGGCACCGATACAAATGGCACTGTCGGCGATATTGAACGTCGGCCAGTGCCAGCCATTGGCATAAACGTCCAGAAAATCGATAACATGGCCGTAAAGGGAACGGTCTATCAGGTTACCGACAGCGCCACTGAGTATAAGCGCGAGCGCCAGACAGAACAGCCTTTCCTGCGAGTGTTTTTTCAGCAGGTAGACAATGAAAACAATAGCGACAATACTGATTGCTGTAAAGAAATAACGTTGCCAGCCTGCCTGTGTCGCCAGAAAACTGAAGGCAGCCCCTTCGTTATAGACGAGGGTCAGGTTGAAAAAGGGTGTAACCCGGATGGCCTGTCCATAACTCAGAACATGGGTAATCCATATCTTGGTGAATTGATCCAGCAGGACAAGGATGATGGCAAGGCCCAGCCAGGGGACAATACTGGTATTGCTCGATTTGAAAACGGGTTTTCTTGTTGCCATATATACAGTCATAAATGCCTCCGGATGCCATTGCAACCGGAGGCAAAGCATTTTAAAAATCAGACGAATTCGCGATCTTCACCCTCGCCAAACAGGTTGGCGGCGCAACGGGCACAAAGGTGAGGATGTTTCGAATCCGCGCCGACATCGCCACGATAGTGCCAGCAGCGGTCGCATTTTTCAAACGCCGACGGTTTGACGCTGATGGATTCATCTTTTTCATCCGCCACTTCAACGACGTCGGCTTTCGACGTGATCATCAAAAATTTCAGATCGTCATCCAGGCTCTTCAACAGGCTGTATTTGTCACCGCTTGCGCGGATTTCGATTTCCGCCTGAAGGGATGAGCCGATTTTTCCGGAAATGCGGACTTCTTCCAGTTCTTTCATCACGTCGGCACGAATCGCTTTCAGCTTGCCATATTTGTCGAGAAGCGCTTTTTCGTCCTTGATTTCAGGCAGTGAATATGCAGTTAAGGTGAAAAGGGTTTCGTCGCTCTTTTCGAATTCTTCCTTGCTGGCGAAAACAGCCCAGGCTTCTTCCATCGTGAAAGACAGGATCGGAGCCATCAGGCGCAACAGGGCATGAGTGATATGCCAGAGTGCCGTCTGTGCCGAGCGGCGTGCCTTCGATACTTCGCCGGAGGTGTAAAGACGGTCTTTCAGGATATCCAGATACAGGCTGCCCAGCTCTTCCGAACAGTAGGTTTGCAGTTTGGCGACGATCGGATGGAACTCGAATTTTTCGTAATGCGCCATGACTTCGTCTTGCAACGATTTCATGGAAGCCAGGGCGTAACGGTCGATTTCAAGTAATTCGTCGATGGCGACAGCGTCTTTGGCCGGATCGAAGTCGGCGGTGTTCGACAACAGGAAACGCAGGGTATTGCGGATGCGGCGGTAGGCTTCCGTGACACGTTTTAAGATTTCATCGGAAATCGACAGTTCGCCGGAGTAATCGGTCGCGGCGACCCACAGGCGCAAAATGTCGGCGCCCAGTGTGTCCGAAACTTTTTGCGGGGCGATGACGTTGCCCATCGACTTCGACATTTTTTTGCCTTCCCCGTCGACGACGAAACCATGCGTCAGGAGCATCTTGTACGGAGGGCATCCATCGAGCATGGACGAGGTCAAAAGCGAGGAATGGAACCAGCCTCTGTGCTGGTCGGAACCTTCGAGGTACAGATCGGCAGGGAAACGCAATTCCTTTGCATGCGAGCCGCGCAGCACGGTCAGGTGCGTCGCGCCGGAATCGAACCAGACGTCCAGCGTATCCTTGTTCTTTTCGTACTGGTCGGCTTCATCGCCCAGAAGTTCTTTGGGATCGAGTGTCTGCCAGGCTTCGATGCCTTCTTTTTCGACACGTTTGGCGATTTCTTCCAGCAGCTCGAGCATTCTCGGATGGAGTTCACCCGTTTCCTTGTGCACGAAGAAAGCCATCGGAACGCCCCACTGGCGCTGGCGCGACAGGGTCCAGTCCGGACGGTTGGCGATCATGCCCTGCAATCTGGCTTTGCCCCAGTCGGGATAGAAAGTCGTTTCCTCGACTCCTTTCAATGCCGTTTCGCGCAGGGTCATGTCCGTATCGTTCGGTTTGACGTCCATACCTGCGAACCACTGGGAGGTGGCACGGTAAACGATCGGCGTCTTGTGACGCCAGCAGTGCATGTAACTGTGAGTCATCATGTCGAGGTTGAAGAGGGTGCCCGCTTCCTGCATGGTATTGCAGATCAGTTTGGAAGCGTCCCAGATCATCATGCCGCCGAACAGTGGCAAGGTCGATGCATAATGGCCGTTCGCCATGACCGGATTCAGGATTTCGTCGTCTTTCATGCCATGACGCTTGCACGACAAAAAGTCGTCGACACCGTAAGCTGGAGCCGAGTGGACGATACCGGTACCGGTATCCATCGTAACGTATTCTTCCGCGTAAATCGGGGAGAAACGCCGGAAACCCTCGTGCATTTCATACAGTGGATGTTTGAAGCGGATGCCTTCTAAAGCGGCGCCTTTGGCCGTTGCCAGAATTTTCCAGTTATTCAGTCCGTAGCGTTTTTGCAGGAGTGTACGACCTTCTTCGGAAGAAGGCAGTTTTGCCCGTTCTTCAGCGACGATCAGCAAGCCTTTTTCTGTTTCGACCAGTGCGTAATCGAATTCAGGGTGAACGTTCAAGGCCTGGTTGGCAGGAATGGTCCAGGGGGTCGTCGTCCAGATGACGGCATATCCCTTGTCGGAAGGCAGCTTGTCCAGGCCGAATGCGGTGGCGATTTTATCCTGTTCTGCGAACGGGAAACCGACGTCGATTTCCGGATCGCGCCTGTCCTGATATTCAACTTCGGCTTCGGCAAGGGCCGAGCGGCAATCGAAACACCAGTTGACCGGTTTCAGGCCACGATAAACGTATCCTTTTTCGAGAAGACGGGCCAGCGCACGGATTTCATTGGCTTCATTGCCATGATTCATCGTCAGGTAAGGATTGCCCCATTCGCCGAGAACGCCCAGACGGATGAAATCCTTTTTCTGGTTTTCGACCTGTTCTTTGGCATAGGCGCGGGCTTTTTCCTGCACTTCGGTGGCGGACAGGTTTTTGCCGTACAGTTTTTCGATCTGGATTTCGATCGGCATGCCGTGGCAATCCCAGCCCGGAACGTAAGGGGCGTCGAAACCGGCAAGACCGCGTGATTTGACGACGATGTCTTTCAGAATCTTGTTAACGGCATGGCCGATATGAATATTGCCGTTGGCATATGGAGGGCCGTCATGCAGAATGAACTGGGGACGACCGGCTGCCGCTTTTCTGATCCGTTGATAAATCTTCTTGTCCTGCCACTGTTTGACCCAGTCGGGTTCCCTTTTTGCAAGGTTGCCGCGCATCGGGAATGGCGTGTCCGGCATGTTGACCGGATATTCTTTACCCTGTTTGTTTTTGTCCTCTTTGCCGGACTTGTCAGAAGGTTTGTTAGACATTTTTATCACACAATATGGTTTACAACGGAACAGACGGAAGATTTTACAGTTTCTGTCTGCGTTTCAGTTAATTTTTACATTTGCGTTCTTTGAAAAACGTTCGGGCGGTTTCGACGTCTTTGCCGATGGCCGTCTTTAACGCATTCAAATCGGGAAACTTTTGATTATCGCGCAATTTTTTCAAAAATTCGATAGCAATCAGCTTTCCGTAACAAATACGGTCAAAATCCAGAATATGGGTTTCCAGCATGATATGCCGGTCGCTTTCGATCGTCGGCCGTGTCCCGATCATGGAAACGGATGGGAGCGGTTCGTCAGAGAGCCCGTGTACCTGCGTGATGAAAACGCCCGACAGGATCGGGTTGTAATGCCGGATCGGCAGGTTGGCCGTCGGAAAGCCCAGATCGCGGCCGATCTTGTCGCCGTGAACGACGTGGCCGGACATCATGTAGGGTTTTTCCAGCAGTTCGGCGACTTTGGGGAAATCGCTTTCCTCAAGCGCTTTCCGGATGCAGGAAGATGATATCCGTCCGTTTTCATCGTTCACGGCAGGAAGAACCTCAACATGAAAACCGTATTTTTTGCCTGCATCTTTCAGCATGTCGGTCGTTCCGAGACGCCCTTTGCCGAAACGGAATTTTTCCCCGATGATCAGCCATTTGACGCCAAGCGCCCTGACCAGTATCTGTTCAATGAATTGTTCCGCTGTCAGACTGGCGGTAAGATGGTCGAAATGGGCAATCGTGACCTGATCGACACCACACTGCGAGAGCGCCTGTATTTTTTCACGCAAGGGAGTGATGGTAGCCGGAGCGGTTACTGATTTGTCAGACTGGAACGCGAAATACTGTCTTGGATGCGGGCTGAATGTCAGGACAGCTGCCGGCAAGTGAAGGCGATCGGCCGCCTCGCGCAATTGGGCGAGCAGCACCATATGTCCCCGGTGGACACCGTCGAAATTTCCGATGGTGAGGGCACAGGGGCCACGTGGGACATCGTATGAAAAACCGCGAAAGACCTTCATTGAAGATGAATGGAAACGATAACCTAAACCTGAAATTATAATGCCTAATATATGCAAGCAGAAAAATTAATCGGTTTTGCCGAAATCATCCCGCAAGATCTCTCGTGTGAAATAATCGGCGTTGATAGAAATAATGGATAAAAAGTTTCTGATGAAAACTCGTATCGGACAATTTTTGTGTTGTCTCGGATTGGCTTTGATGAGCCTGTCAGTGGCCGCTTATTCGTTTGCGGCGAGTCCGGACAAGGTCATTCGAAGCGTCTTCGAGGCGGCCGATGATGGTTTTGATATGGTCAAGACACAAAACTATTATTCAGGATGGGTCGCCGATGCGATTTTCGAGACTCTGCTGAATTACGATTATCTGGCGCGTCCTGCAAAACTGGTGCCGAATACGGCTGAAGCGATGCCTGTCATCAATAAAGACGGCAAAACCTATACCTTCAAACTGAAAAAGAACATTTATTTTGCCCCCGATCCTGTTTTCGGCAATAAAAAAAGGGAATTGACGGCTGAGGATTATGTTTATTCCATCAAACGGCTTGCCGATCCGGAAAACCGCTCGCCTTCGGCCAATTTCATCCGGGGGAAAATCGTCGGACTGGACGCACAGGTCCGGAAAGCCAAAAAGACAGGAAAGTTCGATTACGATGCGCCCGTTGCCGGACTGCAGGCGATGGACCGTTATACCCTTCGTATCAGATTGAATGCGCCGGATTCCAATTTCCTGTATGTGCTGGCTTATGGAGCGCTGGCAGCAGTATCGAAAGAAGCGGTCGATGCCTATGGAAACAAGATCGGTTCACATCCGGTCGGAACCGGTCCTTACATGCTGGAAGAATACGTCCCGCGCAGCAAGGTCGTGCTGGTCGCCAATCCAAATTATCGCGGCTTCATCTGGGATTTCAAATCGACTGGAAGCGCATGGGACGAGCAACTGGTCCGTGAGATGAAGGGCAAAAAAATGCCTCAGGTCGGACGGGTCGAGATTTCCATTATTGAGGAAGAACAGTCCCGCTGGTTGTCTTTTCAGGAAGGTAGAATCGATTTCGACAAGTTGCCCCAACTGGCTGCTCCCGTTGCACTGGATGGAAGCAGCTTGAAGCCTGATCTGGCAGAGCAGGGCATCCGGCTCTATCGTACGACGGAACCGGAAGTCACCTATACCATTTTCAATATGAAAGACCCTGTTACAGGCGGATACAGCAAGGAAAAGATTGCCTTGCGCAGGGCGATTGCCATGTCGTACAACACGCAGGCTGAAATCAGTCTTTTGCGCAACGGACAGGCAACGAAAGCCCAGATGATCGTACCGCCCGGCGTCGTAGGGCATGACCCTTCTTATCGGAGCAGTATCGCTTATGAACCGGAACTCGCTGCGCGTTTGCTGGATTATTTCGGTTATAAAAAAGGGGCTGACGGCTATCGGACGATGCCTGACGGTTCGCCTCTGGTTCTGAAAATCCGGACGGAAGCCAACGCGAGTTCCAGGGTCATATCCGAAATCTGGAAGCGCGGGCTCGACCGGATCGGTATCCGGGCCGAATTCGAGGTCGGTAATTTTGCCGACAATGTGAAGGATGCAACCGGCTGTCGTCTGATGATGTGGGGTGGAGCATGGCATGCCGATTATCCGGAAGGCGAAAATTTCATGCAGTTGCTCTATGGTCCCAATGCCGGACAGGGCAATCATGGCTGTTACCAGTCGAAGGCATTCGACAAGCTTTACCGGCAGGCCGTCAAATTGCCGCCGGGAAAAGCGCGTGACCGTTTATATGTGCAGATGAACCGGCAGATGGAGGCGGATACGGCATGGTCGGTTCATGTTTCGAGAACACGCAACTGGCTGGTGCGTCCCTGGGTGATGGGATTCAAGAAACATCCGATTTTATTGTCGGACTGGCAGTATCTGGATGTGAACAAATAAATGGAACAGGACTTTTAAGGAAATGAAATGAGATATCCCGTCATTGGATTGTCCGGATCGTCCGGAAGCGGCAAAACGACGTTGCTGGAAAAGATACTGCCGCTGTTTGTCGGGATGGGATTTACGGTGAACGTCGTCAAGAGCAGCCATCATGACGTCGAGCTCGAACCGCCCCGAAAAGACAGCGCACGGATCAGGAAAGCCGGGGCTGCGGAAGTCATATTGGCATCGCCTTACCGTTTCATGCTGGCGCACGAATTGAAAGAGGAAGAAGAGCCGACGCTGGACGAATTGATTTCACGGATGAAACCGGCTGACCTGACGCTGGTGGAAGGCTTTAAGGATGCGGCGATTCCACGAATCGAGATTTTCAGACCTTCTCTGGGAAAAGAGCCGATGTATCCGGAGAATGATCGTATTGAAGTGGTCGCTTCGGATGAAGGCCGGCCGGAAAAATTGCCCCGGCCGGTGGAATGGCTTGACCTTAACAATGAAAAACAGGTGGTTGACTGGATCTTGAACCGTCAAACCACCTGTTGATTGTCTACTGCTTCAGGTATTTCAGAAAACGCTCGTCATCCATTGCATTTGCTGCATGGATTCCGCTGATTTGGCGCGGGCACAGGTCGGGCACAGGATGCCCCCCCGGGTCATTTTGCCCAGTTCCATGCGGGTTTCCATTTCCTGATTGACGGAGGCGGAGAAAGTTTCGCCGCAGCAGGAGCATACTTCAAGCGCCTGTTTGCGAACGACGGTTCCCGTGATTTCCGTGACACGATAGCCGTCGCGGTCTTCCACGATAATCGCTCCGGTCGGGCAGACTGATGTACAGGCACCGCAGCCGATACATTTTTCGGCCGGCGTCGTGAAATCGTTGAAAACCATACGGCCGTTTTTGGTTTCGATCATTTTCAGGGCTTCCGCGCCGACTTCGATACAGGCCAGTTCACACAGGCCGCAACCGATACAGATGTCGCAGCGCAGGCAACGTTCCGCTTCAACGGCAGCCACTTTTTCATCCCAGTCGAATTGCATGAATTCGTGGGAGAATTTGCGGACTTGCGGATCGATTTCCTCGATATGGGCACGTTCCGGGGAGACGCGCTGCGCCGGTGTCGATTCCAGGAAAGGAACTTCGTCACGGCGTTGGGGTTTCAGGGATTCATAATCGGCCGGAACACCCATCAGGTATGAATTGATGGATTCGGCCGCACGCTTGCCGGAGCCGATTGCGGCAACGACGGTGCTGGCGCCGTGGGCGATGTCGCCAGCGGCGAAAATACCCGGTTCATCAGTCAGCAGGCTGGTCTGATCGACAACGATATTGCCCCATTCCGTCTTGATGTTCGACCCTTCCAGCCAGCTCAGATCGGCATCCTGTCCGATACCGGCCATGATATGGTCGGCGCGAACGGTAACGGGCGCAACGGTTTTGGCGTCAGGTGCGTAACGGGAGCGTTCGAATTCGATCCGGTTGTCTGGCAAGACACGGGTCGGTGCCCAGAATTCGACCAGTTCAACGCCTTCGGCGAGCGCCAGTTCGACTTCATGCGGGTTGGCGGGCATCTGCGCGCGATTGCGGCGATACCACATCTGGACTTTGGTCGCACCCTGACGAAAGGCTGTCATGGCAACGTCGATCGCTGCGTTGCCGCCGCCGATGACGATAACGTGAGGGCCGACTTGCGGGTTTTTCCCGTTACGTACGGCTGACAGGAAATCCATGCCGCCGATGACGAAATCCTGTTTGTCGCCTTCAACACCAAGAGGTTTGGAGTTTTGCAGGCCAGTTGCCAGCAGGGTCGCGTCATATCCTTTTTTCTGGAATTCTTTTGCATCCCTGACGGTATGGCCAAGATTGATTTTGACACCGAGATTTTTGACAACGTCGATTTCAGCATTCAGCTTGGCTTCAGGCAGGCGATAGTTCGGG
Source organism: Oxalobacter formigenes (assembly GCF_002127965.1). Taxonomy (GTDB): domain Bacteria; phylum Pseudomonadota; class Gammaproteobacteria; order Burkholderiales; family Burkholderiaceae_D; genus Oxalobacter; species Oxalobacter formigenes. The sequence goes on along the minus strand of NZ_CP018787.1, from coordinate 2,408,598 downwards.
ATGCCGTAGCGCATGACGCCGCCCGGCTGTGCACGTTCGTCGAAGATTTCGACGTCATGTCCTTTTTGTGCGAGATAGTAGGCAGCGGTCAGACCGGCAGGCCCACAGCCGACGATGGCGATTTTCTTGCCGGTCGGTGCCCCTTTTTCCAGATTGGGTTTGACGTCTGCGCAGCGGGCGGCAACGTGTTTCATCGGACGGATGAAAACGGCGGCACCGCTGACGGCTTTCTGCACGCATACGTCTTCACATGGGGCCGGGCAGACAAGGCCGCATGAATCCGGCAATGGGGTGTCGGCAGCCAGAACCGAAAGGGACTGTGCGTAGTCACCATGTCCGACGCGGGCCATCATGCTCGGAATATCGATATGGGCCGGGCAGGCTACCTGACAGGGAGCCGAACGGGGAACGAAACAGATGCCGGCTTCACAGGTATTCTGTTCGACATGAGCGGTCCATTCTTCACGGTCTTTTTTCAGGGAAGCGAGAACGGCCGCGCCCAGTGAAGGCACGATTTGTTCCAGTTCTTTTGCCGCTTTGGCCAGTTCTTCAAAATTTCTGATGTTGCCACGGCCAAGGGTCACTTCGGTGACGATACGCGCAACACGCGCGACGGCAGGTCGCGCTTTCGCTGGCAACTGGCCTTCTGTGTGGAGTTGGGCCCGCAGATTTTCAAGGATATCTGTGACGGGACAGGTCTTTTTCGTTTCTTTTTCCGTAGTCATGGTTTATGAATCTGCCAGATATATAACTGTTTCAGGTGTCCGTGCAATTGTTGTGGAATTGCCTTTTTTGCCCAGACACTTTGGATAGGGTATAGATATTAACATCAAAATATGAAAGGTTCTGCACAGAAAGTGAATTCGATAGAATATAATTACCAACTAGCAAAATGCAAGCGGGCAGCACGAATTCCAATTTTCCATTATATTGTTGTCATTGGTGTTCTCTTTTTTCCCCTTTTTATTCAGGTAACTCTGTAGGGGACGCCCTTATCTTTATAATTTTTCCAGTAATAGCTGGACAGGCAGGAGACAGAAAGAATGAACCGGTTTGTAATCGCGGAACCAGATAAATGCATCGGATGCCGTACCTGTGAGGTGGCATGTGTACTGGCTCATCCTACGGGAGCTGAAAACGATTTGACCCCTGAGAATTTCAGACCAAGATTGAGATTGGTCAAGGGATTGAAACTGACCGCCCCCGTACAGTGCCGCCAGTGCGAAAATGCGCCTTGCGTGAACGTATGTCCGACGAATGCACTGGTTTATAGCGCCGACACGGTTCAGTTGATCAAGGAGCGCTGTATCGGTTGCCAGACATGTGTGCTGGCATGTCCGTTCGGTGCGATGGAAATCGTTTCCAAGCCGGTAGAGCAAGCCGAATTGGGACCGGTGACTGTTCGCAAATCGGTCAAGATTGCGCAAAAATGCGATTTCTGTATCAATGTCCCTGAAGGTCCGCAGTGTGTGTCGGTTTGCCCGACTCATGCCTTGCATATCGTGGATATGGGTGCGCTGGAAAACAAGGTCGACAAGAGACGCGATGATACGCTTTTGAAAATGTCGGAGAATTCCTTCGATTAATCCGAAACAGATCCGGTAATGCATCCCGGACTTCTGGGAGAAAATATGGAAAAGAAACTCGTCGTCTGCCCGTACTGCGCGTCGGGCTGTAAAATCAGTTTTACTGTCGAAAACAACAAGATCATCAAAGCTGAAGGCGCTAACGGTTTTACCAATCAGGGTGAACTGTGCCTGAAAGGCTATTACGGCTGGGAGTTTTTGAATGATACCCGCCTGTTGACGCCTCGCCTGACCCAGCCGATGGTTCGCTACAGGAAAGGCGATCCATTCACCACGGTATCGTGGGATGAAGCGATCCGTTTCGCCAGTTCGAAACTGATGGACATCAAGGAAAAACACGGCCCCGATTCCATATTTATCAGCGGGTGTGCCCGTGGCCCCGGCAATGAAGCCAATTACGTTACCCAGAAATTCGCGCGTGCCGTTATCGGTACGAATAACGTCGATTGCTGCGCCCGCGTCTGTCACGGGCCGTCCGTTACCGCGCTGGAAAAAACGCTTGGCAGCGGCGCGATGAGCAACTCGATCGTTGAAATCGAAGATACGAAATGTCTCCTGATCTTCGGTTACAACGCAGCCGATTCCCATCCGATCGTTGCACGCCGGATTCTGAAAGCAAAACAGAAGGGCGCAAAGATTATCGTTTGCGATCCCCGAGTCATCGAATCGTCCCGTATTGCAGACATTCATCTGCAAATGAAGAACGGTTCCAACATGGCGCTGGTCAATGCCTTCATCAATACGCTGATCGAGGAAAACCTGTACAACAGGGAATTCGTCGAAAACTATTCCGAAGGTTTCGAAAAGATGCGCGAGCTCGTTTCGAAATACACGCCGGAAAATACCGCGGAAATTACCGGGCTCGATCCGAAAATGGTACGCGAAGCGGTTCGCATGTACGCGGCAGCCCCTTCTGCCACGATTTTGTGGGGTATGGGCGTCACGCAATGGGGGCAGGGCGTCGAAACCTGTATGGGCCTGTCCAATATTGCCGTCATCACAGGCAATCTTGCACGTCCGAATGTCGGTGTTGGTCCGGTTCGCGGACAGAACAACGTTCAGGGTTCCTGCGATATGGGAGCGACTCCGGGGCAATTCCCGGGATACCAATCGGTTGAAGATCCTGAAATCCGCGCCAAATTCGAAAAGGCATGGGGCGTCAAATCCCTGCCAGCCAAGAAAGGCATTCCAATTACCGAAGTTGGCCATAACGTTGAAGAAGGCAAGCTGAAGGCAGTTTACATTTTTGGTGAAGACCCGTTACAGACGGAACCGGATCTGTCTTCCGTACGTGAGGCTTATGAAAAACTCGAGCTGGTCATTGTTCAGGATATCTTCATGACCAAGACGGCCATGCAGGCAGACGTTATCTTTCCTGCAACGTCGTGGGGTGAACATGAAGGGGTCTATTCGGCAGCTGACCGTGGTTTCCAGTATTTTGAAAAAGCGATCGAACCGAAGGGCAATGTCAAGCCGGACTGGGAAATCCATAGCCTGATGGCGACGGCGATGGGTTATCCGATGAAGTATAAGAATACGAAGGAAATCTGGGACGAAATGCGTGAGTTGTGCCCTCTCTATTACGGTGCGACTTATGAAAAAATGGCAGGTCTCGGTTATGTGCCCTGGCCTTGCCTGACGCTGGATGATCCGGGTGATCAGTGGATGTACAAGGGCAACAGGTTCGCGACACCGAGCGGGAAAGCGCAATTGATCGCTTCCGACTGGAGACCGCCACTGGATCAGGTCGATGACGATTTTCCGCTGATTCTCTCGACTGTTCGTGAAGTCGGTCATTATTCGTGCCGTTCCATGACCGGCAACTGTTCGGCATTGCAGACGCTGGCTGATGAACCGGGTTATGTCCAGATGAATACGACGGATGCGCAGGAACTGGGCATTAAAGATGAACAGCTGGTCTGGGTTGAATCCCGTCGCGGAAAGGTTATCAGCCGTGCCAAGGTCAGTGAACGCACGAACCGTGGTGCCGTTTACATGACTTACCAGTGGTGGATCGGCGCCTGTAATGAACTGACGATCGAGCATCTTGATCCGTATTCCAAGACACCGGAATACAAATACAGTGCTGTCCGGCTTCACAAGATCGAAGACCAGAAGTGGGCTGAAAAATATCTTGTCGAAGAATACGGCAAGATGAAAGCCTCGCTCGCGAAAGCGGTCGATGATGCTGTAGCGGCCTGATCAAGCGGTTCAAGGTAACAAAAAACCTCTCCGGATGGAGAGGTTTTTTTATGGGCTGGCTTGTTGCTTACCTTTTCAGCGACAGCCAGATGGTTTTCGGTTCGGTGAAGTTTTCCAGAGCGGCTTCACCGTGTTCACGGCCGAAACCGGATTCACCCGTACCACCCCATGGGAGGCGGACGTCTGTGTAACCGTAGGTATTGACCCAGACAGTACCGGCCTTGATATCCTGTGCGACTTTGTGAATACGGGTCACGTCGGCACTCCATACGCCGGCAGCCAGGCTGAAAGCGGTTCCGTTGGCAATGGCGACGGCTTCTTCCTCATCCTCGAAGGAAATCACGCTGGCGACAGGGCCGAAAATTTCTTCCTGAGAAATGCGCATTTCGTTTTTGACACCGGTGAAAATCGTCGGGGCAACGTAGAAGCCTTTGTCGCCGACACGATCACCACCATACGCGACGGATGCACCTTCTTTCTTGCCGACGTCGATGTATTCCATGACGGTATTCAACTGGTTTTCGGAAACCAGCGGTCCCATGATGGTTTCTTTCGATGCCGTATCACCAATCTTGATGTGTTTTGCACGATCGATCAGGCGGTCGACGACTTCGTCGTGGATTTTCTTGTGGACCAGAATCCGGGAACCGGCCGAGCAGACCTGACCGGCATTGAAGAAGATGCCGGAAGCGGAACCGCGAACGGCCGCATCCAGATCGGCGTCGTCGAAAATGATATTGGCCGATTTGCCGCCCAGTTCCAGCGTCAGTTTTTTGAAGTTGCTCGACGCACCCTGCATGATGCCACGACCGACTTTCGGAGAGCCAGTGAAGGTGATTTTGTCGACTTGCGGATGAGCGACCATTGCATCGCCAACGACACTGCCTTTACCGGTAACGATATTCAGGACACCTGGAGGAATACCTGCTTCAAGAGCCAGTTCACCGATACGAATCGCGGTCATCGGGGTCAGTTCGGCCGGTTTGACAATCAATGTGCAACCACAGGCCAGCGCCGGAGCGATTTTCCATATGCCGATCATGATCGGGAAATTCCACGGCACGATCGCGCCAACAACACCGACTGGCTCGCGGACGGTATAGGTCAGCGCATCCGTTCTGGCAGGAATGACCTGACCGATGATCTTGTCGGTCCAGCCTGCGTAGTAACGGAGGGTATCGATAGCGGCAGGCATATCCTGTCTTCTGACACTGGAAATCGGTTTGCCAGCATTGATGCTTTCGAGAAGGATCAGTTCTTCCTGATTTTTTTCCAGCAGATCAGCGAAGCGGTTGAGAATCCGGCCACGTTCGGCGGCGCTGATGCCATTCCAGACTTTCAGGGCAGCCCGTGCTGCTTTGGCAGCGGTATCGACATCGTTTTCATCACCGGCCGCGACATAGGCGATGACTTCTTCCGTCGCCGGATTCAGGATGGTCGAATATTTCCCGCTTTTCGGTTTGACCCATTTGCCATTGATGAGCAATTCGTATTGTGGAACCTGGGCTTTGGCATTCATTGGAAACCTCCGTCGTAAAGACTTTATAATATTATTAAATGTTGATGTGAACTATTCTTTCATACCCATTGTGTTGCCGCAAGGCAATTTTTTATGGCTAAATGAGAATTGTTTTCATGAATTATATCTTCGGAAAAAAATTCCTGCCGAACACAGCAACTTTTCAGGTGCTGTGTCTGATCGACGCCGTATTTAAAGGCTTATTCAATCACGGCAATGCCTTTTACCTGGGCAAAGATGGGTTTGCCTATGCCCAGTTTGAGGGTATTGACCGACTTGCTTGTGATTCTCGACAATAAACGTGTTCCTTTTGCGTCGAGTTCGATTAAAACCTGGCCGTTCGCGTCAGGAGACAGATTGACGACTGTTGCTTCGAAAGCATTCAGGATGCTGGTATTCACCGGCTTTTCAGTTGTCAGGCTGACATCCCGTGCCTGAACACGAAGGCGAACTTGCTGACCCACGCTCAAATTGGCTGAAGGCAGCAAAATGTTTCCGCCTGAAAAACGGATCGTGGAGAGGCAGTATTCCCTGTCTTCCTCGATGACCTGTCCGTTTACGACAGCAGCAGCGACATCGTAATAAGCGAGAGGAAGATCCAGCCGGGTCAACATTTCGCTGATTTTTCCTGAAGCGATGACCTTGCCTTTTTCAAGGAGAACCAGATGATCGGCCAGCATACTGACTTCTTCCAGTGCATGGCTGACGTACAGAATCGGGATTTCCAGTTCTGCATTCAGACGCATGAGATAGGGAATGATTTCGGACTTGCGCTTCATATCCAGCGCTGCCAGCGGTTCATCCATCAACATGATATCCGGACTTGTCGCCAATGCACGGGCGATACTGACGCGCTGCTGTTCTCCGCCTGAAAGGGTATCGGGTACCCGGTCGAGCAGATGGCCGATTCCGAGCAGATCGACTGCTTTTTCCAGAGATATGACCCGTTTTTCAGCCGGAATGCGTTTCATCCCGTATTGCAGATTATTCCTGACGGAAAGATGCGGGAACAGCGCTGCATCCTGAAAGACGAAACCGACAGAACGTTTATGGGTCGGGACGAAGATTTTCTTTTCATCATCCTGCCATATTTCATCGCCGATCCTGATTTGTCCGTCTGATGGCTGGACAAGTCCGGCAACAGCGCGCAGCAGGGTGGATTTGCCGGCGCCTGATTCACCGAAAAATGCCGTGATTCCCGATCCTGGTAACGCCAGATCGAAATCCAGTTCGAAGTTTTTACGGGTCACTTTTCCTTTGAGAAGCAGATTTTTCATGCCCGCCTCCGGTTAGGATTCAAAAGGTAAAGTGCCAGTAAAACGAAAAACGAGAATATCAGCATGCCGGCAGAAAGCCAGTGTGCCTGTGTATATTCCAGCGCTTCGACATGGTCGTAGATCGCAACGGACAGAACACGTGTCTTGTCGGGTATGTTGCCCCCGATCATCAGTACGACACCGAATTCACCGACTGTATGGGCGAATCCCATGACGGTGGCGGTCAGATAGCCGGACTTTGCCATCGGCAGAATGACACTGAAAAAAGTGTCCAGCGGGGATGCCCGCAAGCTTGCCGCCGCTTCAAGCGGGCGTTTTCCGATGGTTTCGAAAGAATTCTGCAGGGGCTGAACCACGAAGGGCATGGAATAAATGACGGAAGCGACGACAAGACCCGAAAAGCTGAAGGGCAGCGTAGGCAGTCCAAGCCATTCACAGAACTGGCCGACAGGACCGTTTGGCCCCATCATGGTCAACAGGTAAAAGCCCAGAACGGTCGGTGGCAACACAAATGGGAGTGCCACGACAGCATTGACGGGGCCTCGCCACCAGCTATCCGTATGGGACAGTTTCCACGCAAGGGGTGTCCCGAGAACGAGGAGGATGGCGGTCGTCAGTGTTGCCAGCTTCAAAGTCAGCCAGACAGCAGAAAAATCCATTTCCAGCATTTTCAGTTATCCATTAATGGCCGTAACCGTAGGATTTCAATACCTTGTACGATTCGCCGGATTTGAGATATTTCATCAGGGCAACAGCGGCAGCATTGTTTTTTCCGTGGGTCAGCAGGACGGCATCCTGTTTGATCGGCTGGTAATCCCTTGCATCGATGATCCATGCGGAACCGCTTTTGACTTTGCCGTTCTTATAGATCTGGGAGAGGGCGACAAAACCGAGTTCGGCATTGCCGGAAGCGACGAACTGGTACGTTTGTCCGATGTTTTCACCCTGCACTATTTTGGCCTGCATGGTTTGCCACAAGCCCATTTTTTCGAGGGTTTGCTGCGCGGCCAATCCGTAAGGAGCCAGTTTCGGCGATGCGATGGCAATGTGATTGAATGGTTGCTTTTTCAGTATTTCCCCTTTATTGTCCACATAGCCGGGTTTTGCGGACCAGAGTGCCAGTTTGCCGATAGCGTAGGTAAAACGGCTACCGGGTACAATAGCGTCTTCGCTTTCCAGTTTTGCTGGCGTTTTTGCATCAGCTGCCAGAAGAATGTCGTAAGGGGCGCCGTTTTTTATCTGGGCATAGAGTTTGCCCGTAGCGCCGCTGGTGACCATGACTTTGTTGCCGGTCGTTTTTTCAAATTGTGCACTGATATTTTTGAGCGGTTCGACAAAATTGGCAGCCACGGCGACGTGGACGGTTTCTGCTGAAACAAAAGCGGATACGCTTAAAAGCAGAAATCCGAAAATTAAAGAAGGTAAACGGAAACATTTTTTCATGGTTGAACTCAATCGCTATTCATAATTGGAATAGCGATTCTAGCAGAACATTTTTCAAATGTTCAACTATTTTATTTTTTTAACGTGATTGAAAATGACTGATTCAGTTTCTCTGGCAAACGCTTTCGCTCATGGGACGACCGACAAACGGATCGAGGTTTTGAGGCAAATCGGGCAAACGGGTTCCATTTCACAGGCTGCACGCGAGGCAGGCATCAGTTACAAGGCGGCATGGCAGGCTATCGATACGCTGACTAACCTGACTGGGGTCTCACTGGTCGAAAAGGTCGTTGGTGGAGTTGGTGGTGGCGGCGCCAAACTGACGGATGAGGGGGAACGGCTGCTTCAGATCGCAGGTGTTCTTGAAAAAAAACGTCAGGAAGTGCTGGACCAGTTTCAGGGGGAAACCATCGATACGGTCGATGCGCGTTTTTCCCGTCTGTCGATCAGGACGAGTATGCGCAATTATCTGCCATGTCGGGTCAAGGGCCTGAAAATGAGCGGGCAAATCGTCCGGGTCTGTCTTGCCGTCAATGATTCAATGCCGGTCCTGATTGCGCGAATTACCCGCACGAGTGCCGAGCTGCTGGCTCTGAAACCCGGTCTTCAGGTCGTCGCCATGTGCAAGGCGACAGCGGTCAAGGTTTTTGACGAGACGAACACGTCCAATTTATCCTCGGCCAACCTGTTTTGCGGAAAGGTTGCGCGGATTTCAGCCGGTGACAAGGAAGATGAAGTCACGATGGAATTGATTCCGGGGCTGCAACTGGTCGGGTTCGCCTCCGCTGACAGGAAAATCCAGCTTGAGGACAGGGTGTTTGCCTCGGTCGATGAATCGGCTGTCGTGGTTGCGCTTCTGCCCTGAAAGAGGATGATATGAAAACGTATGACACAGCGGAAAAAGTCAGTGTGTGCCATTGGAAAAACGGACAAAAGGTACTGAGAGACGATACCGTTGCTGAAGAAGTCCCGGTCGCACTGGTTTATAACGGGATTTCTCACGCCGTCATGCTCGCGACGCCGGCAGATCTGGAAGATTTTGCACTGGGATTTTCACTGACTGAAGGTATTATTGAAGTCCCGGAAGAAATTTACGGGACAGAGATCGTCGAGGTTGAAAACGGCATTCGTGTTGAAATGGATATTGCCAGCGAACGGTTTCAGTATTTGAAGGAAAGAAGGCGAAATCTGACGGGGCGCACTGGTTGTGGCCTGTGCGGCACGGATTCCCTGTCTCAGGCGGTCCGCATGCCTCCTCTTGTCATGTCGAATCCAGTTTTCAGTACGGAAGTCATCCATTGGGGTTTTGAAAAAATGGATGAGCTCCAGCTTCTCAAGAAAAAGACAGGTGCAACCCATGCTGCGGCATGGCTGGACGCCAATGGCAATGTCGGGCTGGTTCGGGAAGATGTCGGGCGGCATAATGCACTGGACAAGCTGATCGGTGCGCTTGTCAGACAGAAAGCCGATCGTTCCACAGGGGCAGCGCTCGTAACGAGCCGGGCCAGTTATGAAATGGTACAGAAATGCGGATCGGCAGGTATCGGCATGCTGGCAGCAGTTTCTGCACCGACGGCACTGGCGATCCAAATCGCCAATGAAATCAATCTGACCCTGCTCGGTTTTGTCCGCGAAAACGGTCATACGGTTTACGCCCATCCACAAAGGCTTGTCTAGTTTGCTTTTGTACAGCGGCACATCAATCTGTACAATGTGAAATATCTTTATTATTCATCTCGCGATTATTGACCATGAAATTCGAAACTCTTGCGATTCACGCCGGTTATTCCCCTGATCCTGTTACCAAATCGGTTGCGGTGCCTATTTACCAGACAGTGGCTTATGCTTTCGACAGCGCGCAACACGGCGCAGACCTGTTCGATCTGAAAGTGCCGGGCAATATTTATACCCGTATCATGAATCCGACGAACGACGTGCTGGAAAAACGGGTTGCGGCTCTGGAAGGGGGTGTCGGAGGGCTGGCTCTGGCATCCGGTATGACGGCTGTGTCTTATGCCATTCAGACCATTACGGAAGTCGGCGATAATATCATCGCGTCGAGTACGCTTTACGGTGGCACATATAACCTGTTTGCCCATACGTTCCCGCAATATGGCGTTGAAGTCCGTTTTGCCGATCCTCTGCTGGAAGACGATTTCTCCGCACGGATCGACAGCAAGACGAAGGCTATCTTCTGTGAATCCGTCGGCAATCCGCTCGGCAATGTCACTGATATCGAAAAGCTGGCCAAAATTGCGCACGCTCACGGTATTCCCCTCATCGTCGACAACACGGTCCCGACTTCCTATTTGTGCCGTCCTTTCGAATTCGGTGCCGATATCGTGGTGTATGCCCTGACCAAATCGATGAACGGTCATGGAAACAGTCTGGGTGGTTGTATCGTCGATAGTGGCAAATTCCCATGGAAAGAACACAAGGAAAAATTCAAACGTCTGAACGAACCGGATGTTTCCTATCATGGTGTCGTTTATACGGAAGCCTTTGGCGATGCGGCCTATATCGGACGCGCCCGGGTCGTTCCACTCCGTAATATGGGTGGCGCACTTTCGCCGATGAATTCTTTCCTGATTCTGCAGGGCATCGAAACTCTCCCGCTGCGTATGGACAGAACCTGTGAAAATGCATTGGCCATCGCCAAATTCCTGAACGATCATCCAAAAGTATCCTGGGTGAACTGTGCCGCATTGCCGGATCATCGCGATCATGCCCTCTTGCAGAAATACATGAATGGCAAAGCTCCGAGCCTCCTGTCTTTCGGTGTGAAACCGTCTGGCAGCATGAGCGCACGCGAAGCAGGTGCCAAGGTACTGGATGGCTTCAAACTGTTTACCCGTCTGGTCAATATCGGTGATGCCCGTTCTCTGGCAACTCATTCGGCATCGACAACTCATCGTCAGCTGAGTACGGAAGAACTGAAAAAGGCCGGTGTCAGCGAAGACATGCTTCGCCTGTCTATCGGTCTGGAAAATGCAGACGATCTTATCGCCGATCTGGATCAGGCTCTGGCACAGATATAAAAGCGGTTCAATATGCTTGAAAAAACAGGACAACTTCAGTTGTCCTGTTTTTTTTATGGAACCAGAAAGGCAAATTCGAATCCTTGACTTGTTTTGTATTCAAACGTAAAAAACAGTGACCCTTTACAATTACCCTATACAATGACCAAAGCAAGCTGGACATGAGAATCTTTTTTTTATCCTCCCGGCATCCATTTTTCGACGGTTTTATACGGAGAACCTGTTCATGAGACCCTTCCGACATTCCCTGCTTTTTTCCCTGATATTTGTGACGCCACTTGCTTTTGCGGTGACCACTGTACAGACTGGCAAAAACGACCAGAAACAGGTTTCCCTGACGATTTATGAGCGCGATATGGCTCTTGTCAGGGATATCCGGCAAGTCCCGATGCACAATGGGGCCGTCAAAATCCGGTTTGCCGATGTGAGTGAACGGATTCAGCCGGAAACCGTCATGTTGAAGGATATGTCTTCGGGCAGAATCAGTGTCGCCCAGATTTATTTCGACAATAATCTGTTGTCTCCCCAAACGCTTCTGGAAAGCTATGTCGGCAAGAAAGTGAAGGTCGTCAAAACCAATCCGACAACAGGAGCGGAAACGGAAGAACAGGCTGAAGTGTTGTCAGCTCAGGGCGGAATTGTCCTGAAAATCGGAAACCGTATCGAAACGAGTGTGCCCGGCCGGATCGTTTACGATCATGTTCCGAATGGTTTGCTGGCAAAACCGGTTTTGACGGTTGAGATCAACAGCAATACAAGCCAGAGGCAGCAACTTGAACTGGATTATCTGACGAACGGGATCGGCTGGAATGCCAATTACGTTGCCCAGTTGAACGATAAGGAAAACCGGATGAATTTGTCCGGCTGGGCGGCCATTAGCAACAACAGCGGGTCGGAATTCAAAAATGCCAGAGTTCAACTGATTGCGGGAAACCCGAACATAACGTCGGGACGTCCGATCCTGATGGCGGCTGCCCGGTCGGCAAAATTCGATGCCATGCCGGCAAATAATGAAATTTCGCAGGAATCCTTTGCCGACTATCATTTGTATACGCTGCCACAAAAGGTCACGCTCGCGAACAATCAGACGAGACAGTATTCCCTTTTGAGTGCGAATGACGTCAAGGTGAAAAAAGAATGGGTACTGAATGGCGGTAATTATTATTACAGAAGCCGGATGCCGAATGTCAGTGACAATTTGCCGGTCAATATAACGGTCACATTCAGAAACACCAAAGGCGACAGGCTCGGTATGCCATTGCCGGGCGGGACCGTTCGTTTCTACCAGACGGACAATCACGGAAACCAGCAATTTCTGGGCGAAAGCCAGATGTCGCATACACCGGTCAATGGAGCAGTCAGTCTGAAAATGGGTGAATCGTTCGACGTGACAGGGTCAAGAAAACAGACGGAATACAAGATGTTGCCGTCGCAGGACCAGACTGTGAGGACGGTTGAAAGCGCTTATGAAATCGTTCTGAAAAATGCCAAAAACAATAGTGTGACCGTTCAGGTAAAAGAACCGATCCCCGGCAGCTGGCAGATTTTGCAGGAAAATCATCCTCATGCGAAAGACGGGATGAACGCTGTCTGGAACATCAAAGTACCTGCCAATGGTGAGTCCACTTTGAATTACCGTGTTCGTGTTGAATAATATTGCCTGTTGAATTCTGGATCTGTAAAGACATGGGTGAAAATTCGGTTTTCCTGCATATTTGCTGTGGCCCCTGTTCGTTGATGCCGGTTATGCATTTGCGAAAGGAGGGATTTGAGGTGACGGCCTTTTTTTTCAATCCCAATATCCATCCTGAAGAGGAGTATGAGTTCCGACGTGCTTGTGCACAGCTTGCAGCCGAAAAATTGGACTATCCACTTGTGTTGGCAGGCGAAGCGCAAGCACCTGCAAAATGGATTAAAGCATTGAATGGCATAACAGCAGAGGGCGAACGCTGTGTCCAATGTTACAGGCAGCGTTTGCTGGCGACGGCACTGGAAGCGAAAAAGCACGGTTTCAGATTTTTCACGACGAGCCTGCTGTATTCCCGTTATCAGCATCATGAAGCGATTTGCCGGGAAGCGGAACAGGTAGCGCTGGAAACGGGTGTCGCATTCCTTTATCGGGATTTCCGGCCCTACTGGTACGATGGCATCAATCTCTCGAAAGAGCTGGGACTGTATCGCCAGAAATGGTGTGGTTGCCTGCTGAGCCGGAAGGAAGCGGAAATCCAGCGTGAACAAAGGGCCGAACAGAAACGGCAGAAAGCGCTGGTTCGCAAGCTTGCAATGGCAGAGCATATGCCTTGAATGCAAGCTTTTTTCACCCACGATTTTTTTGTTCCGCCCGGGATTTCAAAAGTGTTCAATCCCCGTTGAGGGACATTTTCAGCCGTTTCCTGAATTCCTTTTCCGGCATCAGTTGCAGGGCATCCAGAATTTTTATCTGCAGGCTTCCCACTCCCTGATTCTTTTTCTGTACTTCTTCCGTTGCAAATTCTCCGACGACACCGAGATAGGCCATGGCGGATACGGTTGCACGCCAGTAATCGGATTGTACAGCTGTGAATGCACCGATCATGGCGGTGGCGGAACAGCCGGTTCCGGTAATTTTCGTCATCCATGGATGGCCGTTTTGCAGAAAGGCGGTCTTGCCGTTTTTGTCTGTAATAATGTCCGTCGCACCGGAAACACAGACGGTACCGTCAATTTTTCGGGCAAGCGTCTTTGCCGCGTCGATGGCGGCTTCCGATGATTGAAGACTTTCAACTCCTTTTGTGGCAGAATCCAGACCGGATACGCTCATGATTTCGGACGCATTTCCACGAATGACAGCCGGTTTTGCCATTACGAGCAACTCCGTAATCGTCCGGTTCCGATAAGAAGTCGCTCCGGCGCCGACCGGATCGAGAATAATCGGCTTGTTCAGTGAGGCTGCTTTTTTCGCCGCCAGTTTCATGGCTTCGACCCATTCCGGTTGAAGAGTACCGATATTCAATACCAGCGCACCGGCAATTGCGACCATTTCTTCCACTTCTTCCCGTGCATGTGCCATCACGGGTGCCGCTCCCAGAGCGAGAAGGGCGTTGGCGTTGTAACTCATGACAACCAGATTGGTAATCGAGTGTACGAGGGGAGCGGTTTTACGGACGGCGGCGACGTCGTTCCATATGTCTTGAACGCTTAATGTCATTTTGAATTCGCTTTTCAGGATCGGTTATTCAATGTTTGAAATTCGCTGTAAATCTTTTCCAGCGCTTCAAGAGCCCCCAGAGGCAGACTCACATCGTTGTTGCTGCGAACCTGCGGTTCACCGGGATTGATCCGGATCATGGGAACATTGAATGATTCGCATACTCTCCTGACGGTCGGTACGTGAATCCCTGCGCCCAGTTCAATGACCGCCATTTTTTTCGTCCGGTGATACCACTGGTTCAGTTTGGCAATCTGCCATTCCGTGCGCTCGCCAATCCATCCCCAGTCATTGAACATCAGGATATTGGGCCGGGCAAGGGAACGGCATTCAGGACAAACGGGCAATTCCGATGTCAGAAGACAATTTTCCGTATCGACTTCAACCTGTAAATCGTCGGCTTCCCAGATCGCGCCTGTGCAGCTGTCCTGACATTGGAGATGATGGATCGATCCGTGGCATTCGGCAATAATAGCCGGATCGAACCCGGCTTTCTGGAATTGTCCATCGACATTGCTGGTGAAAACAAAATAGCCCAGTGGCCTGCTTTCACCCAGTTTTTTCAGTATGTCGAAACCGGCGTGTGGTTTCGTCTGCCGGTACTGGTTTAAACGGTGTCCGTAAAATCCCCATGCCTGTCTGGGATTTTTGACAAAAGCCATCGGGTTCGCCATTTCGGTGAATTCAATCCCGGCGTTTCCCAGTTTGGGGTAGGCTTTCCAGAATCCATGATTACCACGAAAATCGGCCAGCCCGGAATCGACGCCCATACCGGCACCGGTTCCGATAAACAGGCTATCGGCTTCATGAATGAGTTGTGCCGCTTTTTTGATGGCTTCGCTATTCATATGAAATTCGTGCAATTTATAAAGGAATCATTTATTTTATCCCAAATAAAAAACGGGACCGGCTGATGCGGTCCCGTTTTTTTATAAATTGCCGCTTAATTGCGAATCAGATAATCGAATGCGGAGAGAGCTGCCTTGGCGCCATCGCCCATCGCAATGACAATCTGTTTGTAGGGAGACGAGCTGACGTCACCTGCCGCAAAAATGCCGGGAACGTTTGTCCTGTTATAAGCATCGACATCGATTTCGTTTTTCTCATTGAGTTTGACGGGTGTTTTCTTCAGCCATTCGGTTGTCGGAACCTGCCCGATCTGGACGAAAATTCCTTCCACGTCGAGAGTCCGTTTCGAAACAGTAGCCATGTCTTCATAGACCAGTCCGGTTACTTTCTGGCCGTTTCCTTTCACTTCGGAAGTCAGGGCCTGCGTGATCAAAGTCACGTTTTTCAGTGTGAACAGCTTGTTTTGCAAAACGGTGTCGGCCGTCAGTGTCGTATTGCGAACGAGAACGCTGACATGTTCGGCAATACCGGCCAGATCGATGGCGGCTTCGACAGCGGAGTTACCGCCTCCGATAACGGCAATACGCTTGTTTTTGTAAAGCGGGCCGTCGCAGTGAGGGCAGAACGCTACCCCGCGCCCGATATACTGTTCTTCTCCCGGAACATCCATTTTTCTCCAGTTTGCACCAGTTGCCAGAATGACGGTTTTGCTTTTGACGGATGCACCGCTAGCCAGCTGTACTTCAATCAGCTCGCCGGGAATCAGGTTGACGGCCAGTTGAGGCATCATCACGTCAATGTCGTGATTGCGGATATTGTCTTCAAATACGGCAGCCAGATGGGTGCCTTCGATTTTCTTGATGGCAATGACATTTTCGATATCGGTCGTATTCAGAATCTGTCCGCCGAAATTTTCAGTGACCAGTCCGGTACGGATACCTTTTCTGGCGGCATAAATGGCCGACGTCGCTGCGGCGGAGCCACCGCCGATGACGAGAACGTCGAAAGGTTCTTTGGCCGATATTTTTTCAGCTTCGCGTCTGGAACTGCCGGTATCGACCTTGGCCAGAATTTCCTTGATGTTCATCCGGCCCTGACCGAATTCCTGACCGTTCATATAAATACTGGGTACGGCCATGATATGACGTTCATTGACTTCATCCTGATAGATGGAGCCGTCGATCATGACGTGCGAAATATTGGGGTTAAGCACAGCCATCAGGTTCAATGCCTGAACGACTTCAGGACAGTTCTGGCAGCTCAGGGAAATGTACGTTTCGAATTCGTACTTTCCGTCCAGATTTTTGATTTGTTCGATAACGTCCGGTTCGACTTTGGGCGGATAACCGCCAACCTGCAGCAATGCGAGAACTAAAGACGTGAATTCGTGACCCATCGGAATACCGGCAAAGCGAAGATTGACGCCGCCGTCAGGACGATTGATGGAGAAAGAAGGTGATCTCCTGTCGTCGTCGGCTTTTTCGATAAGGGTGATTTTGGTGGAAAGCTCCGCGATGTCCTGCAACAGAGCGGTCATTTCCCTGGATTTTTCGGTATCGTTAATCGAGGCGACTATCTCAATCGGATTGACCAGTTTGGCGAGATAGTTTTTTAATTGTTCTTTGACTTGATTGTCCAGCATGCTTTATCTGCTCCGGTTGGAATAGGCGTTTTAAACGATTTTTATTATTGTGGGTTATCTCCGGACAGACAAAATGTCTGAACCGGAGACAGGAGAGATACTTAGATCTTGCCGACCAGATCCAGGGATGGGGCCAGGGTTTCAGCACCTGGCTGCCAGGAAGCAGGGCATACCTGACCTTTGTGGGTCGCAACGTATTGGGCGGCCTGAACCTTGCGGAGCAGTTCGGTTGCCGAACGGCCGATACCCAGATCGTGGATTTCGCACAGTTTGATTACACCTTCAGGATTGATAACGAAGGTACCACGCAAGGCAACACCGTCGTCGTCGATCAGGACATTGAAGTTACGACTGATCTGGCCGCTTGGATCGCCAACCATCGGGAACTGGATTTTCTTGATGGTATCGGATGCATCATGCCAGCCCTTGTGCACGAAATGGGTGTCGGTCGAGACGGAGTAGATTTCCACGCCCAGTTTCTTGAATTCTTCGTAATGATCAGCCAGATCGCCCAGTTCGGTAGGACAGACGAAAGAAAAGTCGGCTGGATAGAAGAATACGACAGACCATTTTCCTTTGAGGTCTGCATCGGTAACCTTGACGAACTGGCCGTTGTGATAAGCCTGTGCCTTGAAAGGGATGATTTCGGTATTGATCAAAGATGACATGTGTTTCTCCTTAAATAAAAATAATGGCCCGACCGGTTTTGAAAATCTTCAGGATTTTCAACCTGCCGGATACTTTGAAATCCGTGTGATGAACAACCGTTGTGTTCGTCGCGTTTTTCATATTAAAACACGACTTTTAAAATCCTGCAGAACGCGCCAAACTTTTTCAGAGGCACTTTTGATAACTTTTTGACAATGGTTTTTTGTGAATTTAAACGGTTTTGCGCGGCGTGAAATTAAGATTCGGCAATAAAAAACTTATTAAAAACCGTTACTTGCGATGAATCAGATTGATGAGGGAAAAAAATTGAGAATTTTCCTGAAGAGCTGTTTTTAATTGAGAATGATAATAAAAATTATTCTCAATTATTTAAAAAAATGATTTCAGGCAATATTTTTTTGCCGGATATTCCTGATTTTTGGAAGGAATTTATAAAAAAGGCCAAATTGTTGAATCAATTTGGCCTTTGTCAGAAAGAAATTCAGCCATTCACGGCGAAATGTGTTTTCAAATCCGGAAAAAGATCATTCTTCCAGTTTTTTACGGAGTTCTTCCAATTGGTGATAATGCTTCTTGGTAGCATGGGGATAGGAAAGCTTCAGGTCCTTGATCGTTTTCAGAATAACCGAAGAGATGATAAGACGGGCATTGTTTTTGTCATCAGCCGGGACGATGTACCAGGGACATTCCTCTGTTGAGGTTGCAGACAGGCATTTTTCAAATGCATCCATGTATTTGTCCCAGTATTTTCTTTCCGTGAAATCGCCAAGGCTGAGTTTCCAGTTTTTATCGGGGATATCGATGCGTTCCAGCAGGCGTTTGCGTTGTTCGTCTTTGGAGAGGTGCAGATAAAACTTGATGATTCTGGTGCCATTCCTGTGGAGATGTTTTTCAAGATTGCGGATGGATTCATAGCGTTGCTCCCATAAATCCTCTCCCGGTTTCATGTCAGGAAGTTTCTGTTTTGCCAGAATTTCAGGATGAACACGAACAACCAGTACGTCTTCATAGTACGAACGGTTGAAAATTCCGATCTCTCCCCGTTCAGGCAATTGCTGGACACACCGCCATAAAAAATCGTGTTTGAGTTCCGCTTCGGTTGGCGCCTTGAAACTGTGAACGTGACATCCTTGCGGATTGACACCGGACATGACGTGTTTGATCGCGCCATCTTTGCCGGCAGCATCCATAGCCTGAAAAATGATAAGAAGCGAGTATTGTCCTGAAGCATTCAAGACACTTTGCTGGTCACGCAATTCAATCGTATCTTCGTCCAGTATGTTGCGATAATCCTTTTTGGAACGATAAAACGGTTTGATAACGGTAGGAGTGTCTTTCAGATCGAGTTCCGCATCGTCCAGAACACGGAAAAGTTCAGTATCAATATTCATTTTGCCTCACAAGTTGATTTCGCCATTAAAAACGATAATTGCCGGTCCGGACATTATGACATTATGTCCTTCACCCTCCCAGGCAATTTTCAATTCTCCCCCGCGTGCCTTGACGGTCACAGGCGAGTCCAGCAGTTTTCTTCGAATTCCGGAAACGACTGCCGCACAGGCTCCCGTTCCACATGCCAGCGTTTCTGCAGCACCTCTTTCGTATACACGCAGTTTTATGGAATGCCTGTCCTGAATTTCCATAAAACCGGCATTGACGCGTTCCGGAAAACGTTCATGATTTTCTATCAGGGGACCTTCTTCGGCAACAGCAGCACGATTGACATCGTCGACGATCTGAACCGCATGAGGATTACCCATGGAAACAACCGATATCGGTATGGATTTTTTGATGCCTCCTGTATCCAGAATCAAATTCCAGATAGTGTCTGAACCGATTTCATCGCTGGTCAGTCCCTTTGTCAGAAAAGGAATTCTGGACGTTTCGAAAACAGGATTTCCCATATCGACGGTGACACTGCCATCTTTTTCCAGATGCAATTCAATAATGCCGACTCTGGTTTCGACTTTGATCGGGTTTTGCCGGCTCAAACCGGATTCAGTCACGAACTTTGCAAATGCCCGTGCGCCGTTTCCGCACTGTTCGACTTCACCGCCATCGGAATTGAAAATGCGGTATTTGAAATCGACTTCCGGATTATCAGGCTTCTCGACGAGCAGAATTTGATCGGCACCAATGCCGTAGCGTCTGTCGGCCAGAAAACGATATTGCTCCCGGGTCAGATTGATGACTTGATCAATGGCATTCAAAACGATGAAATCGTTTCCTGCACCATGCATTTTTGTGAATTTCAGTTTCATATGTTGAACGCAGATAAACCCGAGTGAAAATATAAGGCCAAAACCTAGTCGTTATCCTCATAAATCATGGGACGACCTTCCGGACGTGTTTTGAAACGACGGTGCGTCCACAGATATTCGGCAGGTGTTTCAATAATCCTCTGTTCGATGAATTCATTGACCCGTCTGGTTGCCTCGATCATATCTTTTCCCGGAAAGTTTTCGAAAGGAGGATAGATCGTGACTTTCCATCCCTTGTAGCCGGGCAGGAAAGTGGTGATCATAGGAATGACTTTCGCGTTGGTGACGGCGGCAAGTCTTGCCGGAGCCAGCAGGGTGGCGGCCGGTTCACCGAAGAAAGGAACGAATGCGGCATCTTTTGTGCCGAAATCCAGATCCGGCAGCATCATGAACGGAATGTTTTTATGAAGCGCGCGAACGATCGGCTTGATGCCTGCATCCCGGGAGAGAAGAATGATGTCGTCGTTAAAACGCATTCTTCCGCGGCGCAAAAGATCGTCGAATACCGGGTTGGACTGTTTCATATAAATGGAACATCCCGGCGTGTTCATGGTAATGACGACACCGGCCATTTCAAGGCAGACGAAATGAGGACATAAAAAGATGACCGGACCCGCTTTGACTTCATCCATCGGAAAGACAGGATCGACGACAATGAGCTTTTTGACTCTTTCGACAGAAGCCCACCAGAGGATGCTTCGTTCCAGAATGCTGCGGCCATAATTCTGGAAATGTTGTTTGGCGATTTTATAACGTTCGGTTTCAGACATATCCGGAAAACAGAGGTTCAGGTTGGCCAGTGTGATTTTCCGGCGCCGGGGCAACGCATAAAAAGAGATCGTACCCATCAGCTTGCCCAAACGGCCCAATACAGGCAACGGGAGCCAGTGGAGCAACCATAAAATGAAAATGAACAGCCTCATGCTTTATCCTGTCTGGTTGAGGCTTTTGTCAAAGTAAACATAAGTGAAGTACTTGTTCTGTCTGAAATCGATTGCAAATTGTGTGAATGGCAAAAAGAAGATGATATCAAATTTGCAGAAAGAGTTTCATATTTAGAGTTTTGTATTTGGTGATATTGCCCTGATTTATATTGAAGAAATCAGGAAACATTCATATGAAATGTGAAAAAAGGTGAATCTGTCGGGTTCAATTTTTAATTTTCCCGAAGAACATGAGCTTGTCAACGAACCAATTCGGCGTAGAATAACGATGCCGCTGAGTTAACCGACAACTTGCGAAGCGGTTTATAAATGTCGCTAAAGCGTCGCAGACTTCAAAATTGACTGCGATCGCAATTTGGCCCTTTTTTGGAGTTTCTATGTCTCAAGATTATCTCTTTACTTCCGAATCGGTTTCTGAAGGACATCCCGATAAAGTTGCCGACCAGATTTCCGATGCCATTCTGGACGCCATTCTGGAACAGGATCCTCATGCTCGTGTGGCAGCTGAAACCTTGTGTAATACCGGCCTGGTTGTTCTGGCCGGTGAAATTACCACGACAGCCAATATCGATTACATTTCCGTAGCACGCGATACCATCAAACGTATCGGTTACGACAATAACGATTACGGTATCGACCACCGTGGATGTGCCGTGCTGGTCGGATATGACAAACAGTCTCCCGATATCGCCCAGGGCGTCGATGAAGGACGCGGCATCGATCTGGATCAGGGTGCCGGTGATCAGGGCCTGATGTTCGGCTACGCCTGCGATGAAACGCCGGAACTGATGCCTGCCGCCATTTATTACGCTCACAGGCTGGTCGAACGCCAGTCCCAGTTGCGCAAGGACGGTCGCATTGCATGGCTGCGCCCGGATGCAAAATCACAAGTTACACTGCGGTATGTCGATGGAAAACCGGTTGCGGCTGAAACGATCGTCTTGTCGACCCAGCATGCGCCTGAAGTTGAACACAAGCAGATTGAAGAAGCGGTTATCGAGGAAATCATCAAGCCGGTGATGCCTGCCGAATGGCTGAAAGAGTCGAAATATCTGGTCAATCCGACCGGCCGTTTCGTTATCGGTGGCCCACAGGGTGACTGCGGTCTGACCGGCCGTAAAATCATTGTCGATACCTACGGTGGTTCCTGCCCGCATGGTGGTGGTGCATTCTCCGGTAAAGATCCGAGCAAGGTCGATCGTTCGGCAGCCTATGCCGCACGTTATGTCGCCAAGAATATCGTTGCCGCAGGATTGGCCAAAAAATGCCAGATTCAGGTCAGCTATGCTATTGGTGTTGCCAGGCCGATCAATATCACGATCAATACCGAAGGTACCGGTGTTATCGCTGACAGCAAGATCGCCGCTCTGGTCAACGATCATTTCGATTTGCGTCCGAAGGGCATTGTGCAAATGCTTGACTTGCTGCATCCACGCTACGTCAAGACGGCTGCATACGGACACTTCGGTCGTGATGAACCGGAATTCACCTGGGAAAAAACGGATAAAGCCGCCGATTTGCGACAAGCTGCCGGACTTTAATCGTTTTGAATCAACAAAAAAGCCAGCGACAAGCTGGCTTTTTTGTTATGTAAATACAGATGGCTTTTCATGCAGCGGGCAGTGTATTGATCAGATCCAGTATGTGTAAAGGTTTTTCGGCGAGAAAATCTGCATTCCATGTCTGGGGATCGGTACAATATCCCCACTGGGCCGCAATCGTGGCCGTTCCGGCTGATTTGCCGGCCTGAATATCGCGTAAATCGTCTCCGACAAACCAGCAATCTCCCGGAGCGACATCAAGTGCTTCGGCCGCGGCAAAAAGCGGGTCAGGAAAGGGTTTTGCGCGAGCAGCCGTATCGCCTGAAATGACACAATCAGCATCGTCGAGACCGATTTTTTTGACAAGAGGATGAGTCAGGCTGCTGACTTTGTTCGTGACGATACCCCAGCCAATTCCGGTCTTCCTTAATTGTTTCAACAGTTCCGGAATGCCTGCAAACAGGGTTGTCTTGACGGCAATGTTATTCGCGTAAGACAACAGAAAACGTTCGCGCAATGTGGCGTATAAGGCGTCCTGCTGTGTCAGCTGGAATGCGGCCTTGATCAGCCCGGGTGCTCCAGCCGAGGCTACCGGTCTAAGCTGTTCATAAGGAACGGGTGCCAGTCCCCTTTCAATCCGGACGGCGTTGATTGCGCCTGCAAGATCAGGGGCTGAGTCTGCAAGTGTTCCATCCAGGTCGAACAGAACGATTTTGGGTTTTTTCGAAAGTGAGGAAGGTGGCATCATGGAAGAATCAAACCTGTTTTGTACAGGCGAGCATGTAGTTGATTTGGGTATTTTTACTGAGATTGAATTTTTTTGCCTGCAAGTCGCACGTTATTCCTGTTATAGCCGAAACGGTCATATTGGCTGAACGGACAAAACGTGAAAGCTCTGCAGGAGTCAAAAAGCGTTGAAAATCATGGGTTCCTTTTGGCAATAAACGCAGGATATATTCTGCCCCTATTATCGCATGGCAAAACGATTTGACGTTCCGGTTCAGGGTTGAAAAGAAAACCATTCCTCCCGGTTTTACAAGCCGGGAACATGCCTTGACGATTGAAGATGGATCGGGAACGTGTTCCAGCAGTTCCATGCAGGTAACGACATCGTATTTCGCAGGTTCCATATCGGCAAGCTCTTCTGCCGAACTGATGAGATAGCGGATCGACAGATTTGATTCAATACTGTGTGAACGCGCTGTCTCGATCGCATTGGAAGCCAGATCTATTCCGGTAACGATTGCTTTTTCTTTTGCCAGGGATTCGGACAGGATTCCACCGCCGCAGCCAATGTCGAGCACATCCCTGTTTTCGAGGGATGCATGCGTCTTTATCCAGTCGAGCCGGACCGGGTTCATATCGTGCAATGGCCGGAAGTTTCCCTTTGGATCCCACCAGCTATCCGCTACGGCATTGAATTTGTTCAGTTCTGAAGTATCGAGATTCATGACGATGTCGATGGTAGCGACAAAGTATCATTATATCGTCAGAAAACAAAAAACCCCGCCTCTGCGGGGTTTTTGTGTTGGGCGAAAAACCGATCAGGATCTTGCGCCGCGATTTGCAACAACTTCGACTTCAACGCGACGGTTTTTAGCACGTCCTTCGCGGGTCTTGTTGCTGGCGATTGGTTGTTTTTTGCCTTTGCCTTCGGTGAAGATCTTGTTGGCAGGAACACCTTTGGAAACCAGATATGCCTTGACAGCGTTAGCACGGCGTTCGGACAGTTTCTGGTTGTATTTGTCGGTACCGATCCAGTCGGTGTGACCAACAGCAACGATAACTTCGGTATCCATACCGGAGAGGGCTTTGATCAGTTCGTCCAGTTTTGCTTTACCTTCTGGTTTGACAATGGATTTGTCGAAATCGAAGAATGCGTCAGCAGCGTAAGTTACTTTTTCAGCTGTTGGAACAGGTGCTACTGCAACTGGAGCTGCTGCAGCTGGCTGGGTCAAAGGACCGTCGCAACCTGGAACAGCGTCAGCTGGGGTCCAGTAGCCGGTATGCCAGCACAGGCCAGTGCCGCTGCGAACGATGGTGTCGCGTTGGGTCTGCAGGTAACCGCTATATGGTTTTTTAGCCATATATTCGGTCATCGTCTGTGCCGAAGCAGAGGCTGCAACAACTGCGGATGCAGCGAAAATAACTTTAAGCAATTTATTCATATTTATCCTCTTAGTTGAGATATCCGCAGCAGGCTGCGCATGCATTTCTTTCTAACGTCGAAATTACAATAACATGACAATCACATTATAGATTCGATTTTTTTCTAATAATGCGTTTACAGCTATTCTGACACATTGAAGATTGCTAGATAACCCAAGAAGTTCAAACAATTTTCTATTTTGTTTATTAAATCAGCTTTTATTATCAATTTGTAGCTTTTTCGCAACCGATTAGCCAGATTCTCATCCTGTAAAAAACATTACTGACCGCTGCGTTTACCTATATATATCGCCGAGGCGGAAAAATCAAGTAAAACCTTGTTTATAAGTAATAAAAATCAAATGAAAAGAATTACTTGAGATTGATTATACCAATTCAAAAAGAATGCAATATGACCGTGGTAAAATCATGTCTTCATATTCTGTGAATCAAGCGGAATTTTTGTATTTAACCCCAATTCATTCTGTCCGACAGAAGTAATCTCATGGATCAATTTGCAAAAGAAACCATTTCTATTTCCCTGGAAGATGAAATGCGTAAAAGTTACCTCGATTATGCGATGAGCGTAATCGTGGGCAGAGCTCTTCCCGATGTCCGGGACGGTTTGAAACCGGTGCATCGCCGGGTGCTGTTCGGTATGCACGAGATGAACAATGCCTGGAACCGGCCTTATGTGAAGTGTGCGCGTGTCGTCGGTGAGGTCATGGGTAAATATCACCCTCATGGGGACCAGTCCATTTACGATACGCTGGTGCGTATGGCTCAGGATTTTTCCCTGCGTTATACACTGGTGGACGGACAGGGTAATTTCGGTTCGATCGATGGCGATGCGGCGGCTGCCATGCGTTATACGGAGTGTCGTCTTGACCGGATTTCCGAGGAAATGCTGGCCGATATCGACAAGGAAACGATCGATTTCGTTCCCAACTACGACGGCAAGGAGAAAGAGCCTTCCGTTTTGCCGACGAGAATTCCCAATCTGCTGATCAACGGTTCATCCGGTATTGCCGTCGGAATGGCAACCAATATTCCGCCCCACAATCTGGTGGAAGTGATCAATGGAGCATTGCAGTTGCTTCATCAGCCTGATTGCACTATCGACGAACTGATCGATATCATTCCGGCACCGGATTTCCCGACCGGGGGCATTATCTATGGTGTTTCCGGGGTTCGTGAGGGATACCGGACGGGGCGTGGACGCGTCGTCATGCGAGCCAAGACACATTTTGAAGAGTATGGGCGGGAGGGCCGTCAGGCGATTATCGTCGATGAGCTGCCTTATCAGGTCAACAAGAAAAATCTTCTGGAACGCATCGCGGAAAGTGTTCGTGAAAAGAAACTCGACGGCATTTCCGATATTCGCGACGAGTCCGACAAATCGGGTATGCGTGTCGTTATCGAACTGAAACGCAATGAAGTGCCTGAAGTCGTTTTGAATAATCTCTTCAAGCAGACCCAGTTGCAGGATACCTTTGGTATGAATATGGTCGCTCTGGTCGATGGTCAGCCGAAGTTGCTGAACCTGAAGCAGATGCTGGAATGCTTCCTTGCCCACCGGCGTGAAGTCGTCACAAGACGCACGATTTTCGAATTGAGAAAAGCCCGTGAACGCGGTCATATACTGGAAGGTCTGGCGGTTGCGCTGGCAAATATCGACGATTTCATCGCCATTATCCGCGCTGCCCCGACGCCTCCGATTGCAAGACAGGAATTAATGTCCCGCTCATGGAATTCGTCACTGGTCAAATCCATGCTGGAACGCACCGGAGCAGATCATGCCAACAGTGTCGATGATTTCCGTCCTGAAGGTTTGCCAAAGATGTTCGGCATCCAGTCAGATGGGCTTTACAAATTGTCGGAAGAACAGGCGACCGAAATCCTGCAGATGCGTCTGCAGCGTTTGACCGGTCTGGAACAGGACAAGATCCTGAACGAATACGGCGATGTTATGGCGCAGATTGCCGAATTGCTCGATATTCTGGCGAAACCGGAACGCGTTCTGGCGATTATCGACGATGAATTGAAGCAGGTTATCGGTGAGTACGGAGAAAAGGCAAAAGACGTTCGCCGTTCTGAAATCGAATTGAATGCGAGTGATCTGGAAACGGAAGACCTGATTACGCCTCAGGATATGGTCGTAACGCTTTCCCATACCGGTTACTTCAAATCCCAGCCTTTATCCGAATATCGTGCCCAGAAACGGGGTGGCCGGGGCCGGATGGCAACGGCAACCAAGGAAGACGACTGGGTCGATCAGCTGTTCATTGCCAATACGCATGACTATATCCTCTGCTTCTCTGACAGGGGCAGGATGTATTGGCTGAAAGTATGGGAAGTGCCGCAGGGTTCGCGCAATTCCAGGGGTAAACCGATCGTCAATATGTTCCCGTTGCAGGGCGACGAAAAAATTACGGTCATCCTGCCGTTGTCGGGTGAAAACCGGAATTTCCCGGACAATCACTACATTTTCATGGCGACCAGTCAGGGAACGGTCAAGAAGACTTCATTGACCGATTTCAGCAACCCGCGTAAAGCCGGCATTATCGCTGTCGGGCTGGATGAAGGCGATTACCTGATCGGTGCCGCCTTGACGGACGGTAAACACGACGTCATGCTTTTCTCGGATGCGGGCAAGGCGGTTCGTTTCGATGAAAACGACGTTCGTCCGATGGGCAGAACCGCTCGTGGTGTTCGCGGCATGAATCTGGAAGACGATCAGAAAGTCATTGCCATGCTGGTGGCTGGTGATGAAAGCCAGTCTGTTCTGACGGCGACGGAAAACGGGTTCGGCAAGCGGACGCCTATAGCCGAATACACCCGTCATGGACGGGGTACGAAAGGCATGATCGCCATCCAGACGTCGGAACGTAACGGCAAGGTTGTTGCGGCGACACTGGTCAATGAAAATGATGAAATCATGCTCATTACGACCGGTGGCGTTCTGATCCGTACCCGTGTATCGGAAGTTCGTGAAATGGGGCGTGCTACACAAGGCGTTACCCTGATCGCGGTGGAAGAAGGGACGACATTGAGCGGCTTGCAGCGTATTCTTGAATCCGATATCGAGGATGAAAATCCGGAAGCGTCTGAAGAAGGTTCGGAACAAGAGAAAGAGTAATGCGTCCCTATAATTTTTCAGCAGGGCCTGCCATGTTGCCTGAAGAGGTGCTGAAACAGGCTTCTGCTGAAATGCTGGACTGGCAAGCTACAGGACTGTCGGTGATGGAAATGAGTCACCGCAGTCCGCCATTCGAATCGATCCTGAAACAGACACGGGACGATCTCAGGGAACTGCTCAAGGTTCCTGACACTCACCATATTCTTTTCATGCAGGGCGGTGCCACTGCCATGAATGCGATCATTCCCATGAACCTCCTGGGTCGCAAGGGTATTGATCCGGCGATCGATTTTGTTCATACAGGGGTCTGGTCGGGAAAATCTCTGGATGAAGCGGGAAAATACGGCAACGTCAATATTGCTGCCTCTTCTTCCGGTATGCATTTCCGGAATGTACCTGTTCAAAAAGACTGGCGTCTGACAGCGAATGCCGCTTACGTGCATATCTGTTCGAATGAAACGATCAATGGCAACCAGTTTCATTTCACGCCGGATACCGGTTCAGTGCCTCTGGTTTCGGACATGTCGTCGGAAATGCTTTCCCGGCGGGTTGATTTTTCAAAATACGGCGTCGTTTTTGCCTGTGCCCAAAAAAATATGGGGCAGGCGGGTCTGACGGTTGTGATCGTTCGCGACGATCTGATCGGGCATGCGCTTCCATGCTGTCCATCGGTATTCAACTGGAAAAACGTCGCGGACAACCAATCCATGTTCAATACCCCGCCGACTTATGCCATCTATATTTGCGGCCTTGTCCTGAAGTGGCTGAAAAGACAGGGCGGTGTCGATCGTATGGAACAGGCCAGTATTGAAAAGTCGTCGCTGTTATATAACTTTATCGATGGAAGCGACTTTTACCGTAATGACGTCGCGGCCGACAGCCGTTCAAGAATGAACGTTCCGTTTTTTCTTGCAGACGAGTCATTGAACGAAGCGTTCACCAATGAAGCGGCGAAAAAAGGAATATTGCAGATCAAGGGACATCGTGCTGTCGGGGGAATGCGGGCGTCTCTTTACAATGCCATGCCTGTCGAAGGCGTTCGTGCGCTGATTGCTTTTATGCAGGCTTTTCAGCAGAATCACCGAATCGATAAAAATCTCTGAAGGTCTGAAACTGGGATATTGGGGGATTTCTGCCTTACAATATAAGCTTTTACCGATATTTCGATATCGCTGTTTTTGACCGATTGTTCTGTTATTTCATTTTCTTATTGTTTGTGATTCATGGAAAAATTGCTGAAACCTTTGCGGGATCAAATTGACGCTATTGATGTCCAGTTACTGGATTTGTTGAATCGTAGGGCACGTGTGGCACAGGAAGTCGGTCACGTTAAAAACAAGGTCGATGCCCCTGTTTTCCGCCCTGAAAGGGAAGCTCAGGTTTTGAGAGGAATTGCCGATAGGAATCCTGGCCCTCTGGGCAATAACGAATTGCAAACCATTTTCCGCGAAATCATGTCGGCGTGCCGTTCGCTGGAAAAGAAAGTGATCGTGGCTTATCTCGGGCCGGAAGGCACTTTTTCCGAACAGGCGGTTTACCAGCATTTCGGCAAGTCGATTAACGCGATTCCTTGTGCTTCGATTGATGAGGTTTTTCGGGCGGCAGAAGCCGGAACGGCTGATTTCGGTGTTGTGCCGATTGAAAATTCGACCGAGGGCGCGATCAGCCGGACACTGGATCTTCTGATGCAGACGCCATTGACGATCAGTAGCGAAGTTTCCATTCCCATTCACCATAATTTGATGACGCTTTCCGGAAACATGGATGGCGTGCGTTCCATTTGCGCGCATTCACAGGCGCTTGCACAGTGTCAGGGATGGTTGAACCAGCATTATCCCAATATCATGAGACAGGCAGTCGCCTCCAATGCAGAAGCGGCCCGTCTTGCCAGTGAAGATCCCGCTGTGGCGGCGATTGCAGGAGAAATCGCCTCGCAACATTATGGCTTGCAGGTGGTGAGTGCCCACATTCAGGATGAGCCCCAGAACCGTACGCGTTTTGCCGTTATCGGTCACAAGGAAACCGAACCGAGCGGCAAAGACCAGACCTCACTTGTTTTGTCTGTGCAAAATAAAGCGGGGGCCGTCTATAAAATGCTTGCCCCGCTCGAGAAATTCGGGGTTTCCATGACAAGGTTCGAATCGAGACCGGCCAAAACCGGAGCTTGGGAATATTACTTTTTTGTGGATATTGAAGGTCACGTCAAGGAAGAAAAAATCCGGCTTGCACTGGCGGAGTTGAAAGACAGCGTTGCCTATTTCAAGGTTCTCGGTTCCTATCCCATTTAATTGCTTCCCTGTTTTATTTTATTGGAAATATCATGTCAGATCAGTTTGCACCGGAATATATTCGTGCCATTGCCCCGTATCAGGCAGGCAAACCCATTTCTGAAGTTGCCCGTGAATTCGGACTCGACGAAAACAGGATCATCAAACTGGCATCCAACGAAAATCCCCTTGGAATGCCTGAATCCGCGAAAAAAGCGATCGCCAATGAAGTCGGGGAAACCGGCCGTTATCCGGATGCCAATGGATTTGCACTGAAAAAAGTGATTGGAGAACGGTACGGCATTGCTCAGGACTGGATTACATTGGGGAACGGCAGTAACGACATTATCGAGCTGGCGGCCAGAACATTCGTACAGCAAGGCCAATCCGTCGTTTTTTCGGAATATTCTTTCCTTGTTTATGCACTGGTTGCCAAAGCGATCGGAGCGAAAGGCATACAGGTTCCTTCAAAAGAGTACGGACACGATCTGGATGCGATGCTTAAAGCGATCACGGCCGATACCCGATTGCTTTTTCTGGCCAATCCGAACAATCCGACAGGCACTTTCCTGCAACCGGCCGATATCGAGGCGTTTCTGGACAAGGTACCATCCCGTGTCGTGGTGGTTATCGATGAAGCTTATAACGAATATCTGGATTCCTCGATCCAGTACGATTCGACGGACTGGGTCAAAAAATATCCCAACCTGCTGGTTTCACGCACTTTTTCCAAGGCATATGGTCTGGCCGGTTTGCGTGTCGGATTCGGTCTGGCTCATCCGGAATTGACCGGACTGTTAAATCGGGTCAGACAGCCGTTTAATGTCAATGCGCTGGCACAGGCAGCCGCGATTGCCGCGTTGAACGATCAGGTGTTTTTAACGAAGAGCGCCAAAATCAATGCGGACGGGTACCGTTTCCTGACCCAATCGTTTGACGAAATGGGACTGGAATACGTTCCTTCTTATGGCAATTTCGTGCTGGTCAAGGTCGGCAACGACGATGGGGCCGGTTCCCGCGTCAATCTGGAACTGTTGAAAAAAGGCATCATCGTCCGTCCTGTGAATGCATACGGGTTGCCGAAATGGCTTCGTATATCGATCGGTTTGCCTGAAGAAAATCGGGCGTTTATTTCTGCACTCAAAGAAGTATTGGCCTAATACGTGACTCCATTCAAGAAAATTGTTATTTGCGGTGTCGGACTGATTGGCGGTTCGTTTGCACTCGCGTTGAAAAAATCGGGATTCAAGGGAAAGATTCTGGGCCTTGAGAGAAGTCCCGACATTCTGGAGCGGGCGCATGCTTTGGGAATCGTCGATCAAACTGGTTTGTCTCAGGAAGAAACATTAAGGGATGCCGATCTGATTGTGTTGTCGGTTCCTGTTGCGCAGACCGGCAATGCCCTGAAAATGATTTTGCCATATTGGCATGACGGCTTGATTGTTTCGGATACAGGCAGTACGAAAACCGATGTCGTTGCCATGGCCCGTGACGTACTTGGCGAAAAAATCGCCCAATTCATCCCTGCGCATCCCATTGCCGGCAGCGAAATGAATGGCCCTGAAGCGGCTGTTGACGATTTGTTTGTCGGGAAGAAAGCGGTTATTGCCGCGTTACCCGAAAACAGCCGGGCCGATGTGGAACGACTGGCCGACGTCTGGGAACGGTGTGGTGCCATCATCCATCATCTGACCCCTGAAAATCACGATACGGTTTTTGCCACGGTCAGTCATATGCCGCATTTGCTGGCTTATGGACTGGTGGATTATGTGGCCAATCATCCCAAATCAGACCTGTTTTTCCAGTATGCCGCCAGCGGTTTCAGGGATTTCACCCGAATTGCCGGTTCATCCCCGGAAATGTGGCGCGATATTACGCTCGCCAATCGTAAACAATTGCTTGTTGAGCTGGATGCATATCTGAAAGAAATCGAACTCATTCGTGATTTGGTCGACAAGGCGGATGGCTGCGGGTTGGAAAAAATATATACAAATGCGCAGGAAGCGAGAATGAACTGGCTGAATGCGATTGAAAATCCTGAAAAAAAGAAAATGAACTGATGGCTGACTTCCCGAAATATCTCGATCTTCTTCCGGTCAAACATGTCAGCGGGACAGTCCGTCTGCCCGGATCCAAAAGCATTTCCAACAGAACCTTGCTGCTATCTGCGCTGGCAGACGGTAAAACGCTTATAAAGGACCTGCTTTTTTCGGACGACACGCAAGTGATGCTCGAAGCCCTGAAATCATTGGGCATTCAATGGAATGAAACCGGTGTTGCCAATGAATATGAAGTAAACGGGGCAAATGGCCGTTTGCCACGACAGGAAGCCGATTTGTTTCTGGGAAATGCTGGAACGGCTATCCGGCCATTGACCGCCGCACTTGCAGCGCTTGGCGGAGGCGACTTCCTGCTACATGGCGTCAAACGCATGCATGAACGTCCGATAGGCGATCTGGTTGATGCTTTAAATGATGCGGGCGCGGAAATCGAATATACGGAAAATCAGGGATATCCTCCGATTCGCATTCATGCGGGCAATATCGACCGGCATGATTTGCATGTCAAAGGGAATGTGTCCAGTCAGTTTCTGACCGCGCTTTTAATGGCGGCTCCGTTAATGGCCCGTTCGCATGACGTCACCATTCATGTTATCGGTGAACTCATTTCCAAACCCTATATAGAAATAACCCTGAATCTCATGCGCAGTTTCGGGGTGGAAATTGAACAGGATGGCTGGAAGTCGTTTACTTTGCGTAAAGGACAGGTTTATCGCAGTCCGGGTGTTGCCCATGTGGAAGGGGATGCGTCTTCTGCTTCCTATTTCCTTGCTGCCGCTGCCATTGCCGGTGGCCCTGTGCGGGTTGAAGGTGTCGGAAAATACAGTATCCAGGGCGATATCCGTTTTGCAGACGTTCTCGAAAAAATGGGAGCAAATGTCGTTTATGGTGACAATTACATTGAAGTCTCACATAGCGGTGCATTGAAAGCGATCGATGAAGATTTCAATCTGATTCCCGATGCCGCGATGACCGTCGCCATATTGGCCTTGTATGCTGATGGAACGAGTGTTTTACGCAATATCGGTAGCTGGCGGGTAAAGGAAACCGATCGTATTGCCGCGATGGAGACGGAACTGAAAAAACTGGGTGCCAGTGTGGAATCCGGTGAGGACTGGCTGAAGATCACGCCACCAGAACATATTAATGATGCTGCTATCGATACTTATGATGATCATCGAATGGCAATGTGTTTTTCACTGGCATCCCTTTGCAGTACGGAAAAAAGGGGGGCGACCATCAGAATTAACGACCCGCAGTGTGTCTCCAAAACATTTCCCGAATATTTTCAGGCGTTTAAGGCTATTTCCAACAAGTGATATTTCCTTTTCGCTTTTCGGGAAACACCTTTTTTCGCTATCTGATTGAAAATTGATCTGGATCAAAAAAGCAACAAATGCGAAATTTCCGGAAAAACACTTGACGCGAGGGAAGGGTAAGCCCATAATCTCATTTCTCCGCTGCACTGAAGTGGTTTTGAGGTGAGGAAGGTGGGGAGTTGGCAGCGATTTTAGAGTTTGTTTTTTGGTGTTTTAAAAAAATAAAATAAAAAAAGTTGTTGACAAGGATTAAAAAGAGGTTCATAATTTCGTTTCTGTGCTGATGACAAACAAAACGCTTTGTTGGAAGAGCAGAGGTGGTAAAGCGAGACGATCTTTAAAAAGAAAACAGATGATAAGCGTGGACGTTTGTTAGTTGCGAAACTAAAGAAACAAACGTTCACAGAAGAAAGTAAGGACTTCGAAAGAAGAAACCTTGTCAGTATTTTGAGAAATGATTGATACAGAAATGTATTGCAATCGAAACAGAGATTGAACTGAAGAGTTTGATCCTGGCTCAGATTGAACGCTGGCGGCATGCTTTACACATGCAAGTCGAACGGCAGCATGGGGGCAACCCTGATGGCGAGTGGCGAACGGGTGAGTAATATATCGGAACGTACCCAAGAGTGGGGGACAACCAGTCGAAAGATTGGCTAATACCGCATACGATCTAAGGATGAAAGTGGGGGACCTTCGGGCCTCACGCTCCTGGAGCGGCCGATAGCTGATTAGCTAGTTGGTGGGGTAAAGGCCTACCAAGGCGATGATCAGTAGCTGGTCTGAGAGGACGATCAGCCACACTGGGACTGAGACACGGCCCAGACTCCTACGGGAGGCAGCAGTGGGGAATTTTGGACAATGGGGGAAACCCTGATCCAGCAATGCCGCGTGAGTGAAGAAGGCCTTCGGGTTGTAAAGCTCTTTTGTCAGGGAAGAAATTGATTGGGCTAATATCCCGATTAGATGACGGTACCTGAAGAATAAGCACCGGCTAACTACGTGCCAGCAGCCGCGGTAATACGTAGGGTGCGAGCGTTAATCGGAATTACTGGGCGTAAAGCGTGCGCAGGCGGTTGTGTAAGACAGATGTGAAATGCCCGGGCTCAACCTGGGAATTGCATTTGTGACTGCACGGCTAGAGTGTGTCAGAGGGGGGTAGAATTCCACGTGTAGCAGTGAAATGCGTAGATATGTGGAGGAATACCGATGGCG
Source organism: Oxalobacter formigenes (assembly GCF_002127965.1). Taxonomy (GTDB): domain Bacteria; phylum Pseudomonadota; class Gammaproteobacteria; order Burkholderiales; family Burkholderiaceae_D; genus Oxalobacter; species Oxalobacter formigenes. Next base: position 2,374,292 of record NZ_CP018787.1, on the reverse strand, counting down.
AAGGCAGCCCCCTGGGATAACACTGACGCTCATGCACGAAAGCGTGGGGAGCAAACAGGATTAGATACCCTGGTAGTCCACGCCCTAAACGATGTCGACTAGTTGTTGGGTCTTAATTGACTTAGTAACGCAGCTAACGCGTGAAGTCGACCGCCTGGGGAGTACGGTCGCAAGATTAAAACTCAAAGGAATTGACGGGGACCCGCACAAGCGGTGGATGATGTGGATTAATTCGATGCAACGCGAAAAACCTTACCTACCCTTGACATGTCAGGAATCCCGAAGAGATTTGGGAGTGCTCGAAAGAGAGCCTGAACACAGGTGCTGCATGGCTGTCGTCAGCTCGTGTCGTGAGATGTTGGGTTAAGTCCCGCAACGAGCGCAACCCTTGTCATTAGTTGCTACGAAAGGGCACTCTAATGAAACTGCCGGTGACAAACCGGAGGAAGGTGGGGATGACGTCAAGTCCTCATGGCCCTTATGGGTAGGGCTTCACACGTCATACAATGGTGCATACAGAGGGTTGCCAACCCGAGAGGGGGAGCTAATCTCAGAAAGTGCATCGTAGTCCGGATTGAAGTCTGCAACTCGACTTCATGAAGTTGGAATCGCTAGTAATCGCGGATCAGCATGTCGCGGTGAATACGTTCCCGGGTCTTGTACACACCGCCCGTCACACCATGGGAGCGGGTTTTACCAGAAGTAGGTAGCTTAACCGTAAGGAGGGCGCTTACCACGGTAGGATTCGTGACTGGGGTGAAGTCGTAACAAGGTAGCCGTATCGGAAGGTGCGGCTGGATCACCTCCTTTCTAGAGAAAAGCGACTATCAAGCGTTCACACTTATCATCTGTTACTTTAAAAGAACAGGAACTGGTCGGTACAGGCGAGAAATGCTGGGATACTGATCCAAAAGGGTCTGTAGCTCAGTTGGTTAGAGCACCGTGTTGATAACGCGGGGGTCGTTGGTTCGAGACCAACCAGACCCACCATCCGAAATAGGGGGTTTAGCTCAGCTGGGAGAGCACCTGCTTTGCAAGCAGGGGGTCGTCGGTTCGATCCCGTCAACCTCCACCACAAAGGCCAAATCAAAACACTTTGAATAGATAAAGTGATTTGATTTGGGCTTTAAGAGTTCGAAGAAGTAAAAGTTCTTTAACAATCTGGAAAAAAGTAAGAAGTAAAGCCAATAATCTGAAGATGAAGCCGAAGATTATTGGATTGGGTAGTGATTGTAATCAGAAGTAAAAGAAGTAATCTCAAGAAGTTTGATTGCTTTGGATACGGCAACGTAAACTCAAAAAACTGTATAACGGGTTCTCGAAAGAGAAATCAAAGTTATAGAGACAAGCGACAAAGTGCACAGGGTGGATGCCTTGGCGATTACAGGCGATGAAGGACGTAGAAGCTTGCGATAAGCTGCGGGGAGTTGGCAAACAAACATTGATCCGCAGATTTCCGAATGGGGAAACCCGACCTTAGGGTCATCAATAACTGAATCCATAGGTTATTGAAGCGAACGTAGCGAACTGAAACATCTAAGTAGCTACAGGAAAAGAAATCAACCGAGATTCCCAAAGTAGTGGCGAGCGAAATGGGAAGAGCCTGCAAGAAATAGTGAAATGAGATAGTGGAACATTCTGGAAAGGATGGCAACAGAGGGTGATAGCCCCGTACACGAAATCCATTTTACAGTACTAAGCTTGCGACAAGTAGGGCGGGACACGTGAAATCCTGTCTGAAGATGGGGGGACCATCCTCCAAGGCTAAATACTCGTAATCGACCGATAGTGAACCAGTACCGTGAGGGAAAGGCGAAAAGAACCCCGGGAGGGGAGTGAAATAGATCCTGAAACCGTGTGCATACAAACAGTAGGAGCCTGTATTAATACGGGTGACTGCGTACCTTTTGTATAATGGGTCAGCGACTTACATTCAGTGGCGAGGTTAACCGAATAGGGGAGCCGAAGAGAAATCGAGTCCGAACAGGGCGAGAGTCGCTGGGTGTAGACCCGAAACCAAGTGATCTACTCATGGCCAGGATGAAGGTGCGGTAACACGCACTGGAGGTCCGAACCCACTAACGTTGAAAAGTTAGGGGATGAGCTGTGGGTAGGGGTGAAAGGCTAAACAAACTTGGAGATAGCTGGTTCTCTCCGAAAACTATTTAGGTAGTGCCTCAAGTATCACCATTAGGGGTAGAGCACTGTTATGGCTAGGGGGTCATCGCGACTTACCAAACCATTGCAAACTCCGAATACTAATGAGTGCGAGCTTGGGAGACAGACATCGGGTGCTAACGTCCGGTGTCAAGAGGGAAACAACCCAGACCGCCAGCTAAGGTCCCAAAGATTGGCTAAGTGGAAAACGAAGTGGGAAGGCTAAAACAGTCAGGAGGTTGGCTTAGAAGCAGCCATCCTTTAAAGAAAGCGTAATAGCTCACTGATCGAGTCGTCCTGCGCGGAAGATGTAACGGGGCTAAGCCAGTCACCGAAGCTGCGGATATCCGTAAGGATATGGTAGGAGAGCGTTCTGTAAGCCTGAGAAGGTGTGTTGAGAAGCATGCTGGAGGTATCAGAAGTGCGAATGCTGACATGAGTAGCGATAATGGGGGTGAAAAGCCCCCACGCCGTAAGCCCAAGGTTTCCTGTTCAACGTTCATCGGAGCAGGGTGAGTCGGCCCCTAAGGCGAGGCAGAGATGCGTAGCTGATGGGAAGCAGGTTAATATTCCTGCACCGTCGTTAGATGCGATGGGGGGACGGATCGCGGAAAGTCGTCCGGGTGTTGGAAATCCCGGTTATTGATTCGAAGGAGGCTACTAGGCAAATCCGGTAGCGTAATCCAAGGAATTGAAACGAGTGGCCTTGTGCCGCGAAGCGATTGGAAGTGGTTCCAAGAAAAGCCTCTAAGCTTCAGTCTAACGAGACCGTACCGCAAACCGACACAGGTGGGCGAGATGAGTATTCTAAGGCGCTTGAGAGAACTCGGGAGAAGGAACTCGGCAAATTTGTACCGTAACTTCGGGATAAGGTACGCCCTTGTATCTTGACTGGCCTGCGCCAGAAGGGAGAAGGGGTTGCAAAAAAATGGTGGCTGCGACTGTTTAATAAAAACACAGCACTCTGCTAACACGAAAGTGGACGTATAGGGTGTGACGCCTGCCCGGTGCTGGAAGATTAAATGATGGGGTGAGAGCTCTTGATTGAAGTCCCAGTAAACGGCGGCCGTAACTATAACGGTCCTAAGGTAGCGAAATTCCTTGTCGGGTAAGTTCCGACCTGCACGAATGGCGTAACGATGGCCACACTGTCTCCTCCCGAGACTCAGCGAAGTTGAAATGGTTGTGATGATGCAATCTACCCGCGGCTAGACGGAAAGACCCCATGAACCTTTACTGTAGCTTTACATTGGACTTTGAACCAATCTGTGTAGGATAGGTGGGAGGCTTTGAAGCGTGAACGCTAGTTTGCGTGGAGCCGACCTTGAAATACCACCCTGGTTTGTTTGAGGTTCTAACCTTGGCCCGTTATCCGGGTTGGGGACAGTGTATGGTAGGCAGTTTGACTGGGGCGGTCTCCTCCAAAAGCGTAACGGAGGAGTTCGAAGGTACGCTAGGTACGGTCGGACATCGTGCTAATAGTGCAATGGCATAAGCGTGCTTAACTGCGAGACAGACAAGTCGAGCAGGTACGAAAGTAGGACATAGTGATCCGGTGGTTCTGTATGGAAGGGCCATCGCTCAACGGATAAAAGGTACTCTGGGGATAACAGGCTGATTCCTCCCAAGAGTTCATATCGACGGGGGAGTTTGGCACCTCGATGTCGGCTCATCACATCCTGGGGCTGTAGTCGGTCCCAAGGGTATGGCTGTTCGCCATTTAAAGTGGTACGTGAGCTGGGTTTAAAACGTCGTGAGACAGTTTGGTCCCTATCTGCCGTGGGCGTTGGAAGTTTGAGAGGGGCTGCTCCTAGTACGAGAGGACCGGAGTGGACGAACCTCTGGTGTACCGGTTGTCACGCCAGTGGCATCGCCGGGTAGCTAAGTTCGGGAAAGATAACCGCTGAAAGCATCTAAGCGGGAAACTTGCCTCAAGATAAGACTTCCCGGAGCCTTGAGCTCCCTGAAGAGTCGTTCGAGACCAGGACGTTGATAGGCTGGGTGTGGAAGCGCAGTAATGCGTTAAGCTAACCAGTACTAATTGCTCGTGAGGCTTGTCTCTATAACTTTGATGGTTATAGAAGATGTTGCCTGTAAACATGATCTATACTAAAATTCTTACCGATTTCCAGATTGGGTTGTTCGTTTTGAACGGACAACCGACAAGTTATGCCTGATGACCATAGCAAGTTGGAACCACCCCTTCCCATCCCGAACAGGACCGTGAAACGACATTGCGCCGATGATAGTGCTGCAACCAGTGTGAAAGTAGGTTATCGTCAGGCAATTATCCCAAAAAGCCCCTAACTAACCTTAGGGGCTTTTTTTATTCTTCCAAAAACAATTCCTTTGTATCCAGTTCCGCTTCCTCTGCCTGATTGTCCTACCTTTCCACTCTCTTGCTCCTCCTTTGTTCGTCTTTCGAATTTATCTTCCAAACGGTTACCCTCTAAACTCAACACCTGAAAACAGCTTCCATACAAAACTCTCTTTCTTTCTTCTCTTCTTTCTTCTCCGGCAAATGTGTGCTTTCTTCTGGCGTTTGTCAAAAACCATTTCGCCTGGCCCTCCTGGATCCCTCCTTTCTAACAATCTGAACCCTGTCTACAGATTGTGCTGATTCTTCTGGACTGTTATGAACGTGGAAAAACCGGCACCATTCCCATTTTTTTGGAAGATAAGTCCATTTTTGCCAGCTTGATGTTTCTTCTTTTGCGTATATCTTCAATTTTTCCGGCATGCTCTTCATTGAGTTTATTGCAAAGGTAAACGGTATCAGGGAATCCGATTTTTAGTGGAAGTCCATTTTTACAGACGGATTATCCCGAACGTATCGCCACTGCTTTTCATAGGTCCAGTCAATGGATTTTATAACCGGAACCATTAGAATACGATCAGGGTTGACACGTTTATTGCCAGAGAAATGTTGCTTGAGAATGTTTTTGGAGTTGATGTTTTCTTGTGTGTAAAGGACAGGAAATACATTTTCAGCAAATTCTGATGTCAGCGATGACAGTTTGTATTCCATGCAAAATCCGCGATGATTATTTGCATGGTGAACTCACATTGGAAGTGCGGCAGTCGTTCAGTAAAAGAAGAAATCTTCATTGCTTCACGATATCTTTGCAGATTCCTTGAATTTGTCTCCTTGAACTGCTTTTGTTGTTACAGAATGAGTTCTCGCATTGTTGATTTGTCGCGCATGAAATCACGGATGTGATTCCTTCTTTGGCTTCTGGATAAAGGGGGTAATGATTATTAATAAAAAGCTGAGTAGTATCTTTTCCACCCCAAACCAATAAGTCATCCAATATTTCTATAATATCCCGGATTAACAAGCTGTCGAATGGATCACTGAAAGCTATGGGATCGGATAAGCAAATCGTACTTTCATCAAGATTTTTTAAGGAACAGGCAGCAACAGAGCGATATTTGAATAAAGAATACGGCAGGTTTTTCTTTTTAACTGAAATGCCTTCTCTTTGTCTTTTTTACCAATATCGTGTGAATAGAAGCGTTCGTAAAATTGTTCAATCCAGTTCATTCAGGATGTCCTTGTGGGCTGATCAATCAGGGGTATTAAGGGAAGACAGGTGGAGGAGGCAGAAATGAAAAACGGACCAGTTATTTCTAACTGATCCGTTTGAATATGGCGCGGCTGGCAGGAATCGAACCCACGACCCCTTGGTTCGTAGCCAAGTACTCTATCCAGCTGAGCTACAGCCGCGAAGAAAAACATTATATATTATTTTCAGAAAATAAGCAGTATTTTCTTCCATTAGTTGTAGCAAAACACAAAAAATCGGTATTATCTGTATCATTAACCCGATGATGATCTGGATTCGGTAACCGAATTATTGAAACATGTAAAATCATAATGTCTACTATAGCTGAATAATGTCCAAAATGCCTAAAACCGTTATGCCGGGTAAGTTTACTGTTCGGATGCTTGCCGTTTTCTGTGCAGCATTGCTCTGTTCCACGCCTGCGTTATCAGCCGGGTCGTCCAACAAGAACGTAGCTGCACCAAAAGATGTGAAACAGAAGCTTGCGCCCGAGAAGAAAGAAAAGGAAGAGGCTAAAACGGATGATTTGCTTTCTGCCGACGAGCAAGCGGCAAATCTGAAATCTGACCTGTTGCCGAATATCCCGTTAAGCAATGATCTCCTGTATCAGATATTAAGCGCAGATATTGCGGAGCAGCGGGGTTTCGAAGTGTATGCATTCGATACCATGATGGATGCGGCAAAGGAAACAAAAGATCCGCGACTGGCAAGACGGGCGGCTGAAATCGCCGTCAAGGCAAGGAAAGCGGGGGACGCTCTTGATGCAACACGCTTATGGCACAAACTGGCTCCCCAATCGGTGGAAGCGGAACGTTTTTTTCTGGGTTTTCTTGTCGTCGAGAACAAACTGGGAGAAGTCAGGGATGTGTTCGCTTCCCGACTGGCCAAAGCTTCTCCTGCCGAACGTCCGGCGCTCTTTTATCAGTTCCAGCAGATTTTATCGGGAACACGCGATAAGGCGGCCGCTTTTTCTGTAATGGAAGATGTGCTGAAGCCGTATCTGGATATGCCTGCCGCTCACATCTCGCTGTCTGTTTCGGCATTTCTCAATAATGACTCGGTTCGCGCGAAAGAAGAAGCACAAAAGGCGCTGGCGTTGAAGCCGGATTCTGAAACGGCTGTTCTGGCATTGGCTCAGGCATCGTCGGATTCAAATGAGGCGATTGAAATTCTTTCCGGTTTTCTGGAAAAATATCCGAATGCCCGCGAGGTAAGGATTGCAGCGGCGCGTTTGATGATCAAGCAAAAACAATACGACAAGGCCAAAAAGGAATTTGAAAAAATCCGCTTGTCGCAGCCACAGGATTTGATGGTTCTCTATTCCCTCGGCCTGTTGTCAATTCAGCAAAATGATTATGCAGCAGCAGAAAAATATCTGAATGAATATCTGGTTTCGGCATCTAAACAGGATAAGGAAAACCGGGATACTGTACAGGTCTTGTTTTTATTGTCCCAGATAGCGGAAGAACAGCATCATTACGACCAGGCTCTCGACTGGCTGGCTAAAATCGATCAGGATGAGGAAGATGAAGTGTCTATGTCTGTCGAGATCAAAAAAGCCCAGCTTTATGCCAAAAAAGGGAATGTTCAGAGAGCACGCAAGATAATTTCAGAACTCGAAAGCGAAAATCCTTATGAAAAAGAGCGCCTTTTGTTGACGGAAGCGCAGATATTGCGTGACATCAAAAAACAGTCCGATGCTCTGGATGTTCTCAAAAACGGTATGGCGGAATTTCCAAAAAGTACCAATATCCTGTATGACTATGCCTTGACGGCAGAAAATCTGGGCAAGTATGGTGAGATGGAAATTGCCCTGAGAAAGATTATCGAGATCGATCCCCAGTACCAACAGGCTTACAATGCGCTGGGATATTCTCTGGCTGACCGGAATATAAGGCTTGATGAAGCGTATACCTTGATTGAAAAAGCGATGAAGCTGTCTCCGAATGATCCGTTCATTACTGACAGTTTCGGGTGGGTATTGTTCAGGCAGGGAAAAATCGATGAGGCCGAACAGCAATTACGACAGGCGTTTCAACTTCGGGCGGATCCGGAAATAGCCGTTCATCTGGGGGAAGTCTTGTGGGTAAAGGGTGATAAGGAAGGTGCTATGGATTTCTTCAGGCAGGCGAAAGCCAAGGATGCAAAGAACGAACTGTTGCACAGTACTCTTTCCCGGTTGAAAATCGGACTTTGAGTGTTCATGAAAGTTGAACGTAGTTGAGAATTGAAAATACGGGACAAAATATTGATGACGATATCGCATGTGGTGGCAATGGCAGAAAACAGGGTGATTGGCAAGGATGGTCAAATGCCCTGGCATATTCCGGGTGAACAGAAAATATTCAGGGAATTGACGGTAGGCAAGGCCTTGATTCTGGGCAGGAAAACCCATGAGTCGATCGGCAGGGTGTTGCCAGACAGGATAACGATTATCGTCAGCCGAAAAAAGGATTATGAAGTACCAGGTGCTCATGTTGTACACGATATCGATGAAGCAATCCGTCTGGCCAGAGAGTTTGGAAAGGAAGATATCGTCATTGGAGGCGGGGGCGAATTATTCAGTCAGACATTGCCGGTAACAGACAAGGTGTATTTGTCCATTGTCCATGCCGATTTCGATGGTGAAACGTTTTATCCGGAATTGCCAAAAGAAGAGTTTGTTGAAAAAGCGAGAAAAGAAATCGATGCCTCGATTCCTTATGCTTTCGTCGAATTTGAGCGAGTTAAGGGTAAATAAAAAAAGGCCAGTTTTGACTGGCCATTTTTTTATTTCAATTGCAGACTGTTTTTGACTTTTCGAACGCCATCAACCGTTCTTGCCGTTTTGACCGCTTCCGCAATCTGGGCTTTTGTCGATACGAAACCGCTTAACTGAACTTCACCGTTATAGGTTTCGACATTGATTTCAGCAGCGGAAAGATCCGGATCTCCGAAGAGCGCGGCTTTTACTTTTGTGGTGATCACGGCATCATCAATATATTCAGCGGCGCTTGAATGTTTTTCTGTCGAGGCACAACCTGCCAGTGAAATCATAAACAGCGCGACAAAAAATGCAAGGATGGTTTTTTTAAATCTCATGACATTTTTCCCCATTAATTTGAATTACATACCCATCAGGTAAGGTTCGACGCCGTAGAATGCATGAACTTCACGAATCCAGTTTTTATCAGCCATGTCTGGCCAGTCATTAGGGTCAATGTATGGCGCGGTATTGAATTTTTCTTCGTCGACATCCAGATATAACTGTCCTTTTACCCCGTCGTTTCTGAGAGCGCCGAATGGCACGGCAAACAGACGTTCTCCCATTCCCAGAAAACCGGCGAAGGACATCAGGGCGTATGCGACTTTCTGGTTTTTCATGTCGATCATAAGTTCCTGGATTTCACCCAGTTTCTTGCCGTTTTTTCCAATGACTTCTTCGCCGATCAGTGTCTTGGCACCCAGAAAGCAAATGCCTCCTTCAATATTGCACTTGTACATGCCGTAGACATCTTTCAATAAATAGCTCATCTCAACCTCCGGATTAATAATAAAGAAATTAGTAATTAAAAGTACCGGGTTTCAATTCTGTCCTGCTTGAGAATCGTCAACGGAAAACAAGATCGGAATTAGCTGAATGGATAAATCAGAATATCTTTTTAATTATATTAAAGAAGAGATGCCTGCTCTTTTTAACTGTTAAAAATGAAAGGGCCAAGACAGGAACTGCCGGGTAATTTATTAAAAACCGGAAGAGTATGCTTCTTGGAAAGAAACTGTTCATATAATCTTCATATCGTTTGTAAACAAGCTCATTCTTTATGAATTGCATTCTCCAGCCGATCCTTTTTACTTTCAGATTGTGAAGTAAAAGATTTTTTTCAGTTTCAAGTTGATTGAGATTGCTCATAACATATCTTTCATCAGGCTTAAATCATTTTTCAGCTCGGCCTTCATTTCGTAAAACATGGGTTTGTTTATACGGTTATGTGAATAAATAAAAGCACAAATGATCATGATTAGAATGAACATTGTAAAAACGAGCCATGCAACCAGAATACGATAAGGTGTATCCCAGAATGAAACGATGAGTGCAATTCCAAGAAATATAACGGATAAAAATACACTCAGTGAAAATATGATGATACAGATCAGTCTGTTGAAAAAGAGCTGCTTCTGGATTTCAATTTCAAGAAAAAATAACCGGGCATAATCACCGGATCTTTCCTGCATGAATTTGCCGAACTGTTTTATTCTTCTTAACGAATTGAACACAGAAGCGCTCCCTTGAAGTGACTTATTTGCGCGACAGCAATTTGCCGAGTACGAAACCGATGCCCAGTGCAATGCCCAGAGCCTGATAGGGTTTTTCCTTGACGTATTGTCCGGTTGATTCAAGGCTTTTTTCGGCATGGTCCATCGCGCAATGAGCTGCCTGGTTCGCTTTTTCCCTGGCGGACTCAATATTGGACGAAATCGTTTGTCTGGCGACGGAAATGCCAGTACTGGACAAGTCGACGACTTTTTCTTTCAGGTCTTTCAAATCTTCCTGAAAACGTTCTGATTCTGACTGAATATTCGCCTTGATATTGCTGGCGGCATTCACGAAATCTTCTTTCGAAACTTCAACCTGTTCTGAAACGGATTCCATACCGTCTTTAAGTTTTTTTTGAGAACGTGGATCGGGAGTGTTTAACATGATTAAATCCTTTTAATGAATTATCGGGTGATTGGATCATTAATTTATTTATTGAATATTCATCCGGATCTGCTGTGCTTCCTGCAAATGATTCATAATGTTTTGTCTCATTGCAAGAGTATAGTTTTTCAGTTCGGCATTTTGAACTCTCGGCAGGATATAATCATTAATGACATTCAGTGCCTTTTTATGGGAGTTAATGGTGTAATCCATATAGGTCTGATCGAACGTTATCCCATTGACCTTTTTCATGGAACGCATCGCCTTGCGGGCTTCTCCACGAATGGTACGGGCATCGGCACTGGAAATCTTGTTAATATTATTGCTTTTCGCAATCTGATCAAGTTTTGTCTGGGCATTTTTATGGTCATTGATCATTTTGTTTGCAAATTTCAAAACAGAATCGTTAATGGTTTTGTTTTTTGCAATTTGTGCAGTTTCAATCTGGGCTTTGTTGATTGAATAGAGCGTTGAAACAACCTCTGGCGCACTATTGTAATTTTGTGCATGAGCCATTGAAATAAAACCCAAAGAAATAGCTGCCAACAATAGCCACGATGTAATCTTTTTCATATATCCCTCTTTAAAAGTAAATATCAGGTCCGTCATTAGAGTGAGAAAATGAATCGGGAGTTCCAAAATTTTCATAGGGCAATTTTTGCCGGATATAAGCAAAACCGGATAACTTTTTCCTGGGGAGGAAGACCCAAAGAGAAAAAACGGAATTTTATTGGCCGGAACATGAAGTTTTGACCGGCAGACTTGCTAAAATTGGTTTAGTCTTATGGAATATTTTTTTCCTGTCATAAACTCTCGCGACCTGGAGTATTTGAATGAACTATGAAGCTTCTCGTGGTGTCTGCATAACTATTTCCGCTTCCATTGCCAAAGAGGCAAAAGAATTTTTTGCAGAAGCCGAATGGGCCCGAAATATACCTGCCTACCTCTTGTTGCGCGGGGATGATGAAATATCCATTTTTTATAATGAGCTCGATGAAGCCGCTCAGGATTGGGTACTCGAAAAATTGAAAGAGGCAGGTGATCGCTCCATGGCCGGGACGATTACCGGTTTGCGGGAAGCTTCAAGAGATCCGGCCAATATAGAGATTTCCGATCTGGTTGTGCTGGCTCAGGCTATGGGCGAATATATCAGACAGGATTCAATCGACGGCTGGCTTTACACGATTGGCGACAATGGAGAACATTTGCCCTGGCTCGTGACAGACATCGCATTTCAGGAAGCGTCCAATGCTCCGCCGTGTGTCGCTGTGTATATGACAGCGAACAGTATTCCCACCCGCAAAGACGATTTGATCAGACCGTCGTCCCGAATATCCTATTTCTTTGCCGAGGATGTCCAGTACAAGAGAATTGCGGATGTCCTTGCTACCAAAGGGTACATGAAAGAAAAACCGGAACTGAAAGAAGCCTATCTGAAGTCGATGGAAACTTTTGGCCAAATCATGCCTCAAATGAACAAGCAGTTCTGGGCAACTGGCAGCGGAATGGAAGTCGATCTGGAAGAACGGACCCATTTCCCGGAACGCGTTCTTTTCGATGTACCAAGTCGTGTCATTAATGATGAAGGTCTGATTCACCGGCGTTTTTTCACAAGGACGGATTCACCGTTCTGGCAAAGTTTTGGCCTGAACTATAACGAGATTCCGGTTCATCCGCAGGTTTTGTGTTTCAATCTTGAAACCCATACAAACATGTGGATTCATGTCGATAATCTGACTGAATATCAATATGACGCCAGTTTGCGTGAAAAACTGATCCTGCCGGAGGAACATCGTGATCTGATCGATATTCTGACGCAGGATATGGATGTACTGATGGACGATATCGTTGCCGGAAAATCCGGCGGCACGACGATACTGTGTAAAGGCGCACCCGGTCTGGGCAAGACCCTGACGGCTGAAGTGTATTCGGAAGTCGTTGGAAGGCCTCTGTACAGGGTGCATTCCGGACAGTTGGGGGTTGCATCCGAAAACGTAGAGAAAAATCTGGAAAAAGTATTGAAACGTGCCCAGCGTTGGGGGGCGGTCATGCTGATCGATGAGGCGGACGTCTATATCAGACGCCGTGGCAACGATATTGATCACAATGCCGTTGTGGCTTCATTTTTGCGCACACTGGAATATTTCCACGGATTGTTGTTTTTGACGACAAACCGGGTTGAAGACGTGGATGACGCAATTGCGTCACGATGTATTGCGACTATCCGTTACGTTATGCCGGGAACGAATGAAGCAAGACAGATATGGAATGTATTGTCGAAACAGTTCGAATTTTCCCTGGAAGACGAGCTCGTTGATGAACTCGTCAGTCATTTCAAAAATATTTCCGGACGGGACATTAAAGAGCTGTTGAAACTGACTGCAAAATGGTGCCGTCAGAAAAATGTCACACCATCACTGGATGTTTTCAAAACTTGCGCCCAGTTTAGAGGTTTGTAGCAATGATGTTGCGATTTTCTTGCGTAGAATCAAGATTACCCTGAGCTTGTTTTCTTATTCTGACCCTATTGTGTCACTAAGGCACAAATAATGTGTATCAATCTTTTTGGAGCTCATGATGAAGAAATTATCTCATTCGATTTTGTTTGCAATGTTGTCGGCTTTCGTAGGTGTAGCATTTGCTGCGACATACTATCCACCTTCTGAAATTGTCGAAACGACTGATCCTGCTGCAGCCCAGGCTGTCATGAAACAGGCCCAGGATATTGAAATGCGTGGTTCGAAAGCGGCACCTGCCAAGGCAAAAACCACTAAAGCCAAACAAGGCAAGAAAAAAGCAACTGTCAAGAAAACAAAAACTGTAACTGAAACCACGGTTGAAGAATAATATTCCTCATCAGAAGTTATCAATATGGATGGAGTTACTGTCCATTTAAATTGCAGGATTTGTTAAAAAAAGATAACGGCTTCAGAGATTTACTGAAGCCGTATTTTTTTGCGCCGTTTATTATTTTTCCCGGTTGATCAGCCAGGTGCAAAGCAGGGGAACCGGCCTGCCGGTCGCTCCCTTTGCTGTTCCGCTTTTCCATGCAGTTCCGGCAATGTCCAGATGAGCCCAGGTATATTTTTTCGTGAAACGCTCCAGAAAACAGGCTGCTGTCACACATCCGGCCGGTTGTCCGCCGATATTGGCCATATCGGCGAAATTCGATTTCAGCTGTTCCTGATATGCGTCTTCGATCGGCATACGCCAGACGGGGTCGTTACTGCTTTTGGCTGCGGCAATGAGATCATTGGCGAGTTTGTCATGGGCTTCGTCCAGACGGGTAAACAGGCCACTGTTGTAATGTCCAAGAGCGACAATACATGAACCAGTCAGTGTGGCGATATCGATAACGGTTTCCGGATGAAATTTCTCGGCATACGTCAAGGCGTCACACAAAATCAGGCGCCCTTCCGCATCGGTATTCAGGATTTCAATGGTCTGGCCCGACATGGAAGTGACAATGTCGCCGGGCTTGTTGGCACGTCCAGACGGCATGTTTTCACAGGCAGGGATGATGCCGATGATGTTTTGTTTCAGGTTCAATTCGCCAATCGCCTTGAATATACCCAGAACGGATGCAGCCCCGCACATGTCGAATTTCATTTCATCCATTGAGGCACCCGGTTTCAAGGAAATGCCGCCCGAGTCGAATGTAATGCCCTTGCCAACCAGAACGACAGGGGCTTCTTTCGATTTTCCGTTCATATGCTTTAACACAATGAATTTTGGCGGTTCATCGCTGCCCTTGGCAACAGACAGAAAACTGCCCATTTTCAGGGCTTCGATCTGTTTTTTGTCGAGAACTTCGATATCAAATTTGTATTTTCTGGCAAGGTTTCTTGCCTGTTTGGCCAGATAGGTCGGCGTACAGATATTGGCAGGCAAATTTCCGAGATCTTGCGTCAGGCTCATGCCGTCCGTGATCGCCTTTGCCTGTGCCAGCGCTTTTTTTGCATTGGTCACTTCAGAGGAAGGAATGCAAAATGCAACTTTTTGAATTTTGGAAGAAGGGCCTTTCTGGCTTTTCAGTGCATCACTACGGTAAAGCAAAGCATGAAACGCAGACAGGACACTGTAAATGGACCATGAGACGTCGCGACCAGAGACATTGTTCAGCGGCAGGGCGATCAGTAAATGGGCGACCGTTGTCTGCGAAAGCGATTTGATGGCGGCGTCAATAGACTGGCGAAAATCCTTTTCACTGATTTCCGGTTTTTTCCCAAGCCCGACCAATAATATTCTTCGGGAACCGGTTGTCGCCGGTTCCCTCAGCAAAAGGGAGGAACCCGGTTTGCCGTCGATATCGCCGTTTTTGAGCGCGTTGCTGATGATGCCCTGATTATCGAGTTCGGCAGCTTCGGAAGTCAGCTTTTTGTCTTCGTATACGCCAACAAGGATACAGTCGGTTTTAATTGTGGCGAGAGAGTTTTTTGAGTCTGCCGATTTTATGCTAAAGTCCATTGTTTAATCCTCCACGTATCATTTTTAACTTCTCATGATCTTTCAACGAGCGCTAAAACGTGAACTGATAAGTACAGCTGCTGGCGTATTTATGACTTTGTTCACGATTACCATTACGATGATGCTGATTCGTATATTGGGACAGGCAGCCAAGGGAAGAGTTGCATCGGATGACGTCCTTGCACTTTTAGGCTTCACATCGTTGAATTACCTGCCGATCATACTCATATTGACCGGTTTTGTCTCGGTTTTGCTCGTCGTAACCAGAAGTTATCAGGATTCCGAGATGGTCGTCTGGTTTGCGTCAGGCTTGAGTCTGACCAGATGGTTGCGTCCGGTCATCGAATTTGCCATTCCGATTGTCGTTCTGGTTTCCCTTCTGGGGTTTTTTGCAACTCCCTGGGCGTATCGACAAAGCGCCGAATTCAGGGAACGTTTTGAAAAACGGGAAGACATTGCAAGAATCTCTCCGGGAAAATTCCAGGAATCCGCTGCCGCACAGCGAGTCTTTTTTGTTGAAAAAATGTCGGATGATCTGAACAAGGTCAAAAACGTGTTCATCAATTCGACAAGAAACGGCAACATCACGACGGTCGTATCCAAGGAAGGAACTGTCGAAACGAATGAAAAGGGCGAAAAATTCATTGTTCTGGATGATGGAATCCGATATGAAGAAACGCCGGATCAGTCCGGCTTCCGGATAATGGATTTCGATAAATATACCGCCTATATTGCGTCCAAGGCGGATATGTCCGGAACAAATGTTTCTGCCCGATCCATGACGACAATGGAGCTAATGACCGATATTAACAGTCATAAGCAAGGTGAACTTTTATGGCGAATAGGCTTGCCGTTCATGGCGATCCTGCTGATATTGCTGGGTATTCCGCTTGGATTCGTCAATCCGCGAGCGGGGCGCTCGTTCAACCTGATTATTGCTGTCCTGCTGTATATGACGTACAGCAATCTATTGAGTTTCATGCAGGCTTACGTCGTTCAGAAAAAGATAATGTTCGGCCTGGCATGGTGGCCATTACATCTGATCGTTGCGCTTGTTATTGTTCTATTGTTCGCATGGCGTCTTGGAGTGAACAGTAAATATCATCCCTATGTTTTGCTATCGAGCTTGAAACATAAACGTTTGCAGGGAAAGGAGAAACAATAATGAAGATCCTGCAACGTTATTTTCTGTCACAGATCCTCAGATCTGTCCTGTTTGTCCTGTTTGCATTTCTGGGATTGTTTGCTTTTTTCGATCTGATCGGAGAATTGTCTTCAGTCGGTCGTGGAGGCTATCAGCTTCAGCATGTCCTGATTTATATTCTTCTGGGTTTCCCGGGTTATATATATGAATTGATGCCATTTGCCGTTTTGATCGGAACGATTTACGCCCTCGCCATGTTTGCATCCAATTCCGAATATACAATCATGCGGGTTTCGTCACTTTCAACGCTGGACGCCTGCTGGATGCTGGCAAAGGTCGGTCTTGTTTTTCTGGTGTTCACCTTTCTGGTCGGAGAAGTCATAACACCGGTTTCGGCGCGGGTTGCCACTGAATTCAGGAATAACCTGATCGGTCGCGCCGTCGGTGATGGATTCCGGACAGGTATGTGGAGTAAAGACACCATTCGCAAAGATGGAATCGATGGCCCGGTGATCGGGTCCCGCTTCATGAACGTCAAAAAAATGCAGCCCGATGGAACACTTGAGCAGATCCGTTTATACGAATTCAACGACAATCTTGAATTGACCAAGACAGTATCTGCAAAAAATGCCCGTTATCTTGGAAATCATGAATGGCAACTGAATGAAGTTGTCGAATCGCATTTGACGGCAGCCAATACAAAAAATAAAAAATTTCCTGATTCCGCTCCCAGTCTGAATACAAAAAAACTGGATTCTCTCATCATGGTATCGGATATTACGCCGGATATTCTGTCTGTCATTTCCGTCGATGCCAACAAGATGTCCGCTTATGAATTGGCCATTTACAATCAACATCTTGTTGAAAACAAGCAGGATGCGACCAGTTATCAGATGGCTTTCTGGAAAAAGATCATTTATCCATTTTCCGTATTTGTTATGATGGCACTGGCATTGCCATTTGCCTATCTGCATTTCCGGTCAGGAGGGGTCAGCCTGAAAATATTTTCAGGTATCATGATCGGTGTGGCATTTATCCTGATCAACAATTTGTTTTCCCATGTCGGATTATTGAACACATGGCCCCCATTTTTAACAGCTGTCATTCCAAGTGCACTGTTCTTTCTGTCGGCCGTTATCGCGCTTTGGTGGGTGGAAAGGCACTAGCTTTTCCTGTGTCAGCACGAACTTTCAGAATGCTTTAAAATTCACTGCGGGCAAAAAAATGCCGCGATCATAGACGCGACTGAATATAACGAGAAATACAATGAATTTGCACCAATTACGTTTTGTGCGGGAAGCAGTCAGACAGAATTTCAATTTGACCGATGCCGCAAAAGCCCTGTTTACTTCGCAACCCGGTGTGTCCAAAGCGATTATCGAGCTGGAGGACGAACTGGGGGTTGATATTTTTCGCCGTCATGGAAAACGTATTCGCGGCCTGACCGAACCCGGCAGAATGATCCTGAATTCGATCGAACTGATCATGCAGGAAATCGACGACTTAAAACGGATCGGCAAGGAGTATGCCGCTCAGGATGCCGGTAGCCTGACTATTGCGGCATCACATACACAGGCACGTTATTTCCTGCCCAAGATCATCCCGGCATTCATGCAGAAATACCCTAAAGTCCGCCTGTCGCTATTGCAGCGGAAGGTGGAAGATATCGCCGAAATGGTATTGCTCGATCAGGCCAACCTGGCTGTCGTGACGGCCAGTGTCCCTGAAATAGAAGGCCTTGTCACCTTGCCGTGCCATCAATGGGAATATCATCTGGTCGTCAAACCGGACCATCCCTTGAACGATTCCAGGATGCTGACTCTGGATGAAATCGCAAAATATCCCCTGATTACGTATGACAGGGTTTTTCACGGCAGAAACCGGATCGAAAGCGTTTTCGAACAACGCAATATCAAGGCGGACATTCTGCTTGAAGTGATCGATGCCGATGTTATCAAGACCTATGTCGAACTGGGGCTTGGCGTCGGTATTATTGTCGGAACGGCATTCGACGCGGAGCGGGACAAAAATCTGCGGTCAATACCGGTTGGCCATTTGTTCGGTACCGGCCGTTCCAGTATCCTTATCCGGAAAAACGCTTATCTGCGCAGTTACATCTATGCTTTCATCGAAATGATTTCGCCCAACCTGAATCGCAAGCTGGTCGAAAAGGCTTTGGCCGGTGAAGGCTCTGACTACGAATTGTAAACGACGTTTTCTCTATCTTTGCAGGGTATCCCAGACTTTTTGCAGCCGCTTGACTGAAACCGGGAAAGGAGTGCGTAACTCCTGCGCGAAAAGGGATACTCTCAACTCTTCCAGAAGCCAGCGATATTCCAGCATTTTCGGGTCAAACCGGGCTTTGGACTGTTTTGAATCCCGAAGCGCACGCTGGTAAGGTGTCGCAACCTGCTGCCAGCTACCCATGAGCGCCTTGTCTTTTTGCGGTTCGTTTCGGCATTTGTCGATACGGACATTGCAGGCTTTCAGATAACGGGGGAAATGTTTCAGCCTTTCCAGATCGTTTTCGGTGATGAAACGTTTGGTGACCAGCTGGCTGACCTGCTGGTTGATATCTTCCAGCGTTTGTTCATGCGCGCGGATCGCAGGCAGTTTCTTTTGAAGATTCTGGTACTCGGAAAGGATCTGGGATGCCAGCCGGGCGATTTCATTCGCGATCAGACCCAGACGGGCTTTTCCTTCATTTTTCCGTTTCTCGAATTCGGTTTGCGTCTTCGGTAACGGAGACACCATGAAAGTGGAATCGACTGCCGCCTGCAGGAGCTGGTCCCGTAATTCTTCCTGTGAACCGAGTTTGATGAACTGCATTCCCATCTGGGTCAGGCCGCTGATATTTTTGGACAGGAATTTGAGCTGGTCTTTCAGTTGCAGGGTAAAGAGACGACGCAAGCCCGCATGGTGCATTTGTTTTGCCAGTGCGGGTTCATCGAAAACCTCGATTTCACAATGTGTTTCTTTATCAACCAGAGCAGGATACCCGAAGAGCGTCTGTTTGCCCCGGGTAATTTCAAGCAGTTCAGGTAATGGTTCAAAGTTCCATGTCGTGATTCTTTCAGGAGGCTTGTCCATTGTTCCGGCGCTGGCGAACGCTGCTGGAGAAGGCGTTTCCTTTGGATTCTTTTCTGAAATCCGGTGAGCCTGTTTTTCAGCCAGTTGCTGGAAAGACGAACGGGCTTCATGACTGAACTCTGCCTGAAGAGCGGAAAGGTTTCTGGACATTTCCAGCATTCTTCCATGTTCATCGACTACCCGGAAATTCATGAAAAGATGGGAGGGCAAGGTTTCCAGTCTGAAGTCGTCCGTTTTTGCAACAGCGTTCGTTTCCGAACGGATGTCTTCAATAAGCGCCTCGACCAATGGACCGGAACCGAAAGCGTTTTTTTCAAGGATACGATCGACAAATCCGGCTGAATATTCCGGCAAGGGGACGCAATTCCGGCGGATTCTTTGCGGGAGCGACTTGATCAGCAACTGGGTTTTTTCCTTCAGCATGCCTAAAACCAGCCACTCGCAACGCTGGGCGTCGAGCTGGTTCAGTGCATAGATGGGAATGTTCAGGGTAATTCCGTCACGGGGATTGCCGGGCTCGAAATGATAGTTCAGAGTCATGTCGATACCCGAGTGAGAAAACGTTTTGGGGAAAAGCTCGGTCGTGATCCCGGCTGCCTCATGGCGCATCAGGTCATCACGATCCAGAAACAGCAGTTTGGGATTTTCCCGTGTGGCCTCCTTGAGCCATTTTTCAAAGGAAAAACCGTTGAAAACCGTTTCAGGAATATGCTTGTCGTAGAAGGCGGCAATCAGGCTGTCGTCTACCAGCACGTCTGTTCTTCGGGATTTGTGTTCCAGATTTTCGATTTCGCGCATCAGTTTCTGGTTGTGCAGGTAAAAAGGCGCCTTGCTCTCGAAATCCCCGTTTACCAATGCTTCGCGAATAAAGATGTCGCGTGCTTCTTTTGGATTGATATGCCCGTAATGAACGCGCCGGTGACTGTAAACGACAAGTCCATAAAGGGTTGCACGTTCGAATGCCGTAACCTGTGCCGGTTTCTTTTCCCAGTGGGCATCGCCCCATGATTTTTTCAATAAGTGGCTGCCGACTTTTTCCAGCCATTCCGGCTGGATCTGCGCGATGCAGCGGGCGTAGAGACGGCTGGTATCGACAAGTTCGGCTGCCATAATCCAGCGGCCGTTCTTGCGGGCTAATGCAGAACCGGGCCAGATCTGAAAACGAATCCCGCGAGCGCCGAGAAAAACCGATGAATCTTCGCTTTTACACCCGATATTTCCCAAAAGTCCGGTCAGAAGGGCCAGATGTAGTTGCTCATATGTGGCATCTGTTTCATTCAGTCGCCAGCCCCGTTCGCGAACGATCGTCAAAAGCTGCGAGTGAATGTCCCGCCACTCGCGCAACCGGAGATGCGAAAGAAAGTTGGCACGGCAGTTCTCGTTTAACAGACGGTTCGATTTCTTGTTTTCAACAGCGTCTTCGAACCATTTCCATATTTTCAGGTGGCTCAGGAATTCGGAACGAACATCGACGAATTTTTTATGGGCGTTATCGGCCGCTTCCTGCGCTTCAATAGGCCTGTCGCGCGGGTCCTGAATGGACAGGGCAGCCGAAATGATCAGTGTTTCCTTCAGGCATTGATGGTCACGCGCAGCCAGAATCATTCTGCCGATACGCGGATCGAGCGGCAATTGGGCCAGCTCACGTCCGACCGGCGTCATCCGGTTCATATCGTCGAGCGCTCCCAGTTCCTGCAAAAGCTGGTAACCGTCAGCAATCGCGCGTTTTAACGGCGGTTCCAGAAAAGGAAAGGTTTCAATGTCGCCCAGCTTTAACGACTTCATCCTGAGGATGACGGAGGCGAGTGACGAACGCAGGATTTCAGGCGTCGTATAAGGCTGCCGTTGCAGGTAATCCTGTTCATCGTAAAGCCGGATGCAAATGCCGGAAGCGACACGACCGCAACGACCTGCACGCTGGTTTGCGGCGGCTTGTGCGATGGATTCGATATGCAGCTGCTCGACCTTGTTCCGGTAGCTGTAACGTTTGACGCGGGCAAGTCCGGTATCGATGACAAAGCGGATGCCCGGAACGGTCAGAGACGTTTCAGCGACGTTGGTCGCCAGAATGATTCGCCTGCCATTGCCCGGTTTGAAAATCCGTTCCTGTTCCTGCGCAGACAGGCGAGCGTAGAGCGGCAGAATCTGCACATGGGCCGGATGATGTTTTCTCAGGATTTCCGCCGCGTCGCGGATTTCCCGCTCACCGGGCAGGAAAACGAGTGTGTCGCCCGATCCAGTCCGAAAGAGTTCGTCGACGGCATCGACAATCGCATCCATCAGGTCACGGCTTTGCCTTGGATCGTTCCTGTTTTTTTCTGACGTTTCGGATGGCTTGTCATCGATGATGGGCCGATAGCGGATTTCGACAGGATAAAGCCGGCCGGACACTTCGATGATCGGAACGGTCTTGTCACCGATCGTGAAATGTTTTGCAAAACGTTCGGCATCGATGGTGGCGGACGTGATGATGATTTTCAGGTCGGGCCTTTTCGGCAAGAGCTGTTTCAGATAGCCGAGCAGGAAATCGATGTTCAGGCTACGTTCATGCGCTTCATCGATAATGATCGTGTCGTACTGTTTCAGCAGGCGATCGTTTTGCGTTTCCGCCAGCAAAATACCGTCTGTCATCAGTTTGACGGAAGCGCCTGTCTGTAACTTGTCGGTAAAACGGATTTTGTAGCCGACAATTTCACCCGTAGGCGAATTCAGTTCACGGGCAATGCGGCCCGCCGTCGAACTGGCGGCAATCCGGCGGGGTTGTGTATGGCCGATCAACCCGTTTTGACCACGACCCAGTTCCAGACAGATTTTGGGAAGCTGTGTCGTTTTGCCTGAACCGGTTTCGCCGCAAACCACGATGACCTGATGGTTTTGTATCGCGCGTGCAATATCATCGCGTTTTGCAGAAACAGGCAGTTCTTCCGGATAGGTAATTGCAGGAAGCGGATTGCGTGGTTTTTCCGCCTTTTCAGGTTGCGGATGCGCAGTCAAACGTGGTTTTTTGGATAAAGATTCAGAAGCACTCATGTCGCTGCGCATTATAATCGTAAAGATGTTTTAATGTCTCATAATGGCTTTTTTAATGAAAACCGTCCGCCAGAGGAACTCGCCGGACGTTCAATCAATTTTTGGGTGATTCCGATATGGAAGAACAATTCGTCGAGTGGCTTCGTTCCGTCGCTCCTTATATCCATTCGTTTCGTGGCCAGACGTTTGTCGTCGCTTTCCCTGGCGAGCTGGTCAAGGCGGGGGCGCTTCCCGTGCTGGCACACGACTTGTCATTGTTACATGCGCTGGGCATCAAGGTCGTTCTGGTACACGGTTCGCGCCCGCAGGTTGAGGAACAGCTGGAATTGCGTCATGTGAAAAGCCATTACTATAACGGCAGCCGCATAACGGATCCCGAAGCGCTGGAGTGCGCCAAGGAAGCGGCCGGTGAGCTCAGGATGGATATCGAGGCGGCGTTCAGTCAGGGCCTTCCCAACACCCCGATGGCCCATGCGGAAATACGGATTGTGTCGGGTAATTTCGTGACGGCGACACCCTTGGGTATTCTGGACGGGATCGACCTGAAATGGACAGGGAAAGTGCGCAAGATAGCATACGACAGTATCCATCCGATTCTGGCACAGGGTGATCTGATCCTCCTGTCCCCATTGGGCTATTCGCCGACGGGCGAGGCGTTCAATGTGCGAATGGAAGACGTTGCCGTGTCGGCTGCACTGGCCCTGCATGCACACAAGCTGATATTCATGACGGAAACACCGATCATAAAAGACATCAATGGAAATGAAGTGCGCGAAGTGACCTCCCATCAGGTCGAGGGAATTCTCAAAACCGGTCATCTTTCAGAAGAAGCTGCAGATTACCTGCGTTATTCCGCAAAAGCCTGCATCGGCGGAACGCCGCGTGCCCATATCGTTCCATTTGCGATGAACGGAGCCGTTTTGCAGGAATTGTTCACGCATGACGGTATCGGAACGATGGTGACATACGAAAATGTCGAAAGTTTGCGCGAAGCGACCATCAAGGACGTCGGTTCCATTTTAAAATTGATCGAGCCCTACGAAGAGAACGGGACGCTCGTCAAACGCGGACGGGAATTGCTCGAGCGTGAGATCGAAAATTTCTCCGTGATCGAACATGATGGAGTGATTTTCGGATGTGCCGCCCTGTATCCTTTCCCGGCCGAAAAAATGGCGGAAATGGCTTGCCTGATTGTCGATCCGGATATTCAGGGTGAAGGAGATGGTGAACGAATCCTGCACCACATTGAAAACCGGGCACGGGCCCAGGGATTCAAGACACTGTTCATTTTGACGACACAGACGGCGCACTGGTTCCTGCGACGCGGATTCGTCTATGCCAGCGTGGATGAACTGCCGAAAGACCGGCAAAGGATATACAACTGGCAACGCAAGTCGCAAGTATTGATGAAGAAACTTTAACGGGCATTCGCTGCTCAAAAAGAAAGCATATTATTTAGGAGAACAGCATGGCGAGAATGGTTCAATGCATCAAACTGAATAAGGAAGCCGAAGGGTTAGACTTCCCACCTTATCCGGGAGAGCTCGGCAAGAAAATCTATGAAAACGTTTCAAAGGAAGCCTGGGAGGCATGGGTCAGATTGCAGACCATGCTGGTGAATGAATACCGTCTGAATCTGGCCGATCCCAAAGCGCGCGAATATCTGAAAGAACAGATGGAAAACCACTTTTTCGGAGAAGGCGCCGATCAGGCTGAAGGATACACTCCGGAGAAGAAGTAAAGAATTACCGGTTTGCCGGAAATTTACGTTATTATTGAAACGCAGCAGTTAATGTCTTTCTATCAACAGATTCAGGGAGGATTTATGCTGGATTCTTTAAAACAGGCCGGAAAAAATATCGGCCGCGAATTGAATCGTGCCTGGGAAAGTTTGTCCGACGGCTGGCGTGAATTGTTGAGCCGTTGCAGCAATGCACTGGTTCATTATGAACGTGACGATTATCCCGATCAGGAAATTGCTTTCCCACATTGGGGCATCATGGCCGTGGAACTGGAAGAAACGGCTACCGAGCTGATCGTCCGGGTTGAAATGCCGGGAGTGGAAAAAGAAAACTGTTCCATTCAGGTGATAGGCAATACCTTGTTCATCCGTGGTGAAAAACGGTCTGTGCGTGAAACGCCGAGCAGCAATTTCTACGTTGTCGAGCGGGCTTATGGAGCGTTCGAACGAACCGTCACGCTGCCGAAAAATGTAGATAGTGAAAAAGCGCAGGCCAGCTATGTCAATGGCGTTCTGACGATCCGTCTGCCAAAAGCGGTAAGTGAAACGATCAGGAGTATTCCGGTCGAGTAATCGTGCCACCGAAGTGTCCGGTATTCATACCGTTCAAATCATACTTTGAGGATTTTGACCGATGACATTTGAAATAACTTCTCCGGTTTTTGCCGACAAAACGAAAATGCCCGCGCTATACACTTGCGAAGGCAAAAACATTTCTCCTCCACTTCAATGGACTGCGCCCCCGGCAGGAACCAAAAGTCTCGTACTGATCAACGACGATCCGGACGCTCCCGATCCGGCAGCGCCGAAAATGACCTGGGTTCACTGGGTTTTGTATAACCTGCCTCCTGAAGCCGGTTCCTTGCCGGAAGCGGTACAGGACAAGGATTTGCCGAAAGGAACCCTGATCGGCACGAACGACCGCCAGTTTGCCGGATATAGCGGCCCATGTCCGCCAATCGGTACGCACCGTTATTTTTTCAAGCTTTATGCACTGGATACGGTTTTGCCGGATATGGGCAATACGACCAAGGCGGAAGTCGTCAAAAAAATGGAAGGGCACATTCTGGCACAGACCGAGATGATCGGCCTTTACGTCAAAAAGGAAAATGCCTGAAGAGGATTTTCTGAAAAGATAGAGAAAAGGTGTTTCTCCGGATAAGAGAAACACCTTTGTTTTTTACCGTTTTTACTTGTTCAGATTTTCGTCGTCGATTTTGCCATCATCATGAACGAGTCCGGAACGAATGGCGTCGTCAACCGTTTCCAGAAAAACGAACTTCAATTGATTGCGGGCTTCTTCCGGAATATCGTCCAGATCGCGTTTGTTCCGTGCCGGGAGCATGACGGTTTTGATACCGGCACGCAGCGCAGCCAGAACCTTCTCCTTGATGCCGCCGACCGGCAGAACCAGTCCACGCAAGCTGATCTCGCCTGTCATGGCATGATCGCTGGCGATCGGCTTGTTCATCATGACGGACGAAAGTGCCAGAAACATGGCGACCCCGGCACTCGGACCGTCTTTCGGAATGGCGCCAGCCGGAACGTGAACATGAATTTCGCTATGGTCGAGCAATTCCGGATTGATTTTCAAATCGGTTGCACGCGCTTTCACCAGTGTCAGGGCTGCCTGTGCACTTTCTTTCATCACATCGCCCAGTTGACCGGTCAAAATCAGCCTGTTATTGCCGGCAACACGGCTGGCTTCGATAAAGAGAATATCTCCACCGACAGGTGTCCATGCCAGTCCGGTTGCAATGCCCGGCATGCTGGATCGCATGGCGATTTCACTTTCGAATATCGGTGCACCCAGAATATCGGGTAATTCAGCTGAATCGACAGTGACCTTTTCTTCGGTGCCTTCGGCAATTTTCATGGCGACATTCCTGAAAACGCTTCCGATAAGCCTTTCCAGATTACGAACCCCGGCTTCACGTGTGTAATTGCCGATGATGTCGTGAATGGCGCCTTCCGTAATGTCGCAATTTTCCGGTTTCAGCCCGTTTTCTTCCCGTTGGCGTTTGATCAGATAGCGCAGGGCAATCTGGGTTTTTTCCTGTTCGGTGTAACCGGGCAGCTGGATCATTTCCAGACGGTCGCGCAGTGGACCGGGAATGGTATCCGGATTGTTGGCCGTACAGATGAACATCACTTTCGACAGATCGAAAGGAACCGCCAGATAATTGTCCCGGAAGGTGCTGTTCTGGGCAGGATCGAGCACTTCGAGCAATGCTGCTGAAGGATCGCCATGAACGCCGTTGCCGAGCTTGTCCACTTCATCCAGCAACATGACGCAATTGTTCGTGCCTGCACGACGGATCGCCTGAATGATATTGCCGGGTAACGCACCGATATAAGTTCGCCGGTGCCCGCGGATTTCAGCCTCGTCATGAACGCCGCCCATACTGACCCGGACGAATTCCCTTCCCGTCGCTTTCGCGATACTTTGTCCCAATGAGGTTTTGCCGACCCCCGGTGGGCCGATGAAACACAGAAGCGGACTTTTGCCTTCCGGATTCAGTTTGTGAACG
The DNA here is from genome assembly GCF_002127965.1 of Oxalobacter formigenes. Lineage (GTDB taxonomy): Bacteria > Pseudomonadota > Gammaproteobacteria > Burkholderiales > Burkholderiaceae_D > Oxalobacter > Oxalobacter formigenes. The sequence continues at coordinate 2,347,885 of NZ_CP018787.1, read as the reverse complement.
GCCAGAAATTCAAGAATGCGTTTTTTGACTTTTTCAAGACCGTAATGATCCTCATCGAGAATCTTTCTGGCTTCCGCAATATCCGTCCTGTCTTCAGACGAAATCGCCCATGGCAGTTCCGTCAGCCATTCCAGATAGGTATGAAGCATCGAATATTCGCCGGAAGATTCCGACATGTTCCTGAAACGGTTCAATTCTTTCAGGGCATGTGTTTTCACCTCCTCGGGCATTTTGGCGTTTTCGATTTTTTCAGCCAGTTCAGCTGCTTCGGAGGATGAATCGTCAATGTCTCCCAGCTGGGTCTGGATCGTTCTCAGCTGTTCACGCAACAGCGCTTCACGGTGGCGGTCGTCGAGCCGGTTTTTCGTCTGCTCATCGATATCCCTGCTGACACGAAGGACTTCAAGGCGATAGTTGACGAGCGAAAGCAGCCGGTCGAGCCGGTTTTTCAAATCAGACGTTTCCAGAATTTCCTGCTTTTCTTCCGGACTCAGATCCATAAGGCCGGTGATCAGGTCGGACAGGAGGGATGCGGATGTAACGCCATTGATCGAATCGGACAGCTCCTGCGGCACTTCCGGGATCAGCTGCAGGACTTCAAGCGCTTTCTGTTTCAACTGAAGCAGGCGTGCCTGTATTTCCGCATTATCTTCAGGCTCGCCCTGAATTTCTTCGACACGGGCGACAAGAAACGGATAACCATCCAGTATTTCTTTCAGACGAAAGCGTCCTTCACCCTGACAGACAACGTGATGCGCGTCGGAAGACGTGGCGACATAACGCAGAATATTGCCGACAGTGCCGACCGGATAAAGATCGTCCAGTTTCGGGTCGGCAGTCTCCGGGTTTTTTTGAAGAACCACACCGATCTGGCGGTCACCGCGCATGGCGGCCTGGGCGGCTGCAAGAGATTTTTCCCGTGCAATCGTAATCGGAACCACCATGCCGGGAAACAGAACCATGTTTCTGACGGGAATGATGATCAGGGCATCTTCAGGGATGGCCGGATAACTGTTTTTTTCGTCAGCGGAACTGTTTTCCTGCGCCGGATTGTTTTCAGCGTTTTTACTGACGGCATCCATTTTTTCAGACTCTTGGGAATTCATAACTCACCTGTCAACCAAGTTTATTCAACACCAGTCGCAAACATCCATTCATCAGGACGTTTTCAGTCATTTTGTAATTTCCGGCGGGCAAACTGATCCGTTTCTCGAATCGGCCATATGGAATTTCAAGCCGTCTGATGACGGTATCCCGACTGATCATGAGCGGCCGTTCGCCCACAATATGCAGGGCATTCTCGTCAATGACGACCGTAACCCCGGAAGGGTCCACTCCGGGCAGTGCGATCAATATCAGAAACTGCCTGTCTGTTTCAAGAATATCGGCAGGCGGTTCCCAGACAGGGCCGCTTGGTTTTGGTTTGACCAGTTGAAAGAAATGTTTATGGAGCTGGTCTGCCTGTTCCAGCATTTTCAGGGCCTGAATCCACATGGGATTACTTGGATCACGAAACTTCATAATCGATTTTCCCGACTAAAGTAAAAGGGTTCCGGGTTTAAGCTGAGTGTCTTGTACCCGGGAACCGGAACTCAAAATGGATGGAACCAATCAGATTGATACCTTCGCACATGAGTGAAATTCTTGCTTGTGCTTTAACAATGATGATTTCAAAATCGGCAAAAAACAGCCATAATTTCAAAAAGGTTTTGTGATTGGTGGAAATATTCAATTTACAGTGAATATGGATTCGATTTTCGATTATTCAAGAGCCCCCATTCATTTTTCCAACGAAAAGAGAACTGCCTGTTTTCAGGACCGGGCGATTGAGAATAGAATACGGGTCTTGACTGTTATGCAATCGGAGTAGCATTGAAAAATTATCCTCATCCCATTATTGCTCGCGAAGGCTGGCTTTTTATTGTGGTGTCTTTCGTCATTACGGGAATAGTGACTTACAAATGGGGCGTATGGTCGATTCCGTTATGGATCATCAGTCTCTTTGTATTGCAGTTTTTCCGTGATCCGGGCAGGACGGTTCCGGACGATGAAAAAGCGGTGCTTTCACCAGCTGACGGGCGTATCGTCGTCGTCGAAAAGACGAGAGACATCTATGGAGAAAGGGATGCCCTGAAAATCAGCGTTTTCATGAATGTTTTCAACGTCCATTCCAACCGGTCACCTGTCGACGGCAAGATTGAAAAAGTGCAATATTTCCCGGGCAAATTCGTCAATGCCGACCTTGACAAGGCATCGATTGAAAATGAACGGAACGCATTGGTCATTTCAGCATCGAATGGTCAGATGGTGACCTGTGTGCAGGTGGCTGGTCTTATCGCACGCCGTATCTTGTGCTATGTCGGCAAGGGCGATGAATTGACGAAAGGGCAGCGGTTCGGATTTATCCGTTTCGGTTCCCGTGTCGATGTGTATCTGCCGCTTTCAGCTGTACCGAAAGTAACGGTAGGCGAAAAGGTTTATGCCACCGAAACCATACTGGCAGAGCTGGTTGACGAACAAAATTGAGTTTGGCCCGGTATTAAATAAAACACTTTCCATATTTTCGGAGTATTGGCATGGATGAGCCGCAAAAAGCAGTCACTGAATCGAATCCGGCAAAAGCCAGGTTGCGCCGCAGGGGCATCTACCTGTTGCCCAATGCCATCACGATCTCTTCCCTGTTTTGCGGTTTCTATGCCATCGTCATGTCCCTGAATCTGGAATTCAAGCAGGCAACCGTCGCCATCTTCATTTCCATGATCCTTGACAGCATGGATGGCCGGGTCGCCCGCCTGACAAGGACGCAAAGCGAATTCGGCGCGCAGCTCGACAGCCTTGCCGATATGGTCGCGTTCGGCGCTGCGCCTGCACTGGTCGTTTATGAATGGTCTTTGAAAGGAATGGGGCGCATCGGCTGGGTTTCGGCTTTTGTTTTCTGCGCTTGTGCTGCCTTGAGGCTGGCCCGATTCAATACCAATATAAAAGTGGTCGACAAGCGTTTTTTTCAGGGATTGCCCAGCCCGGCGGCTGCCGCGCTGGTTGCCGGATTCATCTGGCTGATGGATGACATCGGTTTTGCCGGAAGCGATTTTTACTGGACATCATGGATTTTGACTCTGTATGCCGGTTTGACGATGGTGTCGAATGTCCCGTTCTACAGTTTCAAGGTAATGGACATCCGCAAATCCGTACCGTTCATCGCCGTCATTCTCGTCGTCCTGATTTTCGTCACGATTTCTTTCGATCCGCCCAAAGTGCTTTTCGGATTGTTCGTCATTTATGGCGTTTCAGGCTATGTCGTCTATCTCTGGCACAAGCTGAAGGGAAAACCGGTCAGCATCGTCCAGACGGAAGAAGACCACCACGAGTGAGATGGGAAAAACACGTGAATTTGTAAAATGGATACAATATTGAATTATATGAATCCGCTTTTTGAAAAAGTTTGCAAGAATTGAAAAAGGAGCTTATAGTTTTTTCCCATGAATACCGACATTTTCAATTCAGCATATACCTTCAGCGACAGGTTCCTTGGCTTGTCGCTATTACCCGTTCTAGCGCGCCAGGCGTGCTGACATCTCTTACCCACAATTCCTGTCTTATCTGGTCTTTTCCCAAAAGGAAAGGCAGCTGGAATTTATTCCTGATCAATTAATAGAAATCGAACTATCCTAAGGAGCTCATCATGGTTGCCACCACTGCAGATTCAGCAGAAAAAATCATCATATTCGATACGACCTTGCGCGACGGGGAACAAGTCCCCGGGAGCCAGCTGAATACACTTGAAAAAATCGAGGTGGCAAAAGCTCTGGAAGAACTGGGTGTGGACGTCATCGAAGCCGGTTTCCCGATTTCCAGCCCGGGCGATTTCAAATCCGTTGTCGAGATTTCCAAAGTCGTCAGCAATCCCGTCATCTCCGCCCTGACAAGAGCGAAAGAAAAAGATATCGACGTGGCTGCCGAAGCCCTGAAATATGCCAAAAAAGGCCGTATCCATACCGGTATCGGTACGTCCCCTTATCATATTTATTCCAAATTCAATTCGACGCCTGAACAGATTCTCGAACGTGCCGTGCAGATGGTGAAATATGCCCGCAAATACGTCGATGACGTTGAATTCTTTGCGGAAGACGCAGGCCGAAGCGATAACGCCTTCCTTGCGCAAGTCGTCGAGGCGGTCATCGCTGCCGGTGCCACCGTCATCAACTTGCCTGACACGACCGGTTACTGCACGCCTTATGAATACGGCGAAAAGATCAGGTACCTGAAAGAAAACGTCGCCAATGTCGACCGTGCCGTTCTGTCTGCACACTGCCATAACGATCTGGGCATGGCGACCGCAAACGCACTGGCCGGCATCATGAACGGTATCCGTCAGGTCGAATGCACGATCAACGGTATCGGCGAACGCGCAGGGAATACCTCGCTGGAAGAAATCGTCATGATCCTGAAATGCCGCAAGGACATTCCGGCCTATACGGACATCGATACCACCAAGATTTTGAAGACTTCCCGTCTGGTCTCCAACCTGATGCGTATGCCGGTTCAGGCAAACAAGGCAATCGTCGGGCGCAACGCGTTTGCACACTCTTCCGGTATCCATCAGGACGGTGTTCTGAAGAATCGTGAAAACTACGAAATCATCGATCCGGCCGATATTGGCGTTACCGATTCGTCCATCGTATTAACTGCCCGCAGTGGCCGTGCTGCACTCGACCATCACTTGCGCCGTCTGGGATACAACCTGTCCCATGCCGAACTGGATGTCGCCTACAGCAAATTCCTCGTCGTGGCCGATGCACAGAAATCCGTTTCCGACGACGATCTGCGCAATCTGGCCGGTACCGAAATGGTCGAAGACGCCAGAAGAATCAAGCTGGATTACCTGCAGGTCGTTTGCGGCAAGGACGCCATCCCGATGGCTACCGTCCGTCTGTTGATCGACGGTGAAGCCTGTGTCGCAACCGCTTCCGGTAACGGCCCTATCGATGCGTCGATCAATGCCGTTCGCCAGTTGATCACCCAGAAAGTCACGCTCGAAGAATTCCTGATTCAGGCCTTTACCCGTGGCACTGACGATGTAGGCAAGGTCCATATTCAGGTAGCGAACAAAGGCAAGGTATTCTATGGCTTCTCGGCCAATACCGATATCATTACCGCTTCCGTAAACGCATATATCGATGCCGTTTCCAAAGTCATCTGAGCAGTTTTGAAATCAGAAAAAGGATGCGAATTTCGCATCCTTTTTTATTGGGTAAAACTCTTGTCAGAATCCGATGCCGACGCCGATTCCACCCCCGATACGGCCGCCGCTACCGATACCGATTCCAACACCCGGTCCCCAGAAACCATCCCGGAGATAAAGCGGGTCCTGTCCGTTTTCCATGCCCCGGACGATACCGCTGCCGTCGAAGTAGACGTGCATCATCGAATTCCACATACCTTCTTCCTTGTAACGGTAAGACCAGACTTCCTGTTTTTTCAAAGGCAGGTATTCCGTTTCAGTCGGGTGGCCGATTGTCCGCAAAACGTCGTTCTTGTTGAACTGGTTGACCTTGATTTTGGCGAATTGTTCACGGGTACGGACATTATCGTAAGAAATCAGTTTGCCGTCCGGGCCGATACGGGCCATATAGGCGTATTGGGACCATTCACCGGCAGGCCATTCCAGAATGGTCGTGTTGCCATCCGGATACTGGATGGCAGGCTGTCCTTTCAATGCAATGACTTCCTGTACCGGCATGCCGGGAGTCAGGGGAGTGAAAACACTGGCGCAGCCCGCCAGTGTCAGGCTGGTAGCCAGTACAAGTGCCGAAAGCGTGTGCTTCATGCTAATCTCCTCACGTTTTATTACCCTTGTGCCCTTGTCATTGCTCATTCTTTATCAGTCGAGCAGGTACATCGGATCCTGCCCGTTTTCCATTTTCCGGACGACTCCGTTGCTATCGAAAAAAACATGCATCATCGAATGCCATATGCCTTCTTCCAGATAACGGTAAGACCAGATTTCATAGCCTGACAAGGGCGACATTTCAGTTTCTGTCGGATGACCGACCGTTTTCAGAACATCGTTTTTGGTGAATTCATTAATCTTGATCGTGCCGAAATTTTCACGCGTCAAAACCTGTTTGTAGGAAATCAGTTTTCCGTCCGGCCCAATACGTGCCATCCAGGCATGATCCCCGTAAGCCGGAACAGACCATTCAAGGAGCGTTGTATTTCCATCCTGATACTGCGCATCCGGCTGGCCTTTCAATGCAATCACTTCGGCAACCGTCGAACCCGGGGCAGGATTGGTAAATATGGAAGCGCAACCAGAGAGTGCCAGTAAAACGGGCAGAATCAATAACGAAAGACGTTTCATGATGTTTTCCTTGTAATGAAGAATCCGCTAATATCCATATTGTACAGAAAACGCTTTTCCGTTATACTGCGCTACCGGTTATATGACCGGTATTTATTTTATTTGTTCACGGCACCTGGGGTTAATTCTCCATATGTCGCATGTTAAGGATTAATATTATGGCATTGCTTAAAGAAGACAAGGCTGCGATTGTATCTGCGAATGCACGCGGTCAAAACGACACAGGATCTCCGGAAGTTCAGGTTGCACTGTTGACAGCACGTATCAACGATCTGAATGATCACTTCAAGGTTCACAGCAAGGATCATCATTCCCGTCGTGGTTTGATCAAGATGGTTAACCGTCGTAAAGATCTGCTGGCTTATCTGCGTAAATCGGATATCAACCGCTATCGTGACCTGATCGCAAAACTCGGATTGAGAAAATAATCGCATTGCGAGTCTTGAAATCTTTATGAAATGCCTGCGCCAGTGTCTGTCGCGGGCATTTCGTTATGGTCTTCCGGTCTGAATGTCTGGCCGCAAGGCGTCAGGGATCAGGCAACAAGTGTTAAACGTAGTGAACAGGTATTAATTGTTTGAAATGAGGCGAACGACAGCGCCTGAAAACCTGTCGGCAAAATTGAAAGGAATTACATGTTTAATAAAGTAAGCAAGACCTTCCAGTATGGTCAACAAACCGTGACCATGGAAACAGGTGAGATTGCGCGCCAGGCCAGCGGCGCAGTGATGGTATCGGTGGACGATACCGTCGTGCTGGCAACCGTCGTCGCAAAAGACGATGTCAAACCCGGTCAGGATTTTTTCCCGCTGACAGTCGATTACATTGAAAAAAGCTATGCTGCCGGTCGTATCCCGGGCAGCTTCTTCAAACGCGAAGGCCGTCCTTCCGAAAAGGAAACCTTAACGTCCCGCCTGATCGACCGTCCTATCCGTCCGCTGTTCCCGGAAGGTTATTTCAATGAAGTTCAGGTCATCATTCATGTCCTGTCCGTCAACCCTGAAGTCGATCCTGACATCCCATCCATGATCGCCGCTTCCGCTGCACTGTGCGTTTCCGGTATTCCTTTCAACGGACCGCTTGGCGCCGCCCGTGTCGGTTATATCGATGGCCAGTATGTTTTGAACCCAACCGCTTCGCAATTGCCATTGTCCAAAATGGATCTGGTCGTTGCCGGTACGGAACAGGCTGTGCTGATGGTGGAATCCGAAGCGGAAGAATTGCCTGAAGACATCATGCTGGGCGCGGTCGTTTTCGGCCATGAACAGATGAAAGTCGTCATCGACGCCATCGACGAACTCGTTCGCGACGGTGGCAAACCTGAAGTCGAATGGGCGCCTCCTGCCAAAAACGAAGAACTGATCGCAGCCGTTACCCGTATTGCAGAACCTGAATTGCGCAAGGCATACCAGATTCGCCAGAAACAGGCCCGTTCGACTGAGCTGCGCCATATTTACGATAACGTCAGCAAGACGCTGGCAGCCGAAGCCCAAGACAAAGGTGTAAGCGCACCGGATTCCGTCGAAGTCGGCAATATCATGTTCGATCTGGAAGCGAAAATCGTCCGTTCCCAGATTCTGGACGGTGAACCCCGTATCGACGGTCGCGACACCCGTACCGTCCGTCCGATCACGATCCGTACCGGTGTATTGCCCAGAACGCACGGTTCCGCCCTGTTTACCCGTGGCGAAACACAGGCTCTGGTCGTTGCAACACTGGGCACCTCCCGCGACAACCAGAAAATCGACGCCCTGATGGGTGAATACAGCGATGCATTCATGATGCATTACAATATGCCTCCGTTTGCAACCGGTGAAACCGGTCGTGTCGGTACCCCGAAACGTCGTGAAATCGGCCACGGCCGTCTGGCAAAACGTGCCCTGATCGCCTGCCTGCCTTCTCAGGAAGAATTCAGCTATTCCATCCGTCTGGTTTCCGAAATCATGGAATCCAACGGTTCTTCCTCGATGGCTTCGGTTTGCGGTGGCAGCCTTGCATTGATGGATGCCGGTGTTCCTGTCAAGAACCACGTTGCCGGTATTGCCATGGGTCTGATCAAGGAAGGCAACAAGTTTGCCGTTTTGACCGATATTCTGGGTGATGAAGATCATCTGGGCGACATGGACTTCAAGGTAGCCGGTACCGCAAATGGCGTGAACGCCTTGCAGATGGATATCAAGATTCAGGGCATTACCAAGGAAATCATGCAGGTTGCACTGGCTCAGGCCAGGGAAGGCCGCATGCACATCCTTTCCAAGATGCAGGAAGCCATGCCGCAGTTCAAGACCGAACTGTCGGACTTCGCGCCACGCCTGATCACCATCCGTATCAATCCTGAAAAAATCCGTGACGTTATCGGCAAGGGCGGTGCCGTTATCCGTGGCCTGACCGAAGAAACCGGGGCACAGATCGACATCACCGACGACGGCGTCGTTACCATTGCATCGGTTGATGCCGCTGCCGGTCAGGAAGCCAAACGCCGTATCGAAGAACTGACCGCTTCTGTTGAAGTTGGCAAGATCTATGAAGGCACAGTCTTGAAATTACTTGATTTCGGCGCTATTGTTCAGATATTGCCAGGCAAGGATGGCCTGCTGCATATCAGCCAGATCGCCAGTGAACGAGTCAATGCCGTCACCGATTATCTGGAAGAAGGACAGGCCGTTCGCGTCAAGGTTCTTGAAACGGACGATCGCGGTCGTATCAAATTGTCGATGAAGGCCGCTGCCGCTGAAGAAAATCCTGCTCCAGCACCAGCTCCTGAAGCAGCAGAATAAGCGTTTTCCGGAACCTGTCGCAAGGCAGGTAGGAAATGCTGATAAAAAATCCTCCTGGGCATTTGTCCGGGAGGATTTTTGTTTGAAGCGCCGAATCCGGATAAAAAAACCGGCTTATTTGACGTTTGTATGATATTAAAAGAACCTGTATTGGAAAGCCGACCTTATCATGTTGGCGATGAAGGCAGGGTGTACCACATCATGCCGGGAATTCCAGAATAGTTCCCTTTTAAACCCATTTCTCAGGGGGAATTGACGTATGAAAGCGATTGAGATCATCAACAAGGGCTCTGCCGGTTATCTGCAAATGACTGACAGGGAAATTCCGGTGCCCCAAAAGGGAGAAGTGCTGGTCAAGGTACACGCTGCCGGTATCAACCGGCCTGACGTGTTGCAACGGATCGGCCGTTATGTCGTCCCGAAAGGCGCACCGGACATTCCGGGGCTGGAAATCGCCGGTGAAATCATCGGAGGGGATGTTTCCGGCAGCCAGTTCAGGATCGGGGATATGGTTTGTGCGCTCGTTCAGGGCGGTGGCTATGCCGAATACTGCATTGCACCGGTTGACTTGTGTCTTCCGATTCCAAAAGGTCTGACTGCTGTCGAAGCCGCTTCCCTGCCGGAAACCACATTCACTGTGTGGAGCAACGTCTTCGATATGGGCAAGCTGAAAGGCGATGAAACCCTGCTGGTACAGGCGGGTGCATCCGGTATCGGCGTCACCGCCATCCAGATGGCGAAAGCGATGGGACACCGTGTATTCGCGACGGCCAGAACGGAAGACAAGTGCCGTGCCTGTGAAAAGATCGGTGCGGAACGCTGCATCAACTCCACGACGGAAAACTTTGCCGAATACATCAGGGCCGCGACGAACGGCAACGGTGTCGATGTCATTCTGGACATTATCGGTGCGGCCGTGCTGGACAAGGAAATCGATTGTCTGGCCGACGAGGGCAGGCTGGTTCTGATCGCGTATCTGGGCGGTCGTCTGGGTACCGTCGATCTGGCGCAGATCGTTCACAGACAATTGATGGTAACCGGTTCGACCCTGCGTCCGCGCTCGAATGAATTCAAGGCGGAAATAGCGAGAAACCTGCAGAAACACATCTGGCCGCTGATCGACGAAGGCAAGATCAAGCCGGTCATTTACAAGGTGTTCCCGCTGGCTGACGCGATGCTGGCACAGAAACTGATGCAGTCGAATACCCACTTCGGGAAAATCGTCCTGCAAGTCATCTGATCGGTTGCGCCTGTAAAAAAGCCTGAATTGCACATTCAGGCTTTTTTGTTATTCCGGCTGACGCTTTTGGAAAACAAGGTCCCAGACGCCGTGTCCAAGCCGCAGTCCCCTTTTTTCGAATTTGGTAACGGGGCGGTAATCGGGCCTTTCTGCGTAATCCGTTGCCGTGTTAATAAGTGCTTGCTCACCAGTAAGCACTTCCAGCATCTGCTGGGCATATTCCTGCCAGTCTGTTGCGCAGTGAAGGTACCCCCCAGCCCTGATGCGGGTGCAAAGGAACTTCACGAAATCCGGCTGGATCAGGCGGCGCTTGTTATGCCGGGCCTTGTGCCAGGGATCAGGGAAAAAGACGTGAACCCCGTCAAGTGAATTTTCCGCAATCATGTCTTCCAGAACCTCGACAGCGTCGTGCTGGATGATCCGTACATTCGTCAGGTTCTTTTCACCGACCAGTTTCAGCAGGCTGCCTACGCCCGGAGTGTGTACTTCCACACCGATGAAATTCAGTTCAGGCTTGCTTTCGGCAATCGTCGCCGTCGTTTCTCCCATTCCGAAACCGATCTCGAAAATCGTTTTCGCTTCCCGTTTGAATTCCTGAGAGTAGTCCAGCGTCCGTTTTTCGTAAGGGATGCAGAACGTGTCGCCGTATTCGTTGATCGCTTTTTCCTGACCGGTCGACAGCCGTCCGGCACGTGTGACAAAACTCCTGATACGGCGGACTTCAGGATTGAAAAACATGGGTTTGCCGGATTTGTGGGAAACGGGTTGGTCTGACATAAGCTTGAAACGATCAAAAAGGATAAAAAGGCTTTACGGAAAATACCGCTGCAAAGTGTGCGTCATTTTACGCAGTTTTGCCGGCTATGAAAATGGACTTGATCCTGTTGAAGGAAAAGCGTTGCAGGCAATCGTTGATAGAGAGGATAAAGGATTCTTGCAAAGGATGAAAAACTCTATTTTTGAATGCCCTTGGTGGAAATGGCAGTCTGGCTCGTCCTGAAAAAGACCAGCCAGCAAATCACGGCAACGACCAGTACGGCAAGACAAAAGAACCAGACGACCAGTCCACTGCCAAGCATGACAAGCGGCACGGCGAGCGACGTCCACAGACCACCACCCATGACCGGTTCATGCAACAGCTGCTTGTATCCGAAGGCTTCCGTTGCAACGGTCTTGTGATCCGGGTCGACCGTGCGCAAGAGCATCAGTCCGGTAGCCGTGACACCCATTGCCTGACCGAATTCCGCAATGGAGCGCTCGAACCATGCCTCTTTGAAAATGCGTGGCCCGATATACATAACCGTAAAGATATTCCATATCGCCCCGACTGCCACAAGAATGGACAAAGGCATCCAGTAGGCGACGACGAACTCGATCCGGATCGAGGCAATCGCCGCAACGACCAGAAAATCCAGCGATGCCCCGCAAATGCGTTGCATCTGTCCATGGTCGGCAATGTAATCGAGGCGCGTTTTACGCAGGAAAATCTGGAGCAGGACGCCACCGATCATGCAGAGCGGGAAAAGCGGGAGGCTTTCCATAATCCCCATTTCCTGAATCGAAACAGGCGTGAAGGTCTCGCCCAGTACCAGCAATTCCTTGATGCCGTAACCGATGAGAACGGCGATCCCGACCAGCGAAATATGCAGGGCAAGCGAGTCCAGCGAATTCGACTGGACCGTCTGAAGCCCCGCCGCAGGCTGCTTCCCGCGTGGGTAAACGCCCACTCTTTCGAGCTTTTCCTTGTCGTCGAACGTTCTGATGCCTGAAACGTATCCTTTGCGCACGGCGATATTGATCAGCACCATGCCGATGACAATCCCGAATACAATCCCGCAGGTGGCGACCGTATAACCCAGATCGGCGCCTGCGGGCCAGCCCAGCTTGTCAAAAGTGTGCGCCATTCCGCCCACCGTCCCGTGTCCTCCCTGAAAACCGATTTCAAGCAAATTGCCGAAAACGTCCGGAACCCCGAAAACAGGCCCCAGAAAGACAAAAACCAGTCCAAGGCCGATGACGTATTGACCCCATGCATTGATCTGTCCGAAACAGAACTGCGGCGCGGCCAGTCCCCATATTTTTTTCAGCGGAGTCGCCGCCGCTCCAAGGAAAAGCCCGGCAAAGACGATATTGATCAGGAAACCCGGCAGTTGTCCGAAAGCGACAAACCAGTCCGCGGACATGAACTGCCCAAGCGTTTGGATGACGATCAGACCGATAAAGCCGCCAATGACGGAAGAAGGGATGAACAAACGCTGGAAAATGGAAAAGCTCGACCGGACGACGATTCCCAATACGAGAAGCACACTGATGGCGCAAAAGGACATGACGGCGATCATTAAAATTCTTTCAGATAAAGTCAGTCAGAGAACGGCCGGATTCATGCAGCCGGGTTTTTCGCATTCCCAAATGAAGAATATTAAATCACATTGAAGACCTTGCCGGACGATATCAGACAAGATTGATGAAAAAACAAACATATCCATTAAAACAGTTGCAATGGTGTCAATAGGTTCCCTTTGCGCAGTTTTGAAAGTGCATGTTTCTGATACACAATAAAAAAGGACGGGCGAGACCCGTCCTTCAGTCGCTATAGGCGTATTATTTCTTTCCGGTTTTCTTGCCGGTAACTCCGGCTCTTTCCTGTTCGCATTTCTTGATGGAAGATGCCTTTGCTGCACCGTAGAGCGGCTTGCCGTCCTTGCTGACAGCCAGCGCTTCACAGCTGGTGGCAGAGCGTTTTTCCTGTTCACACTTCTTGATCGATGCCGCTTTGGCAGCGCCATACAATGGTTTGCCATCCTTGCTGACCGCTCTGGCTTCACAGCTGTCGGCACTCGTTGTCTGGGCATAGGCACCCATCGCGAATAAAGAGACAAAAACGGCAACAAGCAACTTTTTCATAAAATCTCCTGCGAGGTTTGGTTGATAAAGCCGTCCGTATGCAACGGATTCGTGTCAAACGCCGGATGTATGATGAGATTGGGCTCTTCCGGCGTTTGCCAAACTATAGAAGATTTATGCTGCGCCAGACGGTCTTCAGTCGCCTTCTGACGCTTTTGTTGATCGTTCTCAAGCCATTCTATTGTTGATAGTTCAACAGGGTGAGAATCGATAAATTACAAAAAGAAGCTTGCTGGCAATGATCAAGAAAATTTCGTTGGAACTTTCTCATCAGATAATCAGGAAAAAGCTATACTAATCAAAAACCTAAAAAATTCTCCAAAAGCGAAACCAGTTCTGTGAAAGAGAATATCTACGCATCGAAATAACGATCAGCCTGATAAAACTAACGATTAAGGAAAAGGATGTATAGACACTCAAAAATGAAAAAGTATACAGATAGAGCGTTATCAATCTTACATGCGGTAGAAGGTTGTCAATCAGAAAAATATTATCAATTGAAAAGTGTCTTAACTTATTGTATCGCTTGGTATACTATTAAAAATTATAGCGTGATCCGTATCCAGCGTTTTTAATATTATGAAACTAAATAATATCTATCTAATAATTCATCAATATGCAGATAACTAAAGATCAAGCATTTGAGTTAGCTGTTAAAAACATAGCTAAATTTGGCGACACAGATATATTTCCCTACCCGATAGATAATCAAGTTTTTTATGATGATCCGTCTGGTACGATAGATATTCTTAAGGAAATTGATACAGGATTTGATCAAGCAATTGAGAAAATTCCGTTGCTTGCTGTTAAGAGTTTGGCTGCAGTAGGATATGCGGGGTTTCGATGGGGGACACAGATTGATCCTATTTGGAATGCTTATCTATTATCTCTTGTACTTCGGATAGGCGATGATATTGAACGAGCAAGAGTGTCCATCGATAAAGAAGTAGTCTTTTCCTATCGATATAAACCTGATTTTACGAGTGCTTCTGTGTTTGATCCAAGTATAGGGTGGCATGAATTTCAGATGCGTTCGATTGATTTGGCTAGAAAATATTCATATGTATTAGTATGTGATATTTCTGATTTTTATCCTCGTATCTACCATCATCGACTTGAAAATTCTTTGAAACGTGCAACTGTGGATGCAGATGCAATTAAAAGAATTGATTCGATACTTTTCCGAATAGCTGAACACGTTTCATATGGGCTACCGATTGGCGGACCTGCTGCTAGATTGTTGAGTGAATTATTATTGAATCGTATTGATCGATTGTTGCTAAGCGAACAAATACAATATTGTAGATTTGTTGATGATTATCGAATTTTTGCAAATTCAAGAGAAGAAGCGTATAGGTCATTAGTTCGGTTGAGCGAATTGTTGTTAGTCAATGAAGGACTTTCATTACAAAAAACAAAAACACGGATACTTACTTCCGGAGAATTTCTTCAAACATCTTCATTGGCCGAAGAAAATAAAGCCGAAACACATGAAGAACAGGAAGCACGTTTATTTTCTCGTCTGAGATTACGATATGATCCTTATTCGCCAAATGCGGAAGAAGAGTATGAAGCCCTCAAAGAAGAGTTAAATAAGTTCGACATTGTTGGGATGTTGGGAAGACAATTGACAAAAAGTAGAATTGAAGAAGGTCTAACTAGACGACTCATTGGGGCTGTAAGACATTTGCCCGATCAAATGAAAAACAGAGCAGTTTCTTCTATGTTTGCTAGCCTAGACATTCTTTATCCTGTATTTCCTGCAGTAATGATTGTAACAAGAGCTGTAATGGCTGATTTAGATAATAATACTCAAAATGAAGTATTTAAAGCTCTTAGAGATCTTATAAGTTCAGGATCATATATTACTCAAGTGCCGGCGAACCTTTCCTTTGCAATAAGAGTATTAGTTATAGATAATTCAGAAGAAACGGAAGCCGTATTAGTTAGATTATCAAGAGAACAGCACAATATGATGATAAAAAGAGATCTCATATTAAGTATGGCAAATCGGGGTGCTGATTACTGGATATCAAATTGTCGAAAACAATATTCCACATTAACAACATGGGAAAGGAGGGCGCTTATTGTCAGTTCATACATTTTAGAAGATGAGGGTAAACATTGGCGAGATGGTATTAGGAAAGAATTAAATTCTTATGATCAACATCTCATGAAATGGGCGGGAAGCAAAAAAATGGCACAAGGTAACGCTTGGCATATTCCAATATGATTTCGGAACGTCAATTAGCTCAGAAACATTCTTCGTTTTGGCGAGATATTGCGCCAATGGGGGAGACCTTTTGGCGTGCTCAGCATGCTCACATCCTACAAAAATGGGAACCAATTAAAACAAACGCATATCGTTTTTCTCGAGCTTTTATAAATGAGCTTGCATTTGTTGCTTTTACAAATATCGTCAAAGCAGGGGAAAATAATAATGTATTAAAAGCCTATGTAGAGAATGGAATTGAGACTGCGACAGCATACATATCAAGATTTCAGAATAATCTAAATACTTATCAACTCACCGAAAATGATATTTTAGAAGCGATGACTTTAGCTGGCCGGCTTTATGATTATTTTTCTTCAGTTGGGGTCATGAACGACACAATTTTACGTCCAAAATTTGCTGGATGCGGAGAAATAATGGCTGCAGAAGGTGACTTAATAGTAGGTCAAACGCTTTACGAAATTAAAGCAGGTAATCGCCCATTTCGTATATCGGATTTGAGACAAGTTCTGACATATTGTGCGTTGAATAGGTTACAACCCATTTCTACTATCAACGAAATTGCTTTACTAAATCCACGAGTTGGGTTGCTGTGGACATACAATTTAGACATGTGTTGCTTATCAATTGCTGGAAAGAGCGCTTCAGAATTATTTGACGATATCGTAGATTATGTTTGCCAACCACGTAATTATCTATGATATTTAGAAAACTGTGTTGAATGCGTTAAAATTATATCTTGAGCAACAAAAAAGCCCTGAAACTCAATGTTTTCAAGGCTTTCTGCTGTATCTTTTGCGGTGATGGTGCCCACGGAGGGATTTGAACCCCCACACCTTGCGGCACATGGACCTGAACCATGCGCGTCTACCAATTCCGCCACGTGGGCAATCTGCACATCTGATATTATATTTGCAACCGGAAGAACTGAACAGTGACAAATTGCATTCAGTTCTTGTTGATTCGCAAATGCAAGACTGCGA
This sequence comes from Oxalobacter formigenes, assembly GCF_002127965.1. GTDB lineage: Bacteria > Pseudomonadota > Gammaproteobacteria > Burkholderiales > Burkholderiaceae_D > Oxalobacter > Oxalobacter formigenes. The sequence goes on along the minus strand of NZ_CP018787.1, from coordinate 2,331,387 downwards.
TTATAGCGTGATATACAAACATGTCAATCATCTTGCCGAATCTGTTGAAAAAAAGCATGATGAAGTTGTTAAAATGTCGACTGTCCACCCATTTTATTAAGAATTCATTTGAAAAAATATCCTTATTCCATCCCCAGCCGGGAAGAAATTCTCGACACCGTGCGTGAAGCAGAAAAGGGCAGCAATGCCAGAGTCATCGCGCGGGAGTTGCATGTCAAAAGAACCGAGATGGACGGTTTGTTGAAGAGACTGGACGCGATGGAGCGCGACGGTCAGCTTTTATGCGACGCAAAAGGCAATTACAAGGTCGACAAATCGACCCATTTCATCACCGGTTATGTTCACAGCCATCCGGACGGTTACGGTTTCGTCATTCCCGAAGAGGGCGGAGACGATATTTTCCTGTCGGAAAACGAGATGCACAAGGTCATGCATAACGACAAGGTGCAGGTTCGTGTGGTCAATGTCGACAAGCGGGGACGACCCGAAGGGCTTATCGTCTCGGTATTGACTCGCGCCCATACGCATATCGTCGGCCGCCTGATCAATGAAAACGGTGTCTGGCTGATCGCTCCGGAAGACAAGCGTATCGTCCACGACATTCTGGTAGAAGGTTCTCCCGGTAATGCCAAGGCAGGCCAGATTGTCAATGCCGAACTGATCACGCAGCCGTCCCGCTACTCGCAGCCGATTGCCCGCATTGTCGAGGTGGTCGGCAATATCGACGATCCGGGTATCGAAATCGAGATCGCTGTCCGTAAATTCGGCTTGCCTCATGTATTTTCCAAGGCCTGCATGGATGCGGCGGCACGTCTGTCGGATACGGTTTTGCCGGAAGATTATGCCGGGCGGGTCGATTTGCGCGATGTGCCTCTGGTGACGATCGACGGTGAAGACGCCCGCGATTTCGACGATGCCGTGTATTGCGAACCGGTCAAGATCGGCGATGAAACGGCGTATCGCCTGATCGTCGCGATTGCCGACGTCAGCCATTACGTCAAACCGAACGAACCGATCGATTCGGATGCCTTGTTAAGGGCGACTTCGGTTTATTTCCCGCGTCGCGTCATTCCGATGCTGCCGGAAAAATTGTCGAACGGCCTGTGTTCGCTGAACCCGGGCGTCGATCGGCTGGTGCTGGTATGCGATGCGCTGGTTTACCCGAATGGACAGGTAGAGGCTTACCAGTTCTATCCGGCCGTGATGCATTCGGCCGCACGCCTGACCTATACGGAAGTGGCGGCGATCCTGAAAAGCCAGAAAGGGCCCGAAGCGATCGTTTATTCAAGTCTCGTGCCGCATCTGCTGGATTTGTACGGGCTGTACAAGGTGCTGGCAAAAGCACGCGAAGAACGCGGAGCGATCGATTTTGAAACGGTCGAAACCTACATTGTCAGCAATGCCGCAGGCAAGATCGAAAAAATATTGCCGAGAGTGCGCAACGATGCTCACAAGCTGATTGAGGAATGCATGCTGGTGGCCAACGTTTGTGCGGCCGATTTCATCAAGACGCATAATCATCCTGGAACGTATCGTGTTCACGCACAGCCGAACGAGCAGAAGCTGGAACAGGTCAGATCGTTTCTGGCACAACTCGGCTTGTCGCTGGCCGGAGGCGATTCTCCAAGTCCGTCGGATTACGCCGTGTTGATCAAACAGATTGACGAGCGGCCGGACGCACCCTTGTTGCAAACCATGCTGCTGCGTTCGATGCAACAGGCGATGTACAGCCCGGACAATATCGGCCATTTCGGTCTGTCTTACGGGGCTTACACCCATTTCACCAGTCCGATCCGCCGTTATCCCGATTTGCTGACGCACCGGGTCATCAAGGCGCTCTTGCTCGGCAAACGCTATGTGCCAAGTGGCATCGACAAGCGCCTGTTGAACACCAATGTGCCGAGTTCGATCCGCAAACAGTTATTGTCGAAGGAAAAAAGCAAAAACAAACAAACTGCCGAACAGGCAATTTGGGAAGCGCTCGGTTTGCATTGTTCCGCCAATGAACGGCGCGCCGACGATGCTTCACGTGACGTCGAGGCATGGCTGAAGTGTTACTTCATCCGCGACAAGCTGGGCGAGCACTTCACGGGCACCATTTCCGGTGTGACCGGTTTCGGCATTTTCGTGCAGCTGGACGACCTGTTTATTGAAGGGCTGGTGCATATCGGGGAATTGGGGCACGATTACTATCATTTCGACGAAGTGCGCCACGAGCTGAAAGGCGAGAGTTCCGGTGTCCGGTACCAGTTGACCGACCGGGTGATCGTTCAGGTCAGCCGGGTCGATATGGATGCCCGACAGATCGATTTGCGACTGATTGACGGGCCGTTCAAGGCCTCCGACAAGAAGGAAGGCGAAACGGTGAATACCGAACCGGCCCAGCATGTTATTTTCGACCGGTACAAGAAACGGAATATTGCGACGCTGACCGACAAGGACGAAAAAGTTGAAGGGCGTCCGTTTTCACGCAGACGGAAATCCCGCTGAATGTTTATTGCAGATAGTGCAGAAAGTAAAAATGAAAAATAAAGTCATATTCGGCTTCCATGCCGTCACGTCGCGTTTGCGCCATGAAGCCTCTTCCGTCGAAGAACTTTACGTCGATGCCGAGCGGTCTGACCGCAGGATGCAGGACTTGCTCAAAGTCGCCAAGGCGGCCGGTGTCCGGATCATTCAGGCGGACGGTGCGCGTCTGGACAAGATGGTGGGCACCCGACGCCATCAGGGGGTTGTCGCGATGGCGGCACCCGTTTCGCTGGCGCGCAATCTGGATGAATTGCTGGACGCTATCGAGGGTGCGCCCCTGTTGCTCGTTCTGGACGGCATCACCGATCCGCATAATCTGGGCGCCTGCCTGCGTGTGGCAGACAGCGTCGGCGCCCATGCCGTGATCGCGCCGAAAGACAGGGCTGTGGGCATCAATGCCACTGTTCAGAAGGTGGCGAGTGGTGCGGCTGAAACCGTTCCGTACATTACCGTCACGAATCTGGCAAGGACGTTGCGCCAGCTGCAGGAACGCGATATCTGGGTCGTCGGTACAACCGATGATGCGGAAGAAAGCCTGTATGAACCGGATTACTCGGGTGGCGTGGCATTCGTCATGGGTTCCGAAGGCGAAGGCATCCGCCGTCTGACTCGTGAAAACTGTGATCAACTGGTCGCCATTCCGATGTTCGGTTCCGTTGAAAGCCTGAACATTTCCGTGGCTTCCGGCATTTGCCTGTATGAGGCCCGTCGCCAGCGCATCATGAAAATGCGACAGGACTAAATGGACGTGCAGAATTTTGCCGAAACGGTTATTATCTGGCTCTTTTGTTAATTATCTGTCAAACACATGTTCCGCCATCTTCGCGAAGATATCAGAAGCATCATCGCCCGTGATCCTGCTGCCCGCAATACCTGGGAGGTCATTACCTGTTACCCGGGGTTTCAGGCTATTCTGGTACACAGGATGGCGCACTGGTGCTGGAAGCACGGGCTGAAATGGCTTGCCCGTTTCATTTCCCATCTGGCGCGCATCCTGACGGGAATCGAGATCCATCCGGGGGCGGTTATAGGACGCCGGGTGTTTATCGATCACGGCATGGGTGTCGTCATTGGCGAAACGGCTGAAGTGGGCGACGATTGCACGATTTATCAGGAAGTGACTCTCGGCGGCACGTCGCTGACGAAGGGCAAAAAACGCCACCCAACGCTTGGGAAGGGCGTCATTATCGGGGCCGGAGCCAAGGTGCTGGGCAGTTTTACCGTCGGCGAAATGGCGAAGGTCGGTTCGAATGCCGTTGTCGTCAAGGAAGTGCCTGCTGGCGCGACGGCTGTCGGCAATCCTGCTAGGATCATTCAAAAAGAAGAAAACAGGGACGAAAAAGATGCTGCCAGTGCCCTGTTTTCGTCTTACGGCATTACGCCGAACGGGGACGATCCCCTCATCAAGGCATTGCGTGGCCTGATCAATAATGCCGCGGCGCAGGAGCATCAGTTGAAAAACATTATTTCCGCACTGGAAGCAGCTGATATCAAGCTTGAATCCCTGCCGGAAGAGGCGAAAGTCAGCCCTGAACAACTGAACAAACTCGTCGAATAAGACGGATTGCCGTAAAAACATTGTTTTTCTGCAGCCGGTTTGCTTTATGTGCAAACCGGCTGTTTATTTATTGGCGGATTTTATTTAATATGGGTTTTAAGACCCGGCTTTATTCAGGGCAGGTATTATCGGCAGAAACGATCGTGTCACAAGGAGAATGAAGTGGAAAATCCGTTGAAGCGCATACCACCGTTCTGGCGAAACCGTTTTGCCAAATGGTTCCAGATTATCTTCATTGTTTTGCTGGTTGCGTATGGTCTGACGGGTTTTTTTATCGTTCCCGACCTCATCAATAAAAAGGCACAGGAATTCGTTGCCGAAAAATTCCAGAGAAAACTCAGTTTTACAAAAGTCTCGTTCAATCCATTTACGCTGACAGCCGATTTCGAGGGAATGCAGCTTTCCGAACATGGTTCGGAAAACGGTTTTGCCTCGTTCGATCATTTACTCGTCGATTTTTCAGCTGAATCGTATTTCCGGTTGGCGCCTGTCGTTGAAAAACTTACGCTGACCAATCCGAAAATCCGTCTGGAACGGCAGGAAGACAACCGTTACAACATCGATGATTTCGTCGCTTTCGCAATGGAGCCGAAAGAAGACGATTCATCCGCGAAGTTTGCCGTCAATAATATCCAGATCAAAAACGGGCTGGTCGAGTTCGACGACAAGCCGAAAAACAAGCGGCACTTTGTCGATGAGCTGAATCTGACGATACCGTTCATTTCTTCCCTGCCGTCACAGGTCAATATCTTCGTCGATCTGGCCCTGTCCGCGAAGGTCAATAATGAAAAAATCGAGATATCCGGCAAAACAAGGCCGTTTTTCAGGGAACGGGATGGAACCGTCAATCTCAAGCTGGACAGTATTGATCTGGTTTCATACATAAGTTATTTGCCTTTCAAACCCGGTTTCAAACTGAAGGACGGCAAGCTGTCCACCGATCTTGAGATCGGCTTCGTCAAGCCCGAAGAAGGGAAAATGGGTCTTTTCGTGGAAGGCAGGATCGATCTCGATGCATTCCAGCTGGCTGACCTGAATGGTGCCGATTTGCTGAAAATACCGGAACTGGATGTCAAAATCGACAAGAGCGATGTCCTTTCCGGAAATCTGGCCGTCAATCTGGTCGAGCTGAAATATCCAGTCGTATCTCTGGACCGCAACAGAAAAGGTCAATGGAATTTCGAACGGATGTTCGCGACGGTAAACGGAAAAAGCAAACCGCAAAAAGAAACGTCGCAGGCAGATGCCTCCGGTCAGGACGGTCAAGGCATGCCTTTCAATCTGGCACTGGACAAATTGACCGTTACGGAAGGCCAGTTACAGATCAGGGATCAGACCAATGCCGTACCGGCGAATTTCTCCGTGAAAAACTTCGGACTGGTCGTGGACAAGCTGGTTCTGGATCTTCCGAAACGGGACATGACTGTCGAAAAAATCGTGTCAGCGAATACGGATATCAAATTCGTTCATGGCAAACTCGACATAGCGGATAAGGACGCCAAAAAAACGGCTAAAAAAACGATGGACGATGCTGCCGCACAAGCCGGTTTCAATTATTCCATCGCCCGTTTTGAATTGGATGACTGGTCGCTTTACTTTGAAAACAGGGTTGCCGGAAAACCGGTCGTGACCCGTGTCACGAAACTGGACGTGTCCGCAGACCATATTTCAAGCAAATTGAATGAACCGGTTGCCATAACGGTCGCGGCCAATATCAACGAAAAGGGCAAACTGGATATCAGGGGAACGGTCGAGCCGGTGCCACTGAAAGCCGATCTCGATCTGGATATCAAAAATGTCGATATCCGTGCCGTGCAGCCTTACATTGAAGAGTACGTGAACTTGTCCTTGCGTCAGGCCAATTTGTCGCTTGCCGGAAAACTGAAATTCGCAGAAGCACGAAATCGTGGCTTGGAGGGCCAGTTTACGGGCAATGCGGGCCTCTCCCGTCTTGTGACGGTCGATCAGGTGACGCGGCAGCCGTTCGTGAACTGGGGTGACCTGTCCCTGAAAGGCGTTCGGGTGAACCTGTCGCCGCTCTCCGTAGTCGTTGATCAGGTAACGCTGAACAATCTGATGGCCAGAGTCATCCTGAGTTCAAAAGGACGCCTGAATTTGCAGGATGTCATGCGAAGCGAAACAGGCGGCCAGAAGAGCCTGACGCAAAACGAGGAAAAAGATAACGGAAAAACACCGGCAGCCGGGACGGCAGTTGCACAACAAACGGCACAACAATCTGCCGATAGCGGTCAGGCTGACCAATTGAAAGCAGACAAGAAAAATTATTCCATCCTGATCAAAAAATGGCTGATCAGAAACGGAAAGATCCGGTTCTCGGATAATTTCATCCAGCCCCGCTATACCGCCAATCTGGTGAATTTGAGAGGCTCGATCAACAACCTGTCAACGGATGCCAGCAAGCAGGCGACAGTCGACGTGAAAGGCCGCGTCAATGGTGCGCCGCTGACGATTGCAGGGGAGTTGAATCCTTTAAGCGATAAGCTTGCGCTCGACATCAAGGCCAACGTAAAAGGAATGGAACTGGCGCAGTTTTCCGCCTATTCCGGAAAATACATCGGGTATGGCATTGAAAAGGGCAAGCTTTCCTTCGATGTCCATTACAAGGTTTTGAACGATCAGTTGACGGCGGAAAATTCACTGGTTCTCGACCAGCTGACACTGGGTGATGAAGTCGAAAGTGCGGATGCCGTTCATTTGCCTGTTCGTCTCGCGCTCGCCTTGTTGAAAGACAGGAATGGCGTCATCGACATCAACCTTCCCGTGGGCGGTTCGTTGAACGATCCCGAGTTTTCCGTGGGGGGCATTGTGTTCAAGATGTTCGTCAATCTGTTGACGAAGGCAGTCACGGCACCGTTCAAGCTGCTGGGGGCACTCGTTGGAAATGACGCGGAATTGTCGTTTGTGACTTTCGAGCCGGGAAGTCATGCGATTACCGCAAGTGAACAGAAAAAACTGGAAGCACTGGCGAAAGCGCTGGAAAACAGACCGGCCCTGACGCTGGAAATTACCGGGAAATACGATCCTGTCGTCGACAGCAAATTGACGATCATGAAAAAGCTGCGGGAAATGAAAGCGAAAGACCTCGGTAAAAAGGCGGGAGACGCCAAGGTGGTCGTTACTGACAAGGAATATCCGGATTTATTGAAGCGCCTTTACAGTAATGAAGATTTCGAAAAGCCCAAAAACTGGATAGGGTTTTCCAAATCGGTGCCTGTGCCGGAAATGGAAAAACTGTTGTCCCAACATTTTTCAGGAAAGTCCGATGACCTGATCCAGCTGGCGAACCAGAGAGCGCGGGTCGTAAAAGAATGGCTGATCACGGATGGAAAGATTCCTGAAGAAAGACTCTTCCTGTTAGCCAGCAAGGCAAAGAAAACCGAAGGCAACGATTCCGGCAACCGCGTCGATTTTTCATTAAAATAACAGGATGAGGCTGATTGGTTCCAACAGGATGATTTTATTGAATGACAGAGCAGAACACTCCCGATATTGAAAAGCGGCCGAACAAACGGTCGCGAGTGAAACTGGCGGTTGTCGGGTTTCTGTCGTTTCTCGTTTTGTTGCTTGTCCTTGTTGCCGCAGGCATTTATTTTCTTCCCCGGATCGTCGAATCCGGAGCGAAGGAATTTGTCGCTGAAAAATTCAATCGTGAACTGACGATTCAGAAGCTCGATATCGACCTGTTGAACCTGACGGCAAAACTGGACGGGGTTGTGCTGACCGATCCCGGTTCGAAAGACCCGTTTGCCTCGTTCGATCATCTGTTTGTCGAACTGTCGCCGGAAACCTTTTCCGAACGCGCTCCCGTCGTGAAAGAAGTCCGCCTCGTCAATCCGAAAATCCACATCGTCCGTTACGGGAAAAAGCAATACAACATCAATGATCTTGTGGCTTATGCCACCCAACCGAAAGAAGACGAATCGAAATCGAATTTCTCGATCAACAATATCCAGATCGACAACGGAACCATACGGGTAGACGATCTACAGCGGAAAAAGACCCTGCTGATCGACGAGCTGAATATCGATATTCCCGTCATTGCCAATATGCCTTCACAGGTCGAGATTTTCACGGCTCTGGCGATAAGCGCAAAGGTCAACAATGACAGAATCGAACTGGTCGGGAAATCCAGAACGAAACCGGCATACGACAAGAAGTCCGGCAAGATCAGCGTCAAGCTGGACAAACTCGATCTGCCGACCTATCTGGGTTATCTTCCATTCGATCCGGGATTCAAACTGAAAAGCGGCAAATTCTCGGCTGATCTTGACATCATATTCCCGAGAAAGAAAGAGGAAAAAAGACGCATTCTGGTTCGGGGTGACGTTACCCTGAATTCAGTGTCGCTCGCGGAATCGAATGGTGCTGCCGTCCTCAAATTTTCGGAACTCAAGGTCGATATCGACAAAAGCGATATCCTCTCGGGAAAGATCGGTATCGGTCGTATCGGCTTGAAAAATCCGGAAGTGTTTCTGGATAGAAACAATAACGGGCAATGGAATGTTGAACTCCTGTTGAATACAGGGAAAAAGACCGACACCGGAACACAGACAGCGAAGAACGAAAAACCTGCGGAAAAACAGTCGTTTGCCATCGATCTGGGTCAGCTTGCCGTGAGCGGAGGGCAGGTTTTCATTACGGATAAAACATACAAGACGCCGGTCAATATATCAGCCAGAAATATCGGTTTGAGTGTTGAAAAACTGTCACTTGATATGGATAAACATGACGTGACTGCCAGCAGCGTTGTTTCGACCGGCACGCGGATCAGTTTCATCCACAGCATGCCCGAACTGCTGGACAAGTTCAAAGGGGGTGACAAGTCTGGCGTAGTACAAAAAGCCGTCGACAAGGCAGAGGAAAAGTCCGGTTTTCATTTCCGGATCAAACAGGCTGCACTTGAAAACTGGTCACTTCATCTTGAAAACAGACACCCGAAGGAACCGATAGTCACCAAAGTATCCCAGCTCGATGTCAAGGTAAATGATTTGTCCGATGCAATGGACAAACCGCTTGCCGTGTCTGCCAGCGCGAAAATCAACGATCATGGTACGTATATCGTAAAAGGAACCATTAATGTTTCGCCAATGAAAGCCGATCTGGATGTGGATATCAAAAATGTCGATATCCGGTTTATCCAGCCGTATATCGACGAGTACGTGAACCTTTCCCTGAGAAAAGCCGATTTGTCCATCAAGGGCAAACTGCTGGTCGGAGAGGGCGCATCCGGCGGTTTGCAGGGGCAGTTCAAGGGAGGGGCGGCAATCGGAAGTCTGGCTGCTGTAGACCAGTTGAGCCGGCGTCCGGTCGTCAGCTGGAAAGACCTGGCGTTTGAAGGGGTAACAGTCGATCTGAATCCTCTGGCAGTGACAATCGACAAGGCGGTCATGAATGGTGTGTCTGCCAGAGTCATCCTGCTGGCGGACGGTCGTTTGAATCTTCAGAACATTTTGCGCAGCAAGGCTGGCGGACAGAAAAGCCTGACTGAAAATGAAGAGGAACCAAAGCCTGCCACAGCTCAAAACGATGTAGCTACAGTGGAGCCGCTTACTGCCACGCAGGAAAAGGCAAAGCCGGAGCAAGACAAACCGGAAACCGCAACGCAGAAAGCCGTTATACAAGCACCGGACAGTCAGGGAAAACCGGACTTTTCGCTCGTCATCAAAAAATGGATCATCCGCAACGGAACCGTCCGTTTTTCAGACAATTTCATCAAGCCTCGTTACACGGCCAATATCCAGAATCTGCGTGGCGCATTCCTCAATTTGTCGAACGACCCGAAAACGCAATCGAGAATTCGCCTGTTGGGTCAGGTTAATGGAGCACCGCTGGATATTTCCGGTTACATTAACCCGTTAAGTGATAATTTGACCCTGAATATCAAGGCACAGGTGACAGGCATGGAACTGGCGCAATTTTCTGCTTATTCCGGCAAGTATCTGGGTTATGGGATCGAAAAAGGAAAACTGACGTATAAAGCAACTTACAAGGTTCAGAACGGGATGCTGACGGCCGAGAATTCTCTGATTCTTGACCAGTTGACGCTGGGCGAAAAAGTCGAAAGCAAGGAAACGATCAGCTCGTCCATCGAACTGGCTCTGGCCCTGTTGAAAGACAGTGACGGCGTCATCGATCTCAATGTCCCGATTGCCGGTTCACTGAACGATCCCCAGTTCTCGCTGGGCAGCATAGTCGGGAAAGTCATTTTGAATACCCTGAAGAGAATCGTGACAGCTCCTTTCGCATGGCTGTCCTCTTTGAATGAGAAAGAGAAAAACCTCTCGGGCATGGTTTTCGAACCTGGCAGCGCCAACTTGTCGAAAGAGGGTGAAAAACGTCTGGAACGGCTGTCTAAAGGTCTGGTGAAACGGCCGAAGCTGAAGCTCGAAATTACGGGAATGTATGACGACGTCGCGGACAGGGAAGGGCTTGGCCAGTCGACGCTGGACAGAAAAATCCGTTCGCTGAAGCGGAAAAAAACGGGAGCGCAATCGTTCGAAGAGATTACGGTCAGTGAAAAGGAATATCCGGAATTGCTGAAAGAAGTTTACAAGAGCGAAAAATTCGACAAGCCGAAAGAACTGGTTATTTTCGACAAGGCACTCCCGGTTCCGGAAATGGAGAAATTGCTGATCCGGCATTATGCCTCGACGAACGACAACCTGATTCTTCTGGCGAACCGCAGGGCGAAAGCGGTCAAGACCTGGCTGGTGCTGAAAGGCAAAGTGCCTGATGAAAGAATCTATCTGCTTGCCAGCAAGAAGGGTGTAGCTGAAAAAGACAAACCTGCGCATCGCGTCGATTTCAATTTGCGCTGGAAAAACTGACTGGCTGTTTTATTTGCCGCTCTTGAAAACCGGCGATCCTTTCGGGAAGGGGCGGCTTAAAAAACGTGATCCGGCCAGACCGAAACGCCAGGGAACGTCCACTGCCTTTGAAATGCCGATTCTCGGCCCGGCAACGATGTTAACTGGCAGGGTTCCTGCCTTAAAGAGACATTCTTTTGAACTGAGCGACAGCCCGTTTTCCCGATGCGTTATTCCGAGTGCCTGACAAACCCGTCCGGGACCTGCGCACAAGAGGCGAACATCTGACATGTTCCGCCGCTTTTTCATCGTGTCGATACCAACGGTGGGTTCAATAGCGCGGATCAGAACGGCGGAGCCGTGGTTTTCTTCTCCGCAGACGAAATTGAAGCACCAGTGAATGCCGTAAGAGCGGTAAACGTATATCGCTTCCGGAGGCCCGAACATGATCGCGTTGCGTTCGGTCGGGCCACAAAAACTGTGGGAGGCAGGATCGGTCTGGTCGTAGGCTTCCGTTTCGACGATGATACCCCCGACGCCACGGTAAGAAAAAAACGAACCGATCAGTTGTTGCGCGACGATATTCGATGTTTGCAGAAAATCGATTTTTTCAGGTCGCAGCAACATAGCTTTGGCAAGGTTTAAAGTTCCAGCACGGAATGCCGGATGATTTCGTTATCCATACCGATTTCGATCCAGTCACCCCGGGGCGTGTCGCCATCGAGACTCCAGTCCGACAGGACCAGACGGGTGCATTCGCCCTTTTCAGTGGTACAGATATGGCGTCCGGGGCGATGGGTATGGCCGTGAATCATGACGGATGCGCCGGTTTGCCTGAAGAGATCGGCGATGACGGAGGCGTTGACGTCCATGATGTCGGCCGATTTGCTCTCATTGGCTTTTTTGCTTTCCTGACGGTAGCCGGTAATGATCTTTCTTCTTTTGGACAGCGGGAGAGCCAGAAACAGGAAGCGCACGATCGGGTTATGGGTGCGTTTCCGGAAGCGCATGTAGTTGATGTCATCCGTACATTGCGCATCGCCATGCGCCAGCATGAGCTTTTTGTTGCCGAATTCGACGATCGCCAGATCGGGAAGTGCTTTTGCGCCGATGGATCGCAGGAATTTTCTGCCGGTCAGCAGGTCCCGATTGCCGGGAATCCAGAAAACGGCTGTGCCCCTGTCTGAAACCTGGCGGATCGCGCCGACAATGACTTGTACCGCTTCCGAATCCATATCGTCGTCACCCACCCAATATTCAAACAAATCGCCAAGAATATAGAGCTGTTCAGCCTGCGTTGCTTTCTTTTCAAGAAACTTCTGAAAAGCGGCAATGGTTTTTGGGGCGCCAGCCTGCAAGTGCAGATCAGAAATGAAAAGCGCTTTTGAACTTTTCATTGGTGAGGCAGGCTGGTTCATATGGATTCGGCATTCAAATTGAAATCAGACTTCTTCCGCTTTTTCGATGACGACGTCTTCCATCGGTACGTCAGCATGCATGCCTGCACGGCCGGTTTTGACGTTCTTGATCTTGTCGACGATTTCCTTGCCTTCGGTTACGGTGCCGAAAACGCAGTAGCCCCAGCCATCCTGTCCCGGATAGTCGAGGAAATCATTGTCGCTGACGTTAATGAAGAACTGGGCCGTCGCGGAGTGCGGGTCGGACGTTCTTGCCATCGCGATGCTATAGGTTTCGTTGGACAAACCGTTGTTCGCTTCGTTTTCAACCGGTGCATTCGTCTTTTTCTGGGTCATGCCGGGTTCGAAACCGCCGCCCTGAATCATGAAACCGTTGATGACACGATGGAAAATGGTGTTGTCGTAATGTCCGGAACGAACGTAGTTCAGAAAGTTTTCAACGGTTTTCGGTGCTTTTTCGGCATCGAGTTCGATCTTGATCGTACCGAGATTGGTGTGAAGTGCGACGGCCATAATATTCCTTATGATGAGATTGAAAATCTGCCAGATGCAGTCGTGAACAAAAAATATTCCCTATATTCTGACAGATGAACAGGCTAATGATTTTAATAAACAATGAAAAAGCATTCATTTCACGCTAACGGCATTCTAGCAAACTCTTTGTTTCAGCGATATTGCCTGTGTCCGGCTGCCAGACTGTCGGTCAGGAATGATGCCGGTTTGAAATGCATGACCAAAACCCATGTCCAAAAAGGGTATATCACAGTAAAATATCTGTTTTATTTGAATTTATTTCCAAGTCTCTCTCATGGACAGTCTGCAGATATATAACAGTTTAACGAGAAGCAAAGAAGTCTTTACGCCTATTGAACCGGGTAAAGTGAGAATGTACGTATGCGGCATGACGATTTACGATTATTGTCACATAGGGCATGCCCGGATGATGATGTCTTTCGACGTCGTTTACCGCTGGCTGAAAGCGACGGGATATGAGGTGACTTATGTCCGCAACATCACCGATATCGACGACAAGATCATCAATCGCGCCGCCGAAAACGGTGAACCGATTTCCAGCCTGACTTCCCGTTTTACCCAATACATGCATGAAGATACCTGTGCACTCGGTATCCTGCCTCCCGATCATGAACCGAGAGCGACCGAGTACGTCCCGGAAATGCTGGAACTGATCGGCAAGCTCGAAAAGAACGGATTGGCTTACCAGTCCACGGATGGGGACGTGAATTATTCCGTGCGGGATTTTGAAGGCTACGGCAAACTGTCCGGCAAATCGCTGGATGATTTGCGAGCAGGTGAACGGGTCGATATCAATACCGGAAAGCGCGACCCGCTGGATTTCGTTTTATGGAAGTCCGCCAAACCGACCGAACCGGAAGAAGCCAAATGGCCTTCCCGATGGGGGACTGGCCGTCCGGGCTGGCATATCGAATGCTCGGCCATGTCCTCCAAACTGCTCGGCGAACATTTCGATATTCACGGTGGCGGAGCCGATTTGCAGTTCCCGCATCATGAAAATGAAATCGCCCAGTCGGAAGGGGCGTCACATCATCCGTTCGTCAATTACTGGATGCACAACGGTTTCGTCCGCGTCGATAACGAAAAAATGTCCAAGTCCCTTGGCAATTTCTTCACCATTCGCGATGTCCTGAAAAGCTATGACGCCGAAGTGCTTCGCTTCTTCATCATCCGTTCGCATTACCGCAGTCCGTTGAATTATTCCGACGCCCATCTTGACGATGCAAAAAATGCTCTGACCCGTCTTTATACGGCCTTGAAAGATGTTGACGTCAAAGACCAGGCGGTTGACTGGGACAGCGAATACGCAAAGCGCTTCGCCAGTGCCATGAACGACGACTTCAATACGCCTGAAGCGGTGGCTGTCCTGTTCGAACTGGCCAATGAAGTGAACCGGACCCATTTGGCCGAACTGGGTTCGCAATTGAAAGCGCTGGCAGGTGTTCTGGGACTTCTGGAACGCGATCCGCGCCAATTCCTGCAGGGCGACGGCGCTGTCGATGAAGGCGAGGAAAAATGGATCGAGTCGCAAATTCAGGCCCGTATCGATGCCAAGAAAGCGAAGAATTTCGCCGAAGCCGACAAGATCAGAAGTGAGTTGCTTGAAAAAGGCATTGTCCTCGAAGACAAACCCGGTGGCCTGACTGAGTGGCGTCGTTCATAAATGACAGACGGGCAAACGATTTCCATGCTCGATGAGGGGTGCTGGGATCGGGCATGCGCAGAATTGGGGATGCGCGACCCCATCATGCAAAAGCTGATTGCCACCTCGGGCAAGGATCGTTTGCAAACCCGTGGAGAACCTTTTCAGACACTGGCCCGGTCGATTGTCGGACAGCAGATTTCAGTCAAGGCAGCGGATTCCATCTGGAAGCGTTTCCTGCTGGTTTGCCCGGCCAGTTCTCCTGAAGAAATCATGACTGCCAGTGCAGAAATGCTTTCCGCTGCCGGTTTATCCAGACGGAAAGTGGAATATCTGAAAGATTTGGCGTTTCATTTTGTCGAGCGTAAAATTCAGGCCGATCAATGGCCCGATATGCCGGATGAAGAAATTATTGCCGACCTGACGCAGGTTCGCGGGATCGGGCGCTGGACTGCCGAGATGTTTTTGATATTCAATCTGATGCGGCCAAACGTATTGCCGTTAGACGATGTCGGCTTGTTGAAAGGAATCAGCATGTCTTATTTTTCCGGTAAAGACATCGGCAAAAAAGACGTGCAAGAAATTGCAGGGAAATGGGAACCGTGGTGTACTGTCGCAACATGGTATTTGTGGCGCAGTTTGACACCACTTCCGGTAGAATACTGAAAAATTAATTTTCGCGACTGCTTGAGCCTTGCAGTCGGTTTAAGGAGATAGTGTGGCTAAAACGAATTTTCTCAGCTTCGAGCAACCCATCGCTGAACTGGACGCAAAAATTGAAGAATTGCGTTTCGTTCAGGATGATTCGGCTGTCGATATTTCCGAAGAAATTTCGCGGCTGATGAAAAAAAGCCAGCAGCTGACCAAGGAAATTTATTCCAAACTGACGCCATGGCAGGTTTCGCAGATTGCCCGCCATCCGAACCGGCCTTATACGCTGGACTATATCAACGAGATTTTCACCGATTTCCATGAGCTTCATGGCGATCGTGCATTTGCGGATGATCCGGCTATCGTGGGCGGACTTGCCCGTTTCAACGGTATTCCATGTGTCGTCATGGGGCACCAGAAAGGCCGTGACGTCAAGGAACGGAGTTTCCGTAATTTCGGGATGCCGCGTCCGGAAGGTTACCGCAAGGCCTTGCGCCTGATGCGTATGGCTGAAAAATTCAAATTGCCCATCTTTACTTTCGTCGACACGCCGGGCGCATTCCCGGGGATTGACGCGGAAGAACGTGGACAGTCCGAAGCGATCGGCAAAAACCTGTTTGCCATGGCCGACCTGAAAGTGCCTGTCATCGCCACGATTATCGGTGAAGGCGGTTCCGGTGGCGCATTGGCGATTGCCGTAGCCGATACCATCCAGATGTTGCAGTACTCCGTTTATTCCGTCATTTCGCCTGAAGGCTGCGCTTCCATCTTGTGGAAAACCGCCGAACGCGCCAATGAAGCCGCTGAAGCCCTGGGCCTGACGGCACAGCGCCTGAAATCGATTGGCCTGATCGACAAGATCATCGATGAACCACTGGGCGGCGCGCATCGCGATTTCAAAGCGATTGCAGCGACCTTGAAACGCGAACTGGCAGAAGCCTATCGTCAGATTCAGGATATTCCGATTGATGAATTGATCGCTGCACGGCAGGAAAAATGGCTGAATTACGGTCAGTTCAAAGATAGTGAACAGGCTAAATAAAGGCGATTGTTTTGCATAATCCTGCTGTCGAAAAAGAATTTGATCGCGCGTTGGAAGCCATTCTGACGCGCGTTTTTCGTATGGAAGACGCAAAAGCTTCCGTATCGTTTTCCTTGAAGGAATCGCTGAAAAATGCACGTATAGCCATCGCATACAGCGGAGGGCTGGATTCGAGCGTCTTGTTGCATCTTGCCCATCGTTTTGCCATCGAAAACGATTGCGCACTCTTCGCTTTTCACGTTCATCATGGATTGAACCCTCATGCGGATGACTGGCTGGCCCATTGTGAAAACGAATGTATACGGCTGGGCGTCTCTTTCGATAGCCAACGGGTGCAAATTGACCCTCAAAGTGGCGACGGAATCGAGGCCGAGGCCCGGGAAAAACGCTACCGGGCACTGGGAGAGATGTGCCGCAAGCATGACATTCCTCTTTTACTGACGGCTCACCATGAAGACGATCAGGTTGAAACGGTATTGCTTCAATTGATGCGTGGCACAGGCGTCGCAGGCTTGTCAGGCATGGAAGCGAGCTCTCACTCACCGGAACTTCTCGGAGATGAAACGCTTTTTCTGGGGCGGCCGCTTCTTTCTGTTTCACGCAAGGAACTGGCTTCATGGCTTGTGGAAGCGGGCATAACGCATATCGATGACGATTCGAATGACGATGTGGCCTATACGCGCAACGCCATCCGTCACAGGCTGGTTCCGGTACTGGAAGACCTTTTCCCGGGATTTCAGAAACGTCTGTTCCGGACGGCGCAGCATGCAGGCTCCGCCCGGCGCCTGCTGGAGGAAGTGGCGAAAAAAGATTTTGAAGCCTGCACATCAGGAAAGAACAGCCTGAATCTGGAGCAGCTGCGTTTATTGAATCGGGAAAGGATCGATAATCTGCTCCGCTACTGGCTTGCGGCCAGTCGTGTGCGCATGCCTTCGACAGCATGGCTTGTGCAGGCCAGAGAACAGCTGCTGGAAGCACGTGAAGACGCGCAGATTGACCTGATTCTGGACGGTTATACGATCCGGCGTTATCGCCAGAACATTTCGCTTGGCAGGACAGTTGAGTCAACTGGCAATCAGCCTCATCCGCTCGAAATCCAGTGGCACGGCGAAAACAGGTTCAGGCTTCATCAATGGCATGGAACGCTATATTTTGAAGAGAGTGAAACGGGATTCGATATCGACTGGCTGCAAAGGCGAAAACTGAGAATCGAACCGTACCGGGGAAGCGCCAAACTGAAACTGGCGGGCAGGCCCACCAAAACACTGAAAGCGCTTTGTCAGGATCGGGGCATACCCTCATGGGAAAGACAATTCCTGCCGCTGGTATTTTTTGAGGACGATCTCGTTTATGTTGCCGGAATCGGTATCAGCGCATCTCGTCTGAAAAAAAACGGAAAATGTGTGCAGATCAGATGGGAACGTGATACATAATGCCTTTTTTTATGCTGCCGTTGGCAGTATGTCTTGTTAAATTTCACCTCAAACGGTAAAGTTAAAAGCTGAACTTTTTCTTATTTTTTATTCATAAAAATTATATGGCTCTAGTCGTTCACAAATATGGCGGGACATCGATGGGGTCGATCGACCGCATCAAGAACGTCGCCCGGCGTGTCGCCAAATGGCACAACGCGGGTCATCAGGTTGTCGTCGTTCCATCCGCCATGTCGGGTGAAACAAACCGTCTGATCGGACTGGCAAAGGAAATCATGCCGGAGCCTGACCAGCGCGAACTCGATATGGTCACGTCGACCGGCGAACAGGTTTCGGTCGGTTTGTTGTCGATGGCATTGATGCAGCAGGGAAAACAGGCGGTCTCCTTCACCGGCTGGCAGGTTCCTGTCAAGACCGATACCTCCCATACCAAGGCGCGTATCCAGTCCATCGACGAGGAAAAAATCAGGGAAAACCTCGATGCCGGAAAAGTGGTCATCATTGCCGGTTTTCAGGGCATCAGTGAAGACGGCAATATCACCACTCTGGGACGGGGTGGTTCCGATACGTCTGCCGTAGCGGTTGCCGCTGCCTTAAAGGCAGCGGAATGCCTGATTTATACCGACGTCGATGGCGTTTATACAACCGATCCACGTGTCGTGACCGATGCCAGAAGACTGAAAAAAATCACCTTTGAAGAAATGCTTGAAATGGCGTCGCTCGGGTCGAAAGTGCTGCAGACGCGTTCCGTGGAACTGGCGGGAAATTATCATGTCCCCACCCGCGTACTGTCATCCATGACCGATCCCGACATTCCACTCGAAGAAGAAGCCAAATCCGGCACATTGATCACTTTTGAAGAAGACTCGCATATGGAACAAACTGTTATCTCCGGAATTGCATTCAGCCGTGACGAAGCGAAAATTACGGTTGTCGGGGTTCCTGACAGACCGGGTATCGCTTCCCGGATTCTGGGTGCCATCGCTTCTGCCAATATCGAAGTCGATATGATCATCCAGAACCAGTCGATCAACGGGAAAACAGATTTTACCTTTACCGTCCCGCGTCCGGATTACAACCGGGCAATGGATCTGCTGAACAACCAGATCAAGGCGGAAATCGGCGCTACCGATATCATCGGGGACGCCAAGGTGTCGAAAGTATCGGCTATCGGGATCGGCATGCGCAGCCATGTCGGCGTCGCATCGAAAATGTTTGGTACACTTTCCGAGGAAGGTATCAATATCCTGATGATTTCGACATCCGAAATCAAAATTTCCGTCATCATTGACGAAAAATACATGGAACTGGCTGTACGGGCACTGCATAAGGCATTCGGTCTGGAACAAATGTAAAAGCCGGGCGGCTGTTTTTCGTCGTCCCCCTTTTTTCTACCGAGCTTGTCTTCTCCTTGCTCAATCAATCTGAACGGGAGTGATCATGTCATACAAAACAATTCTGGTACATCTGGACAGGGAATCGCATGCGAAAGAACGCATCCGCATCGCATGCCAGATGGCTATCGCCGAAGACGCCTTTCTCATCGGCGCCGCCATGGTCGGTGTATCGACCCTGACCTTCCAGCAGGCGCATATCGACGAGAAAGATCCTGTCATCGCTTCCCATCTCCGCTTTCTGCATGATCGTGCAGGGGCCTTCGTAAAGGAATTCGAGGAGCAGGCGAAAAAAATG
Source organism: Oxalobacter formigenes (assembly GCF_002127965.1). Taxonomy (GTDB): domain Bacteria; phylum Pseudomonadota; class Gammaproteobacteria; order Burkholderiales; family Burkholderiaceae_D; genus Oxalobacter; species Oxalobacter formigenes. The sequence goes on along the minus strand of NZ_CP018787.1, from coordinate 2,312,061 downwards.
GGTGTGCCTTCCTTTGAAGGGCGCATCGTGGATGGTGAGGCGAATCAGGGAATCAGTCTCTTGTCCCGCTTTGCGGATCTCGTCGTCATCGGCCAGACCGACCTTCATGAAACCTCTCCCGTCGTGGCACCCGATTTTCCGGAATATGTCATGATGAATGCCGGTCGTCCGGTTTTGATCGTGCCGTCGTCGTTCGGGAAAGAAGTCGGAAAAAGGGTTATGATTTGCTGGAACGCCAGCCGGGAAGCGACACGCGCTGTAGCGGATACTATTCCGGTTTTAAGACGTGCCGATGTCGTACAGATTGCCATGTTCAATATCGACAAGGAACCCGATGTCAACGCGGAACATGCCGGACACGACCTTGCCGTTTATCTGGCCCGTCACGGCATTAATGTCGAAGTGCTGCCGCCGCAGGTGGATAAAAACATCGGTTCGGCTGTACTGGCACTGGCAGAAGAGCAGTCTTGTGATTTGCTGGTGATGGGGGGCTACGGTCATACGCGCTTCAGGGAGTTTCTCCTTGGGGGCGTAACCAGAACGGTTCTCGGTGACGCAACGATGCCTGTGCTGATGTCACATTGAGGTGATTTTCAAAAAAGTTGTTGTATCGTAATTCCACCATTGCGGGTGGTTATATGCAGTTTTCGTTTTTTTGTATTGCATATTCATAAAGTAAAATTATAATGGTGCAGTTTGGCTTGTCAGGCCTCGATCGACATGATGTGGTGCACGATGGAAAATATTTGTTCATCAAGTGCATTAATATGAAATTAGGGCTATTTAGAAGCAAGTTCGACGCAGTTACAATATTTTTGGCTCCCTTTTATTCAGAAGAAACAAAAATAAGGCGCCTAACTTTAACAGTAGTCCAAGGATAGCGATGAAATGTGTTGATGATTTCCGTTTGAAATTGAACGGAAAGGAGTATGTCCCCATCGTAATTGGTGGCATGGGAGTTGATATCTCCACCGAAAAACTGGCACTTGAAGCGGCACGGCTCGGCGGCATCGGTCATATCTCCGATGCGATGTCGATGGATTCAGCCGATCGCTATTTTGGAACAAGCTATACGAAGAACAAAACCTTCCAGTTCAAGGCACTGATCGGACAGAAGGATAAATCCGGTATCGTTTTCAATCTGGGCGAAGTTGAAGAAGCCACCCGGCTGCATGTCGCCAGTGCGATGGAAAAGAAGAAGGGTGACGGTCTCATTTTCATCAACTGCATGGAAAAGCTGACGATGAACGCGCCCCGCGAAACCTTGCGTGCCCGTTTGCGCGCAGCGATGGATGCAGGAATCGATGGCATTACCCTGGCAGCAGGCCTTCACGCCAATTCTTTCAAGCTGATTGAAGATCATCCCCGTTTTCGTGACGTGAAGCTTGGCATTATCGTCTCGTCAGTTCGTGCCCTGCAGATTTTCCTGCGCCGTAACGCCAAGCTGAACCGTTTGCCTGATTATGTGGTCGTTGAAGGTCCGCTGGCCGGAGGACATCTTGGATTCGGGCTGGATTGGGCCAAGTATGATCTGAAAACCATCGTGGGCGAGATTATCGAGTATCTCAAGGCGGAAAAACTGGAAATTCCCTTAATCGCCGCCGGGGGTGTCTTTACCGGATCGGACGCTGTTTCTTTCATGGAACAGGGTGTCGGTGGCGTTCAGGTGGCAACACGCTTTACCATTTCGAAAGAATGCGGTTTGCCGGACAAGGCCAAACAGGCGTATCTCTCTGCCAATGAAGACGACATTGAAGTGAATCTGGTATCGCCGACCGGTTATCCCATGCGTATGCTGAAGAAAACACCGGCAATCGGGATCGGTTTGCGTCCCAATTGTGAATCGTATGGTTATCTGCTGGAAAACGGGAAATGCGCTTATCTGGACGAATATTATCGCGAACTCGGATCACGTCCGGATGGCAAGATCATCGCTGTGAAGGACAAGATCTGCCTGTGCACCCATATGCGTAACTACAATGTCTGGACATGCGGGCACTATACCTACCGTTTGAAAGAAACGACCCGGCAAATGGGTGACGGGTCTTACGAACTTCCGGATGCAGCACACATTTTCCGGGATTACCAGTTCAGCAAGGACCACAAAATTCTTCTTCCCGGCGAATAAGAAAACAAAAAAGGCAGATATTCATTATCTGCCTTTTTTCAAGCATGTGACTCACTCAGTCCAGCAGGGTTTTCAAAGCGTCTTCATACAGTCTGGCTTCCATGCGTTCTGCTTTTGCCAGAGTATCGAACCAGTCCGCAATCCCGTCAAAACCTTCATCACGGGCTACTTCTGCCATTTTGGAATACTTGTCGTGATAGTTTTTCGTGGCCGTAGAAATGAGCGATTGCAAATTCAGGCGCGTGACGGTGTTCGACAGCCCGGTAAGCGGATTTTTCTGAAGAATCTGCAGGTTGCCTCTGGCCTGATTCTGGCGGATTTTGGCACTGGTTTCCAGCTTTGCACTGATATCGTTGTGCCCTTCGACGCTGGCACGACGACCGGCATAATCGTATATGGCAGAACATTGGGCTTCATTTGCAAAAGCGTCGATCAGATTCTGTTCCGTGCGTGTTCCTTTAAGATCCATTTTCACCTCCCCGAAATGTATTTCTTATAAATATTTTTATTGATCTTAAAAATATTATTTTATTTGTGGACAATGAATATATTATCAGTCAATTAATCGATTATTTGAACGAAATTTACAATATATTTAATGAAGATCTTATTGAAATGGCAAATCAAAACATTTATTCAAATGATTGATGGCCGCACTTGAATAATTATTGAAAAACACGGCAATTTCATTAACCCGAAAAAAACGGTTACGAATCGACGTAACCGTTTTTTTATAAAGGCTTTTTGAAACTAGCCACCCCGACGCATCAGGTCGAAGAAGTCGGCATTGTTTTTGGTTGCCTTCATCTTGTCGAGAATGAATTCCATCGCCTCGATTTCATCCATACCGTAAAGCAGTTTGCGAAGAATCCAGATTTTCTGCAACTGATCCGGTTTGATCAGCAGTTCTTCGCGACGGGTGCCGGACTTGTTCAGGTTGATCGATGGATAAACCCGTTTTTCAGCCAGACGGCGTTCCAGGTGGACTTCCATATTGCCGGTACCCTTGAATTCTTCGTAAATCACGTCATCCATACGGCTGCCCGTTTCGACAAGTGCCGTAGCGATGATGGTCAGGGAACCGCCTTCTTCCACGTTACGTGCAGCGCCGAAAAAACGTTTTGGACGCTGGAGGGCGTTGGCATCGACACCACCGGTCAAAACCTTGCCGGAAGCCGGAATGACGGTATTGTATGCACGTGCCAGACGGGTGATGGAATCAAGAAGAATGACGACGTCCTTTTTCATTTCAACCAGACGTTTTGCCTTTTCAAGAACCATTTCCGCAACCTGAACGTGGCGTGTCGCCGGTTCGTCGAACGTGGAAGCGATGACTTCACCACGGACGGAACGCTGCATTTCAGTCACTTCTTCAGGACGTTCGTCGATCAGGAGAACAAACAGGGTAACGTCAGGATGATTGGTCGTAATGGCATGAGCCATATGTTGCAACATGACGGTTTTACCGGATTTCGGAGAGGCGACGAGCAAGCCGCGCTGGCCTTTGCCGATAGGGGCGATCATATCGATGATCCGGCCGGTGATGTTTTCCTGTGAACTGATTTCCCGTTCGAGTTTCAACGGTTCATCAGGGTGCAACGGAGTAAGGTTTTCAAACAGCAAACGATGTTTCGACTGTTCCGGAGGAGCGCCGTTGACCTTGTCGACTTTCACCAGCGCGAAATAACGTTCGCCATCTTTCGGGGTTCTGACTTCGCCTTCAATGGAATCCCCTGTGTGGAGATTGAAGCGTCTGATTTGTGATGGGGAAATGTAGATATCGTCGGTGGATGCCATGTAGCTGGCATCAGGGGAGCGGAGAAAGCCGAAGCCGTCAGGAAGAATTTCCAGCGCGCCGTCACCGTAAACCTGCTCGCCTGCCTTGGCACGTTTTTTCAGAATGGCAAACATGAGTTCCTGTTTGCGCATACGGGCAGCGTTGTCGATTTCGAGGCCAAGCGCCATTTCCAGCAGTGCTGAGACATGCAGAGACTTTAATTCAGATAAATGCATAATGTTAAAACTTAAGGTTTACAACGAGAGAGAGTCAAGAAGGGATTTATCGTTGGAGACTGATGATGAAGGTTGAAAATGGCGGCGGGGCCGCCATTGACGTGATGATATCAGATATTGCTATCAATAAAAGCCGTTAACTGGCTTTTACTCAAGGCTCCTACTTTTTGCGAAACAATAGCGCCATTTTTAAACAAAATCAATGTCGGAATGCCACGAATGCCAAATTTTGCAGGCGTTGCCGGGTTGGAGTCGACATCCATCTTTGTAAAATTGACTTTGCCGGCATATTCGGAGGCGACTTCATCGACGATAGGAGCAATCATTTTGCATGGACCGCACCATTCCGCCCAGAAATCGACCAGTACAGGTTTGTCGGATTTCAATACATCTGCTTCAAAGGAAGCATCGCTGATAGTTTTGATATTGTTAGCCATGATGTCCTCGAAAAAAGAGGTGAGTATCAGTTAAAAAAATACCCGAAAATGTTTATTGGAGATATTTGGATATCCGTGGATTCATGAATATATATGAATGGCAAACATATTACATGAAAGACGCTGATATTGCAGAACACTGATCAATAAAACCGGTCCGGCATTTAATGACAGATTTTAACGTAAACCTGTTCCGGAAAATAATGCCATAATCAATAAAATCAAAATTGATTATAGCCAAAAAATGCAGGCATTTTGAAACAACAGCTATCCGGATTTAAAAACGTTGTTGCCCGTGCAACAGAATTGAATATTTCTTTCAATAAATATTGCACAGGCAGACATTATCCGTTTTTTTATCAGCCTTCAGTATTTTGCGCTACCGGTTCAGCAGTTGTTTTGGCTGTTTTCGGCGCATTGGCATCGACGATGCCGCCACCCAGTGAACGATACAGTTCCACTGTATTGATCAGGCGTAACAGACGTGCGTCAACCAGCGACTGCTGTGCCGCAAATTGCTGGCGTTGTGAATCGAATACTTCCAGCGAACTGGCAATACCGTTGTTGTACCGCGCTTCGGACAGTTTCAGGCGTTCCGTCTCTGATTTCAGAACAGCAGCCTGAGCCTTGACCTGTTCATTCAACCAGTCGCGTGCCATCAGGGCGTCAGCGACTTCACGGAAAGCGACCTGAACGGTTTTTTCATATTGGGCCACCGCGATATTCTTGCGAGCCTCTGCCAGATCCAGATTGCTGATATTGCGGCCTGCATCGAAAATCGGCAGTGTCAGTTGCGGCATAAATGTCCATGCACCGGACCCGGCATCGAAAAGGCCGGATAAAGTCGGGCTTGCTGTTCCGGCAAAACCTGTCAGGGTAATACGCGGGAAAAAGGCTGCTCTGGCTGCGCCGATATTGGCGTTCGCTGACTTGAGCAATTGTTCATACTGGCGAATGTCCGGCCGGTTGTTGATCAGATCGGACGGCAATCCGGCGGGAATGTCCTGCATGATGTCGTCTTCCGACAAGTCGTGCGCCGCAGGAAGATCCTTGATCTGCTTTCCACCAATCAGTACGACAAGTGCGTTTTCTGTCTGGGCGCGTTGTCTTTGCAGGGTGGAGAGCGAAACCAGTGCCGATTGCATCAGCGTTTCATACTGACGCAATTCCAGTGCGGAAGATGCACCGACTTCATAACGCTTTTGCATCAGCTCATAGCTGCGTTTGTAAGACTCGTAGGATTCTTTTGCCAACTCAATCTGTCGCGCTTGTGCACGTTCGGTCAGATAGGTTTTGGCCACTTCCGAAACAAGGCTGATATAGGCGGCACGTTGGGCTTCTTCCGTGGCCAGATATTCTGCCAGTGCAGCGTCCGACAGGCTTTTCACCCTTCCGAAGAAGTCCAGCTCGAAGGCAGCCAGACCCAGGCCAACAGTGTAATTGCCCTGTGTTACCATGCCGCCGGTTGTGCCGACCGTTCTTTGACGGGTTCCGGCTCCCTGAGCTTCGAAATTCGGGAGACGGTCAGCCCACTGGATGCCATACAGGGCACGCGCTTCCTCAATTCGCAAGGCTGCTACTCTCAAATCACGATTGTTTTCAATTGCGGCAGCGATCAGCGCTTTCAATCGCGGTTCATGGAAAAATTCATTCCATCCGATTTGCGTCACGGGCGTTTTTGCAGAAGCGTCATCCGCGTTGCCCGGGAACTGGCTTTCAATCGGGGCATCCGGTCGCACGTAATTGGGCGCCATACTGCAACTGCTCAAGACACCGGCAGCCAGTAAAACGAGGGTTAATTTCTTAATCATCTTCTTTGTCCTTCTGACTTTCATTGTCTTGCTGACTTTCCTTGTCTTTCCTGCTTCCGCGATTTAAGAAGTCCCAGCTGATTTTCCAGGGTTTCTTTCTGTCCTGTGTATTGTTTCGTGCGTACATCGACTGTTGGCGTGCACTGCCCGAGAACAGGGAACGGACGACAATAAAGAAGATCGGCACCAGATAAACGGCCAGAACCGTTGCTGCAATCATACCGAACAGAACACCGGTACCGATAGCCTGCTGTGCGGCAGAACCCGCGCCGGATGCGATCGCCAGAGGGACGACACCCAGAATAAAGGCCAGCGACGTCATGATGATCGGACGGAAACGCAACCTGACCGCTTCAAGGGTGGAACGGATGAGCCCTTTGCCTTGCGCCTGCAGATCCTTGGCGAATTCAACGATCAGAATCGCATTTTTCGCGGCAAGACCGATGGTTGCAATCAACCCGACCTTGAAGTAAACGTCATTCGGCATGCCTCTCAAGAACACACCGATCAGGGCACCGAACACACCGAGTGGAACCACCAGAAGGACGGCGACCGGAATCGACGTACTTTCATACAGTGCGGCAAGACAGAGGAAAACGGCGAGAAGCGACAGGGCGAACAGCATAGGCGCCTGCGAACCCGAGGTTTTTTCTTCCAGTGACTGACCGGTCCATTCATAACCGAAACCTTCCGGCAATTGCTGCGTGAGCGCTACCATTTCATCCATCGCCGCACCGGTACTGTATCCTTCGGCAGGGCTACCGGTAATACGCATGGCCGGATACCCGTTGTAACGGATCAGCTGGACAGGGCCATTGGACCATTCCGATGAGGAGAAAGCCGAGAACGGAACCATCGTGCCTTTCGAATTCCGGACGTACAGATTCTTGATGTCGTCCGGCGTCATGCGTTCAGACGCGTCCAGTTGAACGACTACACGCTGCTGGCGTCCCTTGCTGTCGAAGTCGTTCACATAATTAGAACCGAAAGCAGTAGCCAGTGTTGAATTGATATCGTCAAACGACACGCCAAGTGCATTCGCTTTTTCACGGTCGATTTTCAACTCGAGCTGGGCGGCGTTTTCCATACCGTCGAAGCGGACGTTCTTGAATACCTTGCTTTGTCGTGCGAGTTGCAATAACTGGTTTTTTGCTGCGACCAGAGCTTCATTGCCTTTACTTGCACGATCCTGCAGACGGAAGACAAATCCGGATTCCGTACCGAGTTCACGAATCGGAGGAGGACTCATCGGGAAAATAATCGCATCGCGGACTTGCGAAAAGCGTCCGAAAGCCCGTTTGACGATGGCGTCGGCCGAGTCGTCGGAACCGCGTTCATCCCAGTCCTTCAACGTAACGAAAGCCAGGCCGCCGTTTTGACCGTTACCCGAAAAACTGTGGCCGACAACGGTCACGATGTGATCGACGCCAGGCTCTTTCATGAACTGGTCTTCAACGACTTTCAAGGCATCAAGCGTTCTGGCCTGTGTCGCGCCGGAAGGTAGCTGCACGTTGGTATAAACGTAACCCTGATCCTCATTCGGAAGGAAGGATGTCGGCAATTTCCAGAACATGAACGCTGTACAGACGACGATCGCACCGTAGATGAGCATGTAACGCATGGTTCTGCCAAGTGTTTTGGATACTTGACGCTCGTACGTCATCGTCATGCTGTGGAACTTGCGGTTGAACCAGCCGAAGAAGCCTTTTTTCTCCTCATGAGCGTTGGGATCGATCGGTTTCAGAATCGTTGCACAGAGCGCCGGCGTCAGGGACAGTGCCAGAAATGCCGAGAATGCCATCGATGCGACCATCGCAATCGAGAACTGTCGATAAATGGCGCCAACCGAACCACCGAAGAATGCCATCGGGATGAAAACGGCTGTCAGGACAAGGGAAATACCGACAATAGCCCCTGTGATCTGGCCCATCGCCTTGTAAGTCGCATCACGGGGCGACAGGCCTTCCGTCGCCATGATACGTTCCACGTTTTCAACCACCACAATGGCATCGTCAATCAGAATGCCAATGGAGAGCACCATACCGAACATGGAGAGCATGTTGATGGAAAAGCCCAACGCATTCATCACGGCGAAGGTTCCCATCAACGCAATCGGAACAACGATGGTCGGAATGATCGTGTACCTGAAATTCTGAAGGAACAGATACATGATGACGAAAACCAGGAAAATACCTTCAAACAGGGTTTTCACCACTTCATGAATGGAAACCTTGACGAATTTGGATGTATCGTTCTGGATACTGTAAGTTACGCCTTTCGGAAAATATTGTGACAGCTCTTCCATCTTGTCCCGGATGGATTGCATCATCGCCATCGTGTTGGCGGTCGGTGTCGGAAGGACACCGAAGCCGGCGATCGGATGGCCGTCCAGACGGGCATATGTTTCATACGATTGCCCGCCCAGTTCCACACGGGCGACATCTTTCAGACGTACAAGAGAACCATCCGTATTGGCTCTTAAAACGATATTTCCGAACTCCTCAGCGGTTTTCAATTGCCCGCGTACATTCACGTTGGCAGTGAATGTTTCCGTGCCGACATTTGGCGTTCCGGCGATGGCACCGGAAGTGACCACCGCATTCTGACCCCTGATCGCGTTGGCGACGTCATTTGGCGTCAGTTTGAGTCCTGTCAGTTTGATCGGGTCAATCCAGATACGCATCGCGTTTTCCGTCCCGAAAATCGTTGCGTCCCCCACGCCCGGCAAACGTTTGATATCGTTGATCACGTTACGCGACAGGTAGTCACCCAGCTGGATAGGCGACATACTACCGTCGGAAGAAATAAGTGTGATAATGGCAACATAGTTACTGCGAGCCTTGTTGATCTGCACACCCTGTTGGCTTACAGCCGAAGGCAAACGGGATTCGATACGCTTGATGCGGTTCTGTACGTCGACGGCAGCCAGTTCGACGTCCGTTTCAGGTGTGAACGTCAGGGTAATTTTACCGGAGCCGTTACTCTGGCTTTCGGATTCCATATATTGAAGACCGGTAGCACCGTTCATTTCCTGTTCGATAATGGAAATAACGCTGTCTTCAACCGTTTTTGCCGTTGCGCCCGGATAGGTCGCCGACACAGTGACCTGAGGTGGCGCAATATTCGGGTATTGCGACACCGGTAACTGGGTGATGGAAATGATCCCCGCCAGTGTAATGAAGATTGCGATGACCCACGCAAAAACAGGGCGGTCAATAAAAAACCTTGCCATAAAATGTTCCTTATTTTTGCTTATTTAGCCTGAGTGGTTTGTGCCTGTCCTTCAGCGGCGCCAGCGGCAGCCCCGCCGTCAGCCGCTTTGGAACCGGCTTCAGTAGCCGGCGCAGCGGCGGCAGGGGTTTCGGCTGGAGCCTTGGCAGGAGCCATCGGATCGACCCATTCAACTGGATTGACTGGTGAACCTGGTCTGACTTTCTGCAATCCTTCGACAATCACGCGGTCTCCGGGTTGCAGCCCTTCGGTCACGAGCCAGCGGTTACCGATAGCGCTGGTCGTCTTGACCTGACGGATCTCAGCCTTGTTTTCCTGATTGATGACGATGACCTGCGAGCCGTCATTGGTATGCTGGACAGCCTGTTGGGGAACAGTAATGGCATTTTCGTTGACAGCCTGTTCGAGGCGGGCACGGACGAACATGCCCGGCAACAGCATATTATCCGGATTGGGGAAAAGGGCCCTCAAGGCCAGTTCACCTGTAGTCGGATCAACAGAAATATCAGAAAAGAGCAATTTACCGGTGTGTGGGTAAATCGAACCGTCTTCCATGACCATGGTAACTTTCAGGCCGGATTTTTCCGCATCTTTCAAGGCCCCGCTTTGCATCATCTGGCGCAGTTTCAGCAATTCGGCGCTCGACTGGGTCAGGTTCAGGTAAATCGGGTTGATCTGCTGGATAGTGGCCAGAAGAGTCGCTTCGTTTTGTCCGACCAGTGCGCCTTCAGTCACCATTGCACGGCCGATCCGTCCGGAAATCGGAGCGGTAACGGTCGCATATTCCAGATTCAACTTGTTGTTGACCAGAGTGGCCTTGGCGGCTTCAACATCGGCGCTTGCCTGTTTTGCAGCGGCAATCGCATCATCATATTCCTGTTTGCTGATGGCGTTGATTTCGACCAGAGGTTTGTACCGTTTCAGTTTCAGGTCGGCCTGCACCTTGTTGGCTTCTGCACGTGAAAGCGCTGCTTTGGCGTTTTGCACCGAAGCCTGATAGCTTCGGGGATCGATCTTGAAGAGAACCTGTCCCTGCTTGACAAATGCGCCTTCTTCAAAGGTCCGCTTCAAAACAATACCGGGAACACGGGCACGCACTTCTGCTGTCCGGTACGATTCCAGACGGCCTGGCAATTCGTTTTCAACCGCTCTTTTTTCAGGGGCGATCGTCACATATGCCGCCTCTGGCAACTGGGCCGGTGGTGCGGCTTTGTCGCCGCAGGCGGAAAGGAGAGAAACGGCTATGAGGGCAGCGCCTACGCTTTTTAAACAGGAAATGGATCTCATGGATTTTTTTTGTGTAATGGATCGGTTTTCAATTGGTCAGGAAACAGGAAAACCAATTTATATAAAAATAAAGGCCATATTGTAGATGACTGGGAAGGTAATCTAACATACAATCATGAATGTATGTAATCTATTTCTCCTGATTATCGTTCAGACGATATTTTTGCGCAACAACACTAATAAATTGTTACAACTTGTTAAAAGGAAGTGCTAATGGAAGGCGCCGTACGAAAAAAACCTCTTGAAACTCGTGAACGAATTCTCGATGCAGCCGAGGATGTTTTTAATGCAAGAGGGGTTTCACGGACGACCTTGAACGAAATTGCGGAAGCAGCGGGCGTGACCCGTGGCGCCATATATTGGCATTTCAAAAACAAGGTGGAATTGTTTGAAGCCATGTGCGACAGAGTCCGTGGTCCGATGAAAGCACTTGTTGAAAAAACAGCTGACAAGGATACAGAAGATCCGCTTGAACAATTGAGTGCCGGGCATGAAAATCTTATGCAGGGCATCATCGATAACCCGCATTACCGGAAGGTTTTGAATATCCTTTTTCATAAATGCGAATACACGGATGAATCCGATGCCATTGTCATCCAGCAAAAAGAATGGCAAACCTATTGCAATAGCATGATACAAAATACTCTCAGCAATGCACAATTGAGAAAGCAATTGCCTGAAGATCTCGATATCGGACTGGCTTCCCGTCTGATGGGATTCACTTTCTCCGGGCTATTGCGCAGCTGGTTGTTTATGCCTGACAGCTTCGATTTGATCGAAGATACCAAACGGGTGAATAACGCGCTTTTCGCTATGCTTCGACACAATCCACATCTGAAAAAGTGACCCTTTCATTTTTGCCTTCTGAAAAACGGAATCAGTGAAATCAGTCCTGTAAACACGGCTGTTGCTACAATCGATATGACGATGTATCCCCACTGAACGGCGCCAAAATGGAACAGGGTTCGTACTGCCGGTACGAAGATTCCGACTACCAGCACGGCTATCGTCGCAGCGAGAACTGACCACAAAATCCTGTTCGGTTGCACAAGTGATTTGAAAAAAGACCGGCTCCAGGAACGGTTGATCAGGATCAGCCAGATATCACCCATAATCATTGCCGTAAAGGTCAGCGTTCTGGCCTGTTCGGAATCGAAACCGTTTTTCTGCGCAAACCAGTAAACGAAGACGACCCATGCGAGAAGGGCCAGTCCCTGTTTGACGCCCAGCAGCAGTATGGATTTGTCGAAAATCCTGGCATTAGTGGGACGGGGAGGCCGTGTCATGACATCGGTTTCTTCCGGTTCATTTTCAAAAGCCACCGAACAGATCGGATCGACCATCAATTCGAAAAACACGATATGGATCGGCAACAGCATCAAAGGCCATCCCAGCATGACAGGAATGAGCGACAATCCGGCAATAGGGATGTGAGCTGCAACGATGAAGACGACCGCCTTGCGGATATTGTCGAAAATACGCCTGCCCAGTCTGACGGCACAGACGATGGATGAAAAATCGTCATTCAACAAAACGAGCGAAGCCGATTCACGGGCGACATCGGTACCCCTTTCACCCATCGCAATACCGATATGGGCCGATTTCAAAGCCGGGGCATCGTTGACGCCGTCGCCTGTCATCGCCACGATCTCGCCATTTTCTTTCAGCATGTTGACGAGCTGGAGTTTCTGTTCCGGTGTTGCCCTGCAAAAAACATTCCCTTTCCGGATGCGTTCTTTCAGTTCTTCGGGGCTTAAAAACTCCATTTCCTGTCCCGTCAGAACCACACCGCTGGCGTCCAGACCCGCTTCTTCGGCAATCTTTTTTGCCGTGGCCGGATAATCGCCGGTGATCATGATGACCCGGATACCGGCGGTCAGGCATTCTTTCACAGCCGTTCTCACAGTCGGCCGTAATGGATCGGCCAGACCGATAATTCCCAAAAATTCGAAATCGAAATCATGCTGCTGGGAAGGAAGTTCTTTATGGCTGAAAGACGCTTTGGCGACAGCCAGAACGCGCAAACCCTGTTCGGCAAGGGAATTGACCTGTTCAGAAATAGTCGCCATCGTTTTTTCATCCAGATGGCAAAGATCCATAATCGCTTCAGGTGCACCCTTGGCGGCAATGACATATTGGGTCAGATCGGGAGAACGCCAGACACGGGAGATTGCCAGCAATTCGCGTGAAAGAGGGTATTCCTCAACCAGCGACCAGCTGTCATGAATATGTTCGGTTCCTGCCAATACCTGCCGCCCGGCTTGCTGGATGGCCCGTTCCATCGGATCGAAAGGATCCCGCTGGCTGGAGAGCATGGCGAATTCCAGTGTTTCATGGAATTTTTCCGGAAAGTTATCGTGTTTTAATGACGCTTCTCCATCAAAAGTGTAGAGATCGCCATGAGTCATGATTTTCGATAAAACCATACGGTTTTGTGTCAGCGTCCCGGTTTTGTCAACGCATAAAACCGTGGCCGCTCCCAGCATTTCGATAGCAGGTATCCGGCGTGTCAGGACATGTTTTTGTGCCATGCGCCATGCACCGAGGCCGAGGAAAATCGCCAGAACCAAAGGGAATTCAGCAGGCATGATACTCATCGCCAGCGTCAAACCGGCCAGAATGCCATTCAACCAGTCATGACGGGTTATGCCGTACCAGATAACCAGAAGACCGACGAGTGCGGCGCTGGTGGTGGCCACGACCTTGACGGCATGGCTCGTTTCCGCCTGAACCCGGCTGGTTTCAGTCTCCTGCGAAGAAAGTGCCTTGCCGATTTTTCCCAGTTCGGTTCTTTCACCGATCGCCGTCACGCGGGCGATGCCTTTTCCCTGTACGACGAGTGAACCGGAAAACAGGAAAGGCAAATCGTCGCCACCGGGCTTGCTTTCGGAAGAGATATCACCCGTGTCGGAAGCCTGTTTGCGTACGGGGACTGATTCACCTGTTAAAAGCGACTCGTCGACAGTCATGTTTTGCGCTTCCAGCAAATAGGCGTCTGCCGGGACGCGATCACCTTCGGAGAGGAAAATGATATCTTCACGAACGACGTCTTTGCCGGAAATCCGGATTTGTTCATCATCCCGCAAGACGAGTGCGCGCGGACTCGTCAAATCGCGCAATGCTTCAAGTGTCCTTTCGCTTTTCTTTTCCTGAAAAAAACTCATGGTCACGATAATCGCGACGGAACCCAGCAAAATCAGGGCATCCTCCAGATTACCGATCAACAGATAGATGATGCCGCAGGAAAGCAGTAACAGGAACATGGGTTCCGATACAACGCCCCATGCAATCGCAAGAATCGATTGGGGTTTGGCGGATGACAGTTCATTCAACCCTTCCGCTTGCAGTCTTTCTTCGGCCTCCTTCGATGTCAGGCCATGAATTTTCTTTTTCTGGATGACTTCGCCGATAGTGGGTTGATTTGTCGTCATGATAAAAGGGTTGAATCAATAATAAAAACCGTAAATGAGAACGAGTATTAATCAAAAAACCGTTCCCCAAAACCACGAATGGTGCTTTCTTCGTCAGAAGAAAGCACCATTCAGAAATGAAACAAATGAATTTTTTGAACCGATCAGCGCAGGGCGTCGATCATTTTTTCCAATTTTACCGTATCTGCGCAAAACAGGCGGATTCCTTCGGAAAGTTTTTCAGTCGCCATCGCTTCGTCGTTCAAGGCAAGCCTGAATGATTTTTCGTCGTAACTGACTCTTTCGATCGGATCGGCTTTGGCAAGTTCCGGGCTGAGTTTGCGGGTAACCGGCGCATCGGATTCGGACAGTTTTTGCAACAGTTCCGGACTGATCGTCAAAAGATCGCAACCGGCCAGTTCGATGATCTGGGACGTGTTTCGGAAACTGGCTCCCATCACTTCGGTTGGATATCCGAACTTGCGGTAATAATCGTAAATGCGTTTGACGGACTGGACCCCGGGATCGTCTGCTCCAGCGTAATCGGTTCCAGTCTGTTTTTTGTACCAGTCGTAAATGCGGCCGACGAATGGGGAAATGAGCTGGACTTTTGCCTCGGCACAGGCAACGGCCTGCGGCAGGGAAAACATCAGCGTCATATTGCAGCGGATGCCTTCTTTCTGGAGAACTTCTGCCGCACGGATACCTTCCCAGGTGGAAGCGATTTTGATCAGGACACGATCAGGGGAAATGCCATTTGCCTTGTAAAGCGCAATCAGTTCACGACCCTTTTTGATGCTGCCTTCGGTATCGAACGACAGGCGTGCATCCGTTTCGGTTGAAACGCGGCCCGGGACGATTTTCAGAATTTCCACCCCGAAAGCGACCAGCAGGCGGTCCATGATTTCTTCCGTTGTTTTGCCTTTATTGTCACGAACGGTTTTTTCCAGAAGCGACTCATAGGTATCTTTCTGAACGGCTTTCAGAATCAGCGAGGGATTGGTCGTGGAATCTTCAGGAGAATAACGCTGGATAGACTGGAAATCACCTGTGTCTGCTACAACGGTCGTATAGTGTTTCAATTGTTCCAGTTGGTTCATATATTTACTTTCACAAAAGGTTGAGGCAGCTTGGACATGGAATCACTGTTTTAAATTAACACATAATGGCGGCTCTGTTACCTCTGTACGGGAATAATCAATATGAAAAACGGATTAAAGCGTGAAGATATCAGCCGACAGGGGAATGAATTGTCATTTCTCTGCAATTCCGTGAAGTATTGTTCCGCCTGAATATGTTTCTGGTACCAGTATAAGCGAACGACAAAAAATATTTTATTGATATATCCAATCTTTCGTGGAAATTTGGCATGGGCTGAAGTACGATTCACTTCACTTGAACGGTGTTTTATTAAGTTTTTATGACAAAATTGTTTCGCTGACCATAATCGACTGATTTTATGAAATTCACCCATATTTTGATTGGTTTAATGACGGTTTTTTTGCTGGCGTCCTGTCATCAGAAAAAACGTCTCAATGAAACGGAAATCACCCAGATTGCCAAAGAGGCTTATATCTATGGATATCCGATCGTTGAAAATTATCGGAATATGAGCATTTCTGCCATCGATACGCAAAATCCGAATTTCGTGAAACCTTTCAATGAACTGGCTGTTTTGCCTGTGCAGTTGACTGCCGAAGTGGAAGTCACCGAAACGGAAGAAGCGACGGAAAACGGCAATGAGGAAAAAATACAGGCCCAGACCGAAATCAGTGTGAAACCGGGTAAAACGGATATGGCCTACGGGAGTGCCTGGCTGGATTTACGTCGTGAACCTGCTGTCGTTACGATTTCACAAGTAGAGAGCAAACGTTATTTTTCCGTTCAGTTCGTCGATCTGTTCGGAAACGATTTCGATTATTTCAGCAGCCTGAAAGATGGAAGCAGGGGAGGACGCCTGTTGATTGTCGCTCCTGGATGGAAAGGGGACAAACCGGAAGGTATTTCACGAGTGGTCGAATCGCCCTCTGCATTCGTATTTGTCATGTTCCGGCTTCAGACCGGGGATATGACCGGCGCTGAAAAAAATACGAAAATAATGAATCAATATAAAATCGAACCCTTAAGCCAGTATGCTCATACAACTCCGCCACCATCTCCGCAGCCATTGAATTTTCCGGTTTATAACTCGGCAAAGGCCAAAACGCCGGAATTTTTCACTTATCTCAATTTCATGCTGCAGTTTTGCACGATTCCAAAAGAAGAAAACGGCATGATGAAACGCTTTGCCGAAATCGGAATCGTACCGGGCAAGGCCTTCGATTATTCCACCATGTCGGATTCAGAGAAAAAAGCCTTGATAGATGGAATGGCTGCCGGGCAGGCAGAACTGGATACGATGTCGAAGACGAACGTCAAGGCTCCTGTCCTGTTTGGCACCAGTTCCAATTTGCTGAAGGAAAATTATCCTTACCGGGCCTATATCGCTTCAAAAAATCTTTACGGAAATTCTTCAGAGGAAATCTGGGGCATCATCTATGAAGTCAGCGCAAGTAACAAGAAACTGAACGGCAAGAACCAGTATGAACTGAGATTCGAAAAGAATAATTTGCCCCCGGTCAGCGCTTTCTGGTCTCTGTCGGCTTATCCGGTATCGCAACAGTTTTCAGGATTCAATCCGTCCAGTTCCTTCACGATCAGTTCGACACGGCAATCATTCAAATTGAATGAGGATGGGACTTTAACACTGTATCTCCAACAGCAAAAACCGGGAGAGGAAAAACTGTCCAACTGGATGCCGGTTCCGGAGGGAAGGTTCTTCCTGCTGCTCCAACTGTACCAGCCAAAAGAAGAAGTATTGAAAGGTCAGTGGCCATCGCCGAAAATCATCAGAATGAATAACAGTTCGTCACAGGACAGTGCATCGGTTTCATTACCTGTTTATCCGAAATTGAAACAACCTGCTCTCATCAGGACGGCGTATCGATAAAGACCGGAAAGCAAAAAAAGCACAATCGTCGATTGTGCTTTTTTTATTGGGACACGATTTATTTTTTCAGGCTTGCTTTTGCCAGTGCAATCAAACCTGAAGTTGAACTGTCGTGATGGGCCAACTCGTCTCCTTCAAGTTCATTTTCAATGGTTTTTGCCAGAAGCTTGCCCAGTTCGACACCCCACTGGTCAAAGCTGTTGACGTTCCAGATAGCTCCCTGAACAAAAGTCTTGTGTTCATAGAGTGCCATTAACGCTCCAAGCGTTTCAGGGCGCAGCACATTCATCAGGATGGTGTTGCTCGGCCGGTTGCCGGGGAACATTCTCTGGGGTGTCTGTACTTCTATTTCGGCAGTAGACATACCGGCAGCCTCGAGATCGGCACGCACCTTTTCGGCAGATTTGCCGACCATTAACGCTTCCGACTGGGCGAAACAATTGGCCAATAATGCCGCATGATGTTTTGGCAAAGTGTGATGGGGCTGGAGTGCCGTGATGAAATCGACCGGAATTATTTCTGTGCCCTGATGCAAGAGCTGGAAATAGGCGTGCTGACCGTTCGTCCCGACATTTCCCCAGATGACGGGACAGGTCCTGTATTCAACGGCTTCACCGTTTTTCCGAACCTGTTTCCCATTGCTTTCCATTTCAAGTTGCTGGAGATAATTCGAAAAACTGATCAGATCCTGAAGATAAGGCGCGATGGAAACGGATGAATATCCAAGAAAGTTGCGGTTCCAGATGCCGACGAGTCCCAGAATGACCGGCATGTTGGACGCCAGAGGTGCGTTTTTGAAATGCACGTCCATGGCATATGCACCTGCCAGAAATTCTGTAAAGTGGTTATATCCGATTGCCAGAACAAGGGGCAGCCCGATGGCCGACCAGACCGAATAACGTCCCCCTACCCAATCCCAGAAAGGAAACATATTGTCTTCGGGAATGCCGAATTTTCGAACGGCAGCGGCATTCGTTGAAATGGCGACGAAATGTCGGGACAGGTCCCGGATCGTGCCCGAGTTAAGAAACCAGCTGCGTGCCGACTGGGCATTGAGCATGGTTTCAAGCGTTGTGAACGTTTTGGAAGCGACGATAAACAGCGTGGTTTCCGGATCGGCTTTATCAAGAACGGCTTCCAGATCGTGCCCGTCGACGTTGGCGACGAAATGAACGGTAAGACCTTTTATGTGAAAATGACGTAATGCCTGTGTCGCCATTCTTGGGCCAAGGTCCGATCCGCCAATGCCGATATTGACGACATCGGTGATCTTTTTGCCGGAAAACCCTTTCCATTCGCCGGAATGGATTTTTTCGGAGAATTCGCGCATGCGATCGAGAACGGCATGTATTTCAGGAATGATGTTTTTGCCGTCGACCAGTACTTTTTCATAACGGGGCGCACGGAGAGCCGTATGCAAAACAGCGCGGTGTTCCGTCGTGTTGATCTTGTCGCCACGAAACATGTCATCCCGCTTTTGTTCCAGCCGACATTCTTCTGCCAGTTCGACAAGCAGTTCCACTGTTTTACCGGAAAGACAGTTTTTTGAGTAATCAAGAAAGAGGCCGCCGGCCGTCAGGGTCATGGATGGAAAACGGCCCGGATCTTTTTCGAAAAGTTCGGAAAGCGACCATTTTTTCGCCTCCTGAAGATGATTTGTCAGTTTTTTAAAGACGGCTGCGTTAACGAGATTGGGAGAGTTCATGGCAAATGTTTGACAGGAAGTGCAATCAGTTGACGGCCTCAAAATAAAAGCTCTTTCAAGGTCCAAAGGCTACTCTATTAAAATATCACTATAAACGGGAATTTGCCAAGGGTGATTATGAATCCGCAACAGAAGATACAGGCAGGTAAGAAAAGCCATACCAACAGAAAGGAATTTTTGTGGTTTTTTTTATAACGAAAACGATTGGGTTGAACGATTACCGGGAGGAAATTTTAAATTTCTTGTAATATGGACAAACAGGTGCCGACACGACATCATCGCAAAAATTGCGGATTGTCCAGTCTGTTTCGGATAAATTTTTCAAGGTCACTTTCATGTTTGTCATCGCTACGTCCAATGAAAAGTTTGCTGCGCGCTGGATGAAAGTAAGCGGCAGCAAGGTGACTGTCAGAATGATAGGTTCCATTGCCGCATTGTTTGATTTTCTGTCGGCCAATTCTGCAAAACTGATCGTTCTGGACATGAATTTGCCGGGTGCGCGTAATTCGGAAGTATTGAAAAAGATCGCTTCCATGAAAGATCAGGCAAGGCTCATTTTCGGGGGAATTTCGTTTACACCTGCGGCCGAGCTGGCCAGCCTCGCCATTGGTGCAGTCGCCTGTTGTCCTCCGACTCTTGGGGAATCCGAATGCCGGAAAATTCTTTCGGTCGTATCCAAGAAAGGAGTCTGGCTGTCTTCTGCCGGTATTCCTGCATTGATGGCAAGGCTTCACGAGTCTGCCGTACATACCAATCCCGAGTCACAAAAAAACGAAGAAACAGACTCTTTTACTGCAGCCGAAACCAATCCCCTGAGTTGTTTGACACGGCGCGAACTGGAAATTGCCAGGCTGGTTAACAAAGGGTGCAGCAACAAGGCGGTTGCCAAAGAGCTTGATATCGCAGAGAGAACCGTCAAGGCACATTTGAGTTCCATATTCGAGAAACTGGATGTGAAAGACAGATTGCAGCTGGTCGTTTTTATGTCCGGACACGACTGACAGACGCAGGAGCAGAAATTTACGCTTGTTAATAAAAAGGCACCAATAATGGTGCCTTTTTATTGTACAAAAGCTTATCTTTCCGTTAGTGCATCTGATTTTGCCTTGAAAATCGGTTTCAACAGATACGTCATCAGGCTCTTGCTTCCGGTTTTGATGCTGGCTGATGCCATCATGCCGGGAATGATCGGAAGCGGTTTTTCCTCTGTGCCCAGATAGTTTTTCTTCGTTCTGACGCGAACCAGATAAAAACTTTCACCTTTTTCATTGGTGATGGAATCTGCCGTAATATTTTCCACTTCCGCTTCGAGACCGCCGTAAATGGAGAAATCATAGGCGGAAATCTTGACCATGGCAGGTTGTCCGACCTTCAGGAAACCGACGTCGCTTGGCCGTACACGTGCTTCCACCAGCAGCTTGTCTTCGACCGGAACGATTTCCATCACATTCATGCCAGGCTGGATAACACCCCCGACGGTATTGATATTGATTGTTTTGATGATACCGTCGACGGGAGAACGTACGGTCGTCCGATCCAGCCGATCCTTGGCGGCCAGACTCGAAGCAGACGCGCCTTCGAGTTTTGCCTTGGCTTCAGCGAGCTGCGATTCCAGACGGGGAATCGCCAGACGGTTTGCATCCATTTCACCCCGGAGGTCGGAGACCTGACGTTGCAGGCGCAGGATTTCAACTTCTGAAACGACACCTTGTGCCAATAACGGTTTGGACATCTGCAATTCTTTATTGATAAAGGCGTAGCTTTGTTGAAGTTGTGAAAGACGGGAACGTTTTTCGGCGATTTCCTGAGCACGCTGGTTGACCTGTTCTTTCAGGACGTCGATTCCCGCCTTGCTTTCTTCTGCTGAAGAAGCGAAGCGGGTCTCATCCAGTTTCATGACAATATCGTCTTTATGGACAACCTGACCGATCTTGACCGGAATATCGCTGACGATACCTCCTTCCAGATTCTGGATGACCTGAACGTTACTGGATGGAATGATCTTGCCTTCCGCACGGGTGATTTCATCGATAGGCGAGAAGCAGGCCCATATGATGGCGATCACGAACAGGATAAGGGTGTAGCGGATAATCAGGAAGCTGGCCTTGGGCGGGTTCAGGAAAAAAGCGCCCAGCCGGGTTGGCATGAACCGGATATCTTCGCGTACAGGGGCATTTGGATCATTGGGAGGAAGAATCCATTGTTTGAATCGTTCCAGCCGCCCTTTGCCAACTTCCATTTCAGCCTTTTGCGACATGCAATTTTCCTCCAGACAATGCCTGCATGACCTGTTCTTTCGGGCCATCGGCAATAATTTGACCGTTATCCATGACAATCAGACGATCGACGAGTGTCAAAAGCGATGCACGGTGTGTTACCAGCAATAATGTATGTTTGCCGAGGTGGGCGGCGAGACGTTTCTTGAAATTTTCTTCTGAACGATTGTCGAGCGAATTGCTTGGCTCGTCCATGATGAAGATCGGTGGGTCGAGCAACAGGGCGCGGGCATTCGCGACGGATTGTCTTTGTCCTCCAGACAGGCCTTCGCCACGTTCACCGATCTGCATGTCGAATCCCTGCGGATGACGATTGACGAATTCAGTCACGCCGGCAATTTCCGCTGCGCGAAGCATCATGGCGTCATCGACGTAAGGTGCGCCAAGGACAATATTGTCCTTGACCGATCCGAAGAAAAGCATCACGTCCTGAGGGATGTAACCGATGTTTCTGCGCAGGTCGGCCGGATCGATTTGCTGCAAATCGACGCCATCGACCCAGACGGAACCTTCATTCGGTTCGTAAATGCCCAGTATCAGTTTTTCAAGTGTCGATTTTCCGGAACCGATTCGTCCGATAATACCGACACGTTCACCCTGACTGATTTTGAATGAGACGTTTTTCAGGGCAGGAATACTCTGGTCCGGATAGGCAAATGTCACATTGCGGAATTCAATATCTCCCCGAATGACAGGACGGTGAATGTAATTCTTGCCGGGTGTTCTTTCCACCGGCAGTTTCATGATGTCATCAACGCCCTGAACCGCGGCACGTGCCTGATAGTAACGCGTAATCAGGCTGGCGACCTGAGCCAATGGAGCGGTGACGCGACCGGTCAGCATGGAACAGGCGATCAGACCGCCCATGGTCAACATGTTGTTGGTAATCAGGAAAACGCCGACGACTACGACGCCGACATAAGCCAGTTGCTGGAACAATCCGGATTGATTGACGATCGCTGTCGTCAATAATTTCGATTTGAGGCCAAGATCGCTTTGTTCGCCAATGATTCTTTCCCATTTTCTCTGGGCGATCCCTTCAGCGTCGACAGCTTTGATCGTGTCAAGGCCGGTGAGGGTTTCGATCAGTGTGGCGTGCTTCTGGGAACCCACACGGAAACTTTTCTGGATGACGCCTTGCAATGGGCGTTGCAGTGCCAGCGCAACCAGAATGATGATCGGAATGGCGGCAATAGGTACCAGAACAACCGGACCGCCGATCCAGAGAATGATCAGCAGGAAAAGAATGGTAAACGGCAAATCGATCAGGGTCGTGATTGTCGCGGAAGTGATGAAGTCCCGGAACATCTCGAATTCCTGCAGATTGTTGGCCAGGCTGCCCACCGAACGTGGCCGGACGGCGGCTTTCAGTCCCATGATCTTTTCGAATATCGTTGAAGACAGAATAATATCGACCCGTTTGCCGGCCACATCGAGGAAATAGGCCCGCAATGTTTTCATGATCAGATCGAAGATGTAAACGATCAGAATGCCGATACCCAGAACCCATAGCGTTTCATACGCCTGATTCGGGACAACACGATCGTAAACGTTCATCGTGAACAACGGGGTGACCAGTGCAAAAATATTGATCAGTAATGAAGCGATCAATACTTCTGAATACAGGGGCCATGACTGGCGGAAAACACTCCAGAACCAGTGCTCGCCTTTTGGCGTTTCGTGTTCGTGAGCGCGACTGTCGAAACGGAAAGAGGGGCGGCTGAATATGGCAAATCCTGAATAAAACCCGGCCAGTTCCTCGTTTGATATCTGCATTTCGCCGCCATCGGATTCGGTCTGGATAACCGTCCAGACATTGGCTTCGTTGCGGGCGGTAGCAACGCATGCGTTCCCGTTTTTGAGCAATAAAACGACGGGGAACGTCAAAGCCGAAATATCGAGCAATTCGCGCTTGGTCACACGTGATGTCAGACCTGCACGGTTAGCGGCGCGAATAAACAGTTCCGGATTGAGCTTGCCGTCTTCAAGCGGGAGCCCGGCAGTCAGGGTCTGGGCCGAATAAGGATGCTGATAGAGTCGGGTCAGGATGACCAGGCATCTCAAGAGCGGATCGTCCGACATTAAAGCGTCGACCGGAATTTTCCAGTTGGTGTCGTTTGTGTCTGCCATTGCAGTGTCGTCTCTGAAAATGAATTCGGGATAATAAAAATTGATTAAAGAAGAGGGGCTTCGTCACGCACGAGAATGTCACCGGCATGATCAAGACTTTCGCGAATGCTTTTCTTGTTAAGGATTTTTTGCTGCGCGGCTACCGGCAATTCTGAAAACATGATGATGCCTTTCGACGTCAGCAAGTCGATCAAATCTTCCAGAATACGAATCTGTTGAAGATCCTGGGCCAGCATTTCGAAATAGTGATCGCCTTTTGCAGGATTGTCGTTTCCTGCGAGAAATTGCAGGATTTCAGGGTTGTCCAGTCCGACCGGCTGGTCGTCTTGTCCAGTGGAATCCGCTGTCAGGGCGATGATTTCACCTTTTTCATTTCGCTGTATGTAGGGCATGGTCGTATCCCGTCAAGGTTAATCCGGGGTTGATTTTGTTGAACAAGAACACTGCCTGAGTAAGGCCGGGTCCTGCCTGTTTTTACCTATTAATCACAGCCTTGTGTTTCAGTGAGGAAATACCGGTTTTATTTTATGTCAAAAAAAGATATTTGTCCCAGAGCAATGTCGCTATTAGTAAATAGGCAACATGTTTATACGAAAAAACAGATTTATAAACATCCTGAAAAAGGGTAATGGAATGAAAATATTCGCATAAGCACCGGAAATATCAAAAGAAATTTCAGGAAATTGTATAGAGCCATAAACATCAGTTTTCGAAAAGATGTTTATGGATTGAAGACATCGGTGCCGTTTTTTCCGGTTTATTTCAATGACTCGGGAATATTGCTGATCCATACTTCAGGACGGTGCAGGGCATAGCCTTGTAACCCATCGACGCGGAGTTTTCGTACCATTTCCATTTCATTGTCATTTTCAATGGATTCGGCAATAACGAGAATGTCCTGGGCATGTGCCATGGTGACCAGCAGCTCGACAAATTGCTGGTTGTCCCGGTTGGTGTCGATATTCCGGATGAAACTGCCGTCGATTTTCAGATAGGCCGGTTTCAGGGCCCCCAGCGAACTCAGGGCCGTAATGTTTCTGCCGAAATGATCGATGCCGATTCCGGCACCTGTTGAAGCGATAGCCTGTTGCAGGTTCAAAGCGGCGTACAGGTTCTGGGAAATCCCGTAATCATCCAGTTCAAACAACAGGCGGTTTGCCAGTTTTGGCCGGGATAGAAGGGTCGATGAGAGCCAGGTCACGAATTCAGGGTCCTGTATGGATGCCGGCATCAGGTTGACGGAAACGTTTCCTGCCAGATTTTCCTGTTTTGCCAGCTGTTCAAGCACAGCGGTGACAATCATTTTATCGAGTGCCCTGGTCAGGCCGTGGTGATGAATCATCGGAATGAAAATACTGGCCGGGATCAGTTTGTTCTCATCATTGGCAATGCGCAACAGCACTTCCTGTTGCCTTATGACTGCCGGGTCTTCAGCCATCATGACGGATTGCAATAACAGGGTAAATCTTTTTTCGTCGATGACCTTGTTCAGCAGGGAAATCCATTGTGTTGCTGTCAGGCTGTCGAAATCACCTGCAATATTGTTGCGGTGATAATGGACGGCGTTAGGTCCCTTGATTTGCGCAGCACGCAAAGCCATGTCGGCTTCCGAGAGGAGTTCAGGCAAATTCTGGCTGGTGTGGAATGCCAGACCGATGTGGCCGACATCCGTAAATGGCGTCAACCCTTTTTCATGCAGCCCGGAGAGATCCGATGCCAGCGAGTTGGCGAATTCTTCCGCCTGTTTTTCCGGAATTCCGGAAATGGCGACGGCAAAAGTGGCGCCGGAAAGACGTGAGAGCAGGATTTCATTGGCAGGGAAAGTGCTGATCCGGTCCTTGATAAGCTGGCTGACTCCTTTCAAGAGGGTATCTCCTGCAAGATGTCCGGATTGTTTGTTCAATTCGATCAAATGGCTGATTTCAATGAACATCAGTACGCCATGTTCAAAATCCGTTCCGGATTCGATCATATGGCGCAATCTCATATTGAAATAAGTGCGATTGGCCAGACCAGTCGTCGAATCGGTGTAAGCGGCATTGCGGATGCGTTCAAGCGATGCTTCCTGCTCACTGAAGATATCCCTGATTTTTCCCGACATCATGTTCATGGCGGAAACGACGTCCCGAAGTTCCAGCGTCCATGGCATTTGTGTCTGGATAAGGTACTCTTTGTTCGATATGGCTTCCGCCTGTTTCTGGACAGCCTTCAGTGGACGAAGAATGTAGTGGAGGACGACAAGCACCAGCCCGAAAAGGATGGCAAAGCCGATCAGAAACAGATAAAACGACTGAACGCACGTTGACCAAAGGCGAATGTAAGCGAATTCCGGATGCGCACTGACGCGAACGGCACCGGCCTGGTTCCAGCCACTCATGATCAGGCTTTCGCCCTGAGGTGTATCCAGCGGAAACATCCTGACGAACCATGCAGGCACTTTTTCGACTGGACGTGTACTGATACGTTCAATCAAAGGTTTGCCGTCGATGTCGGTAATGACGATTTCCCGATAGTAGCCGCTGTCATACAGGGCATTGACGTGGCTTTCAACGACAACCATATCGTCGTCAGCCATGTAAGGTGAGAGGGTCAGACCCAGTGAGGTTGCCATGTCCTGCGAGATGCTATTGAGCTGGTCGTTCAGATAGGCGCGCGTATTGTGGACATTGATAGAAAATGTCCCGATAAAGAGCAACACGAAAAGCGTTGCAATGATAAGAGTTAATTGTCGCCGTAATGTCATAACGGTCGTCTCCAGTTTAATAACATTTTAGCAATAAAAAACAATTAATTGATAAATAACTTGCTTCGGATGACTGTTTTTCATTGATTTCATTTGTCTTTTCAGTGTCGAATATGTACTAGAATTCTTTTCCCATCCTGCTTTTCATTTCGTTCCAGAAACGGATTTTTCCCGATCCGCCTACCCTGTTTTCAGTACGCGACTTTACAATCCACAGACCGTCACCATTGAATGCATAAACCGGAGTCAGGTCAGGACGCTGCGTGGCAGGACGGATCTGTTTGTTCAGACTGTCCAGAACCAGTGGGACGGCGTTCGGCTGTGTGTAATATGTCAGAACCATATGCGCAATCATTTTGTTATTGACTCGAGCCTTCACGTAAGTGATCTTGAGCTTGTTGGGATCGACATGCATTGCCACAAGCGTGAAATATTTTGCAATCGCATAGTCTTCACAATCGCCTCCGTTTGAAGCCAGTAATTCTGCTGGCGTGGCCCAGAAATCTTCGACGCCCCAATGTTCGAGGTCGGAAACATATCGAATCCGGTTGAAAAAGTCGTTTACCAGACGAAGTTTTTCCGGCTCGGATTTACTCTGGTTTTGTTTGATGAGTTTGTCCCATTCCTGAAGTCGCCTTTTTGCACTGATGCCATATTTGGTGGCGGCACTGTTAATGTAGGCGTCGGTCAAGGGGGGGAGTACGTCCGCTGCATGAGGCAGCAACGGCAATATTATTGTTAATAAGATAACAAATAATAAGCGTCCGAAAAATTGGGATGTCTGCTTGTATTTTGATGGCGAAAAAAGCATATGACAATTTCGGATAAGGATTACCGGATTATTGCATAAATCTCTTTTTCAAACATAAATATACCCGGCAGCGATCGGGACCGTGCCGGGTATTGTCAAAAGGATGGAAACTATTTTTTGTCGGGATTTGCCGTCAAGTCAGGCTGTGGTTTCAGAACGGGTTCTTTATCCAGCGAAGATTTCTCTTCAACCGGTTTTGCCGTTTCAGGTTTTATTACCGGATCAGCTTCAAGTTCAGGTTGTGCCGGTTCTTCCTGCATGAGGGCAGCCTGTTTCTTTTCCTCTTTCTTGTAGTCGCTGCGAGTCCATGGATTGCTGTGTTCGACCCGTCTGGCTGGATCGCTTTCAACCAGTGGTTTGACGTTTAAGGAGGCGAGCAATGTGCCCATGTCGGCCATCAGGCGATAGCGTGCAAACAATTCCATGTACTGCCCGTTAACGTATTCGACAGTCGATGTGTAATATTCGTTTTCGGTATCGAGCAAATCGACCAGAGTACGCTGGCCGATACTGAACTGCTTGGTGTAAGCATCCCGGGTAGCCAGGCTTGATTCGGCATGTTGCAAGAGGCTTGGCAGGCGTTCATGGGCGGAAACGAAGGTGTTCCACGACAGGCTCGTGCTTTGGTCGAGCTGCATCATCGTACGTTTCATGATTTCCATTGCCTGATATGAAAGCTGTTTTGTTTCACCGAGGCGTGCATAATCCGCTCCACCGCGCAAAATATTCCAGTTCATGCGGATCATGGCATATTTAGAATCGTTCGGGCCTTCAACCCCGCCGGAATCGTCCGTGTAATTCATGCCGGCCTGCAAGTCGAAACGTGGGCCGAATGCTGATTTTGCCGCATTATATTGGGCGTTTGCAGCCTCGATATCGGCTTTGGACTGTTTCAGGAGTGGATTGTTCTCGCGTGCTTTTACAAGTGCGTCTTCCAGATTTTTCGGCATGATTTCGTCTGTCGGGCCATCCGGCTGGATCAGCTCGTCAGGATGCTTGCCGGTAAAACGCTGGTAATTGATTTCCGCATCGCGCAAGTTGGCTTCGGCGGAAACCAGATTCGATTTGGCCAGGGCCAGACGGGCTTCTGCCTGATCGACGTCGGACTGGCGACCGATACCGCTGGTGGCACGCAGGGAAATCTGGTCGTAGGTTTTCTGGTGGTTCTGCAGGTTTTCCTGGGTCAGGCGGACATTTTCACGCAAACGCAGGACATCCAGATAGGATTCCACCACTTTCAACGCGATTTGCTCGGCCGTGCCGGATACTTTATAAGCCGAGGACTGCATGCGCGCCCGGTTTCTGGCGACTTCGTTTGCCGTTGCAAAACTGTCGAAAAGCATTTGTGACAGGGTGACCGATTTCTCACGACGTGTCAGGCTGTCGCTCCACTGATAGGCTGTGTTGCTGTTTTTGGCCTTTTCCTTGCCGATACCCCAGCCGAGATCAACTTTTGGCATATATCCGCTATAAGCACCCAAAAGCGCCTCATCGACCGAGCGTCTCTGCCTTGCCTCTATTGCCACATCGGGGTTGTTGCGCAGCGTGTAATCGACAGCGGCAGTTAACGTCGTCTGGGCATTTGCCAATCCGGACAACGTCAGAAATGCACTGCTGATTGCAAGGGAAAGAAGTTTGAATTTCATAAAGGTGCCTCACCGTGAATCGGATCTTGTTTAATTATTATTACATGTACATTTGGGGAAATCATGAAAAGCCGGGTTCAGTTTATTAAACTCTTTATGAGATACAAATGCATCAAATTTATTAATTGAATGAAACTTTTTCTCTTTTTACAACGCTCGCGTAAACAGAAAGTGCAATTAATGTTGATAGTTTACTAAGATTCTTCAATGTTGTCCTGACGCAACGCGATGATCATAAGAATGACAGGTATTGCCAAAATTTATTTTGTCCTGCTATAATTTCAATCTTTAGGCGCGTAGCTCAGCTGGTTAGAGCACTACCTTGACATGGTAGGGGTCGTTGGTTCGAGTCCAATCGTGCCTACCAACATCTTTTCGGGTTAATCCCCGTCTGTCTGGTTCCGGTTTTTCCCCTTTTTGTTTGACGGGATTTTTCTGGAATCATTCATATCCCAAAAAGGGATTTTCTTCTGGCATTATCAATCAAACCCCTTCTTTTTTGAAGCGGTTTTTTTATTTTGTCGGTTTTTCAGCTCATGAAATCCCTTTTATGTGAATATTGGCTCATCCGCCCGGGTTTCGGTTGGCTTTAACATGGCTTTGTGTGAAATTCGTTCTGTGCTAAAGTTACTCAAATGATGATTATTCAATGGCAAAAATTTCATTTTTCTTCCGCTTGTGCCGGTTTTTTATGCCAGTGAATGTCTGAAAAGCGCGGCCGGCCCGCGTTTTTTTGTTGCGTTTTAATTTTATATGACGGTTAGCGCCGTCTTTTTGTGCTGGTTTTTGGAGACAACATGATTTCAGTTCGGCTTCCCGACGGTTCTGCACGCGAATTCAATGAACCGGTAACCGTTTCACAGGTAGCGGCCTCTATCGGCAGCGGTCTTGCCAAAGCGGCTATCGCAGGAAAAGTAAACGGCAAACTGGTTGATACTTCCTATATGATCGATAACGATGTCGAGCTGTCTATCGTGACGGATCGGGATCCTGAAGGCGTCGATATTCTGCGACATTCAACCGCTCACTTGCTGGCTTATGCAGTCAAGCAATTATTCCCGGATGCACAGGTAACGATCGGGCCTGTGATCGACAATGGCTTTTATTACGATTTTTCCTACAAACGTCCATTCACGCCGGAAGATTTGCAGGCCATTGAAAAGAAAATGACCGAGCTGGCTCGCAAAAATGAGGAAGTGACCCGGAAAGTGTTGCCTCGTGACGAAGCGGTCGCCTATTTCAAGTCGATCGGTGAAGACTATAAGGCCGAAATCATCGAATCCATTCCGCAGAATGAAGATGTCTCCCTTTATACCAGTGGTGGCTTTACCGACTTGTGCCGTGGCCCTCACGTACCGGCCAATGGCAAGCTGAAGGTTTTCAAGTTGATGCGTCTGGCAGGTGCATACTGGCGCGGCAATTCGGATAATGAAATGCTGCAGCGCATTTACGGAACGGCATGGGCCAAAAAAGAAGATCAGGACGCCTATCTTCATATGCTTGAAGAGGCTGAGAAACGCGATCATCGCCGTCTGGGGCGTTCGCTGGACCTGTTCCATTTCCAGGATGAAGCGCCGGGCCTGATTTTCTGGCATGCAAAAGGCTGGACGATCTGGCAACAGGTCGAACAGTACATGCGTCGCGTCTATCAGGAAAATGGCTATCAGGAAGTCAAGGGGCCGCAGATTCTGGATCGTTCCCTGTGGGAAAAATCCGGCCATTGGGACAACTATAAGGAAAATATGTTCACGACCGAATCGGAAAACCGCATTTATGCGTTAAAACCGATGAACTGTCCGGGACATGTCCAGATTTATCGTTCCAATCTGCACTCCTATCGTGAATTGCCGTTGCGTTATGGCGAATTCGGCCAATGCCATCGTAACGAGCCATCCGGCTCGTTGCATGGCATGATGCGCGTTCGCGGATTCACTCAAGATGATGGGCATATCTTCTGTACCGAAGACCAGATTCTGGACGAATGCGTCGCTTTCACCGATTTGTTGAAAAAAGTTTATCAGGACTTCGGCTTTACAGACATCATTTACAAGATCGCAACCCGGCCGGAAAAACGGGTAGGTTCCGACGAAGCGTGGGACAAGGCTGAAAACGCATTGATCCAGTCGCTGGAACGTTCCGGCTGTTCATATGAACTGTCGCCGGGCGATGGTGCCTTCTATGGTCCAAAAATCGAATACACCCTGAAAGACGCCATTGGACGGATGTGGCAGTGCGGTACGATCCAGGTTGATTTTTCCATGCCGATGAGACTGGGTGCCGAGTATGTCGCCGAAGACAACACCCGCAAGATTCCCGTCATGATCCATCGCGCCATTTTGGGTTCGCTGGAACGCTTTATCGGTATTCTGATCGAAAACCATGCCGGAGCGATGCCTTTGTGGCTGGCACCTGTTCACGCAACCGTTTTGAATATCTCGGACTCACAGGCCGAATATGCGCAAAGTGTTGTTCAAACGATGAAAAAAGCAGGTTTCAGGGCTGAAGTGGATTTGCGAAACGAAAAAATTACCTATAAAATACGCGATCATTCTGTAAACAAGGTTCCTTATTTGATCGTTGTCGGCGATAAGGAAAAAAATGCAAACACAGTTGCCGTTCGTGCACGTGGAGGCGTCGATCTGGGCGTCATGACGGTTGAAGAACTGATGGCTCGTATGGAAAACGAAATCCAGTCGAAACAATAAGTTCAGAAAGCAAACGGTATAACTTTTTTAAGCGGGGAATCAAGATAGCTACTGATAAGTCACATCGCCTGAACGGGGAGATTTCGGCTCAGGAAGTACGCCTTGTCGGCGTTGACAATGAGCCGATTGGTATTGTCAGCCTTCAGGAAGCTTTCAAGCTGGCGGAAGAAGCGGACGTCGATCTGGTCGAGATCGCGCCCAATGCACATCCGCCCGTCTGTCGTCTCATGGATTACGGCAAATTCAAATATGCCGAACAGAAAAAAGCCCATGAAGCGAAGCTGAAACAGAAGGTTGTTTCGGTCAAGGAAATCAAATTCCGCCCCGGAACGGACGAAGGGGACTATAATATCAAATTACGCAATTTGATAAAGTTCCTCGAAGATGGTGACAAATGCAAGGTCACCCTGCGTTTCCGTGGACGTGAAATGGCTCATCAGGATATCGGATTCCGTATGCTCGAACGTCTGAAACAGGATCTGGATGACGTCGGACAGGTAGAGCAGTTTCCTAAAATGGAAGGTCGCCAGATGGTAATGGTTCTGGCGCCGAAGAAAAAGAAATAGAATCTTTTTCGTCGTTTTTCAAACGGCGGATAGAGCGCAGCGGCATTTGCCGTTGTAAAACAAGTGAGAACAGGCATTCAAGTGCAGCGAGTGTTGCCACCTGTGATCATATTAAAAAGAGGAACTGTCTGAAAAGACAGGAGTAAACATGCCAAAAATGAAAACCAAAAGCAGCGCGAAAAAACGTTTTCGCGTTCGTCCAGGTGGAACCGTCAAATGTGGACAGGCTTTCAAACGCCACATCCTGACCAAGAAAACCACTAAAGCCAAACGCCAGTTGCGTGGTGCGACTAATGTCAATGCGAGCGATGTATCGTCCGTATTGCGCATGATGCCTAGCGCCTGATCCATTAACACGAATAACAAGGAAAGAACATGTCCAGAGTAAAACGTGGGGTCACCGCACGGGCCCGTCATAAAAAAATTCTTGCTGAAGCAAAAGGCTTTCGTGGCCGTCGCAGCTCGGTTTTTCGTGTAGCCAAAGAAGCCGTCATGAAGGCAGGTCAATATGCCTATCGTGACCGTCGTAACAAAAAACGCGTATTCCGCGCTCTGTGGATTACCCGTATCAACGCTGCTACCCGTGAACTGGGTATGTCTTACAGCGTATTCATGAATGGCCTGAAAAAAGCCTCCATCGAACTGGACCGCAAGGTTCTGGCCGATATGGCTGTAGCAGACAAACCTGCTTTCGCTGCTATCGTCAATCAGGTTAAGGCTGCTATCGCGGCCTGATCGTGTTGCAGCTTGCATAGATAAAAGCGGGGCAAGGCCTGAACTTGCCCCGCTTTTTTATTTTTACTTTTAATTTTCTGTTGTCTGACAGGAACGTACAGCATGGACTCGTTAGAACAGTTGGTTCTTCTGGCAAAACAAGATTTTAAAGACGCACCGGATGCGGTTGCGCTTGAAAATGCCAAAGCCAGATATCTCGGCAAAACCGGATTGATTACCGAACAAATGAAGACGCTTGGCAAGATGGCGCCTGAACTGCGCAAGGCGCAGGGCGCGGTCATTAATAATGCCAAGGGCCAGATTGAAGGGTCGTTAAATGCCCGTCGTGAAGAACTTGCCAACGAAAAAATGCAGGTACGTTTGAATGCCGAAGCCATTGACGTGACCCTTCCGGGAAGAGGAAGAGGCAAGGGCGGCATTCATCCCGTTATGAGAACATGGGAAAGAATCGAACGGATTTTCGGTTCGATCGGTTTTGACGTGGCCGACGGCCCGGAAATCGAAACGGACTGGACCAATTTCACGGCATTGAACAGCCCGGAAAACCATCCGGCGCGTTCCATGCAGGATACGTTTTATATTGAAGGCAACGATACCGAAGGCAAGCCTTTATTGCTGCGCACGCATACCAGTCCGATGCAGGTGCGTTATGCCCGTTCCCACGAATTGCCTGTCAAGGTTATTGCACCGGGACGCACGTATCGCGTCGATAGCGATGCGACCCATTCCCCGATGTTCCATCAGGTCGAAGGCCTGTGGATCGACAAGAACATCAGTTTTGCCGACCTGAAAGGCGTGTATCTGAATTTTGTCCGCGCCTTCTTTGAAACCGACAATCTTCAGGTACGTTTCCGCCCGTCGTATTTCCCGTTTACCGAACCGTCTGCCGAAATCGATATCGCATTCGGCAGTGGCCCCTTAAAAGGCAGATGGCTGGAAGTGTCCGGTTCAGGACAGGTCCATCCGAATGTTTTGCGGAATATGGGTATCGATCCGAACGAGTACATCGGATTCGCTTTCGGTTCCGGTCTCGAACGCCTGACCATGCTGCGTTATGGCATTAACGACCTGAGACTGTTTTACGAAGGCGATTTGCGCTTTTTGAAACAATTCAATTAAGCATGTGCTGTTGAAAAAATAACTGTTACCGTTTTTTGTGATTGAAAGCTGATTATGCAATTTTCTGAAAACTGGCTCCGGACACTGGTTAACCCGGATTTGACGACGGATGAATTGTCTCATCTGATGACCATGTCAGGTCTTGAAGTCGAAGGTATCACACCTGCCGCACGTCCTTTCTCGAAAATCGTCGTTGCAAAAGTGCTGGAAGTTGCAAAGCATCCCAATGCGGATCGTCTCTCTGTCTGTCAGGTCGATGCCGGTACCGGAACGATCCTGAACATTGTCTGTGGTGCTCCGAATGTCCGTCCCGGCATGATGACGGGCTGCGCCCTGATTGGTGCGGAACTGCCCACCGAAGAAGAAGGCAAGGCCTTTACGATCAAAAAAGGAAAATTGCGCGGTGTTGAGTCAAACGGTATGTTGTGTTCGTTGCGTGAACTCCAGTTGTCCGAAGACCATTCCGGCATTATGGACTTGCCTGAAAATGCGCCATTGGGAATGGATTTGCGTGATTATCTCCAGCTGGAAGATTCCATTTTCGACATCAAGCTGACGCCGAACAAGGCCGATTGCCTGTCTTTGCTTGGCGTGGCACGTGAAATTTCCGCGCTGACGGGCGCCAAATTGAACCGGCCCGTTTCCGAGCCGGCCAAAGTCACGTCAAACGACAAATTGCCGGTCAAGGTTGAGGCGCCGGATTTGTGCGGTCGTTTTTCCGGCAGGGTGATCAAGGGGATCAACGCGAATGCGCCGACTCCCGAATGGATGAAGCAGCGTCTGGAACGCAGTGGACAGCGCTCCATTTCGGCCATCGTCGACATTTCCAACTATGTCATGCTCGAAGGCGGCCAGCCGAACCACATTTACGATCTCGACAAGATTGACGGGGGATTGACCATTCGCTGGGGAAAAAAAGGTGAAAAGGTCAAGTTGTTGAATGACATGACCGTCGAAGTGGACGAGTGGGTCGGTATCATTGCGGACAACACGGCCGTTGAATTCCTGGGCGGCATCATGGGGGGCGACAGAACATCCGTTTCCTCCGATACCAGAAATATTTACATTGAAGTGGCTTTCTGGTGGCCTGATGCCATCCGTGGTCGCGCCAGACGGTACAATTTCTCGACCGACGCGTCACACCGTTTCGAACGCGGCGTCGATTTCAATGCGACTGTCACGGCTCTTGAACGGATTACAGCGCTGGTACTGGAAATCTGCGGTGTCGAAGGTGAAACGACCGTCGGGCCTGTCGATGACCAGATCCTCAGTTTGCCGAAACGCGATCCGGTTGTCTTGCGTCGCGAGAAAGCGGAAAAAGTCATTGGCATTCCTCTCTCAACAGAGCAGATCGCCGACATTTTCACGCGTTTGGGTCTGTCTTTTGTCCAGAACGGCGAAGACTTCACCGTTACGCCTCCATCGTATCGTTTCGACATTGAAATCGAGGAAGACCTGATTGAGGAAATCGCCCGCGTTTACGGTTTTGAAAACATTCCAGCTCTGCCGCCGGTCGCATCCAATGTCATGCGTATCAAACCGGAAAATATGCGGTCGCTTTTTTCGATCCGCCAGCAAATGGCCGATCTCGATTATCAGGAAGTGGTCAATTACAGTTTTGTTGAAGAAGAAT
Organism: Oxalobacter formigenes; assembly: GCF_002127965.1. Lineage (GTDB taxonomy): Bacteria > Pseudomonadota > Gammaproteobacteria > Burkholderiales > Burkholderiaceae_D > Oxalobacter > Oxalobacter formigenes. The sequence continues at coordinate 2,276,686 of NZ_CP018787.1, read as the reverse complement.
GGGAAAAAGATTTTGCCGCCAATGACAATCCGATTCGTCTGTTGAACCCGATTGCCAGCCAGATGAGCGTCATGCGTTCGACGATGATCGGCAATCTGGTCGCCAATGTCCGTTTCAATCTCAACCGGAAATTTTCCAGAATCCGCCTTTTCGAAATCGGCGGTGTGTTCCTGCGCAACGATAAAGTGGAAAACGGCCCGCTCTCCGTGGCTGGTTATGAACAACCCAAGCGGCTTGCCGCTATCGCTTATGGTCTGGTCGATGAAGAACAGTGGGGACAGGAAGACAGACAGGTCGATTTCTTTGACGTGAAAGCCGATCTGGAAGCCATGTTTGCGCCGAAAGAGGTACGCTTTTCCAAGGCAAGCCATCCTGCATTCCACCCGGGAAGATGTGCCGCTCTCGAAGTGGATGGGCAAAAAGTGGGCATTCTTGGCGAATTGCATCCGTCGTGGCAGCACAAGTACGATTTGCCGCATGCTCCGGTACTGTTCGAAGTGGACATCTCCGCCTTGCAAACGGTCGATGTGCCGGTCTATACGGAGATTTCCCGGTTCCAGCCGGTCATACGCGATATCGCGCTGGTAGTCGATTCATCAATGCCGGTGCAAGAAATCATTGACAGATTCTACAAGGAAAAAGATAATAACCCCCTGTGTAACATCATGCAAGCCATTGTTTTGTTTGATGATTATCGTGGAAAAGGTTTGGATGCCAATGAAAAAAGTCTTGCATTCAGGATTACCTTGCAAGATATCAATGGAACGCTGCAGGATGAAGTCGTGGAAACTGCCGTCAATGCGCTCGTTTCCGCTGTTGAAAAAGACCTGGGCGCCAGATTGCGTGCCTGAGTCGAATAGCTTACAGGTTTGAACAAGAATGAAATACCCCACCGATTCGCATGGCGCTGAAAACATGGGACTGGATTATTTAGATAAAAAAACGATGCCCGATTCCGACAAAAACACTTCGACTTTAACAAAAGCGGAACTGACTGAATTATTATATGAACAAGTCGGTTTGAACAAACGCGAAGCCAAGGAAATGGTCGAAACCTTCTTTGAAGAAATTTGCGGTGCTCTGGAACGGGGCGAGGCTGTTAAATTATCCGGTTTCGGCAATTTCCAGTTGCGCGACAAGCCGCAGCGTCCCGGGAGAAATCCGAGGACCGGTGAAGAAATTCCGATTACAGCGAGGCGCGTAGTGACTTTTCATGCCAGCCAGAAGCTGAAATCGATGGTTGAATCAGCGGAAAAATTTGACAAGTAATTACATTTTCCATGAACGAACGAGTCCACAAGCCTGAAACGGTTGCATTGCCTCCCATACCTGCCAAACGTTACTTTACGATTGGCGAGGTGAGTGAGCTGTGTGGAGTCAAACCTCATGTGCTTCGATACTGGGAGCAGGAATTTACCCAGTTAAAACCGGTTAAACGCAGGGGTAACAGACGTTATTACCAGCATCATGAAGTGTTGCTGATAAGACGGATAAGGGAGCTGCTTTACGATCAGGGTTTTACGATCAGTGGCGCACGTAACAAGTTGAATGAACGTGAAGGCAGAACGGCACCTGTCGAGGTTCTTCCCGAAGAAAGTTTCATGGCGCCTCCATCGGTGGACGTCGAAGCCATTCGTTCCGAATTAAATGATATTTTGCAATTGCTGACTCTGCCGAAAAAAGAATAATCGTAGTTCCCTGGCAGGATGAACATATCGGGTTTTATATGTTCAACATTCATTAATCGATCAGGAAAGAGCGGTTTGATGCGGATATTAATCAGTAACGATGACGGTTATCTGGCGCCCGGGATCAATGCGCTTGCAAAGGCCCTTTCACCCATTGCGGAAATCGCTGTCGTCGCACCAGACAGCAATCGCTCGGGCGCTTCCAATTCCCTGACTCTCGAACGTCCCATTTCCGTCTATCAGGGCCGAAACGGTTTCACCTATACGACGGGTACCCCTTCCGACTGTGTTCATATTGCCATCACCGGTGTGTTGCCCTGGCGTCCCGATCTGGTCGTCACGGGTATCAATCATGGCCAGAATGCCGGTGAAGATACCATTTATTCGGGGACAGTCGCCGGTGCGATGGAAGGGTATCTCTTCGACATTCCGGCAATCGCTTTTTCACAGGTCGAGAAGGGATGGGCCGAGCTGGACAGCGCTGCGGAAATGGCACGGGAAATTGTAGTGAAGGTATATGAAAAGTTGCCGAAGCCGTTTCTTCTGAACGTGAACATTCCCAACAGGCCTTATTCTGAACTGAAAAAAATCTGTGCGACACGCCTGGGACGGCGACATGAATCTGAAGCGGTCATCCGGGAAAAAGACCCGTTCGACCGGGAAATCTTCTGGATCGGGCCGACAGGGCCGGTTCGGGATGCAAGTGAGGGAACCGATTTTCATGCCATCAATCAGGGGCATGTGTCTGTCACCCCGCTTCAGCTGGATTGGACGCATACCGATATATTGACTGATTTGACGAAAATACTCGCATGAACAAGAAAACGAAAACCTTCCCTTTGCCACTGTCTTCCGTGGTGGGACGATCTTCGTTTGACAAAACAAGGCCCTCGCCAGCCGATAAGAAAAATTACGTTTCAACCCAGACAGCCATGCAAAACAAGGTGGCACATTCGGGTTTGAAAGATCCGGTTAAAAAACAGACCCAGTTGCTTCAGGTTGGCTGGAACGAATCGAACATCACACGATCGGCCCGTTCAATGGTCGAGCGACTGGCGCAATCCGGAATAAAGGATAAGGTCGTATTGCAGGCCATGCAACAGATTCCGCGCCATCTGTTCCTTGAATCGGGACTTTGGGGACAGGCGTATGCCGACATTGCCTTGCCGATAGGTTCGCACCAGACCATCTCGAAACCCTCGACTGTCGCCAAAATGATTGAAGCGCTCCGTACCGGTATGGGAACGCAACCCTTGAACAGGATTCTGGAAATCGGAACCGGTTGTGGCTATCAGGCGGCAATCCTCGCCAAACTGGGAGAAGAGGTTTATTCTATCGAGAGAATCAAGGCATTGCATGAGCTGGCACGGAGAAATCTCAGGCCCATGAGAATCGCCAATTTGCGTTTGCAATATGGCGATGGCATGAAAGGACTGCCGCAGGCTGCGCCGTTTGATGGCATAATCCTTGCCGCGGCAGGTTTGCAAGTGCCGGATGCCCTGCTGGATCAACTGGCCATAGGCGGACGTCTGATCGCTCCCGTGGGAGATGAAAAACAAAAGCTGCAATTGATAAAAAGAGTAGCCGAACGTGAGTGGGAAAGCGTTATACTAGATGATTGTTATTTCGTCCCGCTTCAACAGGGTACGGTTTGAGGAATTTCAGAAGTCGACAGATATTGGAACAGGTAAATGAAGAAGATTGTTTATCCATTATTGCTAGTCAGTTGTGCAGGTCTGTTTGCCTGCAGCAGCCCCCAGAAAACGGCACCGATCAGTGACCGTTCAAGTATCACTACTTCAAATCCCTATCAGCCAATTGACAGGAATACGATACGTTATACCGTCAAGCGCGGCGATACCCTGTCGCAAATCGCCCGACGTTCAGGTCATAGCGTTCACGATCTGGCTGGCTGGAACAATCTTGCCAACGTGAATGCGCTGGAAGTCGGGCAGGTCTTGCGTGTACAGCCACCTGAAGGGGCTGCTGCGACGACGGCTGTTGCTTCTTCTTCTGCTGTTCAGGTCCGTTCGATCGATGAAGCCAAAAAGGAATCCGGCAAGAAAACTGTGACCCAATCCAGCGCTGCTCCTGCTGCCGTTGCTGCAAACGGGAGTGCAAAAGAAGTGTCCGGCATTGTCTGGAGCTGGCCGACGCAAGGAAATGTGATAACTCCATACCAACCCGGAAAAAACCGGGGTATCGATATTTCCGGAACAAAAGGACAGAAAGTGGTTGCCGCTGCGGATGGCACTGTCTTGCACAGAGGCAACATGAACGGTTATGGCAATCTGGTCATTATCAAGCATAGCGATGGAGTCCTGTCGGCGTATGCCCATAATGACAAGATTCTGGTCAAGGAAAAACAACTGGTGAAACGGGGCCAGCAGATTGCCGAAATGGGCAATACCGATAGCGACAAGGTCAAGTTGCATTTCGAAATCCGCTATCAGGGCAAACCGGTCGATCCGATGAAATATCTGCCTGAACATTAATTCCAGCCATATTTAATTCCCGAATAACGCATATTGTCTCAATGTGCGTTATTTGTTTGTCAAACTAGGTTTATGCCAATCAATACTATTCAAATCAAATCCCTGGATGCCGAAGGGCGCGGAGTGGGGCATTTGTCCAATGAAGACGGGACACCCGGAAAAGTCGTTTTTGTTGAAGGTGCCTTGCCTGGCGAAGTGGTGCATTTCGAAACAGTCAAGAAAAAAAGCAAATGGGAACTGGCTAAAATGATTTCCCTTTTCAGGGAATCGCCGGTTCGGGCCAAACCCAAATGTCCGCATTTCAGTGTATGTGGCGGTTGCTCCATGCAGCATGTCGAGCCATCGGCGCAGGTTGCGATGAAACAGCGTGTACTGGAAGACAATCTCTGGCATATCGGCCGTGTCAGGCCGGAACGAATGCTGCGCCCCATTTATGGACCTTACTGGGGATATCGTTTCCGCGCGCGCCTGTCCGTCAATTACGTGCCAAAAAAGGGGGGCATTCTCGTCGGTTTCAGGGAAAGGCAATCACGCTATGTCGTCGACATGAAAGAGTGTCATGTCCTGCCGCGCCATATTTCCGATATGCTGGTGCCTCTGCGGCAGTTGATCGAATCGCTCTCCATCATGCGTGAGGTTCCGCAGATTGAAGTAGCGATCGGAAGCGATGGTGATCAGCTGATTACGGCCTTGTTGTTGCGTATCATGGCGCCTTTGACAGCAGACGATGAAAGCAAACTGAAACGTTTTGCCGATGAATATAAAGTTCAATGGTGGCTCCAGACAAAAGGACCCGATACGATTGCCCTTTTTTACCCTGAAAAAAATGCGCTGAAATATGTCCTGCCTGAATTCAGCGTCGAGATGCCTTTCAAGCCGAACGATTTCACGCAGGTCAATCATCACATCAATCAGGTTCTGGTTTCCCGTGCCTTGCGCCTGCTGGATATTGGCGAAGACGAACGGATAGCCGACCTGTTTTGCGGGCTGGGCAATTTTTCCCTGCCGATAGCCAGACAGGCAAAAGAAGTTGTCGGTATCGAAGGAAGCGACATCCTGACCCAACGTGCAGAGGAAAACGCTGTACTGAACGGTCTGGAAGACAAAACGAAATTTGCATGCAGCAATCTGTTCGAGATGACGGCAGAAAACTGGGTTGCACTGGGAAAATTCGATCGTATCCTGATCGATCCGCCCCGGGATGGCGCTGCGGCAGTCTGCCAGGCCATTGCCAATCTGGATGAAAAACATGCACAGTTCAAGCCGAAACGGATCGTTTACGTTTCGTGCAATCCGTCGACGCTGGCACGGGATGCCGGCATTCTCGTTACGGAGGGCGGTTACAAACTCGATATGGCCGGTGTCATCAATATGTTTCCGCATACCTCCCATGTCGAATCGATGGCGGTCTTCGAACTCATTCGTTAAAATGGGGTATTCTTGTCAGGACTGAACTCACTTTTATTTAACAAATCTGATAGCTGAAACTTTTTGAACAAGTAATCTGTCATTTCCATTGAAAGAGTTCAATATCCTGCAAGGAGCGATTATGAGCAAACCCAGAGTTCAAAAGACGGATGCCGAATGGAGAGCGCAGCTTTCCCCTGTGGCGTATGCCGTGACCCGACAGGCAGCGACGGAACCGCCCTTTACCGGCGAGTACTGGAACCATGACGAGACCGGTGTTTATACGTGCGTCAATTGTGGAACGCCCCTGTTCATTTCCGATACGAAATTCGACGCCGGTTGTGGCTGGCCAAGTTTTTTTGCACCGATCGACCCTGAAAATGTAAGGGAAAAGGTCGATGTCTCGCTGGGCATGGTGCGTACCGAAATTATCTGTGCCATTTGTGATGCCCATCTGGGCCATGTGTTTGACGACGGCCCACCCCCAACGGGGCTGCGTTATTGTATTAATTCTGCCGCTTTGCGGTTCGACCCGCTACCGAAGAAGGCAGAATCTTCTGACAAGTGATAAGTAAAAAATGAAATTTCTTTTCGATCTGTTTCCCGTCATCCTTTTTTTCGGTTCTTTTTCATGGGCAAAAAGCCATATCGCAACAGCGCAAGCCATTGCGGATAAATACCTGTCCATGTTCGTTGCGGGAAACAGCATTCCCGAATCGTCAGTGCCTATCCTGCTGGCAACGGCGCTGGCGATTGTCGCAAGTGTTTTACAGATTGTTTACCTGCTTGCCAGAAGACGGAAAATCGAGGCGACCCTTTGGGTTTCCCTGATTGTCATCACTGTTTTTGGCGGCGCGACGATTTATTTCGGAAGTGAGGAATTCATCAAGTGGAAGCCGACGGTTTTATACTGGCTGTTTGGTGCGGCCCTTTTGATCGCCTCTTTGGCATTCAGGAAAAACCTTATCCGAAGCATGATGGAAAAAAAGGTCCAGCTGCCCGATCCGGTCTGGAAAAAACTGAATGTGGCATGGATCGTTTTTTTCGCCTTCATGGGCGTTTTGAACCTGTATGTGGCGTTTTGGGGTGGTTATGAAACGGCGACATGGGTCAGCTTCAAACTGTTCGGCGGGATGGGGCTGATGTTCCTTTTCGTAATCGGCCAAAGCATTTATCTGTCCAGACATCTCAAGGATGCCCGATAAACGGATTTGAGATAATGAAAAGGCGTGAATGGTGTCACGCCTTTTTTATTTTCCCCTGAAGTCCGGATGTTTCTGTTTCAGGAAAGCCAGACAGCCTGTCTGGAAATCTTCCGTATCGAAACAGTCAAAACATTCGTCGTTTTCATCGTGAGTCACATGAGGAAAACGAAACAGTTTCCGGATGAATTTTTTGTGCCAGCGTGCCGCAAGAGGCGCTCCCGAAACAATTCGGCGTACCGTGTCGTTGACGGATTCTTCAAGCTCGCTGTCAGGTACGACACGGGTTACGAGACGTCTTTCTTTCGCTTCCCTTGCATCGAAAATACGGCCTTCCAGCAATATTTCCATAAGCACGTCTTTTCCGGCCAGTGCAATCAATGGTTCAAGTTCCGGATAGGCCATGACGAGACCCAGATTTTTGACCGGCGCACCGAAACGGGACGATTCATTGCAAATCCGGAAATCACAGGTCGATGCGATTTCCAGACCGGCGCCGACACAAATGCCTTCGATAGAAGCGACGAGGGGAATGGGACAGTTTTGAAACGCGATGAGCGTGTCGTGCATTACTTTCCCATAGTCGCGTGCCTGTTCCTTATTCGACCGTACTTTTGTAAATTCGTGAATATCGCAACCGGATGAAAATGCCTTTCCGCCTGTTCCCCTGATGACAATGCAACGCAGGGAATCGTCAGCAGACAATTCAAGAATGGATTGATGAAGCTTTTGCCACATTTGTGCCGTAATGGCGTTGAGGCGTTCGGGGTTGTTCAGCACGACAGTGGCAATAAATTCCCCCTCACGCTCGAAATAAACCGGCTCCCGACCGTTCTGAAACGATGGGGAGCCGCTTGTGACAGTGTCGGTCATGACGACGGTATCAGCCTGTATTGCGCATGCCGGCGGCAATACCGTTGATCGAGAGGTGAATGCCACGGGTGGCGCGGGCATCCAGATTTTCCGGATTGTTTCCCGGATTACGGTGTCGCTTGATCAGTTCGACCTGCAAGTGGTTCAGCGGATCGATATAGGCCAGCCGGTCTTTCAATGCCCGGGCCAGAGCAGGGTTGTTCACCAGACGTTCTTTTTCGTTTGTGATGATTTCGAAACTGTTCAGGGTCCGCTGATGTTCTGCGCAAATATGCGAGAAGACGGTATCGCGCAAATTCCTGTCCGTCACCAGTTCGGAATAACGATAAGCGATCGCCAGATCGGACTTGGCCAGAACCATGTCCATATTCGAGAGCATGGATTCGAAGAAAGGCCATTCCCTGTACATCGATTGCAAAAGGGCAATTTTTTTGTTTTTGACGCTGGCGTCTTCTTCATCCAGCCACTGGGTGATTGCGGAGCCAAAACCATACCAGCCCGGAAGCAGCACACGGCATTGTCCCCATGAGAAACTCCATGGAATCGCCCTCAGGTCTTCAATACGGCGCGAAGACTTGCGCGATGCCGGACGCGAACCGATGTTCAGTTCGGCGATTTCCGTAATCGGAGTCGACTGGAAGAAATAATCCGTGAATCCCGGGGTATCGTAAACCAGATGGCGATAAGCCTGGTAGGCCAGTGCCGAAATTTCTTCAAGAGCCGACTCGAAGTCGCGCATCTTGTCGGTATATTTCTTGTTTTCGTCTTCCGGCATCAGGCTGGCTTCCAGTGTAGCGGCAACGAGCAGCTCCAGATTGCGGCTGCCGATTTCCGGGTCCGCGAATTTGGATGCGATCATTTCACCCTGTTCGGTCAGGCGGATCTGGCCATTAACAGTCCCGTGCGGTTGTGCAAGAATGGCTTCATAAGTCGGGCCACCTCCGCGGCCGACGGTACCCCCACGTCCGTGGAACAGGCGAAGTCGCACACCCATCTGGTTGAACAGTTCGACCAGTTGTTTTTCCGCCTTGTACAATTCCCAGTTCGACGTCGTGTAACCCCCATCCTTGTTCGAATCGGAATAACCGAGCATGACTTCCTGCAAATCGCCCTGTTTTCTGATCAGCTCCCTGACAAGAGGAATGCTCATGGTTTCTTTCATGATGGCCGCTGCCGAACGCAAGTCTGGAATCATTTCAAACAGGGGAATGGCCATGAGATCCGCTTCGGCTTCATTCCAGTCTAAAACGGTATTGGAACCGGTTTTGCGTTTCGGACGGAGCAGTCCGGATTCTTTTTGAAGCAGATACACTTCCAGAATGTCCGAAACCGTTTCTGTATGGGAAATAATGTAGTTCGTAATGGCCCGCTTGCCATACTGTTCCCTTATATTACGGGCAGTACGCAGGATTCTGAGTTCAGACGTCGTTTCTTCGGAATACTGTGCGAACGGGGAATAAAGCAGACGCGGCTGACTGAGTTCATGGATCAGCAATTCCACTTTTTTCTCTTCTGAAAGGCTCGCGTAATCCGGTTCGACCTGTGCGGTGGCAAAAATTTCCGTCAGGATGCGTTCGTGTATATCCGAACTCTGGCGCATATCGAGCGTTGCCAGATGGAAACCGAAGATATCGACTGCGGCTTTAAGAGAGCCAAGCCGGATTCTGACAAGGAGTTCCCCGGCATTCTGATTTAAGGAATCGATCATGATCTGGAGATCGGCGCCGAATTCTTCCGGTGTCGCATAGGCTTCGCCGGTTCCGACTTCGCTGCGGGGAAGGGTGGTCATGCCATAGTCACGGGCAGTTGCCGCCAGACGCGAATAAATGGCGATCAGGGCACGGCGGTACGGCTCATCGACACGATGCAGGGATGTGTCCGATGAGGTGTTTGCCAGTTCCTGCAATTCAGGACTGACATGATTCAACAGCGATGAGATGGAAAGCTCTGCACCGAGGTTATGGATTTCTTCCAGATAGAATTCCATGACCAGGTGGGATTGCCGCTCAAGTGCATGAAGCATCGTGTCGGCGTTGACGTTCGGGTTGCCGTCGCGGTCACCCCCGATCCAGCTGCCCATTTGCAGGTATTTGCTTTTTGATCCCGGAGCGGCAATACCGTCGGCACTTTCCGGGTAGCGCTCGCTGATTTCTTCCTGAATCGAATGATACAGTTCAGGCAATTCCCTCAAAAATGTCGTCCGGTAGTAGGACAGTGCATTATTGATTTCATCGGCAACGGATAAACGGGTATAACGCAACAGACGGGTTTGCCAGAGGGCGGCAATTTGCGCGCGGAGCATTTCCGTATTGTGTTTGCTTTCCTTTGGCGTCAGGCTGCTACCGTGTTCAGCCAGCAAACGGGCGATTTCACGTTCGCTGTCCAGCGTGCTTTTACGCTGGACTTCGGTCGGATGGGCGGTCAGGACAGGGGAAATGAACGTTTTGTTCAGGGATTTTTTGATGGCTGCGCCGGGAACGCCTGCCGCATCAAGCCGGTCCAGTGCGTAATTCAGGCTGCCTTTTTCCGGTGCCGCACCGGAAATGAGGGCTGATCGATAGGCCAGATTGGCGTGCTTGTCAACGGCGATATTGGCCAGATGCGAAAAATAGGAAAATGCGCGAACCACTGAAATGGCCTGATTCCGGGACAGATTTTTCAACAGGTTGTTCAAGGTATCTGCCGAGCAGATATTGGGGTCGCGCCTGAAACTGACGGCTGTCCGGCGGACTTTTTCAACCAGATTGAAGGTATCTTCACCTTCTTTTTCGCGAATGGTGTCACCGAGCATGCGCCCGAGCATACGAATGTCTTCTTTTTCGGGCGCTTCTGTCTGTGATTTGGATGGAGTGTTCGTGCTCATTTCCTGATGCTGATCTGCCATAGTGATAATAAGGTCAGGTAAGTCAAAATAACCGGTCATGGGTAATGACGGCTTTCGAAAAAACGGTGTTATTCAGTTTCGTGTCAAAAAACATACTGAAAGGAGGAGCAGGCGGTTCTGACAGCCGATCGGTATCGGTGTGGAAACCGGCAACTCCTGTCGTTTTACAATAAAAAACGCGACACTACAGGATAAAGCGGTGTTTCATCATGGGAAAAGATGAAAATACAGGCTTTTCACTGTGACCGGGCAAATAAAGAAGTATACCTTTTTTCGTATCATATCCCACCTTTCCTGATCGATTTTTGCATAAAAAATTGTCAATTTCTTCAATTTGAACCCGTATCTGGAGCATGACTCATTCAATGAAACTTGCCCGTAAAACAAAAAGTTTCCACAAACAGGCTGCCACGCGGCGGTTCATGTCGTGAATTCCCAACAATGCCATACCGTCACATAGAGCAAGGAGCATCTTTTTTTGCCCTTTGCAATTGAAAACGTTTTCATCGAAACCGGAAGATGTTTTTGTCTCTCATATGGGCATAAAAAGGAGGATTCAGAGGCTATAATGTCCTTCGGGAATAATAAAATGATCGAATATGTCCTCACCTGACTCACCATCTGAAACCGTTTCTACCGGAAAAGCCGAAACGCTTTCCAGGATGCAGCAGCGTTTGCGCTGGCTGACCTGGGGACTGACGGTGCTCGTCGTCCTGTTTGTTGCCCATTTGGTTTATTCGCATATCGAAATCGGGGGACTGCGTGCGGAAATTGCGAAGCGTCTGCAGTCAGGTGACGATGTGAGCATGGAAGCGAAAACCATCGCCAAAACCACGCAGGACATGATGGTCGACATTCAGGCAAAAGTGGTCGCGCTGGAAAACAGACAGGCAGAAACCCAGAACCAGCAGGTATCGCTTTCCCAGATGTATCAGGACCTCTCGAAAAGCAGGGACGACTGGTCTCTGGCCGAAATCGAACAGGTTTTGTCGACGGCCAATCAACAGCTTCAACTTTCGAAAAACATAGACGGAGCACTGGTCGCCTTGCAAAATGCCGACAGGACGCTTGCCCATTCCAATAAACCCCAGTTCATTGCCATCAGAGGTGCCATCGCAAGGGATATCGGACGTTTGCGTGCGGTTCCGAACGTCGATACAGCTGGCATGGCGTTGAAACTGGACAGTATCATCAGCGAAATCAGCCGGTTGCCCTTGATGGCAGGAGAAAAACCGCTGCCGGATCATGACAGAGACGCTTCTTCGCGCATGAAAAAAGAGCTTGAATTTTCACTCTCGCCTTCGGACTGGGCGCATTCCAGTGCCGTTTTATGGAATGACTGGATTGACGACATGCGCGGGGAAATCCATTCACTGGTCAGGGTACAGGAAGTGGATGCGCCGGATGCGTTGATTCTATCGCCTTCGCAAGCTTATTATCTGAGAGAAAACCTGAAATTGCGTCTGCTCTCGGCGCGGCTTTCCCTGCTTTCGCATTCACCGAATTCTTTCAAAAACGATATCAATGCCGCGCTGGACTTGCTCGACCGCTATTTCGATACATCGGCAGATTCGGTGAAACCGGTCAGGACGACGTTGAGAAATTTGGAATCGAGTGATTTGTCCGTGGACATTCCCAGTCTGTCGGATAGCTTGAACGCCGTTCAGAATCATCGAATGAAGAACTGATATGCGAATCTTTCTGTGGATACTCGGACTTTTTGCCACAGCAGTTGGACTGGCTGTACTGGTGCGTTTCAATGCCGGAAACGTCGTTTTTTTCTGGCCGCCATACCGGGTCGATATCTCGCTCAACTTTTTCCTCTTGCTGCTGGTCCTGCTGATCATTTTGCTGTTTCTGGTTTTCAAGGCCATTCATATGGCTTTGCGTTTGCCATCCCGGATTTCACAGATACGTGAACAAAAAAAAGAGCAGGAAAGCAATCAGGCTTTGCGCCAATCCCTGAAGGCTCTTTTTGAAGGGCGTTTCGTACAGGCCCAGAAAGCGGCGGAAAAGGCGTGGGAGTGGGAAAAGAACAGGGGATACGCCGCCCTGATAGGAGCGAGGGCGTCGCAAGCGGTACAGCAATACGACAAGCGTGACGAATACCTGAAAAGTATTGAGGATAATGAGGATTACGATACGGCATGTCTTGTGACGAAGGCCGAGTTGTATATCGACGAGCATCAGCCTCACAAGGCGCTGGATGTCATAAGTGATCTCAATGCAAATGGCACGCGACATATCCACGTCCAGCGTTTGTCCCTCAAGGCAAACCAGCAGATCGGGAACTGGAAAGAAGTGCTACGCCTCGTCCAGTCTCTGGACAAGCATCACTCCATCCGGGCGGTTTTGTCGGAAAAACTGAAAGAGGCGGCTTATGTCAATCTCTTCGATACAGCAGCGCCGGATGCGGAGTCGGTTGCGCTTGTTTGGCAGGATGTTCCTGAACAAGAGCGTGAAAAACCGGCTGTGGCAATCAGTGCCGCTAAAGCGTTTTATCATTGCATGCTACCGAAAAAGAGTGAAGAGATACTGTACCGTGTGCTGGACAAATTCTGGGACGACCGGCTGGTAAATGCGTTTGTCGAATTCGCTGAAAGCAGGGAACCGGATGATTTAACGGTTCAGGCAGGGCATTGTGAACGATGGCTTGAAAAATATGGACGGCAGCCGCAGCTTTTGCTGGCGCTAGGCGTATTGGCTTCGCGCCAGAAACAGTTTGACAAGTCAGCCAGCTGTTTTGAAGAAGCCATTTCTCTCACTTCCGACCGGAAACTCTTGTATCAGGCTCATCTTTTGCTGGCGCAATTACATGACAGGCTGGGACACGAAGAAAAAGCAGTCCGGCATTACCGTGAGGCGTCGATCAGCCGCCAGATTCTCAAAGCCTGATTTTCCGGATGTCTCTTTTGTTTTCGGGCCTTAGGAATGCAGTTGTTTCAACCGTTTCTGTGCAGCCACATTGCCTTGTGTAGCCGCTTTGCGGTACCACATAATGGCTTTGGACACATCCTTTGCAACGCCAATTCCCTTGTCGTACATGACCGCCAGATTGAATTGGGCTTTTGCATAGCCTTTTTCGGCAGCGGCCTCGAACCAGTGGAACGCTTTTTTCTCGTCCTTTTCCAGACCTTTTCCTTCGGAATATAAAATACCCAGTTTGTTTTGCGCTTTCAGGTAACCGGCCCGCGCTGCCTTTGAAAACCAGTAAGCGGACTGTTCATCGTTTTTCACGACACCAAGTCCTCGGGAATACATTACGCCAAGACCGTACTGGGCTTCAGGAAGCTGGTGCATGGCGGCCTTGCGCAGCCATTTGATGGTTTCGGAAAAATCCTGCCGGGTTCCCTTCCCAAGACCATACATGACGGCCAGATTGTATTCCGCATCAGGATAACCCTGAACGGCTGCCTTGCCATACCAGTCGAACGCTTCCTTGTAGTCCTGTTCGACCTCATTGCCATCGTAGTAGGTGACTCCGAGATAATTCTGGGCTCTCGCGAATCCCTGATTGGCAGATTTCATGATCAGATTCAGGCCACGTCCGATATCTTTTCTGACGATCACGCCGTTTTTATACAGAAGGCCGAGGGCATACGTCGATTTCGGGTCGTCCTTTTTCGCGCCCGCCTCAAATAGCGACAGTGCCTGCTGGTAGTTCCCGCTTTTGTAGGCGCTGACACCATCGTTGAAATCGTCAGCAAAGGCAACACCGGCAAGAAGTGACATGGCAAGCAGCAAAAAAGCTCGAAAAAAATGGTTTGCCCTGATATCGAAAGAAAACATTTTTCTGGCAGTCTGGCTGTTCATATGCGGATCTCTGAAATGAAGGTAGGCAATACTTAACTTTAATATAAAAAACAGCCGCTACAACGATTTGTTGAATCTAAAATTTCACTTGAAACTTCATTTTGCAAGAAAACGACGAATTCGTTTTCTTTGAGAGCATATCCTGCTTTAACCCATCTTGCAGGAACAGGCATTTTTTATCTTTTTGAAATCCCTTTTCTCTATTGACTGGTAAAAGTGAAAAAGTTTTTTCTTATTCCATTTTTCTTGATTTTTACATTGCCAGTTTATATAAGAGCGCCGTTTTATCTTCATACAGATTCATCACAAACAGTAAAAAAGGGCCGCGATCGCGGCCCTTTTTTACTGTTTTAGAAGACTCAGTTTGAAAGCAACTGTCTCAAAACGAATGGCAGAATACCGCCATGACGGTAATAATCCACCTCGATCGGCGTGTCGATACGAAGCAACAGGGGCACGTTTTGCGTTGTCCCGTCGGCACGATGGACGACGAGCGTTACATCCTGCAACGGGGTGATGTCGTCCAGTCCTGTCAGATCGAACGTTTCATCACCTTTCAGTCCCAGCGATTCGGCACTGTCATTACCGGTGAACTGAAGTGGCAGAACCGCCATGCCGACCAGATTGGAACGGTGAATACGTTCGAATGAACGGGCGATCACCGCTTTCACGCCCAGCAATTGCGTCCCTTTGGCTGCCCAGTCACGGGAAGAACCGGTACCGTATTCCTCGCCACCGATGACGATGGTCGGCACGTTTTCTTTCTGGTAACGCATGGCCGCGTCGAAAATCGACGTTTCTTCTCCGCCCGGCTGATACAGGGTATACCCGCCTTCACGACGGCTGCCATCCGGGCCGACAGGCAACATCTGGTTCTTGATGCGGACATTGCCGAACGTACCGCGCATCATGACTTCATGGTTGCCGCGACGGGAGCCGAAAGAGTTGAAATTGGCTTTCGAAATGCCATGTTCCATCAGCCATTGACCGGCAGGGCTTTTTTCCTGAATCGAACCGGCAGGTGAAATGTGGTCGGTCGTGATCGAGTCGCCAAAGAGGGCCAGCGCACGGGCTCCCGAAATATTGGCGGAAGCGGCATTCGGTTCCATTCCGAAATCGCTGAAGAAAGGTGGTTCGGCAATATAGGTCGATTGTGGCCAGTCGTAAACGTCACCTGTCGCGAAACCGGCAATTTTCTGCCAGAGTTCGCCCGGAGCCGTTTTGATGTCGCTGTAGTTCTTGCGGAAGGAAGGCGCATCCAGAGCCAGAGGAACCAGCGCAGCCACTTCATGCGAGGTCGGCCAGATATCGGACAGATAAATGTCCTTGCCATCCTTGCCTTTGCCCAGCGGTTCCGTCGTCAGATCGCGTGTGACGTTTCCGGCAATCGCATAGGCCACGACGAGTGGAGGCGAAGCGAGGAAGTTGGCGCGGATGTTCGGATGAATACGGGCTTCGAAGTTCCGGTTGCCGGACAGTACCGCTGCTGCGACCACATCGTTCTTGACGATGGCTTCGTTCATCGCGGGAGTCAGGTCACCGGCATTGCCGATACAGGTGGTGCAACCGTAAGCCGCCACGTTGAAACCGAGTTTTTCCAGATAAGGCAACAGACCGGCTTTCTCAAGATAGTTGGTCACGATTCTGGAACCGGGAGCCAGCGAAGTCTTGATGCGTGGGGAAACCTGAAGACCGGCTTCGACCGCTTTTTTCGCCAGAAGACCTGCAGCCAGCAAAACGGCAGGATTGCTGGTATTGGTACAGGAGGTGATGGCGGCGATCAGGATGTCGCCGTTTTTCAGCTCGACGTTGTCGGAATTGACATAGGTCGCTTCCATATCAGCCGGTTTCTTGTTGAAACCACCGTCCTTGACAGGAGCGCTGAACAATTCGGTAAAGCGTTTTTTCAGGTTGCCCAGTTCGATACGATCCTGTGGCCGTCTTGGGCCCGAAACGGAAGCGGTGACGCTGCCGAGATCGAGATTGACGACGCGGGTGTAATCGATCTGGCCGGCTTTAGGAATGCCGAACATGCCCTGTGCCCTGAAGTAGGATTCAAGGGCGGACACTTCTTCATCGGTACGGCCGGTATTCTTGAAATAGCTGATCGTGGCTTCATCGACAGTGAAGAAACCGATGGTTGCACCATATTCCGGTGCCATATTGGCAATCGTTGCGCGGTCGGTCGCAGACAGGGATGCCGCGCCTTCGCCGAAGAATTCGACGAACTTGCCGACGACTTTTTCCTTGCGCAGGAGTTCGGTAATGGTCAGAACCAGATCGGTTGCGGTGCAACCTTCGCGCAGTTTGCCGGTCAGGTTCATGCCGATGACGTCAGGCGTCAGGAAATAAACCGGCTGTCCGAGCATGCCCGCTTCCGCTTCAATACCGCCGACACCCCAGCCTACGACGCCGACGCCGTTGATCATGGTGGTATGGGAGTCGGTACCGACCAGTGTATCCGGATAATAAACGTCGCCAGCTTCGGCGTCATTACGCTTGTGGACGCCACGGGCCAGATATTCCATATTGACCTGATGGACAATACCGAAACCCGGAGGAACGACACCGAATGTATCGAAAGCCTGCATGCCCCATTTCATGAACTGGTAACGTTCTCGGTTACGGTCGAATTCCAGCTTCATGTTGAGGTCCAGCGCATTGTCCTGACGGAAATAATCGATCTGGACGGAGTGATCCACGACCAGATCGACTGGAACCAGCGGTTCGATCTTTTTCGGATTCTTGCCGGTCTTGACGGCAACGTTTCTCATGGCAGCGAGATCGACAAGCAGCGGAATACCGGTAAAGTCCTGCAAAATCACACGGGCAACGACGAAAGGAATTTCATTTGACCGTTCTTCATTCGGCTTCCAGTTGGCCAATTGGCGCACGTGTTCTTCCGTGATTTTCTTGCCGTCACAATTGCGCAGTACGGATTCGAGAACGATGCGGATGGAGACTGGCAGGCGGGACAAGTCGAGACCGAGTTCTTTCCCCAGAGCGGGAATTGAGTAGAAGTGGCCCTTCTTTTCGTGGGTGACGGGAAATTCTTTATAGGTATTCTGTGTGAAACAAGACATGAAAACTCCAAATACGAATGGCCCTTTTCGGGCCATTCATCAGTCAGACTGAAACAAAAACAATTAAAAGTTCAGTTTTTTGCGGCCACTAAAGCTTTTCTTTGTTCAGGATTACGGCATTCATTAGCCAGCTGGCTTCCTTTTTTGCTATCCAAGAGCATGCTTTTTGCCGGGATGTTTACCCAGACAAGGCCAGTGCTTTTATCTTCATAGCGTTCGGCACCTGTGGTTGTTGCAGTGCGCAGCATACGGTGCATCTTGTTTCGCCATTGAAGATTGACGTAACTTGGATCGTCGGATTTTTTGTAAACGGTTAATTTATTGCCGAGTTCACAATTATATTGTGAACCGCTCATTCCCGCTACATTGACAACTGCTTCTTCTTTTTGTGCAGCCTGTGTTTTTTTAGCAGTTTTTTTCTTGACGGGTTTTTTGGCTTTTTGGGACTTGGTGACAGGTTTGGCCTGCGCAGATCCATAGGTGAATGGAAGAGCGAATCCTGCGACAACGAAAATAGCGGCCAGAAGTTTATGCATGTTAAGCCTCATTCAAAAGAAGAAAATGTGCTGTTGGCACAACTATATGATAATAGTCCTGTGGATAAATCTGCAAGCATTGATACCGCTTTTCTTCAATATTTTTATCGATTTGCGAAGGAATAAAGTTCAAATAAATCAAAAGCTAGCCGCTTTTTGGGCAATGTCTGGCGAAAATCATGGTGAAAAGATTTCCGGCGGGAATATAAATGGCGAAAAGAAATAAAAAAACATCCTGTACTAAAGAAGTGCAGGATGTTTTAACGGACTGTTTTCAATAAAGGCCGGCTTGCCGCCCTCTTGCCTGAACCAGTGTCAACAGAATATCGATTGTCGGAGTCGGAACGTTGGTCAGGCGGCCGAGTTCCTGCACGGCAGTTACCAGTGCATCGATTTCCATCGACCGGTTTCTTTCCAGATCCTGCAGCATGGACATTTTGTGTCCGACCGCTTTGCCCGCTATAGTCAGACGCCTGTCGATCATTTCTTCCGGAATGAAAACGCCCAATGCTTCAGTAACGGCTTTGGCTTCAACCATGGCCTGTCTGCAGAGTTTGCCCAGATCGCCGGACGTGATCTGGTCGAGTGTCGTATGCGTCAAGGCACTGATCGGATTGAAACAGACGTTACCCCACAATTTCAGCCAGACGTTCCATCGGATGGCGTCACGGACGGGGGCGTCGAAATTCGCCGCTTTCATAGCTTCCGACAGCGCCATGACGCGGCCGGATTTGCTGCCGTCGGGTTCGCCTAGAATGAAGCGATTGAATTCATGATGTTCAACCACACCCGGAGCGATGATTTCACAGGCTGGGTCGACGACGCAACCGATAGCGCGTTCCGGCCCGATCAACTTCCACTGTTTTGCTCCGGGATCGACCGATTCGAGATGACGGCCGTCGAATTCGCCGCCGTTTTTGTAAAAATACCACCAGGGAATGCCGTTCATGGCGGTAACCATTGCTGTATCCGGCCCCAAAAGCGGAGCGAACTGCCCGGCTGACTCATAAGATTGATGGGCTTTCAGGGCGCAGATGACATAGTCTTGCGGCCCGAAATCGGCAGGGTTGCTGCTGGCAGGAATCTTTGCATTTTTTTCTTTTCCGCCGATCCGGAGAGTCAGGCCATTCTTTTTGATCGCTTCCAGATGGTCGCCCCGTGCGATAGCACAGACTTCATTTCCGGCCAGAGCCAGTTCAACTGCCAGATAACCGCCGATGGCACCGGCACCGAATATACAGATTTTCATGTTCAGTCTCCTTTTTGGCACAACAGGTTCGGATGAAATAAAAGTGATGTTGATATGAGTATACACAGCTCTTATTTATATAAAAAATACTTTTTTTGTTTATAATAAATATGATTTAAATATAAATTGGAGGTGCCAAATGGATATTCGCCAATTGCGATATTTTTGCGCCATTGCCGAGGAAGGACAGATCAGCCGGGCTGCCCAGAGATTGCATATCGCCCAGCCGCCCCTGAGTTACCAGCTCAAACTGCTGGAGGAAGAATTGGGTGTGAAGCTGATTGACCGGAATACACGCAGCCTCTCCCTGACAAAGGCGGGGCTTGCTTTTTACCAGCGTGCCGAACAGATTCTCGGGTTGATGAAAGTGGCTGCCATCGAAGCCAGGGACGTGGAATATGGCGTCAATGGCGTGTTGACCATCGGCAGCCCTCCTGCCATCGGAAATATCTATATTCCGGAAAGAATAAAGCGTTTTCATCAAGAGTATCCGCATGTCCGCTTCCAGTGGCGGGAAGGGAATACGTATCGCATTCTGGAATTGCTGAATGCGGACATGATTGAATTCGGGATTGCCCGTTTGCCGGTGCCGATGGGGTCTTATGAATCGAAACCCCTGTTGACGGAATCATGGATGGCTGTCTCGCGCAATGACGATCCAAAATGGATCGGAAAAGACAATATCGGACTGGAAGAGCTGGAGGGTATCCCTCTTATATTGATGCAGCGTCAGGCCGGGATTCATTGTCACGATATGGTTATCGATGAAATGAAGAACAAGGGAGTGAATGCCGATGTGTTTTGCGAGAGTGACAATATCTCGGCGATACTTTCACTGGTCGAAGCGGAACTGGGCATCGCCATATTGCCGGTATCGACATTGTCGGTCAGGCCTTCCGGCGATTTTCATGCAATGGCAATTGCCAATTGCCAATTGCAATCGTCCTCCGCCATTTTGTGGAAAAAAGACAAGCCACTGTCGGCAGCCGCAAAATTGTTTCTGGAAATGTTCTGAAAGCCTTACAACAAGGTTTTGGCAGAAGTTAAAATAGCCGTTTACTTTATCAAATTGAAAGAAGGTCAGGCATATGTTCAGTTATCAACACGCTTTTCATGCAGGCAATCATGCAGATGTTTTAAAGCATGTCGTGCTGATACAGACACTTGCATATGCCATTCAGAAAGAAGCGCCGGTGTTTTATGTCGATACCCATGCAGGGTCAGGGGTTTATTCCTTAAAAGGTGCACAGGCGCAGAAAAGTGCAGAATCCGAAACGGGTATCCATAAATTATGGCCCGAAAAGGAGGCACCCGCTCATATCGCGGATTACCTGAACCTGATTCGTGAGATGAATCCTTCAGGCAGACTCCAATATTATCCGGGTTCCCCTTTCATAGCGGAAAAGGTATTGCGTTCACAGGACAGGTTACGTCTTTATGAACTGCATCCGGCGGAAATCCAGAATCTGGCCAAAAATTTTCAGGAATTGGCGAAACAGGAACAGCTGGGCGGCGGGCGCCCTGCCGGGCGTGGAAAACGGGTCATCGTAGACCGGAATGACGGGTTTGCGGCATTGAAAGCAGTATTGCCGCCTCCCGGCAGAAGGGCCGTGGTGCTGATCGATCCGCCTTATGAAAACAAGATGGATTACCAGAAAGTCGTCGAGAGCATGGCCGATGCAATGAAACGTTTTCCGACGGGAACCTACCTTATCTGGTATCCCGTCTTGCAAAGGCCTGAATCGCAACGTTTTGCCGAACGTCTGAAAAAAACAGTCAATCAGGAATGGCTGAATGTGACGCTTTCGATTGGCAGCCAGACTCCGGACGGTTTCGGCCTCGTCTCAAGCGGCATGTTTGTCGTCAATCCGCCCTGGAAACTGGCGGAGGAATTGAAGGAAACGATGCCGTATCTCGTCTCTGTCCTTCAAAAGGACAGTGGCGCCGCTTACCTTCTTGAAGCGGGTACTGGCAAGTCCTGAAACCATATTTCAATCAGGAAACTAGTTTGCCAGAAACAGGAAAACAGTCGGTTTTTTCTGGAAATCCGGCAGTTTTCCCTTTCCGATTTGCTGTTTCCATTCGGAAACCGGCAGGGTTCTGACCGACTCGGAAGAAAGAGTCATGTCGGTTGCGACGCAAAGTAATGTATCCGGGCGGCAAGCTGCGCACAATGCCTTTAAAAACGGCTCGTTCCGGTAAGGCGTTTCAATGAAAATCTGGGTCTGCCTGTCGTGTCTCGACCGTTCTTCCAGGGCCCGTATTTGACGGCTGCGTTGCTCGTTATCGGTAGGCAAATAACCGTTAAAGGCGAAACTCTGGCCGTTCAGGCCGCTTGCCATCAGGGCCAGTAACAGGGAAGAGGGGCCGACCAGTGGTTTGACGGGGATGTTTTTTTCATGCGCGAGACGCACCAGATCGGCACCCGGATCGGCGACAGCGGGAACACCCGCTTCCGATATCAGGCCGACGTTTTTTCCATCCAGTAAGGGTTTCAGCAGTTCCGGCAGTTTTGCCTTGTCTGTGCGGATGTTCAGCTCGGCAATGTCGATTTGCTGGAGAGGCAGTTTCAGGGGAGATATTTCTGCAATCCGCTTCAGGTGGGCACGGGCTGATTTGGCGTTTTCCGCAATGAAACAGTCGAGAGACGCGGTGATTTCACTGACTGAATCGGGAATCATGTCAGTCAGGCTCATATTGGTGTGATCGCCGCCCAATGTATTGGGGATCAGGTATAAAGTGCCTTTGCTCATTTTGCCGCTCCCGAAAAAAAAGACAGTCCGCATTGGCGCAACATGGTCGTCAAGGCAATAAGAGGCAGGCCGGTCAGGGCGGTTGGGTCGCTGCTTTCGATTTTTTCAAGAATGGCGATACCGAGAGCCTCGTTTTTTGCGCTTCCCGCACAATCGTATGGCTCTTCAATGTTGAGATACGCTTTCAGTTCTTCGTCGGGCAGATCCCGGAAGGTGACGACTGTTTTGACGATCTCTTTTTGTGCGGTCTTGTCGGGATCGGCGTCCATTCCGTTCCAGACGCACAGGGCGGTATGAAAATTGACTTCCCGGCCACGCATTTTTTGCAACTGGGCAAGCGCTTTTTCAAAGGTGCCGGGTTTTCCGATTTGTTCTCCCTGGCATTCTGCCACCTGATCCGATCCGATGACGATGGAACCGGGATACTGCATTCCTATGGCCTTTGCCTTCAGATAGGCCAGTCTTGATGCTGTTTCCTGTGGTTTTTCATCGGGAAACGGGGTTTCGTCGATGTCCGGGCTGATGGCTGTAAAGGGGAAGCCGAGTCGCGACAGTAATTCCTTGCGGTATTTCGATGAGGACGCCAGTATGAGTTTGTGAGTTGAATCGGGAAGCATAATGGTCAGTGGAATATGAGTGTATTAATTAGTGTACTAAAGCTTTGACTAATAAGAAATAATTTTGTTAAAATTATGAATTTACCGCTCTTTGCGAGCTATGAACTCATATTTGATCGATCCATTTGAATTTTGTCGCAACGGCGGATCTTTAAAGGGAAACGCTTCCTTGTCAGAATTGAACCGGCTCTCAGCTGTCTGTGCCGATCAGGCGGGCGAGCTGAAATGGGAAGTAACGGGTACTGTCAACAAGCGAAATCAGCCAGAGTTGAGTCTGGAGGTATCCGGTACGGTCAACCTGATGTGTCAGCGCTGTCTGTCACCGCTCGTGTTCGACGTCGATTCCGAAACGACGGTTCTGGTTGCAAAAACCGAAGAACAGGCCGATGAAATGGAAGAAACGCTCGGTAATGAAGACTCGGTGGAAGTTATCGTCGCTGACGGGAAAATAAATGTTCTGGATTTGATTGAAGACGAAGCCCTGTTGTCTTTGCCTTTATCGTCAAAACATGAGGTTTGTCCCGATTCTTCAATGGGTGAGTTGAAAAACAACATTCAATCTCCTTTTTCCGTTTTGGGGAAGTTGAAGAAAAAGGAATAACAACAAAAAATGAATTTGTAAGGATCTAAATCCATTTTGTAACAATACAACAAGGTGGATGTGTTAGAATTTTTCGAAAATTTGATTCAGGAGTAATTATGGCAGTCCAACAAAATAAAAAATCGCCGTCGAAACGCGGCATGCGTCGTTCACATGATTTTCTGGAAGCAACCCAGTTATCAGTTGAGCCGACTTCCGGTGAGAAACATCGCCGCCATCATATCAGCCCAAACGGCTTTTATCGTGGCAAAAAAGTGTTGAACACCCAAAACGATCAGTAAACATCCAGAATGTTGATGAAATCAATGGCGCAATAGGTTTTGGTACCTGGGCGCCTTTTTTATTGTTGCTTTTTGCGTGATTAGGTAACGTAGGGAGACGGATAAAAAATCCGGTTTAAACGTGCTTCAGAACGAAACAGAAACTGTAAAAATTTCGATTGATTGTATGGGGGGGGACCATGGCCTGTCTGTCACTGTGCCTGCGTCTCTTTCCTTCTTGAAACAGGAAGCTGCGGCCGAGCTTGTTCTCGTTGGTCCGCAGGAATTGATTGAAGCCGAGCTGAGAAAGCACAAGGCTGAAAATCATCCCCGCATCAAGGTGAAAAATGCCAGCGAGATCGTCAAGATGGACGATCCGATCGAAGTTGCCTTGCGCAGAAAAAAAGATTCATCCATGCGTGTCGCCATCCAGCTGGTCAAGGATGGTGAGGTTCATGCCTGTGTGTCTGCTGGTAATACGGGCGCCCTGATGGCCATTTCGCGCTATCTTCTCAAAACGATGCCGGGTGTTGATCGTCCGGCTATTTGCGCCATTTTGCCGAACCAGAAAAACGGGCCGACCTATGTTCTCGATCTTGGGGCAAATGTCGATTGTGAGGCTGAACATCTTCATCAGTTCGCCCTGATGGGGTCAGCACTGTTTGCCAATATCGAAGGCAATCCGCATCCCAAAATCGGACTCTTAAATGTCGGAACCGAAGCCATCAAGGGAAACGATGTCGTAAAAAAAGCAGGCGATTTGCTCCATATCGAACACGAGAATGGTACACTTAATTTCTATGGCAACGCAGAAGGCAACGATATTTTCGAGGGTACCTGCGATGTCATTGTTTGCGACGGGTTTGTTGGAAACGTCACATTGAAATCCATTGAAGGGCTTGGTCGATTTGTCCGCAATGTGCTGGTGACAGAATTCAGAAGCAGTCTCTTGAATGGCCTTGGTGCTCTTCTGGCAGGAAAAGCCCTGAAATCGATCAGGCAGCGACTGAATCCTTCACGCTTCAATGGGGCGTGCATGCTGGGTTTGCGCGGTCTGGTTTTCAAGAGCCACGGCAGTGCAGATGCCTATGCATACGAATGTGCCATAAGACGGGCGCATGAAGCGGTCAGACGCGACGTATTGTTGAGAATATCGACAACGATGGCTGAACTGCTTCAAAAATCAAAAGAACATCATGCAGTAGAAAAAACCAATACAGAAAACGGGATACAGGAACAAGAAACAGTATGACCATCTACGCCAAAATAATCGGTACCGGTAGCTATTTACCTCCAAAACGGATTACAAATGACGAACTGGCCGCAATACTGGCCAAACAGGGGGTCGAGACCTCTGACGAATGGATCAGAACCCGAAGCGGAATTCTGGCGCGCCATTATGCCGATGAAGGCGTTCAGTCCAGTGATCTGGGGGTCAAGGCAGCTGAAAAAGCGCTTGAAATGGCAAAATGCCAGGCTAACGATATCGACATGATTATTCTGGCGACGTCCACCCCTGATTTTTTTGGCGGTTTCCCGAGCACGGCCTGTATGGTCCAGAAAAAACTGGGCGTTACCAGCAATTGTGCCGCTTTCGACGTGCAGGCAGTTTGCAGCGGTTTCTTGTATGCACTGTCCGTCGCGGACAGTTTTATCCGGGCAGGTGTCTATAAAAAGGTTCTGGTCGTTGGTGCTGAAACCTATTCCCGCATTGTCGACTATAACGACAGGACGACCTGTGTCCTGTTTGGCGATGGAGCCGGTGCTGTTGTCCTGTCCGCATCCGACGAACCCGGTATTATGGCGACAGCCCTGCATGCTGACGGCAACTATGGTGATATCCTCTCTTTACCGGGCAAACTGAGTAATGGCGTTGTTGAAGGCAAGGCTTTCGTCTATATGGACGGAAAGGCCGTTTTCAAACTGGCAGTGACATGGATGGACAAGGTCGGTCTGGAAGCAATGGGCAAGGCCGGGCTGAAAAATACGGATATCGACTGGATGATCCCTCATCAGGCCAATTTGCGCATCATGCAAAGTTCGGCCAGGAAACTGGATATTCCGGATGAAAAAATCATTGTCACCGTCGACCAGCATGGTAATACTTCGGCGGCATCCATTCCGCTGGCAATCGATACCGGTGTGCGCGACGGCCGTATCAAACCGGGGCAGAATATTCTTCTGGCAGCCATCGGCGGCGGTTTGACCTGGGGTGCTGTTGTAGCCAAAATGTAATGCCTCCAATTTTGACGATTAACGAAGAGATTAAATAGCTATGCCTAAATTTGCTTTTGTTTTTCCCGGACAGGGCTCGCAAGCGGTCGGAATGTTAAATGGCTTTGCCGACAATAAAGTAGTGCAGGACACACTTGCCGAAGCATCCGACGCACTGGGCTTCGATCTGGGCAAAATGATTGCTGAAGGTCCCAAGGAAGATCTGGACCTGACCACCAATACCCAGCCGGTCATGCTGACATCGTCTGTCGCTTTTTATCGTGCCTGGATAGCTGCCGGTGGCGCTTTACCTGAAGTCGTTGCCGGACACAGCCTTGGTGAATTTTCCGCTCTTGTCGCTTCTGGCGTCATTCCTTTCGCGGATGCGGTCAAACTGGTCCGTTTCCGTGCGCAGGCCATGCAGGAAGCGGTTCCTGTCGGTCAGGGCAGCATGGCAGCGATCATTGGTCTCTCTGGCGATGAGGTCAAGGCAGCCTGCGGCGAAGCCGCGCAGGGTGAAGTGGTCGAACCGGCCAATTTCAACTCGCCGACCCAGATCGTGATTGCAGGCCATAATACGGCACTTGCCCGCGCATGTGACATCGCAAAAGCCAAAGGTGCGAAACGTGCGTTGATGCTTCCGGTATCCGCTCCTTTCCATTCTTCTTTATTGCAACCTGCTTCGGTCCGGCTTGCTGAATATATGTCGAAGCTGGATTTCTCGGCTCCGCAAATCCCATTGATCAATAACGTGGATGTTGCTATCCTCTCCAATCCTGAAGAAATCAAGGATGCGCTGGTCCGTCAGGTTGCCAGCTCCGTCCGCTGGGTTGAAACGATTGAAAAGATGGCAGGCATGGGCATTACGCATGTGGTTGAATGCGGCCCGGGCAAAGTGCTTGCCGGTTTGTCCAAACGTATTGATTCTTCTCTGACTGGTGACGCTATTGTCGATCAGGCTTCTCTGGATAAGGTATTGGAGACTCTGAAATGAGTGAACAGGATTTGACAGGAAAAATCGCGCTGGTAACAGGTGCCTCCCGCGGGATCGGCCACGCCATTGCAATGGAACTGGCCGCTCATGGCGCTATCGTCATCGGAACGGCCACTTCGGAAGCCGGTGCACAACATATTTCGCAGGATCTCGCTACGGTTCGCCCTGATGCCGGAAAAGGCATTGTATTGAATGTGGCCGACGCTGACCGTTCACGCGAAGTCATCGATGAAATCCAGAAAGAGTATGGCGCCATTCATATCCTGATCAATAACGCGGGCATTACGCAGGATCAGCTGGCCATGCGCATGAAAGACGAAGACTGGGACAAGGTCATCGACGTCAATCTGACAGCGGTTGCCCGCTTGTCCCGTGGCGTTTTGCGCGGCATGATGAAAGCCAAGGAAGGCCGCATCATCAACATTACCTCGGTTGTCGGGTCGATCGGCAATGCCGGACAAATGAATTATGCCGCTTCCAAGGCGGGTGTCGAAAGCATGAGCCGTGCGCTGGCCCGTGAAGTCGGCAGTCGCAATATTACGGTCAACTGTATCGCTCCGGGCTTTATCGATACCGACATGACGAAATCCCTGCCTGAAGAAGTCGTAACAGGCATGTTGAAACAGATTCCTCTGGCCCGTTTCGGCAATCCCGAAGACGTGGCCGCCACAGCCGCCTTTCTGGCTTCACCAAAAGCAGCTTATATTACGGGCACCGTTGTGCACGTGAATGGCGGCATGTTTATGAACTGAACGAGAAAGGACCGTTTATCAGCAGATTTTTTTGACTATAATTATTTCACTTAAGCAAGAACTTAACCTGTGAAGTGAATTTTTTTGCGCAAACCTGCTAAAATGCGCGCACTTTTTCTACAAATTTTTATATAAATTACTAATTTTTTATAACTTGGAGCCAACAAATGTCCGATATCGAACAACGTGTAAAGAAAATCGTTGCTGAGCAACTGGGTGTTGCTGAAGACGAAATCAAACTGGAATCGTCTTTCGTGGATGATCTGGGTGCTGATTCGCTTGATACCGTAGAACTCGTCATGGCGCTGGAAGACGAATTTGAAATTGAAATTCCGGACGAACAGGCTGAAAAAATCACGACTGTTCAACAGGCCGTCGATTATGCAACAGCCAACATGCAGTCCTGATCAAATTTAAAGAATAGGGAGAGCAGCTTGAGCCGTATGGGACAACGCCGGGTCGTGATTACCGGACTGGGATGTATTTCGCCTGTAGGTAATACTGTAGCTGAAATGTGGGATGCAGTAACATCGGGTAAATCCGGTATTGGACCCATTACGCGGTTCGATGCATCTGCCTTCAGCACGACTTTTGCAGGCGAAGTAAAGGATTTCCCGCTGGAAAAATATATTCCAGGCAAAGAATCACGTCATATGGATACCTTCATTCATTATGGAATGGCTGCAGGTATTCAGGCAATCGAAGATAGTGGTCTGGTCATTACAGACGAAAATGCCGGCCGTATCGGCGTCAATATTGGATCGGGTATCGGTGGTTTGCCCATGATCGAACAAACGCATGGAGAACTGGAAAAACGCGGTCCACGCCGTATCAGCCCATTCTTCGTGCCGTCTTCGATCATCAATATGATTTCCGGTTTTCTTTCTATCCGTTATGGTTTGAAAGGGCCGAACCTGTCGATCGTCACAGCCTGTTCAACCGGTTTGCATTCCATCGGTTTTGGCGCACGTATCATCGCTTATGGTGATGCCGACGTCATGGTTGCAGGCGGTTCGGAATCGACCATTTCTCCATTGGGTCTGGGAGGCTTTGCCGCTGCCCGTGCCCTTTCCTCGAGAAATGACGATCCTGCAACGGCTTCAAGACCGTGGGATAAAGACAGGGATGGTTTTGTTCTGGGTGAAGGTTCCGGCGTACTGGTTCTGGAAGAATATGAACACGCCAAGGCCCGTGGCGCCAGGATCTACGCTGAAATCGTCGGTTTCGGTATGAGCGCTGACGCAAACCATATGACGGCTCCTCTGGAAGACGGAAGTGGCGCCAGCACTTGTATGGTCAATGCGATCAACGATGCCCAGATCAATCCTGATCAGGTCAATTACATCAATGCACACGGCACGTCGACTCCGCTGGGTGACATTGCTGAAACGACTGCTGTCAAACGGACGCTGGGTGAACACGCCAAAAACGTTGTCATCAGTTCTTCCAAATCCATGGTCGGCCATCTTCTGGGTGGCGCTGGCGGTCTGGAATCGGTTATTACGGCGCTGGCTGTTTATAATCAGGTTGCGCCTCCAACGATCAACATTTTCAATCAGGACCCTCTTTGTGATCTGGACTATTGCGCCAACACAGCCAGGGATATGAAGATTGATTATGCCCTGAAGAACTCGTTTGGTTTTGGCGGTACAAACGGCTCGCTGATCTTCGGCAAGATCTGATCCTTGTTGCCTTTTAAAGCCACATTCACAAGCAGTGAATGTGGCTTTTGTCATTTATTAGTCGCTCGAAAAGCATTTACAGCATGGTCCAGTCATGTCGATAGCCATATCTGCGGAAATCAGGCCTTCCAGGACTTTTTCCTTTTTTTATCTCGGCTTTGCAGCCGCTTTTTTCATGACGGGTATTTTGACCAGTCTGGGGAAAATCGGCAATTTCGAGACCATCGCCCGTCAATTGCTGGCACTCTCGATGTTTTTGGTTGCCTGCTTTCTCATTTTTAGCTATTTCAGGTCAAGAAAAACGCTTCTGATTGATATTTCTGGTAACGGACAAATACGCTTGAAGGAATATAGGAGAAGTGTTTCAAAACCATCGACAGAGGATGTCCGTTTTTCGGCTTACAGCGAAATCTGGGAATTATCGGAAAATTCAACGGTATGGCCGACTTTCATGATTTTGCAACTGAAAGCGGAAAACGGAAAAAAGGCCAAAGTCCTGATATGTCGGGATTGCCTGAAGAAAGAACAATTCAAATCGTTATATACCTCGATTCGATGGATTGAAGCTCACAGAAAAAATGTATGAAAAAAATGGAAATTTTGTGAACTTATTGCAATGAAGTAACTCAAAGGAGTTACGAGCGGTTGCAACATGATGGGGTATTCGATTGTGACAACTGAACGTGAGATAGATAAACGGCTTGTCGAGCGTGTCCAGCAGGGGGACAAGATGGCATTCGACCTGTTGGTCACCAAATACCAGCGAAAACTGTTCAGGCTGGTATTGCGTTTGGTTTCCAATCAGACGGAAGCTGAAGACGTTGTGCAGGAAACTTTTATCAAGGCTTATCGTGCTCTTCACCAATTCAGGGGCGATTCCGCTTTTTATACCTGGTTATACCGGATCGGCATCAATACGGCCAAGAATTTTCTGGATAATCAGGGACGAAGGGTTCCTACATCAACCGATACGACAGCCGAACAGGTCGAGTCTTTTGAAGAAGGTGAAAACCTGAGGGATATCAATACACCGGAATCCATGCTGGCCTCCAAACAAATTGCGGAAACAGTCAATATCGCGATGGACGAATTGCCGGAAGATTTGCGGGTGGCGCTTTCGCTCAGGGAGATGGAAGGACTTAGTTATGATGAAATTGCCGTCATTATGGAATGTCCTATCGGAACAGTGAGAAGCCGGATTTTCCGTGCCCGCGAATCGATAGCGGTCAGGCTTCGACCCTTGCTTGGAACCGGAATGGATCAAAGATGGTAAAAAAATAAAAATAATGTGGTCAGAAAGAGAGCGAAAAAAATGAAAAAGGAATTGATATCCGCGTTCGTTGACAGCGAGCTGGATGAAAAGGAATCAGAGCAACTCCAAAACGAAAACAGGCATGAACTGAAAGAACACGTCAATGTTTACAGAGTCATTGGTGAGTCAATTCGATATAATCAGTCGCAGGTTCAGGTCAGCGATCAGTTTCAGGCTCGTCTGAAGGAGGCGTTGCAGAACGAGTATTCCGGTCTTCAGGTGCAATCGACAAGGAAAAGTGATTCTGTGTCAGCCGTTTACGCTGAAGGCAATACTGTAAAAGAAGAGTCTGTCATCTGATTTTTGAACCCGGTTTGTCTTTTGAAAAAGTAATATTCATCCTTCCGGGGCATTTTTCACTTATCCCATACCGCACGCATCAGCGTGCGGTTTTCTGTGTTATATAATTCTTTTCCAGAACGATTTCCGATTCCATGCTTTATTCCATGGCCGGATTTTCCGGCAGCCGGGGTTTTCAATACAGATAATTTGGCGTGATCATGAATCCGGAGATTAATCACGTTTTATTAAAAGATAATAAAGTGAAAAGATACATACCAATCAGTAAACAGATTTATGATACGTCGCGTTTCAAAGAGTGTCGGCGTATGGTCGTGTTTTTGTTCAGGACACTGACCCATAATAAAAAGATGGAAAAGTTGTTTGAATTTTTTCAGAGAACCTCTCTCAAAAGAGAGCTTTCATCCAGATTGCCATTTTTTTATGAACAGGCCACAAGACAGTTCTTTTATAAAAAATCTTCATTTTCCGAACGTTTCCAGATAATCGAAAACCATTTCGATTATCTGGAGAGCAGACTCGACAATAAAATTGTCAGAAAGCTATATCTGGAAGGCGGCCTGAAATTATGGGAAGGAATGTGCGAGGACAAGAATCTGATTTTTCACCTCCTATTTTCACCAGGCCAAAAGAAAGAAGGACTTCTTTCTCTCGTGCTCAGTCTGGACAACATCGTTTTGTATCAGATCGTTTTCTGGTTTGCACCTGATCCTGTTGATGAAAGACCGGCCTTGTGGATAGGTGCCATACAGGGTTCAAATACTGAAAATGCCCTGGACATCATCCGTCAAATGACAAAACATTTCCATGGCTATCGTACCAAAAACCTTATCCTGTTTGGTATCCAGAGCATTGCAAATGTGTTGGGCGTATCGTCGATTTATGCCGTGTCCGATACCGGTTATTATGCAAACAATCATGTCCGGCTCGACCGAAAACTGAAAATTTCCCTGAACGATTTCTGGGAGGAGGTGGATGGTGTGCCGACGGCGGATAAACGTTTTTATAAATTGCCACTGACTGAATCCAGAAAAAGCATGGAAGAGATCAAATCGAGCAAAAGAAGTTTGTACAGAAAACGCTTTGAAGCACTGGATTCGATAAAGGATACGATCGAAATCAATTTGAACCAGTGTTTGATTGACGGATAAACAATATTTTCAGAAAGTATAGTTTTAAGATTAATCAGTGTTTAGTGGATATGCTATAAAACAGTTTAAATACTTTTTTATGGGACAGGCAAAACAACATGAATAATATTGCCAGACATATACTGGTGTCGTTCGCTGTGGTGTTAACTTGTTCATTCAATCAGCTTGCTGCAGCACCGGTCAATAACAAAAGCGGTTTGCCTGATCTGGAAAGCCTTGCTGAGGAAACAGCTCCTGCTGTTGTATTCGTCGCGAATACCGTGAATCTTGAACCGGTACGGAAAAAAGGCAGTTTTGGAGAATTCATATCTCAGGTATTTGGTTCCAAAACAAGCGTTAAACAAATTGAAGCCCAGGAAGAACCAGAAAAAGCAATGGCATCAGGAGGGTCGGGCTTTATCATCAGTCCAGACGGCTATATTTTAAGTAATGCACACGTCGTCGAAGGGGCGGATGCCATTTTTATCAAAATGAAAGATGGACGTGGATTCCCGGCCAGAGTTATCGGTTCAGACAAAAAAACCGATGTGGCCTTGATGAAAATCGAGGCAGATTGTGATTTACCATATCTGAAATTCGGGAATTCAGATAGTGTGAAGGCGGGTCAGTGGGTTATGGCTATCGGTTCACCTCATTTTCTTGAAGATACTGTCACAGCCGGAATCATTTCAAAAAAGAAAAGAGATATTGGCATGTATCTGAGCTATATCCAGTCAGATGTCGTAACCAATCAGGGTAATTCCGGTGGCCCTCTTATTAATATGGATGGTGAAGCCATTGGAATCAACACGCTGCTTTACGATGTGAATGGAGGAAATACTTATATCGGTATGTCGCTTGCTGTTCCCATTAATGATGCTATCAGAGTTGCCGCTCAACTGAAAAAGCATGGCCGCGTTCTTCGGGGCTACATAGGCGTAGCCATGATAGAAGTCGATCAGGACAAGGCACGATCGCTTCATTTGCCTCCATATCGTGGCCTGCTGGTTGTTGATATCCGAAAAGGCTTTCCTGCCGAGAAGGCAGGCTTGAAAAAAGACGATATCATCCTTGATTACAATAATCATCCGGTTGGTTTCAGAATGCAGCTGACGAAACTGGTAGGAGAGACCGCTCCAGGAACAACATCTCGACTGCGGGTGATGCGTGATGGAAAAATAATCGATCTGCCAATTGTGATTTCAACAATGCCGGAGTCTGACGAATTCAAAATAGATGCTTCATGGTGAAAGCAGGCAAAGACTAAGTTGAATAATGGATGATATTGCTCCATGAACTTTTCAACGGACTTGTTACATTTTTTAAATGTACACTTCAGGAAATTCGGCTGAATGAAATAAAAATTTCTGGTAACGTTTCATTTCTCCATCCATGAACTTGCATGTATCAACCTGCAAGTTCATGGAAAAATTGTTGACCGGGCTGATTAACAACTTTTTCATAAGTGGCTATTATGCAAAAAACTGTAATCTTCTTTGCCAGACGGTTTCTTTTGGTATTCCTGACTGTCGGGTTTATTTCTTTCCCATTAATGCCTGGTGAAGCTGCTCCTGCGACTATGGTCAATGGATTGCCTGACCTGACGTCATTGGTTGAAAAAGTCGGGCCTGCTGTCGTTAATATCAGAACGATTGAAAAGATCCAGTCAAGGCGAAATCCCGCAATGGACATGGATCGGGATTTTCAGGAATACCTGTTCCGCTTTTTCGGTATTCCGGCACCTGATGGACAGCTTTCCGGTACACAGCCACAAGAACAGGTTCGTCGTGGAATGGGGTCAGGGTTCATCATTACTGCCGATGGCTATATTCTCACGAACCATCACGTCATCGACAATGCCGATGAAGTTTTTGTCAGATTGACAGACAACCGCGAATTCAAGGCGAAAATCATCGGTTCTGACAAACGGACAGATGTGGCCTTGCTGAAAATCGAAGGCAAGAATCTCCCTGTCCTGAAAACCGGCAATTCTGCCAACATCAAAGTAGGTGAATGGGTGCTTGCGATCGGTTCCCCTTTCGCTCTTGAAAATACGGTTACGGCGGGCATCATTTCCGCGAAAGCACGCGATACAGGCGATTATCTTCCCCTGATCCAGACCGACGTTGCCGTCAATCCGGGAAATTCGGGTGGTCCGCTCATCAATATGGCAGGCGAAGCCATCGGGATCAATTCCCAGATTTACAGCCGTTCAGGCGGTTATATGGGCATTTCCTTTGCGATTCCGATCGACGAAGCCCTGAGAGTGTCGGAACAGTTGAAGAAAACCGGCAAGGTGACTCGTGGTCAGATCGGCATACAGGTTGCCGAGGTATCGGTAGAAACAGCCAAAGCCATGAATTTGCCCAATGACAGGGGCGTTATGGTGGCGAGGGTCGAAAAGGGATCCGCTGCGGAAAAAGCCGGTGTCGAGGCGGGCGATATCATTCTCAAATTCAATAGTCAGTCGATAGAAAAACTGTCTGAATTGCCAAGGCTGGTAGGGGATAGTATTCCGGGAACGAAGGTCAGCCTGACGGTTCTTCGCAAAGGAAAATCGCTTGTTTTGCCAGTGACCATTTCAAAGGCAGAGCTGGACAAGCCTGCAAGAAAAGATGAATCCTCATCTTCGCGACAGGGCGAGTCTCTTTCTTCATCGATATTGGGACTGCAGGTGGCCGATCTGACGGCTCCCCAGAAAAAACGGCTTGGGATCAATCACGGGGTAGTCGTGACCGCTTCAGCCAGCCCTGCTTTTGAAAGTGGTATCAGAAAAGGTGACATTATTTTACGGCTCAATAACGGGGACGTGACGAGCCAGCAGGATTTCCAGAACCAGCTTGTCAAAGCGGGGAAAGCGAAAATGGTTGTTTTGCTGGTGGCACGAAACAATCTGATTCGTTATGTTCCCGTCAAACCGGTAGCGAAGTAAAAGCCTGTGTAAATGATTGAATAAGAGCCGAAATCTTCCGCTAATTTGATAATCTTCCATGATAAAATGGAAAGCTGACTCGTTTATCGGGATTTTTTCTATTTTTATTTGGAGTTTTATCAAAATGGCAGTCGAACGTACCTTGTCTATCGTAAAGCCTGATGCAGTTGCAAAAAACGTCATCGGACAGATTTATTCCCGCTTTGAAAATGCCGGCCTGAAAATCATTGCAGCCCGCATGATGCAGCTGTCCCGTGCAGAAGCGGAAGGTTTTTATGCTGTTCATAAAGATCGTCCTTTCTTTAAGGATCTCGTCGAATTCATGATTTCCGGCCCTGTTATGGTTCAGGTTCTGGAAGGCGAAAATGCCATTCTCAAAAATCGTGAACTGATGGGTGCAACCGATCCTAAAAAAGCGGACAAGGGAACGATCCGTGCCGACTTCGCCGATTCCATCGACGCCAATGCCGTCCACGGTTCCGACGCTCCAGAAACGGCTGCGGTTGAAATTGCTTATTTCTTCCCAACCATGCAGATTTGCGCTCGCTAATATTGCTTCAGATTTTTGCGTCCGGTACAAACCGGACGCAAAAAGTTTTGCAGGACATTTCACATGACTGACGCACGAACCAACCTCCTTGGCTTTAGTCCGGTCCAACTCGTTGAGTATTGCCAGAAACTGAACGAAAAACCCTTTCGTGCCAAACAGTTGCAGCGCTGGATTCACCAGTTCGGTGTCAGTGATTTCGCTGAAATGACCGATCTGGCCAAATCGCTCCGTGGCAAGCTTGAATTATGTGCCGAAGTGAAAGCGCCTGACATTCTCAAAGATACGGTTTCAAGCGATGGGACACGCAAATGGCTTCTCGATGTCGGAGCTGGCAATGCGATTGAAACGGTTTTTATCCCCGAAGATACCCGCGGTACACTGTGCGTTTCCACGCAGGCAGGCTGCGCTGTCAATTGCCTTTTCTGTTCGACGGGCAAGCAGGGTTTTTCCCGTAATCTGACGACGGCGGAAATTATCGGACAATTGTGGATGGCCGAATTTGCCGTTCGCCGCTCGAAAGGCCTGACTGACGCCAAAGACGAGCGTCAGATATCGAACGTCGTCATGATGGGGATGGGGGAACCTCTCTTTAATTTTGATGCCAGTGTCAGCGCACTGAAACTGATGCTGGACGACAATGCCTATGGGTTGTCCAGACGACGTGTCACGGTATCCACCAGTGGTGTCGTGCCGATGATCGACCGTCTTGCAAAGGAATGTCCGGTAGCGCTTGCGGTTTCCCTTCACGCACCGAACGATACCTTGCGTGATCATCTCGTTCCATTGAATAAAAAACATCCGCTGAAAGAATTAATGGCCGCATGCCAGCGTTATCTCGACTATGCACCGCGTGATTTCATCACATTTGAATATTGCAT
The DNA here is from genome assembly GCF_002127965.1 of Oxalobacter formigenes. Lineage (GTDB taxonomy): Bacteria > Pseudomonadota > Gammaproteobacteria > Burkholderiales > Burkholderiaceae_D > Oxalobacter > Oxalobacter formigenes. The sequence goes on along the minus strand of NZ_CP018787.1, from coordinate 2,240,481 downwards.
GCTCGATGGTATAAATGATACGGACGAGCACGCCAGAGAACTCGTGAAACTGGTTAAACATGGCCCGAATCCGGTATCATGCAAACTGAACCTGATCCCGTTCAATTCCATTGCCATGCCGGGTCTGAAGAGATCAACTGACGCTCGCGTCCAGTCATTTGCAAAGATTTTGCTGGATGCGGGAATAGTGACGACTGTACGTAAGGCAAGAGGCGAAGATATCGAGGCGGCTTGTGGTCTTCTGGCAGGTGAGATAAAGGACAGAACGAGAATACAGGAACGGATGGCGGAAAATAAAGTCGATCCGAAAGCCATCATCGAGAATTACCGGTTTCAGAACAATTGCTAGACGACTCTTGAAGCGGCGAGACGATTTATTTCAAAATAAATTGAAGTATCTCACGATTGAAGAGTGTGCCTTTTTTATGATGGAGTGGTAAATGGATAACGAACAATCAGAAAAAATGGAAAACAATCCCTCCAACCCCGAAAAAGAGTCAACACCGCAACCCGGCAACAATGTTGCCGCGACTACTGAGACAACCGAAGCCCAAAAGCCGGGTGCCATTCTGGCTGCCAGAAGGGTGGCTGCCGGTATCTCGGAAGAGCAGATTGCCTCCCGCCTGAAAATGTCGGTACGTCAGGTCCGTTCTCTCGAAGCCGACGATTATGAAGCCTTGCATGGCATGGCGACGGCGAGGGGGTTTGTCAGGGCCTATGCCCGTATTTTGCAAATAGATCCTGAACCACTGGTCGCTTCATTTGCAGAAAAGAAAAAGGCTTCTGCCTCTGCGAGCGTTCAACAGGGCAAACCGGTTGAGCCTTTCGTGAAAAACCGGGAACCTTTCAGGAAAAAACGGGGAAATTCCGGAAAAATAGCCATTCTCCTGATTATCGTTGTCGGTGTACTGGTTGTCGCCTCGAACATGAATTTTTTCAGTTTTATGGACAAGTTCAAGAAAGAGTCGGCTGAAAAAGCCACTCCGGCAGTTGCGCCTGCACCGCCTGTCGTACCGGCAACCGAAACAAAAGAAACAGTGCCCCCGGCAGCCGATCAGGCGACTCCTGAAAACAAGCCGGCCGATCAGGCAGCGGCCAATACTGCTGGACAAACGAATCAGGCCAATGCACCTGTCCAGACACCCGCAACCCAGAGTGCTCCTGTCGCAGCAACACAGGCACCTGCAGAAAAGGGATCGTTGCTTGTGATCAATTTCAGGGAAAAATCCTGGTTGCAGATCCAGAAAAAAGATGGTGCGGTCATTGCTGAATATATCGGCAAGCCGGGCGAAAAACGGCAGCTTGAAGTAACGGAACCGGTTACGGTCATTGTCGGTTTTGCACCGGGCGTCAATATGGAGTTCAAGGGTGCGCCTGTTGATCTGGTTTCCAATACCACCAATTCTGTGGCGAAAGTGACATTGAAGTAGTCTGATGAAATCCAATAGCATAGCGCTCGTATCCGGTATCGCGCCAAGAAAGAAAACGTTTGGCGTCATCGTCAGACAGGGAAAAAAAACAGTCGTGATCGGTAACGGCGCGCCCGTTGTCGTCCAGTCGATGACCAATACCGCCACTGATGACGTCGATTCGACCGTCCGACAGGTCTTCGAACTGGCGAAAGCGGGTTCGGAGCTGGTCCGGTTGACGGTCAATACACCGGAAGCGGCAGCGGCTGTTCCCTCAATCAGGGAAAAACTGGATGCCGCCGGGTGTGACGTTCCTCTCGTCGGCGACTTTCATTACAACGGTCATTTGTTGCTCACGCAATTTCCTGAATGTGCGAAAGCGCTTTCGAAATACCGGATCAATCCGGGAAACGTCGGGCAGGGCGCCAAAAAAGACGCTCATTTTGCCGACATGATTGCCGTGGCGTGCCAGTATGACAAACCGGTCCGGATCGGCGTGAACTGGGGAAGTATGGATCAGGCATTGCTGGAACGTATCAGAGACGAGAATGCGAAACGCGATGATCCATGGCCGATACAGGGCGTCATGTATGAAGCGCTGATTACTTCTGCTATTGAAAGTGCCGATCGTGCCGTTGAACTGGGCTTGCCTGCGGATCACATCGTTTTATCCTGTAAAGTATCGCAGGTTCAGGATCTGATTGCCGTTTATCGTGAGTTGTCGAATCGTTGCTCTTATGCATTGCATCTGGGACTGACTGAAGCTGGTGTCGGAAGCAAGGGGATTGTGGCATCCGTTGCGGCATTATCCGTGTTGTTACAGGAAGGAATTGGCGATACAATCCGCATTTCCTTGACGCCCGAGCCCGGCGAAGCCAGAACAAGGGAAGTGGTTGTCGCTCAGGAGTTGCTTCAGACAACCGGTTTGCGCAATTTCGTTCCTTTGGTGACGTCATGTCCGGGATGTGGGCGCACGTCTTCCAGCCTGTTTCAGGAGCTGGCAACGAGTACGCAGAATTATTTGCGCAATCAGATGCCGGAATGGAAAGAACGGTATCCCGGAGTGGAAACGATGAGTGTTGCCGTGATGGGCTGTATCGTAAACGGCCCGGGGGAATCGCGCCATGCCAATATCGGGATCAGCCTGCCGGGTAACGGGGAATCGCCTGCCGTGCCGGTATTTGAGGACGGCCAGAAAAAAAAGACTTTGCGCGGGGATAATATCGATAAACAGTTCCAGAAAATCATTCTGGAATACGTCCAGTCCCATTATGGCGTAAAAGAGCTGACAGATTAAAAAACAAACAAGAACGTGAACAAGCATGTCTGAAGAAAACAAGACAAAAAAAGTAAAGAAAATCCTGGGCATCAAGGGAATGAACGATATTCTTCCTGAGGACGCGCCTGTCTGGGAACTTCTGGAAAATACCGTTGAATCCGTTTTGAAGAGTTACGGTTACGAACGGATCCGTACCCCGATCGTGGAAGAAACGGGCCTTTTTGCCAGAGGCCTTGGCGCCGTTACCGATATCGTCGAAAAGGAAATGTATTCCTTCGAGGATTCATTGAATGGCGACCAGCTGACCTTGAGGCCTGAAAGCACGGCCGGTGTCGTTCGTGCCGTAGTGGAACACAATCTGACCTATAACGGACCGAAACGCCTGTGGTATTCCGGTCCCATGTTCCGTCACGAACGGCCGCAGCGGGGACGCTACCGCCAGTTTCACCAGATCGGTGCCGAAGCCGTCGGTTTCCCCGGGCCTGACATCGATGCGGAGCTGATTTTGCTTTGCCAGCGTCTGTGGGATGATCTGGGGCTGGAAAATATCCGTCTGGAAATCAATTCGATCGGCAATGCCGGGGAACGCAATCGCCATCGTGCTGACCTCATCGCTTATTTTGAACAGCACAAGGGTTTGCTGGATGAAGACGCGCAGCGTCGCCTTTACAGCAACCCGTTGCGGATTCTGGATACGAAAAATCCGACCATGCAGGATATGGTCAATGCCGCGCCAAAACTGCTCGATTATCTGGAAAAAGAGTCTCTCGATCATTTCGAGGGAGTCCAGCGCATTTTGAAGCGTAACAATATTCCCTATACGATCAATCCCCGTCTCGTTCGGGGAATGGATTATTACAATCGGACCGTTTTCGAATGGATCAGTGAAGAGCTGGGTTCACAGGGGACGGTTTGCGGGGGTGGCCGCTATGATCCGCTCTTTGAAATGTTCGGTGGCAAACCGACACCATCCTGTGGATTTGCGCTGGGTATGGAACGTCTGATCGAATTGTTGAAAACGCAAGGCGACGTCAACACGACAAGCAAAGCTGACGTTTTTATCGCACATCAGGGAGAAGATGCTTTACCGGAAGCGTTTGTTCTGGCAGAGTCACTGAGAAATACGGGACTGGACGTGATTGTTTACTGTACGGCCGCCAATTCGGGGGGCAGTTTCAAGGCGCAGATGAAACGTGCGGATGAAAGTGGCGCTGCTTTTGCCGTCCTGATCGGAGAAGACGAAGTCAAAAACGGGTGCGCAAGCGTCAAGGCTTTGCGTTCGGACAATACGGCGGACAAGCAGTTGAGTGTACCGTTTGAAAAAGTTGCCGACTATCTGGTGGACCAGATTGCCGGTGAGTGCGGGTGCGGAGAAAACCATTCCTCGCACGATTGTTGTTCTCATTAATATATTTTGATATGGCTTACGATTTAGAAGAACAGGAAAAGCTGGATTCCCTGAAAGCATGGTGGAAAAGACACGGTAACTGGATTACCTGGGTTTTGATCGTCGTTCTGGCGGGCTATGCTGCCTATGCATACTGGGGATATTACCAGCGAAAACAGGCCGCACAGGCATCCCAGCTTTACTATGAAATGCAAAATGCCGTCGTTGCCGGCGATAATGAAAGAGCGCAGCGGATCGCAAAAGATACTCAGGACAAGTTCGGCAGAACGGCCTATGCGCCTATGATCAGTCTGGTTGCCGCCAAAATGGCTTATGACGCCAAAGATATCGACGAAGCCAAAACGCAGTTGAAATGGGTTATCGATAACGGCAGTCTGGACGGTTACAAGGCCATGGCGCGTGTTCGTCTTGCCGGAATTCTTCTGGAAGAAAAAGCCTATGACGAAGGCATGAAAATCATGTCGGTTACTTTCCCCGAGTCGTTCGTCAGTCTGGCGGAAGATCGCAAGGGCGATTTGCTGGTAGCGCAGGACAAGATCCCCGAAGCGAGAAAAGCCTATCAGACCGCTCTGGAAAAAGCTTCTCCTGACGATCCGGGAAAACAGTTGATTGAATTGAAACTTGAAGAAATCGGCGGCTCTGCTACAAAAGGATAAAGTGTGAATAAACGGTTACGATTGGCATTCGCTCTTGCTGGCGCATCTTTGTTGCTTCTTTCGGGGTGCAGTATGTTCAGCTGGTTTTCAAAACCGGCGCCACGGCATCCTCCTGCAGAACTGGTCCAGTTCACACCGTCGAAGACGCCGCAACGTGTCTGGTCGGTCAATGTGGGATCGGCGGATAACTATACGTTTGCACCGGCCTATACTTTCGACGCCATTTATGCGGCGGCAGCCGACGGAACGGTGGTCAAGGTCGATCCTGCAACCGGTGGCGAAATCTGGCGCAAAAATGTCGGCATGAATCTGACGGCCGGTGTTGCCAGCGACGGTCATACCGTGGTGGTTGCCGGTGAAAAAGGCAATCTGATCGCGCTGGATTCCGACGGCAATGAAAAATGGAAGTCGCCGGTTTCTACCGAAATACTGACTACTCCTGTCATTGCACAGGATATAGTCGTCATCCGGAGTATGGATAACCAGATCGCCGGTTATGACGCCAATACCGGCGAACGTCGCTGGATGGTACCTTACCGTGCACCTGCCCTGATGTTGCGTTCATCGCCGGGTATCGCGACAATCGGGCCTACCGCTATCGTCGCGTTGCCGGGTGGCAGAATGATTTCCATGATGTTGAATAACGGTGCCATTCGTTGGGAAGTGCCTATCGGTGAACCTCGCGGTGCGACCGAACTCGAAAGAATCGCCGATGTATCTGGCGTGCCTGCCATATACGGTCAGGGGGTTTGTGCCACGGCTTATCAGGGACGAATGGGGTGTTTTGACGTCGTGAACGGTTCGGTTTACTGGGTCAAGGATTTTTCCAGCAAGGTCGGTGTCAGTATCGACGAAAGTCTTGTTTATGCCGTCGATACGGCTGACAAGGTCTATGCCTTTTCCAATTTGAGAGGGCAGAGTGTCTGGCGTAATGACAAAATGACGTATCGGGATCTGACGACGCCAGTGCCTTTCCGTTCAACCGTTGCTGTTGGCGATGCGAAAGGATTTATCCACTTCCTGTCTGCATATGACGGTTCGTTCAAGGCGCGGATCGAAACGGACGGCTCAGCGATCAGCACAACGCCGCTGGTTGCAGCCGATCGACTGGTTGTACAAACACGTGCCGGTTCCCTGCAGGCATTTACACTGGATTAAAAGATTAAAAAATGAAGCCTGTTATTGCCCTGGTCGGACGACCGAATGTCGGGAAGTCGACTTTATTCAATCGCCTGACGCGCTCGAGAGCCGCGCTGGTCGCCGATTATCCCGGCCTGACCCGCGACCGCCACTATGGTGAAGGCAGAATGGGGGATCGCCCTTTTCTGGTCATCGATACCGGTGGGTTCGAGCCTGTCGTCAAGGAAGGCGTCATGCAGGAGATGGCGAAGCAGACGAAGCAGGCCGTCGCCGAAGCGGATGTCGTTATTTTCATCGTCGATGGACGTCAGGGAATCACACCGCATGACAAGGCCATTACGGACTATCTGCGCAAATCCGGCCGCCCGGTCATTCTGGCGGTGAACAAGGCAGAGGGCATGAAATATACCGCTGTCGTTGCGGATTTTTATGAACTTGGACTGGGAAGCGATCCTCTCGTTATTTCGTCTGCTCATGGCGACGGGGTGCACACCCTGCTGGACGAAGCCCTGAAAATGGTTCCGCTTTCGCCTGCTGAAACCGAAGATGAAATTGAATCCGGTCAAAAGCACATCAAGCTGGCGATTGTCGGTCGCCCGAACGTCGGAAAATCGACCATGATCAACGCCCTTCTTGGTGAAGAAAGGGTGATCGCTTTCGACTTGCCGGGAACGACGCGTGACGCAATTGAAATTCCTTTCGAGCGGGATGGCAAACAATATACGCTGGTCGATACGGCCGGTTTGAGAAAACGCGGGAAGGTGTTTCAGGCGATCGAAAAATTCTCGGTCGTCAAAACCCTTCAGGCCATTTCGGAAGCGAATGTCGTCCTGTTGCTGATGGATGCCCAGCAGGATATTTCCGAGCAGGACGCGCATATTGCCGGTTTTGTGCTGGAAAGCGGCAGGGCGCTTGTCGTCGGCATCAACAAGTGGGATGGTCTCGATCAGGACAAGCGCAAGGAGATCAAATCGGAAGTGGAACGAAAACTCCATTTTCTGTCGTTTGCCAAGTTCCATTACGTTTCGGCCCTGAAATCCACTGGCATCAGTGCATTGATGCGTTCCATCGATTCCGCCTATGCCGCTGCGATGGCAAAACTGTCCACACCTCGCCTGACACGTGTTCTGGAAGAAGCGGTTGAACACCAGCAGCCTCCACGCAAGCAGGGTGGAACCCGTCCGAAATTGCGTTATGCCCATCAGGGCGGTCAGAATCCGCCGATTATCGTCATTCACGGCAATAGTCTCGACGCGATCAGCGACGATTACAAACGCTATCTGGAAAAACATTTCCGTGACGCTTTTTCATTGACGGGCACGCCTCTTAGGATAGAATTCCGTTCCGGCAAAAATCCGTTTGCGAAATAATATGGCCGGAAACTGAAGCAGGTCATATCAATCCCGGGCAAATAGGGTATAGTTAATCTGTTTTTGTTATTGCCCATTGCGACATAACAAACCGTTTTTTCGTCTCCACTATTCACAATTACAACTATTATTCAATGGAGTCAAACATGAGTGCCAACAAAGGACAAATGCTGCAGGACCCGTTTTTAAACATTCTGCGCAAGGAACACATCCCGGTTTCCATCTATCTGATCAACGGCATCAAATTGCAGGGTCAGGTGGAATCTTTCGATCAATATGTCGTGCTGTTGCGTAACAGCGTGACGCAAATGGTTTACAAACACGCCATTTCCACCGTTGTACCTTCACGTGCCATCAACATGAATTTCGACGAGGACAATGCCTGATGATTGCCGGAATGGGTCGTTGATATGCCAAAAGCCATTCTTGTCGGAGTCGATTTCGGAAAAGGTGATTTTTCAGGAAGTCTCGAAGAACTGATGCTGCTTGCCAAATCGGCAGGAGCTGAACCCGTTTTGAATGTGACAGGCAAAAGAGCCAGTCCGGACGCCGCCTATTATGTGGGTAGCGGAAAGGTCGATGAAATCGTAGCCGCTGTCCATTTGTACAAGGCAGACGTCGTTATTTTCAATCACGCCCTCTCGCCGGCACAGCAGCGCAATCTTGAAAAGCGTCTTGAAGTCAATGTCGTCGACCGGACAAGCCTGATTCTCGATATCTTCGCGCAGCGAGCCAAAAGCCATGAGGGCAAGGTTCAGGTCGAGCTGGCCCAGTTGCAGCATCTCATGACAAGACTGGTCAGGGGCTGGACCCATCTGGAGCGGCAAAAAGGGGGTATCGGCCTTCGCGGGCCGGGTGAAACCCAGCTGGAAACAGACCGTCGCCTGATCGGTACGCGGGTGCGCATGTTGCGATCGAAACTGGAAAAATTGCAACGGCAGCGGGAAACGCAACGCCGTTCCCGAAACCGCAATCATGTCTTTTCCGTATCGCTGGTCGGTTATACCAACGCAGGCAAATCAACCCTGTTCAACGCCATGACAAAAGCGGGAACCTATGTTGCCGATCAATTGTTTGCGACACTGGATACGACTTCGCGCAGAATCTATATTGAAGAAACCGGTAACGTCGTTATATCCGACACGGTCGGGTTCGTGCGTGAACTGCCGCATCAGCTGGTAGCCGCGTTCAGGGCTACCCTGGAAGAAACCATCCATGCCGATTTGCTCCTGCATGTTGTCGATGCCGCCAATCCGATGAGAAAGGAACAGATCGAACAGGTCAATCTGGTTCTGAAGGAAATCGGGGCTGAAAACGTGCCGCAATTGCTGGTCTGGAACAAGATTGATCTTGCCGGTCTCGAACCCGGTCTGGAAAGGGATGAGTATGGTAGAATTTCCCGTGTATTTGTCAGTGCCGGTACAGGCGCAGGCCTGGATTTGTTGCGGGATGCAATTGCAGAGTATGCGAAGGAAGACAAGACTTCCCGAATGAGTGACATGGATGAAGGAAACGGATCCGATCATTATTCCGACCTTGCCAGCCATTGATTTGAACCATTTCACATTATTGAAGAAATGAAGCCTTTTCCTTTAAACGAGCCAGAAAAAATCGACCCGCTCCGGGACGATATGTTTGGTCACGGCCATGGTTTTGACCGGGAAAAACCGCCTGATCTCGACAAGATGTGGAAGGATTTCAACAACCGCATCAACCGCCTTTTCCGATGGAAGAAAAAAAAGGGCAATGATCCGCAAAAGCCGGATGATGAAGACGATGATCCATACAACGACAAGGTAAATGGAACAAAGGGGCTGAAAATGGCTCTTTGTATCCTCTTCGGGATTGCTGCTGCCTTCTGGCTGGCCACCGGTTTTTTTGTCGTTCAGGAAGGACAGACCGGTATCGTCATGACATTCGGGCGCTTCAGCCATTTTGCCGCTCCGGGTTTCAACTGGCGAAAACCATGGCCCATCCAGAGCCATGAAGTCGTCAATGTCTCGCAGGTCCGTACCGTTGAAGTCGGTTATCGTACCACCCTGAAAAACAAGCGGCTTGAAGAAGCCCTGATGTTGACCAACGATGAAAACATCGTCGATATCCAGTTTGCCGTCCAGTACAAGTTGAAAAACGCTTCGGACTGGGTCTTCAATAACCGTGATCAGGAAGACATGGTTCGTCAGGTGGCGGAAACGGCCATTCGTGAAGTGGTCGGTGGCAAGAAAATGGATTTTGTCCTCTACGAAGGGCGCGACCAGATTGCATCCGAGGCCCAGAAACTGATGCAGCAAATCTTCGATCAGTACCATGCCGGTGTTCTGGTGACGAGTGTAACCATGCAGGGCGTTCAGCCTCCGGAAGAGGTTCAGGCTGCCTTTGACGATGCCGTCAAGGCCGGGCAGGATCGTGAACGTCTCAAAAATGAAGGGCAGGCGTATGCCAACGAAGTCGTTCCACGTGCGAAGGGCGCCGCTGCGCGCCTGAAGGAAGAAGCCGAGGGTTACAGGCAGCGTGTGATTGCCAATGCAGAAGGCGACACGTCCCGTTTCAAACAGATCGTCAGGGAATACCAGAAAGCACCAGCCGTAACCAGAGACAGGATGTATCTTGAAACGATGCAGGAGATTTTCTCCAATACCACCAAGTTGATGGTCGATTCCAAAAAAGGCAACCAGCTTTTGTATTTGCCGCTGGACAAACTGATATCCCAGTCCGGTAACGCCAGCTCTTCTTTAGGCAACAGTGCTTCGGGAGCTTCAACAGAAACATCATCCGGTTCAGACAGCGATCACGACAGTTCGCGCGTTCGTGAAGACCGGTCGAGAGGAGGACGATAATGCGCTACGTTTTTGCCCTTCTTGTCATTATGCTGGCCGCCCTGACGGTCGGTACCGGCATGTTCGTTGTCGACCAGCGCCAGTCCGCCATTATTTTCGGCATGGGCGAAATGAAAGATGTGATTGAAGAACCCGGCCTGTATTTCAAGCTGCCGTCCCCTCTTCAGAACGTGCTCTTTCTGGACAAGCGTATCCAGTCGACGGAAACGCATGAATCCGACCGGATCATTACCGCTGAGAAAATGAATATTCTGGTCGATTCCTTCGTCAAATGGCGCATTGTCGATCCAAGACTCTTTTATATCAGTTTCGGCGGCGACGAACAGCGGGCACAGGACAGGATGGAACAGATCATCAAGGCGGCCTTGAACGATGAAATCACCAAGAAAACGGTTGCACAGGTCATTTCCGGCGACCGGTCCGAATTGATGGAAGCCATCAAAAAACGGATTTCAAGCGAAACCGAACATATCGGTGTACAGATTGTCGATGTCCGTTTGAAACGTGTTCGGTATGTCGACCAGATCAACAACTCGGTTTTCGAACGGATGAAATCGGAACGGACCCGGGTGGCCAACGAGCTGAGATCGACCGGTGAGGCGGAATCGGAAAAAATCCGTGCCGATGCCGAAAAGCAACGGACCGTGATACTGGCTGAAGCGTTCAGGGACGCGGAAAAAATCAAGGGTGAGGGCGATGCAAAGGCGTCACGAATCTATGCGCAGGCTTTCAGTAAGAATCCCGAGTTTTACCGTTTTTACCGGAGTCTTCAGGCGTATCGCGAAAGCTTCAAGGACAAGAAAGATGTTCTTGTCGTGGACCCTTCATCGGAATTTTTCCGTTACATGAAAAGCCCGAAAGGCGCAAAATAATACTTTTTGCCGCTTGACGGCGCGAGTCTGTATTATCATTTAACTTTTTTGCAGAATTTGAATCATGCCTAACTGGCTTTTACCGGAATTTATTGCTGACGTTCTTCCCGCTGAAGCGAGAAAAATGGAAGAAATCAGACGTAAGGTTCTCGATGCGTTTCGTTCATATGGTTATGAACTGGTTGTCCCGCCCATGCTGGAGTATCTGGAATCTCTCCTGACGGGTGTCGGACAGGATACTGAAATTTATACTTTCAAGCTGATTGATCAGTTATCGGGTCGCACGATGGGTATTCGCGCCGATATGACAACGCAGGTTGCCCGTATCGATGCCCATCTGTTGAATCGCAATGCCGTAACCCGTTTGTGTTATGCCGGGAGTATTCTCCATACCCGTCCATCCGGATTACAGGGTACACGCGAGCCTTTGCAGATCGGCGCTGAAATTTTCGGCTATCCGGGTATTGAAGCCGATGCTGAAATTCAGGATCTGGCTCTGACATCCCTTAAAGCGGCCAATATTACCGGCGTCTGTCTGGATCTCTCCCACGTCGGTGTCCTGAAATCCCTGATTGCGGCCGATCCGCTTGCCCAGATATTCGAGGCACAGCTGTTCGATCTTCTGGAAACCAAGGATATGCCGGGATTGACCGAGCTGACAAAAGGTTTTCATGAAGATACCCGCAACGCCCTGTTGGCATTGCCGGATATGTATGGTGACATCAATGTGCTGAAAGAAGCCAGAAAGGTCCTTCCTGAAAACGGGGGAATCGAAAAAGCATTGAATGAACTGGAATTTCTGGCTGGTCAGGCAGACTGCGGTCGGGTTACAATCGATCTGGCGGACATGCATGGATACCATTATCACAGTGGTGTCATGTTTGCCGCTTATGTTCCGGGACTGCCGAATGCGCTTGCGCGTGGTGGTCGTTACGATCATGTTGCCGAAGCCTTCGGGCGTTCCCGTCCGGCAACGGGTTTTTCCATGGATTTGCGTGAACTGGCAAGACTCTTGCCCGCGCCTGAAAAACGGCGCGCGATTCTCGCTCCCTGGAACAACGATGAAAAATGCCGTCAGGCAATCAGGGAATTGAGAAAATCGGGTGAGCTGGTCGTTTTCGAACTGCCGGGCGCCAAATCCGAACATGACGAATTCGTTTGCGATCGCGAGCTGGTTTGCGAAACCGAAAACGGAAACTGGAATGTGAAAACTGTAAGCAAAGATGAGTAAATAGATATGGCCAGAAACGTAATAGTAGTCGGTACTCAATGGGGTGATGAAGGAAAAGGCAAGGTCGTCGACTGGTTGACAGATCATGCGCAAGGTGTTGTCCGCTTTCAGGGAGGCCATAATGCCGGACATACACTGGTTATCGGTGGCCAGAAAACGGCATTGCAGCTGATCCCGTCCGGCATTATGCGTCCCGGCGTCGCCTGTTACATCGGTAACGGTTGCGTCCTTTCCCTTCCTGACCTGTTACGGGAAATCGACAAGCTGGAAGCCGTCGGAATCGAAGTTACCTCGCGCCTGAAAATTTCCGACGCATGCCCGGTGATTCTTCCTTACCACGTCGCTCTGGATCTGGCCCGTGAATTGAGACGCGGTGACGCCAAGATCGGCACGACCGGCAAGGGCATCGGCCCGGCTTACGAAGACAAGGTCGCCCGTCGCGCCATTCGTGTTGCCGACCTGTTGAATCCGGAAGTCTTTGCGGAAAAACTGAAACAGAATATGGATTACCATAATTTTGTTCTGGAAAATTACCTCAAGGTCGAACCGGTCAGCTACCAGAAAACATTAAACGACACGCTGGCTATCGTCCCGCGTATCAAACCGTTGATCGCCGATGTATCGACTGCATTGAATCGCGCTTATGAATCCGGTTCCAACCTTCTCTTTGAAGGCGCACAGGGCAGTCTGCTTGACGTCGATCACGGTACCTATCCTTACGTTACCTCCAGCAATTGCGTCGCAGGCAATGCGGCGGCAGGCGCCGGTATCGGGCCCGGCATGCTGAACTACATTCTGGGCATTACCAAGGTTTATACAACTCGTGTCGGTTCCGGCCCATTCCCGTCCGAGCTGTCGACGGAAGAAGGCGTCGGCAAACATCTTTCCGTTGTCGGTATGGAATTCGGTACGGTCACTGGCCGTCCTCGCCGTTGCGGCTGGTTCGATGCAGCCTTGCTGCGCCGTTCCGCACAATTGAACGGATTATCTGGTTTGTGTCTGACGAAGCTGGACGTTCTGGACGGTCTGGAGACCATCAGGATCTGTGTCGGGTACAAGATGGATGGCAAGGAAATTTCGATTTTCCCATCCAATGGCGAAGACGCTTCCCGTTGCGAACCGATCTACGAGGAAATGCCGGGCTGGAAAGAAAATACCATCGGCACCAAATCGATGGATGCCCTGCCAGCCAATGCGCAGGCTTATATCAAACGCATTGAGGAGCTGGTCGGCAAACCGGTCGATATGGTTTCAACCGGCCCGGACCGCGAAGAAACACTGGTATTGCGCCATCCGTTCAAGGGCTGATATTCAGCCTGAAACAGGAAACAAAAAAAGCCGGCTTCAAGCCGGCTTTTTTATTTTTTACATGGGATTTTCTTCAAACGTTAGGTTCGTTGCGTGCCAGCTGCTGATCGATGGAGGGCTGTTGTTGCCGGGTCAGCCAGTTGCGGATTCTCTGGGCGTCTGCGATACGGGAGCCCTTGCCTTTCGAGTCGAGGAATACCATGACAATCGGGCGCCCGTCGATAATCGCTTTCATGACCAGACATTGTCCCGCTTCGGAAATGTATCCGGTTTTCTGTAACTGGATTTGCCAGTTCGGGTTATGGACCAGCGCGTTGGTTGAACCGTATTGAAGCTGATGCAATCCGTCGTCGACCGAATAATGCGTATCGGTGGAATATTTCCGCAAAATGGGATACTGGGAAGCCGCCATGACCAGTTTGGCCAGATCACGGGCGCTGGCAACGTTTCCGCTGGACAGTCCACTGGAATCGACGTAATTGGAATCCGACATGCCCAGAACCTGTGCCTTGATATTCATTGCCGAGACGAAGCCCTTCAGCCCACCCGGATAATTACGCCCCAATGCGGCAGCCGCACGGTTCTCGGAACTCATCAAAGCCAGATGGAGCAGATTGCCGCGGCTCATGCGGGTACCGACCTTGAGACGTGAACCGGTATGCTTGAGCATATCGACGTCATCCTGCGTGATTTCAAGAATTTCATTCATGTCCTGCATCGATTCCACGACAACCAGAGCCGTCATCAGTTTGGTGACGGATGCCATAGGCAGGGCGATATTCGCGTTTTTCTCGAAAAGGATTTCCAGTTTCGATTCATCCACGATCAGCGCGGCGTTCGATCTCAGGGAGAGAGGATCAGGTGTGTTTTTCAGGCCAGCGAGATCGCCTGCCGAAAAACGGGTGATGATAGGAGGCGCAGGTCTCAGGGAAACACGTCTTATATAGGCTTTTCCATGAGAGCCCCGGCGATCGTGCATGACCAGTTTTTTCGAGACAATCTTGCCTGAACGGGCCGTCACGATTTTTTTGCTTTTGCTGTTTCTGGCCTCTTTGACGTTGGCCTTCTGTTTTGAGACCGCTTTCTGGCCTGTTTTCTGTTTCGCGACCGGAGCGGCGATTTTGCCTTTTTTCCTGGCGGGAGCGACTTTTGCAGTCGTGGTTTTCTTAGGAGTCTTGTTGACCTTCTTGGTCGCAGCAAACCCAAGTGGTGCAGTGCAGACACAGAGTATTACAAGTGATAGCAGTCCACTTTTGAATTTATGCATGGCGTACTCCTTTGAAAATGTACGCCCAGTATACAAAAAAAGTGTATTTTCCTGAATCAAAAAATTGAAAAAAACTGCGTAAAGGCAAATAGTTAAGATGGTTTGTTTAATTTGAATGCGAAGTTTGGCTTTTTAGGGAAAATATTGATGAAAAGGCTTACTATTTGTTTCGATTCATAACGGGGCCTTATCGTCCGAATGTTATGATGTCGTCTTTAACGGGGAAAGATTTTTATCTGTGGAATTAACGGCCATCAAATTGTCGGGTTTCAAGTCGTTTGTCGATCCCACAACGATCCGGGTCAATGGAAAACTGGTCGGCGTTGTCGGGCCAAATGGCTGTGGCAAATCGAATATCATCGACGCAGTCCGCTGGGTGCTGGGAGAGTCCCGGGCTTCGGAATTGCGCGGTGAGTCGATGCATGACGTTATTTTCAACGGTACGACGCAGCGCAAGCCAGCCGGTCGGGCTTCGGTTGAACTCATTTTCGACAATACGGATGGACGAATTGCAGGTCAGTGGGGGCAATACGGTGAGCTGGCGGTTAAGCGCGTCCTGACGCGGGAAGGCGGCTCGACTTATTTCATCAATAACGTTGCCGTGCGTCGCAGGGACATTCAGGATATTTTTCTGGGTACCGGACTGGGCCCGAGAGCCTACGCCATTATCGGGCAGGGTATGATAGCGCGCATCATCGAAGCGCGTCCGGAAGAACTTCGTACCTTTCTTGAAGAAGCGGCGGGCGTGTCCAAATACCGGGAACGTCGCCGGGAGACAGAAAACCGCCTTTTCGATACCCGTGAAAATCTGAACCGGGTATCCGATATCCTGCATGAACTGGACCAGAGTCTTGAAAAACTGAAAGTTCAGGCCGATCTTGCAGAGCGTTATCATCAGCTTAAAGAGACGCAGGAAAGACAGCAGAAATTATTGTGGTTTCTTCAGAAAAAAAACGCATTGAAGGAACAATCCGAACTGGCCTTTGAAATCGGAAAGGAACAGACCGTTCTGGAAATGCTTTCTGCCGATATGTTCAAACATGAAGCGGAACTCGAAAAACTGAGGCAGATTCACGATTTCGCCAACGAGAGTGTACACAAGGCACAAGGTGATTTGTACCAGACGAATTCCGAAATCGGCAGTCTCGAGGCCCAGATTCGTTATGTCATCGAGTCCAGAAAACGTTTGCAGGCACAGATCGTTTCTTATACCGAACAAAAAGATCAATGGACGAAACAAATCAGCTCTTTCGTCGATGAAGCGAATGAAGGAAAAGACAATCTCGTCGAACTGTCGCAGCAAAAGGAAATTGCCCACGAGCTTTTCCTGCAACAGCAGGAAGAAATGCCAGGCCTTGAAAATGAACTGGATATACTGAGGGAACAGGC
Source organism: Oxalobacter formigenes (assembly GCF_002127965.1). Classification (GTDB taxonomy): domain Bacteria; phylum Pseudomonadota; class Gammaproteobacteria; order Burkholderiales; family Burkholderiaceae_D; genus Oxalobacter; species Oxalobacter formigenes. The sequence goes on along the minus strand of NZ_CP018787.1, from coordinate 2,224,315 downwards.
ACAGGAAATGCATGACCATATTGTGCAGATCCGGCAGCAGATTGCCGTGGCGTCAACCAATCATAAAAACCTGTCGACAAACCTTTTCGACTGCCAGTCGCGGCGGGAAAAACTGCTTTCCCAAAAAGAACAGATCGACGTACCCGATATGGAAGAACTGGCTTTCCTTAAGCAGGAAAAAGCCGAGGCTGAACAACAGCTTGAAGAGCTGCGATTTACTGAAGAGTCGCAACGTGACCTCGTGCCTGAATTTGAAGAAAGCTGTATTGAAATCGAAAAACGTCTTAAAGAATGCAATGCCGCCTGTATTCAGGAAGAAGCACGGCTTCTGGCCCTGAAGCAGATTCAGGAAAAAACGCAGGGAACCGGCAAAGCGCAAGGCTGGCTGGAGAAACATGGATTGTCCGATTTTCATCCTCTCTGGCAGGATATCCAAATTGAGACCGGATGGGAAACGGCACTGGAATCGGTACTGATGGAACGGATTTTTGCGCGGGGATTGTCGTCACTGGACTGGACAGAGTCTTTTCTGAAAGACAAACCGCCCGTTAAAACCTGTTTTTTTGCTTCGGATTCTGAAAACCGGATGCGTAAAGAAGAGGCTTCGCAACCGTACGAATCTTTCTCGTCAAGGATTCAATACCAGAATGACCGGATACGACCTGTTCTGGAAAACTGGTTATACGGTGTGTATGCCATCGATAGCATGAATGAAGCGCTTTCCCGTCGAAAAACGCTGCCGGATGGAGCCTGTTTCATTTTGCCTGACGGCCATATTATCGACCGGTACAGTGTCCGGTTTTTTGCCGCCGAATCCGAAAGTGAAGGGGTGTTTTCACGCCAGCAGGAGATAACGCGACTGGAAGAATCTCATCAAAAACACAAACTGGAACAATCCCGTCTGATTGAGGAGTTCCGGGGAGCTGAGTCGCGCCTGAAAGAACTGAATTCGAAAATACAGCACATTCATTCGGAAACGAATGTGCAGGTTCAGCGGCTTCACGATCTCCAGATGAAGATCTTAAAGCTTGAAGAACTGAACCGTCGTTTTAAGGACCAGAGTGAACAGATAGACACGGCATTGGCCGAACTGGATGAATTCAGGCAGGAAAAGGAACTCGAACTTGCCGGGGAAGAAAAGCGGCTTGAAGAACTGGATATGACGCTGGGCGAATGGCAGCAAAAAGAAGCGGATTTTCTGGAAACGGTTGCGGGCAAGGAAGATGAACTCAAGGTTTTGCGGGAAAAAGTGCATCAGGCTGAACGCTCGGCGCAACAGGCGGAATATGACGAGCGAGCGCTTGTCAAACGTCTGGACGAACTGGCAAGACAGATTGAAACGGCTGAAAAACAGGTTCAGATGGTGTCCGGCAGTCTCAATCAGGGACAGCTGGAATTGCAGGATCTGGATGACAAGGTCGCACAGGAAAATCTGCAGGTATTGCTTGACCGGCGTATGACGCAGGAAGAGGCGCTTGCCCAGTCGAGGCAACATCTGGATGATCTGGCAGGGCAACTGCGAACTTTGATGGAGCGAAGGCTTCAAACAGAACGAAGTTTGCAGCCTCAACGGGATAAAATAGTGGCTGTGCAATTGAAAGAGCAGGCCGCCCGGATCAACGTCGAGCAGTTCGATCAGAAATTGCTCGAGGCGGGTGCCGATATCGTCGCTTTGAATAACATGTTGCCGGACAATGCGCGGGTTTCGACGTTTCAGACCGAAATCGGACGTTTGAATGCGGAAATCGACGGACTGGGACCGGTCAATCTCGGGGCGGCAATCGAATTGAACGAGGCAAGCAACCGCAAAAAATATCTGGAAGAACAGTTTCAGGATTTGACGGATGCGATTGCAACGCTGGAAGATGCCATCAGGCGTATTGACCGGGAAACGAGGAGCCTGTTGAAAAACACGTTCGATGAGGTCAATCAGTCCTTAAATGAACTTTTCCCGGTATTGTTTGGGGGCGGCCATGCTCAACTGAGCATGACGGGAGAAGAAATTCTCGATGCCGGAATCCAGATTATGGCTCAGCCACCGGGCAAAAAAAATGCGACAATTCACCTGCTCTCGGGTGGAGAAAAAGCCCTGACCGCGATAGCATTGGTTTTTTCCTTGTTCAAGCTGAATCCGGCTCCGTTTTGCCTGCTTGACGAGGTGGATGCACCTCTGGATGATGCCAATACGGAACGTTTTAGCAATATGGTGACGAAGATGTCGTCACAAACGCAGTTTTTGTATATTTCTCATAATAGAATTGCAATGGAAATGGCAGAAGAACTGGTCGGTGTCACGATGCAGGAACAGGGCGTTTCCCGCATCGTGACAGTGGATATCAACGATGCTGCAAACTTTTCAGATGAGGTTTTAAGAGCATGACAGATTTACAGGCAAGTTTAATTGGAATCGGCGTGGCAATCGTTGTGGGTGTCATTGCCTACAATAAATGGCAGGAATATCGTGCCAAAAAACACGTCGAGAGGGCTTTTTCCGATCCTGTTGACGATGTCCTGATGAAAACGGGGACAGCAGAAACGGGTGCGCAGCGTCAGGAACCTGTTCTTGACGGGTTTGCCGCTACCAGAGACAAAATGGAACCCAGTCTGGGAGAAAGCGCTTCTCAGCAGGAAGAAGGTATTTCTGCTGAAAAGAGCGTTTCCGACGATGCCGGTTTTTCCGAAAAAGACGAGCTTCCTGTCGATGAACTGATCGATTGTGAAATTTTGATGTCACTGGAAGAACCTGCCCGTTCCGAAAAACTTCTGACCCAGCTCCAGACCTTGCGTTATACCGGCAACAAGCCGGTTCATTTTGTCGGACTGGTGGAAGATGAACAGGGACAGACAAGCTGGCAGGCTGTCGTTCCCGGAAAGACCTATACCCAGTTGAAGGCGGGTGTCCAGCTGGCAAACAGAACCAGTGCCTTGAATGAAATCGAATTTTCCGAATTGCTGATGCGTTTGCGACAGATCGCGGATGTGATCGGGGCAGAACCGGAAATCCCTGAAATGTCGGATGTGACAGAAAAGGCAAAACAATTGTTCCAGTTCGTTGCCGATCATGATGCCAAACTCGGCATCAGTATCCGAAGCAATGGCGCTCCCTGGCAAGTGGCTACCTTGAATGCTGCACTGGAAAAACAGGGATTCGAGTTGAGACCGGATGGCCTGTTTGTCATGAAAGACAGGCAAAACGGTCAGACCTTGTTTACGCTTTCCACCAATGAATTGCCTGCCTCTGAAATTGCGACACGCCTGACTTTGTTGCTGGACGTGCCTTGCGTAGCGCCGGAAAAAGACGGTTTCGGGCAGATGATCCAGTGTGCCAAAGCCCTTTGCGTCCGGCTGGACGGTTCCCTGATCGACGATGGCAACCAGTTGTTGAATGACTCTTTCCTTGAAGAGATTTCAGGACAGGTCAAGGATTTCTACAGTGAAATGCATGCCTGTACGATTCCTGCCGGTTCCACCCGTGCCATGAGACTTTTTAACTGATCATGCAAACGGAATTGTTTGCCGGTGACCAGAATTCCGTATCTTTAGCGGAACAGGCCGCCCGTTTGCGCAGCGAAATCGAGCGTTACAATATTGCCTATTATGTCCTCGATGCGCCGATTGTTCCCGACTCGGAATATGACCGGCTTTTCAGGCAATTGCAGGAACTGGAAAAGGCCCATCCTGAACTGGTCGTTCCCGACTCGCCGACACAACGGGTAGGCGGCTTGCCGCTGGCCCAGTTCGAAAAAGTCGAACACAAAATCCCGATGCTTTCCCTTCAGAATGGCTTGTCTGAAGAAGAGGTCGCCGCCTTCGACAAGCGTATTTCAGATGAACTGGATGGTGAAAATGTCGAATACGAAGCGGAACTCAAGTTTGACGGCCTCGCTGTCAATTTGCGTTATGAAAACGGTCTTCTTGTTCAGGCAGCCACACGTGGAGATGGAACATCCGGTGAAAATATCACCAATAACATCAAAACGGTTCGCACCATACCGCTCAGGCTTTCCGATTTGGCACCTCCCGAGGTACTGGAGGTGAGGGGGGAAGTATTGATGTTCAAAAAGGATTTTCACGACCTGAACCGTCGGCAGCGTGAGAATGAACAGAAAGAATTCGTCAATCCCCGCAATGCAGCGGCAGGGAGTTTGCGCCAGCTTGATTCGCAAATCACAGCGACCCGACAGCTCAGGTTCTTTGCCTATGGATTAGGGGAACTCAAAGGTTCTCCATTGCCACGATCGCAAAGCGCTCTTTTAGACTGGTTCGTGCAACTGGGAATCCCGGTGTGCGATGAGCGCAAAGTAGTCAAAGGCTTCAAAGGCCTGATGGGTTTCTTCAATCGTATCGAAGAAAAACGGGAATCCCTCCCTTATGAAATCGATGGCGTCGTTTACAAGGTCAACAGCATAGCCGAACAGCAAAAACTGGGGTTTATTTCACGTGCACCCCGCTTTGCCATCGCGCATAAATTTCCGGCGCAGGAAGTGTTGACAGAAGTGCTGGATATCGATGTACAGGTGGGACGTACTGGTGCGATTACCCCAGTCGCCCGATTAAAGCCTGTTTTCGTGGGAGGTGTGACCGTAACGAATGCCACGTTGCATAATGAAGATGAAGTGCGGCGAAAAGACGTCCGGATCGGTGATACGGTGATCGTCAGGCGTGCCGGAGACGTCATTCCGGAAGTGCTCGCAGTTGTGCCTGAACGCAGGCAAGCCGATGCGCGTGAATTCGTTATGCCGACAGTCTGCCCTGTTTGCGGATCGCCCATTATCCGTCCTGAAGACGAAGCAATCGCTCGTTGTTCCGGTGGCTGGATAAAATGCCCGGCCCAGAAAAAGGGTGGTCTTCTCCTTTTTGTGTCGAGAAAAGCTCTGGGGATTGAAGGGCTCGGTGAGCAATTAATCGATCAGTTAGTCGATAAAAATGTCATCAATGACGCTGCCGACCTTTACACGCTCGATCTGGAAACCTTGTCTCAACTGGACAGAATGGCCGAGAAATCGGCATCCAACCTGTTAGGTGAACTTGAAAAATCGAAAAAAACGACGTTTGCCCGTTTTTTGTATGCACTTGGAATCAGGCATGTCGGTGAGGCTACTGCGCGGGCTTTGGCCGGGTATTTTGGAAATCTGGCGAATCTCAGACAGGCATCTGAAGAACAATTGCTGGAGGTAGCCGATATCGGGCCGATTGTGGCGGCGTCGATCAAACAGTTCTTTTCGGATGAACGAAATCTGGCGCTTGTTGACAAATTACTGGGCGTCGGGCTTCATTGGCCGGAACATGAAATGAAGGAAAAGCCGGAAGAGCTTCCATTTCAAAACAAAAAATTCGTTTTGACAGGAACCCTTCCTTCATTGACGCGGGACGCAGCGGCTGAAATAATCCGGAATCTGGGAGGAAAAGTCAGCAGTTCCGTTTCCAGAAATACCGATTATGTTCTGGCGGGAAGTGAACCGGGCAGCAAATTGGCGAAAGCCGAAGAACTGGGTGTCCGGGTTATTGATGAAAACGAATTTTTGCAACTTGTAAAAAATGACAAAAGTAACTAAAGCTGTTTTTCCTGTGGCCGGTCTGGGAAGCCGATTTTTGCCGGCAACCAAGGCACAGCCGAAAGAAATGCTTCCGGTCGTGGACAAGCCCCTGATCCAGTACGCTGTCGAAGAGGCGGTGTCAGCGGGTATCAACGAGCTGATTTTCATTACCGGCCGCAATAAAAGGGCCATTGAAGATCATTTCGACAAAGCCTATGAACTGGAAACCGAACTGGAAGCGGCCGGAAAATTGAAACTTCTTGGTTTTATCCAGAATATTCTTCCGAAAAACGTCAATTGTATTTATATCCGGCAGCCTGAACCTCTGGGATTGGGACATGCCGTGCTTTGTGCAAAACCGGTTGTCGGAAACGAACCTTTTGCCGTTTTGCTGGCGGACGATTTCATGAACGTCAGAGAAAATCATCCAACTGTGTTACAGCAGATGACCGGGCTTTATGAAAAGGAATCGAAAAGCATTCTGGCTGTTCAGGAAGTCGAAAGGCAGGATACGAAGCAATACGGTATTGTCGATGCATCGCCTTACCGGACTGATCTCGAATTCGTCAATGCGATTGTCGAAAAACCGGATCCGGCCAATGCGCCATCAACACTGGCTGTCGTGGGGCGTTATATACTCAATCCGGGCATTTTCGATTGTCTTGAAAAAATCGGCAAGGGGTCCGGTGGGGAGATTCAGCTGACAGACGGTATCTCCAAACTGATCGAAAAGGAAGATGTCTGCGCCTATCATTTTGAAGGACAGCGCTTCGATTGCGGGTCGAAAATCGGTTATCTGAAAGCGACCGTTACCATGGGCCTGAAACATCCGGAAGTGATGTCGGAATTCAGGCGCTTTATCGCTGACGCCCATTTGATGGAGAAGGAATAAAAATGGCCGTAAGAAAAATTTTGAAAATGGGAGATTCACGCCTGTTGCGTGAATCCGAACCGGTCAAACAGTTCAATACGCCTGAACTGAACCAGCTGATCGAAGATATGTATGAAACAATGTATGCCGCTGACGGGGCCGGTCTGGCTGCGCCTCAAATCGGCATTAATCAGCGTGTGGTCATTTTCGGCTATGACGAAAACAACCGTTATCCTGACGCGCCCCCTGTTCCGAAGACGGTACTGATCAATCCGGTTATCCGGCCTTTGTCAGATGAAATCGATGCAGGATGGGAAGGATGCCTGTCCATTCCGGGAATGCGCGGGATCGTGCCGAGATGGGCCAAAATCCACTATGAAGGCTTTGACCAGTTCGGCAATAAAATCAGCCGTAATGCCGACGGGTTTCACGCACGGGTCGTTCAACATGAATGCGACCATCTGGACGGGATACTTTATCCGTTCAGGATAGACGACCTGGGCCTGTTCGGCTTTTCCGAAGGTTTCGATAACGACGATTCTGAAGAGCTGGACGACTGAGGAAAGACCGGGAAAAGAGTTTGAATTCAGAACTTCTCTTCCGGTCTCAGATAGCGCCATTGTCCAGTCGGCAAATCGCCCAGCCTGACGTTGCCGATACGGATTCTTTTCAGGCCGATTACCCTTAGTCCGACCGCTTCGCACATTCTGCGAATCTGGCGCTTTTTCCCTTCCCGCAAGACAAACCGTAACTGATCGTCGTTTTGCCATTCGACTTTGGCTGGCAAAAGCGCTTTTCCGTCCAGTTTCAAACCGTGCCTGAGCATGTTGAGTTCGCTATCCGGCAAACGTCCGGGTCTGGTATATTTCACGCGTACCAGATATTCCTTGTCTGTGGGCGAGTTCTCGCCGATCAGGTGTTTGGCTATCCGGCCGTCCTGTGTCAGGACAAGCAGCCCGACGGAATCGATATCCAGCCGCCCGGCCGGAACCAGACTGCGCAATTGCGAAGGCCTGAATTTTTCTTTTGACGGGTCATCTTTCCAGTGCGTGTCTTCACTGATTAAGGCAACTGCCGGTTTGTAGCCGTCTTCTGCCTGCCCGCTGACGTATCCCATTGGTTTATTGATCAGGATGGTGACGCGACGTGACTGTTCCTGCGAAGCCTGTTTTTCGATGGTGATTTTCTGATGGGGCAATACCTTGCTCCCCAGCTGCGAGACGACTTTCCCGTCGACCTTGACCCATCCCTTTTCGATCCATTCATCGGCTTCACGCCTCGAACTGATTCCCAGTTCGGACATACGTTTGGAGAGGCGGACAGGTTCACTCATTATTTATCATTCCCAAAAATTCAGTTGACTCTCAAAACATCGATCATATCTGTCTCGAACTGGATCTGGATACGGGGATGCTGGAGCATTTCGCTATCGATCAGGAAAACGTCTTCAATGCGTTCTCCCAAAGTCATGATTTTAGCAGTATGCAGGTTGACCTTGTAGCGGGAAAAGACCAGTGCAATGGCATACAGCAGTCCGGGACGGTCATTGGCCGTGACCGACAGGACGAAATTCTTTCCGCTTGCGTCCGGTCTCAAATCCAGCGTCGGGGCAATCGGGAAAGAGCGGGATTTCCGGGAAAGCCGGGTTTGCAGGGGCGGCGGGAGAGGTGCTGTCGTTCTCAACAGTTCCATCAGTTCATGTTCAACCAGCGTGATGATGTCGCGATAGTTTTTTTCAAATCCCTGTTTCGTTACCAGAAAAGTATCGAGTGCGTAATCGTGGTTTGTCGTGTGGATTTTCGCATCCAGAATGCTGAAATTCTTTCGTGCGAAATAGCTGCAGATCAGCGCGAACAGATCGGGGCGGTCAAGCGTGTAAACCGTAACCTGCAAGCCTTCCCCGATCGGAGAGAGACGGCACTTGATGACGGGTTCTGCCGCGTTGCTACGGTAATATAACGTCCGCGTTTGCCATGCGATATCGGACGCGTCATGACGCAGGAAATAAACGATGTCGAGCTGTTTCCAGAATTCATCCTCGGCATGTTCGGGCAGGCCATACAGCCGCAGTGTGGTCTGAGCCTCTTTCTGTCGGATTTTAAGCTCGTGATCGACCGAGATGTCTTCACCACCGAGTACGCGCAGGGTGAGATGGAAAAGGTCTTCCATCAGTTTGCTTTTCCATGCGTTCCAGATTTGCGGGTTGGTACCGCGTATGTCGGCAACCGTCAGGAGAAACAGGGCCATGAGGTGACGCTCATCCCTGACGATATCGGCAAAATGGCGGATCGTCTCGGGATCGGACAAGTCTTTTTTCTGGGCAACCTGTGACAGGGTCAGATGCTCTTTTACCAGAAAAACGACCAGTTCCGTGTCCTCTTCAGACAATCCATGTTGTTCGCAAAATTCCCTTGCGTCTTCCATGCCTAAAATGGAATGGTCTCCGCCCCTGCCTTTGGCAATATCGTGAAAAAGAGCTGCAATATACAAAAGCCAGGGTTTGGAAAAACCGGCCATCAACTGGCTGCACAAGGGATTTTCATGAGCGTATTCCGTCAGGGAAAAACGGTGTACGTTGGATACGACAGTCAGGATATGCTGGTCGACAGTGTATTGGTGAAACAGGTCGTGCTGCATCTGTCCGACGATCTTTCCGAAATTCGGCAAATAGCGGCCGAGAATCCCCAGCTCGTTCATATGTTGCAAGGCTCTTGCAACGAAGCGGGGCGACTGCATGATCTGAAGAAAAATACGGCGATTGGCCGGGTCGCTTCTGAATTTGTCGTCGATATGAATGCGGGCATGCCACAGGTTGCGGAGCGTCCGTGCCGTCATGTTTTTCAGGTCTGTACTGTCAGACAGTAAAAGGAAAACTTCCAGCAACGCGGAAGGATGATTCACGAAAACATCGTCATCGACGATATCGATCAGGCCGTTCACGTCGTTGAACCGCTCGTTGATCTTGTTCGCCTGATAGGGTTTCGGAAAAAGCCATGCACGCATGTTTTGCAGCAGGATCATATTGAGCTGCACAACTGTATGGGCGGCACGGTAATATTGCTGCATCATGTGTTCGCTGGCACGGCGGGAATCGAGCGGCTGGCCGTTTTCCCTGAAATCAAAGGTTTTGGCAACCGGAATCTGGACGTCAAACAGCAGTTTATCTTCACAGCGCTGTGTCTGGATATGCAGGCGGATACGGATGTCCTTGAATGCCTCTTCCGTTTTTTTCAACTGTTGCGCTTCCGATGGAGTCAGAAGTCCACGACGGGCGAGCTGGTTCCATGAGTGGCCGAGTTTTGCCGCTTTTGCTGTCCATAGAATGACCTGAAGGTCCCGCAGTCCACCCGGACTTTCCTTGCAGTTGGGTTCCAGGCTATAAGGCGTATCGCCGAACTTGACGTGACGCTGGCGCGTTTCCAGCATTTTCGCGATGAAAAATGCCGAAGGGTTCATTTGAGCGTTATACCGCTCCCTCATCAGCTGGAACAACTTGCGGTTTCCCGTGATATAGCGGGCTTCCAGCAGGCTGGTCTGGACGGTAATGTCATTAGCCGATTCTTCCAGACATTCGTCAATCGTCCGGACGCTGTGCCCGATCGTCAGTCCCAATGTCCAGAACAACTGGATGAGCGATTCCAGTTTTGCCTGCAAGGCCTGATCCGGACTTTCCTCCAGCAGGATCAGGACATCAACATCCGAATAAGGATAGAGCTCGCCACGGCCATAACCGCCCACGGCAATCAGGACAGAACCGTTTGGCAGGTCAAGGTTTTTCCATGCCTCACCCAAAACCTGATCGACGTTCTTGCAAAGCGTTTTCAGCAGCTGTTGCGGGAGAGGATGTTCCCTGTAATCGGCAATAGCCGACTCCCGCAATTGCGTCAAACGCTTTTTCAGTGAAACGTCGAGTCTGTTCGGCACGATATGAGGTTATTTCTTTTTGGCAAAATTGGGAGGTGACGGCATATCGGGAGAGACCGTCAATACTTCATACCCGGTATCCGTCACCAGAATCGTATGCTCCCATTGGGCAGAGAGACTTCTGTCCTTCGTCCTGATTGTCCAGCCGTCCGGCATGGCGCGAATGGATTTGCCGCCTGCGTTGATCATCGGTTCGATTGTAAAGATCATGCCGGGTTTCAGTTCTGCCAGTGTACCGCGACGGCCGTAATGCAGGACCTGAGGTTCCTCATGGAATTCAAGACCGACGCCATGACCACAGAATTCACGCACGACACTGTAACCGGCGTTTTCGGCATAATCCTGAATGACATAACCGATATCGCCCAGATGGGCACCGGGTTTCACTTCCATAATGCCAAGCCACATACATTCATACGTGATTTTCGCGAGGCGTTTGGCCATAATCGACGGTTCGCCAGCGAAATACATCCGGCTGGTATCACCGAAGTACCCGTCCTTGATGACCGTGATATCGATATTGATGGAATCGCCTTTTTTCAGCAGTTTGTTGAAATTGGGAATGCCGTGACAGACCACATCGTTCAATGAAATACAGGTTGCATTGGGATAAGGGGTATAGCCGGGTGGACAATAATTCAGCGGTGCCGGAATGGCGTCATGTGCAATGATGAATTCATGACAAAGCTTGTCGAGCTCGCCCGTGCTGACACCCGGTTTGACAAAAGGGGCGACGTAATCAAGCACTTCGGCTGCAAGCTGGCTGGCTTTTCGGATGCCTTCGATTTGTTCGGCGTTTTTGATGGGAATAATAGCCATTGTGATCGTGTATATGCGGAGAATGGATTCAAAACATTATTATAAGCCACACGCAAAAAGAAGGATAAAAACACGATTGATATGGCACTAGGTATCCGGAATGTTTCCTGCTATAATTTTGAGCTCGACAGATTGTCGCTCAAAAACGGAAAGGTGGCAGAGTGGTCGAATGCGCCGGACTCGAAATCCGGTATACGGTAACCCCGTATCCAGGGTTCAAATCCCTGCCTTTCCGCCAGTATATAAGGCCTGCAGGAAATATTCTCAGGATCTTTTCCCTGTTTTTCACTCAATATCTCACAGCTCTTGAATATCTGCGGAAATGCCTATCTTTTTTGTATTTGAGATAGATGGGGATGTCAGTTCACAATGTTTTCATCCATTGATAATGGTTCGCCTTTACCATATCGAAAGTCATGAACAGTCAAACGAAGCGTACTGAAATTTTTCAGTACGCTTCGTTATTTTGAAGCTCAAGAGAAATTAATTGTTTTGCATGGATTCATTTCTGGCATCGCGAGCTTTTTGATGTGCACCGGATATGTTGCTTTTCCTTTCCATCATGCCATCTCTCTGTTTTTGACGGGCCGCTTTGGAGGCCGGATCTCTTTTGGCTTTTTTATGTGCCCCCGCTATTTCTTTTTCTCTTTCCATCCTGCCTTCTTTTTGTTGCTGCCGGGCTTTTCTTGTTGCAGGATCTCTTTGTGCTTTTTTATGGGCTCCTGCCACGTTCTCTTTTCTCGAACGGATGCCGTCTGCTTGTTGTTGTCGCATTTCAGCACGACTCGGATTATTGCCGACTGACGCATCTGATGAATCCTGGGCATGAGCTATCCCAAGACAGGCTGCCAAAGGTATTGATACAAGAGCCAATATTACTTTTTTCATGAAACACTTCCTCCATTGGTGATTGAAAACAGGCAAACTTGCTCTGCGCTGATACTTGCAGTCCTTCATAAAAACGATGCACTTATTTTTAATGATTTTGTCGGGTATCAGTTTATGTTTTATCAATTTGCCTCAGGTAATGGTTTTCAACTGAATTCTCAGGTTTTGGTTTCCTGATCCAGAATGACTGTCTGCGTCGGATAAGGCATTTGTGAACCGTTTTTCTGCACGATGTCGATGATTGAAAGATAAACGTCTTCCTGTACTTGCAGCCATTCTTTCCAGACGGTTGTCTTCGTAAAACAATAGACGAGTATGTTCAGGGATGAAGCGCCGATCTGGTTGAAGCTGACGACGAGTGGTTGCTTTTGGTCGATACCCTCGTTTTTCTCGAGCATGTCTTTTATCTGGCTGATGATGGGTTTTATCTTGCTGGAATCGTCAGCAAGAATGCCGATGGAAAAATTGATTCGCCAGTTCAGCATTCTCCCGGGGTTTTCGACGGAGATCGACGAAAACAGATAGTTGGGAACGTATAAGGGCCGGTTCTGGAAAGTCATGATTTTCGTGATTCTCCATCCGATTTCGACGACGGTTCCCTCTATCTGTCGATCGGGGGAACGTATCCAGTCGCCGATGTTGAATGGACGATCGAAATAAAGCATGACGCCTGAAAAAAGATTGGAGAGAATATCTTTACCGGCCAGACCGATGGCAATGCCGCCGATGCCTCCGAAGGTCAGCAAGCCCGCAAAGCTGAGGCCAAAATGTTCACCGAATACCAGCAGGATGGAGATCACACTGACGATTTTTATGGCTTTGGTAATAAACTGTGCCGACGTTGTATTTCTTCCGGTATTGACAAGATATTTTCTGAACTGGTCGGCGAAGACAAACGATTCCTTGATGGAAAGGGCGACAACGGCCAGAAGATATAAAAAGCTGATTTCTTTTGGTGTGATAAACGTGATGTGATGGATTTCGATGAAGCGTCTCAGCAGTTTGCTGATCAGGTAAAGCAGAAAGAAGGCAATCGCCACACGCGTAATGTGAAAGGGAATTTTGTTGCGAAATCTTTTCATGCGCAGGCCCAGGTAGGCAATTGCCAGAACTCCCATAAGGGCAAGAATGGCTACCAGATGCTGATCAGTCATGGTACTGACCAGAAATACCGTGTCGAGGCTTGTTAATTTTTCTTCCATCATGTAGCTCAGAAAATGTGAATCGATGTTTTCCGGCGGGTATTCGGAAATTGGCTCATCCCGGTGTGTCATATGGTGGAGGAACAGAATTCGTCACCACTGTTGAGTACCATTTTATTGAGAGATGTAAAGCGTCATTTATTTTTTGTTAAAAGACGTGAAGATGAGATAAATGGGGGCAAGGTCCCATGACTGCTACCTAAGCCCGAAAACCAGTTTGGGAGATATTCGGGTGTAAGTGGCAACTGCCAAAAAATTTTCATGGACCGGCGAATATGATTCATAATGAAACGACATGGAACAAACCGCCAGTCTCATCCGGGAATAAGGGAGGTCAGATGATAGTTGAGGAATCGTTTGGAAACTTCGTTAACGTCTATGTTGACGGTTACGTTTTTACTGCTGATCGCGAAAAGCGTCATTGGGAATTTGGTGACGGAAACAACTCATCTGAGCGTGTACAGGCTGAATCATCCAGACGAGCCATGACGTCTGATGAATTCAGGACGCACTACCGGAATATCTGCAATGCTGTTGCCGGGTGGGACAGCCAGCACTGGAAATATCGCTATAACGTGGTGGCGATGGAGGGGAGTTCCACACAGATGCTTCAGGATGTTTTCGATCATGTCGAGGAAATGATCGCCAAAAGTGGCGCGGAGCAGGACAGAAGCAAATGTGAAACGGTCCTGAAAACATATGCCTCACGTCCGATGATCCGCTCTAACGGCATACGGATCATGAAATATATTGTCGATACAGAAGACGTGAACAGGCGCCGTATTGTGTATCAAATGGATGAATTGACGCCGTTTGAGATCGAATCGCTGGTTCCATCAGAAGTCTTGCAACATTCGGTTAACAGAAAAAAATGAGTTTTTTCGATTTGCTTTTTTGAAAGCCGCACCAGACGCCTTTGTTTTTTGGCTGTTTTTTTGATTGAAGAAACAGAGTCTGTTCACCACTTGCCGGCCAACATGAGAAAACCGGGAATCCATGCTGTCAGGATGCCTTCGACGATGGCAAGATAGGGTACGAATTTGCCCAGGTTTTTTTGTAGCGTTCCTTCGATGAAACCGGTAAACCAGAGAATTCCCCATGCGATCCAGATGACAGTCATGCGCATGTCATCCGAAGCGACCAGCATGGCACAGGGAATGGTATTGATGGCGACAAACAGGGAGTATATGCCATAGGGTTTCAGGTTCAGGTTGAAAATATTGTTCGCGGCGACAAAAAGATAGGTGAAGGCAAATAGCAGCCCAGTGCCTGCCGCATAATAATCCCCTTTGTAAATAGCAACGAAATTGATGAAGGTGAGCAGGAAACCGACAATGACGTTTAACGCTGCCGTGGATTTTTTGTCCACTTTCAAAAGTTGGCAGGCGCCATTGTTGATCAGTACGATTCCGACGAAAAGCAAAGTCACTCCAAGCATGGGGAACCTCCTTCGAATATTCCCTGTCCTCTTGCTCGACAGGGAATGGATTGGGCTCGTTTATTGAATGTCAGTGCGAAATCATCCAGGGGCGTGAACCACCTGTTTTAAGGGCTTTTTCGGATGTTGCCGTGGATTTTTTGTTTGTAAAGCAGCAACTGCAGCCTGCACCGTGAACACTGGATTTGTACTGTTCCAGTGTTTTCGGTTCATGTCGGCTTCGTTCGTTTACCTCATGCATCGTCACGGTTTGTTTCCCAAGCCATGTGGTTCCCGGTGCAGAATGGATAACCCGTTTTGCATCGGTTTGACATGCAGGACAGCACGTCGGTGAATTCCTTTCATCAAGGGGGCGCAGGACGGTAAAAATACCGCAGCTCTTACATTCGTATTCATACATGGGCATATTGACCTCCTGTAAACCGGTTTTCATTCTTTACGGACAGGCAAACCTGTCCGTTGACGATTTATCAGCTCAGTCGTATGAAATAGGCATATTGATACTGCCATCAAGATATTTCACAGGGCCGGATGCATTTGGCCTGATGTCAAATTCAAAGATTTGTGTCGGCAGCCACAGGGTCGCACAGGAATTCGGAATATCGACAACCCCGCTGAAATGTCCCTGAACCGGAGCGGACCCCAGAATGGAATAGCCTTGCGCTCCGGAAAAACCGAATTTTTTCAGGTATTCAATCGCATTCAGACAAGCCTGTTTATAGGCGACATTGGCATCCAGATAGTATTGTTTTCCGTCCGAATCCACTGATATACCTTCGAAAATCAGGTAATCATTGTAGTTTGGCGTCAGCGGGCCCGGTTTGAAGACTGGGTTTTTGATACCATATTTGGACATGCCGTCCTTGATCAGTTCGACTCGCATATGCACCCAGCCACCTGCCATTTCAATGGCACCACAGAAAGTGATTTCACCGTCGCCTTGCGCGAAATGGAGATCGCCGACGGAGAGTCCTGCCCCATCTACATATACGGGAAAGTAAATGCGCGATCCTTTGGAGAGGTCCTTGATATCGCAATTGCCCCCGTGCTCGCGGGGAGGGACGGTTCGGGCCGCTTCCGCTGCCGCTTTATCACGGGCCTCGCCTTTCATTTTCCCCATATGCGCGGTTCTTGAAACGGGTGGATTGGCCAGAGGAGGAACACGATCCGGATCAGTCGCAATCAGTCCGAGTTCACGTTTGTTCCAGGTTTTCAAAAGATCATGAGATGGAAGGCAACCGATCAGGCCCGGATGAATTTGTCCCGCGAATCTGACGCCCGGGATATGGCGTGAGGTAGTGTATATCCCGTGAAAATCCCAGATGGACTTTTGTGCCATCGGAAACTCATCTGTCAAAAAACCGCCGCCATTCTTTTTTGCAAAGAAGCCGTTAAAACCCCAGGGCACTTCTTCCTTGGCACCAAGATCAAGCAGGTCGACCACGAGAAGGTCACCCGGTTGTGCACCCTTAACACCAACCGGGCCAGACAGATAGTGAACGATAGTCAGATCCAGGTCCCGCACATCATCCGCACTGTCGTTGTTTCCGATGGCACCCCCGGTCCAGTCATAGGTTTCAAGTACGAAATCATCGCCGGGACTGACCCAGCAGGCCATGGGGATATCCGGATGCCAGCGGTTATGGATCTGTTCGTTCTGTGTCGCCGGTTGCTTGAGATCGACTTTGATGAGTGTTTGTGTCATGGCGAAACTCCTTTAGTTGATTGTCAGAAAGGCACCTTTTGATAGCCTGAAGACGCCACTTCGCCAGCAGATCGTCGGCATTTGTTCGTAGTCAGGTTAAATGCCCTGCATGCTTGCCCGGTTTTTCGGAAAAACCGGGCAAAAGATGGTTCTGTTAACTTCGGAGATACAGTTGCTTGTAGAGCGTGTTGAAATCTTTCAGACTTAATGAATATATAACATTTACAAATAAAACAATATCGGAATTGATTCCATGTTTGATATTTATATGTTTCTTTTCGCCAGCCGACACTTGAAAGCTGTGTGAACCAAAGAAAAGGTGCCACCTTAAAATAGTGATCTTATAAGAGGCTGTCTTGTTCTTGCCGGTTTTTTCCCTGTTAATGATTTATTGTTTTTTTTGAAAGTATGAAATTACCGGTTCACAAAAATAATCTGGACATTCTGTGACTGGAAACGGTATTTCATCCATTTTTCGATTTTCTTTTTGACGTCTTTTTTCAACACTTTCTTGCTGAGGACGATGACTGTCGGAACCTCGCTGAATTTGTTTTCGGCGCTCTGTTTTGAGATATAGGCGTCAGCGAAAAACAGTTCATTGACATCGGGATACTGGATGTACACCTCATCTGCAATGCCTTTGTACAGCGTTTCTTTTTCTTCTTTCGCTTTTTGCGCTGCAGATTGGGCTTCGGCCTGTATGGTTTCAAGAATCTGTTCTTTTTTTTGCGCTTCCTGATTGTTGTTTGCGAGGATATCTTTTGCCAAAGCAGTCCTGATGGCATTGATGTCCTGTTCGTGAACGCCGACCTGTTTCAATTCCAGTTTTGTATCGGGCAGTCCATATTTTGCCAGGCTCTTGCGGATGTCTTCCACGGTCTGTTCATTCAATTCATGTCCGACCAAAACGACACTGATGGTTTTGTTCTTATAGGAAGACTTGTAGTCAACCGGAAAAGTGTTATCGAACACCAGTTCTTTTGAAATGAACGTGGATACGTTGGAATTGAATATCTGGTTGTTGACAAAATTGACGGCGATGAAAACACTGGGAATGCAACTGACAAAAACGACGGTGAGCAGAAAAGCCTTCAATCGGAACTGGAGTTTTTCATTGATTTTTCGTCTTGCCTCAGGGCTGATGAACCAGACAACCAGAACAGATGACAGGGCGATATAAATACAGTTGAGCAGGAAAAGATAGGAGGCTCCCAGAAAGTAAGACATGTTTCCGTGCACAAAACCGTAGGCGGCTGTACAGACCGGTGGCATCAATGCGGTAGCAATGGCAACGCCGGGAATGACGTTCGATTTTTCTTTTCGGGTCAGCCCGATAATTCCGGCCAGTCCGCCGAATACAGCGATCAACAGATCCCATATGTTCGGTGACGTGCGAGAGAGCAATTCCGACTGGGCTTCATTTAACGGTGTGACGTAGAAATAAATGGCCGACGTAATGAAACTGATGATGGTTGCGATTGCCAGATTTTTCAGGGCTTTGTGAATCAGGCGAAAATCGTAAATGCCGACACCGTACCCGATTCCCATGATCGGGCCCATCAGCGGTGAAATAAGCATGGCGCCGATGACGACAACGGCAGAGTTGATGTTAAGACCGATGGATGCAATCAGAATGGCACACATCAGTGTCCACAAGTACGTTCCGTTCAGTTCGACCCCACTTCGGATGTTATGGTCGATCTGGTCGTCATCGGCCTGATCCGTGCGCAGGCTGAAGCGTGTCACAAAGGCCTTTTTGATTCTGGAGAGGATATCCCCGATATCCGATGTGGAATTGTCCATTATGAAAAATGAAAAAAGTGGTGGATCAAACGGTTCTTTGTAAAGACGCTGCCGGGACACTCGTTTTTGAAGGATTACCAGTTAAAACGGCTGTGTGTCTGACAGCACTCTTTATGAACAGTTTTATGACAGAAAGGGACGCGGGGGTGTTGAGAAAAATCAGGGGAAAAATGAAAGGCGGATGCTGTTTGAAAAAACGGATTCCGTTTTTCTTTTCAGACTTCTTTTTTGGCGGGATCGACGAGGCCAGCCTTGATATTCTTACGCTGTTTCCAGAGTTGCCAGGAATTGATGATGTTTTGCCAGACGACGTAAGAACCGGCACCGATAGCAGTAATCGGGCTCATGTAAACATGGGCCATCCAGATGGCGAGAATGGTATTTTTCTGGCCGAGCGACTGTCCTCCGCTAATGCGTTCACGATATCGGCTGCCGATTCTTTTTCCAATGTAAAACTGCAAACAGCAGACAGCCCCGGCTGCCAGGGCAATCCAGATTTCCGTCCATCCGTCTTCAGGTTCGTTGACAAGCGTATTGACGGTTTGTGCCATGACGACGATCAGGGCCACCGCCCAGAGGTAAAAGGCGGTTTCGTTATAGCTGGTCAGTATTTTATGAATGCCCGGGGTAAAACGACGCAACAGGATTGCAGCAATGAACGGGCAAATCAAAAGAGGAAAAACTTTCTGAAGGATAATGAGGAACGCCATCGAAAAACTCATTTCATGGCTTAATGGATGAATGAGTGGGAAAAGGGCCGGTGCGGCGATGGCGGTTCCGAGATTGGCCAAAAGGGTGTAACTGATCAGACTGCCCGCACTTCCACCCAGTTTGTCCGTAATGACAGCCGCAGCAGTGGCGGTTGGTGCAATAACGCAAATGAAAGCGCCTTCCGCAACCAGAACATTCAAAGGGCTCAAAACAGAGTAAACCGCAATGGCACCACCGATCTGGATGACGAGCAACCAGATATGCACGGGTCTGAATTTCAAATCTTCGAGGGGAACTTTACAAAAAGTCAGCAGTAACATTGTAAAGATAAGATAAGGTGTCAGAAATGACAGGTTCCTGAAAATCGGGAATCCGATGCCGCCTGCCAGCATGGCTAAAGGCAGTGTCCAGTTTTTGAGAAAGACAAGCAAAGGGGAAAGCATGGAATAGACTGCTGGTGATTATGTGAGTACAGGAAAGATTTTATACCTTCCCTGGTGGATACAAAAGGAAGAGAGGAAAGACAGTGTATTGGGATTGAATGATTTTGTAAAAATCAAAAATCTGTATTCAGAATTTTCACAAGGCGCACGACCTGAAAAAAGCGTGGTCCGGTTGAAAATCGAAGAGGCCGAATGGAAGGGATGTATAAGCTTGATATAAGGCTTTTCAGACGGAATAAGACAAAAGCCTGCTTTTTGAAGTCCGTCTATCGTACAATACATCTTTCCGGATTTATTTCGTCGGTAAGGGCGAATCGCAATATCCCCCTTATACCGGTTGCAAGTTTTATATAAAGAAATCAAGTAGTTATGTCAGATATACCGCAAAAGACGACCCAAACTGGTTCAGACAAAAAATTTGAGGATTTCGGTTTGTCTCCGGATATTCTCAAGGCACTGGATGATTTGGGATATGTTTCTCCCACCCCGATTCAGGTTCAGGCGATTCCCCTTGTGCTGGAAGGCAAGGATGTGATGGGCGCAGCGCAGACCGGGACGGGAAAAACGGCCGGTTATTCTCTTCCGATGCTCCAGTCTTTGCTGTTTTCAGCCAATACCAGTATGTCGCCCGCGCGTCATCCCGTCAGGGCTCTGATACTGGTGCCGACACGTGAACTGGCGGATCAGGTATTTGAAGATGTCAAACGATATGCCAAATACACGCCAGTTAAATCTGCGGTAGTTTTCGGTGGTGTCGATATTTCATCCCAGACCAGTATTCTTCGCGCCGGTGTTGAAATCCTCATTGCCACTCCGGGACGGCTGCTGGATCACGTTCAGCAAAAAAACGTCAATCTTTCACACACACAGATTCTGGTTCTGGATGAAGCGGACAGAATGCTGGACATGGGATTTTTGCCCGATTTGCAGCGTATCGTGAATCTGTTGCCGAAACAGCGGCAGAATCTGCTTTTCTCAGCCACTTTTTCCAATGACATCAAAAAACTGGCCAGAAGTTTCATGAAAGATCCAGTTACAGTGGAAGTCGCAAGGCAGAATGCCACGGCTGAAAATGTGAAACAGACCGTTTACCGGATCGAGGAAAGTGAAAAAAACGCCGCGGTTGAACATCTGTTAAAAGACAGGAATCAGGAACAGGTCCTCATTTTTTCGAATACCAAAGCGGGAGCGTCCCGTCTGGCAAGACAGCTGGAACGAAAGGGGATGAAGGCTTCCGCCATTCATGGCGACAAGACGCAGGCTGAAAGAATGGCGACGCTGGAAGCGTTCAAATCGGGCTCAATCGATATTCTCGTGGCAACTGATGTGGCTGCACGCGGTTTGCATATTGAAGAGCTGCCCTGCGTGATCAATTTCGATTTGCCTTTCGTGGCTGAAGATTACGTTCACCGTATTGGTAGAACGGGTCGGGCCGGCTCCAAAGGAGAAGCGATTTCCTTGTATTCGGAAAAAGACGAACGCTTGCTGAAAGAAATTGAAAAATTGACGAAACGCCAGTTGCCACTGGAAAAACTTACGGATTTTGAACGTGAAAAGCATGTTTCCCCAGAAACGGGAGGGACAGCTTACGGCAAACGGTTCGACCGCAGTCCCTATAAATCGGTCGGGTTGGAAAAGAAGAGCAAAGACCCCTGGTTCGATCAGCCTTATGTGCCATCAGCCACCAAATCGGATAAAGAGTCGGAGAAGCCGGCTTTGAAAACGGTTAAAAAACCGATTGCCGCTTTGCTGGGCGGATTGCCGAAACCGAAAAAATAAAATCGATTTTTCCCTGTTAAACTCTCTGGGTAGACAGGAAAACCCGAAGTAAAATAGCCGCATGAATAATACCCGTTTCGTTCATCTCCGTCTTCATTCAGAATATTCCATCGTCGATGGACTGGTCCGGATTGAAGACGTTATCGCCGCCGCTGCCAAAGACGGCCAGCCGGCCATGGCGCTGACCGATCTGGCCAATCTTTTCGGCCTGATCAAATTTTACAAGGCGGCACGGAAAAAAGGGGTCAAACCGATTGGCGGCTGCGATGTCTGGATTACGAACGATGCCGACAGGGAAAAACCGTCCCGGCTTCTGTTGCTGGTCAAGGACAGAACAGGTTATCTGAATTTATGTGAACTGCTGTCCAGGTCATGGCTGGAAAACCAGTGGCGTGGTCGGGCGGAAATCCGGATCGAATGGCTTGAAGAGCTGTCGAAAAAGACAGGCGATATGGGACTGATTGCCCTCTCTGGCGCCAAACAGGGCGATATCGGGATGGCTTTCGAAGCGTCCGGTTTCGACAATGCTGAAAAATGTGCCAGAAGATGGGCCTCTATTTTTCCGGACAACTTCTATATCGAGATTCAGCGTACAGGGCATTCCGGCATGGAGCAGTATTTGCGGCATGCCGTTGAACTGGCAGACAAATTGCAATTGCCGGTGGTTGCCACTCATCCGGTACAGTTTTTGTCCCAGGAAGAATTTGCCGCCCATGAAGCGAGAACCTGTATTTCCGAAGGGGAAATTCTTTCCAACAAACGGCGTGCCCATAACTTCAATGAACGCCAGTATTTTTACACTCAGGAAGAAATGGCGGAGCTGTTTGCCGATCTTCCTGGCGCGATTCAAAATTCGGTGGAAATTGCCCGTCGCTGCAATCTGGTTCTTGAACTGGGACATCACAAATTGCCGGAATTCCCGACTCCGGATGGCATGACACTGGATGAATTTCTGACCAGCGAAGCCAAACACGGGCTTGAAAAGCGACTGGAAGAATTGTTTCCGGATGAGGAAGAAAGAAAAACGCAGCGTCCACGGTATGATGAACGTCTTGATTATGAAATCGGCACGATCATCAATATGGGATTTTCGGGCTACTTCCTGATTGTGGCCGATTTTATCCGCTGGGCGAAAAACAATGGCGTTCCGGTCGGGCCGGGTCGTGGGTCCGGGGCCGGATCGCTGGTCGCTTATTCATTGTTGATCACCAACCTTGATCCGCTGGCGTACAACCTGATTTTCGAACGATTCCTGAATCCGGAACGTGTTTCCATGCCTGACTTCGACGTGGACTTTTGCCAGCATGGCCGCGACAAGGTTATCCAGTACGTCAAAGACCGTTATGGCAAGGATGCCGTGTCCCAGATTGCCACGTTCGGTACAATGGCCGCCAAGGCGGCGGTACGTGACGTCGGGCGAGTTCTGGATCTTGGGTACAACTTCTGCGATGGCATTTCCAAACTGATTCCATTCAAACCCGGCAAACAGGTCACGATTGCCGAAGCGAAGAAAGAGGAACCGCTGCTTGCCGAACGGGAAGAATCGGAAGAAGAAGTCAAACAGTTGCTGGCGCTGGCCGAGCAGGTCGAAGGCATTACCCGTAACGTCGGCATGCACGCGGGGGGGGTATTGATTGCGCCCGGCAAGCTGACCGATTTTTGTCCGCTTTACACACAGGGTGGAGAAGCCGGCGTCGTTTCCCATTTCGACAAGAGCGATGTTGAAGCCGTCGGGCTTGTCAAATTCGACTTTTTGGGTTTGACGACCCTGACGATTCTGGATCTGGCCGTGAAATACATTCGCCAGCTTGATCCGGAAATGGCGAATTTCAATCTGGATACCATTCCGCTGGACGACAAGGCGACTTACGACTTGCTGATCAAGGCAAAAACGGTTGCCGTGTTCCAGCTTGAAAGTCGCGGCATGCAGGGCATGCTCAAAGATGCGAAACCCGACCGTTTCGAGGACATTATCGCGCTGGTTGCGCTGTACCGTCCCGGTCCGATGGATCTGATACCGGATTTCTGCCGCCGCAAACATGGCGAAAAATTTGAATATCCGGATGAGCGGACGAAGGGCATTCTGTCCGAGACCTATGGGATTATGGTCTATCAGGAACAGGTCATGCAGATGGCGCAGGTTATCGGAGGCTATACGCTTGGCGGCGCCGACCTGTTGCGTCGTGCGATGGGTAAGAAAGATGCGAATGAAATGGCGAGACATCGCCAGATTTTCCGTGACGGTGCGGCCAAGAACGATTTGACTGAAGCCAAAGCGGACGAAATTTTCGACTTGATGGAAAAGTTCGCAGGCTATGGTTTCAACAAGTCGCATGCGGCTGCCTACGCATTGCTGTCTTACCAGACGGCCTTTTTGAAGCAACACCATGCCGCCGCGTTCATGGCAGCCAATATGTCGCTGGCGATGGACGATACCGACAAGGTAAAAGTGCTTGTCGAAGATGCCGTTGAAGTTTGCGGTTTGACTATCCTGCCGCCTGATATCAATCATTCCGAATATTATTTTACTCCGGTTGGAGAAGCCCCAAGTGTCAGTAAAAAACCGGTTTCGGCAATCCGCTATGGTCTGGGTGCGGTGAAAGGATCAGGCGAAAGTGCCATTGAAGCGATAGTCAAAGCCAGAAAAGAAAGACCGTTTACCGACCTGTTCGATTTTTGCATGCGGGTCGACAAGCACCAGATCAATCGCAGGACGATCGAGTCCCTGATTCGTGCCGGGGCGTTCGACTGTTTCAATGTCGATCGCGCGGTTTTGCTGGCGTCAGTCGATCTGGCTATTGAAGCGGCTGAGCAGGCGGAAGCATCGGCCAATCAGGTCAGTCTGTTCGGTGAGGAAGAAGCCGTTATCAATACCGTTGAATATGTCCAGGTTCCACACTGGACGGAAAAGCATAAATTGACGGAAGAAAAAGGCGTACTGGGTTTTTGTCTTTCCGGACATCTATTCAATGCCTATGCCGCTGAAGCGCGGCAGTTTGCCAAAACGAGAATCATCGAGCTCGAACCTTCCCGCGATCCGAAGTGGGTGGCCGGTGTGATTTCGGGTAACCGTACGCAGATGACCCAGCGTGGCAAGATGATGATCGTTACTCTGGATGATGGAAGCGGAACCATTGAGGTAACGATTTTTTCCGAACTGATGGATCAGAAACGTCCGATATTCAAAGAGGATGAATTTCTTGCCGTGTTTGGAAAAGTGTCGGAAGACCGGTTTTCCGGCGGTTTGAGACTGAATGCCGACGATGCGCTGGATATTTCTGGTTCAAGATTGCATTTCGGGCAACATATTTCATTCACCCTTCCGGAAAAATTCAATCTTGCGAAACTGAAAGAGACTATCACACCCTGGCAGACAGAGGATGGGATGCAATTGATTGCTGATTATATTGTCGATGGAAATAAATGCCGGATCGATTTTGGAGCCAATTGTCTGTTGGGCCCGAATGACGAATGTCTTAACAGTTTAAGTCAGCAGTTTAAAGACGCTAAAGTGACATATTGACCGGTTTATTGGGATTTCATAAGCATCCACCGTATCGGGCGAGTGTATAACATGAAGAATTTCATTGGCGAGCTCGGGAGTGACGCGTTCGTCTGCGTCAATGGATAAAATCCAGTCACCTGTTGCCGCATCCAGAGCCCTGTTTTTTTGTGGACCGAAACCGGGCCAGTCCGTTTCAATGACAGTCGAACAGTATCGTCATTGCTACCTGAATCAACTATAATCCATTCGTCTGCAAATTTAACGCTATCCAGACATTCCAGAATATTAGCGCTTTCATTTTTGGCAATAAGAATGACTGATCGTTTCAGTTGAATGGATAGCTTGCCAGGTTTTGTACGTCTGCATAGTTTATTCGAATTCTTTCTTCAAACAAAGACAAGCTTTCGGATTAATGAAAAGGGCTTGTCTTTTTTCATCTGAAATTGGTTATTTGGTTTTTTTCGAATAAAATCACCTTTTTGCTTCCTGTATTGAGAATGAGAAACCTGTCGATCAGGTATACTGACCGATGGTTTGCCAAATTAAAGATGTTTTTATTTTGCATTCAGAATGTTTGCAGAACGATATGAACTTATGAATTTATCCTCACCTATCAAAAGATTGATCAAGCTGGCTCTTCAATACAAGGGACGTATGATTCTTGTATTGATCGGTATGTTGATTACTGCCGGAACCGAGCCAATATTTCCTGTTATCCTGAAATTCGTTCTGGACGACGGGTTTGTCAAAAATCCTACCTTCAGTTTCTGGCTGGTTCCGTTTGTAATCATTGGTGTTTTCGTTATCCGGGGAAGTGCCACTTTTCTGACGGATTACACGATGGCCTGGATAACATCGAATCTGGTCAACCAGTTGCGCGAAAAAATGTATGTCCGTGTCTTGCGTGTGGGAAGGGATTTTTATTCAAAGCATTCGCTGGGACAGGTCGTCAATTCGCTCATGTATGAAGCAAATCAGGTCGTTGATCTGCTCAGGAATATCATGACGTCGATTGTCCGGGATATTTTGACGGCATTTGGCCTGTTTGTGTATTTATTATGGCTGAACTGGCGTCTGACCATTGTGACGATGATCCTGATCCCGCTCGTTTCAGTGGTGATGAGATTGTCGGGAAGACGATTGAGGAAATTGAACGAGGATTTCAGGAATGTCAATGCGCAATTGACTAAAATGCTGACTGAAACAACCCGTGCCTCGGAAGTTATCAAGATTTTCAATGGGGAAACCTTTGAACAGAACCGGTTCAGACAGTGTATTTACCAGTTGAGACGATTCATGATGAAAATGGTGAGTACTCAGGCGATGACCATGCCGTTGACCCAGCTGATCGCAGCGACAGGTGTGTCGATTATCATTCTGATTGCCCTGATTCAATCCAGTCATGATCAGACAACGGTTGGGGGGTTTGTTTCATTCATTACTGCCATGTTAATGATGCTGCCGCCACTTCGTCGTCTGGCCGATGTCAATAACAACTTGCAGGCAGGCATAGTTGCGACAAAGTCAGTTTTCGATCTTATGAATTCACCGATCGAACGGCAGGATGGGTTTGATCTGCCAGGAAGAGCCAGGGGAAAACTGGAATTCGATCATGTGACGTTCAGTTATGAAGGACAGGCAAAGCCTGCCTTATCGGATGTCAGCCTGACGGTCAATCCGGGTGAAACACTGGCTCTTGTCGGGATGTCCGGTGGCGGCAAATCAACCTTGAGCCATCTGGTTCCTGAATTTTATGCACCGGTTTCAGGTGAAATCAGACTGGATGGTGTTCCTCTTCATAAACTGTCTTTAAAAAGCCTGCGTTCCCAAATTGCCATGGTGAACCAGCAGGTTGTCTTGTTTGACGGAACTGTTGCGGAAAATATAGCTTATGGTGATGCCAATCCGGACGTCTCAAGAATTAAAGCGGCTATCGAAGCGGCATATCTTAAAGATGTGATTGAACAATTGCCAGAGGGATTGAATTCGCCTGTCGGGGTTAATGGCATGAGTTTTTCCGGCGGCCAGCGACAGCGGATTGCCATTGCGCGTGCAATTTACAAGGATGCGCCGATTCTGATTCTGGATGAAGCGACCTCGGCACTGGATACCGAGTCGGAAAAAGCCGTTCAGTCTGCCTTGAATACCTTGATGAAAGGACGGACGACGATAGTGATTGCCCATCGTCTTTCCACTATCGAGCATGCAGACAGAATCGCTGTGATAACCAGCGGTAAAATCGTGGAAATCGGAACGCATGCCGAACTTCTGGAAAAGAACGGAACCTATTCGAATCTTTACCATCTGCAATTCAAAGAATGATGCCTTCGCGCGTATTGATCATTTCGCCCAACTGGATTGGTGACGCCATTATGGCACAGCCTTTACTCCAATTGTTGAGGCTGCGTTATCCGGACGTGGCAATCGATGTTTTGGCTCCTGCATGGGTAGCTCCCGTCTGGCAGGCAATGGAAGAAGTGAATCAGGTTCATGAATCGACTTTCAAACACGGCAAATTGCAGTTGAAAGATCGCTGGACAATGGCGAAATTTTTAAGGACGTTGAATTATGATCAGGCTTATGTTTTGCCTAATACACTGAAATTCGCCCTGATTCCATGGCTGGCGAAGATTCCGGAACGTATTGGCTATCTGGGTGAGTCTCGTTATGGATTGTTGAATGTCATTCATTATGACGATAAACGTCATCCACGGCCGATGATGGCTTTTTATGCCGCTCTGATCGATAAACCTGATGGAAATATAGAGGGCAGGTTTGAATCTCTTCATCCCCGTTTGCATGTTGATGAGAAAGCGGTTGATGCTGTAAAAAAGAAGCTGAATCTTGAAAAAGGCACAATGATCGTTGCTTTTGCCCCCGGTGCCGAATTCGGTTCGGCAAAGCGATGGCCTGTCTCTCATTTTTCAGCGTTGGCCGCGCGAATTATCCAATGCTACCCTGGGACACAGATTGTTCTGCTGGGGTCAAAAAAGGATAATGATGTATGTGAAGCCATTCATTCGAATGTGCCTGGTACATTGAATCTGGCTGGAAAAACAAGCCTGAAAGAAGCTATTGCATTGATTGCCGGAATCGATCTTCTGGTCACAAATGATTCAGGCCTGATGCATGTGGCATCGGCTTTTGATCTTCCCGTTGTCGCTCTCTACGGTTCGACTGATTATCGGCATACCCCGCCATTTTCAAGCCAGTCGTATATTATGTCACTGGATCTGGATTGCGCACCCTGTCAGAAAAGAGAATGTCCTTTAGGACACCATAACTGCATGGAAAAATTGATGCCTTCACTCATTTTTGAAAAGGTTAAGGAGATCGTGACGAGTAAATATTTAAGGTAGTCCGGAAGCTATGCATTGTCACATTTGCGAATTGATTTTGAGGTTTGGCTATGAATGAAATAAGCGGTTTGGTAATCACTTTGAACGAATCCCGCAATATCGTCGATTGCTTGCGTTCCATGAAGCAGATTTGTGATGATATTGTGGTGGTTGATTCGGGCAGTAGCGATGATACGGTGGAGCTTGCAAAAGCGGAGGGCGCAACTGTCATTGTTCAAAAACCATTTCTTGGCGATGGACCGCAACGTACTCATGGCTTGCCGTATTGCCGACATCAGTGGATATTGAATCTGGATGCAGATGAACGACTGGAGGATGATTTCGTCCAGTATGTCAAACGGACAAACCTGGATGATCTGGGTGTCGATCTGATACAGACCCGACGCCGGAATCTTATCGGTGATCGTTTTACGCCGCATGTTGGTCAATACCCGGATTATGTGAAGCGATTGTTCAGAAAAGACAGGGCATCGTTTATACCCGTAGTCGCACATACTTATGTTGAAGCGAAATCATCCATCAGTGAGCCAATCCATATTACCCATTATTCATATCGTGATTATCTTGATATGGTCGAAAAGTGTAAATATGCGGGATGGCTGGCAAAAAATCTGGCAGATAGTGACAAACGTTTGTATTCCTGGCAACCATTCATGCATGGTTTCTGGTCGTTTCTGAGTCATTATGTTTTAAAAGCCGGTTTTCTGGTCGGGCTTGATGGGTTGACATTATCGATTTGTAAAGGGGTAGGCTCTTATCTTAAATATGCGCATGCAATTGAAATCAGACGCGCCAGGAAAAATAAAATAAATGAATAATTTGCCGGGAATCAATCTTGTTTTTCATTCCATTCGCCCACAAGGGGGAATGGACAGGCATGTATTGGACTTGATTACTGGATTTTCATCCAGAGGCATATCTTTACGGGTGATTACCCGTAAAGTCGAATGGAAGGAAAACCCTTCAGGTGTTGAGTTTGTTGTTTTGCCTGACAGAACGCCTTTTTCTCGTTTCAATAATAATCGTTTTGAGCATCAGGCACTAAATTATGTGAATGAGAATTGGCCGACTATTGGCATATCCCGGGTAACGGGGAAAGTGGATGTTGTTATTTCCGGTGGAACCCACAAGGTCCATTTGCGCGACAAAGGAAAAAGACCGGGTTTTTTCGATCGTCAGGTTATTGCCAATGAAGAAAAACTATACGGCAATGCAAAAGTGATAATTGCGCATTCCAACCAGATTCGGAATGAAATCATTAACGAATACAAGATCAGTCCGGAAAAGGTCAAAGCCCTTTATCCTTCAGTTGATACAGCGGTTTTCAATCTCAATGCCAGGAAAAATCGCGAAAAAATCAGAGAGAAACTGGGGGTAACGTCGAATCAGTTTGTTTTGTTGTTTCCTTCAAATGATCACGAAAGAAAAGGTGCACGGCTGATTCTTGATGCGCTGGAAGGGATGGACGAACGCCTCGTATTAGCTGTGGCCGGAAAAAATCCTTTGAAAGGTTCTCATGTTCTGAATCTGGGATTTTGCGAGAATATGCCTGAAATTTATGCTGCAGCTGATGCAACGATCCTGGCTTCTGTTTATGAACCTTTTGGACTGGTCGGGCCTGAATCTATTTTATGTGGGACGCCGGTACTATTGGCCGATACGATTGGTGCAGTTGAAGTGTTATCGCAACCGGCCAGTTATTCTTTTGCGCGAAATGCTGATGCATTGCGTGAACTGTTGCTGAAAATGTTGGATAGGTTCGACTCGGAAAATCTGGTGATTGCGTCCCCTGAATGCTGCATTCATTATCCTTATTCCTTCGATGCTTATCTTGATGAGTTAATTCGTCTTTTAGAATCATGAAAATTTCTGTCATTGTCTCGACTTATAATCGTCCGGATGCACTCAATGCAGTTTTGGCCGGATTTTGTCAGCAAAAAGAAATTGATCAAAACGATTGGGAGTTAATTATCGCTGATGATGGCTCAAGGGAGCCAACGATGCGAGTCATCGAACAATATCGGCCTTTTTTTGGTGAAAACCTGAAACATGTCTGGCATCCAGATAACGGGTTTAGACTGGCTGAAATACGGAATAAGGCGGCTTTGGAATCTGCCGGAGACTATCTTGTATTTCTCGATGGTGATTGCATTCCTATGTCCGATTTTGTTTCGCAGCATCAAAGACTTGCAGAATCCGGGAAAGTTGTGGCGGGTAACAGAATTCTTTTATCAAAAACTTATACATCGGATTTACTGATTTCATCCAGACTAAACGAGCCTTGTTCCTGGGGTGTTTTTCAATGGTTTCTTGCCAAATGGAGTGGAAAGACGAATAAAGCTCTTGGTTGGCTCAGACTGGATCTGGAAAAATACAGAAATCGTCGTGCCAATGATTGGCGCGTTTTGAGAGGATGCAATATCGGAGTCTGGAGAAAAGATTTTCTGATCGTTGATGGTTTTGACGCCAGTTTTTCCGGTTGGGGTTATGAAGATTCGGATTTTGCCGTTCGTATGCTCAGATTAGGCGTTCATATAAAAGATGGTCGTTTCGCTGTGCCGGTTCTGCATTTATGGCATCCTGAAAATGATAGAAGTTCAAAAACTGAAAACTGGAATCGATTCGAAAGATCGTTGAAAGGCAACCGCATTGAGGCCTTAAAAGGTATATCAAGTTTATAAGTGTGGGGGATGAGCTGAATGTAAATTGTATTTCGTATGTGGAAAGCGGCTTATTGGAGTATTGGAAAAATTTTGAGGTATGATAAATTTTTTTTGTAATGTATTTTTCCTCAGATTACATTGACCAGGTTTTTACAGAAATCCTAATATATTACAGAACGTTGTTATGGCAATGCATACATTATATCGATGGTTTGGAAATATTAAATATCGAGGAAAGACAAGAGCGAAGAACGATTTTGAAATTTTTATACTTTCAGAATGTCATTCTCTGGAAGAATTGCCTGACATTTTAAAGAAATATTTTGGAAATATCAATTATAAGAAAGGAATAAAGGATTTTTCTTTTTGGGGACTATTATCTGGACGATATCATTTTTATGGAAGCCCTCCAAAGAAAAATTTAAATTTGATTGATAAAATAAAACGGGCAATAATAAAATGTTTCTTTGTAAATTATGGCAAAGTAATTGGAATATGGAATCTGGTTGATATTATAAGCGGTTCGGTAGGTGAAAGGAATATATTTACACCCGATGAGCATGTTGCTGAAATTTATAAATACCATTTTCCTGATTATAGTGTAAAAGAGATTTCAGGCCATTCGAAGCCATCTCGGAATTTTTTAATTTTTGTCCTTGCTGGTATTTCACGTAAATTTTTGTGTGATAATACAAGCGGGATTTCTGTATTTGCAAATATGGTTTCCCCTTTTTTATTGAAAGCATATAAAATATTACATCCGAATCAAAAGATTTACATCCGATTGCATGATTGTGTCAGCCATATAACGAATGATCCTGCGAAACTGCGAGGGGATATTCGTAGTCTTATTGAAAATAAAGTTATTGAGGGGGCTGAATCTTATTCAGAGTATGATGCAGAATTACTTGATATATGTTACAAGCCAAATGCTGTTAATGGTCAAGTGATTAAAAGTATGGATATTGGTGTGAGAGATTACTTATACACTTTCATAGGGTCATATAAGAGTGTAGAGGATAAATCAAGATTGGATGATTTTTCGAAAATAAAGGAAAAATTATGTCAAATTTTTCAATCTGCACCCAATTATATTAATGAATATATCATTAATATAGATAATATTAAGCGAGAACGCATATCGTATTCGAGGTATCTGGGTTATGTAAGCAAATCTGAAATAGTCATTGATATGTGTCGTATAAATCAGCAGGAAGGATTTTCTTTTCGTATTCCAGAGGCATTGATCTTGAATAGGAAAATCATAACAAATCGTCGGCTGGTTTTAAGCAGTGATTTTTATGATGCTTCACGCTTTTTTGTAATTGGATATGATTCTATTAATAGATTGGAATCATTTGTGAAAGGTAATCTTGAGCCGTTACATCCGGATATATTGAAAAATTATCAATGTAATGATTGGTGGATTTACTGAGTTCCTGGGGATTTTATACTTTCTAATGAGAGGGCGTGTTGAAAAGTATAATTCTCGACGATGCGTTAAGCTGGACATATATTAATTGAGATTGTAGCTAAGTTCAGGATGATATTATGAAGAATGAGTTTCATATAGCTTTTGGAGTGGACACGATATATGCGCCTAAAATGTGCGTAACAATAGCCTCCATTCTGGAAAATAATAAGAATAGTAATATTATTTTCCATGTTATCTATAATGACTTGAGTGATAAGGTTATTGATGAAATCAAAAAATCAATGCTTACGCTTCAGGCAGAAATAAATTTTCATTTTATTGATGTTGATTTGTCGATATTTCCAAAATTTTCTAATTTCTCACATATTACTTCGGGGGCGTTTCTAAGATTCTTTATTCCGGAATTATTACAAGGACTGACAGACAGGGCATTATATCTGGATGCAGATATTATCTGTATAAATAACATTTCGGATTTGTTTCATCTGGAAATGGATGAAAATGAAATATTGGCAGTTGTAGAAGATATCGACTCGGAAACTTATCTTAATGAAAATGCTTCATTCCAGAAACGCTATTTCAATTCAGGTGTTCTGATGATGGATATTGAAAAATGGAATAAAAATAACGTGTATGGGCAGCTTTTATCGGTTTTGAATGAAAAAGGAAGCGGCTTCAATCTAATTGACCAGGATGCTTTGAATCTGGTTATGATTGATAAGGTGCATTACCTGGATAACATTTGGAATTATATGATCAATGCAGAGCAATTAGACAAGAAAAAGGAGAAATATTCGGTTCCAGAAAATGCAAAATTTATTCATTTTGTTGGGCCCGTCAAACCATGGCATTGTTATAACATATTTGATGATATAACTGGCTTGTATCTGAATTATCAGAAAAAAACAGTATGGGATGGGCTTGAAATGCCCAAAAACTATAAGGAAATGCGCAGGTATGCACGATATTCCTTTAAAAAAGGGAACTATTTGACTGGTTTGAATTGGGGAATGCGTTATATCAAAACAAAATTTTTGTAAGGCAGCCTCATACATTACATCAGAATGACCTCATATTGCCATTGGGCATAAGTGGGTTCAACCTGCAGTGAAACCGGTTTTTCTATCATGTCCCCCAAAGCCGCCAGATGCTGGGATTCTTCTTCCAGAAACAGGTCCACTACAATTTGAGATGCCAGAATACGGAATTCTTTCGGGCTGAATTGCTTGGCCTCACGCATGATGTCGCGCATGATTTCGTAGCAGATGGTTTGTGGGGTTTTGATTTCGCCACGCCCCTGACAGACGGGACACGGTTCGCAGAGAATATGCGACAGTGATTCGCGTGTTCTTTTCCGGGTCATTTCAACAAGACCCAAAACCGAAAAGTCAGATACCGACACTTTCGTCTTGTCGTGAGCCAGCGTTTTCCGGAGTTCATCCATGACAGCGTTTCGATGTTCGGGATTGACCATATCGATGAAGTCAAGAATGATGATGCCGCCCAGATTGCGCAGTCGCAGTTGTCTTGCAATGGCGTGAGCGGCTTCCAGATTGGTCTTGAAAATAGTGTCATCGAACGTCCGTCCGTTAACGAAGCCTCCTGTATTGACATCGATGGTCGTCATGGCTTCGGTCTGGTCAACGATGAGGTATCCTCCGGATTTGAGATTGACCCGTCTGGATAAAGCCAGCTGTATTTCCTCCTCGACGTTATACAGGTCAAAGAGCGGCCTGTCGCCTTCATGGCAAGCCAGACGGTCGAGAATGTCGGGAGTGTATATTTTTGCGAATTCCTGAAGTTTCAAAAATTCTTCTTCCGAATCTACCAGAATCCGGTTGGTTTTTTCATGCACGAAATCCCGCAGTACCCGTTCAGCCAGGTTCAGATCCTGATACAGAAGCGCAGGAGGAGGGGTGACGTATGCTTTTTCTTTCAGGGTTTTCCAGATTTTTTCAAGAAATGAGGCGTCCGTTTTCAAATCGGAATCGGAGGCGTCTTCGGCCATTGTCCGGATGATATAGCCCCCTTTCTCATCCGGTGCCATGAGTTGCTGCAAACGACTCTTCAACGATTCACGTTCTTTTTCATCAAGAATGCGCTGGGATATGCCGATGTGGGGTTCCTCTGGCAGGTAAACCAGCATCCTTCCGGCAATGGAAATCTGTGTGGAAAGACGTGCGCCCTTGGTACCGATGGGGTCTTTTATGACGCGTACCATGATCGACTGTCCGTCGGTAAGCATTTTTTCGATCGGAACAGGCTTGTCTGCGGATGTCTTGTCCTGATGCGCTTCGAAGATATCGTCGATATGTAAAAAAGCGGCTCTTTCAAGCCCGATATCGATAAAGGCGGATTGCATGCCCGGAAGGACACGAACGACGCGACCGAGATAAATATTACCTGCCAGTCCTCTCGTCAGGGAGCGTTCGATATGAAGTTCCTGTGTCGTTCCCTCGGAAACGATTGCGATCCGGGTTTCCTGAGGGGTGATATTGATCAGTATGTCTTCTTTCATGGTATGGCTATACCCGCTTTTTTCAACAGTTCGCTTGTCTCGTATAACGGCAACCCCATGATGCCCGAATAGCTGCCTTCAATATGTTTGATGAATTTGCCTGCCAGTCCCTGTATGCCATATCCACCGGCCTTGTCATAAGGCTCACTGGTATCGATATAAGCTTCGATCATTTCGGAAGTTAATTCGGCAAATGTCACACAGGATGTTTGAAGAGCCTGTGAAAAGAACTCGTCGTTTTTGATGGCTACACTGGTCAATACCTGATGGGTTTTTCCGGAGAGCCGTTTCATCATTTCACAAGCTTCTTCCCGGTCTTGCGGTTTTCCGAGAATCAGGTTGTCCAGCACCACAGTCGTGTCGGCTGTCAGGACAGGATATTTTGCGACGTCACGGGATATCAAAAATTGCCATGCGCAGTCGGCTTTGTTGCGGGAGAGGCGGTTGACGTAATCAGCTGCGTTTTCATTGGTCAAAACTGTCTCATCGACCATATCGGAATTGGCAGTATCCTGTGCAGGCACATCGAGAACGGTAAACTGAATGCCGATCTGGTTCAACAATTCCTGTCTTCTCGGGCTTTTCGATGCCAGATAAATCATTTGCGTGTCGGAATGGCTCATGGCTAACTCCGATGGTAAGGATGGTTTTGCAAAATGGTCGATGCCCGGTACAACTGTTCCGTCAAAAGAATGCGTACCATGCCATGCGGCAGCGTCAGGGAAGAAAGACGCACGAGCATATCGGCTTTTTTCTTCAGGTCGGGGTCCAGACCATCAGCGCCACCAATGATGAAAACAATGTCACGACCGTCCTGTTGCCATTGTTTCATATTGCTGGCCAGTTGTACGGTGGAAAAATCCTTCCCATGCTCGTCCAGCGCGATGATACGGGCATTTTTGGGAATGACGGACAGGATTTTCGCTGCTTCTCCAGCCATGACGGTCTGGGCTGTTTTGCTGCTTGACCGGTCGATGGGTTTCAGTTCTTTCAGGCCGAAATGCCATTCAGGCGGCATCCGTTTGGCGTATTCCCTGTAACCCGACTCGATCCAGTCAGGCATGCGATGACCGACAGCGACGACGGTGACTTGCATGCCGGTTAACCTTCTGCCGGTTTGTCTTCAGTTACCTTTTTTGTTCTTCTGCGAACGGGTTTTGCAGGCGCATCAGCTGCAGTAACCGGTTTTGCTTTTGCAGCCGGTTTTCTGACGGTTTTCTTTTTCGGCTCAACCGGTTTTTTTGCCGCCTCGATATCGATGGGATGTTCACCCCAGATTTCTTCAAGGCGATAATAATTGCGGATGGCCGGTTGCATGATATGGACGATAATGTCGCCAAGATCGACCAGAACCCATTCGCCGGTATCTTCGCCTTCAATACTGATGATGTCGCCACCGGATTCCTTGACCTTGTCACGCACTGACGCAGCCAGTGCTTTTGTCTGACGGTTGGAATTACCCGATGCAATGACGATCCGTTCGAAAAGGCTCGTCAGATTGCTGGTGTCGAAAAGGGCGATATCCGCCGCCTTCACGTCTTCAAGAGCGTCGATGACCAGAGCCTGTAATTTTTCTATTTCCATTTAATTTTTATATAGATTGTTTTCTTTAATGTATTTCAGAACCTGTTCCGGTACCAATGTAACCGGACTTTGATCGTTCTGCAATGCCGTTCTGATTTCTGTCGCCGATGCATTTACCTGGACATCGCGGGCGAGATAGGTTAGACCGTATGGCGAAGATTTAATTCTGTCAGGTTCGGCGAATCGTTTCGAAAATTCGTCTGCAATGGATTTCGGAATCAGTGTCAATGAATTGGACAAACCCGGTCGTGCCGATACGGCAATGTGTGTCAACGTAAAGAGTTGTCGCCAGTTATGCCAGGTATCGAGTCTCAAAAGCTGGTCGGCACCCATAATGAAAACCAGTGGTGTGTCGTTACCGACTTCCTTGCGGATGGTTTTCAAGGTGTCGATCGTGTATGTCGCACCCGGCCTGTCGATTTCCTGCGTATCGACCGTAACCGACAGGTCAAGCGGTTCGAAGGCCAGCCGGAGCATATCGATCCGTTGTTCCGGCGTTGCTTTCAACAGGGGTTTTTGCCAGGGGTTCCCCGCCGGTATCAGGCGCAGTTCATTCGTCTTGAACAACTTGCAAAAATATTTCCCAAGCTCGACGTGGCCTATATGAACCGGATCGAAGCTGCCTCCCAAAAGAATAATGCATCGTCTAGTCAAATCGACTCCATTTAAGCCCGGGCCGTTCCCACCGTATCAAGACGTTGTGGAAACGACGGATTGAACATTTCAGCTCATGATGAAAAAATCATGAGCCCGTTTTATATGATTTCAAGGCACGCCACCCGATGTCACTTCTATATTGTACGCCGTCAAAATGAATGGCTTCAACGGCTTCATAGGCCGTTTTCTGGGCCATGCGCATGGTATCGGCCAGACCGACGACACACAGGACACGACCACCGGACGTAACCGGTTTTCCTTCGCTGTCCAGTTTTGTACCGGCATGGAAAACGATCTGGTTTTCCGTTTCTTTCGGAATACCCGAAATGATGGCACCTTTGACCGGATTTTCCGGATAGCCTGCTGCCGCGAGAACAACGCCCAGTGCAATACGCCTGTCCCATTCGAGCTCGACTTTATCCAGCGTCCCGTTAACGGCATGTTCCATAACATAGACGAGATCGCTTTTCAGCCTTGACATGATAGGCTGTGTTTCCGGATCGCCCATGCGGCAGTTGAACTCCAGTGTCTTCGGATTCCCTTCCTTGTCGATCATGAGACCGGCATACAGAAAACCGGTGAAGGGAATACCGTCTTTTTTCATGCCGTTTATTGTCGGTGTGATGATCTCTCTCAGCACACGTGCATGCAGGGCAGGTGTGACGATCGGCGCAGGGGAATAGGCTCCCATCCCGCCTGTATTGGGGCCTTTGTCGTTGTCCAGAAGACGCTTGTGATCCTGACTGGTTGCCAGTGGAAGGATGTTCTTGCCATCGACCAGAACGATGAAACTGGCTTCTTCACCTTCCAGAAATTCCTCGATAACGACCCGGGCGCCAGCATCCCCCAGCTTGTTGTCGGAGAGCATCATGTCGACGGCATCATGAGCTTCCGTAAGGTTCATGGCGACGATAACGCCTTTTCCGGCGGCAAGACCGTCTGCCTTGATGACAATAGGGGCACCCTGTTCATCGATGTACTTGTGCGCGGCAGCCAGATCGGAGAAGGTCTGGTATTTCGCGGTCGGAATCCCATGCCGTTCCATAAAGGATTTGGCAAAATCCTTTGAGCTTTCCAGTTGCGCAGCTTCTTTCGTAGGCCCGAAAATTTTCAGGTTTTTCGCTCTGAAGATATTGACGATGCCGGCAGCCAGTGGCGCTTCCGGTCCGACGACCGTTAACTGGACATCGTTTTGAATGGCAAATTCAGCCAATTCATCAGGATTGCTGATGTTCACGTTTTCAAGACGTGAATCCAGAGCCGTTCCACCGTTTCCGGGAGCAACGTAGATTTTCTGGATTTTTACCGATTGGGCCAGTTTCCATGCCAGAGCATGTTCCCTGCCTCCAGAACCGATCACTAGAATTTTCATTGAGCGAATGTTTCCTTGACTGTTGATGAAGCAGTTTTTACAAACGTTCGAAAGATTTTATTCTTCCTCGTCGATGACGGCGTTTGTATAAACGTCCTGTACGTCATCCAGATTTTCCAGAGCGTCCAGAAGCTTCTGCATTTTTTCAGCGTCTGTGCCGGTAAATTCGGTTTCCGTATCCGGTTTCATGACGATTTCCGCCATTTCAGGGATGAAGCCCGCTTTTTCCAGCGCGTCCTTGACCTGCGCAAAATCATTCGGCGCGCAAATGACTTCGAAACCGCCTTCGTCATCGCTGATGATGTCTTCCGCGCCTGCCTCGAGCGCCACTTCCATCAGTTTGTCTTCATCGGTACCGGGAGCGAAAAACAGCTGGCCGCAATGTTTGAACATGAAAGAAACCGAACCTTCGGTACCCATGTTACCGCCGAATTTCGAAAAGGCGTGGCGAACTTCAGAAACAGTTCTGACCCGGTTGTCGGTCAGACAGTCAACGATGATGGCTGCACCATTGATGCCGTAACCTTCATAACGGATTTCTTCATAATTGACGCCGTCCAGTGTTCCGGTGCCACGGGCAATGGCACGCTGCACGTTTTCTTTCGGCATATTGGCTGCGGTCGCTTTTTCTGCTGCGAGTCGCAGGCGCGGGTTACTGTTGATGTCGCCGCCGCCCATTCTGGCTGCCACGGTAATTTCCTTGATCAACCGGGTCCAGATTTTTCCGCGTTTTGCGTCGGTAGCGGCTTTTTTATGTTTAATATTGGCCCATTTGCTATGTCCAGACATCTTGTTCTTTCTGTGAAAAGTTAGCTAATTCGACACTGGATTTTAGCATACTGTAAGAGGCTGAAAAATCGCGATATTCATCTGTTTGTGCAAATTCATGTGGATTTATCGAACAATTCGCATGGTTTTGAATGGAATGTCGTTTTCAAACGCTGGCGAACGTGGCATTCTCGAACAGTTATTGAAGCTAAATTATCAACCGGATTTTGTCGGATGAATTGAATATGGAACACTATCCACGACTGGTCGGCGATGTCGGCGGTACAAATGCCCGTTTCGCAATAGAAACGGCGGCAGGCTGTTTTGAGGCGCCGGCTATCTATCCCAACAAAGATTTTGCCGGTTTTGCCGATGTCTTGCGTCATTACCTGTCACAGGAAGAAGCGGTTTTGGCTGGTTCAAAAAAGCTGAAATACGCAGCAGTTGCCATTGCCAATCCGATTGAAGGCGACTGGATCAAAATGACCAATTCAGCCTGGGCTTTTTCAATTGAACGTATCAGGACTGAATTCGGTTTTGAGGTTTTCATCATGGTCAATGATTTCACGGCGCTGGCGATGTCCTTGCCTTCATTACCACCAGCATACACGAAACAATGCGGTGGAAAAACAGCAAAAAAAGGAAGGGCCATCGGCCTGATCGGTGCCGGAACCGGGCTGGGAGTATCGGGTCTGATACCCGCTCAGGACGGCTGGATTCCTCTGGAAGCCGAGGGCGGCCATGTTACTTTCTCCCCTTTTGACGAGCTTGAAATCGACATTCTTGAACTCGCCAGAAAGAAATACAGACATGTCTCTGCAGAACGTTTTCTCTCGGGAAGAGGGATTGAATTTCTGTATGAACTTCTCTCGGAAATAAAGAAGGGCGAAAGACGTTCATTGGCCGCCAGTGACATCATTGAACATGCATTAAATGAAAAAAACGGTTTGTGTGATCAGGTGATTGATGTCTTTTGCGATATGTTCGGGACGATAGCGGCCAATCTGGCGTTGACGCTGGGCGCAAAAGGGGGCATTTATATCGGTGGCGGGATCATTCCACGGCTGGGCGAGCGTTTCTTCGCTTCCGGTTTCCGGAAACGTTTTGAAGACAAGGGCCGCTTTTCCGATTATCTGGCCGGGATTCCTGTTTTTGTCATCACGGATACCTATGCGGCTTTCGGGGGGGTCTCGCTGCTTCTGGATAATTACCTCAAACGTACTTCCGTTGTGTGAGCAAGGCGCCTTGTCATTTAAGGCCTTTGGGAAGAGGGAAACTCAAATTTTCCTGAAGGCCTTCCTGTTCGGTAATGGAGTGACCACCATGTTGCTGCAGCAGGAAAACCACTTCCTGAACCAGTATTTCGGGTGCTGACGCGCCTGCAGTGATACCGATACAATTGTGTCCTTCAAGCCATGCCATGTCGATCTGGCCGGCATTGTCCACCATATAGGCTTTTGCCCCGTTTTTTTCGGCAATTTCGCGCAAGCGATTGGAGTTCGAGCTGTTGCGACTGCCGACGACAATGATCAGTGAAGCCTTTTCAGCCAGTCGCTTGACGGCTTCCTGACGATTGGTCGTGGCATAACAGATATCGGCCTGTTTGGGTTCGACTATGGACGGGAATCTGGTTTTCAGTTTATGGATGATTTCGGCCGTATCGTCGACAGACAAGGTCGTCTGGGAAACGTAAGCCAGTGCATCGGGATTGTCGAGTTTCAACTGTTCGATATCGCTATAGCCATCGACCAGATACATCCCTGTATCGGCTTGTCCCATCGTTCCTTCCACTTCAGGATGTCCCTTATGGCCTATTACGATGATTTCACGGCCGTTTTTGCGGTTTTTTGCGACTTCGACATGTACTTTGGTAACGAGTGGGCAAGTGGCATCGAACAGTTTCAGCTGACGGGTTCCGGCGTCTTTTCTGATTGCCTGTGAAACGCCATGTGCGGAAAAGATGAGCACGCTGCCGGATGGAACTTCATCCAGTTCCTCGATGAAAATGGCGCCCATTTCTTTCAGGCGATTGACCACATGGGTGTTATGAACGATTTCATGACGGACATAGACGGGTTTTCCAAACAGTTCCAGTGCCCGTTCCACTGTTTCGATGGCGCGTTTGACGCCTGCGCAAAAACCTCTGGGTTGTGCCAATATCAGTTGCATGGTTGGATAATCGCCAAAAAAGACAGAGTATAAATATAATTTTTTTGTTAATCAGGCCGGTTTGAAATAAAATTTCCACAATTCAATAAAAACCGATGAACACTATTCAATAAGGTTAACACATAAGATTATGGCTATCACCGACTGGCCCGCGCACGACAGACCCCGTGAACGATTGATCAAGGGGGGCCCACAGTATCTGTCCGACGCCGAGCTGCTGGCAATTTTTCTCAGAACCGGAACGAGTGGCAAGAGCGCCGTCGATCTCGGGCGGGAAATCATGATGCATTTCGGATCACTCTCCAGACTGTTTTCAGCCCAGCTGAAAGATTTTTCGGACCTGAACGGGATCGGTCCCGCCAAATTCGCCCAGTTGCAGGCGATTGTGGAACTGGCCAGACGCCTGTTGGCAGAGGACTTG
The DNA here is from genome assembly GCF_002127965.1 of Oxalobacter formigenes. GTDB lineage: Bacteria > Pseudomonadota > Gammaproteobacteria > Burkholderiales > Burkholderiaceae_D > Oxalobacter > Oxalobacter formigenes. The sequence continues at coordinate 2,182,744 of NZ_CP018787.1, read as the reverse complement.
CAAAACGGGGTGACCTTGTCTTCTTCGGACAAGGTGATGAATTATCTCCAGCTTTATTTCAGCCGTTTGACGCATGAGTCGTTTGTCGTTTTGCATCTCGATATCAAAAACAAATTGATCGAATGCAGTGAAATGTTCAGGGGAACCCTGTCACAAACAAGTGTTTATCCCAGGGAAGTCGTCAAGGCTGCGCTGGCGAATAATTCCGCCAGTGTCATTTTTGCCCACAATCATCCATCCGGAAAAGCGGACCCCAGCAATGCCGACAAGACACTGACGCATGCACTGAAACAGGCTTTGGGGCTCGTGGACATCCGGGTACTGGATCACATCATCGTTGCAGGCAAGAATACCTACTCTTTTGCCGAATATGGTTTTTTGTGAATGAAGAAGAGCATAAACCATGAACAAAAAAAGCAGCTTATAAAGCTGCTTTTTTATTGCCGGTATCAGGCGGATAAGAGTTCGATATCGAAGATCAGATCGGCATTGGGTGGAATGACATTGCCGAAACCGGCGGGGCCGTAAGCCAGCCTGGGTGGTATGTACAATGTCCGTCTGCCGCCCACTTTCATGCCTTTGACGCCATGATCCCAGCCCGGGATGACGTAAGAGACGCCAAGGGGAAATGTGAAAGGCTGGTTCCGCTCACGGCTGCAGTCGAACTTTTTGCCCGGCGTTCCATCCGGATTTTTCAGCCAGCCGGTATAGTGGACTTTTACGAATGAAGAACCTTTACCCGCTTCGGTTCCTGTACCTATAACTTCGTCCCGATATTGAAGACCTGAAGGAAGGGTAATGAGAGTCGTCATCTTTTACCTCGCGATCATTTTCATTTAAAAAATACACTCTTAATGTTAAATAGTACCATCAAGCATAAATTATGTCAGAATGGAAAATCAATTTGTCTCTTATCTTTCATTAAAAAGTTTGAATAAATTATCATGGCAATCGGACTGATCATCATCGGTGATGAAATCATGTCGGGAAAAAGGAGTGACCAGCATTTCCCGAATGTGGTGCAAATTCTGAAAGAACGTGGCTTGCAACTGGATTGGGCAAGGTATCTCGGGGACGATCCGGACAGAATCGTTTCGGTTTTGAAGGAATCTTTTGCCACTCCCGATATCGTTTTCTGCTGTGGGGGCATCGGTTCCACTCCCGATGACCATACCAGACGATGCGTTTCCATCGCCGTCGGCAAGCCCCTTGAATTGCATCCCGAAGCGAAAATAAAGATTGTTGAACGGATCGCCGAGACGGCGAAAGACCCCAATCATATCGATTACGATTCTCCCGACAATATCAGGCGGCTCCAGATGGGAGAATACCCCTCCGGTTCGAAAATCCTTCCCAATCCGGTCAACCGCATTCCGGGGTTTTCTTATGGAACCCATTATTTCGTTCCCGGTTTTCCGCAAATGGCGAAAGCCATGATTGAATGGGCACTCGATACGTATCATCAGTCCCTGTTCCACCGGACGGAATATGCCGAAAAATCGGTTGTCGTGTATGGCGCAGTCGAAGCGAAAATGACGCCTCTTATGGAGAAAATCGAGGGCCTGTTTCCGGCGATCAGGGTTTTCAGTCTGCCTCATATGGGAAATACCAGACTGAGCAATTATGTGGAACTGGGTGTCAAGGGGCATCCGGAAAAACTGGATGAGGCATTTTCCATGCTGGTTGCGGGCCTTGACGAGATCGGCGCGAAGTATCAGTTGGGTGATAAATAAAAAGTTGCACTGAATGAATGCATGAATAAGCGATATAATGCACCGCTATGGTGCAACCATCGGGGAATAAAGCTTGAAGCGTTTTCGGTATTTGCCAGTAAGCGTAAATTGTCGGTTTTGAAAAAATCTGGCACGGAATATGCATGTAAAGATATCGGTTTATTAAAGAACGCCCGATTGTAAAAGAACAGTAAAGCCATGACCAACAGGATTATTTAGGAGAAATGTATGTCCAGGAGTGCAGAAGACGTCTTGAAGATGATTGAGGAAAACGAAGTCAGGTTTATCGATTTCCGTTTTACCGATACAAGAGGCAAGGAAATGCATGTCAGTGTGCCTGTGTCGAGTTTCGATTTGGACAAATTCGAGGAAGGACATGCATTTGACGGCTCTTCAATGGCAGGATGGAAGGGGATTGAAGCTTCCGACATGTTGCTGATTCCCGATCCGGCAACGGCCCAACTGGACCCGTTCATGGAAGATCCGACCCTTTTCATGCAATGCGACGTGATCGAACCGTCCGACGGAAAGGGCTATGACCGCGATCCGCGTTCGATTGCCAAAAGGGCGGAAGCGCACCTGAGATCCTCCGGACTGGGCGATGTCGCTTTTTTCGGGCCTGAACCGGAATTCTTCATTTTCGACAGCGTTCGCTGGAATAACGATATGTCCGGCTGTTTCTTCAAGATCGATTCGGAAGAAGGTTCATGGTCGACCGGTCTCAAGATCGAAGGCGGCAATACAGGTCATCGTCCGGCAGTCAAGGGAGGTTATTTCCCGGTTCCTCCAATCGACAGTTTTCAGGACATGCGTTCTGAAATGTGTACCCTGATGGAACGCATGGGCATTCCTGTCGAAGTCCATCACCACGAAGTGGCCGGTGCCGGCCAGAATGAAATCGGTACACGTTTCTCGACACTGGTCGAACGCGCCGACTGGACCCAGAACATGAAATACATCATCTGGAACGTCGCCCATACTTACGGCAAAACGGCAACCTTCATGCCGAAGCCGATCATGGGAGATAACGGTTCCGGCATGCACGTCCATCAGTCGGTATGGAAAGACGGCAAGAACCTGTTTGCCGGTGACGGTTATGCAGGTTTGTCCGATTTTGCCCTGTACTACATCGGCGGCATCATCAAGCATGCGCGTGCCCTGAATGCGATCACCAATCCGGGTACCAATTCCTACAAACGTCTGGTTCCGGGTTTCGAGGCACCGGTCAAGCTGGCCTATTCGGCCCGTAACCGTTCGGCATCGATCCGTATTCCGCATGTCGCCAATCCGAAGGCACGTCGCGTGGAAGCCCGTTTCCCTGATCCGCTGGCCAATCCGTACCTGTGTTTCGCAGCCTTGCTGATGGCCGGGCTGGATGGGGTGCAGAACAAGATTCATCCGGGTGAACCCGCTTCGAAAGACCTGTACCATTTGCCACCGGAAGAAGATGCCCTGATCCCGACCGTGTGTTCTTCTCTGGAGCAGGCTCTGGAAGCACTGGACGCCGACCGTGAGTTCTTAACTCGCGGCGGGGTTTTCAGCAATGTGATGATTGACGCCTATATCGAACTGAAGATGCAGGAAGTACAGCGCTTCCGTATGGCGCCTCATCCGGTTGAATACGATATGTATTATTCACTGTAAGGTGAATCTGGCAGGATAAAGAGAGAGGCGAAGATGGAAAACTTCGCCTTTTTTTATGATGCTTCATAAAATGGGAAAAAACCGGGATTGGCCATGATGGATTCCTTGAAAGGACTGGATTTGCTGGCTTGTGCCGTCCTGATTCTGGATCGGAACGGGGCGATTGTTTATGTCAATCCGGCAGCCGAGGATTTGTTCGAAAGTTCTTCTAAGGTCTTGCTGTCCCAGAATCTGAAACAGGTTTTTCCAAATAGTGACGTACTGGAAACATTGTGTGAACAGGTCATTTCACACGATTGCCTGGAGATGCGGCAGGAACTGGTTCTGGAAAGAATCGGCAGGGCAGCCCTGCACGTTCATTGCATCGTCAGGCCGGTCGATTTGCCGGATGCTTCTGTCCTGATAGAACTTCGTGAAAATATTGCACAAATCCGGCAGGAAAGGGAAAACAGGCTGGTCGACCAGACTCAGGCAAACAAGGAACTCGTCCGGAATCTGGCCCATGAAATCAAGAACCCGCTGGGAGGCATTCGTGGTGCAGCACAACTGCTCGAAATGGAATTGCCGGCCCGGGAAATGAAGGATTTGCGCGAATATACACAAGTCATTGTCAAGGAAACGGAAAGACTGCAAAAGCTGGTGGACAGGTTACTGGTGCCGCACCGGCGTCCGCATATCGAAAACGATATCAATATTCACGAAGTGTGCGAAAGGGTCCGGAGCCTCATACTGGCAGAACATCCGAAGGGATTGAAAATCTGGCGGGATTACGACCTGTCTATCCCTGAAATTACAGGGGACAAGGAGCAATTGATTCAGGCAGTTCTGAATATCGCCCAAAATGCAGCGAATGTGTTGACGGACAGGATAAGGCAAGGGGACGCGGAACTGGTTTTCAAGACACGGGTCTCACGACAGGTAACGCTTGCCAGAGTTCGCTATAAACTGGCACTGAATTTGCATATTATCGATAACGGACCCGGAATACCGGCTGAGCTCATCGAGAAAATTTTCAATCCGCTGGTATCGGGAACGGAAGGGGGAAGCGGTCTGGGCCTGACGTTGTCTCAAACGCTGATCCAGCAGCATGGCGGCATTATCGAGTGCGAAAGCGTTCCGGGGCATACCGAGTTTCTGATCAGGCTGCCACTGGTCAGGGCGTAAGCCTTTTCATTGAAACATGATTTGACGGGGGAAATGATGAGATCAGTCTGGATTGCAGATGACGACGATTCCATTCGCTGGGTACTGGAAAAAGCGCTCTCGCGTGAAAATATCCCGTTGAGATCCTTTTCCAGTGCCGATGACGTTCTGGTGGCATTGAAGGAAGAAGTTCCGCAGGTGCTGGTGTCGGATATACGCATGCCAGGGACATCCGGCCTCCATCTGCTGGAAGTGGCAAGGGAACGTTTCCCACATTTGCCCATCATTATCATGACCGCCTATTCCGATCTCGATTCTGCCGTATCCGCATTTCAGGGGGGCGCATTCGAGTATCTGGCAAAACCTTTCGATCTCAACAAGGCAGTCGATCTCGTCAAACGGGCCATGAAGGAGAATGAAAGGGAAGCCGTCGTTGAAAAACCGGTCGAGAGGATGCCTGAAATCATCGGGCAGGCTCCGGCCATGCAGGAAGTCTTCAGATCTATCGGCAAACTGTCCCATTCCAATGCTACCGTTCTGGTGACCGGGGAGTCCGGTACCGGGAAGGAACTGGTCGCCAGAGCCCTGCACCGGCACAGTCCACGGGCATCACAGCCTTTTGTCGCCCTGAATATGGCAGCCATTCCGAAAGACCTGCTCGAATCGGAACTGTTCGGACATGAGAAAGGGGCGTTTACCGGTGCGCAAGTCATGCGGCGCGGCCGTTTTGAACAGGCTGAAGGGGGAACGCTTTTTCTCGACGAAATCGGGGATATGCCCCTGGATATGCAGACAAGACTACTGCGGGTATTATCCGATGGTCACTTTTATCGGGTAGGCGGAAACCAGTCGGTGAAAGCAAATGTCCGGGTCGTTGCCGCCACGCATCAGAATCTGGAAAAGCTCGTTCGGGAAGGTGTATTCCGTGAAGACCTGTTTCATCGTCTGAACGTCATTCGGCTGAGATTGCCCAGCCTGCGTGAACGGGCAGAGGATATTGCCGTATTGGCAAGACATTTTCTGAAACAGAGTGCGAAACAGCTAGGCGTTCCTTCCAAAAGCCTGTCACAGGAAGCCGCTGCGTTTCTGAAACGGTGCTATTTTTCCGGGAATGTCCGGCAACTGGAAAATGTCTGCTACTGGATGACAGTCATGATTGCCGGCCAGACGATAGAAGTCAAGGACTTGCCAGTTGAATTGCTTGAGTCCGATGAATCGTCAAATGATTATGTCGAGGCAGCAAAACATCTTTCGGGAAGCAGTGAATCAGGCAGCGATGTTTCCGCCCACACAGTTGATGACTTCATTTCCTGGGAAAAACGGCTTGAGGAAACCGTCAGAAAAATGCTCGGCGACGGAAAAAACGAGCTGATGAACGAACTGGGTGCAACGTTTGAAAGGATTCTCATCAAAACAGCCCTGTCTTATACCAGGGGACGCAAAAACGAGGCGGCGGTTTTACTGGGAATAGGCCGTAATACGATCACCCGGAAAATTGCAGAGCTGGGACTGGACGATGATACCGCTTCCCGGTAATCACTCATCAGTTAAAAAAGAATGCACTTCATTTGAATTGATTTTAATTTAAAGATCGTCGAAGTTAGCCTTAATTAGGCCCTTTTTACTAAAAAATCTTTGACAAGAAGGCCGTATTCGCTTACATTTTCAGCTGGTCTTCAAATCGAACGGGTTAATTGACAATGGCGAAAACAAAGCACTCTTTTTTTCAGAAATTCTGTGCTTCTGCCGGGATGGCAGCGTTATTGTTCACAATGGCCCAATCTTCTGCAATGGCCCAGGAAGTGATGCCGGATTCCGATACTTCCGCTCCTGCCATGCAACGAATCCACAGTTTTACCCATAAAGCCACCGAACTGGCCATGACGGCCATGACCCTGATCGGCTCGCATTACAAATACGGTGGCAATTCCCCGGAAACGGGAATCGATTGCAGCGGTCTGGTTCGTTACGTATTCAAGGAAGCATGGGGCGCTACCGTGCCACGTACTTCACTGGAACTCAGCCGGGCAGGTGAAGAAGTATCCCAGGCCGATCTCCAGCCCGGTGATCTGGTTTTTTACAATACCAGACGTCGCAGTTATTCCCATGTCGGTATTTATCTGGGCGACAACAAGTTCATCCACGCACCTTCTTCAGGCAAGAAAGTCCGTATCGACAATATGGAGATGGCTTACTGGAAATCCCGTTTCAATGGGGCACGCCGCATCACCAATCCGGAAGACAGGCAGAGAATCGAGTCTGAAAAGGAACAGATTCTTCAGGCCTTCCGTGACGAAGCCGAGTAATCAGGCTTCGTTTTCCCTTTTTTATTTTCCTGCTGCGATATCTCTGGCAATCGCTTCGGCGACTTCGATGCCGTCTACTGCCGAGGACAGGATGCCTCCGGCGTAACCGGCACCTTCTCCGGCAGGATACAAGCCCTTGATATTGACGCTTTGCAGATCATCGCGATTACGCAGGATTTTTACTGGAGAAGACGTTCTGGTTTCCGTTCCGGTCAGAACAGCATCATGCAATGAAAATCCGGGGATTGAACGTTCAAAGGCAGGAATGGCCTCACGCAGGGCGGTAATGGCAAAACCGGGCAATGCGTCGGCGAGATTGCAGGGCGTGACGCCGGGCGTGTATGAGGGAACAACCGAGCCGAGTTTTGTTGACGGTTTGTTTTTCAGAAAATCACCGACGAGCTGGCATGGTGCATTGTAATTGGAACCGCCGAGCTCAAACGCTTTTTGCTCCAGTTCACGCTGGAAGGCGATTCCGCCGAGTGGGCCATCAGGATAATCGTCAGGCGAAATATCCACGACAATAGCTGCGTTGGCATTTCTTTCGTTACGCGAATACTGGCTCATGCCATTGGTGACAAGCCTGCCGGGTTCGGATGCCGCCGCGACGACGGTACCACCCGGACACATACAGAAACTGTATACTGTTCGGCCGTTTTTGCAGTGATGAGCCAGTTTGTAATCGGCCGAACCTAACAGTGGATTCCCGGCACTGGGGCCGAGACGGCATTCGTCGATCATGGATTGCGGGTGTTCGATGCGGAAGCCGACGGAAAACGGTTTGGCTTCCATCGTGACGCCACGTTTGTAAAGCATCTCGAAGGTATCCCGCGCGCTGTGTCCTGGAGCGAGGATGACATGATCAGAATGAAACGTTCGGCCGTCCTGCAAAACGACTCCCTGAATCTGTCCATTTTCGATAATCAGGTCGTCGACCCGGCTTTCGTAGTGATACTCTCCGCCGAGTGAAATGATTTCATCACGCATTTCTTCAATAATCCTGACGAGCTTGAAGGTACCGATATGCGGTTTCCCGATATAGAGGATTTCTTCAGGGGCACCGGATTTGACCAGCTCAGTCAACACTTTCCGGCCATAATGTTTCGGGTCCTTGATCTGGGTATGCAGTTTTCCATCCGAAAAGGTGCCAGCGCCTCCTTCGCCGAACTGCACGTTCGATTCCGGGTTCAGCTGTCGTTCACGCCAGAAACCGAACGTATCTCTGGTGCGTTCGCGGACGTTTTTGCCCCGTTCCAGAATGATTGGTTTAAAGCCGCTCTGTGCAAGAATCAGTGCCGCAAAAAGTCCGCAGGGGCCGCAGCCGACGACGATGGGACGGGAGAATGGTTTGTCTGGCGCGTGAGCGACGAACTTGTATTCCATGTCAGGCGCCTTGCGGATATGTGGGTGACCGTCAAAACGTTCGAGAAGGAAGTCTTCATTCGCAACGTCGACATCAACCGTATAGGAAAAGACGATCGCGGTTTTTTTTCGGGCATCGTAATTCCTGCGGTAAACAGTAAAGCCGTCCAGTTCTTTTTCAGTGATAAAAAGACGGTCGAGGATGGCTTTTTTCAGATCATCTTCATTATGATCAATAGGCAATCTGATTTCAGTTAATCGCAGCATGGCGTGTCACAAGCGGAAATGGTGTTAAAAATCAGGAAAAATGCCTGATTGGTTTCAGATCATATTGTACATGGCTTCCCAGTCGGAAATGAAATGTGTCAGGGATGGCGGGTGCGGTTATTGATGCTGGGAACACCATAAAAAAGCCTTCCCCGAAGGGAAGGCATGAAAGTTACGAAGGAATTATGGAAGGGTTATTTTGTCGTTGACGCCGGTGCGGAAGTGGCAGGCGGAGCGGCTGGTGGCGTTGTGGTGTCACCATCGTCCTGTAAATCCTGCAAAGGCGCGGAATATTGTTCATATTCACTCTTCGGTGTGACGATCCATGACGGTTTTCTAATAGCATAGAAAATGAACGGAGGAGCACCGGTCACAATCAGGCCTGCCACCAGTATGCCGATATACTCGAACAGAGGCATGTCACTGAACTGGCTTGGCGGAATGAAGCCGAAGAAAATGGCGACAATCGTGGACGCCAATCCGAGAAAACACCAGAAATGCAGGCCCTTGAGCACAAATCCGCGTTTGACGTGAGGCTGGGTTTTTCTGAGCTTCATGGCCGACATGAACATGAATATATAAATGGTCAGATACATCAGGGCAGCCATTGCCGAAATCATCCAGAAGGCATCGGATACGTTGTCAACGAAGATATAAATCGTTGACAGCAAGGTAACCAGAATGGCCTGAAGGATCAGGATATTTGACTGAACGCCGTTTTTGTTGACCTTCTGCAGTGCCAGCGGGAACATGCCGGATTTGCCGACAAACAGCAGGCCTTTGGATGGGCCGGCAGTCCATGAGAGCACACCGCCCAGTGCACCGATAATCAGCAATGCGCCCATGATCGGAGTGATCCATGTTATGTGGAAAGCGTCGAAGAAGGCGGCATAAGCCTGAATCACGCCAGCGGTCAGGCTGGTTGAGTCGGCTGGAACGACGAGCGAGATCGCGATCGTTGGCGGAATGAAGATCAGGATGATCATGATACAGGCCAGGAAAATGGCCTTGGGCATTTCACGTTCCGGATTTTTCAAATCGCGGGCATGAATGGCATTCATTTCGATACCGGCAAATGCCAGGAAGTTGCTGACGATCAGAACCAGACCGGCAACACTTCCGATAAATACCTGCAGGGAAGATTCATGCAAGCGGTGGCTGGTGATAACGTGCGCGTGTTCATGAAACACGGATGGAATCAGTGCACTCCATGAGAGGGGAGCTGCGGAAGGATTACCCATGACAAGCCAGATGATACCCAGAATGACCAGCGCGAGAGCTGGCAGGGCAGTACCCAGCAACATGAACCATTTGGTGAATTTTGCCAGCGTGTCCATTCCACGCATGGCCAGAAATGTCGATGCCCAGTAAAAGACGATAATGACAATACAGGTAAAGAGGCCATTATTCGCCAGTTTCGGGTTGAACATGTAGGCCAGTGTACTGGCCGCAAAGCCCAGAACGGACGGATACCAGACGACGACCTCAATCCAGAGGAACCAGATCGCGAAAAATCCGAGACGATCTCCGTAAGCCTGTTTGACCCAGCCGTAAATACCGCCGTTCCAGCCGGTACCCAGTTCGGATGCGACCAGGGCGACAGGAATGAAGAACAGGACAGCAGGAATCAAAAACAGCATGATGGAACCAAGGCCGTAAACAGCCATGGCCGGAAGCGAACGAATACTTGCCACCGCAGCGACCATCATGAACGAGATGGTCAGCCATGATATATAAGTACGCGCTTTAGTATTGGTAGTGGTAGCCATAAATACCTCTTCTTTGAAAATCGGACTTCCATCTCTGGAAGTCCGGAAACGCTTTATTATTTGTTGAGAAGACTCCAACCCAATTTTTCGCTCAGGAAAGCTCCCACTTTCTGTCCCTTCACACTGTTTCCGAAAACATCGAGGGGAGGTGCGAAAACCGCTAATGCGCAGACACCGGGGACAATGGCCAGAATACCGCCACCGACGCCGCTCTTGCCGGGCAGGCCCGTGTTGTACAGCCAGGTGCCCGTATTGTCGTAAAGACCGTTCATCGCCATTTCTGCCAGAATCGGCTGGACGTTTTCACGGCTGATGACCTGTTTTTTCGTGACCGGATTGACGCCATGATTGGCAATCGTTCCACCCATAATGGCCAGGTCGCGACAGGTAATCGCGACCGAACACTGGCGGGTATAGACGTCACATGCCTGATCCGGATCCGTGAACATCTTGCCGCTGTTTTTCAAGAGCCATGAAATGCCGCGATTGTGTGCGTTCGTGTCCGATTCGGATTTGTAGACTTCTTCATTGACGGTCAGATCACGGCCGGCAAACAGGCTGTAGGTACTGATGATCTGGTTCCAGCGATCGTCTGCCGATTTGGCATTCAACAGGCTGACCGTGGCAATCGCGCCGGCATTGTCGAACGGATTACTCGGATGTTCCTTGTGCAGTTCCAGTGCAATGACCGAATTGAACGGTTCGCCAGTCGCGTCGGAACCGATTGTGGCGAGGAACTTGTCCTTGCCGATTTCTTCCAGCACTTTCGCCAGTGTGAATACTTTCGAAATGGATTCGATGGCGAATTCATATTTCGTATCGCCGACTTCGAGCACCTGACCGTCAGGGAACGAAATGGCGATACCGAACAGATCGGACGGGACGGAAGCCAGATACGGAATGTAACTGGCGTTCGCTCCGCCCTTGTCTGAAGAAAAAGTCTGGTGAGCAGAGGTCATAAAGTCCAACACCTGTTTCCTTTGCTCCTGATTTTGATTGACGCTCATTTTTTTACCTTTACAAGAATGTTTTCGTTTATTTCCCCTGCATTGCCAAAGGTGTCCCTTATCTGCCGCTATGGTTGCCCATCTGGGCTTCCTTGCCGGTAAAGCCGTGTGGCTGATGGCTGTCGAAGAAGTCGATGGAGCGTTTGAAGTCTTCGAGAAGCAGGGAAGCCATATCGGCAGACAGACCCTGTTTGACCAGAATGCGCTGGACAATGATGTTGTCGGCATGAGGTGGCAGCGAGTAAGCCGGGACGAGCCAGCCGCGGGTTCTCAGGTGGTCCGCCAGATCGTACAGGCTGTAATTGGTTTTCGCGCCATCCTTGATCTTCCAGGTCAGGGCAGGGATGCCTTCCTGTTCCTTGCCGCTGTGGATCATTTCGAATGGTCCGATCATTTGCAGGCCTTCCGCCAGCATCTGTGCCGTCTTGTAGCAATCGCCATGAATGCGCTGATAACCTTCCTTGCCCAGACGCAGCAGGTTGTAGTACTGGCAGATGACCTGTCCGGCAGGACGGGAGAAGTTCAGTGCGAAGGTCGGCAGATCGCCACCGAGATAGTTGACGTGGAAAATCAGGCCTTCCGGCAGGTCTTTCGTTTCGCGCCAGACAACCCAGCCTACCCCCAAAGGAGCCAGACCGAATTTGTGGCCGGAGGTGCTGATGGATTTCACGCGTGGCAGGCGGAAGTCCCATACCATTTCCGGAGCACAGAACGGGGCAAGGAAGCCGCCGCTGGCACCGTCGACGTGAATGTCGATGTCCAGACCTTTTTCAGTCTGCAATTTGTCCAGTGCGTCTGCCAGCGGTTTGACCGGTTCGTACAGGCCGGTATACGTCTGGCCCAGAGTCGGTACGACGACAATGGTGTTTTCATCGACCATCGAGAGCATGTCTTCCGGTGCCATGACGTAGTGGTTGTCACGCATCGGCATTTCACGGATTTCGATGTCCCAGTAACGGGCGAATTTCAGCCAGCAAACCTGAACGGGACCGCAAACCATGTTGGGTTTGTCGATCGGTTTGCCAGCCGCTTTCCGTTTCGCGCGCCAGCGCCACAGGGCAGCCAGACCGCCCAGCATACAGGCTTCACTTGAACCGACGGTCGAGGTACCGATGGTGGTGGCGGAATCCGGTGCATTCCACAGATCGGCGATCATGTGGACGCAATAATTTTCGATGGCCGCTGTCTGGGGATATTCATCCTTGTCGATCATGTTCTTGTCGATCGACAGGTCCATCAGTGCGTGAAGTTCTTCTTCTTCGAAGGTCTGGCAAAAGGTGGCCAGATTCTGGCGGGCATTGCCGTCCAGATACAATTCGTCGTGAACGACCTGATAAACGTCGTAAGCATTTTGCTCGTCATTCGGGAAGGTCTTTTTGTTGGCGGCCTTCGAAACGAAGGGAGAGCCGAAAATCGGATCGTTACGAGTCAGATCGGTATTGCTTAGGTATGCCATTGAAGCCTCCAGTTTGCTTAACGGTTAATAACACTTGTGTCCGTAAAGACATGTCTGTCAAATACGGGCGTTTTTTGTTTTTCCGTATTGGTGATGCAGCAACTGAAGTTTCCGGATAGTGACGGAATGTGTTTCAGAAAATGCAAAACGGAAAAATCGTGTAAACGAACGGGTTTAATTTACCCGGACTGTCATTTCACCCTTTGAGCTTCATTAAAAGGAAAGGGATTAAACCGGTCAGGTTGCTTGGGAAAATGAAAGGTTTTGACGGAAAATTTTCGCAGGGAAAATTTCAGAATCCGTTGAAAAATAGCATGGAAAACAGGTGAGAAAGGAGGGATTATCGTCACGCATAAAAAAACGGAATGGTGGTAACCATTCCGTTTAATGGAAAAAGAGAAGGAAAAGTCTTGATTAATGTCCGGTTGAATCCATGTCCTGTGCCGCTTCGAAAAGGAACCAGATTCGTCTTTCCGTTTCATCGATCCAGTTTTCGATCAGGCTGGCAGTGGCGACATCTTCGAATTTGTCGCAGACTTCGTGTGCCTTGCGCATCGAACCCAACAGGCTCAGATTGTCGTCTTTGAGCTCGATCAACATGTCCAGTGGATCGACGTAAGGTTCGTTGTTGTCGCGAATGCGTTGCAACCTGGAAACTTCACCGATGGAATGCAGTGTGATGGCTCCCAGTTTTCTGACGCGTTCGGCGATGTCGTCAGTCATGGCGAAAATCTGGTCGGCATGTTCGTCGAACAGCAGGTGGTAATCACGGAAATGTGGGCCGCTCATGTGCCAGTGGAAATTCTTGGTTTTCATGTACAGTGCGAAAACATCCGCCAGCATGGGGTTCAATGCCTGCTGGATTTTGGTGATGCCTTCCGCAGAGAGGTCGGAAGTGGTGTTCAAGCGGGAAACCGGATTTGATTTTTTCATGGAGGACCTCGATAATTCAATTTTGTTGGCGGTCTTGCTACCTGTTGCGACGGACTGTTTCGTGGACATTTTCTTTCCAATCATAAAAGGTACGTAACGTGTTTTGGTCTTGAAACGATCGTGCGCGGATGATGAGGGGTCAATTTTTTCCTTGTCCGGCCCATCGGCGAACTGATCATTAGGGTAAGAACATGTTACATCAAAAGAAACTTTCTTGCAGAAAGCTGAAATTTTTCAATGAAAGTGACAGGACAAACGCTCCCTGCAATTTCTTTCATTCTTCCATCTTAATGAGGGAATGACGCGCCGGTTTTGATCTCAGTCAGAGGGGTATTGATATTTATGGAAAGCAAAATAAAAGCCGGCGAAAATGCCGGCTTTTTTGTCGTTAACTCGTGAATCAGTCTTCCCGGCGCATGTGCGGGAACAGGATGACGTCACGGATGTTGGGAGAGTCGGTCAGCAGCATGACGAGACGGTCGATACCGATGCCGCAGCCGCCAGCAGGTGGCATGCCGTATTCCAGCGCGCGGATGTAATCGGAATCGTAATACATGGCTTCCTCGTCACCGGCGTCCTTGGCTTCGACCTGTTTCATGAAACGGGCAGACTGGTCTTCCGGATCGTTCAGTTCGGAGAAACCGTTGGCGATTTCACGGCCGACCATGAAGAGCTCGAAGCGTTCCGTAATGCCTTCGCGGGTATCGGACGCGCGGGCCAGTGGTGATACTTCGACAGGGTAGTCGATGATGTAAGTCGGTTCCCAGAGTTTCGCTTCGGCCGTTTCTTCGAACAGGGCGAGTTGCAGGGCACCCACGCCAGCGGTCGGCAGGAGTTTGACGCCGAATTTTTTGAGTTCGGCACGCAGGAAGTCGGCATCGTTCAACTGTTCTAAAGTGTAGTGTGGCGCGTATTTGGAAATCGCTTCCAGAATAGTGAAACGACGGAATGGTTTGGAGAAGTCCAGTTCCTTGCCCTGATACGTGATGACAGGGGTACCGTAGGTATCGACGACGGCCTGACGGATAACCGTTTCGGTAAAGTCCATCAGCCACTTGTAATCGACGTAGGCGGCATAGAATTCCATCATCGTGAATTCAGGATTATGGCGCGGGGAAACACCTTCGTTGCGGAAGTTGCGGTTCAGCTCAAACACCCGTTCGAAACCGCCGACCAGCAAACGTTTCAGGTACAGTTCCGGAGCGATACGCATGAACATTTGCATATCCAGCGCATTGTGATAAGTGATGAACGGTTTGGCTGCGGCGCCGCCCGGAATCGCGTGCAGCATCGGGGTTTCGACTTCCATAAAGCCGTTGTCGCCCATGAAACGGCGAATGGAGGCAATCGCTGCCGTTCTTGCCTTGAATGTTTTGCGCGTTTCCTCGCTCATGATCAGATCGACGTAACGCTGGCGGTATTTGAGTTCCTGATCGGACAGGCCGTGGAATTTGTCCGGCAAGGGGCGAACCGATTTCGTGATCAGGCGAACTTCGGACACACGAACGGAGAGTTCACCGGTTCTGGTTTTGAACAGGGTGCCCGTTGCACCGAGAATGTCGCCAATGTCGTAACGTTTGAACGCATCATGTGCTTCCTTGCCGGTTGCGTCGTTGGACAGGAAAAGCTGGATACGGCCGTTGGCCTGCAAACCGGAAGCATCCTGCAAGGTCGCGAAAGACGCTTTTCCCATGACCCGCTTCAGCATCATGCGACCTGCAACACAAACCTCGATTTTGGCTGCTTCGAGCGCTTCGTTATCCATTCCGTCGTATTGGGCATGAATATCGTCAGCCTTGTTTTTAGGACGGAAATCGTTTGGATAGGCGACGCCCTGTTCGCGAAGGGCAGCCAGTTTGGCACGGCGTTCGGCCATGATGGAATTTTCATCCTGGGCGGGGGCCGCAGGTTCGTTGTTTTGTGTTTGCGTGGTCATGATGCGATGTAAGTTCTGTCTATTTGGGAAAAAACGTTCTTTAAAGTTCTTTATACACCCTGTTTCAACGATTCGAGAATGAAATCGTCCAGATCGCCATCCAGAACGGCTTTCGTATTACCCGTTTCATGGTTGGTTCTCAAATCCTTGATGCGCGAGTTGTCCAGCACGTAGGAACGGATCTGGTGACCCCAGCCTACGTCGGTCTTGGAATCTTCCAGTTTTTGCTGTTCGCTCATGCGTTTGCGCAGTTCCAGCTCGAACAGGCGTGACTTCAGCATTTCCCATGCGTCGGCACGGTTTCGGTGCTGGCTCCGGTCGTTCTGGCACTGGACGACAATACCGGTCGGGGCATGCGTCAGCCGGACGGCGGAGTCCGTTTTGTTGATGTGCTGTCCCCCCGCACCGGAGGCACGGTAGGTATCGACGCGAACGTCTGCCGGATTGATGTCGATTTCAATGGAATCATCGACTTCCGGATACACGAAAAGACTGCAAAAAGACGTGTGGCGGCCGTTGGACGAATCGAAAGGCGATTTCCGCACAAGGCGGTGAACGCCGGTTTCCGTCCGGAGATAGCCGTAGGCGTAATCGCCCTCGACCTTGATCGTTGCGGTCTTGATGCCGGCGACTTCACCGTCGGACTGTTCCAGAATCGTCGCATTGAAGCCCTTGCGTTCACAGTAACGGAGGTATTGGCGGAGAATCATCGAAGCCCAGTCCTGCGCTTCGGTACCGCCTGCACCGGCCTGAATGTCGATGAAACAGTTGCACGGGTCCATCGGATTGGAAAACATCCGGCGGAATTCGAGTTTTTCGATCTGGTCAAGCAGCTCCAGCGTGTCGTCGTCGACCGCTTTCAACGTATCGTCGTCCTGTTCTTCCTTTGCCATTTCGAAAAGTTCGGCCGCGTCATCCAGGCCGGATTTGATCCGGGTGAGGGAAAGAACGACGTTTTCAAGGGATTTTTTTTCCTTGCCGAGATCCTGTGCCTTTTTCGGATCGTTCCAGACGTCCGGGTCTTCCAGTTCGGCGTTTACCTGCTCAAGCTTGTCTGACTTGGCAGCGAAGTCAAAGATACCCCCGTAAGGCAGTTTCACGTTCGGTCAGGTCTGAGATACGGTGGGTAATTGAATTGAGACGTTCTGCTTCCATGATGATATGTAATGAAATCGTAAGTGCAAAAGGGAAATTATACCCGAGAGGAGTCAAACCGTTTCGGTTTTTGCCTTATTTATCGTGTTAAAAACTTGCAAAATACATGATTTGACACACTTTTTTGTGAGGCTCACGCTTGCATGGCAAGGACAAGCCCGATCATGACCGTCAGGCTGATGACAATGGAAATGGACAGCGTCAGGCTGGACAGGGCACTGTCACTTTGGCAGCGTTCGGTATAAATCGGGGCCAGTGAAGTAACCGGCGCGAAAGCGACGACAGCTAACACCTGCCTGACTTCAAGCGAAAAAGGCAGGAAAAAATAAAGCATTGCCGAAAATGCCGCTCCGAACAGAAGGCGCAGCCCCAACACCCCGAACATCGTCCGGTATTTGTCGGCACGGGTGCGGAACTCGAACATCATGCCGATCAGAAGCAGGGCGAAGAAACTGTTGGCTGACGCGATTGGCTCGACGAGGGTAATGACCACGTCCGGTACCGGGATGTTCAGCATGACCAGAACGAGCATCAGCATGTAGGTATCGAAAGGGATCGAACTGACGAATTTTTTCAGCAGCGTGCCAACGCTTTGCTTTTCATCCGGATTCGTTTGCAGGACAGTCGATGTGAAAGCGAACGAGCCACCGGTGACTATAAAGGCGTTGCCGATATCGAACAGGCAGGCGATGATCATGCCACCCGGGCCGAAAAAGTTCTGGACAAACGGCAGCGCAAAACAGCCGATATTGAACCCGCAGACATTGATCATCGAAAAGGCACGCTTGTCCTTTTTCTGGTGGCGGCTGATCAGATAAACGAAGAGCATCGGGATGACGGCGCACAAAAAGCCGATTGCGATAATCAGGAAAAGGGACGCATCCCGACGGAACGTGCCGAAGGCGTGGATGACTGTAGCCGGAAGCGTGACATTCAGGAGAATGAACGCGACGATCTGGTGATCTTTAGGGTTTTTGAAAACCAGTTTTTTGAGCACATATCCCAAAACGATGATCAGGACAAACGACAGTGCCTTGAGCAGGACGGTACCCATGAGTGGCTTTCAGAACCCGGAAAAATTGCCTATTGTAACTTTTCGGGACTGCGCAAACCAGTGCCGTTTTAACGCTGTACTGGTTTGTCAAAGAGGGTGAATCAGATATCCAGTTCGGCAATGACCGGCGTATGGTCAGAAGGCTGTGTCCATTTGCGAGGAATGCGGTCGATTGTGCATGCCGTGCAATGTGGTGCCAACGCTTTGGACAGCAGGATATGGTCGATCCGCAATCCGCGGTTTTTCTGGAAACCCAGCTGCCGGTAATCCCACCAGCTGTATGATTTTTCAGGCTGTTCGAAAAGACGGTAAGCGTCGATGAAATCGATGTCCTGCAATGCCCGGAAAGCATCCCGTTCCGGTGGCGAAACGAGAACGTTGCCTTCCCATGCCACCGGGTCGTAAACGTCGCGGTCTTCCGGCGCGATATTGTAGTCACCCAATAGTGCCAGATATGGATGTTTTTGCCGTTCTTCTGCCAGCCATTGGGTCAGGGAACGCAGCCAGTCCAGTTTGTACGAATATTTTTCCGATCCAACCGCCTGTCCATTGGGGACGTAGGCACAGACGATGCGGATATTGTCGACAGTTGCGGCAACAATGCGCTGCTGCTCATCCGGGAAAAGCGGATTGTTTTTGACGATATCCGTTACCGGTTTTTTTGAAAGAATAGCGACGCCGTTATAGGTTTTCTGTCCTGTGAAAGCCACCTGATAACCCGCTGCCCCGATTTCCATAACGGGAAACTTGTCGTCCGTCAGTTTCGTTTCCTGAAGGCAGAGGACATCGACGGGATTGTCTTCCAGCCACTGCAATACGTGAGGCAGGCGGACTTTGAGCGAGTTGACGTTCCATGTAGCTATTTTCATGACTGTTTTTCTTTCAGGGAAGACAGGTCTTTGATATTAGCATGTTAACGGGATAACGGAGTCAAGGATGTCTTCGAAAAAAACGGGATACTTAAAAGGTTACCTGGTTGCAAAAAAGACAAAAAACAGGCGAAACCGGAGTAATCGTCAAAAAGCTTGACGGTTTTAATGAGCCCGTCGAATGGAAAGGCTAGAATGACTTCCGATATTAATGAAAGCCTGAATAAAAGGTAGCGATCGAAATGGAAAATGAAAACAGGCCTCCGGAAAAAAAGGAGTTGCCCGATTTATCTCTGGATGGCCCGAAGGGAGTGGGAGGCTGGCTGGCTTTCCTGATCATCATATTGACGATTCTGAGTCCGGTCGCGAATATTGCCATGCTGGCGAAGGATTTCCATGAAATTGAAATGGAAAACCCGATCATGTTGCACATTTCGGCTTACGTTCAATATAAATGGTTCTGCTGGGGAGCTGTCATCGTCGCGTCCGTCATCAGTATCGCTGCCGGATGTCTGCTCTGGAAAAAACACGAGTGGAAATCGGTCCGGTATACGATCAGTGCGTTATGGCTGATCGGCCCTTTTTCCATTGTTTTGGTCGGATTGTATTTTTACATGAGTTTCGGGACCGACATGATCGGCGGGTTCATAAAAGATATGTCGGGACCCTTCACGAAATCCATATTCTGGGCCGTTGTCTGGACCGCCTATCTTCTCAAATCGAAACGCGTCAGTAATACATACATCCGTCAAAGTGTATAAAAGAAAATATTTTGCTGTCTTTTGTCCGGAAAACAAAATCGCTTTTCATTTCTGCAAATAAAACGAAACCGGGATGCTTCCTGTCGAATAGCGGCAGGGCAATACCCGCTTACTGACGTTAAATCGATGTTCGGGGTTTTACATCATGGTAATGACGATAAAACTGACGGTACTGATGAGCACCCACAATATCACGCCGAACAAAATCGCCTTGACACCGACTTTCCTGATGACATCGACGGACAGGTCGGTACCAATCAGGAAAAGGGTGACGGCAAAACCGGTTTTTGCGACTATCAGGATGTTTTCCACCAGCAGTGGTGGCAATGGCAAAAAGGTATTGGCGATCATTGCCAGTGTGAAGAACAGGATGAACCAGGGTTTGTACACCTTGTCTGTTTTCTGTTTGAAGAAGAGGGATGTCACGATGGCGACGGGAATGATCCACAGTGCCCGGGTCAGCTTGACGGTAGTGGCGACCTTCAGCGCTTCTTCCCCGTAGGCCGCGCCTGCCCCGACGACGGAGGAGACGTCATGGATGGCAATCGCCGCCCACGTCCCGAATTGTGTCTGGGAGAGACCAAAGTGATGGCCCAGTATCGGAAAAATAAATAAGGCGATGGCATTCAGGATGAAGACGGTTCCGATGGACACCGATATTTCCGTATCCTTGGCTTTCACGATAGGCGCAACGGCGGCGATGGCACTGCCGCCGCAAATCGCCGTCCCTGCGGAAATCAGGTAAGCGATGGTTCTTTCCAGCTTGAACAGTTTACCCAGAAACACGCCGATCAGAAGCACGCCAAAAACGGATACGATGGTAAAAGTGATGCCTTCCTTTCCTGCCTTCAAGGCTTCATACATATTCATGCCGAAACCAAGCCCGACAACGGAAAACTGGAGCAGGTATTTGGACGCTTTCTTGCTGATATCCGGATAGGGGTTCTTGAAAACCAGCGCAAATGCGAGGCCCATGAAAAGCGCGACGGGAATGGAGATGAAAGGCGTCAGGCAAAGGACCAGGAGAATGAAAAACAGGACTTTGTTGACGAGCGTATTTTCTTTGAACATGAACGGATCACTTCGTTGTTAGGGCGAAATCGTGTTTCGGATAAAAGCGCGACCGGCCAAATGAAATTTTTCGATATGATACAGGATGAAGCCGCTTTCGGCTTGTCGTCTGGAAACAGGCAGACGGTTCCTGCAATCCCTCCTTTTTATGAAAACCCCGCAAACTTCTGATTAATTGGAAAAAACAAATTCACGATTCCGGATTCATCCTGTTTCGGAAATCCGGAACCGTGTTTTCTGAGTGATCAGATCAGCGTCAGAGGTTCGGGATCGGTTTTGTTCCTTCCGGCCTTGACGATTACCTGATGGTCTTTCTGGTCGTCTTCAAGCACAATCGACGCCGTTGTTTGCTGGACGTTGTCGAGCCAGACTTCCGTTTCCGGCGCATCCGGCCGGTTCGTTACCGTAATGCGGTAGCTCGTGTTTTTGTACCGGTAAACGACCTCGGCGGATGTCCATTCCGACGGCAGGCATGGAACGAAAACGAGATGTCCGTTTTCCAGACGTATACCCAGCAGCGACTCGAGGATCAGGCGGTACATCCAGCCGGACGATCCCGTGTACCACGACCAGCCGCCACGACCGGTATGCGGCGAAACGGCATACACGTCAGCCGCCACGACGTACGGTTCGACCTTGTACAGTTCAGTTTCATCCGGCGTCATTCCGTGATTGACCGGATTGATGATCCTGAAGAGTTCCCATGCCAGATCCGTATTGCCGATTTTCGCAAAGGCCATCGACGCCCAGATAGCGGCATGCGTATACTGGCCGCCGTTTTCACGGACGCCCGGGACATATCCCTTGATGTAACCCGGATTGAGATCGGACTTGTCAAATGGCGGGTCAAGGAGCTGGATAAGTTTTTTGTCCCGTTTGACGAGTCGCTGGTTAAGCGACTGCATGGCTTGCAGCGTCCGTTCTTTTTCTCCGGCTTCCGACAGAACCGACCAGCTTTGCGAAATGGAATCGGTCGTGCATTCGGGATTCACGTGTGAGCCAAGCGGAGTGCCGTCGTCGAAATAGGCACGGCGATACCATTGGCCGTCCCATGCATTCTGTTCGATATGCAGCTGAAGGCCTTTCGCTTCCTGCCGGCACATGTCGGCAAATCCTGAGTCATTGGTCTTGTCGGCCAGACCCGCATATTCATTCAGGACCCGGTACAGGAAGAAAGCCAGCCAGACGCTTTCGCCTTTGCCCTTGATGCCGACCCGGTCCATGCCGTCGTTCCAGTCACCGGAACCCATCAGCGGCAAGCCGTGAATGCCGAAGCGCAAGCCGTGCCGGATGGAGCGGACACAGTGCTCATAAACCGTTCCTTCTTCCGGTGAACGCTGAGGCAGGTCGTAGTAGGATTCCTCATCTTCCGGAACCGGACGGCCTTCAAGGAAGTAACGTTTCTCGTCGAGAATGCTCATGTCGCCGGTTGTCGTGATGTAACGGCAAAGCCCAAGCGGCAGCCAGAGATAATCGTCCGAACAGCGGGTTCGCACTCCTCGTCCTGACGGCGGATGCCACCAGTGCTGGACATCGCCCTCGACGAACTGGTGTTCGCAACAAAGAAGAATCTGGTTCCTGAGCAGCGCCGGTTCGGTATGGATGACCGACATGGCGTCCTGCAACTGGTCGCGGAAACCGAATGCCCCGCCTGACTGGTAAAAGCCGCTTCGGGCCCACAGGCGGCAGCCGATCGTCTGGTACATCAGCCAGCCGTTCGCCAACACGTTCAGCGAGGTATCCGGCGTCTGGATAGTCACGGCAGAGAGGGTTTTTTCCCAGTATTTCTGAACCTGTACAAGAGCCAGTTCCGCCGCTTCGACACTGCGATAGCGATGGACGTACTGGCTGGCGTCGGCACTCCGGCGACCGGCAGTACCAAGCATGAACTGGATTTCCTTTTCCTGACCGGCCGCCAGAGTGAAGGGAACATGAATCGCGCCACACGGATCGTATCCAGCGCCTACCCGGTTGGAGAGGTAAGAGCGGGACATGGCGGCGGGATTTCTCAGGGTATTGTTACGCCCGATAAATTCAGTCCGGTTGCCCGTGACGGTACGGTTCGGTGTGTTGACGGTAAAGAAAGCGATACGTTCGGCGAACTCCGTGTTGTACGGATTGCGTGCGAAGAGTGCGCCGCTGACAGGATCGATTTCCGTGATCACGCTCATCTGCGTTTTTTCCCTCAACTCTCCGAGAACCCACTCGACGTAGCTGGTAGCGGAAAGGGATCGGGACGTCCCCGATTCATTTTTTATCTTCAGCACGGAATACTTGATGCTGTTTTCCAGAGCCACGTAAATCCAGAGTTCGGTACGGATACCGTCTTCGACGTGTTCGAAAACACTGTAGCCGAATCCGTGGCGGCAGACATAGTCGCCCGTCCCGCGGCAAGGCAGCGGCGTCGGCGACCAGTAATGGCCCGTTTCCTCGTCGCGCATGTAAAACGCTTCGCCGCTGACATCGGAAACCGGGTCGTTTTCCCATGGCGTGATACGGAATTCATGGGCGTTGATATCCCATGTGTACGATTGTCCGCTTTCACTGACAATCGTCCCGAAGTTTGCATTGGCAAGCACATTGACCCAGGGTGCCGGTGTCGCCATCTCTTCCGTCAGGTGAATGATGTATTCATGGGCTTTTTCAGAGTAACCGCCGAGGCCATTGTTCAGCAATGCATTGTTGGCGGCCAGTTCTGGCGGTTTGGATGGCGTATAGCTGCGCGTCGTATGCAACGGCAGGAATTTGCGGCGTTCTTTTCGTTCGCTACGCTTGATTTGCAGCGCGAGCGGGCCGTCCATATCCGAAATGATGATCCGGGCAACAGAAGAAATCAGGGTTCGGTCTTCCGGCGAAATCTGGTCGGCCTGCCGCACGAAAATACCGCCCGGCTCATTCAGTTCGGTTGCCAGCTGGGTCGATGAAATCAGGCCCATGATCTGTTCCTGAAGAACTTGCCGGTAACCGACGTAATCCTCGTTCCAGATCACCAGATCGACTTTCAGGCCTTTCATATGCCACCAGGTATGTGCCTGAATCATCTGGCGGACGATATCCAGATTTTCCTGCGCGTGGATCTTGACCAGCACGATCGGCAAATCACCCGAGATGGCATAGCTCCACAAGCCGGATTGTCCCCGATTGTTTTTGGACAGGACAGAGCTGTCGGCACGATAGGCCGGATTCGGATAGATGACCGAGCTGGCAAGCCGTGCGTAAAGCTGGGAATCCGATTCGTCGGCATTTAATTGGTGCAGGAAGGCGTGATTGTGCGTCCAGGCCATTTCGAAAACACGGTCAGCCAGATAGCGGTCGTCATATTTGTCGATCAGGCGGAGGCTTTCTTCCCGGTCAGGCGAGATGCCGGCGACGTAATCGATCACGACCGATTCGTCCGGTTCCAGAACAAGCTGGCAGCGCAGGACCGCGACCGGATCGAGGACGGAACCCTGGCTGTCGGACAGAGGTTCCCTGCCGGTCAATGCTGCCGGAGCGGTCACGGTATTCATCCGGCCGAGGAATTTGCTCCGGTCGGTTTCATAGGAAATGTCTTTTGCCTGTTTGTCATGAATGACCATCATGGCAAAAGAAAAAGGCGGTTTTTCCGTTTCGAAACGCGGACGACGCGTGCTGATGATCGCGTTGAATTCCGGCACGATTTCCGTCTGGACGAACAGTTTGGAAAAAGCTGGATGGGACAGGTCGGCAATCGCGGTGGCGATGACCGTTTCCGAATAGCTGGTCAGCTCGATGGTACGGCTTTTTGCCGAACGGTTCGTGATCTTGTGACGCCGGAGTTCGATATCGTCTTCCGGGGAAACGACGACTTCACAATGGGTTTCAATGCCGTTTTCGATACAGCGATACTCGGCACGTCCTTCAGAGAATATCGTTTCGTACCTGGCGCTTTCTTTTTTGACTGGCTGGTAAGCGGTCGACCAGAAATTCCCGTCGTCCAGATCGCGCAAATAGAAGAATGTTCCCCAGTTATCCTGTGTGGTATCCGGTTTCCAGCGGGTGATGGCGAGGTTTTTCCAGTGGCTGTACCCGCCACCGGCGTTGGTTGCCATGACGTGGTAGGAACCGTTGGAAAGAAGCTGGACTTCCGGAATGCGGGTGTCGGACGTCGTGTAAACACGGGTCGGCAATTCGGCAGGAATCGACGCCATCTGGGTTTTGGCCAGATTCGGCGCCCTTTCATAGTAAGCGATGGTTTTCGGAATGCGTTCATGCAAGAGCGGCAGGGTTGCCTGCATCCACGCGTCTGAGGCGAAACGTCTTTGCATCGGCTGGTCCAGCAGGCAGGATTCAAGAGACAAAAAGCTCATGCCCTGATGATGGGCCATATAGGAGCGGACAATCGCGTAATTCTGTCCACGGGTCAGACGTGCCTGCGTATAGTCGATTGCCTCGAACAGGCCGTATTGTCCGGCAAATCCCTTCTCTTCCAGTTCGATCAGGTTGTTGCAGGCCATGTCGGGTTCGACCATGACGGAAAGCATGGTCGCGTATGGGGCGATAACCAGATCGTCGGCCAGACCACGTTTCAAGCCAAGACCGGGCACGCCGAAAGCCCGGTACTGATAATTCAGGCGTGCGTCGAAAGCATAGTATCCCGATTCGGAAATGCCCCAGGGCACACCGCGCTGTTTACCGTAATCTTTCTGTCTCATCACGGCGGCCTTGTGGGTCTGGTCCAAAAGCGTGCTCTCAAAACTCGGCATGACCAGATGCGGCATCAGGTATTCGAACATCGAGCCGCTCCACGACAGGAGAATCGGATCGCCGCCGATGACGGTCATCATCCGGCCCAGCGCGAACCAGTTTTCCTGCGGGATCTGTCCCATCGCGATGGCGACGAAACTGGTCAGGCGTGCTTCGGAAGCGAGAAGATCGTAATAACTGTTATCGATCTTGCGGTCAGTGATGTTGTAACCGATGGACAGCAGGTTGGTGGAATGGTCGTAGAGGAAGGTGAAATCCATCTGCGAAAAGTCGTCGATCTGTCTGACGAGATCAGCAAAAGATTCAAGCCTTTTCCCCGCTTCTTTCGAGGCGTTCCCGACACGTACTTCCAATTCTTCAAGCAATTCCTGATCTTCCTTGCCTGCTTTCTTTTTCATCTCTTCAAAAGTCGTGACAAGATGTTCCGACAGTTCGCAAACCTGTTGCAGGCTCATGTTCCGGTTCAGCTCGGAAATGAGGTTCGGCTTGTTTTGCCAGCCGGGCAGGAGAACCCAGGGTGCCAGATTGGCCAGTTCATCGAGCTGCTGGTTGCACTGGGAGAGGAGGGCGTTGCTCCAGAAGCTGGAGAGGGTTTTCTCATCTCTTGCCGTAATGGGGACCAGTGTCGTCAGGGTGTCGACGAGACTGTGCAGCAAGTCAAATCGTT
The DNA here is from genome assembly GCF_002127965.1 of Oxalobacter formigenes. Taxonomy (GTDB): domain Bacteria; phylum Pseudomonadota; class Gammaproteobacteria; order Burkholderiales; family Burkholderiaceae_D; genus Oxalobacter; species Oxalobacter formigenes. Next base: position 2,156,886 of record NZ_CP018787.1, on the reverse strand, counting down.
GCTTGATCGTCAGTTTCGCCTGTTTTTCGTATTTGGAGAGTTTCCGGTCGATGTCGACAATCTGTGCACGATACTTGTCGTTGCCTTCATCCCGTAACAATTCAAACGTATCCCTGAGTCCGTCGAGCAAACGGCCTGTCAAGGCCATCCGGTTTTTCTGTTCGGCCAGTCCTGCCTTCAATGTAATCAGATGACCGGCCAGATTGCCGCTGTCGACGGAAGAAATATAAATCGGGTTCTGGAGTGGCTGGAGCGTTTTGGTATCGTACCAGTTGTAGAAATGGCCCCGGTAGCGCTCGAGTCTGGCCATCGACCCGAAGGTATTCGACAAACGGGTGATCAGATGGCTGGCAGGGATATAGCCGAAGTCGTTCGCCGCCAGATACGACAGCAGTGCCAGCCCGATATTGGTCGGGGATGTGCGGTGGGCAACGACGATTTCCGGTTTTTGTGTAACGTTTCCATCATTGGCCAGTTTGTCGGTCGGTGACGTAAACGTCGGCATTTCCTGAATGTTGTCCGGTGGCAGCCAGTTGTCTTCCGCGCCGGCATACGCATCGAAAAACGACCAGATTTTTCTGGAGAGTTTGCGCAGATAAAGCTTTTGTTTGTCTGACAACTCGCGGAGTTCCTTGACAGACGGCAGGCTGATCTTCCATGCAATGACGGGAGATATCAGCCAGAAAAAGATGAAGAGGCTGGCAAAAACGAATGCGTCGGGACGCAAGGTGGAGACCGCGAAAGCGAGTGCCACGGCGTAGGCCGGGGCAAACCACATGTTTTTGAAATACGAGGAAACGTCCCCATCGTGCCGGTTCGTCATGGCCGACGGTACCCATTGCATCATGTGACGTCTGGTGAAGAACGTTCTCCATAGTGTCCTTAAAATCGCGTCGACCGAATAACAGGCTTCGTGAGGGATCATGAGCAGCGACAGGATCGCCGTCATGAAGTGCTGCCGGATGGAAACTGACGTGGCAGACAGGTGCTGTCTCAGGGAAATGTCCGGGCCTTTCTTTACCAGATCGGTCAGCGAAGCGAGCAGGGGTGGCAAAAAGAAAATGGCCAGTAAAAACAGTGTCCATGCCCAGGTCGGGTTCAGGACAGTCCAGCTGGCGAAAAACAGGAATGCGGCTGCCGGAGCGAACAGGCTACGCCGCAAATTGTCGAACAGTTTCCAGCGGGAGAGCATCGTCAGGGGATTGCGCTGTTTGCCGCTTTTGTTTTGTGGCCTTGCATCGGGAACCAGCGGAAACAGCCATTTCAGCAGTTGCCAGTCGCCCCTGATCCAGCGATGACGCCGTTTGACGTCGGCCAGATAACTGGATGGGTACTGTTCATAAAGCTGTCCATCGCTCAAAAGGCCCGAACGGGCATAACAGCCCTCGATCAGGTCATGGCTCAAAATACTGTTTTCCGGCAATCGTTCATTCAGGGTCTTGTAAACGATCCCGACGTCGTATATGCCTTTCCCGATGAAGGAACCTTCCCCGAAAACGTCCTGATAAACGTCTGAAACGGTTTTGGTATAGGGATCGATACCTGCGTCACCGCTACACAGCCTTTCGTACCAGGAGGCATTGGCTGCAGGCAGGCTGGTCGTGATGCGGGGCTGAAGGATACCGTAACCTTCGACGACCCTGTCTTTTGCCGCGTTATAGCGCGCTCGGTTTAACGGGTGCGCCATGGCACCGACAAACTGTCTGGCAGAATCACGCAAAAGGTTCGTGTCGGAATCGAGCGTAATGACATAACGGGTCTTGTCAAGATTGCCGATCGAACCGGTTTTGACCGTGAATGCATTGGTATCGTGCCCGGTCAAAAGGGCGTTCAAGGCTTCCAGTTTGCCGCGCTTGCGCTCATAGCCGATCCATTTCTTTTCACTGAGGTTCCATTTGCGGGGACGGTTCAAGGCAAGGAAAGGGCCTTCGTCATCATCGGCGTGTTTTCCGTTCAGTTCGTCGATCAGGCTGGTCAGCCGGTGAATCAGCGCCGCATCGTGTGGCATCGTTTCCCTGTCGGCATCGACAAAGTCGGTCAAAAGGCAGAATTTCAGCCGTTTGTCACGATTGGCGAGATAGTGGACTTCGAGGTTGTCGCACAGTTTTTCAATCTGTTTTTCGGAAATCAACATGGTCGGTATCACGACAAGCGTTTCATATCCTTCCGGGATACCTTTGGAAAAATCCATTTTCGGCAATGGAATCGATACGGTCGGAAACGTCGTCAGCCAGTTCACGAGGGCAAGGGAAAGCTGGCTGGATGCAACAAGAGTGCTGATACCGGTTACGGCCCACAACCAGAGAGGCAGTCTGTCGATATCGGAACCGTAAAGCATCCATGCTGACAGGATCAGGGTCAGGGCGGCAAAAGAACCCAGATAAGCGAAAACAGGCGAACAGATACTCGATCCCATCCATTTTTCCAGACGGGTCTTTTTCATTTGTATGGCTTTTTCCAGTTCCGTCCGTCCCTTGTCGATCAGGTAAAAGCCGACGTGTCTGGAGCGTTCGTCACTGTCCGGGTTTTTGAAAGCTTCTTCTGTCAGGCCAATGGCTTTTTTTGCGACGTCGACTTCGGTCAACGCACTTTTTTTCGCCATTTTTTCAATCTGGTGCCGGTAATGATCCCTGGAAGCGAAATCCATGAGGGGATATACTTCCGTCGGGTCTGTGCGCAAAATCTGCTCGACGACAGAGAGGGATTCGACGAATTCGTGCCAGTCCATTGCACCGAGCAGCCGTATGCTGCCGATGCTGTTGCTGATACTGACCTGATCGGCTGCCTGCCGCTGGGTTTCGATCATGACCAGCTGTTCGATAGTCATCCCGGTTTCGGCAAGGCGCTGCGAAATCCATGTCAGCGGAAGGGCAAGAATGGCTTTCTGGCTTTGCAGGCGACGGGTCAATTCGGCGACGAAAGCGCTGACCATCGGCGGGTTGGAACGGGCCAGATCGGCCACCTGAAGGATCAGGTTGCCCGGATCGTTTTCGGCCGTATCCGTGAATTTCTGGACCCATTCTTCCGCCAGTTCGTGATGGGCACGCGACATGGCCAGCCGGACGGCAACGCGTCTGAGGTTCTCGATCAGTGCCAGACGGAGCATGATCGGAATGGCCCAGAGTTCGCCCAGCGTCAGGACGGATTCGCTCTGATAGGAAGAAATGAAATGGGAAAGACTGTTGGCGTCGATATGGCCGTCACCGTGCGAGACGATTTCCAGCGCCAGTTCATAAACCCGAGGGACGGAACCCATTGTCTCGCTGGATAACCTGGGCAGTTCACTGCTGTATTTTTCGGGCAGATGGTTTTTCGCTATCTGGATCTGTTCCTCTATGAGATAGAAATTGTCCAGAAGCCATTCCGCTGCCGGGGTGATCCGGTTTTCCGAGCGCACAGCTGACGCGAGAATGTCGTATACCCGGCGGATAACGGCTTCATTATCGGCAAGACGGGCCAGCAAATGGTCTCTCTCATGTTTGTCGGACAATACATGCGTACGGCCAAGGTATTTTCCGTACTGGTCCATTTGCGTAATGCTGTACAGCTCGGAACGCAAGGGTTCTTCTTCCAGTTCGAAATCGGCGGCGGTATTTTTGCCGGCCTGATTATGGATGAAAAACTCGGGCTGGCTGAATAAATTGAAAAATGTGCTGATGGTCTTCAATTTGGGGAACCTTTACAAGATGAATGTCGGATGGTCCTGATCAGGCATAACATCGCAATAAAATGATATTGGCGGCTTGGTGAAGATCAACTGAACCGGGAATATCGCGACTTTTTTGACGATGCCTTTTCCTGCTTCAAACAAGCGACAGATAAGGCTTGACAAAAAAGTGCAAAAGAGAAAAAGTAGCAACACTAATCCGGTTTTCAGCCTTTCTTTTCTTTTTTGGCTGGACACTTTTTCGCTTATGTTTTACATTCTCGACAGTGCTTTTTGGCAAATAAATTCGACACGCATGACTGAGATGGTTTTCGGCATGTGTGGCCTTGTCCGGTTTGATGTTTCCACAGCCGTTTCTCTCTGGAAAAACGTGTTCAGGCCGGTTTTCCCTTAGCGCGGGTTAAAGAGCCCGTTAAAAGTTCCGGTTTTCATCTGGCCTCGCAATTGCGATTTTCGATGAAACGCGGAATTCCTTGATTCGTATGAATATGGAAGAGGAAAAAAAAGTCCTCGAAACGGCCTTGTTGTGTGCGCAGGAACCCTTGTCGCTACAGGACATGAGAAGCATGTTCGACGGCGATGCACGCGGCGTGAAAATCAGTGCCGACCGGTTCAGGTCGCTGATCGAAGAGCTGAAAAACGACTGGTCGGGCAAGGGACTGGAACTGGTCAATGTCTCGAACGGCTGGCGTTTTCAGAGCCGTCCGGAAATGAAACCCTATCTGGAAAAACTGCGTCAGGAAAAACCTCCCCGTTACAGCAGGGCGACGATGGAAACGCTGGCGATCATCGCCTATAACCAGCCCGTTACCAGAGGGGATATCGAGCGGATTCGTGGAGTGACTGTCAATTCGCAGGCTATTCGCCTGCTGGAAGAAAGAGGCTGGATCGAGGCGATCGGCCATCGTGAGGTTCCGGGACGGCCTGCGCTTTTGGCCACGACTTCACAGTTTTTGAGTGATCTGGGACTGGCTTCGCTGGAACAGTTGCCGCCTTTGCAGGTGTTGCAGGAAATGGATATGGATTCCATCTGACCGGCTTTTTGCGGCCGGATGTGCAATACGGGAAACGGGAATAATTATAGTTTGAGTATGATTGAAATGGATAACGATATGGATGTTGGAGTACCGGTTGAAGCGGTAAATGAACCGCCAGAGGTGAAGGCCGAAAAAGAAACACGCCCGGGGAAGAAAACAGCTAAAAACGCAACAGCCAAACCGGTATCCCGGACGGCAGGAAAACCGTCCTCCAGGGCAAAAGCTGCACTGGATGGAGCTGATCAAACAGGTATGGTACCGGCTGTGAACGATACCCGATCCGAAGCGGTTGCCGACAAACCGGTATCCGGAAAAAAACCGGCCAGAAAACCGGTCGCCAAAATGAACCGGAATGTACCGAAGAACCGCAAGGATGCGGACAAGAACGATGCAGGCAACGTTTTCCGGTTTGTGACTTCCGACGATTACGACAAAATCAATGGAGAGGGTGACGCTTCGGCAGATGCACCAACGAAACAAAAGAATGCCAAACGTGAATTGAGGGCTGAAGACGACGCTCCCAAGCTTCACAAGGTGCTTGCCGATGCCGGTCTCGGTTCCCGTCGCGACATGGAAGAACTGATCATTGCCGGACGCGTTTCCGTCAATGGTGAACCGGCTCATATCGGCCAGAGAATCCTGCCGACGGATCAGGTACGCATCAATGGGAAACTCTTGCAGCGCAAAGTGACGAAAAGCCTTCCTAAAGTCATGCTTTACCACAAACCGGCCGGTGAAATCGTCAGTCGTGACGATCCTGAAAAAAGAGCATCCGTTTTCGATAACCTGCCATCGCTCAAAAACAGCAAATGGCTGGCTGTCGGCCGTCTGGACTTCAATACGGAAGGCCTGCTTCTGTTTACCAATAACGGCGATCTTGCCAATCGCCTGATGCATCCCCGCTACAATATCGAGCGTGAATATGCCGTCCGTACACTGGGCGAACTGGAAGAAGGCATGCGGCAGAAATTGCTGGCGGGCGTCGATCTGGGAGATGGGATCGGACAGTTTTCGAGTATTGCGGATGGTGGTGGCGAAGGCATCAACAAGTGGTATCGGGTCACGATCGGTGAAGGGCGCAACCGTGAAGTGCGCCGCATGTTCGAATCGGTAGGCCTGACGGTTTCCCGCCTGATCCGTACCCGTTACGGTGTGATAACACTCCCGCAGAATCTGAAACGTGGCCGCTGGGACGAGCTCGACGATAACGCTGTCCGCAACCTGATGCGTCTGTCAGGTATGGAACCGAAAGGAGACAAGAGCGCGACGGAAACGGCAAAAGGCCGCAGTGCTGGCGCCAAACGTCAGGGACAGGACAGGAAAGGGAGCTTTGGAAGGTCCGAAACACTGTCCATTCATGAATTCCGCAACAATGACTCCCGTTCGAAAAAAGGGCCGACCAGTGCTCAGAAGGGTGCGCCCCGCTCCCGCCAGCCTGATCCGCTTCAAACGACTTTCGGTTATGCCGGAAGAGTTGAATCGACGACCATGCGAGGCAATGCTCGCGGAAATCGTGGCCAGCAGGGGCAACGTCGTCGCGGAAAATAAAAATTTTCGAAAGTGACTGAATATGGCAGCAGGGTTTTACCTTGCTGCCGTTGTTTTATCGGGGTATCCGCAAAGGTCGTTGATCAGACAGTTTTCACACTGGAAATTCTTGGCCTTGCAGACATAACGCCCATGCAGCAAAAGCCAGTGGTGGGCGTTCATCATGTATTTCGGAGGGATGACTTTCACCAGTCCCTTTTCAACTTCCAGCACGTTTTTGCCCGGGGCAAGCCCGGTCCGGTTCGACACGCGGAAGATATGCGTATCGACTGCCATCGTCATCTGATTGAAAGCCGTGTTCAGAACGACGTTGGCCGTCTTGCGCCCGACGCCCGGAAGTGCTTCAAGCGCTTCCCGGTCTGCGGGAACGTCGCCGTCGTGTTTTTCCAGCAATATTTCCGACATGCGAATGATGTTTTTGGACTTGGTAGGATACAGGTTGATCGTCTTGACGTAAGACTTCAGTCCTTCAACACCAAGCGCAATAATGGATTCGGGAGTGTTGGCGACCGGATACAGTTTTTCAGTCGCCTTGTTGACCGAGATGTCCGTCGCCTGAGCGGATAACATCACGGCAACGAGCAATTCATAAGGACTGTTGAATTGCAGATCAGATCGGGGATCGGGATTCGCTTTTTTGAAGCGCTCGAACATTTCTTCTATTTTTTTCGGCGTCATTTGTCTGTTTTGTAAGGAAATAGTGGAAGCGAAGCCAACATGATGCCACTTTTTCGAAAATCCGGTTGGCAGCCTCGTATTTCAGGACAAAAACGGTTCAGGGTTTATGGCGGTATTCTCTTGCTTTTTCCCTGGCACGTTCCAATGCCTTGCGGAGGATTTCCGATTTTTTATTCTCTGCTTGTGAAGCGGATTCCTGTGCAGGTTGCTTGCTGGCACTCAGGCGGTTCAGCTTGTTTTTTTCATCATCGAGACGTTTTTGCCGCCTCTCGAAACGCTCACGGGCAGCGCTTGCATGTCCGGTATCCCATACTTCGGAAAATGGTAGCGTTGCTGACATGTTTTTCAGGCCTATGCAATCGAGCGGGCATGTCGGGATGCACAATTCACAGCCGGTACAGTAATCGTTTATGACCGTATGCATCATTTTGCCGGTGCCGACGATGGCGTCGACCGGACAGGCCTGAATGCAAATCGTGCAGCCGGTACATGTCGTTTCGTCAATGACTGCAATGGAATACGGTTTTTCCTCGCCACAGCTTCTGTCCAGCGGCAATTCTTCAAGCTGTAGAAGTTCGGCCAGTTTCTGTATTCGGGATTGTCCGCCTGTCGGACAACGATTGATGGGGACTCCGTTTTCCACAATGGCCATGGCATAAGCACGGCAGCTGTCGAAACCACATTTGGCACATTGGGTTTGCGGCAGTATGGATAGAATCCGGTCGATCAGTCCGGTTTTGTTTTCTTCAGGATTTCTCACAGCGCTATTATCGCAAATTTTTCATGCAATAAAAAAGCCGTCAGCTTCATGCTGACGGCTTGCGCGATTCATTGTCGTCTTAATCGAAAGTCGGCGTTTCGACCCCCAGAACCTTGTGCAGTTTCGGAGAGGTCGTGGTGTATTGGAGATGGACTTTCTTTTCCGGGAAGACGTAAGGTGCGGCAGCAAAAGCGGCCAGTGCGGCTTCGTGGAAGCCTGAGAGGATCAGTTTTTTCTTGCCCGGATAAATATTGATATCGCCCACGGCAAAAATACCGGGGATATTCGTCTGGAATTTTTCCGTATCGACGACAATCTGGCGACGGTCGATTTCGAGGCCCCATTCGGCAATCGGTCCCAGTTTCGGCGACAGGCCGAAGAAGACGAGCAGGCAGTCCAGCGGCAGGCGGCGCGTGACGCCGTCAAGACCGGTGACCTTGATTTCCGTCAGTTTGCCGTCCTGGCTTTCATAACCCGTTACCTGTCCGGTCAGGGCCTGCATGCAATATTCTTCACACAAATCCTTCATTTTGGAAACGGAAGCGGGCGCGGCGCGGTATTCCTCACGGCGGTGAAGCAGAATGACGGATTCGGCGATGTCGACCAGTTTCAGGGCCCAGTCCAGTGCGGAATCACCACCACCACAGACAACGAGATTTTTTCCCCGGAACAGTTCAGGGTCTTTGACACGGTAAAAGAGCTGGGAATTTTCGAATTGCTCGATACCATCCACTTTCAGGGTGCGTGGCTGGAAAGCGCCGACGCCGGCCGCGATGAAAACGGTTTTGGTAATGAATTTCTTGCCAATGGATGTTTCCAGATCGAAACGGCCATCCTCGCGGCGTTCGACCTTGACGACTTCTTCTCCGAGATGGAAGGTCGGGCCGAAAGGCTCGATCTGTTTCATCAGGTTTTCCGTCAGTTCAAGGCCTGTATAGGAAGGAACCGCCGGAATGTCGTAAATCGGTTTGTCGGGATACAGTTCAACGCATTGGCCGCCGACAGCGGGCAGGGAATCGATGACGTGCGCCTTGATTTCGAGCAGTCCTAGCTCGAATACCTGAAAAAGTCCAACCGGACCGGCGCCGACGATAACGGCATCGGCTTCGATTGGCATAGTGTCAATTCTGGCATCCATTATTGATGAAGTTCCTGTTTATGACCGTCTCCCCGTAAAGAAAACCATGCTCACAATACAGCTGCAAGAGCATGGCAGGCAGGAAACGACGGTACGATGAATCGTTAATTCTCTATTTAATCAGATGACGCAATTTGTCCTTGACGTCTTTCCATTTGTCCGCATCGGGCATCGGGTCCTTTGAACGGGTGATCGTGGGCCATTTTCCGGACAGTTCCGCATTCAATGCGATAAATTCCTGCTGGTTCTCCGGTACGTCTTCTTCAGCGAAAATCGCTTCGGCCGGGCATTCCGGGACACAGACTGCACAATCGATGCATTCATTCGGATTGATCACCAGTGTATTGGGCCCTTCGTGAAAACAATCGACAGGGCATACATCCACGCAATCAGTATATTTACAGAGAATACAGGCATCGGTGACAACGTGAGTCATAATCGTCCTTCTGGTTTATTCCTTGGGGGGTGACCGATAAAAATTTGAATTATAAAATAATTCGGCCTCATGAAAACCCTGCATTCTAGAATAATTCAGACATCCTAACAAATTTCAAATAAAATAGTAATGATAATCATTCTCATTTATAAGTTTGTGGAAGAATAGCACTTTGCCGGTTTTTTTGAAGATTTTTTGATTGTTTTTTGATGAAAAATATCAGAATTTTGCTGTATTTGAACAATTTCGGCTAAAATGTCGAGCTGTTTTAATGAATAATTGCCGTTTGTTTTGGATTGCCCGCCGCCAAGGGGGTAAACTGCGGGACAAAGGCGCGATTTATATTTTTAGTTAAATGAAAAACGGTTTTGAAATCAGGTGTCTGGTTTCAAAGCCTCTATTTTTTGGACAAATTACATGGCAAACGCTGTTGAAACCCTGGAAAAGCTCGAAAGACGTCTGACCGTCTCCATCCCTGTCGCTGACATTACAACGGAAGTTGAAAAACGTTTGAAAGTACGTGCACGTACTGCAAAAGCTTCCGGTTTCAGACAGGGCAAAGTGCCTATGGATATGGTTGCATCCATGTATGGTGCAGGCATCCAGAATGACGTACTGAATGAAAAAATCTCGTCTGCTTTCTCCAAGGCTGTCGAAGAAAACAATCTGCGCGTTGCGGGTTATCCGAAATTCGAGGAAAAAACCGGTGACGACGTTTCCAAGGACGAAATCGCCTTTACCGCAACTTTCGAGGTTTATCCTGAAGTCAAGATTGGCGATCTTGCCAAGGTAGAGCTGGAAAAAGCCGTTGCAACGGTAACCGATGCCGAAGTCGACAAGACTCTGGATATCCTGAGAAAACGTCAGGCACATTTCCACGTCAAGGGTGAAGACGGCGAACACGGCAAGGGCGGTGACGACGTATCCGCGCAGGATGGCGACCGCGTAACCATCGATTTCACCGGCCGTATCGACGGCGTTGAATTCGAAGGTGGCAAGGCCGAAGACTTCCCGTTTGTTCTGGGTGAAAAACAGATGTTGCCTGAATTCGAAAATGCGATTCGTGGCATGAAAGTCGGCGAAACCAAGGTTTTCCCGCTGGCTTTCCCTGAAGACTATCATGGCAAGGATGTAGCAGGCAAAACGGCTGAATTCACCGTTACCGTAAAGAAAATCGAATGGTCGCATTTGCCGGAACTCGACGATGCATTTGCACAGGCGCTGGGCATCAAGGAAGGCGGCGTTGCAAAACTGCGTGAAGATATCCGTACCAATCTGGAACGTGAAGTCAAGAATCGCCTGATTTCCATCAACAAGAACCGTGTGATGGATGCCCTGATCGACGTGTCCGAATTCGACATTCCACAGGCACTGGTCAAACAGGAAACCGACCAGCTGATCGAAATGACCCGTCACGATCTGTCAGTACGCAATCCTGCACAGAAAGATATCGCACTGCCACCTGAACTCTTTGCAGCGCAGGCCGAAAAACGTGTCCGTCTGGGCATGCTGCTGGGCGAGTTGATCAAGGACAATATTCTGGCGGTCTCTGCTGATAAACTGAAGGAAAGGGCAACTGAAATTGCTGCCAGCTATGAAAATCCGCAGATGGTCATCGATTATTACCTGAATGATCCTGGTCGTCGCAGAGAACTGGAAGCAATGATTATGGAAGAAAACGCAGTAGATTACGTTTTCGGAAAAGCCAAGGTAACTGACAAGGCAGTTCCTTTCGAAGAACTGATGAATCAGCCACTGTAATCAAGAAAATCTCCGGATTTTCACCATTTTGACAGGACGACAAATGACACAGTTTCGTGATTCTGCACTGGACACCCGGATGCTGGGCATGATCCCCATGGTGATCGAACAGAGTGGCCGCGGGGAACGGGCTTATGATATTTATTCCCGTCTCCTGAAAGAAAGGATTGTCTTTCTGGTCGGTCCGGTCATGGATCAGAATGCCAATCTGATCGTTGCGCAGCTCCTGTTTCTGGAAAGCGAAAATCCGGACAAAGACATTTCGCTGTATATCAACTCGCCGGGCGGCTCCGTTTCGGCCGGAATGGCGATTTACGATACGATGCAATTCATCAAGCCGCAGGTTTCGACCCTGTGTACGGGGCTGGCGGCTTCGATGGGCGCGTTTCTTCTGGCGGCTGGCGAAAAGGGCAAGCGTTTTTCACTGCCCAATTCGCGCATCATGATTCACCAGCCATCAGGCGGCGCGCAGGGGCAGGCAACGGATATTGAAATCCATGCGCGTGAAATCCTTTACCTGCGTGAAAGGCTGAACGGTATTCTCGCCGACAATACCGGCAAGAGTATCGAACAGGTCGCTCGCGATACGGAAAGGGATAATTTCATGTCGGCAAATGAGGCAAAGGATTATGGCCTTATCGACGATGTCCTGTCCAAACGTATGTAAAGGCGCCTCGATCATTATGCAAAAGCCCGAACATCTTACGTTCGGGCGTTTTTTTCGATGTCCGCTGCCAGAAAACCGGGTTTATGGTATCTTCATAATTCTCATATCGAATCCAAAAACTTGACCCTCTACTCATGTCAGAAAACAAAACACCAGCACCTGAAAAAATGCTTTATTGCTCGTTCTGCGGAAAAAGCCAGAATGAAGTCAAAAAGCTGATTGCCGGTCCATCCGTATACATTTGTGACGAGTGTATCGATTTATGTAACGACATTATCCGGGATGAACTGTTAAGCCCTGAATTCGGTCAGGAAAACGGTTCCGAACTGCCGACGCCAAAAGAAATCTGCAATCTGCTGGACCAGTACGTTATCGGTCAGGAACAGGCGAAGAAAATTCTTTCCGTCGCGGTTTACAATCATTACAAGCGCCTGAAATTCTATGGCGGCAAGAATGACGACGTCGAACTGTCGAAAAGCAATATCCTTCTGGTCGGCCCGACAGGTTCCGGCAAGACGCTTTTGGCACAGACTCTGGCCAGAATGTTGAACGTACCTTTCGTCATTGCCGATGCAACCACTCTGACCGAAGCCGGTTATGTGGGCGAAGACGTCGAAAACATCATCCAGAAACTGCTTCAGGGCTGCGAATATGATGTCGAAAAAGCGCAAAGAGGCATTGTTTACATTGATGAAATTGATAAGATTTCAAGAAAGTCCGATAATCCTTCCATCACCCGTGACGTGTCGGGTGAAGGGGTTCAGCAGGCCCTGTTGAAAATGATCGAGGGAACCATGGCATCGGTTCCTCCGCAAGGTGGTCGCAAACACCCGAATCAGGATTTCATTTCCGTGGATACCACCAATATCATGTTTATTTGCGGTGGGGCATTCGATGGTTTGACGAAGATCATTTCGAATCGTTCCGAGAAGGGCGGCATCGGATTTTCCGCGCGCGTGAAAAGTCCTACGGACATTGTCGAAAGCGAGAAACTTGCCGACGTCGAACCGGAAGATCTGATCAAATTCGGCCTGATTCCCGAATTGATCGGTCGTCTTCCTGTCGTGGCCGTATTGCACGAGCTGACAGAAGAAGCGCTTGTTGATATTCTTGAAAAACCCAAAAACGCTTTGGTCAAGCAGTACACGAAGTTGTTGCAAATGGAAGGCGCTGAACTGGAGATTCGTCCTGAAGCTCTTCGTGCGATTGCCCGAAAAGCGCTGGAACGCAAAACCGGTGCCCGGGGCCTTCGTTCCATAATGGAGAATTTATTGCTTGATGTGATGTACAACTTGCCGACAGAGCAAAATGTCACCAAGGTCGTCATCGATGAAAATACGGTGACGAAAGATTCGAAACCTTTACTGATTTATCAGGATAAACAAAAAGTAGCCGGACAAAGCTGAATTTGTTTTTTGCGCATTTGATTGCCGGTCATTTTTCCATTTTCAAGGCAGGCTGCCAGCCTGCCGAAAGTCTTGGATAATTTTCACGTCAGGTCTTGTTTTTTCAGGGATCGGGCCAAAATTATCCTTATGCTTATTATTTAAGGTTTCTCATGATGACTTCAACTGATATAAAGCCGTCTAGATTGCCATTGCTTCCATTACGGGATGTGGTTGTCTTTCCGCATATGGTCATTCCCCTGTTCGTCGGGCGTCCCAAGTCGATTCATGCGCTTGAAACGGCAATGGAAAATGAAAAAACCATCATGCTGGCTGCCCAGAAAACAGCGGCAAAGGATGAACCGTCTGCAGAAGATATTTATGAAATAGGGTGCGTTGCAACCGTATTGCAAATGCTGAAGCTCCCCGATGGAACCGTGAAGGTTCTGGTCGAAGGCGTTGGTCGTGCACGGGTCGATCATGTCGAGTCGGAAGAACAGCATCTGGTTGCCGATGTATCGCCTGTCGAATCCACGGGGGAAAACGAACCTGAAATCGAAGCCATGCGGCGCGCGATCGTCCAGCAGTTCGAACAGTACGTCAAACTGAACAAGAAGATTCCTCATGAAGTGGTCGGGTCTCTCTCGACGATCGACGATCCGGGCCGCTTCGCCGATACGATAGCCGCGCATTTGCCATTGAAACTGGAACAGAAGCAGGTTGTTCTGGAAATGGTCAATGTCGAACGGCGTCTGGAATATTTGCTGGAAAGGCTTGAAAGCGAGCTTGACATCATGCAGGTCGAGAAGCGCATCCGTGGCCGCGTCAAACGCCAGATGGAAAAATCGCAGCGTGAATACTACCTGAATGAACAGGTCAAGGCGATCCAGCGCGAATTGGGCGAAGGCGAGGAAGGGACTGATTTTGAAGATCTTGAAAAGAAAATCAGACTGGCCAAGATGCCGAAAGAAGCCCGTGACAAGGCTCTCTCCGAACTCAAAAAACTGAAAGTCATGTCGCCGATGTCGGCGGAAGCGACTGTGGTGCGCAATTACATCGAAACGCTCGTTTCCCTGCCATGGAGAAAAAAATCCAAGGTGAACAACGATCTTGCCAATGCCGAAAAGGTACTGGAAGACGATCACTATGGTCTGGACAGGGTCAAGGAACGCATCCTTGAATATCTTGCCGTCCAGCAGCGGGTCGACAAGGTCAAGGCGCCGATTCTGTGTTTCGTCGGCCCTCCGGGAGTTGGCAAGACCTCTCTTGGTCAATCTATCGCACGTGCAACGAACCGGAAATATGTCCGCATGGCGCTGGGTGGCGTGCGTGATGAAGCTGAAATCCGCGGTCATCGCCGTACCTATATCGGTGCGATGCCGGGCAAGATTTTGCAAAGTCTGGTCAAGGCCGGTGTCCGCAATCCGCTTTTCCTTCTGGATGAAGTGGACAAGATCGGCGCGGATTTCCGCGGCGATCCGGCAGCGGCTCTTCTGGAAGTATTGGACCCGGAACAGAACCATACGTTCTCCGACCATTATGTCGAAGTGGATTTCGATTTGTCGGATGTGATGTTCATTGCGACATCCAATTCCTACAATATTCCTCCTGCCCTGCTCGACAGAATGGAAGTGATTCGCCTTTCCGGTTATACGGAAGACGAAAAAACGAGCATTGCACAGCGTTATCTGTTGCCGAAACAGATCAGGGGAAATGGCCTGAAGGAAACGGAAATTTCAATTACCGAGGGCGCCATCAGGGATATCATTCGTTATTACACACGGGAAGCCGGTGTCCGGGCGCTGGAACGCGAAATCTCCAAGATTTGCCGCAAGGTCGTCAAGATGCTCCTGTTGAAAAAACAGAATCGCAAAATTGTCGTCACGCCGAAGAATATCGATAAATTCCTGGGTGTTCGCCAGTTCGATTATGGTGTCGCAGAAAAGGAAAACCAGATCGGTGAAGTGTCCGGACTGGCATGGACGGAAGTCGGCGGTGAATTGCTGACAGTCGAAGCGGTTGCCGTTCCGGGCAAGGGCCAGATCATCCGTACCGGTACTTTGGGCGACGTGATGAAGGAATCCATCGAAGCGGCCAGAACGGTTGTTCGCAGCCGTGCCAACAAGCTGGGTATCAAGAATGAGGCTTTCGAGAAGAAAGACATCCATATCCACTTGCCTGAAGGCGCGACTCCTAAAGACGGCCCGTCAGCCGGTATTTCGATGGCGACGGCACTGGTTTCCGTATTCAGTGGCATTCCGGTTCGGGCAGATGTCGCCATGACGGGTGAAATCACCCTGCGCGGGGAAGTCCTGCCGATCGGTGGCCTGAAAGAGAAACTGCTTGCGGCTTTGCGCGGGGGGATTAAACAGGTCATCATTCCACAGGAAAACGTGAAGGATCTGATTGAAATCCCGGACAACGTCAAAAACAAGCTGGAAATCATTCCGGTTCGCTGGATCGACAAGGTTTGGGAAATCGCTCTGGAAAGCCAGCCCGAACCGATTACGGAAGAGGCGGCAGCCATCGCCGTAGCGGCTGAACCGGCTGAAAATGCCAGTGGCGGCAACCTCATGACGCATTGACCGGTTTTATGATTCATTGAAAAAGCCCCGGATATCCGGGGCTTTTTTTAAGTCTTTCGCTTAACCAGAAGATTCAGTTGCAAGCGGACTTCAGGAGCCAGTTCACCTGCCACCGTTCCAATTGGTCCGTGACGGCGAAGAGCCAGTGTATCGGCGGCCTTGCCATGCAGCCAGACGGCAGCGAGGGTGGCTTCCCATGCAGGCCAGCCCTGCGCGATCAGTGCACCGGTAATTCCGGAAAGAACGTCCCCTGTTCCTGCTGTTGCCAGTGCCGGGTTGCCGGTCGGGTTGATGACCGTTTTGCCGTCCGGTGAGGCGATGACGGTTCCCGATCCCTTGAGAACGGCGACAGCCTTGAATCGCCGGGCCAGTTCTCTGGCAGCTTCGAGCCGGTTGGCCTGAATGACGTCACTGGTGGTTTTCAAAAGTCTTGCAGCTTCCAGCGGGTGCGGCGTGATGATCGTCGGGGAATCTCTTTCTGAAAGCATTTGGGCGATCGCCCCGTTTTCTGAAAGAATGTTCAGGGCATCGGCGTCCAGAACGATTGGCGTATGGGCTTCAATCGTTTTGATCACGATATCCCTGGCGGCGCCGGATTTGCCCAATCCGGGCCCGGTCACGATGACGTCGGTGGCAAAATCGAACTGGTGTGCAGCACGAAACATGATTTCAGGAGAAACCGGGTCGTAGGCTGGCGGGTTTTTCAGGTAAATGGCATAACACAATCCGGCACCGGAAAAGAGAGCTGCCTTTGCGGCGAGTACCGGCGCGCCGCTCATGCCTTGTGTCCCTCCGACAATGGCGATGCGGCCATAACTGCCTTTGTGCGAATCTTCCGGGCGCGGTTTCAGACAGGATTCAAACAGATCCGGTGAATTCAGCCAGCACCGGGTTTCGGGAAAATATTTCCTGTCGACATCCAGCGTGACCACATGGACTCTTCCGGCGCAGTCGCGCCCTTTTCGGGTATGGAGTCCCGGTTTGTCGGCGATGAACGTAATCGTATCGGTCGCGTGAACGGCAATTTCTTCTTTTCCGACGATGTTGCCCGTATTTGCGTTCAGGCCGCTGGGAACGTCAAGGGCCAGTATCGGACATTTGAATGTATTGACGATTTCGACCAGTTTTTGCCGGTTGCCTGTCAGGGCTTCTTTCAGTCCGATGCCGAACATGCCATCGACAACGAGCGCCCATTTTTTTGAACGGATACTCTCCAGTGTCGTTTTGAGCGAAAGGGCGTCTTCCCAGTGCACAGGGCTCTTGACGGCTTTTTTTCTGGCGAGAATGGCTTCTTCGGACTGTTTTTTCCGGTTTGCCACCAGTAAAACGGAGACGGCCACGCCATCGTTTGCCAGAATGGTCGCCATTTCCAGGGCGTCACCACCGTTGTTGCCCGGACCGGCGAGAACGAGGACTTCTTTTTTTGTATCGGCGGATTTCGCCAGCATGTGCATGGCAAGACTGGCGGCTTCACTGCCTGCACGCTGCATGAGCGTTCCCTTGGGCAGATCGGCGAGAGCAGAGCGTTCGATAGTCCGGATGGCGTCGATGGAGTAAAGTGCGTTCATTGTGGTTCAATCCGAGAAATGAGTTGAAGGTAACGGAACGTAAGGTATTACTCTAACAGTTACGGGAATAAAAAAAAGAATTTGTATGTTTGCCGCTATTTTTATCGGTTAATCCCTTTAAGCAAAATGGTTTTTACAGTACAATGATGAACTCTTGAAATTTTTCAAGAAGTTGTTTTATTTTTTATAGCAAAAATCGCGAATTCGACCTGAAAGGGTGCTCATCAAGAGTTCTTGGGCGAATTCAAGACCTAACCCTGGAGATTATTATGTCCGTAACCATGCGTGAAATGCTGGAAGCCGGTGTCCATTTCGGCCACCAAACCCGTTTCTGGAACCCGAAGATGGCTCCTTTCATCTTTGGTCACCGCAACAAAATCCATATCGTCAATCTCGAAAAAACCCTGGCAATGTACAACGACGCGATGAACTACATCCGTCAGCTGGCTGCCAATCGCGGTACGATTCTGATGGTTGGAACCAAAAGACAGGCTCGCGACATCATCGCTGCCGAAGCACAGCGTGCCGGTATGCCTTTCGTCGACCAGCGCTGGCTCGGCGGCATGCTGACCAACTTCAAGACCATCAAGACCTCCATCAAACGTCTGAAAGACATGGAAGCTGCCATTGAAGACGGCTCTGTCGAAAAGATGAGCAAGAAAGAAGGCCTGATGTTCTCGCGCGAAGTTGAAAAACTGCAGAAATCCATCGGTGGCATCAAGGACATGAACGGTTTGCCTGACGCCATTTTCGTTGTCGACGTCGGCTATCACAAAGGTGCTATCACCGAAGCTGCCAAACTGGGTATCCCTGTTATCGGCGTTGTCGATACCAACCATTCCCCTGAAGGTCTGGCTTACGTTATTCCAGGTAACGACGATTCGTCCAAAGCCATCCAGTTGTACGCTCGCGGCGTAGCTGACGCGATCCTCGAAGGCCGTGCCAATGCAATGCACGACGTTCTCGAAGCCGCCAAAGGCGAAGAAGCTGTTGCCGCAGAAAGCAACTAAAAGTTTGCAGGCCTGTTTCCGGTCCGGAAACAGGCTGTTTGAAGAAACAGGTAGTCGGGAGCTGTAGCTCCCCTTGAGAGGAGAACAATATGGCAGTCATTACAGCAGCCATGGTAGGTCAATTGCGTGCCAAGACGGACGCTCCTATGATGGAATGCAAAAAAGCGTTAACCGAAGCGGACGGTGATCTGCAGAAAGCGGAAGACCTGTTGCGCGTCAAACTGGGCAACAAGGCTTCGAAAGCGTCTTCCCGCGTTACCGCTGAAGGCGTTATCGCCATTCACGTCGATGGAAACACCGCTTCCATCATCGAAGTCAACTGTGAAACCGACTTCGTTACCAAGAATGATGACTTCATTGCACTGGCAAACAGCTGTGCAAAACTGGTCAATGACAACAATCCGGCAGACGTGGCTGCCTTGTCCGCCTTGCCTTTCGATGGCAAGACGCTTGAAGAATATCGCACAGCGCTCGTGGGTCGTATCGGTGAAAACATGTCGATCCGCCGTTTCGCCCGTCACGAAAGCAGCGCCAAAATCGCAACCTATCTGCACGGAACCCGCATCGGTGTTGTTGTCGAATACGAAGGCCCTGACGAACAGGTCGGTAAAGACGTTGCCATGCATATCGCTGCAATGAAACCGGTTGCCCTGTCTTCGGAAGGTGTCTCTCCTGAACTGATCGAACGGGAACGTTCGGTTGCCGCACAGAAAGCGGCTGAAGATTCCGCCAAGGCCGTTGCCGAAGGCAAAAAAGCACAGCCAGCCGATATCGTTGCGCGTCGTGTTGAAGGTTCGGTACAGAAATTTTTGAAAGAAGTTTCCCTTCTGAACCAGCCATTTGTCAAAAACGACAAACAGTCTGTTGAACAAATGCTGAAAGAAGCGAAAACCACTTTGAAATCCTTTACCCTTTATGTTGTGGGCGAAGGGATCGAGAAGAAAGTGGATAACTTCGCTGAGGAAGTGGCTGCCCAGATGGCAGCGTCCAAAGCTTGATGGCAATTTGAAAACGGGCCGAAAGGCCCGTTTTTGCAAGTTCTGTCCTTCTCGTTCATTCCAATGTCTTAACGTTGTCAATTAAGGAATCGCAATCATGACCACTCCTGTATACAAGCGGGTTCTTCTGAAGTTGTCAGGTGAAGCTCTTATGGGCGAAGACCAGTTCGGCATCAATCGTGCTTCTATCGAACATATGGTTGAAGACGTGGTCGATGCGGCGAAGCTGGGCGTTGAAATGGCTATCGTTATCGGTGGTGGCAATATTTTCCGGGGCGTCGCTCCCGGCGCAAAGGGAATGGATCGTGCGACGGCCGATTATATGGGGATGCTGGCCACGGTCATCAATTCCCTCGCTTTGGCCGATGCCATGGAGCAGGCCGGTTTGACGGCACGTGTCATGTCTGCCATCGGTATCGACCAGGTTGTCGAATCCTATGTCCGGCCGAAAGCGCTCCAGTATCTGGAAGAAGGCAAGGTAGTCGTTTTCGCTGCAGGTACCGGCAATCCGTTTTTCACGACCGATACCGCTGCTGCCTTGCGTGGCGCGGAAATGGGTGCTGAAATCGTTCTGAAAGCGACCAAGGTCGATGGCGTCTACAGCGCCGATCCGATGAAAGATGCGTCGGCTTCCCGTTATTCGCACATCACTTTTGACGAAGCGATTGAAAAGCATCTTGAAGTCATGGATGCCGCTGCATTTGCCCTCTGTCGCGATCAGAAATTACCGATTAAAATATTCTCGATCCTGAAACACGGTGCCTTAAAACGTGTTCTTCTGGGTGAAGACGAGGGAACGCTGGTTCACCTTTAAACCTTACACTGACAATCCGGTTTTTTCCGGTCAGGTTTATTTTGCATAAGGAAGTGTCATGAGTATTGCCGATGTGAAAAAAAGTGCCGAACAGAAAATGAACAAATCGATCGAGTCACTGAAAGCCGATCTGGCCAAGGTTCGGACTGGCCGGGCTCATACCGGTATTCTCGATCATGTAGAAGTCGATTATTACGGTTCACCAACCAAGATCAGCCAGGTTGCCAATATCACCTTGCTGGACGCACGTACCATTTCTGTCCAGCCGTGGGAAAAGAAAATGGTCAACGCTATCGAAAAAGCCATTCGCGATTCCGATCTGGGCCTGAATCCTTCGACGATGGGTGAAATCATTCGCGTTCCGACACCAGCGTTGACGGAAGAACGCCGCAAGGAAATGGTCAAGCTGGTCAAGACGGAAGGTGAAGACGCGAAGGTTGCCGTCAGGAACATTCGCCGTGACGCCAATGAAGCCGTGAAGAAAATGGTCAAGGACAAGGAGTGCTCGGAAGACGATGAACGCCGTTCACAGGACGACATCCAGAAACTGACTGACAAATTTGTCCAGCAAATCGACAAGCTGCTTGCCGACAAGGAAAAAGAAGTCATGACAGTATAAGCGGACCGTATCCGATATGGTTAGCGATCAGACTTCAACATATGCTGCGGATAAGAATCTTATGCCGCAGCATATTGCTATTGTGATGGATGGAAACGGACGCTGGGCGAAAAAACGTTTTTTGCCCCGTGTTGCCGGACATGTCAAAGGCGTGGAAGCGATCAGGCGGACAATTGAAGGATGTATCGTTCGCAATATCCCTTATCTGACGGTTTTTGCGTTCAGCTCGGAAAACTGGAAAAGACCGGGCGAGGAAGTCAGTTTCCTGATGAACCTGTTTCTTTCTTCTCTTGAAAAAGAGACCGATAAATTGCACGACAACGATATCCGGCTCAAAGTGGTCGGTGACTTGAGCCGTTTCGATGTGCCTTTACAGAAGGCTATAACCGTTGCAGAAGAAAAAACGTCGAAAAATTCGACACTCACGCTGACGGTTTGCGCCAACTATGGCGGCCGCTGGGATATCTTGCAGGCAGCGAGACGGATGTCTTCGGAAGGGCTGGATGTAAAAGACATGACGGAAGAACGTTTGTCGTCTTATCTTGCCCTTTCCTACGCTCCTGAACCGGATCTTTTCATCCGCACGGGCGGTGAAACACGAATTTCAAATTTTCTTCTTTGGCAATTGGCCTATTCGGAGTTATATTTTACAGAAACCTTCTGGCCCGATTTCGACAATGAAGAACTGGAAAAGGCAATCGCGTCTTTCCAGTCGAGAGAACGACGGTTCGGAAAAACCAGTGAACAATTAACGGATTAGGCAAATGCTGAAACAACGAGTCATAACCGCTTTATGTCTGGCTGCAGTTTTGTTTTTGATCCTCTGGTCCCGGAGTGAATGGCTTTTCGGACTGTTCCTGCTGGTGTTTTTTGCCGCGGGTGCCTGGGAAAACGCCAGACTTTTCGATAACAGATATCCGATAGCCGTTGCTGTATTGGCAAGCCTGATATTTGTATTTACCGGGTTGTGGCTGTCTTCCACCGCCTATATCTGGTTTGCCTTCGTTGCCGTGCTGATCTGGATCGCTTTGCTTATCCCGTCGCTTTTCCGCACGATACCGCCCCTGCATACCTTGTCGGGCCATATTTATCAGGCTTGTTACCTGTTTTCCATTCTTTCCAGTTTCCTGTGCGTGCTTCTCCTGTATAAGCGTTCTGCGCTGTTTTTGCTGTCGATCCTTGTGATTGCATGGCTGGCCGATATCGGTGCCTATTTTGCAGGAAGAGCGTTCGGCAGGCATAAACTGGCTCCGGCCATTTCTCCGGGAAAAACCTGGGAAGGTGTTGTCGGCGGCATGGTGACTGTTATACTGCTTGCCATTGCCTCCATGAATTTTTCAACTCCTGAATCCAATATCAGTGTGCTGATATTTGAAAAGTACGGCTGGGGCGGAATGATCGGAGGCCTTGTCTTGCTGGTCGCCATGAGTATCGTGGGTGATTTGCTTGAATCGAAACTGAAACGGCGTATCGGTTTCAAAGACAGCAGTAACTTGTTGCCAGGGCATGGCGGCGTTCTGGATCGTATCGATTCCCTGATCCCGATGTTGCCACTGGCCGTTTTATTGGGGATGTGGCTATAAAAATGACGGCGCGAAGGCAGGTCATCACAGTTCTGGGTTCTACAGGCTCAATCGGTGTCTCGACGCTGGATGTGCTGTCGCGCCATCCGGATCAGTATTCCGTTTATGCCCTGACGGCGAACCGGCATGTTGACCAATTACTGGAACAGTGCGAAAAATTCCAGCCTGAAGTCGCCGTTGTCGGCACGCCGGAATCGGCATTGCTTCTTCAGAAATCCTTGCGTTCCAAAGGGCTGAAAACCGAAGTTTTGTATGGCGAGAAAGCGCTTTGCCAAGTGGCCGCCTCCGAAAAATGCGATGCCGTCATGGCGGCCATTGTCGGCGCTGCAGGTCTCGCGCCGGCATTGGCAGCGGCACGTGCAGGCAAAAAAGTCATGCTCGCCAACAAGGAAGCACTGGTGATGTCCGGCCAGCTGTTTATCGACGCTGTCATCAATCACGATGCCACCTTGTTGCCTATCGACAGCGAACACAATGCCATTTTTCAGTGTCTACCCTTTTCACACAAGCGTTTTCCGCATCAGCATGGTGTTTCGAAGGTTTTGCTGACCGCTTCAGGCGGCCCTTTTTTGCATCGACCAGTCGATACACTGGATAGCGTGACACCGGAACAGGCGATCGCCCATCCGAAATGGGTAATGGGGCGCAAAATATCCGTCGATTCTGCTACCATGATGAATAAAGGACTGGAAGTGATCGAGGCGCACTGGCTCTTCGGTATTCCGGCAAGCCAGATTGAAGTGGTCATTCACCCCCAAAGCGTCATTCATTCAATGGTTTCCTATATTGACGGTTCGGTCATTGCACAGCTTGGAAATCCGGATATGCGGATTCCGATTGCCCATGCGCTCGCTTATCCTGACCGGATGACGTCCGGAGTGACGCCTCTGGATCTGACACGGATCGGTACCTTGCAGTTCGAGTCCCCCGATTTCGTCCGTTTTCCTTGCCTGAAGCTGGCTTATGAAGCGCTTGAAACGGGTGGGGCGACACCGGCCATTCTGAATGCCGCCAACGAAGTGGCCGTTCAGGCTTTTCTGGACGAGAGAATCAGTTTCCGACGGATTGATTACGTTGTGGCCAATGTTCTGGACAAGGTAATGACAGAAAGTGCTGTAACGACGATCGATAGTGTTTTAATGCATGACCGCGCAGCACGGACGGTCGCAACCGATTTGATTTTGCAATGATATTCATTCAAACATTTTTTGCATTCATCTTTGCCTTGTCCGTACTCATCGTCTTTCATGAGCTGGGTCATTACTGGATGGCCCGTCTTTGCAATGTCAAGGTTCTGCGTTTTTCTCTGGGGATGGGGAAAATCCTGTATAGCCGCAAATTCGGCCCTGACCAGACGGAGTGGGCGCTTTCCGCGTTGCCTCTGGGCGGGTATGTCAAATTGCTTGATGCAAGAGCCGACGATTTGAGTCAGGTTTCGCCGGAGGACAGGAAACGTGAATTTACCAGCCAGAATGTCTGGCGCCGTATTGCCATCGTTGCGGCAGGGCCGCTGGCCAATTTCGTGCTGGCCATCGTCGTTTTGACCGGACTTTATATCTACGGCATGCCTGAGCCAATTGCAAAACTTCGCGAAGTGCCGACCAATACAGTTGCTTATCAGGCCGGTTTGAGGGGCGGCGAAACCATCGTCAACATTGACGGCATGCCGATCCATAACTGGCAGCAGGTACGCTGGAAAATGACTGAAATGCTGATGGAAGCACGGTCGGCGGTTTCCGTCGGGGTCGCTTCTTCAGGGCCAACGGATGCTGAAGGCGCGCCGCGTGTCCCGGAAAAAACAGTCATGTTGCCCATGAATCAGGTGTCGATTGAAGACGTCGACAAGGATTTTATCGGCAAACTCGGCCTCGGTGTCGAGAGGCCACCCGCCATTGTCGGAAAAACGATTGAAGGAGGTGTTGCCGCACAGTCAGGTCTTATGGAAGGTGACAAAATCGTCAAAATCGACGGAGAACCTGTTCTGGATTCTCTTGCACTCGTCAATATCATCCGGCAATCCCCCGGAAAAACGTTGGCGCTGGACGTTTTGCGCAATAATGAACCGGTCAGCATTACCCTGACGCCGGAAGCGAAAACGGTCAAAGACCAGTTGATCGGCAAAATGGACGCCAATATTTCTGTCATGCCTGAAATGACCATACTGAGTTACAGCGTTCCGGTTGCGCTGATGGAAGGCATTTCGAAAACCTGGGATACCTCGTATATCACGGTAAAAATGATTGGCAGAATGCTGGTTGGCGATGTGTCGCTGAAAAATATCACCGGTCCGATTGCCATTGCCGATTATGCCGGGCAGACAGCCCGCGCCGGGCTTATCCGCTATCTCCATTTTATCGTGTTCATCAGTATCAGTATCGGTGTGATGAATTTACTTCCGATACCTGTTCTGGATGGAGGACTTTTGCTGTATTATGCAGTGGAAGTTGTGACTGGTGGTTCTATTTCGGATCGTATTGCGAAAATAGGCTATAAAATCGGTGTCGGTATCCTTGGATTATTGTTATTGGTTGCCGTTTTTAATGATGTCATCCGGATCTTTTTCTGAGTGAAAAACCGGCTGAATGTGAGTTTTTTGTGGCGTCTAAAATCAGATTCATGAAATTATTTCATCAACGTTTGCCTTTTCGTTTGTCACTGCTGGCAGCGATATCCATGGCTTTTTATTCGAATGTTGCCCAGGCAGTCGAGCCTTTTACCGTCAAGGATATTCGTGTAGAAGGCATTCAGCGTACTGAAGCGGGAACGGTTTTCAATTACCTGCCTGTTCGTGTGGGTGAAACGTTTAATGATGAAAAAGCCGTTTCAGCCATCAAGGCGCTTTATGCTACCGGCTTTTTCAAGGATGTCAGAATTGACGCTGAAGGCGACGTTCTGGTCGTTATCGTTGAAGAAAGGCCTGCGATTGCCAGTGTGGATTTTACAGGTGCCAAGGAATTCGAA
Organism: Oxalobacter formigenes; assembly: GCF_002127965.1. Classification (GTDB taxonomy): domain Bacteria; phylum Pseudomonadota; class Gammaproteobacteria; order Burkholderiales; family Burkholderiaceae_D; genus Oxalobacter; species Oxalobacter formigenes. Next base: position 2,131,671 of record NZ_CP018787.1, on the reverse strand, counting down.
AAGGCAGCCCTGATCAAGTCGCTTAAAGATGTCGGACTCGGTGAAGGCCGTATTTATGACCGTTCGCTGCTTGATCGTGCAGAGCAGGAACTGAAAAGGCAATACCTGTCTCATGGCCTGTATGGTGTCCAGATTACGACGACGATCACTCCGGTTGAACGGAACAGGGTCGCTGTCAACTTCACGGTTGATGAAGGTGAAGTGGCGCGTATCAAGCAGATCAAATTCGTCGGCAACAAGGCATTCTCGGACAAGAAATTGCTGGAGGTCATCAAGTTGCGTACGCCGGGCTGGTTTACCTGGTATACCAAGGCAGACCAGTATTCCAAGGAAAAAATGACGGGCGATCTTGAAGCTATCAAGTCGTACTACCAGAATCGCGGTTACATCGAAATGCAGGTTGAATCGACGCAGGTGTCGATCACATCCGACAAGAAAGACATTTACATCACCGTCAATATCAAGGAAGGTGACAAGTACAAGGTTTCCGACATCCGGCTCGAGGGCGAGCTTTTCGGTCGTGAAAAAGAAATCCGCAATCTCATCCAGCTGAAAAAAGGCGATGTTTATTCCGGTGAGAAACTGACGAACAGTTCCAGGGACATTACCGAATATCTGGGCAACTTTGGTTATGCGTTTGCGAATGTCAATCCGCAGCCCGATATCGATCGTGAAAAGAAAGAAGTCGCTTTCACGATTTTCGTCGATCCGGGCAAGCGTGTTTATGTCCGCCAGATTACGATTGCGGGCAATAACAAGACCCGTGATGAAGTCATTCGTCGTGAATTCCGTCAAATGGAGGGTTCATGGTATAACGGCAAGAACATCAAATTGTCCCGTGACCGTGTTGACCGTCTGGGTTTCTTTACTGAAGTGGCTGTCGAAACCCCCGAGGTTCAGGGAACCGTCGATCAGGTTGACGTCAATATGAAGGTCGTCGAAAAACCGACTGGTAACGTCATGCTGGGCGCCGGTTTTTCTCAAAGTGACAAACTGTTGCTGTCGGGCTCCATCGAACAGCAGAATTTTGCCGGTACCGGTAATGACGTTGCCTTGAACGTCAATACCAGCCAGCGCTACAGAACGATTTCGCTGGCACAGACCAATCCTTATTTTACCGACGATGGTATCAGCCGCCGTTACGAAATCTTTTATCGTACGATCCGGCCGCCTTTGATTAACGATAGCGATTATAAAGTCAAAACAATGGGCGGAAACGTCAATTTCGGTATTCCGTTTACCGAAGTGGACAGGGTATTTTTCGGTGTAGGGGTTGAAAATACCAGTATCGACACTTACTGGAACAGTCCACCGCAATATCTGGAATTCGTGCGGCAGTTCGGTACAGACGGGACTACAGCTTCTGCCTGGTCGGTACCGTTGACGGTTGCCTGGCAAAGGGATAATCGTGACAGTGCCCTTATTCCGACCAAAGGCCGATACCAGAAGGCGAATGCCGAAGTTTCTCTTCTGGGCGATATGAAATACTATAAGTTGTCCTATCAGCACCAGTATTTCATGCCACTTTTCTCGAGCGGGACTCTGGCTTTGAACGGCATGGTCGATTATGGTAAAGGTCTCGGCGGAAATCCATATCCTCTTTTCAAGAACTTCTATGCCGGTGGTATGGGTACGGTTCGTGGCTATGAAAGCTCTTCTCTGGGACGTGTTGAATACGATTATTATGGCAATCGTGTTTATCTCGGTGGTACCAAACGCGTTGTCGGTAATGTGGAATTGCAATTCCCGATGCCGGGCATGGGCGGCGACAAGACTTTGCGCTGGTTTACCTTCCTCGATGCAGGTAACGTTTATGCGGACAATCAAAACATTGATCTGGGTAATTTGAGATACTCAGCCGGGTTCGGTGTCAGTTGGGTGTCGCCGATCGGTCCTTTGAAACTCAGTTACGGTATCCCGCTGAATTCGAAAGAAGGCGATCAAAAAGAAGCCTTCCAGTTCCAGTTGGGTACCGGTTTCTAGTGAATCGATGGCATAATAAACATATTGACGATTTATTTTTTGGAGAAGTAACTTGAATAATTTTGCTAAAACTCTTATGGATACGAAAAAAATAGCCGTCCTTGCATTTTGTTTGGGTATCTTTGGTTTCGCACAGGCCCAGACGTCCAAAGTGGGTTATATCAATCCTGACAAGATCATGAGCGAATCCGCTCCTGCCAAGGCAGCCGAGAAAAAACTCGAAGCCGATTTTTCAAAACGTGCCAAGGAAATGCACGGTGCGCAGGCCCGTTTGAAAACGATGAGCGAAAAACTTGAAAAGGATATGCCTGTTCTGACCGAGTCCGATCGTTTGAAACGCCAGCGTGAACTGGCCGACCTGTCCCAGGATTTCCAGCGCAAGCAGCGTGCATTCCGTGAAGACCTGATGCAACGCCGCAATGAAGAACTGGCCAAGGTTGTCGATCGTGTGAACAAGGAAATCGACCGGATTGCCAAAGCGGAAAAATATGATCTGATCGTTCAGGATGCTGCCTATATCAATCCTCGTGTCGATATTACCGATCAGGTTCTGAAAGCACTCAATAAATAATCTTTTCAAATATCAGGATGTTAATCAGTCTTGCAGAACTCGTTGACCGCTTCGGCGGTCAACTTATTGGTAACGGCGAAACTAAAGTAGCCGGTTTCGCTCCTCTCGATAATGCCGATTCCTCGCATATCACTTTTCTGACCAATCCCCGCCTGAGAAATGAAGTGAAACGGTCCCAGGCCGGTGCACTGATCATTTCCCCGAAAGACAATCAGCTGGTTGGCGATCTGTTCAAGGGTTCGCGCATCGTCGCCAAAAATCCTTACGCCTATTTCGCCCATGCGGCGCAGCTGTTCGAAAGTTTCAAAACCATTCCTCCGGTGCAAGGCATCCATCCCAGTGCGGTAATCGATCCGTCTGCGAAAGTTGCTCCAACGGCTTCTATCGGTCCTTTTGTGACCATTGAGGCGGAAGCTGAAATCGGGGAGAACTGTGTGATTGAAGCGGGTTGCTTTATCGGCAGGAAGGCAAAAGTCGGAGCGGGGTGCCGTTTCTTCCCTCGGGTTATCTTTTTGAATGAATGTGAAATCGGGGAACGCGGTGTTTTGCGTCCTGGGGCCGTCATCGGATGTGAAGGCTTCGGTTTTGCCAATGAAGATGGTGTCTGGGTCAAGATTCCCCAGACAGGCCGCGTCATTATCGGTAACGATGTCCAGATCGGTGCCAATACGACTATCGACCGTGGTGCATTGTCCGACACGATTATCGAAAATGGCGTCAAGCTGGATAATCAGATCCAGATCGGCCATAACTGCCATGTCGGTGAAAACTCGGCGATGGCGGGTTGTGTCGGTGTCGCTGGTAGCGCGATTTTCGGCAAGAACTGTACGGTCGGTGGAGCGGCCATGATCGGCGGTCATTTGACGATTGCGGACAGAACCCATATCACGGCATCGAGTGTTGTCCAGAGTTCGGTTACCGAACCGGGCGTTTATTCCGGTTTTTATCCACTGGCAAAGCATCAGGAGTGGGAAAAGACTGCTGTGCTGGTGCGTAAATTGGGCACTATGCGTGATAGAATCCGTGAATTGGAAAAAACTGTAAAAGCCTTAACTGAAACTGAAAAATGAACACCCTGAATATTCATCAGATCCGCGAGTTGTTGCCCCATCGTTATCCCATGTTGCTCGTTGACCGTGTCCTCGACTGGGAAGCCGGCAAGAAAATCACTGCCATCAAAAACGTTACTGCCAATGAAGAGTTTTTCAACGGCCATTTCCCGAATCATCCTGTTATGCCGGGTGTGCTGATTATCGAGGCGCTGGCCCAGACGGCAGCGATTTTCGCGTTCATGTCCGCTGACAGCAAACTGGACAAGGATGCCGTCGTTTATTTTGCGACGATTGACAGTGCCCGTTTCAAACGGCCAGTCGAACCGGGTGACCAGCTGGTGATGGAAGCGGAACTGGTTCGCAGTTCAAGAGGTATGTGGAAGTTCAGGACGAAGGGCATGGTTGACGGACAGCTGGCTGTTGAAGCGGAACTGATGTGTGCCATTCGGGGCGGTGTCGTCGCCCAGAAAGTGGAAGCCTGATGGCGATTCATCCCAGTGCAATAGTCGATCCGAAAGCCGAATTGGACAGCTCGGTCGAAGTCGGACCTTATTCGATCATCGGCCCGAACGTCAAAATCGGTGCCCGTACCAAAGTCGGCCCACATGTCGTCATTGAAGGCCACACGACGATCGGTGAAGACAATCATATTTTCCAGTTTGCCTCTCTGGGTGCCATGCCTCAGGACAAGAAATACGCCGGGGAAGAAACGAAACTCGAAATTGGCGATCGCAACACCATTCGTGAATTCTGCACCTTCAATCTGGGAACGGCACAGGATGTTGGCGTAACCCGTCTGGGTAACGATAACTGGATCATGGCGTATGTCCATCTGGCCCATGACTGTCAGGTCGGGAACAACACCATTTTCGCCAATAGCGCCCAGCTAGCAGGCCACGTTCATATCGGCGACTGGGTCATTCTCGGCGGTTTTACGCTGATCCATCAGTTTTGCCGGATCGGAGACCATGCCATGACCGGGTTTGGCGCCAAGATTTCACAGGATATTTCTCCTTTCGTCATGGCTTCCGGAACGCCGACAACGGCTTACGGCATCAATGCGGAAGGTCTGAGACGCCGCGGTTTTTCCCCGGATCAGATCACGGGGATCAAAAGGGCGTACAAAACCGTTTACCGGTCGGGCCTGACGCTTGAAGAAGCCAAAATGAAATTGCTGGAAGAAGCGGCCGCTTCTCCGGAATCCGCCAAATATATTGAACAGATGCATACCTTCATTTCCGAAGCGCAAAGAGGTTTGCTCAGGTAATCGGGCGCAGGTCGTTTCCGTTCGTTGTCACAGATAGGGAGTGGGGTTTTGAGATCGATAGCCATGGTAGCAGGTGAAACGTCCGGCGATTTGCTGGGAGCCAACCTGCTGTCGGCGCTTCGTCCCCAATTGCCCGATACACTGATGCACGGCATCGGTGGCCCACAGATGGCGAAATACGATTTCGTCAGCAACTGGCCGATGGAAAAGCTTTCCGTCAACGGCCTGTTCGAGGTTCTGGCGCACTATCGTGAAATCAAGGGTATCCACAACCATCTCCGGGATCATCTGCTTGCGCAGAGGCCGGACGTTTTCGTCGGTATCGATTCTCCCGAATTCAATCTCAGTCTTGAACTGGCCCTGAAAAAAGCAGGTATCAAGACCGTTCATTTCGTCAGCCCGTCGGTATGGGCATGGCGCAGCGGACGCATCAGGAAAATTGCCGAAGCCGTTTCACGCATTCTCGTCCTGTTTCCTTTCGAGGAAGCCATTTACCAGAAAGCGGGTATTCCCGTTACCTATGTCGGTCATCCGCTGGCTGAATCGATTCCGATGCGTCCGGATATCGATGCCGCACGGACGAGCCTTGGACTGGACAGGGAAAAACCGGTTATCACGATTATGCCCGGCAGCCGTATGTCGGAACTGAAATATAACAGTCCGGCTTTTGTCGAATCGGCGAAAATACTGTTGCAGCGCGATCCGACGATCCAGTTTGTGATCCCGATGGCGGGTGACGAACAATTGAAATATTTCACGAAACTGGTATCCGGCGCGCGTCTGGATGATTTGCCACTGCAAATCGTGCGCGGGCATTCCCATGCCGCCATTACAGCCGCTGATGCCGTGCTGGTTGCCTCCGGAACAGCAACACTGGAAGTGGCCCTGTTCAAAAAACCGATGGTCATTGCCTACAAGCTGATGCGGGCGACCTGGGAAATCGCACGTCATATCGTCAAACCGCCTGTCGGCTTGCCCAATATTCTGGCAGGTGAAATGATTGTTCCTGAATTGCTCCAGAATGCGGCGACCGGGCAGGCTTTGGCTGATGCATTGTGGTTCCAGCTGACGGATCAGGCAAACCGCCAGCGTCTTGAAGAACGTTTCATTGCCATGCACTATTCGCTGTTACGCAATACGGCCCAGACGAGTGCCGACGCCATTCTGGAAGTCATGAACGGCAATGGCTAACAAAATCGGAAAACGTGCGGCTTCTTCCACTTTGCCCCTTCCTTTGTTCGATGAGGATTATGCATCAGGCGTGACGCTCTTTTGCGGAGCGGATGAGGCAGGCAGGGGGCCAATTGCGGGGCCTGTTTTTGCGGCCGCGGTCATTCTCGATCCGGATCATCCGATTGCTGGCCTGAAAGATTCCAAGAAACTGTCCGAACATCGACGGGACGAGCTGGCGCTCGAAATCAAACAGTACGCCAGGGCATGGGCTATCGCCGAATGCTCGATTGAAGAAATCGATGAACTGAATATCCTGCATGCCTCCATGCTGGCGATGAAACGGGCCATCGAGTCGCTGGCGATCAGGCCGGAGCTGGCCCTGATCGACGGCAATCGCTGTCCGAAGCTTGCAATTGCTGCAAAGGCCATTGTCAAGGGTGACGACAAGGTGCCTGCCATTTCGGCTGCTTCCATTCTTGCCAAAACGGCACGGGACGCCGTCATGCTGGATTTGCATCGTCAATACCCTGAATATGGTTTCGACCGCCATAAAGGCTACCCGACGGCGTATCATCTGGAACAGTTAAGTATTCACGGTGTTTCGCCTGTCCACCGCAAGACATATGCTCCTGTCCGGAAGATCCTTGAACCGGAAGCGTTTTCCGACTGAGTTTTTCACCGGACGTGAATGAAAGGATTTTCAAGTGACGAATCTGGATTTTCTTCTTCCAAAAAGTTCTCCAACCGACCTGCGCAGTATTGTCTGGCCCCGTCCGATGACGGTTCTGGTGACGGCACCCCATCCTGACGATTTCGACGCAATCGGCGTCACCCTGAAATATCTGAAAAATCAGGGCCATGATATCCATGCCCTTGTCGCCGAAACAGGCAGCGGTATCGATAAGGTCTACGGCGCCGGAATGACGCAGGAAGAAAAACGACAGTTACGCGTGAGGGAACAGACTGGCAGCCTTCGTTTCTTTGGCCTTCCTGATCAAAACTTCCGTTTTCTGAACCTGAATAATGCACCTGACGATCAGGTTGTCGATGATGAAGCCAACCGGCTTTTTCTGGAAAAGCTGATCCGTCAGATACATCCTGATTTGCTTTTCATGCCTCACGGGAACGATTCCAATCGCGCCCATCGGGATATGGCCAACATGATGAAGGCGATTGCGTCGAAAGTGGAATGGCCCATCGCCCTGTTGTTCAACAGCGACGTGAAAACAATCGGTATGAAAAAGGATTTCTACGTCGGTTTCGATGAAGCTGATGCGCAATGGAAAGCACAGCTTTTGCGGTATCACGATTCCCAGCACCAGCGTAATTTGCGTGACAGAAAATACGGGTTCGACGACCGGGTTTTGATGCTGAATCGCAAAACGGCAACTGAACTCGGTATTCGCGAGCCTTATGCCGCTTCCTTTGAAATCGACATCCTGTAAACGGGTTTTTAAAGGCGACTGGTCAGGCCGCCTTTTTCAATAAGAACGCAAATTGCTTAAAATGGCCGTCGCGATTTCCTCGATGGATTTCGAGGTCGAGGAAAGATAGCGGATGTTTTCCAGATTCATCATGCCTTCCGCTTCCGAAATTTCATAACGGCAATTGTCCAGTGCCGCATAACGGCTGTTCGGACGCCTTTCATTACGGACTTCGGCGAGCCTTTCCGGCTGGATGGTCAATCCGAAAAGCTTGTTTTTATACGGTTGTAGCGCTTTGGGCATATGGCCGCGTTCGAAATCTTCCGGAATCAGGGGATAGTTGGCGACTTTCAATCCGTATTGCATGGCCAGATACAGGCTGGTCGGTGTCTTGCCGCTTCGGGATACGCCGACCAGAATAACGTCGGCGTCTTCCAGATTCCGGTTGGACTGCCCGTCGTCGTGTTCCAGTGTGAAGTTGATGGCTTCTATCCGCTTTTTGTATTCCAGACTTTCCATATTCTGGTGAGACAGCCCGATTTCCTCTTTCGGTGAAATCCCCAGTTCGGCTCTCAACGGTTCAACGAAAGTCTGGATCACGTCCAGATGCAGGGCATCGGCCTTGCGCAATTCGGTAACGAGTTCCGGTATGACGAGGGTGGAAAAAACGATCGGTAGCTGTCCCGTTTTTTCCCGTTCGGCCTGAATCTGGTCTTTTGCCTGCCTTACCTTGTCCAGTGTATCGACAAAGGGGATATGAATCCGGGAAAAAGTCAGATTGAACTGGGAAAGGACCGAGCGGGCCAAAGCCTCCGCCGTGATGCCGGTACCGTCAGAAACTATGTATACGGTACGGCCTGGAATATCCTGTTGTGTCGTCATATTTCAACCTGTCTGAAAGAATAATCAAAGAGATGAAGAATTTCTTTTATTGTAAAGATTATTTTTGAAAAACACAGTCTCTGGCGCGGTACAATAAAAAGATAAATGCCGTTTTGCCGAAATACCATGTAATTCCCCATTTACCAGTTACTGATTCACTTTACGCGCAAGGAGATCACCATGTCGGAAACATCGCCACTAACATCCAATGATCAGGCTGTTTACGTTATTCCGTTTACAGAATTGAGAATGAAAGATGTGCCATCGGTTGGCGGGAAGAATGCATCTCTCGGTGAAATGATCAGCCAGCTGCAGGAAAAGGGAGTGAGGGTTCCCGGCGGATTTGCGACAACGGCGCAGGCGTATCGCGATTTTCTTTCCCATAGCGCAAACGGGGACGAAACGCTGGCAAAACGGATCGAAAAAAGGCTTGCCGGTGTCGATGTCAGCGATGTGCGCGCCCTGGCTATGGCCGGTGCCGATATCCGTCAATGGATTATGGATACGCCTTTCCAGCCCCGCCTTGAAGCGGAATTGCTTGAGCATTACCGCAAGATGGTCAAAGCCTCGGTCGGGGAACTTTCCGTTGCCGTGCGTTCTTCCGCAACGGCGGAAGACTTGCAGGATGCGTCGTTTGCTGGCCAGCAGGAAACTTTCCTGAATGTTGTCGGCGAAGAAAATCTTCTGCATGCCGTCAAGGAAGTTTTCGCTTCACTCTATAACGACCGTGCGATTTCCTATCGCCAGCAGCGTGGCTTCAAGCATGCCGAAGTGGCGCTCTCGGCCGGTATCCAGAAAATGGTGCGTTCCGATCTCGCGTCTTCCGGCGTCATGTTTACCCTCGATACGGAATCCGGTTTTCCGGACGTCGTTTTCATCACGTCCAGCTACGGGCTGGGTGAAACCGTGGTGCAGGGTGCTGTCAATCCGGACGAATTCTACGTGCACAAGCCGATGCTGGAAAAAGGCAAAATGGCGATCATCCGCCGTTCAATCGGTTCCAAATTGATCGAAATGGTTTTCGATACCAGTGCGGACGCGAAATCACCGGTCAAGACGATTGAAGTGCCTGAAGAACAGCGCCGCCATTTTTCGATTACCGATGACGATGTGATGGAACTGGCGAAATTCGCCGTCATCATCGAAAAACATTACGGTCGTCCGATGGATATCGAATGGGGCAAGGATGGCGACGATGGCAAGCTGTACATCCTTCAGGCGCGTCCTGAAACGGTCAATTCCCAGAAGTCCGGTGATTCCGTTCAGGTATTCAAACTGAAAAGCAAGGGCAAGGTGCTCGCGTCAGGCCGGGCGATCGGCCAGAAAATCGGTATCGGGCGCGTCCGTATCGTCCGCGACCCTTCCGAGATGTTCAAGGTCGAGGAAGGCGACGTTCTGGTTGCCGATATGACGGACCCGAACTGGGAACCGGTCATGAGGCGTTCGGCCGCGATTGTGACGAACCGTGGCGGCCGAACCTGCCATGCGGCGATTGTCGCCCGTGAAATCGGCGTGCCTGCCGTAGTCGGTTGCGGCGACGCGACCGAAGTGTTGAAAGACGGTCAACTCGTCACCGTTTCCTGTGCGGAAGGCGAAGACGGTCATATTTATGAAGGCACGCTGGAAACGGAAGAAACGGAAGTCACTTACGGTGAATTGCCTGTGCTTCCGGTCAAGATTGCCATGAACGTCGGCAATCCACAGCTGGCCTTCAAACTGCAATCGATTCCGAATGGTGGTGTCGGTCTTGCCCGTCTGGAATTCATCATCAATGAAATCAGCGTTCATCCGAACGCCATTCTGGCTTATCCGAACGTCGATCCGGATTTGAAAAAAGCGATCGAATCCGTTTCACGCGGTTATGCCAATCCGCGTACCTATTACGTCCAGAAACTGGCGGAAGGCGTCGCGACGATTGCAGCGGCATTCTGGCCGAAACCGGTTATTGTCCGTCTTTCCGACTTCAAGTCCAATGAATACCGTACCCTGATGGGTGGCACGCGGTTCGAGCCGGAAGAAGAAAACCCGATGATGGGTTTCCGTGGCGCTTCCCGTTACATTGCACCATCCTTTGCCGAAGCGTTCAATATGGAATGCGACGCCATGAAAAAGGTTCGCAATGAAATGGGCTTTACCAACGTCGAACTGATGGTGCCATTTGTCAGGACCCTCAAGCAAGGCCGTTCCGTTCTCGACCTGCTGGCTGTCAACGGCTTGCGCCGTGGTGAAAACGGCCTGCGCATCATCATGATGTGTGAAGTGCCGTCGAACGCGATTCTGGCAGACGAATTCCTCGAAATGTTCGATGGTTTTTCAATTGGCTCCAACGATTTGACCCAGTTGACACTGGGTCTGGATCGCGATTCCGGTCTGGATCTCCTGATGGCAGATTTCGATGAACGCGACCCTGCCGTGCTGGCGCTGATTTCGAAAGCGATTGCCGCGTGCAACAATCAGGGCAAATACGTCGGCATCTGTGGACAGGGCCCTTCTGATCATCCCGATTTTGCAAGATGGCTGATGAAACAGGGTATCGATTCCATGTCGCTGAACCCGGATTCCGTCATTTCGACATGGCAAACGCTGGCGGATAGCCAGATAAAAGGCTGTTAAACCGTCTTGCTCTTCCTGAACGGCCTGTTTTGTTTTTCCCTGAAAAGTGAACAGGCCGCAAGGATATTCGCCTTTTCCTTATCTATTCTATAATGTTGCGAAAATAATCTGCCGACCAAAAAGGATTAAGAGGATAAAGGGATTCATGAGCATCTGGATGATTTGGCTGGCGGTTGCCGGTATTCTGGTAGCGATCGAAATTTTCAGCGGAACGTTTTACCTGCTGATGATCGCTATCGGGCTTGCTGCCGGGGGGCTGGCGGCAATGGCGGGTGCCCACGTTTCCGTACAATTTATCGTTGCCGGAGTTGTCGGGCTGCTCGTGACGCTGATTCTGCGAAAAAGCAGGCTGTTCAGAAAACCCCATCCGCAGCGCAATCCGGCTGTTTATCTGGATATCGGGCAGACTCTTGATGTCGGGAAATGGGAAAAACCGGATGACGGCAATTACCGGGCCCGTGTCAATTATAGAGGTGCGCTTTGGGATGTCGAGCTTCTTCCTGAAGCTGAGCCCAAAGCAGGACAATTCGTCATTCGTGAAATTCGGGGAGCTGTTTTGCTCGTCGATAATTGCCACGAATAATTTTTTCAATTTTTCAGGAAACGGATACTCGATTGGATTTTATGTTTTTCTTTTTTATTCTTCTCTTTATCGCCATTGTATTTATAGCCAAATCGGTCAATGTCGTGCCTCAGCAGCATGCGTGGGTCGTTGAACGTCTGGGCAAATATCATGCCACGCTCGCACCGGGACTGAACATCGTGGTTCCGTTCATCGACCGGGTCGCCTACAAGCACAACCTGAAGGAAATCCCGCTGGACGTGCCTTCGCAAATCTGCATCACGAAAGACAATACCCAGTTGCAGGTGGACGGTATTCTGTATTTCCAGATTACCGATGCGATGCGGGCATCTTACGGCTCATCCGACTATATCGCCGCTATTACGCAACTGGCCCAAACGACCCTGCGTTCCGTTATCGGCCGTCTGGAACTGGACAAGACATTCGAGGAACGCGATTACATCAATACCTGTGTGGTCACTGCCATCGACGAATCGGCACAGAACTGGGGCGTGAAAGTCCTGCGTTATGAAATCAAGGATCTGACCCCGCCAGCCGCCATTTTGCAGGCCATGCAGGCGCAGATTACGGCCGAGCGTGAAAAACGTGCCTTGATCGCCGCTTCCGAAGGCCGCAAGCAGGAACAGATCAATATCGCCGACGGCCAGCGTGAAGCCGAAATCGCCAAGTCCGAAGGTGAAAAACAAGGTGCCATCAATCGTGCACAGGGTGAAGCGGCCGCCATTATCGCTATTGCCGATGCCAATGCGGAAGCCTTGCGCAAGGTCGGTCAGGCTATCAGCGAACAGGGTGGCAGCGACGCAGTCAACCTGAAAGTGGCTGAACAATACGTTGCCGCTTTCGAGAAACTGGCAAAAACCAATAATTCGATCATCGTGCCGTCCAACCTGAGCGATATCGGCGGCCTGATCGCGGGTGCGATGAAGATCGTCGAGTCGCAGAAGAAATCGTAAACGGACTCAAGTGGCATAAACGGCAAAAGAGCCGGTTTGAACCGGTAACAAAAAAGCATGGGGAAATGAATTCTCCCATGCTTTTTTTATGGACGGAACGGAATGAAACGGAAGATTTACTGTTTTTTGACGACTTCGCGGCCCAGTTTTTCCTCGACAGCCGTCACCTTGCTTTTCAGGCGGGACTCCTTGCCTGCGCGGTAATCGACGCGGGTCATGACGCTGATGCGGTCGCAATCGGTTGCCAGTGCCTTGAAACAGTCGCCGACGACTTTCATCACGTCATCCCAATCGCCTTCTATTGTCGTGCTCATCGCGGAAAACTGATAGGCCAGTCCGCTCTTGTCGATGATATCCACGCATCGGGCGACATATGGGGAAAGGCTCGTGCCCTTGTCGTTCGGGAAAATGGCGAGTTCAAGCAATACCATAAGAAATTCTCCAGATAATAAATTGTTTAAATTCAGGCTTCTACCGTGTAACCGGAACAGCCCCACGTGACGATGTCGCTGCCGATGGCCTCGATCATTCTGGCAACGGGAACCTGTCCGGTGCAGTGGCACGGGACAAGGATATCCGGGTTCCAGCTTTTCATGCTGTCGAAGGTATATTGCAGGCGTTTTTCATCGGCGTTGACCAGATGCATGCCGCCGATGATGCCATGAATTTTGTCGATGCCGGAAATGGCCTTGATGTATTCCACGGTATTGACCAGACCGGCATGGCAGCAGCCGAGAAGAATCAGGAGGCCCTTATCGGTTTCGAACCACATGGACTGGTCGTCTTCAATCAGATCATCCACCTTTCTATGGTCGTCCAGAAAGAAGGGGCCGCCGGTATCTTCGAACATGGAATGTCGGGGAACCGGGCCCGTCATGCCAACCCGGTTGGTCAGGTAACGGGGTGTGCCGATTTCGTGAATACGGCTTTGTGAAATCGTGGACAGGGCTTCTCTGGAAGCCTCCGGCATGCCGATGGAGCGGGGGTCTGTCCCGATCTTGCAACTGTAGCGCGTGATCCCGAGGTCGTAACAGCAATAGATTTCGGCCTTGTCATTTAATTCCAGAAATTGGGGGATCTGGCCGGTATGGTCGAAATGGCCGTGGGAGAGCACGAGTGTATCGGCCTTTTTCAGGTCAATGCCGAGGCGCTTCGCATTTTCCAGCATGCCGCCGGTCTGGCCGGTATCGAACAGGATATGGCGGCCTTCCGTTTCGATCCATGCCGAAAACCCGTGTTCCTTTGCGAGATTTTCGTCAAACGATTCGGTATCGACCAGAACAGTGATTTTGACTGAAGTATTCACGAATCCATCTCCCTTCTGTTGTTTGGCTCAGGAAATAATGGTAACAGAAGATGAGGCCGTATCAAGTGGTTCAAGCACTTGTTTTCACGGTTTTTTTTTGCCTCATCCTCTTGCCGTTTGAAACGAAAACAGACCTTTGCCGCTCAGGCGGTTTATTTCAGGACCTGCGTGCAGTTTTCGATCTGGTCACCTGTTTCGGTATTGTTGACCGCCTTGTACATGCTGGCTTCATTCCCCTTCGTCCACCAGACAAGGCCATCACCGACATAGCGGGCACCGCTGGCGGAAATGGCGATTTTCATCTGGTACGTGTCGTCCATGTATTTGACCTCGGCCGTTTCATTGTCCGGGTACGTTACGATGATGCGGTTGCCGCTGTCGCACTGGTAACTGATGGCTTTCGCAGGCAAAGGCTCGAGGTTCTGGTTAAGCTCGTTGCTCGTCGTGGTACAGGCAACGAGAGGAAGGGCTGCCAGCAAAAGAAATAAACGTTTCATGGTCGTTCTCCGTCAAAGAGGTTAATTCAGTATTTTTTGATTTTTACAATGATACGTATAAAACCGGCATGTCGGTTTGCAGTAATCGGGATATCAGGTGCGAAATCGTAGCCGGATCGCCCGATGTGTACGCCCTGACTAATGAATCGGGCGAACATCCGTTTTTGTTCAGTCCATAAATGTCGAGCAGGTGTTTCAGCTGACGGGCGACGGCATATCCCGTGTCGATAATGTTCAGCTGCGTTGAACCGTAGTCGGCAGCGACCTTCTCAATGACATGCCTGACAAAAGGGTAGTGTGTGCATCCCAGGACGATCGTATCGGCTTTCTGTTCGAGCAGAGGCAAAAGATAGCGTTGCACCAGTTCGAAAATCGGTTCGGAATCCAGTTCCGCGTGTTCGATCAAATCGGCCATGCCGTTGCACGCTTGCATGATGAAATGAACGCCGGTCTGGTCGTTCAACAACTGATGAAGCACGTGGAACTTGTTGCTTGCCAGCGTCCGCTCCGTCGCCATCACGCCGACCGTGCCTGTAATCGTTTTGGCGGCCGCCGGTTTGAGTCCCGGTTCGACGCCAACGATCGGAAGGTCAGGATACTTTTCCCTCAACAGGTGAATCGCCATTGCCGTGGCGGTATTGCAGGCGACAACCAAAGCCTTGATGTCCTGCTTCAGCAGGAAATCCGTGATCAGAAACGAACGTTCAACCACGAATTCCTCGGGTTTGTCCCCATAAGGGGCGTAGCCTGAGTCGGCGAAATAAACCAGCTCTTCATCCGGCAATTGCGTCGCAATATGCCTTAAGACAGACAAGCCGCCCACACCGGAATCGAAAATGCCGATCGGTCCGGAAGCCTTGAGCTTGCCCGAATTGTCGCTGGCGCTGGAGTTCAATTGTTCGCTTTCGGAATTTTTCCATCACAGAAATTGACGATTTTCGCCGACCATTCAGCGGGGCCTGTCGTATGAAGGGACGTGCCGCTGGAATCGACGGCAACAGTCACGGGCATGTCCTGAACGTCAAATTCATAGATCGCTTCCATGCCAAGATCGGCGAAGGCCAGTATTTTGGCATCCCTGATCGCTTTGGACACCAGATAGGCGGCGCCGCCGACAGCAATCATATAGGCCGATTTATGCTTTTTGATCGCCTCGATCGCGACCGGGCCGCGTTCGGCCTTGCCGACCATGGCAATCAATCCGGTCTGGCCGAGCATCGTTTCCGTGAACTTGTCCATGCGGGTCGAGGTTGTCGGGCCAGCTGGGCCGACCACTTCGTCACGAACCGGATCGACCGGGCCGACGTAATAAATCACGCGATTGGTGAAATCGACCGGCAGTTTTTCACCTTTCGCGAGCATATCGGCAATCCGCTTGTGCGCGGCGTCGCGGCCGGTCAGCATTTTACCGTTCAACAGCAGGGTCTGTCCCGGTTTCCATGACGCGACTTCTTCTTTCGTCAGCGTATTCAGATTGACGCGGGTCGATTTTTCCACATCCGGATGCCAGTTGATCTGCGGCCAGTCTGACAAAGATGGCGGGTCGAGGTAAACCGGGCCGGAACCGTCCAGCACGAAGTGCGCATGGCGCGTCGCGGCACAGTTCGGGATGATCGCGACGGGTTTGGAAGCGGCATGGGTCGGGTACATATTGATCTTGACGTCCAGAACGGTCGTCATGCCACCGACACCCTGCGCGCCGATACCGAGCGCGTTGATCTTGTCGTAAAGCTCGATGCGCAATTCTTCCAGCTTGTTTTGCGGGCCTCGGGCTTTCAGTTCAGCCATGTCGATCGATTCCATCGCGGCTTCTTTCGCCATCAGGGCAGCCTTTTCAGCCGTGCCGCCGATACCGATGCCGAGAATGCCGGGCGGGCACCAGCCCGCGCCCATGTGTTCGACCGTTTCCAGAACGTAATCGACCAGCGAATCGGACGGGTTCAGCATCTTCAATGACGACTTGTTTTCCGAGCCGCCACCCTTGGCACCGAGTGTCACTTCCACTGTGTTGCCTGGAACGACATCCATCATGATGACGGCAGGGGTATTGTCTTTCGTGTTCTTGCGTTCGAACTGCGGATCGGCCACGACGGAGTTGCGCAGCTTGTTGTCTTCGAAAGCATAAGCGCGCCGGACGCCTTCATTGATCGCGTCGTGGATGCTGCCCGTAAAGCCGTCCCATTTCACGTCCATGCCGACTTTCAGAAAAACGTTTACGATACCCGTATCCTGACAAATCGGCCTTTTGCCTTCCGCACACATCCGTGAATTCGTCAGGATCTGTTCAATGGCGTCTTTTGCGGCCGGGCTTTGTTCAATTTCATAAGCCTTCGCCAAATGTCTTATATAGTCGGTGGGGTGATAGTAGCTGATGTATTGAAGCGCAGCGGCGATCGATTCGATCAGGTCTTCTTGCTTGATGGTAGTCATAGGCGTGTCGGATTCAATATTAAAACAGGGCGAATACCCATGTTCACAGATCGGCTTATTTTAGCCTCTTTCACAGGCATGTGAATACGATCCCTGACAAGAGTCGGAAAAAAGTGAAAAAGTTATTTGACGACAACGGAAACTTGCGATATCTTGCATGCCTTATAT
Organism: Oxalobacter formigenes; assembly: GCF_002127965.1. Taxonomy (GTDB): domain Bacteria; phylum Pseudomonadota; class Gammaproteobacteria; order Burkholderiales; family Burkholderiaceae_D; genus Oxalobacter; species Oxalobacter formigenes. The sequence continues at coordinate 2,114,769 of NZ_CP018787.1, read as the reverse complement.
TTTCAGTTGTTATATACCTTAGATTTAATAGTAATAAAGAACCGGTCTTACCGGACTGGTTTTGCCAGACGGAAATCCTCTTTTTAGGGGATCTCTGCAAAAGGAATGGTCGGAAAGTCTGTTTATTCCGGCTGTTTTAAACGTGTACTCATTCACAAGAAGAGTCCGGCCGCCCCGTAAAACGCTACGGGAGGCCATTAAAAAAACAGGAGTGACAAAATGGCAGCAAATCCATCCGAAAAAAAAGAAACCCGTTTTTATTATCCATCCGAAGAGTTTGCGCAAAACGCGGCTATCCCGAGCATGGATGCATATTGGGCGCTGTGCAAGGAAGCTGAAGAGGACTACGAAGGGTTCTGGGGCAAGCTGGCGCGTGAAAACGTACTCTGGCACAAACCGTTCACCAAAGTGCTGGACGAAACCAATCCCCCGTTTTACAAATGGTTTGAGGATGGTAAGCTGAATGTCTCCTACAACTGTCTCGACAAGAATCTTGAAAATGGCAACGCGGAAAAAGATGCGATCGTTTTCGAAGCGGATGACGGCACCGTTACCCGCCTGACTTATCGCGAACTCCACAAACGGGTTTGCAAAATGGCCAATGGCCTGAAATCGCTGGGCATCAAAAAAGGCGACCGTGTCGTCATCTACATGGCAATGTCGGCCGAAGCGATTATCGCGATGCAGGCCTGTGCCCGTATCGGTGCGACCCATTCGGTCGTGTTCGGCGGTTTCTCTGCGCCGTCGCTTGCCGAAAGAATTGAAAATGCCGGCGCTGTCGCCGTCATCACCGCCGACGAACAGGTTCGTGGCGGCCGTTACCTGCCTCTGAAAGCCATCGTGGACGATGCACTGGCCATGATCGACGACAACAAGGTCAAAAACGTCATCATTTACCAGCGTACCGGCAACGAGATCAACTTCGTCAAGGGCCGCGATCACTGGAAGCACGAACTGACCGATTCACAGTCCGACGTCTGCGAACCGGAATGGGTCGACGCCGAACATCCACTGTTCATCCTCTATACCTCCGGCTCTACCGGCAATCCGAAAGGCGCACAGCATTCCTCGGGTGGATATCTCCTCTGGGCGATCATGACCATGCGCTGGACGTTCGACATCAAGCCGGACGATATTTTCTGGTGCACGGCAGATGTGGGCTGGATTACCGGCCACACCTATAACGCCTATGGCCCTCTGGCCGTCGGTGGCACCATCGTCCTGTTCGAAGGCGTGCCGACCTTCCCGCATGCCGGCCGTTTCTGGGAAATGATCGACAAGCACAAGGTCACCATTTTCTATACCGCACCGACCGCCATCCGTTCACTCATCAAGGCCAGCACTGAAGACACGATGGTTGCACCGGAAAACTACGACCTCTCCAGCCTGAGGCTGCTCGGCTCCGTCGGCGAACCGATCAACCCGGAAGCATGGCTCTGGTTCTACAAACATATCGGCAAGGAACGTTGCCCGATCGTCGATACCTTTTGGCAAACCGAAACCGGAGGTCACGTCATCGCCCCGATGCCGGGCGCGACCCCGCTCGTTCCGGGTTCATGCACATTGCCATTGCCGGGCCTGTCGATCAGCGTTGTCGATGAAACCGGTCAGGAATTGCCGAACGGGCAGGGCGGTATCCTTGTCATCAACCGGCCCTGGCCTTCCATGATCCGTACCGTCTGGGGCAACGACGAACGCTACAAGACCCATTACTGGCCGGAAGAACTCGGCGGAAGACTGTATCAGGCCGGCGACGGCGCGATCCGTGACCCGCAAACCGGATACTTCACCATCACCGGTCGTATCGACGACGTGTTGAACGTTTCGGGTCACGCCCTTGGCACGATGGAAGTCGAATCCGTGCTGTCCGCTCATCCGATGGTTGCCGAAGCCGCCGTTGTCGGCAAGCCGGACGATCTGACCGGTGAATCCATTTGCGCCTTCGTCATCCTCAAAAAGGAATTGCCGGAAGGCGAGAACGCGAAAGACGTCGCCGCCGACCTGCGCAAATGGGTGTCGCGCGAGATCAGCCCGATTGCCCGTCCGAAAGAAATCCGCTTCGGCGCCAACCTGCCGAAGACCCGTTCGGGCAAAATCATGCGCCGTCTTTTGCGCGTCATCGCCCGTGGCGAGGAAATCACGCAGGACATTTCCACACTGGAAAACCCGGCCATCCTTGACCAGCTCAAGAAATCGTTGTGATCTTGTCAAAAAATTGCATAAAGATGAGGACATCCCCCATCTTTATGCTAGAATGCATGGCTTCGCAGTAATCCATTGCAGGAGAGATGGATGAGTGGTTTAAGTCGCACGCCTGGAAAGCGTGTATAGGTTCATAGCCTATCGGGGGTTCGAATCCCCCTCTCTCCGCCAAGATATTAGCCGTAACTCGTTGAATACAAACGAGTTACGGTTTTTTGTTTTTTGAAATAAATGTATGAAATGATGCTGGATTAGGCTGTGTAGTGCAGCATTTATGCAGCCTTTTCTTTTGTTGTATTTTTTGCCCTTATCCAAATATTTCCACGGCTCTTTGTCCTGCATTCGGTGCGGCGTCAGGTATCCATCTTGCGTAGATTTTATAAATCATGTTGACATCAGTATGTCCCATTTGCCCCGCCAGCCAAACGGGAGTTTCACCTGCTGATAGCATCATTGAAGCGTATGTATGCCGCGTCTGGTAAGGGTTACGATACCGGATATTCGCAATCTCTAAAATTGACATCCATGCATTTCTGATTTGCTGGTCGCCTGTCCATGCGTCCCCAGTGTTTGGGTTGATGAACACAGGTGAATTCTTGTCTGGCGAGAAAGTCAGTTTCTTCTGGTCTAAAAGTGCTTTACGTGCAGGCAGCAATATCTTCACTTCCCTGACGCTTCGTTTTGTTTTCGGTGTTTCGGCAACTTTTGCTGCTTGTGTCTTACCTTTCCAGATGCGGATTACTCCGCGTTTCAAGTCGATATCATCCCAATTTAATGCGACAAGTTCATTTGTTCGCAGCCCTGACCATAAAGCGGCCTGAAACAGGTTTTTGATAAGTCTGTCTTTGCAAGCGGCGATAATAGACGCTTGTTCTTCTTTATTGAACGGGTCAACATGATCATTCGGCTTTGGAGCCTCTGCCCGTTTGTAACGCCACCCGTATAATGGGTTGGCATCTAATATGTCGTCGTCGAGGGCATTCTGTAATGATGAGCGCAAAACGCTTTGAATATTCGACAAGCGTTTATTTGTAACGCTCGTCATCTTGTCGCACATTTTCCGGACATGGTTCCGTCGCAAGTCAGACAGATATATTTTTCCAATTTCTGGTATCAGTACGTTATAGACAATTTTCCTGTAGCCATCCCATGTGCTGGTTTTGATATGTGGCTTTTGGCGGTCAAGCCATGTTTGAAGCCAATCTTCCAAAAAATGTCCGTCTCCTTTTTCTTCGCTGAACTTAAAACGTCTTGGCGAATCTGGGAAGGTAACCGAATAATCAAACGTGCCAATAGAAATAGCATGCAATATCGCTGCCCTGTGCAACTCTGCTCGTTTTAAGTTAGCGGCAGTGGGCTTGAGCTTGAGCCTTTCACGGCACAGGACGCCCTTGAAGGTAAAGGTGATTTGGATTGACGTTTCTGACACGGCGACAACACCAGACCGTTCCCGTTTTCCACCCATTGGTTATATCCCTCTACGTCAATCATTATTGTTCCATCAGGGTCGCGTTTCCATACACGACCCTCCATCCATTTCCCGCGTTGAATTTTTGTTCTGATAGCTGATTCAGTCAGTCCGGTTTCAAGCGCGTGTTTCTTTATCGTTCGATAGCATTTCAAAGCTTATAGCCCTCATCAAAACGGGATATCGTCGTCCATATCAGACATAGGAGCAGGGCGCTGACTTGGCGCGTCTCTGCCTGTTTGTTCCGCATATTTATTGCGCCCAGTGCTTTCCTGCCCATCCTGACGGCTGCCAAGCATCTGCATAGTGTCGGCGATGATTTCGGTCGCGTAACGGTCGATGCCTTCCTTGTCGGTATATTTACGCGTTCTCAGACGGCCTTCAATGTAGACCTGCGAACCTTTTTTAGATACTGGCCTGCAATTTCAGCCAGTTTGCCGAAGAAGGAAATGCGATGCCATTCGGTCAGGCTTTGTTTCTCGCCGGTAGTTTTATCTTTCCAGCTTTCTGTTGTCGCAACTGCAATACTGGTCACCTGTTCACCACTGGGCAAATAGCGATTTTCTGGGTCACGGCCCAAGTTGCCTATGAGAATTACCTTGTTTATTGATGCCATATTTAAGCTTTCATAAAAACTAAAAATACCGTTTTCCCGCGACGGTGTCCGAACAATGGTTTGTGCGGTGTCAGCTTCAGCGCTTCTGACGTATTGATCTGTTCATCAGACCATTTAAAAACAAGAGTGCCGAACGGCTTCAAGACGCGAAAACATTCAGCGAAGCCTTGTTTGATATCGTCTTGCCAATCGCCAGATAACACGCCATATTTTTTGCCCAACCATGATTTTTCACCTGCGTGAACAAGATGTGGCGGGTCGAAACACACGAGATTGAACGACTCGTCCGCAAAATCCATATTTCTAAAATCATGCTGAACGTCTGGATTGATATGCAAAACTCGTCCATCGCATAGCGTGTGCGATTCTGACCGACTGTCAGCAAAGACCGCCAACGGATTCTGCTTGTCGAACCACATCATACGAGAACCACAGCAAGCATCTAGAATTGGCTTGATTCCCGTTTCATTGCTGTTTATTGATGCCATTTTGGTGCCTTTGCAATTTCTTTAAGTTCTTGAGAGCGTTTTTTTACTTCAGATGTGAAATGATCAAGTAATTTATTTCCATCTTCTTCATCTAAAATTTGCAGGTTTATCGCCCACAATTCCAGTGCAACGGATCCGAAAAATGCGAATGACTCGAATTCATCAGACCCTCTGCATTTCTCAATGATTTCTTTTACAGTCGGAGAGATTTCTTTTTGTAAATTTTTTACAGTCATGGACGATCCAATCTCGAAAATGGAACGACGTTCTGAAGAACATCACGAACGCCTCCCGATTCTTTGAATTGCTTCCACATTTCAAAGTGCGGTTTACAGTAATGCAGGTTCGGCGCGACCTCGACAGCGCAATCAGCACATAGATTACGGTCGCACGTCAGGCCGTCGCCAACAGGGTAGTCGCATAGAATATCGGCGACATCCCCGCATTCGGCACACACTTCCCACTGCGGCAACTCACTTCCGCAAATGAAGATGGTCATGCCGTCGCGTTTAGTAATGTTGCAGGCCATCATTCGCTCCAATCCAGCCGCTGACCGCACCAAGGACAAAAATCAAACTCATCAAAAGAACTAAATCTCTTTGCGCATGATGGGCATTCAAAGGTGTCGTCGAAATCCTCTCTCGTTGCTGTAATCAATTTCGGTTGAACAGGTATATCTCTTTCAATCGCAGGTGATTCATTCTTGGTTTCTGCCTCGATCATTGCCACAAGTTCAGCGGCAGCATGTCTGGCATCTCTGTGTCCTGTCTTGTATGCAATCTGGCTATTACGTTCTACGCCCGGCTGATCCAAGCAAGGCAAATTCATGATCTGATCATGCAGTCCATCGATCTGCTTTTCCAATGCTTCGCGTTGTTCGTAAAGCTGCGTAATAACGCGCTTGCACATTGATTTATCCATCGATTCACCGGTAACCGGGTGAGTGATGTAGATTTCATCGTTAGTCATTCTTCGCTCCAATCCAGTCGCTGTCCGCAGTGACAGCAATGCGTGATTTCATCGTGAATATCTGCGAGACAGTTTGGACATACACCAATGCCGCCCGGCATAAGACTCACTTTTTCTTTTTTGCTTCGATCAATCGCAGCCTGAACCTCTGGCGGGTATTCATCTTCGTCCCACCACGAGAATGCGCTTAATATGTCGTGTGCAGTTAAAGTGTAGGTGTCATCTTGCGGATCTGGAAATGCTTCATACGAGCGATAATTGCTGCATAGCCATTCCAGAACCTGCGCCGGAGTTTCTGGTATAAATCGAGGTGGGTAAACGCGGGCGTTCCATCGCTCAGCGCATATAGCTCTGCGGTTCTCCAAGCTGTCGCCTTGACGAATTGTTGGCAGTAGGTCTATCTCTATGCCATTGCCGATAATTCTGTGGCAGCCGCTATCGCATTCGTCGCAAAATTTGACTTTGCTTCCGTCATGCGGAGAGGGCAGTAATTCAGGTTCGGGCGTTTTCATAAAATTCCTTTCCCGCCTTATCCCAAACATGAATTTCTTGTTTTTCCCAGAAAATGCGTTGTCCACATTCACAATCTTTTTTACCTACAAGAAATCCTCCGCACCGAGGGCAACTACCCTGAAATATCCCAGCAAATACATAACGATTTAACGGCATTGCAGGGCGTGATTTATCCAAAAATTCGTTCATCATAATCTCAAAGAAATGATCGGTTGACCGGTAATGAAAGCGCAAGGGCGCCAAGTACCGCAAAAAGTAACGTTGTTAAAAATATAATGTCCCCCATGCTCATACCTCTACCTTTCCTGCTTCTATTTCCTTGCGATTTCGGCGCTCCGACCAATAAACCTGACGAGTTATTGCTTTAATCCCCATGATCAGTCTCCGATTCCTTCGGCCTCTTTCAGTTCCTGAAGTATTTCCCACGGGGCATTTGTGAGGTCTAAACTAATAAATTTTTCGAACGGTATCGGAAATCCCTCGCCGGGTTCGGCACTTTCTTTACGAATAGTGACAGTCTGCGTTTCGGCATCCACAACCAGAAGATCGTATTCGTTGTCTGTCAGATAGGCGCTGATCCCGTAGCCGTTTTCTCCTTCAAGATTGCCTTGAATCATTTCTGAAAAGATGATTCTGGCAAGATATGATTCATCGTCCCATCGTCTGCGTCCGCGTTTAAGAGCATCTTGTAAAATTTTTGGAAGCTGATACCCGTCCCAGTGGGTGTAAAAATAAATCTCGCCTGTATTGCTGTTACTGTGATTCTGTTTCATCACAATGTTTGCTCTGTCACCCATAATGTCTCCTGTTTGTTTAATTTGTGTCGGTGTCGGCAGTGATCTCCGACTTGCTCCCTTTTTAAGAAGCGGCGTTTCTTCAGTACGGGTCGCGTACTCCGTCTTTTTTCCATTTCCGGCAACCCTGCTAGCGTTTTGGGCGTCATGGGAAATGATCCGCGCACAATCACTACTTGTGCATTTACCGACATGGGAGCAGACTGCAATTTGCAAGTTGCGCTGACGGAATCGTTATCTGTTTAAAACGCATTCACTACTGTCAGCTACAAGTTGCACACCCTGCTAAATCTCGCAATCTGCTTTCATATCGGTTCCCGTCTTTCCGGGATGTCAACCGGAGGCTAATACCCGGTTAAGCACTCATTTTTTAAAAAGGAAACTGTACAGTCACTTGAAGTTAAAAAAGCCTGTACTGCGGTGGTTATATCCCCACCATCCGCTGGGGGCGTGTATTCCTCATCTTCGCTCATCGGCTCGTCTTGCTGCTGATCCATCAGCCAGTCTTTAATCTTCATTTGATCACCAGCCTTTTCCCGTTATCCAACTTTGCACCGGGTACGACCGCCCCCTGTTTGATAGCGTCGGCAATAGCCTTTTTGTCAATAACAGGGGTAGGGGCTTTCGGCTCCGGCGTCCGATAATAAAACGGTGGTATTGATGCCGGATCGTCGATAATGACCGACTGGGCTTTGCCCTTAACATCAACATTGAAATGCTTTCCGGGTATGTTCAGACGGTCAACGGTCAGCATTGCAGTGATCATGTATTCATCCAGTCGTTCAATCTGGCGTTCCGTTGCACGTAGTGATTCCTGCATCTCCCGGACAGCTTCTTTCCTGCCTTCGGCAATGGCTTCAAGGTCTTTCTTCGCGTATGCACAGGCCAAAATCTTGTTGTCAAAATCCAGTGCTTCGCCGTCAAGAGTGTCGGCTATCGTCTGTTCATCTGCGCCGTTTTCAATCAGTTTCAGGCGCATGGCTTCAAGTTCGGCAGTAAGTTGGTAGAGGCTTGTCATGTCACACCCAGGACGGAATCTCATTATCAAAATTGGATGAATTTACTTGTACTCCGGCTTGTTTAGTGTTTTTCAGTTTTTTTATGGGTTGCATGCTTCCAAGCATTTTGTCCAACACTTCAGGGGATGTCTTTTTGTCAAGAATTTCAACAGCGGTCAGACGAGAGGCAGCATCAAAAAAACCGAATAAATTCATGCGTTGGCCAATTTCTCCTGTACTTTTTTCGTACTCTTCAGCTTGTAACAAAACACCAATTTGTTTATTCATTAGCGCAGGATAGACTTCGGCGGAAACGTTAATAGCCTGTTTTGCTACAGAGTCATACTCTTCAACTAATCCGCTTTGTGACGCAATTTCATTCAATCTCAGACATGTCATAAGCGCCATCAATTGCTTGTAACCATACGTCTGGTTGCCATCTTTACTGACTGTCCAGACAGTCAAATAATCGGCTGAGTTATCAAATTCATCTTTAAATGAAAATTCAATTCCAATTACGCCTTTCTGACTAACAACTTTTTTTGCTTTGGTGAAAATACCGGTATATGCGCCAGTCTCTGTAATGCGTCCGGTAGTGTTGGCCTGACGTGCGGCTTGTGTGTCGAGTGTGTATTTCATGACTGATTTCCTATTGAGTAATAATTGCAAATTTCCTTATCGACGAATGCAAGATCATTATCGATGATGTCTGTTTCAAACAATCCGATAGGGCTTTTAACGGTGTCATTTCCGCTATTACGAGTGCGGAAAAAGTGCTGTCCATCTGAAACGACAGTGCGCAAAACAATGGTGAACATGCCCTCTGGCGTGATCTTCTCGTCCAGCATCTTCCCTATGGTTTTCAGCTTTACTGTGCCGTTATCGCTTTCTTGAGTGTGTGACAGGAGATAAACACGAACATCATCAGGGAGGGTTCCGGCAACATTGAATATTTCCCATGCGTGGTTACCGATTTCAGTAAATTTATCGAATCCACGTTCTTGAGAACGACGCATGAATTCGTTTGCCATAACATACTGAAAATCATCAATAACAATAATTTTTCTGCCTTTCTCAACAGCTAAATTCATGCCTTTGATAATTTTTTCCCAGCTATCCGTCACATATGGCATCCAGCCAGCAGAACGAAACGGAAGCGGTTTTTTAATAACCTGAATAAGCGCAACTTCATCAGGGTTCAAATTGCGAAGGCTGGTTGTTTTTCCTGTGCCTGATTCGCCAAGAATAATTGTGCTAATGCTCATTGATTTACCCCTTTATCCAGCCCAGACCTGACAACAGGACAGGCGAAAACAAAACTAAAAATATGAATGCGTCGCTTACAAACCTTTCCATAGCACCCCCGCAATCCAGAACAAGCCGATAAACAAGCCCCATCCGATGCCACATAAAAGTTCAGTAGCCTTGCTCATTTCGCCTTCTCCTCTCTAAACCAGATTTCGATAGACTTAATCAGCGTTGCATAATGACGGCCTATCTTGCTGTCACCGTGTTTCGCTTTGACGGCTTTTTTAAATTGAGGGAGCGTCCCAGAGAAACAGCCTCGGCTAACAAATAAACCGCGCTTTGCTTTGCAGACCGTTAAAGTTCCGCTTTCTGAGCCAACGTTTGAAAACCATTGGATGTCGTAACGTTCCTTTACCAGAGCATCGCCGTACACACGAGCATTGCCGTACACACGAGCATTGCCGTACACACGAGCATCGCCGTACACACGAGCATCGCCGGACACACGAGCATCACCATAGACCCGAGCATCACCATAGACCCAAGCATCACCAGAGACCCGAGCATCACCATAGACCCGAGCATCACCATAGACCCAAGCGTTACCAGAGACCCAAGCATCACCATAGACCCGAGCATCACCATAGACCCAAGCATCACCATAGACCCGAGCATCACCATAGACCCAAGCGTTACCAGAGACCCGAGCATCACCATAGACCCAAGCATCACCATAGACCCAAGCATCACCATAGACCCAAGCGTTACCAGAGACCCAAGCATCACCATAGACCGAAAGGTTATTTACATTTTCGATGTAGCCGCCTAAATCTCCCGGGGCTACGAGCAAACCAATAGCAACCAAAGCCCTGATTCGGTACAGTGTTCTTCCTGACGTCGTAACGGTATCTGTTTTAACGAGTTCATACTTTTTGTTTTCGTCGCTCATTGCGCCACCCGTTTTTGTTCTTCCATAACTGCCGAGATTTCGTCACGCGAAACATAGAGCCGATCAAGCTGTTTTCTTGTTCTAATAACAGCAGACTCTTCCTGCTCTTTAATGAGTCTTTCTTCTTCGCGTGTCAGGCAGTTAATAGCCTGAACAATCGCATTGCTCGCAACGCCGAGATATTCGTAAGCTGTTTCGTTATACATTTCGTCACCCTTTAAAAGTCCGGTTTCAGGCATGGAACCGGTAACCAGATCGGAGGAAATCAGTCGTTTTGCTCGGATTCGGCAATGGCATTTACAGACTCATCAATCAGTTTTTCAACCGAAGAGAAAACTTTGTCTTTATCGTCTGCGAGAACCGCATTGATGAGATTGCAAACGTCCGCATCTGTCAGATATCTAATGAGATTGTCAGCAACCGCAATTTGCGTCGTTTCGGCAAAGATGTCGTCCTGATAAGTCATATCAGAGCGAGACTTGATCTGCGAAGCGATGACCAATTGCTTTTTGATTTGGCCTGCTGGTGTGAAACTGTATTCGCTTACTGTTCCCATCTTTGTCACCTGTGAAAGTGTGTGTCGATGTGGTAATTCTACATTTGTAGAAATATAAAGTCAACAAATGTAGAAAAACAAAGTAGATAAAATCTACAATCCTTGACTCAAATCAATTTCTTTAGGGGAGGGAAAACAAACAGGCAACAAAAAACCCACCGCAATGGGGTGGGGTGGTTGTTTAGTAAAAACAGAAATTAAAATGATTTATGCTGCGGCCATTTCAATTAACTTGTCTGAAGCTTCGTTGACATTATAAACAGCATGTAATCTCATGTTTACAGCATCAGCCTCATCTTCAATATCTTTTTTATATTTGAGTAATTGTTCAAGTTGTTTTGGTCCGATAGTTGGATCATTTTCGTTTGGCATAGCAGTAATCAACGCAGCATTCTTTATTCCCGAAATATCTGACGCTCTTGAAAGTTCCCATAATTTTGCTCGTGCGTCTTTAACACTTGCACTTTGTGTTACAGGGCGCAACAAACTGAAATGGATTAAGGCAGAAGGGGAGCAAAAGCCAAATTTAACTATTGAGCCATTTGTTATCAATGGGCTACCTTTATTGAACCATTGATGAAGCTCTGGGCGTTTAGAGGTAACGTTTTCTCGAATTTCCGTACTAAATCGCCTGTTTACTTCTTCAGGTTGTGGAGAGTCAAACTCTTCTTCGGCATCAAAAATATCAAGTTTGGCTAAACTTGAATGCATCAGGGCGGCAGTTCTTAAAATATCTGATTCAGAAGATGCTACAGTTTCTCTATATGGCCCCGGCATCAGTCCAGCCATCGGGGTGTCAAGAAATTTAATTTCATTTGTTGCTTTAGCTGTCGAAAGATACAAGCTAAGTCCAAATTCAATCATATTTTTAGCTGATGAAGAAGATTTTCCGTACAGGCTGTCAAGTATATCATCCCGCAATATTCTTGAAGTTTTCCACTCATCATTAAAGCAATAAATAACCCCGACCATCATCCGCTCACCAGTTCCTGAAACTGGCTCCCAAAATAATGCTCTCCACGGTATAAATCCTTTTTGATGGGTGGAATTTATGCTCATAACCCCGCCAATAAATCGTTTTTTGGAAATCGATCTAGTATTCTACGTTGTAACGTTGGGAGTCGATTTGAAATAAACTTAACTGAATCTTCAACATTAATATGTTCCGATAAAGCGGATGATACTTCATTTAATATTACTTCGCTTAATATCCCGCTTATTACAAATGACTGTCCAATAGCGGATCGAGAAATTCTTTCTTCTATACCTAATTGTTGCATCATACAGGCAAGTTTATTGATGTCCTCCATTCCTTCAAGCGCTCCTTCACCAAGACAATATGCATGATCAATCCAAGCCTCCGATTCACCATCCCACAGTATATTTCCTAAATTTCTGTCTCGATTATCAATTGCTTCATCAATCGATAAAGCGAGAGGCGTACTTTTAAATTTTGCTACAAGTTCCAAAATACAGTTAATTGCGGCTTCTTTTGCTGGCCCGTCAGGTAGTAAGTCAACAGAGAGGTGTTTTTTTAAATTAGGATAAGTTAAATCTGCACTTGCAAAAGCAATTTCTTCACTTGATAAAAAAACAATGTATGGATCAGGAACTGTAAGACCTAACGCTCTCAGAAGTAGAGCGCAAAAGCACTCAGCTTTTATTTGCCCTAATGTTCCTTTTTTCAAGATTGCGGCACGTTGAGACCCGTCTTCCAACACAATCACACATCTTTCAGCGCCTGTTTTACCATCACCGACAGGCGTTTCAGTTCCATTGATTACGTTCGCAATCCCTATATACATGGTATCTCTCATTCGCTCTTCTGTCGCCTTATGCACTTATCAAATTTGTGCAATCACAACCAATCAAAAATCCTCGCTCTTCCATACTTTGATGACTTTGCCAAATATCTCAAAGTCCATTCCTTGCTTAATTGTCCACGTTTCGTATTTTGGATTATCAGATAAAACACGGTAGCCTTCGCCAGGCACTCGTTGAAGTCGCTTAATAAATCCCTCGTTTTCTATGCGGAAAAAATAAGGGAATTCGCCGACATATTCTTTTATTTGCAAATCAACAATAACAGGATCGCCGGGGTTAAAAAGCGGTTTCATTGACTCACCATATCCAGTTACGATGCAAAGATTTTTGGTAGATGAGTGGCCTTTAATATTTGCATGAAGCCATGCTGAAGAAACGCGGAAATTTTCAATAATTCCGGATTGTTCTTGCAGGATTAGGCCGTTTCCCATGCCTCCGCCAGTGTTGAACTGCCGGATGGTATGTTCGTCATCGCCTTTGCTTTTCTCATGAGAATTCACAGCCTCCGAAGCATCAATATTTTCATCCATTAACTGATCTACTGATATGCCGAAAGCTCGCGCTATTTCAGGTGCATATTTAGATCGGTCGCTATCTCTTACCTCAAGCGCACTAATCGTCCCTTTCGGGACGCCAGACTCTTCCTCTAGTTTTTCAAGAGTCCAATCCAGTTGCTGGCGATATTTTTTTATTTGTTTTCCGAGGCTCATATTTGAACTTTAAACATTTGTAGAAAAAACACAAAACACAAGTGTTGATTTATTTAATCTACAAATGTAGAATTAAATTATGGATAAAAATATTTTGCTTGCAATTCGTCACATGGGGAGTGCCACAGCTTTAGCTAAAGCCATTGGTGTCTCGCCTCAAACCGTTTGTTTCTGGAGAGACAAAAAACGAAAGATTTCCGCCGACCATTGCTCTGCAATAGAGCGCGTTACAAATGGCATCGTTACTCGGAAAGATTTGCGCCCAAACAACTATATGTACACATGGCCAGAGCTGGCCGACAACCACAAACGGACAAATCAATGACAACGGAAACAGTATCTCAAGAACGACATGCAAAGACACGCAGAAAAGCCCAAAAACTCAGGGCGGAGTTTCTGCAACGACTTGCAGACGTAACGCAAGTAACTGCATCGGAGCGCATCGGGGTGGATGACTCAACCGTTAACCGTTGGACAAATGACGACCGCTTTTTTCAGTTTTTCCTGTTACTGACGGCGTGTGAATTAAAGATTACAGACGTCAACGATATGCCAATTAGCCGAGAAATGCAGAAAGCGTTTCCGGCAGCTATGCGTATGGCTGCTAACTGGATGGAAGATCAGCTTGAGGGATATGGAGATGGTGAGTGATGGAAAAATTTTTAGCGTAAGGAATAAAAATGAAATTAACTGAATATCAGAACCAAAAGATAACGGATGTGCTGTGTGAAATGGCTCTGTGTGGCGAAACGCCGGACAAAATTAAAGAAGCCCGGCGTTTGCTAGAAAAACAAATGCTGAAATTGAATGCTATTTCAAAATTAATCCCAAGATTTTGAGGTGTTCTCTAGCCAATTTGCATAGTGTTCTAAGAAGTCGGTGCAGAATTTTGCTGCTTCTGATCCTGACAAGTTACTGGATTTCTTTTCTGTTGCGTTAGGTTGAGATTCTAGAAATTTGTCAAGCATGGCTCTCGCCGCATTATATGTGTATTTGTCCATAAGGAACCCCTTTCATGAAAGTTATTGAGCGGAATCATAAGCATAGCATGGCTGGGGTTCCTTTTTCGGAGGAAGCATGTTCACAGGTCAACAACTGAAAGACAAAGGGATAAAGCTGGTTCTGTCGCGTAATGAGCGATGGTCAGAGCACATTTTGCACGTTCTGGAAACGTTCTGCGCGATCAGGAAAGAAGAGGGTCCGCCGCAATTCGTACTCGAAGAGTTCCGGCGTCATTGCCGTTGCTTGGGTATAGCTGAACCGAGGCATCACAACGCATGGGGCGCTATCGCACGTGAGGCAGCAAGAAAATGGCTGATCGAATGGACTGGCGAATGTTGCCAAGCCAAGGCTCCTCTCGCTCACGCACGGATCATTAAAGTGTGGAGGGTGGTGTGACAGATATTTATCTCACCAAAACACCGACCGGCGCACTGGTTCCAGCTGATTCTGATTCAGCCGACTATCTCAAAAAACACAAAGTCGGGCAAGGCTTCAAGGCAAAAATTACACGCGCCAGAAATGTCATGTTTCTCCGAAAATTCTTCGCTTTGCTGAACTATGGATTTGACACGTGGAAACCACTGGAAGCTGTATATCACGGTCAGATTGCCGAGAAGAATTTTAAGCAGTTTCGGGAAGATATCACTATTTTGGCAGGTTACTTCGAAACATTTGTCAGGATGGATGGATCCGTTCAACTTCGGGCGAAAAGCATCAGTTTTGCAAATATGGATGAAGATGAATTCGAAAGCCTCTACAGCGCGGTTATAGACGTTTTATTGAAGAGAATTTTTATCAACCAGACCCGTGGTGACGTTGAAAACGTGGTTAACAACATCCTGGCATTTTCATGATGTACCGGAACAAAAAACTGCTGGATCTGGCCCGGCATTCGCCGATGTGTTTTTGCTGTGGAAAAGTCAACGATGGGACGGTTGTCGCGGCTCATAGCAACCAATTGAGAGACGGTAAAGGGAAAGGTATTAAAGCATACGATTTTCGCGTTGCGTACCTATGCAACGGGTGTCATTCAGAAATAGATCAGGGATCGAAATTGAATAAACAGGAACGCATTGAACGCTGGGAAGAGGCGCACCGTAAAACGGTGGAGTGGTGGTTTTTGTCCGGGGTTCTGGAAGTGGGAAGGGGTACAAAATGAGTGAACCAGAACGAAAGACCTGTTATTTCGTTGTGTTCGACTGGATGCTGACAGACCTGAAATTAAGCGGTTATCAGGCGTTTATTTATGCGGCCATACACAACTACTCACAAGACCCAAAAGGATGCTTCAGCGGTTCCATATCCTATTTGCAAGATACGCTTGGGGCATCCAGACAGGGGATTATTGATGCCTTGGCAGCGTTGGTTAAAAAAGGCCTGATCGTTAAAAAAGAAACGATAAAAAACGGAGTCAAATTCAACACGTACCGCTCAATAGAAAGAAACTGTACGGGTAGTCAAGAAACTGTACCCCCCGTCCAGAAACTTGTTAAAGGTAGTCAAGAAACTGTACTAGGGGGTAGTCAAGTTTCTGTACCCAATAATAAAGATATAAATAAAAAAGATAATAAAGATAAACCCCCTATAGTCCCCCACGTTGAAAAACAGGGCAAAAAAAATAAACAGGCTTATCCGGATGAATTCGAACAAGCCTTTTCCCTTTACCCGAAACGTCCCGGGGCAAACAAACCATCTGCATTCAAAGCGTGGAAAGCCAGAATCAATGACGGAGTAACGCCCGATGAGTTGATCGACGGGGTAATGCGGTATGCGCATTACGTCGGTGCTACCGGAGTTCATCCGCAATACATCAAACAACCGTCGACGTTCTTCGGGCCGGACGAACACTACCTGTCCGACTGGCGACCGCCGGAGAAAACAAAACAATGCGCGACATCAGACTGGCTAAACAAACTCAACGAATCACGCGGCGATTACGACCATGACAACAACATTATCGACATCAACACACTGGCCCACTGAGGCCCTACCCAAAAAATGGATAGATGACCTGTTTGACCGTATGTTGATGACGTTCGGAAAACGCTTTTCGGATCAGTGGCAGGGAACTGACCCGCAAAAACTGAAAGAGTTTTGGGGCACACGTATGGCAACACTGACCAGCGTTGAAATGAGATCAGGCGTAGAAGCCATGCTGAAACTGAAATGGCCGCCAACACTCAACGAATTTATCGAATTGTGCAGGCCATCACTGGACATGACCGTCGCCTACTACGAAGCAGTTAATGGCATGGAGGCGCGGCGAAAGGGAGAAAAGGGCGAGTGGTCACATCCGGCGATATTCTGGGCGGCCTCAAAAATGACTCATGACCTGCTGAATCAGACATATTCAAACATCAAAACGCGGTGGGAAAACGCACTGTCGAAAGAGCTGCAAAAAAACGGATGGCCAGATATTCCGGCTGTAATGGAAGCGTTGCCGGCACCCGGGAAAACCGAGACAGACAAAGAGAGGGCAAGTCGTGAGCTGGAAAATCTCAACGCGTCAGGGATCCTTAAAAAGCAACCCGGGCTGGCGTGGGCCAAGAAAATTATGGCAAGAAAGGCAAACGGAGAAACGTTGCCGGCAATATCGGTTAACTGGGCGCAAGAAGCAATCAAGGAACTGGCATGACAGAAAAAGAAAAACTCATCTTATCGCTGCTTACTGAAAAACCGATGGCAGTAAAAGACATTGCGGAAGAGCTAGACAGATCGCAAAGCTTTGTACGTTCAGTAATTCGGGAAGTGCGCGATCAAATCCGGGTTGTGTCATGGAGAGCGGTAAAAAATAACGTAGCGCCGGTTTACAGAGCAGGGCGCGGCATTGACGCAAAAAAGCCGAAATACATCTTTCCAAAAGATCATTGGCTATCAAAAGGCAGCCGGAGGGAAATAATCAGAAATAGCGGCGATCAGGTGAATTTTAAACGCACAGAAATGGACGAGTGGTTATTCAGAGCGAGGGGATGCAATGGCTATTTTTAATAGACTGACAGAGCAGGAAATTCAGGAAAATTTTACCCACTGCGGAATGTTTTGTTTTATTGCCCCGGTTTACTGCACGCTTTCGGACTCACCGATAGTTGAGGTTAGAAATTGGTGTCCTAACTGGGTTTTCGACGCAGCTTTATTTGCGTTCGATGTGTTCTGTTTCATGCAGAAAACTATAGATCCAGATTTTGAATGTGGATTCCCAATAAAAATAACAGGAAAGATTGAAAAGAGGCCGCAGAAATGAAAGAGATAGATCAATTTGAGTTACTGCGAAAGCTTCGGAACAGACTGGGATGTGAAGATTTTTCCGATCTGTGGCGAAAGACGGGGATGGATGCCAGTGGCATGTCACGAATCAAAAAAGGAAAATATAAAGTTTCTAGCCGCTTGTTTTTGAATGTCGCCACAGTTTTAGACATTTCCCCGAAAAAATTACTTGCAGATGTAGGGCTTCCCGAAAACTATTTTCTCGAGAGAAGGCGAAATTGTGAATGAAGTGAACATTCTTGCCATAGACATCGGCACCAAAACTGGATGGGCTAAATATGAGCGGGGCGGGAAGATTACGGGTGGGACACAACATTTCAAACCGAAGAAAACAGAACGTCAAGCAATCCGATGGGCACGATTTAAAGAATGGACACAGATGGCTTTGGATGGTGTGCACATCGTTTATTTTGAAGATGTGAAGGCACATGCAGGGGTGCTCGCCGCACACGCATACGGCGGCTATCTGGCGATTCTGGAAATGCTGTGTGTGACACGAAACATACCATGTCATCCGGTTGGCGTCGGCGTCATTAAAAAATATTGGACAGGGAAGGGTAACGCAGACAAGGAGGCGATGATAAACGAGGCAAAACGTCGAGGATTTAACATAGTAGACGATAACCATGCCGATGCGCTTGCCCTTTTAAGTTATGCACTTAAGCAAGAATTCTGAAAGGTAAGAAATGGATAAAAAAAATACAAACATCGATTTTCTATCCGGCCTTTTAATTTTGTTTTTTTTGTCGATGGCAAGCGGGTTTGTCTGGGGTTTTATTGTTGGCCACTTCTTGTGAGGGTTTGAATGCAGAATTACGAACAATTAAAAACATTGGAAGTAATGAAAATGCTGAAGCCTGAACTAGATAACTGGATCAGATGGGGATTGGATAAGAGGTTTTACCCGAAGTCTTACACTTGCATCATGCGTTACGCTGTAAAACTTCCGGATCGCGGGGATCTCTGTGTTTGCGAGTATGTCCCGCCTGTTGACGTTCTAGCTGCCGAGGATATGGAAGATATCGTTCGAAATGTACCCAAGAAAAAGAGGGAAGCATTTTTGCTTTACGTACTAGGAAAGGCATCAGTAAACGAAAAGAGAGAAAAGGCAAAATGTAGGATGGACGGCGCAAGGGTATTGCGGATATCTGAAAGCCAATATAACCGTCTGGTGCGAGATGCTCTCAATCATATTGCACGTTGGTATTGAGGAATTTAATAAAAGTATGGAAAAAATTATTGATCAGGTTAAAAAGGCGAGTCCAGGAGACATTATTATCGTCAAGACTACCAAACCTTTAACAGCAGAACAAAGAGAAAATGTTATAAGCCAGATTTCCATGTTGGACGAGATGGGCGCGAAGTTTCTGCTTTGGGATGTTGATAGCTTGGAGATAGGGGTTATTTCAAAGGGATTTGCTGACGATAGCGATAGCAAAAGCGACGGCACCGCCAACAAGTAGCTTTATGAACCAGCCTTTTTCGTTTGGCAGGTTGTATTTTATAAACTCGTAAACCTTTGCCAGAAACGGTCTCTCGTAGCGCCCCGGGCTGATAAAGACAATTTGGCTATCAGGATCGTTTTTGGGGGGAGGTATGTATTTCCCCCGCCACCAATTTTTAATTTTTTCAATCATGTTGTTATGTTGACACAATCAGAACAATCAAGCTATCCTTCATATGCACCACAAAAAATGGTGCCGGGCTTGGTCGCTCGAATGTGTACGGCGGACGAACCGCCACCAGTGCGGTATTTTTTCGTCCACAGCATGGCTCCTTAATGGGCGGGTCATGCGGGAAGCCTTCGGGCTTGCCGGGTTCCGTACACCGGTCGACCAACCTGCATGGTCTGCCCACCCTCTTGGTCGGGGGTAGGTGGAAAAACAAACTACTTGTACGGAGTTATATCATGTCTAATCTCGCATTCCGCGGCATTACATTCAACGTCCAGTCTATCAACAATCGAATTTACATTTCATCTGCACAACTGGCTGCGGCGCTTGGCTATGCCAACGAAAATGCCGTAACCAAAATTTACAACCGAAATTCAGACGAATTTACCGACGAAATGACTCGCTTACCCAATTTGGGTAGCACGGCGAATTTAAAGGCTGAACGGCGTGTTTTTAGTTTACGAGGCGCACACCTTGTCGCCATGTTTTCCCGGACACCCATTGCAAAAGAATTCCGGCGATGGGTACTAGATGTATTGGATAGAGAAACAAACCTTCACCACAAACAACCAGAATTTGATTTACTAAATCAGAACGTCTTTCAAAAAGGAAGAGAAGCGGCATCAGATTTTTTTGAAAAATATCGCGATGCTGTCAGTAAAGGAAAGAGTCGTCCTGATGTAGATGTTCCGGAAGAAGTGCTTATCGGAATATTGGCAATGTCAATTTGGAAGCATGATTTCCTTCTTTCTATCGACTATGACGGAAGAGTGTGCGTTAGGCCGCGCCCATCTCCATACGATGGTTTAGCAAAGGCTATTGCTGACCCTACCAATATCGGCCTGAAAGACTCCACTATTGAAGAAATCGCGCAGGCCTGTATCACAGCTTTATCTCACCGTGCCAAACATCGTGACGCACTCATTTTGAAACTGCGAGGTGCGAAATGAGCCATGTAATTGATAGTACGTCGTGGTTTTTATTTGTTGTAGCGATGACGATTTTTTGGACGATATGAATTTTATGCCCGCTTCGGCGGGTTTTTATTTTGATTACCTTGGTGAAAATTAAAACGACTTTCTTGGAATATATCCAAAATTGATATATAATATCTAAAAAATAATATATTACTTAAATATTCTATGTGGCAAGTTCTCACAACAGGAAAAGCGCGGAAACAAAAAGACAAACTCCCAAAAAGCATGAGGGATGTATTGTATTTGCTGGAAAAAGATTTGACAGCGGGAGGGCCTGAATTAACAGGATGGCCGCATTTCGGAAAGATTGTTGGGAAGAAGGATGTATATCACTGCCACCTGAATAAGGGGAAGCCACGCTATGTGGCTATATGGAAAGTAACAGATAGAGAAATCAGATTAATAGAGGTACGATATGTTGGCACACATGAAAACGCAGATTACGGACGGATTGACTGAAATCAGTCTCACCGTACCGACAGAAATGGCGTCAAAGATATGTGACGCTATTTCAAGTCTATTGCAACTGGCAGATATACGACCAGTCAACGAAGAAGGCGATAAGCTTTACACAATAGACGAAGTATTTCCAGACGCTAATCCCGGCATGGCATTACGTGGTTTACGGGCCAGAGAAGAGATTACACAAAAACAACTGGCGGCCGTTCTTGGAATTCAACAGACACGGGTTTCAGAAATGGAAAACGGTGTTCGTCCTATTTCTGTGGATATGGCAAAGCGGATTGGGAAAGCATACAACATTTCTTATAAGGCATTTCTTTGAACAATATTATGATCATTGACGGGCAAAAGGCGGTTATCCAGTACGATCCGGAAATTGAAATGTTTCGAGGTGAATTTCTTGGCTTGTCTGGCGGCGCTGATTTTTACGCATCGGACATTGATGGGCTGAAAAAAGAAGGGAAGCGGTCTCTCGATGTCTATCTTGAAATGTGCAAAGAAAAGGGTATTGAGCCGTACAAGTCGTATTCAGGCCGTTTCAATATCCGGATGTCTCCTGAATTGCATGCGGAGGTTGCGATCAAGGCAGCGGCAAGCGGGAAGAGCTTGAATGATCTGGTTGTCGAAGCGGTTGCAGAGCATACACGACATTGAACACAGCATTAAAATTGACCGAAGTCAACAAACTGTAAATAAAGCCATGTTTATATTTACAGATGCGTCTTTTTGCCGTAAAATGGCATCTAAATTAGATATTGTGCATTAGTGCGTTTAGCGAAAACGATATCCTAAATTTTCAAGCTTGGAGGGTGTACCAGCCCACCGGGCTTTTTTTTAAATTAAATTCTTAGTGAGCCTCCGAAATTCGGGGGCTTTTTTTATGTCACAATCATGCGATGAAGAAAAAAGACTCAATTCCTTTTTACGCCTTTTATTCAGCAAAAGACGATATTGTTGAATACGCGTCAGAAGAGGCAAAAGAAACAATGGCAGCGATGACCGTTTCATACGGGTTTCTTCGTGGTGGCAGTGAAAAATTGCTTAATATTCTGCTTTCTGGTTCTGCTGGAGCGGTTTTACTTTTGCTTAATGATTTGAGGTCATCAACGTGGGGATGTATTTCGACAGGACTTCTTGTTTTCTCAGTACTTTGGGCAATCTTGGCAATTGTTCTACTGTGCCGGTGCATGATGGCAAAGGAGAGAAAATTGGGGTCATCAAGTCCCGCGCTTTTAATTTACAAAGATCCTGATACCGATGAGGAAATAGAGGCTGGCAAGATTAAACGTATTCGATTAGCTGCTCTCGAAAATGCAATAAATGAGATATCAACAATGTTGGAAACGATGGCAAAAACGCTTGACTACATTCGTATTCTTGCTATCGTTTCACCATTGATTGCAATAATCGCAAGTGCTGCATACATGGCAGTGTAGTCTATTTCTGCTTGTCTGATGGAGGGCGTTTTTTCAGCCCGTCAATGGAATCATAGACCATTCTTGATGTATCAGGTTGTCGCTTATATTGCGAAGTGCTTTCTTGTGTTGTTTTGCTATTATCACTTGGCTTGTTATCAGTATTTCCTGAATTATTATTTGACATAGAATTACCTTATATTAGTTGAGATAGACACTAGCTAATATAGCAGAAAGCTCGGCCTAACCAGTCGGGTATTTTTGTTTTTTAAAAGTGTGACCCTATAGCCCCTTAATCGGGGCTTTTTTTATGTGCCGGTAGCTCAAGTGGTAAGAGCTTCAAACTCATAATTTGACGGCTGATGGTTCAAATCCATCCCGGCATACCAATTCAAACATCTATATCGTGGCTCGCCTGAAATCATTAAAGCCTCAAGTAGCGCCAGCGGAGAATAAACTATCACGCATCGTCCCTGGATCGTGGAGAACAAGCGACCAGAGCGCGGCAAGCCGAGGATATGGACACGCATGGCGAAAGGCAAGGGAAAGATTCCTTCTGGCAAATCCATTGTGCGCTATGTGTACGGCTGAAGGAACTGTCAGACAAGCCACAGTTGTTGATCACAAGATACCTCACAGGGGTGATAAGGCGCTCTTCTGGGATAGTTCAAACTGGCAATCCTTATGTGACAAACACCACAGCAGCGATAAACAGAAAGAAGAGAACGCAAAGTTTTCAATGGGCGGGGGGGAGTGAAAAGTTTTAACTTTTTCGATTGAAAGACCCCGTTGGCTCCCATTCGCAGAAAAAAACCCCCATTTCAAAAGGAAATCAAATGGCTGGCGCAATAGGGCGAAGTGGCGGCGCTCGTGTGGGTGCTGGTCGCAAGCCGAAAAACAAAGAAACATCAAATGTTTTGAATTCTGAAAACAGCACTGCTGAACTGATGGACGGCAAGAAGCGTGATCCGCTTGAATTTCTCCTGATCGTTCAGAACAATCCTGCTGTTGACCCGGCATTGAGAGTTAGGGCTGCAATTGCAGCGGCGCAATATCTGCATACCAAGACGCACGATGGCGGTAAAAAAGAAGCAAAGGACGAGACGGCAAAAAAAGTGGCAACAGGACGTTTTGCCCCGAAAGCGCCGCCGTCTTTAAAAATAGTTGGGAAGTAATCAATGGAATGGACGACAGCATGCCATGACTGGAAAACAAGAATTGTTGCTGGGCAATCGCTTATTCCTTTTTCGCCGTTATTTGAATCAGAGGCAAGCGAGGCGCTCAATGTATTCGGGAGTTTGCGAATGGTTGACGCTCCCGGTATGCCGACAATGGCCGAAGTA
Source organism: Oxalobacter formigenes (assembly GCF_002127965.1). GTDB lineage: Bacteria > Pseudomonadota > Gammaproteobacteria > Burkholderiales > Burkholderiaceae_D > Oxalobacter > Oxalobacter formigenes. Next base: position 2,091,298 of record NZ_CP018787.1, on the reverse strand, counting down.
TCCAGACCGTGGGTAACTGATTTCGTCTCCAGTATTTTTGGCGCATATGATCCTGAAAGTGGAAGGCGGCTGATTCAGGAATTCATGATGCTGATCAGCAAGAAGAATGGAAAATCAACAGATGCCGCCGCAATCATGCTGACAGCGTTGATTTTGAATTGGCGTCAGTCCGGCGAGTTTATTATTCTTGCCCCGACTGTCGAGATTGCGAATAACTCCTTTTATCCGGCGCGGGATATGGTACGCGCAGACGAGGACTTAAGCGCATTGCTTCAGGTGCAAGACCACATCAGGACTATCACCCATCGCACAACAGGAGCGACATTAAAAGTGGTCGCTGCTGACAGTGAAACCGTTGGCGGTAAAAAGGCGATAGGCATACTGGTTGACGAATTATGGTTGTTCGGGAAAAGGGCGAATGCTGAAAACATGCTTCGTGAAGCGTGTGGCGGCCTTGCATCACGTCCCGAAGGGTTTGTTATTTACCTCACGACACAATCCGATGCGCCTCCGGCCGGAGTGTTCAGACAGAAATTGCAATACGCAAGGGATGTTCGAGACGGAAAGATTGATGATAATAAATTCCTGCCGGTGCTTTATGAGTTCCCGAATGAAATGCGGGATGAAAAACAATACCTCAACCCGGAAAACTTTTACATTACAAATCCGAACCTTGGCGCATCCGTAGATGTCGAGTTTTTGAATCGGGAATTTGAGAAAGCAAAATCAGCAGGCGAGGAATCATTACGCGGTTTTTTGGCAAAACATTTAAATGTCGAGATTGGGTTAAACCTGCAATCGGACAGGTGGGCTGGTGCCGATTTTTGGGAGGCCGAACAAGACAAAAATCTGACATCACTCGATGACCTGATTAATCGAAGCGAAGTAATTGTTTGCGGTATTGATGGCGGGGGTCTTGATGACCTGCTCGGGTTAGCGTTTATCGGACGAGAAAAAGAAACGCGCAAATGGCTTGTGTGGGTACACGCATGGGCGCACCGGATTGCGCTGGAAAGACGAAAAGAAATTGCCCCTGCATTACTGGACTTTGAAAAGCAGGGTGATTTAACGATAGTCACTAACCCCGGCGATGATATTTCTGATGTTTCAGACATGATCTGCTACGTGCGGGATACAGGTTTGTTGGCAGCGGATAAATTCCTGGGTGTTGATTCTGCCGGGATCGGCGACATTATCAATGAACTGACATCCGACGGAAGAGGATTCGGCATTGATCAGATGGTGGCAGTCCCGCAAGGATGGAAGTTGAACGGCGCGATCAAGACGACAGAAAGAAAAGTTGCAGGCGGAGAACTGGTCCACGCAGGCCAGCCAATAATGGCATGGTGCGTTGGAAATGCCCGGGTTGAAGATAGAGGGAACGCCATTCTGATCACAAAACAGGCATCAGGCAAGGCAAAAATTGATCCGCTGATGGCGGTTTTTAATGCGGTATCACTCATGAACATGAATCCAACGAGCGGAAAATCAGTTTATGAAGATCGCGGATTGAGATTCGTTTAGGGGAAGTGCATGGGATTACTTGATTTTTTCAGGCAAAAGCCAATTGCGGCAGAGCCGGAAAGAAGAGTTTCTGCTGAGGGTTCTTTGGCGGCTCCGCAATTTTTAGACGACCCTGAGTTTCTTGAATTTTTACGCGTCGGGGTAAAAGGTGGCGCATCCAATGATGCCTTGAAAAATACGGCTTGCATGCGGGCAATTTCAGTCATTTCAAACAGCATAGGTAGATTACCCCTTAACCTGATTTCAACATCACCAGACAAAACGCTTGCTGGAAATCATCCAGCCTATCGGCTTGTAAAAAGACGCCCAAACAAATGGCAAACACCGTTTGAATTTAAAAGCATGATGCAAACTCATGCGCTTTTGTCCGGTAACGGTTATGCGCGGGTGATTCGGTCGGCTGGGCGTCCAATTTGCATGATCCCGATGAAATTGGGAACTTGTGTGCCGAAACAGAGCGATGATTGGAATGTCCATTATGACTGGACGACGCCATCAGGTAATACGGTTCGGCTGGAATCGTCCGAGGTCTTTCATCTCAGGGGACTTACGACAGACGGACTAATCGGGTTGGCTCCCGTTAAATTGGGGGCTGAAGCCATCAAGCTGGCGCAAGATGCAGAACGTGCTGCGTCTAGAGTATTCAACACCGGAAATATGGCTGGTGGAGCACTGGAATTTCCGAATAATCTGAGTGAAACCGCATACGATCGCATAAAAACTTCAATGGAGGAAAATTATACCGGCGCTGAAAACGTCGGGAAATTTATGGTTATTGAAGGCGGCGGGAAAGTCGTCAAATTTAGCAGCACGGCAGCGGACGCGCAGCAGATAGAAAACCGTAATCACCAGATTGAGGAAGTGGCCAGACTTTATGGCGTTCCAAGGCCGCTTTTAATGATGGATGACACTTCATGGGGCAGCGGGATAAGCCAGCTGGGTATTTTTCTTGTCCAGTACACGTTAGCGCCCTGGTTTACTGCGTGGGAGCAGGCACTTGTCAGAGTATTGCTGACAGAAGAAGAAATGGAGCAGTATCAGTTTCAGTTCAACGAGGCGGCGTTGCTGCGCGGCTCGATGACGGAACAGGCAAACTTCCTTAGCAAAGCGTTGGGAGCTGGCGGACAAGCGCCGTGGATGACTCCTAATGAAGTTCGCGAAGTAGTCGACCTCCCACGGTCAAACGATTCTTCGGCGGACGAATTAAGGAACCCGATGACACAGAAAGGAAAACAATGAGTTTGATTGTATTGCCAGAAATAAAGTCTGATTTCAAGCTTTCGGCAGCCCAGTTTGATTTACGCCCCGACGCGGTTGACAGATGGTTACCGGATGTTAAATCTGCAACTGAAAGCGCAGCCACGATATCGATATTGGATACTATCGGTGAGAACATGGAAGGCGGGGGAATTACGGCAAAACGCATTGCAGCCGTTCTCCGCAATGCTGAAGGTTCGGATATTGTCGTCGATATCAATTCACCGGGTGGAAATTTCTTCGAAGGCGTCGCTATCTATAACCAGTTGAGAGAGCACAAGGGAAAAGTAACTTGCCGGGTTCTTAGTCTTGCGGCGTCCGCTGCTTCAGTCATTGCGATGGCTGGCGATGAAATTCTGATGGGGGAGGGCGCGTTTCTGATGATTCACAACGCTTGGGCCGTGGCAGTTGGAAACCGCCATGATTTAGCCGAAGCGTCCGCACTCATGACCCCGTTTGACGACGCAATGGCATCCCTTTACGCAAGCAGATCTGGCTTAGACAAAAAATTTGTCTCGGAAATGATGGATAAAGAGACGTGGTTATCAGCCGATCAGGCAATAGAAGATGGCTTCGCGACGGGAAAGATATCCGTTGAATCTGTCCACAGCGAAGGAGCCGGAAGGAAGAAACCACTCGCAATGATTGAAGCGGCGATGGCGAAGGCGGGATATTCGAGAAGCGCCCGTCGGGGAGCTTTGAAGTCGCTTTTTGAAAGCGGTACGCCGTGCGCTGCCGAACCTGCCAAGCCGTGCGCTGGCACTGAAGCAACAGCACTGATCAAGTCACTGTTGCATAGCATGAAAAACTAAACACTCAAACACTGAATGAAAACCGCCTCATTGGGCGGTTTTTTTATACATAAAAGGACAGAAAAATGACAGTACAAATTATTCGCGGTTTAGTCGACGTACGAGCCGAGGCAGGCACATCCGAAGTCAGGGCGCTTGTTGATGAAGTCAATAAAGCTTTCGATACGTTCAAGGCAGAGCATACCAAACAAATTGACTCGCTCAAAAAAGGGCACGATGATGCGCTTCAGGCACTGAAAGTCGACAGAATCAATGCCGACATTGACCGCCTCCAAAAAGAAATCGAGGACGCACATGTAAAAATTGCTGCTTCTCAAAATGCCAGTGTCGGCGGACGTAAAGTCAGGGACGCAGAATATACGGACGCTTTCAATGCCCACTTCAAAAAAGGAGAAATTCAGGCGGCCCTGAATAAAGGCGCATCTGATGAAGGCGGTTATCTGGCTCCAAGCGAATGGGATCGTACCATTGCTGACAAGCTGGTTCTTGTGTCACCAATGCGCCAGATTTGCTTTGTACAACCGACATCCAAGGCCAATTTCAAGAAACTGTTTAACCTGAAGGGAGCCACTTCCGGATGGGTTGGCGAAACGGCAGCACGTCCAGCGACATCCAATCCGACGTTCGCAGAACTGGAATATACCACTGGTGAGATTTATGCCAATCCAGCAGCAACACAGCAGATTCTGGATGACGCTGAAATCGATATTGAGACATGGCTTGCAGGAGAAGTACAGCAGGAATTCGCCTTTCAGGAAGGAGCTGCTTTTGTATCAGGCAATGGCACAAATAAACCGACCGGCATTCTGACGTATGTCACCGGTGGAACTAATGCGGCGAAACATCCCTATGGCGCAATTGCGGCTGTGAATAGTGGTTCTGCAACAGCTATTACGGCGGACGGCATTATTGACCTTATCTATGACTTGCCGAGCGTTTACACCGGCAATGCCAGGTTCACCATGAACCGCAAGACGCAGGGTTTTGTCCGAAAATTGAAAGACGGGCAGGGAAATTACCTGTGGCAGCCGTCCTATGTCGCCGGACAACCGGCCACACTATGCAATTTCCCGATCACTGAAATCCCGGATATGCCAGACGTTGCAGCGAATGCACTGCCAATCATGTTTGGTGACTTTAATAAAGGCTACATGATCCTTGACCGTATTGGTGTTCGCGTTCTCCGCGATCCATATACCAACAAGCCGTACGTTTCTTTCTACACAACCAAGCGTGTCGGTGGCGGCTTGCTTGACCCGCAACCACTGCGAGCATTGAAAGTTGCGGCGGGCGCTTAATCAGTAACGCAGGGGGTTTGCCCCCTGCTTTTTTTATAGGTGAAAACATGGCGAAATTTATAAAAGCGTTTCGGGGCGTGAAGACAGGTGACATCTATCCAACCGTCTTTGCAAAAGACGAAGAATGCCCGCCAGAACTGGAACAGGCAGCGGCTGAATTAGGGGCGCTTGAGGCATCAGGCAGCGCAGAAAACCCGGCAGAAACCCCGCCAGAACTGGAACAGGCAGCGGCTGAATCAAAAGCGCCTGCAACGTCTGGCAAGAAGAAAAACGAGGGTAAATAATGGCTTTCGTCAGTTTGTCCCAGGCGATGGCGCACTGTCGCGCAGAATCCTTCGATTCGGAAATGATGGCGTTATATCTCTCTGCCGCGAAACAGACTGTGACCGATTATATGAACCGGACTGTTTACGATGATCAGGCCATGCTTGATGAGGCGGTGGCAACTGGCACCGCCGGAAATAATCCGATGATTGTAAACGATGCCATCAACGCGGCCATTTTGCTCATCACAGGCCATCTGTATACGAACAGGGAAGATGTCATTGTGGGTGTGTCCGCCTGCGAGTTACCGAATGGTGCGAAGTCCATTTTGAATCATTACCGTATTAATCCCGGGGTGTGACATGAGAGCAGGGGAACTGAACCGGCGAGTCATCATTGAAAAGATGGTTGAGGTGAAAGATGAATTTGGTGCCTCTTTGCAATGGATTGAATACTGCACGGTATGGGCCTCTGTATCAGACATGACTGGGCGGGAGTTTATTGCAGCGCAGAGCATTAAAAACGAAGTCACTACTCGAATCATCATCAGGAAGAGATCGGATATCAATATAAAAATTCGGATTAAATTCGAAGGAGAAACTTATGACGTGATAGCAATCTTGAACGCCGACAAAAACACGATGATGACGCTCATGTGCAAAAAAGGGGTGAGTGATGGATAAAGACCTTGTCCGACTTAATCGGGAAATCGACAAACTGAAGAAAAAGGTGCGTGAAAGCATTTCTGCTGGTGTGTCTCTGTCTGCTGATGCGGTTAAAAAAGAAATAAGAAACAGGGCGCCATCAGATACTGGCGAATTGCGAGACAGCATCAAAACGGCAAAAAACGGGACAGTCGTATCTGTTTATTCGGATAGTGATCACGCTGGCTTTGTCGAGTTTGGGACAAGCAAGATGGCGGCGAAGCCTTTTTTCAGGCCAGCAATAGACACATCCAAAAGTGCAGTTTTTTCTACTATGAAAAAAACAATACAGGACGCTATTCATGACAATTGAAATGAAAATCGTGTCAGTGATACGCGCTGCATTGGATGGAATTGATATCTATGACAGCGTCGGGGTAGGCGAAGGTGTCCCGTACATTGTTTATACACAAATTTCCGGAGCGCGTGATACGTGTTTGATGGGAGATCAGGGCGTCTCAAAAAAACGCTTTCAGATCGACGTTTATGCGAGAACGCCAAAAGAAAGGAACGAATTACAGAAAACGGTCAGGAATGCTTTATTTGAAAGCGATATGACCGTTATTTTTTTGAGTGATGGCACGGCCTACGAACCGGAAACAAAACTTTACCGGCATCGTCAGGATTTTTCAATTTGGAGCAATGAATAAAGGAAATTTTATGTTTAATAAAGAAGCGCTTTTTGAAATGTATCGCCCGAAGACTGAAGAGATCGATATCGACGGTTTTAATGGCTTATTTGTAAAACAACTTTCTGAACGTGAGATTTCGCAGATCAGAAAGGATTCAGGGTTATCGTCTGAAAAAAAGGAAGGTGATCAAAGCAATGACCTGTTCGGCACAAAAATGATCGTTACGTCGATTGTCGATAGCGATGGAAGCCGTGTTTTTTGTGATGGCGATATTGACCGGATGAGAGACTGTGCAAATACGTTAATTCACAATCTGACACAGCGTGTTTTGAAACTGAATGGATTTATTAACGACGAAAAAAACATTTAAGGGCAAACCCTGAACGCAGGTTTTTATTTCGACTTGCGCTGGCCCTTGGTAAAACAATCGGGGAAGTGGAGCATATCCCACATGCTGAAATCCTGGAATGGCAAGAATTTTTCATGCTTGAGCCATTCGGTGAATTTGCAGAGGATTTGCGACACGGACAGGCGTTAGCAACGCTTGCAAATATCAATCGTGATGTAAAAAAAGTCAGAAAGCCGTATAAACCAGAGGATTTCACACTTTGGGTCGGCCGTAAAAATGAGGAAAAGTTGGACGCTGACCAAATCACGGAAAAGCTGATTGCACAGCAATTTAAAGGTCTCAAAGTAGTACGAGCAGATAAATAAGCCGCCTTAGGGCGGTATTTTTTTGGAGAAAAATATGACTCAAAGTTCGGCAATATCCGCCCAAGGCACAGATTTACAAATTGAAACCGGTTCCGGAACAACGATAGCTGTAACAGGTATCGTTGTCGGAAACCCGACGATTCTCACAGCTGCAGGTGTAAAAAATGGAACGGTCGTTACTCTATCCGGATTTACGGGGGCAAATGCCAGCGAAATAAATAACCAGAGTTTTGTCGCAACCAATGCTACAGCCGGAACCTTTGCGATTCAGGTCAATACAACCGGAAAGGATATTGAAGGTTTGGCAGCAAGTGCCTTGCAAAAAGCCTATACATCCGTTGCAAACGTAAAAAATTGGTCTGGTTTTGACGGTCAGGCAGCGGAAGTCGATGTAACGCATTTGCGTTCTAAAGCACGTGAAATCAGATTGGGACTTCAAGATTTTGGATCGATATCTTTTGATATCAACCCGGATTATGAAGATGCTGGACAGAACGCCATGAGAGCCTCAAAAGCGGCAGCAAGCCGGTTGAATTACAAACTGACTTATCCAAATGGAAAGGTTGCATCTTTTGGCGCATACGTTCGTGCGATGCCTGAATCCGGTGCAGTTGACGAAGTTATTGGCGGTTCGGCGGAGCTGCGAATTGATGGTGAAGTTATTGTAGCGTGAGGTAAAAAATGTCACTCGGCACTTTATCAACAACAGTCAGTGCGAATTACCGGCCATTTTCCGATGCGATGGATGCGGTTAAAGATGCGGCTTCTTCTGGCTGGTCGGCAGCTGTTGTGTCAATAGACAAGTTTCGGAATGGGACAGATAAGGCCGCCAACGATGTAAAAAAGGCAACTGCGTCGATGAAAAACGAAATCGATGCGGTTGCTGATGGCGCTAAAAATGCAGCTGATAAATCAGAGACTGCATTTGATGCAATTAGTAATGCAGCGCAAAAACTCGGAGAGTCAATCTTTGCCGGAATCGGTACGGAAATGACAAAATCAATAAAGGAGGGGATAAGCTCTGCCAACAAGGCAATGGAGGATGATAGCCAGCGGATGGATGGATGGGCGACAGCAAAAGCAGTTGCCATTGGCGTGCTTATCGGTGCTGTCCTGTCAGCTATCGGACTTGGCGCGATATGGGCGATTATAAAAGTGATCGGCTATGCCATTGATGCGATAAAGGCTGGATTTCAATTTGTCGCTGGTCTATTTACGGGTGAGAGCTACAAATCGGAAAGCATAGATGACGTTATCAAGTCCGTTGATGCATTGAACAAGTTGCAAACTGCAATGCATATGACAGCGAACGAAGCATCTGGAACGGCAGCTGCACTGTCTGCGATGGGTATTGGTATGGACGGCTACACAACTGTCTATACGAAAGCCGAAGCCGCGATGAATAGCAACGTCAAAGAATTGGACAGACTCGGTGTAGCGCATGGCTCTGTTGAAGAGCTGATCGCCAGTGCATCTGAGGTTCTGGAAGAATATACGGACGGATGGAACAGAAATCAGGCGGCCACAGCAATCGGTATTGGCTCCTTGTCTGAAATCAATCAGTATTTGAGTGTAACAGAGGAAGAGCTTGGAAAAGCAAGCGACAGGCTGAACGAATACAATCTCGGCATCGGAGGAGAGACACAAGAGGCCGTCACCGCTTATCAGGATGCCATGCGCACCTTCAAAAATGAAGCAAAAATGACGGCCGACGGTTTTAGCCGGGCATGGGCAGATCAGGTAATGCCTGTGTTAACTGAGTTTGCTGAAATATTCCAGAACGGCTGGCCGAAGATTGTTTCTATATTTCGGTACTCTATCGCTACCATTAATACGATATTGCAGACCTTTGCGACTGCAATTTATGGCGTTTACAAACTCGTAACCGGAATTTTTGGGGCTATCTTTGATCTCTTGTCAGGCTTGGCTCACGGCGGAACACTGTTGGAATCAGGTGATTGGACGGGAGCAGCAAAAGCGGTGTCGGAAGGATGGGATAAGGCAGGCAACCGAATAATAAATAACCTTGATGAAGTTGGTGAGCGAGCTGACAAGGTCGGAAAGCGTATAAAAATGGCTTTTGCGGCTGACGGACGGCAGGCGCAGGCAGCACGTGATCCTCTTGAAAAAGGAAAATCATGGGTGGCGGCTCCAAAAGAGAAGAAAGCGATTGATACAGACCCGTTTGACAAGGCATGGGATCAAATGGGGCGCGACACGGCAGGGCTTGAATATGGCATTGCCAATTTTGAAAAATTTGAAGGAAAAATCAAGTCGTCAAAAGAGGCAATGGCTGAATTCGATGTGACCTTTGGACGGTTCTCTGACGCACAAAGAGCATCAGAGAAGCGAAGCGCATTAACGGGTACACAAAAACAGAATTACATTGATGCCGCAAAAAATCTGGATGAGCTGATCGAGAAAGAGCGTCAGCTGAATGTTGTCCTGAAATTCAGAAAAGACATAAAAGAGTTTGAGTATCGCCGGAATAACGAAACCGAAAGTCGGCAATTTGAAATAGACCTGATCGGTAAAAGCACGATTGAAATTCAAAAACTGACTGAAGCAAGAAGGGTTGATCTTGAAACACAGGAAGCCATCAAGCGAACAACTCTTGAGATCGGCGAAAAAAACGTTGATGTTCTTTCTGCAGAAATCGAAAAAATAAAACAGATCGGCGAAGCATCGAAACAGGCCAATCTGGAATTGATCCAGAAAAAATATGACGTGAATAACGATCCATGGGTCAACCTCGGAAAATCCATGCAGGATTATCGGGAAAAAGCAGAAGAGACAGGAAAATCTATCGGTGACACGCTGACAAACACTTTCAGGGAAATGGAAAACGTCTGGGTGAAATTCGTCACTACGGGAAAACTGTCTTTTAGTGATCTGGCCAACTCGATTATTGCTGATCTTGCAAGGATTCAGGCAAAGAAAATGATTTCCAGTCTAGCCGACGGGTTAACGTCTGTTCTCGGAAAAACACTTGGTGGTGTTTTTGAATACAAATTTGGGGATGGACCCGGTTCTGAATATGCCTATAACGAAATATTCGGTGATAAACCATATGTGGGCAAAAAAGCACTTGGTGGCCCCGTATCAGGCGGCCAGACCTATCTTGTCGGCGAACGTGGCCCGGAGCTGTTTACGCCGCCATCATCTGGCACGATTATTCCGAACAATATGCTGGGCGGAGGGGGAAGCATGAGCATCCAGATCAATCATAAAAACGAGGGGACAAGGCAGGAAATAACGTCTTCAAGTGCTGACTTCGACGGAAACGCGATGATCGTTAATATTGTCACCAAAGACATCGAGAACGACGGATCTGTATCCAAAGCCATCATGCGTAACTTTGGCGCGAGCCGTGCAGCGGGGGCGTACTGATGGCTAACATACCCAAGATGATTCCGGCATGTGCCGTGGATGGGTACAAGATCAGTCCGCAAAACGCGACAGTCCGGACAGAGATGGAGACCGGGCCAGCACGGCAGCGCCGGTTAAGCGCCAGTATGCCGACGCAACTATCTGTTAAATGGATTATGCAACGCCTTGAATTCAAGGTATTTGAAGCGTGGTTCAAACATACGATATTCGATGGGACAGCGTGGTTTGTAATGGAGGTTGATAACGGTATGGGAATGACGGAAACCGATTGCCGGTTTGTAGGTCCTTATACCGTTGAGCTGGCCGCAAAAGGGATTTATAACGTGTCTGCCACGCTTGAAGTACGCGACATGTCGGTAATGACGTCTGAAGAACTGGAGGAATATCTTGACTGATACCACACTGAAAGAAGCGATCAAAGAGGCCTATGCCAGTGCTCCGGATGATGAGATTATCGTTTACACGATAGAAATGCGTCATCCGGCCTTCACGCAGCCGCTTCGTGTCGTCCGTGACCACAAGTCGTTTACTGGAACGCTGGAAGCGTCAGCTCCTGAAAACGCTGGTGAAGCCGTTGAATTCCTGCCGTATGCATTCGATCTGGAATTACCTGAAATCGCAGAAAGCGGAAAGCCCGAAATCGTGCTGACGATCGATAACGTCAGTCGTGAAATTGTGACCAGCATTGAAGCAGCGGTCAGAACGCCTTACCTGATCGAGATTACATACCGGATTTACCTGATGTCTGACCCGTCCGGCCCACAAAACGATCCGCCCATGACAATGGTGATCAACACGGTTGAGACAGACGTTTTCCGTGTCACAGCACGTGCCGGATTCGCTGACTTGTCGAAAACGGCTTATCCAAGAAAAACCTACACACTGGACCAGTTTCCGTCCTTATCGTCATGACACCAGCACAAATTACAGAATATATCGGGATGCCGTGGGTATCCGGAGAATGGGACTGCTGGGCGTTTTTCCGGCATTGTCAGGCAACGTATTACGGTCGAGACGTTCCGGCGGTCGATGTTGACGCGCTTGATCTTCGGCAAGTCATCACGACGATGGAAACGCATGATGAACGGTCAAACTGGTTTGAAGTAACGGACCCGAAGGACGGCGATGCTGTCTTAATGCAGCGAAACCGGTACCCATCGCACATTGGCATGTGGGTAAATGTTGACGGCGGGAAGGTATTGCACTGTGCGCAAGGAATGGGCGTTGTATGCCAGACGCGGCAGGCGCTGGCATTGGACGGATGGGGATTAATGACGTTCTGGCACCACCGGTGATTTTTTAATGAGGGAGTTTATGTAATTTAAAACTTCAATATTCATATCTCCGTTTCTTTTGATATGAGATGTATAAGAGAAAAGATCGAAATTATTGTTTTTAGATTGTATTGCGAGTTGGCGGTTTAACCCAAACGTCGTGATTTTTACATTCTGAATATCAGTAATGGGTAGTTTCTTTACAATATTGTATGCATTTGAATCAGAATCCCATTCGAGAAAATATAGTGTTTTGTCTGTTATAACCATGTTTCCCTCAATTGGGGTGGGGATAGGAAAAACGGTTGGGATAGTTGATCTATTAGGGTGCCAAATAGCATGATCATTAAACTTGATGGTTTCAGAACTTTTGTCAATCACGGCTGATACCGCCTTTTCATAGTCGGCATCATATTGCGGGCGATATGTTGTGCATCCTGAAAGAATTAGAGATAGAAAAATAACGACAATCAGTTTTTTCATGATCAAAGCCTTTTAATTGTTTTATTTCAATATTAACACGCAATAACCGCCTTTTAAGGCGGTTTTTTTATGGGAAAAACATGTCAATAATCGCTGTACATCACAATCCGTGGAACCCCGGTAAAGACGTGCAAAGAATCAAGGCAGTCAATGGAAGCCGAATCTGTGATTTGGCACCTGTGATTTCAAAACCGTATATTTGTCTGGTCAACGGCGAAGTCATTCTTCGCAAATACTGGACACGCGAAATCGCAGAAACCGATATCGTCCAGTTCCTTGTCTTGCCGCAAGGCGGAGGTGGTTCCAACCCTTTGCGCATGATTCTGATGTTAGCCGTGATGGTATTTGCGCCATATGTTGGAGGGGTTATTGGTTCTGCCCTAGAATTCGGGAAGCTTGCGACCACTTTCGTAACAGCCGCCATCGGTATTGTTGGCGCCGCACTGGTCAACGTCCTGATCCCGGCTAAAACATCGTCGGGTTCGATTGCATCCACGGAATCCGCCAGTCCGACCTATTCTGTCTCGTCACAAGGCAACAGTGCCCGGATCGGTGAGCCAATTCCAGTGCAGTACGGCCGTCATATTTCGTGGCCGGATTTCGCGGCTTCGCCGTATGTTGAATATAGCGGAAACGAACAATATCTGTATCAGCTTTTCTGCATCGGGCAGGGTGAATACGACATCGAGACAATCCGCATCGAAGATACGGATATTAACCAGTTTGCCGAAGTCAGCACGGAAGTTATCCCACCGGGCGCGAAATTGACGCTTTTCCCGGCGAATGTCGAAACGTCCGGAGAAGTGTCCGGACAGGAAATGTTAACGGGTACGCCACTTGGTGCGTTTGTCGCCAACGAAGCGGATACCACAGCCAATATGCTGGCATTCGATGTTGTCTGTACACGAGGTTTGTACTGGGCGAATGATAGCGGCACGTTGAGTGAAATGAGCGTGTCATTTCGTTGTGAAGCCCGTCTGATCGATGATTACGGTACCGCTTTAAGTGACTGGACGGTATTGGGTTCGGAAGTCATCAAGGCAGCGACATCAACCCCACAGCGCCGGAGTTACCGATACACCGTTTCCCCGGGCCGTTATGAAGCGAGAATTACCCGTACAGACACGAAAAACACGAATAGCAGGGCCGGTCATGAAATATGCTGGGCATCGCTTCGGGCGTATCTTGAAGATGCCGGAACGGTCTATCCGGGTATGACGCTTCTGGCTGTCCGGATCCGTGCGACGAATAATATCAGTCAGCAGGCCAGCCGGAAAATCAATGTTATTGCTACTCGCAAATTACCAGTCTGGAATCCTGAAACAGGATGGTCGGCTCCTGTGGCCACCCGATCGATCGCATGGGCATTTGCTGATGCCTGCAAAGCCGAATACAGCGCGAAACTGAACGATGGGCGAATTGATCTGCCAGCGTTATATGAGCTGGACAGGATATGGACAGGACGGGGAGATTACATTGATATCCGTTTCGATACCAAAACGACGGTATGGGAAGCATTAACAACGATAGCACGGGCAGGGCGCGCCAAACCGTTCAGACAGGGCGGCATGGTTCGCATTATTCGTGACCAGCCGCAAAGCGTTCCATCCGGCATGTTTACGATGCGCAATATCGTGAAGGGGTCATTCAAGGTTCAGTACCTGATGCCGACAGAAGAGACCGCCGACGCGGTGGATATCGAATATTTCGATGCACGAATCTGGAAATGGAAAACGGTGAAAGCAAAGATGCCGGATTCCATCGCTGAAAAACCCGTTACGGTGAAATTGCTGGGTGTCACAAACCGGGATCAGGCGTGGCGTGAAGGCATGTACATGGCTGCATGTAACCGGTTCCGGCGTCGCGTGATTACCCTGTCCACTGAAATGGAAGGGTTTATCCCGACGATGGGAGATCTGTGCATCGTTGCACACGATATGCCGCAATGGGGGCAGTCTGCCAGCGTGATGGCATATGACCCAGAAACGCGAGTTCTGACGCTCACAGAGCCTTTGACGTGGAAAGCAGGCGAAACCCATTACATCGCACTTCGCAGGCCGAACGGGTCAGTCTTTGGTCCAGCAGCCGTCACACAAGGCGAAGCAGAAAACCAGTGCGTCATCGCCGAAGGTTCGGAACCAGACTTCACGATCAGAACCGGTGACACAAGCGAGCCGACACATACGGCATTCGGATGGGGCGAGACATGGCGACAACCGGCTCGGGCCTTGTCATTAAAGCCGAGAGGGGTCAACAAGGTTGAGATTGAACTTGTTGGTGAAGACGACGCGGTGCATCTGGCTGATACTGGAAACATTCCGCCGGAAACGACGCATACCCAGTTGCCGATAACACAAATGCGGCCAATTCTGACCGGACTGATCGTCAGATCGATGCCTAACGCATCGGAGCGAGCCGTTTTGTCGTGGGAGCCGTCGCCCTGGGCGGAGTATTACTACATTGAACAGTCGTCAGACATGAAGACATGGACACGATCTGGCGAGAGTTCTGCGCCGAATTTCTCATGTATTGCACTTTATGGAAATGCAACTTATTTCCGGGTATGTGCAGCGGGAATCGCGGTCGGCCCGTGGGCGATGGTCGCTTATTCTTCCGGATCGGATTATATGTGGAATCCGGATGAAAGCAAACTGATGTGGAATGCGGATGAAACAGCATTGATGTGGAAAAACTAAAAAGGGGAAATATGGATAATCAATTACCGGAAATCATTGAATTCACGGGTACGGGAATCACAGAAGGCGATTTCAAGGTCACGCTGAATAAGCTACTGCTTTATCTCAATGAATTGCTCGGGTCGAACGGCCAGAAGCTGAATCTGATCCCATCTGGAATTATCAGCATGTGGTCTGGCGCAGCAAATGCGATACCGTCAGGATGGACATTATGCAATGGCGAAAACGGTACGCCGGACATGAGAGATAAATTCATTGTTGGCGCAGGTGGTAGTTATGCAGTAGGTGAAACCGGCGGGGCAGCCTCTTCGTCAATCAATGGAGTAACCGGGGCAACAACGCTGACGGTTGATCAGATGCCAAGTCACAACCATACCGTTGGCCAAGCCTACGCAGACGCAATAGGACCCAATATTGCTACTACAGACAGTAGCTCTTCCAGTTACTCTCCGTTCGCATCTGTAAAAAATACTGGCGGTTCTCTACCCCACTCACACAGCATATCCGGTTCTGTCCCGACGTTGCCGCCGTTTTATGCATTGGCATTCATTATGAAACTGTAAAGGAAAAAACATGAAAGATCATGTAACAGTCATACCGTCAGACAAGACTATTATCGTCAACGGAATTGGTTTAATTTGTGATTTTAAGACTCATATACCCGGACTGCACGCACTGCAATGGCATGGTGGAAAAGGCAGCCTTGAAATCGTTTCAGACGATGGGAAAATCAGCAATCACGAAATCAGCAGCTATACCAGTGAAGTCAATTCCTACGTTGAAATCTGGCAAGCGAAATACGATGAGATCAATGCGCCTTATGTACCGACATTTGAAGAAGCCAAGGCCGCCAAACTGGCCGAATTGAACACCGCATTTACAACAGCGGCAGAAACAGCCCATTGCACCTCATCTGCCGGTTTCGAGATTAATGCGGACAAGACGGCGGCACGCAATATTTCAAACCTCATCGTGGCGCTGGAAGAAACGGATCGGGAGACGGTTCATTTCTGTGCGTATGACAATACGTTTCATACCGTCAATTTGCCCCAACTGAAAACAATGCGGCTGGAGGTGATCGATCATGCAGAGGCGCTTTATCAAATGAAATGGGGCTTGCGCAACCGGATTTATGCCGCCGAAACGCCGGGAGCGCTGGAGGCGATTGTTATCACGTTTGAACCTGAACCTGACATTACAGGGGGGCAGTCGGCAACGGAGGCATCATGTAACACTGACACACCGGTCACTTTTATCGAACAAAGCAACCAGTCTATTTACGGCGAGGTAAACGATGAGCAGACGGTTTGAACAAATACCGATTGCGTTCGATCAGCTCGTCAATACGCTTTTCGGTGGCTGGGCGGATGAAACGATATCAAGTGCGGCATGGCGCAAGCGCGATGAGGGCAATGGCTGGCGGTTTTTGCGTTGCGTAATTGACTGTATTTTTTTCTGGCAACCTGATCATTGCAAGACGGCTTTTGAGTCGGAACTTTATCGCAAACAGTTGCCTGAAGAATTGAGGAAAAAAATATGATCGAACTTTCAGAACGGGTTGCAAAACTCGAAGCTGATATCAAAGAGATCAAGTCGAATGACGCACGGCAATCTGAACAGATCGAGTCGATCAAAGCGGACACGTCGGAACTCGTAGAAATGTTTCGAGCTGGTGCAGGCACGGCTAAGATGCTCAAGTGGTTCGGAAAGGTCGTGATCTGGATGGGGAGTGTAGCCTCTGGGATTTATGCAATCTGGTTCGCACTGACGAACTGGCCTCACAAAGGTGGCTGATCATGTCAAATAAATTTCGTATGGGCGTCGGCGCACTTGGCATTTCCGCCAGTCTTTTGGTCTCTATCGCTTTGAACGAAGGATATCGGGGTGAGGCCTATAAAGACGCTGTCGGCGTGCCGACTGTCGGTTACGGAGAAACGAAAGGCGTGACCATGAAAAGCAGGACAACGCCCGATCGCGCACTGGTTCAACTGCTGACCAGCGCGAACCGTCACGCTGACGATATACGCCAGTGCATTAAAGTCCCACTGTATCAGCACGAATTTGATGCCTACGTTTCCCTTGCGTACAACATCGGGGCAAAGAATTTTTGTGGTTCGACTTTAGTCAGGAGGCTTAACGCGGGCGACTACACCGGATCGTGCCGTGAGATAAAGCGCTGGAACAAGGCTGGCGGAAAAGTATTGCCGGGGTTGGTCAACCGAAGAGAAAAAGAATACCGCATGTGCATGGGGGAAGTATGAGTTTAAAAAGTTGTCTGATTACAGGAACCCTTGCATTGATTGCGGGATGCCTAGCCGGTTACTGGCTGTGCCATCTGCAATGGGAAGCCAGCGAAAGCCAGATGAATGAATCGCAGGCGCGACAAGAAACAGAACGCCTCGAAAAAGCAATGGAAGAAAACCGGAATCTGAAAGAGACAGTCAGTCAAATGCAGATCCAGACAAAGAAAGAAAATGACAATGAAAAACGAAAATACGATGATCTGCTTGCTCGTATCAATCGCGGTACTGTCCGGGTGTCAGTCCCCGCCAGTGCGTGTGTCGACGTGTCCGAAGCCGGACATTCCGGCACTGATGATCGAGAAACGAGAGCCGAACTTGACCCAGCGACTGCTGAAAGTATTCTCGCTGTCGGACGAGACGGAGACACCGCAATCCGGGATTTGAACCTGTGCATTGATCAGTATAATGCGGTGAAATCTGCTATAACTGATTGAATTAATTCCGTTCGCGGAATTCCGCGGTCGGGAGAGAATAGAAAAAGTAAATTTATTACTACCAAAAACGGGATGAAAAACCTTATACTCAAATAAGTTAATAACTAAGTGGACAATATCATGCAAGAAGATTTTGATATCCAAAAATTTGAAGATTTGTCGCACCAGAACGGAATTCGGTACTGGATTGCACATGAATTCATGCAGAAATTAGGGTATGACTCATGGACTTCGTTCAACAGAGTAGTCAACCGCTCCATCTCCGCATGCGCATCATTGAACGTTCCTGTTATGGAAAATTTCATGGAAATGAAATATAGATTTGACGGGAAAGATGTAAGCACATACAAGCTCACACGATTTGCATGTTTCCTTATAACAATGAATGCTGATTCCAGAAAGCCTGAAGTATTACAAGCGAAAACCGTATTGGCTGGAATTGCAGATGCGCTAGTTGAACAAGCTATTCATCATGACAGCGTGGAACGGATTGAGGTCAGAAATGAATTGAAAGATGGGGAACGATTCCTCAGTGGTGTCGCTATGTCAGCAGGTCTGCAATCCAGAGAGTTCGGCATTTTCAGAGATGCTGGATACAGAGGCTTATACAATATGTCGCTTAACGATTTAATTCGTTACAAAGGGATGACAATCGAAAAAAACAAAACTTTGTATGATTTCATGGGAAAGTCAGAGCTTGCCGCTAATCTTTTCAGAGTCACTCAAACAACGGAGCGCATAAAAAACAATAATGTAAAGGGACTGAAAAATCTAAGTCAGACTGCAAAGAGCGTCGGGACAGAAGTCAGAAATGTTATGCTGCGGTCTGGTGGTTTAGAGCCTGAAAATCTGCCGCTTGAAGAAAATATCAATGATGTAAAAAAACGCATTAAATCAGCCTCAAAAGAAATGAAGAAAATAGATTCACAAAAAAAGAAGCCTTTAAAATGATAGGCGAGAAATGGTCGCAGGAAGATCAGTGTTTCGGAAATTCCGAATAACTGAACACGTAAAAATTGCTTACAGGTTCAGTTGTTAAAGAATACTTAATAAGTGGAGTGTGGAGACCATTTTGCTGATGTCAGTAAAAAGGTCGAGCTATTGAGAAATTCTCAATAACTGAGTTGTACGAAAATATCGTACATCTGCCTCATTTCCGGGCACGTCAAAGCGAACGCAGCAAAGCAACAGGTTACCGATGTTATGCACAATCTTATCAACTGAAAACGGGGATAAAAAATAGGATTGCAGCTTTAATGCAATATGCTTGCGTAAGCAAGTATTCGTGCGGCTTAACGCGGGTTCGAATCCCCCTCTCTCCGCCAGAATATAAAGCCGCAAATCATTGGAAAATGATTTGCGGCTTTTTTATTTCCCGAAAAGGATTTTGAAAAAGATTTGTGCGAAAGTGCTATTCCCACTCGTTCAGGTTCTTTGCCGTTGCAAGAACGATTTGAATTTTCGGATACCGGAATATTTCTGAGTGGCGATAGCGCCAATAGGGAGAATGCAAAAACAGGAAACAGGCTTCAGACTGAAGATGCGGAGTTTCTATTTCAGAAGCCGACAAGGCAGACAGAGGAATTATCCACCTGCATGCTTGTCAGGAGTTCTAAAACCCAAGTGACCAAAGGCCGAGCCTATTTCCTTTTCAGGTCTTGTATTAGCTCACTCCCGAACACAGCAGTTAAATAATAATGAATCTTCTTTAAGCTGACAAGTTTCCGAGGTGCAAGGTGAAGACATGCATCAGAACAAATCAGTCTACAACGATTTCCGCACAGCTAATTGAAAATTGATCCAGAACAGCCAGCCTCAATAAAAAGTCGTCAAACCCGATTTCTGTGTTATGATGACCCTTCAATATTTTCAAGTCCCAGATTCAGTCAGCTTCGTCGCACTGTTTACACAGTATCTTCATCGTCTCATTCAGTCTTCCTTGATTATCTTGCTCCCGGGCAAATGCCCTTCATTTATTTTTTAAGGAATTCCGAAATGGAAACAGGTACTGTCAAGTGGTTCAATAATTCCAAAGGTTTTGGTTTCATCACACCGGACAATAACGGCGCTGATCTTTTTGCTCATTTTTCTGAAATTCAGGCGGGCGGCTTCAAGTCTCTCGAAGAAGGCCAGAAAGTGAAGTTTGAATCGGGCGTTGGCCAAAAGGGGCCGCAGGCGAAAAACATCCAGCCGATGTAAGCCAGCAAAAGCCCCTTGAAAGGGGCTTTTTTAATGTTCACGTGTCAGGAGGTAAAAATGAAAAATTCAAACGAAATGAGCAATGCTGTCTGCGATAACTGCGGCGCACTTATCAATAGCGATTGCAACTCTGTGACCATAGAAATCAATCAGGTTCCACATGAATTCTGTTCAAGTGAATGTGACATTGAACGCCGGGCCAACATTGCGCTCATGAATATGACAGGATGGAATGCTGCGTAATTGCAGGAAAAGACAAATTCATTCAGGCTGTTAATGGAATAGTTCGGGTTGCTGCAAATTCCCCTCATGCCATGAATGCAAAACCACAAATCATTGATGATTTGTGGTTTTTTTATTTCTGAAAGGAACCGGCTTTGCAATGGCTTTTTTTTGGGGCGTCTTTTTTTACAAACCAGCAGTAAATTTTAAAAGCCTGCATCGCTCTATTTGATAAAACAGATTGATAACATACAAGCTGACCGAAGTATTCTGACGCGGTATGATTTTCCGGATACCCAAATTGCCCTCCTGTTAGGGAAATCCTTTTTTGCTATACTACCAAGTAGTATATTATGCTTATGTATACCGTTATTGAAACCGATATTTTCCAGAAACACATCAGTAATATATGGACTGAAGAAGAAAGGCTGGAATTTGTCAGCTGGATCGCGAACAATCCTTTGGCTGGCGATGTAGTACCGCGTGCCGCTGGTGTCCGGAAAGTCCGGTGGAAACGTAGCGGTATGGGAAAAAGCGGCGGTACCCGAGTGATTTATTACAATATGCTTGACGATGGGGAAATCTGGCTACTGATTGCCTATTCAAAGTCCAAATTCGACAATTTGCCGCCTAATGTACTGTTGAAATTGAAGGAGCTTATCAATGGATAAGGAAATGAATGCGTTTTGCGAGGATCTTCTGGAATCTGCCAAACAGATGAAAGAGAAAAAAGCAGCCAGAAAAACGGTTGTTGTCGTTTCCGATATCACCCGGGCGCGGAACAAGGTCAACATGTCCCAACCGGCCTTTGCCAAGTTGATGGGCGTTTCTGTCCGCACATTACAGGCATGGGAACAGGGAAAACGCAATCCGTCCGGTGCAGCCAAAACGCTTCTCCGTGTCGCCGAAACACATCCGGAAATATTGCGGAAACTGGCAAGGCACTGATCAAAGGGGAATGCAGTGGAAATCTGGAATGAGGCTGAGCGGATCGTTTGACATAAAAACGGCATACATGACCGTTTTTTGGGTGCGACAGCGAGAGGGGATCAATCTGGGACATAGACGATCGCGCACCAGCCCACTGCCGCAGATCCAGTTTATCATTAAATGTTAAACAAAAACCGTTTTTCGTCTGCAAACCCGCATAAATACTGGGAATTCGTTGTTCACAAAGCGACGAATTGAGCGGAAAAACGGGTCAATCAGACCGGTTCATCCGGAAATGCCGTGTAGTTCAGAACCCGAATACGTATGTCGTAGCCGTATTTTTTACGCAAATAGTCCAGATCGTCTCCATATTCGATGATCTTTATTTTCTTCTCGCTCCAGACGGCATAACGGTAGATGGGTTCTTCTTTTCCATTGATGAAAACCGAAGGGCTTTCGCCGAAGTCGGCGATGAAAATGGGGTCGGTACTGTCCGTGTCGGCGGTATGCATGGTGTTCGTCCGTTAAAGGTTATGACCTTACGAGGGGTCGGGCGGGCGTTGAATACAGTCCTAACTACGCTGCCTGCTTATTCCCTCCGGAGAGGTATTTTATTCACAGACACCCGCCCGTCACAAACCGACGGACAAACGAACGTTTGCAATCAACTCGCAAACGCAGTAGCCAGGGGTATATTCAGTACCACTATCCAGTGTTTACGAGCTAATCAACAAAAACGATTATGTTTTGTTGGAAGCTTTTTCATTTTGTTTTTGCACATAAAAATGTGCGACCGCCGCAACCAACGAAGCGGTAGATTACACCGCAACGTTGGCGAACGTCGGTAGCACGGTATCGGTTGCTAACCGAGATAGGAAATAGGAGATTATTCAGACCCCCAGAGCCGCTTCCATACGGCTCCGTTCATGAATTTACTTGATTGGATAGTTTATTGCAAGAAAGACGTTTGTAAATTGAACAGTTTGTTATCGGTATAGGTAAAAATACAAGAAAAATAGCAGATGAATCATAGAAATAGTTCAGATTTAATGCTAGTCTTTATAAGAACATGTGATGGGCAAAACAGATGCCTTTAGTAACCTTTCTTCATAAAATACTTGTATTGTCATATGACAAAACTAATCAAGTTGCATGAAATTGAGCCTAGAGAAAACAATGGGCGAGATACGATTGCACGCTTTAGAGCTCAATTTCGCGCGGCAAGTATTGCATGCCTATCTATCCTTAATGGAAAAGACACTGATCGTGTGTACTGTGATTATCATGATGATTTTGTAGTTAGAAAAAAATCGGCAGATAATTTTACATATGATTTCTATCAAGTTAAAACAAAAGCAAAAAGAAACTATCAATGGTCAGTTTCGGATATTCTTGCTCTTAATGAGAGAAAACAACAAAAAAATAAAAGAACATTGGAAGGTGTACGTGATAGCTTTGTAGGTAGGTTAATCATACATTCAATAAATTTTGAGGACACATGTAATAAAGTAACATTTATGACAAATGTCCAACTAAAAGATGCGGTTGAAAACATCATAAGTGAACTAGAAAGTGATTCATTTGAAAATAAACATCTTAAATTCATAGTTGATAATTTCAATGATGTATTTGAAATAAAAAATCCTATTACTGTTGATGTCATTGAGAAACATCTCAAAAAGTTAGTTTTTATGCCTGGGGTTTCGTATCTTGATCCTGACTCTACTGGGCTGACAGAAGAGGCTAGAAGTGCTATATATCATTATAGTGAAATTGATCTTACTCAGTCAGAAATTGAAAAAATTATTAAAAATTTAATTGATCTTGTTGAAAAGAAGTCATTTGCAAGAATAAATGATATTTCTGAAGTAGAACTTGATAATAAAGCGGGAATAGGAATAGATGATTTACTTACAATTTTAAGTATATCAAAGAATGCTTATTACTCATTATCTAATGGTGGTGATACGAAAGCCTTAAAAAATGCTTCGATTTTATATAGGAAGTTAAAAGAATCTGGTGCTGATGAAGAAATGATCAATTTTTGCGCGGAACAAAAAGTTAATTGGGATGTGTGGGTCAGGGAAAAACGTAATATTATTGCTGAATTTGAGTTTAATTTTATGATGGCTAGTCTATCTAGAATTTGTAAAAAATGGCATCAAAACTATTATAATCTGGATATCTTGAAAAAAGAAATCGAAGAGCTACATATTGATTTGTTAGATAAAAAAATAGATGAATCAATAACGGTAAGTTTACTTCTTGGAGGATTTTTTTCAGTATTGGTGCGTGGAGAGGCTCGATGAAATTTGATGAATTTTTTTCATTAGCAAAGAACTTAAATATTAGCAGTTTTGGCTCATTAGAGTATGAAAATAGAGAATCTTCTTTGTTAAGTAACGAGGTGCTTTTTCATTTGCCATTCATAGCTATGGTGATACTTATAATTTCTACAGCAAAATCAAAACCACGCTATACAGAAATCGGACAACTAGTTGGTGAGTGCCTTGAACGTACATTGGTTGGATTTAAAGGAAAAAGTCAGTATTTAGGATGGTCTGCTAATTTGAGAATAAGAACTGTTCGAGCATTGACTTTTCTTGAAGCTGCAGAATTAATTGATATTGATGATATTTCTAAAATAATTTCTTCTACAAAAAAAGGAAAAAAAGTTCTTAATGCCGCAAAAAGAGATACAAACAATTTATCTCTTACTTTAATGATGGTCCAACGTAATTATCGTAATATCAGAACTGAGAAACAAATCGAATTGGGGATTTAATGAAACTGTTAAGCTTACGTGTTAATCCGCGTGGTGAACATGGGTGGAAATCAGAGATATTAAATTTTGGCAGTGATATTACTTTTCTATATGCTCCAAATGGAAGAGGTAAAACGCCTATAATTTTGTCTATTGTATTTTGTTTAGGATATCCTATAAAATTCCGTGAAGATATATCAGAAAAATGTGAATCTGTATCACTAGTCTTTGAAAATAAAGAAAAAATATATTCTTTAACAAGAGTAATTGATAGAAATTTCTTTGTGAGTGTCATTCAAAATGATAATGAAATTATTGAATTTGACACTGAGTCTGAATACTCGAAATTTATATTCAATATTGCCGGTATTGAATATTCAAATCTTATTTCTACATCTAATAAAAAAACACAACCTTATTTATCAACATTTCTACCATTATTCTATCTTGACCAAGATTATGGATATCAGGAATATTATAAAACCGCGCAAGCAAATTTCATTAAGGATCAATTTTCAGAAATGTTTCGTTTGGCTCTAGGATTTTTGCCAAAAAATTCATTTGATAGTAAAAAAAATTTACTGAAACTCAATGAAACATTAAAGATGCTTGATGAAAGTATTGTAAATATAAGAGGAATGATTGAAAATATTGAAATTAATATAAATGATAATAAAACAGAAAAGTATTTAGCTGATGAAATTGAAAAAAGACGCGAAGATTTAAGTAAATTGAGAACAACTCGAGATATAAAGGGAAGCGTATTAAATAATCTTGAGGAATTATTAGTTTCAAAGTATTCTGATGTTAAGAATGTGCAAAAACAAATCTATAGCTATCAATCTAGAGTTAATGGTATAGAAAGAATAAAAAATGAAATTGAAGTGGAAATTGATACATTAAATTTAAATGAAGAATCTCGTAAATTGTTTGCTTCTTTTAAAGATATATGTAGTAATATAGATTGCAAATTATTTACCGTGAGTTCGGAATCTTATGCAAAGAATTTGTTATATTTAAAAGACCAAATAAAAGATCTTGAGTCGAATTCTCACTTTATTAATGAAAAAATCAAAGAATTATCCAATTTTTTAAATAATATTCAAAGTAATATTTCTGAGTTAGAAGAGCAGATTAGAAATATCGAATTAAGGGATGATATTAAATCGTTGGTAGATGTGATTGGAAGGTTGACAGAAGAAATCTTTGAGTTGGAGCGAGAACGAAAGTCTATTGAGGTGGTAAATAAATATAAAACATCTTATTTTAATAAAATTGTTGAAAGAGATAAAATATTAGATTTAATAGGTTCTATGTCTGCAAATGTTGGTGTTTCTGATATTGAATATACTAAAATAAGATTAAAATTTAAAGAGTTTATTATAAAGTGGTTAGATATATTAGGTACTAAAAACATTTCTCGTGATATAATTGTAGAGAATGATCTAAAAATTATATTTGGAAAAGAAAAAATTAATTCTATAAAGGGAAGCACAAAAGTAAGAGTAATATTAGCTGTTCGCGCTGCTTTTTTTGAGCTATATCTCAATGATAAAAATAGACAATTCCGTTTTTTAATATTGGATACGCCTAGGCAACATGAGATTCATGAAGAAGATATTAATAATTTTATGATTAATTTAAAAAATTTAGCTTCAGATAAAGATGCTCAGATAATATTTTCATCTACTTCTTATCATTATAATATTGATAATAATGATGAGAAATGGGAGCCTGCTTTTAATAGAGATAATACATCTATGTATTTAGGAAATTTAAATTAAATTTTTTATTTTTGGCTAAACAAAATAAATTTATTGCATTGTCAAAATTATACTTGGGTGAGTATTTTATTCTTTTATTATTTATTTTCGAGAGATTTAAAACCTTTTAAGTAGTTTAATAAATTTAACCCTTTTCTATTCTCCTGCCCCACCTCAACCCGCCCCGCCCCTTTCCTTGTCCTAAGTCTAGCCCTTCATTATCGGGAAGGTCGAAGATAAAGCTTCGTCCATCTACAAACTTCCTGAAAAATGAAACTACCCTCCGCGTCGTGCGTGGTGATCGCACTTTCTTTGGCTTTTCCGGCTTATGGTCAGATTTCGGTGCAGTCTGGTGACGATCTGGTCAGCGGGTATCTCAGCAAGGGGCAATACGACCTGAATCTTCTGGGAGATGTTTCCTGGAATACGGCGTTTACGTATGCTTCAACGAACACGAATAACCTGAAAATCAACGGGAACGGGCACAAGATCACGTTCGGGCCGGCGACGGGGGTTTATTTTTACTTCAGCCGCAATAACGGGTCTCTGGCGATTAATGACGCGGTGGTCGAGACGCAGACGTTTGCCGGGGTGCGAGATTCGCTTTTCTGGATCGGCTCGGCAGGGATTACGACGAATTTCGATTTCAACGGGACGACTTTCCAGAATATCGGACCGACGAATTTCAACCTGTATGCCTCGGGCAATTATGGCCCGATCATTTCGCAGCGGGTGAACAGTGTCACGAATATCGACGGGGGTGCGAAAGGGGTCGTTTTCAAGGGAAATCATGGTCTGGCCGACCAGTCGGGGACAATCGGGATCAGTTCGGGGACGATGAATTTTTTGAATAATGTCACGTTCGATTCGAACTGGGGGGCCAATTACAGCGGGGCGATGGCGATTTATCCGGATGCGGCGCCGACGGTGAATTTCAACGGGACGACGCTGTTCAATAATAACCATACGGGTCATTACGGCGGCGCGATCGATATGTGGGGCGGGAACGGGACGCTGGTGTTCAATGGGGACACGAGTTTCACGAACAATTACACCTACAGCATTATGGGGGCGACGCAGGATTTCCCGAACCATTACACTGACCGCAGCGCCAGCGGCGGGGCGATTCATATGGGGTTTATCGCTTCTGCCGGGACAACGGGAACGTCGATTACGTTTAATGGCGACGCCACGTTTGACGGCAATTTCGTCAATGACCTGAAAACCACGGCCTACAATAATGCGCAGGGCGGGGCTATCGGTTTGAACCAGTCGAGGGAAGCAGGTACTCACAATTACAATCTGTTTATGAACGGGCATTCGACGTTCAATAACAATTATGTTTATTCCTTGAACGGCAGTGGATACGGTGGCGCGATTTTCCTGAATGCGCAGGGCGGTTCCGCCAATATTGCAGGGGCAGCTGAATTCACGAATAACTCCGCCAAGACGCTGGGCGGGGCGATTTACATCCGTAAAGGGTCGTTGAATATCAATGCGAACACGGGCGATATCGTATTCAGGGGGAATCGTCAGGGGTCGACTTTCGTGTCTGAAAACAGGACGCTGGATACGGGCAACTCTTATGCCTTCTACAAGCCGGTCGAGGGAACGGGCACGCCGAATGCGATTTACTGGGAAACGTCCAATACGCTCAACCTTGACGGGTCGCAGGGCAATGCAATCCGTTTTTACGACCCGCTGTCGCTGGTTGCCGGTGGCACGCTGACGCTTAACCAGAACGGCACGGGCGAGACGGCTTTTTATGGGGATAACGGGGTCTCGACGGCTTACGATACGGATATCAACGTCAATACGACAGTCAACGGCGGCACGTTTACGGTGGCTGACGGGGTAAAGTATGGGCGGACGACGTTCGGCACGTTCGACCTGAAGAGCGGAGCAACGCTGAAAGGGGAAAATTCCGGGACGCTGAAGGTGGCGACGTTGAATCTCAACAATGGAACCTCTCTGGATGTGGAAGGCGGCACGCTGATGCTGGATTCCGCGGCTATTGCGCTGGGTAATGCCGTGAACGGAACGGTGAATCTGACGGGGTATGGCACGCTGAATTCATCCAGTGCATTGAAAGCGGCTTATGCAGGGACGAGCGTTAATGCGACGATCGGGCTCGATAGCAGTGGCAATGCAGAAGAGCTGAGGCTGGAAGCACCCATTAGCGGGACGGCGAAACTGGTCAAGAACGGAGCAGGCACGCTGTTGTTGCCGACCGTAC
Source organism: Oxalobacter formigenes (assembly GCF_002127965.1). GTDB lineage: Bacteria > Pseudomonadota > Gammaproteobacteria > Burkholderiales > Burkholderiaceae_D > Oxalobacter > Oxalobacter formigenes. The sequence goes on along the minus strand of NZ_CP018787.1, from coordinate 2,063,399 downwards.
AGGGCTATACCGATGGGACGGTTGTGAATGCCGGAACGCTGGTGTTGACGGAAAACGGGACGCTGGGCAGTGGTTCTGCAACGGTGAATGCGAACGGCACGCTAGAAATCGACAGTCCTGCAAGTGGGAATGTCAGTTTCGGCAATGCGCTGCTTGGGACGGGGTTGCTGAAGGTGGGACTGGCTTCGGGGACGAACACGTTTGACTTTGCCAGTTCGGCAGGCACGGCGTTTGCCGGGACGGTCGAGTTGAATGACGGTACGTTCAGTTTGTCGGGAACGAATACGGCGGTGCTCGGCAATTCGACGTTGCGGCTGAATGCGGGCAGTACGACGAACGTCGGGGCGGGGACGCAGGCGGTTGGCAATATGGAGTTGAACGGCGGATTGCTGCGGTTCCCGAATTTGCCGACCGGCGTGATCCAGACGGGTGTGCTGAATCTGGGCTCGGGAACGGTTCAGGTCAATGCGGACACGTCGGCCATTTCGGCGAAACCGCTTTTGCAGCAGGATGATGGCAATACGAACCAGCTTTTGATCGGTGCGAATACGGTACAGGGTTCGGCCTCGAATCTGGTCTTGCAGGATTTGTCGGGATCGGTTTCAGGCACGGTCCAGTCGAATGTCCAGCAGGACGGTAATACGGTAGCGGTTGCCAGTTATGCGTATGGTTTGACGAGCGTGTCGGATTCGCCGGGCAATAACGGGCTGTTTACGAGTTACCGGCTGACGCAGCTGGATTTGCAAAACAACCGGACGCTGACTCTGTCGGGGGATGCGACAACGCCTGCGGGGGCGAACGACATGAAGGCGAAGATTACCGGAAGCGGCAATCTTGCCATTGACGCGACCGGCACGATCATTCTTGCGAACGCCAATAACGATTATTCCGGCAATACCTCGGTCAATACGGGTACGCTGCAATTGGGAACCGATCATGCACTGGGCAATACCAGCCTCCTGACGATCGCCGACGGTGCCAGCACGGATATCAATGGCAAGACGCAAACGGTCGACTCGCTGGTCGGGGCGGGCAGTTTGAACGTCAATGGCGGGAATCTGACGGTTTCCAATGGAGGGTATTTCAGTGGCGTCATGAGTGGCAATGCAGGGGCGTTGACTCTTGCAGGGGGTGACCTGATTTTGTCGGGAGCCAATACCTTTACCGGCACGACGACGCAGACTTCCGGCCTGTTGCAGATCGGCAGTGGCGGCACGTCCGGCAGTTATGCGGGCAATATTGTTGCCGGTGGCACGGTGGCGTTCAACCGCAGCGACAGTTCGGAGTATGGCGGGGTGATCAGTGGCGACGGCAATCTGGTCAAGAGTAGCACCGGAACGCTGACGCTGACGGGCAACAATACTTATGGCGGTGGTACACAGATCAATGCCGGAACGCTTGCCGTGGGCAATGGCGGGACAAGCGGCAGCATTGCAGGCGATGTCACCAATAACGGCAAGCTGGCGTTCAACCGCGGTGACGACATCACTTTTGGCGGCGTGATTACCGGAAGCGGCAGTCTGGACAAGTCAGGCAACGGAAAGCTGACCCTGACAGCGGAGAACGCTTATGCGGGCACCACTGTTGTCAATAACGGCACACTGGCCTTGCTGCAGGAAAATGCGGCCGGAACCGGCACGATCTCGCTGGCCGATACGACGACACTTCAGCTCGGATTCAATAACGGGGTTTTCGACAATTCCATTTTCGGTTTTGCCGGATCGACCGTTTCCGTGCTGGGCAGCAATATCACGCTGGGTGTAAGCAATCCGGTTTTTTCCGGTACATGGAATGTTACGGGCAGCGCCAATATCAGCACACCGGGCAATCTGGGGAATGGCAGCGTTTCGCTTGCTGGCGATTTGAACCTGAACGCGCAAGCGGGGAATTATGCATTCAACAATGCCTTGTCCGGAGCGGGCGACCTGAATGTGACGATGGCTTCCGGCAGCGATGTGTTCAGTTTCAGTAATGCGGCGAATAACGGATTTACCGGAACGCTCTCGCTTGGCAAGAGTTCGTTTGGATTGTCCGGTGCGAATACGCAGGTTCTGGCGAATGCTTCCCTGCAGTTGAATAACGGGAACGTGACAACGGTCGGGGATGGAGAACAGGCGATCGGCAACCTGAACCTGAACGGGGGCAGCCTGGCATGGGATGGCTTTACGACTCCGGAAGAAAATCCGAACGGCACGATCAGCACGAATAATCTTGCCTTGAACGGCGGCCAGATACGGGTGGACATGTCGGCGGCAGGGGAAAGCAATCCGCCTGCGTCTGGCGGTTCCAAGCTGTTGCAGCAGGACGACGGGAACGTGTCGTCGAAACTGATTTCTGCCGGTCATGTGACGGGCGATATCAGCAATATCCAGCTGGCCGACCTGAACGGCAATGCACTGGCGGCAAATCAGGTGGTCGGGGTCGTCGAAAACAACGTCAAGGTGGCGGACGCTTCCTACAATTACGGTTTGACAACCGGCAGCGGGAACGATGGTGTGTATCTCAATTATGGCCTGACGCAGCTGGATATTCTGGCGAACCAGACATTGACGTTCTCGGGTGACGAGACGACCCCTGACGGTGCCAACGACATGAAGGCCAAGATCACGGGAAGCGGCAATCTGGCGATCAATGCGACCGACAAGATTATCCTCGCCAATACGACTAACGACTATACCGGCAGCACGACGGTCAATAGCGGAACCCTGCAATTGGGTACTGATCATGCGCTGGGCAATACCAGCCTGCTGGATATCGCGGCCGGAGCCACGATGGATATGAACGGCAAGACACAGACGGTCAGGGCTTTGGGTGGTGCGGGTAGCCTGAACGTCAATAGCGGGAATCTGACGGTTTCAAACGGCGGAGACTTCGGTGGTGTTATCGCAGGGGATACGGGAACGGTCGATCTGACAGGAGGAACGCTGACTCTGACGGGGGAAAATACCTTTACGGGTGCGACAACAGTCGCGTCGGGAAGCTTGCAGATAGGCAATGGCGGCACAACGGGCAGTTATGCGGGCAACATCGCCAATGAAGGTTCGGTCATTTTCAACCGGAGTGACGATATCGCTTACGGCGGTGTGGTCAATGGCAGTGGGAACCTCGTGAAGGATGGTAACGGAACGCTGACCCTGACCGGGGTCAACGCCTATACGGGTGGGACGGAAGTGAATGCCGGGACGCTTCAAATCGGGGATGGCGGAACAAACGGCATCATTATCGGCGATATTGCAAATGCCGGTGGAGTCGTTTTCAACCGGAGCGACGATATCGCTTTTGGCGGCGTCATCAGCGGCAACGGAAGCATGAGCAAAGAGGGCAATGGCGTCCTGACACTGACGGCCGACCAGACTTATACCGGCACGACGTCGGTCAATGCGGGAACGCTTGCGATCGGCAATGGCGGAACGGGCGGAAGCATTACGGGCGATATCGCCAATGCGGGCAGTGTCGTTTTCAACCGGAGTGACAATCTGGCCTACGGTGGTGTCATCAGCGGGACGGGACAGGTGGAACAGGCCGGTAACGGTACACTCACCCTGACCGGAAACAATACGTATGACGGCGGTACGCAGGTCAGCGACGGGACGCTTCGTTTGACGGGAGCGGGAACGCCCGGCAGCGGAACGGTCAATATCGCGTCGCAGGGAACCCTGCTGGTCGATAGTCCGAACGGGAATGCCTATACGTTCAATAACCGGCTCGAAGGTGACGGGCAATTGCAGGTTGCGATGGGTTCTGAAACGGATACGTTCGATTTCGCTTCCGGCGCAGGCAGCCGTTTCACCGGCAAGATGAATTTCGACAAGGGGAGCATGACGCTGGGCGACGCGAACACGGCCGCGCTGTCACAGGCGACGCTCGATCTGGGCGAAAACGCGACCGTCACGATGGATGGAGACCGGACGATCGGCAACCTGACTTTCGGTGGTGGCCAACTGAATACCACGCTCAAAAACGGCACGAACGTCAATGTGCTGACGGTCGGTTATCTGGATGTGAATGCGGATGATTCTCCAGCGGTACCGGGAACGGTGAATTATGTGGGGGGCACCCTGAATCCGGAACCGGACAGAAGCGGCAATCTTTTGCTGCAGGGGGATATCAACGCGAATAACAGTATTGCCATTGTCAGGGCGGATTCGGTCAGTTCCGTGGGAACCCAGCTGGAACTCCTGATGGATGGTGTTGCCCCGCAGGACAAGACCGTCGTGACGACGGACGGTTTCGGAAACGATGACTTGCGCGCGACGTATGGGTATATGGCTGTTATTACGGACAAGAAGGCCGACAATATGACGGGGCTCTTCGGTGGTTATGTCCTGAAGACGCTGGAAAGCCAGACGAACGCGATACTGGATTCGACGACGGCTCCTGACGCAAACTTCGGTGCGAAACTGACCGGGGCGGGCAATTTCGAGTTCCGGGCGAACGACAATAGCATTACGCTGGTCAATGCCGCCAACGATTACGGCGGCCAGACAACCGCAGCGAGCGGGACGCTGAATATGGGCACGAACAATGTATTCGGCCAGACCAGCGCGCTGAACATCAAGAACAGCGCTACGGTCAATATGAACGGCCATACGCAGACGGTTGGTGAATTGAACGGGGAGGACGGATCGACACTCGATCTGGGTGGAGGTTCACTGACGGTGACGGCAGGCGGAAACAGTAACGGCATCCTTTCCGGAGCGGGTAACCTGCATCTGACCGGCGGGACGCTGGTCGTTGCCAACGCCAATGAAAACCTTTCCGCTGCCGTGGATATCCAGAGCGGGGTAACTGCCCAACTGTTGTCGACCAAAGGGCTGGGGTCGGGTGACATCAGTCTGGCAGGACAGCTTCAGTTCTCCGGTGCGCAGGGGACGCTGGCAAACCGGTTGAATGGGGCAGGAGCGGTGACACTTGCCGATGGCAGCAATATGAATTTCTCGGCAGACAATTCTGCTTTCTCGGGCAGTGTCAATATCGGGTCGGGCACGACGTTGTCCGCTTCTGCCGGTTCCCAGCTGGGAACGGCGACGGTTGCCAATAACGGGAATCTTGTGCTTCACAGCGATGGCGACTGGACATTCACGAATGCCATGAGCGGCTCGGGCAAACTGGTCAAGGAAGGCGATGGCATTATCCGCGTCAGTTCCGAATATGCCCATAGCGGTGGCACTGAAATCACGCACGGTTCGCTTGTCATGGACAATGCTGCCAGTGCACTGTCGGGAAGCGGGGACGTCAGGATTGCCGAAGGGGCCACACTGGCCGGTTACGGTTCGATCGGTGGCAGCGTCTTCAACTTCGGGACACTGGCGGTCGGAAACGGGTCGGAATTGCTGAGAAGCGCCACAACGGGGACATTGACGATTGCAGGCGGCCTGACCAATAGCGGGGCGATCCACCTCGGCGGTGCGGCTGTCGGGAACGTTCTCAGGGTACAGGGCAATTTTACCGGTGGGGGCACATTGATGCTCAACACGGTTTTGGGCGACGATACGTCGGCAACGGACAAGCTGGTTGTTGAAGGCAACACGTCCGGTTCGACAGCGGTGCTTGTGAACAACAAGGGAGGGCTGGGCGCCGATACGCATAACGGTATCCAGATCGTTCAGGTCGACGGCGCGTCTGACGGGAATTTTTATCTGGGCAGCCGTGTGGTTCAAGGGGCTTACGATTACCGCCTTTACAAGGGCAGTATCGACAATCCGGATGACGGGGATTGGTACCTGCGTTCCACGCGCAACGATCCGACGCCTGTGATCCGTCCGGAAATCGGGGCGTATCTGGCTAACCGCGATGCCGCGCAGACCATGTTCCGGCATACGCTGCACGACCGGATGGGGGAAAGTGCCTTCTCTGAAGGCAAGGTCGCCAGCAAAAACGCACCGGCTTTCTGGAGCTATGTGGAAGCCGGTTACGGCACGGGCCGTGCGGCAGGCCAGATCGAGCAGCGGCGCTGGAGCAACAAGGTTCAGGTCGGCGGTGATTTTTACCGGAGTACCGAAGATATCAATAACTGGCGTGTCGGTGCGATGGCCGGTTACGGGACGCTTCGAAGCCGCAGCCTGACTGACGGTCAGGCTTACCGGGCGGACAGTGACCTGACCGGTTACAACGCGGGACTGTATGCCACCTGGTTTGCCGATGGCAAGGCAGGAGCGGACGGCCCATATCTGGATGGCTGGATACAGCACGGCTGGTTCAGGAACAAGGTGAAAGGTGACGAGCTGGCCGAACAGCGGTACAACAGCCGGGCATGGAGTGGATCGGTCGAGGGCGGCTGGACGTTCAACGCCTGGTCGACCAATGATTACCGTTTCTATGTCCAGCCTCAGGTGCAGGTCATCTACACCCGTTATCACGGTAATGACGTCATTGAAAATAATGGAACGGTCATTGAAAACAGCCATGAAGACGGGATTTCGACCCGTCTGGGCGCGCGTTTCTTCGGGAACGGTACCGGTGCCGGCAGCCGCTGGCAGCCTTATGCGGAGCTGAACTGGTTGCATAACAATAAAGCGTCGACGATCCGTATCGGGGACGAAAGTTTCGATTCGGCTTTGCCGAAGAACGTCGCCGAGCTAAAGGCCGGGTTTGAGGTCGTTTTAAATAAAAATACCAATGCATGGGCGCAGGTTCGCATGCAGAAAGGGGAAGACAATTACAAGAGCGTCGGTGGTCTGGCTGGCATTAAGGTAAGCTGGTAAGTCAAAACCGTTTGCCAGTAAACGATTGTGAAAGATTCAAGCTGACCGAAATTTTTTTGCACGTTATTATTTCACTGACGCCCATATTGCGTCCAATATTGAAACTTTTAAGACCTCTCTTCTGTGAAGAGGGGTCTTTTTTTATGGAGAAAAGAAAGAGATGACAAAACTGCCGGAAAAAGGACTCTTGTCGGGTTCGAAAACACCTCATACGACAACAGGAGAAATGAAAGAAGCCCTCGGAAGACTGAGGGATTACCTGAATGAGCTGCTGGGGGAAGACAGTGCCGACAAGGAAACTGCGCGTCAGGCACTCGGAATCGACCTGAAAGTGCTGAGCGACAAAATAGAAGCCAAAGCTGATCAGGAAACCCTCGAAGAAACGATGAAAAACAAGGTTGACCAGACCCTGTTTGAAAGCAAGACAGACGAACTGGAACAGGAGATTGCCAAAAGAGGAACGCCTGTCGGAACCATAGAATTTTTTGCCATGACAACACCCCCGGCAGGCTATCTCAGGGCCGATGGGGCTGAAGTGGGAAGGGAAACCTGGCCTCAACTCTTTGCCGCTATCGGGACGACGTTCGGTGCCGGAAATGGGGAAACGACATTCAATCTGCCGGATCTGGCCGGACGTTTCGCACAGGGTAGTATGACGCCGGGACAGAAGATTGAGGCGGGGTTGCCGAACATCACCGGTACGATAAACAATCCGTCTCCGGCAGACACGGCATTTACGTTCGGAGGAGAGTGGCCGATTGCGGGAACGTCTAATCCGGGGGCTTTGACATCGAAAGGAAATCTAACCAACAAGGCCATTGCCGAAAGCAGCTGGACAGGCGGGAGCGTTCTGGGTTCGATTAGTTTCGACGCTGGCCGTTCCAATTCGATTTATGGTGCATCTGCTACCGTTCAGCCACCTGCGTTGACCTTGTTACCCTGCATCAAGGCTTTCGATGCAGTGACTGATCCCGGCCTGATCGATATTACCGGCCTTGCCAATGAGTTGGCAGCTCATAAACATGTCACAGAGACGTATAACGACGGCACCAATTGGTATCGGAAATGGTCCGACGGCTGGCTTGAACAGGGCGGCTTCTCGGGACCTTTTACCAGTGCATATGGCCGTATCACGCTCTCAAGGCCTTATGCTGATACTGATTATAATGTGCAACTCACACCAACCGGTCGTCCTTACGGGACACCGCCAACAGTGTTGCTCGATGGAAATAACGACAAGAACATGACGACTACCGGTTTTTATGTAGGAGGGAATGATTGGGTCAGCGGATATGTCAAATGGTATGCCTGTGGTCAGGGAACGCAATCATGAACGGATAAAGTCAAAGAACAATCATGAACTGTAAAACCGGAATTTGCCAAATTCCAGTGATCTTGGGGAAACTGGAAGCATGACCGGAACAAGCTCAAGGTCACCGGCGACGATTGCGAATTCGAGCGTGTGAATGAATCCGGTTTTACAGGCTGGCGGCAGAATAAAAGAATGCTGTTGTCCGGTCTGGCATTCTGCCGGTTCAAAACAGCGAAATGAGTGTTTCTGACATAGAGAGAAGAAGCCTAGATCGCCTCCGTGAATGTACGGTAAACGATCGTTTTGCCCGATACACGCAGCGTAAAGGTATCGTTTAACGATTCGTTCAGCGTGGCCTGCCACCAATTGGTGAAGACGGCGCCATTGAAACCGTATTTCAGGTTTTCGCTGCTCATGGGGGCTTGCTCGATGGAGAAAATGGATACCTGTTGTCCGGGCCAGCTTTCGAAAGTCGCCTCTTCGGAAATGGCATTCATCACGCCGTAGTCTGATACCATCCATACTTCCCGCGTGATGTCGAGGTAGTCCGCAAGCAGGCTGATGTTGGCGATGGTGTGATCCTCGCGGCCGCCGGTTGCCCCGAGGATCACCAGATCTTTCCAGCCCTGTTCCACACAATAGCGTACCGCCTTGGTCAGGTCATTCGATTCCTGTTCAGTAATCCGGCAAATCATGGAGGCGTATTGAATCCTGTCCTGTTCAGACAGCGAGTCACAGTCGCCGATAACGATGGTGGGCATGACATTGGCATTGAGAAGCTTTTTCAATGCACCGTCGCAACAGACGACAGGCCCGCCTGTTTCGAGTAATGAAAGTGGAACGGGATGAGTTGGAAATTGTCCGTTTGCGACGATGATGGCGTCTGGCGTAAGGTTTTTGCGGGGAAGAAGATAGTGTCTCATTCTGCCATTTTTTTCCAGTGAAAATACGCCGCGATGGAAGCGACGGCATAGACGGTATACATGAAGCCGGTGAAATAGAGCTGTGCAGAAGCATAGGCAAAGACGGAAATCACGTTTGCCACAATCAGCAGTATCCACTGCTGCACATACCGTTGCGTGAGCATCCACATCGCGACAAGGGACAGCGAGGTGATTAATGCGTCCACGATGAAAACGGTGCTGTCGGTTTGTTTCAGGATCAGCGACAGGGCTCCCCACAGTATGGCAACGGATGCGACCACCAGCGCATAGTGGACGGGGTTTCGCATATTGCGCAATGTGCCGGATTCCTGTGTTTTTTTATGCCAGACGAGCCAGCCGTATATTCCCATGATGATGTAGTACACATTGATTGCAGCGCCCGAATAGAATCCGCTCATGGAAAAGATGTACACATAAAAGGAGGCCATGAAGAGACCAGACGGCCACATCAGCATCGATGCCCTGTATTCAAAATACAGGTAGATCAGGCCGAAAATGGTTCCGGCCATTTCAATCCAGTGTGTTTGTAAAAATTCAGTCATGAAAATCGTTATCTGTCGCCATGACGGTACTGTGGTCGGGACCGGTTCTGTCAGGCAAGAGGTCTTCGAAAACAATTCTTTTCCTGTTGTCGTCATGGCAGGAAGGGGATCATTATAGTGTTTTCTTCAGCATTTAAGCTGAGCGTATGCATCCGGGTAATTTATATTCAATAGTTCTGTGCGTCATCTTCAGCCCTGTTCAGGTACAGAAGGGAATGATCGGGTCATTTATAAAAAATCATTCCCGGTTTGGTCAATAAGCGGTATATATGGCTCTTCCTGCCCGATATTGACTGTCATACATGAAAAAACAAGCCGGTAACCCGTCCCGAAAGCATCTTGTCTGGTTCCGTCAGGATTTGCGACTGACGGACAATAAGGCTTTGGCTGCTGCCTGCGAGGATAAGGATGCCACCGTTTACGCGCTTTTTACGGCACCGCTTTCACAATGGGAAGAACATGGTGTATCGGAGAGGCAGGTTGCTTTCATGCACAGGCATTTGGAAAAACTCTCGGAAGGTCTTGAAAGGATTGGTATCCCGCTGGTTTGCCATGTTTGCGGCAATTTCGATGATGCGGCCCGTTTCGTCATCGATTTTTGCCGTCGCGAGCAAATCGATGACGTGTTTTTCAACAATCAGTATGAATTGAACGAGCAGCGACGGGATCGCTGGCTGGAAGACAATTTGCCACAAGAGACGTCCCTGAACCGGTATGACGATTGCCTGCTGTTGCCGCCGGGTGCGGCGAATAACCGGCAGGGCGAGATGTACAGGGTGTTCACACCGTTCAAACGGACTTTTCTGGAAAAATTGGGGTCAGCCGATACGGGCAGTTTGCCGCAACCGGAGCGGCGTCTTCATGTTACCCGGATCAAGGGGTCTTCTTCGCCATTTTTTCCATATGAAAAAGTATCCTTCGGGGCGGAATATACGCCTGGGGAAGAGGCTGCGATCGCATTGCTGGAGAATTTCTGCAGGGAGAAAGTACACGATTACGACAAGACGCGCGATCGTCCCGATCTGGACGGGACAAGCCGTGTGTCCGCTTACCTTGCTATCGGTGTCCTGTCTCCCCGCCAGTGCCTGAATGCGTTGCTTGCGGAAGTGCCCGATGCCATCTGGCAATCGAAAGGGGGTGGCGCTGTCTGGTTGAATGAACTTGTCTGGCGCGAATTTTATTATCATCTGATTGCCGCTTTTCCCCGCCTGTGCCGTTATGAACCTTTTCTCGAGTGGACGGATCGTATCGTCTGGAATGCGAACGAGGCGGATTTCAGGGCGTGGGTGGAGGGCAGAACGGGTTATCCGATTGTCGACGCCGCGATGCGGGAATTGAAGGAAACCGGATGGATGCACAATCGGCTGAGGATGATTGTGGCGAGTTTTCTGGTGAAAGACCTGCTCGTCGACTGGCGCAAGGGAGAACGCTATTTCATGTCGCAACTGATTGACGGCAATCTGCCTGCCAATAACGGCGGGTGGCAATGGTCGGCTTCAACGGGTGTGGACGCCATGCCATGGTTCCGCATTTTCAATCCGGTGACTCAGGGACAGAAATTCGATCCGGCAGGCCATTATGTCCGTCGTTGGCTCCCTGAATTGAAAGACGTTCCGGAAGGCGATATTCATACCCCTCAGCTTTGGGCGAAAAAGAATCATGTCGTCCTCGATTATCCCGATCCGGTCGTGGATCACAGACAAGCCCGTGAAAAAACCCTGAACGCGTTCAATGCTGTCCGGCAAAAAGCCGGTGGCAACGACAGACCGGACAGCGGCAGGCAGGGTGGCTGGCAGTGAAAACAATGAGATATGAAATGCAAGATCCGTTCAGGGTTTTTATTGGTTTCAATTACTTTCCATAAACCTCTTCCCGTGTATAAACCCCGGTTTCGGGAATGTCTGCCCGGTGTTGTATTTTGGAAATATTTCTGTTGCACGGGCTGACCGAAAAATTTCCGTGAAGTAATATTTCTCTGCGGCAATAAGTGCGTCCGCTTAACGACTTGACAGACCTCATCTTGCAAAAGGTGGGGTCTTTTTTTATGGAGAAATGATATGTCTGCAACAGAAAATACAATACCAGAAAACCAGTTCAAACCCTTTGCCACCGGCGCCAATGCCATCGTCCAGACACAGGAAGAATACGAGAAATCGATCGCCCTGAAAGAAGGCTTCCGAAAAGGCCTTGCAAGATCCAACGAAGTCAACAAGGCCCTGCGGCAAGCCACCAGCATTGCCGCTGCCGTTGCCGGATTTACCGCTGAAAAAAGCGAACAGGACATCCTCGATAATGGCGACATCGATACCTTGAAACAGCACTTTGAAACCGCCATCCGCACCATCAGTTCTACTCTTGCCGCCGAAGCGCAGGGAGAAGCCGATGCCCTGACCGCCACCTTCACCCCCATATTGAAACACCTTGCTTCCGGAAAAACCGTCCTCGTACGCGCAAAACAGAAAAACACCAGTAAAACCCCAAGCTTTCAGGCCGACCAGACCGGAGCAAAAGAAATCGTCAAAGGCAACAACCTGCCACTGGAAGAAGGCGACATCGCCGGAGCCGGGCACTGGCTCGAACTGCAATATGACGAGGCACTCGACAAATGGGTACTCCAAAACCCCGCCAAAGGAATCAGCCCGCTAAACGGTGTCCCCATCGGAACCATCGAATACTTCGCCATGCCAACCCCGCCAGCAGGCTACCTGAAGGCAGACGGAAGGGCAGTGGGGAGGGAAACCTATGCTGAACTCTATGCCACCATCGGTACCACCTTCGGAGAAGGGGATGGACAAACCAGCTTCAACCTGCCGGATCTGATTGACCGGTTTGCGCAGGGGAGCCGCACACCCGGGCAGAAGGTGGAGGCGGGGTTGCCGAATATAAAAGGTGAATTTGAAAGAGTACCATCAGCTACGCCACCGTTTTTTAACGGTGCGTTTGAAATTGCTGGCAATGATCTTAGCCTCGGCGGTGATAGTCGCGCGGTTAATGCTCGCCGCTGTAGTTTTGACGCCTCCCGTTCAAATCAAATCTACGGCGCTTCCGACACCGTCCAGCCGCCCGCATTGACCTTGCTCCCATGCATCAAGGTTTTCGACGCTGCCAGCAATCCCGGCCTGATCGACATTACCGGACTGGCGAATGAAGTGGATGGAAAACTGGACAAGGTCATCGACAGCAAACCGATCAGGTATGTCGTCGATGCCTATAGCGACGGCACGAACTGGTACCGGAAGTGGTCGGACGGGTGGCTGGAGCAGGGCGGGGTAATAAATACAGCGCCTGCGAATGAGATTGTTACATTAACGTTTTTAAAACCGTACTCTTCCAAGGCCTACAGCATATTGAAAAACATCGGCGGAAATACGTCTGCATATCAATTTGATGGCTACTCAAGTTTTTATAGTTTGACAACAACATCAGCTAAAACCAACAATGCGAAAATATTTATCGATACGCGCTGGTACGCATGTGGTCAGGGCGCGTAATCATGGCTGAAATACAAATATAAAATGCTTTTTTCGAAGCAACGGATTTTTCGGAAATTCATTAAGAAAAGCGCGCCTTATAGGCGCGCTTTTTTTCTTTTTCTTTTTGTCAATATAACTGGAAAAATCCGGATGTACTTTTTTTTGTTTTCAGTGATCCCGCCTATTTCCCGTAAACCTCTTCCCGTGTATAGACACCCGTATCGATGAGTTGCCTGTCGATGTTTTCGCGGGTGATGATTTTGCCGTTCACGAGGTAGGCCTTGATAGTCGAAGCGCTTTTGTTGTCGAAGGCGGCATTGACGTTGGTGGGTTTGTTAGTGGCCAGATTGTACGCTTCGTTTGCGGCGGTGACGGCCATGGCTTTCAGATCCATATAGACTGTGGCGTCCTGCGTGCCGTTGACGAGCCGTTTGATGGCAGGCAGTTCGGCGTCCATGCCGACGATGACGACGTGGTTTTTGATGCCGAGTTCCTTCACGACCTCGGCAGCGACACCGGCCATGATGTCATTATGGGCAAATATGGCATCGACCTGATGGTTGTTCTTTTTGATGGCGGCCGTGAGTTTTTTGCGGGCAATTTCGGGATTCCATCCGTCGATGTATTCGTCCAGGATGATTGTCAGGTCACCCTGCTCGACCAGTGGCTGGAAGTATTTCATGGCACCGTCATTCAACAGGGGGACGTTGAAATCGTTGGCGTCGCCCTTCAGTATGGCAACGGAACCTTTATAGGTTTTTTCGGAAAGGTGCGAGCCAAGGCTCTGTCCGATCTTGTATGTGTCGTAACCGACGAAGAAGTCGAGGTTTTTGCCGAGTATGGTTCTCGCATATAACAGGACCTTGACGTTCTTTTTCCGGGCATAGTCCAGGATCTCGTCGGTTTTGTTGGCATCGCGGGGGACGAGAATCAGGGTCGATATGCCATTGTCGATCATGTCGATACAGTCTTCGGTCTGGGTCTTCGGCGTATCGGTTTTGTTGAGTCGGGCATCGACGTCCATGCCAAGTTCTTTGGCGCGTTCTACCATCAGGTTCATTTCCACCGGCCAGCGTTTGGCAGGGCCGACACCGAAAGAAATGCCGAGTTTGGGTTTGGTCGCATTGTCACATCCGACGCATAAAAACAATAATAAAAAGCAGGCGAGCAGTTTTTTAAACATGGTGTTTGGCCCTGTATCGTTTTTGTGTAAGGGAAGGGGTTGCCCGGAAGAAATGTAAAAAAACAACTATAGCATGCTTTGCTTGTCACCTGACGTTGGGAGGAGCCTGATTTTCCAGTGGATTACTCTGGATTTTTCAGGGTTATTATGCGATGCTTGCCTGTAAACAACAATTCATTCAATCAACTATCGTTTCTGCAAGGTAGGTGATTTTTGTGTAAAACCGTTGAATATCGATACAAGACCGAACCGCTTTCCGGACATACCGGGCGACATGAATTCGCAATGAGAAACGGAAAATTTGCCCAGAGGGCTTTGCCCATTTTCATGCTGCTGATAAATATCTTTTTGTCAGTGGTTGTGGTGTTTCTCATGCGGCACGTGCAAAATCTGCTGGATTCCGACGTCAGGATCAATCTCATGGAGATTGTGACGCAAAACAAGGATGCGATTACCAGCCGGTTGATGGTGAACATCAAGGATCTGGATGTCATCTCGAACCAGATTACCGACAATCTGAAAACGTCCGGTATGACCAGTGATGGGGAAATTGACCGTTTCCTCGAAGAATATTCCCTTCAAAACAATAAAAACGACATTTTTATCGCTGACAGACAGGGTGTGATCCGGTGGGGAAATGGCCGCACTATCGATATTTCGGGACGCCGGTATTTCCGTCTGGCCAGTGAAGGGACTGCCAATATTTCAGATAAATCCATTTCACGGATCGATGGGACTGAAGTTTTCATCATTTCCGTGCCGCTGATGTATGAAGACAAGGTCATCGGTACGGTACAGCATCTCTACTCCCATGACGCCATGTACAGGATGGCGTCACCGACGCTGTTCTCCTCGCAGGGGTTCATGCATATCATCAATAGTGAAGGCTATGTCATTTTGCATACCGATCACGATGGATGTCAGGGAAGCTCGGATAATTATTATCGCGACCTCTACAGTTCCGGAAACCGGGAGGCTTCTTCACAACTGAAAGACGATATCCAGCATGCCAGGAGCGGTTTCATGGAAACGACGATCGGTGGCAGAAAACTGTTCTCTGCCTATACGCCGATCGACAAGGCCCATGACTGGTTCCTGATCACGTCTGTGCCTTATATGACGGTGTCGCCGAACGGCAATACCGTCATCAACCTCTTCTATTTCATCCTTCTGGTTGTCGTTCTGATTTTCTCGTCGAGTATCACGTATTTCCTGTGGTACAAGAACAGGCAGCGCGCCAATCTGGAAAGGATCGCGTTTGTCGATCCGATCACCGGCGGCAATACGGTGAACAAATTTGTCGTGGATGCCATTGCGGCCATGCAATCGACGGACGAGACGAACTTCTTCATCATGAAGTTCGACATCGACAATTTCAAATACATCAATAAATTCTACGGGTTTGAATTCGGCGACCGGGTGCTGAAACATATTTACGAAAATGTGTCCGGAAAATTGATGCCGGGTGAGGTTCTCGCGCGGATTTCCAGTGACCATTATGTCGCGCTTTTGCGCGACGCCGGTGAGGAACGGCTTAAAAGAATGCTGTCTTCCATTGAGTATGAAGAGCTGATCCTGTATTTTTCTGCCGGTGTTTATGCGGTGACCGACAAGACGGAAGGCATCAACCTGATGCTGGACAAGGCCTGTACGGCGGCACAGGAAATCAAGGGGACGTTAGGCCGGTATGTCGCTTACTATACGGAAGAATTCGACAAGGCCAATATCCGTAACGAGCAGCTCAAGCGTGCTGTGCAGCAGGGTATTGAAAATGGTGAATTCATTCCTTTCATTCAGCCTAAAGTGAATATCGATACCCGTGAACTGGTGGGTGGTGAAGCACTGGCACGCTGGCGTAGCCCGGAAGGAAAAATGATATCGCCCGGTGTGTTTATCCCGATGTGCGAACAGACGGGCATGATCGTCGATATCGACATGATGATCTATGAAAAAGTGCTTCAGTTCCTGAGAGCTCATCTGGATGCCGGTATTGCCTGTGTGCCGATTTCAGTCAATTTCTCCCGCATGCATCTCTTGAATGAAGACTTCCTTGACCAGATTGTCCGCAAGCGGGAAGAATACAATGTCCCGGCCAGCCTGATTGAAATCGAGCTGACGGAAAGCGCCATTTTCGACAATATCGACAATATTTACGTTTTCACCGAGAAAATGCATTCTCATGGCTTTTCGATTTCGATGGATGATTTCGGTTCGGGCTATTCATCGCTGAACATGCTGAAAGACGTTCCGATCGATGTGCTCAAAATTGACAAGGGATTTCTCGAGGAATCAAAAGATAACAGCCGGCGCAATATTATTTTCTCCACGATCGTGGAGATGGCAACGCAGTTGAATATCCGGATTGTGGTGGAAGGCGTCGAATTTATCGAAAATGTCGAATTGATGAGGAACTGTGGCTGCTCCATCGCACAGGGCTTTTATTTTGCCCGGCCAATGCCGTCAGAAGATTTCAGTGATGTGATGAAAAAAGGCAGTTGCTAGCTACAGAAAAAAGTTCGTATTATTTCTTCACCCGCTTGTTCGATCCGTCCTGAAAATAAGGTATTCCTGAAGACCTGCCTGATGGATGGAGTCCGGGTTTTCATTTCGTTGCGGTAACTATTTTTCCTGCATAAAACTGACAGGCAGACTTGCTAATCTTTGAAAAGAGCGGTAATTTACTGTATATATTTACAGTAATTTGAGGTTCATTATGAGACGCTCTCCGGCACCGGAATTGTCCGATTCCATTACCCGTAACCGGATTGAAAATACTTCTGTCGCCGGTTTTCCCATTCCGCATACCGATTCAGCCAATACGATGGTCGATTTGAATGCGCAATTGCTGGTCAATCCCTGTTCTTCTTTCCTGTTTCGCATGAAAGGGGATTCGATGGAAGGGATCGGCATTTATGAGGGGGATACGATTGTCGTCGACCGTTCGATCGATCCACAGCATAACCATATCGTGCTGGGGGTGGCCGATCAGGAGTATCTGGTAAGGCGTTTGTACAAGCGCGGACGGACGGTTCGCCTGATGCCGGAAAATGAAAAATACCGGCCGCTTGAATTGACGGAAGGACGTGAATTGCAGATATGGGGAGTGGTTACGGCCAGTATCCGCAAACTGATTTGAAACGTGTGAACATACGGTGATTTGAAAAACGATGGAAAAGAATCTCGCTCTGGTCGATTGCAATAATTTTTTTGTCTCGTGCGAACGGGTTTTCCGTCCCGATCTGGAGGGGAAACCGGTGATTGTCCTGTCCAGTAATGACGGGTGTGCGATTGCGCGCAGCAATGAAGCGAAGGCGCTGGGCATCCGGATGGGGGAACCCTGGTTCAAGGTGAAGGATTTGCCGAAATACCGGGATGTCGTCGTGTTTTCAAGCAATTTCCCTCTGTATTCGGATTTGAGCAACCGGGTGAAATACCTGCTGGCGGATTTTTCACCCGTTCAGGAAGTGTACAGTGTCGATGAATCGTTTCTGGATCTGACCGGTTTCGACGATGTCAAAGAGCGGATGGTCGCCATTCGGGAAACGGTAGCGAAAAGGATCGGCATACCGGTTTGCGTGGGTGTCGGGCCGACCAAGACACTGGCGAAGCTGGCCAATTACGTCGCGAAGAAACACCCCCGGTCAAAGGGCGTGTTTCATTACAATGTGTTGACCGAACAGCAGAAATCCGGCTTGCTGAAACAGATCCCGATCGATGAAGTCTGGGGTGTCGGCCGTCGCCTGAACCGCTCGCTGATCAGCCGTGGCATTGAAACGGTGTACCAGTTGCGGGAAGCGGATATCCGGACGATGCGCTCACGCTACGGGGTTGTCATGGAACGGCTGATTTCCGAACTCCGGGGGATTTCCTGTATCGATATGGTCGATGTCAGTCCACCCAAAAAACAGATTCTCTCCAGCCGTTCGTTTGGCGGGGTGATAACGGAAATTGACGATTTGGAAAACGCCATCGCTTTTCATGCGACGAAAATAGGCAAGCAGCTCCGCAGGCAGCATTCCATTGCAGGGATGGTGCATGTATTCCTCATGACTGACCGGTTCAGGAAAGACAAGCCGCAATATCATCCTCATGTCAGTTTGCCGCTGATCGACGCGACGAACAGTACGATTGAGATCAACCGCTACGCCATGATGGGGTTGCACCGGATTTTCAGGCCGGGATACGAATACAGGAAGGCGGGGGCGTGTGTCAGTGAATTGTCGCCTGAGTCGGTTTTCAGTCCGGACATGTTCACCGATCCGAAAAGACGGAAGATCATGCAGGTCATGGACGAGATCAATGACCGTTTCGGGAACGGGACATTACGTCTGTCGCAGGACGATATGATGCACCGGCGCTGGCGTCCGAAGGTGGACAGGGTTTCCCCGCGATATACGACATCGTGGGATGAGCTGGCGGAATGTCAGTAAATTTTTCGGCTGACTCCGGGGAAAATGTTTTCCTTCAAGAAAATTTTTCCTGAAAAGCCTGCCTTTTTCAGTGGAAGTGTTAAAAAAATGTCATAGCCGATCAAAATAATGTTGACATTTTTTTTGATTCAGGGAAAATAGCATCCATAAAACATACTAATCCCATAGGATTTATATGAAAATGGAAATCAGGAAATATCATGAATCATTCAATAGACAATTTTGATACCTCTCCGGGCGATGCGAAACGATCTTTCGCAAGCGTGTCTGTATCCGCAAAGTCCCGTTTCTTTTCAGACGTTTCTGTTTCCTCCGGACAAATGTCCATGTGTTGCCACTCCTTCTGCTGCTGTTGTTGCTGATCCCCGATTGCAATAACAGTGCTGTCCTGACCGGTTTGTAAATTTACAGGCTGCGTCCATTCAAGGTTCTTTTCATATTGTCCCGTTTCGATGTGGACAGGAAAAAGACCGAATCAGCACCCCGATTTTTTTCAAAAAAACTGGTGTGGGCATTTTTTTGCCCTGATGCCGGATTTTTCCGGTGACAAAACTTTTTAATCCGCGTTTGAAGGAGGGATCATGGGATCCGTAGCCTATCTGGAACCGGTTTATTCTACCGATTTTGCACGGTCGAATATTATCGAATTGAAATCGCTTTCCAAAAATTTTGGTGAGCTCAAAGTCCTTGAAAATATCGATTTTGCGATCAGGGCAGGAGAAATATTCGCCATCATCGGTACGTCGGGATCGGGAAAAAGCACGTTTTTGAACATCATTTCCGGCCTGCTCGAGCAGGACAGTGGCTCTTTCCGGATTTCGGGAAAAGCCAGCGGCCAGTTTTCGGGCTGGAAGCGGATCGCCTACATGTTTCAGGAAGATCGCCTGCTGCCCTGGCGCACGGTCAGGGATAACGTCGCTTTCGGTCTTGAAAACACCTCTCTCGGAAAACAGGCGAAAAAAGCGCGGATCGACGAGGTCATTGATCTGGTCGGCCTGCATGAATTTGCCGATTACTGGCCGCATCAGATATCCGGGGGCATGAGAAGCCGTGTGGCACTGGCGAGAAGTCTGGTGATTGAACCGGAAGTGCTGCTGATGGACGAGCCTTTTTCCAAACTGGATGCCCAGACCCGCTCGCAGATGCATGGTGAGTTGCTCCGGCTTCACGACCTGACCGGCATGACGGTTGTTTTCGTGACGCACGATGTGGAAGAGGCTGCCGTTCTGGCAGACCGGGTCGCTGTTTTTTCTTCCCGTCCGGGTCGCGTGAAAGAAATTGTCGACGTGAATCTGGATCGCCCGCGATTGCTGACGGATGCCCACCTCTCGGAACAGATCCGCACGCTGAGGAAAAAAATATGAAAACCGTTTCTCTGATCGGACAACGGCTTTTGCTTGCCGCGATTGTTCTGGCCATATGGGAATTGTCTTCACGGCAGTTGCAGGCGTTCGTCTTGCCCGGCCCGCTGGCGGTGTTCGACGCGTTTGTGTCGCTGGTGAAAACCGACACGTTCTGGACGGACGTTGCCGTGACGGTGAGAAGGGTCTTGCTGGGCTTTGTTCTTTCCGCGATCGTCGGCACGGTAATTGGCGTCGTGTTCGGGGCGAGCCGGAGACTGGCCGTTTTTTTCGAACCGGTCATTTCGGTATTGAATACGGTGTCATCGGCAATCTGGGCCGTGTTCGCGATTATCTGGTTCGGCATTTCGGACGCCAGTACGGTGACCGTCGTTTTCATGACGGCGATGCCCCTGATCCTGACGAATATCTGGGACGCGACCAGGACGGTAGACCGCCAGTACGTTGAACTGGCCCGCAGTTTCCGGATGAACACGTTCCAGATTGTCCGGAAGATTTATATCCCGACCATTTTGCCCGCGTTTTTTTCCGCGTCGCGTCTGGCTTTCGGTTTCGGGTGGCGTGTCTCGCTGGTCGCGGAAACGATCGGCGCGGGAAGCGGGATAGGTTACCGCCTGCGTCTGGCAGCGGATATGGTCCAGAGTGCACAGGTTTTTGCATGGACGGTGCTGCTGATCGTCTTCATGGTGCTGATTGAATCAGGTGTGATCAAGCCGGTGGAAAAGTGGCTTTTCCGCTGGAAATTATCTTAAAAATTCAGGAGAAACAAAATGCGTAAATGGATAGTGGTTTCAGTTCTGGTGATTATTGCTGCGGCGGCTGCCGGGTATTTCTGGCTATCATCGCCGCCAGCACCGGCAAAAGAAAAGGTACGTGTGGGGTACTGGACGAGCGGGGTCAGTCTGGGCTTCGGCACGGTTCTGGAAGAACAGAAATTTCTGGAAAAGGAAGGGCTGGACGTCGAGTTCGTCCGTTTTCCGGATCTGGCCGCGCAGATTCGTGCCCTGGCATCGGGTTCGATTGACGTCACTTTCGGTTCGCCTCTCTCTGCCATCTATGCGGCTGACGAGGAAGGGGTGCCTGTTGTCCTGATCGGCGCGTCTCAGCCTGCTGACGCAGTGGTGGTCGTCCCGGAAGATTCACCGGTCAAGACGCTGGCCGACCTGAAGGGGAAGAAAGTGGGTGGCACGTATCCGACTGCGGCGGTTTCGGTTCTGTTGAACACGATTGCCGATCAGGGATACGGCGTCAAGCCGGAAGACTTTTTGATTGTGGCCGGTAACGAATCAAGGCTCGTCCAGTTTCTGGCGCAGAAACAGGTGGATGCCAGTGTCTTGAGGACGGTCACACTGGATCAGGTCGGCAAGGAGCTGAAACTGAAGACGATTGCCAATCTGGGCGATGAATGGAAAAAGATCACCAAAAACGATGCGCCTCCCTATATCGGCACGGTGGCTGCGACGACAGACTTTGCCGTCAGGAATCCGGATGCGGCCGCCAGAGTCATCCGTGGCCTGATCGAAGCCCAGAAATGGGGAAGCGCCAACAAGGATCAGGTCGCGACGATTATGGAGAAAAAGGCCAACCTGCCTGAAAAAGACGCGCGTGTCTTTGCCAGCCGCTGGGACAGCATGTACCGGACGGCATTTGATCCGGTGACGATCAAAACGCTCAAGCTCGAACATGAAGCCTTCAAAAAAGTCGGTGTCATCAAAGGCCAGCTTAACGAAGCTGTTTTTGTCACAGAACCCTACAAGAAAGCGACAGGACAATAATGAAAGCATTGATATTGAATGGACATGGTGGCCTGGAAAATCTGGAACTGGTGAATGACAAGCCGCTTCCTGTCGCCGGTGAAGGGGAAGTACTGGTCAGGGTGAAAGCGTCGGCTTTCAATTATCACGATGTGTTCACGGTTTCCGGTATGCCGGGCATCAAGGTTCCATTGCCGGTCGTGATCGGGCTGGATATTGCCGGTATTGTTGAAGAGGATGCAGGCGAGTGGAAAAAGGGCGACCGTGTTCTGGTCAACCCTGTCCGTCCCGGTATCGGCCTGATGGGGGAAATGATCGATGGCGGGATGGCGGAGTTTGCTGTAGCCCGTGCCGATCAGCTCTTGCGCATTCCGGACGCGGTGACCTTTTATCAGGCAGCTGCCTTGCCCGTGGCGTATGGAACGGCACATCGCATGTTCATCACGCACAACACGGTCAAGGCGGGCGATACGGTGCTCATTCTGGGAGCCAGTGGCGGGGTTGGAACGGCGTCGGTTTTGCTGGCAAAGAAACTGGGTGCCGAGGTGATCGCCTGCGGCGGAAGCGAGGAAAAATGCGATGCACTGAAAAAACTCGGCGCAGACCATGTCATCAATTACCAGACGACAGATTTCGTCAAATGGGTTTACGAGCATCTCGGCAAGCCGGAACGCCGTGTTTACAAGGGAGGCGTGGATGTGCTCGTAAATTTCACAGGGGGCGATACCTGGACGAAATCCCTCAAAGCCGTGAAACGTGGTGGACAGATTCTGGTTTGCGGTGCGACGGCAGGTTACGACCCGAAAGAGGATTTGCGCTACATCTGGACGTTTGAGCTGAACATCCGGGGATCGAACAGTTTTTATAACGAGAACCTGACGGATTTGCTCGATATGGTTGCCAAAGGTGAACTCGATCCCTACATCGACAGTGTTCTTCCTCTGGAACAGGCGTCAGAGGGGCTGGCACAAATCAGGGACCGGAAGGTCATCGGAAAAATTATTGTGGACCCGACATGATGAAAAACGAAATCAATGCTCTGATCCAATCCCGTCCTTTCCACCAGTGGCTCGGGCTGGAAGTGACCGATGTGGGCGAGGGGCACGTGGAAATCACGGCACAGTGGCGGCCTGAATGGATCGTGAATCCCGAAGGCAATTACATTCATGGCGGCATCCTGGCCTCACTGGTCGATCTGGGCGCGGACTGGGCGCTTTTCTCCCATACCGGACGCGGGGTTCCGACGATTGACTTGCGCGTCGATTATCACGCTGCGGCAAGGGGAAACCTGCGAATAGTCGGAACGGTACTGAAAGCCGGCAGAAAGATTTCCTCGGCCGAGGCGAAAGTGTTCGATGAAAGCGGAAAACTGGTCGCCTCCGGCAGGGGCGTTTACCAGACGGGGGAATGAATATGTTTTCACTTGACCATCTTGTCATCAATACCCGGTTCAATCTGGATTCTTACCGGGCGTTTTTCAGCCGTCTGGGTTTTACGGTAACGCCAAAGAGTCACCACAGCCTCGGTTCGGTGAATCATCTCATTGTATTTCAGGACACGTATCTGGAATTGATCGGTCTGGAACGGGATGGCCCTGTCCGCAAGGACATCATGGAAAGCCGGATGGGCATTGACGGGCTGGTTTTGAGGATGCAGGACGAAGAAGCTGTTGTGGCCGGGCTGAAAAAGGCAGGATTACTGGCATTTTCTCTGCAAAAGTTCAACCGTTTGCTGGAAAACGGCGAAAAAGCGGAATTCCTTGCCGTGAGGCTGGAACCTGGGCAGTTTGCCGAAGGCCGTGTGTATTTCTGCCGTCATCTGACACCGGAACTGGTCTGGCAGCCCGGGCATATGACGCACCCGAATGGGGTTTCCGGAATCGGCAAACTGACGATTGCCGCAGCCGATCCGGACGTGACCCGCGAGGCTTACGGCAGACTCGGAAAATTGAAGGGGATCGAACTCGATATCTGCGATCTGGAAGAGGCACGGAAACGGTTTGGTTTGCAAACCGTTCAGCCCGACCGGTTTCTGGCGATCACGTTCACAGGAGCGGACTTGCACCGGCTGTCAGGGTTCCTGCTGGATGCGAAGGTATCGTATTTCTTTGTCGGTGAAAGTCTTCTCGTTCCTTTGAAGGACGGAAGTGTACTGGAGTTTGAATCATGAATCTGGGAACGCTTGGAGAAAAAACGGAGCCGTCGAAAACGGCATTTGTGAGCCTTGCAGACGGCATTCATTACACCTATGCCGACTTGCAGCGGATATCGGATATGGTCGCTGCCGATCTGGCGGACGAATTTGAAAAAGGCACGAAAATCGCACTGGTCGGGGTCAATTCGGGCGCTTACGTGGCGACATTGCTTGGTGTCATGAAAGCGGGAATGGTTGCCGTGCCCGTCAATCCGAAGCTGCCGCCTTTGCGTATCAGCGACATACTGGCCGATTCCGGAGCGCAACAGGTATTTGCGGACGGGGAATTGAAGGCGTCCCTGTCGAAAACGCTGCCTGTCAACGCCTTTTATACATCGGGAAACCGTTCGTTTGAAACGGTCGTTCCGGACGACGGGCAGCCCGCGCTGATCCTGTATACGTCAGGTTCGACGGGCAAGCCAAAAGGCGTTGTCCTCTCTCACCAAAGCCATGTCTGGACAGCGCTGGCGCGGGTGGAAACCCTGTCATTGCAGGATGAGGTCACGCTGATCGCCGCCCCTCTTTTTCACATGCAGGCGCTCGCGCTGGCCTTCTGGGTGCTGGCTTCGGGTGGGACGGCGGTGATATTGCCACGGTTTTCAACCGCGTCCTATCTTGACGCGATCGAAACGTACCGGTGCACGTTCATCACGGCGGTTCCTCCGATGATCGAGGCCATATTGCGTGACGATGGCATTCATCTGGCCGATCTTTCTTCCGTCAGGCTTGTCCGTCTCGGATCGGCTCCGGTCTTGCCGGGCCTTTACCAGCGGATTGCCGTGATACTGCCCTATGCCGCCATTCTGGTCGGTTACGGGACGACTGAATCCGGGCCGGTGACGTTCGGTGCGCATCCGGACGGTGTGCCGTTGCCGTCGCTTTCCTATGGTTATCCGCATCCGGAAGTCGATGTCCGTTTGAATGCCGACAGCGTTCTGGAAATCCGTTCTCCTGCCCTGATGAACGGCTATCACAAGCGTCCCGAACTGTCGCCTTTTACGGAAGACGGCTATTACGTGACGGGCGATGTTTTCAGGCGGGACGACAAGGGCTTTTACGCTTTTGTCGGCAGGGCGGATGATATGTTCGTGTCGGGCGGCGAGAACATTTATCCCGGCGAGGTGGAAACCTTGCTGGCAACGCATCCGGACGTCGTCAATTCCTGCGTGGTTCCGGTCGATGACGAGATCAAGGGTACGAAACCGGTCGCTTTCGTCATCCGTCATGGAAGTGTTACTGAAGAAAAACTCAGGCAACACATACTGGATCGGGCGGCTCCGCATATCCATCCGCGCAGGGTGTGGTTTCTGGACAGTTTTCCGGTAACCGATACGAACAAGATCGACCGACGGAAATTGATGGCGGAAGCGGAAAAACGGGTGAGGGAGAAAGAACATGCATAAGAAAATAGACGACGGTTTTGACGGACTGGTCAGCGACCTTCAAAAAACACTTTCATATCAGACGGAGGCGTCAGGATACGATCCGGATGCGGCGCATCCTTTCGGGAAACATATGACGGAGGCACTGGACGCTTTCCTCGATATGGCCAGAAGTTATGGATTCATTACCAGGAATATCGACAATATGGCGGGATATATCGATACGTCGGACGATGTATCTCTTCCTCTATATGGACTGATGTGCCATCTGGACGTCGTTCCTGCCGGAGACCGGGCGAAATGGATTCATCCTCCTTATGGTGGAGTACAGGAAAACGGACGGATTTACGGACGGGGCAGTCTGGACGACAAAGGCCCGGCGGTCGTGGCCCTTCATGCCATGAAGGCGGTACGGGATTCACAAAATTTGAAGAGCCGTTTCCGTCTGATTGTCGGGCTGGATGAGGAAACGGGAGCTTTCCGCTGCATGAAGCGTTACCTGAAAATGGAGGAAATCCCCCTGTACAGTTTTTCGCCCGATGGCGCATTTCCGCTGATCAATGCGGAAAAGGGAATCTTGCGGCTGACGGTTGAAAAGCATTTCGATGAAGCGGGAAAAAATGGCGAAAAAGCGATCGAACGCATTTCCGGAGGAGTTCGCACGAACATCATTCCGGATGCAGCGTTTGCGGTGTTGAAAGGGGATTTCCCACATCATGCGACAGAGGGTATCGGGATCGATGGTGAAAAGATCGTTTCAAGAGGCAAGGCCGCACACGTCAAATATCCGGACAAGGGCGACAACGCCATTTTGAAGCTGCTGTCCTATCTTGCCTCGCTCGGGATCGACACGCCGCTTGGCCGGTATGTCCGGGATCTTCATACTCTTTTCCCGGGGGAGTACGACGGCAAGTCCTTGCAGATCGCTTCTGAAGACAGTATATCCGGCAGCCTTTTCTGCTCGCTTTCCATTATCGAGGCGGATGAGAGCCAGTGCGTTCTCAAGATCGATATCCGGCATCCGGTGACGGTCAAAGGTGACGACATCGTGGCAAAGCTGAAAAACGTGTTTGGCGTTTTTGGCGCCACAGTCAGTGTCGATAGCCGTAATGAACCGCTTTACATGCCTGAAAGTGATCCTTTTGTCCGTCTCCTGCTGGATTCGTATGCCTCGGTAACCGGGGATGAGGCAAAGCCCCTGTATACGGCAGGCGGAACGTATTGCCGCGATATGCCCAATTCCGTGTCGTTCGGAATCGTCTTTCCGGGAGAAGAACCTGTAGCGCATATGGCAAACGAGTATGTGAATGTGGATTCCCTGAAGAAGGCCGCCCATATCTATGCCGAAGCGTTGAATCGTATCGACGGGCTTTCCGGGAAAAACGGGTTTTCCATGAAGTCGACGGCCGGGAAGGACAGGGTGTTTTCATGATGTTTTTGGATGGCATCGATACTCGCTGTTTCTGCTGTTGTTGATCTTTCCTGATCGTCCGGCTGGAAAATCCGGCGGGTTGTAACCGGCGCTAGCTTGTGCTGCTGCCGGGCTCGGGAAACGTCGTGTCCCGAAATCGTGCCCTTTCTTTTTTCTTTTCTTTTTCTAATTCGGCTTTGCCGGTTTGTTTTGTCTTATGGAGAATTTTATGAATAAAAAAACAGTCGCCCTCCTCGCTCTGGGCTTGTCGGGAACGCTTGCTCATGCGCAAGGCAGTGTGACACTGTATGGTGTCGTCGATGTCGGGTATATCAAGGAAACCGGCCGGGACATCAGGATGGGCGATAACGATAACAACCGTCTGGGCTTTCGGGGAGTGGAAGATCTCGGCAATGGGTTCAAAGCCATTTTCAACCTTGAAAAACGGTTCGATTTGAATGACGGTACAGCGGGCAATTCGAATACGGCCAGTTACAAGGGAACAAAAAACGCAAAACAGAAAGACTGGGATGGCCCGACGTTTGTCGGACTGGCAAGCGAGAACTGGGGGAAGGTTCAGCTGGGACGTGTGAATGAACTCTCGACGGAAACGATCCGCAAATTCGATCCCTTCAACCAGATCGGTATCGGTTCCCAGATTTACAGTGTCCAGCGCAATGCCCGTATCGATAATACCGTTCGCTATAACAGCCCGGACTGGAGCGGTTTCAGCTTTGGCGCAAGCTATTCTCTCGGTGGCAATACAAAGGGAGAAAATGCGATTGCACCTGCGTACTCCGGTGCAGACAATGACGGCTACGGTATCAATCTTTCATACAACAATGGTCCGTTCTCATCGACGGCAAACTGGAGCCGTGTGGCCGATTCGAACGATTCCTCTGTCTGGAATATCGGGCTTGGGTACAAAGTCTTGCCGACTCTCAGACTTTCCGCTTCCTATGAAGACACCAACAGCAAGGGCTGGAAGGGCGGCAATGGGGCGGCTTCGGGCACGACGGCCAATCCTGACGGATATTCCAGTGCACTGAAAGCAAGGGAAAGGAATTTGCTGGTAGGGCTTGGCTGGAATGTCGGCCCCGGCAGGCTTGACGGTTCCGTCCAGTACAATCGCCTGAAAGACACGGCATTTCTGACGGATACGGCGGATTCCTGGAAATATTCGGTCGGTTATACCTGGTTTCTTTCGAAAAGGACTTCCCTCTATGGCTTCCTTGCCTATACGGATTACGGCGACAAGGAAACGGGCAATTTTTACAGTGGCCTGAAGAAGGATAGTGTGACGGGTGTCCAGCTCGGCATGACGCATAAATTTTAAAATGACGGGATCGTTCGCAGCTCAGGTGAATGATCCTAACCTTGAAGCCAGAATCCGGCTTTTGTCCTGAACCCGTTTTGGCAAACCGGTCAGGATGAAAGCCGGTTTTTTTGTGTTGAAGGTTTGTATGGCCATGCGAGGGCACGAATATGGCTTCTGATAGGATAGAATAAAAACCATTCTGTTATGGTGGTTTGATTGCAGGGATGCCTTATTGCGCAACAAGATGAACGGACGGGGAAAACGATGGAAACATGGATGATTGTATGGGCCATTGTGCTGGCGACATTGATAATGATTGGCTTCGGTGCTTTCAGGAAATGGTTCCGGAAAAGCAAAATCGTCAATGAAGTCAGGGAGGGTGTCGCCTCAGTCCAGGATTTCCGTGAAAAGTATCCCACCACAGCGGAATACGAAGCGGCCATCAAAAGGGAACTCTTGAGTCAGGGCGCCGAGGTGACACTCCTGAAGCAGGTGTTGAAAGACAAGTATGACATGACGATTGCACAAACGCACAAGTCGGGAGAAGAGCCTGCCCATTTTGTCGACCGCTGGCTTTTTTCCGTCGCCGCGCCGAAACGCTGGGACTTTATCGAGGGTATGTTGCCGTATTATTTTCAGGTAGTGCAGGTGGCACTCGCACAAAACATCCGCCCGACTCCCGTCATCAACCAGTGCGGGGGCATGACGCCGTTCATCCAGATGATCGAATCGGAGTATACACGGGGGACTTCACCGGAAGAACTCGTCACAAGGCGTTTTTTGGCGTGATATTTTTGGTAATATCAAATATTTCTGTCTTATCCCGATACCGGAGAACAATGTCCGGTACAATGAACGTTTGTCCAATCCCATTGAACAGGAATAATCATGGCCAATCAGGAAGAACCAATAAAAGTGACGGATGATTTCAAACAGTGCTGGCAGTCTGCCGGTCGCCATTTGCAGAGTCAGGTTGAAGGCGGCCTGACGTGGATGAGGGCGTCACTGGATGAACCGTTTATGGAACATCTGTCTTTCAGACTCGGTAACCAGCTGTTTTTCGTTCGCGTTATAGATGTTGACAATGAACTGAAAGTCCCTGGAACAGACGAAAATCTGATCAAAATCGCAGAGGGGTGCAAAGGTCATGCCTGTATCATGCCGATGAGGTTCTCTTTCGGAAACTGGATGCCAGTAGAAAAGGGCTGGGGCCTTTTGTCAGCTGTCGATAAAAAGCCGGTGAACCCGCCTGATCTGGTCACAGATGAAAAAATCGAAATGACGGATTGGGAACTGCACGATTTTGCCGTTCAGGTCGTTCGTCAGAATCTGATGCATGAAGGCGAACACGTCGCCGGATGGGTCAGCAATCCTGAATTGCAGCCTTCCATCTGGATCAGTACCGAAGAATTTCCGCAATGGGTCGTTGTACAGGCCGTTCGCTGGCCTGCCGAAGCGAAAATTCCGGATAACATCAAGGAAATTGAAGACGCTTATGCCTCCAAGGAAGCAAAGGGTACCTTTGCCTATGTCACTTTCGCCAACGAAAACCAGAATGTGAAAGAACCGCTGAAAGAAGGGGAAAAACCATTGCCTATCTATCGCGGTGACAAGGCTTATATCAGTTATTCCGGTTTGTTGAGTACAGAAAACTGATACTTGCTGCCCTGTATTGAAAACCTCCCGTTCAAACGAACGGGAGGTTTTTTTATGTCTTCGCGGTTTTTCGTCTGTCTTGTCTGCAAGGGCTTTTTATTGGATTCGCTTTGTTTTTACAGACTTTCTTCCATTTGAAAGTGATTCTTTTTGTGTTGCATGAAGAAAACACTGTTTTTATTTACAGTATGATATACTGGATGCATAAACAGTACAAAAAGGAGAATCCAAAATGAAAAACCTTGTTTCCGAAATGATGGATGCACTGATCTTTATCGCTTCGATTGTTGTGGTAATTGCCTGTTCCCAGTTTCCCCTGAATGTGATGTAAGGATAGGGCTCCCTATTCTATAAGCGGTACGAAATTTCTTTACCGGTTACCGAAAAAACAGTATCTCTTGTGTGGGGAATTTCTTTCCATGCAAGGCAGAGGCAGGCGGGGTTGCACAAATCTGTCCTCAATGTTTCGTCTTGCGAATCTTATTTCCCCGTCCCGTTTTCATATATGATGGATGAATGGTTTAAAAACGGTCGGAGAAGCTTATGGAGGTTTGCGTTATTTTTTATGCCAGCGGGTATTGCCAGTTGCAGGTTGCCGATGACGGCGACGATTTTTGCCATGTGTATGACAATCCGGACAATCTTGCCAAGGATGTTGCCCGTCTGCTGGGTGGTGATAATGCAATCGGCTGGTACGGGAACGATCCTGATGCATGGCTGAATCCTGAGACGACGAGTGGCATCCGTTTTGTAACCGGTCAGGCTTTGCGGGGATTTTTGGCTGAGCTGGAAAAAGGGAAAATCGATTCCGGTTCCCTCTGGGACAATGAAGCCGCTTTTTACCGGGCGCTTTCGGCCAGACGGTCGGGCTGGTGATCGGGATGTTTGAGTTGTTTTTCAAGAGCGTAACTGTTTTCCAATGGCCAGAGACCGAAGCTAAACGAATAAAAAAAAGGACTGCACGAATTATTTTCGTGCAGTCCTTTTTCATGGAATTGTTTTTTCAGGCTTTGATGGCGATCGCTTTCAGCAAGGCCTGCAATAATTGCCAGGATTTTTCAACCGTATCGATTTCAACGGATTCACCCGGCGCGTGCGGGCTGTGAATGGTCGGGCCAAAAGAGATCATGTCCAGTTCAGGATATTTGGACTTCAGGATGCCGCATTCCAGCCCGGCATGAATGATGTGGGTTGCCGGTTCGCTGCCGAATTCACGTTTGTATATCTGGCGGCACAAGGCGAGAAGGGGAGAATTCATATCAGGTGCCCATCCGGGATAGGCGTTTTCACGTCTCGGCTGGATGCCTGAGAGCATGAAGAGACTGATGATTTCCCCTGTCAGGGCATTGCATGCGCTTTCGATCGTAGAGCGGACCATGAAGGTACAGGTTCCCGTGTCGGATTGCAGGTTGATCGTACCGAGATTGTTGGACGTTTCCGGCGAACAGGTTCCGGCAGTCATGCGCCAGACGCCATGCGGCGCTGCATTCAAGGAAAGCAGCCAGATGCGCTGGTCGAAAGAGGACATGATTTTGTCTGCGGAGGTGGTACTCCATTTGATCTGGCAAGCTTCATCGACGCCAGCCAGTTCTGTCATGATACGGTCTTGCCATTTTTGCAAGAGGCCACTGACCGAAATCATGTTCTGTTCCTGAATGCCAATGACGGCAGACGCTTCACGTGGAATGGCGTTTCGGGCGGTACCGCCTGTGAAACTGGACAGGCAGAGTGGAAACTGTCTTTCCAGCGAACATAAAATGCGCGTCAACAACTTGATGGCATTGCCGCGGCCTTCATGGATATTGATGCCCGAATGACCGCCACGCAATCCGCTGATGTCGATCTTCAACGCTTTCCATGCCGTCGGGAAAGGTTCGGCGCGCCCGGTTCGCTGGACAATGACGTCAGCGCCACCGGCACAGCCAAGGCAGAAATCGCCCCATGTTTCACTGTCCAGATTCAACAGGATTTTTCCGGAAAGGACGTTCTTTTCCAGTTTGTTGGCGCCGCCCATACCTTCTTCCTCGTCAACGGTAAGGAGGGCTTCAAGAGGGCCGTGGACAAGCGTTTTGTCTTCGAAGGCAGCCAGTATCAGCGCAACGCCGATACCGTCGTCCGCACCAAGGGTCGTGTCTTCGGCGAGAACGAGGTTGTCACGTACGACGGGCTTTATCGGGTCTTTTGAAAAATCGTGTTCGACCCCTTCGTTTTTCTGGCAGACCATATCCAGATGCGCCTGCAAAATGACACCGGGTGCGTTTTCATATCCGGCGCTTGCCGGTTTTTTGATGATGAGGTTTCCGCCCGCCTCGACCCGATTTTCCAGTCCCTGACTGCTTGCCCATTGCTTCAGAAAATCCCTGACGGCTTCTTCGTGCTTGGATTGTCGTGGAATACGGCACAGTTCGGCAAAGTGTTTCCAGACGGAAGCGGGTTTGAGATCCCTGAAAGGATATTCCCCTGAGTTCATTTTTTTATCCTCAAAAGACGATACGTTTCAATTGATATGAAGCCATCATACCAACTTCAATGGAAGTCGGCAGTTTCTTTTCATGAAATGTTGAAGCGAATTAAGCGTTAAGCCGGTTGAGTGTCCGGTCTCTCTGTCAGGAATATGCTATATTTCAGCGGGATTAATGAATATGAAAACAGGGTTTTTATGGCATCTCTGATTGAACAATATCTGGCTTTTTTCGATGGTTCGCCTTTCATGTACACGCTGGCGGCAGTGGCCTTGCTCGTCGTTTTGTCGGCGATCCTGAATTTTATCGTCAAGAAAATATTGCTCAGGCTGGTCAACCGGGCGCTACGTTTGACGCCGGCAGCCAATATCGGTGACAACCTGATTGAAAAAGTCATTGCCCGGCTTGCCAATATCGTTCCCGCTCTCGTGTTCACACGGGGAGTCTTCTGGATTCCGAATTTGCCGGAAGGGCTCGCTTCCTTTATCCGTAATGTGGCAGCTTCGTTCATCATCCTGACTTTTGCGATGGCTATCGGAGCGGCTCTGAATGTCGTTCAGGCAATTTATAACCAGCGTCCGGTTTCGCTCAACAGGCCGATCAAGGGGTACATTCAGTTATTGAAACTGGGTTTTTATCTGATTGCCGCTATTCTGATCATCGCAACGCTGATCGAAAAATCGCCGATTCTGCTCTTGTCCGGTCTGGGTGCCATGGCAGCAGTTCTGATGCTGGTCTTTCAGGATACGCTGCTGTCACTGGTGGCCAGTATCCAGATTTCCGCCAACGGGATGGTCAGGGTAGGTGACTGGATTGAAATGCCCAATCAGAATGCGGACGGGGAAGTGATCGATATTGCCTTGCATACCGTCAAGATCCGGAACTGGGACAGGACGATCACGACACTGCCGACCAGAAAGCTGATTACCGATCCGTTCAAGAACTGGCGCGGGATGCAGGAATCGGGTGGACGCCGGATCAAGCGTTCCATATATATTGACCAGACGAGCATTCACTTCATGACGGATGAGGAAATGCAGAGTGTTCATCGTATCCGCCTGCTTCAGGATTATCTGGCCGGCAAGGAAAAGGAACTGGATGAATGGAACAGGCGGCTTGATGACGCCGATAACGCTTATGCCAACCATCGCCGGATGACCAATATCGGGACGTTCCGCATTTATGTTGAACGATATCTGCAAAACCACGCCAATATAGTTCAGGATGCCACGGTACTCGTCAGGCAGCTTGATCCGGGCGCCAACGGCTTGCCGATTGAAATATATTGCTTTACCAATACGACGGTCTGGAATGATTATGAAGCCATCCAGTCCGGCATTTTCGACCATCTTTATTCGATCCTGCCCCGCTTCGGCCTTTATGCCTATCAACAGCCGAGCGGACGCGATTTCCGGAAAATACGCGTTCTGGAAAACGTAACGGAAACGGTTTTTAAAAATGATGCCATCGTATTGGGCAAGGTTCCCGATACAGAGGAGAAGGCCAGATGATTGATGATCATTTGCTGGCAGAAAAACTCCAGCGCTTTTCAACGGACAGGGACTGG
This sequence comes from Oxalobacter formigenes, assembly GCF_002127965.1. Taxonomy (GTDB): domain Bacteria; phylum Pseudomonadota; class Gammaproteobacteria; order Burkholderiales; family Burkholderiaceae_D; genus Oxalobacter; species Oxalobacter formigenes. The sequence goes on along the minus strand of NZ_CP018787.1, from coordinate 2,029,707 downwards.
GACCCATTCCATACCCCGAAAAATATCGCGTCGGCCCTGTCAGTTGAAGCTTCCGAACTGCTGGAAATCTTCCAGTGGACCCGGGGACAACATGACTGGTCGGAAATCGATGATGACGAAAGCGTCAGAACGCACGTCGAGGAAGAAGTGGCTGATATCCTGCTTTACCTGATCCGTTTTGCTTCTCTCGCAAAAATCGATCTTCAGCAGGCTGCGCTGAAAAAGATGGCACAAAATGCTGTGAAATATCCAGTGATGCGTTCAAAGGGTTCCGACAAAAAATATAATGAGTGACAGTGCGCTGGCGCAGGGCAGAGTGAAGCTGGTGCTGTATCGGGCAGAGGTTTGTATTTCCCTGCCCGATTTTTGTCATATGGTTCGCATACAAGTGCCGTTTTCTTTTCGGAAATCGTCTGAAATGAGACAAATATGGTTTTTTTTTGCTTCCTGCCGATGAGTTGACAGACTTTTCTTGTTCTCCTGGACAGGTTTCATTCATTATTACGATTATCCTTTCCATCTCTGGAAGCCCTATCCAGCATGCAACATAATCATTTATGCCGTTATTTGTTCTCTATTGCATTTATCTCGATATTTGCGATACCTCGTGCCGTCTTTGCATCCCAAGTGACAATGTCCGGGGCTGATGTCGACTGGATGAGCATTTTTGCAATCATTTTCATTTTTCTCGTCATTGCCGGTTTGGTATGGCTGTCGTTTTATGTGAAAAAAGAGCGTGCAAATCATGTACAGGTCATGATCTGGATGTACAGTTCGGTTCTGGACGGAAAGTTACGCAACCTGATTATCAATCTGCAGGATTCTGTCGAACTCCTGTGTTCCGATAATTTCGACAATGAATTATTAAGTGTTTCGCAGGACAGTTTCTGGCGTCTTGGTGACAAAAGGTTGCGAGCCGATTTTCTTGATCTGGCAGAAAAATCCTCTCTTGGAGAACTTCAGATTCAGGATATCAATTATGGGTTCGAGTGTCTGGAAGAAGCCATAACGTATATGAAAACGCTTTCCGACAGCCGGGATGGCAGGCTGGAAATGCTGGCACGCATTGAAAGGGAACAGCTCCAGGATTTGCTGCTGGGCGCGATACAAGCTTTTGAAGCGGTCAAACGCAAGGTTTGCCCGTGACGGGCGGGATATACGAGGCATCTGTCCGGTTCGTCCTGATGGCCTTCATGATTTTGCATGTCTGGAATCCTGACTTCAAAAGTGGCCCCACTGGCGTCAAGACGTTCCGGATCAAAAAGAAATCACACACGTAAAACGATAACGGGTTTATTTGCGCAAAACCTGCGTACACCTTTTCTGGATCATCCGTGAAGATTGAACCGGAACCCAATGCACACATGGCCAACAAGCCATGTTTTCATCCATTCAGAAATCATGTTGATAAAATCATGATTCGAAACAGTTGCCCCAAACCTGTGCTGATAAATAACGTGAAGGATGATATCGGGCAGGTTTGCCCGCATATTTATATTTATATATATGATGAAACATTTTTATAAATGATTTCAGGGCATATAAAAATAAATGGAACTCGCCATTTATATTAAATACATTTATAAACGAATTCAAAATTCTTGCATGGATATCGTTAAGGGATTTAACTTTATAGGGTATTGGCGAATCTGTCTCTGATAGTCCGGGTAGTTAATCCATACATATTATTTGCGATTCATTAATGACGTTAAATAAACGGGACAATCGGTATTGGCAAGCGTTTTCACCATATTTATTTAATTCGGCAAGCCAACAGTTTCCTTTTGCTTTCTGATTTCTTCAAGCTGGTCATTCATGATATTGGAAATCAATACTATTTTGGTAACCAGCTTGCTGGAAGGTGTAATGAAACGCAGTCTCTGATCGCTGTTTTTCTCCGTGAGCCTGGATAGGTTGATCCAATTGTCGTCGACCAGTTTTTTGAAATGATACCTGAAACCGGTATGGGATAAATCCAGGCTGAGAAGGAGCTTTTTCATCGTGAGAGGCCTTTCATGAAGATATTCGGTGAGAACGAACATCAGGATATCCAGAATGACAAGACTGGATCCGACCGGCAGATGATCAGATATGGCATTCCTTAATGATATTAATAATGCCACTTCCAATTTCAGATACATTTTATTCATCAGATTTTCCAATGGCTTTATTTGAAAAAACAATATAAGTGTAAGAGAAAAATCTGAAATCAATAACTAAAATTAGGTACTAAAATTAGGTACTAAAATTAGGTACTAAAATTAGGTACTAAAATTAGGTTTTTATTCTTATTGGGAAATCCTTTCCTTTCATGTTGAAATCATTAAATCCTATCTTGGTTTTAAAAAGATAAAACGGTGTCTAATAAATAATAATGGTGGAAGAGATGAATAAGAAATGGATTGCTTTGGCAGTTGGTTCTGTTTTTGTTACGGGTGCGGTTCATGCAGCTGGTTTTTCATATAGCGGAACAGTTGATCGGTGGGATCGTACATTTTCAGGCACGACAGGTACCGAGACGGCTGATACCATTACCGTGGGAGGGCTGACATCGAACGGAGCCGTGTCAGGGACAACGATTAAGGGAACTGCCGGTTTAGATGCCAATAATGCAGGTATTATCAATGCCGGGGCGATTAGTGGTGCCACAACAATTCATGCAAGCGGTCAAATAACCGGTACAGGCGTGAATGCAGGAACGGGTCAGATCATTGGCACGGGTGGGTTAAATGTTTCGGGTACCAGTACACTGGGAGCGACGGAGACGACTGGAATCACCAATACAGGTGATGTTAAAACGGACACGTTACAGACGACGGGCGCTGCGACATTAAACAGTGTTGGCGTAACCAGTAATGCGACAGTAGGCGGGACACTGGGCGTGACAGGTGATACCGCATTGACGAATACCACGGTTGACGGGACGCTGGGCGTGAGGGGCAATACCAGTATCAATACCACCGGAACGGGTGCAACGACTATCGGGAATGCAAGCGGCAGTGCTGTCACGATTACATCCGGAACGTCCGTGATCAAGGCGGAAAACGGGGCCACTTCCATTACCGGCACGACCAATACAATAAACGGTGATACCAGCAATCTGATTACCAGCCAGACGAATACGGTTGAAGGCAACAAAAACATCATTACAGCAACCGGCGCAGGTGCATCCAATACCATGTCAGTGGCCAACGGTACCAATACGATCACGGCAACCGGAACGGGACAGAATACCATTTCGTCGGCAACCAACAATACGGTGAGGGCGGATCAGAACAATATTATTTCCGCAGGCAATCATAACCAGGTCTTGTCGCAGGGTGACAATACAATGAGTGCCGGTGTCAAAAACACCATTACGGCTGCCGGAAACAACAATATCACTGTGACTGGAGACAATGGCAGCAACAATCTGTCGGCGACAGGTGCAAACGGTGCCAACAATATCACGGCGACTTACAATCGTATAACCGGCGATACCAATACCATCCGGAGTATGGATGACAATAACCGTGTCGTTGTCGGAAACGATGAGACTGGCGGTACAGGTGTCGTCATCAATTCGCTGGGGACGAATCAGGAAACCGGTATTGCCATGAGCGGGACAGGTACGGCGACCGGCATGTCGCTGGCCGGTACGGTCGGAGGGGCTTCTGCGACAATGGCGCTTTCCGGAACGAGGGCTACATTGCAGGCAAGTACGGGCATGGGTCTGGACGTCAACACGGCGACAGCGGACACGACGGCTTTGAGTGGCGGATCGGGTACCGATACGGCTTCTACTGTCGCTCTGGCTGACAACAGGGCAGAGATCATGACCGCTGACAGTGGCTGGGGCCGTAACGGTATGATGGCCAATGCCACGACAACAACTCTGGTAGGTGGTGGTACCAGTATGGCCTTGAGCAGTTCCGGCGCGCATTTTTCGAATGCCAGCGGCGGTCCGGTTACGGTTTCCGGCGTGGCTGACGGTCGCAGCCGTTACGATGCGGTCAACTATGGTCAGTTGCAGGATGTTGAAAGACTGGCCTCTCGCGGTATCGCAGCGGTGAGTGCCATGTCCAATATTCCGCAGGTCGAACAGGGCAAGTCATTTTCAATTGGCGCCGGCGTCGGCAGCTATAACGGTTATCAGGCTATTGCGATCGGCGCAAGTGGACGTGTGACGGAAAACACGATTGTAAAAGCGTCCCTTGGCACGTCTGAAAACGGTCATGTTGCTTTCGGTGGCGGTGTTTCGTATTCCTGGTAAGTGGTGAACAGGAGTGTGCACATCAGGGGCTGGCAGGCGACTGCCGGCCCTTTTGCATTGAAGCGGGAAGGTATGTGTAATGAAAAAAACGGTTTGCGTTTTGCTGGCGGCATTCGCCGGTTTGTTCCTGTCGCCGGGGTTCGCCGACCCGGCTGCCGGCAAAACAGTGGCTCAGGGCGGGGCGTTGAAGATGAAGTTTCTGGGCAAGTTCGATGCAGGTGTCCCGAATGCCGGGATTTACAAGATGTACGATCCGTCGGACGACGTGGTGTGCTATGTCCTGATGCCGGATTTGCCGGTGACACGAAAAATCCCGCAGGGAATCATGTATGAAGGCAACTCTATCGGCTCGATCAGTTGTGTGAAGGTGAAGGTGCATGTTGTGCCGATGAAAGCAAGGTGACGATTGCCGCAGGCGAAATTGAATGGCTTTTTTGTGCCGGTTTTCTGCGCGGGAGAGGAATTTGGAAAATCCCGACAGTCTTGTGTCCATCGGGATTTCCTGAACGGCAGCAGATGGTGGACAAACGTTACTGAACAACCATATCCATGACATAGGCCTGATTCGGTGCATTGACGGCCGGGTTGGTTACGTTATAACGTTTCAGGCGCAGGATGTGACCCATGCCATCGTGTCTGTAACCTTCAATGTTTGGATAGAAAGGACGCCATGTGCTGGTGCCGTTGATGACGCCGTTATTGTCGTAATAGACGTCACGCACCTGCAGGCACTGTTTCAATGGCATTCCCGGAAGGGCGCATGCCACCGTCGATGAAGCGACTTCCATGAATATGGTTTCGCCGGTGCCACCGTAACGGACTTCGGCTGTAGGACGGCCGGTAAAGGTCAGGGTGTTGCCGTCAGTAAAGCGCAGTTTCATGACCGGGGCGGCAGAGAGGTAGATGTCTATGTTGGCTTTTTTCTGGAACTGGGCAGCGACCTGCTGTTCCAGTGTATTCAGCTGTGGTGCACAAAGCATCCGGGTCGATACCATATCGGAAAACGTCACCATGTTTTCGTTCAGAAGGTAATTGCCGGACATGACGTTACACGTGTTCGAAATAGTAAAGCGGTTGACCTTGAAGTCGACCTGTACCGGTTTGGATGGCTGGACGAACAGATAGTCAAGGCGCTGGCCACGATGATTGGTTGCATCGGTCAGTTGCCAGTGAAATGCATCAAGGGAATTGACCGCTTGCGAAACGGGTGGATTGGAGTCGGGCATTTGCGCGCAACCGACCAGAACAAGCGGAGCTACCAATAAAGATAAGAGATAACGCTTCATATTATTCTCCAGGGATGATTTTGCCAGCCGAAAACAGGGACTGGACAGAATGGGGCACTTCTTCTCACAGGTGAAAATGTAACATTGCGAGAACGGGAAGTGCTTCGATTTATCAAATTTGTTTCAATTTTCCTGAAAGACATGTCAGGACAACGCGCCCACATGCTCTTGCGACAATGTGACAGCCCTCATGTTTTTAAGTTCAGGAATTTGCGGGACAGGCAGTATTAATGAATAAGCGTTTGGTCATGATCAACTATCAGAATCCGGGGGAAATAAAAAAAGAGCTTTCAGTCTGAAAACTCTTTCATGAATGATGGAGTGGTTATTTTTTTCCGATCAACATCAGGTTCAGGGGCTTTTCGTCCGGCTTGAGTTTCAGTGCCTGACGCAATTGGGCCTCGTCAATTGAAATGACGTAACGACCTTCTATCGCCAGAGATTCAGCAGCCAGATAGATATTTTGTGTCATGGCACCTGAAGCGATCCAGGCGACATCCGGTTTTGTGCCGCTGTCTGCCACAAAGACGAGGACAACGGGCGAGAGCCCGACGATCGGTTGCGGCCCGGCTTTTTCCCTGACATCCTGTTTCGAGATTTCAATCAGCCTGTTATCTTTCCAGTTGTATTTGAATACACCGCTGTTGTCGAGTACATAAATGGTATTGTACGGCGCTTTTCCCATGGCAAACGGGACAGTCCAGCCTTTGCCGAAACGGTTTTTCCCCGATGCTGCCCATAACAGGTTGGACAGTTCCTGTTTGGAGATGTCTTTCAGGGGAAATTCACCGGCTTTGGCAGAATGGCGGCTGTTCAATGCAGCGAAAACCCCCATGCCTGCGGATGTTTTAGGGGCTGGCAGGATAACGTCTGCCCATGCAGGCGCACTGATGAGTGTCATGGCGGCCAATGCACTTATGATGCGTTTACGGTTGTCGAACATGGCTCTCTCCTTATTTCACGAAGTGAATGACGTCGCGCCGACGTTCAGGGGTGGCCGGTTTTTCGTTCGCATATCCCAATGAAACGGCAAATTGGGGTTTGTAGCCATCGGGAATGCCGAGCTCTTTCATAAGTGTCGCGGCAACAGCAGGATCGTCGAACGCTTGCGTGAAGCTGGCCAGATAACAGGAGCCAAGTCCCAGTGCGTTGGCGGCAACGCACATGTTCTGTGTGGCGTTGGCGCAATCGATACGGGCATTGCGATTATCGTTTCCGGAAACGATGATAACGGTCGGGGCATGGTAGAAAGGGGAAAAATCCGGGTCGTTCGCTTTTTCCAGACTACGGGCATCCCCCATCTTGCGAAGTGTGTCAGCAGCGGCTTTCGAAAGCTTTTTCAGCATGTCATTATTCTGGATGACCGTGAAATCCCAGGATTGCAGGTTTCGCGAGGTCGCGGCATAAATGGCGGCTTCCAGAATCCAGTTGAGGTCGCGTTCAGCAATCTGGGTGGTTTTGTACGATCGGATGCTTCTGCGGGTCAGCATGGAGTTGATCGTCTCATTCATGAGAAATCTCCTTGAAAGATAGGTTCGTAGCCTTAAAGGCTGTGTGCGGTTGGGGATGAAGCTTATTAGACCACTGTTTTTTTGCCCTGTAAACTTGAGCTCTTCATATTCTGTTTTCTGAATGTCTCAGCATGTTTTGACGTTGGCGGAAAAGAAAAAGTTGCCTTTTCCTGAAAGGTTTATAAAAAAAGGACTATCGCGCGGGATAGTCCTTCGTAAAAAACAAGATCAGTTCAGAATCAGTGCGGCAGCGGTTTCAGCCGGCAGTTTTCAAACATGTCTTTCGATTTGTCGTAGGTTGATGATTTCACTTCCATCAGCGCCAAAAGGGTGTGGAAAAGATTGTCGTGCGAATAAGTGTTCTTTTCCGCTTCTTTCGCGATACAGCTGTAATCGAGATGGTCGAATTTCTTCATGTTTTCGGACATCCAGAGGACCATCGGGACTTTTTTCTGCTCTAAAGGAGCGATGGAATACGGAAGTCCATGCAGGTAAATATTGTTTTCCCCCAGTGATTCGCCATGATCGGATATATACATCAGGCCGGACTCCAGATGCGGGAAACGTTTCAGGATATTGATGGCGTTGGCAACGACATAGTCCGTATAGAGAATCGTATTGTCGTATGTGTTCACGACCTCTTCACGGGTACATTTCTGAATGTCTGCCGTATCGCAGGTCGGCGTGAACTTTTTGAATGTCGCCGGATATCGCTTGTAATAAGTCGGTCCGTGACTGCCCATGGTATGCAGGATGATGAAAGCGTCTTTGGTGACATTGCCCAGATATTCATCGAGGTCTTCCAGCAGGACTTCATCGAAACAGCTTTTTCCGTCACAGTATCGGATGTCATTTTTCTTGACCATCTCTTCGTTGGGAACCCGGTTGCAAACGCCCTTGCATCCGTCATCATTGTCTTTCCACAAAACCTGAAAACCCGACTGCTGCATCAGATCGACCAGATTTTCCGAATAAGCCGCATCGTCGGCATTGAATTTCTCACGCCCCATGTTCGAGAACATGCATGGAACGGAAATGGCTGTCGCCGTTCCACAGGAATAGACATCCTTGAAAGAAATCACATCTTCTTTCGCCAGCATCGGATTGGTCTCACGCGGATATCCATTCAATGAGAAGTTCATCGACCGGGCCGTTTCCCCGACGACCAGAATGAAAACGGTCGGAGCGGCGTCTTCGTAAGGCATCAGCTTTGCCTTTTCATCGAGCCGTGCGAACTGGCGGTTGACCAGCGATTTGTGATGGTAATACCGGACGGTTGCATAGATGTAGTTGGTGGGATTGATCAGACGTGGCATTTCATGGTGGTTACGGCCGAAAGCGGCGTATTCCTTGAAAAACAGGGCTGCAATGCCGCCGATAGTGACGATGGAACCGACTATGGCGAAAAGACGGAAACGCAATTCTTTCCAGAAACTCTTGTATTCGATTTTCGTGAATACCAGAAGCGCGGCAGGAATGATTCCGGTAATGAATATCCATGTTATGGCGGAGAGCGACATCAGGTCCATCGCTTCGCGGGTTGTGGTTTCAAAGGCGTTACGGATCATGTCGGAATCGATGAAAACACCCAGATTGAACATGAAGTAATTGGTGGCGGAAGATATGAGCAACAGGCCTGTCAGCAATGGTTTCGTCAGATACGGCAGGCAGAAGATGTTCAGTAAAAGGTATAAGGCAGCGAAGACAAAGACCGGAAGGCTGATTCCGAAAAAGAACATTTTGATGCCAGTCACCTCCAGATGGACGAGCAGATAACGCCAGAGACTCAGATTCAGGATACTGGTCATGTAAAGTGCCGAGAACAGGATTAACCAGTGACTTTTAATGTGGAATTTATAAGGGAATGAACTGAAAGAGAGTCGTCTCATGATGAAGGTTGAAGTCGATGCGTTCGGTACGTTAAAGCCTGCTATTTATGGCGCCTGAAATTATGTTGCGAAATTATGACAGAATCGGTATTTTTTTGTTGACAATTCTGGAAATATTTTTTTGCTTATAGAAAACAGGCAAGAGCATACGACGGTCAGACTCCGCAGAATGAAATATTCACACTTTGTTACATTTGTCATAATTGCCGGGATTCTGATTGCCTGAAAAAGTGGCAATTATGACCGGCCGCGCCTGAATTGTTGGCTGGCTCATCTTTATACACCGGGTTTTCCACAGGATGTGGGGATAAATAAAAAGCACATAGCCGGGATGAGGGATGACAATGGTCGAATAATGAGTGAGTTGCCCGAAGCAAAATCGGGAGAAATGGAAAATATTTTGCTTGTTTATTTTCAAATACCATGACAACGCTGTAGTACATGACATTTCATCAAAAAGCGCATTCGTGCCTCTCTCTGTTGTAAAAGACTGAGGGTGCCTGCAGAAAATGTTGTAACAAACGTCATATTCATGTCATGCAAGCTGACCGAAGAAAAATCCTGACGTACTATTCGCGCTTCCCAATTGGGCTTTATTGTTCAATCAGACCCGCTACCGGAGACGGTGTCTATTTTTTGAAAGAGTATTGTGGAAGCACAGGCAAGAGAAAATTCAATTCAGGTCCGAAACGACTTCAAACCCTTCGCGACAGGAGAAGGAGCCAACGTAGTAGACCAGCTGGAATATGAAAAATCAGGCTTTCTGAAAGAAGGCTTCAAAAAAGGAATGGCAAGATCCTCCGAGATCAACAAGGCCATCCGACAGGGATCGTCCATTGCCGCCGCCGTTGCGCGTTTTGCGGCGGAAAAGACCGGAGAAGATATCTTTGACAATGGTGATATCGGTGCGCTTTCCCGACAAATCGAAACCGCCATCAGCAGTGTCTCGTCCCTTTTGATTGCTGACGCAGACGGATTACCTGACGCATTGATTGCGCGCTTTACGCCAAAAGTGAAAGAACTGAAGCATGGCCTGCCCGTGCATGTCCGGGCAAAAGACATCAATGTCACGGTTATCCCGACCTTCAATGCCGATGAAACAGGCGCAAAAGCCATCGTCAAAGGCAATAACCTGCCGCTGGCGATCGGGGATATTGCCGGAGCGGGACACTGGCTGGAAATGCAATACGACGAAGCGCTGGACAAATGGATCCTGCAGAATCCGGCCAAAGGCATCAGCCCGTCAAGCGGGGTTCCGGTTGGAACCATTGAATACTTTGCCTCAGCGATTCCGCCTGCAGGATACCTCAAGGCGGATGGGGTGGCAGTGGGACGTACGACATACCCGGAACTCTTTGCAGCGATAGGGACGGCATTTGGAGAAGGTGATGAATCCACCACGTTCAACCTGCCGGACCTGATTGACCGGTTCGCTCAGGGGAGTTCTACGCCGGGGCTGAAGATTGAGGCGGGGTTGCCGAATATTACTGCTGGCGCAACAATTAGATTACATGCAAATAATGTGACAGGTGCTTTTGTTGGTGATGGTCAAGATCATAATCAGGTCGGTTATACTGGCACTTCTGCAATTCAATTTATAACGGGATTTGATGCCTCTAGATCCAATCATATTTATGGTGCTTCCAATACCGTCCAGCCCCCTGCATTAACCTTGTTGCCCTGTATCAAGGCCTTCGATGCAGCGACGAATCCCAGCCTGATTGATATTACGGAATTGGCGAATGATGTTGCTGATCTGTCAGCAAACAAACTTGATAAATCTGTAAATGGCAAAGCCGTCAAATACATCACGGAAACTTATAACGATGGCATGAACTGGTACCGGAAATGGTCGGATGGGTGGCTGGAGCAGGGAGGTATGCTTGTTGCGCAAACGGGCATTATAACGCTCACCTTTTTATTGCCATTTTCTGACGATAAATACTGTATTTTGAAAAATACGGGGTCTACAGTAAACGGCGGATATCCGAGCAGCGCGGCCGTGTCTTTTTACAATTTAACTGCGACATCTGCTCTAACTCCACAAGTGGACGTGTATACGTACTCACGTTGGTACGCATGTGGACAAGGAGCCCAATTATGATCGGAAAATAAATCCATAAACCAGTACACGACTGGGATGACTATCGAAATACGGCGATCTGGTGCAATGTCAACATGTTCAGGATTGAAGAGATAGGTAGCTATTACGAAGTCGTCACGTTTCCGGAACAGACGCTAGAAGATGCGAAAGCCGCGAAACTGGCCGAAATCAACGGCGCATGTGACGGCATTTTGAAAGATGCTGTCAAAACCTATACGGACACGGAAATGATGACTTTCGACCAGCAGATCAGTGACGCAAAGGTTTTGTAGAAACCGGTAAAAAATCGGATGCAACTTTGTTATCGGCTCTGGCAAGTGCGCGAGGGATATCGCTGGCTGATCTGGTCAATCGTGTCATGCAAAAACACGGGGCTTATTCTGTTCTGTCGGGTGTCGTCATCAGGCAGAGACAGGCACTTGAAAACAGGTTGGATATATGTGAAACAATCGATGATGTCAACGCGATCGAAGTCACCATAAACGTGTCCGTAGATGAGAATTGATCAGGTTTTGATTGCAGTCGATCAGCTGGCCAATACATTGATCGGTAAATGGGCGGATGAAACTTTATCAAGCTGGGCATGGCGGGAAAGGCATAAAAAAGACGCTGGAAAATCATAATGCACGTCATTGACGTGCTTTTTTTTGGCAAAAAGAACATTGCCGGCAGGCTTATGAGTCGGAAAAAAACGATTGCAAATGCCGCAGGAATTCAGGAAACCAGAATGACAGAATGCAGATCATCTAAATTGCCGGGGAACATCGACGCGTTGTGAGGCGTTCTTGAGGCAAAACTCAATAAAGGATGAAATCCTATGCGCGTTTCGCCTGAATTAGAGGCACAAAAAAAGACATTTTGACCTGTAAATCTCAAACTATATAAGGCATAAAAAAGGGTTACGTAAAAGTACGTAACCCCTTGAATTTATTGGTGGGTTGTGAGCGACTCGAACGCTCGACCTACGGATTAAGAGTCCGCAGCTCTACCAACTGAGCTAACAACCCATCGAGGGATGAAATTATAGCAGCAAAATCGTCCGAGGTTAATACCGGCGTGCTGTTTCTTTCATGTAATGCCTTTTTCATACGATTTTTATTGGAAAAAATGCATAAGGCCAGCTCGGGAAGCCTTTTTTCACCCATTGAGTTGTCCAGCTTGCTGGCAATGCCCTGAATGCTGTTTTTCCAACAAAAATACCCGTCATTACCTTATTTTTTCACCAATTTGGTGCATATTTTTCCGATTTTATGGTGTTTTGGCATGGGGGATCTGTCATGCCAGTCTTTCTATTCTGCATAAGAATGCCTCTCCATAATGCCCAAATACGGTTTTTATTCAGTAAACCCTGCCGTTAACAGCTTCTTTACAGGCACTCTCTTCATATTGGCGACATCTTGATATCGATTCCTTTATAAAAGTTGGCACGCATTATGCGTAAGTCTAATCATAAAAATATTGAAGCTTTTTTAAGGAGCATTTCATGGATCGTAGAATCATCGCCCTTTCCTCTTTAGCCTGTCTGCCCTTTCTGGGCATCTCCAGCGTTAATGCCGAGGAAGCTAAAAACCCGTTTTCTGCCAATGTCACATTGACGAGCGATTACGCTTATCGCGGGATCAGCCAGACGGATGAACGTCCCGCCATTCAGGGTGGGTTCGATTTCAAGCATGATTCCGGTTTTTATGCCGGTACCTGGGCCTCAAGTATTTCATGGCTCCACGATATGTCTGATGGTGGTGCGCCTTCGAGCAGTATGGAACTGGATGTATATGGCGGCTACAAGCACCAGTTCGGTGATTTCGGCGTGGACGTCGGTTTGCTGGGGTATCTCTATCCGGGCAGTTACAGCAGTGCGTGGAAACAGGCTAACAATATGAAAGACCCGCACACGCTGGAAGGCTATATCGGCGGTTCGTGGAAATTTCTTTCATTGAAGTATTCCCATTCGTTTACGGATCTGTTCGGGGCGGTCGATACGAAAAACAGCAAGTACATCGACTTTTCAGCCGCTTATCCCTTGACGGAGAAGCTTACTTTAAATGCCCATTTCGGTCGCCAGATCATTACCGGTTCGGGCAATTCCTATAACGACTGGAAACTGGGGGCGACGCTCAATTGGCAGGGATTCGATTTCGGCCTGCATTACGTCGATACCGATCTTGCGAACAAGAAAGAAGCCAATGCGGATGCGCGTGTCATTTTTTCGGTGGGGAAAGTTTTTTAGCGCAGACGATGTAATAACGACAAGGAGAGCAATATGAAACTGATCAGTGCCATTATCAAACCATTCAAGCTGGACGAGGTGCGCGAAGCGCTTGCGGCCATCGGGATACAGGGGATGACGGTTACGGATGTTCGGGGATTCGGGCGACAGAAAGGGCATACCGAGTTGTATCGCGGTGCGGAATATGTCGTCGATTTTCTTCCGAAAACGAAGATTGAAGTCGCTATTGCGGATGAGTTTTTCGAACGGGTGATCGAAGCCATCGAAAAATCGGCTTCGACCGGAAAAATCGGGGACGGCAAAATATTTGTCGTCAATCTGGAAGAGGTTATCCGTATTCGTACCGGTGAAACCGGCGCGGGTGCACTTTGATGAGGAGACTGTCGTGAAAGCCTTGATTTCAATATTGCTGGTGGCTGGCCTTGGCGTTTTGACGGGTTCGGCTTTTGCCGAAGAGATGACGGTGTCGTATGGCGTAATGGTGAGCGATCCTGTGTCACAGTTGAGTGCGGGGGATACGGCCTGGATGCTGACGTCCACGATGCTGGTCATTTTGATGATCATTCCGGGGCTGGCCCTTTTTTACGGTGGGCTGGCCCGCACGAAAAACATGTTGTCGGTCCTGATTCAGGTTTTTGTCGTGTTTTCCCTGATTTCCCTGTTGTGGGTCATGTACGGGTATACGCTGGCGTTTTCCGGAGACGGGGCGGTTATCGGTAATTTCGATAAGGTTTTCCTTTTGGGGATAACACCGGACACGTTATCTGCGACTATGAAAACGGTGCCTGAATATGTTTTCGTCGCGTTTCAGGGGACGTTTGCCGCGATTACGGCTGCCCTGATTGTCGGTGCGTTTGCCGAACGTATCCGTTTTGCCGCGGTGATGCTCTTCATGGTCTTGTGGTTCACGTTCAGTTATATCCCTCTGGCCCATATTGTCTGGGGTGGCGGATTCCTTGCCGATGACGGGGCGCTGGATTTTGCCGGGGGAACGGTCGTTCACATCAATGCCGGTATCGCCGCTCTGGTTGGTGCTTATATGGTCGGCAAACGGATCGGTCTGGGAAAGGATGCTTTCATGCCGCATTCGCTGACCCTGACGATGGTAGGCGCATCGCTTCTGTGGGTGGGCTGGTTCGGTTTCAATGCCGGTTCGGCCGGAGCCGCCAACGGTACGGCAGGTCTTGCCTTCGTTAACACAGTGGTTGCGACGGCGGCGGCAACACTGTCATGGCTGGCGGGTGAAGCGTTCCACAAGGGAAAGGCGTCGATGCTTGGGGCCGCTTCCGGTGCCGTTGCGGGACTGGTTGCCGTGACTCCGGCAGCCGGGTATGCCGGTCCGATGGGCTCGATCGTACTGGGGCTGATTTCCGGGATTGTCTGTTTGTGGAGTGTCAGCTGGTTCAAGAAAATCCTGAATGTGGACGATGCGTTCGACGCTTTCGGGGTTCACGGGGTCGGCGGTATTGTGGGTGCGATCCTGACCGGTGTGGTGGTTTCTCCGGCACTGGGTGGAACGGGTCTTTCCGGCGGCGATTATTCGATGGGATGGCAGGTCTGGATACAGGTCAAGAGCGTTCTCGTGACGATTGCATGGTCCGGTATTGTCTCTTTCATCGCTTACAAGATTTCCGACAAGGTTTTCGGTTTGCGTGTTTCGGAAGAAGAGGAAAGGGCCGGTCTGGACAATACCTCTCATGGCGAATCGGCTTACCGTTACTGATATTTCAACAGATGGCGGTTAAATAAAACGATGGCGCCTATCCGGCGACTTTCTGGCTGCGGGCTTAAAAGGCCCGCAGTTTTTTATTCAGGGATCGTTTTTATGAAACAGCTTCTAAGCGGGTTCCGGTTTGTCCGGGTGAAGTCCAGGTTTCCTGATAATGAGGGGGCAGGTGATATGATGTAGCGTTGAAGAAGGAGGAAATATGTCGATTCTGACGGAATTTGAATTGTCGCTGCCACATGGGTACTTGGATGCAGATGGAACGGTTCACAAGGAAGGGGTCATGAGACTGGCTACGGCAATGGACGAGATTTTGCCAATGAGAGACCCGAGGGTACAGGGTAATCCGGGTTATCTTGCTGTGATATTGTTCAGCCGGGTCCTCCTCCGGCTGGGAACCTTGCCACTCATCGACACCAGTATCATCGAGAGACTGCATCCGGACGATATGGCTTTTCTCGAGCGTTTTTACGAAAAAATCAACGGTTTTGAAGACGAACATTCCCATGATTCGTCATGTGGTGGACAGTGTTGTTGCGGGCACTGAGTATTTGCTGAAAGGAAACGGGTTTTCAGGGCGTCTTTTTCAGAGAAGGTAAGATCGGCTTGATTCTCTTCAACGTTCCCGGAATTTTATGGGATGAAGAGGGGTCAAACGCCTGTTTATCTCTCTCTGGAGGTCTTATGTCTTTGTCGAAAGCGTTGGGTGCCGAATGTATCGGCACGTTCTGGCTGGTACTGGGAGGGTGCGGAAGTGCCCTGTTTGCAGCTGCTTTTCCCGAATTGGGAATCGGTTTTTACGGGGTGGCGCTGGCGTTCGGCTTGACTGTCCTGACGATTGCTTATGCGATCGGCCATATTTCGGGATGTCATCTGAATCCGGCCATTTCCATCGGCATGGCTGTCGGAGGACGTTTTCCCTGGAAGAATGTGATTCCCTATATCATTGCCCAACTGGTCGGGGCCTGTATCGCGGCTTTTGTTTTGTATATGGTTTATACCGGCCGTCCCGATGCTTTTGTGGGCAGTTTTGCATCGAACGGATACGGCGAAAATTCACCGGGCGGATACAGTCTGGCGGCCTGTTTCCTGATTGAAATGGTTTTGTCTGCCGGATTTCTGTTCGTTATCATGGGCTCTACCCACCGTCTTGCCCCCGTAAAATTTGCGCCACTGGCCATTGGCCTGTGCCTGACGCTGATCCACCTGATTTCCATTCCCGTCACAAACACATCCGTCAATCCGGCACGATCCACTTCGCAGGCGATCTTTGCCAATGTGTCATGGCCACTGGAACAGCTGTGGATGTTCTGGGCAGCCCCGATTGTCGGTGCCGTCATTGGCGCAGCCATTTACCGCTTCCTGATGTCCTCCCGAAATGGAAAAGATGGGGATGTCGTTACCGTTGATGAAACCGTTGTCGAAACCGACTGATACCGACCTGGAAGATGCCCGGCAGGATTCTTTATGGTTTTTGAACCGATGTCGGGCGAAAGAATGAAAGCTCCTCGTACGCCATGCAATCAATGACACGATTGCGTGGCGTTTCTGAATTTGCCTCGAAAAGATTACGATTTCAGGAGAAATGATTCAAGGCATTGGCTGTCATTGTGTTTATTCAGAGTTTGCCATTTTCTCCCTGCCTGTTGAATGTGTATTACTCCGGAGATTCCGCATAATTCCCGGGAAACCGGAGAGCTGACAAGGAAATATTAGTGACGGCTCTTTATCTGAAATGCATTTTTTATAACTTTTTAAACGTTTTTATATAACTTACATGTCTATATAATATGCCGGATAATCTTTTTTTTACATAAGTCGCTCTTTTTTAACACAATTTTCATATTGGGCATATAATCTGTTCCCCGCTGACGGGCTTTTGTCCAAAAGATGAACGCCCGGGCGCGATGATCAATGTTTTAAGAAAGGATTCGATCATGAATACAATAAAAAATTCGATACAACATGCTGTCATGTTCGGGGGCTTGCCTGCCTGCATGATTGCCATGATCCTGTTCCGCGATCCTTCCAGCCACCAGCCGACTCACGACATGCCGGGTGGTGCCAACCGTTTTGTCAACCGCAGCCGCTCGATCAGTGAACCTTTGCCGGTTGCAGAAAGAGGGAATCGTCTTGTCGGCCGTCGGGTCAGAACGAAGATCATTTGACGGAGCCTTTATCCGGAAACCAAATCGAAGTCAGGGATCCAGGTTGCCGGATATGTCAGGTTTAAAAAAGGGGCGTTTATCGCCCCTTTTTTCATGATGCCGGTTTATCTGGATATCAGACGAATTCCTGTTTCACGCAATCGACGTAGTATTCCCATTTGCCGTTCTCTTCCTGACGGATCAGACCGTGAACGTCGGTTTCGAAACCGGGGAAACGGTCGTTGAAATCGCGGGCGAATTTCAGGTAATCGACAATGGTCTTGTTGAAACGTTCGCCCGGGATCAACAGCGGAATGCCAGGCGGATACGGCGTCAGCAGGATGGCGGTGACACGGCCTTCCAGTTCGTCGATGGGCACACGTTCGATTTCACGGTGCGTCATGCGGGCATAGGCATCGGACGGTTTCATGGCCGGACTCATGTCGGAGAGGTACATTTCCGTCGTCAGGCGTGCCACGTCGTATTCACGATAGAAATCGTGGATTTTCTGGCACAAATCGCGCAGGCCAAGCCGTTCATAACGCGGATTGGCGGCCGCGAATTCCGGCAGGATGCGCCAGATCGGCTGGTTCTTGTCGTAGTCGTCCTTGAATTGCTGCAGGGAGGTGACAAGCGTATTCCAGCGGCCTTTCGTAATGCCGATGGTGAACATGATGAAGAAGCTGTAAAGACCGCATTTTTCAACGATGATGCCGTTTTCTGCCAGATACATCTTGACGATGGACGCCGGAATCCCGGTTTTTTCGAATTCGCCTTCCAGCGACAGGCCCGGGGTGATGACGGTGGCCTTGATCGGGTCGAGCATGTTGAAGCCCGGCGCGATATCACCGAAACCGTGCCATTTGTCTTCGGCTTTCAGTATCCAGTCTTCGCGTTCTCCGATGCCGTTTTCAGCGAAGTTTTCCGGTCCCCATACTTCGAACCACCAGTCCTGGCCCCATTCTTTTTCGATCTTGCGCATGGCGCGGCGGAAATCCAGTGCCTCAAGAATGGATTCCTCGACAAGGGCGGTGCCTCCGGGCGGTTCCATCATGGCGGCTGCGACGTCGCAGGACGCGATGATGGCGTACTGTGGCGACGTGGAGGTATGCATCAGGAACGCTTCGTTGAAGATGTTCTGGTCGAGTTTGACCTCTTCGGAGTCCTTGACAAGGATTTGCGAGGCCTGCGAGAGACCAGCCAGCAGTTTGTGAGTGGACTGGGTCGAGAAGATCAGCGATTTTTTGGCCGGCGGGCTGTATTTGCCGATGGCGTGCATATCCTTGTAAAACTCGTGGAATGAGGCATGCGGCAGCCAGGCTTCATCGAAATGGAGCGTGTCGATTTCGCCGTCGAGCATGGTCTTGATCGTTTCGACGTTATAGACGATGCCGTCGTAAGTCGATTGCGTGATCGTCAGGATACGCGGTTTTTTGTTGACGGCATCACGGGCGAACGGGTTGGCCTCGATTTTTTTCCGGATGTTTTCCGGTTCGAATTCCGCTTTCGGGATAGGCCCGATGATGCCGTAATGGTTGCGTGTCGGCATCAGGAAAACAGGAATCGCTCCGGTCATGATGATGGCGTGCAAAATAGATTTGTGGCAATTGCGGTCGACGACGACAATGTCGCCGCTGGCGATGCTGGAATGCCAGACGATCTTGTTGGAAGTCGATGTACCGTTGGTGACGAAATAGCAGTGGTCCGCGTTGAAAATGCGGGCGGCATTGCGTTCGCTCTGGGCTACCGGGCCGGTATGATCAAGCAGCTGGCCGAGTTCCTCAACGGCATTGCAGACGTCGGCACGCAGCATGTTTTCACCGAAGAATTGATGGAACATCTGGCCGATCGGCGATTTCAGAAAAGCGACGCCACCGGAGTGGCCGGGACAGTGCCAGGAGTAGGAACCGTCCTGCGCGTAATGCATCAGGGCGCGGAAAAACGGCGGAGCCAACCCGTCGAGATAGGTTTTGGCTTCACGGATGATATGGCGTGCGACGAATTCAGGCGTATCCTCGAACATGTGGATGAAGCCGTGCAGCTCGCGCAGCAAGTCGTTCGGAATATGGCGCGAGGTGCGTGTTTCACCGTAGAGGTAGATCGGGATATCGGCATTCTTGCTGCGGATTTCAGTGACGAATTCACGCAGCGGCTTCAGCGCGTCGTTGATTTCGCCGTCGGTGCCTTCGCCGAATTCTTCGTCATCGATGGACAAAACAAATGCGGAAGCGCGGGATTGTTGCTGCGCGAACTGGGACAGGTCGCCGTAGCTGGTGACGCCAAGCACTTCCATGCCTTCGTCTTCCATCGCCTTGGCAAGCGCGCGGATACCGAGACCGGAAGAATTTTCGGAACGGTAGTCTTCGTCAATAATGACTATAGGAAAGCGAAATTTCATCGCGTTTCTCCACTGTTCAATATAGAAGAAAAGCAGAACAACTCATTGTTCTGCCACATTTTTCTGGCGCTTTCGTGTGCCATCGATTCTTTCCGGAATTATACGTTATCTGTGTTTTTCCGGTTTTCCGCTTTCAGTTTAATGCATGTTTGTGACGGTGATTCTTCCGACATCAAACGAAGCTGTTTTCGTCAACGGAAAAGGCTGGAATCAAAAAACGCAGATTGTCGCAGAAATGTAAGGAGTTTGGGGTTTTTTGCCTTCAATTATTCAATTTTTTCTGTTGTTTTTTTGAAGGGGAGGCGTTTTTCCTGAAAATAATTTCAAATATGGAGTGTTTTGAGTTTAAAGACGTTTTTTCACTTTCTCAGCTATTGTCTCTCACGATAAATTTTTCAGTCGGAAATATTCCTTTCTGACAATTTTGTTCGGGGAAGTTTTACAATTTCTCACTATGGTTCGTGGCAAGAATCAAATTATCGAAGAAACCGGATTTTTATAGTGCCAGATGGAGTCCTTGGGATGTGACGCGTGCATATATTGATCTGTGATTTCCTATATCCCGGAAAAGGTGTACAGATGGAATTGAACTGGCTGCTGAACGAATATGACGGAATCGTCTATGTCAGCGATATGCAGACCTATGAATTGCTGCATATGAATCGGGCAGGGTGTGAAGCGTTTGGCGTCAATGAAGAAAGCTTCAGGGATCATGAGCGCAAGTGTTACGAGGTACTGCAGAGCCGTGACTCACCGTGCCCTTTCTGTACCAACCATCATCTGAAAGATTCCGGTTTTTATGAGTGGGAACATCACAATGATGCGCTGAATACGACGTATCTGCTCAAAGACAGGAAATTCATGTGGAACGGTCGGGAAGCGAGGATTGAATTCGCAACAGACATATCCGGGTATTCGAAGAAGATTGCCATTCAGGAAAAGGAGCGGAATTCCATTCTGAAAAGTCTGCCGGGCGGCATCGCGCGTCTCGATGCGCGGGATATGAAAACGGTCCTCTGGTATGGGGCGAATTTTCTGCGCATGATCGGTTATACGCCAGAACAGTTCAGGGAAGAACTGAACAGTGAAAGCCGGTATATCCATCCCGAGGATTGTCAGAAAGTTGCCGGTCTGATGGCAAGTCTGAAAATATCCGGCGAAACGGCTATGGATGAAATGAGGATTGTCCGTCGCAATGGCGAAGTCCGTACTTTGAATATCACCTTGAGTTATGAAGACGGAGAATCCAGCGAAGACGGGATTCCTTCCTACTACAGCGTCGGAGTCGATATCACTGAAATGAAAGCGTGACAGGCGTTGCAGCAAAAGGCACTCGAGGAAGCCTGTCAGGCCGCAAGAATGGCGAATAATGCGAAGGCGAATTTCCTTTCCAGCATGTCGCACGATATCCGTACGCCGATGAATGCTATTTTGGGCATGACCGCAATTGCCGATATGCATGCGGAAAACCCGGCGCGAGTGCGTGATTGTCTGAAAAAAATCACGACGTCCAGCAAATACCTGCTTTCCCTGATCAACGAGATTCTGGATATGTCCAGGATTGAAAATGGAAAACTGGGCATTTGCGAAAACAATTTCGATCTTGGAGAACTGGTCGAAAATACGCTTGAATTGTGTCGTCCCCTGCTGATGCAGAAGAATCATGAAATCCGGATTGCTATTGGCCAGAAGATCCACGAAAGTCTGGTCGGTGACGCCGATCGTCTCCAGAAAGTGTTTTTGAACATTTTGTCCAATGCGATCAAATATACGCCAGACGGCGGCCTGATTGAATGGACTGTCAATGAAAGGCCACTGGAACTGATGGATTTCGCGATGCTGGAATTCGTTTTCCGCGATAACGGTATCGGGATGTCTGAAGAGTTTGTCGAGCATATTTACGAACCTTTTGTCCGGGCGGAAGATACCCGGATCAATGATGTTCAGGGAACGGGTCTTGGCATGGCGATTGCCGGGAATATCGTGCATATGATGAATGGAACGATTACGGTTGACAGCGTTTTGGGCGAGGGAAGCTGTTTCAGGGTGAATGTACCTTTGAAAATACAGGAACAATCGGTCAAGGTTTCAGACGAGTTTTCAGGACTTTCCGTTCTGCTTGTCGATGACGACAGGGATGTGTGTGAAAACGCGTCTGCTCTGCTCAAAGAGTTGGGCGTCGATGTGCAATGGGTATTGAACGGGTATGATGCCGTCGATGTTATCCGTATCGCCCATGAAAAAAACGCGGATTTTTTTGCGGCTATCATTGATTGGAAAATGCCTGGAATGAACGGCTTTGAAACGGTCAGGGCCATACGCGAGCAAATCGATCCGGATTTGCCACTGATCATCATGTCCGCTTACGACTATTCAGATATCGGGGAGGAACTGAAAGAAGCGGCGGCAGATGCCTTCATGACAAAACCCCTTTTCCGCTCGAAACTTGTCCGGATATTGCGCCAGTTTCTTGAAAAAAGAAATGTAAAAACATCGAAAGGGGATGTAGGCAATTTCTCCGGTGATCTTGACAGCCGGCGCCTTTTGCTGGTTGAGGACAATGATCTCAATCGCGATATTGCGCGCGAGCTTCTTGAATTGAAAGGGGCGATAGTCGATGTGGCACAAAACGGCCGGCAGGCGGTCGATCTTTTTTCGGCTTCGCCAGAAGGCTGGTACGATCTGATCCTGATGGATATCCAGATGCCGGTGATGAATGGCTATGAAGCGTGTGCCGCCATTCGTGCAATGGGCCGCAAGGATGCGAAAAAAATACCGGTATTGGCGCTGACGGCCAATGCGTTTGTGGATGATGTCATCAAGGCGAAAAAAGCGGGAATGAACGGACATCTGGCCAAGCCGGTCGATGCTGACAAAATGATCGCTCTGGTCAAAAAATGGCTTTTCCTGCCTGAAAATTTTCGGACAAAATAGTTAGGGGCGCAGATGAACTGCGCCCCTTGGGGAGTCACAATCCCGGCAAGCCGGGCGGGAGCCCCCTTTTCCGTGGCGTAAGCCACTGGAACCGGTTATGACCTGTTACGGTCAGAATTTATGCGTGATGCCGACCTGTACACCGGTTACACTATCGTTATTGAAGCCGCTTCCCCGGAAGAAATTGGAAATGGCTTCATTTTCAAAATCGGTGTAGGCCAGAATACCGTACAACGACGTTCTCTTCGACAGGTCGTAGATATAACCCAGGCCGTATTGTTTCAGGTCTGCCGAACTGTTGTTGGCCCAGTAATTTCCACCGTCTGCCGCGGAGACGCCACTGACGTTTTTGAGCTTGACGTAGTTGAAGGATGCTTTCAGGGTACCGGGGCCGAGTTTGTAGTTCAGGCCGAGAATCCAGCTGTTCATGGTGGCGGCAACGCCGTTGATCAGTGTCGAGTCTGCAATGCCGCTATTGGATTTGCCACCGTCATACCAGCCCTTGTCCTTGGTTTTTTCGTATGCCAGAGACAGTCTCAGGTTACCCCAGCTATAAGCGCCACCGACGTCCCAACGGTAGGAATCGTTCGAATCGGTCAGACGGCTCCATGCTCCCAGCAGGGTAATCGGGCCATTGTCGTATACCGCAGCGGCCGCGTAGCCATCGTTATCTGCGCCCGCCTGAACGAATGCATTGGTGGCGTCGCTGCCTTTGGTGTTTTTGCCAAGGCTGTATGTTCCCGTCAACACCAGTCCCGACAGGCTCGGGCTGTCGTAACGGATGGTATTGGAAATACGGCTTGAACGCTGGGTGGAATAAGGCATGTTGGCGATACTGTCGTTATCGAACGGGTCCAGTTTTCGTATGGTTTCGGTCGGGATTTCGTCAACACGTCCGAGGCGGACCGTACCGAACGGGCCACCGATACCGACGTTGGCTCCACCGTCCCAGTCAACTTCACCCAGATTGGTACCGTCGTTGAGGTTGATCCGCTTTTCGATCATGAACAGGGCCTTGTATCCGTTACCCAGGTCTTCGCTGCCCCTGAAACCGATCCGGCTTTCATGGTTATTGCCCATCTGGACATCACTGCCGGTTTCCTTGACGATACCGGTGTCTGCGATACCGTAAATGGTGACGCTGCTCTGGGCGTTTGCCACACCGGCGAAAAGACCGGCGGCGGCGAGTGCAAAGAGTGTCTTTTTCATTATTTCTCCGATTCCCTATCCGTTATATTGACCGAGATGTCTGTATTGATTCGTGTTCTGATGCTTGCATTCGAGCGACTGGATTCAATCTTCATTCGGGTTGGACTGTCGCGTTTTGATAAAAAACGAATGGATGGAATTTATTGAAGAAAGTGTTGCCCTGTCGTGTGGAAGTGTCTTGCAAAGGCAACATGCGGGAAAGGTTCGCGCTGGTGAAAAGACCATAAAAAAGGCACGCATTACTGCGTGCCAAAAAGTAACCCTGAAGGTTTGCCGAAACAGGGGAAGGCGTTTTCGGCAGTTTTTCCGACCGTGATCAGAACTTGTGGTTGATACCGACCTGAACGCCAGTCACGCTGTCATTCTCGAAGCCTTTGCCACGGAAAAATTCGGCAACAGCCTTGTCTTCAAAGTCGGAATAGGCCAGCTGACCGTACAGGGTCGTCCGTTTGGAGAGACTGTAAAAATAACCGATGCTGTATTTCTTGACATCACCGGAGTCGTCCCTTGTCCAGTATGCATTGGTCGAGCCTTTGACATCCTTGACTTTCATCCAGTTGAACGAACCGGCAATTCTGTGTGCTCCGGTTTTATAGTCGGCCGACAGAATCCAGTTGTCCTGTTTTGAACGTATGTTTGTGTCTTTCAGTTTGCCACTGGCACTACCGAATTTCCATCCCTTGTCATCTGTTCTTTCGTAGCCCAGACCGATTTTGACCGAGCCGAATTTATAGGATGCGCCCAGACTCCAGACATTGGAATCGTTGGAGTCCGACAACCGGCTGTAGTTGGCCAACAGAAGGAGAGGACCGTTGTCGAAATTCAGGCCGAGGGCGAAACCGTCGTTGTCTGCGTTATTGCTGGTCAGAGTGTTATTGCCTGAATCCCTGGTGTTCTTGCCAAGGTAATAGGCTGCGGAAAATTTGAATCCGTTAAAAGTCGGAGAGTCGTAACGGGTGGCATTGCTGACACGGCTGGTACGCTGGCTGCCCAGAAGCATACTGCCGACACCTTCCTGATTGAACGGGTCGAGGCGGCGGAAGCTTTCAGTTGCGATTTCATTCATACGTCCCAGACGAACCGCACCGAAAGGCCCGGCCAGACCGACGTTGGATGCCCCTTCAAATTCAAGGTCGCCGTTCTTTGCGCCGTCATTGACATAGAACCGTTTTTCCAGCTGGAAGGTTGCCTTGTATCCGCTTCCGAGATCTTCGGTGCCCTTAAATCCCAGACGGCTGCTGTTCCAT
Organism: Oxalobacter formigenes; assembly: GCF_002127965.1. Lineage (GTDB taxonomy): Bacteria > Pseudomonadota > Gammaproteobacteria > Burkholderiales > Burkholderiaceae_D > Oxalobacter > Oxalobacter formigenes. The sequence goes on along the minus strand of NZ_CP018787.1, from coordinate 2,004,777 downwards.
TCACCCATTTTCAGGTCCGAACCGGTTTCCTTGATAAAGCCGGTATCCATCAAGCCGTAAATCGTGACGTTGGATTGTGCATGTGCCATGCCGGCAAAGGCGGCCAATAAGGACAATGCGAGAAGTTGCTTTTTCATTGATCACTCCAGATGTAGTTTGTGTCTTTTTTTGCTGAGACAAACGCTGTTTTCTGCTTGCTCATGATCATCTAAAAGCTTTTGTGTGACGGTTTCGTGACAATGAAATAACGGGTTGGCAGTCTCGCGAAAAATAGCGGAAACGGCCCAAAAAACGTTGCATATGTGCATCGGCCCGTTTTTTTGCTGACAGGAGGAAAATGGTTGATGGCAAAGTGAATAATAAAAAAGCGCGGATGTAACAATCCGCGTTTTTTTCATGACGATCGGTCTTATACGAGGTGATATTTCTTGGCAGGCGAACCGGTCAGGTTGGAAACGCTTGCGATGGCCTCTTCGAGATAGAACACTTCAAAAACGGGATTGTCTGCTGTCCTGAACACGGTACGAACCATTTCGCATTCGTCCATGATTCTGTTTTTGATGGCCATGTTGTTTTCGAAGACCACTTTTCCCGCCAGCCTCAGCCAGGTATGTTCCGGCGAGGCGACGGAGAGCTCGACGTAAGGTGCATTTTTCAGTTCGGCATAAACGTCTTTCCGGTTGCTGGTGCAAAACCAGAATTTGCCGTCGTCTTCCATCATGAAGTGGAAGGGCCTTACCTTGGGTTTGCCGTCAAGACCGATGGTAGCGAGAAACTGGACAGGGTTTTCCTTTAAAAAACGGACGATGACTTCCATATTGTCCTCCTTTCGTGTTGTCCGGCCTGACATGACAATCAGGACGGGCGGTGTTGATGACGGTGGAGGTTTGCCAATACTGAAGGTGTTAAAGCAGCCTCACCTTCATGGTATCCCCACTTTTTCATCTTTTCCATTATCGGCCGGGGAAAACAGGGCAAACTGTTGCGGCAAGGTCAGAAAATGTCTTTTTTGGATGGAGAAGGGGAAGGAAAATGGAAAAAAGGCGTGCAGATTGCGCTGCACGCCTTTTTTGAGGACAGTTTCAGAGTTGAAGGTCTGTTCGGAAGGGACGGAGAGTGTTTCCCTGCAGTCAGTTTTCCTAAAACTTGTGCGTCATGCCGAATTGTACGCCGGTGACGCTGTCCTCGTCGGAGCCATTGCCTCTCATATAGCCGGCCATGGCTTCCCTTTCATAATCGGTACGGGCGACCATGCCATAAAATGATGTCCTGTTTGACACATCGTATGTATAGCCGATCGCAATGGTTTTCAAGTCGGTCGAATCATTATTGTTATTCGTTCCTGCTGTTCCTGAAGCGGCTCCTTTTGTATCTTTCAGTTTGACATAATTGACCGAGGCGTTGACACGGCCATTGCCGGTTGCATATTCCATTCCCAGCTGGAGATTGGGCTGGTTTTGCCGGGTTTCCACGATATTGGTGGCGATATCCGGAGTGGCTTTTCCGGACAAAAATCTTGAAACCCTTTCTGTTGGATCTTGCGATTTTTCATAGCTCATGGAGAAACGCGCAGGCCCCATTGCATATCCATTGTTGTCTGCATTACCGGTTCCGGATTCCTTTGTATCCGTCATGAAAACCGACTGGTTTTTCGAAACATATGCGGACGGCAGACTGTTTCCTTTTTGTGTAAAAACGGATGACGCGAGCTTGACGCTGCGGCTGTCTTCCCGTGTTTTTCCGGTTTCAGGCAAATTATTCACGAACCGGTAATCGGCAAAATTCTTTTTTGCATTCCGCGAGGATTGTTTGACTGGAGTCTGACTTTTTTTATCGTTTGACAATGCAGCGAAGGGCTGTTTTTTCTGCCAGTGACTGGCATCTTCTGTTTTTCTGTTTCGAGTGGTGGCCTTGCGGGTTTTGCCTTTTCCGGATTTGACCGGAGTCTGCTTGCCGGAGTCGGTTTTGTTGACGGCAGCATGAGGGGAAACGCAAAGGAGTGCAGCAATAAGGCCGAGCATACCCGATACCAGCCATTTTGTACTGAAACGGGTGGCAGGAGGTGTTACAGGACAAGATATTGCATTTCTCATCGATACAACTCCAGGTAAAGGCTCTAAGACAATGAAATTTTATGATTTTTTTACGTTTACAACCTTTATTCTTACAATTTATCACACATAATTTTTCCTGACTATCGATTTGGGGCAATTATTTGCAAGTCAGGGAAAGATAAGGGACGTTAAGCGGATTTTCATCAAAAAAGGGACATATATCCCCTGCGAAAGAAAGAAAAAAAGGATTGAATGAGGCTTTTTTGATCATTCGTGTTAAAAAAGCGTACCCCGAAGGGGTACGCAGAAAATGACGACAACGTTGTTTTTGTTTTTCAAGGCAAATGAAACCGTTTTTCAGGCTCAGAATTTGTGGGTAATGCCGACCTGAACGCCTGTGACACTATCGTCTGCGCTACTGCCGCGATAGAAATCGGCGACCTGTCCGTTTTCAAAGTCCGACCAGGAGACCATGCCGTAGAGGGTTGTCCGTTTCGACAGTTTGTGCTCATATCCAAGCGAGTATTTTTTTATGTCCTTGCTGCCGTTCCATTTGCTGGAATGGTCGATGTCCATGTAACTGAACGAGGCATTGATCCGGCCTGCGCCAAGCTGGTAAACGAGACCCAGAAGCCAGTTATCCTGTGACGAACGTTTTCCGGATTTGACCGAGCCCAGTTTCCACCCCTTGTCATGCGTTTTTTCATAGCCGAGCGAAATTTTCGCCGGTCCGAAGGAATAGGCTCCACCAAGGTTCCAGACGGATGAATCGTTCGAATCGGCCAGACGGCTCCAGTTTGCCAGTGCCGACACGCCTCCGTTATCGTATTTGACCGATATGGCATAACCGTCGTTGTCGGCACCCTGATTTTTCATCGGGATATCACCGGTAGCGATGGAATCGCTGTTGGTATTTTTACCCAGGGAATATGTTGCGCCCAGTTTGAAGCCGGACAGGTTCGGACTGTCGTAGCGAACCGTATTCGAAAGTCGGGTCGAACGCTGGGAGCTTAAGAGCATACTGCCGACACCGAACTGGTTGAACGGGTCGAGGGTACGGAAAGTTTCCGTAGGCAATTCGTTCAAGCGGCCTAAACGGACGGCGCCGAAGGGACTGGAAATGCCGAGATTGGACGCGCCTTCCCAGTCCACACCACTGATGGTGCCATCGTTCAGGTTGAAACGTTTTTCAAGCTGGAACGTGGCCTTGTAACCGCTTCCGAGATCTTCCGATCCTCTAAAACCGATGCGGTTGTTTATGTTTTCTCCCATTCGACCATCGGAACCGGTTTCCTTGATGAAACCGGTATCGACAATGCCGTAAATGGTGACGTTGCTCTGGGCACATGCCAGTCCCGAAATCGAACCGAGTAGCGCCAGCGCCAAAAGGTTTTTCTTCATTATCACTCCGTAAATTGACAGGGGATTTGCAAATCCCTCTTTAATGATTGAAAAATGCCAGAAGACATTTTGTATAATGTATGCGAACCGCTATTCTATTTTTGAATAACGATACGCTATTCCGAATAGTAATAGCGGTTTGCACTGTGCTGGTGGTTTTTTTACATCATTCGAGCATTCATCAAATTTTTTTCATGAATAACGGTGCGATTGCTTTGGTCCAGTCACCCTTTTTCGCCGGTTCAAAAGGAACAGGTCCGGAAGATTGTTTGCAGGGAAAAATAAAAGGGGAAGACGATAGTGCAGGATAAAGAGAACTTTTTGGCTATATGGCGTTTGGGTGTTTTTACGTTTTGGGGCGGGAAAAACAGGGCTGGACTGTCAAAAGGAATCTTCAGGCGTCGTCGTGATTCCTGTCATGGGGACGCGGAATACGTTTCGTGGACGGTGCAGAGTGGATTTTGATTTCCTTTTCAGTTTCCACATGGCCGGAAAGGGCAATGTAGCGTTTTCGCGGGTCGCGTGCAGGTGAGGGAGGTATGTCTTTTTGGTGACATTTGCAATGACAGGCAGCGTCGGTGGCTGCCTGCATGTCATGCTTTAAAGACTCTTGCGAACGGATCGGGATGATATTGACGAAGAAAGAAACGAATACCCCGATCAGGGTGTCGAGCATGCGGTTCAAGGCAAAACCGGAAATACTGGTGTCGGTTCCGTGTGTGACGGTCACACTCAGAAAAGCGATGCAGGTAATGTTCGTCAATGCGTTCTTGCGCATGAAATCGACGAGATATTTGAAGGGCGCAAGTGCAAAAGGGTGTTTTTCTTCCTGTTTGGGGCTGGTGATTTTGAAATGGGGCGGTTTTTTGACGATCTCGGCAAGAAACATGAGTGGAATGATGCAAAACGAGATCAACAAATAGGCAAAGACGGGATGCGACTCGAGTTCAATGCCCCGGATCAGGAAAAGCACGAACATGCCGGTGAAACCGCCGATAAGGGTGCCGATTGTCCGGTTCAGCCCGATACGGAACGTACTCTTGATTTCAGGTTGCAGGCAAATCACCGCCGCGATGGCCGAATAAAACGGCGCACCGGTTCCGATATCAAAAAAAAGATAGATCAGACAGCAGATAAAGACCGATATCGCTGCCTTGATGATGACGATTCCCATATCAAGTTGATAATAAAGACAGTTTTCATATCTTAGCCAAAAGAATTGCCAAAGTTCTTGACCTATGTTTTTCTTTCGTGAAATTGACGCGGGATTTTGCCGCCTTTGGGCAAATAAAGAGAGAAGAGAGGGGAAAAACAGGCAAACCGGTCGTATGGAGGGAGAATTGTTTTCTACTCCACGTCATGCGTTTCGCGTCCGGTGGCATTCGCTTCGGCGCCCATCGGGATGATATTGACGAAAAAGGAAACAAATACGCCGATCAGGGTATCGAATATGCGGTTCAATGCAAACCCTGAAATGCTGGAATCTGCGCCGTGCGTGATTGTCACGCTCAAAAAGGCGACGCAGGTGATATTGGTCAGGGCGCTTTTGCGCATGAAATCGGCAAAAACGATCAATGGGGCGATACTGAAGAGGTTGTTTTGCCGGGCCTTTTCAAGAAGGTGTGAAAGAGGGCCTCTTTTGAAGGATTCGGCCAGAAACATCAGGGGAATGATGCACAGGGAAATCAGGAAGTTTTTAAGGGTCGGAAAGGAAAACAGGGAGAATTCCCGCAGAATGAAGAGGATCGCCATTCCCGTAAAACCGCCGATCAAGGTACCGATCGTCCGGTTCATGCCGATCCGGAAGGTGCTTTTGATTTCCGGCTGCAGGCAGATGATCGCTGCAATGCCCGAATAAAAGGGGATACCTGTGCCGATATCGAAGAATTCGTATATCAGGCAACAGATGAAAACGGACAACGCCGCTTTAATGATCAATTTTCCCATAGCATAGCTTGAAGAGGCGACCGTTTTTGTACAGGTCAGACATTCCGGATGGCAAGTTTATCAGTTAACGGGAGTTCGTTCCATTCAGGAAAACCGAATGAATATTTTATAAAATATACATGGCACTTGCTATTTGCTGAATGGTTCATCCAGCGAAGTTTCTTTATTCGTCCTATTAACGTTTCCAAGCCACCTGTACGGTGGTTCACGGCGATTATGACTAACAAAAAGGTGCCATGATCTTCTAAGTCACCTACACGGTGGTTCACCGTACAAATCTTCTGATCAATTCTTCCAGAATCTTCTAAGCCACCTACACGGTGGTTCACGAGAACACCTCGACATTGGTCGATATCTTCAACTTCTAAGCCACCTACACGGTGGTTCACGTACGGAAATGCGCGGGTGTCCGGCGATGCGTCTTCTAAGCCACCTACACGGTGGTTCACATTTCTTCTCTTTAGAAACAGGTTCAGGCGATCTTCTAAGCCACCTACACGGTGGTTCACTTATTGTCGGGCATTCCCGGCGGCGCAAATCACTTCTAAGCCACCTACACGGTGGTTCACAGTCTCGATAAAGGAATAGTATTTTATGACAACTTCTAAGCCACCTACACGGTGGTTCACTTTAATGTCATGGTTCACGCCTCAGTTCTTTTCTTCTAAGCCACCTACACGGTGGTTCACGCGGAGAGATCCGGGCGGCTGCCGATGCATTCCTTCTAAGCCACCTACACGGTGGTTCACCCAATGCAAAAAGTTCAACAGCAGCGATTGACCTTCTAAGCCACCTACACGGTGGTTCACGTTTGAGAAGGGCTAAAACTTCTGGCGAAGCTCTTCTAAGCCACCTACACGGTGGTTCACGATGCCACGGCTGATCTTCAACCGCCTCCTTCCTTCTAAGCCACCTACACGGTGGTTCACAACAGGCTGCTTGTTCTCAGTGTCTTCACCGGCTTCTAAGCCACCTACACGGTGGTTCACTTAATCGTTTCATCATCCAGAAAGACCCTTTTCTTCTAAGCCACCTACACGGTGGTTCACTAGACAATTTTTTGAAAAAATCCTTGTTTATTATTGACTTGTCTCCTTTTTCACCGTTTGACCTTCGTTTTTTCATGAATTTTCAAGTAGTTGATTTTAAACGACTTTATTGCATGCCTCAGAAATGAAGGTAAAAAGAAGGTCAAGCACTTCCTTGTCCTGACAGTATTCAATCAGGGAATTTCGGAAATCTTTCTGGTTGTCGCCCCGTTTGGCACTGAGAAAGGCCAGTGGCATGACGCAGGCGTCCTTGATCAGGTCGGCGATGTCGAAGACGAGGGCGCCCCGGCGGGTTTTTCCGTGGAGAAGGGGAAGTGAGAAGCTGATGCCCATGCCGCACAGGGCAACGGAAGCATAGCCGTAGGCGATGTAGTTGCCGTGATCGAGGTATCCATTGACGATATCGGCGAGGGTGTCGTTTTTTCGTTCGCCTTCCTTGCGGCTGAATTCGATTTTGAAACCCTGTGCCAGCAAGGCGTACAAAGTTCTGGCCCAGCGGGCTTCGATGAGTAGAAGCGCTTCGGCGTTTTTGGCATTTTCGATGTCTTTTTTGAAGGTATCGATGTACGTATCGGGAAGCTGGATGCCACGTTTGACAAGTTCGATGTTGTCTTTCCAGTATCGTCCGGTCAGATCGGCCCGGGTGATGAGCAGATGTCGAGCCAGTTGTGTTCTTTTTTCTTCATCGAACCAGTGTCTGACCCATGTCTGCATGTATTCGCTTTGTGGTGCGAGCATGGTCATGTCCAGTGCACCGAACAGCGGAGAACCGCCCGATCCGCAAAAGCCGACCATGACGTTGGATTCGGCCAGTCGTCTCACGGCAGCGTCGGTGATGGAGGTTCCCTTGCCGAGCAAAAGGAAAGCCGTATTGCGTTCCGGGATGTTGAAGTATTTTTCAACGTCCGTTCCATCCTGTGTCAGATAGACGATCCGGTTGTCCATCTGGATGACCTTGGCGTGTTCCAGATAGAAGACGTTGGCTCTTTTCGAGAGCATGACGGCTCGCGGGTTGATTTGGGGCTTTCCCTTCGCTGGCGCGTTCATGATGGTTCCGGCAGGTAAAATGGCTTGTCTGTCGTTGAAAAGCCGTAGCTGTTCGGCAGGCATTCTTCCCCGGATGGTAGGCCGTCGATCCGGTTGATGAAGAAGGAATAGCTTTGCCCGGTGCTCTTGCTATGGACGATGAAGAATTCCATACCTTTGTCACGAGCTTCTTTCATTCGTCTCTGGCGAAGAAGCCCTTTTTCTTCTCCCGTTTTCCGGTCGGACTTGTCCGTGGGGATGCGATAGCGGCAATATGATTGCCATTTTTTGACGGAAAGGGTTTCGACGCTGACGGGATAGCTCAGCCGGACGTAGTCGCGTATCCATCGATTGGGCGTCAGGTATGCGACGAGCTTGTCCAGATCGTCGCGGGAGGACGCGAATACGCGCAGCCGGTTTCGTTCTTTGGGCAAGGCAACGGCATAGTTGTGCGGATTCTGGCTGAAGAAGGCATGCAGGATGCCAAGCAACCGGTTTCGCATGGCCGGTGCCGGACTGAATTCGTCTCTTCCTCCTTCCGGCATGTCGAGTTCGAAATACCAGTTCGGTTTCATCAGTTGTCGCTCCCTGAATAGACGCCGCCACGGATGATGCAGGCAAGAAGGAACATGCCGTCTTCGGTATCCGGATCGAGATCGGTGATTTTTTCCATCAGGCGGAAACCGGATGACTTGTTGTCTGCCCTGAAGAATTGCTGTGCATCGAGGCTGGCACCGTTCGGTTCGACCGGAATGGGGATGTTACGGTTTTCAAAGCCGGGATACCAGGTATCGATGGTGCGCAGGGCATTGCTGATTTTCTGATCGCGGATGGCGGCCTGACCGAGGTATTCGATGGTATGGGCTTCCTGTTTTGACGGGATACCGCCAACGAAATACAGGGAGCGGGCAAATCCCCTGGATTTGTTTTCCAGATAGTTTTGTGATGGGAAGACTTCCAGCGGGCCTTGCATGCCGAAGTCGACGCGGGCGCTGATTCTCAGGCGTGCCTGCCGGTCGCCTTTCAGGCCTTTGACGATGACGTCAGCCAGTTTTTTCTCGTCTTCACTGATATTGTCGAAAGTATTCAGGGGAACGTCCAGTGCATTGAAAGTGACGGAAAAACCGGAAGCGGATTTTTCATCGCTGTCGTCTACCCTGATCTGGATGGATTCGGCAATGGTCCGGTTGCGCCAGAGGAAACGGCCGTTGGCGATATTGCGGGCATAGCGGCAAGCCACTTCGACAATGCCTTTGCCGTTTTTGGCCTTGTCGATGAATTGGGCGACATTGTCACGGAAGGTTTTGATGTCGTCCATGGAATCGCCTTTTCCGGCAGCACAGGCAAAGAGGGCATCGGAGAGGTCAATGAAACGGAGGTCGAACTGCACGGAGAGGGCATTTGCGCTGACATCCAGTTTGGCCGAGTCGGTTGTCTGGATATTGCTGACTTCGTCCCGTTTGGCGCTGGCGACGGTCGCTTCGGTCGCTTTTTCAGACCAGGTCTTGTTGATGTTCTGGGTGCCGCGGATACCGTGACGGATGACGGGCAGAGCCGTTTTGTCTTTTCCGGAATACAGATTGTAAAAGAGAGCATCGGTTGGAAACATGCAGCGCTGAAACGAGAGAACTCCGGGCAGTTTTTTCATTCGGGTAGCCATGATGGATGAATTCCTTTCAAATAATTAGTCGAGATTTTCACTATCCTGATGCAGTCGGTAGACGTCGTCTTTTACCCATTCGGGTTTCCAGAGGACGGTTTCATAGTCCTTGTCGAACTGGCGTGACGAGCGGTACTGGACCAGCCCGACAAGCGGTTCGGCAAAGGCATGTTCGTAGCCTTCCCGTGCACCTTCGCGGGATGCGTAGGGGGTCAGCATGGCGTACCCGAGGCAGGCGGCCGAAAGCCATGTGTTGCCTGTTTCGCTTTCATATCGCGTACCCAACCGGTCTATGAAGGTTTGGGCGGGATTGTCTGAAGTACCGGTTTTCATGAGATCGCTTCTGTCCATGACGAAAAATCCGGCGGGCAGGTCGTCAATGGCCTCGTCAAGGTCGTCGTATTGCCCGGGTTCGCCATGGGAAATGATATGGCCACCGGAAAAGCGGGCCTTGTGCAGGAACCGGTTGACGCCAGCCATGGATTCCAGATTGTCGATGTCGATAATCAGGCTGAGCCGCAAATGGGCATTGGCTACGGGCTGGAGGGACAGGGCATGTTCGTTTTTGGATGAGTAATCCTTTTTGGGCTTGTTGGAAAAGGTGAAGGCGGCGCCCCGTCGTTGCTGGAGCGACAGTCTTCCATAAAACGATTGACCCAGTACATCCATATGATGATGAATGTAGGCCGTTCCATTGACACGGACGTTTTTGCCCAGTTGCCGTCCCATGGCATGGGCGAAAAAGAAAGCGGCCATGACAGGAGGCCCACCCAGCAAAAACGAGCTGTGATGGATATTGGCTGTCTGGACACGCATGTCGGGAATTAACAGGTAACTCATCTGAAATAATCCTCCAGCTGGTTTGTCAGGTCCATTTTGGCGACGTCGTCCAGCGGAAAGAGGAGAATGGATTCCCCGTCTTTGACATGGCGGACGTTGACGATGGCATCGGCGATATATTCAGCCATTTCGCGGGGCCAGTTCATTTCACGCCCTGTCCTGTCTTTTTTGTAGTCTGTTTTTCTCAGGCGCGGGTCGATGAGGCCACGGATAACACCGTGGACCTTCCGCGAAACGAGTTCATATTCCGGCTCGATTCCCGTTTCGAAAAGGTGTTCCTGCGGCAGATTTTCCCGATGTTTCCAGAGCAGGGAAAAGGCTTGTTGAGCCTGAGCTTCGACCAGTGCGCCGAGACCATGAAAATGCGTCGTTTCACCAGCGCGGTTTTTCATGTTCGTTTGCATGGTGTTTTTTTCTTTGTCGGTCAGTTCATCACGATAGATGCTGTAACGGATCAGCGCATCCCAGTAAGGGCCGTATCGGCTGAAGTCGAATGTCAGGCCTTTGTGATAAATCGAGAGGGCATGTCTCAGACGAGCATCCTGTGGCGGAGCGGAAACCAGAATGGGTTGCTGCATGTTTCGCGTCAGACGACCCACATTTTGCGGGTTGGCTCCGCCAATCCCCATGCGAGCCTGCCGGATAAAGGAAAATGGGGACGTTTTTTTGGTCTTTGCGGCGTCGGATGCTTTCCGGTTATGTTCCAAAACGAGACCGTCCTCGTTATTGAACAGGATATGGCAGACACTTCCGGACGTGATCGGTGTGACGGCCACGTATCCGCCGGGGGCGTTTTCTTTCGGGATCAGCAACTGTCTCAGGCGAAGATCGACCTTGCCGGTACCGAGTTCGAAGCGTTCGTCACGAATTTTTTCAAGAAGTGGCCGGATGCACGCCTTTTCTTCGGCGGTGGCTGCATCGGCGAACGGATCGTTTGTCTGGCAAGCCATGAGTTGTTTGATGATGCCTGCCTGTGCTGCGCCCCCTTCGGCGTAGTCCAGTTCCAGTTCGACACCGGCGTTTATCAGCGTTCGCGCGCTGACGTAAGGCAGATCCAGTCCGTCGCCTGCGGTCAGCCGGATGCCGGCAGCCGAGGCGTTGGAATTGACGGTCTTGGAACTGAAATGTACCAGTTTTTCAGCCGTTTTCCGGTAAGTTTCTTCACTCTGGTGTTTCCAGGGATTTGCAGCCTGTTTTTTTGTGGTCGATGTAGAAGGTGCTTCGTCGCTTTCTTCTATCGGTTCAGTCGATTCCTGCACGGTTTGTCCTTTCCATCAACAGGGTTGAAAAAATAACTCAGGTTTTGATCCGTTTGATGCCGAATCCCAAATCATAGTCGAATCTGGCGTCCGGACGATAGCTTAACAGTTCGGCCTGCATGCCCCGCTCCTGTGGTATATCCATTTCGGCACAGAGCGCCATCATTTTTTCAGGGGATGCATCCAGCCATGCATTCGGCAGGGCAGCGGTCTGGCATATCGATGTCCTTGTCTGTCGTCTCCAGTCATCGATGACGCGGCCGGTTTTCGGGTCGATAACCCGTTCCAGTTTGTAGAAATCAGTTTGTCCGTCGTCGTAAACGACTTTCCATTGCTGTTTTTGCGTGCTCCGGTCGCGAAGTGGCGTCCTGTCGTATGGGCCTTTCGTCAGCAGCCAGCTATGAACCGGTTGTCTGACGAAGTGTCCGTCAGTGCCATAGTATGGCGCCAGACGGGCTGTGATGGTTTTGTCATCTTCTCCTGCCAGCAGGCAGGTATCGGTATCGAATCGCAATCGGGCATCGATTTTCAGGACCGGGACATCGTTCTCGACAGTCCATGGGAGCAGTTCGGCGAGATCGTGGGTTTTGAAGCCTCCCTTTCGTTTGCCCTGTTTTTCATATCCCGGGTAAATGAAAGCGGCCATTTCAGCCCGGTCGTTTTCGGCATTGATGCAGTGTTTCAGGTTGAACTGGAGGATGGCGACATTGGGCGACGGGTTGATGACCAGCCTGTGACGGTTGATGCGACCGGCTGTCTGGACGATGGATGGCGAGCTGGACGGTTCGATGACGCCCCAGTCAAAATCGTGATCCCGTCCGATTTCTTCCACCGGAGTCGCCACAACGATAAAAGGAATATCCTCCGCCGGGGTGTCGGCGATAAAACGAATGATTTCCGGATCATTTAATATGGCCGTGTTTCCGTTTTTGCGTGAGAGGAGCTGGTCAAGCCGTCGTTCCTTGTGAAAACGGGCCATCAGAAATTCCTGCGAATGGTAGCAGGCTAGACAGGCGTTGGGCATCTGCCTTGCCAGAAAACGGGCCAGATCGATGGCGGTGGAGACATTGGCGACGCGTATCAGTCCGAAAGACACATATTTTCCGCTTTGACCGAACGGCCATCGCTGGAAGCGGTGCATGGTACAAGCGGCGTCATATACGGCATTGAACCATCCTGTCCGGGTCTGTATGGCAACCGGGTGCAGCATGGCTTTGCGGTAAGCCGGTTTCTGGCTGACGCTCCTGGCAATATCGTTCAGGCGTGCCTGATAAGTCTGGCTGAAACCGGCGTTTTCGCCTTCGATATAATCAGTTTGAGGTGGCAGTTCATCGTCGATCATGGCACGAATGAAACCCAGGGAAAGTTGTCCCTCTTTTTTGTGTAATTCAAGCCGGTTGAGCATGTCCACACCGGAACGGAAGGCACGTTCGATTGCCGTCGCGACGGGCAGCGACAGGGTGGCGGAGGAACAGATGACGTTTCTGCGGAACAGGGCGGCCAGCTGGACAAGACGCAGGACGGCGACCATGGCTTCCGGTTCGTATCCGTCGATTTCATCCAGTACCAGATCCGAACTCATGAGTCGCATCAGCGCCTTGACGTGGTGTCCCTGTGAACCCGGTGTACCTGCTGCGATAATGAAATCGACAGTCGATACCAGAAGGGGTGAGCCGATCAGCAATTTTTCGGAACCTTTTTTTAGAAAGGCATCCATCCATTCAGGAGTCAGATGGGTATTGCCAACGCAAATGAAGTCGCTTTCCGGGAGGTTTTCGTCAGTATTGTCCGGATCGTCCAGCGATGGCCGGCCGTTTTTCAGTGCATTGGCCTTGTTGAACAATTCCTGTGTCGTCCTGTCACCGATGACGGTTGCCAGTTCATCAGGCCCGATTCCGAGATCGGCAGACAGGGCCGCGCCTGTTTGCAGGGTCAGGCTTCTGAGGTTCAAGGCGATGGACAGGCGTGGCTGTTCTTCACGAGAGAGGAGGCAGCCGATCCGGGCATTCATCCGGGTTTTCCCTGATCCGGTTCCCGCCATATTCAGGACAAGAACAGGGCAATCCGGATGTTTCTCGCGCATATCGGCAAGCGATTGTGCGCATCGGTTTTGCCAGGCGAAACGCCCATCCGGATCGGCGCTCGCCATGATCTTTTCGACGCTTTCTTCCGAGAGGCCAGAAAGATTCCGGCTGTGCAGGCGTTTCTGCTGCAAGGCGGTCAATTGAGCCATATGCCAGACAGCCTCGGCTGCACGTTTTCCAACCTCTTTCAGGTGTTTTTCCAGCGGCTGGTTGAGGTCTTTTTTCCCGGATTCAAACCAGTCCGTATTGGCGTACAGCGTTCCATCGTTTTTTCCGGGCTGTTTTTCACGTTCGGCTGAAACGACGTGATCTGCAAAGATCAGGGCAGCGCGAGCATAAACGAGAATGGCGCGCCAGAAAAGCGTATCGTCACTATCGTATTTTTCAAGCAGTTTCTTTTCCAGTTTTATGTAATCGTCGAGGATAGCCGGAGAAAAAAATCCGGCCGGGCTGATCTGTTCGATGCACGGATCGGGTGTTCTGACAAGCCATTCTCCTGATGTCGGTATACTCGGACCGTTCGTATTTCCGTTGTCATCGTTCAATGGAAGGTTGTGGTGGCTCAGGATCAGGAAATCGATAGCTTCGGTCGCGGATGAAATCGCTTCGCTGGAATCCGGAGCGATTTTGCGGGAGGCAAGGACGAAGTCGCCGATCCGCGTTTTCAGCGCTTCCCAGCTTTTTACCCAGTCGCCCCCGTTTTGGCGAAGAGCTTGCAACAGTTTGACTGAAATCCATTCGTGCCGGACATCGTCTTTCAATGGTGCCTGCTGGTTCAGTTTGTCCTGAAAACGGCGGGAACTTTTTCCGATATCGTGAGTTTGACCGGCAGCCTGCGCCAGCAGGGAAGCCGTACGGGCCCATAAAGGCGTGAAAACAGACGTCTTTGTGGATTTTGCTTTGGTTCCTGACGGAAAATGTCCGTTCGGACCGAAAGTGGAACGGGACCCGACAGTCCAGAGCAGTTTCATGCGCCTGCGGCCATCGTTACGGTAACAGGCAACGGCAGTCTAGCGGGTAGCGGTTTTTTTGAGTGCCGTACGGAGTTCGGTCAGGGCTTCCTGCGTGATCGGGGTCGACCATGTTTTTTCACCGACACGCAGCGCATAACTGTCCAGCAGGGCCCTTGTTTTTTTGATAGCCCTTTTTTCACATGCCGAGACAAGCAGAATGTGCATATGTCGTCCAGTTCAGGCCGGTTTGAAAACCGGTATCGTTTACATCCGATTGGTTGATGAAACTGCCGAGACAGGTTCATTATAAAATGACACATTCGGGTTCATTGCTTGCGGGAAAGAAAAAACAGATATTTACGTGTAAATGTGTTTTTTTGTTGGAGAAAACAGACGGGCAATGAAAGATTGATTGTGGAAATTTATCAGCAGAATACGTTTTTTTATAAATTCATTCAGTTTCATTGCGAAAGCCAGCTGCACAGGGGATCACTAACATTCGGCATAAACGTATGCAATGCCGAAATTCTGAGCCACTTACGGTGGATCACCTTGCCAGGGCAATTCTTGAAAAGAAATTTGAGCTTACAAGCCACCTGTGCGGTGGATCACATGCGGGAAGGAGCTAAACACCGTCAGCTACCCTTCTAAGCCACCTGCTCGGTGGGTCACTGTATCTCATTGCCTGTTGCTGGTATGTATTTCTTCTAAACCACCTGCACGGTGGATCACGAGACACAAGCGAACCAACGCATACGGCTTTCCTTCTAAACCACCTGCACGGTGGATCACCGAAACGTAATGAAGAAACGGAACTGGCAGCACTTCTAAACCACCTGCACGGTGGATCACGATTTCTTTCGGGTAGCGATGAATCGTATTCCCTTCTAAACCACCTACACGGTGGATCACGGTATTACATAAGATAGATAATCTTGCGGTGTCTTCTAAACCACCTACACGGTGGATCACGACATGATGGTCTTGTCCTATCTGGTTATTCGCTTCTAAACCACCTACACGGTGGATCACGTGCGAAAAACGATTTTCGCCATTTCCTTGATCTTCTAAACCACCTACACGGTGGATCACTTGATATCGATACACTTGAATTGCTGGAAGAACTTCTAAACCACCTACACGGTGGATCACAGTCGATGAATATGGGCTACCTCTACCCTACCCTTCTAAACCACCTACACGGTGGATCACGGGAAAAAGATTATTTCACTACTGCGCGGCCTCTTCTAAACCACCTACACGGTGGATCACTAGACAAATAATTTGATAACTACTTGTTTATTCAGTATTTTAAGCGAATTGGACTGCTTTGACCTTCGTTTTTTTACAAATTTTCAACTCATTGTTTTTTATAACTTTTTTAATGGGGTGCATTTTTGAAGGTCAGTCAAGATGAGATGAAGGTATACGGTTTTATCGTTTGATAGATGGATAAGGCAGAGAATTTTCTGCTTGAACGGACTGAAGTCTGGTGCGATGTTTTATACAGCTGTTTTCAAAGCACCTGATTCATGACTTCGTATATTTTGTCGGGGTCGAGCGGTTTGGCGATGTGGCCGGTCATTCCCGCCCGGGTGGATTTGGCAATGTCTTCGATGAAGGCGTTGGCAGTCAGGGCGATGATGGGGATTCTGGCAGTGTCAGCTCTGGCAAGGTCACGGATGGCACGGCTCGCCTCGTGGCCGTTCATGACGGGCATCTGGATGTCCATGAAGATGATGTCGTAATGGTTTTCCGGCGTGCCCAGTATTTTGTCGAGCGCGATTTGTCCGTTTTCAGCTGTATCGATGTCGATTCCGGTCAGTTTCAGGAATTCGACGGCGATTTCCATGTTCAGTTCGTTGTCTTCAACCAGCAGGGCACGTTTGCCTTCGAATGTCCGTCTGGCACATGATGGGGAAACGGCTGTTTTTGCTTCGATGTCGCCTTCCATGATTTTGAAAGGGATGGTGATGGTAAAGGTGGTTCCCTTGCCGGGTTCGCTTTCGAGCTGGATGTCGCCATTCATGAGCTGGACGAGGTTCTGGGTGATGGTCAGCCCCAGGCCGGTTCCCTGTATCTTGTTGATGCGGGTATCGTTGCCGCGCTCGAAAGGGTCGAAGATTCTGGCCTGCACGTCTTTGCTCATCCCGTAACCGTTGTCGGCAATCCGTATTTCGATAGTGGTGTATCCGGTCGGAGCCCCGATTTTGTCTCGTATGTTCAGGTCGATTTTGCCGTTGGACGGTGTGTACTTCACGGCATTGGACAAGAGGTTTTGCAGGATTTGCTGAAGATGGGGAGCATCTCCGATGACGTTTTTATGGACGAGATTATCGGTATTGATGGTGAAACGGTGATGTTTTTGCACGATGAACGGCCCGATCATTTCGATGGCGTTTTTGACCAGCTCTTCAAAGTCGAATGCCTGTTCTGCCAGGATCAGATTGCCGCTTTCGATTCGCGACATGTCCAGTATTTCATTGACCAGTGTCAGCAGATGCCTGGAGGAAACGGAAATGGATTCGAGGCATTTTCTGACGCGTTCGTTGTCCTCGATGTTCCGGTTGGCCATCTGGTTCATGCCGAGAATGACGTTCAACGGCGTGCGGATATCGTGGGACATGCAGGACAGGAAACGGCTTTTGGCGGCATTGGCCTTGTTGGCGGCATCGCAGGCGTCTCTCAAGGCCTGTCGTTCGAGGGCTTCCTGTTTTTTCTGCTGGTGGATATTCTGGGTGGCCAGAATCACTTTGGAAGGAATGCCGTTTCTGGTTTCCATCGGGATGAATTGCAATCGCAGCCACTGGTATTCATTATCGTAGCGTCTTCTGTATTCCAGTTCGTAAAATGAATTCTGTGACGAAATGGAACGGGCAATGATGTCCGGATCGATGGATTGTATGAGACGTTCACGGTCTTCGGGATGGACGAATGTATCGCAGTATTTTCTGAATGTGGGAGAAAATGGCGCTGAATCGGGAAGGATGGACAGATCGGTGATGTCATTTTTGACGGTTTTGTACTGGTCCGTTTCCAGATCGATGGCATAGACGGTCAGATAGGTTTCCGCCAGTGCATTCAAAAAGTTCTGGTTTTCGTTATATTGCTGTTCGAGTGTATTGAGCCATTCCGTTTTCTGTTGCGACGTTTTTTCCAGCTCGTGGTTGGCCAGCCGGATTTTGTAATTGTTGAAGGCCAGATCGGACAGGAGTTGTGCCTGCATGTAGAGGAAGTTGGCGAGCGCATCCATTCTTTCCCTGGAAACGACGTTGATGTTTTTGGCTGCCGCAAGGCAACTGTCGGCATCGATGCCCAGGCTGGCGGCAATGTCCCTGAACTGTTTTTCTTCCGGCGCCTGTCCCAACACCTGTCCGCCCATGACAGAGCCGATGAAATGCCCGTCGACAATCAGCGGTGCCGCAAAATCGACGAGTCCGCCGTGACAGGTATAGATGGCCGGTTTCCCGGTTTCCATGGCCTGTTGTCCGCCCAGTTTGTCGCATTCCTCGCAACGCTTTCGTCCTTCGGGCGATTGCCGGATGATGTCCATGCAAAAGTGTGTAAAGCAGGTGGGCTCCGTGACGGGAATGCCGTTGGCATCAGCAATGACCGCCGCAATTCCGGTCATATCGGAAAAACTGCTCTGGAATCGTTGAAGGGTTTCAACGTCTAAAAGATCGGTCAGATGCAGTCTGTCCATACGCGCGTTTCCAGTTGGCTGCTTTTGGCAGGATTAAATATTCTTTCCGGAATTTGATAATAAACGGAATAAATGCCTTTTTCCAGCAGGAAATTCCTGTCTGGAATTTTTTAATACATGTTGAGTTGGTCCGGCCGATTTACCTTTTTTGTTGATTGATGAAGCCGGAAATAAAAAAACGCCGGAAAACGGCGTTTTTTGAAGATGTGAATCTGGCGGCAGTCAATCCTCGTAAGGGTTGGCGATTCCCAGTTTTGCAAGGATCTGTTTTTCAAGCGTTTCCATTTCTTCCGCTTCCTCGTCGTTCAAATGGTCGTAACCCTGTGCATGCAGGGTACCGTGAACGACGAGATGGGCGGCATGGGCTTCGAGCGATTTGCCCTGTTCTTTCGCTTCCTTTTCCAAAACGTCGGTACACAGGACGATGTCGGCCTGTGCCATTTGTTCCGGGATGTCGTCCCGATCCGCTTCCGGTTCGGGCCGGGATGGAACGGCGTCTGTGAGGTCGAATTCGTCCATGTCGTCATAGGGGAAGGTCAGCACGTTGGTGGCGTAATCCTTTTCGCGGTATTCACGGTTCAGGGTGCGGCCTTCTTCGGCATCGACAAAGCGCAGGGTGATGACGGCTGGCATTTGGAGGGCAGCCTGTACCCAGCGGCGCAGTTTCGGACGCGTCAGGGTGGTTTTCAGGCGTTCGTCCGGATACTGGACGGAGAGTGACAACGACTGTTTTGAACTCATTTCTTTTCTGCTTTCACGGCTTCTTTCTTTTTGGCCGGAGCGGTTTCTTTTGCCTTTGCCGTTTCTTTGGCTTCTGCGGATTTTGCTGCCGTTTTCGCTTTTGTTTCGCCTGCTTTCGCGGCTTCCTCCGCCTTGACGGCTTCGGTAATGGCGATTTCAGCTTCTTTCATGCGTTCGTCGTTATTCTTGCGCTTGTCCGAGCTTTCGTAAGCGTCAACGATGCGGGCGACCAGCGGATGGCGCACGACGTCGGCACTGGTGAACTGGCAGAAGGATATGCCGCGCACGTTTTTCAGCACGTTCAGGGCATCGATCAGGCCGCTTTTCTGGTTGCGTTGCAAGTCGATCTGGGTCACGTCGCCGGTGATGACAGCCTTGCTGCCGAAACCGATACGGGTCAGAAACATTTTCATCTGTTCGGGCGTCGTGTTCTGGGCTTCGTCCAGAATGACGAACGCGTGGTTTAAGGTACGGCCACGCATGTAGGCAAGAGGAGCGATTTCGATGGCCTGTTTTTCGAACAGTTTCTGGACACGTTCGAAACCGAGGAGGTCGTATAAGGCGTCGTATAGCGGACGCAGATAGGGATCGACTTTCTGGGCAAGGTCGCCCGGCAAAAAGCCCAGCCGTTCACCTGCTTCAACGGCGGGGCGCGTCAGGATGATGCGCTGGACGGCGTCACGTTCCATCGCATCGACGGCGCAGGCCACGGCAAGATAGGTTTTGCCGGTACCGGCAGGGCCGATGCCGAAGGTGATGTCGTGTTCGAGAATGGCTTTCAGGTAATCGACCTGACGGGGGGTACGGCCGCGCAAGTCGTTGCGACGGGTTTTCAGCACCGGATTGGTCATTTCGGATTCGACCAGTACGGCGGCAGGCACGCCAGCCGCGAGATTGTTGTTGATCGCGCGCTGTTCGACGAGAGCGAGCTGGATGTCGTTGATCGAAACGGGTTTATCGGCAGCGGCATAGAAATCCTCGATGACTTGCAGGCCAAGGGAGGCGTTTTTGCCGCTGATGATGAAATTGCCGCCACGACGGGCGATTTCGATATCCAGCGCTGCCGAGATCTGGCGCAGGTTTTCGTCGAGTGCTCCGCACAGGTTCGAGAGCCGGGTGTTGTCGACCGGTTCAGGGGTGTAGTAGAGGATATCGGGGTTGTCTTTGTTTTTGCTTTTCACAGTCGCTCCGTTTGTTGACGTGAAGGATAGTCTTTATTGTAAGCTCGCAAACCGTTTTTGTTTTGTCTTTTCTCGTTGAAAAAAAGCTTATTTTCCGGCATCGGTCAATATCCCGCGTAACGCGAAGTTAAGGGTTTCGGTGATGTCGACGTCGATTATTTTGCCAATCCACTGTTTCGGATCGTCGCCGCCGGGGATGTGCACGACGCGGTTGTTTTCAGTCCTGCCCTGAATCTGGCCCGGGTTTCTCTGGGACAGGCCTTCGATCAGGACACGTTCGGTTTTCCCGACCATTGCCATGTTGTGCTGGCGCGTCTGTTCCTCGATCCGGGTCTGGAGGCGTTGCAGGCGGTCTTTGCGGACATCCAGCGGAATGTCGATCGGCAGGGCGGCGGCAGGCGTTCCGGGACGCGGACTGTATAAAAAGGAAAAACTGTTGTCGAAGTCGATGTCGTCGATCAGCTTCATCATGGCGTCGAAATCCGCATCGGTTTCGCCGGGGAAGCCGACGATGAAGTCGCTCGAGACGAGCAGGTCGGGCCGGATGGCTTTCAGCCGCCGGATGATGGATTTGTATTCAAGTACGGTGTAGCCCCGCTTCATGGCCGCCAGTATGCGGTCGGAACCGTGCTGGGCCGGCAGGTACAGGTGGCTGACGAGTTGCGGTACGCGTTCGTATACGTCGATCAGTCGCTGGGTGAATTCTTTCGGATGGCTGGTGACGAAGCGGATGCGTTCGATACCGGGGATGTCGGCGACGGTTTCGATCAAAAGGGCGAAGTCGGCGATTTCTCCGCCAGCCATTGCGCCACGGTATGCATTGACGTTCTGGCCCAGCAGGGTGATTTCTTTCACGCCCTGTTCGGCCAGTCCGATGATTTCAACGAGCACGTCTTCCAGCGGGCGGGAAACTTCTGCGCCACGGGTATAGGGGACGATGCAATAGCTGCAGAATTTGCTGCAGCCTTCCATGATGGAGACGTAGGCCGTCGGCATTTCCACCCGGGCAGGCGGCAGATGATCGAATTTTTCGATTTCGGGAAAGCTGGTGTCGATTTGGGCGTCGCCGGTTTTTTCGTACTCATGGATCATGTCCGGCAGGCGGTGCAGGGTTTGCGGGCCGAAGACGATATTGACGTAGGGCGCGCGTTTGACGATCGCTTCACCTTCCTGCGAGGCGACACAGCCGGAGACCCCGATGATGAGATCCGGATTTTTCCTGCGCAGTGTTTTGTTGAAACGGCCAAGGTCGGAAAAGACTTTTTCCTGTGCCTTTTCACGCACGGAACAGGTGTTTAACAGGATGAGGTCGGCTTCTTCGGCCTTGTCGGTACGGATATAACCGTCGGTGACTTCCAGAAGGTCGGCCATTTTGCCCGAGTCGTACTCGTTCATCTGGCAGCCGAATGTTTTGATGAATACTTTCTTTTGCATGGTGTTGCCGGTTTTGCCGTCAGTGGACGGATGTCTCAATGAATCCGCCAGTTTAACCGAATTTGCCGGTCGTATAAATAATTGACCGTCAATGCAATTTGGTGGACTCTGAGAGTTTCTTGGCCACAATGGCATTTAAGGAAACGCCTTCACGCGCCGCTTCGATGGCAAGCGCACGGTGGAGGGATTTGTCGATCCGGACGTTAAACGAACCGGAATATTTTTTTCTGGCGGGGGCGATGGGAATGGTCATGCCTTTGTCCCGATACGTTTCTTTCATGGCTTCCCATGCGATGGCAAGTTCCGCCAGCGCAGCCTCGGGGGTTTGCCCGAAAGCCGAGATGTCGGGCAATTCGGTAAAGTGCGCGAGCCATGCGCCTTCGTCATCGAGATATAAACTGACGGAAAAACCGTCGAAACGCTGATCCATATTGAGTGTCTCCCTCGCCCTGATTTTCAGGCGTCAATCGTGTGATTTTAAAAGATATCCTTGTTCGTTTGCTGCTGAAGATCATTCCTGTGGTTTTTCTTCCCGTTCCATGATGAACAATATTCGCCTGACCTGATAGGACTTGGCGGTTTTGCCGAAAGACTGAATGGGGACGAGTTCATTCTCCGGCGATATCCAGATCCGGTGCGATCCCTTCTGGCGGGCGAATGTCCAGCCTTTTGATTTCAAAAGTTTCTCCAGCTCCTCGAACGACAGTTTGTCGGGCGTTCGTTTCGCTTTCGCCAGCAGTTTTTCGCGTTGGTTCATTTTGTAACTGTATATAGTTACAAAATGAACGTCAAGCCTGATGTTTCCTGCCGCAACTGATTCCTGTTTTTTTATGTGACGGACGAAAACGGAAGTTTTTCCCGTTTATGACAAGGATTTCAGAATTTCGTCATTTTTGTAACAAAGTTGTCATATTCGTTTTTTACAGTGTGCCTATCCCAATTTTTTTTACAAAGCGAGGATGTGTATGAAAGTCTCTTTTACGGGCAAGTTAATCATGGCAGCGGCATCGGCAATGGTCTCTGCGTCGGTTTGTGCAGCGGATATTACGGGGGCCGGAGCGACCTTCCCTTATCCGATTTACGCAAAATGGGCCGAATCCTATAAATCGGTTACCGGTTCGAAGCTGAATTATCAGGCGATCGGTTCCGGCGGTGGCATCAAGCAGATCAAGGCCAAAACCGTCGATTTCGGCGCTTCCGACATGCCGCTTAAAGCATCCGAATTGCAGGCGGCCGGTCTGGTCCAGTTTCCTGCGATTTTAGGTGGCGTTGTTCCTATCGTGAACCTGCCGGGTGTCAAGGCCGGTCAGTTGAAGATGTCGGGTGACGTTCTCGCCGACATTTATCTGGGCAAGATCACCAAATGGAACGATGGCAAGATCACGTCGATGAATCCGGGCATCTCCCTGCCGGGTTCTGCCATTACGGTCGTACACCGCGCTGACGGTTCCGGTACGTCTTTCCTCTGGACGGATTATCTCTCCAAAGTCAGTCCTGATTTCAAATCGAAAGTCGGTTCCGGTACGGCGGTCAAATGGCCGACCGGTGTGGGTGGCAAGGGTAACGAAGGCGTTGCCGCCAACGTTCAGCGTATCAAGGGTTCCATCGGTTACGTCGAATACGCTTATGCCAAGAAAAACAATATTGCCTATACCCAGTTGAAGGGTAAAAACGGCAAGTTCGTCACTCCGAACGACGCTTCGTTCAAACAGGCTGCTGCAAAAGCGCCCTGGAGCAAGACACCGGGTTATGGCGTGATTCTGACGAATCAGTCCGGCTGGCCGATCACGGGCGCATCGTTCATCCTGATGCAGAAAGTTCAGGCTGATCCTGCCAAGGGTGCGGAAGTGCTGAAGTTCTTTAACTGGTCGTTCAAAAACGGCGGCAAGATGGCAACTGAACTGGACTACGTCGCATTGCCTGCTCCAGTCGTGAAGATGATCGAAAAATCCTGGAAGACCGAGTTGAAGGGTGCAAACGGTCAGGCTGTCTGGAAATAAGTGAACAGGTAATTTGAAATTGATGTTGGTTTTACTGGTGCCTGCTTTTCCAAAAGAAAAGCAGGCTTTCAACCAAAAAGTTGATTGGAAAAATGAAAACAGGTGAATTCAGATGAGTGTACCGGTTTCAGTGCTGGATAAGGAAGCTTCCGCAAACAAGGCGGATAGCACAGAAAATCTGATGGCGTCCGTCACGGAACGGATGAAAGCGATCAGTCGCCGCCAGAAGTGGCAGGACGGCATTTTTCACGGGGTGACGTTTCTGTTTGCCCTGTTTGTGTTGATGGTGTTGGCAGGAATCCTCGTATCGCTGATTCACAGCTCGATCCCTGCCTTTAAGGAATTCGGTTTCGCCTTCATCACGACGGTGGAATGGGACCCGGTCAACGATGTGTACGGCGCGGCGATTGCGATTTTCGGCACGCTGGTGACATCGTTCATTGCCTTGCTGATCGCTGTACCGGTCAGTTTCGGTATTGCCCTGTTTTTAACGGAACTCTGTCCCGTCTGGCTGCGCCGTTCGATGGGCACGGCGATTGAACTGCTGGCAGGGATTCCAAGCATTATTTTCGGTATGTGGGGTCTCTTTGTTCTGGCGCCTCTTTTCGCCGATCATGTCCAGCCGTTGCTGGAATCGACCTTGGGACAAATTCCCGGGCTGGACCTGCTGTTTACCGGCCCGATGATGGGGATCGGTGTTTTGACCGCCGGCATCATTCTGGCGATCATGATCATCCCGTTCATCTCTTCGGTCATGCGCGACGTGTTCGAGACGGTGCCTGCGGTTCTGAAAGAATCGGCTTATGCGCTGGGCTGCACCCGCTGGGAAGTGATGAAACGGATCGTTCTGCATTACACCCGTAACGGCGTGGTCGGCGGGATCATGCTGGGGCTGGGTCGTGCACTTGGCGAGACGATGGCGGTCACGTTCGTGATCGGTAATGCCAACAAGATTTCCTCGTCGCTCTTCGCACCGGGCAACAGTATCGCCTCGACGCTGGCGAATGAATTCGCCGAAGCGAGTTCGGAGCTGCATATCTCGGCCCTGTTCGCGCTCGGCCTGATCCTGTTTGTGATTACCTTTATCGTGCTGGCGGCTTCCAAACTGATGCTGGCCCGGATGGCGAAGAAGGAGGGTTTGTAAGATGAGACGCAAAAGCACTGAAACGATTGTTGGACGTCGCAAATTCCGTCACGGGCTGGGCATGCTGATGTCCGTTTGTGCGATGGCTTTCGGGATCGCCTTTCTGGTCTGGATTTTATATACGCTGGTCGTCAATGGGGTAGGCGCACTGAACTGGGCACTCTTTTCCGAAACGACGCCTCCGCCCGGTGAAGATGGCGGCGGTCTGTGGAATGCGATTGTCGGGACGGTATTGATGGTGGCCGCCACGACGGCGATTACGACGCCGGTCGGTATCATGGCGGGGATGTATCTGGCGGAATACGGTGAAACGAGCTGGTTCGGCAAGGTGACCCGCTTTACCGTCGATATCATGCTCTCCGCCCCGTCGATTGTGATCGGCCTGTTCATTTACGCGATTTATGTCGCGAACGTGAAGCACTTTTCCGGCTGGGCAGGCAGTTTTGCCCTGTCGCTGATCGCCTTGCCGGTGGTGGTGAGAACGACGGACAACTTTTTGAATCTGGTTCCGCCAGCCTTGCGTGAAGCGGCTTTCGCTCTCGGTGCACCCAAGTGGAAAGTGGCGACAAGTATTCGTCTGAAAGCCGTCAAGGCAGGGGTACTGACCGGTGTGCTTCTTGCTGTGGCGCGCATTTCAGGCGAAACCGCTCCCTTGCTCTTCACGGCCCTGAATAACCAGTTTTTCTCGTCGAACATGAATGCGCCGATGGCAAACCTGCCGGTCGTGATTTACCAGTTTGCGATGAGCCCTTACGACAACTGGCGCGAGCTGGCATGGGGCGGGGCGTTTCTGATTACGCTGGGTGTGCTGGGACTGAATGTCCTCTCGCGTATCGTGTTTGCCAAAAAGGCTGAAAGTTGATCGCCGGATGGCGAATGAAGGAATGGATATGAATTGTGTAACTGGCAGAACAAATGAAAAAGGCGGCTCTGTGGAAAATGACATGGCGATTGCAATGATGGCTCGCCCGGAGGTGAACGACGCTTCGCAAACGAAAACGGAAGATGTGAAGAAAAGCATCGAGATAAAGAACCTGAATTTTTATTACGGCGATTTTCAGGGACTGAAGAATGTGGATCTGACGATTCACGAAAAGAAAGTGACGGCGTTTATCGGACCGTCCGGCTGCGGCAAATCGACGCTCTTGCGCACGATGAACCGGATGTACGACCTCTACCCGAAACAGCGGGCGGAAGGCGAGATCCTGTTCAAGGGAAAGAACATTCTCGATTCCGACGTGGACGTGAATATGCTGCGTGCCCGTGTCGGTATGGTTTTCCAGAAGCCGACGCCGTTTCCGATGACGATTTATGAAAATATCGCTTTTGGCGTTCGCCTGTACGAAGACCTCTCCCGTGTGGAAATGGACGAGCGGGTCGAATGGGCGTTGAACAAGGCAGCCTTGTGGGGTGAAGTGAAGGACAAATTGCACAAGAGCGGCCAGAGCCTGTCCGGCGGACAGCAGCAACGTTTGTGTATTGCCCGCTGCGTGGCAGTCAAGCCGGAAGTGCTGTTGCTGGACGAGCCGACTTCGGCGCTGGACCCGATCTCGACGGCGAAAGTGGAAGAGTTGATTGCCGAACTGAAGGATGAGTACACGATTGCGATCGTGACGCATAACATGCAACAGGGCGCACGCTGTTCCGACTATACCGCTTACATGTATCTTGGCGAACTCGTGGAATTCGGCGAAACGAACAAGATCTTCATGCGACCAGAGAAGAAGGAAACGCAGGACTACATTACCGGACGTTTCGGCTAGGGGAAAAACCATGAATTTTACGGATAACAAGGAACAGGACGGAAAACAGATGTCGGGCATGCATTCTTCGAAACAGTACGATCAGGATCTGGAATGGATTCGTTCCAAAGTGCTTTTGATGGGCGGTCTGGTGGAAGACCAGTTCAGGGACGCGATGATCGCGCTGGAAAAAGATGACGAAGTGCTGGCAGACCGGGTCATAAAAGGTGATGAAAAGGTCAACAGACAGGAAGTGGAACTGGATCACTCCCTGACGGAACTGATCGTCAGGCGGCAGCCCGCAGCCAACGATTTGCGCAATGTGACGGCGACGGGAAAGGTCATTACCGATCTGGAAAGAATTGGCGATGAAGCGACGAAAATCGCACGCTCGGCCAAAAATATCCGCTCGCGTGAACTGCTGCTGCCCCATCATTACCAGACGCTGGCAGGCATGTCGCAAACGGCGCGGCGGATGTTGCGTGAGGCGCTGGACGCCTATGCCCGCATGGACAGGGAACAGGCTATCGCCCTGATGGCGCTGGATGCCGTTATCGACAGGGAATTTCACGATATGATGCGTGATCTGATCGAGTATATGTCTGCGGAACCGGGCACGGTTGCGGCCGGTCTGGACATTCTCTGGGCTGCCAAGGCGATTGAGCGCATCGGGGATCATGCGACCAATATCGGGGAATACGTGATTTACGTCGTGGACGGCGAAGATATCCGTCATACCGATTATCGATTGCAGTTTCAGGGCACGATGATATAAGCTGGAGGGGTCTGGCGTTTCTTGTCTTTCCGGCAATTTTTGCAATAGCCGGTCAGGTGGAATCATCGACTGACAGAAATTTTAAAACGGGAAGCTTTTTCAATGGCAAGTGACGAGATTTCGATTCTGGTAGTGGAAGATGAACCGGCGATTGCGGAGTTGATCGCTTTTTCAGTCAAATCCGCGGGCTGGCGTCCGGTAACGGTTTTTTCCGGTAACGACGCCTGGACGGCCTTGCAGCGTTTTCGTCCGGATGTGGTTCTTCTGGACTGGATGTTGCCGGATCTGTCCGGTTTGCGCCTGTTGACCCGGATTCGCGAACATCGCGAGATGAAAGCCCTGCCTGTCATTATGCTGACCGCCAAAACACTTGAGGAAGACAAGGTGGCCGGTCTGGATCAGGGAGCGGACGACTATATCACGAAGCCGTTTTCTCCCAAGGAACTGGTCGCCCGCATCAATGCCCTGTTGCGCCGAAAGGTGCCGGACAGGGCGAAAAGCCTTTTGCGTGCGGGAAGTGTCACGCTCGACCCTGAAAGCTGTCAGGTCAATATTGACGGCAGTGACGTCGAGATGGGCAATTCCGAATTCAAGCTTTTGAAATTTCTGATGGCCAACCCGGACAGGGTCTTTTCCCGCAGCCAGTTGCTCGACAAGGTATGGAGCAACCAGCTGGATATCGAGGAAAGAACGGTTGACGTGCATGTCCTGCGGTTGAGAAAAGCGTTAAAGGGACAGGAAAATCTGGTCAGGACAGTGCGCGGGATGGGCTATATGCTCTCGGAAAAGGACAAAAGTGAATGAATCCCCACGTGTTGTTCTGGATTCCGGCAGCCTTGCGGCTGGCGTTTATCTGGATCGGTTCTGCGGTACTGTGGTATTTCTTCGGGCCGATTATCGGCCTTCTGGCAGGGCTGGTGTTCACGACGGCGATTACCGTCTCCCAGCTTTATTATTTATCTGAACTCGATATATGGCTCGATTCACCGAGAAGCGAGCGTTTGCCGAACGGCTGGGGCGCCTGGCATGCCGTCTATGCGCACCTGTATCGTCTGAACCGGAACGAGGAACGCGGCAAAAAGGATTTGACCGAATGGCTGACGCGGTTTCGGGAAGCGATGAGCTTTTTGCCGGACGGTGTGGCGATTATGGACAACGTCCAGTTCCTGGAATGGTGCAACCCGATGGCGGAAAAGCATCTGGGCCTGAATCTGGAACGGGATCAGGATATGCGCATTACCAATCTCGTCAGGAATCCCGAGTTCATCGATTACATCATTCTGGGACGCTACGACAAGCCGCTTGAAATGACCTTCAATGACCGGCGTCTGGTCTTGCAGATCATCCCGTTTGAGAACCGCCGCCAGATTCTGGTCACGCATGACAAGACCGAGTCGGTCAGGATCGAAAAAATCCGTCGTGATTTCATTGCCAATGCGTCTCATGAATTGCGCACGCCCCTGACGGTGATCAACGGTTTTCTCGAAGTTGCCCTTTCCCAGCCTGATATGGACAGGGAAACGCGCCTGTCTCATCTGCAGATGATGAAGGAGCAGGGCGAACGGATGCAGTCTCTGGTGGAAAACATGCTGGTGCTCACCAATCTTGAATCGACCGATTATCCTTTGAAGCGCGAGGAATTCGACGTCCATTTGCTGATCCGCCAGATTGTCCAGGCAGGACAGGCCATTTCGAACGGGCAGCATACTATTTCGCTGGAGCTGGACGGCCCGCAAACGCTTTACGGCAGTATGGACGAAATCCGAACCGCTTTTACCAATCTGGTGACGAATGCCATCCGTTATACGCCTGAGGGCGGCAGCATCACGGTCAAATGGGCCGTGACGGAGGAAGGTCCCCGTTTTTCAGTCAGGGATACCGGTATCGGAATTGAACCCCAACATATTCCCCGCCTGACGCAGCGTTTCTATCTGGTCGACAAAAGCCGTTCCCGAAAAGAGAGGGGAACCGGCCTTGGTCTTGCCATTGTGCGTCATGCGCTTTTGCGCCACGACGCACAACTGGATATCGAATCGGAACCGGGCAAAGGCAGTGAATTTTCGGCGCAGTTCACCAACCGGATTCTTCTCCCGTAATCATTTTTCTTGCAAGTTTGACAAAAACCGGCTTTATGCCGGTTTTTCTTGTCGGAAATCCAGCGTTGAGATATTTTTATCTCATCATCAGGAACCCTTTTTCAGGAGCGATACTCTGAGTCTGGTTTTACTGATTTTTTCATTTCACGATACGATAATCCAGTGATTTGCATTCATGAAAATATAATTGATAACTTATTGTTTATGAACAACTACAGCACCAGTGATATGGGGGCAGACGCGTCATTTGATTCGAGCGTCTGGTATGACGGTACACATGGCGGTGTCGGATACATGATTGCGGTTCGGGACAAGGGCAATGTCGATGTGTATGGCAAGGTCTTGTGGACCCAGATAAACAGTGACAATGTCACGACTGGTGCCGGTGAGAAAGTCCATTTCGACAGTGCCGATTCATTGCGCTCCCGCCTTGGTGTCCGCTACAACCATCAGCTTGATGAAAAAGTGAAAGGCTTTGTCGGTGTGACTTGAATCATGAATTCAGGGGATCGCTGGCTTCAACTTTAAATGGTGTGGCAATGGGTGAACCCAATATGAAAGGTTCGACTGGCCTGCTTGAACTGGGCGTTTCCTGGCAGGCACAGAAAGCCTGGACGTTCGATGCCAATTTAAGAGGTATGGCAGGAAAACATGAAAGGGTGACTGGCATGGTCACGGAAAAATATGCCTTTTAAGGGAGTGTCGCGTTTTTCATTCCTTTTGGCTGAAACATGACTGGAACGAACGGAAATAAAATTCCGTTCGTTTTTTTTATCGATTGCCCGACAGCTCCTTTTTCCTGAAAAAACGAGCCGTTTTTAATTCTTCCACTTTTTTTAGCGATTGTTCCTGTCTGGAAAACATGAAACGGACGTATCGCTTGCTGCCTGCAGAGCCTGTCTTGTCATTTGATGGAATGTATCCATGTTGTATTTTCGCAACGTAATGTATCGGTTTCAATAAGCCAAAAACGGTTTATTGAGGAGCCATAAAACGTTTTTTTCTAATGAAAACAACATAAAAAGGATTTTCAGGTGAGAAGTAATCAAGAAGAGGTTTGTCGATATGTTTACTAACTAAAGGGATGAAATATGTCACAACAACTTAAGAAAAAAAGGATCGGAAGATCGGATTCAATGAACAAAGTATCTCGAAAAACTGCACTTTCAACAGTTTTTCCGGATAGCTTTGAAAAACCGATATTGTGGACGACGGCTCAAAAAAGAACTTTCATGCGGGCTGTTCCCGCATTTGTTTTATCCGGGCTCGTCGCTTTTTCCCTGTCTTCCCCGTTGACGGCAGCTGCCGCCATTTTAGTGACAGGAGGCGGCGGAGGTGCGGGGGGAGTGAATGATTCTTCTATCCCCGTTAATTCCGGAGGAAGCGGTGGTAAAAACCTGGGGGCAGGCGGTGATGCGCAAACGAGTGCAGGCGGTGGTGGTGGAGGAGCTTTCATCGGGGATCCGTCTTCCGGTTTGAATGCGCCGACTGTTGGAGGAACGTCTACCGACGCGTCCGGAGGCTCGGGGGGGACGTCCGGTTTTACGTATGGAACCGGTACGGACGGTCAGAAAGGGAAAGATAGCGGTCGCGGAGACAACCCGGCGGACGTAGGCGGAAAAGGTGGCGATGGCGGCAGTGCCATCTGGGATCAAAGTAATGCCTTGATGGCGAATTCCGACATCCAGCTCGCTGGCGGGGAAGGTGGTCACGGTGGCGATGGCTTGTCGACACAGGGAACGGGGGGCGCAGGTGGCGATGGGGGTTCAGCGACATTTTCCCGCGGAGACAGTGTAGGGATTGACGGTCTGGTCATGACCGGAGGCAACGGACATCTGGGGGGAAATGGAAAAGGAAATAACGCTATCGGAGGTGTCGCCGGAAATGGCGGTGACGTAACGGCGACGATCGCCAAGGATTTGTCGGTCTGGCAGGACACGGTTTTACAGGGCGGGAAAGGTCAGACAGGGGGACGGCATTGGCGGTACAGGGGGCAATGGCGGTAACGGAGGCCAGGCGAGTTTGACGGTCGAGCGTGATATGTACACTAGAAAACTGAGTGTGTCGGCTGGAGACGGGGGTGGCAGCGGATATGAAAACGGAACGGGATCAGGCGGTAGCGGCGGTAAAGGGGGAGATGCGAATCTGACGGTAACCGGAGATCTGAAAGTTGATACGGATATTCAGCTGGCAGCAGGTGCAGGCAGTACGAGCGTCCGGAACAATCCCGCCGATCCTGCCGACATCAGGGGCGTGGCGCAAGGTGGAAATGCCGGAAGTGTCAATATGTCCGCCAATAGCGTGACATCCGATACCTTGTCCCTGACATCGGGCACCGGTGGAACCGGCAGTGGCAAAGATGTCGGTTCTGTTACCGAAGGAGGTAAAGGCGGGAATGCCGGGAATGTCAAACTCGATGTGACGCAAAATGTAACGGTTCGTGCTTTCAGTGTAACAGGCAGTCAGGGAGGTGCCGGTGGTGACGGCGATCTGGTCGGCGGTACGCATGGAGGCAACGGAGGCGCTGCCGGTTCTTTCGATATGCAGGTGGGTGAGAGTCTGTCTGCCGATAACGTACAGATCAATGCCGGGAACGGTGCCAAAGGCGGGGACAAT
Organism: Oxalobacter formigenes; assembly: GCF_002127965.1. GTDB lineage: Bacteria > Pseudomonadota > Gammaproteobacteria > Burkholderiales > Burkholderiaceae_D > Oxalobacter > Oxalobacter formigenes. The sequence continues at coordinate 1,973,072 of NZ_CP018787.1, read as the reverse complement.
CTGGGAGGAAAAGGGGGTAACGGAAGTGAAGGTACTCTGACGGTAGGAAAAAATCTTACCGGCAAGACGTTCCAGATGGTAGCCGGCAACGGTGGAACGGGCGGCGCAAGCAGTGGTGTGGTGACTTTTTCGGAACAGTCTGCCATTTCACCTTTCATCGCCGGCCTGGATGGGACGGGTGGCGATGGCGGCAGTTTTGCCCTGACTGTCGGGCAGACCCTGCAAATGGATTCGCTGGTTTTGACAAGCGGTATCAACGGGGCGGCCGGAACAGGAAATGTTTCAGCAGGTGCCGGGGGATCGGGAGGCGCAGTGTCATTGTCGGCGGATACGCTGAAAACGCAAAATGCCACCCTGACCAAAAACGATGGCGCTTTGACGGCCACATTCAATAATCTGGATATGTCCACTAACGACACGACACTGACCCTGAACGATACCCTGGCTTATAACGGTCAGACAGGGGTGGCACTGGGCAATCTGATTTTCGGTGAAAACCGTTCCCTGACGATCGCCGGTAATGGCGCGTTTGCAGCGAACGCTTTGACCGTAACAGGCAAAAATGCCAGTTATTCCGGCCCTGCGCTGGATATGTCCGGCAAAAACCTGACTTTCCAGTTGTCGTCTGCGGTAGGGAAAAACGATGTGATGCTCAATACGTCTTCACCGATTGTGATGAACAATGCAACGGTTGACGTGTCGGCGAAAAGTACTGTTCCTCTCCTGTCTGAAGGCGACAAAATCATTTTGATCGACAGCACACAGGGGACGATGGCAGATAACCGCAAAATGGTGACGCTGTTTCAGGAAGGCGCTGTCGCTTACGATATGATGCTTGAAAACTTCCGTGACCAGTTGATTGCGACCCGTGGAGCGAGAATCGTGCTGGGCAAGGCGTATAGCGAAGGCAAGCTGGCCGGACTGGCGTCGATTGTCTCGGCTGGCGACCTTGTCAGCAATCTGGGCAACAAACTGGCCTCGTCGAAAAAAAACGGGCCTGATGTGTTTTTCAGTGTTCAGGGAACGAGTGAAAAAATCAAGACAGGCAGCCATATCAAGTCGAATGGTTTTGAGTTGATCGGCGGCGTCGGGATGAATAATGAGACATCTTACGGTCATTTGCATACGGCCGTTTTTTTGGAAGGGGGCTGGGGCAATTACAATACCAACAACAGTTTCTCGTTTGTCAATGTGAAAGGGGACGGCGATACTCACTATTTCGGTGCCGGTGTGCTGGCGCGTCATGATTTTAAAAACCGCTTTTATGCCGAAGGATCGTTAAGGGCCGGCAAGGTCAAGAGTAAATACAGCAGCGGCGATATGGGTGCGGGTGCTTCGTTCGATTCCGATTCCTGGTACTACGGAGCACATGGGGGAATCGGTTATCTGATCCCTGTTCAGGACAAGAGCGATGTTGATGTCTATGCGAAGGTATTGTGGACGCATCAGAACAGTGACAGTCTGACGAGCAAGGCAGGCGAGGATATCCGTTTCGACAGCGCGAATTCATTCCGCACACGTCTTGGAGCACGTTTTACCCATCGACTCGACGATGGATTCAAGGGATATGCCGGTCTGGCATGGGATCATGAATTCAAGGGATCCCAGGGAGCGCTTGTCGATGGCGATGTGATGGATAAACCCGAAATGAAAGGTTCAACGGGTGTACTTGAACTGGGATTGACCTGGAATGTGAAAAAAGCCTGGACTTTCGACGCCAATATCCAGGGTATGCTGGGACAACGGGAAGGGGTGGCTGGCATGGTGACGGCCAAATATACATTCTGAGAAGGCGTTTGACGTCAAGCGCTCCTGTTTTACGGCATTGAAAGCCACTGTATCCGATTTGGTCGGGCAGTGGCTTTTTATTCTGGAAAAGGGAAATTCCGTATCAGGGCGGATGAAGTCGCACATCATGAAACCGTTTTCAGGCGATGACGGGCTACCCGTCAATGACCGGTTTTCCATTGTGTCCGGATAGAAACCTCCTGAAGGACAAAAATCATGTGGAACCGGTGAATTTCAGGCACGACTTTCCCGTCTTTTTATTTTTTGGTAATTTTTTCCGTTTTTTGAAAAAGACCTGGCAATGTTCAGGTCTTTTTCAATTTGACTATTTGACAACATATTTTTTGATGTTTATGCCAATATTGTTGCCTTTTTGACAAAGTTAGTACTATTGGACAATAAAATGATGAAACAAAATTAATTAATATATCGACAATATTTTTCAGTATGTTTGGAAATTCTCAAATCGTTTGCATATAAATTTGGATATTGCCAGGCGTACTTCCTGATTCAAAAATATAAGAGGCAAGAGCATGGCAATCGGATTCGTAAGGGCGCTTAGCGGCACAACGACGGCAAAAAATGAAAAAGGCGAAGTGCGTGTCTTGCGAATCGGCGATCCGGTACAAGCCAATGAAGTCATACAGGCGGGTGCCGGGAGTACGGTTCATATCGTATTCAATAACGGCAATTTCGCCACTGTCGGAAGTGGCGACAGCCTGGCACTGGACCCGGCGGTCATTGACCCGACAGCTGAAGTCATGCAAGCCGATTCACAAAGTGTCGCAAACATTCAGGCGATGATCGAAGCCGGTGTCGATCCGACAGAAATTGCCGAGGCAACCGCTGCCGGTGCAGACGGTAATACGGCTGGCGATCCGAATCATTCAGGTTCGCATTCCTTCGTTGTGGTGAATCAGGATGCGGCACGGGGCAATCTGACCCCGGGCTTCGAGACGACGACTTTTTCCAATCCGTTTCCACGGGAATACGTCTATGACGGTATTCTGGACACAGCGCCGGAAATCGATGAAGACGCGAGTGATTTGTCCTTATCGGTCAGGGAAGCCGGTGTCAAGGGGGATGATTCAGCGATCCCGGGTGCGAATCCCAATGTATCGTATGCAGGTATTCCGACTGCACAGGGGCATATTGCCGGTTCCGATATCAATGGCGACAGTCTCACTTATACCGTCAAACCGGCCGGCGCAGGTGGCGCAGGCAGTGCCACGGCTGAAGGCCAGTATGGCTCGCTGACGATTGATGCGAATGGCGATTACGTTTACAGGCTCGATAACGACAACCGTGCCAACAGCCTGTCCCAGGGCGAAACGGTAACTGAAAAATTTGTCGTGACGGTCGATGACGGCAGGGGCATGACGGCACAGCAGGTCATTACGGTGACTGTGACCGGAACGAACGATATGCCTGATCTGTCGATTGGCTGGGACAATGGCAACGGTATTGCTGAAGATACCAATCCCTCGATTACAGGTCATTTCACTGTGACCGATCTGGACAGGGATGGCGGCAACCAGACGCTGACGATTACCGGCAAGGATGGAACGACCTTTATCATCGATCCGATCGATGGCCATCTGGGTGACAATGCGGGTGAAGCGACGTTCACGACGGAATACGGAACGCTGACCCTGAATCCGAACGGAAGCTATACCTATGAACTGAACAACGGCAGTCAGACGGTACAGGGCATGTCCGAAGGGGACGAACATACTGAAACCTTCGATATCACGACGACCGATGAACACGGCTCTACCCATACGCAAACCATTACCGTGGTCGTGACAGGGACGAATGACGTGCCGGTTATCACGGTACCGGGAAGCGATACGCTGAACCTGAAAGAATCGGGTGTGGGCGACGTGACACAAACCGGAATCAACGACGGTGTGGCAGAAGGGCCCAATCAGGCACAGATCAAGGGGACGCAGAGCGCGGAAGGTTCTTTCACCGTCAGGGATGTCGATATCGGTGATCAACTGACAGCGACGATCACGGATGGGGCAGGGCAGCCGATTTCCGGGGTAACGGTTGTCGATGGTGTCATGACACTGGTAACGGATGTCGGGACGCTGACGGTGACACCGCAAACCAGTGCGGATGGTACGATCACCTATACCTATCATTTCGATCTGAATGATGCAGCCGTTAACGGTCTTTCCCAGTATGACGACAGCCGTCCTGTCGCGTTCGATCCGGCTCATCCCGAATCGGGTGGCAATTACCTTGACCTGAATTTCGGCATTCAGGTGAATGACGGCCATAACGGTACGGCGACACAGCCGGTCAACATCCACATTGAAGGCACAAACGACGGCCCGCAGATCACTGGCGATAAAGTTCACCTGCGCGAGGAAGGTGTTCACGACGGCAATACCGGCACAACGGACGACAAGGGACACGACGGTTCCGTGTCAGACCCTCATCACCGCGTCAGTGTGAGTGGCAAAATCGACGTGACGGATGTGGATTTCGACGGAAAACTGTACCAGAAACTCGAAGTGGAACTGGGCAGGGACAGCGCAGCCGGTGATTCGAGCGTGACGTCCGGCCTTTACACGGGCGATGGCATTCCGGTGACGGGCAATGGTGTTCAAATCACGGAAACGGTTGAGATCGTCAATGAAGGCCGTGATCCGGTTAATGCCGACCTGTACGTGATCGAAACGAATGTCGGTACGTTGACCCTGAATACGTCAACGGGTGACTATACATTTGTGCTGGATGGCGACAAGGCAAATCATCTGGCACAGGGCGAGAAGTTCGATTTTTCGTTTACGGTTACCGTGACCGATGCGCATGGTGCGCAGGCGCACCAGACAATCGACATGACGATTGAAGGTGCCAATGACCGCCCGACCCTGACAATCGATCCGGCCGGGAAGGCTCTGGAAGTGACTGAAAGGGGCGCTGATTCGGGCAAGGATTACACAAACGTCGCGGAAGGTTCGGCAGAAGGCGCCGATGCGGATCATGGTGCGACACTGAAGTACAGCTTCGGAAGCGATGCAGAAGGCCATCCGGTCACCTCGATTTCCAACGCGTACGGTACGATGCACATCGATCCGAATTCAGGCAGGTACTGGTATGAATTGAATAACAGTTCTCCTGACACCCAGAAACTGGTTGAAGGGCAGAAGGTCGATCCGACAAATGGTAACGGTTATACCATCCGGGTAATCGACGAACACGGCGCTTTTTCCGAAGAGCATGTGACGGTGAACATTACCGGTTCCAATGACGCGCCTGTATTTGGTTCCGGCAACTCGGTCGCGGTGACGGAAAGTGGCGTCGCCAACGGAGGCAATGTTGTCACGGACGGAAAGGGCAATGCTTCCAATACCATCGGTTTTTCTGACGTGGATTCTCCGCAGGATAAACTGGTCTGTACCATGACCAATCCGGGAGCCAGCGAGATCGATGCCAATGGCATGCAGACACTGGTGACCAGGTATGGCACGTTTACGCTCGACACCAAAACGGGCGAATACACCTTCACGCTGAACAACGATGCTCCGGAAGTACAGCAGCTCAATGCAGGTGAACAGCTGAATGGTACCAATACGCCCGAGTTGCGCCTGAACCTCAAGGTGACGGACGAACACGGCGCTTCGAATACAACCTGGGTTCAGGCAAAGATCAACGGGACAAACGATGTCCCGCATCTGACGCTGAACCAGCCCTCACTGGACGTGACTGAAGACAATGCCCTGACCGCTTCCGGCACAGTCAGCGTAACCGATCCGGATGCCGGTGGCGCAAAGGGTGAAAGTTTCACGTTCGGCATGACGGAGCAGACGTCTGTCGAAGGCAAGACGCCGGCCATGTCGTCCAGTATGGAAGGCACTTATGGCACGCTCTCGATCGATCCGGCAACCGGAAAATATGTCTTTACGTTAAATAACGACAGTCAGGCCGTTCAGGAACTGCACAGCGGTGAAACGCGTACGGAAACCTTCCATGTGGTGGTGAAGGATTCACAGGGGGCGTTCGATATCAGGGATGTTTCGGTGACCATTCACGGGAAGGACGATGCCATCAGGGTCGATTCACCTGATGCACAGGTTATCCAGATCACGGAAGCGGGCGTCAATTTCAATACCAATGAAGAGAATCAGGCGACACAATCGGCAGAAGGAAACTTCAAGGTCACCCCGGTCGATGGGGATAGCGCCGGTCATCTGGTTTACGGCTTCAAGGATGCTGACGGCAATTTCCATGAAGGCTCGCTTGAAACGGCTTATGGAACCCTGACCATCGATGCGAATGGACACTATTCTTTCACGCTGGCCTCGGAAGGGGAAGCCGGTGCGCGGGTCGATGCCCTGAATGCAGGTGAACTGTTCAAGCTCACAGGTATTGAACTGGCAGTCCGTGACGACCGGCACCCTGATGATATGGTCACGGGCCAGAAACTGGATATTTACATCCACGGTACCAATGACCGGCCATATTTCACGACGGATCTGACCAGCGGGGCGACGAGTTCGGAAGCGCTGGAAGAAAACGGTAACAAGGTCATTCATGGACAGCTGAAAGCGGACGATCCGGATGCACAGCACAATCCGGGCGATCTCGTTTTTTCCATCGAAAGCAACGGCAGGCTGGTTCAGGTTCTGGAAGGCAAGTACGGGGTGCTGGAACTGGGCAAGGATGGCAGTTACAAATATACCGTTATCCATCCGGAACTGCTCGAATCCCTGAATCCGGGACAGAATCTTACCCAATCGGTGCTTGAGCAGGAAGTATTCAACATCCGCGTGACCGATCCGCAAAATGCCTATACCTCGGGCGAGCTCGTGATCGACATGACCGGTTCTGCAGACAATCCGGTCATTACGGTCAATGGCAATACGATTATTTTTGAAGATGCCGGTGCAGACATCAACCATGCAGCGACGAACCCGTCCATCGATGGCAAACTTGCGCTCGACAATGTCGTCGATGCCGAGGACAAGGGAAGCGTTACCTGGAGCAATCAGGGGCAGACCGGTTTTGCAGAGGGCGCAGAAGGCCAGCCGCTCGGTGCGCTGACGGTCAATCCGGATGGCAGCTATACCTATACTCTCTCTGAAAACGGGTCGAAACTGGTTCAGTCGATGAATGAAGGCGACGTCCGCTACGAAACGTTCAGGGTTCAGGCGACGATCGGGGGTGGCAAGACAATCGAGAAAGAAATCACGATCGAGATCAAGGGCACCAACGACAGCCCGGTTCTCGATATGAAGGAAGACGCCTCTTTCACCGGGAAAGTCCGGCAGGACGTTTTCGAGGATGACGATACGTCAGACATGGATAATCCGGGTGTCATCTTTACCGGAGCCCTGAATGGCGGCCTCATGTCCGACGTGGATAACGCGGCGGGACTCAAGTACATGCTGGTGGGGAAAGACGGCAAGCCGGTCACTGAACTCAAGACCGAATTCGGCACGATTGTCCTGATGTATGAACAGAATGCCGACGGCACTGTCACGACACACTATAAATATACGCTGGACAATGAGAGCGCGGATCTTGACGCGGCCCTGAAAGCGGCACAGGAAGCGGGCAAACTGTTGAACGACAGCGCCAAGGTGGTGGCGGTTGACACGCACGGTGCCGTTTCCGAAGGTCGGGACATTACCATTACGATTGAACCTCCTGACCCGGATCAGGGCGGTACGGAACCCGGAAAAGGCCTTGCTTTCGATGACAGCAACAGTAATCTGACCGGTTCAGTGTCCGAAGACGGCAGGGACATACCGGGTACGACTCATGTGGAAAGCACGGTTTTCGAAGGACAGCTTCACACGAAATGGGGCGACGGAACTACGGGAGATTCGCCGGATCGCGTATTCGGCATTCAGGGTTCTGACGGCAAACAAGTCCAGAGCAGTGCCGCAGACGGCAATCTCGTCAGCGTGGAAGGCAAGTTCGGATATCTGGTCATCGATCCGGTGACGGGCAAATATACCTATACCCTGTATAACGGCGAAGATGGCAAGCCCGGTCGGGTCCAGAGCATGGCAGACGGCGAAACGGTCACGGAAGATTTCACGCTCATGTTGAACGGTCAGGTCGTGAAAAATACCGACGGCAGCGACGCGAAAATCGAGATCACCATTCATGGCACGAACGATGCGCCGGTCATCACCGGCGCGATGGACTCGGCCATCAATGAAACAGGCCACGACGGTCTTTCCGGTTCCATGACGGCAACCGGAACGGTGACGGCGACGGACATCGACCATGCACTGGATTCAACAGGAAAACCGACCGGCGGAACTGAAACCGTCACGTTTTACTTTGTTGACGGGAATGGCAATCATGTGACGTCCATGGAAACGCAGTACGGAACTGTCGAAATCGATGCGAACGGCAAGTACACCTACCACCTGAATACTGACAAGCTGCCTCCGGAATTGCTCTATACCGATGCACAGGGCAATAAGGTCTGGCATTTGCCTGCGGGAAAGAACCTTTCCGAAATTTTCAAGGTTGTTGCTTTCGACGGGAAGGACTATAGCGAACCGCAAGACGTAACCGTCAACATCAACGGCACCAATTACGGTCCGGAAGTGATCGCTTCCGATGTCACGCTGGGTGTGACGGAAGATGCAAAAGTGACCGATAGTGGTTCGCTGGGTAGCCTGTTCACAGACGATCAGGGTATTTCCAATCTTACGTTCACCGTTGACGGAAAAACGGTTGCACAGGGAACATACGGAACCTTGCAGCTGGTGGATGGCAAGTACGTTTATACGCTGAATAATGCCGACGCTGCAGTACAGGGGCTCGATAGTAAAAACGGCGGCAAGGATACGTTTGTCATTACGGCAAAAGACGAGTACGGCGTGACCCGGAACGTCACGATAACGGTAAATGTATCCGGTACGGACGATGCACCGACTCTGATGGTCGGCAACGTGATTACGGTACGCGAGGGCGACACGACCACGTTTGAGGGTGTCGCGAAAGGCTTTGACAGCGATACCGTCGATCAGGGGCATTTGTCTTACAGTTTCGGAACGGATGCAGACGGGCAGCCAAGACTGTCGGTCACGAATGACTACGGAACGTTTACGATCGATCCGGCTACCGGAAAATATACGTTCACGCTGGACAACAATTCCGATACCGTCAGAGCGATGGCACCCGGTGAATTGTACGAAATCACCCAGAGAATCACGGTGACGGACACCCAGGGTCACAGTACCAGCCAGGATCTGACTATCGACATCACCGGAGTCGCTACGGCTCCAACTGATCCTGTCACCAGTCCCGACAATGCGGATGCACCTCTTGTCGAAGATGCGGCGGGTGCGGGAGCCGGATTTACCGGCTCGGCCAGTGCCAGTACCGTGGATGCGGGAGCCGGTGCGCCGACATACGCTTTCCTGACGGATGACGGCAGGCTGGTCACCGACATGCAGGGAACGTACGGCAAGATCAGCATTGATCCGCTGACAGGAAAATATACCTACACGCTGGACAGTTCGCTGGATGCCACCCAGTCTCTCGGCAACGGGGAACGGGTTACCGACCATTTCAATGTCGTCGCCGTGAACGGTGCGGGCATGCCTTCCGATCCGGCAGATGTGACTGTACATGTTGAGGGGACCAATGATGGACCGGATATCCTCTCCTCTTCGTCAAATGTAGATGACAATACGGGGAATTTTTCCTTTGTCGATGTCGATGCGAAGGATACGCACACGCTTTCCATCATTGTCGAGGGTGTACCGCATGCCGTGACGCTCAATGAGCAGGGAACGGGGGGAAGTGTCGACATCGATGGATTGGGAAGCTTCACCCTGACCGGTACAATCAATGCAAACGGTCAGTATGACTGGTCGTACCGTTTTGAAGCATCGGACGAGGCAAAAGGAGAAGTTGCGTCGGGCACAACCCAAAACGTGAATGTCCAGATTCAGGTCAGCGACGGTCTTGAATCCGCAATGTCGGGCGATCTGACGGTCGGCATCGAAGGAAGCAATACGCTGCCTGCCGAACCACTTTCTGCAAGTCTTTCATTATCCGATCTGGATGTGAGCCCGATGGTGTCGGGAACACTGCCTGCTGCCGATTCTGAAGGCGATATGCTGTCTTACCGGTTTGAACATGCCAGTGAGTCTGGTGAGATCGTTGGCAAATACGGCAGCCTGCATTTCGATGAAGCCACGCATGCTTACCAGTACACGCTGGATATGTCTGAAGCGAGCCTCCACGACATGGCGCTTGCCCGGTCGAACGGGGAAACGCTGAAAGAAGCTTTCGATTACAAGCTGGCAGATCAGTGGCATCCCGATGGCGTCAATGCCACATTCGAAATCAGCCTGAACGATTTGCATACACAGTTAGGCGGCACGGAAAACGATGTGCTGGGTCAGGCTGACGCCACGCATAGCCAGGTTCTTTTCGGTGAAGGTGGCCATGACGAGCTGCATGGCGGCCAGGGTAACGATTACCTCTTTGGCGGTGACGGAAACGATATCCTTGTCGGAGGAGGGGGTAACGACATTCTGGTAGGCGGTTCCGGAAGCGATACGTTCAAATGGCATATCAGTGATCTGGGCGATAGTGGTTCGGCAGGCGATCGTATTCTGGATTTCCATGTCGGCAACCTGAATCCGGCAAACGGCGATATCGATCCGGATGGCGACATTCTGGATATCTCGGATATCCTCTCAGGTCATGTTGGCGATCAGGATCTGATTGTTGGCGGCTTCCTGAATCTGGAAGTATTGAAACACGATGACGAGATGGGAACAGCGACGGTCAAGCTGACGATCGATCCTGATGGCTCTGCCGGCGATGTTTACGGAAGCGTCGATCTGGCGACCATCGACATGTCCGGCATTCATGCATTGGGTGGTGCACATGATCAGATCGAGAATCTGATGCAGCAATTGATAGACAACTCTTCGATCAGGTTCTGACATACCGTTTTTTTGGTATCAGGGGAATACGTTTATCGTATTCCCTTTTTTATTGCTTTCCTGATCCCGTCCGGATGGACTTTTCCGCATCGTATCGTTCGGCCATCGTTTGCATCACGGTTTTTTATCTGCTGCGGCAGCAGGAGCTTACTGGAGAATGGTATTTCTTCAGGGAAATGACATTTTGCCTGAAATGTTGAATTGCAGAAACTGATTTCCGTGAGGAAATTATTCGTTTTGATGTAAATTAAGCGATTTTGAATGGAATTAATGAATATTTGATGAGTTTAAAAAGATTTTCCATTTTCCAATTTTTTTGGGGAAATTAGTACCTTTGGACAATGGTTTTGTGCAGGTGAAACATTTATTCTAAGTAATATCAGAATAATGTTGTTTGGGAAATATCAAAATTCAGGACGTTTTTCAGCTTGACCGGTCCCAAACAAAATCCTTCACACAAAAAGGTAATTAAATGGCTATCGGAATTGTCAGGGCGCTGGTAGGGACGACCACCGCAACAGACTCCAGAGGAAATACCCGTGTCTTGCGCGTCGGCGACGCAGTTGAACTGAATGAAACCATCCAGTCATCCGCTGGTTCCACTGTTCTTATCCAGTTCGACAATGGCGGTTTTGCAACTGTCGGAAGCAACGACAAGCTGGTTCTCGACCAGTCCGTTCTCGATCCGACAGGTAATACCCGGACAGCAGAGGCTGCCGGACAGAGCGTTGAAGACATTCAGGCCATGATCGCAGCGGGTATGGACCCGACACAGATCGCCGAAGCGACTGCAGCGGGTGCCGATGCAGGCACGGCAGGTGATCCGGGACATTCCGGTTCGCACTCGTTCGTCGTCGTCAATCAGGAAGGGGCGAGTGCTGAAGTCACGCCGGGATTCGGAACGGATACCTCCGCCAGTCCGCTTGATACGGCGGCTGCGCAAACCGCTGAACCGCGCTTTTTCATCAATCCGGATACAGCAGGCGAAGAAGCCGCCAATAATGCGCCAACCATTATCGATCGTCATGGCGACACGCTGAATCTGAAAGAGGCCGGTGTCGGCACGGTTGAACAGGGTGGCAAGCCGGGCTGGGCACTCGGTGACCATAATCATGCCATTGCCGGAACGCCGAAAGCGGGCGGTTCCTTTACCGTCGGCGATGCCGATGGCGATGAATTGTCGGCCAGACTGGTTGATGGATCGGGCAATCCGGTTGAAGGAGTCGTTACCGACCCGGATACGGGTGTCATGACACTGGAAACCGAGTACGGAACCCTGACGGTAACGCCGACAGTCAATCCTGACGGGTCGGTTACCTACGACTACAGTTTCGAACTGAACGACAACGCCAACAGCCTGAATGAAGGACAGTCCGCAGATTATGAATACAAGGTCGAAGTCAGTGACGGGCGTGGAGGCACTGTATCGGAAGATGTTCATGTCAAAATTGACGGGACGAATGATGCCCCTTCAATTAAATTCGACAGTGTCCATGTCAAGGAAGAAGGAGCCGGTACGTCAGGCATCGGCGGAAATGACGGTTTCGTCGGCGACAACCATCACCGTTTTGTCGTTCACGGCGATTTGAGCCAGAAAGCCGGTGATGTGGATGCCGGAGACAATCTGACTTATTCCGTCGATATCAAGGGAGGGGAAAAAAATCTCGAAACAGCCTCGACCGGAGGCAGTGTCGTAACGGACGCGGAAGGAAATAAGGTTTCCGTTCCGGTTGAAGTCTTGTCGAACACGACGGAAAACGGTATCCAGACCATTGTGACGAATTACGGGACATTCACCCTGAACACGGCAACAGGTGAATATACGTTTGAACTGAATACGGCTGAAGGCAGCCCGGCCAACAATCTGGCACAGGGCGAATTCCTGAATCTGGGCTTTACCTCAACGGTGACCGACTTGTCCGGAGCCATTGGCAATCATACCGTTCGCGTCACGGTTGAAGGATCGAACGATGCACCGGTATTGTCCAGACCGGATGCAATTGACGCTTACCAGGGAGAAGTTGTCGAAGGAAAAGTCACCGGTTCGGATGCCGATCACGGGGCGAAATTGAGCTACAGCTTCGGCGTCGATGGTAACGGCAATCCGGTCACGGAGATCGAAACGTCCTACGGTACCGTCAGGATCAATCCCGATACCGGTGAATATGAGTATACGCTCAAGCCGGGTGCTTCGACGGGGGACCTGACTGATGAATTCAACGTTCGTGTAACGGATGAACATGGCGCATATGATGAAAAGAATGTTTCCGTCAACATTCACGGAAACCGGGCACCAGAAATCGTAACCCCTCCTGAAGACGCAGATGGACTGGTTGTCAAGGAGTCCGGTCAGGCAGCCAAAGGCGAAGGAGTACCTGACAAGGGATGGGCAGAAGGGGAAAACCAGACGAAAGTGCCGGGTATCAAGTCTGACGGAGATTCATTCACGGTAAAAGATCCGGACGGTGGCGACAAACTGAAGGCCACGTTGACCGATGAACACGGTAATCCAGTGGAAGGGGTCATTACCAATCAGGAAACGGGTGTTATCACGCTGGTGACTGATTACGGCACCCTGACAGTGACTCCGACTGTTAACGGGGATGGTTCGGTCACCTACGATTACCAGTTTGTCTTGAATGACAATGGCAAAGCCAACAATCTGGCGCAGGGTGAAGAGGTGCCACTGGATTTTTACATTAAGGTATCCGACAGTAGTGGTGCTTTTGTTACGCAGGAAGTGAATGTCACGATCGAAGGCACGAACGATGGCCCCAAAGTTAATGGTACTCAGGTTCACGTCAAGGAAGAAGGCGTGTATGACGGCAATCAGGATACGTCTGGCGATGGCAAGAACAACGGGAATATGAACGAGCAGTACCATCGTACTGTTGTCGAAGGAAAAGTGCCTTTTTCTGATCCGGATGACGGTTCCGTAATCAAATTGTCAGCGGATCTTTCCGACGGCAAAAAAGTCGTGTCGGAAACGACAGCGGCGGTTTTCAAAGGTGACACCCTGACTCCGGATAATGGAACAGGTGCAACCGAAAAGATTGTCATTGAAAACAGGGATTCCTACACCAAAACGGTCGATGGAAAAGAACACACGATTGAAGTCATCCAAACGAATTACGGGACGCTTGAACTCGATACTGTCACCGGAAATTATACGTTTACCCTGAATGGCGAAGCAGCAGATCATCTTGCTGCCGGTGAAAAGTTCATTATCGATTTTCGTGTCACAGCAACAGACGAACATAATGCCCAGGGCCATAGTGATTTCGCTGTGCATGTGACGGTTGAAGGAGCCAATGACGCTCCTTCTTTCGTCCAGCTTGAACACAACGATTATCTCGGCATTGAACAGCCTTCAATCGGTGCGGACGGCAAATGGGAAGTGGAAGCGGCCGAGCAGGGACGCTGGCGTGGAAATGACGGCAACACTAACCGTGTTTCAGACCATTCCGATGTGGTAAGCGGCAGTTTCGGTGCCAGCGATGATGACCGGGGCAGTACCCTGACTTTTTCGGCTGATTTCGTCAACGGAACGACCTCAGGTCCCAACAAGGATGCGCTGGAACAGGGAAATCAGGGGAATGGTCTCAAGCCAACCGGGGTGGACGATCTGACGCTGACCGCGCCGAAAGTATTGGCAGAACATGCCGACAAGGGGTCTGACCACTACACTGAACTGCCTGCGGGTACGTACAAGGTTTTCCATTTCGATGTGGGGGATTTTTATCTCGACGTCAATACCGGAAAGTATTACTTCGATGTCAAAGATGGCAATCCGATGATCGACGGAATGAATCTCGGCGATTCGCATTCGCTGAATTTCAATGTGACCGTAACCGATGAACATGGCGCCTCTTCCTCGCATGACTTCACAATCAATATCACGGGAAGGAACGACCGGCCCGAATTGACGGTCAGTGACACACCGCTTGGCGTAACGGCCGGTTCCGATGTGCACGGCAATCTTCTCGGGGATAACATTCTCTCCGTGGCGGATGACGATATCAATGATACCCATACCTTCCATATCATCACCAATCCGACGATGAACGGCAATAATCCGGGGGATTACGACGGAAGAACCGACAACTTCGCTTCCAACCGGTTCGAGAACTACAAACCGGTGACGCAACTGGAGGGCAAGTATGGCGTTTTGACGATCGATCCGGACACCGGTGATTATACTTACCGGCTTTACGGCAAGGGTGAAGGCCCTGAAGGTGCCTGGGAACTTGTCCAGGGTCTCGGCAAGGACGGTGTGCTGACTGACGAGGTTTTTCATATCGGTGTGAAGGATTCGCACAATGCTTTCGATATCAAGGATATTCACATAACCGTAAACGGCAATGAATCGGCACCGTCTGTCGATCCGGTGGATGCTTCCCTTGTCGTCAATGAAGCCGGGCTGAACAATCCCGTGGACGGTTCGGAGGTGGCCGTGTTGAAGCTGGCGGACGGTTATGAAATCGTCGAATCGGCCGATGGACATTATGGCGAAGGCATGTACGGCAAGCTCGTCCGGAATGGGGAAGGACAGTGGGAATACCGGCTTGAAAAGGCTTATGACCATGCTCCGGATCAGAATACCGCTGGCACGGCTTCCGGTGCCGATACGATAACGATCCAGGTCAAGGGGCCCGACGGGCAGATTCAGAATGTGACGGTCAAGGTCGATATCATCGACGACGTTCCGCAAATCAGTGCAGGGGACAACAATGCGGTTGCCGGTGTGGATGGATCGACGGTTTTCGAAGGAGCTCTGACGATCGATTACGGTGCCGACGGCGCTTCGGACAGTTTTACGGATACAGGTATTCATGTCAGGGTCGATGGTATTGATTTTGTTTTCAAGGCGGGATCGAACGGGGAATTGGCACCGCTGGATGTTGTGGCTGGCACGTTGACGCTGACCGGTGGAAAAGACGGTCACTTTGATTACACATTCAAGCCGGCACCGGATTATGAAGACAAGCCGCTTGAAATCGAATTGTCCGTGAAAGATCACGATGGCGATACAGCGACAGGTACTATTGTGATCGATCCGTCCTCAACACCACCGGTTCCGGAAAATCATGCTCCGGTTGCCGGGGATGCCTCGGCTGACGTGACGGTTTCGACGGAAACGATCACGGTACCGACGGGCGGGAATCGTATTGTCGCCGGTGGCCTGACTAATGACGGAACCAGTGCCTCCATCAACGGTGTAGACAGGTATGAAGGCGATCATGGAAACCATTCCATCTTCAAGGATCATAATGGCGGTGTCAGTTATGAAGAGGCGATCAGGGGATCTGAAAAAGTCAGCACTCTGGCGGATTATCTGAAACTGATTGAGGGTGAAAATTGCCCGGATGTCATTGTCATTGACAATGCAAAAGGGAATTTTGTATTTGATGGTTCTTTCAATATTCCCGAGGGCAAGACCGTTATTGTGGACGGGGATTGTGTGATCGGCAATGGCGCACATTTCAATAACAGTGGCGGACAGCATGACGCTTTTGGCGGACTCTTTTATGTCACAGGCGACATGATCATTGAAAAGGGCAGTTTTCATCCCGGTTCAGGTCCCCATATTCTGGTTCAGGGAAATTTCGACTGGCACGGTAATGTGCAAGTAAGTGGTGCACTGGAAACGACTGTCACGATAGAACAGACCGAAGTCAGGATCGATCTGAATGAGACATTTACGGATGCCGAAAAGGATACGATGACTTTTCAGGTGGACAAAAATTCCTTGCCGGACGGGTATGACGCTTCCATTACAAATGGTGTTCTGACGATTGCAGGCAAGGAAGGTGTCCCGTTCGGACAGCATGGCTTTACCGTTACGGCAACGGATGAGAAAGGGGCATCGACCACCATTATTTTCGATATCTCGGTAAGTGGCGGCAATGCTACTGTGGAAGTTTTGCCGGTAAACGTTCCAGGGAGCGTATCTTTCGATCCGATGATGTTGTCTGCGATGTCGGAAACCGGAGCAGGGCATGTCACGGATGATCTGGCGCATCAGCCTCTGGATGGAAATCCGCATACCGACACGGTGGACGGCATGATTGCCGCTGCCGATACGGTTGAACACGGTACGGCAGGACACGATATGCTGACCGGTTCGCACGGCAACGACGTCCTGTATGGTGAAGCCGGGCACGACCTGATGGTCGGTGACGGCAGTGGCACGACAGTCGATGCACTGGCCGGTCTGGTTCATTCGGACAGTTCTTCGGAATCGGTATTGAACACCATTCACGCAATGAGTCCGGAACAGTTGAAAGGTCTCTCGGACGGTCTTGAAACGATGGAACACCATAACGACGGCAATGACGTTCTGCTGGGCGGTGCAGGTAACGATGTCCTGATCGGCATGGGGGGTAACGATGTCCTGCATGGCGGTGAAGGAAACGACATTCTCCTCGGCGGTTCCGGTGACGACATTCTCGTTGGCGGCAAGGGTGATGACGTTCTGGCCGGCGGGTCCGGTCATGATACGTTCCAGTATCATCAAGGGGATCTGGATGGTGTCGTCAATGGTGACCATATTGCCGATTTCCATTTGGGCGATCAGGCGACGGACCCCAATGCCGACGTGCTGGATATCGGAGACCTGTTGCTGGGTTCAGGAGCGAAAGCGGATGGCAGCGACCTGTTCTCGGGTGGTTTCCTGCAAGTGGAAGTCATGAGCCATGACGAGGAAAAAGGAACGGCTAAGGTCAGGCTGTCCATCGATCAGGACGGTGCTGCCGGTAGCGAACACGGTAGCGTCGCTCTTGCCACGATCGACATGAAAGGCGTTCATGGCATTGGTGGCATGAACGCTCAGGATCAGGCGGATCACCTGATGCAGCAGCTGATGGACAATCACGCGCTCAAGATGTAAGGCGTTTGTCAGTTCCGTTAAAAAAGGCATTCATAAAGAATGTCTTTTTTTATGCCTGTCATTGCGGTGTCTTTTTCCTGAATGCTTGCAGGTTTATTGTCAGGAAACAACAAAAATAATACGCGTTTGCAGGCATATCCCTTCACAAGACATGGTGTTTTTGATGTGTTTCACTGGTTTTGGATAATAAAAACCACATCTCTCGGATTTTCCATAAAAAAAGCCGGAAATCCTTTCCGGTTTCCAGCCTGTTTTCTGCCCCAACACCTGAAAAAATAGCCTGAACCAACACTGTGGAACCATTTTCAAGCAATGATCATATTTAAACGCAATGTTTATTATGGCATAAAAATTTTTAAACAAAAATAGTACTAAAGGACAATATTCGATTGCTTTAAAGAAAGTTTATTATTGGAAACATAAGTGGGAATCTGGACAGTTTTTGCGCGGTTTTCTGAAAATAAACGGTTCTTCCGGCGGCAGGAAAAAAGGCCGGAAAAACGGATCTGACGAGGTGACATCATGGCAATCGGTATAGTAAGAGGCTTGATCGGCAAGGTAACGGTAACTGACGCGAAAGGCAGTGTCCGTGAATTGCGGGTAGGGGATGCTGTCGAGTTGAACGACAACGTTCAGGCTTCGGCAGGCGGAACCGTTCACATTGTGTTTAATAACGGCAATTTTGCGACAGTCGGCAGTCATGACACGCTGATATTGAGCGAAGCCGTGATCGACCCGACTGGTGCAAAGGCACAGGTAGCTGAAGGACAGAGCGTTGCCGACATCCAGGCCATGATCGCAGCAGGTATGGACCCGACGCAGATCGCCGAAGCGACTGCTGCCGGAGCTGATGCCGGACTGGCCGGTGATACGGGACAGGGCGGCCATACTTTCGTCGTGGTCAATCAGGATGCCGCACGGGGCGACGTCACTCCCGGATTTGCAACGAATACCTTTGCGAATCCCGGCACGGAAAATCGGGAATATACGGGTGGCGACCGCTTTTTGCTGACGCCGGATAATGAAGAGGTCATCGGTTTGCCGGTTATCGATCTGGACGCGTCCACTGTGTCTTTGGGAGTTAGAGAATCAGGCGTCAAGGGAGATGATGCGTCCATTCCCGGCAGCGGCCCGAATGCAGAATACGCGGGCAAGCTGGTGGATACCGGAAAAATTGTCGCGACCGATCCGAATGGCGATCCGCTCTCGTATAGCGTCAAGTCCGCAGGTTCGGAAGGAAACGGTGCAGGCAGCGCGGAAGGAAAGTACGGAACCCTGACTATCGATGAAAACGGGAATTATGTTTATGAATTGAAAGACGGTCTGGCGCAGGGGCTTTCACAGGGTGATTCCATTACCGAAACGTTCACCATCATGGTCTCGGACGGCCGTGGCGGCATGGTTTCGCAGGATATTACCGTGACTGTCAACGGCACGAACGATTTGCCTGAATTGTCGATGAACTGGGGCGAAAACGGCAATGGCGTCACTGAAGACGTCAGTGGGTCAGTGGCCGGTAAATGGAACGTGAAAGATGACGATGCTGACGGCGGTCATCAAACCCTGTCCGTCGCGGGAAAAGACGGTACGACCGGTACGGCAACAGATGGCGTCATCGGAGCGGAAAGTGGTAACAGTGCCGCGTCGTTTGAAACAGATTACGGCAAACTGACC
This sequence comes from Oxalobacter formigenes, assembly GCF_002127965.1. GTDB lineage: Bacteria > Pseudomonadota > Gammaproteobacteria > Burkholderiales > Burkholderiaceae_D > Oxalobacter > Oxalobacter formigenes. Next base: position 1,953,782 of record NZ_CP018787.1, on the reverse strand, counting down.
CTGAATCCGGACGGGTCCTATTCCTATGAGCTGAATAACGATAGCGACGCCGTGCAGAAACTCGGCGACAAACAAACGCAGACGGAAACATTCGAAGTCACGACGACAGACGCCCATGGTTCCACCAGTACCGAAACCATCACGGTCGTCATCACGGGAACGAATGATGCGCCGGTTCTGGTGCCGACTCCGGGGGGCGATACGGCGCCGGATTTGAACCTGAAGGAATCCGGGCAGGCTTCCAAAGGGGACCCTGCAACGGACGGTACGCATGCCGACGGGATAAACCAGTCTAAAGTACCGGGTATCCTGACGGATGAAAAATCGTTTACCGTCAGGGATGTCGATGCCGGAGACAAACTGACGGCGTCGATTGTCGATGCAGCCGGAAATCCGGTATCGGAAGTGGTCACCAATTCCGATACGGGTGTCATGACGCTGGTGACCGAGTACGGTACGCTGACGGTGACTCCGGGCAACAATGAAGATGGTACAGTAACCTATACGTATCATTTCGACCTGAATGACGGGGCTGTCAACGGCCTGTCCCAGTACGATCCGGACAATCCGGAAAGTGACGTCAATTTCATCGATATGAATTTCAACGTCTCGATCAGTGACGGTCACGGCGGCAAGCTTGATGTACCGATCGGCGTTCATATTGAAGGCACGAACGATGCACCTGTCGTCAGGTATTCAACCATTCATGTCAAGGAAGACGGCGTTTACAATGGCAACAATGAAACGACCGGTGACGGCAAGGACAACGGTGGTGTCCTGACCCAGCATGACCGCTTGACTGCCACTGGCAAGGTTCCTTTCTCGGATGTGGATAACGAAGGAGACGTGACTCTTAGCGCGACCTTGAAAGGTATCGACGCCAATGGTGAAGTGCATGTCAATGTCAGCGGGAGTGCCGTTGCGGGGACGCAGGAAACCGTGAAGGTCATTGGCCAGCAAATGGATTCCGACAATCCGGATATCCAGATTCTGAAAACGAATTACGGTGAATTAAGGTTGAATACCGTTACGGGCGACTATACGTTCACTCTGGATACGGACAAGGCACAACATCTTGCCCAGGGTGAAAAATTCCAGTTCAGTTTCACTGTGACGGCGACAGATGGCCACGGCGCGCAGGGCAATCACATGATCGGCGTGACGGTCGAAGGTGCCAATGATGCGCCGAAACTGTCGTTTGTGGATGGTAATAACGAAGTGACCAGCGACAATGTTCTGGACGTTTATGAAAAGGGAGTCAATTCCGATACACCAACTGACAGTGGCAAGGTCAAAGGGGATGACGCGGATCGTGGCGCCAGCCTGAAATATTCACTGGTCAATGAAAACGGCAAGGAAACCGATACGATAACGACCGAATACGGTACCTTGAAAATCAACCCGGATGGCACATATACCTTCACGATCGATAATGACAGCAATGATGTCAAAATACTGGGGCCTGATGATGTAAAGAAACTGGGATTTACTGTCCGGGTTACTGACGAACATGGCGCTTATGACCAGAGCGACATTATTGTCAATGTTCATGGCGCAACGAACGAAATTACGGTTGACCAGCATCTGTCAGTGAACGAGCATGGTTTGACCAGTTCTGCCGATCACAGTGAAAGTGCATTGGTCGTGGTGGATGGCTTCACCATTACCAGGGTGATTACACAAGGTGAACACGGTACCGTGGCATCCAATGGAGAAGGCGGCTGGACGTACACATTAAACGGCGCATTTGACCAAAAGGACGGTCAGGGTGCGAACATGGCAGAGGATGCTGACAAAATTCGCGTTGAAGTGAAGGACGATAAGGGAAATGTTTTTGAAGTGGAAATCAAGGTCGACGTCAAGGATGATATCCCGACCATTGCGCCAGACACAACGGTGTCTGGTAGTGTCGGCGATCATTCGGTTTCGGGAACGATTGACGATCTGGGTTTCGGAGCGGATTCCAGTGGCGGTCAGAGTATCACTGTTGGTGACGTAACGGCCACCTATAATGGTACGACTCATGAATGGACATTCGAAGGCGGTCAGGGTGGCGCTGTCGATGGCGGAAACTTGCAGTTCAATCTGCCTGACGGAAAGGTCAGCCTTGATCCGGACACGGGCGATTTCACCTATACGCCGGACAATGGCTTGTCGAATAACCTGCCTCCAATCGAAGTCACGATTACCGATGGGGACGGGGACAAGAGCACCGGACATATCCATATCGGGGTGGCCGATTCAGGCGGCCCATCCCAGCCGGCGGGAGCGACGGAAGACGAGATCAGGGATAGCACGAACAACGTTGTCCAGGGCGACAAAAACGGTCATGACGTCAATGACGTACTGGTCGGGGATTTCGCCGGTAACACGACGGTTGGGGCGGTACAGGATGTTGTCAACAACATTTATCTTGTTGTGGATGTATCCGCTTCCATGAAGGACGGTATGGATCCGGGTAGTGATGTGTCGAGGCTTAAAGTCGTCGCTGATGCGCTGGACAAGCTATTCGAACAAATGAATGTTGCAGATGCCGATCCGCATACTACGGTCAATGTAACCTTGTCGATTTTTTCTGGGGGAGGGGATACTCCTAAAGAATACAATTTGTCGGTCAGTGACTGGGCCGGAAAAACTGCAGATGATATTTACAAAATGCTTGATGACTTCAAGCATGGAGATACAAACTTCGAATTACCTCTTGGAAATGCTTCTGAATGGGCTGATTCCCAGGCAAAAGGCGATGGCATTTATAACAAGGTGATTTTCGTTACTGATGCCAACGGTACCGAAATATTGAACACGGGAAAGGCACAAGATTATGTCGACAAGATTCTTGGAAGTGGCGTTGACGTTGAAGCGATAGCGATCATCAACTCTTATCAGAAGCAGTATAAGGATATTCTGGAAGAGCTCGGGAATAAATATCCGCTGGATCCCAGCAAGCAGCCGTTTGCACAGGAGCTGATATCATTGTTTAGCGGTTTGAGGGGATATGATCCTGATTCTCCTAATGAGTCTGCCAACAAGATAACCAACGCGCTTAAAGGTATTGTAGATGAAAGCGGGAAGCGGCTTTACGATGACCAGATGATCAGTGATTTCATCAAAGATACCTTTTTGACTTGTGGCGGAAAGATCCCAGAGGAGCCGGGAAGTCCAATGGAACTGCCGGACAGGGGGAATTATGATGGTTATACCGCCTTTTTGATGGCTTCGCTGTCTTCCGGTATGGACAACCTGTTTGGTCAGGGTAATGTGACGCAGGTTGGGTCAACTGATGACATCAACTCATCGCTGGATATCGGTTCGGTGATTCCAAAACCGGTGACGTATGCACCGGGTTCCGACCTGATTGCTGGTGGTGCCGGGGACGATATCATATTCGGTGACGCCGATCTGGAAAGCCTGAAGGCTCAGGTGGCCGGTTTGTTGAATGTCGATGTCAAGAACCTGACAAACGCCGATCTGTTCAAATACATCAAGGAACATTCTGATCTGTTTGACAGGCCGGACAGTGCTTTCGGGCCGGTTGATAATGGCATGGCCGATGCGCTGATCGGTGGAGCAGGCAACGATATCCTTTACGGGCAGGGCGGCAACGATATCCTGATCGCTGACGGTTCGCATGATTCCCTGACGGATATTGCGAATTATCTGGGTGATCATGGTGTGGCTAGTATGGATCATCTCGATTTTTCGGCCGGACACGAGCTTGGCCAGAATATCGGAGTGCTGGGAGATGCTCTCCATAACATGAATGCACATGATTTGAATGACTTTGCCAACTGGGCTGAAGGCCATCTCGAAGGAAGCGGTCACGGAAATGGCGGAGACCTTCTTTATGGCGGAAGCGGGGATGATGTCCTGATCGGGGGTGCCGGACATGACACGCTTGTCGGCGGTGACGGCAACGATATCCTCTTCGGCGGCTCGGGTAACGATACCCTGATTGGCGGACACGGCGACAATATCCTGACGGGGGGCAGCGGCAATGATACCTTCAAGTACAATGCCGGCGATCTGGAAGGAAAAACGCATGGCGATTCCATTACGGATTTCCATGTCGGTGATGTGGCGAAAGACGGCAATGCCGACATTCTGGATCTGAAGGATCTGTTGACCGGAGCGGACAAGCTCTCCGGTGGCGCATCTGACCTGATCAGCGGAGGATATCTCCAGTTCGAAGATATCAAACAGAATGATGACGGATCGGTCACGGTGAAACTGTCTATCGATGTGAACGGTCACGAAGGTGGCGCGGATTTCCACAATGTGGCGACGATCACCATGAATGGCGTTCATCTGGGTGATAACTCGGCCAATCATGCCCAGGAATTGCTGAATCAACTGGTTCAGAACAACGAAATCAAGATCTAGCGATTTCTGGCAGAAGGATGCGGGGATACCGGTCAAACGGTATCCTCCGTTTTTTAATTCTTGTGAATATGGATGGGAACGGGATTTTTCAGGTTTTGCGGCCATAAAAAATACCGTTTCCGGAAAATGGCATGTTACAGTCTGAAGACAAGCTGATCTTTCAATATGACGGGAGAGAATAATGCCGATTGAAGAAAAGGAAGACCGGATTTGCCTGAAGGCGAATAAAACGCTCGTATGTGAAGTCAATGCACGCACGGTCGTCATTTCCGATGGAGAGGATGGAAAACTGATTCTGGAACGGGATGGGTTGTTGCCGGTGAAACCCGGAGACGATGTACTTGAGGTGAGAGGACAGCGTCATGTCAGAACGGGCGGTGAAGAATGCGAACACGCCGGTAATGTGGTGATTCAGGTCAACGGGGATTACACCTTGCGGGTGACGGGCAATCTGACGATCGAGGCAGGAACGCTGAATCTGAAAACATCAAAAAACATGTCCATTTCCGCCATGAATGTCGACATGAAAGCGCAAAATTCAATGTCGCAGAGCGCGGTGAACGTGTCTGTCAGGGCCAAGGCAAAAGGGGAGATCGTCAGCGATGGAATGCTGGATATTCATGGCGGCCTGGTCAAGATTAACTGATTTACCGTTTTTTCGTTTTTATGGAGGAGAAAACTCATGCAACCCGCTGCCAGAGTCGGAGATATGCATACCTGTCCCATGCAAACGCCGGGATTGCCGCCCATCCCGCATGTTGGAGGCCCGGTTCTTCCGCCGGGATGCCCGACGGTGTTGATCGGTGGGATGCCTGCGGCGCGAGTGGGCGATATGGCAGTTTGTGTCGGGCCTTTCGACCTTATCATAACGGGTTCGTCAACGGTGCTTATCGGAGGCAAGCCTGCCGCCCGGATGGGCGATACGACGGCGCATGGCGGCACGATTGTGGCGGGATGTCCCACGGTAGTGATCGGCGGATAGCCGGTTTGATTGCGTTCGTTTTTTCCGATGCCGTGTTTGGAAAGAGCCGTGCCATGCCAATCGGGACGACTGTCTGTCCGATTGGCGGTGGCGTCACAAGTAAACGGGCATGGAAAAACAGTCAGTGCAAAACGGGGGAAGTGTCCACGTCTTTTCTGCCAATGACGAGCATTTCATGGGCTCCGTTCATGTAATGGCATGCCGTTTTTTTCAGGGTGACCTTGTAATCCTCACAAAAGTGACCGATCAGCCTGTCGGTCAGTCCGCATGGTTTTCCGGTTTTGTCCACGGTCGGAAACACGCGGATTTCCTGACAGATACGGAGCATTTCTTCCAGCGCCTGCAAATGGAAGTTGATGCCCAGTCCGGGATACAGCATCAGAAAATGCGACGAGAGCCCCAGATCGAATGAATCGTCCGGAAAAGGGATTTTGAATGGCAATTCATGGTCGATGTAGCGCCCTTCGGTTTTTCCCTTTTCATAATCGTCCAGGAAACTCCGGGTAGCCTCCATATGATGTTTTTCGAGTTCGTCGATGTTTCTGGCCGCGATCGATCCGTCCAGTGGTGTGTTCTTGCAGATATCCTCGAACATCAGGCGTTTCGCTTCCTGAAGGCACAATTCAAGCTTTTCGACCGGATAACGGTAAACCGGGTCGAATGAGACGACCTGTCCGCCCTGCTGGCAACATTCGGCGTTGAAACTGGCAGGGCCATCCGCAAATCCGGCGATTTTCCCGTTCAGTTCGGTATCGCACAATCCGAACATGTGGGTGTATTCGTCGAAGTTTCGCCCCCAGGGCGCAAGGTTTCTCAAGCGGTAAGTCATTTTTTTCTCCTGGCTGCTTTTATCCGGAAAAGCAGCTATGCGTTGTCCGGGTGTATTCACTTTTCCCTTTCTCGTGAAAAGGGACGTGAAGTCGGTTATCTGTTTTGCTGGCAGTATGTCGGGATAGCAGTTTTTAGACCTCTTGAAAAAAATCCGGTTCCGGTTTTGTTTCCTGTCGTTCATATCTGTTTGTGACGGTTTTTTTCGAAGCTCGTAAAGACAATTTAAAGACTGGCGGCAAAGAGGCCTTGTTTCAAATCAATTCATTCAGTTGTTACCTGCAGGCACTGAAAACAGTAAAGAAAAGGCCACTTTTCCTGTTCCGTCGCTTTTTAAGAGCCAAACGATAATTTGAATCTCCCAAAAGGAGAACACGGAAAAGATGCTGCGAAGTCAATACGTTATCGGTGTCATGTGATTGTCGAAAAAGGTATTTTATATTTCGTTCAACAGTCAATGAATGCCGCTTTCAGGAGAACGATATGCCTCAAACCATGACCATACGAGAACCCGTTTTGAACGTTCATCCAAATGTGCGGAATGGACCGATTCTCGGTCATACCCTTGAACTGGTTGTTCCCGCACGGGTGAGCGGTGGACTCTTTGCACGTCGTGTCGATTCCCCGGCATTCTCCTGGTGGGAAACGATTACTTTCTGGGATCTGGTCAATGGGAGCTGGATTCAAAGGGGGGCTTCCACGGGACCGGTCGATCAGGCTCTTGGCGCGAATAATACGGCTGACTTCTGGCGAAACCGGTTTTCCAATGCCGTGGACGACCCTAACTGGAACAGTACCTGGCCCAAGAACCCGACTAATAAGGAAGCTGAACAGCTGATTGCGCATTATGGCCTGAACTGGAATATCAAGGTATATGACAATCCGGGCATGAACAACCCGCGGCGGCAACGCCATCCCGGCCAACCGAGAAATTTGGCCCGTTCCGTGGAATTCGATATTCGTGTCGGGAATTATTCCATCCGTAAAACACAGGTGCTGGTTTCGTCCGTACGGGGAGATTGTCAATGGTTTTTGAACGGAATCGTCAATACGCGTGGCGTTTATACACGACTTCCCTAGGTGCTCGCCACGCCAATCGAAAGGCTTTTAGATAGATCCTGAACGAACGGGTGGCGTACTGGAAAATCAGCAGAGGCATCAATTGATTTTATGTGGAACGATATCCGGCCAATCTGGTCTGATGAAAGAAACGGGTTCGTTCCTGCAAAAATTGGCCGCTTTTTCCGATTTGCCAGTTTTCCTCTGAAACGGTATAGTAATCAATGACCGGGGACGGCCCCGGTCGTCTTGCCTTCTTTTTAAAGGGACGACCCTTGTTTTTCTGAAAGGATTTTCAATGGTCTGGTTCCTTTTGATCATCGCCGGTCTCTTCGAGACAGCCTGGGCTCTGGGTCTCAAATACACGGAAGGTTTTACCCGTTTGTGGCCTTCGGTCGGTACGCTGATTGCCATGACGGCCAGTTTCCTCCTGCTTGCCCATTGCATGAAAACGCTTCCTGTCGGAACGGCTTATGCCGTGTGGACGGGAATCGGCATTGTCGGTACGGTCGTTCTGGGTATTTTCCTGTTCAACGAACCGCTTTCATGGCCAAGAATTCTATTTCTTCTGATGATTCTGGGGGGCATCGCCGGCTTGAAGTGGCTGGCGTGAATCCGGTTGTTTCTGACGGGCAAAGTAGTTTCGCCCGATTGATGATGGAAGCCTGCTGATTCAAAAAAGCCGTCCTGATCCGTATGGAAGAGGACGGCTTTTTCAATTGATCAGGCGGTTTCAGCTTTATACAGGTGGCAAAACGCTCTCGATGTACCCCATTTCTTTTTTCGTCAGGGTGAAGTCTCCCGCTTTGGCGTTTTCAATCGCCTGCTCCGGTGTTTTGGCTCCGGCCAGAACAGCGGTGATGCCGGTGCGCTGGATTGTCCAGCGCAAGACGAGCTGGGCGATCGTGATTTTCCTGTCTTCAGCCAGCGGTTTCAGTTGCAGGACGAAGTTATCGACGCGCCGGATGTTTTCATCGGTGAAGCTGGCACTGTCGCGCCGGAAGTCACCTTTCGGGAAGATAGTTCCGGGATTGATCGTTCCGGTCAAGAGTCCCGATTCAAGCGGACGGTAGGCAAGAACGGCCTTTTTATGGTCAAGGCAGTATCGGACGGTTTCCTTTTCGACGCCCCGGTTGATCATGGAGTAGGGAATCTGGTTGGAGACGATGTGGATATGTTTTTCCGCTTCGGCCATCTGGCCTCCGCTGTAATTGGACACGCCTGCGTAACGGACTTTTCCCTGATCGATCAGCATTTGCACGGCTTCGAAGGTTTCGTCCATCGGGGTGGCATCATCGGGCCAGTGAAGCTGGTAGAGGTCGATGTAATCGGTTTTCAGGCGTTTTAAGCTGCCTTCGCATTCGGCGATGACGCTGTCGCGTCCGGCATGGCGCACGATGTCGACCGGATTGCCTGCGGCGTTTGTCATGCTTGAAAAGGGGATTCCTCCGTTTATGTCCCATCTCAGCCCGAACTTGGTCAGGATCTGGATTTTGTCGCGTGGAAGGCATTCGATCGCTTCGCCGATAATCGTTTCGGCGTCACCCAGTCCATAGAGGGGAGCGGTGTCGAAAGAGGTTACACCGGCCCGGTAACTGGCCTGTACCGCACGGACGGCATCGGTTCTTTCCGATGCGCTCCAGCCTCCATTGGCCCATGAACCGAATACGACGACGGAAAGCTTCATATCGGTTCCCGGAATTTTTCGGTATTCCATATCCTCTTCCTTTCTGGATGCATGAAGGGCAAATTGCTGTTCTGCAAGGATATCCGGACATTTCCGATGAAAACCGTTCCATTCAGAAAAGCGTTCGATAACGAAAAGTGTACCGGTTTTACGCTTGCCGTTTTCCGGATCGGTCAAACAAGGGACAAATAAGCCGGATTATGAAAAGAAAAACGCCGGAAACATGTTTCCGGCGTTTTGTCCTTTTACAGGAAATCCTGTTTAAAAACCGGACTCGAGCAGGGCGGTATTGATGGCATTCGTATCCTTTTTGGACAGCTTGATGTTGGCCGCCTTGGCGTTTTCGATCGCTTGTGCCGAATTCATCGCACCGGTCAAAACGCAGGTTATGCCGGGACGGTTTAACGTCCAGGACAGGACGAGCTGGGGTACCGATACTTTATTGGCTTGTGCGATCGGTCTTAAGGAGTCGACGAATTTGTTGGCTTTCCTGATGTTTTCAGGCGTGAAATTCGGATGGCCGCGACGCGTATCGTGCCGGCTGAAATCGATGTCGGGCGACATTTTTCCGGTCAGAAGACCTGCGCCCAGTGGCCGGTAAGCGATCAGGGCCGTGTCGTGTTCGATGCAGTAGGGAATGATTTCTTCCTCGATCTTCCTGTCGAGCATGTTATACGGCATCTGGATAGAAACGACAGGGAAAGTGTGTTCCACCTTGTCGAGCTGTTCCGGTGTCAGGTTGGATACGCCGACGTAGCGGACTTTCCCCTGCTCGACCAGCCGCTGGATGCCTTCGAAGGTTTCTTCCATCGGCGTGGTCTCGTCCGGCCAGTGGAGCTGGTACAGGTCGATGTAATCCATATTCAGCCGCTTGAGGCTGTTTTCGCATTCCTCGATGACGCTTTCTTTCGACGCATAGCGGTAGATGTCCACTTTTTTGCCGTCAAAATTGATGAATGAGCGGAAGTAGGTGCCTTTCTGGTAAATCCACCGCAACCCGAATTTGGTCATGATCTGGATCTTGTCGCGGGGAAAAGGTTTCAGGGCTTCGCCGATGACCGTTTCTGTTTCGCCAAGACCGTAAATCGGGGCCGTGTCGAAGGTGGTGATGCCCATCTGGTAACTGGCGCGGATGGCTTCAGTCGCGGCTTTTTTCTCTGACGGCGCCCAGCCACCCGAAGCAAAGGAACCGAATGCGATGGCGGACAGATTCAGGTCTGTTTTGGGTATTTTTCTGGTTTCCATATAAGGCTCCCTTTCTCTCTGATGGCCGCTTTGAAATGATACTTGCCTGCGACCGGTTATTATTATCGAATCAAAATCAGAATGCGTTTTCCCACGGTCTGGACAGGCGGATCGCGCACTGGATCAGACCGACCATGCTATAGGTCTGGGGGAAATTTCCCCACAATACCCTGTCACTGCGCGATACATCCGCCGATAACAGGCCAAGGTGATTGCGGCGGGACAGGATATTTTCAAAACACGCGCGAGCCTCTCTGGTTTTGCCGATGGTGGTCAGCGCAAGAATCCACCAGAAGGTACAGACAAGCAGGGCCGTTTCCGGAATACCCTCTTTGTCTTCTCCCTCGTAACGCAGCAGGAAATCGCCGCGCAAGAGCTGTTTTTCGATCCGTGCGACCGTCCCGGCGAAACGGGGATCGTCCGGTTTCAGGAAATGCAATTCACCCAGCAGCAACAGGCTGGCATCGACGGAATTTCCGTTCCATGTGGAGGTGAAGGTATTCAGTTCGGTGTTAAATGCATTGGAGATGACTTCTTCACGAATGCGTTCGGCATTCGCGCGCCACAGGTCTTCCTTCGCTTTGAGCTTCAGTTCCTTTGCGATGGCCGCCAGCCGGTCGCAGGCCGCCCAGCACATGACGCTGGAAAACGTATGGACCTGTTCTTTTTCATTCCTGTGCCATATATCGGCGTCCGGCTGGTTGAAGCGGGCGACGGCTTCTTCGCCGAGCCGTTCGAGATCGGCAAAGACATTCCGGTCGGCCGGGCGGTGCAGGCGCTGGTCGAAGAAAGCCTGTGTGCAGGCGAGAATGGCCGAGCCGTAGACGTCGTTCTGTGTTTCCCTGTAGGCACTGTTGCCGATCCGTACCGGCCCCATGTCGTTGTACCCGGCCAGATCGGGCGCGATTTTTTCTTCCAGATCGGCGTTGCGATGGATGCCGTATACAGGCTGGAAAGGAAGTCCTTTGGAATCGGCAATGATGTTCAGAATGTATTGCAGATAACGCTCCATTGTCCCGGTTGCACCCAGCCGGTTCAGGGCACTCACGACGAAGTAGGAATCGCGTACCCAGCTGTAGCGGTAATCGCGATTGTGTTTCGCGGCAGGGGAGCCGGGAATGGAGGTCGTGACGGCGGCGATGATCGCACCGGTATCGTAAAAGGTGTTCATGCGCAGGGTGATGGCCGCGCGGATGATCACGTCCTGCCATTCGAACGGCATCGACACGTTATGAATCCAGTTCTGCCAGTATTTGACTGTCGCTTCATAGTATGCGCGTCCGACGTCCTGTGGCGAGGATTCCACGGCCTGATCCGGGCCGAGAATCAGGGTGACAGACTCTTCCAGAAAGAAGGCTTTTTCGTCCAGTATGGAGCTGATGGACGCGTCGGTCGTGACCCGCAGGGTCTGTTCAGACCCCTGATACGAAATATGGTGCGCGCCCGGCAGGATTTGGGGCGCTTCGCTGCCGTAGTTCACGCTGGGCCGGATGCGGATGGTGATGCGGGGACGGCCTGCAACGCGCCGGATGATCCGGATAATCGATGAGGGCGTGAAGAGGCGGTCGTGCATCGGGATGCAGGGCGCGAAATCGATGACTTCGATGACGTTATGCGCGTTATCGCCGAAGCGGGAAACCAGTACGGCCGAGTTGCGCTCGTAATACTGGTCGGCCTGACGGATCTTTTCAAAGCCGATGTCGATGTAACCCATGTCCTTTTCTTTTTTGACCGGATTCATCAATTCACAGCAGACGGGGTCGCTGTCGAAATAGGGATAACACCACCAGACGATGCGGGCGTTTTTGTCCACCAGTGCGCTGGTGCGTGAATTGCCGATCAGTCCGAGTTCAAGTGTACTCATTGCCCGTTCCTTTTTTGTGATGGTGCATCTGCATTGACGTTAAGGGCAGATGTATTCGCCATCAGGGTTTCTATAATGACGTCTAAAAGCGTCACGATATCTTCCTGGGTTTCGAGATAAAACTGTGCGCGGCTCGCTTCTTCCTTTTCGACATGGACGGTCAGGATATCCGGATTGTCGAGCCGGAAAACGTTTTCATCCGTTTCGTCGTCCCCGGCGAAAAGGGCTGTTTTGCTTCCGGCGATTTTCATCAGTTCGACAAGTGCGTCGCCCTTGTTGGGGGAACCTTGCGGAATCAGGTTGTAAACGCATTTGCCGGGAAGGACGCGGGCGGTCGGTGCGACTTTTTCAAAGAGTTTCAACAGCTGTTTTTCCGTCGTTTCATGGTCAGCGGCCGCACGGTAATGGACTGCCAGCGTATAGCGCTTGTTGTCCAGGGTAATGCCGCGGTCGTATTGTGCGGTGTCGGCCAAAGCCGTTTTCAGGGCGTCGTCCCAGCAATCGACCGACTTGCGGAAGCGGTCGCTGTCCTTTTCCCGTCCGGGAATGCCTTCACTGCCGTGATTGGCGACCAGATAGTCGGGTTTGAATGCCATGCGGGTACGGATATCGGCCATGCCGCGGCCGGTCAGGATGGCGACCGGTGTCATGGATTGCAGGCGTATGAGCCGCTGGCGTACCTCGTCGGGAAGGAGGGCGTTTTCATAGCCTCTGAAAGGACAAAGCGTGCCGTCGAAATCGAATGCGCAAAGCACGCCGGGGCGGATAATCCGGTTCAGTTGTGCCCTGCCTTGATCGGAGAAGAGTGGAATCATGATCCTGTCCTCTTTCAGATAGAGTGATGCTTCAAGTATAACCGAGCTTTTTGGCAAAACAACGCCTGCCACTCTAAAAAAGGGTATTTGTGGCCGATTAAAATACCACTTTGGCGGTTTTTTCGCGGGGCGGTTTTGAAAAAAAATAAAACAGTCAAAAATAGTTACAAATTGCCCTTTTTCTCTCTGTACACAAACCTCGAAGAAGCTTAATATTGTAAAAATAACTCCTTTGATTTAATTTGGTTTTTTGATCCCCGAAAGCGAGCTGTTTTGTGAGATCGTTTCTTCTCTTTTGTGTGCTGATTTTCCAGGTTCCTTTTGCCCTCGCCTGGCAAGGGGTGGTTGATCAGGTGGTCGATGGCGATTCCCTGAAAATCCGGCATGAATCCGGTCGTGTCTATAATGTTCAGCTCTATGGCGTCAGGACGCCGCAGCTGTCGCAGCCGTCTGGTCTGGAAGCGAAAGAGGCGGCCAGAAAACTGGTCGAGGGCAAATCGGTCAACGTTCAGGTCATCAATGTCAATCCGAATGGCTCGACCGTCGCGGTTATCGCGATCAACGACCAGTACAGTCTTCAGGCATTTCTCGTCGGTTCAGGTATGGCATGGGTTTACGATGGCCATTGCGACCTGAAAATGTGTACCCAATGGAACGCGATGGAACAACAGGCGAGAACAGCCGAGCGCGGTTTGTGGAAAGATGCCAATCCGGTCGCTCCGTGGAAATGGCGTGCCGGTAGCAAGAAAGCGGCTGTCGCCAAAAAGAAAACCGCTGTAAAACGCAAAAAACCGGTCAAGCGCAAGAAAGCAGTCGCCAAACCTGCGGTACAGAAAAAGTCGGCCTCCGATATTTCTGTGGATGAACAGCTGAAGTAACAGGATTTTTTTACACCATCCTGAAAAGCCGGACGATATTTCGTCCGGCTTTTTTAATGTACCTGCCTGGCAAGGGATTCAGCTCATCACTAAGCTTGCCGGTTTGTCTCCAGTGCTCACATGCCGGAGCGGTCCGGATTTCCTTTTTTTATCCGGAAAATTCGCTTGTTTTTGCATCAGTCATGCATTCGGCAAGAGATTAAAAACGGATTGCAGGGACGTCCTGAGCGGCTAAGACCGCTGCCGTTGTATGAAAGTACTGCGAAAACGCGACAAATTGGGTCCCTGCCAAATTGAGCGCAATCACATTCCTTTGCAGAAAACATGAATTCAGTCCCGTTCTGAATCTAGTTCAAGTGTCGCTATTTCTCCGTCTTGTAAGTTTGGGATTTCTGTTTATTACAAGAAAAGGATCATTCATGTCGAAAAATGTTTATCGTTCTGTTGCGCCCCGCCGTTTTTACAGCGCGCGCAGGGGGTTGATCTGGCTGTTGATGGGGATGGCGGGTTTCATTCCGCTGATGGTCTCGCAGGGAGTGCAGGCTGCCTGCACCACGGGTTCCAGTTCCGCCGAGTGTGTCGGCACGGTCAATAATACGGCCTCCATCGGAACGGGCCCCGTCGTTCCGGACAATAACTGGACGGTCACGATCGGGAACGGTACGACTCCGACAATGGTTACCCAGAATGGCAATACGGTCATCAGCCTGAATGACAATGCCAATATAACGGTCAAGTCCGGTGCCGTGGTGCAGGGAAGCAGCAGTGGCAGTAATGGCGGCCATTTCGGCAGCGGCCCCAACGTCATTGAATTCAACAGCAATTCGACGGTGACGATCGAGCAGGGCGGTACCGTGCAGCAATTGGGCACGACGAATAACGGCGAAGCCATCAACGCGCACGGATATGGCAATACCATTGTCAATAACGGCACGATTTACAGCAAGAACGGCGCGGCCCTGTGGTTTCAGGACACGACTGTGTCGGCGTCAACGGCCGACCGGAACAAGGTCGTAAATAACGGGACGATTTCGACCGACAAGGGAGCGGGGTACAACGTGTTCGGCAGCAGTCGCGGGAGCAGCGGTCCCGGTCTGGTATTCAACAATTACGGAACCGTCAACGGTTCGCTGAAATTCGGCGATGGTGACGACAGTCTGCTTTTCGGGCCCGGGTCGGTCATTACCGGTAACGTGGACGGGGGCAGGGGCACCAACGATCTGACGCTGGACGCCAATCTCAATGAATCCGCCACACTGGGCGGTTCGGTTCTGAACTTTTCTTCCATTACCAAAACCGGTCAGGGATCGTGGGCCATCCTCGGCGGCGTTCCCGCTTCTGATGACGACGAACATCCTTCTTCGCCTATCAGCGGTTCCCTGAAAGGGGTCAATTCACTGGTGGTACAGGAAGGGCTGTTGTCGCTCGTGGGGGCCAATCCGGAGTTTAACGGCACGGTCAGCATCGACGCTCCCGGGATTCTGAACGTTCAGGCACAGGGCATCAACGGGGCGACCAGTATGGTGAATAACGGTAACCTGACTTTCGAGCAGCCTTCGAATGACAGTTATACCGGGAGTGCCATTACCGGAACCGGTCAGGTCGTCAAAAGCGGAGCCGGTTCATTGACGATGAGTTCCAATGGGGACAATACCTACAGCGGCGGGACATCGATCCGGGATGGGGCGCTCGTCGTGGACAGGGATTCGGATCTCGGGGTTGCTACAGGCGCGGTCAGTTTCGGTACCGATAACGGGGCCGGTGCGACCAATGGAATACTGCGTTTTGACAGTTCGTTCGATCTGGCCGATACGCGCGCCATCGATCTGAAAGACGGCGGAGGCACTATCGATACGCAACAGTACGAGACGACGATTGCCCAGACGATCTCGGGGTCAGGCGTTTTGACCAAAACCGGGAGCGGTACGCTGACATTGTCGGGCGTGAACAGCTATGCCGGTGGAACGGTTATTGAAGAAGGTACGGTCGGGATCAATTCCGATGCGGCTCTCGGCCGGACAGGAAGCCATCTGGTGATGCAGGACACGTCCACGCTCCGGCTGGACGCCAATGTCGAATCGAACCGGACGGTCATTCTGGCAGGTGTGCCGGACAGTGAGATGACAATCGACACACAAGCCAATAACGGCACTTTCGATGGCGACATTCAGGGCCGTGGCAAGCTGGTGAAAACCGGTACCGGCACGCTCGCCCTTTATGGCGACAATATTTATCAGGGCGGTACACGGGTGGAAGAGGGGACACTGGCCGTCAATTCCGACGCGGCTTTGGGCAGTGTCGTCGCCCCTCTCGAGTTGTGGGACAAGACGACCCTGCGGCTCGATGGCAATACGGATATGCAGACAAGACCGATAAGCATCGGTGGCGGGGGGAATCCCGCGCCCCAGTCGGTCACGATCGATACGCAGAATTTTACGGGGACGATCGGCCAGAATATCGCCGAAAGCGCCGACGGTGCGACCCGGCTGGACAAGACCGGGACGGGTGTGCTGGAACTTTACGGAAACAACGCGCATAGCGGTGGCACATGGATCAAGAACGGCACGGTCGCGATCCTGTCGGCATCCGGTCTCGGGACAGGCGACGCCCAACTGGGCGACCATGACGATTCAGCCACGGGAGGCACGGGCGACACGATGGGTAGCTTGCGCGCGGATGCCGATATCAATTT
Source organism: Oxalobacter formigenes (assembly GCF_002127965.1). GTDB lineage: Bacteria > Pseudomonadota > Gammaproteobacteria > Burkholderiales > Burkholderiaceae_D > Oxalobacter > Oxalobacter formigenes. The sequence goes on along the minus strand of NZ_CP018787.1, from coordinate 1,937,352 downwards.
TGCGGCAGGGCAGGCTGTTTTGCTGAATCAGGGCGGCGGAACCATCGATACGAACGGCCATAGCGTCATGATGGCGGATAACACCTTGAAAGACGGGACGACCACCGGTGTGGCACCGGATACCGGCCGGGATTTCCACAAGGACGGTGATGGTACGCTGACGCTGTTGAACGACCAGCTCTATTCGGGACGTACCTTTATCGATCAGGGAACCTTGCGGCTGGATGCGGTCGATCCAAACGCGCCGATGTCCAATTCAAAAGGCCTGTTGAATACATCGCAAGTGACGATTGCATCCGGTGCAAGACTGGAAGGACAGGGAGTGGTCGGCAATTCCATGAATGACCGTATCGGCAATCCGGATGCTCCGGCTGCCGGTTCGTCAGCGTTCACGACGATTATCAATAACGGCACGATCGCGCCGGGGCTCGACAACTTCAACAATGCGTTCGACCAGACGAATCCCCATTTCGTTCCCCTGACTCTGGCAGGCAATTACCGGGCGGGAGCGGGTGCGATGGTAGAGGTCCACACCGAATTGATGGATGACACGTCCCGTCATGGCATGCTGGTCATCGACGGGGTTGTTGATCCCGCTTCAGACGCAAACGGCACGGGTATCAGGGTTATCCATCAGGGAGGCGATGGCGCGACCACGAATCACGGTATCGAGATCATCCGTCTTCAGGGAACCGGTTCCGGCCTGAGCCAGGCCGATCTGGTCAAACAGCTGGGTGACAATTTCCATCTTGTATCCGACTTCAAGACCGCGAAAGGGGAGAATGCGGTTGTGGCCGGAGCCTACAGCTATGTTCTGGAAAAGGATGTCGACTGGTATGGCGATGCGACCAATCAGGCAGGCCTCTTTTTGCGTAACGCCATGACAGACGATGGCACTCCCGTGCTTCATCCGGGGACGCCGACTTATGAATCGTATTTGCCGGTTCTGGGTGCCCTGAACCGTTTGCCGACGCTGGAACAACGGGTGGGTCATCGTGTCTGGCTGGAGGATTCCGATTCGAAAGGGACGGGGACATCCAAAGCGGGACGCGGAGCGGGCAAGGCCGGTTCAAGAGGCGTCTGGGTGAGACTGGAAGGATCGACCGCCAAATACAAACCGGAACTCGGTTCCGGCGGGGACAATTCCTTTGACCTGAATTATGGCCGGGCGAATGTCGGTCTGGATGTGCCGGTGTATGAAAACAGGGACGGTTCCCGTCTGGTTGCCGGAATCAACGGCAATGCCGGAAAAGCGAAAGCGGATATTCATTCTTCCCTGTCTGACGGCGATATCGATACCGATGCCTACGGGTTGGGCGCTACCCTGACGTGGTATGACCATTCCGGTTTTTACGCCGATTTTCAGGCGAAATACAACTGGTACGATACGGACATGTCAGTGAAGAACATCACGTCGGCTTCGCATGCGGTCAAGGGAAACAATGCCAGGGGTTACGCATTCAGTCTCGAAATGGGCCAGAACGTCGATTTTGCCCCGAACTGGTCGCTGACTCCTCAGGCGCAATTGATGTATTCACAGGTCAATTTCGACAGTTTTGTCGATCCGCAGTATAGCGTCATCGTCAATGAAAAGGACTACAAGAGCCTCGAAGGTCGGCTCGGGCTGGCCCTGAATTACGAGAAGAGCGAACAGGATTCCCTTGGAAGACTGTCGCGTGACAAGCTGTATGTCATCGGGAATGTCTATCATGAATTCAAGGGAGATTCGACAATCAGCATTTCCGGGGTGAACTACAAGAGCAATCTCAGCGATACCTGGCTCGGCATCGGGGTCGGCGGGTCGCATAACTGGAATAATGACAAGTATTCAGTCTATGGCGAACTCGGCGCGAAAAGCAGTACCCGCAAATTCGGTGACGAGTATGAGCTGACTGCTGAAGTGGGCTTGCGAATCGCTTTTTAAACGAATTTGCAAGTATCGTGATCTTGCCGGGACGTGGAGAGTTGCACGATTGAACCCTCCTCACATCGACAGTGTCCGGAGGGTTTGTCATATGTTCCTGCCGGTTTTTGCAATCAGGATTTTTTCGAAAAACTGGTGGCTCTGACATGCCGTATCGGGTATTCGTAGCGTCGCCAGAAATAAAAGAGCAGGGCAAAACCGAGAAAGGCGAAGAAGCTGGCCGGAAGGGCCGTGTATTGATAAGCGTAACCGGCCTCAATGGGCAGGCCGCCGACCCATGCGCCCAGTGCGTTGCCAAGGTTGAAGGCGATCTGGACACTGGCTGCTCCCAGCATCTCGCCACCTTTGGCGTTGCGGATCAAGAGAAGTTGCTGGGGCGCGGACACGGTGAAAAGACAGGTCGTACAGACGACCATCAGCATGACGGAGGCGATCGGGTTTTGTGCCAGAAAGAAGATGGACAAAAGCGCCAGACACATGACGCCTTGCGAGGAAGCGGCGACTTTGCCGGGGCCGTATCGGTCGGTGAGACGGCCGCCTGCCAGATTGCCGGCGAGCATGCCGAGACCGGCCAGCATCATGAGAAGCGTCATCTCCGATGGCTCGAAGCCCGAGACGGTGGTCATGAGTGGATTGATGTAGCTGAGCCAGCAGAATGCGCCACCGTTGCCCAGTGCCGTGGCAAAGAGGATGAGCCAGGGAACGGGGGTTTTGAGGAAACGGAATTGCCCGGCAAAGCCGGTGTCGGGGAGTGCCGGTATGGCCGGTATCCAGCGCCAGAGCAGATAAACGAGGACAAGGGACCAGAGAGCGATTAGCACGAAAGTGAAACGCCATGAAAAGCTGTGGCTGATGGTCGTGCCAAGGGGAACGCCAAGGACGTTGGCCACGGTCATGCCTGCGACCATGATGGAAATGGCCTGCGCGCCTTTGTCCTTGTCGGCCAGTTTGTCGGCCACGATGGAACCGACCCCGAAGAAAGCGCCGTGCGGCAAACCGGATATGAAACGGGTGACAAGCATGACCCAATAGTCCGGGGCGAGTGCTGTACAGAGGTTTCCGATCAGGATCAGGGCACCGAGTCCGAGCAGAATGCGTTTCAAGGGCTGGGAGCGGGCGATCAGCGCCAGCAAGGGAGCGCCGACACAGACGCCCAGCGCGTAGGCAGCGATAAAGTGACCGGCCTGCGGGATCGTGATGCCGAGATGGGTCGCCACGTCGGGCAAAATGCCCATCATGACGAATTCGGCAATGCCCAGTGCAAAAGTACCGGCAGCCAGTGCGGTCAGGCTTTTTTTCATGCTGGTGGAGTGTGGTGTTCCGTTAAAACACAGTCAGACCTGTTTTTCAGTTATTCCCTGTGTCCGGATAATTCCAAAGGCGCATATTGTACTGCCATATGGAGTTTGTCTGCTGTTCGGGTTTTTTGATGAAGAAAAAGACGAAAGAACGGATTGGACTGTCAGGAAGTCGCCTGTTTTGCCGTACCGCGAGCACCGTATTTTTTGACGAAGATAAACAGGAGAATGAAACCGGCGAATGCGAAAAAAGTACCGGTCAGGGCGGTATAGTTGTAGGGCAGGCCTGCCTTGATCGGCAATCCTCCCATGAAGGCGCCCAGTGCATTGCCCAGATTGAAGGCGACCTGTGCACTGGCGGCTCCCAGCAGTTCACCCCCTTTGGAATGCTCGATCAGAAGAACCTGTTCGGGTGTGGACATGGCGAAAAGGCATGCGGTCAAAATGACCATCAGAAAGAGCATCGTGAAGGGATGACGGGCGAGGAAAAAGACGAGGATGAGGGCTATCGCGGCGATTCCCTGTGTTGCGGTCGAAACTTTGCCGGGCGTGAAACGGTCAGACAATCGTCCGCCGATCAGGTTGCCGGAGAACATGCCGAAACCGGCGATCATCATCAGGAAAATGACGGTCTGGAACGGAAAACCGGATACGTGAGTCAGCAATGGCGTGATGTAACTGTACCAGCAGAAAATGCCTCCGTTTCCCAGAATGCTGGCGGCAATGATAAGCAGGGGAGCCGGTTTTTTCAGAAAGGCGAATTCACCGGCGAAACCGGTATCCGGCAACGGGTCCATTTTGGGAATCCACACCCAGATGAGGGCGAAAACCTTGAATCCCCACAGGCCGATGAGGAAGAACGCCGTTCGCCATGACAGCCATTCCGTCACGAATGTGCCGAAAGGGACACCGATCAGGGTCGCTATCGTCATTCCGGCAATCATGAGTGCCACGGCGCTCGACTTGCGTTCGGGCGGAACCAGCCTTTCCGCGACGATTGCGCCCACGCCGAAATAGGCTCCGTGAGGCAGGCCGGAAATGAAGCGCAAAACAAGGACTGCCGTTTCATTCGGGGCGAATGCCAGCGCCAGATTGCCCAGTGTGTACAGGGCGATCAGACCGAGCAGGATCTGTTTCAAGGGCCGTTTACGGGCGAGAATGACCATCACCGGCGCGCCGATGCCGACACCCAGCGCGTAGGCAGAGATGAAATGACCGGCTGACGGGATCGAAATGCCGAGGTCATTGGCAATATTGGGCAAAATACCCATCATCACGTATTCGGTCATGCCGAATCCGAGCGTTCCGGCTGCGAGGGCAAACAATCCTTTTTTCATGGGAGGCAGTTATGGATATTCGGCGTTTCCTGTCACATCATCTGTCAATGCATATCGCGACTGGTTTCAGGGTAACGCAAAGGCAGGTGCACAAGGCGTGACGAATATCAGACTGACTTTTTATTAATGCAAAGTCGCTGCTTCTGTTTGTGAAAAAGCAGGTTTTTCCGGTGGAACGACAGGCATGCAGATTGCCCGGATATCGTTCCATTCCGTTGGCGGTATGAACGGGAGGATAATTGATTTTGAAAAATGACGTTCAGCAGATTTTCCTAAAAACATCAGATCCGGTTTTTTTATACTGAAATTATATACTTTAGGTGTTTTAAGTGTTTTAATGTGTATTGTCTTTGATTAAGAAAAATACTTTTCCGGTTTATTCCTGATGATGAAAATAAATTATCCAGCCTATCTTTTGACAGTGACTGCTTGCTGTTGTCTTTGCGGTTGTTTCAATCTTCCTACCGCGTCCAGCCAGATTACTGGAAGTTATATTTCACCCAATAAATACAGGACATACAATTGTGATGACCTGACCCTTGAAGCCTCATCCATGGCGAGAAGGGAGAATATGCTGGTCATTGCACAGGAGCAGCGTTTGAAATCCAGTCAGGTTCAGGCTTTCTGGCTGGGATATGGTCAGGGAGACGGCATTGAGGCAGCAGAACTGGCGAATGTCAGGGGTGAGAAAGAAGCGCTGGCGACCATGATGGGCAAGAAAAAGTGTGATATTCCCAAAGATTTTCTGAAACCTGCCGTGCCGCCACCTTCTGCCGAAACACAGGTTTTGCAAATGGAATGAACATACAGGGTCAAAAAATCACGGATCTCAACCTTAAATGTGCTGTCGCGCATGTAATGGGAAAAAGCGGGTTCCTGAAATTTCAGGATACATTTATCAGATCACAGAACCTGCCGTACGCACTTTTCGGAAATGACTGATTATTCAGTCTGTTTTCATGTCACCCTTGCAGCAGGCCGGGATGAATTTCGTATTCCGGATGAGGGGATGACTTATAAGCCGCCTGTATGGTAGATCACTCAATGCGTCAGTGACTTGATCCATATAGTTGTTTCTATGCCACCTACACGGTGGATCACACCGGGCTGATGCAAACCTGACATTGCCCTGTCTTCTAAGCCACCTACACGGTGGATCACAACAACCGTTTTACTGTCGATTCTGGCCAGACCTTCTAAGCCACCTACACGGTGGATCACAAGATACACCTTGACCGAGAGCATTCTGAACACTTCTAAGCCACCTACACGGTGGATCACAAGTTGTTCCAATAATTGAATAAATTTTATCTCTTCTAAGCCACCTACACGGTGGATCACCAGGAACCAATTGAATAATTTCACCGGTTTCACTTCTAAGCCACCTACACGGTGGATCACATGTGAAGCTGATTCATGCAATCTATCCGCGTCTTCTAAGCCACCTACACGGTGGATCACACCATTATTTATGCCGCCCTTTTTACGGATCACTTCTAAGCCACCTACACGGTGGATCACAACGGGAACTCTTTTGCCAGTTTCGTTGTACTCTTCTAAGCCACCTACACGGTGGATCACAGTTCCGCAGTACTTATTCTAATACTCTTGACCTTCTAAGCCACCTACACGGTGGATCACAATGTCAGGTTTGCATCAGCCCGGTCGAACCGCTTCTAAGCCACCTACACGGTGGATCACGATCTTGTTAAGCCTTTCCGCAATGCCAGCTACTTCTAAGCCACCTACACGGTGGATCACTAGAGCGTTTTCAGTATAACTCATTGTTTATGGTTATTTTTCCCGTTTTTTCATGCCTGAACCTTCGTTTTTTATCAGTGTTGTCAACCTGTTGATTTATAAGGTTTTTATTTTTCTCAAAAAATCGAAGGTCAAATGCTTGTGTCCCGTTGCTTCGAGAAGAGGGACTGCACTTTCAAAAAAGATGTGTTCGAAAAGAAATGTTTTGCCTGTGTAAAAATGACGGTCTGTTTCAGAGCCAGTCTTTCTTTTTGAAAAACCAGATCATTCCGAGCGCAATGGCCAGCATCAGCAACAGGGTGATGGGATATCCGTAGGGATGATGCAGTTCGGGCATGTTCCATGGAGAGTCGGAAACGTTGAAATTCATGCCGTACAGTCCGGCGATGAAGGTCAGCGGCATCAGGATGGTGGAGATGATGGTCAGTATACGGATGATGTCGTTCATTTTGTTCGACATGATGTTCTGGTAGATGTCGGAGAGGGAATCGGCGATTTCGTGGCAGGAATTGACGAATTCTTCGGCCTGGACGATGTGTTCGACAAGATCTTTCAGATAGGGTTTCAGTTCAACGGATTTTTCGATCTGACTTCTTTGTCTCAAAGCGGTGCCCAGTTCCTTGTAGGGGAATAATACGCGTTTCAGGTAAAGAATGTCCCGTTTTGTCCTGTGCAACTGCCGCAATTCCTTTTTGCCCGGGTTGCCGTCCGTATCGAGGGCGTCTTCCAGATCGGCGAGTGTATTGTATTCGGTGTCTAAAAGCGGGAAGAAGCGGTCAATGATCGTATCGATGACACGATAGGCGTAATAGCCGGCCTGATGCGTGATTTTTTCGTCGGGTTTGTGACCGATGAGCTGTTGCCAGAAACGGTCGATTAAAAGAGTCGGCGATTCTTCGAATGTGATGACGAGATTGCGGCGGAAGAAAAGGCTCAGGTGTTCGCTTTTTTCGGTGATGAAGTCAGCCGGAGGGACTGGCAGGACAAAGAAAAGCCAGTCGCCTTCGTCTGTCATTTCAGCACGCCAGCCCGGGCTCATGGCGTCTTCCAGTGCCAGTGATGGAATCCCGTAGGTTTCTCCGACTGTTTTGATTGGGCTGATATCCCCGAAGCCGGTGACGCGTATCCAGAGCATGTCGTGTCCATCCGGGTCAACATGGGGCAAGTCGCTCAGGTCGTTTGCTGTTTCCGGGGGCCGGGTGACGTCGCGGTTGATTGTCAGGATGGAAATGACCGGTTTGGCCGATCCGGCAATCGGCGTCAATGTTCCGGGGGGAGCACCGGGAACAAGATAAGGCGCGGCATGTCTGTGGGGCCTCAGTGGCTTGCCGGTTCTGGATGTCATGGGGAATTCCTCTGGACGACTGTTCTGGTTTCTGCCGGCAGGCAGTACAATGAAACAAGTCTAGCAGCACAGTCTTGACACCTGTTTGAGATGAACCAACAGACGCATCAATTTGCGCCTGTCGGAATGGGAGTTTGTCTTTTTAACGGATATGATTTTTTCAATTCAGATCTTTTCCGTTTTTTTCTTGGAATGAACGACCAGTTTCTGGCAAAGGGTTAAAGACATTCTTGACAGCTTGTGATGGGGACAAAAATTCCCTGACGATGTGGCAAGAGTGCTATAACGACTGTCACGGCTCAATACCGCTTTTGGTTCCGACATCGTTTCCGGAGCGTATCTCATCCAGACCGGAATCGGTCTATGTTTGTTATGTGAGGGCAGCTTCATTTTTCCCATTGGCAACTGAGTTGTTTTTGTTTTTCTATACGGATGTCATCGGCGGTGATGTAACCGCATCCCCAGATGGCAAAGGCAACAAGCAGTAAAAACCACGGGCTTTTGTAAAATTTGTACTGCATGACTTTCTCCTTTTGTGTAACGGCCTGTTTTGTCGATTTGTCAGGTCAATTGTTTTACCGAATTACTTTTCCAGTTCCATTTGTTTAATAGCCTGCGTTTCCGCCATGCACCTGACCGATTCTTCCAGCAGGTCCCTGACAGCGTTGAAAACGGCTTCTTTCCTGCCCCGGACGGCATCCCGGATGATGTCGACAATGTCAATGTCCGTCGTGTAACGAATCAGATTGTCGGCAACGAGAATGGCGGTTCTGTCGTCTTTGACGATGTCGTTTGTTATTCGTTGGGTGAACGCTGCGGTCAGTCTGGCAAGTCTGATTTCCTCTTCTTCACAATCGTTGCGAGGGTCGTTCGGATGTCCGAAAAGAGGTGCCCATGTACTCGGGTCACCATAACCGGGTTTGTCGTATCTCATCAGTTCTCCTTTTTTATTCTTGTTATGGGAATGGTTCATTTATGGCTCATTTTAGAAATGGCGAACTCTTCGGTCAATCCGTTTAAGGCTTGTTTTTGCTGAACGTTGTTTTTATGATTAAAGGTGATAAGTTTCTTGAAGCTTATAAAGATATTTAATGAGTCTTATAAGTTTGTGTTTTCGGGAGGGAATAAAAAAAACGCGTCACAAGGACGCGTTTAAAGAGCAGAAAGTTCATGATATTGCAGGAATTGCTCGAGTAACGGTTTCATAATAACGGTGCGAGACAATACACACTTTGATTTTGTTCAATTTGCATGAATTTTATTGATAAATGTGTTGCCGTAAGGTAACATTTTTTTGAAAACGTTCTGTTTACAAAGGATTTTTGTGCATGGGTGCCGTTTTTCGGGTAAAAATAACAACTCATTTCAACGGTTGACGTAAAGGATCAAAATTGGGAAACTAAGCTATTGTTTTTTATCTGCGTCGGAGTCTTTATGGACACTTGGAAGCACCTTGTCGGTGACCGTTCTTTTATTTCCGATCTGGGCAAAAATCAGGAAGCGGACATAGCAGGAACGAAGACTGTCCTTGGTCGATATGCAGTATGGGTGTCTATACCTGGAACAGACCGGCACCGGATTGTCGAGGTCGGGGATGATCTTTCTGCCTTGATGGAAAAATACAATGTGCCGGGTGAACTGGTTATGAAACTCGGTTCATTCATGCGCTGACAATGGTTTGGCTGGTATGGGACTGAAAGGATTTGAAGGCGTCGCTTGGAAATGAATCAGAGGGGGTACAAAATTGTCGGCAGCGGTCCGGCGATGTTTTGCCCGGTACGGTTGTTTGACAGACAACTGCAATCGATTGATAAAGGTATGTCAAATGGATGATCAGACAGAAAGTCATTTGCCACTTTGCAAAGTGCCTGATGAGGGTGAGTTCAAACAGGATGATCTTTGCAAGGCTTATATTGAAATCATGAGAAAAATGTCGGAAATTCCCGTTAACGCCGATCCAAGAACGGTCGCTTTCATTTTCGGGAGGCCAGTCAGGGATGTGAATGAATCCGTTTCACTCAGGCCGATCATGGTTTCTGCCTCGCTTCTTTCAATCGATTCCTTCGCGCCTGTTGTCATTCGGGAAAGGCGCAAAAACCCTCCAGTCAAAAGAGATGCCGAACGTCGTTTCAATTCCTGGAATCTGGACACGGGACGATAAGGATTCACTGGCTGTTCACTGACCGATTTCATTTTTTGCCAAACCGGTTCCGGTTGTCGCAATAGGGTTTTGAATTGTCCGGATAAATAAAAGAACAGGTAGTATGCATTTTTAAAAGCAGGCTTTATGCCTGCTTTTTTTATGTTCCGGCAATTTTCGTTTTTGCATTCCCACCTTTTTCCTTCATGTTTTATGGATAAATGTTATCCGGAATATCATAATTGATGTGTCCGGTCTTCTTTTCATTGCCGGACGAAGATGTTTGTTTCCATACGGTGAAATAATCCGGGAGGGCTTATGAAAAACACTCCGTTACTGACGCCGCGCGAAAAGGAAATCCTTGAGCTTTCCCTGGGTGGTGCCGGTTGCAAGCAGATCGCTTTTCAACTGGGGATCAGTACGAATACGGTCAAAAAACACCGAAGCCGGATTCTGGAAAAAAGCGGCGTCAGCAATATGGTCAGGCTGGCAGGAACTGCCGTCGAAAAAAAATAAATTGTCTCAATTCCTTTCCATGAATCTGCTGACTTCACGTCAAAGAGAGGTTGCCGCAAAAATTGCGGAAGGAAAATCCTGCAAGCAGATTGCGCGTGAACTCGGCATTCATTTTCAGACAGTCATGAAGCATCGTGAAAACCTTTATCGTCGTCTCGGGGTTTCCAGTGCCATCGCCCTGACGATCCGGTTGAAGGGGAAAGACAGGTAATCCCTGTCAGCCGCATTGATTTCAGGACGATATTTTTAAAAGCAACCGTCAATGACGTTCTTCAAACAGGGCAATATTGGCGGTTGCTGTTTTTGGAGAAGCCGTTTCCTTTTTTCCCTGCAAGCCGTTTTCAGGCTAATTGCAGGCGTGTCTTACCTCCTGTCAATACGTTATCGGTGTCATTTCCTCCATGCAGGAAAAAAGCAAAACTCTCCACAAGAAAACATTTATCAATCAGGGGGAGACGATGATGGACGAATGGACAAGACTGACAGCCAACCGGGTTTTCATTTCCGATCTGGGCGAAAACCAGACGACGGAGATTGACGGGGTGAAAACGGAAATCGGACGCTTTGCCGTCTGGGCTCCGGTTCCCAAGGGCAATCATAACGTAGTCGAGGTAGGAAGTGACGTGGTCGCTTTGATGCACAAATACGATGTGCCTGCCGAACGGGTTCTGCGTCTGTTGACGAACGGAGGCTGTCATGGCTGAGGTCGGACTGGCCGATCTGATCACGGCAATCAATCAGGCGATGCTGGATGCACAGACGGCTGTAACCCGTTCGTCTCTGGACGAATACTGGAATTATTTCAGACCGGCGAATGTTTTGCGACAGTCCGGCGAAGACGAAACGAACGATCTGGCGGAGAATGCATTGGCTCCGGTGACGCGTAAAGTCGTGATTCCATTTCCGGACGATACGGGCGTTATGAAAACAATCGATGTCCCGCTGGTGGCGCTGGTGCACCACAACACGTTCAATCTCGATGAAGTGAAACTGAAGATGCGGGTCACGACGTCAGTTGACAGGCCAGGAGGACCGTTGAAGGTCTCGTTGCAACCTTTGCGCCGGACGCAGAATACAGAAGGAAAAAACGATTTGCCGGATGCGTCCGGAAAAGTTGAAGAACCGGGTCAGGAAATCGAACTGGTTTTCAAACGGGAAGCGCCGCCTGAGGGTATTTCCCGGGTTACCAATGAAGCGATCAAGCTTCTTTAACAGAAAGGAAGGTGCATCATGGCAGATATCACTGACAAATTTGCGGGTTTGCCGCTGGGTTTGCTGGTCTGTACGCCGATTATCGAAGTGGCGAAAGGACAGTCGGAGTTATGCAGGGTTTATCTTGATTATGTCTACAAGCTGGCATTTATCGATGGCGATCCGGAAAAGGGGACCAAAACGCTCTCATTCAACCTGACGCGTCAGGTAACCGATGGCAGTGGCAATATCACGCCTCAACAGGTGACCGTAACGGCACCGCTGATTTCGCTGGTGCCGGTGCCTGCGTTCACGATGGATGAAGCGACGGTTCGTTTCACGATGGAAGTCAAGGAACAGGTGGTGGACAAATCCAACACGTCGGCGACATCCAAAGTGGATACGAGCATGTCTTTCTGGGGATTCCACGCACAGATTTCGGGTAGTGTCACGGCCGGTTCCGAACATACCCGCACGACCGACCAGTCGGCCAAGTATGAAATTTATGCACGGGCAGCGCAGCAGGCACCTGCCGAAGGGATGGCGAAACTGTCCACGGTATTCGCGTCGGTGATCGAACCGATTCCGGTTGGCGGTGGCAGCTGATGATATCGGGTAACCGATTAAACAGCGGTTGCCGGTTCAACAGTATCGGCAACCGCACGAAAGACGTGACAGGAGAAAAGATATGTCTCTCGTGACAGAACCGGTACTGGTTACCAATCACAGCCTGATTTACAACCGCCCCAGAGCGGATAAATGGGATCAGGGCATTACATCGATTGCGAAAAATTATGGGGCGACACGTTTTTCCATTGTGACGGAGGCCTTGAGAAGCGGTCGATACAGGGCAAAAATCAATTATCTGGGAAAATGTGATCCGGGCAGCAATGAATCTCTTTATCTGGCTCCGGGACAATACAAAACCGGATTGATGTCTGTTTCAGGGGGATTTTATCCGCATTCCCGGGGTTCCCGTGAAATCGTCATCATTGTCAGTGATGAAATCTCGAATCAAAGTCGGCGTGCCGAGAAGGAACATTGCATGGACAATGTCCGTGCTTTCGAGATCACCCTGAAAAGTGCGGATGACACGATAAGAAAGGTCAAGTCGATCCTGGAAGCCGATAACAAAGGAAAAGTGACGTATGTGACGAAAAAGGCGGCTGTCAAAGCGGTGAAGAGAATGCTGGTATGGGAGGCAGCCCATACTCGTATCGCACAAATATTTTCGGATACCATTTCAGCTGACGGAACGGTAACGGGAGCATTCAAAACAAACATGGAAACGCTTTATTTCGAAACGTCCCAGCTGACGCAAAAGCGGGACGATGACAAGTGGCACAGTTTCAGATTCGATACCCGTGAGTATCGCCCGTATTGCGCTTCCTGCCGTGGTTACCGGACCGATGTTTATGAATACCGGAAAATGCTGATGCCCGAGCTGATCGCACAAGGTGGCGTTTCGCCTTCGTCGCATTCGCTTATCCGTTTGTAAAACAGGCAGTGCAACAGGAAGACGGTTCATGGATGGAAGACGTTCCGGAAAGGGATATCTTTTTCAGTACAGTAGTTTTCGATTTCATCAATGAGTCTGTACCAATACGTTTTGTCGCCATCCCGGTAGATCGTGCGATAGAGGGGAATCAGTCCGGGGTAGTGCTGCCCGATGGCACGGGCGACCTGATTGCGTGCGGTGTTTTTGAGGTTCAGGTTTTCGAACCAGTAAGTATCGACCCATGCGCGAGTGGCTTTAACGATTTCCCGAAAATCGGTTATGCCGGGGAAGATGGGGGACATGAACAGGACGGTTTTGATCCCCGCAACGTGGAGCTGGCGCAATGCGTCAATGCGTCTTTTGGACGTTGGGGCACGGGGTTCGAAATGGCGGCGAAATGTGTCGTCAAGGGAATTGACGGAAAGGGCGACTTCGACGTTTTCCAGCTGGCTGATCAGGTCGATGTCCCGAAGAATCAGGTCGGACTTGGTGATGATGGTGATATTGGCCCTGCACTCCTGCAATTGTTCGAGCAAGTGCCGTGTGACCCGGTATTGCTTCTCGAAAGCGTTGTACGGGTCGGTGACGGAACTGATGACGATGTTTTTGCCGTCGAGCCGTTTTGTGGAAACGGGTTTGTCGCAGTGTTTGACGTCGAGAAAATCGCCCCAGTCCTCTTCATGGTTCGTGAAGGTCTTCATGAACCCGGCATAGCAATACACGCATTTGTGCGGACAGCCGACGTAGGGATTGATGACGACATCGACTCCGGGCAATTTCGAGGGAGTGATCCAGTTTTTGACCGGGATGGTTTTTGTGGCGATCATGTGTCTGTTGAAAAAGTGACGTTTCTCATCCTGTCCGGTCGTTTCGGGCCGGAGTCATTTTTTTGCGACAGAAAACCTGCTGCTTGCCGTATTGAAGCGGTTCCATTCAATGCCCTGATCCTTATGGTTTTTATTTGATGATGATATCCAGATGTGACACCAGACCTCTCAGTTCCTGTTCGGGGAATATCGTTTTTTTCAGTCGGGAAGTGTCGGGATTGATCGAGAAATTGAATGAGCCTGAAAAATCCACTTTTTCCAGATTGGTACCGGTAAAAATGGCCTTCTTCAGATCACAGTTGTCAAAAACCGAAAGGGCGATATCCGCTCCCTGAAAATAGGTTTCACCCAGATCACAATCGATAAAGTGATTTTTCCGAATCCGGATACACGCAAAACTGGCATATTTCAATAATGTTTTTTCGAAATGCAGCGCATTTGAAAACAGGCCGATATCAGTAAAGTCCGCTCCGGTCATTTTGCAGTCAATGAATTTGATGTCCTGCAGATTGCATGAAAATCTCGACAGGGCAAAATTGCATTGTTTGAAAACGCATTTATCGAACCCGGTGTTGTCGATATGCAGTCCGGAAAAGTTGCAGGATACAAACTCACACTTTCGATATTCATCGGCGAGAGGGGTCTCGTTAAAATCGGTTTTTTCAAGGCTTCTGTTTTCGATCATCGGTCGTTTTCCGAAAAAATGACTGTATTTCATGAGTGCCATATCCGGAAAATCCGGCCTGAACCGATCCGGGGACGGTACGGCGAAAGTGATTCTGGCTGCCATTATCTGTCCTGAAGCCAGCTGAAACGAAACACCTGCTTCAATCTCCTGTTGTGCCTCATACGGGTGTCATCATCCCACATGAGGCAATTGACCAGGCCGTTATGAACCCTCACAGTGCTGTCAAAACGGTATTGTCCAGTCCGGATTTCAGCGATTACACGACAGGTGTTGTCCCGTAAAAAGCCGCTCAAAAGTCAGTTGTTGAAGGATTAATCCAGTCCGGTTCCCGTTTTCTGGCGCTTGATGCTTTAATCGGGGCAATCTTCAGGAAAAGCCTTGCCGTCCCCACCGATTCTTACCAGAACCAGCTTCGCAAACGGACATCTTCGGCCTCGACTTCGACGATGTCCGGGTCTTCCAGCATATGGTCAGGCAGGGCTTTCAGCAGTTCCTGCATGTTTTTGGCCGCTTCCAGCGCGTTCATGCTGGCCCTGTGCGGATTGGCGAAAATGCCGGGCCAGAAGAATTCATTGTATTGCGGGCGGTTGGCGAATGCGATCGCCGGGTCGTGCAGCGAGAATGCGACGCTGACACGGTCGTTGTTGCCACGGGCGTCGAGCTTGATCCAGCGATGGCCCACATGGACGGCGTTGAAGCAATGGACGCAGTAGCCTTCGGAATCATCGTCTTTCTTCGTCAGGTGCTGGTAGCACATGCCGGTCGGGATTCTCTGCGAACGCAAAAGCGCTGCCAGCAGGTTGGCTTTCGCGTGACAGATACCGGTTTTGTGTTTCAACACGTCAGAAGCCTTTGCCGTGACGACAGGGGCGTTGACGTCTAAGGAATGAGAGATTTCATCACGCACGAATTCAAAGGCGATTCGCACTTTTTCCAGTTCGCTGTTGACGCTTTTGAACAGGGCTTTGGCCTGATCGCGTACGATTGGCGATGAATAATCGATGTATGAAGTTTCCTGCAAAAAAATATCGACGCTCATATTTCCGTTTCTCGCTTAAGGGAATCAGCCGTGATTCGGCATGATCAAAATGTGATTTTACCCTGATCGGGCACTTATTTCATTCCTTGCAAATATTCTGCTGTCTAACATGGGGACAGTTTTCGAAAATTCAAATGAAAAGGATCGGGCTGTTTTTTCGAAGGGAAACCAGTTGTCGGCAAAACTTGTTAACATGACTGTTTTTTAACGAAAAATTCTGGATATGTGAAACCGGTTTTCATATAAAATAGATCGGTTGGCATTCAGGACGGCCTGCACGGTTTTTCGTTTTGATTCTTTTTCATGCCTTGTAAAAAAAGGCGATACTGTTTCAGTCAAGAGGCACATATGTCTTCTTATTTCCTGTTGCACGGTCAGCGTTTTGCCCTCTCGGCCATTTCCCCTTCAAAGGGAATGGAAATCGGGAAGCGGGGTTCCCATGAAACCCAGTTTTTTTATCTGCAAAAAGGATTTGTCTCGGTTGAGGATGAACGCGGTTACTGGACCGTCGGGCCCGGACAGCTTGCCTGGATGCCTCCCTATATACGGTATGAAACGGAACAGATCGGAAGGATTGCCGGCTGGGGCGTAACGCTTTCCTCGCTTTTATGTATCGGGATGCCCGAGGTGGCCTGTGCACTGTATTGTTCGCCTTTCGTTCCCCTGATTCTGGAAAGGGCGCATCAATGGCTGCAAAGCGACGATAGTGTGTACCAGACCTTGCAGCCACGACAGGAAATGATGTTGCAGGTGTTCATGGATGAATTGCGTTACAGTTCACGCATGCAGGAAAGGCTTCTCCTTCCGAAGGGAAAAAGGCTCAATACGATGGCAAAAGATATCCTTGCCAATCCGTCCAACCGCAAAAGCATTAACGACTGGGCGATCAAGACCGGGATCAGCGCCCGCAGCATCAGCCGTCATTTTTCCAGTGAAACGAATATGACGTTTGCCCAGTGGCGATTGCGTGCGAGCCTGATGGTGGCCCGGAAAAAACTGGCTTTGGGTGAGAGTGTTCACGAGGTTGCACAGGCTGTCGGTTATGAAAACGTCAGCGCTTTTATTGCCACTTACAAGAAGGCTTACAACCAGACACCGGCCCAGTTTCGCCAGTTGTTTGAATAGGGATTTCCCCTTGCCTCTGGTGTTTGTGTCTCTTGTCAGTGTGCTGTCCTCCGGTACGTTTATAATGACGCTTTGAACATACCGATTGCGGAAAAAGATTTTATGACCGGAAAACCTGAAAAACGTATCAAGGCGGTTTTTTTCGATATCGATGGTACGCTGATCAGTTTCAAAACGCACAGGATGCACCAGTCGACGCAAAAGGCCTTGCATGCCCTGAGGGAAAAGGGAATCAGGGTCTATGTGGCGACCGGCCGCTCGAAAATGATGATGCCTTTCATGGACCGGTATTTTTCATTTGACGCGTATCTTACCCTGAACGGACAGTATTGCTATAACCCTCGGGAAGTCATCCGGAAGAAAACGGTTGATTCCGGCGATATCCGTTTGCTGAAAGACATGCTGGCGGAAAAACCGTTTCCATGCCTTTTCGTGGAAGAGGATGGCATGTTCCTGAATTATGCGGATGAGCGGGTGGAAAAGCTGTGTGAAATCATCGACCACCCCATGCCGCCAATGCATGGGCTTGACCGGGTCAGGGATGATGAAGTTCTCCAGTTCGTTCCGTTTTTGAATGAAGAGGAAGAGAAAATTCTGACCGGTACGCTTAAAAACGTGGAATCGACGCGCTCGGTGCCTTTCTGTTTTGACGTCATTCCGGCAGGTGGCGGGAAAAATGCCGGTATGCATGCCGTATTGATGCGGGAAGGTATCGCCCCGGATGAAACGATGGCTTTCGGTGATGGCTTTAACGATATCGGAATGCTGGGGTATGCCGGTATCGGTGTCGCAATGGGCAATGCCGCCGATGCGGTGAAGGCCAGTGCCGATTATGTGACGGCGTCTGTCGAGGAAGGCGGTATCGCGGGAGCGCTTGAGCATTTCGGGATACTCGAGTGAGTTCCTGTTTGTCTTTTCTTTTCAAATAGTTCCGGAATAGTTCCACAGGGAATCTTTTTTTGGATTTTCACGAAATCCGTTGCTTTAAAGCGGGGGATTTTGGATTTCTGGATTTTTGTGTTAAAAAGCAGAATATCGAACGAAAGCATTTATAATGCTTTCTTTTTTATTTTATGAACTTGCAGGGGGCTTTGGCATTCTGTTGTCTTTAAACTGATTGAAATTGGATGAAAATGAAAGATTCTGTAACGAAAGCGAAGTTGTCGTTTGAAGACGGTACCCCGTCTGTCGAATTGCCGGTTTACAAGGGCACGATCGGTGCCGACGGTATCGATATCCGGTCGATGTACGGTGCGACCGGCAAGCTTTCTTATGATCCCGGCTTTCTGGCGACCGCTTCCTGTCAGTCCGCCATTTCATATATTGATGGCGACAAGGGTGAATTGCTCTATCGCGGTTATCCGATAGAACAGCTCGCAAAAGAATGTAATTTTATGGAAACCTGTTATCTGCTGTTGAAAGGCGAATTGCCCAACAAACAGCAGTATGAGGAGTATGCGAAAAACGTCGCCGGTTATTCAATGGTGCACGAACAGATGCAGTTCTTCTTCCGCGGTTTCCGTCGCGATGCCCACCCGATGTCCGTTCTGGTCGCGACTGTCGGCGCCTTGTCGTCCTTTTATCACGATTCGCTCGACATTTCCGATCCGGCACATCGTGAGCTGTCGGCCATGCGCCTTCTGGCGAAAATGCCGACGCTGGTGGCGATGTCTTACAAATATTCCATCGGACAGCCTTTCGTCTATCCACGCAAGGATCTGTATTACACGAGCAACTTCATGCGCATGATGTTCGCGACACCGGCCGAAGATTACAAGGTCAACGACGTGCTCGTCCGTGCGCTGGACCGTATCCTGATTCTGCATGCCGACCACGAACAGAATGCATCCACTTCGACCGTGCGTCTGGCCGGTTCGTCCGGAGCCAATCCATTTGCCTGTATTGCAGCCGGTATCGCCTGTCTGTGGGGCCCTGCACACGGTGGCGCAAATGAAGCGTCGCTGTCGATGATCAGGAAGATCGGTTCGGTCGACAAGGTCGCCGAATTCGTCAAGAGCGTGAAAGACGGTACGGCCGGTACGCGTCTGATGGGCTTTGGCCATCGCGTTTACAAGAACTACGACCCGCGTGCGACCCTGATGCGCGAAACCTGTCACGAAGTGCTGGAAGAACTGGGTCTGAAAGACGATCCATTGTTCAAGATCGCGCTGGAAATCGAACGGGTGGCGATGGAAGACGATTATTTCGTGTCCAGAAAACTGTATCCGAACGTCGATTTCTATTCCGGTATCGTCCAGTCCGCACTGGGTATCCCGTCATCGCTGTTTACCGGCATTTTCGCACTGGCAAGAACCGTTGGCTGGATCGCACAGTGGAAAGAAATGATTTCCGATCCGGATCAGCGCATCGGCCGTCCACGCCAGCTGTATGTGGGTGAACCACGTCGCAATGTCGTGCCGATGGACCAGAGAAAATAAAACGGATCTTTCGTTAAAAAACCGCGCTTTAAGCGCGGTTTTTTTCTAAATGGTACTAGAACAGGATTTTTTACATGGCATTCGATTTAAGCAATACATTAGTGATCGGGATCAGTTCGACGGCACTCTTCGATATGAGTGAATCGGATAAATTATTCAGAAAAGCGATGCAGGATGACCGGGAAAATGCTCTCGGGCAATATAAGGAATATATGCTTGCACATGAAAATGAGCATTTGAAACCTGGCACCGGTTACCCATTGATTAGTGCTTTACTTGGATTGAACAGGTTCAGATTGTTTGATGATCCTGTGCCTTTGGTTGAAGTGGTGGTCATGTCCCGAAACAGTCCTGAAACAGGATTACAGGTCTTGAATACGATTCGTCATGACAAGCTGGGAATAACCCGTTCAGCCTTTACCGGCGGAGAACCGGTTTCGGATTATATGAAAGCGTTTGATGTTGATCTTTTTTTAACGACTAATGTCGAGGATGCTCAAAGTGTTATCGACTCGGGATCATGCGCTACGGCTATCCTGAGAGAGCCGCCGGAAAATGCGCAAGTGATGTCAACAGAACAGGTGCGTCTGGCATTTGACGGCGATGCCGTTCTTTTTTCTGAAGAGAGCGAACTGGTTTATAAAACTCAGGGGTTGGATGTTTTCCAGAGGATCGAAGATGAAAAACAGGACGTACCGCTCGAGGAAGGGCCTTATGCTACATTACTGAAGAAATTGGCTACTCTTCAGGAAAAATTGCAACAACGCCAAAAGAGTTCTTCCATACGAATTGCTTTGGTTACTTCCAGGAATTCTCCTTCAGAGATGCGTGTCATCAAGACACTGAGAAGTTGGGGGGTACAAGTCGATGAGGCTTTTTTTCTTGGAGGAGTGGATAAAACACAAATTCTGACGGCCTACAATCCTCATATTTTCTTTGATGATCAGGATGTCCATCTTGAAAAGGCAGCTTTATGGGTTCCTTCCGGAAAAGTTCCTTATAACAGCCAGTCGCCGCTTGCCGACAGGCGCAATACTATTTTGAAACCGGTACTGAAAAAAACAGTTTCGGATGTATGAGCATCTGGTTTTTCGTCAGAAAAGCACAAATTTCAGAACGACGTTCCGGAAAACGACATGAGTCGTTCTGAAATCGTATTGAAACGTCAGAATTCGAACCGTAATCCTGCACTGACACTCCACGGTCTTGAAACATGGTCGCCGTTTTCGCGTTCGATTTCCCCATACAGACGGGCCATTCTCGAAAATTGCCAGTCGATCCCGGCACCGTAGTAAACGCGTGTCCCTTTCAGGGAGTCCGTGAATGTTTCATTATTCACGTTCGCTTTCTGGTCGCCCCTGAATTCATGGATGACACCCGCTTTTAGGTAAGGTTGCGCGAACCGGTTTTGTCTGTCCGTCCATTTGCGGCCGAATACGAGTCCCAGGCGGCCTGTCAGTGAATCGACATTGTCATGCCTGACTTGCATGCCATTGCTCATGGCAAAGTCCGCTCCCTGTATTTTGTAATACGCCAGCTGTGCCTGCGGTTCGATGAAGAGGTCGTTTCCGAAAGGGATATATTTTCCCGTTTCAAGCGAGAGACCAGCCCCATGCGTGCGGAATTTCCCGGAAACCGGTGTCCCGTCGGTCATGCGCGTATCGATGTCCTGCCGGAACTGATCCCAGGTGACGACGGTATCGGCATACCAGCCGCTGGCGTGTTTCCATGTGGCGTAGGCGGCGAGTCCATAGGAATGGGCGTTGCCGCTGCCGCCATACTGGCCATCCATATCCTGGGAAGCGGAGGTATATTGCCCGCGCAGCCCGAAAAGCCATTCGTTATTGGCGTCATGTTTATAAAGGTGATCGACCCCGGCGGATATGCCGTAAAGGTGCTGTGAAAAATCCGTCCCGGCCAGCCCGTCGAGTTTATCCCGTTCGGCAAAGGTACGTGCCCATATGCCGTCTGAACCGTTGCGGTTGCGGATTTCGCCCAGCCGTTCGCGCAAGTCGGAAAGCTGTCCGTACCACATGGCGTAGGAACCGGCAACGCCGGAGAGGCCGAGTACCGAGTCGGTCGTGGGAGTCCTTTCGTTTGTGCGCTGCAAAAACCATTCCTGTGCGCCGGAAGTATCGCTGGAGTTACGATTGGCCAGTTTGTAGAACCAGACGCCGGCATCGACTTTCTGGCCGGGATTGGCCAGCGAAAATGTCGCATTGCCCGAGTCCTGACGGACGATGAAATTGCTCATCGCTTCCCGTGACGGTTCGGCACCGGTCGCCCTGACGTCGATTTTGTGCGCACCGGTCGCGGTTTCCATAATGATGCGGTCGGACTGGTCGTTTTCGATATCGGTATCGACCATAAAAAGGGCATTGTTACCGGAAAGATTGCGGATATAAAGGTCTGAAAACGGCTGTGCAGTCGAGTAGCGCATATTGACGGTGCCCCCGTCGGCTGTCAGGGACGATATCCGGTTGGACGATCCCTGCTTTTCCATCATGTTCCATGTACCACCATTCATAGTCAGGTCAATACGGCCTGAAACGGGAGCGCTTCTGGTGACGGTGTCATTGACATTTCCGGTTTCGCTGTCGATGGCCCATCCGGTCAATACGGATTGGGCAGTCGGCAGGCTCAGCGTGATGGCACCGTTGTCTTCTGCATAAAGATTGCCGGTCATCGTGAATGTCCCGCCTGATGAGGTATTGATTTTTGCCTGTCCGGAAGAACCGGCATAAACCGTGGCACTGTCGGTGTCACCGGCAATCCGGATGTTTTTGCCCGATATATTGACCGTTCCTCCCTCGGCCCAGACGGCTTCCATGTCGGAAGTCAGGCTGACGGTATCGGCATTGACGTGAAGGGTACCGTTGTCGGACGCGATCAGGCTCGAGTTTTTGCTGACGACGGAAACGGTCGTCCCGCTTGCCGTCAACTGGCCGTTTGCGCCATCGACCCGCATGCCATACTGGTCTGCCTTGATGTTGATTGTCGGGGATTCAAGCCCGACGGTGGCATCATTCGAATAGACGGCATCGTACCCTGTTCCCTGCACAAAAATGGTTTCATCCCCCTTGACAGTCGTTGCTGAGGACGTCGCCGAATCCTTTTGTACGCTCCATATACCGTGCCCGTTGGAGGCCGTGATGTTCACGTTTTTTCCGTGAAGGGACAGATTGCCCTGTTTGTTGTACAGGCCGCCGGAAACGCCGTTGACCGCCAGTGTGTCGTTTGCCGTGACGGTGACGGTATTGTCGTGCATGGCGTCGGTACCGGCAGCATACATACCGTATTTGTTTCCGCCGATATCGACGTTTTTCCCGGCAATGTCGAGTGTGTTATTGCCATAGGTATAGGTGCCGTAACTGTCGCCGTTGAGATGGACGGTTTCCCGTGCCGTCAACGAGAGATCCGTGTGTGTCCCCGGAACATGGTAGGCCAACAGATAGACCGCTCCCCCTTTCGCGACACTGGCATCGATGCCGATGTTTTCGGATTCGACCGTCATCTGTGGGGAGGTACCGGCGTTTCGGGTTTGCAGGCCGATACCGCGCAAGACGTTGGTGACGGAAAAATCGCCACTGTTTTTGACGGAAACCGTGGCGGCTTCCTGAACGTTGAATCCTGCCTCCGATGCCGTGTCTATCGCAAGCGACTGGTTATTGATGGTCAGTTTGCCACCACCGTCCATCATGAAAGCGGATTTGTCGTTTCCTTCAGGAGCGTAGCGGATGTTGAGATGACCGTCTGAAATGTCCAGTTCGCCGGAGGCTCCGATGTTGACCGGTTCGTAAGTGTCTGTGGAATGGAGGTTGAGTGTCTGGTCGTGCCCGACGTTGATGTGCAGTTTCCCGTCAACATTGACCGGCGATACGCCCAGTCCGGGGTTGTCGAGGGTAGCGCCCTGATTGAAATTGAAAGTTTGCTCGGTGCCGGTTCCGTTCCAGATCGAATGGCCGCTTCCGGTCACGGCCGCATGGTAAGTGCCTTCGGCCATGTATTCGGCCTGCGCGATCCCGGCCGCCGTACAGAGACAAATCCCGAGAATGACAGAACGGCTTTTTCCGTTGCCGATAATGTGAGACAGAAGGAGGGACAAAGGTTTGCGGGAGAGTGCCGTGTTCTCTGTTCGATAATGGGTTTGAAGCGGGGAAAAAGGCCGGGGCTTTATTGACGCTGGCAAGTTGTCGGGAGGCCGGGAAGAAAGTGTCGGGTTCATATCGTGTTTTGTGAATTGAGTTGATAGGATATGAACAGGGTGGTGATGACGTAGCTTGCGGGAATGTGAAAAATCAATCCTTGTGACAGGGAAACGGCCGGATTCGTCAAATTCCGTGCAGGCTTTGATTAAAGGAAAAAGTGGTTGGCCAGAAAGGGAAAAAGAAGCTGCAATATGAGGCAATGGGCTTATTGCGTCGTGTCAACGCGTTTGTTCATGCAGTATGGGAGGATAAATATTTATTAGCGCTATACTCTGAAGCGGACCCTTGTGCAGTACATCCCGGGTTATAATTTCAGTATGTGACCGTTATATTTATAGCTGATGGTGTCATCAGTGTGAGTGACGGGGTTCGGCCTGTTCAAAAGACAGGCGAAAAGCGACGGGAATTGGCGCATTTTTGAATCGTTTGTTTCCAGACCCGCTCGCAAAGGAGGGTATCAACATGATGCAGGAGTACAGCGACAATTCGTATCTCTTCGCAGGCAATGCGCCTTACGTCGAGGAACTTTACGAGGCGTATCTGGACAATCCCGCCAATGTGCCGGAAAACTGGCGGGCTTATTTCAATTCAATGCAAAACGTGCCTGCCGTCGATGGCAGCAACCGTTCGGATATCCGGCATGGCCCGGTCGTCGCCGCGTATGCGGAACGGGCGAAACATTCCCCGTTCAAGATCCTTGTTCCCAAAGGCAACGCCGAGCTGGACCGCAAGCGCATCGCCGCGCAGCAGATGACGGCGGCTTACCGCTTCCTTGGCACCTACTGGGCGAAACTTGATCCGCTGGAGCGGCATGAGCGGCCACAGATTCCGGAACTGGAACCGTCTTTTTACGGTTTCACCGATACAGACATGGATCTGGTGTTCAATATCAGCAATACCTGGTTCGGGCGTGAAACGGCGACCTTGCGCGAACTGGTGCAAATGCTGCGTGAAACCTACTGCCGTTCCATCGGTGCGGAATTCATGTATATCACCGACCATGCGCAAAAACGCTGGATGCAGGAACGGCTGGAATCGATTCAGGCGACGCCTTCTTTTTCACCGGAAAAGAAACGCCATATTCTCGAACGGGTCACGTCGGCCGAGGGCATGGAACGTTACCTGCACACCCGTTATGTCGGGCAGAAGCGCTTTTCGCTGGAAGGCGGGGAAAGTTTCATCGTGTCGCTGGATGAAGTGATCCAGCGGGCGGGATCGAAGGGCATACAGGAAATCGTGCTCGGCATGGCGCATCGCGGACGATTGAACGTACTGGTCAATATCATGGGCAAGATGCCGAACGATCTCTTTGCCGAATTCGAGGGAGGCTTGCCGGAAAACGATTTGCCTGCCGGGGACGTGAAATACCATCAGGGTTTCGTACGCGACATTTCGACGCCGGGCGGCCCGGTGCATCTGTCACTGGCGTTCAATCCCTCGCATCTGGAAATCGTCGATCCGGTCGTGGAAGGTTCGGCCAAGGCGCGCATGTTCCATCGTGACGATCCGGACGGCTCGCAGGTCATGCCGATACTGGTGCATGGAGATGCTTCTTTCTCCGGTCAGGGCGTCGTCATGGAAACGCTGAATATGGCGCAGACGCGCGGTTACAGCACGGGCGGCACGGTGCATATCGTGCTGAACAACCAGATCGGCTTTACGACTTCGGATGTCCGTGAATCGCGCTCGTCGCTCTATTGCACGGACGTGGCGAAGATGATCGAGGCGCCGATTCTGCACGTAAATGGCGACGATCCGGAAGCGGTCGTGCTGGCGACGCAGATCGCGCTGGATTTCAGGATGGAGTTCAGGAAAGATGTCGTGGTCGATATCGTCTGTTACCGCAAGCTGGGCCATAACGAGCAGGATACGCCTGCCATGACGCAGCCGCTGATGTACAAGAAAATCGCGACGCATCCGGGAGTCCGCAGCCTGTACGTTGACCGGCTGGTCAAACAGGGCGTTATCCAGCCAGCGGACGCCGATGCGCTGGTCGCCGGTTATCGTGCCCGGATGGACGCCGGTACGCCGATAGTCAACCCGGTCATTTCGAACATGAAGAGCCAGTCGGCCATTGAATGGCAGCCGATCCTGCAAAAGCAGGGCTGGTCGGAAGACGCCGATACGGCGATGCCGATCGAGGAACTCAAACGCCTGTCCGAACGCATCACGACGATGCCGGACTGGCTGACCCTGCATCCGCTGGTGGAACGGGTCATTCATGACCGTGCCCGGATGGGCAAGGGCGAATTGCCGGTCGATTGGGGGATGGCGGAACATCTGGCCTATGCCTCGCTCGTTTCAGCCGGTTTTTCGGTCAGGCTGGCGGGTGAGGATTCGGAACGCGGCACGTTCGTTCACCGACACGCTGTCCTGCACGATCAGGAAAGGGTCATTTCCGGGGCGGGAAAATATGTGCCCTTGAAGAACGTCTCGAAAGATCAGGCCAGCTTTACGGTCATCAATTCGCCACTGTCGGAAGAAGCGGCGCTGGCGTTCGAATACGGTTTTGCGACGACGGCGCCGAATACGCTGACCCTGTGGGAAGGCCAGTTCGGGGATTTCGCCAACGGTGCACAGGTCGTGATCGACCAGTTCATCAGTTCGGGTGAGGCGAAATGGGGACGTATTTGCGGATTGGTCATGCTCCTGCCGCACGGGTATGAAGGGCAGGGGCCGGAACATTCTTCCGCACGACTTGAACGCTATCTGCAGTTGTGCGCGGATAACAATATGTCGGTCGTCCAGCCGACGACGGCTTCCCAGATTTTCCATGTGTTGCGCCGGCAGATGCTCAGGATGCAGAGAAAACCGCTGATTGTCATGACACCGAAGTCGCTGCTCAGGCACAAGGATGCCGCTTCCCCGCTGGAAGAACTGGCTGACGGGTCTTTCAGGCCGGTTCTCGGTGAAGTCGATAAGAGTATCGATGCGAAGAAGGTCAAACGAGTTCTGTTGTGTACCGGTCGCATCTATTACGATCTGGCGCATATGCGTACCGAGAAACAACGCATGGACGTGGCCATCCTCCGGATCGAGGAACTGTATCCGTTTCCGGGTGAGTTGCTGGCGAATGAATTGAAAAAATATCCGAAAGCCGAAGAGATCATCTGGGTTCAGGACGAGCCTGAAAATCAGGGGGCATGGTTGCAGGTGCAACGACCGGTCTTCGATACCCTGCAAACGGGACAGAAACTGTCTTTCGCTGCCCGTCCGGCCTCATCGTCTCCGGCTGTCGGCTATTTCCAGAAGCATTCGGCCCAGCAGAAAGAGCTGATGAATGCCGCCTTTGGCGAAATGGGGAATATGGTACTGGTACGCTGAAGAAAAGAATAAGAATAACAGTCGCTTGACGTTTTAATGACGTTTGAACAGGTGACTCCGAATTTTCAAGTGGAGAAAAAATATGGCGGTTCTTGAAGTGAAAGTTCCACAGTTATCGGAATCGGTAACGGAAGCCACGCTTTTGCAGTGGCACAAACAGGCGGGCGAAGCCGTTACGCTGGATGAAAATCTGGTCGATGTCGAAACGGACAAGGTCGTTCTGGAATTGCCGTGTCCCGCCAACGGCGTGCTGACACAAATCCTGAAAAGGGATGGCAGTATCGTCGTGGCCGGTGAAGTGATCGCGCTGGTGGATACGGAGGCGATGGCATCGGCAGAATCGAAACCGCAAGAGCCGCAAACGCGCGAGATGGAACTGTTCGCTTCCGCACCGGCGGCCGAACCGGTTGCAGCGGTGGCATCGGCTCCGGTTCCGGTCGATCCTCCCGCAAAACTGGAAAAGGAAGAGGATTTGGAAATCGCCGCTTTCGACAGCGAACGTGACATGCCCGATCCGGCGGACTATCCGTCCGGCATCGTCATGCCTGCGGCTGCACGAATGATGGCGGAACTCGGCATGGATGAAACCTCGGTTGTCGGTACCGGCAAGGACGGGCGTATTACGAAAAAAGACGTTGAACGGGCCTGGGAAGCACAGGGTACCGATCTTGGCGAAGATGAAAAAGCCATCGAGCAGGCGACCCGCCGTGTGGCACCGCCTGCCGGAACGCCTTATACGCCTTCCGGCTCGACCGGACAGCAGACGGTTTACGGGGCGACGAACCGCACGGAAAACCGTGTCCCGATGAGCCGTTTGCGCGCACGCGTTGCCGAGCGGCTGATCCAGTCACAGCAGCAGACGGCCTCGCTGACGACGTTCAATGAAGTGAACATGCAGCCGGTTCTGGATTTGCGCCGCAAGTTCGGTGAACAGTTCGAAAAGGAACACGGTGTCCGGCTCGGCCTGATGTCTTTCTTCGTCAAGGCGGCCATTGCGGCACTGAAACGCTTCCCGGTCGTGAATGCCTCGATTGACGGGAACGATATCGTCTATCACGGGTATTACGATATCGGCATTGCCATCAGTTCCCCGCGCGGGCTGGTCGTGCCGATCATGCGCGATGCCGATTTGATGACGATTGCGGAAATCGAAAAGAAAATCAACGAACTGTCGATCAAGGCACGCGACGGACAGTTGACGCTCGACGACCTCACAGGCGGCACGTTCTCGATTTCCAACGGGGGTGTATTCGGTTCGCTCTTGTCGACGCCGATCATCAATCCGCCGCAATCGGCCATTCTGGGTATCCATGCCACGACGGAAAGGCCTGTCGTCGAAAACGGCCAGATCGTGATCCGGCCGATCAATTATCTGGCCTTGTCTTACGACCATCGCCTGATCGACGGACGTGAAGCGGTACTGGCCTTGCGGACGATGAAGGAAACGCTGGAAGACCCGGCACGCCTGTTGCTGGATTTGTAATTTTCTTCCGGAAACGAAAGGAATATCAGATGAGTGTGGATTTCGATGTGGCAGTGATCGGGGGAGGCCCGGGCGGTTATATCGCCGCGATCCGTGCCGCCCAGCTCGGCATGAAAACGGTGTGTATCGACGACTGGAAGATCGACGGGAAGCCTGCACTGGGGGGTACCTGTACTAACGTGGGTTGCATTCCCTCGAAGGCCTTGCTGGAAGCATCCGCGCATTATGAAATGGCCAGGGATGGACTGTCGAATTTCGGCGTGGATGTCATCGGGGTGGATATGGATATCCCACGGATGCAGATGCGCCGGGCGTCCATCGTCCGGCAGAACAATGACGGGATCGCTTTCCTGTTCCGCAAGAACAAGATCACTTACTTCAACGGTACCGGCTCGTTTGCGGGAGTGGAAAACGGGGAATACACCATTGCCGTGACCGGCGACGAAACCCGGAAGTTCACTTGCACTAACGTGATCATCGCGACCGGTTCCAAACCGCGGGCATGGCCGAATCTGCCGTTTGATGAAGAACGGGTTTTGTCCAACGCAGGTGTTTTGTCACTGAACGACGTGCCGAAGAGTTTTGCCATTATCGGTGCCGGAGTGGTCGGGCTGGAAATGGGGTCGGTCTGGCGCCGGCTCGGTTCGGATGTGACGCTGTTTGAATCGCAGCCGGAACTGCTTGCGGGCGCTGACCGTCAGGTCGCGATGGAAGCGCAGAAACAGCTGACCCGCCAGGGATTGACGATATTGACCGGTGCAACCGTCAGGAAGGTCAGGCGGATGCCCAAGGGCGTTGCCATCGAATATGACGACGCAAGGGGACAGGTCGAGAAAGCCGTGTTCGACAAGTTGCTGGTGTCTATCGGCCGGGTACCGTATACGCAGGGGCTTGGCGTCGACAAGGTCGGGCTGAAACTGGATGAGCGCGGTTTCGTCGCGGTTGACGGCCTGTGCCGCACCAACCTTAAAAACGTCTGGGCGATCGGCGACGTGGTGCGTGGGCCGATGCTCGCCCACAAGGCCGAGGATGAAGGTGTTGCCGTGGCCGAGCGGATTGCAGGCAAGTACGGCCATGTCGATTACAAGGGCATTCCCTGGGTTGTCTATACCCATCCGGAAATCGCCTGGGTTGGACGCACGGAAGAAGAACTGGTGGCGGAAAACGTGTCGTTCAAAAAAGGCGTATTCCCGTTCATGGCGAACGGGCGCGCCCGCACCATGGGAACGACGGAGGGATTCGTCAAGATTCTCGCCGATGCGAAAACCGATGAAGTGCTGGGTGTCCACATGATCGGGCCGATGGTGTCCGAGCTGATTGCCGAGGCAGTGATGGCGATGACGTTTTCGGCCACTTCCGAAGATATCGCCCGGATTTGCCATGCCCATCCGACGCTCTCCGAAGCGGTGAAGGAAGCCGCACTGGCGGTCGATGGCCGGGCATTGAACATGTAAGGCCGTTCAAGGGAATGCAAGAGATGGAAAGGCGGCCTTGTGCAGCCTTTTTTGTTGGACAAACTACTGTGGAGACAGGTTCATGCCTATACCGGAAAAAACGTCCGTGACCAGCGGTGACATAAAAAGCGAGACGTCTGTCTTGCGGCTCATTTACCCGCAATGGCAGGGCGGGATCGTCGATCACTGGATGCCGGATCTTTTGCCGGAAGATGCCTCAAAGGGGTATTTTCTGGGGGCGCAACTTTTGAAAATGCTGGCTCCCGAGAGCACTGCGATGACGGCAGAGGTGCCTGTCTCTCTGGATATCAGGGACAGGGCAGTCGAAAAAGGCATCAGTGCGCGCAGGGTCATCATGAAACAGACTGGGGCGGCTCTGGATATCGTCCGCGAAAATGCACCGGAAAAAATCGTGACCCTCGGCGGCGAATGTTCCGTCAGTGTCGTGCCGTTTACGTATCTGGTGGCGAAATATCCGGATGATGTGGCGATTGTCTGGCTCGACGCCCATCCGGACGTGAACCTGCCATACGATGAATACAAGGGCTATCACGCAATGGCGCTGACGGCGTGTCTTGGTATGGGCGATGAAGAGATTATGCGAATGTTGCCCGGAAAGGTCGCTGCCAGAAACGCCCTGATCGTTGGCTTGCGTTCATGGGATACAGGTATGAGGCAGCGCCAGCAGGAACTCGGGATTAAAGGTTTGTCGCCAGCGGACGTGGCTGAAGACAGCAAGGCGATTCTGGACTGGCTGAAGACGACCGGTGTGTCGAAAGTGCTTGTCCATTTCGATCTGGACGTGCTCGACCCGGCTGAAATCATCGCCGGGGTCGGCGTCGAACCGGATGGCATGGAAATAGCGGAAGCTGTCCGGGTGATCAACGATATCGCGACACATTATGAACTGGTCGGCCTGACGGTCGCCGAATTCATGCCACGGATCGCCATCCGGATGAAACGGATGCTCGACGGGCTTCCATTGCTGAAAGACTAGTGTGTCAGTTCAGGTTTATACGGAAAAAGGCGGTTTTAACCGCCTTTTTTATAGAAGAAACAAATGTGCAATATTTATTGTACCGATTGTGTCGGTTGCTCTTGTTGTGCCGGAACGCGCAGGATCAGGTTGCCGACCGTTTTTTCTTCACCGTCGGCAACGACGACGACTTTCAGGATGGCTTGCAGCTTGATGACCAGCGGGTTCAGGTGAATGTTTGCGGTGGCCCTGTAAAACTGGGAAGCGAGTGGGATGCCGCATTCCTCGATCATCTTTTTGTTTTCGTTGAATGATTTCTCAAGGAATTGTGCAGGCAGTTCGTTTTGTGATATGACGGCATCGTCGAGCATGACCATAACGAACAATTGTTTGAAGGGATGGTCGAAATCCGTGTAACAGTTCAACGAAATGGCCAGTTTCGGAATCAGGGTCTGTGCCGAGTCGAGTGAGAGGACGGTGTTATAGACGCCGATGATGGAATGCTTTCCACCGATTTCGTTGCGGATATCGTCCGCGAATAAACAATCGTATTTTCTGTTCATGATCCTTGGCTCATCCATAAAAGAGACTTCAATATAGCAGAGAAAGGAAGCCGGTTTTAGATAAAAGGTAAAGAAAATGCCGGGAAGTGTCTGTTTTATTGCCGAGCCCGTTTCAGGCAAAAACTATTGCATTTCCTGTCTTTTGTTAAATACCGGTTCTGGTCGGTTGTTTTCCTGTTCGCTTGCCGTATTTCCCTGTGACAGGAAGGTGAAAATATCCATGTCGGGCTGATCCGTTCAAGATGGATAGCAACAGTTAAGCAGGGGTAATGTCATCCCGGGAATCTTGCGTTGTTGCTTAATTGTAATATTTGCCGATATTTTTCATTTTTTTTCGGAAACCTTGATTTTTAGCTCCTCATGGGTGGGAACGCTCGGACTTGACGTTCAGAAAGGCAATACCAGCCTTGGACTGAGGGTCGGATACCAGAAATCCAGCGATTCCAATTCACGGGGTGCCATGCTGACAGTCGGACATCAGTTCCAGTAACAGGCAATATAATTCTTTTTGCCTTGACGCATCCCCACAAGGGATGCGTTTTTTTATGGAGGGACCTGAAAATCAAACGCGAAGGAGATTGATGGAGGCTCTACCTTTCACGTAAAGGGAACGAACGTTATCGATGAATCGCCGATGATGTTCCCGGTAACAGTATTGACTCGAAGGGAGTGGGGGAGAAGGTCGGCCGGTCCGTAATGGAAGAGTCCCGGCAAAATCAGTCAGGAACACGTTTCTTTAATGGTAAAATTTCATCTTTGGACGGGGTTCACATCTCATTTGCATTCAAGGAGTTTCTTTTGGATTCTTTCAACGGGTTGGACAAACAAGCGGAACATGTGAAATATCGTGGCTTGTCGGGCATGCTGAAAGTGATGCTTCCGGTTGTTGTCCTTGGGATTCTGATCTGGCCTTCTTTCGGACTGGCTCCACTTTATGCGGCAGATGCAGCCAGTGTGGCGAAGGGCAGCACCATGGAAAAAGTGAAAACAAGTCCGGAAGTCGCTGCCATATTGAACGTGTTTCCGGCCGGTTCCATCGATTCCATCGAGAAGGCCGACCAGGTTCTTGAAATCGTCAGTATCGAGAAAAAGAACGTCGAGGCCCGTCTTTTCAATGACAAACTGGACTGCAACAGGAAATTTCTGGTTTACCAGTGCTATGACAGGGCGCTTGAAACCAAACGGGTCGATTTGAAGGAATTGCATGCACTCGAGGTGGAAGCCAAGCGTTTCAAACGCAGCGAGGACGTTCGCCAGCGTGATCTGGCTCTGGATAAACGCAAGGCTGACGAGATTGCCGATGCACCGAAACGGGCGGAAAATGTTCAGGCGCATGAAGCGCGAGTGAAACGGGTTGAGCAGAAGGAAGCAGAACGGGCGGCAGCGGCAAGAGGTGTCTCTTCCACTCCGGGGCAGAAGCATTCCGGTGCCTTGATGACGCCAGCCGAGCGGGCGGCCAACGTTCAGAAGTATGAGGAAAAAGTCGAAACTTCTCAGGAACGGCAAAAGATAGTCGAACAGAAGAAAGCCGAAACGCAATCCAAACGGGATAAAAAAGCGAGAGAGGATGCGGCAAAAGCGGAAGCGGACCGGAAGAAAGCGGAGTAGCGCCCGGTCACAGGCATGAAAGACGGATTGAAAAAGGGCGGGAATTTCCCGCCCTTTTTCATTGATTGTTGAAAACGATCCGACGTGAAAAACGAATTTTCAATGGCTGTTTATTGACCCGATACCGCATCCCACGAGGTGGCGCACTCATCCAGATCGACTTCCAGCGTTTCCAGAAACCGGGCAGTCATCATGTAATGGCCGATCATGAGGATCAGCTCGGCTATTTGCGTCTCGTCGTAATACTGGCGGACACAATTGAATGTGCCGGTTCGTACCTTGACGTTTCTGACGCATTCATCGACAAAAGCCAGAATGTCTTTTTCCCGTTCGCCGTCAGGTATGCCGTTTTCCAGTTTTCCGATTTCTTCATCTGTCCAGCCCGCTTTTCTTGCGAGCGGAAGGTGCTGCATGCGCTCGTAGGCGCTTTTCGAGAGGGAACCGACCCGCAGGATGACCATTTCACGATCCTTGTCGGCCAGCTGGCCTGCCGGGAAACTGGCTCCGAGGGAAATGTATCCTTTGGTTGAAGAGGTCGTTACCAGCAGGGCACGGACGAGATTGGACGGGAAGCGATCGTACTGTTTCTTTTGTTCATTACTCATGGAACTGACGTCGGGAAGGCGGATTCTGGACATGTTTTCTCCAAAATGACGATAAGCGGACAATGTCAGGTGAAGGTGCCTGATGGATTGAATTCTATTCCTTTTTTTCGATAAGTGACGTCCCTGATTTTCCGGATGCGACGTTTTTTTGGCGCGGCAAACCTGTATCCGGGTACCATCGGCGTGATCAGGGAAGGGGAATACGCCGATATGCTGCCGACAGATGGCAATCCATTGAAAAATCCGGAACGGGTCACCGATCCGGACAGGATTTCGTGATGATCATGAAAGACGGCATCGTGTACAAAAATACGCTCGTTGCAAGATAAACCGCCTGATAACCCGGATGGATACCGGTTTTACAAAAGCAAAATCCCTGATTTGTTCAGGGATTTTGTTATTTCAGTTTCAGTATGATGCGGGTTAAAACCTCATATCCTCGTTTTTAGTTCCCGTGTCGTCTCGATGTCGTCTCGCGCCGTGTCGATCGTTTTTTCTTTTTCCAGTCTTTTCATGACATCTTGTGGAGAGGGAGCATCTGCAAACAGATCGGTGACGAAATCGATCAGTGCCGGGCCGGGATAGTCGAATGCCCGAACGATGGCATCGCGGATATCTTCCGCTTTTTCAACCCTTTCGCCGTACAGCCCCATTGCACGGGCGACAGCTCCGAAGTCGGGATTTTTCACTTCGGCGCCCCAGGGCTCGATTCCCGCGTCGTGCATTTCCCGGTGAACCATGGCCCGTGACGAATTGTTGAAGACCATGAGTTTGACGGGCAGGTTTTGTTCGACTGCGGTGAGAAGTTCTCCCATCAGCATGGTCAGTCCACCGTCGCCGCAAAGGGCGATGACCTGACGGTCGGGAGCGGCGAGTGCCGCTCCGATGGCCTGGGGAAGGGCATTTGCCATCGAACCATGACCGAAAGAGGCCAGCAGGCGCTGGTCTTTTTTCATGTTCAGGTAACGTGCAGACCAGATGTTGCACATGCCGGTGTCGACCGTAAAGATGGCGTTTTTGTCGGCCAGTTCGTCAATGGCATTTGCGACCTGTTCGGGAGAAAGTGCCCTCTCGTTTTGAGGTTCGGACAACGGGGCAGCCATGATGCGGAGCATGTCCCTGTGCAAGGCGAGCATGTCGTCCAGAAAAGAACGGTCTGAATGTTCGGCGATCATCGGCAAGAGCGTTTTTACAGTCGTTTTGACGTCGCCGACCAGAGCCATGTCGACCATCGCACGACGGCCAAGCTGGCTGGCGGTATCGTCGATCTGGACGATAGTGGTATCGGCGGGAAAGAGGCCATGAAACGGGAAATCGGTTCCCAGCATCAACAGGAGGTCGCATTCGTGAAGCGCACGCAGGGCCGCGCCCCAGCCCAGCATTCCGATCATGCCGATCCCGTTCGGATTGTCGGCTTCAAAGACGTCCATGCCACGATAGGCCCATGCGATGGGTGCATTGATTTTCCGGGAGAGGGCAAGTACTTCTTCGCGTCCTTCGCGACATCCGGCTCCGCCGTATATGACGATTTTTCGGGACTCGTCGATCCGTTTTGCCAGTGCGTCGAGATCGTCTTTTACGGGCAGGGAAACGGGGCGGGAACGGGCAATGGGGTGAGGGAGCATCGGCTTGTCTATCGTTTCGCGTGCCACGTCACCGGGGAGGATGACCATGCCGACGCCACGTTCCAGAAAAGCGGCCTGTATCGCCAGCTCGGCCATGCGCGGCATTTGCCGGGCAGTTGTGGCATAGCCGAGATATTTCGTGCAGTCGGCAAATATCCAGTCGGGACGTGTTTCCTGAAAGTAACGGCTGCCGATTTCGGACTGGGGGATATGGGTGGCGACGGCGAAGACGGAAGCGCTGTTGCGGTTACAGTCGTAAAGGCCATTGACCAGATGCAAGGAACCGGGGCCACAGGAACCGAATACGGCGGAAATGGTTCCGGAAATATCGGCGTCTGCTCCGGCGGCAAAGGCGCCCGCTTCTTCGTTGCGGACATTGATGAAAGCGATTTTCCCATCGCTGTGATGAATGGCGTCGATCAAGGCATTCGCCGAATCGCCGACAATTCCGTAAATGCGTTTGACACCGGCATCGATCATGAGCGAGACAAGGTTTTGGGCAACGGTCTGGGGCATGGTGCCTCCTTCAGGATGGACTTCTCCGGTATGGTTTTGACGGGTTCGGAAAACCGTATCCGGGATGGAGTTTCAAATAACAGGTCGTTTCGATGAAATCCGGAACTGATTGAAAAATAGCATTTGCCGGAAAAAAACGTTTGATGAAGGTAAAAAGAATCCGGTTTCGTTAAAAAGTTTGATCCGTCAGGCGACCTCTTCACTGGCTCGAAACAGGCGAGAGTCATGCAAAGACAATCGTTACGATCTGTTTCATTTCGGAAATTGAAGATTTCGACAGCATGGCTTAAAGTAGGCAATCATCAATAATGTCTTTTCTGCCATGAAAAAACTGATTCTGATTTTATCGTGTGCCTTTTCCACAGCATGTCTGGCTCAAAATCCGCAGATGCTCCCATCCGGGCTGATTTTCAGGTGGACCGAAGCCGGCAAGCAGTGTGATAGTGAAAATGGCGGGGTGAGCGGTGTTTTCAATGCCATGTTCGACAAAAAACCGATACCGTGTATCGAAAAAGATCTTGTCGCTGGTGAACTGACCCGGCGGGGCTGGTGCCCGGAAGAAGTCGCGACACAACCCGGTACCAGAGTGACGGTATGGAAAAACTGCCGTCCGGCCAATTTGCTGTTTGTCCCGCTGGAATCGGCAAAAGACGCAAAAACGG
The DNA here is from genome assembly GCF_002127965.1 of Oxalobacter formigenes. GTDB lineage: Bacteria > Pseudomonadota > Gammaproteobacteria > Burkholderiales > Burkholderiaceae_D > Oxalobacter > Oxalobacter formigenes. The sequence continues at coordinate 1,901,201 of NZ_CP018787.1, read as the reverse complement.
AAGAGATTATCCGGGATTACTGGTTCAGTCTGGACAATAGCGTTTTCGAGGAAAAAAACAATAACCTGAAAGAGGCGGCGTTCTATTCGGCAAGAATGAATGAAGACGCCGACGAGCTGGAAAAACGGGGATATTGCTATCATGGTGAAGCTGCCGACAGGAAAGACCGGCTTGTTCCCTGCACGAAAAAAGAACTGGCAGATCGCAATTCCCCAGCCGTGAAAAAGAAAACTGCCAAAAAAGCGGCGGCAAAAAAGTGAGGTGAAAACATTCTCAGGCCATCCATTGCCCGGAAATCAGCAACAGGCGAACTCCGGCAAGGGACTCAAAACCAGCCGGGTGAGCGACGGAAGCGGAAAGCTATCTCTCCGGTTCTGACACGATGACCTGATGTTCAGTCAACACATTCCGGATTTCATCGATACTGACCGGTTTGGTGATGTAGCCATTCATCCCGGACATTCTGGCTTTCTCCCTGTCTTCGATGAATGCATTGGCCGACATGGCAACGATCGGGGTGTGCAACCGGTTTTCCGAATGCTCGATAAACCGTATTTGCCGTGTGGCCTCATACCCGTCCATTTTCGGCATCTGGATATCCATGAAAATCATCTTGTAATAGTCGGGGGGAGCATTTTTGAACATGCAGACGGCTTCTTCGCCGTTCCATGCTTTTTCTATATCGGTAATGCCGCAGTATTGAAGGAATTCACAGGATATCTCCATATTGAGCTCGTTGTCTTCCACGAGGAGAATACGGCTTTCGGGAACGATTTCTGTCCGGGTGTCCAACAGTGCCAGGGAAGGAGCCTGTTCACCTGAGATGATGTCGTGCATGACCTTGTACAGGCGGGACTTGAAGAGGGGCTTGGCCAGAAACATATCGACTCCCGCTTCTTTGGCATCGGCCTCGATGTCAGTCCAGTCGTAAGCGGTGAGAATGATGATGGGTATGTCATTGCCGACAACGCGCCGTATCTGGCGGGTGGTTTCCAGTCCGTCCATTTCCGGCATTTTCCAGTCGATGATGATGAAATGGTAATCCCGGTTCATCTCGTGAGCCGCCACCACTTTCCCGACGGCCTCGATGCCGGTGAGGACATATTCGCTCCTGATTCCGGCTTCATCGAGCATTTGTGTCGTGCTTTCGCAGATGCTCCTGTCATCATCGACGATGAGTGTGCGAAATTCCCGCAAGCCGGAAAAGTCGAATGTGTCGTTTTCGGCATTCTGCAATTTGAGGGGAACCGTTACCGTGAATGTCGTCCCTTTACCGGGTTCGCTTTCCACATCGATGCGGCCGTTCATCATGTCGACAATATTTTTGGTAATGGCCATCCCCAGGCCGGTTCCCTCGATTTTATTGCCGATCGAGTTGTGTGCACGTTCAAATGGTTCGAAAATCTTTTCTATAAAGTCGGCAGGCATGCCGATTCCGGTATCGCTGATAATGAACTGATAGGTTCCGTAACCTGCATATTGTGGAGGCAATTCACGGATTTGTATGTCGATTTTCCCGCCTGCCGGTGTAAATTTCAGGGCATTGCCCGCGATGTTCAAAAGCATCTGGTTAATACGAAGGGTGTCACCTGTGACTTTCTCATGAATCAGATCGGTGTTTATGTCGAGCGTCAGATGTCTGGTATGGGCTTGCTGGAGGATGATGGTACAAAAATGTTCGATCAGTTCAGGCAAGACGAATTCCTCGTCATTCAATGCGATTTTTCCGTTTTCGATTTTGCTCATGTCCAGCACGTCGTTGATCAATTCCAGCAAATGTTTTGAAGAAGACGAAATCTTGACAAGATAGTCCCTGATTTTCTGCGGTTCGTTCAAATGGATGAGGGCAAGGGTTGTCATCCCGATGATGGCATTCATCGGGGTGCGTATGTCGTGGGACATATTGAACAGAAACTGTGACTTGGCGGCATTCGCAGTCTGTGCCGATTCCAGTGCCTGCCGGAGAATCTGCCGCATTTGTGCTTCGTATTCCTCTTTTCTTTTCAGTATCAGCAGATAGATGATGAGAGCACTTATTACGGCAAAAATGAGTATGCTGGAGAAAATATAAGTGCTGTCGCGAAAATCGTTGGAAGTATTGACGAACTGGGCAAAATTCGACCTGGACCCGTTAGTGATGGCCGTGGTGATGCTGTACATTTCCCCGATTTTCGGGGAGATATTGGTCTCGAGAAAAGCGATTGCCTGGTTTTCGGTGAAATCCGGTATGCTGGCAAGCGCGAGTAAGCTTTTCTCTTCCGCACGCAAATCGAAGAATGTCTGCCGCAATTTGACGGCATCCCCCGGATTATAGGTATAGTTTTCCACCATGAAATCGAGATTTTTGAGCAGTGAAGCATTGACGGACCGGTAGTCATGACGAACCGCTTCGATGACCTCGCGATCACGCGTTACGGTCAAACGTTCTGACAATCTGTGCAGACGGGACAGATCGGCATTGACTTCCCCGACTGCGATAGCAGTGGGATAGGGTTGCTTGCTGATCATTTCAATCTGGTCCAGGATTTTATCGGTGTTGAACAGGGTAAAAATGTAGTAGATGATCAACAGGCCGATTAACAGGATGGATGTCCATGTTGCGAGTTTTTGGGAACCGGGATGGGAACTGTCCGATAAAAAATTCCCCATTATTCAAGTCCTTCCGGAATGCAATGTTTAAACATTTCCGATTGTCAGAAATTTTGGGTTATTTTGCCGAGGCAACCGGTTTCAAAAAGTGCTCTTGATACACGATCCGATTATATTCGTCTTTTTATCATCTTTTAACTTTCTTTATTTTCCTGTTAATTTCGGTTAATTTTTCCATTTATACATTTTTTTACCTTTTTGTTTGGTTTGTTTAAGGCGGTTGTATCGCGCTTATACGTTATGTATAAAAATGCATCAAAAAAAAACAGTTTATCCAGACGGCGGTTTTCTGGATGTATACGTTGCCGGTGTCAGAAAATTGACACACGGCAATCGGGATGAAGGATAATGAAAACAGGATTCACGCTTATTGTGATGCCTGTCTTTTGATATGCTTTTTTCAGGGGGTCATATGCCTGCTGCGCCAAATCCGGTTTTATCCGTTCTGGCTGACGACACGGTTTCGTCAGAAGAATTTGTCTGTGAACATGCCTTGTCCATCCTGATCCGTCTGCCGAACGGGAAACGCTGGCTTTTCGATACGGGAACGACGGATGTTTATCTGGAAAATGCGAAACGGATGGGCGAAAGCCTTGACGACCTTTCCGGTATCGTCATTTCGCACGGTCATGAAGACCATACGGGCGGACTGATGTTTTATCCACGCTTAAAAGGCAAACCGCCTGTTTTCGGTCATCCCTATATCTGGCACAAATCCTATCAGGTACGGCCTGACAAACCGCTCCGGATTACGGGCATTCCCTACATGTCACGCATGCATGTTTCGCCGGTTTTCGTGCCGGTGAACAATACGAAACAGCTTGACGATGACTTGTATTTTTTCACCGACATCCCGCGTGAACCGGGCAGCTTCGCCCCGACACAGGGCAATTTCTTCAATGAGGACGGGACGGGGCCAGTGCCGCTGATTGACGACGGTAGTCTGGTTGTCAAAACGGGAAAAGGGCTGGTCGTGGTGATGGGCTGTGCGCATGCAGGCTACACCAATATCCTTAAGGCGGTTCATAAAGCCTTTCCCGAAGAAAATCTCATGGCCGTGATCGGTGGCCTGCATCTGGGTAATGCCAGTGAAGCCGTATTGAAAGAGGCCGCGGATTTTACGGATGACATCAGGACAGCGGACTTCCGGTTTTACGGCGGTCATTGTACGGGTGACAAGGCCATCGCTTATTTCAAATCACGCTTCGGCGACGATGCAGTCCAGTCCCTTGGGTCGGGGAAAGTGATCGCTTTTGAGTGAACGGAAACGACGCTTGTCGAACCCGGAAAAACCGGCATTTCATTTCAGGAATGCCGGTTTTTCTTTTTCCGTCCGTCCTGGCTTTTCCGGTTACCTGATCAGATTTACGCTCGCCATATCTTACGTTACATAAATTCTTCGGTCAGCCATGGCATTTGTTTTTTTACACAAGCCGGTACAGACAGGCTGACCGAAAAGTGTATCAAGTGTACAGTCTGAAGCAAAAGTCATTAGGATGACATGACGAAACAGACAGAAAAACAGGAGCTGAAAATGGAAAAAGACTGGACAGGGAGTGCCATGCCGTCCGTACTGAAAGGCTTTGCCATGATCGGGCAACCGATCAGTGCAGACGAATTCGAAAAAGCCTTTGGCTACAAAATGCCTGACATCACACTGAGCGAAGAAGAAAAAAGAAGAGTGGCGCAGAATAACGGATTGGAACCGGCAATCCGGCAGGCAGAAAATCAGCCTGCCGCGAAAACAGAACAGCAAGAGCTGAACTTCGGGCGCGAAGTCCTTGCCCGGATACAAGCGGGAAGCACCTTGCAGGCAGAACAACAGGAACAAAAAGAACAGGAACAGGAACCCCCACTGCAAATCGGGATCAGGGGAGTGGGCAACAGCCAGCCGGAGGAAGACATAACCGGAAATGCCCAAACGAACCGAAACGGGAGCGGCACCATCAAAATCGACGATCCCTACGCAGAGAAAAACCTTGAACTACTCAAAAAACAAGGCAACCCGACAAACAGCGTTCCCTTTCCGAACCGGGCAAGTAGCGTTCAGGAAGGAACACCCGCCAAAACACTCGACCTGAAAAATCCGTCAAGCTATACCCGAAAGCGAGAAACAAACCTCCTTGCCATCAACAATCAAAACCCGAATGCGCAAACCGGACCAAACGAAACAGGAAGTGTACCCTTGAATTATTTACTGGAGATAGGCCAGAACGAAAACGCCGACAACATCGCCGCCCAGCCCGATCCCGAAGGAAAACATCCCAATGCCTTTGAGCCTATCCGGCAGGGAGTCAACCGGGCTACCGGAGAACTCGCCGGAAAAACCGCTGACATTCGCCGCCAGCAACAGGAAACCGAAGACGAAAACCACCTGCTGAACTGGACAGCCGACGTTGCACAAAATGCCATGCAAAACCCCGTCACCCACTCACGACAGGATTATCAGCCTGCCTATCAGGCCATCCTCGGACACGACGCCAATCGCAAACTGGCCGAAGCCGCCGCCGAACCCATCGAAACCGACGTCAACGGAAAGGAAAAGTACGAAATCGTCAGGGATGCATTTATTCAGGAATATGATACGGAAACAAGCAAACAGGTGATGGCACTCGGATCGCTCATCAATCACGCTATTGCCACCATTAACGATGGCCAGCCGATCAATCCCGAAGTGGTCAGCGAAGTTGACGACAAAATGATCGACCTCATCGGACAAAGCGACCGATACATTGCCCAAAGCGTCCCTATCGAGAAACTCGCAAAACAGGTCGTAAAAGGAGACGATCCGCAAACGGCAGAAAATGCCACCCGGTTCTTTTATGAAACATTGGGTGGTAAAGGGCCCTATCTGCTGGCAGGAACAGCAGGAGGCTCCCTGTTAGCCGGGGCAGGCATGGCAGGATGAGTGGCAACCATTCAGAAAATGACCAAAGATTTCACTGTCAATCTGGCTGAAGCCAATGCCAACATCGTGAAAGAAACCGGAAGCCACAATTGGGAACTGGCTTTCAAAATAGCCCTTCAGACCACCATAGGAGGGCGTACCATCGACACTCAGATGGAACGGGCTGCAAAAGGAAGAGGGGCGGGAAACAAAACCTTCATGAAAATCATTGGGGACGCCTTGAAGAAACGGTTCAGTTCGATGGTGAATGAGTTTCATCTTCAGAAAGGTCAGTATGAGAAGAATAAAACTCAGGAATAAAATTGTCCGAATAGATTGCAACCGTAAGGAAAGCGTTCTACATTTTCAGAATAGGTCGAAAAACAAAATACTGACATGAAAATAAAAAATCTTGTTTTGATAATCCTGATGGCCGTATCCTCTATACATTCGACATCGGCATTTGCTGGATCGTATGAAACGGGCAAGCAACTTTATGAACAGAAAAAATATTCCCAATCCTATTCATATTTGAAAAAATCGTTATCCACTAAACATCCGGATTCATACGGGATGCTGGGATATTTGTATCGTGAGGGGTATGGAGTCAAGCAGGATTATCAAAAGGCGTTTTTTCTCTATCTTGAAGGAGCAAAACTGGGCGACGCAAAAAGCCAGTTCGGTTTGGGTTTTATGTATGAGGGGGGATTATTCGTCAAACAGGATTATGCCAAGGCAAAAACATGGTATGAGTATTCATCCAATCAGGGATATCTGTCTGCGATGAATAATCTTGGATCGCTTTATGACGATGAAAACACTGGCTTTAAAAACGAGAAAATCGCATTTGAATGGATATTGAAAGCTGCCCAAAAAGATAACCCAACTGCTCAATTTAATATCGGTTTTTTTTACGAAAAAGGCACAGGAACCAAAAAAGACTATGCCGAAGCCCGAAAGTGGTATGAAAAAGCAGTCATGCAGGGATATCTTCCGGCCAAAGCGAATCTGGCAAATCTCTATCTTGATGGAAAAGGTGGCCCCAAAGACCAGCAAAAGGGCGTTGCCCTGATAAAAGAAGCGGCGAACGAGGAATCGAAAGCCGCACAATACACACTGGCAAACCTCTACGCCGATGGCGAAGGCGTTCCGCAAAGCGATGAACAGGCCGTTTACTGGTTCCACAAGGCCGCTGAAAACGACAGCGCGCTGGCCATGGACATGCTCGCCAAAGCCTACCTGAACGGAAAATACGGACTGCCGAAAAGCCCGACGAAATGGGACTACTGGCAAAAGAGGGCAGCCGAAACGCGCGCCCGTACACACGAAGTCGATCCTTCAAGCTGGACAATATTCGACTGGATCAAATACAAGTTAGGCAATTGATTTCCTTGTAAATGGAAGAATAAAAAATCAGGATGAATAAAGTGTCCCCCAAAAGTTGAACATTAGATCAACTTTTGGGGGCACCTCAGGAAATATGCCGGCTTTTTTATTTGTGACATCTGGAATGAATCCAGTGTCTTATGGGTAAAAAACCTGTTGCCTTTATGTTCGCTTGTTAACAAGCTCACCGGATATGTTTTTTGTCGGTCTTTTTTTGCTTTCTCCGGCGTTTTATTTGCTGGAAAGCGCGAAGGGATTGGCATCAATGTGAGAAAGAATGACGCATTTGAAAGAAAGCGCCTTGTGTGATTGAAAAACTGCGTCAATCACCACGATGTCGCGGTTTTTTTATGGATTGAAGGATGACGTCGTATTGTCCGGAGATTCGCACATCATGTGAATGAACTGGTCCATGAAAGAACCCGGAATGTCGGGTATCGGGAGATCGATATCATTCTCAAAATAGGGGGAATCCGCTCCGGGATCGTACATGGCAACACGGGTATTTCTGGCGTTCAGTTTTTGACAATCGATTTCCATGCTGTAACGTAAGACTGTTCCGTTTACGGAGTCTGTTATTTTCGTCTGCAAATGAACGACGCTTCCTGATCTGGTAACGGAGTCGGCATCATACTCCATCATGTAGGGCTCGCCGTCCGTCATGACCGGTATCAGGTTTTCTGCATGGCACAGGGCAGAAAAGAGAATCAGGGCGATAACTGAAAGGCAGGTTTTTCTCAAGGGAACCTCACGCATATGTCAGAAAATCATCTGTTTTAATTCACACAACAATGACAGTACAGTTATGCCGTCAAGGATGACGTCAGCAAGATATTCCGAATGCTTTATTCAGAAAAATTTTCACGAATTTTCATCAAGAGTGACAATCTCCTTGATTCGTTGAAAAAAAGGAGTGGTTTTGCCTTTGCCACGTGTATCCTCATGGTAAATGCCAGTGAATAGCTCATAACAACCGCTTCTGGATAACCTGATCATGAATGTATCCAATTCTGTAATTTGAAAGTTCTTTGAAGCATCATTCTCAAAATTGGTCCAAAAATGATATGCACGTTGAAGATCGTTTTCTCCCGGTGCATGAGGATATTTCGCTTCATATGCATCAAGAAGCAATAAAATGCTTATTTCACGGTACGACAATTCATCAAGAATATTCAGCATTTCTTCATAATCATCGATATTCGAAAATGTTTCGTTTTCTAAACTCCTTTTCAGAAGACGAGCCAGAAAGCGTATTTTTTCCGTTTTTCTTGTTCTGAGTGCTGCCTGATGCGTGATAAAAAAACAGTGGAGGAAGTCTTCATTTTTAATGATGTCTTCGGTTAATTCAATATTACCGTTTGCAAGTTCATCAAAAAATTCCTTTCTTCGCTTTTCTTTTATGAGGGATAAGGTTCCGCTAAGGGCCGTATCCACGGATGAACCACCTGGAATCAGTTGAAGCAATGTACGCAATGCAATATTGTTTTGATAAATATTTTCGTATATCGCCACTATATCCATGTATTTTCTCTTTTGTCAGATTTGAATATTTGTCGATAAGTTACCGAATCAGTCCCGAATGAGGAATCATTGATCCGGTAACAAAACGTCCCTAACTTTTCATTTCCGTTTTCTGCTCCATTTTTTCCGGTGATGCCGTGCCGGTATTTTGCTGTTTGCTTTGGCGTCTCCCATTGCCCGCCAATGGCGGCGATTAAGGCGACGCTGCTGGTGAACTGGCGTTTTTTGACGTTGTACAGGGTGTTTTCTGCTGCGATGCGGGTGTTCTGGGCGATCAGCACGTTGATGTAACTGACGACGCCGGCCTTGTACTGGTTCATGGTGATGGTCTCGGCCCGTTTCGCCGCATTCAGGGCAGCTGTTTGCATGTCGGATGCGTCGCCGAGCATGGCTTGTGCCGCGAGGTTGTCCTCGACTTCCTGGAAGGCGATCAGCACTTTCTGGCGGTAGGCGGCGACGGTTTCATCATAGACGGCGATTGCCTGATCGGTCTGGGCGCTGCGCAGGCCTGCATCGAAGATGGACAGGGCGATTTGCGGGCCGATCGACCAGATGCGGTTCGGTACGGTGAACAGGTCGGCGAAGGAGGAATTGCGGAAGCCGCCGGAGGCCGAGATGGACAGGGCCGGGAAGAAGGCGGATTTCGCGACGCCGATCAGGGCGTTGGCCTGCGCGACCTTGCGTTCGGCGGAAGCGACGTCAGGACGGCGCTGGAGCAGGGCCGAAGGCAGCCCGGCCGGGATTTGCGGCAGGTAGGGGTCGGCTTTCGCCATGTCGATGGTCAAGGTGGACGGGGCTTGTCCGATAGAGACGGCGATTGAGTGTTCGAGCTGGCTGCGCGCCAGTTTCATGTCGACGGTGGCGGCCTGTGCCGTTTTCAGCTGGCTTTCCGCCTGCGCCACATCGGCGTCGGAGACGATACCGACGGCAAACTGGTTTTTCGTCAGCCGGAGCGATTCGGCCAGCAGGGTTTCGCTTTCTTCCAGTTGTTTGACCTGACGGTCAGTGATGACCAGTTGCAGGTAGGCCGTGGCCATTTGCGCCTGTGACGACAGTTTGATGGCTTCCAGCTGGGCAGCACTGGCTTGCCGTCCGGCTTCGCCCGCTTCGACGTTGCGGCGGACGCCACCCCAGATGTCCACTTCCCATGACAGGTTGCCGACGAAGGCGTTTTGCGTACTGGCCGAGGTGCTGGTATTGGACTGGAAACCGCGTGTTCTGGAGGCGTCCAGCGACAGGCTCGGGAAGAGGCTGGACTGTGCCTGTCGCAACAGGGCCTGCGCCTGCCGGTACTGGGCTTCTGCCTGCGCGATGGTCAGGTTCTGCTTGTTTAAGAGAACCATCAGTCGGTCGAGTTCAGGGTCTTTGAAAACGCTCCACCATGCGCCGCGCGGGTATTCGTCCGAGGGTTTGGCGGTTTTCCAGAGGCTGTCTTCCTTGTAGGTGGCAGGTACGTCGATTGGCGGCTGGACGTAATCGGGGCCGACGGCGCAACCGGCCAGGGTGGCGGCACACAGGGCCATGGTCAGGGCTGGCCGGATGCGGGGAATCCGGGTGTAGGCAAACAGCCGGTTGATGGTCATTCTGTTCTTCGGTATGGCGTTTTTGCCTGGCAAATCGGTTTTCATGGGCGGAGTCCGGTCATACGGTTTTTGAAGCATTCATTTTTTTCAGCGCGCGGCGTCTGGCGGCCCGCTGGCGAACCTTGTCAAGATACAGGTAAACGATCGGTGTCGTATACAGGGTCAGCAGTTGCGACAGGATCAGGCCGCCGACGATGGAAATCCCCAGCGGGATGCGCATTTCAGCCCCGTCACCCCGACCCAGCGCCAGTGGCAGCGCGCCGAAAAGGGCGGCTGTCGTGGTCATCATAATCGGACGGAAACGCAAAAGGCAAGCCTGAAAGATCGCGTTTTCAGGTGAGAGGCCTTCCTCACGCTCGGCAACGAGGGCGAAGTCGATCATCATGATCGCGTTTTTCTTGACGATACCGATCAGTAGCAGCACGCCGATCAGGGCGATGACGGAAAACTCGCTTCCCGCAAGGATCAGGGCGAGCAGGGCACCGACACCGGCAGACGGCAGGGTGGACAAAATCGTGATCGGGTGGATGAAGCTTTCATAGAGGATGCCCAGCACGATATACACGGCGATCAGGGCGAAAAGGATCAGCCAGGGCTGGCTGCTCATGGAATCCTGAAAGGTTTTGGCGGTTCCCTGGAAGCTGCCGACGATGGATGTGGGCAGGCCGATATCGGAAAGGGTCTGTTCGATCGCCATCGTTGCGTCGGAGAGGGAATTTCCCGGAGGCAGGTTGAACGAGAGGGTCGTGGAGGCGAACTGCCCCTGATGGTTGACGGAAAGTGATTCGTTGACCGGTTCCCAGCGGGCGATGGCCGATAGCGGGGTCGGGCCACTCCCCGGCGTCTGGATGTAGATGTTCTTCAGCGCTTCGGCGCTTTGCCAGTATTGCGGCGCGACTTCCATGACGACCTTGTACTGGTTCAGTTCGTTATAGATGGTCGATACCTGTCGCTGCCCGAAAGCATCGTAGAGGATTTCATCGACGACTTTCTGGGTCAAGCCAAGGCGTGCCATCGCGTCGCGGTCGAAGACGAGCATGGTTTGCAGCCCCTTGATTTCCTGATCGGTGTTCAGGTCAGCGAGCATCGGCAATTTGGAGAGTGCGCGGAAGACTTTGGGTGTCCATTCGCGCAGTTCGGTCAGGTTATCCCCCTGAAGGGTGTACTGGTACTGGGCGTTCGACATGCGTCCGCCCATGCGGATGTCCTGAATGGATTGCAAAAAGAGGGTGGCGCCCGGCTCTGAAGCTAGGTTCTTGCGCAGGCGGGCAATGACCTGATCGGCGGTGTCGTCCCGTTCTGACAGGGGTTTCAGGCCGATGAACATGCGGGCGTTGTTGCGCTGGCCGCCGCCGGTATAGCCCGTGACCTGATCGATGGCCGGATCTTCACTGATTTTCTGGATGAAGGTCTGCATTTTTTTCTGCATGGCCTGAAAAGAGATACTCTGGTCAGCCCGGATCATGCCCATGAGCCGTCCGGTATCCTGTTGCGGGAAAAAGCCTTTCGGCACGACGATGTACAGGAAAACGTTGAAGGCGACGGTCGCGATCAGGATCAGCATCATGGTGCGCCGGTGGTCGATGGCCCATTTCAGGGTGCGGCCGTAAGCCATTTGCAGGCTGGTGAACAGGTGTTCGCTGGCATTGTAGAGTCTGCCCGGTTTGCGCTTGTCTTTCGATTTCAGCCAGAGTGCGCACAACATCGGCGTTGTCGTCAACGAAATGACGAGCGAGACGAGAATCGTCGCCGACAGGGTGATGGCGAATTCACGAAAGAGGCGACCGATAATGCCGCCCATCAACAGGATGGGGATGAAGACGGCGATCAGCGAGATACTGATCGACATGACGGTAAAGCCCACTTCCCTTGCGCCTTTGAGGGCGGCGTCAATGGGTTTCATGCCCCCCTCTATATGGCGCATGATGTTTTCCAGCACGACGATCGTGTCGTCCACCACAAAGCCGGTGGCGATCGTCAAAGCCATGAGCGAGAGATTGTTCAGCGAAAAGTCGGCCAGATACATGACCGTGAATGTCCCGACAAGCGAGACGGGGACGGAAATGGCCGAAATCGCTGTCGCCCGCCCGTTCCGCAGGAACAGGAAAACGACCAGAATGACGAGCGCGATGGAAATGACCAGCGTGGTTTCAACTTCCCGCAGAGAACTGCGGATCGTCGGCGTCCTGTCCATGACGAGGTTCAGGTTGATCGCTTCAGGAATGGAGGCACGCAACTGCGGCATGATCTCATTGATGCGTCCGACGGTTTCGATGATGTTGGCACCCGGTTCGCGGAAGATGATCAGCATGACGCAGGGCTGGTCGCCGACCATCCCGGCATTGCGCAGGTCGCGCACGGAATCGTTGACGTCGGCGATGTCCGAAAGACGCACGGCCTTGCCGTTTTTGTAGCTGACGATCAGGGGCTGGTAGTCGGCGGCTTTTCTGGCCTGATCGTTGGCTTCGACTTTCCATGCATGTTCGTCGTTTTGCAGGAAACCTTTCGGACGGTTGACGTTGGTGCTGGTAATGACGTTTCTGACATCTTCAAGGCTGATGCCGTAGTTAGAGAGCTGTTGCGGATGCAGTTCGACGCGCACGGCCGGTTGCGAACCACCTCCCACGATGACGTTGCCGACGCCTTCAAGCTGCATGAGTTTCTGGCCGACGATGGTATCGGCTGCGTCGTACATCTGCCCGCGCGTCAGCGAGTCGGAAGTCATCGACAGGATCATGATCGGCGCATCGGCCGGGTTGACCTTCCGGTAAGTCGGGTTCGACGGCATGCCGGTCGGCAACAGCGCCCGGGCGGCGTTGATCGCGGACTGCACGTCGCGTGCCGCGCCGTCGATGTCGCGGTCAAGATCGAACTGGAGGGCGATACTGGTCGAGCCCAGCGTACTGGTCGAGGTGATTTCCGTGATGCCTGCAATCCGTCCGAGCGAGCGTTCGAGCGGGGTGGCGACAGTGGCGGCCATCGTTTCAGGGCTGGCGCCCGGCAGGCTGGCATTGACCTGAATGGTCGGGAAATCGACTTGCGGCAACGGGGAAACCGGCAGGTACTTGAACGCCACCGCTCCCGCCAGCAGGATCGCGATGGTCAACAGGACCGTTGCGACGGGGCGCCGGATGAAGATTTCGGAGAATTTCATCGGTTTCTCCCGTCAGTCTTCGGCAGAACCGGTGAGTGCGTCACGGTGGCGCTCGACGCGCCGTGCCAGCCGGTCGAAATACAGATAGATAACCGGGGTTGTGAAGAGCGTCAGTACCTGCGAGACCAGCAGGCCGCCGACCATCGTGATGCCGAGCGGGTTGCGGATTTCGGAACCGATACCCATCGCAAACATGAGCGGCAAGGCACCCAGCAGGGCGGCCATCGTCGTCATCATGATCGGGCGGAAACGCAAGAGACAGGCCTGATAAATGGCTTCGCGGGGCGACATGCCCTGCTCGCGTTCGGCAACCAGCGCGAAGTCGATCATCATGATGGCGTTTTTCTTGACGATGCCGATCAAAAGGATGATGCCGATGATGGCGATGACGGACAAATCCTTGCCGAACAGCATCAGGGCCAGCAGCGCACCGATACCGGCGGACGGCAGGGTGGACAGGATCGTGATCGGGTGGATATAGCTTTCATACAGGATGCCGAGCACGATGTACATCGTGACGATGGCGGCGAGGATCAGCCAGAGCGTCGAGGAAAGGGACGACTGGAAAGCCATCGCCGCACCCTGGAATTGTGTCTGGATACTGGCAGGCATGCCCATTTCCATTTCCGTTTCCGCGATGGCGTCTACCGCTTCGGAAAGCGACGCGCCTTTGGCGAGGTTGAAGGAAACGGTTGCCGTCGGGAACTGGCCCAGATGGTTGATGGCGAGGATGGCCGGACGCTGCTCGATCGTGACCATCGTATCCAGCGGAACCGGGGTACCGCTGGACGTCCTGACGTAGATGCCCCGGATGGCGGACGGGTCGAGCCGGTCGTCCGGCTGGACTTCGAGCACGACGCGGTACTGGTTCGTCTGGGTGTAAATGGTCGAAACGAGCCGCTGGCCGAAGGCGTTATAAAGAGCGTTCGTGATGTCCGCCGTCGTCACGCCCAGCCGGGAAGCGGTATCGCGGTTGATGTTGACGTAAGCCTGCAAGCCGTTTTCCTGCAAGTCGCTGGCGACGTCGGTCAGCTCGGGGATTTGCCTTAACTGTTCGACGAGCTTTGGCGTCCATTCGGACAGGTCTTTCTGGCTGTTGGCCTGCAGGGTGAACTGGTATTGTGTGCGGGATGAACGGCTGTCGATACTGATGTCCTGAACCGGTTGCAGGTAAAGCGTCATGCCCGGAATGTCGGCGACGGTATCCTGAAGGCGGTTCATGACGGTATTGATGTCTTCGCGTTCGCTCTTCGGTTTCAGGTTGATCAACATTTTGCCGTTGTTCGGGGCGGCATTCGTGCCGTCAACGCCGATGAAGGATGAGAGGGACAGGACGGCAGGGTCTTGCAGGATGCGGTCGGCAACCTGTTCCTGCCGGCGGGTCATCGCGTCAAACGAAATGGATTGCGTCGCTTCGGAAACACCCTGGATCACGCTCGTATCCTGAAGCGGGAAAAAGCCTTTCGGGATGACAATGTACAGGAGCGCCGTGACGACGATGGTGCCGACGGCGACCATCAGGGTCAGTTTCTGGCGGTCGAGCACCCAGTTCAGCCATTTGGCGTATTCGGCGATCACCCGGTCGAAGAAGTGGCCGCTGGCCCTGAAGAATGTGTTCTGGTTTTCTTCAGGAACGTGTTTCAACAGCCGCGCGCTCATCATCGGCGTCAGGGTCAGCGAAATGACGGCGGAAATCAGGATGGAGACAGCGAGCGTGACGGCGAATTCCCGGAAAAGCCGCCCGATCACGTCGCCCATGAAGAGCAGCGGGATCAGTACGGCGATCAGGGATACCGTCAGGGAAATGATCGTGAAGCCGATTTGCCTGGAGCCTTTCAGGGCGGCTTCCATCGGGTCGTCGCCCTCTTCGATGTAGCGGGCGATGTTTTCGATCATGACGATGGCGTCATCGACGACGAAGCCGGTGGCAATCGTCAGGGCCATCAGGGTCAGGTTGTTGATCGAGAACCCGAGCATATACATGACACCGAAGGTGCCAACGAGCGAAAGCGGTACGGCAACCGCCGGAATGATCGTCGCCGTCATGTTCCGCAGGAAGACGAACACGACCATGACGACCAGCGCGATGGCGAGCACCAGTTCGAACTCGACGTCTTCCACCGAGGCGCGAATAGTCGTCGTCCTGTCGGACAGGACTTTCACATCGACCGAGGCGGGCAGGCTGTTTTGCAGGGCGGGCAGGATTTCCTTGATCCGGTCGGCGACGGAGATGACATTGGCGCCCGGCTGACGCTGGACGGTCAGGATGACGGAGGGGGTATTGCCTGCCCATGCGGCAAGGCGCGCGTTTTCCGCACCGTCGAAAACGGTCGCCACGTCGGACAGGCGCACGGGCGCACCGTCGCGGTAGGCGATGATGATATTGGCGAATTCGGTTGCGGTTTTCAACTGGTCGTTGCCGTCGATGGTCGAGGCTTGCAACGGGCCGTCGAAGCTGCCTTTTGCCTGATTGACGTTGGCACCGACGACAGCAGTACGGACGTTTTCCAGCGTCAGGCCTTTGGCGGCGAGTGCTTTCGAGTTGGCCTGTATGCGTACGGCAGGACGCTGTCCGCCGCTGATGGAGACAAGGCCGACGCCCGGCACCTGCGACAGTTTTTGCGCCAGACGCGTATCGGCAAGGTCTTCGAGTTTCGTCATCGGCAGCGTCGGAGACGTGACGGCAATCGTCAGGATCGGCGTATCGGCCGGGTTGACCTTGTTATAGATCGGCGGGTTCGGCAAATCGGACGGAAGCAGGTTCGTTGCTCCGTTGATGGCTGCCTGCACTTCCTGTTCCGCCACGTCGAGCGTCAGGGAAAGGGAAAATTGCAGCGTGACGACGGAAACGCCGTTGGAACTGGAAGACGACATCTGTTCCAGCCCCGGCATCTGGCCGAACTGCCGTTCCAGCGGGGCGGTAATCGTCGAAGTGACGACTTCCGGACTCGCGCCGGGATAATAGGTGACGACCTGAATGGTCGGGTAATCGACTTCAGGGAGTGCCGCAACCGGCAGCATACGCCATGCGACGAGCCCCGAGAGCAGGATCGCGACCATGAAAAGGATGGTCGCGACCGGACGGAGAATAAACGGGCGGGAAGGATTCATGCCGGCCTCAGGCTTTCTGTGTTATTGCCGGGGTGCGGCAGTTCCGTTTCCGGCCTCGCCTCTTGTGGCGGCTGGGGCAGCTGTTTTTCCGGCTTCACCGTTTTCACCGGTTTTTGCTGGTGTTTCGGGTTTCTGTTCAGCCGGTTTTTTGCCTGCTTCGAGTGTGGCGGCTTCGGCGCTACGGTCGACAACCCTGATTTTCGAGCGGTCGCGCAGTTTGTCCAGCCCGTCTATCACGACGATCTGTCCCGGTTCGAGGCCTTCCTCGATAATGGTGTTTTCACCGGATGTGGCGCCTATTTTCACTTTCGTCAGCGAGACGGTCTGGTCTTCGTTGACCCGATAGACGTAATGGCCGAGCTTGCCCAGCTGGACGGCAACGGTCGGGATCGTGATGGCATTGGCTTGCGAGCCGAGATGCAGGCGCACGTTGACGAACTGGTTCGGGAAAAGCTCATGCTGTTTGTTGTCGAATTTCGATTTCAGGCTGATCGTGCCGGTATCGGTGCTCAGCTGGTTGTCGATGGCGAGGATCGTGCCTTCGGACAATTTGTTCCTGTTGTCCCTGTCCCATGCCTCGACCGTGAGGTTCGGGTTGGTCGCACGGGCTTTCAATACTTGCGAAAGATCGATTTCAGGTACGGCGAAAACGACGTTGATCGGCTGTTCCTGCGTGATGGTGACGATGCCGTTGGTATCGGTGGCGTGCACGATATTGCCGAGATCGACCTGTCTCAGGCCGACGCGGCCGGAAATCGGAGCGGTGATGCGGCTGTAGGTGAGTTGAAGTTTCGCGTTGTCGACCGCACCCTGATCGAGCCGGACGGTGCCTTCATACTGTTTGACGAGGGCGGCTTGCGTATCGACCTGCTGTTTGGCAATCGAATTCTGTTCCAGAAGCTGACGGTAGCGCTGCAAGTCGATTTTGGCGTTTTGAAGGAGGGCGGAATCGCGCATCAGCTGGCCTTCGGCCTGCAACAGGGCGGCCTTGTAAGGACGGGCGTCGAGTTCGGCCAGAAGCTGGCCTTCTTTCACAATCTGGCCTTCCTTGAAGTGTATTTTCATCAGCTGGCCGTCCACGCGGCTCCTGACGACGGCGGTATAGGTCGAATTGACGGTGCCGAGTGCATTGAGCTGCAAGGGTGCGTCTCCTTGCCGGACTGTCGAAACCCCGACGGCAACCACTCCGCCACGTTGCGGCGCTCCCCGGTTTTTGGCGACGATCCAGTAAATGCCCCAGATGACGAGCAGGGTGGCAAGAACGGCTATGGCAATGATGAGAAGGCGGCGGGATTTTTGTGTAAGACGAAGCATGTTTGCACCAGACGTGACTTTTAAAGGAAGTTTGTAACGGTAAAACGAAAAGCTTCTATGCGGTCGATGTATCTCCACTGTAAAAGGGTGGCCGGTCTGCAAACAGCTGACAGGTGTTTTTCAATCCGTCCATTAAACTGTATGTTTATGAAACGTTTGTTACGGAGCATTGTATGTCCA
Organism: Oxalobacter formigenes; assembly: GCF_002127965.1. Taxonomy (GTDB): domain Bacteria; phylum Pseudomonadota; class Gammaproteobacteria; order Burkholderiales; family Burkholderiaceae_D; genus Oxalobacter; species Oxalobacter formigenes. The sequence continues at coordinate 1,883,416 of NZ_CP018787.1, read as the reverse complement.
CTTATTTCAGGCATTCAAGCGGGATTTTTCAATCTGTTACATAGTTTTACAAATTAGTCTTTCGACAACGAAAATACGTTAAAAAAAGCAGACACTTATACTGTTTTCGATCGTAAATATGTTCGGGATTGCAAAATGAAAAAGGCCCCGGAACATTTCGTGCCGGGCTACCGTTTTCCGCCTGAACCGGTGATCACCATCGCCGGTCTTTATCGGAAAACAGGTCAGATATAATGTTCAGGATAATTTGCGTCAGGTGATTCTGTCTTGTCAGGAGGATGAGGTTTTAATGTTGAATTTTATGTTCCGAAAACGGATAGACGGGGTTAAGGCGCAGATTCGGAAAGGAAACAGGTTCCTGCCGTTTCTTTGGCGAGTTCCCGCCAGGTATACAACAATCCCGAAGGGAAACATCCAAAGCGGGATTTTCAGGTGAGGAGGTTTCGTTCAGACGACCGGTTGGCTCATCAGGTCGTTTATGTTTTCTTGTCATCGTTATACTGCTGGCAGTGGGACGACCGTTGTTGCCTCCGGTTTTTGCGAGTTTTAAAAGAATGGAGCGGTTATCACTGGAACGGCCAGCTGACCCGTCCGAAGCCCCCGACTGACGTGCCGTGTCCGGGAGCGAATTCGGACGTGAGCTGGAAATCGAGTGTGGTGCCTTTGGATGACGTCAGCGACACGCCTGCCGAGGTGGAGACCGAAGACCGGGTGGCAAAGCGCACGTCGGTCGTGAAATCGCCATTCATTTCGATGAAACGGGCTTCGGTGTTCCCGGCATGGCTGAGCAATTCACGGTTATAGGCCAGCGTGGCATTGCCGCGCCATGTATAGCCTGCCGATGCCGTATCCTGTTCTGCTGTTTCGGCCTTGAGGCCGAAAACCGCCCGGAGAGACTGGTAAGTCTGTGAATCCGTTTTCAGGCGGGCGGCCTCTCCCTTGTCTTCCGAAATGGACGGCTGGTGCAGCAAGGCGTAATCGGCTCCGGCAAAAGGCAAAAGCGTGAACCGCTTGTCGCCGACAGGCAATTTGTATCCCACGTGCGCCACCGCTGTGCCGGAAAATTGTGTCCAGTCCGATTCGGCAGAACGATTGTACGATCCCGCGTGAATGCTGCGGTTCATGTCTGCCTTGAAGACGCCGAGCCGGGCCAGTCCGGAAAGCTGCCAGCCGTTCCATGTTGCAGGAGCGGCCGTACCGTGAACACCGGCCCAGAGGCCTTCACCCTCAATTTTTGCGTCGCCCGAACGGGTGGACTGGTGGAGTGCCGCCACGTGCACCCCGGCTGTCGTCCCCTTGTTCGTCATTTCCGCCCCGGCGATCATGCCGGTATAGTTGCTGCGGTATCCCTGATTGCCGTCATGGGCGTCGAGATGGCCGCCGAGAGGCATGGCAAAAACACGGTTGCCGTTATTGTCGGTGCCTTTGGATACGGAACGGGAGAGGACGGCTTGCGAAAGCTGGCGTTCCAGCGAGAGGGAAGCCAGCGCCGACTGGCCATAGGCTTGTGGAGACAGGGAAAGAAGGCTGTCGCGGACGGTGCTGCCATCGGGAGATGAAAAATCCAGGGCAGCGAAAAGGTTTTGGGTGTCCCCTCTGGCGTCAGCGGCATTGGCAGCGAGCACGCGTCCCAGAGAGGCACCACTGTTGTCAACAGCATGGCGGCTGTAGGCGTCAGCGGTGCGGTAGGGCGTGATGGAATAGGAGCCGCCGCTGTTGGTGATGTGCATGGAAAGGGTCGGCGAGTGGAGGCCGAGCTCCGGTGCAACGGATGATGTGGGCAGTGAACCGGACAGCGCTCCCGCAGAAACGAGATCCGCAAACGCAAAGGAAACGGGCGCGCTGTAGTAACCGGCTTGTGGAACCAGAGCCAGTGAACCGTCGATTTGTGCCTGATTGGTCACCACCAGCCGGTCGGTATGTCCGGCGGCATCGAATTCCATCATCAGCGTACCGGTTGAATGCTGGGTGTAGTTTCCGGTCGTCAGCGTACCGATGCTGTTGCCGGGATTGACGGTACCCCAGTTGGAGACGCTCTGGCTGATGGTGCCGTTTCCCTGAAGAGTCCCTTCAGGCAATACATAAACGTCACTGGCGGTGAGTTGTCCACCGGAAAGATCGGGTCGACGGGAAATCGACAGCGTACCTCCCTCGATGACTGTGGAGCCCGTATAGCTGTTGGTGCCGGTCAGATACAGGGTGCCTTCGCCGTTTTTCAACAGCCCGACGGAAGTCTGGTTTTTCATGGTATCGACATAATCGGGATATTTTTCAAGGAACTCGGGCATGATGAAATCGTGCCGGTTTTCATGCCAGAGTTCCTGCGAGATGTCGTTATTCCATGCCGAGACGTAACCCTTCGTATCCACGCCATAGAGCAGTTCCGTTTTGCCGGTATAGCCTTTGATTTTTTCGGAAGACAGGTCGGCAGGGCTCATGCGGTTGGCATTGAGCTGCGAGAGGCCGTCCACGGCTTTGCCTGCATCGACTATCCCCTGTCCGAAATCTGGTCGAAGGGGACCTTCTGGATGGAGCCGTAAAGCGTGCCATAGAGGGTGCCGTCGGAGAGGGTGATCTCATACGGATTATCTTCGGTCGCGAAAAATGCGGCGATGAACTCGTCGGGAGTCTTGATCCCGTAATACCCGTAAACCAGTGTCTCGTTTTCCTGATAATACTGCCGGAGGTAGGTTTCAAGGCGGGTTCTTTCCGGAGTGCCTGCCGAAGGGATGGCTACCGTCGTCTGATTGCGGTCCCAGTAGTTGTTCCCCTTATCCACGAGCTGGAGACGTATCTCCAATTTCGTGATCGGTTTGCCCGTACCGGAATCGGTCACTCTGTCTTCACCAATCGAGATGATGCTTTTCGGGGCGTTGAAACTCCTGTCGGCGGTGGAAAGCACCGTGTCGGCCATCTGCCGGGCGCTCATCCATGGAAAGGCCTGCTGGACCAGCCCCAGGGTTCCCGAAACGTATGGGGCCGCCATGGAGGTTCCGATGAGTTCCGTGTATCCGCCGGTAGCGTCCACGGAATTGATCCAGGTTCCCGGAGCAGCCAGCGTGTATTCTTCCGCGCCCATCGCCAGTTCCGAATAGGTCGGTATGGCAGAATCGGTCAGTACTTTGGTTTTTCCATCGCTTGCCATGGAGATCCGGCCGCCGGTGGAATCCAGCGCAACGACGCTGATCCAGTTGTCCAGATCCGGCAAAAAACTGCGGAACGAGGCCGGAGCCGAAGGCCCGCGGTGACCGGCGTTTCCGGCAGCGAAGACCATCAGCTTGTCCTGCTGTGCCAGGTTCTCCAGAAAGGAGTCGGCCCTGTAACCCGAAATGACGTCCCGCAATTCGGTCAGGGTCTTGGTTTTTTCCTCGTTGCTTTTGGCCGTAAAGAGCGCATCCAGAAAAAACAGGGAATCGCCCCAGCTGTTGTTGACGATCTTGACGTCCGGCCGCGCGAGCACCGCTTTGATCAGCTCTCCCATCGGGGATTCGTGCACGCCATCCAGAAAGGTTCCCATGGCGATCAGGTTGGCGTCGAAGGCTACCCCGTGCATGTTCCCGGGGATGTCGGCCCCGTCCCGGTTGGCGGCCATGATGCCTGCCACATGGCTGCCGTGGCCGTTTGTCACCCAGTCGTAGATATAGCCCTTGCAGGGAACCCAGACGATATCCTTGCCCTGAAATTCGAAATGTCCGCTGTTCACGCCTGTATCGAGAACGCCCAGAGTGATTCCCTTGCCTGTGTATCCTTTGGCATAGGCTTGTGATGCGTTGATGACCCAAAGCCCCGTGCTGTTACGGTATTCCTGTGTTTCGAAATCATTGGGCGTCAGGGCGTGTACCGGTCCGGCAATGAGCAAGGAGGCCAGTATGGCCAACAAACAGGTTTGCAGTCCTTTTCCGGCATTCATTGGCGTATATCCCCGCAATCAGGCTGTGTGATTTTCTCCATAAGAGGAAATTTTCGCATATTTCTTGCGGGAAAGACCGGTTTTGGGGAATCTTTTTCCAAATGACAGTTCGTTTTGGAAAACGTTAAGTCCTTCAGATACAAACTGTTATTTGTGGTGGACAGGAAGAGAAGGAGACGGAGAAGACGGTTTCATGTCATTTTCAAGGGGTTTTGCGTGACATGAAAGCGGGCACGACCCGGAAGGAAACACGGAAAAAATCCCGTGAATCCATAATCCGGTCCGGACAGGCGGCCGCAGCGCATCAGGCCATCGGCTGGCTCATCAAATCGTTCAATGCTTCACTCATGGAAGGATGCGTGAAGATGAAGTCGCGCAAAAAGGTATAAGGCTGGCCTGTTTTCATCGCCATTGCCACTACGTTGATGACTTCCGACGAATCCACGCAGAAGAGGGTGGCACCGAGTATTTTTCCCGTTTTTTTGTCGATGACGGCTTTCAACAGGCCGTCGGTCTGTTCCAGCGTATGGGCGCGTGGAACGGAAGCGGCTGGCAGACGGACGACGCCGACATCGATGCCCTGTTTCTTCGCGTCGTCTTCGCCCAGTCCGATACGGGATAGCGGCGGGTCGATGAAGACGGACCAGGCGAACGGTGCGCGGTCTTCGGTATTGCGGCGATGGTCGCCGAACAGGTCGTCCCGGATGATGCGATAGTCGTCCAGTGAAATGTAGGTGAATTGCGGGCCACCCTTGACGTCGCCAACAGCCCATACGTGCGGATTGGTCGTTTTCAAATGCGAATCGACGACAATGGCGCCACGGGAATCGGTTTCGATTCCGGCTGCACCGAGATTCAACGCAGCCGTTTCCGGGCGGCGTCCCGTCGCGAGCAGGACGGCGTCGGTCTCGATTTCGAAACTGTATCCGCTTTCGGTATCGTGGCAAGTCAATTTGACGGCACCGTCAACATCCCTGATGGCTTCCGTTTTGGCGTTCATGCGGAATTCGACGCCTTTCTTTTCCAGTACGGCCTTGACGGTTGCAGCCACGTCGCGGTCTTCTTTCGGGATGAAGTCGGCATGGTTGTCCAGCACGGTGACTTGCGAACCGAATCCGGCATACATGGAAGCGAATTCCAGCCCGATGTAACCGCCGCCGATGACGGCCAGCCGTTTCGGCAGCTGTTCCTGCTGCATGATGGTCGTGCTGGTATAGACGCGCTTGCTGTCTGTGACACCGTCGATGGCCGGGATGATGGAACGCGCACCGGTATTGATGAAGATATGCTCCGACGTGAGTTCCAGGGAATCGCCATTCGCCAGCTTGACGGACACGGCATTGCCGGAAATGAAGCTGGCTTCGCCGTCATGGACGGTGATGTTCGGGTTGTCTGCCAGATTGTGGTAATTCTTGTTGCGCAGCATGGCAGTCAGGACGTTTTTCCTGTCGATGGCCTGTGTGTAATGCCGTTTTTCAGCTGCCTTGTCGCCGTGTGTGAGGCATCCGGTTTCGTTGGCCTGATGAACGAGGGTCTTGGTCGGAATACAGCCGATATTGATACAGGTACCGCCGTACATTTTGTCGGAACGTTCGATCATGGCGACTTTCCAGTTCCGTTTGGCGAGATCGACGGCGAGCGTTTTGCCGCCTTTTCCGAATCCGATAATGATGGCATCGACTTTTTCCATTTTGCTTTCCTCTTCTTTTTCTTGTTCAACGCATTGGCGCGTTATGTGACAGGAATGCCATGCTGGCATGTTTTGGCAAAGGCGGTTTTAACCTGAGTCAGCAACAAGTTTAACCCGGTATGGGATTTCCTGCAGGAAAGGGCTGATTTTTGAAGAGGCTGTTTTTTACCTGCCGTAAAAGTTTCATGACCTGATTCCGGATTGTTTCTATTTGTATAAAAGAAACATTTATATATGGAAAAATGAAAAACATTTTGTCCTTGTCGGGTAATGAATATAAGTAGAAAGTATCCTACAGAATGCCCAGTCATTCCGTGGGATTTTTTAATTCAAAATCTTTCAACTATAAACATATAGTGATAATTGATAAAATTACTTATAAAGAACATTTTCCAATGACATCAATTGGCTATGATGAATTGATAGACATCGAAAATATCAGCATAAAGAACTTCGATATAACAAAGAGAGTATTTATGGATATCAAGGCAAAAATAAGTGTTGTCACAAAAATTGGTTTTGCTTCACATCAAAATGCCGTGCCATTGTTACGGGAACTCTCTCTATATAACGAATCTGATAAAACTTATCAGGATTTAACATTATCCCTAACTGCGTCGCCAGAAATTATAGAAAGCAAAAATTGGAAAATTGACCGGCTATTGCCAGAATCGGTTGTTCATATTCATGAACAGGACCGGGATTTGAAGTTGAATGCAGAATGGTTAGCGAATTTGACAGAAAGTGTGCAGGGTGAACTTATTTTGCATCTTACTCAAGGGAACGAGACATTACTTTCCTCGCATTGTCCTCTTGAAATTCTGGCCAGGAATGAATGGGGCGGTTCTCCAATGGTTGAGTTGTTGCCAGCGTTTGTTATGCCAAATGATCCTGCTGTAGATCGACTGATCAAAACAACATCAGATGTGCTGCGTCGGGCAGGCAAAAATGATCAGTTAGATGGTTATACCAGTCAATCTCGAAGTCGTATCTGGGAATTGTGTTCGGCTCTCTGGACCGCAGTATGTAACCTTCGCCTCAGTTATGCTCTTCCACCGGCAAGTTTTGAAAGTGAAGGGCAAAAGGTACGCACTCCTACAGCAATTTTTGATGGTCTGGTTGCTACTTGCATTGATACCAGTTTGTTATTCGCTTCAGCGCTGGAACAGCTCCGTTTGAATCCGCTTTTAATACTGATAAAAGGGCATGCATTTGTCGGTTTGTGGTTGCAACCTCAGGAATTTTCACAACTTTTGACAGAAGATGTATCTGCAATACGCAAGCGCATTGATCTTAATGAAATGCTTGTATTTGAGACAACACTTGCTACTAGTGCACAGCCAGTTTCATTCAGTCAGGCTGTTGAGAATGCATCTCGATCTTTGACCGATGAAGATTTTCTTGTGGCTATCGACGTACAACGTGCCAGGATGCAAAAAATTAAACCGTTGTCAAGCAAAAGTCTTCCTTGTAAATCAGGGATTGAAGAAACTGAATCAGAAAACGTGTTGAATGCTTTTGAAGAAGCGCCTCTTTTACCTTCATTTGATGTTGAAGTAAGTGATGCTCCGGAAAATGATAAAGTCAATCGTCTTGAACATTGGCGACGCAAATTGCTCGATTTGACTACTCGAAACAGATTACTGCATTTGCCGAACGGCTCAAAAAGTATTCGTTTGATTTGTTCTGATCCGGCAAAACTTGAAGATAAACTGGCTGAAGGAAAGCGTATTCGAATCGTTCCTTTGCCTGATCTGGAAAGTAATGGACGTGATGCACTGCTTTATGAACAGCAAAATCATGAAAATTTGTATGAAGAATATTCACGACAAGCGCTTGAACGTAATGAAGTTGTTTCACTGACGGAACAAAGTCGTCTTGATGCACTATTGGTTGAGTTATATCGAAAATCAAAAAATGATCTCGAAGAAGGAGGGGCGAATACTCTCTTTTTAGCAGTAGGTTTTCTGAAATGGAAGAAAAAAGCAGATGATCCAAAAACTTATTCGGCCCCATTGATTTTACTTCCGGTTCAATTGGATAGAAAGAGTGTGGTAACAGGCATAACCATGCGTTTACTCGAAGAGGAACCGCGCTTTAATCTGACATTACTGGAACTATTACGTAACGATTTTGCCTTGACTATCAACGGATTGGATGGCGCACTCCCTGTCGATGAAAGTGGAATTAATGTAAATGGAATCTGGGATATTGTACGTCGGGCTGTACGAGATATGCCGGGTTTTGAAGTGACACGTGATGTGGCAATCGGTACATTTTCATTTGCCAAGTATCTGATGTGGAAAGATCTTAGTGATCGTTCTGAACAGTTAATGCAAAGTCCGTTGGTCAAGTATCTGCTTGAACGTGGACAGAAGGATGTCGATTTACCTGTTAACGGTAACTTTATTGGTACAAAAGAGCTTGATTCAAATATCAAAGTAAATGATTTATTCTTGCCGTTGCCAGCAGATTCTTCACAAATTGCTGCCATAGTAGCATCTGCAAAAGGGCGTGATTTTGTGCTGGATGGGCCGCCTGGAACAGGGAAATCTCAAACGATTGCCAATATGATTTCGCATAATCTTGCTTTGGGACGTCGTGTATTGTTTGTTGCGGGAAAGAAAGCAGCGTTGGATGTAGTATACCGCCGGTTGGAATCGAAAGGACTTGGGGAATTCTGCTTGGAATTACACTCCAATAAAACATCGAAGCTGGATTTTTTAAAACAGCTTGAAAGAGCCTGGGATACTCGCGATGCAATGTCTGCAACTGAATGGAAAGAAGAGACGCTAAAAGTACAGCATTTACGTGATAAGTTAAATGAGGTCGTTGAATTACTTCACCGACGTTGGCCTAATGGTTTGACGTTATATCAGGCGATTGGACGTGTTATCAAGGAAGCTGGCAAGGCAACACCACAATTAACATGGTCAGCGGGTATAAAACATAGTGCCGAGCAAATGGCACAATTTCGCGATATTGTGCGGCGCCTTGAACTGAACAAGGATATTGTCAGCCAGCATGGACTTTATTTTGCATTGATTAATCAATCGGATTGGACCAATGGCTGGCAATCGGCTATTTTTTCAGCAGCAAGACAGATTCTTCCAGCTATTGATTCGATAGATAAAGCTTCAAAAGCATTATTGGATGTCGTTCCAATTCCGTGCGATTCTGATAATACACAAAATTTGCAGGAAGTCGTGGAATTCTGTGAATTGCTTGCTACCACAAGTGGTTCAAATTTCAGTTTTATGTTTGAGTGCAATGTCGTTGATCGTATCGAAGCAGGAACGCGAGTTTTGGGATTGCTTGCAGAAATAGTTGAACTGGAGCAAAAGCTTTCCGTGATTTATCCGGAAAACAGTTGGGAACAAGTCGATATTCGCGGAGTCGAAATTGCATTGGCCGACGCAGCGAAAAAATTCTGGTTTTTTGCTGATTTTGCCCGAAAGAAAGTTATTGATACAGTCGTTCATCGGGCTTTGCTTGCTAAAACTCCAAATTTGGATATTGATATACCGCTTATTAAAAAGCTACAGGAAAAGACTTCACAATTAAAGGAATTATCCGAATTACTGACGGGTTTTCCGGGGTGGAATGGTTTATCAACAGATAAGGTAAAACTGGAAAAAACTATTACAGTAGCTAAAGAGATTCGAAACCGGATGCTTCGTTTCGTGTCGTTCCCACAGCAACTTGCCGAAGTTCGAAAAACGGTCAGGACATTGCTCATTGAGGCCAATGATTTATTGAATGATCAGGGACTTGTTAGATCTCTGACATACAATCTGAAACGGACATTATTATCATTTAATACACTAGAAAAAGAGTTTTTGACATTGCTGGGTCAATCTAAGAGCCCGTCTTCCAGACAGTCTCTTTATAAGTGCGCCGAAGAAATTATAAATAATCAGTCCAGTTTGAAAGCATGGTGTGATTGGTATCGAGTAAGTGAAGAAGCAATGGCACTTGGTCTTGAGCCGATAGTGGAAATTCTGGCGCAGCAATGCAATGATGACTTAATAATTGCTGAAATTTTTGAAACTGCGTATTGCCGCTGGTTTGCTTCCTGGGTAATCGATTCAGAACCGGTATTACATAATTTTGTTCCTGCAGAACATATGAGTGATATTGAGATATATCGTCAACAAATTGATAAATTGTCAGCGTTATCTGTGAGATATATTCGTGCGCGATTGTGTGAAATGATTCCGGCTAAAAAAGATATCAGTAAACAGGGTGGACTTGCACTTCTCAAACATGAACTGCAAAAATCACGTCGCCATAAACCGGTGCGTCAAATGGTATACGAAATGGGTGATACCATGTCAAAACTGGCTCCATGTATGCTGATGAGCCCACTGTCTGTCGCACAGTTCCTGCCCGCTGAACTCGCTCTTTTTGATCTGGTTATTTTCGATGAAGCTTCCCAAATTGCGCCCTGGGACGCTATTGGTGTTATTGCAAGGGGTAAACAGGTTGTGGTCGCGGGCGATCCCCGTCAAATGCCGCCTACCAGTTTTTTTGATCGTGGGGCTGGCGATGTCGATGACGATACTGAAGAAGATATGGAAAGTATTCTGGATGAATGTCTTGCTGCGGGAATGTATAACCATAGTTTGAACTGGCACTACAGGAGCCGTCATGAGAGTCTGATTACTTTTTCTAATCGGCGTTATTATGATAGCAATCTCATTACATTTCCGGCTGCAAAAAAGAAAAACAGTGCAGTTGAATGGCGGAATGTCAAAGGAATATATGCGAGAGGAAAGGGACGTCACAATCAGATTGAAGCTGAATCTATGGTTTCCGAAACGATGAAACGCTTGCTTGATAAACACTCAAGTAAATCCATTGGAATCATAACGCTTAATGTCGAACAACAAAAACTGGTTAATGATTTACTGGACCGTGAGCGACAACGACATCCGGAAATAGAAACTTTTTTCCAGCAAGAACAGGAAGAACCGGTCGTGGTCAAAAATCTGGAAACGGTTCAGGGGGATGAACGAGATGTGATTATGCTGGGAATTGGTTTTGGGCCAACTGAAGCGGAATCGAAGACCATGTCAATGGATTTCGGTCCATTAAATCGTGATGGCGGGTGGCGTCGGTTGAATGTTGCGGTTACCCGTGCTCGTCAGGAAATGCTGGTATTCAGTTCGTTTGATTCGTCAATGATTGATCTTAATCGTACTCATGCGCGTGCAGTAGCTGATCTGAAACTCTTTATTGAATTTGCTCGACGGGGTCCTCTTGCGTTGGCTCAAGAAGTTCGAGGATCTGTTGGGACTTATGATTCCCCATTCGAGGAAGCCGTTGCAGATGGATTGCGCCGTAAAGGCTGGGAAGTCGTTCCACAAATCGGGGTTTCCCGTTTTCGTATTGATTTGGGTATTGTTCATCCAGACAGACCAGGTGATTATCTGGTCGGAATTGAGTGTGATGGCGCTACTTACCACAGTGCTGCAACAGCACGTGATCGGGATAAGGTTCGTAGCGTAATTCTGGAAAGTCTTGGATGGAAATTATTGCGTTTATGGTCTACTGAATGGTGGATTGACAAAGAGAGTGCATTAGAACGATTGCATAACGCTATTGACGAAATACTTGAAAATTCCCGTAAAGAAGATAAATTAAAAATTTCTTGTTTACCTGAACCGGAATTCATTACTTCTGTTATTGGTGTGAAACAAAATCTCGATATTCCTAAAAATAGTTTACTCTTGCATACGGTCAATCATGATAGCCAATCGGAAGTTAAACATGATGTTTCTGAAAAACATGATTCTTTGATTCAGTTCGCTTCTTCAGAGTCCGCTTCAAATAATCCAGAACCTTCTCTACCGGGAAAGTATCAAGTAAGTGATTTTGATAAATGGTGTCTGAAATCTGATCCTTCACTTTTTTATACACCAACTCCTGAATACGAACAGTTTTTGAAAGAATTCGTTCATGAAATACTGATTGCTGAAGCACCTATTCTGGATGCTACTCTTTTTCAAAGAATGGCAAAGGTTCATGGTTTTAATAAGGCTGGCAGGGTTATTCGGGAACGAGTGCTAAAAATAGTGCATCAGTATTATTATCTGGGAGAAGATAAAGCAGGAGGTAATTTTGTCTGGCTTTCAGAGGCACAACGTCTTAACTGGAATACATATCGGCTGCCTGTGAGTGAAAATGATATTCGCATGGTAGATACTATTGCAAGCGAAGAATTACAGGCACTTTCAACTTTTGTGAAAAGTGAAGATAAAATTTCTGAAATGATTAAAATTCTAGGAATTAAACGTGTAACCAGCCAGGCACGAAAAAGACTGGAATCAATTCTTTAATACATGTCATTTTCAAAGAGCATCTCTAAAAGCGGAATGAACAATTCATTCCGCTTTTAACGCTTTTTTAGTTTATTTCCGGTTTTCCAGTACGCTTGGATCGGGCGCAACCGGCAGGTCTTCCTTGTCGAAATCATAAGTGTTTTCGATGGGAAGGGTCTCGGACAGGTCGTAGTACACCATCCGTCCGGCGACAAAGCGCAGGTAGGCCAGTTCCTTGTAACTGGTATAGAGGCGCTGGAGCAACTTGCTCTCGTTATAAATGTCGCGGCAGGTTTCGTCGGGAACGTCGAAATGGACTTTTCCTTCCAGACGGACGGATATGCCGCCTTTCCATGCGAGCGCCTCGGCGCGGTTGTTGTCCTGCAACTGGGCATAGGTTTCCGACAGGGGGGAAACGGCGAAGTACAGGGTATGTCCTTCCGTTTTCATCAATTCGAGGACGCGGACTTTCGGGTTGTGGTGCTTGTCGCAGGTGGCGAATGCCATGTCTTCCTGTTTTTCCAGAAAATGGAATGCTTTTTTCATGAGGGTGCCTTTCAATATCCGATGGTGAAACGTTCGTTATGGTGAACCGGCGCATCGATTTCATCCATGAGGGCGCTGGCATAATCCCCGCTGGAAATCAGGCTGAAGCCGTCCGGATTGACGATCAGGTCGTTTTCGCCGAGCCGGTAAGACCCTGTCAGGGGGGCGGGGACGATGTCTGCCGCCGGTGAAAAATAAACCCAGTCGATATCGTGTTCGTGTTTCAAAACATCCAGATAAAAACCGCCCAGCATGCGGATGCCGGAGGCTTCGTCACCCGATATGGCGCCGGTATCCATGAGCATGATGCCCGGCTCGACGTACAAGGTCCCTGCTTCGCCGACGAAGAGGATTCTCGGGACGCCCGCTTCCTTGACGCCTTCCAGTATGAACGGGTAAAGCTTGAGGACGGAATCGAAAAGGTCCGGTTGCTCGAAAGCAGGATTGTGAGAGACGATGACGGCGTCGGCTTTTCTGACCAGTTCACTGACACGATCGACGGAATAGACGTCCGTCTGGATGATCGTCAGGTTCGGGTTTTTGATGGGAATCCGGTCGGGAAAAGGATCGACGGCAATCACTTCGTGATTGCGCCTCAATGCCTCTTCGATAATGGGACGGCCGATCATTCCGCCGCCTCCGAAAATGACCAGTCTCATATTGGGTTTGTCCAGTCGCATGGTATTGGCTCGCTTGCAGGTGAATATCCGGATTTCTCTTGGAGTGTCCGGAAAAGGATTGGTTCCTGAATGATAAGAGGCTGATCGGTCTGGCCGCTTGAGATGGATTAAAGATGAGTTTTGAACCGAATGTCTGTTCCGGATTAAAGCAGGCGCAAGCTTGTTCAGGTAAAAGTGGGATCGGGTGAATTTATCGGAATCTGCGGTTTCGGGATAAAAACGGCTGGTGGAAGAGGGTGAAATGGATATCGTGTTTTTGAAAGAAGGTCTGGTTTATGTAGTGGGCATTTTGCAGTTTGTGCTTGAAACTGCCTCGGTCATTTGCGTGCTCATCGGTTTTGTCAAAACGGTTTACGTCGGCATCCGGTCACGTCAGGAGTTTGTCATCAATACCGAAGTCAAGCTCACTTTCGGACGCTGGCTTGCCATGGCGCTGGAATTCCAGCTCGCGGCCGATATCCTGAACACGACGGTCGATCCCGATATCGAGGGGCTCATCAAACTGTTCGGAATCGCGCTGATCCGGACTTTCCTGAATTACTTCCTGACGAAAGAAATCGAGATGCAGGCGAAACCGGAAGAGGGTTCGGGTTTGCCTTCTGTTTCGGCGGAAAAATGAAGGAGTGACATCAAGGCGCTATTTTTGGGGTTCTTTTCATTGAGCGCATCCGTTAAGCCATTTTTGAATAATCCCGAACGGGATTATTTTTGTGGAGAATAACTCTTTAGTGAATAAATAAACCCGATCGGTACTTTTTTGGATAATTTATTTATTTTTATGATAATATCATCCCGAAAGGGACGAAAATGACTTCAGTTCAAAATCATATTGCACTTGGCAATCTTGTTCGTATCGAACGGAAGCGTCAGAAGTTGACACAGGAGCAACTGGCTGCGCTTGCCGGTGTGGGTGTCCGGTTTTTACGTGAGCTGGAAAAAGGAAAGGACAGTTGTCGAATCGGTCTTGCGTTTTCTGTCATGCAAACCCTTGGGTTGTCTGTGGATGTTTCCGGAAGAGGAGACGAAAAATGAGTCGCATTCTTGATGTTTACCTTCATGAAAAGATGGCGGGTACGCTGGCGCAAAATGAGAATGGCCAACTTGTTTTCAAATATAACAGTAATTATCTGGATTCAAACGGGATGGCAATTTCAGTATCGATGCCTTTACGTGATGAGCCTTACCCGGACAGGATCGCTCGTCCGTACTTTGCCGGTTTGTTGCCGGACGAACGTGCGCGACGTCGTCTTGCGGCTGTGTTGGGTGTTTCTGATGAAAATGTTTTCGGTTTGCTGGAGATAATCGGTGGTGAATGTGCAGGTGCACTTTCCCTGTTACCGCAAGGACAACCGTTGCCCGATTTTTCTACCGGAACTGTCGAGGTACTCGACGGGAAACGTCTTGCTGAACTGCTGGACCTGTTACGGCAAAAACCATTGCTTGGAGGTGTGGAAGGAATTCGCTTATCTCTTGCCGGGGCACAGGATAAACTGGCCGTTTGTTTCATTGACGGGCAAATTTTTTTGCCCAAAAACGGACTTCCGACCACACATATTCTCAAACCTTTTATCGAAGGATTGAGCGGAACGGTTGAAAACGAGGTTTTCTGTATGATGCTGGCGGGGCGCGTGGGATTGGATGCGCCTGTCGTTTCCAAAGGCATGGCAGGAAATACCGGATTCATTCTTGTTGAACGTTATGACCGTGTGCGCGAAGAGAATGGCAGGATTTTACGCTTGCATCAGGAAGATTTCTGTCAGGCTCTGGGTGTGCCGCCGGAAATTAAATATGAATCGGAAGGTGGGCCGGGAATAGCCAGTTCACAGGCGTTGATCCAGAATGTAACGCAGAGGCCGGCTGCCGATCGTCGTGCTTTTCAGCAAAGGGTGATTTTTCATTATCTGGTGGGAAACGCGGATGCTCATGCCAAAAATTATTCCCTGCTATATCAGGGCAAGACGCCCGTTCTGGCTCCGGTTTACGATGTCGTATGTACAGATGTATATTCTCTTGCAAAGAATATGGCCATGAAAATTGGTGAGCGCTCTCTGCCAGATACCATACGATTGGAAGACTGGCAAAAAATGGTACCGGACACCCGGGTGGCAAAAAGGATATTGTCTGATGATTTATTACGAATGGCGAATGGTATAGAAATCGAAGCGGACAGGCTTCTGGAAGAATTGAACGACCAAAATCTTTATCATCCGGTGTTGAAAAAAATCAGGAGAACGATCGGTGTCCGGGTGCGAACGATTCAAAAGCTTATGGAAAAAATTGCCTGAAAACCACTTTATCGAAGTAAGGGATAGCAATCGGTCAGAAAGCCGAGTTTGTCGAACAGGAAGCGAGCTTTTCGGGTTTTGATTAAGGTGTCGGGGTTTTCTTTCAGGTAGCCTTCCCCGACTGTCTGGTTGAAATGAAGGGTCAGGCGCGAGAGGTGAGCGCCATTTTCCCTGTTTCTCTGGTAACGGGCGTATGCGGTTTGGCGTATGTAGTCGGGATCGGCAGAGTCTGTCCAGCGGGCGGCATCAGCGGGCAGGGCTTTCGTGTTATCGGGCAGGATACCGGTTGTGACCCATTGCTGCAGGGATGGAAGCGACAGGCCGGAGTGGTGGCGATTCAAACGTTCTGGCAGGATGAGTCCCTTGCGTTCCGGAAAAGGATACTCTTCTTCAGTGGAACCGGATTCCATCGTTTTTTCCAGCGAGTTGATGAAGGAAAGCCGCTCGCATTCTTCATATTTTTCCTTATCGATATCAACGGGGGGAGCTTCTTTGTATAGTGCTTCCCATACAAGACTGTAAAAAAGGTGGGCGGTCGGGACGTTAAGGGGGATGGCAAAGGAGGGGAAAATCCATTCGAGCTTGTCAGAACGGGTTGCCAGATAGAAGGCGAGGGTATTTCTGATTTTTTCCTGACTGGCGGGGGTATAACGATAAAAATCGGGGAGTATCCAGCTCCGGATCAGCTCGCGGATAGCCTCAGGATCTGAAAACTCCCTTTCTGAAAAGTGCCCGGTTTCCTGATCTGTAAGCATGGTCAGATCGTCGAGAATGTCGCCCAGAAATTCCCAATGGACATATCGGATGCCGGGCCGGGGTTTCGGGGGTGGCCAGTCAATCCAGAGGATCAGCTTGTCGTACCAGTCTTTTATCAGGCCGAACATGGCTTTTCAGGATGTTATCCTGCTGTATCAGAAGAGACAGCCGGACGGTTGTCTCTTTATTTCAGAATCGGATAGTTGGCGAGCAGGTTGCCGAGTTTGTCGAACAGAAAACGTGCCCGTCTTGTCTTGACCGGTTTGGTCGTTCCTGCAAAAAAGCCGATGCCGATGTCTTTATCGAAGGTCAGCGTCAGCCGGTCGACGTACAGGCCGTTTTCCTGCAATTCTCCGAACTGTTTCAGTGCCCGTTCGTTACCCCGGTTCATGTCGTACCAGTCGAGCCATTTGGTCGCGTCCGATATGAGGCCGGGGATATTGTTCGGACGGATGCCTGTCAATGCCCATCGCTGGATTTCTTCCAGCGACCTGTCCGGGGTGTACCACTCGATCAGGTCTTTCTTGACGGTGCCGATGCGTTCAGGATTGGAATAGTACGAGGTATCGGACCAGTCGGGACGTTCGGCCATTTTGTAGAGCGAATTGATGAATTCGGGGCTGGTGTCTTCCTCGTATTCGTTCGGGTCGATCGGGTCGGGGAAGTCGGAGAGGAAGAATTCCTGCCAGATAACGGTATAGAGTTGTCTGGACGATTCTACCCGGATCGGTATCTGGAACGCGTTGACGATGCTGTCGAGTTCCTTTTCCGGCTGATGCAGGTACCAGGCAAGCGTGTCGCGAATGCGTTCCTTGCTTTCTTCCGTGAACAGGAAAAAGTCGGGCATGATCCACGGTTGCAGGAAAAAGCGCAGGGCGACGGTACTGGATAAATCCCGGTTGGCAAATTCGATGATTTCCTCATCGGTCGGCAGGATGAGCTCGCCTAAAATGTCGCCCATGAAGCCCCAGTAATATTTTTTCTTTCCGTCTTTTTTCTTCAGTGCCGCCTTATAGGCTTTCATGAAGTCGAATATCGTCGTTTTTCCCATGATGGATCGTCCTGTTTTTATTGTGCCGGTCTTATGTTATCCATTTTAACCGCAATACCGTTTGACGGTAACCAGATGAGCGTCAAGATCTGGCCTGAATCCGGTTTTTGCAGGAAAAATGCCATCGGCAAACGACAGGAACATCGGTGTAATGATGTGGCAATACAAGAGGCAGCATGACGTGGCAACACGTGCATTACGGTCGTCAGCCTTGCCAACAGCGTGTTTTCAGGGAACGCAAATGGAACGGTTCGTAGGGTTTTTTCCCTGAACGAGCTGCATTTTCCCATACCACTATTGGAGCCGGAAGCGAAAGGCCTCGGGCTTAAAGTACAAATTGTTACTCTCAGGCGGAGCGAAAAAAACAGGGCGCAGGCTCTCTTTCACTTGCGATTTATCCGGGCTTGCACAAAACGTTCACCTCGTGGATGAACCAGACGATGTCAGGGAATCCGGATAGTGCCTGACCTGAGTAATCTGTCTTTCACATTATTCCCGGACAGGATGGCGGATGAAGTATCACGACGCACACCGTAAAAAAGCTGCATGCCCAGTTTGCCTTCAATTCATTTTTTCTTGCGAAAAATGAAATAAATGAGTGTTTAACATTTAAATATATTGTTGTTTTGCAAGGCAATATTATATATTTGTGGAATTATAAATTGAATATGTGTAAATGTTCATTTAAAGAAATATTGTAAAGAAAAGATGGAAAACATGTCCTTTGTTTTCCGGTGTTTTTTTACATGGACCGTTCATCATTTTTAGATGGATTCCGTTTGGCAAGCGGTTTTCCGAGGTACGGCGTTTCTGCGACAGGAGATGCATCACATGAGCTGCTTGTTCTTTGTAAAAAACGGTGAAGGAAATGGTGCGATGTCGATCAGGTCATTTACGAAAGACTGATCGAAGGGTGGAATTAAATAAAACTGGAAGAAAAAGATGATGAACAGGGTTTACAGGACGGTATTTAACAGGAGCCTTGGGGTATGGCAGGCCGCCTCGGAACTGGTGAAGTGCCGGGGAACGGGTGGAAGCGGGACTGCATTACGGAATGCCCTGATATCTGGGGTATGGCTGGGTAGTGTGGTGATAGGCATGCCTCAGGCGAAGGCACAGACCGTCATCGATGGTGGTGCGACGGTGACGGTGCCGGGTACGTATCCAAGTCCCTGGAATGTTAACAACGGCCTTGTTGTCGGCAACTCCGGTACGGGTGAACTGACCATCGGGAATGGCGGCAAGGTGTCCAGTTCCGGTGGCCAGATGTATATAGGCAACAATTCAGGCAGCACCGGCACGGTGACGGTGGATGGCGCCGGTTCAAACTTGACGAATGCCAATTATCTTTATGTCGGCAACAATGGTGCCGGTGAACTGAGCATCAGCAATGGCGGACAGGTTACAGTAGTGGCGGTGGTGTCATAGGTGTTTTCGGTACCGGCAAGGTGACAGTGGATGGAACCGGTTCGAGCTGGACGAGCAACGGCATTCTGTATGTGGGCAACTATGGAACGGGCGAACTGATTATCCGTAATGGGGGCATGGTTTCCAGTCCCGTTGGCCCGATATATGTAGGCATCAATTCGGGAAGCACCGGCACAGTGACGGTGGACGGGACCGGTTCAAACTGGACGAGTATCGGTAGCATCACTATTGGACTGGCCGGAGCCGGCACCTTGTCCATCAGCAATGGCGGCAAGGTTTCCAATAGCAATGGCTATATAGGACAGAATGCGGGCGGTACCGGCAAGGTGACAGTAGATGGAATCGGTTCGACCTGGACGAATGCCGGCAATTTGACTGTCGGCGATTTTGGAACGGGTACCCTGATCATCGAAAATGGCGGCAAGGTTTCCAATACCGATGGTTTGATAGGCAATAATTCGGGCAGCACCGGCAAGGTAACAGTCGACGGGGCAGGCTCGAGCTGGACGTATGGCGGCAGTCTGATTGTTGGCAATAGCGGAGATGGAGAACTGGTGATCAGTAATGGCGGCAATGTTTCTTACTCCAGCAATGTACAGTACGCCACTACTATAGGGAATGCCGCTGGCAGCACGGGCAAGGTGACGGTGGATGTAGCCGGTTCGGGCCTGACGCATAACAGTACTATGATTGTCGGCTATTCCGGTAACGGAGAACTGTCGATCCGCAATGGCGGTGTGGTTTCCAATGTCACCGGTTTTATAGGCCTGATTTCGGGCAGCACCGGTACGGTGACAGTGGATGGAGCCGGTTCGAACTGGACGAATACAGGCAATCTGACTGTTGGCAATGCCGGAACTGCGACACTGACCGTCAGCAATGGAGGAACAGTAGAAGCTTCCGGGGTACAGGCAGGGTCAGGTAACGGAATCGCTACCATCAATATCGGTGCAGCACAAGGAGAAACCGCCGTAGCGGCTGGCGTACTGGATACGCCGACAGTGTCATTGGGAAACCGGGGGGCGTTGGTCTTCAACCATACGGACACCGATTACGCCTTTGCGACGAAAATAAGCGGGAATGGTGTCGTCAACCAGCTGTCGGGGACGACCGTATTGAGTGAAGCGAATACCTACAGTGGAGCGACCACCGTATCGGGAGGAACCCTGCGTGCAGGCGTGGCAAACGCATTCAGCAGCGCCTCGGCCGTCACCGTGGGAAGCGGAGGAACCCTTGACGCAAACGGACTGGCCCAGACCGTGGCGAGCCTTGGCAATGCCGGAACCGTCAACGTTGGCGCTGCCGGCACAGCCGGAAACCGCCTCACTGTAGCAGGAGACTACACAGGAAATGGCGGGGTGGTCAACCTGAATACGGTTTTGGGCGGAGACAGTTCGGCCACAGACAAGCTGCACGTTGGAGGAAATGCGAATGGGATGACCCGGTTGCTCGTGACGAATGTCAATGGAACAGGAGGACAGACCAGTCAGGGTATTCAGGTTGTTGAAGTAGGAGGGACTTCAGCAGGGACCTTTGCGCTGGGATCGAGTGTGCAGGCGGGAGCATATGAATATGCCCTGCAAAAAGGAGGAGCGGCAGCGTCGGATGAGAACTGGTATCTGGTGAGCCGTTTCGATTGTCGGCTGGACAATTCATGCGTGAGAGCCGACATCTACCGTCCTGGAGTATCGAATTACATATCGGGGCAGAGAATCAACACCGAAATGGGGCAGCTCCAATTGGCAAGCCTGCACCAGAGAGTGGGAGAACACAGGACCTTGCCGCTGGAGAAACAGAGCTGGGCAAGAACCTACTACAGTCGTCTGGACGAAGACGGCAAGACCCGGTTTGGATACGACGCGGACATATACGGACTCCAGATAGGCCAGGAGATAATGGCAAGACAGACAGGAGATGGAGGCAATGTAAGGGCAGCCATCTCGTTTGATTACGCAAGGGGAGATGCGGATCTGGAAGACCGGATGAGACCGCAGGCAGAGCTGAACCGTGATACCGGGAACCTGAAATCGGACAACTGGGCCCTGGGCGGCTACCTGACAAAGACCTGGCAAAACGGAGCATACGTAGACGTAGTGGGCCAATTGGCGTGGGTGAAAAACAAATACGCGACAAAGAACTGGGACAAAACAGGAGATGCCGTAAAACAGACAGGATGGAGAGTGGGATTGTCGGCAGAAGGAGGATACCCGCTGTGGAAAAATGACAGCAACTGGTTACTGGAAGGACAGGGCCAGTTGAGCTACCAGTACACGAAATACAAAAGCTTCACGGATGCCGTATCGGAAGTGGACGGATACGGAGCGGACAGTCTGAGGGGAAGGCTGGGGTTGAGGATGTCGAGGCCGCTGGTGGAGAAGGAAAAAGAGAAAGGTCAACTCTATGCGCTGCTGAACATGTATTACGACTTTCTGAACCCGGACGGCGTGAAAATAGGAAATGGAGACGGTAGCTACACGAGAGTGAGCGAGCGATACGGAAGGACATGGGGAGAAATCGGATTGGGAATCCAGGGATGGGTATCGAAATCGACGTCGGTGTTCGGGGACATCCGTTACCAGCGAGGTTTCGGGTCACAGGGCGAAAACGGGTCGAGAGAGGGCGGGGCGCTTAATATAGGTGTCCGGCACAGTTTCTGAGAACCGTCACGGAAGAAGGGTTGGCAAAAAAAACAGAAAGGGATGCCAATGCGTCCCTTTTTTTTCGGAGATGAAGGGCAAGCCTGACGATTTCCCCATCGTCAGGCAGGATTGTTTTACCCGGATTAACTGTAGTGCCGTTTGACCGTGACAGGATGGGGTTTCCGGCCGGGCTTGAATCCGGTTTTTGCGGGAAGGATGCAGTTTTCCACCGGGCAGACGTTCAGGCAGAGATGGCAACCGACGCAGCGGTTGTTGATCGTCGGGGTGCGCGTGTATTCGTCCCAGTCGATGGCCTGATGCCCGCCGTCGAAGCACGAGACATAACAGCGGCCGCAACCGATGCATTTCGTCTGGTCGATGCCGGGAATGACCATGAAGTCGCGGTCGAGGTCATCCGCAGCAACGATGTTCGGCAAGGCTTTCCCGACAAGGTCGGAGAGTTTTTCAATGCCTTTTTCTTCCATGAAGTGTGAGAGGCCGCTCGCCATGTCCTCGACGATCCGGTAGCCGTATTCCATCACGGCGGTTGTGACCTGAATCGTGCTTGAACCAACGAGCAAAAATTCGAGTACATCCTGCCATGTGACGATGCCGCCAATCCCGGAGACGGGTATGTCTTTCAGTTGGGGATGCTGTTTCATCTGGGCGATGAAGCGCAGGGCAATCGGCTTGATGGCAGGACCGGAATAACCGGAGATCGAGGACTTGCCGTTGACGACCGGCATGGGAGAGAGGCATTCAAGGTCAAGGTTCGTGATGGCCTTGACGGTGTTGATTGCCGCGATGCCTTTTGCACCGGCATGGATGGCGGCAATGGCCGGGATTTCCATGTGACCGATGTTGGGTGTCATTTTGGCGAGTACGGGCAGGCGTGTCGCCCGGCAGACGGCTTCGGTATATTGCGCGACGAGTTCGGGGCTCTGGCCGACGTCGGAACCCATTGTCGAGGAGGTCATTTGCGGGCAGGAAAAATTGCATTCGATGATGTCGGCACCGATGTCGGTCACTTTTTGCGCAAGGGTCCGCCATTCATCGTCGTTGCTGCCCATGATGGACGCGATCATGACCTTGTGCGGGTATTCGCGTTTTAAGCGCGCCATGTTTTTCAGGTTCACTTCCAGCGGCTTGTCCGAAATCATTTCCATGTTCTTGAAGCCAGCCCATGCACCGCCGGGATGGCCGGTGATGTCGAAGCGGGGAGAACATTCGTCCGGCAGGAAGATACCGACGGTTTTGTACGCCACGCCGCCCCAGCCGGACTCGAAGGCTTTGGCGACCATTTCATAATCGGAATCGACCGGGGAAGACGACAGGAAAAACGGGTTTTCGCAATGGACGCCCAGAAAGTCGATGGAGAGGTCTTTTTTCAGTGCCATGTTTTTCTCCTGTTGAATTACGCTCTCAGATCCAGATAGTCGATGATGGATGCGGCCGCTTTCTTGCCTTCGGCAATGGCTGCCACGACTGTCTTGCCGCCATTGGCCCAGTCGCCTCCGGAAAAGAGGCCTTTTTGTCTGGATACGCTCGCGAGTTCCTCGCTTCTTTCCTGACCGACGGCAAGGATGAGCTTGTCGGTCAAGAGGTTCATGACGGACTCATTGTCGGCTCCGGTGAAACTGATGTCGGTGACACGGCCGTTTTTGCCATTGATTTTCTGTGGGAAGAATTCAGTCACGACAGGAATGCCCATACTGACGGCAAGCAGGGTTTCGGCAATGTTGGCCGAGGCTTCGGCGATAGGGCGGCAGAAAACCAGTTTGACGGAATCGGCTCCCAGTGCCTGTGCTGTCGTGGCGCAATCCATCGCGACGTCGCCGTCGCCAATGACGACGATCCGGTTTCCTTTCTCGGAGGGTTCATACCGTCGGGCGTTTTGCAGGTAATCGAGTGCATGGATGACGCCGTCAAGGCTTTTGCCGGGAAGGTCAAGCGTTTTGGGTTTCCAGAGTCCGGCACCGATGAAAACGGCATCGAACTGTTTTGTCAGCCCGTCGAGGTCGCTTGCGGAAACGGTCGTGTTGTACCGGAATTCAACACCCAGTTTTTCAATCTGGGCGAGATCGAAATCGATGATTTCCTGTGGCAACCGAAAGCGCGGGATGCCAAGGGAAAGCATGCCGCCGGATTGGGACGACTGCTCGAAAATCGTGACATGGTAGCCTTGTTGTGCCAGAACGCTGGCGCAGGCCAGTGAGGCGGGGCCTGCTCCGATACAGGCGACTGTCTTGCCGTTGAATGGACCGGTTTTCAGGATTTGCATGCCCATTTTGCGTTCCTGCTCCGTGACGAAACGCTGGAGTTTCGCTATCCGGACCGGCTGGTCAAGTCCGGCACGCACGCATGCGCTTTCGCACAGTTCATTGACGGGACAGACAAGTGCGCAGCTTCCGCCAAGGGGATTGTTCTCGCGGATCGTTTCGGCCGCGCCCCAGATGTTTTTGAAGCGCAGTGAACGGATGAACCGGGCGGGATCGGTTCCGGCGGGACAGGCTTCGCTGCAAGGGGCATCATGGCAGAGGAGGCACCGCGACGCTTCGGCCAGTGCGGTGCGGGAATCGAAGTCTTTTTCCAGTGGAGTATCGTCAGTGACGCAGATGGTGCGGCTCATACAGTCTCCTCGTATTTACTTGTTTTCTGCAAGGCAATCTTTGCCAGTATAAAGGAAAGCGCAGGGAAGAAGTCGATGCTCCCGGAAAACGGAAGAAAAAATGACGGCTTTTCTGAAGAATGGCGAGTTTCCCGGAAGGGAGAAGCGTCAGGAAAAAGGAATCCGGCTTGTTACGCTTGTATTGGAACAGTTCGCATCCCTGTATGACAGATGATCAGTCCTGTTTTTTGCGGAAGTCGTCGACGTTGATCCCCAAGCGTTTGATTCTGGCGAGAAGGGTCGTCCGTTTGAGTCCCAGTCTGGCGGAGGCACCTGTTTTGCCCCCGATTTTTCCTTCTGTTTCCTCGAGTGCCCGGATAATCGTGTCTTTGTCCGTTTGCGGTATGGGCGAAACAGGAATATCCAGCCTGCCGGGGGACTGGACCGAGAGAGGGCTGTTCTGGGAGGTGTAATTCAAAAGCGATTCAGGTGTCAGGTTGAGCGTTTTGCCGCTCGTTAAGATGACGGCCCGTTCCATCACGTTTTCAAGTTCGCGTATGTTGCCCGGCCATGGCAAGCGGGTCATCAGCGCCAGCGTGTCGGACGGGATGCCAGTAATGTGCCGGTTCATTTCTTTCGCGAATTTCCGGATGAAAAACCGGGACAAAAGTGGAATGTCTTCCGGCCGTTCGCGAAGGGGAGGGACTGTAATCGGAAAAACATTCAGGCGGTAAAACAGGTCGCTTCTGAACGTCTTGTCTTCGATTTTTCCTACAAGGTCGCAGTTCGTGGCGGCGATGTAGCGGACATCGATGGGGATGGAAACGGAACCGCCCAGACGCCTGATCTGGTGCTCTTGCAAAACGCTCAACAGTTTCGGTTGCAAGTCCAGCGGCATATCGCCGATTTCATCCATAAATAGCGTGCTTTTGTCTGCCTGTTCGAAATGGCCGATCCGGCGGTTCAACGCGCCGGTAAACGCGCCTTTTTCATGTCCGAACAGCTCGCTTTCCATCAGTTCGGAAGGGATCGCCGTACAGTTCATTTTGACCATGTCACGGTTTTTGCGATTGGAAAGATTGTGTATCGTTTGTGCGATCAATCCCTTGCCGGTACCGGTTTCACCCTGCAGCAGGATGGTGGCGTTGCTGGATGCGACAATGTCGATTTGTTGCAGGATGGACTGGATGGCGACGCTGTGACCGATGACGGAATGGGGATGGTTGTTATCCTGCCCGCTAATAAGGCTTTCATTGGGGGAGACAGGTATTTCTTCCGCTGATTTTTCATGTGTAATGAGCACATCCAGCCCGAGAGCCAGTCTGGCACTGACACGGTTTAAGAGCCCCATGATTTCGGGAGTGAAATGACAGGGTTTGAACGTGCCGATGGCAAGTGTCCCCATCAGTTTTCCTGCCGATATCAGCGGCAGGTAGAGCATGACCTGAAGTCCCTGCCGGGCAAGCGTGGCGATGAAAGGGTATTTTTCAGCGTTACTGACAATGGCGTCACGGTTGAACAGGATTTTCTCATGTTTGCGCAAGGCGCTGCCCAGCAGGGTGGCATGCAGGGACTTGCTCATGGTGTCGTAAGACGGCCGGTTGTTCGCATCGAACGTGAATGAATGGGCATCCAGACTGAAGGAAGCCTGATCAACTATTTCGAGACTGATGTAGTCCAGTCCGAAAAAGGCGTGCAGACGGTTGGCCGTTTCCTCGGCCAGATAAGGGATATTTCCGGCCGCTATGACAGCATCTGTCAGTTGGACCAGAAAATGAAAAAAATCATTGTCATGACTGTCTTCCACATTGTAAAGACCGTCATGATTGCAATGGATTGCCGTCATGTCTTAAATGTTTGCAGTGACCAACAAGGATATATCAGGGTGGGGCGTTATGCGTCGCACTCCTTGACCCGGTGCGTTCGACCGGGTCAAGTCTGGCTTTTCCCCGGGGGAAGTATAAAACCGTTTTTTTGCACAAGGTGGCAAGCTTATCATATTTGCCTGACGTGGAGGAGGACTTTCGGGGAGACGAGAGAGAAAACGGTGTGGGCCAGACAGAAAAAAGCGGTAATACTCGGTATTACCGCTTTATGTGAATGCCGGGCAGGACGGAAAAGCCGTCAGGCTTTTCCACCCCGGGCAAAATTTACTTCGAAGAACCAGCTGCGGCTGCTTCCTGTGCTTCAACTTCCCTGTTGTTGGCTTCGATGAATTTCCGGCGCCATGGTTTCAGGACGAAGAAAGACAGGATGGAACAGGCTGCCGCAATACAGGCCGACAGGATGAAGGTGCGGTTCCAGTTGCCGCCCTTGGCCAGACCGGCTGCCAGCGGAACGAGCAGGGACGAGGTTCCTTTTGCCGTGTATAACGTACCGGCATTACCTGCTGCGAACTTGGAACCGAATGTATCGGCACACATGGATGGGAACAGCGAGAAGATTTCACCCCAGCATGCAAAGGTCATGGCGGCGAAGAACATGAAGCCCAACGGTTCACGGCCCCAGAACACGAGTCCCATCAGGGCTGCGGCTTCACCACCGAAGACGATCAGCATGAGGTTTTCACGGCCGAAGCGGTCGGACAGGAAACCCATGAGAGGACGGGTTGCCCCGTTACAGATGTTGTCGATGGACATGGCCATGGTCAGCAGCGGCATGGTGACACCGAGCAGGGTGACAGGGATCTTGTCGAGACCATAGTCGCGGGAGACAGGGCCGAAAGAAGCTGTTGCCATGATACCGCCGGATGCGACACCGACGAAGCAGACGTAGATCAGCCAGAAAATCGGTTGTTTGATCATCTGAACCTGGGTGAAGTTCTTCTTGGAAGAAATGACTCTGGGAATGGCTGTTGTTCCAGGAGGCAGTTTGGCACGTGGCATGAACAGTGCGCAGAATGCAATGATGACGCCCTGGATGATACCGAATACCATAAACGCCTGTTCATAGCCTGCCGTGTTGATCATGTTGGCGACAGGAATGACGGTAACGGCTGCACCGGCACCGAAACCTGCGGCTGTTGCACCTGCGGCCAGACCACGTTTGTCCGGGAACCATTTCAGCGAGTTACCTGAACAGGTACCGTAAACGGCACCAGCACCGGCACCGGTCAAAACCTGTGCGAAATACAGCATGCCCAGACTTTCTGCCTTCGAGCAGAGAATCCAGCCGATCGTGCTCAAAATGGCACCGAAGATGATGACTGGACGAGGGCCGAATTTGTCAACGCCCCATCCTTCGAGTGGCACGAGCCATGTTTCAAAGAACAGGAAAATGGTGAACGACAGCTGAATGGCCGTACGGGCCCAATGGAATTTGTCTTCAATTGGAGCGACAAACAAAGTCCATCCATATTGGCAGTTGGCGATGGTCGCCATACAAATGATACCTAGAACAAGCTGTACCCACCGATTGGGGTACTTTTCTTGGGTAGCCATAAATCTACTCTCCTAAATCATAACTTTCCAAAAAGATAATTCCCTGACACGGCGTCATCCGTTATTAAATGAATGTTTGCCGGTCAGTACCGCTCTATGCAAAAGCAAAGATCAGGGACTTACCCTGCATTTTTTGTGCCAACTCAAGGAAAATCTGAATATTTCTTCTATTTTTATGATCAATTTCAGGATTGGCACGGATTATGCATTCAGAAAGGGCAGACTGAGTCATCAGATCTATTCTTCTTTTTTGACAGGAAAACTCTCCTTTAGGAGAGTTTTCCTTTTTTTCATTTGTCATTCCCGACTGTTTTTCTTTTTTCTTGCTGCCTGTTTTTTTCATTTAAAAACAAATGGTTCCGGTTTTTTGAGAATGCCACGGCTTTGCCTGCCGGAGCGGGATATCTGCCGGAAGGCATCGCAGCAGGACGAGTCGCGTATCACAGAGAGTGTGTACGGGAAGAAATGATGAAGCAGGTTGTTCCGTTCACGGGGATAAAGACGTACCGGAAAAATATCTGACAGTTTTTGTTTATAAGCTTCGAGGTGTCAATGACACTTTTTTTACTGTCATTGACATGTTAATTGACAATTTTTGCGGAATTTTATGTTTCCGCTGGTTCAAGAGGGTTCTTTCGGAACAAAACTGTTCAGGCTGAACAGGGGCGAGTGACGTAAGCTGAATCGAAAAAAGCCAAATGCTCTTCTCCTTGCAGAGACGGTGAATCCGGGATGGTCATCTATTCCCGGGCACGCATGCAGCCGGTTCGGGACGATTGTCCAAAAGGGGAGCCAGGGGTTTTTCCGGACAAGAACGGCGGAACAGTCCAGTGAAACGATGCATGGTGTGTTGCTGATGACTGAGTGAGTTTGGGATTGTGTGATGCACGATGAAAGCTTTTTTCGTGCGGAATATCGTCGTTAACTCACATGGTACGGCTTATATGGTTTTTTTGAGCGCGGAAGGGATTTAACGGGTCATGTCAAACCGGACAAGTCAAAAAAAGTGTGTTGCCAGCGTATGGTCTGGAGGGAGAAAAAATCCCATAAAAAAAGAACGGTTGATATACCGTTCTTTTTTTATGGAGGCAAAACCGTATCAGAAACGGTGTGTGATACCGATCTGGATACCGGTCACGGAGGCATTGGCCGCTTCGTTTTCACTATCGTTCATGACAGCCATGTCGTTACGGTAATAGTTGGACAGCCATTCATTGTCATAGTCGGAATAGGCGATATTGGCGTAAAGCGATGTCCGTTTCGACAGGGAATAAGTATATCCAAGGGCATATTTATTGACCTTGTTGCTGTTGCCTTCCGTTTTGACCCGTCCATAGTTATAGGAAGCGCTGACGGTATGCGGACCGGTTTTGTACTGCAGTCCGACAAGCCAGTTTTTCTGTTTGGTGCCGTAATGGTCGATGTCGCCTGCATCTTCGTCAAAGTCCTGCAGTTTCAGGGTCGAATCCTGATAACCCACGGAGAAAGTCAGGTTTTGCCACTGATAGGCCGCACCCGCATTCCAGAGCCAGGATTTGTTCGAATCGGCAAGCCGGTCATAGTTCGCCAGCAAGAGGAGCGGGCCGTTATCGTATTTCAGGTTGACGGCAAAACCGTCGTTGCCGTTCAGCTTGTAATCGATATTGTCATGATCGTCCGCCCCGAGAGAGTAGGTGGCGCCGAAAGAAAAGCCTTTCCAGTCCGGGCTGTCGTAACGGATGGTATTGGAGAGCTGTTCGGAATACAGGGGCGTTTTTGACAGCGAGGCACCCACGCCATACTGGTTGAACGGATCGATCCGGCGATAGGTTTCGACAGAAAGGTCGTTGACGCGACCAAGCCGGACGGCTCCCCAGAGGTCGCTTTTCAGTCCCACGTTGGCGGCTCCACGCCAGTCCGGGGTTTTATTTGAATGAGCCAGATCATCGAAGTTGTATGCATCGGAGCCGGTTCCATCATTGAGGTTAAAGCGGTGTTCGAGTTCAAAGCTCGCTTTCAGACCGGAACCGAGATCTTCCACACCACGAAAACCGAGACGGCTTTCAACGTTACTGCCCATGCGGACATCGGTACCGGTTTCCTTGATCAGGCCGGTATCGACAACACCGTAAAGAGTGACGTTTGACTGGGCATATGTCATGCCGGTAAATGTGCCGAGAAGGGCCAGTGCGAGAAGCGATTTTTTCATTTTTTCTGTCCGGAATGAATAAGATATGGAGAAAGTCCGACAACCATCGATTGTCATCCGTCAGCTGAATAAGCGAGAGCGGTCGATCGGAAAACATCCTTTTTTATTCTAGTATTCCGGAAAGAAACTGTTGAGAATTCAGGTCTGTTTCTGGCGAATTTACCCGGAAACAGTTGAAGATTCGTTGTTTTATGATCAGATGCAAGACATTGAAAGAAGATCGTCGCCAATTATTTATTTTATGATGACCGGTGTTGAAAACCTGCTATCGGCAGAAATCAGCCGAATGCCAGGGCGCGGCTAACGACGGGAACGATGTCTCCGAAGCCCGACAGGGCGATCGCGTGTACCGTTTTCGTTTCGGAAGTACAGCAATCCGGCAGGATCGCCGTTTTGTAGCGCCGGGCGTTTTTCGAGATGGCGGTGAGGCCAACGCAATTTTGCGTCTGCATTCCGCAAATGAGGATTTTTTCAATGCCCGATTTGTCCAGTACGGCATTGAGGTTCGTGCCGTTGAATGC
This sequence comes from Oxalobacter formigenes, assembly GCF_002127965.1. Classification (GTDB taxonomy): domain Bacteria; phylum Pseudomonadota; class Gammaproteobacteria; order Burkholderiales; family Burkholderiaceae_D; genus Oxalobacter; species Oxalobacter formigenes. The sequence continues at coordinate 1,853,351 of NZ_CP018787.1, read as the reverse complement.
GTCGGCCCGGTGCTTGATGATCACGGGAGCGTCAGGCGCGGCTTTCAGGATATCCGGATGAATGTCCGCGCCAGTGGTGCCGGGAATGAAAAAGCCCGCTCCCTTCGCCTGATCGGCGGCGTGCTTGACGAGTATGACGGGAATTCCCCGTTTTCCGGCATCGGCAATGGCGTTGACGATATGGGAAAGCGTTTCATCCGCATTCCACAGGGGCAGTTTGCCCCCGGGGAAATAATCGTTCTGCACGTCAATGACGATCAGGGCTTTTCCGGACGGTTTCATGTTGAACCTCAATCGATGCCTTTTACGGCGAAACCGGCACCTGTTACGGCAGTGCGCAAGGCATCGTCGGAGGCGCTGTCGGTATTGACGGTCGCCGTTTTGGCTGCGAGATCGACCGAGACACCGGAAACGCCGGGGACAGCCGAGAGGACTCTTTCAACGGAAGCCTTGCAGCCGCCGCAGCTCATGCCTTCGATATGGATGGTTTTTTTCATGGTGTTTTTCCTTTCAGGGTGGGTCATGATGATTTCAGTATGAACAGGAGGCAAAGCGTTTGCCAGTGCGCAGGCATTTTCCGGCATATCCGGTTTTTTGACCGTGAAGAATCGCAAACGCAGGGCATTGGCAACGACGGAAACGGAGGAGAAACTCATGGCCGCCGCTGCGATCATCGGGTTTAAGGTCAGCCCGGCAACGCCATAAAACACGCCAGCCGCAACCGGGATGCCGATGATGTTGTAGATGAATGCCCAGAAGAGGTTTTGCCGGATGTTACGCATGACGGCTTTGGACAGGTCGATGGCGGTAACCACATCCATCAGGTCGCTTTTCATCAGGACGACGTCGGCCGATTCGATGGCGATATCCGTCCCCGCCCCGATGGCAATGCCCACATCCGCACGGGCAAGGGCAGGTGCGTCGTTAATGCCGTCGCCGACCATGGCGACTTTTTTGCCTTTTTCCTGAAGTTGCCGGATTTCGCGTTCCTTGTCTTGCGGCAGGACTTCGGCCAGCACCTGGGCAATGCCGGTCTGTCGCTGGATCGCGGCGGCCGTTTTCGCGTTGTCGCCGGTAAGCATGATGACGTCGAGTCCCATCGCCTGCAGTTTTTCGATGGCGGCACGGGAAAACGGCTTGATGGTATCGGCCACGGCGATCAGGCCCATGAGGGTCTTTTCGCGGACGAAGTAAAGCACGGTCTTGCCGTCTTCAGCCAGCTCTTCGGCTCTTTGCTGCCATGGGCTGTCGGGCGTGATGTCCAGCGCGGCCAGCAGCCGGGCGTTCCCGGCGGAATAATGGATGTCATGGATGTTTCCGGAAATGCCCTGACCGGGCGTCTGGGTGAAACCGGTGACTTTTTCAAGTATGAGGTTTTGCCGTTCGGCTTCTCTCACGATCGCCATGCCTAGCGCGTGTTCGGAGAGTTTTTCCAGTGATGCGGCAATAGTCAGGAATTCTTTTTCAGCGATGCTTGACGCAAGGACAATATCGGTCACGACCGGTTTGCCCTCGGTAACGGTGCCGGTCTTGTCAAGGACGACAGTATCGATGCCTTGCAGTTTTTCGATCGCCTCGGCCGACTTGAACAGGATGCCGTTAGCGGCGCCGCGTCCTGTGCCGACCATGATGGCAGTCGGTGTTGCCAGACCCAGCGCGCAGGGGCACGAAATGACGAGTACCGAGATGGCGATCGACAGGGCGAATTCGGTGCCATAGCCCAACAGGAGCCAGACAACGGCGGCGACGATGGCAATGCCGATGACGACCGGGACGAAGATGCCGCTGATTTTGTCGGCGAGCCGGGCAATCGGCGCTTTGGAAGACGTGGCTTCATCGACCAGTTTGACGATTTGCGCCAGTGTCGTGTCGTCGCCGACCTGTGTGGCACGCATCAGGAAATGGCCGGACTGGTTGATCGTCGCGCCGGAAACGGTATCGCCGGCGAGTTTTTCGACCGGGACGCTTTCGCCGGTCAGGGCCGATTCGTCGATGACACCATGCCCTTCCGTGATGACACCGTCCACCGGCACGCTTTCCCCTGCCTTGACGACGAGGATATCGCCGACGGCAACCGTGTCGGCAGGAACGGTTTCTTCAACGCCGTCTTTCAAAAGCGTGGCGGTTTTGGGGGCGAGCTCCATCAGGCGCGAAATAGCTTCGGACGTTTTGCCTTTTGCGCGGGCTTCAAAATAACGGCCGAGCGTGATCAGGGTCAGGATGACGGCGGCCGATTCGAAATACAGGTTCATGGCGAAATCGTGCGCCATCATCATGTCACCCTGGCCGAGGGCGAAACCGATTTTATAGATCGCGTAAATGCCCGAGACGGCGGCCGCTCCGGAACCGATAGCAATCAGGGAATCCATATTCGGCGCACCGGTAAAGAGCGTCTTGAACCCGATCCGGTAAAAATGGAAATTGACGAAAATGACCGGGATCGTCAGGAGAAACTGGGTGAACGCGAAGGCAAGGGTATTTTCCGTGCCGAGGAAAATCGCGGGCAGCGGCAGACCTGCCATATGGCCCATCGAAATGTAGAACAGCGGAACGGTGAAGAGGATCGAGACGAACAAGCGTGTCCGGATGGCTTTCAGCTCAAGGGTGGCGGCGTCAGTACGGTCGTCTCCAGCCGTGTCGGCCGATTTGGTGCGGTTACGCGGGATAGCGCCGTAACCGGCGCTTTCGACGGCTTTTATGACGGCCCTTTCAATGTCGGCCCTGTTATCTTTATCCGATTCGTCGTAGGAAACACTCATCGTGTTTTTCAGCAGGTTGACACTGACGTTTTTGACGCCTTCAACGGCAGCCACGGCCTTGTCGACCCGTGCGGAGCAGGCCGAGCAGGTCATGCCGGTAATGTCGAATTGTTCTTTTTGCATGGTAGCCCTCGTGTTTTGGGACAGGTATTTTCAAATTAGCGTCAATGTCGATATAATTGTAGCTGTTAATATTATTTTCGCAAGAATGCACTTTTTTGGTATATAGTACCCAAAAGGATACCGAACTGTCATGAAAGACCTCCATCCAGCCGCTACATCCTCTTCATGCAAAACGTCCATCGAGACGCATTGTCCGGTGGAGGCGACGATCAGCCTTATCGGCGGAAAATACAAATCGCTGATTTTATGGAAACTGACCTCCGGTACGCTCCGATTTTCGCAGCTCAGAAAAGAAGTGCCTTGCGCCACGCCAAAGATGCTGACGCAGCAACTCAGGGAACTGGAAACCGACGGGCTGGTCAACCGTGAGGTTTTTCCGGTTGTCCCGCCAAAAGTGGAATATTCCCTGACCGATTTCGGCAGGAGCATCGGTCCTGTGCTGGAATCCATGTATGAATGGGGAACCGGCTATCTTGGAAAAGAGGGGAAGGAAGTCAACTGTTCTATGGTACCGCCGAAGGAAAAACAGGGGAAAAAAGGGAAAAAGGGGAACGGAAAGGGAAAACGTCTCGGTTAGTTCAAACATCCAGGCTGTCTATACGGCAGTGAACCAGATCCTTCGAACGTTCGCGCAAATCATTGACTTCTAAGCTGCCTATACGGCAGTGAACAACAGCTTAATTTTTGAGAAAACCCCGCTTCGCTTCTAAGCTGCCTATACAGCAGTGAACCCATGGTGTCACCAAAGAGCAATATTTAGCTTCTTCTAAGCTGCCTATACGGCAGTGAACAAAGCGCTGTCGTGTTCCCTCCCCGGCAGTCTCTTCTAAGCTGCCTATACGGCAGTGAACCCATATCCCATATTTTCAATGTTTTCAATAATCTTCTAAGCTGCCTATACGGCAGTGAACTGATAAGTGCCTGACCTTTTTTCCCGCCTTTTCTTCTAAGCTGCCTATACGGCAGTGAACTCATTTATTCCGATCCGGCGCATGTTCAACTGCTTCTAAGCTGCCTATACGGCAGTGAACGCATAATGGCGACGGCGGGGTCAGTTCCCTGTCTTCTAAGCTGCCTATACGGCAGTGAACAAACCCTTTTTGTATCCTTCATTTCCGTAATCCTTCTAAGCTGCCTATACGGCAGTGAACGTTACAACGGGTCAGGAAAGTCCATGCTTCAACTTCTAAGCTGCCTATACGGCAGTGAACAGAATCACCTCCAAAGTAAGAGCAAGCTCTATCTTCTAAGCTGCCTATACGGCAGTGAACAATCGCTCTGGCCTTTTGGTTTTTCTTCAATTCTTCTAAGCTGCCTATACGGCAGTGAACAACCAATCTGAGTCATCAACATGAGCATTCTTCTTCTAAGCTGCCTATACGGCAGTGAACCTGAAACAATCTGCGCTTTCTGCGATTCGGAAACTTCTAAGCTGCCTATACGGCAGTGAACGTTGTCAAACCTCTCACATTCACACAAATCAACTTCTAAGCTGCCTATACGGCAGTGAACGATGGTACCGTCACGCATGCCCGGCTTAAACACTTCTAAGCTGCCTATACGGCAGTGAACTCGCCCATAGCCTGAAAATCGGCCGTTTTAATCTTCTAAGCTGCCTATACGGCAGTGAACTTTTATCGTTTGACCCAACAGACGCAGCATATCTTCTAAGCTGCCTATACGGCAGTGAACGATCACTCTGCAATCCATTGTTGTTCTTTAAACTTCTAAGCTGCCTATACGGCAGTGAACCAAGCCGAATTTGAAAAGATCAGAAATTTTACGCTTCTAAGCTGCCTATACGGCAGTGAACTACTTTCTGGCAGACATCGCCAGAAAAGGACACTTCTAAGCTGCCTATACGGCAGTGAACGGATTTCATTTTTCAAGCCAGCTGATGCAAACCTTCTAAGCTGCCTATACGGCAGTGAACTTTATGTTACTGGCGATACAACTCAGGATGAACTTCTAAGCTGCCTATACGGCAGTGAACCGATGACATGAGAAACTAGCCATGTTCTGTCTCTTCTAAGCTGCCTATACGGCAGTGAACTTTTAACGCCATTCACAATAAGATAATCATTACTTCTAAGCTGCCTATACGGCAGTGAACTTCCTGTTATCGACTGACCACCCGTAATGTCTCTTCTAAGCTGCCTATACGGCAGTGAACTGATGGTGATATTACCAAAATAAAAAACAGCTCTTCTAAGCTGCCTATACGGCAGTGAACTTAAGTCTGTCGGTAGTGTTCTTGATCCGTTTCTTCTAAGCTGCCTATACGGCAGTGAACGGTGTAATCAGTGGTTTGGATATGCGTCGCTTCTTCTAAGCTGCCTATACGGCAGTGAACCGTGTTTCTCGCAACTTTCTGCTACTGTGATCCTTCTAAGCTGCCTATACGGCAGTGAACCAAGTTAAACGGGAGAAATCCCGTTTTTTTATCTTCTAAGCTGCCTATACGGCAGTGAACACGGCGATAGTATCCGCTTTGAAGATGGAACACTTCTAAGCTGCCTATACGGCAGTGAACGCCCTCTTCTGATCTGATCTTTGGTCATGTAACTTCTAAGCTGCCTATACGGCAGTGAACACACCAAAGTCGTGTTATAGTCTTTTTTAAGACTTCTAAGCTGCCTATACGGCAGTGAACTATCACCGGGTAAAACTTCATCGACATAAACACTTCTAAGCTGCCTATACGGCAGTGAACATGCAGACGCAACATCTTGGGCCGTCGAATAACTTCTAAGCTGCCTATACGGCAGTGAACCACATTCGTTTGTTGAACACGGAATGATCATTCTTCTAAGCTGCCTATACGGCAGTGAACATAAATTTCGCATAATTTATATTATGAGAAAACTTCTAAGCTGCCTATACGGCAGTGAACTTTTTTTATATCTGGTATTGGTTTGCCCTTTTCTTCTAAGCTGCCTATACGGCAGTGAACCAATTCAAAGATGAGTCCGATATCAATAATCTCTTCTAAGCTGCCTATACGGCAGTGAACTGTATATAAAAAATAAAAAATAAAGTTATAACAATAACTTGAGCCGGAAATCACTGTTTAACCCAAGTTTTTTAATATTCTTATAACCGGTTGATTTTATTTGATTTTTAAAGATCTGAAAAAACTTTGGTTAAAATTCAGGAATCGTTGATTCTGCGCTTAATCCATAAGTAGTAAAGACTTTCAAGCTTGCATTTATCGCCGGTTTCTTTTCAATAAATAATTTGAATGGGTGAGAGTTAGTTAAACTTTCAAGTTGTATGAAGGGCAAAGGTGATTTTGCCAGGTTTTTCTGATAACGCTGTACTGTTTCATGAAATGATAAATCCTTATGCCTTTTCATTTGACGACGTGCGAGGCGTTCGGCGTTGGATTTAATGTGTTTTCGACTGAAAGTTGCATAACCAGTGATTTCGTTCAGGGGTACCCTGCAAACAGGAGTAATGTGGATACAATCGTTTAAACGCACAAACCATTTCTGAATGTCGATTTTCTGCAAGCTCGTTTCATCTTCAGCAAACAGACGCAACTTTGTCCCCAGAAAGCCCATTCCTTTTTCTTCATTAAAGTAGTATTCAGGAAAAGAGACGCCGATATTTACCTGATCACTGGCATCCCTGTTTTCTACCAGAGCCAGATGCAACTGGGTGTACAGTTTGGACCATAAATGATAAAGGGGAAAATCAGGGCTGCCTGTCAATGTGATTTCAATATAGTGTTTCATGGATTTTCCCTCGTATCGATACTGGCGACATAAGCAAGTCCCTTTTTGCCCAGATAAAAAGAAGATACTCCGGCATCAAGAATTTTCTGTTCGAGATCTCTGGCTCGTTCTCTCGTAATATTGAGATTGATTTCCAGTGTGCCATTGGCTTTAGTTAAAGGATGGGAAATTTCTCCTTCACCTTTTTTTCTTTCTCTCAGGACATATGGATTTCCCCAAATCAGCTTTTTTTTGCCGGTGGTGTAACGATCCATGAAGTCTTTTTTTGTGAAACCACGTTTGGAAATGCCGCTTAATCCTCCTGATTTTGTGAGGGCTTTGCTCATATCATACTTTTTCTCCAAACGCTGAATCTGGATATACAAAGCAGAGGTATATAGACTGATTAGTACAAGCTGATTTTTTGCGGTTAATTTATATTCAATGTCAGGAAAGAACTGATGGAATGTATCCAGACAGGACTGAACCTTTTCGCTTACATCGATCGCTTTTTCACCAAAGATATTTTCCAGTTTCTCAATGACATTAAGTGGATTTAACTCAGTTTGGTTATCAACTTCAATTTTTTCATCCAGTATGAAGTCCACTACCTGATTGAGATCAAACCACAAAATCCCCCATAATTTCTGCGAAAAATCTGAATCAAAGGCTGGATCGCCGGATTTGATCATACCTGTAAAGGCATTCTGATCGGTACTGCCTGAAATGTTTCGTAAATAAACTATTTCGTTTTGAGACTGTGTACGATCGCAAATATCGTCATCTGTTAAAACCGCTTCTATATCCTGAAAATAATAGTCCTTGTCCTGCCGGGCCTGATACAGTTTCCGTTGTTCGCCAATCAAACGGTTCAGTATACCCATGACGGTATCTTTGGTAACGGCGCGGGTTTTAAAGTTACCTTCTTTTCCCAAAGCTGTCATGGATCCAATGAAATTACGCCCCTGTCTGGGTAATGATTCATTATTTGAGCCATCCAGAAACGAATTTCGCCAGGATGATTCATATTCGATGGTAATTCGCATGAATACACCTCATTATTTCGCTTCAAAATAGACGGCATAACCGGTTTGGGGTTCCGGGTTAACCTGATCCGGATGGCGTTTGATGCGCATCATCCGGTTGCTGTCGTTATAGTCAACTTCCACTTCCTCAACATACATATAACCTTTGGCCTGTTTGATGGAAAGATCACGAAGCATGTTCAGTGTTTCATTAACGAGAATATCGATTGCGGTATTGTCCAGTAAGATGCCGACTTCACCTTCCTGAAAAATGGTTCCTTTTCTGACATAGTTCGGATGGAATGTGGCTTGGGGCACGCGTGAAGGATCCAGGCTCTTGATGAATTTCTGGACCTGTTCGGCGATTTTCTCTCCGTCTCCTTCCTTGATAATCATGGATGCCCGGTCGAATTTTTTATCCAGTGAGATAAATTCCAGTTGTTCAATACTGATCGAGCCGTATGCAATATATGCGGTTTCTCCGAATGTCGTTTTTGAAAAGAAGGAGTTACTGGCTTCTTCTCCCTTTTTATTGACTTCTTTTTCCTTGGTGCCTGAGCGACCCATTTGTTCGAAATTGCCATTGCCTAGCTGGTCAATAAAGTCGGTGATCAATAATGGACTGGTACGTTTGCATTGGCTTGCAGGGACAACATACCCGCGAATTAATCCGGTTATCGACGCCAGAACATCTATCAGATTTTTGTCATTGGCATAATGCAAATCAAAAGCGTGATCCCTGAAGAGATGATGTCGAATGCAATTCTGACTGATATACATGGGTGTTTCTTTGAAGCTTATTTCCGAAGGGTCTTTTTTCAGCTTATAGCCTCTTTCTGATTCTTTACCTGTCAGGTTGGAGTAACCACGAAGTTTTGGCATGGTATGGTTATCAATGATGCGTCCGTCACTTTGCAGAGTGGTTGGACCATTCCAGTTGACAACGCCATAACCTGAAGCCGTGATTTTGAAATCAACGCTTTTGATACCGCTTACTTTGTTTGACATGATTTACTCCTCAGTTTGGTTAGGATTCAGGGTTGAAATGGTTTTCAGGCCGATAGCACCTACCGGCTGTTTGTCGCAAATGGCATAATAAACGGCCTCACTATGTCGGGCAGACGAGCCGCCGACCTTGTTCAGATCATCTTCGATATAACTTAAATAAAGTGGATAATCGGGGTCTCTGGAATAATTTTCGAGAACGGTTTTACGTGCAGACATTTTTTTTTCTGGAATCCCTTTAACAGGATGGATAGTATCGATATTTCCATGTTTTTGAGCAATGAAATCAAACAGTCCAAGGTTCTGGATGAATGAAAGCGATTCGGTCAGGTTATCAGCTTCATTTGAATCATTTAATGGTGGCTGGTAAGCGTATTCATTAATGAAGACAGGATGATTGAAATCGTTGACGTCGAGTTGTGCCAGTTGCACAAAACGATTGTCTCCACGAAGCGAGTTTTTGCTGATTTTTGTTTTTCGTTCCGCAGTTTTTATTTTGATGACCCGGGTCGGCTCGGTTACCTTTTTGTTGATTAACTGGATGCTGCTGTTGAGCGCGTCATCAAGGTCCTGGCTGATGATGGATCTGATCGTTTCGTCGTCATAAAACGCTTTGTAGAGCTGATATATTTCCGGCAGCGTAAATATTCGGTCGTCCAGTTTGTCTGACAGGTACTCGTACCATACTTTTGTCGAGCGCAATCCATGCAGTTTTGCAAGGAACCGTGCGGATGAATCGGTTTGCTTTCCGCGTTTGATATTGTCGGTAATGGCGATTTTCAGGACATTGATATCGGTGTTATCGCCAAAGCGGTCCAGTCGTCCCAGACGTTGCAGGATATTTTCAGGATGGCTCATTTCGCTGACCATATGGTCACAACTGATGTTGAGGGATGCCTGAACGATCGGGCCACTTCTCAGGACGTCAAATTTGCGGGTGCCGTTTTTCCTGAACGATTCATAAACCTCGTTAAACCAGTATTTTTTGTCACTTCTTTTGAATTTTGAATGAAACAGGACGCTTTTTTCAGTTTTTTGCCGGTATATAAAACCGAGTTGGGCTGTTTGCGCCGTATTGCTGATAATGAAGGTGTTATCGGCATATGCTTGATAGAAAGGACTGTTTAATTTGTCGCTTTCATCGAATTCAACAAATTCAATTTTGTATTGGCTTGGATTAAAGGACGGCATTTCAACAGCATCATAAGTGGTGTCGATATCCAGAACTTTTTCGAGATACAGGTAATGAGGTGTGGCGGAAACGAGCAGGGTGTTTTTGTTTCCTTTCGAGCGCATCTTTTTATTGGCAACGAGTTCGGCAAACAGGAGATTGAAAATTTCCATACCGATATATTCGTGGTACTCATCGAAAACGACATGAGCATTCATGAATGGCAGCAGGCTGTTTACTTTGGTATGGGTAACAATTGATCCCAGTATCTGGTCAATTGTGGTGACGATAATGTCGCCTGAAAAATAGTCCTTTTCAGGCGTGGGCTTTTCCCAGCTATGGGTATATTTGAATTCGCCGGTGAATATTTCTATCTTTGCTTCCGGCATGTATTGTGTGGTCAGTTCTTCAAAAATTCCCTGACATACTTGCACACGGGGGCAGACCCAGATGATCTTTTGTGCATTGTTGAGTTTTGCCCATTCCAGAGCAATTTTTGTTTTCCCACAACCGGCAGCACCAGCCAATACGGCAATATCGTCAATTTCTGCCAGTTTCCGGACGACTTCGCCCTGTTTCCGGGTACGTTCACTATCAGGAAAACGGGTCAGAGCGTCTGCTAGATGGCTGGATAAATCAGTGGATTCTTCCTGCATATTCTCCAGCAACTCGTCCAGCCGGTTCTGGCTGATGTAGTCTGAAAGGTCGTTTGCGCTTAAGGATGAAATCAGCCGGTCGGCACTGATGACACAGGCACGCAAAATATTATGCTGTGCATTCGTTGCGATATTGAGGCGTAATCTCTCAAAATCTGGTGACATATACGTTTTGAATTCCGGGAATGGCGTACCGTTTTTTTGATAGCAGAAGTCTTCAATCTGTGTGTTAAAAAACTCCATTGACCAGGGCAGGTTCTTTTCTATCTGATTGAGCGATTCATCATAATGCTGTGCAATATGATGAATGCGTTTGAGAAGCTGAAGTGTAGTTTGAGCCAGTTCTTCTATTTTTTCCCGGGAAATGTTTTTCAGGAGGATGTCATATGCTTTAACCACACCGGTAAATTGATCATTCTGACGCCAGGGTTTGGCGTGATGCCAGTAAATCACATGCTGCAAGGCGGTTTTTAAGGGGTTGTTAATCCCTTTGCACTGGTTTTCAAACAGATTGAACAGGAAAAGAGAAATTTCGTTATGGCGAGGATGTTTATCGAAGCTGAATGTCGAATTATCGATATGTTGGCCATCATCGTCAGGCTCTTTTTGTTTGCCTTTTTTTACCCAACCCTGAAACTGAAGTTCCAGTTTGCCCAAATCGTGCAAAATGCCAGCCAGAAAGGCAATATTGGCCAACTGGCCATAGTCATCGTCATTTACGGCTTGTTCAAGCAATTTTCGGGCAATATATCCCACAGCAAAACTGTGCAGAGCCAATGGTTGTAAATGCGTGTTTGCGTAAAATTCATTCTGTTTGGGTTTCATTGTCGTGATATCCATAAAAACATCTTTTTGGGTGCTGTTGACCGGAACGATACCTTCGCTATTGAATTTCTGGCGATTACCGACGATCCAGAGTAATTCGCTGCGTCGGCGGGAACGTATCCAGTGGCATGAAACTGCCGTATTTTTGGTGACTGTTTTACGCAGCAGTTTTTTGACGGCTATTAAACCGTCTTCTGTTATTACGGTTTGCCACGTATTGTTTCCAATGCGATTGGCAAAGGCATCCAGTACACGACGGGTGCGAGGCAACGCTTTCTTTTCACATTGGGAAACAAATGTCACTATCATGCAACGCCTCCGCTATTGATTGAAAGCGGTTGCAAAGCCTGTTTCTTGACCGAATCAAACATAAAATCCAGAGCTTTGTGTTCTGTGAATTTCTGGAGAATCTGCTGCCTGAATTCCTGTTCTTTCATCTTTTCTTTTGCACAGATAAAAGCCCAGGGCAGGACGATGGCATCCTTGATCAGGTCAGCAACATCAAAAACCAGAGCGCCGCGCCGTGTTTTGCCGTGCATGACAGCGAAGCCATGCGGGATGCCCAATACCCACAGTGTGGTGGCTGCCAGCCCATATGCCAGATAATTGCCGTGATTGAGAAACCTATTGGCCAAATCTCCCTGTTCAGGGGCACGAACGAATCCACGGGCATCACATCGGATGGCAGCGATTTTATAAAGTTGTCGGGTAACAGTTGCTTCCTCAAGTAAGAGATCGCCCACTTTTTGCATCAGCGGGATTTTCTTTTCAAAGCTGCTCAGGGCTTGTGTAATATCCTGTGCGTCCTTATTAAATCCTTCTGTTTTCAAGTCTCTGTCGTTTTCCCAGACTGTGCGGATAAACTCGAGTCGTGTCAATTGAAACTGTTTCGCGACAGCCAGACGTTTGGCGTCATCAAACCAGAAAGATAACCAACCCTGTATGTATTCAGTTGGCCTATACTCACTTTGCGGGGTAAACCATTCAATGTCACTGCCAGCAAACAAGGGAGTGCCGCCACCTCCGCAAAAGCCAACCAGTACGCCGGCACTGGCAAACATACGCATAGCGGCCTGAGTGATGGATGTACCTGTACCGAGCAAAATGGCTGTGGTGTTGGCAATGGGAATATTCCAGTACTGATTTTCGTTTTTGGCTTCAGTAAGGTAAAGAACACGTCCATCTTTTTGCATCACCCGACAATGTTCGAGATAAAAAAGATTGGCCCGTTTGGAATGGAGAATTGATTTTAAATCGGTTAGTTGCTCCATGAATTCGCCCGCTGGTAAAAGTTATTTTACAAGTTCGATATTCTATCTATTGCCGGGTATTACCGTTACAGTTAGTATAAACAGTTGCACAAAGGAATATGTTGCAACGGGGTAACTAAATAGAAACATGAAAGACTATTTCATTATATGGCAATGTGTACTGAATAAGACTGGTATGGGAAATGGTTTATTTAATTGAACAAAAAAAGATGGGACGATTAAGAAGCGATAACAGGATGTAAAACGTGTAAAATAAGAAAGTAGACTGGGGAGTGCAATAAGATAACATTCCGGTTCAAACATAATTGAAGTGACTTTGTGTCCTGTTTCATTTCAGCATTTTCCATTCAGGCAATCAACGATAAACTGAATCTCGTTGATTTTTTCTGTGGTGCGTCAATTGAACAAATAAACGACTATCAGAAAAACAGCCGTCGCTTTTGAAACTTCAGAATTTAAGAGGGCCTACTGAAATAACATGCATATCATTAAATTTTTGCGCAAACTGAAATTTCAGTGGGTGGCGATAGCGAATGCCATCCTGCTGCTTGGAGCGCAGGTTTATCTTTACTATCTTCAGAAACAGCCCGCCAGCGACCAGATCGAGGCCATAAAGGGTATTCTTAATTCAAACAATTCATCGATGCTCTGGTACCTGATTATCGGCAGCGGTTTTTATGTCTATACACGTTACAGGGAAAAGAAGGTGGGTTATACCGGACAGTTCATGTCATCCTTCTGGATTCCCCTGTCCGCCTGGGTATTCGGGATGCTGGTGACGACCCTGATGACTGTCGATTCAATCGCGAAATGTTTCGGTTACGGGATTTTGTAAATCCGGCTTGAAAAGACCATTTTATCCGGCCCGATAAGGAATGTCTGATTTTGAAACCTGCCTTTTATGGCAGGTTTTTTTATGCTGTGTTGATGGACGGATTTTAAATTTCTGAAGGGATTGAATTCATCCGTAAAAAACGGGAACATAAAAACGTTCTTGTAATTCTGTTATTTCGTTTCATTAAAAATAAAAAATACTCTTCATTAAATGATGAGGATTTTTAGATAACGATGATGTCGTTTATTTCTGTCTTTTCTGTCTTGCTTCAAATTCCATAAACTCCCTGGCCAGGTCATCCGACTTCATGCCACCGGCAGCCTGTTTATAATAAGCATGGGCTTTTTCCAGATCTTTTGGCACGCCGTTTCCATTTTCATAACTTCTCGCCAATAGAAACTGTGCAATCGGGTTTCCCTGTCTGGCGGCTTTTTCATACCAGTCAATTGCGGCTTTCATGTCTGGTTCAGGTGTTCCATACTGGCTCAGAATCCCCATCATCATTTGTCCGGCATCGTAATCCTGTTCCGCGGATTTTTCGGCCCAGTATCTGGCTTTTTCCATATTCGTCAAAATACCCTGACCACTGTAATATTGCATGGCGAGCATTGCCTGTGAAAAAGCATCTCCTTTTTCTGCCGCTTTTTCATACCATTTGGCTGCCTCGCTGGTATCTTTCAAGGTACCCAAACCATTGTAGTACATCGATCCGATCATGAAATAGATTGTCTTGTCGTCTTTTTTGCCCTCTTCAACACTCCTTTTATACCATTTCAGGGCTTCTTTATAATCTTTTTCAACGCCAGAACCATATAAATACCTGCTGCCAATAACAAAAAACGCGTCAGTGTTACCATTTTTTGCCGCTTTTTCAAACCATTCAAATGATTTTTTCTGATCTTTGATTACTCCTGATCCTTCATCGAACATTATGCCGAGATAGAATGGCGCCTGAGGATCTCCTGCATTGGCAGCCTTTTCAAGTAAAGGCAATGCCATTTCATATTGCTTTGCCTTGTAGAGATTGACACCATTATTTTCTGATATTCTGTTGTCTGATTCGTGGCAGGAACTAATAAAAAAAGAAAGAATTACGATATAAAAAACCTGAAATATTTTATTCATCATTATCACAAATTAAATGAATTGATTTATTTTGTTTTTATTGCCATTGGATTGAATAATTCTAATCGTTTTTATAGTCTTTATAAATATTCCTCAGCTTTTCAGATGGTTTCTCCATAATTTCATCAACAACTCTCCCGCCCAGAAAATCCTGCACGTATCTTGTGACAATCCCATCCGCTGCCGAGCCGGTCAGGTAGTTCACTCCGTATTTCATCATGCCTTTGATCACACCGGTAAAAAAGGACATCAGGGCGCCTCTTTTCGCTCTCGGATCGGCTGCCCGAAATCGCGCCTGTTCTTCACTTTTTCCTTCTCTTTTGGCTTGTATATATTCCGGATACCGTTCCATTTCTTTTTGAGGCATCCCCATGTATTTGTCCACTTCCTTATCGTAATGATCCGTCAGTTCGCCTGTTCCTCTTCAAAGGCACTATAAAACACCTTGAACCTGTTCACGATAAAAAAATCCTCTTCAATTTTTTTGAAGAGGATTTCAGAAAGATTATTTTTTATGATTGATTTAATTTTGTCTTTTCTGTTTGGCCTTGAATTCCGCCAAAGCTTTCACTGGTATTTCCGATTGGCTTTTAGCCGATTGCTCATAATAGTATTTTGCTTTTTCCAGATCTTTCGGCAAGCCATTCCCATTTTCGTAAAGGGTTGCCAGTTGATATTGTGCAATCGGATTTCCCTTTTCAGCTGATTTTTCGTACCAGTCGATTGCTTTCTTCATATCCGGTTCATCTGTTCCGCCGCCATACTGATAAAGCATTCCCATTATGACTTGTCCAAGGCTATCCCCCTGCCCGGCAGACTTTTCTGCCCAGATTTTCGCTTCCGTTCTGTTCTGTAAAATGCCTTGCCCGGAATAGAGGAAGAATGCAAGCATGGCTTGTGACTCGGAATTTCCCAATTCGGCAGCTCTTCTCGCCCATTTTGCTGACTCACTGAAATCCTGAAGTGTACCTTTTCCCGTAAAATATAAATTAGCCAAAAGAAGCATGAGTTTTCCGTCCCGTTCAGTTGGTTTTTTTTCATCAATTTTTTCAGATGCCTTTAACAACCATCTAAACGATTCCTTGTAGTCTTGTTTTACGCCTTGTCCCAAATAGTAACTGGCGCCAACCATACCGGATGATTCTTTGTCTCCTTTTTCGGCTGCGTTTAAATACCACTTGAAAGAAAGCGGATAATCTTTATCGACACCTTTGCCATACTGATACATTTTTCCCAAATACCGGGAAGCTTTGATACTCCCGGAATCAGCGGCTTTCTTCAGAAAGGATAATGATTTTTCGTAGTCACCTTTTTTATAGTATTCAATTCCTGTTTTTTCATCTGTTAACTCTTTATTATCTTCATTTTGACATCCAGTCAAAGAAAATAAAGAAATAAATATAAAAAAGATGAGTGAAATATTTTTTTTCATTTAGATTTTTATTTTAAATATTAAAACATTTTTAAATCTTACCATTATTATTCATCTTCTTCTCCCCCTTTCATATAATCACCGAAATAATCAACCGCTCTCCCACCCAGAAAATCCTGCACGTATCTTGTGACAATCCCATCCGCTGCCGAGCCGGTCAGGTAGTTCACTCCGTATTTCATCATGCCTTTGATCACACCGGTAAAAAGGGACATCAGGGCGCCTCTTTTCGCTCTCGGATCGGCTGCCCGAAATCGCGCCTGTTCTTCACTTTTTCCTTCTCTTTTGGCTTGTATATATTCCGGATACCGTTCCATTTCCTGTTGCGGCATCTTCATGTATTTGTCCACTTCCTTATCGTAATGATCCGTCAGTTCGCTCACCCCTCCTTCAAGGGCGCTATATAATCCTGTCCATTTTTTTCCCGCTGACATGAGTATCTTTCCTGCCATAAATATGGCAGGCATGTCTCTGGCAAATTCTCCCAGTCCCCACACTCCCAGATACCCCTGATGACGAGACCATCCGGCAGCTTTATAGTCACTGCTCTGGGCCTGTCTGTGTTCTTCCGCTCCAGCTCTCAGGTTTTTTTTCATTTTGTACAGTTCGTAGCGGCTATCCAGTTTCTTGTCTTCAGGGAAATTCTGTTGCAGCCTGTCCAGAAGGGCATAGGGTGTGGTCGGATAGGGGAACGGGACGAAAGGTTTTGGCTTGTTCATTTCGCCCAGAATGGTCAGGCCTTCATTGCCCAGTTCGTACATTCCCCGCGCCCCACCGTGATAAACATCCATCACCCCCTGCCCGAAGCTGGAGCCATTCAGGTTTTTGACGGTTTTGCCCCAATCCCCCTGCATGGCATTGTCGCTCTTGCTTTTGGCGTCCGTGTACATTACCAGTATGCTTTTGTGTTCCTCTCCCGGCGCCGGGAGGCCGTTGGCATAACGCTGCTCTTTTTCGTTTCCCTTGAAAAACCGTTCCAAAAAGGCAGCGGTTTCTTCTATTCGTCTTTCGGATTCTTCGTCTGTCCGGCTTTTATTGCCGATGGTGAAGCCTTCGTTGGCGTTGTGTTCCTGTAGTTTTTCTCTTTCTCCGGGGTAGCTTTCGACGTTTCCTGTTGAGGGCTTGATGGGTGGCATGGTGTAGCCTTCGTTTCCTCCGTCGATTTTCAGGCTGTCTTCATAGTTTTTGTCTCTTTTCTCTCCTTCAGTGGGACGGGTATCGCAGGATTTTGTTCCGTAGCCAAACAGGTTTACTGAATTTTTCTGAGGGGCGGTATCGGTTTGTGCGGGCGGGATTTCTGTTTGAGGCTCGGGTGGGATGACGGGGTCGGGTATTTTGACAGACGGCAGAGGTTTGCTTGCCAGTCGTGCTGTCTCACCAATAGCATTGTCCGTTTCTTTACTCTGGCGCAGGGTTTCTTCTGTATCACGGATCATGCCGGGCGTCTCGCTCGAGAGTCCCAACGGGTTCTCATACGGGTCTTTTTTACGCTTCCTCTTACCGTCGCCTGTCCCGTCATAAAACAGGCCTTCTCCCCAGTTGAATTCATTGTTTGCCATTGTTTTTCCTTTCCCTGATGCGGCCTGATTCGACTGGCCTGATGTGTGCATTCGAACTCCGATTTTTCGTAATGTTCATATATGGCTATTATAAGCCGTATATGGTTTATTGCGAAGAAAAGGGCCAAGCCGACCGATGTTTGCCGGTTTGTAGCGGGGGATGTCGGAGCGTGTGAAAGGAAGCGTTTGTTGCCGACCTGAAATGCTTATTTGCGGTATGATAAAAAAATCATCTTGTTTTTTTATTATTCTTCACTATCAGTCAGGGAAAAAATCATGGGACGGTTAACGCAGTCGGTCAAAAATGTCGCGTTGTTTCTTTTCGGGGTGGTTCTGGTGGCGGTCGGTTACCGGACGAATGAAGCCCATGCACAGGCAAAAGCCGAGGCCGCCAAAATGGAGGCGGCCAAAGTAGAGGCGGAAAAACTGGACGCTGAAAAGGCGAAGAACGCCGCTGCCGCGGAGGATATGGAGATGGGCAAGAAAAAGGCTGACAAGGAAAAAGCCAAAGCGAAGGAAAAGGCCAAGGCCAAAGCCAAAAAGAAATCGAAACTGGAAAAGGCCAAGCCTGAAAAAGCGCACGCATCCAAGTAATCCGTACACGGGTTTCATTTGATGGACGAGTTCCTGTACAAGGTCCAGACGCGTTTTCTGTTCCATTCTTCAATCCGCATCAAGATTCCCGCCATCTGTAGCGAGGAGCAGATGGATTCGCTTTTCGGGTTGCTTGAATCGGTCGACAAGCGATACAACTCGTATCAGGCCGGGTCTTTTTTCGACCGGATCAACAAGAATGCCGGGTCTTTTGTGACGGTGGACGATGAGACTGTCCGGATTTTACGGCAGGCCAAAAAGCTTTCCGGATTTTTCGACGGACGGTACGCCATTACGGTGATGCCGCTCGTCCGTTTGTGGGGGTTTTACAAGGACGATGTCAAACGTGTTCCGTCGGAAGACGAGCTGGCACAGGTTTTGCCGCTGGTGAATGACGGGATGATCGACATCGACGGGAACAGGGTACGGATTGCGGAGGGGCAGGAAATCGTGACCGGTTCTTTCATCAAGGCCTATGCGGTGGATCGTTTGGTTGAAAAGATGCGGGAGATGAAAATCACGGACGCTATCGTGAATGCCGGAGGCAGTACGATGGCGGCGGTCAATAATGCCGCGCACCCGTCGTGGCAGGTTGGGGTGGACGTTCCGGGTACGGATGATCCGCTTTTTGTGACCGATATTGCCAATGGCGTGTATTCCACGTCGGCGCAGGGTGACAGTTTTGTGGAAATCGGCGGGAAACGCTACGGGCATATCCTGAATCCGCAAACCGGTTATCCCTCATCCAATAAAATGGTCGGTGTGGTGACGGAAAGTGCGATGCTGGGCGATATGGTTTCGACCGGCCTGTTCAATGAATCGGCTGCCGGTTTTCTGGAAAAAATGCAGCTCTTGCAAAAGGATTTTTCCATTGAGGGGTTTTTGATGGATGAGGCGGGAAATATTACGCGTTCAGCCGGTTTCGGGGCGGATTGGGAGGTGCCGGTATGAACCGGGAAGCGGCGTTGACGAAAATGACGAAGGGGCAGCCGGTCAGAGAGCTGGCGAATTCCCCTTTTCTGTATATGCCTCTTTCGGCTTATCGCGGCCATTTTGCCCGTCCTGTCGTGCGTGAAGGCGAACGGGTGTTGAAATATCAGTTGATTGCCGGATTGAAGGATGCCTTTTCGGCGAATGTGCATGCGCCGGTTTCCGGCACGGTGGTCGGTGTCAGGGACTTTTCCGGAGCAGGTGGGGAAAAGGTGCCGATGCTGGTTTTGAAAAATGATTTTCAGGACGAATGCATTGCATTGCCGGATGAAGAAAGGGGCGATCCGCCTCCCGAAGCTATTTTACAGGCGATTGAAGCTGCCGGGATCGTCGGGGCGGGCGGTGCGCAGTTTCCTGCGGCGCTCAAATATCGTCTTGCCGGTGAAGATATCAAGACCTTCATTGTCAACGGGGTCGAATGCGAGCCTTATCTGACGGCGGATTATGCCGTGATGCGCGAACGTACCCAAGCGTTTTTCGAAGGCATTCGGCTGGTCAACACGCTTTTGCGTGCAAAAGAGGTCGTGATTGCGATTGAGGAAAAGAACCGGGAACTGGAAGCGGTTTTTGCCCCTTTCCTGACGCAGCCGCGTTATGCCGGCTTCCGTGTAAAGGTGGTGTCAGGCGGGTATCCGCAGGGCAGCCAGTGGCAACTGGTCTGTGCCGTTACCGGGCTGGAACTGGCTCCACCGCGACACGCAGCAGGAGAAGGGATTGTCGTCAGCAATGTGGCGACGGTTTATGCCGCGTATCAGGCGGTGGTGGAAAAACGCCCTGTCGTCTCGCGCATTCTGACCGTATCGGGAGAAGGGGTGGGACATCCCGGCAATATCGAGGTGCCGATCGGTACGCCGGTCGGGTATGTGCTGGAACAGATGGGTGTTTCGTCAGATCGTTATACGATCGTTCTCGGTGGCCCGATGATGGGCAGGCTGGTGACGGACTGGTCGTCGCCGGTCACGAAGGGGACGAATGGCGTGCTGGTGTTTGAACGGCAAACGGTCGATCGGGAAAACTGTATCGGTTGCGGCCGGTGTATCGACGCCTGTCCCATGCGGCTGATGCCGCTGAAGTACGCCGAAGGCTGGCGGCTCGGAAATCTCGTCATGATGAAGCGGCATGATTTGAACCTCTGCGTGGAATGCGGAGCGTGCGAATCGGTCTGTCCTTCCAATGTGCCGTTGATGGCCTCGATTTTCTCGGGCAAGGCCCGGCTTCGGGAAGGGAGCCCGTCATGACGCTACCACACTTGCCAATTCCTCCTTTTTTGCGCACGACCGATTCGGTTTCAAAAATCATGGCGGACGTGCTTTTTGCCTTGTTGCCGGTCTGTTTCATGGCCTGGCTGGCGTTCGGCATGGAACCGGTTATGGTGATTCTCGTCGCTTGCGGCAGTGCCGTTGCGACCGAATTTTTGTTTTCCCGGCTTTATGTCGGCAAGACGGCGTCCCTTTCCGATGGTTCCGCGCTGGTGACGGGTACCTTGCTGGCGTGCACGCTGGCACCCTTCACGCCACTTTATATTGTCGCGTTCGGCGGGGCGATGGCAGTCCTGTTCGGGAAGTTGCTGGCGGGTGGACTGGGGCGCAACCGTTTCAATCCGGCACTGGTCGGCCGGGAATTCATGACGGTGTTTTTCCCGGCGATCATGACTTCCGGGGCGATCTGGTACCGGTATGATGCCGTCCATGTTTCCAGTCTTGACTGGCTGCCGGACACCTTTTTGGACAGCCTGATTTTCAGGGGAAGCGGCGCTATCGGGGAGTATTCCGTCGTCCTGCTGGTGCTCGGCGGGGTTTACCTGCTGCTTAAAAACCGGATCAGCTGGCATATTCCTGTTGCGCTGACGGTGTCGTTTACGGTGCTTTTCATGCTGCTGCCTGACGGGGAGTACCGTTTTTCACTGGCGGGGGTGCTGCTCGGCGCCATTTTCATGGCAACGGATATGCCCACGAGTTCTTCCACGTTCATCGGACGGCTGTATTACGGCGCCATGATCGGTGCGGTTGCAGTGATGTGTATCGCTTTTGGAGTGAAGCATGAATACATGTCTTATTCCATTCTCCTGTTGAATGCTTTCGTCGTTCCGGTTGACTGGGTATTCCGTCCACGTGTGTGGGGAGGGAAGAACCGTCTTGCAGCGCGGATCGCTCAGGGGATGGGGCTGACAGCGGCGATTCTGGCAACGACGGGTATCGTGATCTGGCTGCATCATCGCGAATGGATCATGTATCTGGTCTTTGCGTATATTGTCTGGTGCATCGGTGGTTTTTTCTGGCGTCAACCCCGGCCAGATGTTGCTGTGGAATGAACAATCTGTTTATTTCCGAGTTGTTTTCAGCCTATGTCTTATAAGCTAAAATGATTCCTTTTTTTAAACCTTTGGGGCTTATATGTTGCAGTATCGGAAGGAGCTGGATGGATTAAGGGCGCTGGCTGTGATTGCTGTGCTCTTTTATCATGTGAATCTTGTTTCCTATCCTCTTTTTGAACATACTTTTTTTACCCGACAAAATCTGTTCAGGGGTGGTTTTCTCGGGGTCGATGTTTTTTTCGTTCTGTCGGGTTTCCTGATTACGGCAATGATCAAGTCTGCCATGGACAACCAGACTTTTTCTTTCCGTGATTTTTACATCCGGCGGGCAAAAAGAATCATCCCGGTTTTTCTCATCGTGCTGGGGGTTGCCACAGTGGGCGCTTATCTGCTGCTTTTCCCGGCAGAGCTTATGCAGTTTGCGCAGTCTCTCAAATCGGCGCTTTATTTTGGTTCCAATTTCTTTTTCTATGGCGATACGGCTTACATGTCGGATTCCAGTATTTACAAACCATTATTGCATACCTGGAGTCTGGCGGTTGAGTGGCAGTTTTACATGCTTTATCCGGTTTTCTTCTGGTTTGTTTATCGTTATTTCCGTTCGAATACATTCTGGATTTTGGTGGTTTTATCAGTTGTTTCTCTCTGTTTTGCGCAGTGGACAACCGGCCGTTATCCGGATTTTTCCTTTTATCTGTTGCCAACGCGTGCATGGGAACTGATGTTCGGCGGTCTTATCGTTCTAATCGAACGGGATGTTCTGGTTGGGAAAATCCGGAATCATCCTGTCTGGAGATGGTTGCCGATGGCAGGCATTTTGCTTGTGCTTGGCGGTCTTTTCCTGATTGATGACAAAGTTGCACATCCTTCATTCATTACGCTGATACCGGTTCTCGGAACAGTCCTGTTTATCCTGTTTTCTCACGACCGTGATGGTGTGACGTTTGTTTTTTCGTGGAAACCGGTTGTTTTCATCGGTGTCATTTCTTATTCCATTTACCTGTGGCACCAGCCTCTTTTCGTTTATTTCCGGTATATCAAGTATGAACGCATACGGACGGAACAATTTGTCCTGCTCTGTCTCGTTTGTCTGGTACTTTCATGGTTGTCTTACCGCTTCATCGAATCACCTTTCAGAAAAAAACGGATGGGGCCGCTCAAGCTTGGATTTCTCGTCGCTGTCTGGACGGCTTGTGGTGCATTTGCATTCACCGCCATTGCACATGACGGTTTCGGCAACAAACTGGCAGGCCTTGAAAAACTGTATGACATATACAAAATTCCGGAATCCACACGTCTTACGAGTCCGGAACCCGGGACACATCTTGCTTCAGGCAAGCAGGTGCAGATGTGTTTCGGCAGAACGAGCGAAGAAGCCTGTCGTTTCGGTGATGAAAGCTGGGTATCGATTGGCGACAGTTTTGAAGGCTCACTCGATTATGCCTTGCATGAAAAACTGATGCAGCAAAATAAAGGTCTCATTGTCCTGACGCATGGACAGTGTCCGTTTATTTCATCCAAATGGTGGTTTGGGACTGCACCGGAGTGTTCCATCGTGAATGAGAAAAGATGGGAGACGATTCGGGGATTCAAGGATAAGAAGAATATCGTGATATCCGCCGCACTGGATAATTTTGTAAAAGGGAAACCCAGACTCGACGATCCTGTCGGAAAAGCCCGGGACGGCTTCGCTGGAGGGACGATCGATCCATCTGCAGAGGATGAAATATGGCAATCTTATGCGGACAATATCAAGGCCCTGTTGTCTTTGGGACATAAGGTTACACTCATTTATATGCCGGTAAACCCGGGGCAGAGTGTGGAGAAAACAGTAACGACATGGATGAGAAAACATAAATCGGCTGATTTGCCTGTAACGTATTCCGAAGGTGGAGTGTATGAGGAGGCGATGAAATATAATGCCAGACTCGACAGGTATATTCCCGACCAGAAAAATTTGTACAAGGTCAGGCAAACGGACATTTTCTGTGATTCACCACATCACTGCAAAATCATCGGCAAGGAAGGGGGCTATTACAATGGCGGACCCCATTTAAGTTACTGGGGTGCAAAAAAAGTAGTTGAGAAGATCCCGCTGTTAAATGATAAAGAATAAACCGTTTGTCCGATCAACTGTCAGAGACAGCCTGGCTCTCAATTTTTGAATCTGGTTCGATTTATCGATTGTGTCTGCACGTCACAAAGGAGCTGAACCGGTTTGGTCATTCACCGGTTCGTCAATGATGCCAAAGAATGTTCTTGCAAGTTCAATTGTCGCCGCAATAGAATTTGTAGGCTTCTTGCTGCGTCATGTTGACCACGCGCGAATAACAGGATGAGCGGGCAACCTGAAGCTCATTATCAAGCCGGTTCAGTGTCGCTTTCCAGTTTTCGAGTTCCTGCTTTTGTGTGCCGGGATTGGCTGGCATCGTGAAATTGTCGCAATACGGGCCCGGATTGCTGTCGAAATTACCGGAAGAGGCGAATGGCTGGCATCCCTCGTCGAAAGTGTATCCGCGAAGCATTTCTTCCTGTGCGGATTCGATATTCCATGCCATGTCATTTCTTTCATTTTTGAGGCGTTTGACCGTTGCCTCTTCCTCGCATACTGCTTTTGCCCTTTGTTCTGGCGTCATTTCCCTGAAATCCTGTACTGTCGTGCAACCGAAAAGGAATAACAGTGGCAAGAAAATGCAATAAGAGCTTGTTTTCATTTTCGGTTTCTCCGGATGTGGCGTAACAACAGCTATGGTTTTCAGCCTGGTTTCATGATTGAAACGAAAAGACAGGTGATACAGCATATGGGATTGTCCATACTGATGGCTTGATGTTTTTTTAATTCCGGGGTGAAAAAGGGAACGCTCCCCATCGCGGATGGCAGGGGCTGGCAGCGGGATTTGTTTTTACAGGATCAGGTGTGCCGTCAATAATGTTCATACGCCTGTTCTGGCGTCATTTTGACGATGCGGGAATAACAGGCAGTCCGGACGGAACGGGTTTCCTTGTCGAGTTGCCGGGTGCTTTTTGTCCAGTTCCGGATGTTTTCTTTTTCCAGTTTCGAATCGATGGCAACAGGAATGTCATTGCATTCCGTTCTGGTCGAAACAGGCCGGTGTTCCTTGCAGATGGTTTTCCCGCGTGTTTCCTTGCAGACGGTGGTCGAATCGCCATATACCTCGATGTCCTTGCATTCCCTGTGCAGCCTGTATCCCCGGGAAAGGGCTTCTTGTGAGGACTGGATGGATTGCGTTAGCAGGTCTTTTTCTTTCCGGAGTTGTCTCAGTCTGCTGTCGGCTTCACAAACCATGTTTGCGCGCTCGTCAGGCGTCATTTTCCTGAAATCCTCAATGCTTGCACATCCTGTGAGGAGGGTGGATGCCAGAATGATGGCGTAAGCGTTTTTTTTCATTTTAATGTGTTTTTACCTGAAATCCTTGCAAAGCCTGTCCGGACAGGCTTTGCCTGCAATCCAGTCCGGAATGGCCATTTATAACCATGCCCGAAATCGTTATATGCTTCTTCCGGGGTCCGGTAAACGTGGGAATTGTCGTCCAGAGGACTGGATCTGGCGACCAGGATGGTTCATATTGCTTGTCCATTCACGGATCTGCCGGTTATGGTTTTCGCGTTCGGATTTCATCCGCACGATGGTGCCTTGCTGGTCACAAAGCAACCGGAAAGGAGAAATACCGGCAACAAGGCAATACAGTATTTAATTTTTTTCACTCAGGGATTTCCTTTGCTGTGACGTGTCGGAGATGAGGTTTTTTCAGCCAAAACAGGAAACACACGCTTTTTAAAGTTCGCAAGTTATTGTTTTCAGGAGATATTCTAGATTACATTTTGACAACTTTCCATCATCGGAAGCGGAAGTGTCTGTTTTCGGCACGACGCCGGGGAAGGCAGGCAGGACATCATGGGGTAAAATGGCAGCTGTTTTTTCATGCCTGTCGCGTTACTTCCGTTTTGTCTCGATATACAGGCCTTTCTGACAGTTTCTGGAGCGTTTCTTGGATTCGGATTCACCTGCCCATCTCGTCTATTCAGACGACCTCAAGGTATATGAGGAGGATCTCGTTCGCCTGATGGGGCCGGATGGCCCATTCGCCAAAGTGGTCAACGGATATAACGGACGGCCGATGCAGCTCGAGATGGCGCAGGCCATCGCAAAGGCGATTGTCCGTTGCGAGACGCTGGTGGCCGAAGCGGGGACGGGAACGGGCAAGACCTTTGCCTATCTGGTTCCGGCACTGATGTGGGGTGGCAAGGTCATCATTTCGACCGGAACGCGCAATTTGCAGGACCAGCTTTTTCTCCGGGACATTCCGACTGTCAGAAAAGCACTTGTTTCGCCGGTTACGGTCGCGCTCTTGAAAGGGCGTTCCAATTACGTTTGCCATTTGCATCTGGCGCGCACGGCTGAATACGGACGTATGGCGACGAAGGCGGATACGGTGTATCTGCGCGAGATCGTCAAGTTCGCCAAAATGACCGATACCGGTGACAAATCCGATCTGGCGAGCGTGCCGGAAACGGCGTCGATCTGGGGGCTGGTGACGTCGACGAAGGAAAACTGTCCGGGGATGGAATGCCCGCATTATCAGGATTGTTTTGTCATGAAGGCGCGCAAGGCGGCACAGCAGGCGGATGTCGTCGTCGTGAACCATCATCTCTTTTTTGCCGATCTGGTCCTGAAAGATACCGGGGTCGCCGAACTCTTGCCGATGGCGAATACAGTCGTTTTCGACGAGGCGCACCAGTTGCCCGATACGGCGACGACGTTTTTTGGCGAGTTTTTTTCGACGAGCCAGATTCATGAATTGTGTCGGGATACGCAGGTGGAGGGACTGGCGCAGGCACGTGACGGGGCGGACTGGGTCGAGCTGGTCGGCAAGCTGGACAAGGCGTCGAAGGACTTGCGGCTGACTCTGCCGGAAGGCATGACCCGGCAGGCGGTTCACCAGATTGCGAAACAGGATAAATTCATCGCGGCAGTCGAGGCACTGAGAGGTGCCTTGCAGGAATTGAATGAACCGTTGAAAGCGCAGGCACAGCGCTCCGAATTACTGGAAACCTGTCGCATGCGGTGCGCGGAAATGGGGGCGTTCATCCGGAAATGGCTTTCTCTGGCAAAGGGTGAGGAAAAGACGGAAGACGTGCTCTGGGTCGAAACCTTCGGCCTCTCGCTTCAGTTGCACCTGACGCCGTTGTCGATTGCGGAAGTGTTCAACAAGCAGCGGGAAGGCACGCCACGCGCGTGGATTTTCACCTCGGCGACGCTGGCGATCAAGCAGGATTTTACGTATTTCGCTTCCCGTATGGGGCTCTCGGAAGCAGAATCGAGAACATGGCCAAGCCCGTTCAATTACGGCGAGCATGCCCTTTTATACGTTCCCCGGACAATGCCATTGCCGCAATCGCCTGATTATTCGGATGCCGTGATCGAGGCCGCCATGCCGCTGATCGAGGCGGCGGGGGGCGGGGCGTTCATTCTCTGTACGACCTTGCGGGCGGTGAACCGGATTGCTGAACGCTTGCGGGAAATCTTCAGGGAAAAGGAATTGCCGTTTCCGCTTTTCGTTCAGGGAGAATCAGGCAAGACCGATCTTCTGGAACGCTTCCGGCGATCCGGAAACGGTGTTCTGGTCGGCAGCCAGAGTTTCTGGGAAGGGGTTGACGTCCGGGGGGATGCCCTCTCACTTGTCGTCGTGGACAAGCTGCCGTTCGCACCGCCGGATGATCCCGTTTTGTCTGCCCGCATCAAGGCGCTGGAAAAGGATGGCGGCAACGGCTTCATGGATTTCCAGCTGCCCGAAGCGATCATGAGCCTGAAACAGGGCGCAGGGCGCCTGATTCGTGACGAACGGGACAGGGGGGTTCTGATGATCTGCGATCCCCGCCTGATATCCAAGTCTTATGGGCGCCGTATCTGGCAGAGCCTGCCAGCGTTCTCGCGCACGCGAGAGGAAAAGGATGCCTGCGAGTTTCTCGCCTGTCCTCCAGCAGCGGAAAAGGCGGGTTCCTGACCGGTTTTGAAGGGGCGTTTTTCGGTAATGGTTTTCCGGATGAGCCTGAACATCGCCATGACGAACGCCTGAACGATCCAGAAGACGATCAGGCGCAAGGGGCCTGAGCTTATTTTCCCGAATCGCCAGACGAGTTTTGCCAGAAATGTGGCGGCTATCAACAGGAGTTTCTTTTCCATCCTTGTTCTCTTCCCGGCAAAAAGCCGGAGAAATTGGTCATGTGCCTATTCTAGGCGATTTTCGGATTGGCTGCTATCGGCAAGATATTGATTTATAACGGTTTTATGATCATTTCGCTAAAGGCTTGCGGGTTTTACAGAGGAAGCGCAGCCAGAACATGATGCCCGCGCTGGTCAGCCCGAACGGGAAGGCCATCCAGATGCCGACGATGCCGTAACCGAGCACGAAGCCGAAGACGTAGCTGGCGGACAGCGAGATGACAAAGTAGGCGATGAATGAAAAGACCATCATGATTTTTACGTCTGAAATGCCGCGCAGTGAGTTGGCGAAAGCGATTTGCAGGGCGTCGCCGAACTGGTAGATCATCATGGGGATGAAGAGGCTGGCGACGGTGGCCGTGACAAGGGTGTTGTCGGTGAACAGGGTTCCGATGCTGTGGCGGAACTGCCAGAAGATGCCGGTGGCGATGACGGCCATGACCATGATGAGGTGAAAGCCTGAAAAGGCGGCGCGGCGCAAGTCGGGCAGGTTTTCCTGCCCCTTGTAATACGCGACCCGGATGGCCGTGGCCGCGCCCATGCCGTAGTACATCATGAAGAAAATGGTGGAGATCGTCAGCATGACCTGATGGGCGGCCAGCGCTATGGTGGAAATCCAGCCGACCATGATGGTGGTCAGGGAAAACGAAGCGGTTTCCATACCCATTTGCAGGGCGAGCGGCCAGCCCATCGCATTGAGCTGGCGGAAGTCGGCACGGTTGAAATGCGAGCAGAAAAACCCTTGTCTGTATTCGCGGTAGCGGGGCAGGTAAAGGAAGATGCCAATGAAGATCGCCATCATCAGAAAGCGCGAGAAGAGGGTGGAGATGCCCGCACCGAAGAGGCCGAGTTCCGGCAGGCCTGCCGCGCCGTAAATCAGGGCGTAGTTCAGGACGATGTGGATCAGGTTGCCGATGAGCAGAATCCACATGGACGTCCTCGTGTCCATGATGCCGTCGGCGAATTGCTTGAAAGCGTTGAACAGCAGGATGAAGATGAGCGAGCCGAGCAGGACGAGGTAATACGGCTTGATCAGGGGGATGAGTTCGGCAGGCTGGTTCAGGTTGTCGATGTTGAAGAACAGTACGGTCATGCCCAGTATGAAGACGAGGGCGACAATGAAATTGGCCAATAGGGCGTTTTTGAGCTTGCCACCGATGGCGGACCGGTCGTTATGGCCGAAGAGCTGGCCGATCACAGGGGTCAGGCCATAGGAAAAGCCGGTGCTGCCGATAATGACGAGGTTGAACAGGTTGTTCACGAAGCTGGCTGCGCCGAGTTCTTCCGTGCTGTGGTGCCCGATCATGATGGTGTCGGCAAAGCCGAGGATGATCATGCCGATCTGTCCGATGATGATCGGGACGCCCAGTGTGATCAGTTTGCGGTAATGGTCAGGGTAGCTTGTCGGCTGGCTCATGGATGGTCTTGTTTTGCCTTTGAGGGATGGGTTTTCAGTCTCATGCCTGTTCAATGACGTCTGTCATCTCAGGCGAGTTGTGCCTGCTGTGTCAAAGGATGGAGCAGCCGTTTTCGCTTGTCTTCACCGTATTTCCGCAACGCTTTTCTCCAGTATGGGCAAGAGTTCATCGAGCTTGCGGATGTCATAATCGGCTTTCAGGGCCGGTTCAGCTATTTTGCCGGACGGGTTGTACCAGCAGGTATCGATCCCGGTGTTTTTGCCGCCCTGTATGTCGGATGTCAGCGAATCGCCGACGATCAGCGTACGGGACGGGTCGAACTGGCCGATAGACTTGAAGACAGCGGAAAAGTAATCCCGGCTCGGTTTCTGGTGGCCGATTTCCTCGGATACGAAGATATTGTCGAAATAATTGTCCAGCCCGCTGCCGGAAAGGCGGCTGTACTGGGTCGCGGCGACGCCGTTGGTGACGCAGTAGAGGCGGTACTTGCCAGCCAGTTTTTCACACAGTTCCCTTGCGCCGTCGATCAGGAAGTAACCGCGTCCGAGTGCTTTCTGGTAATCGAGATGGAAAGTGCGTCCGTCCACACGGTAACCCACGGTATCGAAGACACGCGAAAACCGGGTAGAGGTGATGGTTTCCTTGGTGATTTCACCGCGTTCGAAAGCGGACCACAATTCATGGTTGATCGTTTTATAGATGGCCCGGATTTCTTCGGTGAGTTTCAGGCCGTATTCGTCGAACGTGTTTTCAAGGGCGGCTTTTTCGGTCTTGCCAAAGTCGAGCAGGGTATCGTCTGCATCGAGCAGGAGGGTGTCATAATTTTTTTTCATGATTTTCCCGTTTTGAAATGCCTTGTGGGCCATTCAAAATTATACCTGCACCGATTTGTTTATGCATTAAGCGACGTCTGCACGGACGCATATTCAGCCGATTCCGGATTGTCCTTTTCCGTTTGCCGCCGTTTTTTTTCTTCAATGTGCAAGGCGAGCGTCAGGTAAACGATGGCGTTGCGCACAAGCGAAAGTACGTCTGTCGCGGCTTTTTCGAGTTTGTCGCGTGTGATCGTGTTGTCGACGATGGCGTCGTCTGCCGGTTCGAGTTCGACGACCCGGAGGTAACGGTTTTCCAGTTCATCTGCAATGGTTTTCAGGCGGTCGCTGTCGGCATTGATGGAAGGCAACAGGCGTTCGGACGGCAATTCTTTCGACAGCCAGAAGAGGGAGCGCAACAGCCAGTTGTCCGAACGGGTGAAAACACTGGCAAGCCCGTTGGCAGGATTGCCGTCCCGGTACCAGACGTTTTTGAGGCCGGTTTTGCCATGGTCGGGTTTCAGCCTGAAGTAAAGCCGGATGACTTGTGCGATTTTGGGCAGCAGGGAATATGCCGAACGGTAAGCCAGTTTCAGGGATTCCATTGCCAGTGAATACGCCAGTGGTTCATTTTCCGTATTCGCAAGGCCGTTTTTTTTCACTTTCCTGACGGCTTTGGCATGGATGCTGTCGCAGGCAAGCTGGCGAGCGGCGATGTATTCCAGCCGGATTTGCAAAAGGAAGCGGAATGCCTGCGGCGTCATGCGCAGGGAAGACGGCATCGTTTCAGGCTGTTCCATCAGGTCATATGCGGCGGCTGGCGTCCGGCACAGGTCATTGACGGGGTTCAGGTAGAGCTTGTGCAAGAGTTTCCATTTCCGGGCGCTTTTGTTTTTTCCCGCTTTGCCGCCCTTGACGGATGTCGCGCATGCAAGGCTGGTTTTATCGTCCGGGTTGTAGAGCATGGCCTCGATTTTTTCCTGCTCGGCGCGGAAGTATTCCTTGCCCTGCCCATCGCCGAAATAGCGGGCGGTGTCGCTTGTCGAGGCCAGCAGGTTTTCAAGGGCGATTCCGAAAAAAACGGGTTTTTTGTCGTCATCGGCGATCAGTTCGGCATATTCGGCGATGCCTTTCCCTCGGTTGCCGAGTGCCATGCCGAAGGCCGGGTCGATTTCGATGGCACGGTCCCAGTATGTCAGGGCACTGATGAAGTGTCCCATGAAGGCGAACTGGTTGCCAAGGCCGGTCAGTATTTTGCAGCGCAAGAGCTCGTCCAGAAACGGAAAGGCCGGGTCATTCACGGCTTTTTGCAGGTGGAAAATCGCCTGTTCGATTTCAGGCTGTTCCCAGTGGGTGGACTGACGGCGGGTGGCTGTTTTTTTCTCGTGATGGCGGCTGATCCATGCATTTGCCGTGTAGTAGTCGAGCAGGCAGCGCTGTACGCCATTGAGTTTTTTTCTTTTGGCAATGGCACACCACTCCAGTGCCTTTTCAGTCGCTTCCGGGTTTTTCTGCCGTCCGGCCAGTTCGACCAGAACGCCTATTTTGTCAAGCAAAAGGGCCGGATTGCGTCCGGGGACGCTTTTGATGAGTGCATCCAGTTCCATGTTTTTTGTCCGGGTGGGTGCGACGGATATTTTTTTGCGTGCCATGCTCGTTATATTCTGTAGAATGCGGTTGAACCCGGTTCATAATGCCATGAATGAGGCTGCCTTGCGCCTGAATTTGTCAAAAAATGCTCAGGAAATACGGGAACAACCCGGTTTCCGTTTATGAGAGGAGGATATCCTGCTCGTAACGGTTCAGCCAGCGGTGTGAGAACTCGTCAAACGATACTGGCCGCCCATAGTAATAGCCTTGTGCAAATGCACAATTGGCCTGTTTCAGGAAGACGGCCTGCATTTCGGTTTCGATACCCTCACACAGGACGTCTATGCCAAGATCGTTTGCAATGTCGACGATGCCTTCGATCAGGCTTCGTTGGCATGGGAGGATAGAGGCCTGATCCAGAAAACTTTTGTCCAGCTTGATGGTATCGATGGCGATCTGGCAAAGCAGGTTGACTGACGAATATCCGACACCGAAATCGTCAAGCGAGATTTTGAAGCCAGCGTCGCGCAGTTTCCGGGTGATGTCGATAACGGCGTCGATATCGTAAATGACGCTTGTTTCCGTGATTTCGATGTCCAGCAGGTTTGTCGGAATCCGGTAGCGGGTGGTAATCGCCAGCAGTTTTTCCGGCAGGGCGCGGTCCATGAAATGATTGTGCGAAAAATTGCATGAACACGGATAGACTTTCTTTCCTTCGTCCATAAGCTTGCGAAGGAGAATGCAGACTTCCTCGAAAATGGTCAGGTCAAGCTGGATGATGAAATTGTTTTTCTCGAACAGGGGAATGAATTCATCTGGCGGGATGAGTCCCTTTTCCGGATGAATCCAGCGTGTCAGCGCTTCGGCACCGACTATTTGTCCTGTCGCCACGCTGACTTTTGGCTGGAAATACGGCACGAACTGGCCGCTGGCGAGCGCATCGTTCATTTCACATTCGATTGCGCGGTTGATGCGGATGCGTTCGATGAGCTTGTCGTCGAAAAAGGTGTAGGTATTGTAACTGGCGCGTCTTTGCGAGACCTGCGCATAGTGAGCGTAGTTGACGGCGGTATTGATATTGTCGCCGGACTTGATCAAATAGATGCCGCAACTGAAGGAGATATGGGAATTCAGTCCGATATTGTTGAAGCTTGACAGTTGCCCGTCCAGTGCGCTGATCCGTTCGTCCAGGTTTTCATGGTCTTTTACGGACAGTAAAAGCACAAAATGGTCGGCTGTCATACGGCAGGCCAGTTCGCCCCGGTCTTCATCGATGAAGGCATTCAGTTTGTCGGCGACGGCACACAAGAGAAAGTTTCCCCTGGAAAAATCGTGGATATCGTTGATGTGCTTGAAGTTGTTGATGTTCAGGTAAACGAGCGCATGGGATGCAGGACTGCTTTTGAGCCTTTCTTCAGCCAGTTCGTTGAATCTGACAAGATTGGGCAAGCGGGTTATCTGATCGAAGTAAAGCAGGTCGGCGATTCTCTTGTGGGCACGATTGCGCGTGATGATGATGAAACTGAAGACTCCGATCGTCAAAAGAAGAACGAGCGAAAAAATGTAAAAAGCCGATACCGGTTTTTCACGGATCAGTGTGAACAAGGTGGTATTTGGCCGTTGCGCCGTGTTTGCAATGACGAATTCCTGCATTTTGAACGAACGTAATTGCCGGATGTATTTGTTAAAGGCGGAAATGACGTTCGTATCGGTTTCCGGTGAAAATGCGATGGCGAATTCGACAGTGTAATCGGCCAGTTCGTGTGAGGAAAGTGTGGAAAACTCGGGCCATGAGAGAAAGGCGTTGGCGCTGTATACGTTGATGTAGGCCGCGTCGATCCTCCCGGCATTCAATGCTTTTAATAGCGCATAAGGCGAATTTCTGACCGTTTCCTCGATGCCCGGCGTGTTCTGGAGCAGCTCTTCGACAAAATACTTGTTCATGATGTGGGTCATGCCCACTTTTGTGACCGGCAGTTTCTTGTTCCGGTCATTTGCCATGACCATGGTCAAGGGAGATTGCAAAAACGGGATCGACAGTTTCAGATCGTTCTGGTTCGGAAGCTGGTTGTTCAAGACGATGAACGAAACGGCATCGGCTTTCCCTGACTGGACGAGACCGAGTGCCTCTTCATGGGATGCGGCCATCACATACCGGATTCGCAAGCCTGAACTGGCTGAAATCGATGCGAGCAGATCGGCAATGATGCCGTGTTGTTTGTCTTCGTTCATGTATGCAATGGGACGCCATCCGGAGACGAACGCAACACGCATCGGCGGCATATCCTGAAGGGCATGTCGTTCCTGCCGGGTCAGTGTCGGACGGTTGGATTCGGTAAAACCGTAATGTTTCTGGTAAAGGCGATAATCGTAAAAGCGGTCCACACTTTTGAAATGGGACTGCGCCTTGTCCAGTTCGGCAAGAATCTCCGGCGCGTTTTTGCGCACCGCATAAAAGAGCGGGGTCGGCGAGAATGAAGTGAGAATCTGCTGCCCGTTTATCTTGTTCAGGCCGCTGGAAAGGATAATGTCGAATTCACCCTTCAAAAAGGCCTCGTTCAGTCGGGGAAGGCTGTCGTATTCTTTCAGCCTGAATGACAGGCCGTTGGCGGCACTGTATTTTTTCAGGGATTCGATATCCTGGCTTTCTTTCAATACGCCGACGGTCAGGTTGTGGTATTCGTTGAGATTATTGTGCAAAAAACGGGTGTCGTCCGCACGGGCAAGGAGGGAAACATCGTTCAGGAAAGATTCGAGACGGGCGAAATGGAATATTTTCTCGCGTTCGGGTGTCCGTTCCATGCCACCCAGAATGTCGATTTTGCCTTCCTTTAACATTTTCAGACAGTCTGACCAGGGTGCGACGACGAATTCATATTTCCAGTTGGTCTGTTGGGCGATCTTTCTCAGGTAATCGGCGTTGTAGCCGCTGTAAGTACCGTTCTTGTTGATTTCGTTGAAACCTGGAATCGGCGGGAAACCGACCCTGATTGTCGGGCCCGGAACGTTCTCGGCGAGTGCCTGTGAAAAAAGGCACGCAATAAGCATCAATATGGATAATAATCGCTTCATCGTTTCATTCAGCCTGTATTCTGCATAGGCAGGTTGACTGTCCGGATATCCGCACTGTAGCGGGATATTTTTTATAAACAGGTAATCTAAATGACAATACCGACAGGGTATTGAAATTATTGCCATATGGCAAGGAAAGTCAGGATTTTTGAGAAGAAAGGGCTTAACTCGGGACGTATTTTTCCAGTTCGGCATTAAAAAAGGTTTTTTGAACCGGGTGTTTGAATCACGTGTTTGTTTATGTTCGATGAAAGGATTTCACGATGAAAATTTTATCTGTAGCCGGAAAAACGGTAATTGTCGCGCTGGTGTCACTGTCGATGATCGGCACGCCCGCATTCGCGAAGCCGCCTGAAGGAAAAGGCAAGCCGGAGAAGGCAGAAAAGAAGGCAGCCAAAAAAGTCAAAAAAGACAAAAAGGGAAAAAAAGGAACGGATGTCGATACTGCTTCTCTGGT
The DNA here is from genome assembly GCF_002127965.1 of Oxalobacter formigenes. Lineage (GTDB taxonomy): Bacteria > Pseudomonadota > Gammaproteobacteria > Burkholderiales > Burkholderiaceae_D > Oxalobacter > Oxalobacter formigenes. Next base: position 1,818,358 of record NZ_CP018787.1, on the reverse strand, counting down.
TATGGCAGGCGTTACAGTGGCCGAGGCTCGTCGCCTTGCGGTGGATTACCGTTATACAGGTTACAAATCCTTGCCTCCGGGCATACAAAAGAATCTGGCGCGTGGCAAGCCGCTTCCTCCGGGAATTGCCAAAAAAATGGTACCGTCACGGATGCTTTCCCGTTTGCCGCGTCATGCCGGATATGAATGGCGTGTTGCCGGAACCGACCTGATTCTGGTGGCGATCGCAACGAATGTCGTAGCTGATGTCCTGTCTGGTGTTTTCAGATAAATTCTTTTTTGATGAGTGTGGCAGATTTACCAAACGATCTTATCCCCATTTCCTGTGGATAAGTTGGTGAATAAGTCCAAAAAAACGATATTCCACCTGTAACAGGTTGGGCATGCCTTGTTTTTGCGCGAACGGAAGAATCCGATTGTTTTCTGTTTTCTCTGCTTGCGAAATGAAAAAGACCATGCTAGAGAGGTGGTTTTGGATGAAAAATCAGGTGTCGTTAAACGGAATGTTGAGTATGCGAAAAGTGATCAGTGAAAAAGGCAAAAAAACGATTGAAGCGTTCGTGAAAGAGAATCTTTCCGGCCGGGTGAACGAGTCGACTGTACAGGCTTATATCGATATGGCCAAAAGCAATATGGATATTCACGGAGGTCTTCCGAGCCTTGAAATTTCGATGTGTTTCTCTCTGACGGGAGACGAGGAAAGCCTCGATCTTGAAAAAGACGACGTGGCTTATGAAGATTGCGTTTTCGACAATGCCGATGAACTTTGCGCCGTTTTCGGCAAGGAAATTCTCGACGCATTGAAAAAAGCCGGTTTTGAAAAACAGACAGAAAATTTTGGGGAAATCTGGCAGGCTTGTGCCAACATTTCCCATGACGGTTATGAATTCAGGGTTTGCGCAGTGAAAAAAACGCAACCGGAAAAAAATGATAGCGCGGACTTTTACCGGGTCGAGTTTCTGGGTGTACAAGCGGAAAAATCCCTGACGGACTGATTCTTCTCTCCCGGTGGATAACTTCAGAGGGGAAATGACAAAAGCCGTCAACTGACGGCTTTTTCCGGTTTAATGACCCTTATTGTCATGAATTTGTCATCCGGTTTTGTTAAAGCGAAAAAAATATGGAAAAAGACTGGAATCCTGAGCTTTATTTGCGCTTTGAGTCGGAAAGGACGCGGCCTGCCATTGAACTGCTTTCGCGTATCGATATTTCCAATCCATCCGTAGTGGCTGATCTGGGGTGTGGCCCGGGAAACAGTACGGCTTTGCTGGCAGAACGCTGGCGGGAGGCAAGCATCGTCGGGGTGGATTCCTCCTTTGCCATGCTGGAAAAAGCCCGGAGTCAGCTGCCGTCGTGCCGGTTCATTGAAGCCGATATTGCCGGTTGGCAGGCAGATACACCATGTGACGTCATCTTTGCCAATGCCTCATTGCAATGGGTTCCAGGCCATGAAGAGCTGATTGGCCGTCTGGTCGGGCAACTGGCTGAAAACGGCGTGCTGGCGGTTCAGATGCCGGACAATCTGGACGAACCGTCGCATGCCCTGATGCGGGAAGTGGCGGCAAATGGAGTCTGGAAAAAGAAAATCGGCGATACGTCAGTCCTCCGGACACGTTTGCTGTCAGCCGACAGGTATTATGATTTGCTTGTCGCATCGGGATGCCGACGAGTCGATATGTGGAAAACGGTTTATTTTCACGTGATGTCTTCGGCTGAGTCGATTGTCGAGTGGCTGGAATCGACAGGACTCAAGCCTTTTCTGGAACCGCTTGCCGAACAGGAAAAGCGGGATTTTCTCGGGCGGTATCTGCAAAAACTTCGACAAGCCTATCCTGAAAGGCGGGACGGGAACGTGCTTTTGCCGTTTCCGCGGTTTTTTTTCGTGGCGATGCGCTGACAAGCCTGATCTTGCCAGTACAATAAGCGCTTTTCAATTGGCCGTTATTTTTTAAAGGACGACTGTGATGAGTGAACCGGATCAGCTGGGCGACAAGTTTATACAGAAAAGAGTGCTTGAAGACATGGGTATTCCCGTGCCGGAAGAAGCACTGGGTTTTTACACGAAAGACCATATCCTGTTTTTCGAAGTGTTGAATACAGGCGACGGTTTCGGCAAATTGCTGATGAACGTCGAATCGGAAGAAGTGCAACTTTCCGATGAGATGGTCGCAAAACTGAAAGCGGCAGACTGTTACAGTGAAAAGGGTTTCCGCCTCGGATAAACCTGTACGGGAAAGGCGGAGTCTTTTTCCTGAAGAACATAAAAATAAAGCTCCCGGCAAAGGGAGCTTTTAAAGAGAGTAGATGGCTCACATATGAATCATCCCAAACTGCCGGAATGTCCATTCGCTTACCAATGTGCGTATATTACTGGAAATTATTTATCTAATAAACAACGCAATTTAGGACATTTGCTTCAATAAAACTGAAGTGTTTTTTCTCCTTTTTTCTTTCATTACACATCACCCGGATGCCATCAGCAGTCATCGCGCGAAAGTGGGAGGACGCCTGAATTACACGGCGAACGGAAAAGTGACCCCATATGCAGTACTCGCGTGGGAACACGAATTCAGTTACAAGTCCAGAGGAAGCGTGTACGTATGACCTGAAAGAAGCGGACGGCTCGGGAAGCACCGGAGTGGGATAAGTGGGCGTGTCGTGTTTAACCCTGATGCAAATGTGCAGGCTTGTATGGGGCAGAGAGACGGCGTCATGGGAAGATACATGGCGAATGACAGGTTTTGATTCTATCCATTGCCGGAATGTCCTGCCTGGTATTCGGGATATGTCGGATTTCGTTCAATAATGATGTCGTTTTTGAACTCCCGTCGGAATTCGCCGGGAATCACCCTGTATTGGTTCAGAAAGTGATATTTGCCGATGCTCGGGCATTTCCTTTTTGGCATCATTCACGAGTGACTGGATGTGAAGCCTGTCTCTGGTGCAGAAATAAAAAAGCCCCGAAAGATCGGGGACTTTTTCACTGGTAAGCGTAAGGTAATCATTCCGGGGGCTGGATCGGACAGCAAAATTAAAACATCTCTCCCTTTCGTTGCCCGGCAATCTATCCGTTAACCCCCGGATGATCGATTCATTGTATTGAATAGAATTATTCGGACAAAGCAGGCAAAAAGGGATTCACTGTTCCGTTTTATTGAAGAATGGACGCGGCTGTTTATGCTAGCGTCCGGAGAGAAAACGGCAAAAGTCGCCTGAGTGCCGTTTTCAAGGGCGACATGAAGCAAATGGAATCGATTTTATGGTCTGTCGGGGATTTTCATGCGGTATACTGAATCCGTCATTTGACCTTTTTTTTCTTTTGCCCAGGCTTTTGAAAGGAGTGTTTCGTGTTCTCTTTTTTCAGGATTCACAATTTCCGCTCCATTCTCGACTTGAAGGTGAATTTTTCTTTCGCCGAAAAAAAAGCGCCTCCGGGTTTTAAGGAATCGGATATCGTTTTTTTCTCTGAACCCAAAAAAGGGGAACGGCTGGTCCCGGCGCTCGCCCTGTACGGATCGAACGCCTCGGGAAAATCGAATGTGCTGATGGCGATGGGGGTCTTCAGGGATTGCGCCATTTCCGATATCGGGGGCAAATACCAGCCGGACAAACTGCATCACGGAAACCTGTCGACGATTTTCGAGGCGGGTTTTGTCATCGGCGGCAAGGAATTCGTCTATTTGCTTGAATACGACCGTGACGAGGTGCTGAAAGAGACGTTGAAGGCAGATGGAACGCTGCTGTTCTCGATTGACCGCGGACGGTGCGTTTTCGGTGCTGTGGCAACGGCATCCTATCCGGCCGACAGGCTGGACGAGATTTTCCGCGTCGAGTGCAGTACGCCACAGAAAAAACAGACACGGACATTTCTTTCGGTGATCGGATCGCGTTATCCGGGACTGAATTCGCTGGTGACGTCGGTTTACGGATATCTTCATGAAGATGTCGCCGTTTTCAGCGAAAACGGGATTCATCTTTCGCGGGGAGTCGACCGGCTGGCGGCCGTTCTGGAAAAAATGAATGACCCCGATCCCCTGAAGACCGCTTTCACAAAGATTACCGAACTGCTGGAAAGCCTTGATATCCATATTGTCAGGATGGAACTCGACCGCCGCCGCAAGCGGCTGGAACGCGATCCGCACGAGCGGACGTATCTGGATGTGGAACCGGATTTTTTAAAACGCCTGACGAGTTTCGAAAAAGAGGGCGAGAACATTATCCTGAACCGGGACCGTATCCGCTCCTTCCATGAAGATGTCGAAGGGAAGGAAGTCGAATTCGATTTCCGTACTGAAGAATCGTCCGGGACACAGATTGTGGCCGGTTTGCTGGGCGTTTTTCTGGCGGCACTGGAATCCGGCGGAGTGGTTGCGATCGACGAACTGGACAGGTCTTTGCATCCGCTTTTGCTGATCGAACTGGTGCGCCTGTTCAAGGACAGGCGCTACAACGGGAAAGGGGCCCAGCTCATTTTCACGGTTCACAATACGGACATTCTCGATGCGAACCTGCTCCGGGTTTCCGAGGTGGGAATCATCAGCAAGACGCTGGAAAAGGGGTCTGCCATGTCGCGGATTTCAGACTTCAGGGGCGTTTCCAATATCGAGAATTTCAGAAAACAATATCTGACGGGCAGTTTTTCAGGCATTCCGTTCCCTTATATATGATGAATATATGAACAAGACGAAACGTCATCACATGGTTGAAACGGTTATCGTTATCTGCGAAGGCTCGTCCGAATACGTGTATTTGCAGGAACTGAACCGTTTTTTCCGGGCCAATCATATCCCGCTCGCGTTCTCGGGGCAGGTCATCGGTACGGGGGCCTACAAGGCGGCGGTGAACCGGTACCGCGATATCCGGCGGCAGATGAAAAACGCCGAGATCGTGATCTGGGTGGACAAGGACATTTACCTGGACAGCCAGAAAAGGCTGTACGACAACAAGCCGCCGGTGATACCGGACTTCATGTTTTCAAGGATGAATTTCGAGGATTTTCTGGCGCTGCACATGGACAGGAAATCGATGTTCAAATGGCAGAAGGTTTGCGAGGAACACCATCATTTTTCAGAGCCGATGTGTTCAGCCGTTTACCTGCCGCTGTTCAAGGTGTCGTGTTTCGAACATTACAAAAAGGGCAAGCTGCCTTTCAAAATCAATGAGGAAACGCTTTCCCGGTTGTTCGCCAACCTGAAGAGAAAACATGTGCGCTTCAAGTGCGATTTCGGGGATTTTCTGAAGGAAAGGTTAAATATCGTGCTGGAACAGTACGAGTGATCTTCAGCGGGAATCGGGTTCTTTCAAAAAGACGTCATTTTTTTTTCGGCTTTTTCAGCCATGTCATTCCACCGCCGGGCTTCCTGCGGGTCTGGTTGGAGGCCGAGCCGACCTTTGGCATAGATGGAACCCAGTTCTTTCATGGCATTGATATTGCCATTTCTGGCGGCTTCCTTGTACCAGTAGAGCGCTTTTTCGTTATCTTTGGTGATGCCAGTCCCGAATTCATAAGATGTTCCCAACAGACTTTGCGCTTTGGCTTCTCCTTTTTGAGCAAGCTAATCATCCAGCTTCACCCCGAAAAACTTCAGGCGGCGTCTGGCATCGGGATCGCCCTCTCCATTCTGCTTGCGGATTTCAATGGCTTTTTCCACCATTTCCCCGGCTTTTTTCCTGTCCTTTTTCTGCCCCAGCTGTTCGTTGGCATACACGCTGCCTAACGCATCGTAGGCATCGGCACTGCCGTTTTCCGCCGCCTTCTTGTACCAGTAGAGCGAACGCTCATCGTCGTTTTTGATGCCCCGGCCGTAACGGTAGGCTTCCGCCAGCAAAAACTGTGCCCGGACGTTTCCTTTTTCCGCCCCCATAATGTAATACTGGACAGCATGGGTCTTGTCCTTTTTGACGCCAAGACCTTCCTCATACATGATACCGAGCTCCGGGATGGCATGTATGTTGCCATGCTCTACAGCACGCCGGTACCATTGCATGGCCTGTTTGAAATCCTGTTTGACGCCTTTCCCGGTTACGGTCAGATAACCCATTTTGGATTCCGCATCGGGATATCCCTGTTCTGCGGCCTTGAGATACCATTTTATGGCTTCGTTGATATCTTTTTTAACACCAATTCCATTTTGAAAGCATAATCCCAGATTGTATTGAGCTTTTGCCAATCCTGTTTCAGCTGCCTTGCGATACCATTGAAAAGCAATATTCCCGTTTCTTTCCACCCCCCGACCAGCGTCATACATGAAACCGATACGATTCATGATTTCCGGACTTTTCTGCGCATCCAGCTTCATGAAAAAGCTCATCGCCTCTTCATATTGTTTTGCCCTATAAAGCCGGTTACCTTCAGTAACGTTATCAGCCAGAGCATGTATACCTACAAGCATCAGGAGTGAGAGGAAAAGTGCTTTACAAAATCGTTTCATAATAATAAGAATGGATGAGCTTGTCACATTATGTTAAAGCTCATCCATTATGGTCAAGAATAAATCGACTCCACGTTTTTTATCAATCTTTTCTTTGATTATTCTCTGTAAATCTATTAACAGCCATATCCTTGCTGACATCCCGAACCTTATGCACAGCGACACTGGAAACCATCGATGCCACATAGTCCATGGCTTCCTTGGGTCCCTTGAATTTGATCGCATCCCTGATTGGCCAGAGCATCCCGCTCAGCAGGCCAAGCGGCACAGCGTACATCACCGATTCTCCGACATGGCTTTCCCCCGTTTCCTTTCGAAAATCGGCATGAAGCTGTGCGGTCATGACCGCGGTTGAAACACCTGTCAACTGGGCAATCGACTCCAGTTTTCCCAGAAAGAAATATGCCGGTACCTTGACCAGCTGGTTCCCCAGTTCCTGATACATATATCGGGTCACGTTTTGCATGGTCTTTTCAGGATCGCCTTTTACATAGATTTCTTTCAGTTCAAGCGGTTTCCTTTTTTGTGCTTCAAGCTGGCAGTCATCGAGCCATTTCTGTGTTTTCTGAAGAGATGTCGGATCGCCCCCGAAAAGGTCGTACAAGGTTTTCCCGACGACAACCGAACCTGAAAGGAACAGGATTTGCGCATCGCTGGCGCCTTTCTTGACCCCGTCAGTGACGATTTCGAGAGGCTTGTTCCGGCTTTCTTCGGTATTCCAGTTGCTCCAGTAACTCATGTTCGGGTGCCCCACCACTTCCCGCCCCTTTCCGGTGACGGTACTGTTCATCCCCATGTTTTCAGAGACGCTCCCGATGGCATTGCCATAGCTTTCGTCAGGGTGTCCGACAATACGGTTTTTATCTTCTCCCTGAATTTTGCTGTCACTGCCCATCGCCTTGTTGACGTACCCGGTGACCGCTTTCCCGGCCTGTCTTTCCGCTTCGGCATAGCTCGAATCCGGATGCCCCACGGGATTGTTTTTCCATGACTCGTTTCCTTCCATCGGGGCGATGGCGTTGTCGTTCAGGTAGTCGTATGCGCGGCCCATGCTCTCATCTTGTGGAACATTCACACTCATGATCTGCGAAAGGAAATTGTCATCCGCCTTCACGACCTTTACCGGGGCATTGCCATATTGAATCGCCTTCTGTATTGACGGAACCCCGTCGCGTTCGGGACGGTATTCAAGGGTGCGATAAGCGTTTGACGGATTGTCCTTATCATCCAGCCGGAGTTCCAGTGTTTGGGCTCCTTCCTGCTGTTTTTGTCTGAGCTGGCTTTCCAGTTCGATCCATTGCCTGAAAACCGGGTCATGTCTGGAGTTCAGGATGAAACTGATATCTTTCTGATCCTGTGTCATACCTCCAACCCTGTTTTTCCAGCCATGGATGTAGTCGTCTTTTTCCAGTCCTTCCATGGTGCGACCAAGGGGGCTTTTGGGGTCGTTTCCTGCGCTAAACCGATTCATGAGCATGTCGTTTCGTCTGCTTGCATCCAGTCCCTTGTACGGGTCGTCGGGGTCGGTTTTGACGATGGAGGCCGGTTTGGTGTTGTCGATGTCAACGGGTTGGGGAGGCGTTTTCTGGAGGTTTTTTTGCAGTTCGGCCTGCGCGGACTGTTGTTCCCGCAATATTCTGGCCTGTTCCCGTTCCTGTTCGCGCCTTCGTCTCTCTGTTTCACGTTTCAGTGCACGGTTTTGCTCTTCGGGGTCCTGGCTTCCTGAGTACATGTCTCCGGCAGCGCCGAAGTAGTCTTCTATTCCACTCATAAATTCTCCTGTGCATAAAAAAGCCTTCCGGCTCATGAGGTGATGAGGGAAGGCTTCAGAAATAAAAAAGGCCTTCCCAAAGGAAAGACCCGATAAATGGGCGCAAGTCGCCCGTCTCTTTTACTTATACAGGATAAATACTCTTCGGTCAGCTATGGTACGGAACGTGATGTTGTCGGCATGTATCTTTGGGGGCAAGCCGTGATGAAGATGGAAAAGAGGCAAAAAAATCCGCCAGCCTGTTCAATGCTGACGGATTTCCGGAAAGGAGAGAAACTACTTTTTAGCCTGTTTCTCCAGCGCTTCAGCCAGCTGTTCCAGCGCCTGTTTCAGGGTCGCTTTCGGACAGGCGATGTTGATGCGCTGGAAGCCTTCACCGCCGGGGCCGAAGATTTCACCGTCGTCCAGCCAGAGCCGGGCTTTCTTGATGATGAAATTGTCCAGCTTTTTGCCTTTCATGCCGGTGGCGGAAAAGTCCAGCCAGGGCAGGTAGGTGCCTTCGGGTTCGATCAGTTTAACCTGTGGCAGGCGCTCGGCAAGGAATGTCCGCAGCAGGTTCAGGTTGTCTGTCAGGTAGGCGAGCAGGGCGTTCAACCACTCTTCGCCTTCTTCATATGCGGCCTGTGCCGCGACGAGTCCGGCGGTGTTCATCTGGGAAACGCCGCTTGCGTCGAGTTCGCTTGTGAATTTGCGCCGCCATGCCTCGTTGGCGATGAAAATGTTCGACACCTGCAATCCCGCGATGTTGAAGGTTTTGGACGGGGCGGTGCAGATAATGGCTTCCTGCAAATATTTTTCGCCAAGCGAGCCGAACGGGGTATAGGTATGCCCCGGGAAGGTAAAGTCGGCGTGGATTTCGTCGGAAACGATGGCGACGTTGTGCGCAAGACAGATGTCAGCCATCGTGGTCAGCTCTTCTCTCGTCCAGACGCGTCCGACCGGGTTGGCCGGGTTGCAGAGGATGAAGAGGCGCACTTTTTTCTCGATGATCTTGCGTTCGAAGTCGTCGAAGTCGATGGTGTAACGTCCGTCACGCAAGACGAGTTCGTTATTGACGAGCTGGCGGTGGTTGTCGCGGATCGAGGCGGCAAACGGGTAATAGACCGGCGGCTGGATCATGACGGCGTCGCCTTCCTTGGTCAATGCGCGGATGGCGGCACAGATGGCGAAGACGATGCCCGGCGTCTTGACGAGCCATTCTTTTTTGACGTCCCAGTGATGACGGCGCGAGAACCAGCTTTGCACGGCTTCGAAGTAACCGGATTTCGGTTCGCTGTAGCCGTAGATGGCATGATCGACCATTTTCTGCAGCGCGGCGGTCACGGCTGGGGGACAGCGGAAGTCCATGTCGGCGACCCACATCGGCAATACGTCTTTCGGTTTGCCGCGTTCTTCGGCAAAGTCGTGTTTGAGCGAGCCGGTACCGGTTCGGTCGATGACTTCATCGAAGTTGTAAGGGGAAAAACAGCTGGCGCACGGGCACGTCGATGGGGTATCGACGTCCATTGCCTGCGCCAGGTCGGCGATCAGGTCACAGGCGTTTTCAAGTCCGACTGACAGGCGCAAAAGGCGATTGGTAATGCCGCGCGCGTTGCGTTCTTCTTCCGGAATGGCGGCGTGTGTCTGCGTTGTCGGGTAAGTGATCAGGGTTTCCGTTCCGCCAAGGCTTTCGGCGAACTGGATCAGTTTGACGCGTTCGAGGATGTTTCTGACAAGGCCTTCGCCACCGGCTCCTTCTGCAACTTCAAAGGAAATCATGCCGCCGAAGCCGGAGGATTGTTTGAGGGAAATGCCGTGCCCTTTATGGGACGGCAGCCCGGGGTAATAGACTTTTCCGATTTTCGGGCAGGCGGCGAGCCATCCGGCAATCTGGCGGGCGGATTCTTCCTGTTTTTTCAGGCGCACCGACAGGGTTTTCAGGCCGCGGGAAACGAGCCAGCTGTCGAATGGCGCGAGTGCCGCGCCGGTCGTCAGGCGCAGGTAGCGCAGGCGATCGGCGATGATATCCGAGTCGCAGACAAGAATGCCTGCCAGCGTATCGTTGTGTCCGGCCAGATATTTGCTGGCGCTGTGCAAAACGATGTCGGCACCGAGTTCGATGGGACGCAAAAATACAGGCGACAGGAAAGTGTTGTCGACGATTAAGAGGATATGGTTTTTGCGCGCGATTCGCGCGATGGCCCGGATATCGGTCACGTGCATCAGCGGATTGGTCGGCGTTTCGATGAAGATCGCTTTCGTTTCCGGCCTGATCAGGGCGTCGACTTTAGCCGGATCGGTGGTATCGGCCCAGTCGAAAGTCAGCCCGTTTTTAAGTGATATCTGGTTGAAGAGACGATACGTTCCACCGTACAGGTCATCGGAGGCGACGATATGGTCACCCTGTTTGAACATTTCCATCAGACACGTGGCGGCTGCCATGCCGGAGGTGAAGGCGAGCGCCTGCGCACCGCCTTCCAGTTCCGCCATGGTTGCTTCCAGCGCGTCACGAGTGGGGTTGGAATCGCGGGTGTAGTCGAATCCGGTGCTTTTGCCCAGTGCGGGATGGGCAAAAGTCGCGGTCTGGTAGATGGGCGTCGAGATGGCACCGCTTTTGTCGGTGTCGGCCCGTCCGCCATGGATACAGAGGGTTTCCAGTTCCATTGATCGTCTCTTTTTCATTATTGTTCTGTTTGCCCGGATCAGTTCGAAAACAGATCGGTTGACAGGTAGCGTTCACCATTGTCGGCCAGCAGCACGACGATGGTTTTGCCCCTGTTTTCAGGGCGTTTCGCCAGTTCGGATGCTGCCCAGAGTGCCGCGCCGGAGGAAATGCCGACCAGTACGCCTTCAGCATGAGCCAGCGTTTTGGCGGTCGCAAAAGCGGCATCATTCGGGACTCCGATGACTTCGTCGAATACGTTGACGTCCAGCGCTTCAGGGATGAAACCCGCGCCGATGCCCTGAATCTTGTGCGGGCCCGGTTTGCCGCCTGCCAGAACAGGGGAAGCAGCCGGTTCGATGGCGACGACCTGAACGGCCGGGTTCTGTTCTTTCAGATATTTTCCAACGCCGGTCAGCGTGCCACCAGTGCCGACGCCTGCGACGAAAATATCGACTTTGCCGTCCGTGTCGCGCCAGATTTCAGGGCCGGTGGTCGCCTTGTGGATGGCAGGGTTGGCCGGATTGGCGAATTGCAGTGGCACGAAGCCGCCCGGAATGGTGGCGGCCAGTTCCTGCGCTTTTTCGATCGCGCCTTTCATGCCTTTGGCGCCTTCGGTCAACACGAGGTCTGCGCCATAGCCGCGGATCAGTTTCTGGCGTTCGACGCTCATGGTTTCAGGCATGGTAATGATGACGCGGTAACCGCGTGCGGCACCGACAGCAGCCAGTGCAATGCCGGTGTTGCCGGAGGTCGGTTCGATGATGGTGGAACCGGGGATCAGTTTGCCGTCGGCTTCAGCGGCATCGATCATGGCTTTGGCAATACGGTCTTTGGCGCTCCCTGCCGGATTGAAGTACTCCAGTTTGGCAAGAATTGTAGCGTCGGCATCGACGTGTTTGCCGAAGCGGGAGATTTCCAGAAGAGGGGTATTGCCGATCAGATCGGTCGCGCTTTTTGCAATATTGGACATGATGATTCCTTTAAATAATCAGTAAACGGTATTTTGGTAAAGCTCAAACAGGATCGAATTTACAGCGGGCTGCACATTCGTGAAAAACCGGGGCAACAACAGGCATTGTCGGCAAAGACGGGAGAACAGTGACACATACCGGGGGCAAGGAGACTGGCGGATACAGGCACCGGAACGGTTTTTCCGGCAGTATGGTCAGGTCGTTGCTGGTATGGCTGATTCATCTTGTTCTCCTTTTATGGAAGTATAAAGCGTTTTATCCGTGAATCGTCCGGAAAAAACGGGGTTCATTGTTTACGGTGTACTCGGGCACGGCTCTCCCTGTTTTTTGACGGCCAGATCGGCCAGCGTGGTACCGTTCAGATAATTCGTCATGACTTCATGCAGCCCTTCCCAGAAATGGACGGTCGAGCAGCTTTCATAACGGGGGCAGGCATTCGGCGTTTGCTCGAGACAGGCGACGCAGGCAAATGTCCCTTCAATAGGACGGAGTATGTCGGCCACGGTGTATTTTTCCGGAGATCTTGCCAGTTTGTAACCGCCTTGCGGTCCACGCACACTCAGGATCAGGCCGGATTTGGAAAGCGATGTGGCGATCTGTTCAAGATATTTGGGCGATATGGTCTGGCGCCGGGTCACGTCTTTTAACGATGTGTAGGAATCTCCGCCGTTCTGGACCAGATCGATCATGAAACGCAGGGCATAACGTCCTTTGGTTGAAATTTTCATTTTTCAGAGCTCCGAAATAGTACCGGATTTTGCCCGGATATTGAGATGAAAGCTATTATACACATTTCCTATATGAAAGATAGGAATTTTAAACGAAATGGAAAAAATGAGGTCTTCATTTTGTTTATGGATGGGTCCGGAAGATGAAAATTGAAAAATTATTGTTTGAAAACAGGTGCTTGAAGATTTTTTGATTTGCATGGTAAAGTGTGGGGAAATAGCCAGCGGATCAATGGAAAAGAATCGGGAGAAAAAGTGAAAAGGCCGGAAAAAAGGCTTGAAACCGGTAAACCATCTGGATTAAAATAAAACTGCGGGGACCTGATGGAGATACCCACGGGGTGTCAAAAAAAACCATCAAAAACCCCATACGCGGCCTCGCCAGGGCCGCGTTTTCTTTTGACGGGTTCAGCCTGTTTCCATTTTCCGGTTTATTTTTTTTCTTTTGTCAGCCAGCGATCCAGTACGGATTCAAGCCGCTCATAGTCGATCGGTTTGGCGACGTGTTCGTTCATGCCTGCAAACCGGGTTTTTTCAATATCCTCGGCAAAGGCATTCGCCGTCATGGCAACGATGGGAAGGGTTTTGACGTCAGGCCTGCCCAGGTTCCTGATTTGCCGCGATGCCTCGCAGCCGTCCATCACGGGCATTTGCATATCCATGAAGATCAGGTCGTAATAGCCAATCGGTGCAGCCGCCATTTTTTCGACAGCGACTTTTCCGTTTTCGGCGGTATCCGTCACAACGCCAGCCATGGTGAGCAGTTCGGTGGCGATTTCCATGTTCAGCTGGTTATCCTCGACAATCAAAACACGCTTGCCTGTATGGGAAGCGGCAGCGATGGCTGATCCGGCACCGGTTGGCACTTGCTGCCTGTTGCCATTCAAAAACTTCTTCATGGTATAGGCAAGACGCGATTTCAATAAGGGCTTCTGGATGAAATCGTCGATTCCTGCCTCATGCGCTTCTTTCTCATACTCGGACCAGTCGTAGGCAGAAAGCAGAATGATTGTCATGTCCGGCCCGACGATTTTCCGGATCGCACGCGCTGTCTCGATGCCGTTCATATCGGGCATCTGATAGTCGATAATGGCGGCGAAGTAGTTGTCGGTAAGCTGTTGTGCAGCGAGTATTTTTTGTATGGCGTCAAAGCCGCTGGTGACCCAGTCGCTCTTCATGCCGATTTCATCGAGCCGTTTGCAGGTATTTTCACAGACGATTTCATCGTCATCGACGACCAGAACGGGCAGGCAGGGCAAGGTTTCAACGGAGTTTTGACGGTGGCCATATTGCATCGGGATCGTCAGTGTGAAAGTCGTTCCCTTGCCGTGTTCGCTTTCGACCCCGATGTGGCCGCCCATGATTTCGGCAATGTTTTTGGCGATCGCCATACCCAGTCCGGTGCCCTGAATGGACTGGATGGACACTTCGTCTGCCCGTTCGAAGGGCTCGAATACTTTTTCCAGAAACCCGGGCGTCATGCCGATTCCGTTATCACGGAAGATGAACCGGTATTTTCCAAATCCGTTTTCAGATGACGGCAACTGGGTTATCTCGAAAACGATGTGGCCGTTATCCGGCGTGTACTTGATGGCGTTGGACAGGAAATTCAGCAAGACCTGCTGGATACGCTGGCTGTCGCAGATGACCCATTCTTCATCGATGTTGAAGAGATGGACATCGAAACGGTGGCCTTTCTTTTTCAGGTCGGGCTGGATCATGGAGAGGAGCGACGTTACCAGGTCGCCGAGGTTGACTTCTTCCTCGGACAGGATAATACGGCCACTTTCGATTTTGGCCATATCGAGCACTTCGTTGATCAGGGAAAGCAACAGGCGTGACGATGTCGTGATTTTCTGGAGACAATCCGACATGCGTTCCTGATTGGCAAGATGGGCGCCTGCAATGGCAGTCATGCCGATAATGGCGTTCATCGGCGTTCGGATATCGTGACTCATTCGGGAAAGAAATTCCGATTTGGCCCGGTTGGCGACGTTTGCGGCGTTCAGCGCATCCTGAAGCAGTTTTTTCTGCTGTCTTTCGTTAATGATTTCGGTAATGTCGGTGCGGGTGGCCAGAAGGATGTTATGTGAACGGTCGTAAAAACTGAAACGGATTTTTTTATAGGCCAGCCGGTCATTTTCATACATCTGCGTATAAATGACGTGTTCATTGGCGGTTGACAATTTTTCCAGAAGATTGTCGAGCCGCATTTCGGCAATCAGCTTTTCACGGTCGCCAGGCGGACAATGCGCCGTATTGAAACGGATCATTTCTTCAGTGTAGTCCATCCCGACGACGGGCGGCAGGAGTGTGCCGGACTCATAATTGGCCGTATACAGGATATAGCTGTTTGTATCGGCCTCGATATAGACGACGTAATCGTATTCGGTCTTGACGGCCGTTTCGACGATAGTGCACCGTTTGTGGGCGTTGATGCACCGGCTTTTGAACAGAACCGTCTGTCCCGAACCATTACTGCGTTCGAAAACCTGACAGGAGGATTCATGCCATTCAAATCCGGTTTCGCGGGAAAGCAGCCGGATATCGAATCGCTTGCTTTTTTTATCGCCCGATGCCAATGCGCGAAGCGATTCGGGTGACATTTCGGTCAGGCATTTTTCACGGTCGGCATGGTGGATGAACCGGTCGAGATACATGAGAAGCAGTTTGTTCAGATCGATGCTTGTATTGACCAGTTCCGGTGTGGTGGTGTCGTGCCAGATAATGGTTTCAAGAGTATCGAGGTCGATTTCCCATACCGCATCCGTGTCGGTACAAAGGCAGGCGATAAAATCGGCCGGTATTAAAGCGGTTTCCATGAATGGTTCGGGTGTTGCACAAGAAAAAACGGTATTGTTTTCATCTTGCCCTGACAGTAATAACTCATTAAATGGTATTTGAAAACAACAATATATTATGCCATTTTTAAACGAAGTGTTTTGAATTTATTTTCGGAAGGAAACGGAAAGACTGGCAGGAAAAATCGTCATCCATGATGCGTGTCCGTTATTCACAAATATACTATAGGGGAGTATAGTATATTTGTGAATAACGGATTAATGCAGGGCTCAATCATGATGGAGAATTTTTTCAACAGGCTGGCGGGTCTTCCGATGACCGTGACTGGCGGAGTTTTTTTATTGGCCAGCCTGATTCTGATGTTAACGGGTGTCAGTGTCGTATTCGACCCTGCCTGGGTAACTGTTTTCATTTCCGGTTCGCCTATTCTTTACAGTGCATTGAAGAGATTGCTGGAAGAACGGAAAATTTCCTCGGCTTTGCTGATTTCCATTGCCATGATCGCTTCCATCTGTATCGGTGAATTGTTTGCCGCCGGAGAGGTGGCCTTCATTATGGCAATCGGCGGCCTACTGGAAGACCGGACGGTTGAAAAGGCGAAACGGGGGATCAGAAAGCTCGTCAACCTGATTCCTGTGCAGGCCAGACGGGTCATCGGAAATGAAGAGGAAACCGTTTTCGTCAATGCGATTGAAACGGGTGATCTGATCCGGGTCATTCCCGGTGAAACCATTGCTGTCGACGGAATAATCGTTGGCGGCGATACCTCAATCGACCAGTCCGTCATGACCGGAGAGTCTTTGCCTGTCGACAAGACGCGGGGCGATCCGGTATTCAGCGGGACAATCAACTGTTTCGGGACAATCGATTATGTGGCGACACGGGTCGGGAACGATTCAGCTGTCCAGAAGCTCGTCAGGATGGTTAGTGAGGCCGAACAGAATCAGGCGCCGATGCAACGTATTGTCGATAAATGGGCCAGCTGGCTGGTACCGCTGGCGCTGCTTGTCGCGGTGCTCACGTATTTCGTGACAGGTGACATCACCCGGGCGGTTACCGTACTGGTCGTCTTTTGTCCCTGTGCACTGGTACTGGCGACGCCGACCACTATCATGGCGGCCATCGGGCAGGCGACATGCAATGGCGTTCTCGTCAAGTCCGGGCGCGCTCTGGAAATCATGGGGCGTGTCGACAGCATCGCTTTCGACAAGACGGGCACGTTGACGAACGGACAACTGGCGGTGAGTGATGTCATTCTTTTTTCTCCGCACGTCGATACGACCGGTTTTCTCCGCATGGCGGCTTCTGCCGAGATGCGTTCGGAACATCCTCTCGGAAAGGCGGTTGTCGATTATGCCCGGAAAAAAGAAATCGTTCTTTCCAGTCCGGACCGGTTCACGATGGTTCCGGGAAAAGGTATCCGTGCGCGTATCGATGAGGCGGATATCATGTGCGGTAATGTCGCGCACCTTGCCGATTTCGATATCATGATGGACGGGAACCGGCTTTCTGTCATGAACAAGTTCCTTTCGGAAGGAAAGGCGGTCGTTCTGGTCGCGCGCGGGAAGGAATGTATCGGCCTGATCGCTTTGTCCGACACGCTCCGGCCTGCCGCGAAAGACATGACAGGCGCTCTTGGCAGGATGGGAACCGATGTCTTTCTGCTGACAGGCGACCATATCCGGACAGCACGTTATTTTGCCCGTATGGCAGGTATTGAAAAGATTGGCGCAGGGCTTTTGCCAGTGCAGAAAGTGGATGCCATCCGGGAGATGCAGCGGGATAATCGTGTCGTCTGCATGATAGGCGATGGCGTCAACGACGCGCCTGCCCTGAAAGTGGCCGATATCGGTGTCGCGATGGGAAGCATGGGAAGCGATATTGCAGTCGAGACAGCCGATATTGCCCTGATGGGCGACGATCTGTCGAAAATACCTTACCTGAAAAAATTGTCGAATGTCACGGTCAGGACGATCCGGTTCAATATCGTATTGTCGATGGCGATCAATCTGGTGGCGATCACGCTTTCCGTCATGGGAATTTTGAATCCGATTACCGGGGCCATCGTCCATAATGCCGGGTCCGTACTGGTGGTACTCAATGCGGGGCTGTTATACGACCGCAAAATTGTCCCGGATAAAGCAGCCTGAACTGGCTGCGATATGTTCATTTAAGATAGGACTTGAGGGTTTTGATGACTTGTTCCACGTCTTTCGACCGTTTTTCCGGAGTGATTTCATCGTTGGCAAGATGTTCCCGTATATGGCCTTCGATCACTTCCGTCATCAGACCCGACACGGCACCGCGAATGGCAGCAATCTGCTGAAGGATGTCGTTGCAGTCCGATCCGCTTTCAAGCGCTTTTTCAAGCGCCTGTGTCTGGCCCGCGATACGCCGGACTCTCGTCAACAGATGTTTTTTATGGTGGACAGTGTGCATGACGTGTTCCTTTTGTTGTTCGCGTAAATACTGTACCAGAAAAAACGTCGACATGGCTTGTCCGGAAGGGGGAAAAGCCGATTGGAGACCGGAAGGCCTGGCAACCTTCCGGGCAATCCGTCAGACATGCCACCGGACCGGGCTATTCCAGCCAGTCGCGGTCGTTGGGATTGAAATCCTTTGTGACGGGCTTGACCGGTTCGGTTTTGGCGGGTCTGGCCGCTTCGGTTCTGGGCAGCGGAGTGATGGTCTGTGCTCTTTTGCGTTTTTCTTCGGCGGCATCGGCTTTCTGTTTCCAGCTGGCGGCCAGTTTCCGGTTGGGTCTCTGTCCCAGTTTGCCGTAGGTATAGACGTCAGCCAGATAGGCCATCGCGGCAGGGTGACCGGCAGCCGCGCTTTTTTTGAACCATTGCAGGGCCAAAGCGTCGGTTTTGCTTCGCTTGTCTTTTGTCAGTGCGTCTGGATGCTGGACGTACAGGGTAGCCAGATTGTACTGGGCATGGGCGTTGCCGAGCAGGGCGGCTTTCCGGAAGTATTCTCCGGCCTTGACGCGATCCATCGGAACGCCCATGCCGTCAAGACTGGCCATGCCGAGATTGTTCAGGGCTTTCGGGTGGCCTTTGGCAGCGGCTTTTTCGAGCCATTCGGCGGCCTTGCCGTAGTCCTGAACGGTGCCGTGGCCAAGGGTGTAGAGCTGGCCGAGGTTGAACTGGGCTTCCACATTCCCCTGTTTTGCGGCGGCTTCGTACCATTTTCTGGCGGTGGTGTAGTCACGCAGGACGCCGATGCCGTTGTCGTACAGGTAACCCAGATTGTTCTGGGCAGGAGCGAAACCCTTTTCGGCCGCTTTGGAGTACCAGCTGATAGCGAAGGCGTCATCCTGCTGGACGCCAAGCCCGTTTTCAAAGAGGAAGGCAAGGGCAGTCTGTGCCATGACGTCCCCTTTTTCGGCTGCAGGGTAGAACCAGCGGGCGGCTTCGGTATAGTCGCGTTTGACGCCGATGCCTTCGCTGTACAGGCGGCCCAGTTTGACTTGCGCTCCCGACAGGCCTCCTTCGGCGGCTTTCCGGTACCAGTTCAGGGCTTCTTTCAGATTGATTCGGGTGCCGATGCCTTTTTCGTAAAGAGTGCCGAGTTTGTATTGTGCGTTCGGTACGTTCTGTTCGGCTGCTTTTTTGTACCAGTTGAAGGCTTCCCTGTCGTTTTTGCGGACGCCAAGTCCTTTTTCAAGCATATAGGCGACGTAGAGCTGGGCCATCGCGTTATTCTGTTTGGCGGCTTTCAGGTACCAGTCGAAGGCTTTTTCCTGATTGACGTCGACGCCCAGCCCCATTGAAAACATATTGCCGAGCGCGCTCTGGACAAGCGGGTCTTTTTGGGCATCGGGCGCATTGAGGTAGGGAAGGGCTTCGATGTATTTTTTTTCCTGATACAGCCTGATGCCTTCGGTTTTCGCATCGGCGTCGGTTTGTCCCGCTGCCGGATTCGACAGGGAAGCCATGAATGAGAAGAGCAGGACGGGAATCGCCCGTTTGCAGATTGAAATAAAGCCGGTTTTCATGAAATGGGATTTCACTGTTTGAAAAGACGTCGATTCATTCATTATGACAGGCCGCCGGTTTCGGGAAAAGCGGGGAAGGATGGTTTTTACAAAATGATGGAGACGGCAGCCGGTCAATGCAGGAGGGTATCAGCTATGGCTTCTTATTTTTTCCTGCAGGATTTTCGCTTTTTCCCCACCGGTCTGGACCGATTGTTCAATCCATGACTGGATTTTTGCCGGTTTAAATGAGCCGGATTGACTGTCGAATAGAATGGAAAAGCGTTCTTTTGCTTCTGTCATTCCCTGTGCTGCCGCTTTTTGCATCCATTCACCTGCCTTGCCGATGTTTTGTGACGTGCCTTTGCCTGTCAGGTAAAGCCTGGCAAGGTTGTACTGGGCGTGAGCGTTGCCCTGTGCTGCCGCTTTTTCATACCAGGTTCTGGCTGTGGCGGCATTCTTTTCTGTGCCGAGTCCCTGCTCCAGCATGGCTCCCATATTGTATTGGGCTTCGCCGAGCCCTTGCATGGCCGCTTTTTCAAACCAGACGCGCGCCTGCCGGTAATCCTGAGGGACACCTTCTCCCCTGAAGTACATGAGGCCGATATTGAACCGGGCAGCCGCGTCGCCTTTATCGGCTTTGGCAAATTCCTGCGCGATTTCCGCTTTCAGCGGAGTGGTGTCCAAAATGGTTTTTGGTTTGCACGCCGAAAGGAAAATGAAACAAAGGGTCATTGCCATCAGGGAACAGCCTGTTTTTTTCAGGCTCAAGCACTCCATTGACGTGCCGACGGGTAATAATCGGAGAATCATTTGGCTGGAGAAGGTATTTTGCTGTTTGCCATCCATTTTTTCATGATGTCGGCGAGACGGCCAATGTTTATGGGTTTGGGAAAATGATCGTTCATGCCGGACGTTTTGGCAAGCCGGATGTCATCCGGGAAGGTGTTTGCGGACATGGAAATGATGGGAATGGTTTTTGCATCGTGTCTGTCGGGTTTGTGGATGGCGACTGTCGCTTCCGGGGACGACGTCCCTGACACAATCGTTGAAATATAAAATCTTGTGGCTTTCCCGATCGATGACGTAAATCGCCGTTCCATTCGGATTGTTTAAAATCGTTTCAGGATAGTTTGCCCGGCTCATGGTGTCAGTCCTTGCGAGGGATATTTTCAGATTCAATCCATCCGGTCACGACAGGTCGGGGTTTGAAGGTTAAAACGATCGTCGGCAATTCGTTTCATGGATGTCAGGAACGTTAAATTACTCTGTTTTTCAATAAATTACTATTTATTGCTTTGTAGTAATTATGGAAAATCCCGTCCTCCCGTTTTTTTCAGACGTTCTTCTGGATTTGTATTTTCTAATGAAGAGGTGGCGAAAAGAATTTTTTTGCAGGAATACAGAAAAAACGGTTTGGCTGGACGCTATGTATAGAGAGAGCGAACGGCCAAAAACGCGCAGGGAAAAAATGGAGACAATATGATTTGTCTGCCTGTTTTTTGTTTTGACGACGTTTTTGTCCGGTACAGGATAGAGGGAATAATGCATGCACAGGCTATTGAAAACCTGTCTGCGGAAATTGCCGATGGAAAAATTTACTGGAAGGTATAGCTTCCGTCAGGGGAATAAACCGGACGCCCTTCCAGATACCACAATTGCTGCGCGGGGCGTGCATCATGGATCAGGTGATAGGCATAATGTGCACGACGGCCGGTTCTGCAAACCAGCAGGACGGGGCCTGTCGGGATGGCATTCATGTTCTGGGGAAGCGACTGGATCGGTACGGAAATGGCGCCGGGGATATGACCCTTTTCAAATTCTTCCCGGGTACGGACGTCAACGACGGTCAGGTTTTTATGTTCCCGGATCATTTTCATCGCTTCCGACGGCGACAGGGTGCCGGTGTGCGGGTAAGCATTCGGTGTGGAGTAGGTATTGCTTGCCTGCACGCCCAGGGCCAGCGTCAGAAAAAGGAAACCGAAGAGGATTTGAAACCACTGCCTGACAGGATTCGTTTTCATGGTCGTTTTGGACACGGCAGGAAGTTGCCATGAAGCATGTTGTGTGAAGTTTTTATTTTACCGTATTTCCGGAAAGTACCAAAAGCCGGAAAAGACGGTTTTCTGACGTTTTTCAATCTTCAGCCTTGTCGATTGACGGTTCCGGTGAGGCGGATGGATAGACGATGTAGGCGATCATGTGCCAGGTTTCCTGAAAAAGAAACTGGATTTTGGCCTGCCAGCTGGCATATTTGGTCGAAGGGGTAGGGGATGACCATGCCTTGATGCCGAGGTCATTTGCAATTTGCATAGCTCTTCTCATATGCATGGGGTCACTGACGATAATTGCGCTGGAAAGATGGTTTTCTTCCATCAGTTTTTTGGCATTCTGAAGGTTTTCACGCGTGGTCAGCGATTCTTCCTCGATCAGGATGTCTTCTTCCGGTATCTGGTTTTTCATGGCATAACGCCGCGCGACGAACGCTTCGGAGAAGGGGGCGTTTTTCGATTTGCCTCCGGTGGCGATCAGTTTTTTGACGTAACCGTTTTTGTACAGCCAGATGCCGTGATTGATCCGTTCCTCAAAGACAGGCGAGGGTCGTTTGTACCATGCGGCTGCCCCCAGAATGATGGCGGCATCCGCAGTCTTTTTTTCATCGACGGTTGAAAACCAGGCGATGGAACAAAAGATATAGATGAGAAATACGCAAAACGAAACGAGCGCAACTTTAATCCATTTAGTCATGGCGATATTGTACCGCGAGCCGGTGTTTT
The DNA here is from genome assembly GCF_002127965.1 of Oxalobacter formigenes. Classification (GTDB taxonomy): domain Bacteria; phylum Pseudomonadota; class Gammaproteobacteria; order Burkholderiales; family Burkholderiaceae_D; genus Oxalobacter; species Oxalobacter formigenes. The sequence goes on along the minus strand of NZ_CP018787.1, from coordinate 1,796,255 downwards.
GTTTGTGACAGGAAAGAAACCGTCTGCCGAAAACACAAAAAAATCCGGTTTTCCTGTGCTCGCCCCTCCCGTCAGATTGCCTGAAGTGAGGTGTGAGAGAGGCCAAAGCCTGTCTTGAAAAAGTCAGGTTTTTTTATTTTAAACGTGCGTTGCGGGATTTCGGATGAAACAGGGAATAAATAACCGCCAGCGAATCCTGTCGCTGGCGGCATAGAGGGAGGGCAGATACGTCAGAACTTCATTTTTCCGCCAATGATGGCATTCCAGCCGGAACGGCCACCGTCACGGCGCAGGATCTGGAAGTAACCGGAATATTTGTCGTGGGGCGTGTTCTTTTCAAGACCGATGCCGTATTCGACGTAAGGCTTGATGCCGGCGTCAGGCATGACAATGCTGTCGTTCAAAACGACGTTCTGGCTGCTGCTGGTATTCGTCCAGACGTAACGGGTCTGGATGTAGCCTTTTACCTTGTTGTCGTATTCCTTGAAGAGCTTGAAACCCGGCGCTATTTCATACACGTTCATATTGCCGAATTTTACATTCACATTCGATTTGCTGGTGTAATCGTCCGACTTGATATGGGTGAATGAGGCGTACAGGTTCGGCTGGAACGTGACGTTGTCGTTCAGTCGCAGGTCGTACCCGGTTTTGAGACCAAACCCCGCCAGATAGCTGTTGAAGGTGTCGTGGCCGAGCGATTCGGACGTCTTGTTGTGGGCGATGGCGACGTTGCCGGTCAGTCCGGCGAAGAAGTCGCCCTTGTAGGTGAAGACGCTGCCGCCCAGATAGGCGATGTCCTGCCGGATCGTGCCCCGGTTGATGTTCTGTTCGCCGTGCGCATAGGCAGCGTAGGCGTTGAAAACGCGGCTCCAGTTATCCTTGCCCCCGATTTTTCCACTGCTGACGCCACCGATGACGCCGGAGAAATTCGCATTGACGTGGTAATCGTTTTTCATGTGCACGTTGTCGCGCGAACCGAAGGCCTTCACCCATGTATCGGCATTTTTCTGAGCAGGGAGGGTTTTATAGGTATCGGCGTCGGAAAGGACACGGGAATAGATTTCATCGTTTAACATCGCAGCCAACAGGACGTTGGCGATGCCCGGAACGGTGACTTCCGGATTGAAGTCTTCTCCACCCGGGTTGGCCGGACGGACGAAGGTAAAGTCACCGGGCGTAGGATCGTAACCGACCTTGTACCGGTAAATCGGCGCATAGGTATAAGGCGACTGGTTGACGACCTGTCCGGCAATTTGCGGATCGACGAAATGGACAGTGGTTGTCAGGCCGACGGTGTCAATGGTGGGCGAGAATGAGTGGACGTTGATGACGGTGTTTCCCGTGACGTATTCGGTTGCCGAAATAGTGCCCATCGTGTTGTTGACCAGATCGACCTTGACGTTGTTGACGTTGAGATTGCCAGCGGTTAAGGTCAGCTTGTTCAGTTTGAGGTTGTCGAAATTCAGGTTCCGGATATTGAAGTCGCCTGAATTGACCGTCAGGTTATTGTTCATGTCGCTTAACACGCCGGCATTGGCGATGTTGGCGATATGATTGCTGCCGTCAACGGTTTCGCCGCTGTATATATCGGCGTTGTGGATCTTGCCGCTGATATTGGACGATCCGGTATGGTCGCCACCGAAGATGAGCTTGTAGCCGGGCGCACCATCCTTGCCCAGATCGCCGTCGATATCGTCATAAATGGCGATGGTGCCATTGTTTCTGGCGGTCAGGTACAGCTTGTTGGGGGGTGGCGGGTTTACCAGCTCGTCAGGGTAAGTGCCTCCTCCTCCGATGGAACGGGTGGATTTGATGATGTCCTTGAACGCATCGCCTGTTTTTTTGGCGATGTAAATGGCGCTGCTTTGCCCGTTGGCCGTATTGCCTTTGAAAACGGAGACGCCGTTATCGGCGACGACTTCCATATGGTTATTACTGTAGATGGCACCGCCCTGTGCCGTAACACCGTTTGCCTTGTTGTCGATGAAGCTGCTGTTGGTGACTTTGAGCCGGAATTCTTCCAGCAGGCGGCTCTCCTCAAAAGAAACCTGGGGTTGGGTCGCGCCGACGTAACGGTCATTTGCGTTATAGGTGACGTAATTGTTGATGGCACCCCCTGATGCCTTGCCATTGGCGGACGATGCCACATTGTCCTGAAAGAGGCTATTGGTGACGTGCTGGTCTTTGGCGTGTTCCAGTTGTCCCCATTTATCGCTTTCCCTGATACTGGTCCGGGTTGTCATCAGGTAGATGGCGCCACCCCGTGCATATGATGATGTCGTCGCTCCTGACGCTTCGGCCTTGTTGCCGGTGAAATTACCGCTGATGTTGGCAATATTGGCAGACGTGTAGATCGCACCGCCCATTGATGCGGAACCGGTACTGATGGCCGAGTTGTTATAGAAATTGCCGCTGATACTGGTTATGCCTTCAAAGCTGCTGTAAAGGACACCGCCGAAAGCCTTGTAGGTGGATTGGGCCGTGTTCTGGCTGAAGTTGCCTGAAATGCTTCCGATCGTTCCGGTTCCGAGATTGGCGATGACCCCGCCATAGACTGTATTGGCGGTAGCTTCTTCGGCTTTGGCGTAGTTGTTGGTGAAGTCGCCGGTAATCCGGTCGATGTTTCCGTAATTGGCGATGACTCCGCCGTAAGTCGATGAGACGGATGAAGCGTAATTGCCGTCGAATTTCCCGGAAACGGAGTGGATGGTACCGCCCACGTCATTATAGAAAGCTCCGCCGCTCGCACTATAGGCAAAAGCATGGTTGGCATGAACGTTGCCGGAAATGCTGTTGATGGCGCCCTTATTGTAGATGGCACCACCGATGGCGCTGGCAGAACCGTCGGTTTCGCTGTCCAGAGCGGCCATGTTGCCGATGAAATTGGCGTTGATGTCCCCGACGGTGCCGAGATTGTAAATGGCTCCGCCCCAGTTGTAATACGATCCACCGGAAATATTGGCCATGAAGTTGCCGCTGATTTTTCCGATACTGGCATTTGACTCGTTGAACAGGGCGCCCCCGCGGGTTTCATATCCTGTTCCGAAATTGCCGATGAAGTCGCTGTTGAGGGAGCCGATTTGTTTCTTGTTTGAGACGGCCGCTCCTGCGCCGATACCGCTTGTTCCACCGTCGGCCTGATTGGCGACGAATTGGCCGCTGAGGCTATTGATGTTACCTTCGTTATGCAAGGCTCCACCCTGTGCATATTGGCCCCATTGGTCATAATGAACGGTATTTTCAAGGAAATTGCCGCTGACGGTACCGAGGCTGTCTGTATTGACCAGGGCACCGCCCTTGGCACCGGTTGCATTGGGATCGGCATTGGTAAAGTCGCTGCCTTTGAAGTCACCGGATACGTTTCCTGTCAGGGAATCCTGACGGCCGGTAAAAGAGGGCGTTCCTGTGTAGTTGTACTGGTAATAACGCGTTCCATCCGGATATTGAATGTGGATAGTCCGGTCACCATCGGCTGTGGTGGCTTGCCACTGGATGACGGAGTTTGACGCAGGACCGCTGACTGACTGGGCATTCAGAAGGGACGGGCTGGCAATAACGGCAAGGGCAGAACTGACAGCAAGAACAAGCGTCTTTTTACAGAAGGTGCGCTTTCCTTTTCCTCCGCCGGTTTTGGTCAAATGGCTGGAGGAGTGCGAATGGTTTTTCATGGAATCTCTCATTTTCAGGCTATAAAAGTATCGTGAAAAACAATATCTTGCGAAGTTTTTTAAACAAGGCAATGTAAGTGTTTAAACATATTGTTTATGCAGCATACCTACAGGATGTTTTGTTGTCTATTGGAAATAGTTGATAAAGGGAAAACTGTTGTGAAAGAGGCAATACTGGAGGCAAAGAAGGGGTATGAGGCGGGACGATTGGCGAGCCGGATAATCGGGAGATAAATCCGGTTCAGGGCTTGAGAGCGGGATTGAAAAAGCCTGCTGGCCAGACGGCACAGCAGGCTTTTGATGTCATGTTGAAAAGCCGGATGAACCTGACCGGCTTTTGGCTGGCATTACTTTTTCTTCTTGTTTTTTTTCGCTTCTTCAGCCAGTTCTTCCGGCGTCATTTTCCGGTAATGCTGGTTTCTCAGTTTCCGGAAGAGGAAATACTGGACGATCCACAAGAGAAAAACGAGTACCGCGGTACCGAGGAAGAATGCCTTGCGCATGAAAGAGCGGTCTTCGGCGTCCTGTTTGTCTTCAGTGACGGTGGCCCGTTCGAACTGGGCTTTCCCTTCGGCTTCTTCAGCCTGTGGTTTGGCCGTTTCCTGTGCTTTTGCCTTTTCCTTTATATCAGCTGTTTTGCCCGTTTGGGCTTTGGCGGCAGCCTTGTCGCCAGCCGGGACTGCCGGCGCGTCAGCGGCATAGATGACATCCAGGGCGGCAATGGCTTCTTCATGGCCTTCCTGTGCCGCTTTTTCAAGATAGGGAGTAGCTTCCCTGAATTTTTTTTGCTGGTAGAGTTCCAGGCCTTGCGAGAGGTTGTCTGCACGGGCCGGATTGACCGGGGCGGCGACGGCAATGGCAAGAAGGAGGAAAAGGGCGAAGAAAAAAGCCAGAGGCTGTTTTCGGGTTGTCGTACGGTTTGTCATATACATGATCGGTTACGGGAACAAATTCCCAACGGTTTCGGCAAAACCGTATTTTAACAAGTTGGGTGCCGGTAAACAATTGAAAAAGCATCCCTTTCCGTTACGGGCAACGGAAAGGGCGCGGATACGGGACGGATTATTCCGGGAAGCTGGTATCGATGGCGACTGGGGCGATGGAATCCATGTCGGCCTGTACTTTCTTGATTTTGCGGGCGGCGACTTTATAGGCGTCGGCACCAAGGAAGAGGTGCAGGGGCGGTTTTTCCATGTTGGCGACGGAGAGGATGATTTCAACGCCCTTGACCGGATCGCCGCCCTGTTTGTGGTTCATGCCTTTTAACAGGACATGGAAAGCTTCGCGTTTTTCGGTGTAGTCCTCAATGGAAGAGTCTTCGAACTGCATGGAGTCGGCCAGAAAATCGGTGCGGAAATTGCCGGGTTTGACGCAGGTGACGGCAATGCCGAAGTCGGCGACTTCATCACGCAGGGACTCGGACAGGCCATCGACGGCGAATTTGGAGGCACAGTAGATGCCGCTGCCGGGAAAACCGGTATAACCGGCCATCGATGAGATGTTGAAGATATGTCCCGAGCGTTGTTTTCTCAAAACAGGCAGGGCGGCGCGAATGACGTTGACGGTACCGAATACGTTGATGTCGAACTGTTTGCGCAACAATGAATCGCTGATTTCCTCGATGTAGCCGAACTGTCCGTATCCGGCATTGTTGACGACGACGTCGACGGTGCCGAATTTCCGGACGGCTTTTGAAACGGCATTTTTGACTGAAACCTCATTGATCAGGTCGACTTCCAGCGGCAGGAAGTTGTCGTTTTCACGGCCGAGCGCGCCTTCAAGATTGGCGAGGCGGCGGGTGGTGGCGGCAACCTGATGCCCGGTGGCGAGAAGCTGTTTGGTCAATTCCAGTCCGAATCCTTTTGATGCGCCGGTGATGAACCAGACTTTCCTGTTTTTCGGGCTGTTGTTTTCCATGTCTTCTCTCCTGTGATTTGTCGGTTAAGGGTGCCTGTTGATGTACCTGTAAAAGCGCTTGTCGGGAAAGTGTAACGGATTTGAATAGTGAATTGAGTGAAAAACGGACGTTTTTACAAAAAAAATGCCGGGCAACCCGGCATTTTTTTGAAGATATTTTTCAAACCGCAATCGGGGCAGCTATGGCCGGATGCGGATCGTATCCAATGACTTCGAAATCCTCGAAACGGTAGTCGAAGATGGACGGTTTTTTGTCCAGTTTCAGGGTCGGCAAGGCACGCGGTTCGCGGGACAGTTGCAGTTTTGCCTGATCGAAATGGTTTGTGTACAGGTGCAAGTCGCCGATGGAATGGATGATTTCTCCCGGTTCCAGATCGCACTGCTGCGCGATCATGTGGGTCAGGAAAGCCGTGGAAGCCGTGTTATACGGGATGCCTAAAAAGATGTCGCCGGAACGCTGGGTCATCATGCACGACAGGCGTCCTGCGGCGACCTGGAACTGGTACATGACATGGCAGGGAGCAAGAGCCATTTTGCCAGCCCTGACGTTTTCCTGCGGAGACATTTTTTCACTCGGCAACAGGGCGACGTTCCATGCGCTGATGATGTGGCGGCGGCTGTCGGGATTGGTGCGGATGGAGTCGATGACACCGGCGACCTGATCGATTATCCTGCCGTCGGAGCCTTCCCATGCACGCCACTGAGCGCCGTAAATGGGGCCCAGCTCGCCGTTTTCGGTGGCCCACTCGTCCCAGATGGTGACCTTGTTCTCGTTCAGGTATTGGACGTTGGTGCCTCCCTGCAAAAACCAGAGCAGTTCATGGATGATGGAACGGATGTGCAGGCGTTTGGTCGTCAGAAGCGGCAGGCCGTTTTTCAGGTCGTGCCGCATCATGCGTCCGAATACGGCACGGGTTCCGGTTCCGGTACGGTCGCCCTTGTCAATGCCACAGTCCAGTATTTCCTGCAAGAGGTTCAGATATTGTCGTTCCATGTTTTTTGCGTTTTATTTTTGCATGTGGGTTCAAATTGCCATGACCTTGATTGTAGCGCAATCGGTTATCAGGGGGTATTGCAGTATTTCCTCTTACCAGCTTACCGGCGATGCGTGATCCTGTAGTTTGGGATACTGCAAAATGTGTTGACTGAATGGGTTAACATATAAGAACAGATACACTTGTCCGGCTTTGCTTTCAAGATGGATAGTGATTGCCGGTATCGGTCTTTTCAGGTGTTGCACGGCCTTTGCCTTCCATTTCATCCAGTTTTTCCAGTGCGGCTTTTGCATCGGGGTGTCCGTTCTTTTCCGCTTTTTCAAACCAGTTTCGGGCAGTTTTCAGGTTCGTTAAAACGCCATTTCCCTTGACGTAGATGGTTCCCAGCAAGAACTGGGATTCGGCGTGTCCGCCCTCGGCCGCTTCGGTAAAATACCCGATGGCCCTGGGAATGTCCTGTTTGATTCCATAACCGAGATAAAGCAGGCTGGCATAGAAATTCTGGGCATCGACGTTCCCGTGGAAAGCGGCTTTTTCAAGCCATTTGACGGCTAGCTCCGGATTTTTTTCCGTTCCCGAACCTGTCAGGTACATCATGGCCATATGGTATTCGGCAACCGGATATTGCTGGTTTGCCGCTTTTTCAATCCATAAAAACGCTTTTTCGGGTTCGGCATTCATGCCAGTTCCCTGACCGAGCATCATGCCGAATTGATCCTGGCTGTATGCGTCACCCATATTGGCAGCTTTTTCAAACAGGACGGCGGCTTTTTTCTCATCGATGGGAGCGCCGACGCCTTTCAGATAAAGCCATGCCAGTGCAGCGGTTGCGCGCACATCGTTTTTTGCGGCGGCCTTTTCGAACCAGAAGCGGGCTTCTCCGGAATTTTGCGGGATGCCATCGCCTTTCAGGTTCAGATATCCGAGCGTGTATTGGGCGGGAGCATATCCTTCAGAAGCCAGTTTTTTGAATTGTTCGATCGCGGCACTTTTGTTTTCTGTGCCGCCTGTGCCTGAAAATTGCATGAGGGCAAGCTGGTATTGGGCGGGCTGGTAATTTTGTCCGGCCGCTTTCGCAAACCATTCGCGGGCTTTTACCGGGTCGACAGGGACTCCATAGCCGTTTTTCGACATCAGCCCAAGATGAAACTGTGTTTTTGCGTCGTTCTGATCGACTGGTGAACGGGCTGCTTCGGGAACATTGTTTTCAGAGACGGTTTCCGGAGGTTTCCGGTTTTCCGTCCCGACAATAACGGGCGCTCCGGGCAACCCGGAATGGACGATATTTCCTGCATGGCTTGCGGAAAAAGGCAAGGCTATCAGGAAAGCGCAGCAGGCAAAGGCAGCTTTCATATGAATTTTTCGGAACAGGGATAGAGTCATGACGGGAAATTTTATTTTGCTGTCATTGTAGCGCAGATGAGCGCCGGACCAATACGGCATGATCCGGCGATTGTGGGTTACAGATTGCCCAGATGCAGGGTTTTGACTTCCAGATATTCTTCCAGTCCCAGAACGGAACCTTCACGCCCGAGCCCGGATTCCTTGACACCGCCGAACGGAGCGACGGCAGTGGATACGCCCGTATCGTTAATGCCGATCATACCGGCTTCGATCGCTTCGGACACACGGAATACCCTTGAGATGTCTTTCGAATAGAAATAGGCCGCCAGTCCGAAAGGCGTATTGTTGGCGCGCCTGACGGCTTCTTCTTCCGTTTTGAAACGGAAGCAGGCGGCAACCGGGCCGAAAGTTTCTTCTGAAGCGAGCATCATGTCGTCGCTGGCATCAGTAATCAGGGTCGGTTCGTAGAACGTGCCGCCGAGCGGGCTTTGCTTGCCGCCGACGATGATTTTTCCGCCTTTTTCCTGTGCATCCTTTACGTGTCGCCGGACTTTTTCCAATCCTTTTTCATTGATCAGCGGGCCGATCGTGACACCGGGCGTCATACCGTCACCGACCTTGAGTTCACGGATGGCAGCGGCCAGTTTGTCAACGAAACGGTCGTAAATGCCGTCGGCGACATAGAGACGGTTAATGGCGACGCAGACCTGTCCGGCATTACGGAATTTGTTGGCGATCGTACCCTTGACGGCAAGGTCGATGTCGGCGTCATCGAACACGATCATGGGCGCGTTGCCTCCCAGTTCCATCGACACGCGCTTCATGGTATCGGCCGCATTTTTCACCAGCGTCTTGCCGACAGCGGTCGAGCCGGTAAAGGTGATTTTGCGGACGTCGAACGATGCCATGATCGCGTCTGAAATGGCATGCGTATCCCCGAATACGCTATTTAAGACACCGGCTGGAACGCCCGCTTTTTGTGCAATCGCCAACAGGGCATTCGCGCACAAGGGAGTTTCGTTGGCCGGCTTGATTAACGCGGTACAACCGGCAGCCAGCGCAGGCCCGAGTTTGCGTGTCAACATCGCCATCGGGAAGTTCCAGGGCGTGATCGCGGCCACGACGCCGACCGGCTCACGGGTCGCAAAAATGCGTGAATCCGGCTTGACGGGTGGAATGATTTCCCCGTTGGCGCGCCGTGCTTCTTCGGCGAACCACTGGATGAAACTGGCGGCGTAATCGACTTCGCCCAGCGCTTCCGGCAGGGGCTTGCCCTGTTCGGCGGTCATGAGTTCGCCCAGAAAAGGGCGGTTTTCCATGATGAGGGCATACCAGCGGTTCAGGATGGTTGCGCGTTCGGTGGCCGTCGTCTTGCGCCAGCTCTGAAAGGCTTTGTGGGCTGCCTCGATAGCCACTTCCGTCTGGTTTCTGCCGCAATACGCCATGTCGGCCAGTTTTTCACCAGTGGCCGGATTGAAAACGGGAAAGGTTTTTCCCGTATCGATCCATACCCCGTCAATGAATGCTTCAGGTTTGAAAAATTCGTTCTTTTTGAGTCTGTTGTGAAGGGCACTCATGTCAGTCTCCTCATTGTTCACCAGATTTTTTCTGTTGAATCAAAGGATACTCCTGCATGGATTCTCTGACTATGCGAAGAACCAAAACGAACCGGGATTTGACGTTAATATTTTTTGGAAACAGGCTTTTTCGTCCGAAGAAAACCTGTTTGTCTTTACTTCATTCCAGAAAAGGGCATTTCAGTTTATCTCATCTCAAACCATTGTCCGATGGTTACCATATTTTTCAGCTGATACGTTGCGCCCGGTGGCACGACAGCCTGTAATCCGCCATAACCGAGGGGATTATTGGATGTATTGACGGCAGACAGGTCGTTTATCATCAAAATGAACTGCATCGGGTATGTTGCATAACCGTATATGGATACAAAAAGAGGTTTTGATGAAGTGTTTGTATAGATTACGTGATTCTGCCTTTCATGGGTGACATCATGATAGGTCTGGCCAATACCGAACAGGTTTTTCTTGTCTGCTTTTAAAGCTATTTCCTGCGACAGTCCGGTCACGTCGATTAGTCCGGGACCAGTTGCTGCGTCGAAGGCCTTGATACAAGGCAGCAATGTCAATGCTGGCGGCTGGACAGTATCTGATGCCCCATATATGGGGTTTGAAAGAGAGGCTGGCGATGTGTATGGATGATTTGAAACGCTGGTTCCACTCTGGGTGTTTATGTTCCCCTGGGGCGCAGTCGTGGCGACTCCATAAGAAGAATTCGGATTGACACCTGCAAAACCTTCTATATGTTTATGATCCGGCAAACCTGCCTTGATTCTCTGCCCCACAATCGTACTTCCTTGTGCAAACCGGCCCATCAAATCTGGCAGGTTGAACGTCGAGTCACCATTGCCTTCACCGAATACTGTGCCGATTGCCGTAAACAATTCCGGATACGTTTCCCGTCCGACTTCCGATCCATCCGCTTTCAGGTATCCGGCGGGTGGCGTAGAAGTGGCAAAATAATCGATTGACCCGACGGGTATTCCCCTTTTTGCTATTTCCGCTTCAAGAGTATTGATCTTCTTTTCAAGAGCATCGGTTATCTCCTTACTGGCCTTGTTTTCCAGTTCGGCCTTGTCCGCTTTCATCGACAGGGCGCCTTCGATATCCGATTTGTCGGAAAGAGCCGACAAGTCAATGCCCAGTGTTTGTCGTGCCTTTTCCTTGTCCATGCTGTCGTCGCCAAACAGTTCGGCCAGATAATCACGTACTTTGCCAAGGGCGTTTTTCATTTCGCCGGTCGTGGTTTTGGGTGTTTTGGTGCCTGCAAGAAGGTCTTTTTCAGGTAGTAGTGTCATGTTTTCTCCATAAAAAAAGCCTCTCCGGTTTTCGGGGAGAGGCTTTTGGGGTGATTTTAAAAAAAATGGGCGCAAAAGCGCCCGACGGAAATATTTTATAAAATTTTTTCTCTTCGGTCAGCCCGGTTTTTCGCTTTTTTTATTTTATTTTCAGTGATTTCCGGTTATAGTCCCGTCTTTGGTGTTTCTTTTTCTGGAAGGGAAGTCTGTTTTGAGAATTCTGAAAGCACAGCCTGAAGATCTGGGCATTATTCTGGCTCTCCAGTATCGCGCGTTCCGCAGCGAGGCCAGATTGCTGGGTAATGAGAGAATCCCTCCGCTGATGCAGACCCTGAAAGATCTGGAAAAGGAATACCGTGAAGGCATCGTGTTGAAAGCCGTCGATGAAGTGGGCGTGATTATCGGTTCGGTTCGTGCACGTGAAAAGGGCGATACCCTGCACATCGCGAAACTCATGGTCTTGCCGGAAAGGCAGGGACGGGGTATCGGTACCCAGCTTCTGGTGGCCGTTGAAAAGGCATGCCCGAAGCCGCGCTATGAACTCTTCACGAGCAATGTCAGCCTGAAAAACCTGAAACTGTATGAAGGGCTCGGTTATGTCCGTTTCAAGGAAGAGGAAATGACACCCGAGCTGAAGTTCGTTTATATGGAAAAGAAGGCCCGGGTCTTTGCCTAGGCCTTGCAGAATCCGGAAAAACGGCAACCTGATGGTTGCCGTTTTTTGTTTAATGGCATTTTGACGATGTTATGGGCATGCTATAGTCTGTTTCAGACGTAGAACTTCACCGTATCCGTATCATCGAAATGGACATGAAGGGAGAATGGACATGCGGTCACTGGCGATCAAACGGGTTTATGAACAGCCGCTTGAAACGGACGGCATCCGGATTCTGGTAGACCGGCTCTGGCCACGCGGCATTTCAAAGGTACGGGCACATCTTGATGACTGGATGAAGGATATTGCGCCCAGCACAAAATTGCGGGAATGGTTCAATCACGAGCCCGACAAATTCGGGGAATTTTCGAAACTGTACCGGGAAGAACTGGAAGGCAATCCGGAGATTGCCAGAATCCGTGACATGCTGAAAACGAAAAATGTCACGCTGGTTTATGCGGCGAAAGACCCGCATGTCAATCATGCGGTGGTGCTTCGGGACGTGATTGCAGGGAAGTGAGTTGCACACAATCTGTTTGGTATAAGAAAAAGGCAGCCAGTGGATGGACCTGCTGCCTTTTGTATTGGGCGGGATTACGGGTTTGCCGGATAAACGCCTTTTTTCTTCATGGATTCGATAACGGTTTTGTCGCCGGTTTCGGCGGCACGACGATACCATTTTTCCGCTTCTTTTTTATCACCTTTTTCTTCACGATAAAAATCCCCGAGCAGTTCCATCGCGGATGGATAATTCATGTTTGCAGACTGCGTCAAAAGCCGGATACCTTTCTCCTCATTTTTTGGAGTTCCTTTTCCGGTCAGAGTGAGCAATGCCAACCCCATTTTCCCGGCGGCGTCGTCTTGTCGGGCCGCTTTTTCAAACCATTGGACGGCCTTTTCGAAATCAAGGGGAATCCCTTTTTCCGGGCCGCCATCAGCATAAATATAGCCCAGTATCCTTTGTGCAATAACATGGCCATCGTTCCCTGCTTTTTGAAGCAGGACGATTGCCTTTTCAGGATTGACCGGGACGCCCATGCCATACCAGTATTGTTTTCCCAGTTCAAAAATCGCGCCCGTTTCATTCTGGTCAGCCGCTTTTGATAACCACTGATTTGCCAGCTCCCCGTTTTTTTCCAGCCCCTTACCGTACAGGTACATATAGCCGAGCCAGTGTTGGGCGTATGAATTGTTTTTTTCGGCAGCTTTCAAAAAAAAGGAGGCGGCTTTGCTTTTGTCGGCTGAAATGCCCAAGCCTTTATAATACATAATGCCCAGCTGGGTCAAAGCGGAATCAGACCCGTTTTCAGCTGCTTTCTCAAACCAGTGAAATGCCTTTTTGTCGTCGCGTTCCGTACCTCTGCCATTAGCGAACATTTTACCGACTTCAAACATGGAACTGACGTGACCGTTATCGGCTGCCGTCAGGTACCATTTGAAAGCCTCATTCATGTTTTTGACGACACCTTTACCTTCTTTATGGTAAATTCCCAGAAAATATTGGGCAGACGCCAGATTTTGTCCGGCGGCAGATTCGAAGAGCCGGACTGCTTCCCGTTGATCCTTCGCTTTACCGCCTTTTCCATTCAGATAGCAGAGCCCCAGACGGAACTGGCCATAAGCGTTTTTTTCCCCTGCCGTTTTTTCATACATCGTGCAGGCCGCCTTTTCGTCTTTTTCAAGACCTTTACCGTATTCCATCATATAAGCCAGATCATTCTGGCTTCTTGTATCTCCCGATTGTGCTCCCTTGCGATACCAGAAGACGGATTTTTTGAGATCCTGCCTGACGATTTTCCCGTCATAATAAATTCGGCCCAGTTCGTTGAATGCGGACGACAGATCCCGGGCGGCTGCTTTCTCCAGATAATCCAGACCCAGCGGTATGTTTTGGCGAGGAGACGGGCTGGTGATATAAAGCATACCCAACTGGTACAGTGCTTCCGGTTTGTCGTTTTCCGAGGCACGCCTGTACCATTCAATAGCTTCGCCAGGGTTTTTGGGAGTCCCTTTGCCATATTCGTAACACAGGGCTAAAAAGTATTGGGCGTCTGCCAGATTTTTTCGGGCAGCCTGTTCGAAAAGAATAAACGCTTTTTTCTGGTTTTCCGGGGATGGATCGGGATCGGAAAGCTGGCACAAGCCATAGCGGTAAAGTCCATATGCACTTCCGCGTCGACCGGTTTCATCATAGATTTTGCATGCTTTTTCTTTATCCTTTTTAACTCCGCTTCCATTCTCGATCATGAATCCGACAAAATTCTGGCTCGGGAGATGGCCCAGTCCGGTTCCCTTCTGAAAGTAATTCAACGCTTTTGCCATATCCTGTTTGACAATTTTTCCGTCATAGTAAATGTTACCCAGATCAAAAATGGCACTGGTTATATTTTGTGAAGCGGATTTTTCAAGGAATTCGAGGCCGAGCGGAATATTTTTGAGTGGAGTATCAGCTTTGAGATAAAGCTTTCCCAGCCGGTATTGGGCAGTTGCATGTCCATTTTCTGCGGCACGTGTGTACCAGCCAATGGCTTTCGAGATGTCTTTCGGCAACTCTTTCAAACCATATTCATACAGTTTCCCAAGCTGGAACTGGGCCATTGAGACCTTATTATTCGCAGACATTTCAATGAGTGACATTCCTTTCGGAATATCGACCGGCCCATTGATGCCCCGCATAAGGCACATTCCTGCGTAATACTGGCCGGTGTGCTGTTGGTTATTGGCGGCTTTTTTGAACCACGTGCACGCCTGCTTTTCGTTTTTGTCGATACCATCGCCGTAGAGCAGGGATTTTCCCAGTTCAAGCTGCGCATCCGGGTCATCCTGTTTTGCTGCTTCGGTGAACCAGTAAACGCCTTTTTTCCTGTCCTGTTCACTGTCCGGGCCCTGAAAGAGGGACATGCCGAGCCAGTATTTCGCCTTGATATGATCCTGACTGGCCGCCAACTGGTACCATTTTCTCGCTTCTGCCAGATCTTTGGCCATATGAAGCCCGCTATGGGCGTAGGTACCAAGCTTATATTGGGCATAGACATACCCTGTCTTTGCTAATTCTTTGAGCAAACGGATGCCTTTTTCCTCATTGACAGGTGTCCCTGTTCCATCAAGGTACATAAGTCCTAAAAAATACTGGGCACTTGCCCTGTTTTGACTGGCTGATTTTTCCAACCATGAAAAAGCCTTTCGTTCATCTTTGGCAATGCCATTCCCATCGATATAAGCCAAACCAAGCGTGTATTGTGCAAAGCTGTCTCCCTTGTCGGCAGCCCTCATCAAAAGAGGGAGCGCCTTGACATAATCGACAGGAACGAACTCGCCATAGTAATACATGTTACCAAGAAAAGCCTGTGCCCTACGTTCGTCCTGTTGCGCGGCTTTTTCAAGCCAGACGACAGCTTCCTTGCGTTTTGCAGGTGAGTTTTTATCCTGAAACAGGGTTCTTCCGAGATCGAATTGGGCTGATGCATTCCCCATCTCGGCACTGCGGCGAAGATGAAGCATGCCTTTGGCGTTGTTTTGCAGTTCGGGAATATGCCTGTACACCATGGATAGAAGCCGGATAGCGTACGGGTCATTTCGCGTAGCGGCATTTTCCATCCACTGGATGGCAAGGGCGGTTTCCGGTGGCTGACCTTCATTTTGAAGCTTGCGTTTCAGATAAATGGTGCCGAGATATGTTTGAGCTTCAAGATGGTCTTGCATGGCGGCGCGATAAAGCCACTTTTCTCCTTCCCTTTCATTTTTGGCGAGGCCATTACCATTCATATAATCCATGCCGAGATAATATTGTGCGGTTGCGTTTCCGGCATTGGCTGCTTTTTCAAACCATTTGACCGATTCAGGAAGGTTTTTGTGAACTCCGAGACCATAATGAAGGATCATTCCCATGGCTCTCTGGGCGTCAATGTGTCCGTTTCCAGCGGCTTTTTTTACCCAGTAAGCGAATTCACGTTCGCTTTTGGCGGTTCCTTTTCCTTCCTGATAAAGTCCTGCCAGCCGGTACTGGGCATCCGGAATATTCTGGCGTGCCGCGATTGACAGCCAGTAAAAGGCCTTGTCGTAATCGATGGGGGTGCCCAGACCGGCCGAGTATAAAAGACCGAGGGGATATGCGGCTCTTGTGTCGCCTTCAGTGGCGGCTTTTTCAAACCAGATGCGGGCTTTGATCCAGTCCCTTTTGCCTCCGGCTCCGATAGCGTACCAGGCTCCCATGAGTGTTTTCATGGCGGGGGCGTTTGAGTCCGCCAGTTTGTTCAGTATTTTTTCACTGTCATGATCGACCAGCAGGGTTTGGTCTATCTCCTGTGGCATTTCCATGATCTCCGGATAAACAAGGTGCTGAGCCGGAGAGGCTGTGGCTACCGTGATGGGGAAGAAAAGGCAAGGCAGGATATATCCCCGTACAAAACGTTTGAAAAAATGGCTGTCTGATGGCAAAGGGTTCATTGGTGTCAAGTTTTCCGTTAACGAGTTTTCAGGGATGGACGGGGTTTTGCGGATAAACGCCTTTTTTCTTCATTATTTCGATGACCTTCTGATCACCGGAGGCGGCAGCACGCTTGAACCACATTTGTGCTTCTTTCCTGTCTTTTTTCTCAAGATAGAACTCACCCAGCATCGCCATTGCCTGGGGATAGTTTTTCTCTGCGGCTTCTTTCAGAAGGAGAAGGCCTTTTTTTTCATCTACAGCGGTCCCTTTTCCCGAGATATAAAACGTTCCCAGCAACAGTCTGGTCGAGGGATCATCGTTATATCTGGCGGCTTTGTTTGCCCAGTAAAAGGCTTTTTGGTCATCCGGCTTTATCCCTTTTTTCGCGCCATGGACGCTATAAATGAACGCCAGTGCTCTTTGTGCCTGAACATCGTTATTTTGTGCGGCTTTGGTGAACCAGACAATAGCCTGTTCCGGATCGGACGGGATGCCGTTGCCATTCCAATACTGTTTTGCCAGTTCAAAAGCGGCGCCTGTCTGATTCTGGACGGCGGCTTTTTCGAGCCAGTCACGAGCCAGTGGCTCATTTTTTTCGACCCCTTTTCCGTGAAGACAGAGATAACCCATCCAGTATTGAGCCAAAGCGTTGCCTTGTCTGGCCGAATGGTCGAAGAGGGAAACCGCTTTTTTCATGTCAGCGGAAATGCCACGTCCGGCATAATACAGTTGGCCCAACTGAACTTCTGCTTCGGGTGATCCTTTCTCAGCCGCTTTTGAAAACCAGTAAAAAGCCTGTTTGCTGTCGCGTGCTGTTCCTTCTCCCTTGTCCAGCATCTTTCCGGTTGTGATCATGCTGCCGACATCTCCCTTTTCAGCTGCCATTTTGTACCATTTGAACGCCAGCGCAAGATTTTGGGCAACGCCCTGTCCGGTTTCATAACAGTATGCCAGGGCAATCTGGCCATCCGGCAGGTTTTGTCTGGCTGCCTGTTCAAAAAGACTGACCGCTTTGGCAGGATTTTTGGGTCTATTTCCAAGACCTGTCTGATAGCACAGTCCTGAGCGGAATTGTCCGTAAGGGCTACCTTCTTTGGCTGTTTTTTCATAGATTTCGCAAGCCAGTTTTTCGTTTTTTTCAACTCCCTTACCTTTTTGGAGGATGTCGGCATAGGCTATTTGGCTGTTTTTATGGCCGAGTTTGGCGGCACGGCGGAAATACTCCGCCGCTTTTTTCCGATCTTTTGTGGCCGAGTATTGACCGTGGAAATAAAACGTTCCCAGTTTATAAAGAGCATTTGTATTGTTTGCGCTAGCCGCTTTTTCAAGATAACGCAGAGCCAGCGGATCGTTTTGCAGGGGTGGGGAACTGGCAAGGTACAACAGGGCCAGATGGTAAGCCGCATCCGTAAATCCATTCTGTTCGGCAAGTGTGTACCATTCGATGGCTTTTTTCATGTCTTTCGGAACGATATGGCCTGTTTCATACAGATACCCCATTTTGTTCTGGGCGATGCTGACGTTTTTGTCGGCTGCCAGTCTGATCAGTTCAAGCGCCTTTTTTTTGTCGGCGGAAGTGTGGTTCCCCTCGAGAACACAGATTCCGAGCATATATTGGCTTTCCGGGTGATTGTGACTTGCCGCTTTTTCAAACCACTGGCAGGCTTGTTTTTTGTTTTGTCCGACATCCGTTTTGGAATAGAGAATCAGCCCCAGCATGTACTGGCTTTCTGTATGGTTCAGATCAGCCGCCTTGCTGAAAAAATCGACAGCTTTCGGGACGTTTTTTTTATGGTTGTCATTACCGAAAAAAAATAATTCTCCAAGGGAATAAAGCGCGTCAGGGTCACGGATATCGTGCATTTGTTCAGAGATCGAGGAACATCGTTTACGATCCGCATAATGCATTTTGGGATCGCAGTGATACTTGAACAGCATGAGCCGGGCTTCGACGTGATTTTGGGCGGCGGCCTTGTCCCACCAGAAAATACCTTCCTTTTGATTTTCCGGTGTCAGTTCTCCCAGAAAATATGACATGCCGAGCATGTACTGGGCTTCTGCATGATTCTGTTTGGCGGCCAGACGCATCCATTTGCGCGCTTCGTCAATATTTTGCATCTTGTCCTTGCCACGGAGAGCGTTTATTCCCATCGTAAACTGGGCCTGGTCGTATCCTGCCTTCGCCGATTTTTCGATCCATGCCAATCCCTCTGGGACGTTTCGTTGGGTTCCAATGCCATTTTCAAGCATTTCACCGAGGTAAAACTGGGCACTTCGGACATTGTTCCGGGCCGCTTTTTCAAACAGTTCAAATGCTTTTTGCTCGTTTTTGGCAATTCCTGTTCCACTGGCATAGGCGAATCCCATAGCGGTTTGTGCCTGGCTGTTCCCCTTATCGGCACCCTGTTTTAACAGGGGAATGGCTTTTGCGTAATCGACAGGGACATGGACGCCGAAATAATGCATATATCCCAGGGCGGACTGTGCATCAATGTTGCCCTGTTTTGCCGCTTTTTCAAACCAGCGGACAGCTTCTTCCGGATTTTTCTTCATTCCCGTTCCGGCAAGCAGGGCCTCTCCCAGCATGAATTGGGAATCGGCATTGCCCTGTTCGGCGCGACGACGAAGGGTGTCGAGGGTTTCGGCCTGATTTTTCGATGTTTTGCGAGAATACTGCTCAATGACGTTCAGCATGTATATCGCATTTTTATCGTTTCGTCGGGCGGCGTTTTCCAGCCACTGTCTTGCCTGTTCGATTTCGCCCGGCCTGTTTTTTTTATCAAGCAATCGCTGCACATAAAGGACGGAAAGATAATCCTGGGCTTTCGTCTGATTTTGCAGCGCGGCACGATAAAGCCATTCTTCTCCCTTTTTTCCGTCTTTTTCCGTTCCCTTGCCTGCCATATAGGACATGCCAAGGTGATATTGGGCTTCGGCATCGCCTGCACTCGCCGCTTTTTCAAACCATTTGAAAGCGTCGACCTTGTTTTCGGGCATGCCTAATCCCGAGTAACTGAGCATTCCCATGCTTCGCATGGCTACTACATGCCCCTTGTGGGCTGCCTTTTGTATCCAGTAAACCGTTTCACGCAGACTTTGGCTCGTACCTTTTCCGTTGGCATAGAACCAACTCAACTGGTACTGTGCGTCGGGAATGTCCTTACGGGCGGCCAACAATAGCCAATGAAACGCCTTGTCATAATCTTTGGGGGTGCCCAGACCCCCCATGTAAAGAAGACCCAGAAAATATTCAGCGTGCGCATCGCCTTCACTGGCCGCTTTTTCAAACCACATCCGGGCTTTTCCCCAGTCCTGTTTTCCACCTGCACCGGAACCGTAAAACGCTCCCATCAGGGTTTTATCGGACGGGTTTTTTGATTCCGTCAGTGTTTTCAGGATGTCTTCTGTTTTGTGATCGAAGTTAAGCGTTTCATTGACCTGACGGGCAAGTTCGGGAGTTTTCTGAATGGTGGGCGGGTTTGCTGTCCCTGCTGTTGTCGATGAAAAGGGAATGAAAGCCGCCGCGACGATCAGGCTGGACAGAAGTGCGCGGTGTTTGAGTTTGACAATGTGCCATTGAAAAGAATTCATGAGCGCGAAAGGTTCCCATAAGGAACCGGAAAATTGACGGGATGGAATAATGCTATCAGGCAATAAAACTGTTTTGAAGTGTTTTGTTGTAACTTTCAGTTCAATCGGGAAACTTCAGGAATTTTCAGCCGAAAGTGCGGCAAAAATGGAACAGGTTTTTTGAAAAACGTCTTTTGCAGGGGCTGTTGGCGGAAATCAGAACCTCACACTGATTCATGCGGCGAAAGACCTGCATGTCAATCAGGTGATCGTATTCAGGGATATGATTGCCGGGAAGGAAGGTTTGTTCGGAATGAGGAAAATGGCCAGTTGGATGGCAGCCTTTTTTGTTGGGAACTATGACGGTTTTACGGGAATTCTCTTTTTTCTTCATGAATTCGATACCTTTTTTGTCGTCGCATGCAGAGCGTTTGCCAGTACAAAAAGAGAAGGGCGGGCATGAGAGGCCATAACCAGCTGAGATTGAAATGAAGTTGAAGGAGATTCATGAGCGGTTTCATCACCTGAAAATAAATTAGTGCTTTCAGGTAAGAGGATTTTTTGAAATTGTTTTGATGGTTTTGAATTCAGTCCCTATGCCGGAGTGCGTTTCACGTCGCTGGATGTAAGTAGTTTCACGACGCGTCTTGGCCGTGACGCAGTTTTCGAAACGGGAAAATCGCGCCAGAATATCTGGGAATTCCCGATCGGTTTTTCGGTCACAACAAAGGTCAAAACATCTTCAGGCTGGACTCTCCGTCCATCCGGCGATCTGTCTTTCGTCCCGGTAACCGGGGACAGGAATGCGCATTTTGACGTGGCTCTGGCAGGCTGGCCGGTCAGGGATTCGCTTTCGCGGCCGGTTATGGACAGTTCGTCCGTCAATGCGGGTGTCGGGTTGACGATGGAAAGGAAAAACATGTCGTTCAGCCTGAATGATGCCCTTGACGCATCCAGCCACCAGACATGGCAGACAATGAGTGCCCGGTTTGGATGGCGCTTTTGAGACAACGGTTATTGAAGTGCCTTGCCGGGTTGGCGGCGTTCAGGAAACGGGACCTTTACGGTCCCGTTTTTTTCGGGGCTTGCCCGCAGGTCATTTCGCTCTTCAAAGCAGGAAGATGGTCTCGACTGGCAATGATTATCCTTTTGCGGATGGTATCGGATACTGGTCAGGAACCGGAAAACGTTTCAGGCGTGTTTTCAAAATGAAAGGCCGACGTTCACACTGGCGTAATATGAGGCGGTTTTCGAGCTGAACCATTCACTGCCAGCCATCAGTCGGGCGAAGCGGCCTTTGGTGTCGGTGGCCTTGACGCCAATTTGCGCGATGAGGCTGTCTTTTCCGGTCATACCCGTTGCGCTCGTAAAGCCGTTTTCGCCATATCCGGCAAAGTGGGCCGTGGTATGGAGCGTTTCGTTTTGCCACTGGTGGCGCCATGCGGCCAGTGCGTTCCATTGCAGCGTGCCTTCTGGAGTCCGGTTCGTGAAGGCGGCATGCATGCCCAATGCGGAAGAAAAGCTCGTAACAGTATCGGAGTTGACGTGAAGTTTCGATGCACCTTCGCCGCTTTCGGTCAGGGAACCCCGGGTGACGACAGCGTATTCCAGCCAGCCGAGCGGCCCGACGGCTATGTTTTTCTCAGGGTTTCCACTGTTCCAGTCCTTGCCGATGCCAGCCAGTGCACTGCCGGTAAAACCTGTCCATTTGCCGGTGTGATTGCGGTTGTAGCCGTTGACGGCGATGCGCCGTTCGAGTTCGACGTCTTCAATGCCGAGCCGGGCGATGCCCATGAGGTAGGAACCGTTCCAGTGTGCCGGTTTGAAGAGGGCGTTCGCACCGGCATAACCGCCGAGGGTGCGGGTTTTGGCGGAATAACCCCCTTCGGAGGTAATGCGGCGATCCGAGAGACTGGCGTCAAAGGCGAGCGATAGGCCGTTTGAGGCGGTTTTTTCGGCCTGTATGGTCATGCCGCCACCGGAACTGGTGTAACCCGCTTTTCCGCCATGCGGTTTCAGATGGCTGACGCGCCCGAACGGGTGGACGGAAACGGTCCAGTCATTGCAACGGGTTTTTCCGGAAAAAGACTCCGGCGGGATGTTTGCACAGGTGTTTTCAGCGCTTGTGTCAAGCAGCCGCGAGATGGAAAGCATGTTTTGCTCATGCTGGTTGTCCAGACTTTCACGGGCAACGGTGTCGTAGGCTCCGGGCGTCAGCTGTTTCAGGCCCTCCCGGATGTCGTTGCCGTTCATGGCGGAAAAATCCAGCGCGGTAAAGAGATTTTTCATGTCGCCTGTGGCCTGGTTTGCGATAGCGGGCAGGACACGGCCGACGGACGCGGCTCCGGCATTGCCGGCATAGCGGCTGTAGGCGTCGGCTTCACGTTTTGCCGTAACGGCGGGAGCGGAGGGATTGTCATCAGACAGAGTAAATTGCAGGGTGGGGGAGGCCGCGGCGGCAAGGGTAACGTGACTGAATTGGCCTGAGACGGTCGGGGCGGCAACCGGAGATTCCGGTGTTATCGGGGTATCGTCGCGGTAAAAGCTGGCTGCCGGACGGATTCGCCATGTCCCGTCGAGGCTGGCCGAAGCGGCTGTAATCCCGATGGTTTTTCCGGATGACGTGAAGGCGGTTTCCAGTGTCGCACTGGCAGAGTTGGTGAAGTTATCCATGACAGTGGCGCTTTTTCCGTCGGCATTCACGCCGTACAGGGAAAGGTATCCGTCATTTTGCAATGAATGGACATCCAGCGTCCCCACGTCCAGACGGCCTGCGGCCAGACTCATGTCGATACTATTGCCACCATAAATGCCTCCTTTCAGGGCCATCGAGAAGGCCGTATCGGGCGTTACGGTAGCGGCACCCGTGTCGTCGGCTTTCAGGCCGAAGGTGAGGGCTGTGCGCAGGTCTGCCCGGTTGCCGGTGTACTGGATGTCGGGATTTTCCGGGTTCCAGAGGGAAACGATGTTGCCGCTGACATCGGCTCCTGCCATGATATTGATGTTTTGTACGAAAGCGTTTTCAGCGATGTAAATGGCAGCGGCGCTGCCCGACAGTTTTCCCGAGACATCGAAACGTTTTACGAGCGGGCCGTCCAGATTGAGGGCGAAGCCGTTATCATCATCTCCGGTGACGGAAAGAGAGTATCCTCTGCTTTGCCGAATCCACGAACCGCGGTATTCGGCTTCATTGCCCAGCACATTGTTGCCGAAGTCGAATCGCGCGCCAATGCCGCCATATCCCTCTGCCTCTATGTCTCCCCGGCTGATGACGGTGTGTTCCTTGCCATAGGACACGAGCAGTCCTGTTCCCCATTCGCCGCTGGCGGCTATCTGTACACCGGGGTCGATGCGTACGGTATTGGCGCTGCCATCTACCCGTATACCGGTTCCGGCTGTCCCTCCTGCCAGCAGGTCGGCCACCTGTGTCACGTCGTTACGCTTGCCGTAGAGGTGAAGGCCGATGCCCAGTGTGGCGGTGTTGGCCTGTCCCGGGAGGTAAGCGGTACCGGCTGCGTTACGGGCAAAGTAGCCGTTGGTGTTGGTCAGGGTGAGATCGTCGCCGTAAACCGAATAGCCGAATAAATTGCGCCGGTCGATGGTGTAGCCGATGTCTTGCAGGGTTGCCATTTCCGCTTCCATGAACGTCGTATAGTTGCGGTAACTCTGGTGACTCATCAATCCACGTTCCAGCTCGATATGCGACAGGTCGGCAGACAGGTTGCCATAAATGTCCCATTCAAAGCCTTCAATGGGCAGGCTGTTGCCCAGCGCACCATTGAGCACCCCGGAGACGTGTTCGCCACGGAAGACCACACCGCTTTGGTTGAATGCACCGACAATGAAATCCGTGCCGGGCCTGCCACTGGCGTTCCCGGGAACGATAAGCATGTTTTTCCCCAGACGAGTGCCATACTGGTCAACAAGATGGGTATCCCACAGTGAAGGTGTTTTCACTTGCCACTGGTTTCCTTCCTCTTGTGCCCATGACAGCATACCCAGTGCATGCCCCACTTCGTGATATAAAACGGCCACAAGATCCGTCCCGCCGGTGGAGGGTATGGGCGAGAAGTGTTCCGGAATGGAAAAATCAAACGTGCCGACACGGATTTGCGCCGCATTTTCTGCCGCCCGGTTCAGGATCAGGCTGCCTGCCATTCCCGTATATCCGGCGTTTCCGGTTGCATCCTGATTTTGAACGCTTCCTGCATCGGCATTTTCATCATCGAATGTGCCGATGTTGATGGTGACAGGGGCCGTGTTGACACTGCCGGGCCCCAGTATGTCAGCCCAGAGGGAAACGGCTTTGCCGACCGCTTTTTTCTGCGCGGCGTCAAGCGTCCAGCTGGAGACATTGGGATATTCCGCCGATTCGTATTGGCCATATCGTTCCCCCTGATCGAAAAAGTGTAACTCGAACATGGGTTTGCCTGAAGCGTCCCTGACAAGTTCGCTTGTGCCTGCACAGGCAGGCGTCACCATGACGGCAAACGGCAATGAGCTGAAAACAAGGGTATGGATGAACCGGCGGAGGAAAAGGGATGCCATCAGTCTGTTCTGCCTGAATTGATAGGGATACGCTTACCGTTCAGTATAGTTGAGGTATCGGAACGATGGTATTCCCAGTGCCATGATCGCGTGGATTTTTTCGTCAATGCCGGTAATGCGGGAAAAGGTGCCACTGCTGTCCTGTTGTATGGCACGGATGACGTATCCCATGTATATCTGGGTAACGCCCAGTGACTGCGCCATG
The DNA here is from genome assembly GCF_002127965.1 of Oxalobacter formigenes. Lineage (GTDB taxonomy): Bacteria > Pseudomonadota > Gammaproteobacteria > Burkholderiales > Burkholderiaceae_D > Oxalobacter > Oxalobacter formigenes. The sequence goes on along the minus strand of NZ_CP018787.1, from coordinate 1,772,052 downwards.
AGGGAAGCGTTCTGGTAGGCGAGATTGGAATCTTCACACCCGAAATGGCAGGACGCCGGTGTGTGAAACAGGATCAGGGCCGTGGCCTTGCGCAGGATGGGATCGTAACCGTCTTCATGCCGCTGTTTCAGGCGCTGCAGTGTCGGAAGGTACTGGTAAGCCTGCCTCAGGAAAGGCCGGAAAAGAAATCTGACGACCGGATTCATCAGTTTTTTTGCAGCGGCATCGAATACGTTAATGGTGAAGTCGCCGATTTGCCGGAGTGTATCCGGGTCGGTAATTACCGTACAGGAAACCTGTTGCCGGTTGGACGCGGTGGGCGCGTAGCGCGCGGCTTCGAGGATTTGTTCCAGCTTTTCCCGTGGAACCGTTTTGGCACTCAGGGCGCGGTTGGAGCGCCGGGATTTGATGAGCAGCATCACCTGCTCAGGCGTTGGCATTCGGGAATAGTCGATGGGATGGATAGTTTCCGGAGGAAAGGCGCTGTGCTGTAGTGAACCGGTGGGGCAGGCGTCGGCGCAATGTCCACAGACGATGCAGTTTTCCAAATGCTCTACGCCGATCGGCTCTTTTTTCCTTTCCTGAACCAGAATCCCTGCAGGGCAGACCTGTACGCATTTCCGGCAGGTGTCGCAGGTTTCATGTCTGATGAGGATGGAATGGTTTTCTGGTTTCATGCCATAAATCCCGTGCAGATAATATCTGGATCATACTGTAAATCGGGTATTTTTTTCAGGTTTTTCGCGAGAGATGCTTATGTGAAAACGGGACCTTTACGGTCCCGTTTCCTGTAGTCATACCTGTTTATTTCACGGCCGTTGCCAGCTCAGGCTTCGGGTGAAGGCACCTGATTTTTTTCAGGTACATCATGCCTGCCACCAGCAGGGTAATGACTTCCGCCAATGGCACGGTCAACCAGATGCCCTTGATGCCCAGCAAGGTCGGCAAGAAGAACATGAAGATCGACAGGAGGCCAATACCCCGCAGTACCGAGATGACGAGCGAATATTTCGCCTGTCCGACGGAGGTGAAGTAACCCGCGATCAGGATGTTATACCCGTTGAACAGGTAGGCAAACGCTAAAATGGCGGTCGCGTTCGCTGCCATCAGGATGATGTCGGTTTCGCCTGCCCTGAAAAAGAGCGTGACCATTTCGCGCCCGAAAAAGTAAAAGGCGATGAACATGACGACAGCAAAGGCGGTCGTGACTTTGGTCGCCAGCCGGACGGTTTTCCGGATACGGCTCATGTTGCCCATGCCGTAGTTATAGCTGATGATCGAGCGCAAGCCTTCACTCATGCCGATGATGCATGACATGAGGACGAAGTTCAGGTAATTGATCGCCGTGAAAGCCGCAATCCCTTTTTCACCCGCGTAATGCATCAGGACGATGTTGAACATCAGCGTGACGAGACAGGTAGATAATTCGGTCACGCCTTCGGCACTGCCGATGTAGAGCATTTTCCCGATCAGGCCGACCTTGAAGCGTCCCGCAAACAGGTTGACCGGTGTATACCGGTGCAATAGCGCTGGCATGTAAACGACAAGACCGGCCATATAGCTCAGTCCGGTGGCGAATGCCGCGCCGCCGACGCCCCATTTGAAGACGACGATGAAGAGCAGATCGAGCACGACGTTGGTCAGTACCATTGTGATCATGCCGACGGTCGCGTAGATCGGACGCCCCATTGCCTTGATGACGGAATCGCACATGAACATGGCGACCGGCATCGGGAAGAAGAGGGCGAGTACCCGGATGAAGGTGACGCCATCATCCATCAGGACATCATTGCCGCCCATCCATGTGATCAGGACCGGCGAGACGATGAAGACAATCGCGCCGATGATCCACGAGACGACGAAGGCGAAAACCAGCCCGGTGCGCAAGGCGTCATTGGCGGTCTGCAAGTCGCCTTCACCGAGTTTCATGCCGATAATGCACTGGCAGCCGACACAGGTGACGATGGCGAACGCGATCAGAAACCCGTAGATCGGGATGACGAGGTTGATCGACGCCATCGCGTTGGCGCCGACAAAATTGCCGACCAAAACACCGTCGATAAAAATCTGGGCAGACAGCAGAAAGAGCGCCAGCATGCCCGGTATGACGAATTTGATGAAGAGTTGCGGGATACTGCCTGTTGCAAGTTCCTTTTCTCCCCGGGATTTTGTCCCGGTTTGTTGTTTCATTTGTTCCATTTTAATCTCATGCTTTCCGGAGTTTATAAAAGCTCATCGGTTGCAATCGGCTTGTGTACAGCGAATCCTGCCGGTATGGCGGCAGCGACGAAACAAAATGCGGTTAACTTAAAACTGCGGTTTTGAAGGGATTGCCCCTTTTTTGGCCGAAAAACCTTTCAAGCACGTTTCCTGCATCATTTCGCTGGAAACATCAGGTTGATGTGACAGGCGGTAGCCCGTTTCCCCTGGTGCTAAACAAAGAGCGGTTTCATGGTTGATTGAAAAAATAATTTATTGACATTCAGTTCACTTTTTATGTTTTTAGACACATTTAGCATTCTGAACGGCTTATTTTACCAGATTTTGACATTTTTCGAAAATAAGGCTTTTAGCCTTGACGTGGAGAAGGACTTTTGTGATGAAAAAACAGGTTCTTTCAGGCAATATTCCGTGGCCGTGAAAGGGATAATTCGCTGGCTGAGCCTGTTTTTTTCATGTGGCCAAAACCGTTATGTGCCGGAACCCGTTCACCGATACGCCGGATTTTTTTCAGGTATAGCGCCCCGCCGATCAGGAAGGTGAAGACTTCCGCCAGCGGAACGGTCAGCCAGATGCCCTTGATGCCCATGAAGGACGGTAAAAACATCAGGAAGACGAAGAGGAGAATGCAGCCGCGCAAGAGCGAGATCAACAGGGAATATTTGGCCTGTCCTATGGACGTGAACACGCCTGCGGTCAGGATGTTGAAACCGTTGAACAGGTAGGAAAAGGCGAGGATGGCAGTGCCGCTGGCAGCCAGTGCGATGATGTCGGTTTCCCCGTGACTGAAAAAGAGCGAGATCATCTCGTTCCCGAAAAAGAAGAAACCTGAAAACATGACGACGGCAAATCCGGCGGTGACTTTCATGGCGAGACGCAGGGTTTTGCGGATGCGGCTGAAGGCTTCCAAGCCATAGTTGTAGCTGATGATCGAGCGCAGGCCTTCGCTCATGCCGATGATGCTGGCGAGCATGACGTAGTTCAGGTAATTGATCGCGGTGAAGGCGACGATGCCTTTTTCACCGGCGTAATGCATCATGGTGAGGTTGAACATGAGCGTCACGACGCAGGCGGACAGTTCGGTCACGCCTTCGGCGCTGCCGATGGTGAGCAGCTTTCCGACCAGTTTCATTTTAAAGCGTCCGATCAGCAGGTTGACCGGACTGTTTTTGCGCAGCAGGGCAGGCAGGTAAACGGAAAGGCCGATCAGGTAGGAGAGGCCGGTGGCAAAGGCGGCGCCGGCAATGCCCCATTCAAAGGCGAGTATGAAGAGCAGGTCGAGCACGACATTGGATAAAACCATGGCCGACATGCCGATAGTGGCGTAGATCGGGCGGCCCACCGATTTCAAAACGGCGTCGAAGAGGTACATGACGACCGGGAACGGGAAAAACGGCGCCAGAACACGGATGAACGTGACAGCATCGTCTTGCAGGACATCGTTGGCGCCCATCAGGCGAACGAGTTCCGGGGCGAAGATAGTGACGAGTGCACCGGCAATGCCGATGGCGACGAGGGCGAATACCAGCCCGGTGCGCAGGGTGTCGTTGGCGGTTTGCAGGTCGTCACAGCCGAGTTTCATGCCGATGATGCACTGGCAGCCGACGCAGATGACGACCGCACAGGCGATCAAGGCGTCATATATCGGAATGACAAGGTTGACGGAACCCATGGCGTTTGCGCCGATGAAGTTGCCGATCAGAAGGCCGTCGATGAAGAGCTGGGCCGACAGCATGAACAGGGCCAGCATGCCGGGTATGACGAATTTGACAAACAGTTTGGGGATATTTCCCCTGGCGAGTTCTTCTTCTCCCCTGGTGTGTGTCCGGGCAGTTGAGTTCATAAAATTTTTTGCTTTTGGCAAGTTTCAGGCGTATCGCTTGCGGTGCCTGCACGGTCAGAGGTGTCTGCCGGGTGGGCAAAAACGAAGGCACGACAGGTGGCACGAATAGTGACACTTATGCGGCAGCGTGAAATCTCGGTAATTGGTTGTGAAGTTTGGTTTTCCTGTTGCTGACAAGTCAGTCGAGGGTTGTATTGCTGTTTTCTTTTGGAGTCCCAGACCGGAAAAAGGCGTTTGCCTGTCGGGTCTGGCTTTAGACACTAAGCGGTTTCATGGCCGTTTTTTGAAGAGGTTTGATAATGATTTTGAGTTGAATCGTATTGAATTATAACACTTTTTTTAAAACACAAACGTATGGCGCGGGCAATGCGGTGGTGAAAAGGATTTTGGGTGCAATGGCAAACAGCAAAGAAAAGACAAACCATTCCGGTTTGTCTTTTCGATGACAGAGGGAAAATGAATGGTAGCGAACGCGTGCTTAAAGGCACTCGTCCCAACCCTGTATTTTTCCGCCTGCACACTGTTTTTTATACGTTTCCAGTGCTTCTTTATCCTTTTCGAAATCGTAAAAGTGAATGTTTTGGGTGGGAACCGACAGGTAATCCAGCGTTTCCTTCACGGCATCAAGTGAGGCTTTTGTCGGCTTGAAGTGGCCGGATTCGTTGGAGACAACGATTATTTGCCCATTTTTCACCCAGAGTTCACCCGCACTGTAGACCGGGTTCCAGCCTCCGTTCAATTGCGAATGGCGAACGTGTCCGGGATTGCCTTTGGAAACGGTTTTCCGGATATTGTCGGCATAACTGTATTTGTCATTCTTGCAGACCTGGCCGGTGGGCTGGATGATGTTGCGGTCATAGCGCCGCAGGACAAGGCCAAGCTTGTCGGGATCGTTCGCGTATTTTCTCAAGACGAAAATATAACGGCCATCCGCCAGTTTTTTCGATGACGCCTCCCCCTTCAGGCCTTTGATAATTTCCTGTGTATTGGCATCGTCGATCGAATCGATGATAGTGACGTGACCCAGATTGCCGGTATTCATGTCCAGTTTGTCACGGCACACATCGTCGTATTGCCAGCCGTTGGTGACCGTTTTGTTATTGTATTTGCAGGCGTTTTTGCTCTCTTCGCGGGTCAGCGATCGCGAGGAAAGCGGTTGTTCACGCCATGATGAGCGTTCCAGCATATGCGATCCGCACAAGGCATACGATTTTGAGCTGAAAATGGACGAGTCAGTCGTGTTTCTCCATTGCCCGTTCCAGCGTGCCGTGCAGGTTTTTGACGAACAGTTTTTCTTTCGCCAGTCCGATAACGCAGGCTTGCATACTCCTGCGGCATAGCTATTGTTCGTAATGGTGGTCGACGCGTGGATATCCTGCCATTTCTGGGTGGCGTTTGCTGACGGGATCGCCAGCAGCAGGCCTGTTGCGATCAACAGGGCAATGACAGAGTGTATTTTTTTCATGGTGCCTTCCTTCTGTGAATGGAATGAAACGTCTGGATGAAAAATCAGGCAATCCCGTCATTTTTTGAAGGGGATAACAGGTCAGTGACGTGCAGTATCGCCCGGGTCGGGCAATGGCCGGTTTGTTTCGGGGATCGTTCTATCGTAGCAAAGGAAGAGAAGCTATTTCGTTTCCCTGTGGAAATTTTATGGGTAAATGTTGTTTCTGGTACGAACAGATGCCTGTCTGCAGGCAACTTTCGTGAAATGGGAGGCTTGGAAGAAAAAAGCGTGTACTGGCAAGCGTGTCCCGGTCGCCGGTCTTATTTTTTGATGGCGGAAACGATCAGCATCATCGGGCGGCGCAATTCGTTTTTCATGCCCGGTATGTCGAGCATGGCTTCATCAGGCCGGGGTTCGACGAGTCCGGTAATGGTGAAACCCGCCCTGATCAGGCCATTGACGTAAGTCGTCAGGGTCTTGTGGAATTTGGTGACTTTCGAGCCCAGAAAGCTGGCACGTCGCTTGCCTTCGGTAAAGTATTTGTCGACAGGCCAGTGAATTGGCCTGCCGTTTTCGTTCAGTATCCATTCCTGTGAACCCTGTGCAGTGAAGACGGGGTGTTCGACGGAAAAGACGAAACTGCCGCCCGGAGTCAGGCAGCGATGGACTTTTTCACAGATGTCGTCGAAAGATTCCAGGTAATGGAAAGCCAGCGAGCTGATGACGACATCGAAGCTCTCCGGCTCGAATTCGAAATCCTCAATCGCCATACAACGGTAATTTGTCCAGAGCGAGCCGTTTCGTTTCTGTGCCTGATGCAGCATTTTTTCAGAGATGTCGATACCGGTACACGAAACGGCGCCATGTTCGATGGCATAGCGGCAGTGCCATCCATAGCCGCAGCCGAGATCCAAAACGCGCTTGCCGCAACAGTCAGGCATCATTTTTTCGAGGGCATGCCATTCGCCTGCGCCTTCAAGCCCTTTTTGCGAACGGGGCATCTGGCTGTATTTTTTGAAAAAACGCTCGCAGTCGTATTTGTTTTCTTTCATTTTGGGCGAATGGATTTTACCGTCACAAACGTGCTGCGGCATGGTCATGCAAAAGGCATGTTTTCAGGACTGGCAAGAGTGTCGTCTCTTTGCCGGTATTTTGCATTGACGTAATTGGATTTTGCCGTTTTATGGGGTGCCGGTTTTGCGCTTATGCAACGTTTGGGCGCATCCGGCAGTTCGCACGTTTTTTATTTGAGTTCGGAGAGCATGTTTTTTGCGTCCATGTCACCGTCATCAGCCGCTTTTTGCAGCCAGTACCGGGCTTTTACCATGTCTTTGGCAACGCCTGTGCCCTGAAAGTACATCGCGCCAAGGATTTTCCGGGCGTTCAGGTCACCCTTTTCGGCGGCTTTGGTAAACCATTCAGCCGCTTTTGCAGAGTCTCTTTTCGTGCCCTGTCCATTCATGAGCAGGGTGCCGAGATAATTCTGTGCGCTGGTTTCACCGCCACGGGCGGCTTTTTCGAACCAGTAATAGGCCGTTTTTTCGTTTTTGGGAGTACCGAGGCCTTCAAGATTGATGATGCCCATGAAGGTTTGCGCTTCGATATTGCCGCCATTGGCCGCACGGTCGAACCATTCGGCGGCCTTCACGTAGTCCTTTTCGCATCCCTTGCCCTGAAAATACAGGACACCCAGCATGGTTTGTGCCTTGTTGTTGCCCAGCGTTGCCGCTTTTTCGAATTGGGGAACAGCCTCTTTGTATTGTCCGGCGGAATAGGACTGCATCGCCTGTTCAAGGTCGCGCTCACCGACTGCGAAAGCAGTCTGGCTGATGATGATCAGGATGATCGTGGCGGCGAGAATGAGCCATAAAAAAAGCTTTTTGTTTTTGGAACCCCTGGACATAGTTTGTCTTTCTTACGCTAGGTGAAGGGAAAGTCCATAATGATAGCAGGGCTTTGATGATCGAAAAAGTCTTTTTGGCTTATTTTCGCGGATATCAGTGGAAATGACATGCAAAAAACGTTATCTGTAATGAAAATTTGACTTCCAGTTATTTTTCCGTTTTTCCGGCTGTCGGACTCAGGTTTTTTGCGGTTGGCAAAGGAGGAGGCCGGATTTGTGAAAGCCGTCTTTTTATGAAAAAATGGAAAGATTGCAGTGAAGAAATGCCTTTTTTCATGAAGGGATTCCTTCCTCGTTCGTTGCCGTGAAGAAAACCGGACAGTTCCCGGGCTTTGTTGACCGCATCGTCTGTCAGGCGGGAGATACATGTTCTGCCCTTTGAATGATCTTGCCGAAAATAATGATGAACCGGGACAAAAAATTTTACTGGGATCTGTTTAGTGCCACTTTCCAGCTCAGCATGTTCACGCTGGGCGGTGGTTTCGTCATCGTCCCCCTGATGCGCAAGAAGTTCATGGAGGAAAAGCACTGGATCGATGAGGACGAAATGATGGATTTGACGGCAATCGCCCAGTCGGCCCCCGGATCGATGGCGGTAAACGCGTCCATTCTCGTCGGTTACCGGCTGGCCGGAATCATGGGCGTGTTCGTCACCGTTCTCGGCACGGTACTTCCACCGCTGATCATCCTGACCATCATTTCGATGTTTTACGCCGCTTTCAAAAGCAATACTTATGTCGCGATGGCGATGAAAGGTATGCAGGCGTGCGTCGCCGCCATTATCATCGATGTGGTCATTACAATGGGCAAGGGCGTGCTTGCCCCGAAAAAATGGCTTCCTTACGTCATTCTTATCGGGTCGTTTCTGGCGGTCTTTTTCTTTGACGTGAATGTCTTCATCGTCATCCTCGTCTGTGGCGCAATCGGGGTGATCGATACAGTCTATGGCGAACGGCTCAGGAAACTGAAGCTGTCCAGACTGAAACAGACCCGAAGCACCCGGCAACGCGACAGGGATGGCGGCCTATGATTTACTGGCAACTTTTCTGGAGCTTTTTCCAGATCGGCCTTTTCAGCATCGGGGGCGGATACGCCGCAATGCCGCTGATCCAGCATCAGGTCGTCGAAGTGCATCCCTGGCTGACGATGGCCCAGTTTTCGGACATCATCACGATTTCCCAGATGACACCGGGCCCGATTTCGATCAATTCGGCGACCTTCGTCGGCTTGCAGGTCGGCGGTATTCCCGGCGCGGTCATCGCGACGATCGGGAACGTGTTGCCTTCCTGTATTATCGTTTTGTCGCTGGCCTTCGCGTATTACCGGTACCGCAAGCTCAGGCTGATCAAGGGAGTGCTTTTGCAATTGCGTGCCGCCGTGGTGGCGATGATCGCTTTTGCAGGCCTGTCGATCATGTTCCTGTCCTTCTGGCACAGCGATGGGTTGCCGGAACATTTCGACGAAACCGATTACATTGCCGTCGGCATTTTCGCCGTTTCGCTGCTTCTCATGCGGCGCTTCAAACGGCTTGACCCGATCCTCGTCATGATCGTGGCCGGGGTGGCGGGGATTATTCTCTACAGCGTGTTCTAGCGTTTTGGCCGCCCGTTTTTACAGGGAACCGGAAAGGGGCTTCTTGTCCTCGAAGGGCAAAACGGGCGCTGCATCGTCTTTCAACATATCATTTAATGTGGCCTGTGCGTCCGGATCACCGGCAATCGCCGCTTTCTGAAGCCAGTAGCGTGCGCGGGTATCGTCTTTCGCGACGCCGATACCCTTGTAATAGAGGTTGCCGAGGAAAGTCTGTGCATCGACGTTACCGGCAATGGCCGCCTTTTCAAGCCATTTTTCCGACTCGTTCATGTCCTGATCGACCCCCTTGCCGGAAAAATACATCATGCCCAGTGCAGACTGGGCGTTCGGGTCGCCTTTTACGGCCGCTTCTTTCAAAAGTCGCGCGGCTTCACCTACGTCCTGCGGCAGTTCAGTGCCGTCAAGGTACAAAAGGCCCAGATAGGTCTGGGCGTCCGGTTCACCCTGTTTGGCGGCCAGCCGCAGCCATTTTTCCGCTTGCGACATGCTTTTTGCGGTGCCGACGCCTTTGGCGTACATCAGGCCGACGAGTGTCTGGGCAGGGGCAAAGCCCTGTCCGGCGGCCTTGTCGAACCAATATTTGGCTTTTTCGAAATCTTTCGCCACACCAAGCCCCTGACTGTAGAGCATGCCGAGGAAAGTTTGTGCGTCAGCCCGGTTTTTCTTCGCCGATTTTTCATACCAGCGTCTGGCCAGCATGTAGTTCTGTTTCAGGCCAAGACCCTCCTGATACATCATCCCGAGGCAGACCTGTGCCTTGGCATTGCCTTTTTTGGCTTCTTTCATCAGGAAAGGGGCGGCCTTTTTGTATTGCTGGTTATAGTAAAGCTTCACACCTTCGCTCCGGTCTTTTGCAACGGCTTCGATCGGCATCGCGGGCAGGATGAAACAGACCAGCGCCAGACGGGAGAGCCACTTGATGAATGGGGATGACGGGAAAGAAGGGAGTGCCATGATTTTACGATTTTGCTATGGGTCAAAGGTCATTAACTTGTCTGGATCATAACAGGAAGTGTCCGATATCGGATGGCTTTGCACGCAAATGGCGCTTGTGGTGCAGAGAAGTGGGAAATATGCCTCATGCGGCGTTGCGCATAGCTGACAGAAGAGGAAAAGGCGTGTAAAAAGAAAGGGGTAGGGCGCATTGCGCCCGTTTTTGATATGTCAGGGCTTCTCCGGACGGAAGAGGCCTTTTTTATACCTGAAGCCTTCCTGATGGGAGGCTTTTTTATTTCATGCCTCCGAATGGAGGTTTTTTTATTTTTAAAGCTTTCCGCCATCACCTCATGAACCGGAAAGCTTTTTTCATAAACAGGAGAAAAACATGAGCGGTGAAGACGATGATTACTTCAGTTCCATAGGAAACATGTATTCCGGCAGCTACGACCCCGAAGAACAAAACCGGGCAGCGGAAAGAGAAGCAGAAAAAAAACGACGCGAACAGGAACGGGAACAGGCCAGACTCTTGCGGGAACAACAGGCCGCGCAAGCCGAACTCCAGAAATCCCTTCAGCAAACCGCCCCCAAACCCGGTGTATTGACGGAAAACGAACCGAAACCTCTTCCGAAAACCAACCCCGACGATCCACTTGATGGCATACCGGATGAGAAACGAACCGACATCCTGTTACACAAATACGATAACGGTAATCGCAAACCGACGGATTATCTGGGCGGGGAAATGTCACGGGACAGACAAAACGAATACATCGATGTGTGGAAAAACCGGGTCACCAATTCTAATGAAGACATGCGTTATATCCTGTTACGTCAGAGTATGAAATACGACCCCAACGTCAAAAAACAGGTCGAACAGGCCAGACGACAATATCAGGAATGGCTTCCCCAACCGAAGGCCCAAACGCTTGAACTCCGGCTGGGTGACAAAAATCCTCAGACAACCGGCTATCGCACCCTTGAATACCGTCCCGAACGCGACGGGGTTCCGTCAATACAGAAGGCGATTCAATATGCGGATGAACCGGTGAAGGTCGTGAAGGTGGATGACAATTTCCTTTCGCAGATCATGAGTGTGAATATTCCGCAGGATCAAAGCATAGGCCGCGCATACGACTACCTGAACGATAACGCCATCGCCCCGATGGAAGGAAATGAATCGTGGAAAAAGAATCCGGCAGGGCATCCGGATTCGAGCTATGCCGAAGCGGAAAGACAGGCCGGGAAAGCGGTCACCGGGTACGTCAACAAGGCGATGGGCAGTGACAGCAAAATTCAGGGAGAAGATAAAAACCGTATTGTCGGACACCCTGACGAAAGCTATGGCAATGCCATAGGGAGCGTCTCTGAAAACATGGGGATGAACAGTACCGTCACCGGAAAGGGGCGGGAGGTGGTGGGGCACCCGAACATGAGTTACTGGAGCAACTGGAATACGGAAGAAAGCCGGAAAATACCGTGGAAAATGGTCACGGACGGAGCAAAACAGGCTGTCGAAGATACGCAGATCATGTTTCTTTCCGGTGCTGTCGTTCTCGGGGAGGTTGTGCACAGCATTACTGGGGGTGATCCGACATCGATCCGGAAGACGCAGGCTCTGCTCGATGCCCATCAGGCTGAAATGAAAAAGCTCGATCCCATGACAGTGGACAAGATCTATGTCGAGGGAAATCCTGAGGCGACCATGCAAAACGTGACCCGATATATGTATCAGGAAACTGGGAAACCAGATTGTCAAAGTGCCGGCTTATTACATTTGGGGCAAGCTTGATACCTTCGCCGAATTATTCGGTATGTCAACAGCAGCGTTTACGGCAAAGCTACATGCCGATATCAGGGATTCAACCGGCGAAAGCAAAATACAGCAATCCGTCATGTATGCCATTCCGCTGGGTTTGATGAGTGCGTTTGCCTTGCCTTTCAAGCTGAACATGTCGTTCAAAAGTGCGAAAGAAGCGAAGGATTACGTCATGACGATGGCGGCAACAGCCGGAATTCGCAAGGGGCAGAATGTGGGGGAAAGAATGGTTGTGAATAAGTTGACAAATACAGAGCAGGAACGAGGTAAAGAATAATTAAATATACATATTCTTTTTCTTGACCCAGTTGGATAAGGCTGTTCATAATAAATTAGCCTTATCCATACCTGTCATATCAAATGAAACCATCTTTCAAAATCCTCTGTATATTCACTCTCTTTCTCTTCAGTTTTTCGGCTTTTGCCGACAACGCCAGAGAAGGCATGCGGCTGTTTGAAGCTGGAAAATACCAGCAGGCCATGACGTATTTCATGAAGGAGGATGCCCAGAAGAATCCGGCCGTGATCAATCGTATTGGCTATATGTATGATTACGGGCTCGGCGTTGAAAAAAACAGGCAAATCAGTTTTCAGTGGTATAAAAAAGCAGGAGAAATGGGGGAGGCCGCTGCGCAGTTTAATGTCGGACTATTCTATGAGAAAGGTTATGGCGTTCCTCAAGATATAAATATGGCTATCGAATGGTTTCGTAAATCTGCAAAACAACAATATCCGAATGCTGAAGCGAAAATGGGTTATCTGACGGCGACAGGAAAAGGAACCAAACAAAGTTTTGTGGAAGCTATGAAGTGGTATCGGTCAGCTGCTGAGCATGGCAATATTAATGTTTTCTCAGAAATAGGAATTATGTATGAGGAGGGGTATGGCGTCAAAAAAAACAAGAACCGTGCTGTCCAGTATTACATTATGGGAGCTGATAAAGGAAATGCCAAAGCGCAGTATCTTTTAGGTCATGCCTACCAATATGGTCGTGGCATCAAAGATGATCCTGAACGGGCGCTGCACTGGTATCGTAAAGCGGCGGAACAGGGAAATGCCGATGCCTTGCAGGCACTGGGGGGTATTTATGTACATGGCCTGTTGAACCAGAAGGAAGACAGGGAAAAAGGTGAAAAATATATTGAAGAGGCGATTAGAATCCGCAAGCAAACGGGTCAGCTAGATCCGGCTGCGATGAGGCGGTTGCGGCTTTTGGGCATCGATATAGAGTGAGCTAACATCAAGATCACTACATAAATGATCTTCAGGAAATAAAAGGGCACGTTTGTGCCCTTTTATTTTTTGTTGGATATGACTTGTCAAGGTACCGGCATATTTCTTTCTGGGAAAACTGGAGTCGATTGCCCAGTTGACAGGTGTTTCAACCGCGGTCATGACCGCACAGCTTCATGCCGATTTTCGAAAGGAAACGGGGGAAAGCCATGTCGGAGAATCGGTGATGTACGCGGTACCGCTTGGCCTGCTGAGCGGGATGCTCTGGCCAATCAGGGATGCGATCAAATTCAAGGGACCCAAAGAAGCGATGGATTATGCAGCGTCGATGGTTTCCAGTGTCGCTGTGCATAAGGTTCGGGATGTCAGCAAGGATATGGCTGTTAATAAATATCACAATGATGAAATGAAGAAAAAACGTCGTTAAAACACTCTTTGTTTTGACTTGACGTCAAAGGATAAGGCTGGAGATAATGAAACAGCCTTATCCATATTTGTTCTTCAAAATGAAATTTCTTTCAAAAATATTCTTTTTTTATTTTTTTTTAGGTATAAGCAGCAGTGTTTTTGCAGATAATGCAAAAACAGGGATGAGTTTGTTCGAGTCAGCGAAATATGAGCAAGCGATGACTTATTTCCTGAAACCGGATGCTCAGAGAAATGCAGAAGTACTTAATCATATTGGTTATATGTATGACAATGGATTAGGTGTTAGGCAAAATCCAAAACTGGCTAATCAATGGTATAGAAAAGCATCAGAAAAAGGATTTCCTGCTGCTGATTTCAATATTGGATTAAGTTTTGAATCAGGATCTGGTGTTAAAAAAGATATCAACGAAGCCATAAAATGGTATCTCAAGGCTGCAGAACAGGGATATCCCGATGCAGAATCCAAAATGGGTTATCTGACCGTAACCGGAAAAGGCGTCAAACAGGATTTCAAACAGGCCATGCAATGGTACCGGCGTGCCGTTGAACATGGCAGTGTTCATGCCATTTCAGAGCTCGGTATCCTGTATGAGGAAGGTCTTGGCGTCAAAAAGGACAAGACCCATGCCGTCCAGTATTACATCATGGGTGCCGAAAAGGGAAACGTCAGGGCACAGTTCCTGTTGGCGGAAGCCTACCGTTACGGCCTGGGCATCAAAAACGACGATGAGCGTTCGCTCTACTGGTACAACAAGGCAGCGGAAAACGGGAGTGCCGATGCCTACGATGCGTTAGGCAGCGTGTATGCCAACGAACAGCTGGGCCAGAAAAAAGACAGGAAAAAAGCAGGCGAAATGGTGGAAAAAGCCATTGAAATCCGCAAGCAGAATGGAGAGGGCGATCCCGATGCCAGACGCCGCCTGAGGTTTTTCGGGGTGAAGCTGGATGACTGATTGTTGGTGATGAACCAGCCTTTTTCATTCATGAAGAGGCGATCAGAATCCGCAAGCAAACGGGTCAGCGAAAACGTGAAGCGCGTCCAGGATTCAATGTAAGCGGGTTTTGAATAAAATCCTGAAGATGGTGTTTGAATCCAATCCAATCGTAAATCGGGACAGGGTCTCTTTCCTGTTATGAAAAGGAATCGTCCTTTTTTTTCGGGGGTACTGAGTAAATGGATACACGGCTGCCAGTGAACGGAATTGTCACCCGTTGAGTTCAAAAAATCAGCTGGTCGGTTATCGCTGTCAACTCGTCTATCGGGATATCAATGCCGTAGAGTCCTTCGAAAGGGAGCGAATATCCCGATAACCGATGTCCGGTACAAGCCGGAATTTTCTGGTCTTATCTGAAGTGAGTCTGGTTTGATGTTTTTTTGACAAGCCGTGGTTCAAATGTCCCGTTACAGTCATGAGGAATTTACAGTTCAAATTCATTTATGCCGCTTTTAATGCTTTCGTTGAAATCAAGTGATGGCTTTGTCATGTGTCGTTCCTACTTCGTTAATTATGATGATGAGGTTGTTCCAACGAATAAGAGTGTATGGTAGACTACGTTATCTATAGAAGTTATTCGTTTTATTTTCAGGTGATACGCCTTTTTTACAGCGTTTTAATCAAGGAAAGAATCAGGTGCGTTTTCAATCTGGATATATGCATTGATTGAAGTCTTTAATGATGAACAAGTTGAATGAAGTTGATTCTGGCAGGTAAAGAGCAGTTTTATTGATTGAGATTTCATCTCTTGTTTTTCACAAAAATATCCTGATTGTTACATAATTAATCTGGACAAACTGATGGATGCAGGAAATCCTGAAAATCTCATGGAATGTAAATCCATGACAAATATCGTTTTTAACAACGATATTTGTCATGAGACAGGGATTGATTCCGTGTTTGAAAAACTTGACATTCAGGAAGTCCGTTTTACGGCAGAAAGCTGCGTTGATAACTCTGTCAAAGATCCAAAAACGTTCATCGAAACAAATGTGGTGGGAGCTTGAATCCTGCTGAAAATACGTGTGCACTGGATGCGCAAGTATATGGAACATCGCAAGAAATCACCCCCCCCCCCCCCCCCCCCCCCCCACACACACACACCGCTCACTCTCGCTTCTAGACGCTAGGCGCTCCTTATCTGGCCGGCAAAGCCGGATCGGGCTTCATTCGCAGCCCTGTCATCATGCTTATGGCATGAATGTCACCTCATCAAACTGTTCAGATAATTACGAACCGAAGCGGTATTCCGAAGAACTCATCACGACCATTATCCGGAAACGCCTGGCAGAAGAACCCGTTTTGGTTTATGGAAAAGAGCAAAACGTAAGAGACTCGTTCTGTTTTCCGGATCATTGCAAAACAATTGATCTGATTTTTAAAAGAAAAGCGGGCGAAACCTGTCATGTCGGTGCGAGTAATGAAGGGAACAATCTCCGGATTGTTCATGAAGTCTGTCAGATACCGGATATGAGATAGAGAATTTATGAGTATTTACGTTACGAAACCTTTCTTGCCTCCCAAGGACGAATTTCTGAAAAAGGTTTCCGATATATTCGATACAGGCATTCTGACAAATCAGGGACCGAATGTATTGGAGCTGGAAGAGAAAATGCGAAAATATCTTTCGGTTGATAATTTTCATTATGTCACCAATGGAACGATAGCCTTACAGCTGGCACTAAAAGCATTGAATATATCGGAGGGCGAAGTTATTACTACACCCTTCAGCTATGTTGCAACGGTATCTTCCATTCTTTGGGAACGCTGTACTCCCGTATTTGTTGATATTGAACCCGATAATTTCACGATTGACGTCACAAAAATTGAAGCGGCTATTACATCAAAAACAAAGGCAATTATGCCTGTGCATGTATTTGGATATGCTTGTGATGTCGAGGCAATCGAATCCATAGCGGTAAAACATGGACTTAAAGTTATTTACGATGCCGCACATGCCTTTGGAGCGAAATACAAAGGAAAAGCACTTTGTTCTTATGGTGATATTTCCACACTTTCTTTTCATGCAACAAAATTGTTTCATACGATTGAAGGTGGGGAATAATAGTAAAAAATAAAAGTCTGTCTGGCAGATTGGAGTTAATCAAAAGATTTGGTCATCGGAGTGATGATTATTTTTGTCTCGGGATTAATGCAAAACAAGATGAATTCAATGCGGCAATGGGGTTATGCAATTTTAATTATATTAATCAAATAGTCGACGAAAGAAAGAGGATTTCTGAAATCTATGACTCATTTATTTTAGATAAATATGAACGACCCAAACAGAAAAGTGGACTTGAATATAATTATGCATATTATCCTGTTCTGTTTGAAAGTGAAGCTGAGCTTTTAACCAGATTTGAATTTTTGCAAAAGTTAGATATATTTCCACGACGTTATTTTTATCCTAGCTTGAATAGACTTCCCTATCTCAGAAAAATAGTAAACTGTCCTGTTTCGGAAAATATTGCTTCCCGAATTGCCTGTTTGCCGCTTTTTGTCGGAATGGAAGATAAAGTGATCAGTAAAATTTGTGCGGAATTATAAATGAAAATTAAATTTTTCCTGGTGAAGGTTTAATGTAGATTCAATTTGAATATTAATATAAGCCAAAAAGCGTTTTTTAGAAAAATTATAAATATTTGTTTTATGTAATGTAATGAAAATTCTTCTTCTTGATACTAATGTTTCGTCTTTTCCAATTTACGCTGAGTTGAAAAAACATACCAACGAAGTTTATGTTTGCGGAAATAATGAAACAGACTTTTTGGCAAATATTGCAGGAAAAAACTATATAAAGCTTGATTATAGTGACTCTGATATACTAATCAATCATATTCAAGAGAAAGATTATTATGCTATTGTACCGGGGTGTAATGATATTTCTTACCTTTCATGTGCGAAAATAAAGAACAATAACCCAAATGTTTTGATTGATGATATAGAAAAAGCAGATATCTTATTCAACAAGGAAAATTTCAGGTGTTATTCACTTTCCAGAAAACTTCCGGTTCCTCAAATATATGATTTCGAAAATATTGCGGATGCCAAAGGAAAGATTTTGGTCAAGCCGGTTGATGCCTATAGTGGAAGAGGTATATCTGTCATAGAAAATAAAGGGGAGCTCGAAAATGCTGTTATGAATGCCAGAAACTATTCACTTTCAAAAAAGTGTCTGGTTGAAGAATATATTGTAGGGAACCTCTATAGTCATACGGCATTTATATCTGGCGGGAAAATAATTCATGACTTTGTCGTTGCAGAATATGGCTCTGCCAATGAATTTGTAGTTGATACCAGTTATGTAGATTTTTCATTCGAAAAAAATATTCTCAAAGAAATAAGAGAATGTATTGAATTTATTGTTAATGATTTAAAACTTCAGGATGGATTATTGCATACACAATTCATTTGTAATGATGACAAATTCTGGCTAATCGAACTTACGCGTCGTTGTCCGGGTGATTTATATTCTAGATTGATTCAACTTTCTTCCGGGTTTCAATATGCAAAAATGTATATTGATGGTTTCCTGGGAAATTTACGGAAATCAATTAATGAGAATGGAAAAAATTACATACTCAGGCATACAATTTCTACGGACAGGGAACAAGATTTTTATTCGATCAATTGTCAGGTGCCTGTATGCATGATTGATTATATTTCCCTCGCAAAGTCTGGAGAGCGCATAAAGAAAAGTCCTTTTGGTCGAGTTGGAGTAATGTTTTTGAAATGTGCCAATGAACGTGATATGTATGAAACAAAAGATCTTATTATGCAACGTAAGTTATATTCACTTTCAGTTTAATTTTTATTTATAGCGGAATATGAAAAATTTAAAGTGCATGAAAAAGATAAATCTTGCCTTTGTCGGAGGAGCCATTAATTCTGCTGTTGGCCGGGTACATGTTGTGTCTTCTCAAATGGATGGAAAATTTAAACTGGTGGCGGGGTGTTTTAGCCGAAACTCAGATATTAATCTACAATCCGGGCGTGCATATGGTCTTTCCGAAGAGCGGATTTATCCGTCTTTGAAAGAATTAATCAAAAATGAAAAATATAATATTGATGCAATTGTTATTTTAACTCCGCAAGATCAGCATATTGAGCAGCTGGAAAAATGTATTATGAGTGGAATTCCCGTTATTTGTGAGAAGGCACTCGTTTCCAGCCTGGAAGATGCATTACGTTTGCGTAAGTTGATTGAGGAAAAAGGCGGTTTCTTAAGAGTTACCTATAATTATTCGGGATACCCGATAGTCAGGGAAATCAGGGAAATAGTGCTCAGTGGCAAACTGGGAAAAATACAGCAGGTTAAGATCGAAATGCCTCAGGAAGGATTTTTAAGAAAAGCCCCCGATGGGAAACCGGTTGTTCCGCAAAACTGGCGCTTACAAGATGGACGTATTCCTACTATTTCCCTGGATTTGGGAATTCATGTTCATCATTTGATTGATTTTCTTATCCAGGAGAAACCGCTCAATTTGGTCGCACACGCGAGCAATTATGGAAATTTCAAAGGCATTGTTGATAATGTCAATGTATTGGCCAACTACACCAACAATGTTTTTATTAATATCTGGTATAGCAAAACTGCTATCGGGAATCGTAACGGTTTGCATTTTTATCTTTATGGGGATAAAGGAGCAATCGAATGGCGTCAGGAAAATCCTGAAATCTTCTATTTTTATAAAGATACAGGAGAGCGTTGTATGATGGATAGAGGCAACCCGGATATTGCGATTGCTAATAATGAATGCTATACCCGGTTCAAGGCAGGTCATCCTGCGGGATACATAGAAGCCTTTGCAAATTATTATTGTGATCTTGAAAAAGATTTGTCTGCTTTTTTGTCAGAAAAAAAAGACCGGAAAGGATCATATGTATTTGGTCTGGATGAATCGATAGAAGGTTTGGCTTTTTTGAATACGGTGAGTCAATCGATATTGGAAAAAAAATGGGTTGCCATATCCTGATTATCATCTTACTGAATGCTGTGCATAATGAAATATTCTAAAAGACTGGCCTATTGGCTGACATGCTGGATTATTGTAGCACCATGGAGAAGAACCCTTAGGCAACATCTTTTTGAATGGTTTGTAAAAACATTTGTCGAAAAGAAGGCAGAAGTTGAAATTGAACAACCAATCACAGATGAACGCCTTTTTCCATTAATTCAGGATTGTCTGATAAAGACTGAAAATCTTTCGGCAAAGAAATTGATCGTTATGCTGGTTCCGGAAGGTAATTTTATGTCGGGAGGGATTTATTCGTTTTTTACTATTGCAAAAGAGTTGAAATCCCTGAAACACATACATGGATGTGATGTAGTTGTCATGACACGTCCTAATGTTAATTTGCGGACGTATGTACGACAGACTCATTTTCGCAACGAATTTATTGTATATCGATTTTCACAACTGTGTCTGTTTTCAGAACTGGAAGAACTGATCCTGTTCATTCCGGAAGAATCGGTTGCCCGGTTTCACAATATAATAAGTTTTTCAAAACAGATAATGAATTATATTCAAAGTATTGGAAAGTTACATATCAATATTATGAATCAGAATATTCTGCTAATGCCTGAACGACAGGAATTCCAGTCGCTATATCAACTGACATCGAATATTACCCAGACAACAGCCCACGATCAATATTGCACACAGGAATTTTCTGATCGTTATGGATTAAAAACCTTACTGATTCCGCCGTTCACTGATTTATCATTATATCCGATAATACCTTTTGAAAAAAAGAAGAAAAGGATTCTTTATTCACCTGACACTGATGTAAAAAAGTCTGAAATATTAAATAAGCTTGCGGAAGAATTGCCGGAATATGAATTGATGGAAATAAAAGGAATGACTTTCGATTATTATGTTTCATTGGTTTCACAATCGAGGTTCATGATTACTTTTGGAGAAGGGCTGGATGGTTATTTTGCACAAACCTTTTTGATGCAGGGCGTGGCCTTTGCTGTATACAATAAGCACTTTTTCCCTGAAAGTGAAGATTTCAACACGGAAAATATTTTTACTTCCTACGATGAAATGAAAGAAAAGATTGTTGAAAGCATTTTGATGTATGAGAGAGATGAAAGTTTAAGAGAGAGTGCTATCGGACATTATGTGGATATGCAGAACAGGTTGTACAGTAAAAAACGCTATCTGGCTGCACTGGAACGCTTCTGCTTGAATGAATACGATTTCTATCCGAAAAATCATTAAATGCCACAAGTGGATAGGATAAATGAGACCCGGACGATAGGTATCTGGTTTAATTTTTAATGAAAGTTAGGATAATCTTATAAAATGATTTATATAAAAAATGCCCGACGTGCATTTGAGAACGCTCCCATTGCCAGCAATGCTCTTATCGATATTTCGGATAATTTTTTGACAGATTTTCTCACGGTGGCAAGGTGGTGCGCTGTCAATATGAACGTTCCGGAATACTTTCGTAAATCATTCGGTATGTCGGATGAACCTTACGGCATTAAAGTAGAAGCCGATGCTTCGAAAGAATCGGTTGTCAATGTACTCGTTGAACATGCGCGTGATTTTTGTAAGCAAGGGGGAGTTCACTGGGAGTGGTTATATCAACAAATGGCTGATACCGATTCCAGGTTACTTCTTCTTACGGTATTAACTTATCGTGCATTAGGGTGGAAATATGTTCCCATGCCATTGGATTCTGATGCTTTTTGGGAAACAATGAGACTTTTATCTGATATGGAAGCAAAGGGAGAGTCTACTCAATCTCTGGCATTGTCTGAACCTGTTAATCTGAAAAAGATCAATTTGCGCCAAATTGGATATGATGTAGAACTCTTTTCTGAGGCTTTTGGCATATTCAACGAGTTTATTTACTCGCAGTATGAATACAGAGGAAAAAGAAATGTTTATGCTCCTCAAAATGGAGATGTGGTACTGGATTGTGGGGCTTGTTTTGGAGGTACTTCTCTTTATTTTGCTGATAGAGTGGGTGCTACAGGAAAGGTCATTTCTTTTGAGTTTTTCCCGGACAATATTACAGTATTCAAAGAGAACATGCGGTTAAATCCGCAGCTAAGTTCTCATATTACACTCGTACCCAATCCAGTATGGGATGATCCTGGTACATGGATGTCGATTGAAGGAAAAGGTCCTGCTACTCAGGTATATGTTAAAAATCCAAAAGAGAAAAGGGCTGATTCACCTGATTCCTGGCAGGTTGTTTCTACGTCAATTGATCAAACTGTTGCTGATTTAAAGCTGAAAAAAGTTGATTACATCAAAATGGATATTGAAGGGGCTGAAATGATGGCTCTGAGGGGAGCCAGAAATACAATCAAAAAATTTCGTCCGACACTTGCACTTTGTGTCTATCATAAACTGGTTGATTTTTATGAGTTGCCTGAATTTGTCAACAGTCTTGATTCGAGTTATCGATTTTATTTTTCTCATAGTACAGTACACGGGGATGAGAGTGTCGTTTTTGCAATCGCAAGAGATGTTGCTATGCCAGTCGAAATTGAATCGCCGATTGTGATCGAAGCTGAGAGAGTTCAACAATCTGTTTTGAAGGAATGGTTCCGCGGAGTATTGAAACGAACAAAATAACAGAAAGCATATGATAATGTTTTGCCGATATTTTTGATAATATATTTTTTTTGAGAGATGATTATAAAATCAAGAATCAAGATCAATTCTCAAGATTAATAAAGGATTTGAAAAAAGTGCCGGAAAGACAAATCGAAAGTTTCATCCTTCACTTGCTTGTTGAGCTTGTCACAGATTTACGGACTTTTATGGATTACCAGAATTCATTAATGGTTTGAATATGGGGTGCGCGGTTTGCTTTTCGCGCGGAACAGTATGTTGAAACGAAATTGTCATTTTTGTGATTGTTAGCGATGTTATTGTTAAATTGGAATCAAAGAAAAATTAAAATAAACCGATCTTGAAAGAATGGATTAGCCGGAAAATGAAAAGAAGAATTTGATCGGTAGAAAAACATGTCAAATGCTGAAATAGTAAAATAAAGAAAATTCTGCTGTGTATAAGCGGAGATATCTTTATACTTTTCAGGGATTGGCCTTGGATAACGTGAAAATAAAGTTTATCCAATGTGAAAGTGTTTGTAGCATGTTTCTACAAATTTTTTGACTGAGTGTTGTTCTCGAATTTCTTTTTGTTCATTGTTTTCAAACAAGTGATGTCGTGTTTGGAGTGCTGTTTCGATATTTTCCATGCCATAGGCTACTCCGGGACGGGCATTTTGTTCCGCTGCAATTTCTTCGATAGTTTTTCCTTCTTCGGGAACCACTATGGATTTGCATCCGCATATGGCAGCGTAATTGGAGTACATGGTATATAAATCATAAGATATGAAATATTCGTATTGATTAAATATTGCCGAAATATCTTTATGGGACATTCCATCTATTTTAAGAGCTCCTTTGGGATGGTAGTTTAAGTTTCGTTTATCTCCCTTTCTTACCATGTAGCATGTCCCTTTTCGTGAGGAATAATTTGTTTGTTGATATGTTTCTTTCATATTTTCTGTAATAGAAAGCGTACCGGATATTTTATATTTGAAATGTTCATCTATAAACTTCATGTTATAACAGATAAAGAGTTCGTTATCTCCGTAATTAATTTTTCCTGTAAAGGCTCCCGGTTTGTATAATATCCACCGAACAACATTTTTTGCACAAAGGGGATTGCCGTCTATAATTTCCGGATAAATAACGATGGAATTTTCAACATCTTTCCTGCTGGCAATTTCAAGTCGATACGGGGACTGAAATTTTTCAGGTTTGATTGTATATTTGATTTTATAGCGTAGTTTTTGTAAAAATGTCCTTAATGTATTAATTTTCGTGGGATTTTTTGTATGCCATAATTTTGCGGAGTGTCCCATTTTATTAAGAATAGAGCACAATTTGTGCAAGACAATAATACCGCCGATATTTTCGTCATACAGGGGAGTGAAAATAACAAAGGAAATTTTATCTTTATTATTCATGAGTTTTTATACGATAAAAATATAGACTGTATTATAGCAAGAAACATTATTAAGTGAAAAACATTGCTATTATCTTTCATGTAATTTGATATAATTTTATATAATATCAAACTGTTATTAAAACTGCTTTCCTGGCCTTTTAACTTGATGTTCGAAAATTTAAAAATTCCCCTTTTGTCATTAACTATCGCCGCATGTGGCCGTTTGTGAAACCGTACTGGTTTCGTGCACTGTTGGCGATGGCTTTATGTATTCCTATCGGGTCACTCGATGCCGTTATTGCCTGGTGTCTCAAACCTTATATGGATATGGTATTGGTGGAAAAATCGGCCGGGAATACGGAATGGTTTGTTCCACTGTTTATCATTGGTTTTACCGTTTGCAGCGGCCTGCTCAATTATCTGGCGACTTATCTCAATGTATGGGTCGGAACGCGTATTACCAATGACTTGAAAGCCGCTCTTTACAGAAAACTGCTTTCTTTCGAGACGTCTTTTTTTGATCGCCAGAATTCAGGAGACATTGTTTTCCGGTTCAATACGGATGCTGAACTGGCATCGGCCGGTCTTCTGGGCAACCTGAAAGTCTTTGTTTCAAGACTTGTGTCATCCATCTCGTTAATTGGTGTCCTCTTCTATAACTCCTGGCAGTTGTCTCTCATTGCCATGTTTGTCCTGGGGTGTACTTTCTATCCGATGGCGAAAGTCCGGAAGTTGATAGAAAGCCTGATGAATGAAACGATCACATCTGGCGCAAAGGTCATTACGGCATATAACGAAACGTTTGCCGGTAATAAAACCATTATGGCGTACAACTACCAGCGTGAGCAGCAGTCCAAATTTCAGGATATCCTGAATTCACTCTTTCGTTTGAGCATCAAAATGACCCAACGTTCGTCATGGTTAACCCCGATGATGCACATTATGGTATCCGTCGGGATTGCCGCGACGATCTCGTATGGTTCTTATCTGATTTTGATCCATCAGCTGACACCTGGTGGTTTTGTCTCATTTATTGCCGCCTTGTTGATGCTTTATACTCCGATCAAAAATATGGGGAGTAACTATACTGCTGTCCAGCTTTCTTTTTTGGCTATTGAACGGGCTTTCAGTATTCTGGATAGTGAACCGGCTATCCAGACTAAACAGGATGCAAAGGTATTGGATTCTGTTTCTCGCCGGATTCAGTTCAAAAACGTTCATTTCCATTACATTGCAGATACCCCCGTTCTGAAAAACGTCTGTCTGGATGTCAATGTCGGGGAGTGCGTTGCACTTGTCGGGAATTCTGGCGGAGGAAAAACGACTATCGTCAATTTGTTGCCACGTTTTTACGATATCCAGTCCGGTCAGATTATGATCGATGGGATCGATATACGCGACTATACGCTGGAAAGCCTGAGGAAAAATATCGCTATCGTGTTTCAGGATAATTTTCTCTTTTCCGGAACGATTCGGGATAATGTCAAGGTTGGCAGGCCGGACGCTACGGATGAGGAAATCCGTCAGGCGCTGGATTTGGCGTATTTGACGGAGTTTGTCAATTCCCTGAAAAACGGACTGGATACCTTTATCGGTGAAAGAGGCATTCTGCTCTCGGGCGGCCAAAAACAGCGAATTGCCATCGCCCGGGCCTTTATCAAGAATGCTCCTGTTATCATTCTGGACGAGGCTACTTCTGCACTGGATAACAAGTCCGAGGCGACCGTGCAAAAGGCAATTGATAATCTGATGAAAGACAGAACGGTTTTTGTTATTGCCCACAGACTGTCAACGGTCCGTAATGCCAACAAGATTGTCGTTATCAATCAGGGTGAGATTGTCGAAATCGGTACGCATGAAGAACTGATGAATAAGGAAGGCGGTCAGTATAAGGTGCTCCATGACGCTCAATTCAAGACAAGCTGACAGGTAAGCTCTCATTCGGGAGCGTTTAACATTTTGTGTCAGCCGGTTGTCTTGGATTTCAGGAATCTTGTCAGGTCTGCCCCTGAAATGAAGAGTGGATGGTGACAAGGGCAGATTCCGGTTTTCGACAGGCATCGTCCATTTTTTCGATGCCCCGGCAATTGCCGGATACATGATCTTTCCGGATGTATTCTCTGTCGGGAACGGCATTGCCGTTCCGTTTTTGCGGTTTGTCCGAAAATCAGACGGCTACGTCAATACCTGACGATTGGCCGTCTGACGCCGATTTTGCGGCTTTGCCGCTTCCTGTTCCGGCTTTGTCCAGGACAAGGCGTTTACAGGATTTTCATCTGCGGCGTGCTGGTCACGTATGGCGAGGCGGTGGTGTTGATGGCACACACGACGCTGGACGCGATCAGCAGGGCGGCAAATGCAACGGCGAGGCCCATTCCAAAACCTTTTTTGATCATGATGTTCTCCTTTCCATTTCAGACTATGGACAGGTTAGACCACGATCGTTTGAAAAAATTCAAACGTTTTTGCAAACCGCTTATTTTGTTTGATTTGGAATGCCCAGTCGTTTGACGTCGATTTTCGGTTCCTTGAACATGTCCTTGTCGACTTTGCCCCAGATTTCGACTTGTGTATCAGGGCCGACCTGACGCCCGGCGAAGACTTCGTTGTCGATTTCCACGACGATCGATCCGGTCTTGTCGGTGAATGTGTATTTGTCCTTGCTGACCTGGGACGTGATTTTTCCGGAAAGCAGGACGTACTGGTCGTCAACAGGGCTTTTGAGGACTTTGTTGACGGTTGTCGGCGCAATTCGGGTCGGACCGATGTACTGGGCGCTTGCGGTGGACGATACGGCCAGCATTCCGATGGAAAGGCCCGCAGCGAAAAGGCCGGTGAGCAGTTTTTTAGACATCATGGGAAGCTCCTTTGTCTGTTGGTGTTTCAGTGAAAATTCAAATGACGCTGTTTTTTTACGGATGAACAATTACGGATGAACAATATAACTCATCCGTTACGGTTGTGACAGTTTAAAACGGCAGCCGTTTTTATGCGATGACGGAAGTCATCCTCATGAGACGTCCGATAATTTTTTTTGGTTCAGGCGGAATCGATGCAAAAGGAAGTTTTCCGTAAAAAAAAGGCGGTGTTGAACGAAGCTGTGACGGTTTTCGTTTTCAGGATGGATGGCAAAAAGAAATGGCCTGGCGAAGGGATTATCCCGGTTTGCCGGACAGAGAACTGTCCGGCATTCTGTTGAATCAGATGATGTCTTTTTTCAGCCGGTAGGCCTGTTTCAGGTATTCGCGGGCTTTCTTTTCCGCTTCCATCCCACGGCTGTTGAAGCCGTCTGCCCGCGGCAGCTCGTCTGTTGAGTGAAGCTGGCAGACGTCGGCTATGAAATTTTTCAGTATGTCGACGGGATCCTGTTTCAGGCGGGTGGCGATTTCGACGAAGTCGAACGGGATGTTGACGGTATAGGGTTCGGTACTGTCGGAGATGAAGCGGCCTTCCTTGCCGGGAATGATGCCGCGTGCAGCCAGAAATCCGTTGGGATTGGCTTCGTTGCGCCATCCGATGGAGTTCATGTTGTGGTCTTGCCCGAAGTAGTCGAAATCGTCGAGTTCGAATGCACGTTGAAGCGTCTGGTCGGGATAGGCGTCGAAGCGGTAAAAGCCACGCGCCCGGGAATGGCCGACGTTGTTTTTCTTTCTGACCTGTGAGACGAGCCCGATCAGGCCCGTTTCTTCTTTTTCGCCTTGTTTCAGCATTTTGTCATAGTAGGCCGCATTGGCGGAATCGGCTGGAAGAAAGAGTTCCTTGCCAAGGTATTCGATGACGAAACGTTCGCCATTTGCGGTCAGGATGACGCCTTTCAGGCGTGCATCGTAGTATAGGAAAGGTCTCACAATAGTGCCGGTTTGTGACGGGTTTCTTTAGGATTTATGGCCTGAATTTCAGGACGACGCGGCAATGTAGCCGAAAAACAGCGGCTTGGCAATTGGCAGGGATGATTCAGGTCAATTGCAGGGGAGACAGGAAAAGATTCCCGGTGTGTCTGCCCAGGGAGGCAATGCGTGTCGGTCTGATTTGTCTGAATGCCGGTTCAGCAGTTTTTGTAGCGGGAAAAGTCTGTAACGGCAGAATGCCTCTGCCGTTACAGGGATGGATTGGCCTGATTGCCCGATTACTGGATGACGGTCAGGCGTTTGACGTCGATTTTGACGGGTTTGGTGCGGCTGGTATCGACTTTGCCCCAGACTTCGACGACGGAGTTCGGAGTGACCTCTACGCCCATGAAACGGTCGTCGTCGATTTCAGCGCGGATGGAACCGGTGCTGTCGGTGAAAGTATATCTTTCATGACCCTGTTTGTCGGTGATTTTGCCTTTCAGGTTGAAATACTGGTCGTCGACCGGATTTTTCAGGATCTGGGAAACGGTGGTATAGGTCTGAGTCTGGTTCGGGCCGACATACTGGGCCTGTGCGGTATTCATGGCACACATGATGCCGGAGGCACCGATCAGGACGGCAAGACCCGTAATACCGAGGGTGGTGGAGACGAATTTCTTGATCATGGCGTTTCCTTTCTCTTTGATTGACGGTTTCTGTTGCTAAGGCACGTTTCTTTAAAGTCACTTCCGGAAGTCGTTTCATTTCTTGCGTGACGATGCAGTCTTTTTGACATGCAAATGGCTCCACAAGTTTCGATTTCCTTTTTCGATTTCCTTTTTCCTGAAAAGGAACAACACTTTGATTGTAATGTCATTTCCTGTTTGATGCAGAGAGTGCTTGCCGTTTGTTGATCGTGGGCACCATTTTCTGTGTTCCGGTTCCGGATTTCATTCGCGGACGATTTTTTCGGGGTGTTAAGGGTTAAAATAGTCCGACAAGTCCATGTTCTCCGGTTTTTCCTGATGAAATCGGGTTTTCAGGGACATTCTGCTGCGTTTTTATTGTCTGGAGAGATTGTATGTATATCGTGACGGGTGGCGCCGGTTTTATCGGCAGTGCCATGATCTGGAAACTGAATGAAGAGAATATCGACGATATTCTGGTGGTCGACAATCTGGCGTCAAGTGAAAAATGGCGCAATCTGGTCAATCGCCGTTATACCGATTACATGCATCGCGACGAATTCCGCAAGATGCTGGATGCGAACCGTTTGCCCCCCAAGGTGGAAGGCATTATCCATATGGGCGCCTGTTCCGCTACTACAGAGAGGAACGTCGATTTCCTGATGCAAAATAACGTGAAGTACAGTGAATTGCTGTGCCGGTGTGCGATGGACAGGGGTATCCGCTTCATCAATGCCAGCAGCGCCGCGACGTATGGGGACGGCTCGCTCGGTTTTTCCGACGATATCAGCACGACGGTGCAGTTGAAACCCCTGAATGCATACGGGTATTCCAAGCAGCTTTTCGATTTGTGGGCTTACCGTGAACGTCGGCTCGACAGTATCGCCAGCGTGAAGTTCTTTAACGTGTATGGCCCGAACGAGTATCACAAGGGCGATATGAAGAGCGTCATTGCCAAGGTGTTCGGCGATATCATGAAAGGCTTGCCGATCCGCCTCTTCAAATCCGACCGGCCTGAATACGGGGACGGTGAATCGACGCGAGACTTTGTGTACGTGAAGGATTGCGTGAACGTTCTCTACTGGCTTTTGCAAAATCCACAGGCGAACGGCGTCCTGAATATCGGTTCGGGAAAGGCGCGTACCTGGAACGATCTCGCCCGTGCCGTGTATGCCGCGATGGGGAAAGACCCGGTAATCGAATATTTCGAGATGCCGGAAGCGTTAAAAGGCAAATACCAGTATTTCACGCAGGCGGATATGGGCTGGCTGAAACGCCTGGAATGTGATGTGCCGTTCCATTCCCTTGAAGAGGGCGTCGCCGACTACGTCAAAAATTACATGATGCAGGACGATCCGTATCTGGAACAGAGCACGATTACCGGCAGGGAAATTTCCAGGGGCTAGGTCCTTCAACACACACAACAAACCAGACAATCAGGGATATCGTTAAAAAAACGGTATCCTTTTTTGTTTTTTCCAGCCGTCAACTTTTCTGTCCGTCTCGCTTCTTTTCGCCTGAAAACAACATCGGACTTCCTTTTGTTCACTTCCTGTTTAATTTTTTGCCAAAAAGCAAAAAAATAATTGCCGGAGAGACACATTTTTGTAACAATCGTTACAATTTTTTACACATTTTGTTTATCTGTTCTCTTTTGATATCCCCATGAAAAAAACGCTTGCTGCCCTGATCGCATTCGGGCTTTTTTCCGGTGCCGCATCGGCACAGTCTTTTGTCCAGCTCCGCGGCAATCTCGATGCCGGTTTTATCAAGGAATCCGGTTCCGACGCCTCGATGGGCAGTTTTATGGCGCCCCGTCTCAAATTTATCGGGCAGGAAGATCTTGGCAATGGCAACAAGGCGACGTTTTTACTGGAAGAGCGCTTCAATATCAATGGCACGAAATCCGGCAATTTCCGCTGGGACCAGAATCTGCGCAAGGAGCTGGGCGATGACAAGCCGATGCTTTTCAACGGTGAAGCGGTTGTGGGGCTTGCCAACGACCAGTTGGGCCATGTCCGTCTTGGCCGGATTCACGGCATTGCCGTGGAAACGTTCACGACGATCGATCCGTTTGAACAGAACGGTATCGTCGCCTCGTTTGCGGTCCATAATCTGGTTGCGCACAAGTACCAGAGCAATTCGATCCGTTACGATAGCCCGAAATTCAAAGGGCTCGGTTTTGCCGCGACGTATTCCCTTGGTTCGGACAGTCATGGTGATAACGATCTGGCACGGTTTATCCGGAAAAACGGCAATGACGGCTTTGCGTCTCTCGTGAAATACGATCAGGGGCCTCTCATGCTTTTCGGTCTGGCGAGCAGGCAACCTGACTCGAACAAGTCATGGGTCTGGGATCTGGGTGCCACATATGATTTCGGCAACCTCAAATTGTATGCCGGATATGAACAGACTGTTTTCAAGGCACTTCAGGGTAACTACACTTCCTTGCGCCAGACGGGTGATCAGAAAGAATTTTTGGCAGGCATGAAATACCAGATGGGCCAGCATTCCATTCTGGGTTCTGTCGACTGGGCGAAAATTGACTCATCGACGATTCAAAGCGGCCATGCCTGGAAGGTCGCACTCGGTTACGGATATGACATGTCCAAACGGACACGTCTTTATCTCAATCTGGTTTATATCGACAGCAGCAATGACGAAGTCGGGGAACTTTATAACGACAATGGCGTATCCAGTGAATCCATGTCAGGCATCCAGATGGGTATCCTTCACAAGTTCTGATATCGGGTGATATCGCTTGCGGCTGGAAGAGAATGGGGTGACGCAAGGTTTCATTCGGGATAACAGGTTTTCGGCAAAAAGGGGGCGTTTATCGTTTTGAAAACGGTAGACGCTTTTTTATGTTTTTTCACGGATTCGATGGTCTTATACCGAATTGGACAAAACGTCTGCTTCAAAATCAGGTTCAGATACTGGTGCAGAAGTGACACAGACGGTCTGATTTTTTGACGGATCAACCCTGTTTGAAGGGTTTTCAGGTTCGCTTCTGTTAAAATCGTTGCTTTTACATCAACTCTTCTCCCATTCACTTTTCAAGACAGGACATGAAAAAATTACTTGCCGCCCTGATGATTTCCGGGCTCTTTTCCGGCGCTGCCATGGCGCAAACCCACATTCAGCTTTACGGTATCGCCGATACCGGCATCATCAAGGAATCCGGTTCCGACGCCAGAATGGGCAGCTTCACGATGAGCCGGATCGGTTTGAACGGAACGGAAGACCTTGGCGGCGGCATGAAAGCGACTTTTGAACTGTTGCAACGTTTCAGGATCAATGACGGCACCCTGACCGGCAATTACAGCTGGGATCAGGGCCTGCGCCAGAGTCTGGGTGACGACAGCAAGACCGAATGGACCGGGATGGCTGATGTCGGCCTGAAAGGCAATTGGGGCCATGTCCGTCTGGGACGGGTACCGAACATGTCGGCCAATTCGTTCACGATGCTCGATCCTTTCGACCAGAACGGTATCGTTTCTTCTTTCTCGGTCTACAATTATCTGTATTCCATGTACGTGAACAATACCGTCCGGTATGACAGCCCGTCCTTTTCCGGCGCGACTGTCGGGCTGACCTATACACTGGGCAGTGACGATCACGGCAATACGCTGTTGAAGCAGTTCGCCAGCCAGTACGGTAACGACGGGTACGCCGTCAATCTCATGTTTGACAATGGCCCTCTGCTTCTGATTGCCAATTACGAGCTGAAGGCTGATTCGAACCGCTCCTTTGTCTGGAACGCGGGTGGTACGTACAGGATAGGCGATCTGAAATTGTTCCTCGGTTACGAACAAAGCACGTTCAAGTCGCTGGGAGACTTTTACGCCGTGCGCGGCAACCAGAAGGAATGGCTGACCGGCCTGCAATACCGGATCGGGCCGAATCTGCTGATCGCTTCGTATAACCGTGGCAAGCTGGACAATTCACCGCACGACGGCCATGCCAACAAGTATGCGCTGGGGTATGGTTACGATCTGTCCAAACGCACCCAGCTTTACGCCAATGTCGTGTATGTCGACAGCAGTAACGAGTATGTCGGTTCGGTCTATAACAGCAATGGTGCGGCGAATGATTCCATGACCGGCGTCCAGTTCGGTATCACGCACAAGTTCTGATTGTGATGGCCAGATAAGTGAAAAAAGGCGGCGTTTGCCGTCTTTTTTATTTGTTGCCGTGTTATTGATGTCTGGGGATAAGCGACTGACGAGTGTCTGTCTTTGGGACAAACCATCCGGCGGGGTTTTTCATAAAATCAGGCTGTCATTGGCGCGGAATAATCCGGCCAAGCGTTTCATCGAGTTTTCTCTGGCAGGTTTTCAGATCGTAATCATCTTGCAAGCCCATCCAGAATTCAGCACTTGTTCCAAAATAACGGGCAAGACGTAAAGCGGTATCTGCCGTGATGCTTCTGCGTTCACGGACAATTTCATTTATCCGTGGCGCGGGGACGTGCAGTTCAATGGCCAGTGCATTGGAAGACAAGTTCATCGGGGACAGAAATTCTTCTCTGAGAATTTCCCCCGGATGTATTGGCCTCATGCCATTAATAATGTTATCCATATTTAATCCTTTCAGTGGTAATCGACAATCGAAACATCAAAAGCCTGTCCATTATCGAACGTGAAACAAATGCGCCACTGGTCATTAATTCTTATGCTGTATTGACCTTTTCTATCGCCTTTTAACGCTTCAAGGCGGTTATTGGGTGGAATTCGTAAATCGTTTATGCCCGTAGCCCTGTGAATCATCTGGAGTTTGCGTTCCGCTACTGACCGGATGTTGACAAACCGGGGAACGGTTTTACCGGCAAACAGGTCTTGTGTATCCGGACATGTGAACGATTTAATCATGTGTTGATGATATAACGAAAAACGTTAAACGTCAAACGATATATTAACTAATTTTAATATATGACTGATTTTTAAATCCGTTGTCATCATTTCATGGCAGCGGTTTTTTCATCTTTAAAAAAGAGGGAACAGTTTGCGGT
Source organism: Oxalobacter formigenes (assembly GCF_002127965.1). Taxonomy (GTDB): domain Bacteria; phylum Pseudomonadota; class Gammaproteobacteria; order Burkholderiales; family Burkholderiaceae_D; genus Oxalobacter; species Oxalobacter formigenes. The sequence goes on along the minus strand of NZ_CP018787.1, from coordinate 1,739,114 downwards.
TTCAGGGAATCAGCCAGTGTGTCTGGTCGATAAGGGAAGGAATCGATATGGATTGTCGAACAGGGTTTCTTCAGACGATGGTGCCTGATCAGCAAAGGGTGAATGTTTTGAGCAGGTGAGGATTCCCGGTTTCCGTCTGCCTTGAGGGATGTCTGGATTTTTGGCGGAAAGCTGAATTATAATGGCCGCATAACGGCTTCTTCCGGATGGAACCGGCAGGGAAACGGGAAGAAAGAAAAGCTGTTTGAAGAATTGGGACGCGCACCGACAACACTTCCATCGCGCTGGTCGTTCCCGGTTTTGGATAACTTATTTTTCTTTTTTTTACGATCATGTCTGTCGACAAATCCATTCGCGTTTCCGAAGAGAACCGCCATCTCGGTTCTCTCACATTCGCCATTTTCCTCACCTATCTGACGGTCGGCCTTCCGCTGCCCGTCATTCCGCTTTTCGTCTATAACGAGCTGAATCTGTCCAATACGCTGGTCGGTGTCGCGGTCGGCTGCCAGTTTTTCGCGACGGTCCTGTCAAGGGCGTATGCAGGCCGTCAGGCCGACAGTGTCGGCGCCAAACGCACGACCTTGAAAGGCATGCTGATCTGTTCGATGGCCGGGCTGGCCTATTTGCTGTCGGCGCTTTTGCCGGTGCCGGACATGGTGCGCTATGGCATCCTGATTGTCGGGCGGCTTTTTCTTGGGCTGGGCGAGTCCCTGCTGATTTCGGGCAATTTCGCCTGGGCGCTTGGCCTGATCGGGACGACGAAGTCCGGCAAGATCATGTCATGGAACGGGATGGCGATTTATGGTTCGCTGGCGGCGGGTGCCCCTCTGGGCCTCTTGATGAACCATCATTTCGGTTTTGTCGCGCTGGGTGTGTCGACGCTTGTCCTGCCGCTTCTGGCTTTTTTGCTGGACTGGCGGATCAGGCCGATCGAGACGACGGGCGGTTCGAAGGTATCGCTTCTCTCCGTGGCAAAACTGGTCTGGCAGCCGGGGCTGGCGTTGGCCTTGCAGGGCGCGGGGTTTGCCGTGATCGGTACCTTCATGTCGCTGTTGTTCGCCTCGTACGGGTGGGCGCATGCCGGGCTGACGCTGTCATGTTTCGGCGCGGCGTTCGTGGGAGTACGTGTGCTGTTCGGGCATTTGCCTGACAAGATCGGCGGAATCAGGGTGGCGATGGTTTCGCTGCTCGTCGAGTCGGTCGGACTGATGATTATCTGGGCGGCGACGGGGCCATGGATGGCACTGGCGGGGGCGATGGTGGCCGGTTGCGGCTGTTCGCTCATGTTCCCGGCACTCGGGGTGGAAGTGGTCAAACGGGTGCCGATTCAGGTGCGTGGCACGGCGGTTGGCGGATATGCCGCGTTTCAGGACGTGGCCTATGCGGCAACCGGTCCGGTAACGGGTTTTCTGGCGACGGCTCTGGGGTATCCCTCGGTTTTCGCGACCGGGGCGTTCTGCGCCCTTTTCGGGATTGCCGTGGTGCTGCTTTTCGCCCGCTCGGGGTCGCCTGTACCGATAGAATGATGGAAAAACGAATGCCATAGCTGACCGAAGATTGTTTTTCCTGTATAAGTAAAAGAGACGGGCGACATGCGCCCGGTTTTCAGGTCTTTCCAATGAAAAGACCTTTTTTGTACCGAAGCCTTCCTGACGGGAGGTTTTCTTTTTTCAGAAGCCTTCCGGATGGAGGGCTTTTTTATTTTCAGGCTTTCCGTCATTCATGTCATGAAGCGGAAGGCTTTTTTTTATGTACAGGAGAAAAACATGAGCGGTGAAGACGATGATTACTTCAGCTCCATAGGAAACATGTATTCCGGCAGCTACGACCCCGAAGAACAAAACCGTGCACTGGAACGGGAAGCCGAGAGACGGCGGCGCGAACAGGAACGGGAACAGGCAAGGATATTGCGGGAACAACAGGCCGCGCAGGCCGAACAGCAAAAAAACCTCCAGAAACCGCCTCCACAGGCAGTTGACATCGACAACACCAAACCGGCCCCCGTCTTCAAAACCGACCCCGACGACCCGTACAAGGGACTGGACGCCAGCAGACGAAACGACATGCTCATGAATCGTTTCAGTGCAGGAAACGACCCCAAAAGCCCACTGGGACGTCCCTTGACCGGCCCGGAAAGAGATGACTACATCCATGGCTGGAAAAACAAGGTCAATGGGATGACACAGGATCAGAAAGATATCAGCTTCATCCTGAACGCCAGACATGACCCGGTTTTCAGGCAATGGATCGAACTGGAAAGCCAGCTCAGACAAAAACAGCAGGAAGGAGCCCAAACACTGGAACTCCGTCTGGATGATAAAGACAATCCGTCAAACGCTTATCGCACCCTTGAATACCGTCCCGAACGCGATGGGGTGCCGTCAATACAGAAGGCGATTCAATATGCGGATGAACCGGCCAAAGACGTGAAAACCGGAAACATTCTCGAAAGGACAGCGCATGTCTATGATCCGCAGGATTTGAGCATGAGAGAACTCCTGCGCTTTGCCGTAAACAAGGTCACCGGCTATGCCAACAAGGGACTGGGCAAGGACAGTGACATCCACGGAAAAGACGGAAACCGGGTAGCGGGAGCCCGGGATGAAAGCTATGCCGAAGCAGAGAGGCAGGCCGGGAGAGCGGTCACCGGCTACGTCAACAAGGCGCTTGCCCCGAAAAACCCCGTCCACGGCGAAGACGGCAGCCGCCCCGTTAGCGAACCCGACCAGACCACCGGCAAACTGATCCCGGCCATCTTCCAGAACATGGACAATGAAACCGTCGGCCGGGCCATACAGGAATTCAACGAAGCACAGGGATACACCTACGACCCCAAACACGGAAGCCGGCAAGCCTATTCCTTCGAAAAAGGCATGAAAATGGCGCCTCTGGAAGCCAAAACCGCCTTCTACTCCTTCGCCTCCCTGATGGGGGAAATGGTCTATGGCATGACCGGGGGCGACCCCAAAGCCCTGAGAGCCGTGCAGGACACACTGAAAACATACCAGCGGGAAATGGACGCCATGAAACCCATGACCCCCGAAAAAATCATCGACCCCAATGACCCGGAAAAGACCCTGCAAAACGTGACGGATTACCTGTACCAGAACCTCGGGAACCAGATCGTCAAAATTCCGGTAACGGCCTTACTGGGCAAAGTCGACAGTCTGGCGACGTTAACCGGGATGTCAGCAGCCAGCGTCTCGGCCAACCTGCACGCGAAACTGCTGGACAAGACAGGACAGGCCCATGTGGGGGAATCGCTGATGTACGGGATACCTCTGGGGATGCTTTCGCTACTCAACATCCCTTTCCAGCCACCTGCGCAGGTCAGGAGTCCCGAAGAATTGAAGAGGTGGGTCACGTCTGTTCTGGCGGATTTCGGGGTGGGGCAAGGGCAGGAGGCAGGGGCGAAGTATGTTGCTGATGGATATTCGAATAGAAAAACTGAAGATAAAAAACGATCTCAAAGATAATAATTTCTTGACCGAACTTAGCAATGCTGATGATAATGAATCAGCATTGCTTCTTTATTATGAAATGATGAAAACTATCTTAAAAGCTTTATTTGTTTGTCTTTTTTTCTTCCTCGGCAATCATGCAATTGCCGATAATCTCATGGAAGGAAATAGGCTATTCGATGCTGGACAATATAAGGAAGCCATGACCTTTCTTATGCAACCCGATGTACATGATGATCCAGAAGCATTAAATCTTGTCGCTTATATGTATAACCATGGCCTTGGCGTCAGCAAAAATGCTGAAAAAGCATTTATGTGCTATATGAAATCGGCAGAATCCGGATTAGCTATTGCTCAATTTAACGTGGGACTGGCGTATGAACAGGGTAACGGTATCCTGAAAAATCTTCCAGAAGCAGTCAAGTGGTATAGAAAAGCTGCTGAACAAGAAGATGCTGATGCTGAAGCAAAAATGGGTTATTTGACTGTAAACGGCATAGGTATCGGAAAGAATTATAAAGAAGCCATGAAATGGTATCAAAGGGCGGCCGAACATGGAGATTATGATTCGTATGCCGATATCGGTATGATGTATTCCAGGGGAGATGGTGTCAAAAGGAATTTGAACCATGCAGTTCAGTATTACATTTTTGGGGCTCAAAAAGGCAGTACATATTCACAGGCTTTATTGGGAAATGCATATGCATACGGAAAAGGTATCCAAAAGGACATAGAACAAGCACTCTACTGGTACAAGCAGGCTGCCAGAAACGGAAACGTCAATGCCATGAAAGAACTCGGCTACATATACGAGACCGGTCGACTTGGTGTGAAAAAAGACCCAAAAGAAGCACAATACTGGAAAGACATGGCTGAAAGAGCGGGCAAAAAACAGTAATGTGTTCTTGTATACACCGAAGAGCCGGAAATTATTCCGGCTTTTTTGCTTTCGGGTTCTTCGAAAAACAATAGCGTCATCGAAGGAGACCTGAAGCGTCAAGAACTCTAGCCGGGACAGTAAGGGAATGCCGGAAACAAGAGGACGCGCTGAACCCCATGACTCCCGAAAAAATCATCGACCCCAATGACCCGGAAAAGACCCTGCAAAACGTGACGGATTACCTGTACCAGAACCTCGGGAACCAGATCGTCAAAATCCCGGTGAGAGTCCTGCATGCTCGCCCAACTCTGAAGAGCATGGCTGAAATACCGGTTAGAAGACATAACCGGGTTTTTAACGGACTCTTTCCCGTTTCTCCTCTATATTACTGAAAGTAATTTTCAGGCTGTCTGTTAATTTTGCTATTTTTTTCTCCCGTTATATCATCGCTTTACTGACAGGGTGCCTCTTGAGGTATTTCCCGGTTTCCGACTGTTTTACTTGTTCCGAAACAGCTGTTTGCCAGTTCTGTTTTCGGAATTACCTCTTCCTGGTTTTTTTATGTCCGGCTTTGAAATTTGGGGTCTTGCCTTCGGTCTGGCGATGGACGGTTTTGCCGTTTCCATTGCCAGTGGCGTGTCCTTGCAGCGGGTTCAATGGCGGCCTATTTTGATGATCGCGCTGTCTTTTTGTTTCTTCCAGATTGTCAATCCGCTCGTGGGCTGGCTGGGAGCGTTTCATTTTCGCGGCTTGATCGATAACGTGGATCACTGGATCGCTTTTGCGATTCTGGCTTTTCTGGGCATCCGCATGCTTCGCGAATCGTTCAAGGTCAAAGAGGATGGGGAAAGCAAGCCCTTTGACGCGAGCAATCCGAAGTTTGTTTTCGGGATGGCGCTGGTGACCAGTCTTGACGCGCTGGCAGTTGGCATTACGTTTGCCTTTATGGGCATGAGTACCTTGTCTTCAATGATCTATCCCCTTTTTGTTATCGGTTTCGTGACGCTCGTTTTGTCATTTTCGGGGGTGTTTGTCGGCATTCGCTTTGGCAATCTCGTCACGAAGCGAATCCGTGCCGATCTGTGGGGTGGCCTCATTCTGATCGTTGTCGGCATCAAGGTGCTTTATTCAAGTGTTCCGTTTTGAGTGAATCGCCCAATTTTGTCCGTTCATGATTCATAAAAAAACCTCCGGCATGTGATATGCAGGAGGTTTTTCTTATTGTCATGATGCCTTTTGTCAGAAGGCGATGTTGAAACGAACCTGAAGGGCATGGTCCTTGATCCGGTTGCCGAATGCGCCTTCGTATCCCAGTTGCAGGTTCATGTTTTTCTGCGGTTCGATCTGCGCACCGAAGCCGACCAGTGCGCTGTTGCGGTTGTTCTGGACGCCCTTGATGTTGTAGGTACGGCTTCCCGTAAAGTTCAGGTCGGTATCCGGTTCGACGCTGCCATAACGATGCTGCCAGCCAAGGTCGGCATACAGTCGGCTTTTCTCGCCGATGGTCTGTTCTCCCCGTACGCCCAGTGTCGATCCAAGGGCGTTGTCATTGCTGCTGTGGCCGTGCAGTGCGGTGACATCTCCCTTTTCAGTAAAGCTGTCGGTATGGATGCGTTGCCATGTCAGCTGGGCGTATGGGGTGACACTGGTTTTTTCCGTCATCTCGAAACGGTGGCTGCCTTCGGCGAAGAGCTGGATCATGTTCGCATCGTATCTGGCGGTGTTTTGGGACTGGATATTGCCGACGGAAACGTTCCGTTCGGTATCGATCCGGTACCAGCTGTAGCCCGCGCCTCCCTTGAGGTCGATCCAGCCGAGGCGGGTTTGCCCGTATCCCATCAGATGGATGGCGTTGACGTCGGAGGTCGAGTTGCGCACGCCTCCGGCGGAAAGACGCGTATGTTCGTATCCGATGGCTGCACCGAGGGTGTTTTTCCCGTCACGATAGATGTCCGAGCCGAGCATGAGGCCGAATCCCCTGTTGTCTGTCCGGGTGGCGTTGCCGTCGTCTTTCAGGTGCCCGTCGTGTCCCCATACGTTTGTCCAGAGGAGACGGTTCGCTTCGGGCATTTGCAGTGAGACATGATTCAGGTGGCTCATGACGCTGTCGCGGGCATAACGGCTGTTTTCGAGGAGGGCGCTCCTAGTGCTGGCATGGATTTCGCCGGAGAGGTTGTCGAAAGAGTTGATGGCCTCTTTTCTGTCCATGCCGACGATCTGGTCGTATACGGGATTGCCCGTGCCGAGGCTTTCGACGCCATATCCGGTGTTTTTCTGGTTGTATGTCAAACCGATGTCACCGAAGCCGGTGTCATTCCGGGTCATGGTGAGTTTGACCAGGTTGGGGTCGCCATAATCGACGGAATGGTTCAGAAAAGCGAGGTCGGACGTGACGCTGGTGAAGGTTCCCACCACGCCATTGGTGGTCTCGATGATGGTGTAAGTCGTCTGCGGGCTCCAATTGCCGGGTGCTGCATGGATGGCGAGATGGCTGCCGGTGTCGATGGTCACCGCGCCGGAACCCAGTGTATTGCTGGCGACGAGTTTGCTGTGGGTGCTGTCGTGGTTGACGCCGGTATCGAAGGTGGAACCGCTGGCGAAATGGACGCTGCCGGCGGAAAGGGTACCGTCATCTGTTCCGTTGCCGGGTTTCAGGGTTCCCCCGTCGTTGACGGTCACAGCTCCAGCAATGCTTCCGAATCCGCCCAAAAATCCGCCATTGACGTTAACCGGCCCGGCAATTTGCGCTGTGTTCTCAGCGGCTGTTCCGCCGACGAGCAGGGTGCCGGTTGAAAGGGTGGTACCGCCGGTGTAGGTGTTGATGCCGTTTAACGTGAGGGTTCCGGTACCGGTTTTGACCAGATCGCCGCTTCCTGTCATGGACGTATCGATGGTGTTGTCCATGTCCTGATTGACGAGGAGGGTGCCTTCATTGGTAATGAGCTCCCCTCCGATGGTGGCCGTGCCATTGATTTCGGTGGTGCCGTTTATGATCCCGCCGGAAGAAATGCTGATATTCCCTCCATAGGCAATCATATCGTTGGCTATGCCTGCTGACTGGATATTGACTTCACCTGACCAGACGGTCGTGCTGCGCGCACCGCCTCCGCTTCCGATCGTCTGTGTGCCGGAGTTCAGGGTGGTATCGACAACCTGGCCGAGGACAACCTGCAAGCCGCCATCAATGACGGTGGCACGGGCGTCGCCTCCGTAAAAGACGTGTTGGTCACCGCCTGAACTGATCGTCGTGCCGCTGGCCGATCCGCCATCGTAAACGTTCTGCAAGCCCCCGCCCGAGATGTGGGTATTGCTGGCTGTTCCGCTGACGGATTGCTGGCCATCCGAGCTGATGTTTGTGTCGCTGGCGATGCCGGCACTCTGGACCATCTGGTGGCCGCCGCTGTTGATGGTGGTGTCGCTGGCGCTTCCCGCCACGGACTGTATTCCGGAAGAATTGATCGTCGTGAGACTGGCTGAGCCACCACTGGAGATGTTCTGGGTACCGCTGTTGATGACGGTGCTGGTGGCGATGCCGCCATTCAAAACGGTTTGCAGGCCAGCGCTGTTGATCGTCGTGTCATTGGCAGAGCCAGCGGAGATGACGGTTTGCGTTCCGCCATTGATGGTGGTCGCGCTGGCAAGACCGCCGGTCTGGATGGTCTGGCTGCCTGCCGAGCGGATATCGCTTTCATTGGCTCTCCCACCACTGGAAATGAGTTGCCGGCCACCGGAATTGACGGTGGTGTCGTTGGCAATGCCCCCATTGTAGATGTTCTGGGTCGCACCGGAATTCAGAATCGTTGTGTTGGCGGTGCCTTCAATGGTTTGCGAGCCCCGGTCAATCGTCGTGTTCGTGGCGATGCCGCCAGCGCCGATCCGTTGTGTCCCTGAAATAATGTCCGTGTCATAGGTGCGGCCTCCGTTGATGATCGTCTGCAGGCCGCCACCGGTCACGGTAGTGCCGCTGGCGACCCCTGTTGTATAGACGTTTTGCTGGCCACCGCTGACGGTCGTGCTGGTGGCGGTACCGTTGATGGTTTGTATGCCACCGGTGTTGACGGTGGTGTTGTTGAGTATGGCGCCGCTGTAACTGTATTGCTGTCCGCCACTGTTGATGGTGACGTTTTCGGCAGCGGCTCCGCCATAGACATGCTGTCCACCCCCGGTGATGACGGTATCGCTGGCGGAACCACCCGAATAGACCATCTGGTACCCGGAATTGATGGTGGTGTTCGTGGCCAGGCCGCCGGAGTGAATATGTTGCGTTCCCTGATTGATGGTTGTGCTGTTGGCTGTCCCGCTGAGGTTCTGGACACCGTTTGGATCAATGGTCGTATTGTCGGCTATGCCGCCGGAAGCGACCGTTTGTTTGCCGCCGGAGGTGACGAGGGTTCCACTGGCGCTTCCGCCGCTGGATACGATTTGTTCCCCGCTGCTATTGACGGTGGTGGCCGTGGTTTGACCGCCATTGAACACGGTTTGTTTCCCGCCTGCGTTGATGGTGGTGCTGTTGGCGGAAGCGCCGTTCTGGACATACTGGTTGCCAGCGTTGTTGATCTCGGTGTTTTCCGCGACTCCACTGTTGAACATCCATTGCGTGCCACCGGAATGGATCGTGGTGTTGGTGGCCGTTCCGGAAAGGTTTTGCCTTCCGTTTGCACTCAGGACGGTATCGCTGGCGCTGCCACCGCGTTCGATCGTCTGGTTGGCGTTGATGACATTGGTATGGCTGGTGACGCCGCCACTGGAAACCGTCTGGTCTGCACCGGCAGAAAGCGTCGTGCTGATGGCAGTTCCGCCAGAGCTGACGATCTGGACTGCCCCGGCACCGGACAGCGTCGTATTGCTGGCGGTTCCACTGTTGCGGATGTCCTGTTTTCCGCCACTGTTGACTGTAGTATTCGTGGCAATACCAATGACGCCCTGTTCACCGCCACTGTTGACGGTCGTGCTGTTGGCGATGCCTGACGAGGCGATGACCTGGTAACCCCCGCTGTTGAGTGTCGTGCCTTCGGCCGTCCCGTAAACGGATTGCTGGCCGCGCTGTCCACCTGTCGATCCGGCGACGCCACCGGCAACCGTGTTGTATGCAATGCCACCGGCAGAAACGGTTTGCAGGCCACCTGAGCTGACGATGGTGCCACTGGTCCGGCCGCCCGAGTTGACATATTGCCGTCCACCGGACGATACGTTGGCGTTGTTGGCGCTCCCGGCGACTGTCTGGATACCGGAGGTGACGGAAGTGTCATTGGCGACACCTCCCGCATACACATATTGGGTACCTGCGCCATTGATGGTAGTCTGGCTGGCTGACGCGCCGCTTGAGACACGCTGTACGCCGCTGGTAAGGGTTGTGCCACTGGCTGCTGCACCGCTATTAAGATCCTGAATGCCTGCCGAATGGATGATGGAGCTGGTGGCGGTGCCTCCACTGTTGACGGTTTGCTGGCCGCCATAAATGAGGGAACCACTGGTCGTGCCGCCACCTGCGATGGTCTGTGTCCCTCCGGAATTGATCGTGACGTCGTGGGTGGTGCCGTTGACAAGCTGGGAACCCCCCGAGTTAATGGTGCCGCTGTTGGCAACGCCGCCCCCGAAAATGGTTTGCACGCCGCCATTCACGGTTGTGTCATTGGCTGTGCCGAAAACCCGGTCCAATCCACCAGATACAACCGTCCCGCTATCGATGCCTCCTGAATTGATTTGGTAAAAGCTTCCCGAATTCACCTGGGTACCGGAGGCAATGCCGCCGTCATTGACAAACATTGTCCCGCCGGTGTTTACGGAGGTGCTATTGGCGACACCACCGGAGCTGACTCCCTGTGTGCCGTTGGCGTTGACGATCGTGCCGTTGGTGACGCCGCCGTCAAGAACGGACTGCGAACCGCTGGAATTGACTGTCGTGCTGTTGGCGATGCCGCCGGAGAGGACGTTCTGGACCTCGCCTGCATCGAGTGTCTCGTTATTGACCGTCGTTCCGGACACGTTGGGCGTGTAGGCGTGGACAACGGGCATCAGCTGGCTGTGCAGGGTCAGCAGCATCATGGCGGCCACGACATTTTTTTTCGCCTTGCCATTGCCTTTCGTGCGGCCTTTTGCCAGCTCGGATACGGCTGTCCAGCTCTGTGTGCTTTCATTCCAGACGGTACGGTGATTGCGGTTCATTTATTGCCTCATGGAAATTCTTATATCTTGCTTGCAAGTAATTGATATTACTCAAGATTATGGATTATATAACATTTAGTAATAATGTGCTTGTGTTGGAAAATGGCTGTCCGGTTATGGGGGCTGATTGTTGAAAATAATGGCGGCAGGCAGAAAAAATCACTTGAGTTGGCACAATGCCAATAAAGGAGAAGAGGGTGGGTGGAAAGATTTTTTGATTTTTCAGAGAACGAACCCGATTTCAGCCCGGACGGTGTGATCCGAAAGGGTATTTCCGAATGCCGTTGTAACGGAGGGCGGCACTGGTGTTGCCTTTGGTGTATTTGAGGCCCGCTTCGAGAGTTTTGACGGTTTTGTCTTCATTGGACGAGCTGTGGTAGCGCTGTCTTATAAAGGTCATTTCGGAATCGATGTTGGCGCTCGTTAGGGTCTGGCGAAGCGTCAGGGAGGCGGTTTCCGTATAAAAAAGGCCGGATCTTATCCGGCCGTAAAGTTGCTGTTATTGGTTTGAGGAAGATAGGGGGTTATTTGATTTTTTTCAGCAGGTTTTTTGCCTGAACGTTACCGGCTTTGGCGGCTGCGTTCAGGTATTGTTTGGCCATCATGGAATTCTGTTCGACGCCCAGTGCGTAGTAATACATGCGACCGAGGTAGTTCATGGCGGCTGCATCGCCATTGACGGCGGCTTTGGCATACCAGTTTTTGGCGGTGTTGTAGTCCTGTTTGACGCCACCGACACCGAAGTAGTACAGGCTGCCCAGAGCGGTCTGGGCCGAGGCTTCACCCGCAGCGGCTTTCTGTTCGACGGTGTTTCTGTAATCCGCCCAGGTTTTGCCGGTTGCCAGTTTCGGATTACCCATGGCTTTGAGGTTGTCGTAGGCCCATTTGTCTCCCTGACGGGCGGCCCTGTTATACCACATGGCAGCGGTTGCCATGTCTTTTTGGGTACCGAAACCGTGCTGGTACATGATGCCCAGATAGGTCTGTGCCTGATCGTTACCGGCTTTTGCCAGTGGAGTAAAGCAGGGGATTGCCTGGGTGTACTGGCTCTGGTTGTAGTAGCCGATACACTGGTTCAGTCTGGAGTAGGTGTCGTCGACTTTTTTGGCCGCGCTGGCATTGCCGGCGACGAAAGCGGACATCAGGGCGATGGAGCAACCCAGCAGGGTTTTCTGAAAAGTTTTGTTTGCCATTTTATTTCCCGTTAAAAAAGAAGTGAAAGAAAATTTCCTGTAAGGATGTGTTTCCTGAAGAATAAAATTAACGGATGGGCAATGTTCTGATAAATGTTGAGTGTTGTTCAAAAAATCGGGAATGCTGTTGTCAATATGGGGGATTTGTGGTTTGACGAATATTTTTTTGCTGTCATGCCAGTTTTTTCCAGCGGTTCAAGGTCCTTTTTGTTCAGGAAAAAGGTCGGTTTTTATCAGGTAGATCAGGGATTTTTCTTCGGTTAGCCGACAAGCGATGTCGATTTTGCTGCGCCAGTGCGAAATCTTTTCTTCACTGGATTTTTCTCCCGGAAGAACGGTTTCATGAATGGCAAGCAAATCGAACACGGCGGGCAAATAATTCAGGCTGGCGGCTTCAGTCAGGTATTGCATGCGCTTTTCTTCGTCTTTTGGAATGCCCAAACCGTATTGGTATGCCGAAGCCAGATTGTATAAACCGGCAGGACAATTCCGGGCTGCGCTGGCCCGGATCAGTTCGATGACGCGTTTTTCGTCTTTTTCAACACTTCACCGGCATGGGCCAGGGAGAGGATCAGAAAGCTTGTCAGGAAAACGAGTTTTTTCAGATAAGGAGTCAATTTGCAGAAAAAGTGTTTTGACTGAAAGAAGTGTTTTGTTGATTCGGGAATATATCATAAATCTGCAACTGTCCTGTCATGAATGAAGTGTATGGTCTGAAAAACGCTTTTTTTGCCCGGTCTTTTTTCGTCCGGTCATGGCTTGTCTGATTCACAAAAAAGGCATCCTGGCCATTTTTGCCTGATTCTGTAAAAAAAATTAACAGTTCTGCAACTTTTTTTTATTTTCCGGAACGTTTAAAATGTTTTCCTGTATGCATCATTATCAGGAAAAGTGTTTCTCTCATGACGATCAGGGTTGAAAAAGAACTGGGACATTTATTATGAAAACCGTAACGGAAAACCAGTTGTTCGGCAATCCGGACTGGGTTCAGGAGGTCTTGAATACCAGCAATACCGGGCTCTGGTCGATTTGTGTGGATACAGGAACCGGTGTCGGACGGATGTATGCCAGCGACATGATGCTCCAGTTGCTCGGTCTTGACGATCATCCTGCGGCTGAAGAATGTTATTCGCACTGGTTTTCGCGTATCGATGCGAAGGCGATGGATTACGTCGAAACGAGTGTGGCGAAGATGCTGGAAACAGGGCAGTTTTCGGAAGTCCAGTATCTCTGGCATCACCCGAAATGGGGCAATATTCATATCCGTTGCGGCGGCAAGGTGTACCGTCGCGAAGGCAGCGAAATCGAATTGCGCGGATATCACCAGAATATCAGTGAACTGGCGCAGCTCAAGGAAGAGAACCTTCAGAAGAAACAGCGGCTGATCGAGGTTGAAAAAGAGAAAAACCGCTATAACTCGCTGTTCGAGTCGGTGATGTGCGGGATCGTCCAGTACCGGCTTGTTGAAAACGGCAATGTGGTTTTCAAAAATGCCAACCATGAGGCGATCCGTATTTTCGGTTATGAACCGGAGGAATTCTGGAACAGGAAGGAATGGCATTTCCCGTCGCTGGTCGCGCCTGAAGACTGGACACAGGTTTTCGGGGAAGTGTCCGGGCTGAAAGAGGTGGGGGACAAGGCCCATTTCGAATACCGTCTTTTGAAAAAGGATGGCACGCCTTGCTGGATTATCGGCTGCGCCGAAGTCATTCTGGACGTGGACGGCGAAACGGTTTTCCAGAGCGTTTTTCTCGATATCGACGATAGCAAGAAAGCGGAGATCGAAAGAGCGATGCTGGCCGAGCAGGTTCAGGCCAGTAACGAACTTTTGCGGATTTCTCTCGAACATACCCGAACGAGCGAGTTTTACTATTATCCCGAAGAGAGGCTGCTTGTCGTTCCGGAACGCGCGCAGAGGCTGTATCACTGCAAGGCGCGGTACGAGAATATGCCTGTGAGTTTTGTTGAGGATTTTGTCGACCCCGTCAGTCGTGACAGTGTGATGAAGATGTATGAACGGATTCATCGCGGTGGAAAAACGTCTTCCTGTGAGCTGAAAATCAAGGGCTCGGATGTCTGGGTCCGCACGACCCTGTCGACAGTGACGGTAAAGGACGGAAAACCGGTTTTTGTCGTCGGGGTGGCCGAGGATATCACCAGGGAAAAGAATATCGAGCTGGAAAACATCCAGTTGCACGCCATTTACGATTACATCATGAATAACGATTACGACCTGATGAGCGTGGGGGATGTGGAGAGGAATGTATATACGATGCGTTTTTCGGATGATGTCGATACGCGGGGTATGCCCTTGTCCGGCGATTTGTTTGAAGGCAACCGGTTGTTTATTGAGAAGTTCGTTTATCCCGATGACCGGAGCCGGATTGAAGAAGAGTTCAATATCCGTCGCATGAAGGTCAATCTGGACAGGGAAGGCGGGAATTATTCTTTTTATTACCGTTCCACCGATAATCCACCCCGTTACAAGGAAGGCAAGGTCAGTTATTTCAATGGTTTCCACGACCGTCTGCTTCTGACCGTGCGTGATATTCATGAGATGCGTCTGAAAGAGGAAAGGGTTCGCCAGACGCTGACGGATGCGCTGATGGTTGCCGAAAAGGCCAATAACGCGAAATCGGATTTCCTCTCTAAAATGTCCCATGATATGCGCACGCCGATGAACGGGATTATCGGGCTGGCGATGATTGCGGAAAAATACCGGCATGACCCCGACCGGATGAAGGAATATTTTTCCAAGATTACGGTCGCGTCGCATCATTTGCTCGGCCTGATCAACGATGTGCTCGATATGTCGAAAATCGATTCGGGCAAGATTGTGCTGGTCTCCGAGCGCTTCAATCTGGTGTCGCTGTTGAAAGACGTGGTCGATATTGTGATGCCAGATCTGAAGTCGCGCCAGCATGCCGTACGGATGTCTGTGGCTTCCGATGTTCACGAAAGGGTGGAAGGGGACCAGCTTCGCCTGCAACAGGTATTCATGAATATCCTGTCCAATGCGGTCAAGTTCACGCCTGCCGGGGGCCATATCGGGATTGACGTGTCCGAGTCGCCGTCCACGTTTGCCGGTTACGGCTGCTATCGTCTCGTTTTTTCGGACGACGGGATCGGCATGTCGAAGGAATACCTGAAGAAGATTTTCGTGCCGTTCGAACGCGAAGACAACAGTATGACATCCAAGATTTCGGGCACCGGTCTGGGCATGCCGATTTCCAAGGCGATTGTCGAGATGATGAACGGTTCGTTTGATGTCGAGAGTGAGCGGGGCGTCGGTTCGACGTTCACGATAACGGTCCATCTGAAGCATCAGCCGGTCGATTCGGGGATGGATACGGGCTTTTTGAGGGGGCAGCCGGTTCTGGTGGTGGACGATGATGCCGAACGCGGTAGAATAACAGTTGCCATGTTGAACGGACTGGGTGTTGTGACCAAGCAAATCGGGTCGGCCCGCGAGGCACTGGGCCGGATTGTCGATGCGGATGAATCGGATCATCCTTATTACGCTGTTCTTATGAATGGCGGAATTGTCGATATGGAGGCGTCCGAGTTTGCCCGCCGGGTCCGACTGCGTGAAAAACATGCTGTCAGACTGGTATTGTGTTCGGACAATCCGGACGGCATTGCCCGGGTTCCGGAAGTCGATGCGGTGATTGCATGGCCTTTGGGAACGGAAAAGCTGGTTTCCATCCTGACGGCTTTGAACAGGGAACCGGAAAACGCAAGCGATGCGTCGATGAGGACGGACTTTACCGGCAAGCGGATTTTGCTGGTGGAGGATAATGAACTGAATCTGGAAATCGCCGCCGAGATCCTGAAGATGACGGAAGCAATGGTCGAGACGGCCGAGGATGGTGCCGAAGCGGTGGCGAAAGTCGAAAAATCACCGGAAGGGTACTACGACATGGTGTTGATGGATATCCAGATGCCGGTGATGGACGGTTATGTCGCGACACATCATATCCGGGAGTTGCCGCGTAATGACGTGTTGACGCTCCCGATTGTCGCCATGACAGCGAACGCTTTTCCGGAAGATATCAAAAAAGCCATCGATGCGGGTATGAACGAACACATCGCCAAGCCGATTGATTTGTCCGTTCTCTATCAGGTGTTGAACCGCTGGCTGAAATAAGAAAAACCGGCTTTTTTAAAGCCGGTTTTCCTGTTGGTGAAGAGGTGTTTACTGGAAGGGTTCGTCATCCTCTCCATCTTCCATGTCCGTCTGGTGGAAGTGGCCCGTTTCGTCGCGATAGTAAGCCGTGCCGTAGGGGGCATCCAGAAGCGGGATGATGTCCGGATCGTAGTTGCAGACGGTGTTCAGTGAGTAGATGCCTGCCTTGTCGGGGTCCATCATGTAGTCGGACGATTCGTCACCGGCGGTGAACCGCCAGCCGGAGTCCGGCATGTCCGGATCGGGTTCTTCACGGTACATGTATCCGATCCTGCTGCCGTCGACCATGATGCGGTCGGTGGCGAGACAGCCTTCCGGTCCTTTCCAGTCTTTCAATACGTGTTTGATGTTTTCTCGTTTGATTTTCCAGTTTTTCCTGTCGGATGACGTGCAAACGGAATGTCGGTTGACATCGACGATGATGGCGTCTTCGTCCAGCAGGGCGATCAGTTTGTCGGCGTCGTGCGTCTGTTTGTAGTTCAGTTCATCCTCGAAAAGCGGCACCATCTGGTAGAACCTGACTTCATCGCCGTTTGGCAACCGGCAGGGCGTCTGTTCCCTGTCCATGAAAAACAGCCCCGGATTGATCAGCATGATGGAAGACAGTTCCGTGTTGTTGGCGAACGGTTTTTCATGCGGGACGGTATGACCCCAGCCAAGCCAGGTGTCGTTGGTGATCGGCAGTCTTGCCATGACTTTGAGCCAGCGCATCGGCCAGTACCATTTTTCGTCGTCGTTGGCGATATCCCAGCTGGACGGGAGGCAGATCATCATTTCGGCGCGTTCCAGTTTCTTGTCGGCGAGGTGGGACGGAACGTTCATGCGGTGCGCGCCCATGCCGATCGTGACGAGTGTATGGAACGGTCTTGCCCGGGTCGGGTTGATGATGGCGATATCGACGTGAACATCCGGTGAAAAGACTTCGTGGAAGACGAAATCGTATTCGCCGAAGGTCTGGACGATGTAGTTTTCGACAGCCGTCAACTCTTCCTCGCTGTAGAGTTCGGGAAGCTGGCCAGAGGTTGTCGCATTGCCAATTCCGGGGACGGTGGCATTGGTTTCAAGCAATGGGGAGGTGTCGCCGGTCGCCTTGCAGCTCCAGATCAGGTATTGCCAGGCGTCGCCATCGTCCGGGTCGAGTTCCAGAACGCGTTCGAACGAGCCTTTGGCGAGGGTTTTCTTGCCGAGGTAGTATCTGGCCGCACCCATCTGGAAATGCCAGCCGGGATCGTTTTCACCCTGATGGGTGATGGTGTTCAACTGGACGATGGCTTTTTCATGCTCGCCCAGATTATTGTTGGCGCGCGCAAGCAACAGCGTCAGCTCGTAACCGCGCTCGGCCGGACGGATGTTCTGGATTTCCTCTACGATCTTGTCGAATTTTTTTTCCGCGTGATAACGGTTCAGCCTTCCGATCAGGGCTTTTCTCGCCTGTCTGGTTTCATACTGTTTCTTTTCGTGGGCCAGACGGGCAATGCGCCGGGAGCGCTCGGCGGTGGTATCGTCGGCAGAAGACAGGTAGTGGCCGAGTACGCTTTCACTGTCCTGTCCGTTGTCGATGGCGTCTTTCAGGGTCAGGAATTCATAGTCGCCCGGAATGAGCTTCAGCCCGATTTCAATGGAATAACGCGCATCGTTTTTCTGTCCGGCATGGTATTGCATGCGGGCGAGTTGCAGCCAGCCCCACGGATAGTCGGGTTCGACTCGGGTGCCTTTTTCGCTGATTTTCAGGGCTTCGTCGTATTTGCCCTGATAGGCGAGCGCCACCGAATAGCGGTAATGCCAGATGCCGCTATGGATACCTTCGCGTTCGACTCCCTTGAGCCATTTTTCCGCTTCGAGATAGGATTCGTAAGTATCCAGATTGTTGAAGGCATAAGCGGCCCAGAGTGCTGTTTCGAAGTCTTCGCGTGCGCCATCGAGATCGGCAAGCAGGCTGATGATGCCATTCATGCGGTTGTCATGGTCGAGCTGCATCAGTGTTTGACGCAGGCCATCATTCAATACTGCCCGTTTTTCCCTGTCCGATTCAAAATCCTGTGAGCGAATGTGGTTCATGATTGACTCCCGGATGTGGTGACGTTTTCGATTATAGGAACCGATTGCCGTCTGTTTATTGCGATTTTTCGGGTTCTCCGTTTTCTTTATTGGAACGCAAGCGCAAAGTATTGATTTACGAAATGTCAAAAGAATGGATGGGCCAGCGGCAGGGATATCGAAAATATCAAGGGATGAGGGCGGCTTTGTCCTGAAAGCGGACTGCTGTCAGAGACATTGACCTGTGACGAAGCGACAGGGATTTATTGTTTCGACATCGGCTGGCTATTCTCTTGATTTGATGTAAACCATATAAGGCTTGTAATAGCCATATATGATTAATCCGAAAAAGGAGGTCTTCATGCCTGATGAAGCTTCACCATCGGCCATAAAAGCAGGACAGACGAAGAATCCGAAAGACGGATAGAAGAAACCGCTGCCTTTCTGGAACGATTTTTCAAAGGAAACGAAAAGGAACAGCGTTTTGCCAACGGCCTTTCTGCACCCGGAGAAGAGCAAAAAAGCATACTCGGGATGTACATGGGAGCCAAACGCGAAAGTGACAATGCCATGCAGGGGGATTGGGCGCAAAGCATTAAAGACCGGGACAAATCGGCATTCGGTCAGGGATTAAGGGATATGTACCATTCGGGTATGGCCGGGGGATACGAACTGGGGAACGAAGCGGCTACCACTCTGGATCTTTTGGAAGATGCAAGGAAAATAAACAATGCCCTGTTTTTGCCTGCGCCTTATTCTCTTTTTGAAAATCAGTTCAATGGCAGGAACTATGTGAGAGACCTGACTGGATACAGCGGCTTCAAACTCAAAAAATATTTCAGGGATAAAGTAAAAGGCCATCTGGAATCAAGAAGTCAGGACAATGAAAATGCCAGTCTGGACAATCCCGGTTATCTGTCTGTCAAGGGAGCGGGAGCATTTTTGAATGAATTGCCGCATACGCTGGCCGGTGCTGCCGTCGCTAGCAGGGTCAAGGGAGGAACGGCGGCGCTTGTCATCAGTGGGGTCGAAGGGGGAATGGCCGCTTACACAAAGAGGGTCGACAGTGAGATGGACAGACTGTCGGCTAAGCCGGAAGGGGTCATGCTGCTCGACCCGGATTACGTGCGTATCAAAAAAGAAGTGCGTGACCCGGAAGAAGCGCGATACATCATGGCAAAGGAATATGCCAGACAGGGGGTTTTGGGGGATATATTCAAGGGCGCTCTGAAGGGAATGCTGGGAACGGTAATAACCGGTAAGACCCGAAATGGGACTGAAGGGTTGATATTAAGAACGATTCAGGATGTTGTGGGTGGAAATCTGAGTGATAATTTAATAGATGGCACTGTAGATTATTTTAAAAATAAGGGTAATAATATAAAAAATAATGGAAGGCAATAATCGATTATTCAAATTACAAAATATTTATAAATGAAGAAAACCATCTATCAATTCGCACTTATTTTTATTACCTTAAGTTTTTTAACGGCGTGTACAGGCAATATTGATTCGGAAAGCGAAAATAAAGGTATTCAACATTATAAAAATGGGGAATATCAAAAAGCAATTCCCTTATTGGAGAAAGCTGAAGATGGCGGCAGTTCCAGTGCCGCATTCTATCTTGGAGAAATATTTCGTAAAGGTGAAGGCGTTAATCAAGATTTTGGGAGATCATGTACGCATTATATAAAATCAGCAAAAGGTGGTAATAACAATGCCTATTTACTGGCCGGTTCGTGTTTCGTAATGGGAAAAGGTGTGAAGCAGGATTTTGCAGAAGCATTGAAATGGTTTAAAAAAGCGTCCGATGAAAGTGAAAAAACTGATTTGACTGAATCTGACAAGAAATATTTAACGCGATCATTGGCCACAATGTACTATTCCGGAAAAGGAACCCTGCAAGACTTCAGCGAAGCCGCAAAGTGGGCGGAAAAAGCGGCTGAACTGGGTGATGCGAATTCACAGGCGGTTATGGCGTTCCTGCTTTATACGGGGCAGGGCGTTCTGGCTGACAGGAAGGCTGCCCGGATATGGGCGCAAAAATCAGCGGATCAGGGAAACGATCTGGGGGAAGTCCTGATGGGTGTATTCAATCAATATGCTGATTCCCCGGACATGAAAGCGGCCTTTGACTGGTATGAGAAATCGGCAAAACAGGGCAACCCGGCCGCGCAGTATCAATTGGGAACGTTTTATGAAGAAGGCATTATTGTTCCTGAAGACATTGAAAAAGCCCACGCTTGTTATAAACAGGCGGCCGATAGCAAAAAGTCGGATACTCTGGTCAAGGCTCTGATGGATTTCGAGGCGCGACAGAAAAAACAGAAATGAACGATATGCGTGTTATTTGAAAACCTCTCCATCTTGTGGAGAGGTTTTTTTCTTTCAGGTAATTTTATGGATAAAAGCGGGTTGTAAAAAGTGTAATATTGATGAGTGTACAAAATAAATCCTTCTAAATTGAGCGATTCAATTCTTCCTGTTCAGGCAAAGGTCGACATAAAAGCCGATGTGACCGAGGCCAGCACGATAATATCCAAAGGGACTGTTTCCGGGCTGTCAAGATTGTTCAATCTTGTTTTTGGAAAGCGGGAAGCGGATATTGAAAGATATAAAGTTTTATCCCGAGCGAAAACGTTCAGGGAGGCTTGCGAGGTATATCAGGAAGCCAGACATTTGTTGCCTGCCTCATCCCCCCGGAACGGAAGTCACAAGGAAAATGGCGATCTTGACCTCATGCGTCCGATGATGGAGGAGAGTGAAAAAAACCTGCTGGCCAGTTTGGGGATTGCATACGAGAGAATTCAGTCTGAACCGGATATACCTGAATATTCAGAAAATGAAATTCCTTCGCAAACCTTATTCAATCGCTGGAGACATGAAGCCCAGTTTATTAGTGAGAAGGAGTTGCAGCAGCTTTGGGGAAATATTCTGGCTGAAGAAATAATCAGGCCAGGATCTATTAGCTTAAGGACGCTTGATGTACTGAAGAATGTGTCAATGGCTGAAGCTGAAATTTTTTCTGAACTCTGTGATTATGTCATTGATGACCAATATTTCTTGAGCGTATGGAAGTTTGATAATAAATTTGATGGTAAAAAGAAAGAATATGATATTAATAATATATCTGTTCTTGGGGAGTTGGGATTTATTTCAAATTTTGAAATGGCAACGACCGGGACGTTATCTCTTAATAACGAGATAGATTTAATATGTCAACAACACGAATTGAAATACGGTGAATATTTTTTATCCTTTATTATAGAAAAGAGTCATGATTTACCCGTCGGGAAACTAACTACGGTCGGCAAGGATTTATATAAAATTTCAAAAAATGTGACTTTAGATAAAGCGATCAATTTTTCTAAATTGCTATTCAGGTATATTGATCTAATAATTAATGATGAAGTCACTATATTTAAAATGGATGCGTCAAATAAGTTTGTTAAAGTTACTGTAGTTGGGAGGCCGGATTAATTAAAAAATTTTGATTATTCTTGAAAGAGAAAAATGTATAAAAAAGCACCCGAAAGGGTGCTTTTTTCTTCTGAAACGAATGCCGGATTATTTCGGTGCGCCGGGGGTGCCGTAGTGGATGCGGTGGAGCAGTTCCTGTGCATCGACGTCGCCACGGATGGCGGCTTTTTCCAGCCATTTGACGGCTTTGGCCTTGTCCTTGTCAACGCCCTGGCCACGGTAGTACATGTTGCCGAGGAAGGTCGCTGCGTCGGTATTGCCGGCTTCGGCGCCTTTGGTCAGCAGTTCTTCCGCTTTTTTGTAGTCCTGTTTGACGAATTTGCCCTGGATGTACATGATGCCGAGTACGGTCTGGGCCAGCGGTTCGTTCTGATCGGCTGCCTTTGTCAGGAGTTCAACGGCCTTTTTCGGGTTCTTGTTGTTGTCGTCGCCTTCAAGGTACATGAGGCCGAGGAAGGACTGTGCGTCTTTTTCGCCCTGTGCAGATGCTTTTTCAAGCCACATTTTGGCGGTTCCGAAGTTTTGTTCAACGCCCATTCCCTTGTAATACATAACGCCAACCAAAGTCTGGGCCGGGCCGTAGTTCTGGTTGGCGGCTTTTTCAAACCACTGGGCGGCTTTGGTGTAGTCGGGAGCGACGCCAAGGCCTTCGCTGTAGGCGATGCCGAGGTAGGTTTGCGCTTTGGCATTGCCGGCATTGGCGGCTTTTTCAAACCATGGAATGGTTTTTGCGTAATCTTTTTTGACGCCGAGGCCTTCACGGTACATGTTGCCAACGTAGAGCTGGGCGGTCACGTCGCCTTCTTCAGCGGCTTTTTTCAGGAGCGGGAAAGCATCCTGATAGTGTTTCGTTTCATAGAGCGCCATGCCTTTGGCGGCGTCTTGCGGACTTGCGAAAACCAGTCCGGCAGGTGCGATCAGGATGACCAGAATCAGCAGGGTGGCGTATTTGCTGAACCAGCTTTGCGTCTGTTTTTTTTCTTGCATGGTTTTGCCTCTGTAAAAATTGCAGAAAGGGACTTCGCCGTTAACTCTATGATGATATCAGGATGCGGACGCAACGGAAAGTCATAAAATTAAATGGATATGCTCAAATAATCTGGATTTTTCTTGTTGTTAATATAATATTTAATAAATTAATTCAGGGGCTATCACAATGGGACTGACAGGGAATATCAAACGCGCATTCAGTATATGGAAGTATCAGAAAGAATTCGGTTTGAAACTCAGAAAAAAAACGTCTGACAGAACGGTTTTTTATAACGTGATTGTCAAGGAACAGTACAAGGACTTGTTGGTCGACAATCCGGTCAATATCATTGATGCAGGCGCCAATATCGGATGCACTTCTGTTTATTTTGCCCGTCTTTATCCGGATGCACGTATCATCGCCATCGAACCCGATCAGGATAATTTCGACACCATGCTCGAAAACATTCGTCCGTATCCCAATATCATTCCGGTCAAGGCAGGTCTGTGGGGCAGGAAATCCGGCGCAAATACTTTCCTGAAAGTTGAAGACAATGGCTGGGGCAACTGGGGCAGGCAAACGTTTGAATGTTCAGAGCCGGACGGGGGCGATCAGGGTAATGTCGTCAGGGCCATTACGATCGATGACATTATGGGCCAGTTCGGCATGACGGGTATCGATATCCTCAAGATCGATATTGAAGGGGCCGAAAAGGATGTATTCGAAGGCGACGTGGATTCATGGTTGCCCAAAACAAGAATGCTGGGGGTTGAACTTCATGACCGTATGCGTGAAGGTTGTGCCTGCGCTTTCTTTTCCGCAGTCGCGCGTCATCCCTTTTTCAAGGTATCCATCAATGATGATGATTTGATTCTGGAAAATCTCCGTCTGGAAAAATAATTCTTTCCCTGAAAACCGGTTTGCAACGGATGAGGCGTGCCGGGAGTGTTCTGTCGATGGATAATCGCAGCCCGCTTTCAGCTATGGGAGCCAATCGGGTATTCAGTTTGTCTTGTTTCTGCAAAAATCGGTCAGATCACAAAGAGTCTGGCCGGATTTTGTGCCGATGAACTCTGATTCCTGCATCCCTTCCCAGAACAGAACATTTGCACAGACCCGGTGGCGGGTACACTTTTCCGGTTCGATTTCAGAGCAGGCCGTGCAGGCGAATTTACCATCGGTGGCTCTCAGGATTTCCGGTATGGGTATTTGTGCAGCATCACGATTCAGGCGGTAGTGATACAAATGTCCGGTGTTTGTCTCGATCAGTCCTGCGGCTGTCAAGGCCCGGGCGACGGCGCGAAGGCTCGCAATGGAGATGCCCTGCCGGGTTGAAATCGAATTGATGGAGATATATTCATCCTTGTCCTGCAATGCCAGATCGACCATCAGTTTCAGGGCGTAACGTTCCTTGGTCGCGATTCTCATGGCTTTTCTCCCCATACACCTGTTTCATCGCCCCGTTTCATAACGGGCTGGTTTGCAGGGAGAAGGTGAGGGAAAAACAGCGAATCAGCGTTGAGCGTTGAGCGTTGAGCGTTGAGCGTTGAGCGTTGAGCGTTGAGCGTTGAGCGTTGAGCGTTGAGCGTTGAGCGTTGAGCGTTGAGCGTTGAGCGTTGAGCGTTGAGCGTTGAGCGTTGAGCGTTGAGCGTTGAGCCATTTTTATTTTCCTCTTTATATTATAGCATATTTCCGGAAAAAATTGTCAATATATCAACATTATTTGATGTTTTAATTATAGTATGGATGAGTCTGGTTTACGTATGGAAATTTTATGGCTGGCTTTTATTTATGTGTAAAAGTGATTGAAACGTTGTTATTTTGATTTCCCTGATGATGTTTTTCGATGCGCACGGGCTTTTTGCCGGCCGAAGTGCTATCGCCCTGTATGATTTTGTCATTCCGGTCAAAAATGACGACTCATTCAGTCCATGTTCAGGGTATCTGCTCTGGCTTCGTTTCAAGACGGGGCTTTTTTTTTGTGGCTTTTGTGGCATCAAACGATTTTGACGATGACATGTTTCGACCGTTTATATGTTTTTACCTGAAAAAAAGGGAATTCGGGCGAACTTCCTTGTCACAGGACTGACAAATTCAGAATAGAGTATTTTCCTGCGGCGTTATTTATATATCGTTTTTACAAACCGGCTGTTCTTGCCGGTATGCGTAATGCCCGGGGATGATAGGGCGGCATGCCAATATCGCATTGTCGGGCTTAATTTACCGGAAGGGGCGGAAAAATGAATATTTTGACTTTACCGAACGAAGGACGCGGCAGTTTCAGGGTGGAATATCAGGGTATTCCGATTGACCGGATGATTGTCGATTTTATGGAGAAGGAATCGATTCCCGGTATGACGCTGGCGATTGTCCAGGCGCCTTATATTCCAAGGATTGTGGGATATGGTGTGTCGAATGCACAAACGGGACAGCTGGCGTCGGCCAAAACGATCTGGCCTGCCGCCCAGATTTCACAGGCTTTCAATGCCGTTGCGGTGATGCAGCTTTTTGAGCGTGGACGTCTCAAGCTGGAGTCTCCTGTGTCGCAGTGGCTGGACAGCTTGCCGCAGGCATGGCGTGCGATTACCGTGTTTGAGCTGCTTCAGCATGCGTCCGGGATTGCCGATTACCGTGACAGTGCCGGTTTCGATCCGCAGAAAATGTATGAACCGGCGGAGCTCGTGAAGATGGTTGCCAAAACGCCTCTGGCTTTTGAACCGGGGACGGACGTGAAACTCTCTGCGACGAATTTTCTGCTGCTGGCACAAATCGTCGAAAAGGCTGCCGGACAGTCTTATCACGATTTCGTGACGGAAAACCAGATCCGGTATCTGGGGTTGCGGCGAACGATGTTCAGGGAGGATTTTCCGAAGCTGGACAATGAAAAAATCACTCCGGAGAATACGCGGCACAGTCTGTTTACGAAGGAGGGACGGTTTATCGATCCGGCAGAACCGGCGGCGGGTACACGCCTGATTCCGGACGGCCTGGTGGCGACTTCTCCTTTTCTTTCCGGTACGTTGAAAGGGTTTGCGGATATCTGGGCCTCTGCGGAAGATATCAGTACCTGGGATATCGCTCTGGCCGGGAGCATTCTGATTGAAAAACCGGAAAACCGGGCTCTGATTTACAAGCCGACGGTGTTGGCGAGCGGGAAAGTCGTTCCGGCCATGGCGGGATGGCAGTTCCAGCATCACAGGGGACTGATGGATATCAAGGGGACGGTTCCGGGCTATTCGGCATTTCTGTCCCGTTTTACCGATCCAAACGAGCTGGTTTGCGTGACGTTGATGTGTAACCGGGAAGGGGTGGATTTGTCGAATCTGGCGCGGCGTATTGCATCGGCTTTCGGGAAGAAGCTGGCGTCCGGTGTCGATGACGAGCTGTTTTATACACAGGAAAGCGTTTTCGATGTAGCGGAATCGGTTTTGCGCTTGCGCGGGGCATTGAAGAAAATGGGAATTCCGGTTTTCGCGACGTTCGATCATGGGAAAAATGCTGAAGAGGCCGGTATGTCGATGGCACCGGCGGTGGTGACGGTGTTCGGCTCGCCGTCTGTCGGGACGAAATTGATGCAGGCCAATCCGGCGATTTGTCTGGAATTGCCCCTTAAAATCGCGGTCTGGGAAGATGCGGAGGGCAGCGTTTGGGTGACGGCGCCCAGACTTGACCTGGTTGCCGGGCGATATCAGATGCAATCGCATCCGATTATTCCCGATATGCAGAAATTGCTTGAAAAACTGGTTGGTATCGCCGCCAATTTGTATTGATACCGCTATGACGGTCGCCTTTCCTTTACTGTTCTGCGGTAAAGGGGAGCTGGCTTGTCATGGCAGAACGGTGTCCTGTTTTTTGCGTTGCCTGTGCATGCGAAAAATTTCTTTTCCCGTTTGTCGCTGACTTGCTGGCAAGCTGGCATTACTGCGCGGAATTTGTCCTGCAAGGTGAGTTCGTCTGTGGGATGCTTTTATCGGGCATTGACGGTTGATTTCGCCTGCGGGAGCCACACTGTCGTGGTTTTACCGTTTTTTTACTCCCGTGATTTTCATGAGACGTGTTTTTTGAAGGGGTGACAGTCCGGCTAATGACTGGCAGCCTGTATTTTGAATGAACGGGTGTTGTCTGATTCAGGTTTTCTGTTACAAAAGTATGCCGGAAAAACTGGCTTATCCGTCAGAATCCGTGAAACAGAAGATCGAGTGCGGCAGAAACGTCGTCCTGCCGGAAATGGGCATTCGATACTTCATTTTTGAGCGTACTGGCCGGGAAAGCGGCCATGTATTGCGTCACCATGACATACGGTTCGCCACCGATTTCAAGGAGAGGGTTGAGACTGTTTGCCGGTTTCGGGGCTTGGGGGCAGCATTGGCAGAATGACCATTCCGGTGTCCATCAGGGAGAACCGGCCGGACTGGACATTGACTAACTAACCGTTTCAGTGGGGATTGGAGACAAAGGCGGGATCGTTAAGGGGTCATTAAAACATTCTGTATTTTTCCGGCGGCAACCCGTGCTTTTCCACATATGCATTGGAACTTTCAATCGCTTTTTCGTTTTCTTTCTGCCAGATGGCGGCGCGTTTTTCAGCAATGGCTTTCATGATGCCAGTTTCGGCTTCCCGGGAAAGCCTGATTTTCATTTCGCGTGATTTATTCAAAGATTGTTTCTCCAGCTCAGGTTGCCTGTTTTTCGAAGGCGGTGAGGATGAACGGGATGTTTCCATAACAGGCCTTCTTTTTTAGTGCCTTGATCTGCCATGTATGCGCATAAAAACGATATTTTTTTATGCGCATACATGTTTGGGATGCCAGTTTCCCGACCCGATTTGGGGTAATTACAAGTCGTTATAAGGTTCCCGACAGGCGAGTTTGTAGATTTTTTCGCAGTCGTTGCGGTCGAGTTTGACGAAGGAGCCGATGGTGCTGTTGCCGATCTGGAGCTGGTCGAGCAGTTCGGGGATGTCGTCTTCTCTTGCACGGATACCGGCAAAACTCGTCGGCATGCCGACCATTTTCAGAAAGGCCCTGAATGCGCGGATGCCGTAGCGGGCAGTGATGTCGGGATGCTGGTAGTCCATGTCACAGCCCCAGACGCGCACGGCAATCTGGGCAAAGCGGTTGACGTCGTGATCCATGACGTATTCCATCCATGCCGGGAAGACGACGGCCAGCGTCGCGCCGTGCGGTGCGTCATAGCGGGCGGAGAGCTCGTGCGCCAGTGCATGGGTCGCCCAGTCCTGTTCGCGCCCGATGCCGCAAATGTCGTTGTGGGCCATGGTTCCTGCCAGCATGAGGTTGGCGCGGCGGTCGTAGTCTTCGGGATCTTTCAGGGCAAGGGGCAGTTCGTTCTTGACGGTCAACAGGATGGATTCACACAGCCGGTCGGTCAGTTCGACGCCTTTGGTATTGGTGAAGTAGCGTTCCAGCACGTGCGACATGATGTCGGTTGCACCACCAGCCGTCGGCAATGGCGGCAGGGAAAAGGTGAGTTCAGGGTTCAGGATGGACAGCACCGGTCTGATCCGGTCGCTGGAGTAGGGGCGCTTGAACATGCCGTCTTCACGGGTAATGACAGTGACAGGCGAGGATTCGCTACCCGAGGCGGCAATGGTCAGGATGGTGCCGACGGGCAGGGCGGAGGAAGGGAAGGCCTTCCCTTCGAAAAAGTCCCAGAAGTCGCCCTTGTACGGGACACCCAGCGCGATGGCCTTGGCGGAATCGATGACGCTGCCGCCGCCGACGGCGAGGATAAAGTCCACTTCTTCCTTGCGGCACAGTTCGATGCCTTCATGTACCAGTCCGCTTCGGGGATTCGGGCGCACGCCACCGAGGGAAACCGCAGTGATGCCTGCCCGCTCCAGTGAGGAGGTGACACGGTAGATCAGGCCGGACTTGACGGCGGAAGCGCTGCCGTAGTGGACGAGCACTTTTTTGCAGCCGAGCCTGCGGACACGGTCGCCGACATGGTTTTCCTCGCCTTTGCCGAAGAAGAGGCGGGTGGGGTTGAAGTAGGTGAAGTTGTCCATGTGTTTTTTCTCCTTTTTGTCTCTATGGTACAGGTGAGTGGCGAGTTTTTGAAGCCGGGCTTTTGATATTGGGAAAGTTGTTGTTTAAATAGGGAGATTTTCCGATGAAAAAAGACGTTTTCCGTGTCAGGTTTTTCTTTCCCGAAGCCATGCCAGACAGGTGGGAGGTTTTGACGCCAATTTTCAATGCTGCTTCTGCTGGAGGAAAAGGGGATGGCACGCTACGGGTGAACGGTGTATTTTTGGCTGTTAGCCGGTCTTTAAAAGAAATTGTCCCGTTTTACTGCCCCTTCGCTATGGAGGGGCTTTTTTTATGATGAAACAGTGTGATGAAACGCTCGGTTTTCCGTCTTGTCCGAAAATCCGGATGGCCTGTTCTGGTTGAGGTGACGCTGTTGAAGTCATCTGTTTGCCGAATGGCAAACGGAATTGGTGCACAAGATGGTAAAAACAAAATGGAGCTAAGCTTTCTTTTTGGGAAGTCGCCCTCTTGTTTTTATTTCATCGGCAAGCTTGTCAAAGTCGGAGAGGAATTCCCTATCCTGAATAATCCGGTATTTTTCAAATTCGGCAAGCGCGTGCCTGTCGGCAAGCTCACGTCTTTTTTTTCCGTAATCATTAAGTATCTGATATTCATTGAAACTCAGGAATCCATCCAGTCTTTGTGCCCAGTCCTTCATTGTCATCGGGATGCGCCTTCTGGCAAATCCCTCTGCCCAGTCCAGGTACATACTGACAAGCCTCTCGAGTTCCCTGATTTCTTCTTCTGTAAGATAGTTTTTTCCGATGGTGACGTCCAGTTTTGTGATTTTTCCGCCTGTTTTTTCGTTTTTATAGCTGGTCAGTCCCATTTTCGGTTTTGTCGCATCGGCACGAATCATTTTGAGTTCTGCAGCGGTATGTCCGTGGATGGCGTAATGAAGCTTGTCTTGTATATGAGCGTAAAATTCTTTCGTTATCGGGGATTCCGGGTCGTAATCAATACTGCATTCCCTGTATATATCCGTTACGCGTTGATAAAACCGGCGTTCTGAAGCACGGATTTCCCGGATGCGTTCGAGTAATTCATCAAAATAATCCTTGCCAAAAAGTGTGCTTCCCTGTTTCAGTCTCTCATCGTCCAGGGTAAATCCCTTGATCAGGTATTCCCTGAGTACGGACGTGGCCCAACGCCGGAATTGAGTCGCCTTGTATGAACTGACACGATATCCCACGGATATGATGGCATCCAGACTATAAAATTTTGTATTGTAATTTTTTCCGTCATCAGCAGTTATCCGGTAATTCCGGATAACTGCTGATTCATCCAACTCTCTGGTTTTAAATATGTTTTGAAGATGTTCGTTAATGGTTCGAACATCTACATCAAAAATTTCCGCCATGCCTTTTTGTGAGGCCCATACCGTTTCATCCCTGACGAATACCTGAACTTTGATGTTTCCATCTTCCGATGCATAAAATAAAAATTGTTCCGCACCTTCATGAAGGCTTGCGGAAGGCGCAACATGATATTGACCCGGCTGGCCTGATTGTTCGTTGATGAGAGGTGTACCTGATGATTTGTCAGCAAGATCGACGGCCAGCAAATCGACTGCTGAAATATCAATGCCTTTTTTTTGTGCAATTGATAGCATTTCCTGATGCCATTTTCCGGGAATCTTATTGTTTTTGACCCAGTACGCAACGGCACTTTGCCTGATTCCCAGCAAACCAGCCAATGCAGTTTGACCCCCGTACATACTGACCAGTTGTTTTATTTTCATGAGCGTCAATCAAATATTGAAATTGATAATACGGAATTTTAATCAAAATATTTGATGATTTCAATGTGAAATTGATAATGGTGTTGAATAAATGGTTTTAATGAGGTATTTAAAGCAAGCTACATAAAGAGGATAGGCAAGAGAGTGAGAGTATGAAACCGGTTTTCAGAAGGAAATTGATGATTCCGATTGAATAAGGGATGACCGGAATTGGAAAGACAAGAAAAATGCCGGAAAAATGTCAAAATTTTCCGGCGTGTTGATTGTCGGTGTCACATTCTTTATGGCGGCAATTTGAATTTTTAAGACATGATCAGTTTTCCGTGGTGCCGAGCAGTTGTCTGGAGAGGAAGGTGGCTTTGGTGTCGGTCATGCCGGTGATGAAGTCCATGACGCGGATGTAGGCGGTATAGAGGTCGTCTTCTTCTCTGGGAGCACAAACACCCATGAGGGTGATGGCCTGTTGTTCACGGTAGCTGATTTCCTTGCCGGTTTTCAGCTGGTGGACAGCCGGGATGAAGGTGTCCAGCAGACGCTTGTAGAGGGTGTACGAACCGATCTCCAGAGCGATTTTCGAATGGTTTTTCAGAATCACGTTGAAAAAGTGGTCTTTCGCGCGGGTCATGTATTCATTGACGTCTTCTTCGGCGCAGTCGATGAGGGATTTGACCGGTTCGCCGTCAAGGAGGGCATCATAGTTGTTTTTGAAGGCGGTGAAGATGGCGTCGATCATGAAGGCGATGAGTTTGGCGCGGATGAGCCCTGCACGCCTGCGGTCGGAATCCATCGATTCAAGCCTTTTTTCGTTGATCCGCAGTTTCGGGTAAACGGGTGCCAACACGTCTTTTATGTCTTGCAGGCTGATGATGTTCAGTTCCAGTGCGTCTTCCATGTCGATGATGCGGTAGCAGATGTCGTCTGCCGCTTCGGTAAGATACGACAGGGGATGGCGCCGGTAATGGCCGTGTTTCAGGCCCAAAGCGGTAAAGACGGTGTCGAAGGTCTGTTTTTCGGACTGGTAAAAATTGAATTTGGTCGAGGCTTCGCCGATGGCGTCATACGCCGAGCGCGGGTATTTGACGAGGGAGGCCAGTGTCGGATAGGTCAGCCGGAGGCCGCCGTTGTCCTTGTAGTTTTCGATGGCGGTAACGACCCGGAAGCCCTGTGCATTGCCGTCGAATGTCTTGAAGTCGGCTTTTTGCCGTTCGGTGAGGCCTTTTAAGAAGGCTTCGTTGTTTTCGGCGTTCTTGAACCAGTCCTGAAGGGCGGATTCGCCGCCATGCCCGAACGGGGGATTGCCGATGTCGTGGGCGAGGCAGGCGGCCTGTACGATTTCTCCGATATTTTCCGGGCTGATGGATTCCGGCAGTTCGCCGCGTTCTTCCAGAAAGAAGCCGACCATGATGCCGAGCGAGCGGCCTGCACTGGAGACTTCGAGCGAGTGCATTTGCCGGTTATGGACGTGGTCGTTGGCCGAGAAGGGGTGTACCTGTGTTTTGCGCGCGAGTGTCCTGAATGAATTGGAAAAGAGGATGCGGTCGTAGTCGGCAAGGTAGGGGCTGCGCGCCCGGTCAAAATGGACTTTCGCAGGATCGGTCATGCCGTGGCGGATGGGGGCGAGCAGTTTTGCCCATTGTTCTTTTTTTGTCCGGGTCATGTTTTCGCTCATGTGTTTGTCTTTCTGGACGGTATTCGTTTCCGGAAAGGGCAATTTCTCCATCGTAAATGACAGTAACCATGCCCCATGCCGTTTTCATTTCAGCACAAATGTATTGCCGGTATATGAAAAAATTGCTCTTTTCGCAAACGAATGGTTACGGATTCGTTATCAGACCAGTATATCGGGGCGTTTTTGGTTAAACAATATCCATTCTTACTCAGAAATGTTAAAACATAACAGAAGAGGGACTGCCACAGAAACTTATCTGGACGGTTTTTCCATTGACTGGTTTATTATGGAGGTCAGCACTACGATTGTATGAAAAATTGACTGAAAAAATTCTTTTCTTTGAGTAATATTTTGTTTGTCATATATCACGAGGTGTTTCCACAGATTTTTGAATTCTTGTCCCGCGCGCGCGTTGCTTGTATAATCTTAAACATACCGCCCCTCCCACTTAGCCTATGTAGTCTGTTGACATGATAGTGATAGTGTAAATTGGAGGGGGTTTTCTTATCTGCCTGTATGAAACAGATCCCTTTTGTAAAACCCTTTATGCCTGTTGAACATCAGGCAAAATTGTTACGCTTGCGTGGTCTGCAGGGACCAGAAGAAACGATTGTTTCACGTTTGATTTCGGTTGGCTATTATCGTTTAAGTGCCTATTGGTTTCCGTTTCGGGAAGTAGAACCTGATGGAAGTCGTAACGACAGAATAAGAAGCGGCACAACGATTGACCAGGTATGGAATTACTATCTTTTTGACAGAAAATTACGTCTGCTTTTTCTTGATGCCATTGAACGTATTGAAGTCGCATTGCGTAGCCGTGTCGCTCATTATTACTCTGCAAAATTTGGCCCGTTTGGTTATATAAACTACATCAAAAGTTCTTCGCTGAAACAAGATCAGATTACGCATTTCGTTACTAAAAACAAATTGCGGGGAAGCACAGATTTTCGTTGCAAGCAATTTGATTTCGTCCAGCATTTTATTGATACCTATTCCGATGACCATCTTCCTGTCTGGATGGCGGTTCATACTATGGAATTGGGGATGATCGTCAATATTTTATTCAGTGCTGCTCCATCTGATATTAAAAAGGCTGTTGCGAGCGATTTGGGATTGGATCAATCCGTTTCATTAAATTGGCTTCAATGCATTCTTTCTCTCAGAAATTCCTGCGCACATCATGCCAGAGTGTGGAATAAAAACTGGCTTGATAAATCTGTTCGCGCTCCGTCTAGTAAAGAGTGGTTTTTTACTTATGAGCCCAACCTTAATAAATGGATAAATCAAAAAAAACGTATTGTCCCTTCCTTTGTTCTTAACAGAACGGCTGCTTTTTTAATGATTTGCCGAATACTCATGAAAAAAATCGCTCCCCAATCAAAATGGCACAAACGTATTGAAGACTTGGTGCTTAATGAATTTAGCGGAAAAATCCATTTTAAAAGTATGGGACTGCCAGAAAACTGGCAAAAACATCCTTTTTGGATTTAAGTTAAATAATATCCCGTGTTTTGGTATATGTTTGTCCGCCGTCGGGAATGGCAGGCTTTTCTTTTGGCGCAGCTTTTTGACGAATGCTTCGTTACGGTTTTTCTGTTTTGCCAAAAGCAAAAAATCAGTATGCGGACTATTCTGAATATCGGCAAGGTTTTACCATGAGCAATGTCATCAACCCGTTGTGCTTATATTTTTTGCCCGACGATCTGGATCAGGTTGAAATAGTTTCCGGCGCCTGCTTCCATGATGGGAATCATTTTTTCCTGCGCCATCGGGCATTCCATGAATTCATCCCACGCCTTCTGGCAGCAGTCCATCTCGCGTAGCGAGGTGATTTTGATGCCGGGTTCTTTTTCCCAAAGGGCTTTCCACCAGTTGCACGAGTGAAAATACCAGTCAGGAGCCCAGAAGGGTTCGACTTCTTTCGGCAAATTGTCTTCGTCGTAGTTGCCGATGAATCCGGGGACGACCACCGCGATGACGCCTCCTTTTTTCACGAACGGCAACAGTCTCGTCAGCATGGTTTCGTTGCCGCCGAAGTACTGGTATGCGTCCACGCTGACGATCATGTCGAAATAGTCATGGGCAAACGGGATGTCTTTCGTGGCGTCGACCCAGAGGGGGATGATGGTCGTATCCAGCCCGGCTCTGGCGAAACGACCTGCGTTTTCAGTAGGGGATATCCACAAGTCGGCGGCAAAGACGGTCGTGCCATGTTTTTCGGCGAGCAGGATGGACGATATCCCTTTGCCGCATCCGAGGTCGAGAATGCGCATGCCGGGAGTGATGGGAAGCTCTCCTGCCAGTTCTTCGGTAATGCGCATGGCGTTTGGGCCCATCATGGTATCGATCAAAAATTGCCGGTCGTAGCCGTCGGTAAATGGGGTTTTCATTTTGTCTTGTTTCCTCTTGTTTTAACGGGAAACAGTGTAGGGCGACGCAAGGGCGAAGGCATCCTCCTTTTCGTTTGGGAAAAGAAAAAGCGCCGGGGTTTCGCCCGGCGCTTCGTTCGTTTTCTCAGCCGTTTTTCGCGGCGCTGATGATTTTGTATATCGTTTTGACAGACCGGAAATACTGTCGGGCCAGCTCGGTGACAGTTGAACCGTCACGGTATTGTGCGATGATGTCGCGGTTTCTGGCGCGGATGGTTTCCCGGGTTTGTGTTTTGGCACCCCATGAAAGTTTATTGGCTTCCTTTTTCGGGATGTAAAGGGTTTCTCCCTCGATATACTCCTGTATGGCGCACAGCAGCTGATGCGGCAGTGCGTCCTGTGCTTTTTTATAGCCCATTATGCTCCTCCTGTTGATGGTCAGGGTTGGGGCAAGGGCTATTGCAGGCCGGTTTGTGTCCTTATGCAATATCCCTTGCGGTGCATAAACGGACAATATCCTGTTGGTTTGACATCCAGTACCTTTTGGTCAGGTTGATAAAAGAAGTTTCAGCGGCAATCGTATGTCGCAATCGGGTGGATGTCAAACCGGGCCATTAACAGGTGCTTACCGGATGGCGTTGCCCGACGGATTGTCAAATGGGCGCAAATGTGGCTAGAATGAAATCTTTTTCACCGGTTCCGGCAGTGACCGACAGGGAACCGGTTAACATTGCGTAAGCTTATGTCTCTTGAAACCATTCCCGGTCAGGCCGCACACCCTGCGGCTGACGAACCGGAACCCGGCTTATCCGGCTGGGGAGAAGTGAAAAGGGGGATTATCGCCTCCATCCCGATGATGATCGGCTTTATTCCGTTCGGGCTTGTGCTGGGCGCACAGGCGCAGCAGAAAGGGTTTCCGGTGCTTGGGGTACCCATGCTGACGGGATTCAGTTTTGCCGGGGGTGCCGAATACGCCGTAATGGAATTGTGGACATGGCCGCCGCATATTTTCCTGATCGTGGCCGTGACCTTGCTGGTCAACAGCCGCCATATCCTGATGAGTGCCGTTCTGGCGCCGCTGTTGAACCATCTTCCCAAACGGAAGGTCTTGCCTGCCCTGTTTTTCATGTGTGACGAGAGCTGGGCGATTGCGCTCTCGGATGCCGCCCGCAAACGGGAAGACGGAAAAGCCACCGGATTTTCTTTCCCGTTTTATATCGGCGCCGCGCTGGCGCTGTATGTCACATGGGTGTCGTTCACGACGCTCGGGGCGGTGGTTGGGCCTCTGATCGGCGACGTGAAGGATTTCGGCTTCGACATGGCGTTTCCGGCCGTGTTCTTTGTGCTCCTGAAGGGCATGTGGAAAAACGTCCGCTCGTCGCTGCCCTGGGCGGTCAGCCTTGTGGTGGCGCTCTTGACATACCTTTACATCCCGGGCGCATGGTACGTTCCCGCCGGGGCGGCCGCAGGCGTGATCGCGGCGCTGATCCTGTCGGAGGTCTCATGATCGATACGGCATTCGTGATCACCATTGCGCTGATGTGTGGCGTGACTTACCTGACGCGCATTGTGGGGTATCTGGCTCTGCGGAACCGGACGCTGTCGCCGCGGCTGCGGGTTATTCTCGAAGCCGTTCCGGGCTGCGTGCTGATTTCCGTCATCGCCCCGTATTTCGCCTCGACCGATCCGGTCGATCTGGCCGCGCTGGGCATTACGCTGGTCGCGTCAATCAAGTTGCGTTTCCTTCCCGCCATCGTGATCAGCATCGCCTCAGCTGCCCTGTTGCGGCAGTTTTTCTGAATTTTTGGTAAAAGGGTTTTTGGCGGGGTTTGTGCCCGTTTGCCGGGTTCATTGGCGTCAGGCAAATCCCCTTCAACTGCCTTGTCACTGACGTGTCCGGCAGCGTTTTGGGTTGCGCCCAGAAGCGCCTGTTTGGCGACAGCGGCCGCCATATCGGTGGCGGTTCTGACGGTGCCATTGGTGATCTGGTTGGTGAGGCGTTTGCCGACTTCGCCCGCGATGCCGCCACCGGAGGCAAGGCTTCCGGCGGCCGTGATGGCGCCTGCGCCAAGGGCTTTCAATACTCTTTGTCCAAATGACTGGCCTTCGCTTTTGTTCAGGCTGTCACCAACCCCTTGCAGGGTCTGGATGGTGTGGGGGACGTAAGACGTGACAATTGATGGTTTAGCGTTTTTTGATAGTGCTGTACTTCAAAATTGAAGAAAGAACGTTAAGGATTTTGTTTTAAGCGAGCGATGACGTTGGCAACGGAAGGTCTCTCGTCATTTGGATTGAATTTCTTATATAGCTCACTATCTTGAGTAAGTGAATTAACATATTTGGCACTGCAATCCTCTTCATAATCACTTGGATTGATCGGGCCGGGATAATCTGTTCCATATAACTCTTTCCAGACAAGGGTATAAAACAATTCGCCTGAAGTTGAATCAATAGGAACATAATGTGATGGAAAAATTCTTTCCAGCGTTTCTTTATCCGTTATCAGATAATACATAAGGCTGTCTTTAATTCTTTCCTGATTTTCACGGGAATAGTAATGATAATTAGGAACAATGAATTCTCTTATGATCTCCTGCAAGACTTTTGGGTTAGTATCATCCAAATCAGCTATTTGATCAGTTTCTTTTTCAGATAAGAAAAGTAATTCATTTAGTATTTTTCCTAAAAGAAGCCAACACACCTTCTTTTTTTCAGGCTTGTCTTTAGCAGGATAAAACCAATTTTTTAAAAAATTCATTTTTTTCTATTCTTGGATAAAAGTGGATATGAAGTTACTAAATCACCATTTTCATTAAACCTGAAAACTGCTTCATTACTCTTGATCAAAGTATCAGTACCTCTTAAATAACCCTCACCAACAGGTTTATCGAATTCAATTATAATTTGTCCACCTTTTTTTTGTGGATTTAAACGTCGTTCTTCTTCCCATCTTTTTTTGGCAACCGCAATCCCATCCGCCGTATCTACATTCCGTAGCCAACGGGTGGAATCATTCAAACGTCTGTCTCGACTGCCGTCCGGAGCCTGACCGGTATTGGCGCGAAGCAGTTGCTCTTCACGAGTCGTCTGCTTGCCATGCTTTTCAATCGTATGTGCATTCTTGTTTTTATTGGCAGCATCGACAATCTGCCTGCCCGCCTTGCCCTCGGTAGGAACGACAGCATGATGCAAACTGGCACCGGCAACCGTACCGTCAACAGCCCCCTTCACAGCGAGTTTGCCGAGTTCATTGGCGTCAGGCAATTCCCCTTCAACCGCCTTGTCACTGACGTGTCCGGCAGCGTTTTGGGTTGCGCCCAGAAGCGCCTGTTTGCCGATAGCGGCACTCATATCAGTGGCGGTTCTGACAGCGCCATTGGTGATCTGGTTGGTGAGGCGTTTGCCGATTTCACCGGCGATGCCACCACCGGAGGCAAGGCTTCCGGCGGCCGTGATGGCGCCTGCGCCAAATGCTTTCAAGGCACGATTGCCTGCGGATTCTCCCTCGCTTTTGTTCAGACTGTCACCAACACCTTGCAGGGTCTGGATGGTGTGGGGGACGTAGGGCAGGGCTTTGGCACCCAGTTCGGCTATTTTGGGGGCGGCTTTCATGCCCAGCTGGATGCCTTTTTGGGCGAGTTTGGCTCCGCCAGCAGGCAGGGCGACGCCGGCCATTTCGGTTCCGGCGTCAAAAAGGGTGCCGTAGGGGTTTTCAATGAAGGCTTTGGCAAGGTCGGCTCCGCTGGCGTTCGGGTCCTTCAGGGTTTGCCTGATGGCTTTGCGCTGACGGTTCAAGGCTTCCGATCCACTGTTTTCGATAAATTTTTCGGTGTTTTTTTCGATGTGTTCGCCGAAATCCCTGAGTGAATCGCTTCCGGTGAGCGCAGCCGCCAGATTGACTCCGTCTTTGATGACTTTGCCGCCTGCGACGATGGCGCCGACGCCTAGGTCGGGGACGGCCGTTTTGATGCCCTCGTGCAGATCGGCTCCGGTCTGTGCCGCCTGTTCGGTCTCGCTCGTAATGGGTGGGAGCTCGCCCGTACCGGCAAAGGCTGCCGTTTTCTGACCGGCTGCGCCGGATGGGGTGTAAATTCCGGTACCTGAATTTCTGTTGGCTGGAAGATCGGCATGCTGGCCTCCGTCGGTTGATGTGCCTGTGTTGATGGATTTGTCGTTTGTTTGTTGGGCCGGTTTTGCCTGTGCGCCATTCAAAAAACGGCCGATGGCTTCTTCGGTTTTTTTCAGGCGTTCCGGATCGAAATGGCTTTCCATGGCGGCAAACGGGCGCAGTTTTTCGATGGCGGGTGTATAGGTCTGTGCGTCGATTCCGGTTTCACTGTGAAGGACTGCGGGAGCCGTTTTGCGTTCGGGCACGGCGTATGCCCTGCGTGCGTAGGGTTCGCCTGCGATGGTGCCTTCGAGTCCGCTACGGTAGCGGCCTGTATCAATGCGGGAACTGGCCTGTTCCCGATCACGTGGGGTGGCCCTGATTTTCCGGTACCACTCTTCAATGACGGCATTGTTTTTGTAGAAGGGAATGTCCTTGTACGGGTTGGAAGCGATCAGGGGCAGGTTTTTCAGGGCGGCGTCATGGATGATGTCCATGACGTCGGTTTTGTAGGCCGGACGGCTGGTTTCCGTATCGGATGGTGTCAGGCTTGCCGACGAACGGCGACCCGCTTCGATGGCGTCAGAGATGGCGCGGTTCCGGGTGTATGGGTCGGCGTAGGGATTGGTTGCCGTGCCTGTTGTGGCTGACGGTGCGGGATAGGCCGGACTGGCTTTTCTGTCGCTTCCCGTGAGGTTTTTCCACCCGGTTTTCAGGATGTCCCACGGGTTGGTATTGTCCCCGTAGCCCATGTTGATAATGCCTTCCATTCGTTCACCTCCGCTTTCTTTTTCCGGCTTCAGGGCAAAAGGACGTGATCTGGTGTTCATGCCCGGCCGTGTTGTTTTTGTTTTTTGCAACCTGATACGGTCTGACCCGGTCCGTTTTGATATAGCGGACTCTGCTTTAACTCTGATTATAAACCATATAAGGACTATTTGTCAATATTGCAAGCTTTATATGGTCTGTTTTATGGTGGGGAAAAGGGCGGGTGTTTTGGCGGGTTGTTGT
This sequence comes from Oxalobacter formigenes, assembly GCF_002127965.1. Taxonomy (GTDB): domain Bacteria; phylum Pseudomonadota; class Gammaproteobacteria; order Burkholderiales; family Burkholderiaceae_D; genus Oxalobacter; species Oxalobacter formigenes. The sequence goes on along the minus strand of NZ_CP018787.1, from coordinate 1,699,797 downwards.
TGTTCTGTTTGTGTTTTTTTGCTTTTTGCCGACAAAGGCTTTAATCTCTTGCGATGGTCCATTTGAAGAGATGGTGGTAGCGGCGTGTCCCGCGTGTTGATACTGATGTTTTGATGACTGAAGATATTGTTAAAGATGACTCCGAGCCGGTCGTGGTCAAGCATAAGAGGTTAAAGCGTAATCTGAGCAACCGGCACGTTCAGCTGATTGCGATTTCCGGGGCGATCGGCACAGGCCTGTTCATGGGATCGGGCAAGACGATCAGTGTGGCGGGCCCCTCGATCATTCTGGTTTATATGGTGATCGGGTTTTTCCTGTTTTTCGTGATGCGGGCGATGGGGGAGTTGTTGCTCTCGAACCTGAATTACCGTTCTTTTTCGGATTTTACATCTGATCTCCTTGGCCCCTGGGCGGGGTATTTCACGGGCTGGACGTACTGGTTCTGCTGGGTGGTGACCGGGGTGGCGGACGTGATTGCGATTGCGGGGTACGTGCATTTCTGGTGGCCGGATTTGCCGGGGTGGATTCCGGCGATTGCCACGATTATTTTGCTGTTTTCGCTGAATATGCTGTCGGTCCGGCTTTTCGGGGAGACGGAGTTCTGGTTTTCGCTGATCAAGATTATCGCGATTGTCGCGCTGATTGTGGTGGGCTTTTTCCTGATGGCGACGTCTTACCGCTCTCCTGACGGGGTCGAGGCGGCGCTGTCGAATCTCTGGACGTATGGCGGGGTTTTCCCGAAAGGGATTATGGGCTTTTTCGCCGGTTTCCAGATCGCGATTTTCGCGTTTGTGGGGATCGAGCTGGTGGGGACGACGGCAGCGGAAACGCAGGACCCTGAAAAGACCTTGCCGAAGGCGATCAATTCGATTCCGATCCGGATTATCTTTTTCTATGTGTTTGCCCTGATGGCGATTATGGCGGTGACTCCGTGGAGTACGGTGTCGCCGGACAAGAGTCCGTTTGTGGGGATGTTTTCGATGATCGGGCTGCCTGCGGCGGCGGGGATCGTGAATTTTGTGGTGCTGACGTCGGCGGCTTCGTCGGCTAACGGCGGGGTGTATTCGACGTCGCGTATGCTGTATAGCCTCTCGACATGGGGGGTGGCTCCGAAGCTGTTTTCACGCCTGTCAAAGCATGCCGTGCCTGCGGCCGGGCTGACGTTTTCGGGGATTTGTCTTTTGTCGGGTGCGGCGCTGATTTTCGTGATGCCGAATGTGATTACGGCGTTTACGGTGGTGACGACGGTGTCGGCGACGCTATTCATGTTTGTATGGACGGTGATTCTGATGGCATATCTGGTTTACCGGAAAAAGCGTCCTGAAAAACACAAGGCGTCGATTTTCAGGATGCCGGGCGGGGTGTGGATGACCTGGTGTTGCCTGGCGTTTTTCGCATTCGTTTTCGTGCTCCTGACGTTCGAGCCGGATACGCGGCTGGCGCTGATGGCGGTGCCTGTGTGGCTGGTTGCGCTGGCGATCGGTTATGTCAGGGTGAAGGGGAATGTGGCCGAGATGGCGAAGGGGATAAAGGAGATCGACGAAGGTCACGGGAACGGTTGATGGATTGAAGGCCTTGAAAAAGCTCCTCATGTGAGGAGCTTTTTTTATGGGGGAACGTTCTTTTCCGTTCCGGTCAACTTTGCCGGATGCTTTGTTCCATGGCGATGGCGCGGGGAAAGACGATGTTGTTTTCAAGGTGGATGTGGTGGTGAAGGCCTTCTTCGAAAAGTTTCAGTCGTTCCATGAAGAGCCAGTAGGTGGCGCAGCCGTCGTCGGGGGTGGTGTATCCGTCGGTCAGGCGGTGGATTTCACGCCAGCGTTCCCCTTCGGTTTCGTGTTCGGCCATCATGACGGCGATCGGGCTTTTGATGGTGCCGCAATGGAATGAACCGGGACGCAATCCCCGGGCAAGGGATTGCGTCATTTCGTAGAGGTAGGGGAAAAGGACTTGTTCTTTCTTGCCGAGATGGTTTTCAAGGTCGATCATGGCTTCCTGTACCAGCTGGCGGATGGCACGGAGTTCAGGATGGTTTACACCATGTACGGAAAGGACTTTTTCGGCCAGTTCGTTGATAAGCGCGCCTTCACTGCGTGAGCGTCGATGGTGGAATTTGAGGATAAAGTCAAGCAGGAGGTCGGTGGGCCAGCTCTGGAAGTCGACGGTGAAGTAGGCACGCGGATCTTCTTTTTCGAGTTCTTTTATCAGGGTCTGGCTGTCTATGCCCGCTTTTTCGCAGGCTTTTTTAAGCGGGACGTTTCCCTGACAGCAGAAATCGATGCCGTAATGCCTGAAAATGGCAGCATATTGGTAGTTGCAGGCGACGATCTGGCCTGTGGTCATGGTGTGGAATTTTTTCATGTTTGTTCAGGGGTATTACAGGTATTTTTCCAGTTTGGCCTGGTCTGCGATGGTGACACGGCGGTTTTCGAAGAGGACGGAACCTTCCTGCGCCAGTTCGGCCAGTACGCGGGCCAGTGAGGGACGTGCCACGCCGAGATAGTCGGCCACTTCCTGCTGGTTGCGTATTTCCTGATGTTCGAGAAGGTAGGCAGCGATCCGGTTTTTCAGTTTCAGGAGGACAAGGGAACCCAGTTTCCGGCTGAGGATATGGCTCCGGTCGGAGAGGATGCGCAAAAAATTCTGCAAAACGACCGGTTCGGTACACATCAGTTCCATGAACGGTTCTTTTTCAATGACCATGATTTCGCATGGGGTGATCGCGATGATGTCGACAGGGAAATGGTTGTGTGTGGCGAATACGAAGTTGGAGGCCAGCAGCATGGGGGCTTCGTGGTCTTCAATGGTAATCTGCCTGCCGTCCGTGCCGATCATGGAGGCGCGAACCTGCCCCTCGCACAGCAAGATAAATGCCCGGCAGGGGGCGCCTTGCATGGCGATGTGTTCGCGCGTTTCGTAATGCGCTAGCCGACAGGGCGTCTTTTCAAGGAATTCTTCCAGTTTTTCCATGGAAAGATGCGCAAAGACCGGCATGTTGATCAGCTTTTTTGTATCTGGGGTCATATGTTGCCTGAATGACGTCGCTACTAAGGTAACGCAAGGTACGGGTTTGTGCTGTCACATTTGTTACACAGGGTGATAAATATTGAGCTGTGGCAACATTGGAGGGATGCCTGAAAAAAACGACGGGTTTCTTGTGAATGATGTCATGAGGGCGTTTGGAGGGAGCGGCTTTGAAGGATTTCAGGGACGGGCAATCGATACGGTATCCTTCTGATATGTTGCCTGTAAGTAACGGAGAGAGGCTTGATAGAGATGTCAATGGAGGCCAAAAGGGGTGCATGATTTATTTTAAAGTGTACATTATTATGTACGCACAATGTTTTATTGAGGTAAGGCTATGAATAATATGAATATCACGTCATTTCGGAAAAATATTTTTCCGTGCTCGAACAGGTGATCAAATTCAACCAGCCGGTTAACATCAGTACAAAAGACGGGCATGCCGTGATGATCAGTGAGGCGGATTACAGGAGCCTTATCGAGACGCTTTATGTTTCGTCGGTTCCCGGGCTGAAGGAACAGATTCTGGCAGGGATGAAAGAGCCATTGTCTGACAGCCAGCCTGCAGATGAGGTGACGTGGTGAGTTACCGGATTGTGTACTGCAACTATGCGTTAATGGACATACCGAAGTTAAAAGCGGCTCATCCGGAAGAAAAAACGAAAAACCTGATTGACGTGTTGAGAAATGACCCGTTTGGTACTATCCCTGCCTATGAAAAGCTGGTGGGCGATCTGCAAGGGGTATTTTCAAGAAGGATCAATATCAGACACAGACTGGTTTATGAGGTTTTTGAAGAGGAAAAGGTGGCCAGAATGCTCTCTATGTGGTCTCACTATGAAGGTTTTTGAAGAGCTTGTTACCAGCCGGGTGTTAAAAGATAAAAGGCTTGTCTGTTAAAAAGCCATTGCCAGGATCCTGGATGGTTTTTTTTCGGCTGTGGTTTGGTGAGATGTTTATCGCTGTCTGGACGCGAATTTGCCGATGGCCAGAAAGAGGACGGCGATGGCGAGGATCAACAGGTTGCCGTAGCGGATGTACGGGGTCGAGCCATGGTAGCCCTGTACGGTGACGTCGAGCTCACTGCGGGTGTAGGGGGTGAGGGTAGCCTGTATGTTGCCCTGGGCGTTGATGACGGCGGTGGCGCCGGTGTTGGTGGCGCGCAGCATGGGGCGGCGGGTTTCCAGCGAGCGCATTTGCGAGATTTGCAGGTGCTGGGGCAGGGCGATGGTGTTGCCGAACCAGGCGATGTTGGAGACGTTCAGCAAAATGGTGGGCTGGCTGTTGCCGATTTCCTGTTCATTGCGGATCTGGTCGACGATTTCCTCGCCGAAGATGTCTTCATAGCAGATGTTGGGCATGATCCACTGGTCTTTGACGGCAAACGGTTTTTGCAGCGGGTCGCCACGGGTGAAGTCGCCCAGAGGAATGCGCATCATGTTGACGAACCAGCGAAATCCGGTCGGGACGAATTCACCGAAGGGAACGAGGTGGTGCTTGTTGTAGCGGTAGCCGAATTGCCCTGTTTTTCCATGGTCGTCGGGTGAGATAACGACGAGGCTGTTGGTGTAGTTTTTCGGACTGTCGGCCAGCGGGATGCCTAAAGCGATGTGTGAGAAGCTGCGGGCGGCGAACTGCGCAAGGTGTTCGAGGTAACCGGTCGGCAATTGCTGGATGTAGACCGGTACGGCAGTTTCGGGGGTGACGATCAGGTCAGCCTGTTTGCCGGTGATGGCGTCGGCATACATGGTGAGCGCCGTGGTGATTTGTTCGGGGGTGAATTTGAATTCCTGAGGGATGTTGCCCTGCAACAGGCGTACCTGTATGGGTTGGCCTGCGGGTTCTGTCCACTGGACATGGCGCAGGAACTGGCCTGCCACCAGAATGACGACAATGGGCAAAATGGATGCGGTCAGAAGTTTTATCCAGTGGTCGCGCCCGATGGTGAAAAAGAGCGCGATGGCTCCGGCGACGATGGCGGCGACAAAACAGATGCCATAGACGCCGACGATGGGGGCGTATCCGGCCAGTGGGCTGTCGGTGTGGGCGTAGCCGGTGACGACCCAGGGCAGTCCGGTGACGATCCAGCCGCGTACCCATTCGAAGATGGCCCAGAAGGCAGGGAAGATGAAGAAGACGGTGACGGTGTTTGTCGCGTTCCATCTTTTCATGAAAAAACGGGTCAGGCCTGTGGCAAAACCGGCCAGTATGCCCAGAAAGAGCGAGAGCAGGACGACGGCGGTCACGGCCATGGGGGCATTCATGCCACCGTACTGGTGCATGCTGACGAAAAGCCAGTGGATGCCTGAAACAAGGCTGCCGAAGCCGTAGGCCCAGCCGAGGATGAAAGCGGTTTTGGCCCTGTCGGTGCGGATAACCAGGCTGGCGAGTATGGCCAGTGCGAGGATCTGGACGATCCAGTAATGGTATGGGGCGAAGGCGAAAGTGTTACACGCGCCGGCAATGACAGCGATTAGTGGAAGCATTAAGGGCTTTAATCGTTTCATTGGCCGTCGGTGTCCCTTTCTTCGGGAAAATTTTTTCCCCGGGAACGTCAAAGGTTCCCTTTGTCCATCCGTTCCCGCAAGGGGAGCGGCGGTGTCTAGTTGTACAGGCGGTTTACTTCGCTACCGCTCATATCGACTTCACTGGTCGGGTCGTCGATATCGGGATCGATGTAACCCATGCAAATGCCGGTGTCGTCCATGTCGCCGAGTTCGACGTCTCCGAGCGGGTCCTGATAGGCAACCGCTTCCATTGATGGCGGTGTGAACGGATCGGGTTCGCACTGGGCATCAAGGTGGTTCATGCTGCGGCCGGTCGTGTTCAGTTCGAACGTCGGGTCGTCAGCCTCGTTGTCGATATAGTTCAGGCAGATGCCGGTATCGTCGGCATCGTTTTTTTCGATGTCTTTGTCAGTCTTCATAAATACCTCATTTTTGGCTAATGTTTAATGGCCTGCCTTCCGTTACCGGAGTCAACAGATTGTAACTGTTAATCGGCAAATTGGGTCCTTTTTCTGTATTTTCAAGGACCCCGGAAAAGCAATGTGCGTATTTTACAGCGTTACCGGATTTTTTTCCTGCATCGCTGCGTTTTTTTCGACGAGAAGGGTGTGAAGTTGACGTGCATCAGCCCGCAGGACTTCGAAGTGGAGATCGCCGATGTCGAAGGTGTCGCCCTTGTGCGGGACGCGACCGAGATGGTTGGCGACGAAGCCGCCGATGGTGTCGACGCGGTTGTCTTCGAGTCCGGTGCCGAGCGTTTTGTTGAAGTCTTCCATTTCAGTTAAGGCCGGAATGCGCCAGCGGGGGCCATTGGTTCCGGCTTTCAGGGGAACGATTTTGTCTTCATCTTCTTCTTCGTCGAATTCGTCTTCGATGTCGCCGACGATTTGTTCCAGCACGTCTTCGATGGTGACAAGGCCGGAGATGCTGCCGAATTCGTCGATGACGATGGCCATGTGGTTGTGGTTGTTACGGAAGTCGCGAAGCAGCACGTTCAAGCGTTTGGATTCGGGGATGAAGACGGCGGGGTGCAGGATTTCACGAACGGAAAAACCTTCTTCGTGGTAGTGCAGGAGGTCTTTGGCATGGAGGATGCCGATGACTTCGTCCGTTTCGCCTTCTACTGCCGGATAGCGGGAATGACCATTTTCGATGACGTTGCCGATCCATTCATCGATGGGGCGCGTAATGTCAATGACGTACATCTGGGAACGAGGCACCATGATGTCACGTACGGCTGATTCGAATACCTTGAAGACGCCTTCGATCATGGACAGGCATTCTGAGTCGATCAGTTTGCGTTCCTGGGCATCGTGAAGGATTTCCAGCAGTTCGGTACGGGAATCGGGTTCAGGGGAGATGAATGCGGCCAGTCTGTCCAGAAGGGACACGGCCGGTTTGGTGGCATTTTGCCAGGGTTCAGGTCGCTCGGGCATGGCTTTTTAAACGGGACTCCTTGTGTTGGAAAGCTATAGGATACACGAATTGTAAAAATGGACAATATTTTGAAACAGATCGTTTTTCACGTGTTAAAGTTGAGTTAGATGGTTTTTCTGTGTTTTTGAGGACTAATTGGATGCATCTGTCGGATTTTGGGAGCGGTTGCAACCGGCGAGAAGGGATAATCAAAAGGGGCCGGGACAACAAGTGACCGTTTTGTTACTTATTTTTTAAAACGGAGTGCGATATGTCAGGCGAAGTGGAAAAGGATTTTCAGGAAATTCAGATCAGGATGGCGTCTTTGATGACGGGCATGGGTGAGCCGGTGCTGAAGCTTCTGGATCCGAAGCCGGGCGAGCGGATTCTGGACATGGGCTGTGGTCTGGGCGTGCTGGCCGAAGAGATGGTGAAGATGGGCTGCGAGGTGGTTGCTATTGACGTGAATTCACAGGCGGTCGAGGCAACACGGCAGCGCAATGTGGATGCACGGCTGATGAATGCGGAGGCGATGACGTTCAGGGATGAGTTCGACGCGGTTTTTTCGAATGCCTCGCTGCACTGGATGCGCCATGCGAACCGGGCGATCGAGGGGGTCTCGCGTGCGCTGAAAAAAGGCGGCCGTTTTGTCGGTGAAACCGGCGACAGGAATAATCTCAAAAATGTGATTGCGGCTGTCCAGACGGCTCTGGAACGCCGGGGGATTGAAATCGAGAATCTGCATCCCTGGATTTTTTATACGCATGACAGCCTGACGGGTTTGATTGAGAATCATGGGATGAAACTCAAGTCGATGGAAACGCTCGAGAGGCCGACAACGCTGCCGGGGACGGTCAGTGAGTGGATGTCGGTGTATGCGAATAATTATTTGTCCTGCCTGCATCCGAAAGAGCGCGAGGCGTTTCTGGATGAGTTGATGGAGCTGGCGAGACCGACCTTGTTCCGGGATGGCAAGTGGTTTGCGGATTATGTCCGCTTGCGGTTTCATGCGGTCAAATCCTGATGAAGGGATTTTTGCGGTTTGAATGGCAAGGCGTGTGTGTAGGTTTTTCTTTTTACCGGGGTGAGCATGGTTTCAAAATTGATGCAGACGTGGGATGCGGATTCTTATGCCAAAGAGGCGCGTTTTGTTTCCGAGCTGGGGATGCCGGTGCTTCGGCTTTTGGCACCGAAGTTTCATGAGCGGATTCTGGATGTAGGCTGTGGGGACGGGTATCTGGCGCAGCAGATGATTTTGATGGGGTGTGAGGTTGTCGGGGTGGATTCTTCCCGTGAACTGGTGGCGGCGGCAAAAGCGCGCGGGGTCGATGCCCGTGTGATGAACGCCGAGGCGCTGACGTTCGAGTCGGAGTTCGATGCGGTTTTTTCGAATGCGGCCCTGCACTGGATGGTGCATCTTGACAAGGTGATGGCGGGGGTTTTCCGGGCGCTGAAAGCGGGCGGCCGTTTTGTGGTGGAATGTGGCGGCAAGGGGAATGTGAAGGCCATCCGGGAAGGGATTGAATATGCGTTTGGCCGCCGGGGTCTGGATGGGTATGCCTTGCCGAAGCCCTGGCATTTTCTGGATGTTCCTGAAACGAAGAAGTTGCTGGAAGGTGCTGGTTTTGTCGTGGAATCGATTGAACTGTTTGAGCGGCCGACGCCTTTGCCGGGGGACGTGGGGGGCTGGGTCTCGACGTTTGCGAAGGATTTTCTGGCCTCGTTTGATGCGGAAAACCGGGAAGACTTTGTCAATGACGTGATCGAACACTGCAAGCCGAAGTTGATGCAGGCGGACGGGACATGGGTTGCCGATTATGTGCGATTGCGGTTTTCGGCGGAGAAGCCGGTTATGCCTTGAGGGGTATTTTGAAGCTTGATTGAAAAAGCCGTTCATTTGAACGGCTTTTTTATGGTTTGAACGATATGTCAGGTGGAATGTGATCTGTCTTTGATTCAAGAGGCAGAAGAAGGGATTGAACAGTAAGAGCGCACCTGTATGGTGCGCTTTTTTCACATCTTTATGGTGGCTTTCCTGATTATGCCGATGCTGCCCATCCGGATACATACCATCTGTTCGATTGCTGGTTTGCAGCGTCACTGAACCAGCCGATTTGTGTGGCCGTTACGGTAGTGACGGCTGTCCATGTCTTTGCAGAGGTAACGTTGCTGTCATAGCCGGATATGATGGATCGTGTTACAAAGTAATTGGCATCCTGCATGGGAACGAGCAGGTTAATTTGCGGGGTATTGTTTCCGGATGTGGTTCCTCCCTGTTCCACCCAGCCATCCGACCATTTCCGGTACCAGTTCGTACCGTCGTTGAACGTTTCGGTGACATGTTTGTGGGTTGCGACCTCATTGGCCAGCTCGGTGATGTCGATCAGGCCGGGGTTCGTCGCGGCATCGAAGGCCTTGATGCAGGGCAGCAGGGTCAAGGCAGGCGGCTGGACAGTATTGGATGCGCCGTAGATGGGATTTGAACGTGATGCATCTATTGTCGTTACATCGCCGTTGGATGTCTGACTTCCAACACCGGCATTCAAAATAATACTGCCACTTGCCAATTTCGTTACAGCAGCATTTCCGATACCCCATATACTTCCGGGATTTACACTATCGCCAAACGGTCTTGATACCAATTTCGCCTGAAAAGTTGGCAGCCCCGCCTCGATCTTCTGCCCCGGCGTCTTGCTCCCTTGCGCAAACCGGTCGATCAGGTCAGGCAGGTTGAACGTGGTCGATCCATCGCCTTCCCCGAAGGTCGTCCCGATTGTTTCAAACAGTTCCGGATACGTTTGTCGTCCCACGGCCGCGCCGTCTGCTTTCAGGTAACCAGCCGGTGGGGTTGGCATGGCGAAGTATTCGATGGTTCCGATTGGTACTCCACTTTGCGGCGTGATGCCTTTGGCCGGGTTTTGAAGCACCCATTTGTCCAGTGCTTCATCGTATTGCATTTCAAGCCAGTGTCCCGCTCCGGCGATGTCACCGATTGCCAGCGGCAGGTTGTTGCCCTTGACGACGGGTTTCGCTCCGGTTTCATCGGCATTGAAGCTCGGGCTGGTTCCCGTATTTTTTTCCCTGGCACGCACGTGTACCGTAAGGCCGTTTTCCAGTTCTTTAACTTCTGGAGTGAAGTGCGCGGTCAATGCGTCTGCCGATCCTTGTGCTTCGGCGATCAACAGGGACGAAACCGAACCGATCGCGGTTTCGATTTGCCGGCAGAGGCTGTCGATGTCGCCGTTGTCAAGGAGGGCTTCTCCGGTTTTGGCGGCGGCAAACCGCGCGAGGGCGGCTGTGATGGACGAGCTTTGCCGCATGACCTTGTTCAGTTCGGACGATTTTGCCAGTCCTTTTGCAAAGCCGTTGCCCAATGCGGCGAGTGTTTCGTATTCGGCCTGTCCGATGATGTTGGCATCTCTATTCGTGGCGAAGGGTTTGAAGTCGTTTTGCGGGACTGTTGCGCCGGTTTTGCCTTGTGTTGGTGTATTCATGATATCTCCCAATAAGCTCCCGTCACTTTCCGTGAAGGGAAGTGGTCAGTTAATCCAGTACAGCGAATTGTTGGCGCGCCGGTAAAGATGGTAACAGGCTGTTTTTCTTCGGTCAGCCTGTTTATTAAAAAGGTGATCGTGTCGGGATGGGAAGTGTCAGGCAGATGATGTTTGCCTGCGGTTCGCCTGGTTCTGGTGTTCGTCCCGAGGATCGTTTTCATTGCAATTTCATAGCATTTTTCTGGGGATTTTTTCTTTTCAGGTATTTGTTTTTTAATGAATTTATTGGGCGGTTTTGTTTTTTTCAGGTAGCCGGTTTTTTATGTCGGGGTTTAAAAATATCCTTGTTACAATTTTTTCTGTCACTCAATGGGAAAATGTTTCTTTAAGGAAACTAATTGGAGTAAAATAAACATATTTAAACAGCTTGTTAACGGTTTTTCAGGAGGAATATCATGGATTCCTTCAAGCCTATACCCCAAAAAATGTCTCACTCTGTTTCGCCGGAATCCGGCAAGGATTCCATTCTCTTCCGCCCGAATGCGATTGTTGCGGCGCTGATGTTGTCCATTATGGTGTCGCCTGTTGCTCATGCCGAAAATATTGTCTATGAATCCGGTCCCTTGCGTTCCAATCCGCTGATGGCGGGCAGCGCGCTTTTCCCCGATGCTGCGTCGGGCAATACGGTAACGAATATCGGAAAGGTGGACGGCAGCATGTTCGGGGGTATGTCGACGGACAAAACCGTCGAAAACAATACGGTGTATGCGAAGGCTGGTGTCAGCCAGTATGTCATGGGTGGCATTAGCGGGGATACGGACGCAAGGGCAAATCAGGTGTTTATTGACGGCGCCATTCATGTCGGCACGGTTTATGGCGCGGATACGGAAGGTAACGGCAGTGCGGTCGGCAATTCGGTGTCGCTCAAAAATGGCGTGGATGTCTGGCTTTCGGTTCTGGGCGGTTTCAGTACGGGTGGGGATGCGCGGGACAATCGGGTGACGATTGAGAACAGTTCGGTGGGAACCGACCTGATGGGTGGCGCTTCGCTCGGTAATGGTAATGTGTCGAATAATCATGTACTGGTAAGCGGCAGTACGGTTGGTGACGAGATTTATGCCGGTTATGGTGACGGGTCCGGTTCGGTATCAGGCAATTCGGTGACGCTGGTCAATACGGTGTCCAAGGGGATTGCTTTCGGCGGTATTTCTTCCGGCGGGAATGTATTGAATAATCAGGTTATCGTGTCAGGCGGCTCGGTCGGCAAGGAGGTTGTCGGCGGCAGGGGAGAAGGGGCGGGCACGGTGTCTGGGAACCGGGTAATTGCCGATGGCACGAAAATGGCGGGAAGTGTGACGGGCGGACAATCAGTTTCCGGCAGTGTGGACGGCAATATGGTCGGGATTTCCGGCAGTACGGTCGCAGGGGATGTTTATGGCGGTTTCACGACCGGTTCGAAAACGGTGTCGGGCAACAGGATTGATCTGGTTGACACGGATGTGACGGGGGCTGTTGCGGGCGGTGTGTCGGTTTCCGGGAATGCTACCGGCAATTCCGTGTCGGTTCGCGGCAAAACGGTGGGCGGTGACGTTTCCGGTGCGGTTGCAGCAGGGGTTGTGACGGGCAATACGGTGACGCTGGATCAGGTGACGGCCATGGCGGGTACGGTTTCCGGAGGGTATGGTTTTGGTTCTCTGGCCGGTGCGAGCGTTTCAAATAACAGTGTGATTGCCGATAAAAGCACGGTCAGCCTGCTTTATGGCGGTCTGGATGAGAAAGGCACGTCACTTGTTTCGGGAAATAAGGTCACGATGACGGAAGGCTCGGTTTCCCATGTTTATGGCGGGTCGGCTTTTTCGGGAAATGCCACAGGCAATGCGGTCGATCTGACGGGGGTGCTGGTATCGGGCGACGTGACGGGCGGAAGGTCGTTCGATGGCAGTGCGACGGGCAATACGGTCACGGTGACGGATGGGAAGGTGACGGGCAAGATTGTCGGAGGCTATGCCGTTAAAGGCAAGGGCAACGCAACGGGCAATACGGTGGTGATCAAGGGTAATGCGGATATCAGGGATGCTTTCCTGTATGGCGGTTTCACGGATGCACCGGATTCGGGTGTGGATGTGAAGACGGGCAATACCTTGCAGATATGGACGTCCGGACAGGTTGCGCAGAATGTGGCGGATTTCGAGAATTTCCAGTTTATCGTGACGCCGTCGATGATGCGAATGAGAAGCGCGGGTGGGCAAGCGCTTTTGACCTTGCTGGACAATAACAGGACGGATCTGTCCAACAGCAATATCAGTATTGCGGTGGCAGCGGGCGCGCCTGTTCTGGATATCGGCAGCGGTGTGACGCTGATCAGCAATGACGCCGGTATCGATATGACGGGGGCGAAGCAGAAGGAGATCAGCGGGGTTCAGGGGGTTTCGCTCGAATACAGGATCGATTTGAATCTGGATGATTCCGGCAATATGTCGGCGGTGGTGAAGGATGTGGTGGCGGTCAAACAGTCGACGAGTGTGTTTTCGACGGGCCGGATGGCGACGATGGGGTTTTTGAATCAGGGCACGGATTTTGCGCTGGGTGACGGACTGGACCGGGCGATGGAGGTGTCGTCAAGCCGGGGTGCGGGTTTTTATGGGGCGATGTCGGCCGGGGATTTCCGCTACGATACGGGGAGTACAAGCAGTTCTTCTGCCAGCGGCCAGAGCGTTTTGCTGGGTGTGGCGGCAAAACTGGATGGCTCGAAAGATCATGATGTGATCGGCAGTGCGTATGTGGAAGCGGGCTGGGGCAGTATCGACGACCGTACGCGTGAGGCCAAAGGGGATGGCAAGTCGCATTATTATGGCTTTGGCCTGATGGCGAAATATCAGCAGAATGAAGGGTTTTTAAAGGGCGCTTACGGGCAGGTGAATGCGAAGCTCGGGCGTGTGAATACGGATTTCAAAAGCAATTTATATAGTGCTGAAGGCAAGCGCGGAGCTTACGATGCGACGGCGACGTATGTTGGGGCCGGTGTCGGGGCGGGTTATGTGACGGCTTTGGGTGGCAGGATGAGTCTGGATGTGTCTGCCGCGTATCAGTGGACGCGTCTGAAAGGATATGACGCGAGTGTGGCGGACGATCCGTATCATTTCGACGATATCGACAGTCATCGCACGAAATTGGGCGCCCGGCTGAATTTTACCGGGAACAAGCAGTTTACGCCGTATGTCGGACTGGCATGGGAGCATGAGTTTTCCGGCACGGCAAAGGGAACGGTTTATGGCCTGAATCTGGAGGAGCTGTCGATGAAGGGGGACTCCGGTGTGGGTGAAATCGGCATTCAGTTCAAGCCGGGGAAAACCAGTGGCTGGACGGTGGACGCGGCAGTGAAGGGGGTTGTCGGGCAGCGGGAAGGGGTTGCCGGACGGGTGATGGTGAATTATGCGTTTTAGGTCATTGGCTTACTGATGGTTTTTTGATATAAAAGTTTGTCCTGTTTCAATGCCCTCTTTTCAGAGGGCTTTTTTGTGGGATCGGTCAGTTCCTTTTTTACGGTATGGACGGCCTGTTTATCCGGGATGTGAATGGGGAAGACAGGTGTTTGTTTTGATGTTTGTCTCTGATGAAACCGGTTTTTGAAATCGGCTGGTTTTGCTGTGCGGATTCGGCCTGACGGGGAAGGCCGATGGGATCACGATGTTGAACATATCGTTTTCCCGGATTTTGTACCGCTTGCTGTCTCAAGATTGTTTGTTTTGTTTTCGCCTGAGTCTGATCACGGTTCTACTTGTTTTCCGTGAGCACCTGTCTTTTCCCGGACATGGCTGGCGGTTTCCGTGTCGAGTATGTCGCGCAGTTGTCGCAGGAGGGGATGGCCGGTGAAGTAGGGCTTTCCATACTCGAGATTGAATTCGTAGTCGAAGTCCGGGGGATTTTTTCCCTGATTGTGCTGGATGATGGTTTCGGCTTTGTCCAGCGCCTTGACGAGCCGGGCTTCAGGGCTGGTATTGTCATTGTATTCCTGCCAGAGTGCGAAAAGTGTTTCTTTCTGTTCGGTTGGCAACAGGGACAGGACGTGTTTGACGTCGCGTTCCTCGGCGAGATGTTTTCCGGTTTCGTCAGGAAGGGCGGCGGCTGATATGTCGCCGATGTAGAGTTCTCCCAGATCGTGGATGAGACACATCATGAGGGTTTTGCCGATATCGACGTTGAATGAGGGCGCAAGGAGTCCGGCCAAAAGGGCCAGTCGCCATGAATGTTCGGCCGTGCTTTCCCGGCGTCCGGTTGACGCCCATGCTTCGCGCACGACGGATTTCAGGCCTTCGGCTTCTTTGATGAATTCGAGCTGTTTTTCGAGTGGTTCCATTTTGCTTTTGTTATGTTTTCTTTTTTTCAGTACGGGAGGGGAGTTTGTGCCTGTTGGTGTGGAACGCCAGACTGGCTGTGTGATGGCATGGTTTGATGGTAAGGTGAGTTCGTTTGTTTGTAAACAGGACTCAGCAGGATATGATGGAAGGAGCAGTGTGTCCGGTTTGTTCTGCAGACGGGATGTGGTTGATGGAAAAGGATGAAGGAACTTTGAAGGGCGGAGGTTTTTTGAAGATCGTTTCTTATGAGAATGTGTACCGGGATCAGGTGATTGCGCTGGTTTTGTCGATTGAAAATGATGAGGCGAAGGTGGGGTTGACGCTGGCTGACCAGCCGGATCTGGAAGATATCGATACCCATTACGGTGCCACTGGCGGTGGTTTCTGGGTGGCGATCGACGGTGAAAACCGGGTGATTGGTACGCTTGGCTTGCAGGTGAGGGAAAAGGCCTGTGGGGTAATGAAGAAGTTTTTTGTGGCGAAATCGTTCAGGGGGAAGGAATATGGGGTGTCTGTCGGCTTGTTTGCCCGTCTGATGGATTGTGCGGCTGAAAACGGTCTTGAGTCGCTTGTGCTGGATACGCCGGGGGTGGCGACACGTTCGCATGCGTTTTATCGCAAGATGGGGTTTGTTGAGATTACCCGGGATGAATTGCCGATCGATTATGTGTTTCCGGACCGGGATTCGCTTTTGTTTTTGAAAACCTTGTGAGGATGGAAAGCCGCTTGGGGGGTATTTCAAAACGGGTGAGAAATGTTTTTCACCCGTTTTTTGTTACGGCTTTGCCATGAGGACAATTTTCCGGGTCGGATGGCCGGTTTCAGTCGATCATGACGCTGGCATATTCGGCGAAGAGGTCCATTGCCGTCTGGTGCCAGATCATTTGCTGCGGCAGTTCGACCTTGACGGGGACATCGCTGTATTTCGTGCTGCCGTTGCCGAGCTGGCCATACTGGTTGGCTCCGGCTGCCCAGACGGTGCCGTCTTTTTTCAGGGCAAGGAAGTGGTGGTCGCCAGCCGCGATTTCGATGATGCCGGTCAGGGGGATCTGCCGGTATTTCGGGATGTGCCTGAGCGGACTTTTCGCCCAGTTCCAGCTCCAGACAGTACCGTCTTTTTTGAGGATCAGGAGATAATCCTTGCCCGGGGCGATGGCTTTGACGTGGTCGATGCCTTGCATGTGGACGGGACGGATCATGTTGTCGGTCAGGCATGTGCGGTGTGTCCTGCGGTCGGCTCCCCATTGCCAGAGCAGTCCGTCGGAGGTGACGGCGAAGGTCTGGCCCATGGTATTGGATATGCTGGTGATTTTGCGGCCCCCCAGGGCGTCGAGGTTGACTTTCAGCGGGAGATGCCGTTTTTCCGGGTATGAAGGACACCGGTTGTCGCCCCAGCCCCAGAAGACGTTGTCTTCATCGACGGCGATGGTGTGCGAGATGGAGGTGCTGGCCATGGCGACGTTGTCGAGTACTTTGGACGGGACGGACGAGTTGGCATGTATGATGTCGCCACGCCTGCGGCCGGGTGCGCCCCAACCCCACAGGGTGTTGTCGTTTTTGATGGCGAAGACGGTGGCGTTGCCGGATTCGATGATGCGGACGTTATCCATGACTTTGACGGGTCTGGAGATGTAGGCGGTCGAGGAATTGGTGTTCGGCATGATCTGGCCGAAGGTGTTGTCTCCCCATGCCCAGGCCGTGCCGTCTTTTTTGACGGCGTATGAGTAACTGACGCCAGTGGAGGCCGATACGCTTTTGGCGTTGTCCATGATTTTGACGGGTTTGACGCTTTTCTTTTTGCCGTTGGTGACATTGCCCCATGCCCAGAGCTGCCCTTCAGGATCGACGTAAAGGCTTTGGGTGGCACCGGCCGAGAGGCGTTTTCCAACGGGTTCATTGGCGTATGCCGGTTTTCCTGCAATGAGGAGGAAGGCAATCAATAGAAAGCTGATCAGGCTGGTTCGGTGAGGAGACATGGCTGCACCTTTATTCCTGTATGTTAAAAAAACGGTCATTGAATACGGAGCGGGTCAGGCTTATGTTAGATAGGCTTTTGTTTGAAGCGGTTCCGTTTCTTTCCATAAGTCAAGAATAGTGGTCACCCTGAAAAAGTGTTTGCACTTTATCAACATTTTGCAAATTTTCGAAAATGTTGTTTTATCCGAAAATAGGATATTTAAAGGGCTGCAAGGCTGTTTTCTCTGTTTTTTTGCCAGTTTTTAAAGACGGATTATTTTTTGCAATCAATGTGTTGCACAGGCTGACCGAAGAAAAAATGCTTGATAAAATACAGCTGTCGGGCGAAGTGCGCCCGAAAAAAGCCGATTGATTCAAACCCTGCTTCCGGGCGGGGTTTTTTTATGGGGAAGACGATGACGAGATTACCGGAAAAGGATGTGTTGTCGGGGACGAAAACGCCGCGGACCACGACGGGTGAGATGAAGCTCGCACTGGGCAGCTTGCGCGATTTTCTGGCGGAGTTGTTCGGGGAGGATAGTTCGGACAGGGATAAGGCGCGAAAGACGATGGGGATTGATTTGTCTGTTTTGGCCAGTCATGCAGATATGCAGGAAGTATTACTGGATAAGGCTGACAGGACAGAGGTTCAGGTGGCCCTGTCTGCCAAGGCGGACAGGGAGGAACTGGCAGCGCTTGAGGTGGAGATTGCCAAAAGGGGAAGGCCAATCGGATCAATCGACTATTTTGCGATGGCAGCGCTTCCGTCAGGGTATCTGAAGGCGGATGGGGCGGAAGTGGGGAGGGAAACCTATCCGGATTTGTTTGCCGCTATCGGGACGGTTTTCGGTGAAGGGAATGGGGAAACGACGTTTAATTTGCCTGATCTGATCGGAAGGTTCCCGCAGGGAAGTGCGAGACCGGGGCAGAGGGTTCAGGCAGGTTTGCCGAATATCACAGGCAAATTCAGGGCAAAGGCGGCTGCAGGAGAAATACCGGGTGGGGCGTTTTATGGAATCGGTAATATAGGTGGCGGCAGCAGTGACAATTCAGCCCCGAATTATGAAGAAATCGGTTTTGACGCTTCAAAATCAAACCTCATCTACGGCGCATCTGACACCGTACAGCCAGCAGCCCTGACCTTGCTTGCCTGCATCAAGGCTTTTGATGCGGCAAGCAATCCGGGCCTTGTCGATGTGGCCGGGCTGGCCAGGGATGTTCATCGCCTGTCACAGGCAGTCGATAACAAGCTGGACAAGACAGTCAATGACGTCCGCCTCCGATATGTTTGTGATGCGCATCGTAGTGATTGTGGCTGGTACCGGAAATGGTCGGATGGCTGGGTGGAACAGGGTGGGATCAGCCCGATGGGAACGATTTCACTCTTGCTGCCTTTTGACAGTACCGATTATGTCGCGATGAAGCAATGGACGAATACTGGCGTCACAAGTGTCATAACGACAAATACCTCCCGGGTATCTGACCTTGTTTGTGTAAGGAGTAAAACAACCACGTCTTTTTCTGCGGTCGACCCGGGGTTTATGACGGGGCAGATTGGATGGTATGCCTGCGGGTATGCCGGTTCATCCGATAATAGCTGAAAAACGGGATGCCGGTTTTTTTCAGGGAATCTTTGCCGGATTTTTTTTGTTTATTATTAAATACTTGAACAACTGTTTAACAAAAACTAATCAGTCACATTTCAATGGATGAGGTGGATATTTTTATAGCGGTGTCGGAAATATTCCGATTTGAAGGGAGGTTCCGGTGGGGACGAATACCTGGATGGTATAACCGGAAAAAGGAGAGGTCTGTTTTTACTGGTCGTTTTCCGTTTCTTCTTCCATAAAGGGGCCGAGTCGCTGGATACGTTCAAATGGAATGTCGTATTTTTTCATGAGTTCTTCAAGGTCGTTTCCTTCTTCAGCGATGAAGTGCCGGTCAACGCCCGCCATGGGTAACCAGACAATGTAACGGCCGACTACGGCGTGAATCATGTGAAATTCCATTGTGCAGTTCTTTCCAAGGTCGGTGATGTAAGGTTTGTGTCGTATCAGTATGTCCCATTTTTTCATGTTTTTATTCCGTCGATGAAGTTTTGTCAGGAGGATCTGAACGGGCGCTTTCATACATGTGTTCAAGACAGGCGTCTGCACTTTCGTCGATAAGACGGGTGACGGCGGCAAGAACTTCGCATTCTTCTGCGGATAAGCCCCTGTTGGCTTCTATGGCCAGATTCAATACGACTTCGACGATTTTTCGGGCATCGTTGACGATGGCGAGTTTATCGATATTGACGACTGTTTTCGGGGGATTGGAATCATGGCTGGTCATGTAAAGCTCCCGTTCATAGTGACCCAAAAGCGGGGTCGGGCGGGAGCTCGTAACCGTCGTAACCAACCGGCAGGCTTATTCCTCCACAAGGGAGTGTTTTATTTAGCCGTACTTCCGCCCGTCTGACAGACGAACAGAAACACTTGAGTTGCCTCAAGTTTGGTTACAGGTGATTACGAGCACCTTGGCCTGTAATGTACCGTGCCTTTTAGCTTATTGCAAGTTTGCAAACGTGAGGTTTTCATTAGAGCGGGATGGCGGGGTTTGATTCCACTTTCAGATTGATTGCCGACAGGATTTGCCGTGAAAGACCGAAATGGAAAGCGAATGACCAAAAAGCTGCCTTTTTGTGGCTTTTGTTCTGTTTTGTGCAGGTTGGTGAAGTGGATTTTTATATCGTTTTTTTTGTCAGTAATGCTGTTTTTAAACGGGGTTCATTTCTTTTAACGGTTTTGCCGATTTCACTTCGGAAAAGAAAACACAGGATGGCTTTTCTGGTGTTCGCCATGTGGTATGGACTGGTTTATGTTGATCGACTGAAAGTTTATACGATAGGTCGCGAAAGTGATTTTTCAGTTCGAAACAGGTTTTGTCTGAAAGGGCCAATGAATGGAATGAACAGGAATTTTTCCCCTCTTTCCATTCGTTGAATACACCGCTTGAGACGAAGCCTGAAGGGTGGTTACGAGGCGTTACGATCGCCGTATTGTTAATGTA
Source organism: Oxalobacter formigenes (assembly GCF_002127965.1). Classification (GTDB taxonomy): domain Bacteria; phylum Pseudomonadota; class Gammaproteobacteria; order Burkholderiales; family Burkholderiaceae_D; genus Oxalobacter; species Oxalobacter formigenes. The sequence goes on along the minus strand of NZ_CP018787.1, from coordinate 1,679,991 downwards.
CATCAGTCCGGCAGATTAGCGCAATAATCTTTCAGTATAAATTTTTTTATTTAAAAAACAGGTGCTTAAACCATAAAATGTTGATTTTTGGAAATATAGTCGATTGTGGTTTCCAATCAGTCCATTATCGGATTTTTATGCTTTCAGGAAATGGGATCGAATGGATTTTCGGCGGATGCCTGAAAACAGGGACAGGATTTTTCTGATGAAAATACTTGCCGGATGAAGAGGTGTAAAGCCCGGATAAACAGGTTTTTTTCCGGGAAGACCGGAATAAAACCTGTTATTGACAGATGTAAAAACAACAATGCTTGTCTGGCTGTTTCCGGCAAATGGCGATTTGCCTTTTTTGCAACATCAGTCTTCTGCCGTCCATTTTCCGATGACGACTCCGCATATGGTGGCGCTGGCATGGATATGGATGATCCTGTTGGGCCAGGACGGATTCAATGCCATGAGCATTCTTTCACCGTTCGGTTCAACGAGGAGTTGTTTGAATGTTGCCGTATGGTCATCATCGAGGCGAACGACGACCATGCTTCCGTTCCGGGCTTCACGACAGGGGTCGACGGCAATGTAATCGCCGTCGTTGAACGATTTGTCATTACCGGGGTTGTACATGCTTTTTCCGACGACTTTCAATACGAAGGCATGCTGGCTGTGCTTGAAAGGGCAGGGAATCCATTCTTCGGCATCGCCCGGCGCAAAATTGTCGATCGCTTCCGTCCAATTACCTGCCTGAACCCATGAGATGAGCGGGAGCTGTCCGATTTTGTCGGGAGGAGGCCCAAAATAGCCGCGAGTCGTGCCCATCGTTCTTTTGGGGGCAGGCGAGGGTTGCCTGATATCCATGTCGACACGGATGCCATGAACGGTTTCTTCACCGTAGAGATAACCCACGGGCACGTCGAACGCGTCTGCAATGGCACGGAGGTTTTCTGCTGTTGCATTGACTTCGCCACGGCGAATCCGGCCGATGGTGGTCTGGCCTATTCCTGTTTTGTTGGCCAGCTTCATCTGGGTTCCCAGATGTGGCGTTTGTTTCATGAGCTGGTCAAGTCGTTCAGCAACGATTTCCTTGGATTTTCTCTTCATAAAGCGTGTTATGTCCCATTATTTGAAGCCTGGAAACAGACCTTGTCTGGCTTGATGCGAGGCCTTATATGGTCTATTATAGCAGATATCACATTTATACAACTTTTATGGTCTGTGACGTACCTGGATTTACAAAACTATTTTATTAATAAAGTTATAAAAAACAATAATTAATCGTGTTTTTTCATCTTTTGTTTTTATATTTCATATATTGCTTTTCGAAAAATTAAACGATCAAACAACCATATGAAGGTTGAGAAAAATCAAATAGTAGCGCTATTGGATCATCTGCCTCTGTCTTTTTGGGGGGCCTCATTGAATGACACCCTGTTTTTTTCAAGAATCGAATAATGAATTTTTCTGTTTTTTTCAAAAAAAGTCTTTTCCGGTCTGTTGGAGGTTTCAATTTGCCTGTTTCAGGAAAACGGTTTGTCCAGGCAGCCATTTCCGAATGGATGAACTGTCCTGACAATATGAAAAGGCACAACAGACACAGGAGGACACCATGAATTTTTACAAGCATTATATCGGCGATTACCAGCGCGATACGGGACATTTGAGTTTGGCCGAGCATGGTGCGTACCGGTTGATGCTGGATGCATTTTATGCAACGGGAAAACCTTTGCCAGCCGATAAAAAAGCCCTTTACAGGCTGCTTCGGGCGGCAACTCCCATTGAACGCAAGGCGATCGATTTTGTTTGTGCACAGTTCTGGGAAACCACTTCGACCGGTTTGACCAACGCCCGGGCAGCTCTTGAAATTGGAAAGGCTCTTAAACAGGCGGAAATCAACCGGCAGATTGCACTTGAACGGGAAAAAAGAAAACGTCAAAAACTGGAAGAAATACCGGCTCATTCTCCATGCATCAAAACCGGAATGGAAGAGCTGGTCGGAAAGGGGGCTTTCTTTGATCCTGTCCATGAATCTGACAAAGTGTTTGAAGTGTGCAGAGTGAATAATACGCATATCGTTTCAGCGTTGCAACCATTTTCGTGCACGAACCGTGCTACGGATGGACCACATCCGGTTGAACCGGAAGGGGGTGTGGAGAGTGGTTCGTCTCGTGAACCTATCCATAGCCATAACCATAACCATAACCATAACCAGAATGAAAAGGGGTGCGGCAATCCGGCAACATCGTTTCCGGAAGGGGATCAAGCGGATTTTTGCGGAGCTGCTCTTTGTGACGAAGATGAAAACCCAAGTGATGACGGACCGGCTCTTTTTTCTGACGACAGGCACGCCGATATGGCTTTCGATGAAACGGATGGTTTTTCCGGCAAGGATTTTTCAGGTGGTGTCAAAGACGGGCCGGGGGCGGATGTTGCGCAAACAGGCGAGGACGCTTCCGGTAAAACGAAGAAGGATTGCGTTTCTCTTGCAAAGGCAATGCGTGAGGCGGGAATTGTGGCGGCTCCGGGAGATCCTCGTCTGATGGAGCTGGCAAGGCAGGGAGTGGATGTAGATACGGTTGTGGCGGCGTGTTCTGAAGCGAGAAGGGCCAGGCCTTATGAAAGGATCGGAATGGCTTATGTGGTGAAGATTGTCGAACGCTGGGCGAGAGATGCCAATTCGATTGAAGTACGGGGTGCGCGTGCTCATGGACGGGTTTGTGTTCACGAACAACGCACGAAAGCATTGAACGAGTTGACTGGACGACAGCCCGACGGGATTGCGCCTTTTGTTTCCGGAGTTCCTTTTACTCTGGATGGTGCAGTCACGATGATTGGAGAGGATGACGGTGAAAAATGAAAAGGCCGGTTTGTGGGTGTTCCGGATTTTTCCTGTTTTTCTTTAATGGTGAGTGGGTTTCAGGGGCCGATGCCGGTTTGCGGGAAAAGGAAATGCGATGGGGATAAATAACGGGAAATCAGGCAAGACGGTATCGGTTGCCGGGATCGAGGCGCTTTTTTCGGAATTCGAGGCACTTTACGGGGGTCGTTTTGCCGATATGTGGCGGGGAACGGATATTGCTTATGTGAAGTCGCTCTGGGCGAAAGCCTTGTCGGGTTTGACGCTCAGGGAAGTCCGCTTTGGTCTGGATCAATGCCGTTTCAAGCCGTGGCCCCCCAGTTTGCCCGAGTTTTTGGGACTGTGCCGTCCGCCTCCCGATCCTGAAAAGGCGTTTGTAGTTGCGCAGCGTCTGATCTCCTGCCGTCAATACGGGGAGGATGTCTGGCCGGACAAGGCCCTTTACTGGGCGGCTGTGGAGTTCGGTTTTTTTGATTTGCGATCTATGTCCTGGCAACTGGCAAAGAATCGCTGGAGCCGGCTCTGGCTGGAAAAACGGGATATGGAAGCCGTTTTGCCTCCGGTGCCGAAGGCATCTTTGAAACTGGTTCCGCCGGGACAGTCTTTGACGGATGCGGTAACGGCAAAAAAGCACCTGGCACGGCTGAAACGTCTGACGATGGGAACGGTGGAAAGGGATGTTGGGGATGAATGACGGATGTTTATGAAGGGCAAGGCTCGTTTTATGAAGGCCCGGTGTGAAATACATCAAGCGTAACAGTCATGACGGCATGATTGCCATTTCAGACGTTGGCAGGGACGCTACAAAGGGCACGTGTTTTTTTATCTCACGTGCGAAAAGTGCGGGTTGCCTGTTTTGCGCTGGCAAGGTTAAAAAGTGTATTGAGTGACGTGTTTTTGTTTTTTTAATTGGTGTTGCGTTTTTTTTGTGAGTTTTCCCTAGGGAGAATTTTTTATAACGAATGGGCCTGTAATACGCAGGTACTTGAGATTATACCGGATTTTATCTGAAAAGTGTTTTGAAGTGGATTGAATTTGAAACAGTTTTTTTTGAATTATCAAAATTAAAACAGTCGGTGCAAGCCGTTAAAGAGTGGGAGGATGAATGATGAGGAATCGGGGATCGGACAGGAATGGAGTGTTTTTGGCCGGTAATGAGACCAGACAGTCGCAATTGGCCAAGACGGGAAAATGTTCCCGTTTGATTCATGAACAAAAGGACAGGATCGAAGCCGCTCTCGCACGTTGCCAGATGACGATTTCCGATCTGGCTTCCGAGCTGGGACTGTCAAACGATACGATTCGCAATCGTATCAACGAGATGGTGATCGAGGGGCGTGGTGTGCGTGTTGCGGGGTGGCGTGTTCTGGATACGACGATGGTGCGTATCTGGGGTGTCGGTTTTGAACGGGATGAACCGAAGCCGGTGAGGGTGCGGGTTACCGCTATCCGCAAACGCCGCAAGGCTGAGAGTGAGCATCATCGGGCTTTGACGCCTGCCATCGGTCCGGCTGCAGTACGTTTCCGTCGTGAAGGCATGGATGAGTGGCTGTTCCGTATTCAGGAGTTGAGATGATTGAGTTGACGCTGCCGTACCCGATTTCGGCCAATCGTTACTGGCGTACTTATTTACCCCGCGGATGCGCTGCGCCGGTTACGACTGTTTCTCCGGAGGCCAGGGCGTATCAGAATCGGGTCAGGAGGGCGGCCCGGGAAGCGGGGGTTCTTTGCCCTTTTCCCGGACGGGTCGCGGTTTCGTATGTGTTGTACCCGAAACGTCCGCTTGACTGGGTAAGACGTCAGAGGATGAATCCGGCGAGATGGGACGATTCGGTGCAGTGTATGGATCTGGATAATGCCCAGAAGGTGCTGTTCGATGCGATGGAAGGGATTGTTTACGAAAATGACAATCTGATCCGCCGTATCGAGGGGGAAAGGGCTGTGCCCGATGGTGATGCGCGGGTTCTCGTGACGGTGGAGCCGATTGAAGATCTTGTGGAGCCGGTGGCGGATGACAGTCAGGATGTGGATGAGGCATCCGGAAATTTGCCGCTGGATAAGCGGTTTCTGGTGAATTGTCGCGTGATGACCCCGACGGGGAGGATGGCCAGGGTTCGCCGTTATCTGGTCGGGTCGAGCAAAAAGGATCATTTCGAGAGGCTGATCTGTGAATATGCCGATGGAAAAAGGACAAATGACTGGGTGACGTTGCAGCCGCAGTTTCTGGTGAAACTGGATTAGGGCATGGGTGGAAACGATGGTGTTTTGTTTGTCGCAGGTTTTTTGCGGACTATTTTTTCATGAACGGGGCTTTGGCCCCGTTTTTTGTTTTATAGCCTTGTGGAAATATTCTACAATGGGAAAAAGACTGCCGGTTTTATTTTTCTCGCCTGTTGACGGTACCGGGCGATTTGTTTCGGTGCCCGGTTTTGTTCTGTCGTCTGAAGTGGTTGAAGACTGTTTTTGAAACAGGTTTTTTGACAGGACTGAAAAAGCTTTTCTGCCGTTTGAATCCACAATTTCACAATTGCTGCTGTTTTTCCGGTTGGCCGATGCCGGTTTTTGTGATTTTCCCCGGATATTTTGTTAAGGTTCCCTGATGATGAACGCTCGAAAACATGCTGCGGAAATGACGATTGACGCTTTTTTGAAGGCGCTTCTGGTTAAAAGGGATGTGGATAAAGCCCTGTCTTTTCTGGATGAGGATATTTACTGGACAGAGGCATTGATAGCGTATGAAGCGAGCGGACTTGATGAGGTGGCATCGGGTCTTTATGCGCTGGTTGATTCGGTTCCGGATAATGACGGGGTGGTGGCCCGGTTCGAAAAGTGTCGGGAAGTGGGCAGCGATATGGTTGAACTGTCGGGCACATCCAGATTGCTGTTTTCGTCAAAATCATCGAATCTGGCGCAGGCAACACGACATATTGTCTTTTTGTGCCGCAGGTATGGTCCTGAAAATGTCGATGTCTGGAAGATTGTTTCGATGCATATCTCCATGATCGATGACGTTCCCGACGGGAAGTTGTATGTGAACAGCAATGCCACTTTTCCCCGTCTTTTTTCTGCCGACCATATCCATAACGAGTCGTTCGATATTATCCGCCGCAGCATTCCGGGCGGGATGATGGCAGGTTATCTGGAAGAGGGGTTTCCGTTTTATTACGTCAACCAGAATATGCTGGATTATCTGGGTTTCGATTATGACGGTTTTGTCAAATCGATAGACGGCCGTGTGATTAACGGGATTCATCCGGACGACCGTAAACGGGTTTGCCAGGCGGTGGAGATGGCGTTTTCCCGGGGCGAGGAGTATGAAGTCCAGTACCGTATGGAAAAAAGCGACGGTTCTTATATCTGGGTGAACGATATCGGCAAGAAGGGGGTGTCCACAGATGGACGTCCGGTCTGTATGTCGGTGGTCAGGGATGTGACGGAGGAAAGGCAGGCCAAAGAGCGCCTTGAACGGGAAATTGCCGAAAAAAAACGGCAAACGGATATTGTCGAGAACCTGTTTCAGACGGTGATGTGCGGTATTGTGGAATACTGGCTGAATGCAAATGGCACTGTCACGTTTGTCAGGGCCAATCAGGAGGCGATCCGGATTTTCGGCTGTACGCCGGAGGCATTCTGGGCCAAAAAAGACTGGAATATCGTTTCCCTTGTTGCCGAAGAAGACCGGACGATGATTTTTTCGCAGGTGGCGAAGCTGACGCACCCGGGAGCCAAGATCAATTACGAGTATCGCCTTGTCCGAACCGATGGCTCGAAGTGCTGGATTATCGGCACGGCTGAAGTGATGGCCACGGACGGGGAAAGTGTCTGTATCCGCAGTGTTTATCTGGATATCGATCATCGCAAGAAAGCGGAGCAGGAAAACAGGACGCTTTTGCAGATGAACAAGGGCACGAGCGAGATGCTTCGCCTCGTGCTTGCGGGTACGTCGATCAACGAGTTTTTTTATTATCCCGTCGATCGTTACATCGTTTTGCCGAAACGTCTGTGCGAGGCGTATGGCTTGAACGAGCGCTACGACGATCTTCCGGGCGGTTTTGCCGACGAGAATGTTTTCAGCGAGGATGTTTCCCTGTATTACGACATTTATAAAAGGCTTGATGACGGCATGTCGCCCGTGACGGGTGAATTCCGACTTAAAGACGGAAAAACCTGGATACGCCAGACCCTGTCGGTTGTCCAGTATGATGAAAAAAACCGTCCGGCTTATGCCATCGGGATCGTGGAAGATATTACGAAGTCGCACGAAATGGAAATGGCACTGGATTATGCCCGTTCAAGGGATGCGCTGACGGGACTTTACACGCGTGAAACCGGTTTGCGGATGATCCGGCAGATTATGGATACCAAGCCGGTGGATCAGGTCTGTGCGCTGATGATTCTGGATATGGATGATTTTGCCAGGATCAATCAGGAAGAGGGCAGTGTTTTTGCCGATATGGTCTTGCGTGAGGTGGCGGATATTCTGGAGGCGAGTATCGGGGTGGACGATATTGCGTTGCGCCTCGGTGGCGATGAGTTCATGCTGTTTATCCGGGATTGCGACAAGGCAGGGGCAACCGTTATCGGGGGGATGATCGCGACAAAGGTAACGGAGCTGTTTTCGAATGCCGGGAGTGGTCTGGAGATTTCCGTCAGTATCGGGATGTGTGTGACGGCGGTGGTCAACGAGTTCAGTGGCTTGTACCGTTGTGCGGAAAGTACCTTGCAGTATGTGAAAACGAATGGCAAGAAACGGGCGGCCTGTTATCTGGATACGTCCAATGAGCTCGGTGTGATGTTGACGCAGTTGTATCCCGATTCGCATTTGTTGAATACGATCGACAGTTTCGGTTCGCCCGGGACGGAGAACCTGGCTGATCTGGCGCTGGAATTGCTGGGCAAGGCAAAACGCCTGGACGATGCGGTCAACCTGTTTCTGGCCAAGCTGGGCAAGCAGTTCGGGCTGGACCGGGTGTCGATTGTCGATATTGATCACGATTACCAGAGTTTTTCCTATACGTATCAGTGGACGCGCCGGAAACAGGATTCTTCTCTGGACGGTCTTTTTTATCTGAAACCGGGCAGGATCGCTTCCCTGCCGGATGAATACGACGCGGACGGTTTGTCGGAGACGGCGTTTCATCCGGACAGCGGTATGGCGTCCTGCCTGCGCAGTGCGATCTGGGATGTCGGTGTTTGTGGAGGGGCTTTCTGTTTTGAAGTCGCCGCCCCCGGTTTTGTCTGGACGCCCCTGCATAAAAAGACCTTGAAGGAGGTGTCTCAGGTCGTTTCGTCTTTTATCATGAAGGCCAAGTCGGATGCCGTCAGTCAGGCGAAGACGGATTTCCTTTCCAGGATGTCGCATGAAATCCGTACGCCGATGAATGCGATTGCCGGGATGACGACGATTGCACGGTCTGCTCTCGATGATCGGGAGAAAGTTCTGGATTGTCTGGTCAAGATCGAGCAGTCGAACCGGTATTTGCTGAATCTGATCAATGATGTGCTGGCCATGTCGCGTATCGAGAGCGGCAAGGTGGAATTGAATCCGGAACCGGTTTTGCTGGAAGAGGTCGCGATTTCGCTTGACGACATGATGCGTTCCCAGGTGACGTTAAAGCAGCTTGACTTGCGGTTTGAACGGCATTTTCCGACGGGACGCCCGGTTTATCTGGATGTGCTGAGGTTTTCGCAGGTGTTCATCAATATTATCGGCAACGCGATCAAGTTTACCGAACCGGGTGGGTCGATTATTGCGCAAAGCACGCTTGTCGATGAAAAGGATGGGGTGGCGTATATCCGTTTTTCGGTGACGGATACCGGTATTGGCATTGCGCCGGAAGCGATCAGGCGGATTTTCCGTTCTTTTGAGCAGGGATCGAAAAACACGTCGATGGCGTATGGCGGAACGGGTCTGGGACTGGCGATTTCAAGCAATCTGGTCAGGATGATGGGCGGGACGCTCGAAGTGAAAAGCCGTTTGGGGGAAGGATCGGAGTTTTACTTTACCTTGCCTTTGCCGTTTGCCAGTGTTTCTGATGTGCTGCCTCTAAAGCGTTCTGAAAAAATCCAGCTGGACAAAAGGGATTTTTCCGGCAAGCGGGTGCTGGTGGTGGAAGATAATGAAATGAACCGCGAGATTGCCATATCGCTTCTGGAAATGCACGGGTTTGTCGTGGAAACGGCGGACAACGGCAAGCTGGCGGTTGACGCCTTCCTGTCGCATCCGGCGGGGCACTATGACGCTATTCTGATGGATGTGCGCATGCCGGTGATGGACGGCCTGGAAGCGACGAAGAATATCCGTATCTCGGGCAGGGAGGATGCAAGGAGCGTTCCGATTATCGCCATGACGGCGAATGCTTTCGATGAGGATACACGCCAGTCCATCGCCAGCGGCATGAACGGTCACCTTTCCAAACCGGTCGATATGACCCTGTTACTCGATACGCTGGCGGAGTATCTCGTGTAAGGCTGTCACGCCTTCATAAAAAACGGCAAATCAATTTGCCGTTTTTTTTATGCCTGAACGGATGGCAGGGAGGGATTTGCCACCCGTTTTTTGGGCGAACAGGCACAAGGTTTTCGATTTCGGATGGGTGATATGGACACATGCTGAAAAGAGTCCTGTTTTTGCCTGTAAACGGAAAGACCGTTATTTATGTCTGAAAAGGGCATAAACGAATGCGTAAAAAACAGATATTTATTCTATCAACACCCGGCATGACTTCGGAAAAGCAGACATGCCCCTAAACGAAAGGAACTTTTTATGAACCCAAACAACCCCTTCGGCATGGAAATCGACGACGATGGCCTGCCGAAATATTCCCCCGACCGCAAGAACATTGCGGCTTACCATATGTATAAACTCGGCCTGACCGACAAACTGCCCGACCCTGAAGACACGCATACCCCGTTTTTCCGGACGCCTTCTTATTATGCTGAAAAGGCACAGAGGGAAAGACAGGCACAGGCGGGTTTGAGTCCGAAGGTTGAGGGAGAACCGGGCAGGATCGACCCGGAAAAACCGGATTCTCCGGATTTCTTCAGCAAGTATCCGATAAACGGGGATGAGTTTGACTCCGATAAAAAGCCGACTTTTCAGGCTCCGTCGACCGGACAGAACCCTTTTTCTGCTGACACACACGATCCTTATGGACAAATGGGACAAACCGGGCAAAAGGAAAAAGACACAGCTTTCGGGCAGCAAGAGGGAAAAGGACAAAACAAAGAAGCTTTTCCACTGGATACAAAGGCGTTCGGGCGGCAGGCGCTGGGGCTTATTTTCGGGGAGATGAAGCCGGTGGTTCCCACGGACGGCCTGGATGGTGGTTTGCAGAAACAGCCATTTTCCGGAACGGGCAGGATGGGCGAGCCGCAACAGTACGCCAGTCCAAAAGAGCCGGTTTCACCGGGGACGCCGGATACTTCTGAAAAGGGTGTTGATTGGTCGGGACAAGTCTGTCCATCGGCAAGCCGGACACGGCCTGTTGAGTTGAATCGGCCGATGCCTTTGCCGGTACAGGGGGATGAAAGTGGAAACAACATGTCGTTGCCGCTGGCCGATGAAGCAAGCCGGGCGATTCAAGGAAAATCGGACATGCCTGACACGCCTGACATGTCCGCACGGGTGTCGGATTTGAGGAACCCGGCAGGCTATCAAACGCTTGAGTTGAAATCGGGTGAAATGGAAAAAGATGAAGGCTCATGGTCGTCAGGACTGTTTCCCTTGCTGTTTTTCAGGCCGGAGCTGATTGGAAAGGGGGATTTGTCGGCCGGGGCGATTGAAGCGGCCGGTTTGACGGGTATGGAAGCGGTGCCGGTTCAGGATGCGGTTTATCCGGAAAAAGAAGAAGCACCGGTAGATCATGCCGCCGATTTGGGAAATGAAACAGCGCGTGGCTGGATGAATGAAGATGCCTCACAATCAGGCACTCAGCAGGAAGCTGGTGCTTTAAAGGATGGGGATTTTTCTCCGGATAGTCTGGAAGCGCCTTCTGCCGGGGAAACAGCAAAAAGAGCATTAGGGTCGGCTTTTGCGAACGACAACAGGGCTAATCCCGGTTTTGCGCCCATGCAGGTCGCTATCCTGTCCCCAAATCAGTTCAAAATGCTGCCCGGGCGAAGGGAAGTGCCGGTTGAAATGACCAACAGCATCAATTCTGACCTGACCCGGCTTAACCGGGGATGGGCGATTGGCATCAATTTCACGGTGGTTTCCCGGTTTGAAGGAGGATCGCATCCAGAACCCAACATCCCGATTTCCAATAAAGATCTGAACGAAGAAAGACGACTGATAGCAGAAGACAGGAAAAACGGGACGAACAAGGCCCAAAAAATGAAGTGGCCAAACAATTCTGGTGTGACGGTCGGTTGCGGTTTCGATCTGGGACAGCTGGCATCGGGGGAGGCAGGCATGGCGACATTGAGAGACTATGGTTTTCCCGAATCGTACGTTCAAAAATTCGCACCGTATCTGGGCAAAAAACGGGTGGAAGCGGATGATTTTCTGAAAACACACAAGCTTGTCCTGAGCCAGGACGAAATCAATACGGTCAACCGTCTGGTCATGACCCAACAGGCAAAGGATTGTATCGGAAGATGGGACGAACAAATCGCCCTGATCCGGAAAACGAATCCGCGCGCGCCCTTTTTCCATGAGATGAATTCCACGCAACAAACCATTGTTTTTTCCCGTCATTATCATCAGGGGCCCGGATGGTATCAAAAGGACAGTAATAAAGCGGTTTACAATGCTATGGTCGATAATGACTGGCCCACGGTGAAACGGCAATTACACGGGCTAATTAATCGTTCGAAGCCAGAATGGCTCAAGAACCGGTTTAGAAAAGAAGAAATATTTTTGAAAAAAGGAAGCAGATAGCATTTTATGAACAAGTCCATACATCTATCCATCGGTTTCATGTTCTGCATAATGTTCTGTCTTTTGGCATCGGGAAATGTTCTGGCTCAGGAAAAACATGTTGCTGCAGGGACAGACCTTAGTCTTTATCTGGATCCCGACGGAAATGTATGGACATGGGGAGATACGAAATTGCCCCGGGACATTAACAGGCGCATTCCTTATATAGTCATGCAGAACAGTCGGTCTGTCTTGGGCAGTACAGAACAAAAATCGTTCGTCATCAAAAAGGATGGCTCACTTTGGGGCTGGGGTGATACCAGTTATGGTCAAATGGGCATCATCCTTGAAACAAACGACGGATTTCTCAATACTCCCCGCAAAGTCATGGAGCAGGTTAAAGACGTATCCGGTGACGGAACCATCTTCGCCCTGAGGCTGGATGGTACGCTCTGGGTATGGGGAAATGCAAGCATACAGCGGGGCGACAAGGGCAAAAAGGACTGGACAACTCCCCACAAAGTGATGGACAACGTTGAAGAGGTGAGTTCTACTGGATATCACACCGTCGTCCGGAAAAAAGACGGCAGCCTGTGGGCGTGGGGCGACAACCAGTGCGGCGCTTTGGGTACCGGCGATACGGAAGAAAGCGTCAAACCCGTCAGGGTCGATGTGAAACCATTGGGAAACCACAAAGTCGTCCAGATCGCCACCCGATGGGGAGAAACTTACCTTCTGGCCGATGACGGGACGGTCTGGTACTCGGGTGAATATAATATCCGGCGGGAAGGCTGTCTTGATCCGCTTCATCTCGTTCCGACAAAACTGGACACCATCGATAACGTCAAGGCCATTGCCCTCGGCCAGTTCCATGAACTGTACCTGAAAAAAGACGGCTCCGTCTGGGCGTCGGGTTACGGCGTGGCAGCCAGGGCTCCTTTTGAGACCGTTCCGACAGGGCTGGGCAAGGTCATGGATGGCGTCGTTGAAATCGCAGGGGGGCAATCGCACTCCATCGCGCTGAAAAAGGACGGTACGGTCTGGACGTGGGGTGAAAACGATTTGGGACAGCTGGGCAATGGCACGAACATCGGTAGCGCAACGCCTGTTCAGGTGCATTTTACGAAGCCCTGATTCTCACCTGTGCTGACAAGACAGCTGTCTGGACTTTTTTTCATTTTGTTAGTATGAGGGGATGCTCTTTTATCCATGCACACGCATGATCCCTTTTTCTGATTCTTCGTTTTGGCACTCACGGGAGAGCCGATGTTTATCGGAATGCACGGAGCTGACGGTCCGGTTTGTTCTGTTTCCTGTTTGCCCGCGTGTGATGACGTGACGGGCTTTTACGGGATATTCAGGTGACTTTGACTGTCGCCTGAATTCGTTCAGAGATGGCCAAAAGGTTTTCCTGTCGGTTTCGTGATCCGGAAGGGGCTGTTTTTTAAGGTTTTTTTGTTTTCCCTGTCTTTTTCTTTCCTTTTTGTCTTTTTAAGGCATCACTTTTTCCGGTTCGGTGGTTCTTGTGTGAAGAGTGTCGTACACTCATCTGTATTGACTGGATGTCAGTTTGACAACTGTTTCGCGTTTTGCCCGTTTCCGGCTGTTTTTTTGCGGCGGAAACAGTGTTTTCCGTGAAAGGATTTGAACATGGTTCATACAGGTTTTTCCGGGCAGTCCCGTCCGTTTTCCGGATGGATGGGGACTTTTCTGTTTCTGGTGTTTTGCCAGCTGGCATTGGCTGCCGGTGCGATGGCGGCGGACCCGGAAAAGAAAGCGGTGGCTTCAAACGGGCAGCTTTCGAAAAATGTGGCATCCGGGGATGAGGATGTGTTGCGCGATCTGATGGATTTGAAGAGCAATGCGGATTCGGGTGATGTGTCCGCCCAGTTTGAGTTGAGCCGCCGTTACTTGAACGGGGATGGCCTTGAGCAGAACGATGATGAGGCAATCCGCTGGCTCCGTATGGCGGCGGAAGGTGGTTTGCCGAGGGCGCAGGCGGGTCTGGGCTGGATGTATGCGGCGGGCAGGGGGGTGAATAAGGATGAGACGCTGTCTTTTTCCTGGTATGAACGGGCGGCGGTTGCCGGTTTTCCTGTGGCGCAGTATATGCTGGGCCGTTATTATGAAAAGGGTATCGGCGTCGCCAAAGACCGTGTGCTGGCTAAAGAGTGGTATGAAAAGGCGGCAGCGCAGGGTAATGAGAAAGCGAAGAAGCGGTTGCAGGACTGGAAATGAGCGCAGGATGATTCCGGTTTTAAACGAGCGGTCTGAAATGATGTTTCAGGCCGTTTTTTTATGGGTTTTTTTTATGAAGGTTTTTGCATGACGCGAAAACCGGTTTTGGCTGTTGTATGTAACGGACAGTTTCAACTGTTTTGTTTTGCCGGATTTGACTGTTTTTTCCCGTATGGTTTTTATTCTGAAAAAAGGATGTTTCCCGGATTTTTCCTCACGGCATTTTTCGATGCCGTTTTTTTATGTTTCCGTGCGGAAACTATGTGTGTTTTTTTGGCGGGTTTTCACTCGGGATAATCGTTTTTTTTCTGGCAGATTGGTTTGATAATGGTTTAGTATTCCACTTGAACGGATCAAGTGTTTTGCCGGTGCCGGTAGTGTGGAGTTTGTTTGATGTAAACGGCACGGGTGAACGGAACGGCTGGCGGGTTTGAAAGTCTGATTATCTGACTGTCGTGCGCTGGGCAGGTTGGTTGCCGGTTTTTCGGTGCCTGTTTGCGACGATGCCTTTTTTATGGAAGGGGATAAGAATGCTTTCAATGAAATTTTCCGGTCGTCGGGTGTCGGCTCTGATGGCTTTTCTGATTTTGCCATGCTGTGTTTTTTTCATGTCTTCGCCAATGGCTTTGGCGGATGGGGCGGCTGCTCCGGTGGCAGTGACGTCTTATGCGCAGCAGCCGTTGAAGCTGGTGCAGGAAAAGGCTTCTGACGGGGATGGGTCTGCCGAACTTGAACTGGGTTTGCGGTATGTTTTCGGCTCTGACGGGGTCAAAAATGTGCCGCTCGGGGTTTCCTGGATCAATAAGGCGGCTCTAAAGGGTATTCCGCAGGCGGAGCATGAGATGGGGTCGCTGTATCTGATGGGGATTGGCGTTGCCCAAAGCAATGTGATGGCTGTGGCCTGGTACAGGAAGGCGGCAATTCAGGGTTACGCCCCGTCGCAAACGGCGATGGGGTATGCGTATGAAGAAGGGGCCGGGGTGCCACAGGATGCGGATCTGGCCCGTTACTGGTTTGACAAGGCGGCGGCACAGGGAAATGGTATTGCCGTGGAAAGCCTTGAAGGAGGGATGTAGGCTCCGGCATGGAGTTTCGGGCTTGCATTCTTTTCACCTGATTTCAGACCGGCTTTTGGCCGGTTTTTTTTTGGAAGCCGGATCGGGTGTGCAGGATTTTTTCGAAAAAGCAGACCGCTGATATGGATTGTTCCGGGAAAAGTATGAAAAGATGGAATGAGGTGAGGGGATTGTCCCGTTTGATGGGGCGTTTGCAAAATTTTGTTCAGCAATGAAGTCAGTTTCGCATATGGGTTTTTATCGTTTCAAAAGTTTTGTTTTTTCAGTTGTCGTTTTTGCGGCAGGGTGTGCATGGGTACCGTCTGTGTCGTTTGCCGGGCAAAAGGATGATTGCGCCTCTGTCGGGTGTTCCGATACGACGGTACAAAAGGACGGGGATCTGGAAAAAATCAGGCAAAAGGCGCAGCAGGGCGATGCAAATGCGCAGATGGCACTGGGTTTGCGTTACCTGATGGGGAACGGCCTTGCCGCAGATGAGGTTCTCGCGCAGGAATGGTTTTTGAAGTCGGCACAGCAAAATAATGTGGTGGCGCAGGTGGCGCTGGCGACGATGCTGGCTTTCGAGAGTGACAGGCAGGATCTGCCCGCGGCGGCGATGTGGTTTTCAAAGGCGGCTGATGCCGGAAACGTTCAGGCGATGTCGGAGCTGGTACGTCTTTACGAGACGGGCAGTGGTGTGACACGCGATATGGCGAAAGCCGAAGAATGGCGAGTCCGCGCAAAAATGCGCAGTGATGCCGTCAAGCTGGAGCGGGTGTGGAAAATCGCTCTGGCCGATAAGGCGCGGTGGATGAGGAAAACGTCACGACCGGTGGAGCTTGCCGCTCAGGATGGCGTTGCCACAACAGCGGCAAGGATTGATGTCGTTGCGTTGAAGAAGGCGGCTGAAAACGGTGACGATCATGCCCAAACCTTGCTTGGTGCTTTGCTGGCCACTGGCGACGGGGTGAAAAAGGATGAGAAAGCCGCGATCGGCTGGTTTGAAAAAGCGGCGGATTCGGGCAATACTCAGGCGCAGGCTGTTCTGGGGGAACTTTATGGATTGGGCTGGGGTGGCTTGAAGAAGGACGAGGCGAAGGCGGCCAAATGGATGGAGAAGGCGGCGCTGGGCGGTCTGGTTGCTGCAAAGGCGGCGTGGGGCTCGATGCTCTCGCAAGGTAAAGGGGTGGAAAAGGACCCGAAAAAAGGTCTTGAATGGTTTGTTCAGGCGGGCCAGGACGGTGATGGACGTACCCGTCTGTTGATGGGGATGATGTTGATCCATCAGAACCGGGATGCGGCCGCACAATGGTTTTATGGTGCGGCTGAGGTTGGCGATGAAGAGGTGCTTTCCGCTTTGGGAACGTTTTACGGCTGGGGAAACGGCCCGGTGCTGGATGAAAGCGAGAAGCTTTCCGAGGTACGCCGTTATGCCCAGCGGGACGAGTCCGAGGCGCAGCAGATGATGGGTTTTCTGTATGGCGAAGGCTGGGGTGCAAAGCGTGATCCTGTAAAGGCGGAATACTGGTTTGACAAGGCAGCTGCCAGCGGCGATGTGGAAGTGTGGTTGCCGCTTGGGCTGTTGTATGCCGAAACGGGGCGTGACGATATGGCAGCGGCCGCTTTTGCCAAGGCGGTGGCTTCGGGCGGTTTCGGGCTGGCCAATGACGGGGAGTTGCTTCAGCTGATTTTCGTCGATTCGGAGAAGATGCCGGATGTGGGGAATGCCCTGAAACGTCCGGCTTCGGCAAAAAAAACGGCTTCCGGTGCCAAAGAGCCGAATGGGGGAAAAAAGGCTGGCGTAAACGACAAGGACGGGGTTGCCAGTGATGAACGGCTTGTCCGCGTGGCGAAGAAACGGGCTTTTGTTCTGGCCGAAGCGAAAAAGGGCAATCCGGCTGCGCAGTTGATGATGGCCCGTATTCTGAAAGAAGGTTGGGGGGTGAAGAAGGATGAGGAGGCAGCAGCGTCTTTGCGTGCTGACGGTATCAGGGGGATGTGTGCTGCCCTGAAGGACAAGGCGGAGGAAGAGCCTTTATGTTCGAATGAAGGGGACGGTGGAAACGGTGGCGTTTTGCCGGATGCCGCTTCAGTCGACAAGGCGGATGTGAATGATTCGACGGTGTTTAAGGCGAGACAGGAGATGAACTGACGGGCTTATGAAAAATCGTTTCGCGAATGTTGTCGATGCTGTGATGCTGGCCTTTCTGGTTTGCGGGTTTTTTGTGCCTGTGATGGCTGTCGATACCGGTTCCGTTTCCTTTTCGGATGAGCGCAAAAGGCGCGATGCACAGGAAGAGACCATCCGTATTCAGGAATCGGTTCAATTGCTGGACATGGCGGCCAGAGAGGGGGAGCCGCAGGCCATGGTGTTGCTGGGCATGATGAGCGATGTCGGTTTTCCGGTAAAGCGCGATCTGGATCGTGCGATTGGCTGGTACGTCAAGGCGGCGGACAAACAGTACGGGAAGGCATGGTTGCCACTGGCGTTTGCGTATGCGGAGATGGGTAACGATGTGCAGGCGGGGTTCTGGTTTGAAAAAGCGGCCGGATTGTATCGGGAAACGAATGCGGATGATGTTCTGGTGATGGTTTTCGGGGCCGGGTATCTGGCGGACTATATCGGGAAAGACCAGTTTGCACAAAGGCAGGAAATCAACAGGAAACGCCTGATGTGGCTTGAAGGGCTTGCCGCGTCGGGTGATCCGGTAGCCTGTTCGATGATGGCGACGGTTTATCGCGAGGGGCTCGGGGTGAAAAAGGATGTCAGACGCGGCGATCTCTGGTGCAAAAAGGCAGTGACGACAAATCGGGAAGGGATGGTCGTGGAACGGTTCTGTTATTAGTTTCCGTAACAGGTAACGCTTAAAAAAAAACCTGAAAAATTATAAAAATAACAATAAATATAATTTTAAAAAAGTACTGTATAAATAAAGAAGTCATGGAATTGTCCCCATGGGTGACATCTCTGACGGGATGTTGGAGCAGAGTCGTCTGGCAGCTATAAAACACTGTCAGCCGGCAGGAAAGGTTTTTGAGCGTGGTACTGATGAAAAAAGGGGTTGCGTTCGCGCTGGTGGCTCTTGGGAGCATACTGGTTTGTACGGCCTTGGCCGGAAGCGAAAAGAAACTGGACGCCTTGCTGGCGATGCCGGTGAAAGAGACAAAGGTTTTTGTCGAATCGAATGAAGAGCCGTTGTTTGTGATGTTGAAAAGCTCGTTGTCCGAAGAGACGGATGAAACTGTCGGGAAGCCGGTTGTTTCGGAAAAGACGGCAGAGCCGGGACAAGACAATGACGGTGAAACAGGGGGAGCCTGGATGCAGCAGCTGCGGCATCAGGCGGATCAGGGGGATGCGAAATCCGCTTTCTGGCTGGGCCGGTTCACGGTTGAGGACAGCCGGGACGGGAAAACGATTGACGAGGGCATCCGTCTGATCCGGCGTTCTGCCGAAGGGGGATTCGTGCGGGCACAATTGTATCTCGGCACGCTGTATGCCAATGGGACTCATGTGAAGGCTGACCCGCACGAGGCGGAAAAATGGCTTTCCAGGGCCGCAGGGCAAGGTTCTCCGATGGTTCAGCTTTATCTCGGCCTGATGTATGGTCATGGCAAGGGTGTTCCCCGTGACTTGAACAAGTCGCTTTTCTGGGTGGAAAAGGCGGCGGACAGGGGCTTGCCGCATGCGCAGCTGGCGCGTGGGCTTTTTGCGTCGTTTTCCCATTATTATCCCCGGGATGATGAAAAGGCCGTGCTGTATCTGACGAAAGCGGCAAAGCAGGGGATGCCGATGGCCCAGTTTTATCTGGCGCTGATGTATCAGCGTGGCCGGGGTGTCGAACAGAGTAACGAGCAGGCCTTGCACTGGAATATGCTGGCGGCGGAACAGGGCTATCCGGATGCCGAGTATGCGATGTCGCGGATGGCGGAACTCGGTATCGGGGTGACGGCCGATAAGGCATGGAGCATGATGTGGCTGGATCGTGCCGCCCATCACGGGATGCCGCTGGCGCAATATTTGATGGGCATGGCCTATCTGGAAGGAAAATCGGTCCCGCAGGACTTGCCTGTTGCGGCGGCATGGTTTTACAAGGCGGCGATGCAGGGAAATGCCGATGCCCAGTTGCGACTCGGTTATATGTATGCCAGGGGAATCGGTGTTCCTGTGGACAAGCCGAAGGCGGTTGCCTGGCTTGAAAAGGCCGCTTCGGCTGGCAATACGGTGGCCGGGCAGTGGCTGAAACAACTGGATTGACGGCAATCCGGATGCGTCCGGAACCGGAAGAGATTGGTAAAAAAAGGGGCGTAAAGCCCCTTTTTTTGATGGTGTTGATGGAAGATGAAACGGGTTTGCCGGGGTGATGGGGTATTGGGGTGTAAAATATTACCTTGCGGTATTTTTTGCGTTGCTGCATTTGTTTTCTTTTTTCTTTTTCAGCTGATTTGCCCGTGTGAAACGAGGGTTGGCAAGGGCATGGATTTTTTGATCGTCTTATGATTTCGTTTTCTGTCAGTCTTGTCTTGCTGGTGGTGGGATACTGGATTTATGGCCGTTATACCGAGAAGGTGTTCGGGATCGATCCCGGCCGCAAAACGCCAGCTTACGCGCTCCGGGATAATGTGGATTATGTTCCCTTGCCGGGATGGCGGGTGTTTCTGATCCAGTTTTTGAATATTGCCGGTCTTGGCCCGATTTTCGGGGCGATTATGGGGGCGAAGTTCGGCGCGTCGGCGTATTTGTGGATCGTTTTCGGCTGCATTTTCGCCGGGGCGGTGCATGATTATTTTTCGGGGATGATGTCCTTGCGCACGGGCGGGATCAGTTATCCGGAGATTATCGGCAAGTTCATGGGCAAGCCGTTCATGCAGGTCGTGCGGGTGTTTACGCCGGTTATGATGATTCTGGTGGGGACGGTGTTTGTGGCCGGCCCTGCGGGCTTGCTGGTGAGCCTGACGAAACAAACGCTGGGCTTCGGTTTTCTGACCTGGGCGGTGATCATTTTCGTGTATTACATTGCGGCGACGCTCTTGCCGATCGATCAGGTGATCGGGCGTTTGTATCCGCTGTTTGCCGCAGCGCTGCTCTTTATGGCGTTGGGGATTCTTTTTTCCCTGTATAACCATATGCCGGCGTTGCCGGAAGTGACGGACGGGTTGATGAATACGCATCCCGAGGCCTTGAGTACGCCTCTGTTTCCGATGCTGTTCGTGACGATTGCGTGCGGGGCGATTTCGGGGTTTCACGCGACGCAGTCGCCGATGATGGCACGCTGCATGATGAATGAAAAGCAGGGTCGCCCGATTTTTTTCGGGGCGATGATTGCGGAAGGAGTGGTGGCGCTGATCTGGGCGGCGGCGGCAAATTATGCGTTCCATACGCCGGAAGGCAAGGCGTTTTTCACGAGCGGCAATGCCGCGCTGGTGGTGGACTTCGTGTCGAAGAACTGGCTGGGGACACTGGGCGGCGCACTGGCGGTGCTGGGAGTGATTGCGGCGCCGATTACGTCGGGGGATACGGCTTTCCGTTCCGCCCGGCTGATTATTGCGGATGCCCTGAAACTGGACCAGAAGAGTGTCGTCAAGCGGCTTCTGGTGTCATTGCCGCTTTTCGTGGGGAGTGCCGCGCTGATGTTTATCGATTTCAATGTGATCTGGCGGTATTTTGCCTGGTCGAACCAGATTCTGTCGACGATTACGTTGTGGGCGATTTCGATTTATCTGTTGATCAACCGGAAGAATTACTGGATTACGTTTATTCCGGCGCTATTCATGACAGCGGTGGTGTCGGCTTATCTGTTTGTGGCACCTGAAATGCTGGCTTTGAATGAAACACTGTCTTATATATTGTCGGTGGTGGTGATGGCGGTGGCGGGGTTTTTCTTTGTGCGGTACAAAAACGGGTTGAATGCCGAAGGGGCGAAGGACAAGGCGTCAAGAGAGGCGGAAATTGCTGCGAAGGGGCAGTGAGGCGGATGTCGGGATGTCCGGTTTCAAATGGGTTCAATCAAAAAAAAGCAAACCGGGTTTGCCGTTTTTTTATGGGTTTTTCGTTCTCGCGTGTTCCGGATTTTTGTCCTGGATGTGGTTACTTTATTTAAGGATGACAGTCCGATGTGAATGATGGGATCAGGCGGTTGGGCTGACGATATATGAGTCGTCAGCATTTTACAGTGTTGATTTTACAGAGCAGTCATTTGTAATCGTGGTCGTTTTGTTTTGGCTGAACGAAGTGTACTGAAATAAATGGTTCATTCGTATGGGGATACTTTTTTATCCAGACGGTACCGTCCTTTTTGAGAATGGCGAGCCAGTCTGTAGTCGAAATGACCTCGCTGACGTTTTTATCGATTTTTGTAACGTCGATGTCGTATGATGGGTCGGGATTGACACTTGCCATATAATAGAGGGTGTGTCCAGTATCCAAGGCATAGAGAGCCCCACCCCACAGGTAGGTTTTTTCATAGACCAGTTTTTCCAGTTTTTCGGGGATTTTCTTTTTTAATGGTTCAGGCAGGGAAACAGGCTCGTTCATGCAGTAGGGTTTGTATCCATTGTCATTGCCCCAGTACCACAGGGTATTGTTTTCTGTCAGGACGATATTTTCGTTGGAACGTGCGGCGATGGAGAGGATACGCTTTCCTCCGAATAGACCCATGTCCATCGGGGTAGGACGGTAATTTTCATATCCACTGTGACCGTTACCCAATCCGCCACATTCGTTGTTTCCCCATGTCCAGAGGGTGCCGTCTTCTTTCAGGGCTACCGCGTGGTTGTCCGAGTTGACGACGGTTACGACGTGATCGAGTATTTTGCGTGGACGATTTAACGGGCCTGGCAAATTGTCTCCTCTCAAGGTACTGCTGTGCCCCCATGCCCATAGGGTATTGTCTTTTCGGATGGCGAGAACGGTGTAATCGTTTCCGAGAACGCTTTGGACATCAGTCAGTATTTTTATGGGGTCTTTTTCCGGGATGACGATATTGCTGTCTGTACTGATCAGGAGTTGGCCGTTTGCGGTTTTACCCCAACCCCAAAGGATATCGTTGTCGTCGATGATGAAAACGGCATAAAGTGCCGAAACACTTTTGACATGGTTTCTGATGGGATAAGCCTGTACAGGGTCGGGTTTGTCGTCCTGTCTGTTTGACGCCGATTGAGCGGTATGATTTTTCTTCACGTCTTCAAGGTTGCCTGTTTGCCAGAGGATGCCGCCCTTATCCACGATCAAAAGCCGCTTGTCAAAACCATTCGGCTCGTGAAAACTCATGTCGACCGCGAAGACGGAGGTGGCCGGAAGTATTTGTGCCATGACAGGAGGGAAATGGATCAGAATGATCATTCCTGTCATGCCGATCAACATTCGTGTGCGTGCAAAAATGGGTTGACTGTTCATGCCGGGCTTGCCTTATCGGGGAACGGGCAGGGTGACGAAGGTGAAATAAACCTGTTTCCCTTTGTTGGGAATACCGAGTTCACCTGCAAAATTCGCTCCGCAGCCGATGACGGTCCCGTTTGTTTTGCGTAAGAGAATGTGGTTTTGTCCTGACGTGATTTCGGCAATGTTGGTGGCAATTTTTCGGGGGGAATGCCAGCGATGGACGATTTCACGAAAACGGTCGTCGCTGGTGTCGTTTAAGCTGTCGTCATCTCCGGTTTCCTCATCCGGCTTGCCTCCATGCATACTCAGAAATGTTTGCCTTTCCTCATACATTATCTTTTCGTATTCCATGTCACGGTTCAACATTTTGCCGGTTCCGGCGATCCAGACGGTTTTGTCCTTTTTGAGGACAAGAATGTGGCCCCAGCCCAGTGCCACGTCGGCCACATTGTCAAGGTAGGTGATTTTTTCCGGTTTCAGACGGGGAAAACCGGCTCCCGGTTCGGCAGGAATAGTGTAAGACTGTCCCCAGTTCCAGAGTGTGCCATCATCGGTCAGTGCAAAGCTTTCACCGAAGCGGGTGGTAATTTTGACGATTTTTCGGCCATTAAGCGTGCTGATGTCGACGGTAACGGGATGCGTACGGTTTGTGATCGTCCCGTCGCCTATTTCACCGCCCGGGTTGTCACCCCATGCCAGTAGTGTTCCGTCTTTGGCAAGGGCCAGTGTGTGTGACAGGGATGAACTGACCTGTACGATGTTGTCAGCCATTTTGACCAGTCCAGCGGGGAAAGCGGGTACCGAAGCTTGTATCAGCGTCGATTTGCCTTTGGCCGGATTGTCGTTTCCCCATGTCCAGAGTTGGCCTTTTTCGTCAATGGCAAATGGAGTGTCGTGTCCTGCATCGATGAAAACGATGTTTTTTAAAAGAGGTTCAGGCGTTGGAGAAAAGTCTTTTTCCTTGCCAAGTTGACCGTAAGTACCTGATCCGTATCCCCAGAGTGTATGGTCGCGTGTGATAAAGTAAACCGTGCTCTCGCCCTGCGAGGTAGATACGGCGATAACGTTTTTTGCGATCATGGCTGGGCGATTTTTTTCTCCTTCATAATAAAAGGTATCTCGTGATGCCCATAATTTCCCGGCAGAATCGATGTAAACGGAAGAAGCATTTCCGGCATCAATGCGTTTTGCGGGTGCATCTGATGCCTGTGCCGGAGATGACAGGAAAAAAATGGTGCAGAGACTGACAAGGATAGTCAGGAGAAATCTGGCAAGCCGCATTTTTCGATTGAAAAAAGTGTTTTAAGTATTTCAAGTGTTTTTGATTGTAGTTCCTTTTCAGAAAATTGCCAACCGGTAAAGGAAAATGACGCAAGTACGTCAGGTTTGTGCCATTTTTATTGTGTTGAAACAGCTTATATGCCACCTGCAAGTAAAAAAGGTATCCCGCCATCCGAGTATCCTTATACACCCGTTTTATGGCCCTACCGGACATTTGTGCGACGACGGTTTTTGATGGTGGGTGTGGTTTATTGATTGATGTTTGAAATCATTTGCTTATCCTGTTGAGTTTATGGTTTGCATGATGTTTGAAAGTTCCGTTTTCTTCGGTTGGCTTGTCCTCTTTGCCGGATTTTTCTTCTGTCAACCCCTGCGCAGAAGTTTTTTCAGGGTGTTTTCAAGGGGGGTAAAAACGGGGTGGTAGAGCCTGTTTTTGATTGGGGAAGGGATGCAGCAAGCGGAAAATGAAGGTGGAAACGGGGGCTTTGAGCCGGTTTTTCCGCTTGCCTATATAATGGGATGATTGCGTTCGGGAAATGTTTTTTGCCGGTGCGGCGGCTGGTTTGCCGGTGGGCTTGTGATATGGGCTTTCGATGAAAAGACGGGTTTTGTATGGTGTGCTGTTTGCGGTGCTGGCGGGGTGTTCTGCCGGTGCGTTGGCGTCCGTGTCCGGCTTGTCGGATGGGCTGGCGCAGCTTGAACGGAGGCAGTTCGAATCGGCTTATGCGACGCTCATGCCGGAGGCGGAGAAGGGGAATCCCCGTGCGGCGCTGGAGGTGGGGAAGCTGCTGTTGACGGGGCGCGGGGTGGCAAAGGATGAAGCGGCGGCGGTGAAGTGGCTTCTGGTGGCGGCGGATAGTGGCAACCGGGATGCGCAGTATATGCTGGGGGCGATGTCGGTGGAGGGGATCGGTCTGCCGAAGGATTCTCAGGTGGCGTTGACCTGGCTGTCGAAGGCGGCGGCGCAGGGGGATGCGCGTGCGAAGACGGCTTTGGGGATTCTGATGCAGTCCGCCGGGCCGGGATCGCAGCATACGGAACAGGCAGCCCGGTGGTTCGAGAGGGCGGCGGCGTCAGGGGAACCGGAGGCGCAACGGCGCTGGGCGCTGATGCTGGCGTCTGGCCGGGGGGTGGCCAAAAATGAGGGTGAGGCACTGAAATGGTTTAAGAAGGCGGCTGTCGCGGGGGATGTGGAAGCGCAGCGCAATCTGGGGATTATGCTCTCGACGGGAAAGGGGGTGACGGGCGGCAAGCCGGATTTTGCGGAAGCGGCACGCTGGTACGGCCTGGCAGCGAAGAAGGGGGATGCGAAGGCGCAGTATGGGTTGGGCATTTTGTATGCGAAGGGGCAGGGGGTGGCGCCCGATCAGGAAAAGGCGCTGATTCTGTATCGCATGGCGGCGACTCAGGGGCTGGCGACGGCGGAGTATGCCGTCGGGCTGGCGTATGCGTATGGACGGGGGACGGCACAAAATGATGTGAAGGCGGCCGACTGGTTCGAGGCGGCGGCGCAGCAGGGGGTGGTGCGTGCGCAATATAATCTCGCTCTGATGCTGGAGGCGGGTCGCGGTCGGCCTGTGGATACGGTGGCGGCGAGCAAGTGGTTTTTGATGGCGGCGGAGAAGGGCTTGCGGGAGGCACAATACAATATGGGGTATCACTATGCCGAGGGGAAAGGGGTGCCACGCGATCAGGGCAAGG
This sequence comes from Oxalobacter formigenes, assembly GCF_002127965.1. GTDB lineage: Bacteria > Pseudomonadota > Gammaproteobacteria > Burkholderiales > Burkholderiaceae_D > Oxalobacter > Oxalobacter formigenes. Next base: position 1,654,630 of record NZ_CP018787.1, on the reverse strand, counting down.
CGGTGTTCTGGTATGAAAAGGCGGCGGCTGCCGGGGATGTGAAGGCCCAGTACAATCTGGGGATGCTGTATCTGAACGGGGTTAATGGCAAGGCGGATGACGAAAAGGCGGCTTTTTTCTACCGGATGGCGGCCGGGGCGGGATATGGCCCGGCGATGTACCGGCTGGCGGTGTTGTATGAGGAAGGCCGTGGGGTAAAGCAGAGTTATCAGCTGGCAGGGGAATGGTATGAGCGGGCGGATCTGGCCGCGAAAGTGAAGATTGACGAGGCGATGAAAAAGAATCCGCATCCGTTTGTGCAACGGACTCTGCAGGTGCCGGATGATTTGAATCAATCTTCAGATAAATTGGCGGGACATTAGCTTTGGTGCGGGTTTGCGACGTTTTGGTTCTTTTTTTCTGTCCAGAATACCGGCCCGGGCCGTTTAATGAAATAGTTTCCGATTTTTATCAAATGTTTGTGCAAATGCCTGTTGTAGCATCCAGTAAACAAGGATTTGTTTTGATTGTTTAATTTGATGTTATTTCAACAGGAAGGAAGTTCTTATGCGTACTTGCACTCGTGGATTGTTACTTGTTGCTGGCCTGGCATTGGCAGGTTCCGCTTTCGCCGCTACCGGCGTTGTCGAAGAAGCTCCAGTCCAGCAGGGTTATGGCACCGGCCCTTACGGTGGTTATGGCCCGATTGGACCGGCGACTTCTCCAGCTGTCGTGGTTCCTTATCTGGCTCCTAATGGCACGACTGTTTATCCGATCATGATGAGCAAAAGCTCTGTGAAACCGGGTCCAAACAGCACGGTCAAGGTCAATTATCGTGGCTGGCTGGCCGATGGCACTGAATTCGACAGTTCGTACTCCCGTGGCCAACCGGCAGTTTTTGAACTGAACAAGACGATTTCCTGCTGGCAGCAGGGTCTGCAGACTGTTCCGGTCGGCAGCAAGGTGAAACTGGTTTGCCCTCCGGCTACGGCTTATGGCGCCAATCAGGTCGGCAATATTCCACCTAACAGCACCTTGACGTATGAAGTGGAATTGCTGGAAGTGATGAACTGATTCGTTCTGTCTTTCACGGAAAATGGCGCAATGATGCGCCATTTTTTTTGCCTTCACTTTCCTGAAGCCTTTTTTTCGTCCGGGATCTGAAAAAAGGGTTTCGATTTTTCAAAAAAGGCGTGTTATGTGGCTGATATGGCAGGATGGAAATGGACTTGTACAGGTTTCAGGGACAAAAGCCTTGTCCCGTTACCCAGCTGGCCGGCATCGTTGTCGCCCCAGCTCCAGACGGTGCCGTCTTTTTTCAGTGCGAGGGCATGATGGGGGCCGGACGCGATTTCGACAGCGTCGGAAAGTATCCGCACCGGTGTCGTCCAGTTCCGGCTTGTTTTTCCCGTCACCGGCCCGATGCCATATGCCCAGACGCTACCGTCATTTTTGAGGATCAGGATGGATTCGTCGCCAAGGGCGATGTCGGCGACGTTGTCGATGAATTCGATTTTGACGGGCAAGGTTTTGGAGGGAAGTTCCTGTGTCGGTTTGCCGGGCAGCATGGCGTTGGCGCTTCCCCATGTCCAGAGGGTGCCGTCTTCGGTGACGGCGAAGCTGGCGTTGTTGCGGGTCGCGAGTTTGACGATGAAGCGCCCTTCAAGCGGGGAAAGGTCGGCCTTGTACGGGTGGGTTTGTCTTTGTGTTGAACCGGTTGCCAGTGCGCCGGAGGTGTTTTCTCCCCAGACCCAGAGGCTGCGGTCTTCGCGCTGGGCCAGTGTATGAGTGGCGGATGAGCTGACGAGCTTGACGAGGTCCATGACTTTTTCCGGGTCGATCAGGGTACCGTCCATTTCTTTTCCGGGGTCTCCCGATGTGCGGGACGGGTTGTTCATGCCCCATGTCCACAGGGAGCTGTGGCTGTCGATGGCGTATGGGGTGTCGTGTCCGGCGTCCACGGTTTTGATGTCGGTCATGATAGGCATGGGCTCGATGATGGGGGATTCGGACAGGATACCCATCTGCCCGTGGCGGGTGTCGCCCCATCCGAAGAGGGTGCCGTCGATGGCTATGTAAAACGAGGTGGCGGATGTGTCACCTGCGGAAACGGTCATGACGCTGTCTGCGACTTTGACCGGGATGGCTGTTTCCCTGTTTTTGAATTTGGCGTCTCCCCATGCCCAGAGTCGTCCCTCGGAATCGATGTAGAGGCTGTGATGGGCACCGGCGGCGAGGTGATGTCCGTTTTCGGCGGTGGCGAAATGATGCCGTGTGCCGGACGGCCTGATGTTGGCTTGTCGCACCAGAACGACGATGGCGATCAGGCAGGCGATTGTAAACGTGATGGTAAGAAGCCGGTTACGCATGGGGATGCACCTGATTTGTTGGAAACCTGTTCATTAAAAAACAATTTAATGAAGGATAAGGCATTTTTCGGTTTTTTTGTCTGTTTTTGGGAACGTTTTGAATATTTTTTTACTGACAGTAAAAAATGATGGGGATGCCATCACGAAGGATGGCATCTTTTGAGACGGTGACCGGTTTTTATTTCAGTATTTGATACAGGCCAGCAGGGCAATGTTGCGGGGACGGTTTTCGCTGGCCGTGGGGACTGAACGGGAGGCGTCGAAATTGATTTCGTAGTAATTGCTGCCCTGGCTCGATTGGGCACTGTATGGGGATTTTTGTGAGACACTCGTCCATTGCAAGGCGGATTGGTAGTTCATGACGCTGTCTGAATTCTGTGGGCCTGCGTAACGAAGTTGACCGGTGACGTTTCTGATGGCATCTCCCTGAATGCTGCCAAACGCCCGTTCGCAATCGATATTGCGGCCGTTATCCCATCCCCGTATGAATTCGCCGCGCAAATCCGGCAGGGTAAAGGTCGTCGTTCCATCTCCTTCGCCAAATGTCGTGCCGATGGCGGTGAAAAGGGCTGGATAATCCGTTCTCTGGATGATGGCACCATCCGCTTTCAGGTATCCGGCAGGCGGGGCGGTCATGGCAAAAAAGGCAATGGTGCCTGTCGGGACGCCGTTTTTCGCGATTTCGTTTTTGAGTTCATTTTTTATGACGTCCACTCGGGTCATGATGGTTTCAAGCGTTTCGGAAATGGCGTTTTCAACGGTCAGACTGTCCGGTTTTTTGTCGATTCTGGCATTCAGTCCGGCCAGATCGATGCCGAGTGAGTGTCGTGCCGCTTCCTTGTCGGTACTGTCGTAACCGAAAAGTTCATTCAGGTAGTCATGTAATTTTCCGAGTGCATCTTTCATTTCTCCGGTAGTGGTGTGGGGTTTTTTGCTGCCGGAGAGCAGGTTTTTTTCAGGTAATTTCGTCATGGGATTCTCCATAAAAAAAGACCTCCCCGACAAGGGAGAGGCCTGAAAACAAAAAAAGAGCGCAAAAGCGCCCGTCGCAACCAGTTTATGACGGTTTTTCTTTTCGGTCAGCTATTGGCATGATTTTTCCACTGCCGGCAGTGGAACAGGTGATAAAAAAAATTGCACGATACAAGACTGATGTGGCAAGAAAATAATATAAGTTTTTTTATGATTATTTCCTTTTCTGATCAAAAAATGGTTTTCAATTATGATGATTGAACACGTCTGATCATTTTCAGTATGTCCTCCGATGCATCATGCGGTACAAGTTGCACGTCGGGATGGGATTGCTGAAAGACACGGAAAACTTCATCAGCAAATGCCTGACCGATATCGTCAACGCCCTCAAAATCAAGTATGACTTTTTTAAAACCTTCGAAACGTGCAACCAGTCGTTTTGCCTGTGAACGTGAAATTAATTTATCGTCAAGTCTGGCAAGCCGGACAGGAACAACTGTTTTATTAAAGCTTAGTTCATCAGGATCGAGAGTATATTGGTTGAAAATTTCTTTTGTCGTTCTTTGACTGTCAAGCGATATGTTCATGAAGACAAAAGTGCCTTTCCGGTCATATGTTTTCATGAGCTTATTTTCCATCAGAAAATCGAAAGGCAATTTAATATCGTGGCTATAGTCCAGCCCGTTTGCTTTAATGATAAAAACATCAAACATTCTTGATGTGAAGAAAATGCCTTCTCCTGAATGATTGGCGCTATCTGTAGTCAGTTTGCCTTTTGACAATTCCAGCATGGCCAGCCTTTTGTCGGGAAGGTTCAGTTCACTCCTGATTTTTTCAAATATCCCTATTCCATCGTCACCTACCATCATGGAAAGTTCTTTCGCATTTTTTTCAATGCTGACAGTAACGAAATTTCCACAAGAATGATCGTGAGCATTATTCAACATTTCTGTAAAACCATGATGAACAATGTCGCGGATATTCGGTGGTAAATCAAAGTAAGGTGCAAAATCCAGGGTCCATTTCATATCTTCGTCCACTTCTTCTCGTGGATAGATATGAAAGATGGATCGTGTCGTACCAAGGCTATAGATCGGTTTTCGAGGAGATCCTGACAGGATTATTCTGTCGTCAGCGACCAATTGCTTCACTATTCGCGAAGCGACAGGGCGTGAAAGATTGAATTCTTTGGCAAATGTGTTGATAAATCCGTTTACAGGACCTTTGATTAACTGACTGCATACCCACGATTGCATCAGGAGATCAGCGTTTTTCGTTTTCATAGTCGTTCCTGTTCGTTTTTATGTCAATTTTGTCTTCTTTTATGTCAATATTCACTTAATTATAAGTTAATTTCAAAACATATTTAAGTTAATTTTATTCACATTAATTTCTTTATCTTTGATTTTTATGAATGACTTCAGTTTTTATTGATCGATCCCATTAATTGTTTACATGGCCAAAACGTGATTTCAAAATAAAAGAGCGCAAAATCGCCCGTCGCACACAGTTTATGACGGTTTTTCTTTTCGCTCAGCTTTGGCGTGTGGTTTTCGTCACGCAATTGGCTGTGAACAGTGAAACCGGCTGGTTCGTTTTTGTTTTCCGGCAATGACAGGGAAGTTCCCATAAATGCGATTGGCCGGTTCACGGATTGATGCGGAGGTTTCCGGTTCGGCGTTCTGTTTCTTGCAGGACATGTTTTATTCGTATTTTGAACAAGTTGTTTAATTTAATATGATCAAGGTTTGATATAATATGATCAGGCTTAACTTGTCAAACGATATATGTTCTGGTAAGCACTTATGGGAAGCAATAATACGGACGTTGAAAACGTTCAGCCTGTCTGGCAAATAGATGAATTTCGTCGCCAGTTCGGCGAGGGATGTCCTGTCGCAATGGATGCGCTGAATGTCGGTTTTTTCAGTTGTCTGCCGAATGAAGACCTGACTTTTATGTGGGGCAATGCCTGTTTTTTTGCCGGTACCGGCTATTCAAAAGACGAATTCCTTTATCGCTTCAATAATCTGCGCCAGTTTCTGGCTCCTTTTCCGGATGATTTTTCCTTAATCAAAGGCGAATTGTCGCGCGTCGGGAAAAAGCCCGGTGCGGGTTTCGTATTGACGGTACGCCTGCCGAAAAGAAGTGAGGGGGAGGTGAGGGTCCGGTTTTCGGCAACGGTGGTGATGGATGAGGAAAAGGGGTGTTCGCTTCTTCAGGTTGTCCTGACCGATATCACCGGACTGTTTGACGAGAAGGAAGAGGCGATACGACTGAAGGAACAAAAGCTGGATTATTTCCGGTGGATGATGGATGAGTATGCCGGGAATGTGTATATCAGCGATATGGATAACTATCAGTTGCTGTATGTGAATCCGAAGTCGTGTGAGACGCTGGGTGTGGAGAAAAAGGATATTCTGGGTAAAAAGTGTTATGAGGTGATCCAGAAGAGAACGTCTCCGTGTCCTTTTTGCACGAATCCACAGTTGCTGAAAACGGAGTGCTATAACTGGGAGTTTTTCAATCCGGTTCTGGACAGGAAGTTCATGATCAAGGACCGGATGATTGAATGGCAGGGGCGACGCGCGCGTATTGAGCTCTCTTACGATATGTTCAGTACGGAGTACAAGCTGGCGAAGAAGGACCAGGAGCGACAAGCGCAAATCCAGTCGATTATCCGTTCGATACCGGGCGGTTTCGCGCGGCTGGATGCACGGGATTTCAGTACGGTGCTGTGGTATGAGGCGCGTTTTCTGGAGATCATCGGTTATACGGCAGAACAGTTTGAAACGGAACTGGGGTCACAGTGCCGTTATGTTCATCCGGACGATATGCAGCGTCTGATGTCTATTCTGAAGGAAATCAAGGCTTCCGGGGAAAATTTCGTGACGGAATGCCGGATCATTACCCGAAGCGGCGAGACGAAAATCCTGATTTTGACCCTGTATTACACCAGTGCGGAAGAAAGCATCGATGGCATTCCTTCTTTTTACAGTGTCGGGGTGGATGTCACGAAGGACAGGAGGGAGCAGGCCCGGCAACGCAAGGCGCTGGAGGAAGCGTACGAGGCGGCCCGCATTGCAAACGATGCCAAGACGAATTTTCTTTCCTCGATGTCGCACGATATCCGTACGCCGATGAATGCGATTATCGGGATGTCGACGATTGCGCAGGCAAATATGGCTTCGCCGGAAAGGGTTCAGGATTGTCTGGACAAGATTCACGTCTCGAGCCGGCATTTGCTGAATCTGGTGAACGAGATTCTGGACATGTCCAAGATCGAGAGCGGCAAGGTCGATCTGGTTTCCGAGGTGGTTTCGCTGCCGCAGCTGGTGGGCGATGTACTGGCTATGTGTCAGCCACTTGTTTCGGGAAAGAAGCAGGAACTGAATGTGAGTGCCTCACTCGTGCGGCATGAGAAGGTGATTTCGGACGGGGGCGCTTGCAGCAGATTTTCATGAATCTGCTTTCCAATGCGATCAAATATACTCCGCAGGGGGGAACGATCGGACTCAGGATTTCCGAGCTGCCGTCTCCGGTCAGAAATACAGGACAGTATGAGTTTGTGTTTTCCGATAACGGGATCGGTATGACGCCGGAGTTCCTCACCCATATTTTCGAGCCGTTTTCACGTGACAGGAATAATCTGATCAACGAGATTCAGGGAACTGGCCTGGGTCTGGCGATTACGAATAATATTGTCCGTATGATGAACGGGACGATCGAGGTCGAAAGTGAATTGGGCAAGGGAAGCCGGTTTATCGTGACGGTTTCCCTCGAGCTTTTTGACGAGGTGGAAGAGACGGATGTCGAGTTGACGGGTTTGCCGGTTCTGGTGGTGGACAATGACCGGGCGGTCTGTGAAAGCGCGGCGTCGCTGTTGACGGAGTTGGGGATGCGCGGCTACTGGGTGTTGTCGGGGTCGGAAGCGGTTTTGCGTGTTATCGGGGCGCATGAGAGCGGGAACGATTTTTTTGCGGTGATTCTGGACTGGAAGATGCCGGATATGGATGGGCTGGCAACGGTCAGGGCGATCCGCCAATATGTAGGAACCGATGTTCCGATTATCATTATTTCCGCTTATGACTATTCCGATATCGAGGATGAGTTCATGAAGGCGGGGGCGAATGCATTTATTACCAAGCCGCTTTTCAAATCCAGGATGCTGCATGTGTTTCAGGTATTTTGCCAGAGCCGGGATATGAAGATGATGGCCACCCCGGAAAAGAAAGAACGGGTTTCGTCTCTGGCGGGCAAGCGGATTCTTCTGGTTGAAGATAACGATTTGAACCGTGAAATCGCCACCGAACTGCTCCAGATGCATGAACTCTTTATCGATGAGGCTGAAAACGGGCAGCTTGCACTGGAAAAATTCAGGGATTCCATGCCGGGAGATTATGACTGTATCCTGATGGATGTCCAGATGCCGGTAATGGATGGCTATGAGGCTACCCGGGCTATCCGTGCACTGGAACGCAAGGATGCGAAAACGATTCCGATTCTTGCCCTGTCGGCGAACGTTTTTGCCACCGATCTCGGCAAGGCACATGGGGCAGGCATGAACGAGCATATTTCAAAGCCGATCGATATCGGCCATCTGATCGATGTTTTGCAGAAGTGGATAGGGTGACTGGATTTTGTTCCGATGGACAAGTTAACAGTCATTCATGACCGGCTGGGCGATCCGGTCGATGTTCTTTACGCCCATTTTTTTCAGATGGGTTTTCATGGTGGCGAAGGTCTTGTTTAAAATCCGGCTGAACAGACAGGCGAAAAGATGGCCGTTTTTTGCATCAAGGGCTTCTGCCAGTTCTTTCGAACTTCTATTCCAGTCGATGGTCAGTTCTGCATGCGGAATGGCACTTCCGTTCAGTAATAAAAGGGTGAGTTTGCTGGTGATCTCCCGAATGGATGCCAGCGGACAGTAACGGACGATGCCTTGCAGGCATGTCGCCGTGATGGCAGAGATGGCGATGTTCGGTTCCGCTATTGTGGCGGCTTGACGGAGTTTGTCAGTCAACTCTTCCGGAAAGTGGGGGAACGAATAGCTGATGAAGGGTTCGCTGGTCATGGCGAACAGTTGGTAGGCTTCCAGGAAAGTCCGGAGGTTGTTGCCCAGTATTATCGCTTTCAGACTGACGGACAGATGGGTGTTTTCAGTGGAAACGACACGTGTGCCGACTCCATTGACAGTTTTTGCCACGCCCAGCTTGTTCAGGAGGGCAATTGTCCTGCGGATGGTAATGGGAGAGACGTGATAAATGTTGGCCAGTATGGCGCCATTGGGCAGAAGGGTTCCGGCAGGGTGGGTGCCGTCGTTTATTTTTCGTACCAGATCAATGGCGATCATGTCGCAATATCGCGTGCGGCCTTTCTGGGGAGACCACGAAAAGTTTTCCTGTATGGTCCGGTCGGCTGGCAGTGTGGCCAGATACTGTTCGGCAGTGATGTGGAATGGGTCTGTCAGGGCTTCGAGCCCTTTTTTCGCTTCGGCCATTTTGCCGTTTTTGCAATTCTCGAGGCATGTCCGATAATCGTTTACCAGACGGTTCAGGTAAGTTTTTTCTTCCTCTTCGGTGAAGGAAACATGAAAAATATCGAGAAAAGCGCTTTCGACAAAGGCGTTGATGTCGTGATACAAACCATGTAGCGTCTGGTTTCCCAGTGCCGAGAGGGAGTTGTCGAAGAGCCGGTATTGCGTTCTCCATTGCTCGATCCGGTTGTTTTCAGGAAGAGGATTTTCCAGTTCCTTCTCCAGATCCATATGGTACATTCCCTGTAGGTTGATGGCAGGTGAAAACAGCCGCAGGCTATGGCTCAGGTCGATCAGGGAAAGGATGCGTTTTTTGAAGGTATCGCTTTCGAGATAGTTTTCATACGGTTTTTTCAGGACAAGCGTTTCCTTGCCACGGCCTACCTTGATCAGGCCTTCCTTTTCGAGCGCCTTCAGGGCTCGTTGCGCAGGCCCGTAGGAAACGTTAAACAGTCTCGCGATTTCCTGTGCAGGAGGAAACCGGTTTCCTTTGCTGTAAAACCCCGACTGGATTTGTGCGGCGAGGTTACGATAGATGTTTTGTTCCAGACTGTTTGAGTTAGGCATGTTGTTTGGCCGGGCATGGATACTGCCGATTATTATGCTTGTGGTAACATAAAAATACCATACTCAAAAAAGGGTCGGCAACTTCTCGCCGACTACCCCAGCTGTTGTCAGCAGTGTGTTTGCGGAAGAAGGTTTGCCGGTTCATCGTTTCGGAAACTGCACCTGAACGGGGATAGCGCTGCGCCGGGTCGTTCCGTCGCCCAGCTGGCCTTCACGATTGTCGCCCCATGCCCAGACAGTTCCATCTTTTTTGAGAACGAGGGAATGCAAATCGCCTGCCGCGATTTCGCTGGCCTGATCCATGACTTGATGGGGAGCCTTGTCTGCGTAAATGGTGGAGGAATGGGCGGCCGAACCGTAACCGGAAGCCCAGACGGAGCCGTCTTTTTTCAGGTAAAGCTCGTGATATTGGCCTAAAGCGATATCGGCCACATTGTCGATGTTGGTCACCCGTGTGGGAACCAGATGAGGCGGATCGAGACACTCGGCCTGATTGATGTTGAATTCACCGGCATACCATACAGTCCCGTCATCGGCAACGATATAGGACTCGCCCCATCGGACAGCGATTTTGGTGACTTTGCGTTGCCCGAGTGGCTGGAGTTTGACCTTGACGGGGTTGACGTGTTTGGTCCGGTTGCCGATACCCAAAGCACCGCACTGGTTGTCACCCCATGCCCATAACGTGCCGTCTTTCTGGAGGGCGAGCGTGTGATAGTTGGTTGAACTGACCTGAACCACGTCGTTCATGACTTTGCGGGGAATAAGGGTATCCTTGCGTCCAGCATCGCCACGCTGTGCTCCCCAATGGCCCCATACCCAGAGGGAATGGTCCGGTTTGATGGCGAATATGCTGCCATCACCGTTCACAGCGATGGCATGGCTCAGAATTTCCCGGGGAATATCGATGAAAGCCGAATTCATTCGATCGTCTTTCGGAAAAAGACGCAGTTGCCCGGCAATGGTATTTCCCCAACCCCAGAGCGATCCATCCTGTTTAATGACGAATGTCGTGTTACTGTCGAAGTTGGAGTGGGCTGAACGCCCTTCTTTCATGGCAATGGACGGGATCAATTCATTACTGACCCCGTCAAGACTGGACCCTCCCCAAACCCAGACGTTTCCGGTGGAATCGATATAGAGACTGTGTACAAGACCGCCAGACAGATGTTTATTCTGTAGCGGTTGTGCTGCCAAAGCATAAACACCCCATATCAGGCCAGACAGGAAAAATCCAAGTTTGAGAAGAAATATTTTCATCATTTTTAAAAATCAGTTATTACCCCATAAATACTTGTATTCTTTCTTGAATCTGCCCGCTTTCCAGCCCTGACCTGAATCCTTATATCGCTGACTCTGCTCGTACCATTGTTTTCCAGCCGTACCCCAGTCGTTTCGGAGGATGGACTGGTGACTGTCGGGATGATTTTTGATCCAGCCTTGTCCTTCATTATAATAACGGGGAAAAATAATGGTCTGTTGAGGAGACGTCATTTCATGGAATAAAGGCCATATTCAATTTACTATCGCAAGAATAGGGGGGAATTATAAAAAAACAAAGTGATATATTCATCATTAAGATATATTTTTTTAAAAATGAAAAATAATAATTCCTTAAGACTGGTTGAGGAATTCCTTTTTCCTGTTTGCAACGATCAAAAAAACTGTGTCAATGTTCTTCTTGAAATACCTGCTTTTGTTTCACAAGACGGAAGAGATATATAAATTGTGAAAAAGATATATACTGATTAAAACCGTTAGATGAGGTTCGTGTGTTATGAGAATGTTATTAAAATTTTTTGCTTTAGTCGCAGGATTAATCTTTTTTATTTATGGTCATGCTGCTGATGTTGACATGAATATGATCCGGGATTGCAAACAGGTGGCAGGGAAACTGGAAAAACAGAACAGGAAATTTCCAATGATAAATGACTCGTCAATCACACCCCTTTACACATGGCGCGCATCGGTTTGCGAAACGCCACCGTCAGGAAAAGGGGTTGTTACCGCTTTATGTGATGCCCAGACAGCCAATGGCACGCATGTTTTCTTTTGGGAGAAGAAAAGCAATCACTCTTTTATGCGGGATTTCCTTACTTGCCGATAGTAAAATATTGCTCTCGATAAGTAAATTATGACTACATTATTTTTTGTTTTCACAGATTCTGCCGTTTTATTTGAATTGTCTGATCCGATATTGATCTAGTTTTGATTTAAACCCGGACCTTCCCATCGGCCGCCCCATTTTCCTTTATGAGAAGTTCCAAATCTGGCAGCGTCAAAAATCATTTGTGATGAATAAGGGTTATATCCATTTTCATGCTGAATGACTGATCCCATGAGTTTTTTAAGACATTCAGGATTACCAAGGTTCAATTTCTCATGAATACCTGCATTTAATTGTCTTGAAACAGCGTTCATGTATGCTGTGGTATTGTTTTCATTCACTGGCGCATATTTACTAATTATTTTATAAATCGTATCCTCACCTGCATTGGCATATCTTTTCAATTGAACCGCAAGTGCACGTAATCCGTCTTCGGGTTTTTTGAATACAGCAAACCTGCCTGTTCCACCGTCTTCTCTTGTCGCGCCTGAATTTTTCCACATTCCGACAAAATCCAGATTTCCCGGATTATTGTTTCTGATTCCACGGGGTAATTTATTACTTTTCAGCGGTCTTTGTGCCTGTGGTGCCGGTAACGGTATGTTGCCATAATCGGGTGAAGTTTGCTGTGAGGAATCGGAAAAACCGGTAGTTTTTCCTGTGTCTTCAGTTTGTCCATCAGATCCTTTTGACCCGGGATACCCATACACTTCCCGGATATCGTCTTCCGTGGCGGCATTGTTGAACTGGCCGAAGGCCTGATTGATGGTATTCATGACGTTTTCTACTAAAGAGGTGGTATGGGCGGTGTCGCCAGTACCGGCCGTTTCTGATGGGCGTGAAGTGGTGTTTTCGGGTTGGGTGGGCACCTGTGCCGGTCTGCGGACAGCTTGCTGTCTTTGAACAGGTTGCGACCTGACCGGAGACGGTGTGGCTTGACCTTGTGCCGGTGCAGCCGGTTCTTCCCTGATGGGGGCTGGAGAGGTCTGGCCCGACAGTCTGAAATCCGGAGAAGGGTTTTGATAAGGAGGTCTGCGTTCTCCGAAAATGTGTTCAAGTACCTGCCGCCCGAACGCCTTTGTATCCAGTGGAGGCTGTGAATTTTGTCCTTTTTCCACCTGTTGCCCGGCTTGTCCCATTTGTCCATAAGGGGCATTTGTATCCGGGACAAAGGGCTTTTGCCTGCTGGCAGGAGGATTGACGCCTTCTCCCCCGACATCAAACGGACGACCTTTGTATAAATCTGTCATGTCTGAGCCAGGCGGATCAGGCCTGGCCTGTTCTCCTTCAAACGTCGTACTCAAACCCGCCTGTGCCTGTCTTTCCCTGCGGGCCTTCTCTTCATAATACGAAGGCGTCCGGAAAAACGGGGTATGCGTGTCTTCAGGGTCGGGCAGTTTGTCGGTCAGGCCGAGTTTATACATATGGTAGGCCGCAATGTTCTTGCGGTCGGGGGAATACTTCGGCAGACCGTCATCATCGATTTCCATGCCGAAGGGGTTGTTTGGGTTCATAAAAAGTTCCTTTCGTTTAGGGGCAGGCTGTTTAATGCCTGCGGTTAATAAGTATAAAAGTGAAACGCTTCAATTACTTATACACCCGTTTCATGGCTCTTCCGGACATTTGTGGCACATTTGTGAAGACTTTAGCTTTTTATGGTCTGGTTTGCCTCTTTTTTTGTGTCGTGTCGTTCAGGCAGGTTGGGGGCGTATCTGAAATGTCGTGGATAGACAGATGAGGGGTATGCTTTGAATGGCGGTTTTTTCAGCAGTTTCCGGCAATCGGGGGTATTATGCTGACATGTTGAAAGTGTGCCGGATAAGTTGCTGTTTTCCCGGGTACTGTTCCGTTAAACAGGCTGTACGTCAGGAGAGTCATGGGCGTTTTTGAAGATTCTGTTTTTTAGCGCTTGTTTTATGTTTATTCCCTGATTTTTATGGGGTTTTTCTGTTTGATCGCAAGGTCTTTTTTTGCGGGTGCGATAGTCTGGATGACCCGAAGCCGGGTATGCCGGTGACGGGTTTGTTTTGCCGGAAGCGGTTTGCTTGAACTGTGTGGTAAAAATGATCTTGACATCAGACCGTCATATGCTCATTCTGTAATGTGATCCACAGTGTTTTTTTTACGGGCGCAAGGCATGTCTGAAACAATGTTGGCTGTTCTGGGATTTCCTGATCTGGATGAGCTTTTGCCGATGGCACGGCTGTTTCTGGTGTCTTCTTTGCTGGCCGGGTGTTGTGTGGGGTCGATGAGCTTGTTTAGGGGCGGTTTCTTTTCGGGCAGAGGTGCCCAGGGGAACGTCGTCATGCCGAGGGATAAAATGGATTGGAATTTGGGTCGTGTTCGTCAGGGGACGCTGGCTGTGGTCGGTTGCCTGTTTCTGGCGAATGCCGCGTGGGCGAACGATTATTCCGACGGCATGCAGTTCTATCAGGACAAGGATTACGAGAAAGCTTTTTCTTCTTTCCAGAAGGCGGCCGACAAGGGCAATGCGGCGGCGCAATCCGCACTGGCTGCCCTGTACTATAACGGGGAAGGGGTGGAGGAAGATGAGGCCGCTGCTGCGTTGTGGTATTCGCGCGCTGCCGAACATGGCCGAACGGATGCGCAGTTTGCGCTTGGCGAGATGTTCGAAGCCGGCGAAGGGGTCAAACGCGATTATAAAAAAGCGGCTTTCTGGTATAAAAAGGCGGCGGACAAGGGCCATTTGATGGCTGCCACGAAGCTGGGCATCCTCTATATGGAAGGTCGCGGAGTCAAGCAAGATGACGCGAAAGCGGCTGCATTGCTTTCTCATGCCGCCAAACGGGGCATTGCGTTGGCGCAGTCGAATCTCGGTGTTTTGTATGCGAGCGGGCGCGGGGTTGAATCCAGTCCGAAACGGGCGCTGGAGTGGTACAAGAAGGCGGCTGTTCAGGGAAATTCACAAGCCCAGTTTTCGCTCGGCAATATGTATGAGGACGGCTCTGGTGTTGAAAAGAATCTGGCGGTAGCGGCCGCCTGGTATCAGAAGTCGGCCGAACAGGGGAATGCCGAGGCCCAGAATAATCTGGGACGCCTTTATATGGAAGGCGGCGAGTTTGAGGGGCGTGAAGACGAAGCGTTTATGTGGTTCTCCCGTGCGGCCGATCAGGGGTATGCCGAGGCGCAAACGAATCTGGGTGTCTTGTATTCCTATGGGCTTGGTGTGGACAAGGATTTGTCCAAGGCGTTTTACTGGTATCAGCAGGCGGCTGAAAAGGGGCAGGCTGAAGGGGCTTTTTTCCTGGCTGAGGCGTATTACAAGGGGGAAGGTGTTCACCGGGACGACAAACAGGCGGTTTTCTGGTATCAGAAAGCGGCGAAGCTGGGTGTCCCAGAAAGTCAGGACAGGCTTGGGTTGATGCTGACGAACGGGGTCGGCGTCAAACAGGATTACAAGCAGGCATATAGCTGGTTCAGGAAGGCGGCCCGTCAGGGGTATGCCGAATCCCAGAACAATCTGGGGGTCTTGTATGCCCGTGGACTCGGGGTCGAAAAGGATTACAAACAGGCCGTGGCCTGGTATCGCAAGGCGGTGATGCAGAATCTGCCTCAGGCGCAGTTCAATCTGGGAACGATGTATTTGCAGGGGCATGGTGTCAAACAGGATGTCAAACAGGCCAGACACTGGTTTACGAAGGCGGCAGCGCAGGGGTTGCCGGAAGCGCAGAGAAGTCTGGACAGGATGCCGAAAAACGGGCAGACCATCAATACGGATCTCTCGACCTGATTTTCGGTATGGATATATTGGTTTTGTGTCGGGCATGACAGGTTTTCTGTCGTGCCTTTTTTGTTGGTGTAAACGGATGGGTCTGGTGCCTGAATCGGCCGGATGAACCAATAGGGTGATGGTTGGGCATGTTTTTTTGTTTTCGGCAGTCAGCTGATGTCAAAACAGGGTGACAGGAGAAGGACAGGGATGAAGATGTCGGGTTTCAGATTTGCGTTGGGGGTGTCGGTATGTCTGTTGACGGTATGGGTTCCAGCGACGTCTATGGCAGGAAACGTGTCGGCGTCGGCATATCAGATGTCTCAAGGCGAAGACGAAGCATGGACGTTTTATCGTACCGGACAGTACGGGAAGGCACTGGCCGCTTTCAGGGGGCTGGAGACGAAAGGGGATGTTGCCGCCTTGTATGGACTGGGTGTGATGGCGACGAATGGTCTCGGTATGCCCCGTAATGATGAAAAGGCGCTGGTATGGTTTAGGGAAGGGGCGGCAAAAGGCTCGCGTGAGGCGCAATTCGGGCTGGGGGCGATGTACGATTTGAGTCGCGGTGTCCGGCAGGATATGACGCTGGCGATCGACTGGTATGAAAAGTCGGCGAGAGCGGGATATGCGCCGGCTCTGACGCGGCTGGGCAGGATGAATTTGCTGGGGAGGGGGATGTCCCGCAATTATGGGAAGGCGTTCCGGTTTTTCAAACAGTCGGCACAGCGTGGGGATAGGGACGGTGAGTTTTATTTCGGGATGATGTTTATCCGTGGCTGGGGGACGAAGCGGGATGTGGAAGAGGCGGCTGGCTGGATCAGAAAGGCGGCGGAGAAGGGACAGCCGGAAGCGATGCGGGTGATGTCGACCTTGTATGAGGGTGGTTATGGCGTTGCCCAAAGTGAGAAAGATGCGCTCGTCTGGCTGGAAAAGAGCGTTGATGCGGGCGACAGGGAAGCGATGAGGCGGCTGGCAGCGGTGTATGAAAACGGCACGTTCGGTGTGACGCCGGACAAGGAGAAGGCCCGTTTGCTGAAAAAGAAGGCAGCCGAGGTGAAAAAGGCTGTTTTTCCGGATTATGCCGTGATGTAGGAAGCTTGGCCTGACGCTTGTGTCGGGAGAATATGGCGAGAGATGTATGCGAGAAAATGGTTCGAATGAGGGGAAATTTGATTGGCCAGAGGGGTTTGTTCCGGAACCGGTAAGGCTCGATGAACGATTTTCCGCGCTAGACGAGCTGGTGTCTTTGTGGGAGGCGTCGGTGAGATCGACGCATGTTTTCCTGACGGCGGACGATATTGACGGGTTGAAACCGGTTGTCAGGATGGCTCTGGAATCGATTCCGCATTTGTGGGGGATGGCTGACCGGTCAGGACGATGGGTGGCGTTTATGGGGGTCGATGGCGAAAAGCTTGAGATGCTTTTCGTTCATCCGGCTTTTTTTGGGCTTGGTCTGGGACGACGGCTGACAGGGATGGCGGTTCGTGATCCGGGGGTGCGGTTTGTCGATGTGAATGAACAGAACCCGAAGGCATACGGATTTTACCGGCGGGTCGGTTTTTCACTTATTGGACGGTCTGAAATGGATGGGCAGGGCAATCCGTTTCCCATTTTGCATTTGAAGTGGATGGGTGGGGATTCTTTTTCCGGATGATTTTTCCGCAAGAGGGGGAACGATCAAGCGGGTTCGATGACTTCTCCGGTTTTTTTGTCCGTGTGATCTTTTTGGAGTGAATATATGAAAAAACTTTTTGTGGTTTTTCTTTTGTCACTGGTTACTTTTCCGGTTTTCGCTTCCAACTGGCGGGACTGGGAAAGCTTTTCTGTTCCAAAGGGCAATGAACAGCACTGGATTTGCGGGATGGCGACGGTTAACCGGACAGATCCGGAGACGAATGCCTCGATCAAGCTGATTGAATCAACTCCTTTTATCCAGTTTGATTTGTACAAGGGATCATGGTCTTTTCCGGAAGGCACATCTGTTGCCGTGAGGCTGGATTTTGACGATAACGAACCGCTTGATTTGACGGCTTACGGGGATGGAAAGATTGTTTCGATTGCCATTCCGGTCGAGCTGACAAGTGTGTTTTTAAGTCTGGTCAATGACAGGCAATATATTCGGGTCTTTTTCAGGGAGGGAAATGAAAAGACATGGACTATCGGGCTGGACGGGGCACGCTCTTCACTGCTGAGAATGCTGTCGTGTTTTAAACACAACCGGGTTTCACAGGGAGGTGCCGTCACTGGCGATTGAGATGTTTTTCGGGCTTCTGATATCGAAGTGGATTTATCTGGCTGGATTTTTTTATCGTTTGTGAGCTGACCGAAGAGAAAAACCGTCATAAACTGTGTGCGACGGGCGCTTTTGCGCCCTTTTTTTGTTTTCAGACCTCTCCTTTGTCGGGGAGGTCTTTTTTTATGGAGAAACGATATGACGAAATTACCGCAGAAGGATCTTCTGTCCGGCTCGAAAACACCACGGACAACGACGGGAGAGATGAAAAACGCCTTGGGCAAATTGAGGGATTTTCTCTCGGAACTTTTTGGCGAGGACAGCTCTGACAAGGAGGCGGTCAGAAAGACATTGGGAATTGATTTGACAGAATTGACTAATAAAATAGAAGCAAAAGCTGATCAGCAAACGATTCAAACGGCTATTCAAAACAAGGCTGACAAGACAGAACTGGAAAACAGGACGGCTGAACTGGAGCAGGAAATCGCTAAAAGAGGGGCTCCGGCAGGAACGATTGAATATTTTGCGACGGCTATGCCACCGGCTGGCTATCTTATAGCCAATGGGGCTGAAGTGGAACGGGGTACTTACCCGGATTTGTTTGAAGCTATCGGAACGATATTCGGTGAGGGCGATGGCGAAACCACGTTTAATTTGCCTGACCTCATTGGCAGATTCCCGCAGGGCAGTCTGACTCCGGGCCAGAAGATACTTGCGGGCTTGCCGAATATTGAAGGAAAACACTCGGTGGCTGTATGGGCATATGTAAATCTGAATCCGTCCGGGTGTTTTCATCAAGGTTCAGTCTATTCCCAGAAGATTGAAGGGGGGACCGGGACTTATCAGAGTTTGCCTGATATGTCATTTGATGCATCCCGTTCAAATTCGATATATGGCGCTTCCAATACTGTCCAGCCGCCGGCCCTGACACTTTTGCCATGTATTAAAGTTTTCGATGCCGTATCGAATCCGGGACTGATCGATGTGACCGAACTGGCAAATGAAGTCGAGGGGAAACTTGACAAAACCATGAACGGGAAGCCTGTGCGGTATGTAACAGACGCTTATTGTGACGGAAGAACTGGTGGCTGGAGAAAATGGTCTGACGGATTGCTTGAGCAGTGGGGGGAGTTGACTACCAATACTTCTGCTATTGCCAATGGCGTGTTTTATATCCCCTTTTCGAATCCGGATTATTATTTGTCTGTCACAAGCGGAATAACGGCAAATACGACGGCTAACTGGTATATGCAAATCAAATATGGGAGTGAAACGGCAATCGGTTTTACTGCCCTGGGATCTATTACCGGTTATGTGCTCGGTTTCAGGTGGTATGCCTGTGGACAGGGATTTGAATAATGCACTCAAGTCGGCTTCAACAGGTCAATCACAAAACCGGTAATGTCGAAACAGCTTTGACTTCTGGTCATGAATATTGCCGATTTTCCTGATTATTCCCGGGTAAATTCCTGTCAAAGATGAAATTTATGCCTCATTTTTTTGTTGCTTTTCTGCAAATGTCAGGGGTTGACAGAAGAATTTTTCGACAAAGAGATCGAGGCAACCGAAGAAATCGGAATTTCCAAAGTTAAAAATATGGTTTAAGTTTCATTTTTAGTTAAATGATTTTAAATGGTTTTATTGATATGTTTGTTTTTTCGAAAAATGGCATGTGAAGAAATGTGACACAAATGTCCGGAGCGGGTTGATTCCCGTTTTACAATATAACTGTGCTATGAAACACGATTGCACAATTCGGTTGTTTTGAGGCAGACAGGTTTTATCGCAGTCATGTCGGGGTCGCGTTCCGGCGGCCTGTCTGTTTTGAGATACCAAAACACATCGTAATTTGTCGCCGTACCGCCGGGGGTCGCGTCCCGGTAGCGCAGGAAATGGTTTTGAAGTCGCTGTAGCCAGTGTCGCGTCTGGCAAAAGACTGTTTCATTTATCAGGGGTTGCGTCCTGTGCCGGTGTGAAAGACTTGTTTTTTAATCTTTCATATTAGGAGCGACAGATGCCAGTAACATCTTCCGATTTAGAAAATCTTGGTAAATCCTCTCTCGACGATTATTTGCGTAATACTGCCGTCGATCAGATTTCTACCGATACCCCGCTGCTCAAAAAGCTGATGGAAAAAAAGAAAAAGCTTGTGGGCGCGAAACAGAACGTGACGGTCAATATCCGTAAATCCCTGGATTCCAATTTTGCATGGGCTTATGGCGAAGCGCCTGTGTCGTTCAACAAGCGCAATACGCTGGAACATGCCGCTTTTCCATGGCGTCGTGCCGTGGACGGTTTTTACATCGCCCACGATACGCTGTTTGCCAATGGCATTCGTGTAAAAGAAGGCCAAAGCGGCCAACACAAACTGGAAGAAAATGAACGTGTCCAGTTGTGCAATCTGCTTGATGAGCAGACCCAGGCTTTCCGTACCGGTTTTATGGAAAAGCTGTCTATGGAATTGCATCGTGACGGCACGGCCAATGCCGATGCGATTACGGGTCTGGACGCACTGGTTTCCCTGACACCTGCAACAGGTGTGGTTGGCGGCATTGACCGTTCGACTGCGACGTACTGGCGCAATAATGTCAAGACGGCTATTGCTTCCACGACGGCCGGTACACTGGCCACTGCCATGGAAGGCGAATGGCGCAAGTGTATCCGTAATGGCGGCAGTCCTGACTTCATTTTAGCCGGTTCCGCGTTTATCGATGCGTATCGTCAGTATGGCGTGACGGTGACGAATAACGCCAATGCGGGTTCGATCAAGCGAGTTGACGCCGGTATCGGTTCGGGTACCTCGACCGGGCTGTTCTTCAAGGGCGTTGAAATTATCTGGGACCCTCAGTTCGAGACGCTGGATGCGATCGAATCGCCGTCGATTCCATGGGAAAAACGCTGCTATTTCATTAATACCAAGCATATGGAATTGCATGACGACGATATGGATGTGGTCACTCCGACCCGTCCTTACAACATTCTGGCTTTGTACCAGATGGTCAATGTCCGTATGGCGGTGGTGATGAAGCGTGCGAACGCCCATTCCGTTCTGACAATCGCCTAAAGGGCTTTGCAACACCGGTACCGGTTTATCCGGTACCGGTATTCATTCCGTTTTTTTATTGAGGAAAATTATGACTCCATTGTATGAAATCCTGATCCGACGTGACGCTCACACCATTACCCCTGTTACGGTTCCGGATTATGAAGTGCCCTTGATCCAGGAATTGTTCGGTACGGAAAATGTCCAGAATGCCGACAAGGTTCGTGCCGATGAAGCCGGTATCGGTTCGCCGATCGGTTCTTTCAAGGCCAGTGACGACGAGTACGAACGTTTTTGTGTGAAGTACGGCGTTGAACTGGTCGAGATGGTTTACGGCAAGAAGGGTTCGAAAGCGCTTGAAAAAGCGATGGGTGAAACAAAAGCGAAACCGTCTGCCAAGGGAAAACCGGCGGCTGTTTGACTGTCCGTATTTTAGTCAGTTTGGAGGTCAATTATGGCACAGCCACCGGCATATAACCGCGAAAAGAATTTTACCCTGAACAGCGGCAGGGAGACGGATCATTCCGCATTGAATGCGGAGCTGGACCGGGCATCGAATTCGATCAACGATATCCGGACGAATCTGGCGATTCTACAGGCAGACGACGGGAAGTTGCGTCCGGCAGTGGTGACGGCGGATTCGATCAGTGAGGAATTGCGGGTATCGCTGGTCGAAGGCGTCGTCATGGATGCCCAGTCGATGCTGGACAGATCGCTTGCGGCGGCGGATGCGTCATCGGCTTTTGCGGAGGCGTCATCGGTTTCGGCGAAGGCGGCAAAAGCAAGTGAAGAAAAGGCTTTGGAAAGTTCATCGATGGCCGGCAATTCGGCGAAAGAAGCGGCCGATAGCGCGAAAGCGATTGCTTTGGCAATCAATTCGGACTGGGATGCAACAGAAGGGGCAGCCGAAATCCTGAACAAACCGGCATTGTCGGCCGTTGCCCTGTCAGGGAACTATGAGGATTTGTCTGGCAAGCCTGATAATCTGGCAACGGATGACGATATAGCCGTGTTGCAGGAAGAAATCGCCAAAAAAGGGGTTCCTGTCGGCACCATCGAATACTTTGCGACAAGTACACCACCCGCAGGCTACCTCAAAGCCGACGGCGCGGCTGTAGGCAGGGAAACCTATCCTGATTTGTTTGCCGCCATCGGGACGGCATTCGGCGAGGGAGATGGATCGACCACGTTCAACCTGCCAGACCTGATCGGCCGGTTTGCGCAGGGGAGTGATGTACCCGGGCAGAAGCTTGAGGCGGGGTTGCCGAACGCGATTGGCAAACTTAGCGGTTTTTTTGGTTTTACTCCGGTTTATAAAAGCGGAGCTTTATCGACAACTGGCTCCGCTGGCGTGCAGTTTGAAACAATAGGAGTTGCCGGGGGAGCGTCATCGAACAAAATTATAAATCTTGATTTATCAGAAAGTAATCCTATTTACGGCGCATCCGACACCGTCCAGCCTCCAGCCTTGACCCTGCTGCCCTGCATCAAAGCCTTCGACGCTGCTACCGATCCCGGCCTGATCGACATCACGGAACTGGCGCAGGAAATGGCGGATAAAACAGACAAGATGACGGCTGCCAATGCAGCGATGCCGTCTGACAGATATGTTGACTTGACGCTTCCGGTATCTTTAAGCACGATCACCGCGCCAGCGGACGGATACATTTTCTTTGAAAAGATAACAACGGCAGCAAATCAATATGTCGCACTCTATGTGAATGCGCCAGATAGCTCAGCTATGTATGGTGCGAATAACGATCTCCCTGCCGCAAACGCTTATCCCTTCGTTTTAATCCCGGTGAAAAAAGGAGCTGTTGTTACCGTCGAGTATAACGCGGCCGGAACGTACACTAGATTTCGCTTTATTTACGCCAACGGGAGTGTTCAACAATGAGATACGGAATAGTCGAAAACCATAAATTTGTCTTGATCGACGAAAACCTGAAACGGCTGAAAAACACCCTGCCGTTCATGCCACAGTATTCCGTCGACATGGTCGAAACATACCCTGATGACGAGGTGGAACAGGGATTTGACGGCAACTGGTACGAAAAAGGCCATGCGCCGCAAAAACCGCTGGAAGAAGCCAGAGCCGCAAAGCTGACGGAACTGAACACCGCATTTACCTCTGCATCCGAAACCGCTCACTGCATGTCGTCTGCCGGTTTCGAGATCAATGCCGATGAAACGGCGAACCGTAATATTTCCAGTCTGATTATTGCACTGGAAGCGAGTACTCATAAAAGCGTCCGGTTTTGCGCTTACGACAACAGTTTTCATGATGTAACACTTGCCCAATTGAAAACCATGCAATTGGAAATCATTGCTAATGCACAAGCAATTTATGCGAGGAAGTGGGTATTGCGCGAGCTGATCAATGTCGCAGAAACGGTTGAATCTCTGAATGCGATTGTGATTGATTTTGATTTGGGAGAAGAATGATGGCACAACCTCCTTCTTATAACAGGGAAAAGAATTTTGCCGACGATTTTGGTAATGAAACGGATCATTCCGCATTGAATGCGGAGCTGGACCGGGCATCGAATTCGATCAACGATATCCGGACGAATCTTGCGATTCTACAGGCAGACGACGGGAAGTTGCGTCCGGCAGTGGTGACGGCGGATTCGATCAGTGAGGAATTGCGGGTATCGCTGGTCGAAGGAGTCGTGATGGATGCACAGTCGATGCTGGACAAATCGCTTGTGGCGGCGAATGCGTCATCCGCTTCTGCGCAGGAAGCAAAGCTCAGTGAAGAAAGGGCAGTGGACAGTTCGGTCAAAGCGGTGAATTCAGCAAAAGAAGCGGCCGAGAGCGCGAAAGCGCTGTCCCTGGCGATCAATGCCGACTGGAATGCCACTGTCGGGCCGGCGAAAATCCTGAACAGGCCGGATTTGTCGGTGGTGGCGACGTCCGGTTGTTACGATGATCTGACTGGCAAACCGGATAATCTGGCAACGGATGACGATATAGCCGTGTTGCAGGAAGAGATCGCGAAAAAAGGGGTTCCTGTCGGGACAGTCGAATACTTTGCGACAACTACACCACCCGCAGGCTACCTCAAAGCCGACGGTGCGGCTGTAGGCAGGGAAACCTATCCTGATTTGTATGCCGCTATCGGTACAACGTTCGGCGAGGGAGATGGATCGACCACGTTCAACCTGCCGGATCTGATCGACCGGTTTGCGCAGGGGAGCGACACGCCGGGTCAAAAACTTGAAGCAGGGTTGCCGAATATTTCCGGAACGCTTCCATCTGTCAAATTTGGTGTCGTTTTGGGCAGTGCATCCGGAGCATTTAATAGCCAAAGTGGAGCTTCAAGTGAGCTGCTTGCTTCAGGCGGTTCGGGAAAAAGAGTAAATACAGATTTTGTCGCATCGCGTTCCAATCCCATCTACGGCGCATCTGAAACTGTCCAGCCACCTGCCTTGACCTTGCTTCCCTGTATCAAGGCTTTCGACGCCGCGATCAATCCCGGTCTGATCGACATCACCGAATTGGCGAACGATGTGGCAGATCTGTCCGCAAACAAACTCGATAAGACGATCAATGGCGCAGCCGTTAAATACGTTATAGAAACGTATAACGACGGGGCGAACTGGTACCGGAAATGGTCGGATGGCTGGCTGGAACAAGGTGGGATAAGACTAAAAACAACTAATTATCCTGTCGAAGATTTTACATTAATTGTGCCATTCAAAAATGTTAATTATTACGCACTTTGCAGCTATTGTTCAGACACGCTACTCGATAGCAATATCGGACATGTAAGCGCGTATCAATTAAGTAATACAGTTATCAGATTGATAAGAGCATTGCTAAATTCTGCGGTGCTTTGGTATGCCTGCGGCCAGGGAGAATAAATCATGATGATCGGAAAACAAATTCAACAGCCGGTACAAAGCTGGAACGAATATACAAAAACAGTTCTCTGGTGCAATGACAACAAGGCCATGATCGAAGACAAGTGCGACTGGTACGAAGTTGTCGCTTTGCCGGAAGAGACGCTGGATGAAGCCGGAGCGGCGAAGCTGGCAGAACTGAATACCGCATTTCCCCCCGTTTCTGAAACGGCTCACTGCATGTCTTCTGCCGGTTTCGAGATCAATGCCGACGAGATAGCGAACAGGAATATTGAAGGACTGGTTCTGGTTCTTAACGAAGGAGAAAGCACCTTATTCCGAGACTGGGACAACCGCTTCCATGAAGTGAAGAAAGAGCAGCTGGAGACGATGAGAAAAGAAATTGTCGTCAATTCACAGCGGCTGTATCAGACCAAATGGCAGATTGAAGCTGGTATCGAGGCAGCGGAAACAGTGGACGAACTGGATGCGATCGACATCGTGTTTGAAACGCTTGCACAGACTGAAGGAGAAGGCAATGGGACGACGGTTTAGCCAGATTCCGATTGCGTTCGATCAGCTCGTCAATACGCTTTTCGGTGGCTGGGCGGATGAAACGATATCAAGTGCGGCATGGCGCAAGCGCAATGAAGGCAATGGCTGGCGGTTTTTGCGTTGCGTAATCGACTGTATTTTTTTCTGGCAACCTGATCATTGCAAGACGGCTTTTGAGTCTGAACTGGAAAGAAAACATTTTCCGCAGGAGCTGAAGGGAGATTGCCATGAATGAATCGACGGTGACATTTTGGCAGACGATGACGTTTGTGCAAATCCTTCTGAAGGCAAAGATTATGGGGCTGAAAGCCAGGATGAAAATGACGCTGATGCAGTTGCAGGCCATGTTGGCCGGACGCAGTGTGTCTGATGGATTCTGGAAAGTCCACCGCTGGAAAGCGGGTTCGGTAAAGGGAGGTAAATGATGAACGGTTTGATTCAGAGATACAGGACGCTGGGGGAGTTGCTGGCGGAACTGAAGGCGCGGCTGGGTTTTGTGGCTCAGGGCCCGGCTTCGAACAACAATAATCCGGTCATGATTTCGTTTTTGCAGGAAGCGCATGATTATGTTTATGACCAGTTGAATCCGATACCGATGCGCAAGAAAACGGTTATTACACTGGAACAGGGATCGTTCCTTTACGACTGGCATAACGACGCAGAGGATGAGGATATCGATCCGGGGCTCGTTATGTCGGTCTGGATTGTCGACGGGGACTCACGGACGCAGCTGGTTCAGGGTATTTCGGAAGCGGATCGTGAGGACAACAGCCGGTCGGTTCCGGTGAAGTATGAAACGCTGAACGGGCAGATTGAGTTGTGGCCGGTTCCGGACCGTGCTTATGGTTTGATGGTGGAATATATTGCCTCGAAACCGCGTTTTGCCCAGTCGGCCGACCGTCCCGGTGTTTCCGACAGGCTCATCCTTTTGTACGCGATCGCCAATGCCAAGGCACATTTCCGTCATCCGGATTCGCAATCGGTTGCCGTGCTTTTCAATACGAAGCTCCGGCTGGAAAAGATCAAACAGCATGAGAACCGCCGTTTTTTCCTGAACGGGCATTATCAGAAGAGCAGGACGGTGACGGGTTCGGATGGCGATTACCGGTTGTCGGCGGGGTGATTCATGGCAACGATTACGTTTGACAAGTTCGATCTGGGGATCGATTTGCGCAAGGCGGCGTCGGTGTCCGATGCCAATCGTTTGCGCGAGATGAAAAATGCGTATGTCACGACCGGGCTGGCAACGGCGAAACGGCCGGGGCTGACGAAGATTGCCAGGCTGGAGCCGGGAACGAAGGGTCTGGCGGCGGCTCTTGGCAAGTTGCATACGTTTTATGGCGGGGTGGAAGATATCGAACATGCCGATCCGCTTTTTCATGCCTGCAAGCTGGTTTGCGGTGAAGAGGTGACGGATGACGAAAACAGCGAGACGTCTTATGCACCTGTGTATAAGGAAGTGTCGGATGTCCACTATGTGGACGTGTTCAACGGGTATTTGTATGTGTCTGCGCAGCATGGCGATGTGTGTCGTCATCATTTTTTGAATGAGGCTGAAGTCAGCCAGATAACGGATTCGAATTGTCCGCATACACGTTCGGTCATCAAGACGGCGTCGAAGATATTCGGCATTTCTCCTGACGGCTCGACTGTCCGCTATTCCAAGACGGGAGATCCGACGGTCTGGACGGAAACGGATGATGCCGGTTTCCTGCCGACGGGCCTGAATGCACTGGGCAACCGGGAAGCCAAAGCGCTCGGGCTGTATCGCAACAAGCTGGTTGTATTGATGCGTGACGGGGCACAGGTATGGTATGCCGATCCGGACCCGACGGCCATGTGTCTGGAAGAAACGGTCGAAAACGTCGGGACGTCTTTTCCGCAGTCGCTGGCAACGGTCGCCGGTGACTTGTACTTCCTGTCGGATTTCGGTTTCCGGTCGATCACGACGCAACAGCTGGTTTCAAGACTGGACGATCTGGATATCGGTTCGCCTGTCGATACGCTGGTACGTCCCGTTTTGCAGGATGTGAAGGGGGCGCCCAAGGCGGTTTATTTTTACGGGACAGGCCAGTATCTCTGTGCAATCGATCGCCAGATGTTCGTTTATTCGGTGTCGCGTACCTCGCGGATCGCGGCCTGGAGCCGGTATGACCTGCCTGTGACGGTCGATGCGATGGATGAATTGAACGGGGTGCTTTACATCCGGAGCGGTGACGATGTGTACAAACTGGATGAAGAGGCGCATACGGATGACGGACAGGAGTATGAGGTCGTTCTCGAATTGCCGTATATGAACTTCAAAACCCCCGGGATACTGAAGCGGGTTTATGGCGTCGATCTGGTCATGCAGGGGGAATGTTATTTCTCGATGGGCTTCGATGTCCGCAACCACGAGGCGGTCACCGATGAGGTGAGGGTGGTCGGCAATACCTATGGGGGTGGACTGATTCCGCTGGAAGTGGCCGGGACCGAATTTTCACCCCGGTTCAGGAATGTGACGAACCAGCCTTTCCAGCTGGATGCCCTGACGATTTATTACGAACCGCTGGGTGTTTTATGAGGTCGTATTTCTATCTGGATCCCGAAGAGCTGGAGAGGGACTGGGAAAAAATCGAGCCCATTCTCGGGTCGGTCGTTTCCCGCGCGGTTCATGGTGAATTCGATTGCAGCGATCTCAAGGCGATGGCGCAATCGAAACGGATTGTTATCGGGGCGTTTTTTGACGACGACGGCGTCATTTTGCTGGCCTTTGCTTTCGAGTTCAGGTTTTATCCGAAGAAAACGGCGGTCAATATTCTGGCGCTGGGAGGAAAGCGGATGGACGCGGTTTTTTCAGAATTTCTGGACCAGTTCAGGGACTGGGCGGCAGCAGCCGGAGCGGACTTTCTGGAAGCGTCCTGCAGCAGGGGCATGTCGAGAATGCTGGCGAAATACGGTTATGTCGATACATATCGGCAATTAAGGCTGAATTTAAGATAAGAGGAGGGAAATGGATGATATTTTCCAAACACAACGGGTATTCTCCGGATGGACGGCGCTTGTGCCATAAAGGGGGAGATGGCGGTGCTTCCGCCATGCGACGGCAGGAAGAGGAACGTCAGGCAAGGATCAACGCGGCTATCAAGACTATCAATGATATTTTCGATCCGCCAGAGTACAAGCAGGGCACCAATGCGGCGAGCGAATTCGATCCTGACAAGACTTACTACAATAAGGATGGGTCGGTTTTTGACGGGAGAAAGAAATTCAATGTCAATTCCAGCTCGGGAAATGCCTTCAACCAGATTGTTGGCAATATTGTCGATCAGGTTGGTCAGACTAGTGGGTCGGCATCTGCATGGGACATGGACAAAATCAACAAGGCCATTGCCAACAGGGAACTTTTTACCGGTGTTGAAACGGTCAAGCCTGAAAACAAGCGTGAAAAACTGTATGACGAACAGCGGCAGGCGGTTTATGACATCAATGCGAAGGATGTAAACCGCCAGTATGGGGATGCGGAAAAAGCCAATCGTTTCGGTTTGGCCCGCAATGGTTTGATGGGCGGTTCCGCTGATGTCGATTCCAATGCACGCTTGCAGGAAATGACCAATGAGGGACTGGTCAAGGCCGGCGGTATCGCCGATAACGCTTCGTCGGCATTGCGTACAGCGGATGAAAGCGCCAGACAGAGCCTGATTGCCATGGCGCAGTCGGGTATCGATACCGGTACGGCGCAACAGATGGCCCAGCAGCAGCTGGAGTCCACCTCGCAAAGGGCGCAGGGAGAACGTTCCGGAGCGTCGATCGGGAACCTTTTCGGCGGTCTTTCGCAGGCTTATCTCCGCGGTAACACCAACCAGAACACTACCCAGAATGTGGTGAACAACGGGTATAACGGCGGCAATTCCGTCCGGAAAACCTATAGCGGAAGTTAAACGGAAGATGGAGAATAATATGTGGGGAGCAATAATTGCGCTTGTTGCATCAGCGGCGCTGGAGCAGATCAATTCGAACGTGGTGCAAAACAGGCAAAGCCGCGAGGTTGGAAATGCCATGAGACGCCAGCGGGAATACCAGCGGCAGGCGGAAAAAATCGCGATGGACAATGCGGACGATTTTCAGCAGGATACCCGTGCCGACAGGCAAAACGAGATCAAACAGCAATTGACCGAGCAGTATTACAAGCCGGTGGAGGCCACGCAGACCGCCAATGCCAGCAATGCAACGGTACAGGGGAATGTCTCGTCCGATTACCAGCAGGCAAAGGCGGCGTCTGACACCAATCAGCTGAAGGCGGCGAAGGATTTTGCCGGCCTGTATGGACAGCAGGAAAGTGCCTATCGGCTGCGACAGAACGAGGGTCTGAAAATGGCGGACAATGCCAATCAGATCGCACGCATCAACAATTTCTCCAGAGGAATGGACAATGTCGACCAGTATGCGATCAGGCAGGCTGCCAGGCCGGATGGGGCATTGAGTTTCGGCTCGCAGGTTCTGGGAATGATCGGTTCATCGATGATAAAAGGTCAGGGTAAACCAGGTAATGTTGGATTTACCTGATTTTTCCACTGAAAAAACCGGCATATTATATTTGCCGGTTTTTTTTAATTCTTAATTAAATTTTTCAATTAAATTATGATATGGAAAATAATAGAATTTAAAAAAGGGAGATTATATTTTACTTTTATAAATAAAATATCCGGAGAGTTTACATAACGATGAAAAAGATTACGATTCTATTAATGGCGTTGTCATTTTTTTTGAATGCCTGTTCATTACCAACAACCAAAGGTTATGAAAATATACTTGATACGTGGTTGGGAGGAACGGAAGACAATCTTATTTCAAAATGGGGAGTACCGTCTCATGTATATGAAAGTGGGACAAAAAAATATCTGACTTATTATAAAAGCCGCTCTTTTTATACTCCGGGAGTAGCACCATATTACCAGACAACGTACAATCAGTGGACGGGAACGGCCTATACAAGCCAGTACGGAGGTTCTGCCGGTTATAAGGTCAATTATTATTGTGAAACGACTTTCACTGTCGTGAATGGAGTGATTACAGACTGGAGATGGCAAGGTAATAGTTGCAGGGCTCATGAAGAATAAGAAAAGTGTTAATTACCCCCTTTAAGCCGGCTATAATTATTAAATGTAATTTTCTTTATTTTGAATTGCTGGATTTATTGATATAAAATTGGTGATTTTCGTTTTTGTTTTCCCTGTTTTTCATATCCGGACAGAATGATTCAAGCAGTGTTCAGGATA
This sequence comes from Oxalobacter formigenes, assembly GCF_002127965.1. Taxonomy (GTDB): domain Bacteria; phylum Pseudomonadota; class Gammaproteobacteria; order Burkholderiales; family Burkholderiaceae_D; genus Oxalobacter; species Oxalobacter formigenes. The sequence continues at coordinate 1,624,436 of NZ_CP018787.1, read as the reverse complement.
TGAAATAATAAATTTTTCTTATTTCTATTTTCGCCATCCTTATGGCATTCATAGTTGTCATATCGCCGTTTTTTATTTCTCCCTCATCATTCCGGACAGTTTTATTTCTTTTCTTCCGGCGCCTTGCAATCATTGCCCTGCCATTGCCAGTGGATCACTTTTCCCTGCTGGAAGGTAAAGGTCGTGGTGCAGGAATAGTTCACGTAATATCCCGGTGTGCCGCCATAGTAAGGCGAGTAGAACGGAGAGCCTGGCCATCCCCAGTAGGGCTGGTAAAAGCCGGGGTTTCCCGGAACGTAGGAGGTTTCCTTGCGCGTGTAAACAAAGTATTTGTTTTCCCCGCTTTCGAACGTGCGGTCGGGAACTCCCCAGACGGAAATGATCTGCTGTTCCGTGTCGCCGATAAAGGTGTCGAGTATCTGTTCATAGGCTGCCGTCGTGTAGGTGGCGCAGGCCGACAGCAGAAGGGATGACAAAAGTGCTATTGAAAGGGCGATTTTTTTCATGATGGCAGACCCCGGTTTCGATAATGTTGGCTAGAGTAAGACAGTCCATTTCCTGATTATGGCATTTAGCATACCGCTTGCCTATCCGGCGATTTTGTCATTCGTCAGTATCAATCCGGATTGGTGTACGCGATTTTTCTTTTATTATATGGGATTCGGCTCGGCTATGCGGCTTTGCGCGTTTGAACCGGAAAAAGCCTTTTGAAGATGACATCGAGACAGGTACCTTGTTGAGTTTGAGGCGCTTTTCATGCCGGTTTTCCTTTCTTGTGATGCGATAAACGGTTAAAATGGCTCCTGTATCCGGCTTTTCAATGCATGCGTTCATGAATTCTTCCCGATTCCGGTTTTCTTTTCTTCTGGCGGTTTTGCTTGCCGTGACGGTGCCGTTTACATGTGCAGATGCGCTGGCGTCTGCGGAGCTGGCCGATCCTAATCTGGAAAGGACGCCTTTGCCGGATTACGAGTATTCGCCGGACGGGGATTCACCCGATGCCTTTCTGTCTTTTTCGAACGATCAGGGCTTTTCCAATGCCAGCCCGGCAAAGAGTGCCGATGCGCTTGCCCGTCGCAAAAAGGTTGATGAAATACTGAGGAAAAATCCGGATATGCCCGAGTATATGAAAAAAGCCTACCGGGCTTATCAGTATACAGGGGACAATAATATCCGCCGTTTTGCCCAGGCGGCTTCCGAATTCCAGAAACAGGAACTGCGTGAGCAGCTGATAGCCCATATCGACGATCCGGAAAAACTCAATCGCCTGATGACGGCTTTGTATGGCAAGGCTTATTCTCCGTACAAGGCAGTTGGATCGAGCGGGTATGTTCTGAATCAGGAAACGGGTGAAATATCCCGTGGCAATGATGGTTTGTCAGCGGAGCACGATAAAAAACGTCAGGCAGGGACGGCGAAAAAAAGGAATTCTTCCAGAAAACGTGAAAAACGCGGGAACAATGTCCGCGAAGACCGTTACGGCGGCGCATCCCGCGATATGAAGGAAGAGTATCTGGCTGCCAGGGCGCGTGCTGTAAAAGCGAACCGTCCCGATCTGGTCGAGGAGCTGGACAAGATGGCTCGCAAAAACGGATTGTTTGACTGATACAGTCTTTTCTCTTCCTTTCAATTCCTTTTTTTACAGCAATGAAGGTTTGTTTGCTTTGACGCAAGGACAGATTGCGCAATCGATTTATGATTGACACGTAAACTCCTTTATTTCCCAGCTGTATTTCTGCTCTTTGACACCGCGCTTTTTGCGCGGTTTTTTTATGTTTTCACGCCTGTTTCCATTCGGAAATTCAGGGGCGGATTTCTCAATGGCCCCATCAGAAACAAACCATATAAGGTCTTTTATAAGCCGTTTGGTGTTGTTTTGTCGCGACATTATAGCCATCAGAGGCTACAATAACGACAAAATAGCCATAAATGTGCCACAAATGTCCGGAGATGGTCTGAAAGTGCTGTATAAGTAAAGCATTCATTGTTTTATTTTTCCGGAGAAGAAAAAGTGAGTGTTAAATTCAGGGAACATCCCGAGACTGATCCATTGGCCAAAAAGTGGTCTTTAAGGGTGTCTGCCGCCAGACGGCATTGGGACAGTTTTCACAGGCGTATCCGGCATAACCGGCAACTGGTTTCCGGACTGGACTGGAACCGTGACCCCGGGCAGACCGGGTTTTACCTGCATCGGGCCAATTTGATTCACAGTACGATTATGGGGATTCTGCCGAATATTTATGCCAAAAATCCCGAGATTTCAGTCAAGCCTCTTCATGCTTCACGTGATCTGAAACTGTTGTGCAAAACGATTGAAACGGTCACGAACCGTTATCTGGACGATGCACAACTGAAAATGCGTGCAAAAGCGACGGTTCGCGCTGCGCTGACCTGTTCGTTCGGTGTTTTGAAGGTCATGTACCAGCAGAGAATCGAAACCGATCCCTTAATTCATGCCCGTATTGCCGATTCGCAGGATAACCGCATGCGGGTTGCGGGACTGGCGATGGAGCTGGAAGACGACGGCAACCAGAATGACAAGGGAAAGAAAGAGGAAATCAGGGAGACGATGGCAGCCTTGCAGGAAAGGGCTGAGGTCGGAAGAACGGAAGGGCTTGTCATTGACCGTGTCCTGACGGAAAACCTGCTGGTGGACCCGAGTATTGCCGAGTTCTGGGATTATGAGCAGGCGGACTGGATGGTCCAGATTGTCCCGATGAAAAAGGCCGTTGCCGAAGGGCTTTACGGTTACAAGCTCGATAAGGCAACTATTTATAAACATCGGGACATGCGGTCTTCTTCGACAGGTTCCGGACGCCTTTTTTCCGGCGGCAAACAGACGAACGACGACGATTCGCAAATCTGTATTCTCGAAATCTGGGACAAACAGTCCCAGCGGGTTTATACGATGGCGGAAGGGTGTGAATTCTGGTTGCGCGATCCGTACAGCCCTCCGAAGGTCGGTGAACGCTGGTATCCGTTTTTCCTCTTGCCTTTCCAGACGGTTGACGGGCATTTCGTCGGGCCGTCGATTGTCGATCTGACCGAACGTTTGCAGGATGAACATAATTCGGCAAGGGATCGTTATAACGAGCACCGCGACCTGATCAAACCGGGTTATATCGCCAGTGCAGAGCTGAATGAAAAGACGCTGAAGCGTTTTACGGATTCCGAACTGGGTGAGATTACCTTAATCGATGCGGGAGGCCAGCCCATCCAGCAGGCGATCATGCCGAAGTCGTATCCGCCGATCGATCCGGCTGTTTACGATACGTCTCCTGTCCGGCTGGACTGGGAAATGGTGACCGGTTTGCAGGATGCATCGCGTTCGTCTGTGGTCAAACCGAAAACGGCGACGGAAGCGAATATTTTGCAGCAGTCCCTGTCGGGAAGGGTGTCGGAATTCCGGGATCAGGTCGAGGATTTCCTGCAGCAGATTGCGCAATATACGGCTGAAATCCTGATTCAGGAATTGCAGCCGGAGCAGGTTGAAAAAATCATGGGACCCCATAAAAAAGGAAAACTGGACGATGTGGTCAATCCGGCGACCGGCCAACCTGTGACGGGTATTGTCGAATTGTCTTATGACTGGCCGCAGCTGTCGAAAGATGAAGTGTTTGAGCTGGTTCAGCTCAAGATCAGGGCGGGGACGACAGGTGTTCCGGACGATCTGGACAGGCAGGAATCCTGGACGAAACTGTTGCCGGTGATTCAGCCGCTGATTTCACAGATTATGCAGTTCCAGTTGCAGGGGATCAATCCGGCAGCGCTGATCAGTCTTCTGAAGGAAACGGTCATGCGCTTTGACGACAAGCTCGATCTCGAGGCATTTGTGCCGCAACTGGAGGCGAAGCCGGAAACCTCCGGTGCAAAACCGGATACGCCGGAAATCCGGAAAGCTCTCGCCAGTGAAGGGCAAGCCTTGTCGGGTAGTCCACAAGGCAACAATTTGCCTCCTGCTTCGGGGGACGCGCTTTTGGCAGGTTCATCCGGTAGCGATGATGTTTTTCAGGGGGAGAAGGGCATGAACGAAGCGCAGGCCGATATGCCCGGTTCACAGGCTGAACCGCAACCGGAAGAAAATCCTGAATTGTCACCTAAAGCCTTGCGGCATTTGCCACAGGAAATTCTCGACATGCTGGGGAGTGCCGTATTGCCGGAAGGCATGGCACGTGACGGTGGTTCATCAGATTCCCTCTCTCCTGAAGAAGGGGACGGCAAGCAGATCAGTGATGGCCAGATGCAGGCATTGCTTGCCGCGATCGCTCCACTGGCACAGGGAAAAGACGGGATGCAAAAGGCAATGGAGCCTCTTGATGAAAATCCGAGAAGTCGCCTGTTGAAAGAGCGGATGCAGGCAATCAACGAACGCAATCTGAAACGTGCAGCACAGAAAAAACGGAAATGAAGGTGGTTTTATCCATTGATGGAAATAAAACGGCCATATGAAAAGGAGTATGAATGGAAAACGAAGAAATGATGAATGTGCCGGATGAAGAAAACAATTCTTTTGATGGCTCGTCTGGCGATGAACCGGGTGCAAATGTCCCGTATGATGATGCGCTTGCCGATTCTGAAGACGACAGAAATGACAGCTGGTACAAGGATCCGAATGCCAAAGCGTCCGAATCTCCCAAAGTCAGAAAACTGCTGGATGAATTGACCGATGACGGCAGCGGCAAGGAGCAGGCAGGTCAGGAGCCTGACATGGCAGGAAATAATATTGCGCCAAATCCGCTTTCAAAAGATGCTTCTTCCTCGCGTCCGAAGACGGCAGAGGAAGAGGAGATGGAACTTTTGAAACACGTCAAATCCGAACGGGGGCGTGAACGGATCAGATCGATTATTTCCGCACGTAAGGAAGCGGAAATGCTGAGAAGCGAAGCCCAGTCCGAAATGGACAACTTCAGGAAAATGATCGATATGACTGGACTCGACGGACGTGAGCTGGCGCAGACGATGGAATATGGAAGGCTTGTCAACAAGGGGGATGAGGAAAGTCTGCAAAGGGCCTTGAATATGCTTGAGGTCCAGCGTGACATGATCTGCAAGAAACTGGGGCGCGAAGCGCCGGGCGTCGATCTCCTTTCGGATTTCCCTGATCTGAAATCAGCTGTCGACAGGAAGGAGCTGTCGATGGATCATGCGCTGAAACTGGCCAAATACGAACGTGCGGAACGTATGAGGCACCAGCCTCAGTCAGAGCCTGAAGATGACATGCGTATATGGCAGTCGGAAGAACTGATCGGCAGTCTGGATGGCATTTCGGCTGCCTGTAACAATTATTTCAGGCAGTACGAGAAGGAAGCCGATCATCCCGCCAAGATGCAACGTATATACAATTATTTTGCCGATCCGGACAATTTGAATAATTTTCTGCGGACGGTTGCGCCACCCATGTGGTTCAATCATGTCAAGTTCCTGTACGAAAATATGCCGGTTCCTTCACGACAAAACGATTATTCCCGGCAACAGCCTTTGCGCAGCCGATCGACCGCAACGGGGTCGGTTGCCGACAATCCGAATATGTCCAATTTCGACCGTATCATGAAACGTATGGACGATATGGGGATTTAACGGGTTTCCGGAGCGGTTTTTTGCTGTTGGAAAGAGGGCTTTTCTCTTGCCGGTCTTCGCGATTTGAAAATCCCTCTTCGTGGTATCGCACCATTTTCGTGGTTTTCTTCCCGAGGTCGATATTATCCATCTGTCCATCTGCTGCCGGATACGCCGAATCCGCATCATGGTGTCCACGTTCTGTTTTTTCAACGCCTAAAAGCTCCCTTTTTCAGGGAGCTTTTTTCAGTAATGCCCTTCGGTTTCCCTTGTTCTTTTTCCATTTCCTGAATGTGTCTCTTTTTGACCTCCAAAATAGCCGTATGTGGTCTATAACGTGACAAATGTGCCATAAATGTCCGGAGATGGTCTGAAATGGGGTTATAAGTATAGATGGGATTTTTAAAAAATCTGAAGGAAATGGATGCTGACAAAGCCGGGAAAACGAAAAGCTTGAAGCATGAACTGCCGGATTGTCGAAAGACTGAAACATCTTTTCTTCAGAAGAAACAAGCTGGCCATGCTGGTGGTCAGGTGATCGGTACAAAAGTGACGAAACAGTGAAAGGAAATATATGAAAAAAAACTGCAGTCGATATCCTCCGGCATCACGGGCAGATACAGGCACATTTTTGTCGCGCCGGTTTTCCTGTCGGAAAAGTGAATTCAGACCGGAAGGAGACGGCTCTGAAACGGACATGATCGATGAGGCTGATGACAGTGTTTTCCTCATGAACCGTTTTTATGGCGAAAAGATCATTTTGCCGATGATCGAATGCGTCAGGAAAGAATTTGCAGGCGATGTCGGCCTGACCGTGGCAAGGCGTCTTGAAAAGGAAATGCTGGAAAAAAACGGATTTATCAGGGGGGATGACCTGGTGGAGCTTTTGAAGGACGGACTGGGACTGGAATGTGCCGTTTCGCTGATCGGGCAGATGGATCGCTTCAGAAAAATGGGGCTGTACGGGGACCGGATCGTCACGAGCCTGCCGAAACCATCTGTTGAAGCATCGTTTCTTTCAGATGGCTTGCCCGAAAAACGGCAGCGTCAACCGGTGAAAACGGATTGTGCGGGAAAAGAAGGGACTTGCCGGGGATGTGTCCCGAAAAAAGTGGCGAAGGAGAAAACGAATTGGAAGAAAAATGCAAAAACGAAATGAATGAGATGCCGGAAAACGATTCAGGCAAAAAACTTTATGCCGCAAAGACAGGGACGTCTTTGACAGCCAGACAGGCACGGTTTGTGTCGGAATATCTGGTTGACCTGAATGCGACGCAGGCGGCTATCCGGGCAGGGTATTCGCCTTCGGGTGCACGGGCCCACGCATGCCGCCTGTTGATGAAGGAGGACGTGAAAGCCGCGGTGGGAAAAGCAATGGACAAACGGGCCAGACGGACACAATTGTGTCAGGACGAAGTGATCGAGGATTTGCGCGAATTACGGGACATTTGTATGGGGCGACGGTCGGTGAAGATCATGACGATCGTGAAAAACGCCCGTGAAGGCACGGCGGAGCCGGTCGAAGTCGAAGGGATGATGTTCGAGCCGGCGTCTGCCAACCGGGCGCTGGAACTGCTTGGCAAGCATATGAAGATGTTTACCGACAAGATGGACATGACGTCCAACGGCCAGACCCTGCAATCGGGCGTCTTGCTGGTTCCGCCGGTACCGTCGCTTTCGGAATGGGAAAAAGGAGTGTCGTCCGCAGACTGAACGGGTAAGGTCCAGTCGAAAACGATTGAATGCACTGTCACCTGTTTTTTCAGAATGAAAGATGAATGAGGTGGCGGTTTTTGAAATCCATGAAGGATTTCCTGATATTGAAGTGAAAGGAATTTTTATGAGCGATTATGAAATGAACCAGAACAGCGGTGCGGCAAGCGAGTACCAGCCTGTGATCGACCGTCTGCGCGAGATTGCGGCACGTGGCATGAGAATGGAAAGCCGGTCTGACGATCCGGCGATGCTGAGACGTTACGAGATGGCCGGCAGTCAGGGCGGCCAGATGATGGGCAAGGAAGCGCTGGATTCGATGCAGCAGCTGATGAGCAATCCGGAAGTGATGGGTCATATCATGGACTGGATGCACAAGGGCGGCATGATGGAACAGCAAATGCAGGCTCCCCAGGCGCAAGCCAGTATTCCCGGCATGCCGCCTCCACAGTCTTTTCCGGAGGGGTCCACGCCATATACCCGTTTGCAGGCCCGCATCAACGCCATTGGTCGCGGTAACGGGTCATCCCGTAACAATCGTAACGGCGGTTATTGAACCGGTAAGCCTGTAATGCCGGTTTTGTGTTGAATGAAGCGGGAAAGGCCGGAGAACCGGGCTTTCCCGCTTTTCCATTGGCTGTCTTCGGTCGGTGGATTTTCCACAAATATGAACCGGCATGGTATCTGAATGGAGGTGAAATATGAATTCCGATCAACCCGATGAAATGGTGGACGAGGTGTCCGATAAAGAACCGAATATCATCTGGAAACCGCTTCCGGGATCGCAAACCCGTTTTCTGACCTGTCCGGTCTTCGAAGCCCTGCTGGAAGGCACACGGGGGGGAGGCAAGACCGATGCGCTGCTGATGTCGTTCGCGCAATATTGCGGCAGGGGCTTCGGCGAACACTGGCGCGGGGTGCTCTTTCGCCTGACCTACCCACAGCTTGCCGATGTGGTCGCCAAGTCCAAACGCTGGTTTTATTCCATTTTTCCCGGAGCGAAATTCAACGAATCCGACTACCGATGGACATGGCCGACGGGTGAAATCCTGTATTTCCGCTATGGGGCGACGGAGGACGACTACTGGAATTATCACGGACATGAATATTGCTGGCTCGGGTTCGAGGAATTGACCAACTGGAAAGACCTGTCTTTTTTCGAAGCCATGCTCTCGACTTGCCGCTCATCCTTTCCGGGCATGCCACGAATGATCCGTGCAACCTGCAATCCTTTCGGTGTGGGGCATGGTGCCGTCAAGGCACGCTACAAGATCGGCGAGGTTTCCGCCGGAACGATCATTCGAGAGGAAGGGCAGCAGGCCCGTGTGCGCATTCATTCGTCGATTTATGAAAACGAGCATTTGCTGAAAAACGACCCGAATTACCTGCCGACACTGGAAGCGATTTCCGACCCGAACCGGAAAAAGGCATGGCTATTGGGGGACTGGGACATCCATGTGGGTTCGTTTCTGGAAGGCGTCTGGGACGCCTCAAAACATATTGTCGATCCTTTCCCCATCCCGTCGTCATGGACGGTCTGGAAAGCGATGGACTGGGGCTATTCGGCACCGTATGCCGTGTACTGGTTTGCGATGGATTGTGACGGGTGCATTTATCTCTGGCGCGAATTGTACGGCGCCGGGGAAAAAGCCGGACAGGGCAGCCGTGAAGGGGCGGCAGAGGTCGCCAGAAAGATCAAACGCATTGAAGAACATGACAATCGTCTGGGCTATGAATACCGGCTGAATCTGGCCGACCCGTCGATCTTTTCAAAAAACGGCACCGACCGTTCCATCGGGCAGATTTTCCGGGATAACGGGGTGAGATGGCTTGAGGCATGGAACGCAAAAGGCTCGCGCGTTAACGGTGCGCAGGAAATCATCCGGCTTCTGGCCGAGGACAAACTCAAAATTTTCAAGACCTGCAAGCACTGGCTGCGCACGGTACCGGGTTTGCCGCCGGATGAACTGAATCCGGAAGATGTGGACACCACCGTCGAAGACCATGCGTGGGACGCGACCCGCTATGGCGTGATGAGACGCCGCCGTTCGCCGGAAATCCCGAAAAACAGCGAGGAACTGGACGGGCTTGACAATGAAGCCGACATCGGCAGCGACGGGGTTCACCGCATACCGGTGCAAGACAGATAAAACAGACATCGCCCGGCGTATCGATGATAAAGACGCCGGGCAGCAGAAAATGAAAGGAAAGAATATGGCAAACAATGAATTCAACTGGGGAGAAGGCCTGTTTTATGACGGGACAGGCGACGGTAAGAGGAAGCGTAAAAAAGACCCGTATGAGAACCCGTTGGGGCTGTCAGGCGAGACGCCCGGCATGATCCGTGACACAGAAGAAACCCTGCGCCAGAGCCGGGAAACCGACAGTGCCATTGGTGAAGAAGCAAAACGAATAGCCAGACCGGTGCCCGTCGTCAACATACCCGATCCCGTCATCCCGCCCGAGCCTCAAACAGAAATCCCGCCCGCACAAACCGATACCACCCTTCAGAACCGTTCCGACAGCCTTTTCAACTACGGAACAAAAAACGTCGATACCCGTCTCACTGAAAACGAGAAAAGAGAGAAAAACTATGAAGACAGCCTGAAAATCGACGGAGGAAACGAAGGATATACTCTTCCTCCCATCCAACCCTCAACAAAAAACGCGGAGAGCTACCCCGGAGAAAAAGAAAAACTACAGGAACACACTGCCAACGAAGGCTTCACCATCGGCAAAAAAAGCCGGACAGACGAAGAATCCGAAAGACGGATAGAAGAAACCGCTGCCTTTTTGGAACGGTTTTTCAAAGGAAACGAAAAGGAACAGCGTTTTGCCAACGGCCTCCCGGCGCCGGGAGAGGAACACAAAAGCATACTGGGGATGTACACGGACACCAAAAGCAAGAGTGACAATGCCATGCAGGAGGATTGGGGCAAAACCGTCAAAAACCTGAATGGCTCCAGCTTCGGGCAGGGGGTGATGGATACTTACCATTCGGCGGCAGCGGGAGGGTACGACGTGGTAAACGGGATAGCAAGAGGAATCCAGATGGTGGAACCGTTCGCCAAAAAACACTATCAGTATCCCTGGAAATCCAATCCCCGCTATACCGATCCGGAGACGAAAATCGAATACGAATTCGACCCGATGGAATATGGCCTGTACCGTTTCAGGCAACAGTTCCGTGACGAAAGCAAAAAGCACGAAGACGCGAGAAGCAAAGACTTCGATCAGGCCAGCGTGACCAATCCCGGTTATCTGGGAGTGAAGGTAGCCGGAAAAGGCGCGCAGGACATCATGGCCCTGCTGGGCACTGCATGGATATTGAAATTTCTGGGGGCAGCCGGAATAGTGGGAGAAGTGGCGCTGGGCGCCCTGAACGGCAAGGGAAAGCGATACGATGAACACATGGATGAAGTCATGAAAAAAAGCGAAGAAGACATGTGGAAAAACGGAGCGTACCGTGAGATGAGAAAAGCCGGGCGGACAGATCATCAGGCAAGGTTTTCAATAGGAACGAAACACGCGAGGATGGAATCGGATGCGGCGGCGATCTTCGGGGCGATCCAGGCCGTGCTGACTGCGGGGATCACGAAAGCGACACGGGATGGTTCGGAAGGACGCGGAACAAGAATGTTACAGGATATGTCTTTAGACAAATTGATTGACTATGGCACAAATCAATTCGAAAATTTTTCAAAAGATAAAAATAATAGTAATAACTAGATGTTAAAATACATCCTGTTAATTCAGATAGTATCAATTATGAAAAAATTTTTATTTTATTTTTTGTTTTTATCAATTTCATTACTGATAATGTCAGGATGTGACGATAAAAATATACTTGATGAAAAAGAAGGTGTTGAATATTATAAACAGAAACAATATGAAAAAGCGTTACCTCTATTGGAAAAGTCGGCTTCATCAGGTAATTCCATCGCATCTTATTATTTAGGAGAGATGTTTTATAAAGGTGAAGGAGTTGAAAAGAATGAAAATACCGGTTGTCAACGATATCTGGAATCTTCAAAAGGGGGCAATAAAAACGCTTATTTGGTGACGGCCATCTGTTTTTATACAGGTAGGGGATTGGAAAAGAATGATGCCGAAGCATTCAAATGGGCGAAAAAAGTTGAAAATGAAATAAATGAAACAGGTCTTGGTGAGTATGACCGGAAACATTTTTATTTTCTAATGCAGAATATCTATTTGTCAGGAAGAGGTACTTTGCAGGATTTGAGCGAGGCAGCCAAATGGACAGAGAAAATCGCCAATTTGGGTGATCCTGTCTCACAGGGTGGTTTAGCGGTTTTGTACTATAATGGCAATGGAGTTTTGACCGACAGGAAAAAAGCGCGTTACTGGGCAGAAAAAGCGGCCGCGCAAGGCAATGATACAGGAGAAGTGGTTCTTGGTATGTTGAACCAGTATAGTTTGCCTCCTGAACAAAATTTGGAAAAAGCAGCAGAATGGTATTTGAAATCAGCAGCTCAGGGAAATACCGCAGCACAACATCAGTTGGCGGTTATGTATGAAAAGGGAGAAGGGGTTCCGCAAGATTTGAAAAAAGCCCGTTATTATTATGAAGAAGCGGCAAAGAGTAAGTATGAAGAACCCAAAAAAGCCCTTGAGGAATTCAATGCCACGTATCAAAGTAAAAACTAAGTAAAGATTCACTTTTTAAAATCCTCCCAACAGGGAGGATTTTTTTATTACTTTTTCAATTTTATAAATCAGCTCCAATCCCCGCTATACCGATCCGGAGACGAAAATCGAATACGAATTCGACCCGATGGAATATGGCCTGTACCGTTTCAGGCAACAGTTCCGTGACGAAAGCAAAAAGCACGAAGACGCGAGAAGCGAAGACTTCGATCAGGCCAGCCTGACCAACCCGGGTTATCTGGGGGTGAAGGTAGCCGGAAAAGGCGCACAGGACATCATGGCCCTGCTGGGAACCGCATGGGTATTGAAATTTCTGGGGGCAGCCGGAACAGTGGGAGAAGTGGCACTGGGCGCCCTGAACGGCAAGGGAAAGCGATACGATGAACACATGGATGACGTCATGAAAAAAAGCGAAGAAGACATGTGGAAAAACGGAGCGTACCGTGAGATGAGAAAAGCCGGGCGGACAGACCATCAGGCAAGGTTTTCGATAGGAACCAAACACGCAAGGATGGAGTCAGATGCGGCCGCCTTGTTTGGGGCGATCAAGGCCGTGCTGACTGCGGGAGCCGGGAAGTTGGTGAGGGATGGGACTGAGGGGCCTGTTACTAGGGGGTTTCAGGATACGTCTCTGGATTATGGTCTGGATTTCTTTATGGACAAATTGAAAGATAAATCCAATAATGGAAAGCCATAAAGAAATCAAGTCAATTTTAAAAGAACTTAGCCAGATGAAAAAACAATCTTTATTTCTCATCATAATTGCAATGATTCTGACAATATCCGCTTGTACAGAAAAAGAGTATAAATACCTCGCAGATGAAAAAGCAGGAATCGAATACTATCAAAACGGATCATATGATAAAGCGTTGGCATCACTAAAAAAAACATATGGTTCCGGAAGTATGGAAGCCGCTTATTATCTTGGCGAAATGTATCGTCAGGGTAATGGGGTTGAAAAAGATAGAATCGTTTCTTGCAATTACTATCAAAAATCAGCAGAAGGGGGAAACAGGAAAGCCTTTTTGAGAGCAGGAACCTGTCATATACCGGATACCAGAGATGGAGAAGGATTCAAAGAAACATTCAAATGGTTTAAAAAAGCGTCTGAAGAATTAAAAGAAACCGATTTGAATGAAGCAGAAAAAAAAGACATGTATATCAGGCTTGGAATTATGTATTACGCTGGAAAAGGTACACTACAGGATTGGAGTGAAGCCGCGAAGTGGTTTGAAAAAGCTGCCGAAATGGGGGATGCCTACTCACAGGGAGGTCTGGCGTTATTATATTATTCCGGCGATGGTGTTTTAACTGACAGGAAAAAAGCGCGTTATTGGGCAGAAAAAGCAGCGGCACAAGGTAATAGTACAGGAGAAGGTATTCTTGGAATGTTATACCAATATAGTCTTCCGCCGGATAAAGATATGAGAAAAGCTGTCTATTGGTACAAGAAATCAGCCGATCAGGGAAATCCAATATCCCAGTATCAATTGGCTGTTATCTATGAAAATGGTGATGGTGTTCCAAAAAACCTCGAAAAAGCGCGCTATTACTATGAACAGGCATCGAAAAGCAAATATGATCTGACAAAAAACAGTTTAAAGGAATTTGAATCGCGAAACAAAAGTTTGCAGTGAATTATAAGATGTGATTATTTTGAAATTAATTATAAGTCCTCTCTATCCAGAGAGGACTTTTTTTATTAATTCTTGAATTTTATAAATGAATTTTAAAGCCCCGCTATACCGATCCGGAGACGAAAATCGAATACGAATTCGATCCGATGGAATATGGCCTGTACCGGTTCCGTCAGCAGTTCAGGGATGAGAGCAAAAAGCACGAAGACGCGAGAAGCAAAGACTTCGATCAAGCCAGCCTGACCAACCCGGGTTATCTGGGGGTGAAGGTAGCCGGAAAAGGCGCACAGGACATCATGGCCCTGCTGGGAACTGCATGGATCATCAAAAACATGGGGCCATTAGGAATAGTGGGAGAACTGACACTGGGCGCCTTGAACGGGAAAGGAAAGCGATACGACGAACACATGGATGAAGTCATGAAAAAGAGCGAAGAAGACATGTGGAAAAACGGAGCGTACCGTGAGATGAGAAAAGCGGGGCGTACAGACCATCAGGCAAGGTTTTCGCCAGGAACGAAACACGCGAGGATGGAATCGGATGCGGCGGCGATCTTCGGGGCGATCAAGGCCATGCTGACGGCGGGAGTGGGGCGGCTGGCGAAGAATGTGGTGGAGTTGTTCGCGTATAAAGGAAGCGGCCAGGGGTAGCCACATGACTGTCGTTTCAGTGTATTTTTGGATATTCCCCACCAAAACCGGAACGGGACGGATGGAGCATGGTGTGATGTCGGGAAATGACTGGAATTTTTTTGCAGAGGTGCTACATTATTTGTTTATGACGGTTCGTTTTGAAAAGACTGATGCTGTTCGTTTTTTTGAATGGTCTTTTTAAGGGCAATAAAATGGATTAATCGTTTTTATGTTTTTAGTATCCCGTCATATTTTTTATGGCTTATCCTGTTTATCCGTTTTTATAAAAGAATATCGTTTTACATGCTGAAAAAATCATTATCTCTTTCGATTATCCTTTTTCTCTTGTTTTCCTTATCGGGCTGTGAGAAGAACGGTGAGGAAAACAAGAGCAAGGGGGATGTTTTTTATTCCAGAGGGGATTATGAAAATGCCCTGTCTGTTTACAAACAGGAGGCAAAACGGGGCGATTCGCATGCCTTGCTCGGTTTGTGCAAGATGTATGAGGATGGAAAGGGGGTCAAGGAAAACGATCGGCTGGCTTTCCAGTATTGCATGCAGGCGGCCAAACGGGGTGAGGTGAAGGCACAGAAGCGTCTGGGGATGATGTATTACAAGGGTACCGGGGTGGCGAGGAATGTGCATGAAGCGCGTTTCTGGTTCAATCAGGCGGCCTTGTCGGACGATCCGGAGGCGCTTTATTATCTCGGGATCGCTTATTTGAAAGGGATCGGCGGGGAGAAAGACTTTCATCAGGCGCATGACCTTTTTGAAAGGGCGGCCGATGAGGGACATGTGAATGCCATGTGGAAGCTGTATGAGATGTTCAATGAAGGAACCGGTGTCAGGCAGGACAGGCAGGAGGCGTTCAAATGGCTGATGAAGCTGGCGGCCGATGGCGACATACGCGCGCAGTTCCTTGCCGGTTCGTCGTATCTGACCGGCAATGGGGTGAAGGCTGATCCTGCCGAGGCGGTCAGGTGGTTTGAAAAGGCGGCGCAGCAGGGCAGTGTTGATGCCCAGACTTCACTGGTTTTATATTATCTGGGCAACGAGCCAGTCCGTCTGGATGAAGCGCGAAGCTGGGCGGCGAAACTGGAAAACCAGACGGGTTCGCGCGGTGTCGGGGCGGTGTTCAGGCGTTTTTTCACTGAGATGGGAGAGTGGCCTGAGCCGGAACGCACGCATGAACGGATAAAAGACTGGTTCGATTCTCTTTTTTCGACGAAAGACCCGGATCTGCTTTATGGTCTCGGCTTTTTGTACGAGCTGGGTTATCAGGGGCAGCGCGATATGGACAAGGCGCTCGCCCTCTATAAAAGGGCGGCGGCTCTGGGGAACGTGAATGCGATTAAAAAACTGAAAGAACTCCAGTCCGTTTTTTAAGCTTGTGTTACCTGATGCAGCAAGCTGGCAGGGCAACTGTTGGTATGTCTGTTACTTGCCGAGTGTCCAGGCGCTCGGGTGTTTTTCGAAGCCGATGGGGCCATAGTATCCGGTGGCCTTCGGTGCAGCGATCAGAACGATTTTGCATTTGGGCCCGATGTTGGCCTGGGTCTCTTTGATGAGCTGCTTTCCGATTCCCTGTTTCTGGTAGCTTTCATCGACGGCAAGGTCGGAAAGGTAGGCGACGTATACGAAGTCGGTCAATGTCCGGGAAATGCCGACCAGTCTGTTTTCATCCCATGCCGTGACGATCAGGTTGGCGTGTTTTAACATCTGTTCGAAGGTTTCCGGGCTGTCTATCGGCCGTCTTTCGCCAAGGCTGGTTTTCCTGTAGAGCGCAATGGCCTGTTCAGCGGTGATTTCACGGTTGGCAAAGTATTGGATGGGCATGATCGTGTCAGTATCGGGATAACGCTAATGACCGGCTATTTTCCACCAACGCCACAAGGAAGTAAAACGGTTTTCTGTCCGTGACATGCCGTTTTCAGCCCAAAGCCGGTTTGAAGGCAGTCGTGTGCTTCATTTCGCTCAGGACGAACGAACTTTGCATTTTCGAGATGCCCTTGATTTTCGTGAGTTTTTCAAAGACGAAGCGGTCATAGGCTTTCAGGTCTTTCACGACGACTTTCAAAAAGAAGTCGTGGATTCCGCCGATGGAATAACATTCCATGATTTCGTCGATGTCGGCGATGGCTTCATGGAATTGCCGGATGTGTTCATTGTCGTGGGTGGAGAGGGTGACGTTGCAGAAGACGACGAGAGGCAGCCCGATTTTTTCCGGATCGACCAGTGCCACGTATTGCTTGATGACGCCTTCTTCTTCCAGCCGTTTGATGCGTTCGTATATCGGGGTTTTGGACAGGTGCAAATCGGCAGCGAGGGTCTTGGCATTGATTTTGGCGTCGTTTTGCAGGGCTTCCAGTATTTTCAGGTCGGTCTTGTCCAGCGGGGTCATGGTGTTTTTTCCTGTTCTCTGGCGGTTTTTCAGGTTTGGTAAAGAATATGGCCAGTATAACCGCGAATGGCAGGATTTTTTCCTTATTTTCATTCCATCTATGGCGTTTTATTCGTCAATCTCTATAATAAAACTGAAATCTGTCCTGTTTTTTTACGGGCGTCAGTCAGGAAACGGGGGCCCTGAAGCCCTGGTTGTCGGGCCCGTCAGGCAGATCGGTTAAAATCCTTTCTTTCGTCTGGCATGAGCGCTGGCGAAAGGGCTTGCCGGAAGGTATCCGGTTTTTTTCGAATTTCTTATGACTTCCAAACACACAATCTGGTATCACCTGATGGCACTCGTGACGGTTTCCATCTGGGGGACGACGTTCGTTTCGACGAAGGTGCTGATCCAGCACGGTTTGTCACCGGTGGATATTTTCGTTTACCGGTTTGTGCTGGCGTATGTGTGTATCTGTTTTCTGGCGCCCAAACGCCTGTTCGCGGATAGCATTAAAGACGAGTTGTGGATGGTCGGGGCCGGTTTTTGCGGCGGGGCGCTCTATTTCGTGACGGAAAATACGGCTTTGGGTCTGACTTTGGCGTCGAATGTCTCGCTGATCGTGTGTATTTCCCCGCTTCTGACGGCTTTTCTGGTCGTGCTGTTTTACCGGAATGAAAAGTTGAGAAAAAGCCTGATTATCGGGTCGATCATGGCGCTCTTTGGTGTCGGACTGGTCGTTTTCAACGGGCATTTCGTCTTGAAACTGTCTCCGGCCGGTGACTTGCTGACAGCTGTCGCCGCCTTGTCATGGGCGTTTTACTGCCTGATTTTAAAGCGCCTCGACACGCGTTATCCGACGCTGTTTATCACGCGCAAGGTGTTTTTTTACGGGGTGCTTACCGTTGTGCCATTCATGGCTTTCGACCCGGTGCACTGGGATACGGCGATTCTGGTTCAGCCGGCGGTATGGATGAACCTGCTTTTCCTCTCTTTCATCGCGTCGATGCTGTGCTTCATCATGTGGAACGTCGCCGTGAAGGAACTCGGTGCGATTCACGCCACGAATTACATTTACATCGTTCCGCTGGTCGCCATGCTGACCTCATGGCTGATGCTGGATGAACCCATTACCGTGATGACGCTCGGCGGCTGCGCGCTCATCCTGACGGGCGTCTATCTGGCGGAAAGACGGACAGCCGTGAAAAAACAGGTCCAAAAAGCCTGAGTTTTTTCAGATTTTGATGCAGGCCAGCAGGGCGATATTGCGCGGGCGCGTTTCCGATCCGCCTGCGCGGGTGGTCGAGATGGAATCCTGTTCGGCCACTTCCATGACCTGAGGTGTCCAGGTATAGACGCCGCTTTCCAGTCGCATGTTCGGACGGTCAAGAAAGCCGTGGTAATGGCTTTTGAATTCATCCATCTGGACGTTACCCAGTTCACGCCCGGCATCGACGCCCCGGCCATTGTCCAGTGAACGGATGAATTCGCCGCGCAGGTCGGGCAGATTGAAGGTGGACACACCGTCACCCGAGCCGAAATATACGCCGATGGCAGCAAAAAGTTCCTTGTATTCTTCACGGCCAACGGCGGAACCGTCTGCCTTCAGGTAGCCATACGGCGCCTTGTGCGAGCAGAAATAAACGACTGTTCCGGCTGGAACGGCCATGTATTTATGGATCGCTTCCAGAAGATACGTCATTTCTATGTCGTCCTGCAGTGGAGACCGGCACATGGCCGACGCTTTCATTTTTTCCACCAGAGCGGACAGGTTGGCGACGCGTGTTTCAAGATCCTCGTCAGGGGTATTGTCGAACATTTCCTGTTTTTTCCGCCAGTCGCTCATCATGCCGCGTATCTGGCTGAACGCTTCCCGCATTTCGCTGAAGGTTCTCGGTTTTTTGCCGCTCTCGATCCAGTTGGTTTCGCTTGTCTTGCTCATGGTTTTCCCTGAAAAATGTGTTTTGCCTTTAGGTGTTTGATAGACCTTTTGTGGTCTTGATGGGGCGAGTGTAACAAGGCAAAAAACATCGGTCAGCTGGTGCACCGTTTTTTTTCAGGGAGTGAGGTAAATCGTCAACGGCTGGCGATGGCGGGATTGTCGGACGAAAAGTGTTCCCATGCTGTTTTCGAGAGACGGGCGATCATTTTTTCGGTCTTCGCTTTGGGTTCCTTGCCGTGGGAGACGAGGACGCTGATGAAAAGCGGCTTGCCGTCGGGCAGGACGACAATGCCGATGTCGTTGACGGTATTGCCCTGTTTTTTGTAAAAGGCCATTGAGGTGCCTGTCTTGTGGATTAAAGGTGTTTTCGGGGGAAGGCCGTTTCTGAGCCGTTCAGGGGAGACCATCGAATCGCGCATGGCGGCCCACAAAAAGGCCTGCGTGTCGGGTTTCAGGAGTTTCTTTTCATAAAACAGTTTCAGCAGGCGATTGGTCGCTTCGGGGGTCGCGCGGTTTTTTGCCTGTATATTCCAGTCGCCGTGCATGGTTCTCTCGGTTGTGGCCACCGTCATGTCTTTTATGCCTTTTTCCCGAAGGTAAGCGGTCACAGCCCCGGGGCCACCGGCCAGTTTTAGCAGGATGTCGCAGCCGTTGTTGTCACTGTCTTTCATCGTCGTGCGCAGGATTTCTTTCAGGGAGACATACACGTTCCCGTTTTTGTACTTCTCTCGCAGGGGGCTCCATGTATTGGGACGCAGGTCGGATTTTTTCAGGAAGATACGCTGGTTGAAACGGAGTTCGCCTTTGTCCACCTTGTCGAGCACAGCCAGTGCGATCGGGAATTTGAAAACGCTTTGCATCGGGAAAAAATCGCCGGAATGATAGTGCGCCTGTTCGCTCCCGTCGGCGTTTTCGATGACGATGCCGATTTTGGCATGGTGGGATGCAACGATGGCGTTGACCTGTTCCTGCAAGGTCTGTGCCACACAGATTGACGAAAACGCCATGAAACCGGAAAAGAGAAGAATGAACGTTTTTTTCATGTCATTTGTCTGCTGAAAAGCCGTTTTACCGAAACAGAACGGGTAAGGCAGGACATTGTTGTCCGGCCCGGATGCTGGCGTATGGAGAAAATTGTAGTCCGGATGAAAGGGAGGGGCAAACGGGAATCCGGCGGGAGTAAACAGGAATCAAACCGGAATGAAGAGGGCTTGACTGTCGTCAATGCGAAAAAGGCATTGACGACGTGAGCAATAAGGGAAGGATACGCCTGAAAGGCGGTTTCGATGAGGTTTTCAGCGGTGGCCGACGGCTTTGCCGGTTGGCTTACTGGTTTTCAAAGCCGATCAGCTCCCTTAACTGTTTGCCGGTTTTTCTGATCGAAAGCCCCGGTTTTTCCTGTGAAAAATGATCCCATGCCACACCTGAGACGGATGCGATGATTTTTTCGGTATCCATCATCGACATTTTGGAGCCGGATATCAGGACACTGATGAAAACGGGATTGCCATCCGGCAGGAGAATGATACCGACGTCATTGACGGTGGAGCCGTCTTGGGGCGAATAATCGCTGGTGCCGGTTTTGTGGATCAGGTGCGTTCCGGCCGGCAGTGGCGAGCGCAAACGTCCCGGAGCCGTTACCGAATCGCGCATGGCGGTCCACAAGAATTTCTGGCTGTCGGGCTTCAACAGCTTGCCGTCATGAAAGAGCCGGAGCAATTGGGTCATGGCGGCCGGGGTTGTCCAGTTTTTGTGCTGGGCATCTTTTACGGTATGCATTTCCTGCTCGTTGACGGCGATTTGCATATCGGCAATGCCGAGGTTTTTAATGTATTGGTCGACTGCCTGTGGGCCACCGACCAGACGCAGCAGGATGTCACAGCCGTTATTGTCGGAATTGGAAACGGTTTCATTTATGATCTCACCGATGGAAACGGCTGCGTTTGCCTCCGGGTATTTTTCCCTTAACGGGCTGTGGGTGTTGGGCAAGAGGTCAGACGGCTTTAAAAGAAGTGTTTCGTCGAGGTTGATTTTGCCTTTGTCGACCTGATCGAGGACAGCCAGCGCGACGGGGAACTTGAAGACGCTTTGCATGGGAAAGCGCGTGTTTTCATTGAACCCGGCGTGCTGGTGCGGGTCGAAACCTTCGATGACGACACCGATTTGTGCCGGTTTGTCTTTAACGATGGCGTCAATGTTTTCCTGGAGTGGGCTGGCAAGACACGAAGCCGTGACGAGGGTGAATGATGCCAGCAAGGTAGACAGGGATAAAGCAAGGAATTTTTTCATTGGACGCTCGCGTTTATTCTTTATACTTGTTCGGGGTGGCAGTAATGAACCGGGGTGTCATCCTGATTTCCCCAAGATGAAAGCCCAGTCTGTAAAAAACGGATTTTACCTTCTTACGGCCCGGCTTATGACCGAATGAATCATATTTTTACATTTTTATGGAGCCAATCATGCAATACCGGATAGCCTCGCCAGCCGATTACGGGCAACTGGCCCATTTGTACTGGACTTATGCTTCTGAAGAGAATGATTCTCCGGAGTTTGACGAGAATGCGTTCACAAGGCGTTTTCACGCTTTTCTGAAAGCGTGTATGGGGGTGGATTACATCTGCTGGGTTGCCGAAGAGGCCGGGCGAATCGTTTCAGTTGTTTATATCGGTATGCTGGAAAAAATGCCATCCCTTTCAGAAGAGCGTTTGCGCATCGGTTATGTCGCAAACGTCTTTACCTTGCCTGCTTTGCGCAATCGGGAAATCGCCGCCGGATTGATGGATACGGTTCAGGATTGGGCGAGAACCCACTCCTTTGAAACGCTTTTCGTCCTGCCGGGTGAAAAATCCGTCCCGTTTTTCGAACGACAGGCCTTTTCCGCCGACAACGGCATAATGGGGTATTCGTTCAGAAAAGACTGAAGGTCTGTTTCTGGCAAGGTATCTGAAACCCGGATAAGCAATCAAAAATATCGATCAGACACAAAAAGGTCTGCATGATGTTTTTTTTGCGCGTTTTATATCCTGATTTGCCTGTTTTTTAATCAAAAAATGCACAAATGTGCCACAAATGTCCGGAGATGGTCTGAAACAGGCGTATAAGTATAGATGGATATCGTTATGTGGAAATGTTTTTTTGCGAAACAAACCGGTTTCCGGAAAAAGCGTTTTCCCGATGGATCATGCCGACAGGGTATGACGACGATGTCTGTTTACGAGTACAGGACGCCTGATGCGTCCAAAGGTAATGAAAGGAGTTTAAATGAGTGCATTTTTCGAAGGTTTTCTGGCAGGGCTTGCCAATCCGAAGGCAACCAAAGGGGTTACCCAGGCAGGCAGTGCTTTTTACGACTGGTTTAAAGGCGAGCAACAAAAAAACAAAATGGATGCCGATTTCAATGATGCCATGCGTGATTATCAGGCACCGGAGCCTCAGGGTTCCAGATCGAATCCGTTCGGTTATTTCGACAAGGGAACGCCCGCTCCGGCAGAAGGTAATCCCCAGCAGGGAGCTGACCGTGCCCAGATCGAGTCGGAAAAAATGCTGCGACATCTGGAACAGGGTATCCAGAAGTTTATGGACAGTGGCAACCCGAGAAATAACCCGCAGCAGTATTTCAACGGGCAAGTCGTGCCGAAAGGGCAGCATGTCAATCCGACATATGACCGTCGCCGATAACCCCCGGGAAGATTCTTTTCTGTTGTTCTCTCGCTGAAGTTCGCTTGCGATTTCAGCGATTGGAAGCCGGCGAACATTCGCCGGCTTTTTTTGGGGCTGCCATTTTTTTTGGTTGCCAGTCAGGCAGGTTTAAAGGAATGCCGGAAGATGAATGGCTAAGGGGATGCTACTGGATGGGTTCGGCTTCTTTTTTGAATTTTTCTTCTTTTTTGGTGGCATCCACTTTCTTCCAGTAGTGGGCAATTTTGAATACGACCGGAGACAGCAAAAAGAGTCCGATCAGATTCGGGATAGCCATCAGGGCATTCAGGGTATCGGCGACGAGCCACAGGCTGCCCAGTTCGATATTCGGCAAGGTGCCGACAGGGATCAGAAGCACCCAGATCAGCCGGAAAGGTTTGATGGCTTTGACACCGAAGAGGTATTGCGTGCATTTTTCACTGTAAAAGCTCCAGCCGATCAAAGTCGTGAAGGCGAAGAGCACCAGACCGATGGAAACGACGTATTGTCCGAATTGCGGGAGCGCCGATTCAAAGGCGACTGCCGACATCGCGGCACCGTTCTTGCCGCTTTGCCATGCTCCGGTCACGACGATGACGAGCCCGGTCATGGAACAGATCACTATCGTATCGAGAAAGACGCCGAGCATGGCAATCGTTCCCTGACGGGCCGGGCTGTCGGTCGTAGCCGTCGCGTGGGCGATCGGCGAGCTTCCCATTCCCGCCTCGTTGGAAAAAATACCGCGTGCGATCCCGAAGCGGATTGCACCCCATACGGTAGCGCCCGCGAATCCTCCTGCGGCGGAAACAGGCGTAAAAGCGCTTTCGACGATAGTCATTATGGCAGAGGGAATTTCCTGCCAGTACAAGCCCAGAATCACCAGTCCCGAGGCAATGTAGGCGGTTGCCATGATCGGGACCAGTTTTCCGGCTACGTCGCCTATACGCCGGATACCGCCCAGTAAAACGAGGCCGACAAGGATGGCTGTCACGATGCCTGTTATGACAGGATGGATGCCGAAGCTGTGATTCAGGGCATCGGCAACGGAATTGGACTGGACGGTATTGCCGATGCCGAAACCGGCGGTCATCCCGAAGAGAGCGAATGAAAAGGCCAGCCATTTCCATTTTTCACCGAGTCCCTTGCGGATATAGTACATCGGGCCACCGATCATGTTGCCGAGCGCGTCTTTTTCGCGGAACCTGACGGCGAGCGACGCCTCCGCAAAAGCGGTTCCCATTCCCAGCAAGGCGACGAGCCACATCCAGAAGAGGGCGCCGGGGCCCCCGAAAAAGATGGCGGTTGCCACACCGGCGATATTGCCCGTTCCGACTGTGGCGGACATGGCGGTCATCAGGGCATTGAAAGGAGAAATGTCGCCGGTCTGGTCGGTTTTTTTCCGGCCGTCCCAAAGCATTCGGAAGGCATAGGGAATCCGGCGCAGGGTTGTCAGGCGCAAGCCGATCGTCAGAAACAGACCGGCTCCGGCAAGAAGAGGCAACAGGATCGGGCCGCTGACGATGCCGTTTAATTGCCTGATAAACTCCGTTATGTTTTCCATGATGGGTCAATTCTGTCCGGATAAATAAATGCTTGCCATTGTAACAAGCTTGCCGGATGGAAATGACCTTTTATGCCAAAAATGAGCGGTTTCCGCCTTTTTTGCGACACAACAGTTATAAGGACGTCGGAAAAGAACGATGTCGGACATCAGGGAGGAGTCCGGCTTTATTCGTCTTCCGCATGCGGTTTTTCAACACGCGTCACGCGTACTTTCACGATGCGGCGTCCATCCATTTCGGTGACTTCAAAACGGTAGCCGTTATATTCAAACGACTGACCGACGTGCGGAACCGTTCCGAAGCGTTCCAGCAAAAAGCCGTTGATGGAAGAGTATTCCTGGTCGTCATCGACGAGGCCGTCGGTTCCCAATACCTGCTCGGCCGTATAAAGGTCTGTCGCTCCCTCGATTTCCCAGACGCCGTCTTCCAGTTCCAGCACGGAAGGCTGTTCGTCTTCATCGGGGAATTCGCCTGCAATGGCTTCAAGGATGTCGATAGGCGTCAAAAGGCCTTCGATTGTGCCGTATTCATCGGCCACGAGCGCGATCTGTCCGCGGGATGTCTTGAAAATGTCCATGGCCTGCAAGACGCCAGCGGACTCGGGCATGACAATGGCCTCGCGCAGGCTGTATTCGGCATTGATTTTTCCGTAGGTATGCAGGTCGTCCATCAGGTCCTGTGCACGGGCAACGCCAAGAACGTTATCCAGTTTGCCGCGACAGACGGGGAAGAAACTGTGGGGCGTGTTGCGCAACTGTTCCTGTATGCTGTCGGCCGTCTCGTCCAGATCGACCCATGAAACGTCGTTTCGTGGAGTCATGATGGAACGGATCGAGCGTTCGCCAAGCGTCAGAACGCCGGTGACCATATTGCGTTCTTCTTCGCCAAAGACAGGCTCTTCGTTAATGACGGTTTTTTCTTCCGGTTCCAGTTCGCGCGGTTCGGTACGCGATTTTCCGCCGAGAAGGCGCAAAACGGCGTCGGCAGTCCGGTCGCGCAAGGGGATTTGCGCCATATGTTTCATGAAATTGTGTTGCGCGATCTGGTTGAACATCTCGATCAAAATCGAGAAGCCGATACAGGCGTAGAGGTATCCCTTCGGAATATGGAAGCCGACACTTTCCGCGATCAGCGAGAGGCCGATCATCAGCAAAAATGACAGGCAGAGCACGACGACGGTCGGGTGTTTGCTCACGAATTCGGTCAGCGGACGCGACGCCCATACCATGATGAGCACGGCAATGACGACGGCTGCCATCATGACCGGCAAGTGGCTGACGATACCGACGGCGGTAATGACGGAGTCCAGCGAGAAGATGGCGTCCAGAATAACGATCTGGGTCACGACGACCCAGAAACTCGGGAATATTCTCGATTCGTCCTGATGGTGCGGGCGCCCTTCGAGCCGTTCATGCAATTCCATTGTGGCCTTGAACAGCAGAAAGACACCGCCGACCAACAGGATCAAATCCCTTCCGGAAAGGGATACGTTATAGATGGTGAAAAGGGGGCGTGTCAGCGTCACCATCCACGATAAAAGCGAGAGCATGCCCAGACGCATGACCATGGCCAGAATCAGGCCGGTCAGACGGGCACGGTTTCTTTCTTTCGGGGGAAGCTTATCAGCCAGGATGGCGATAAAGACAAGGTTATCAATGCCAAGGACGACTTCAAGGACGACCAGGGTCAGCAAACCGATCCAGATAGCCGGATCAAATAACCATTCCATAGATATTTACGGGATCAATATAACAATCTGTATTATCGCAAAAAATCGGGGACCGTGAACAGATGAATTTGTTTTTTTGTCAAATTAATGGCTATGTTCGCTTGATTTGCGCTTAAAATCAATAAAATTCTGCCAATTTCATTTATCTTTACTTTTGTTTTCGATTTGCTCATGAAAACGGATTTTTTGTGTCTTGTTGAATGCTTTCATGAATGCCAGAATAGCCTGGAAAAATGTCTGGATGATGATGGAAGGGAAAAATGAAAGCACAAACGCTGATTGAACGGTTTGGACTGGTGGCACATCCCGAGGGAGGGTATTACCGGGAAAGTTATCGAAGCGATGGCATCATCCCGCCATCGGGTTTGCCTGAGCCATTCACCGGCAGCCGCCATTTTTCGACTGCCATCTATTTTTTGCTTGAACAAGGACAGTATTCCCGTCTTCACCGCATCCGTTCCGATGAGATATGGCATTTTTATCTGGGCGGACCCCTGCGGCTGGCCATGATCCATCCGGACGGGAAAACGGATAAAATTATCCTCGGACAGGATATCGCCGCGGGACAAACTCTTCAATACGTCGTTCCCGCAGGCGTCTGGTTCGGTGCGACGCCTTGTGCGGAAACGGATTTTTCATTCGTCGGGTGTACTGTCGCGCCCGGCTTCGATTTCGCCGATTTTGAAATGGGAAAGCGAGAATCGCTAAAATCCGCTTATCCGAAAGCATGGGCGTGTATCAATGAATTCGGGATGTGACGTAAAAGCGGATTTGCCTCTCCTGATTTGAAAAGTATGCTCCTGATTTCATGCATGGGTCCATTTCAGGGGTGACCCCTTGAATAATCGCCGTTTCCGGAAATAGCCGGTCATCCTCCATTTTCCGGCATGAAGCCCGTACCTGTCCTGTTTCGATCCCGTCCCTGTCCAGTCTGGCACAGCGCGTGCAGTCTCCAGACCGGAGTCGTCCGTGTAGTTGAAATTACAAAATCAAATGTTTACCATGTATTCCATAACGATATCGGATATAAGCGGTAGAAATTAGTGGACAAGAACATTCAGAAGTATCAGGCTTTCATCAAGGCCGTGGAATACGGCAGCTTTACGAAAGCCGCCGAAGTGCTGTTTTATTCCCAGTCGGGGATCAGCCGCATGATCAGCGATCTGGAAAGCGAATGGAAAGTGACGCTTCTGGAGCGCAAGCGCGCCGGAGTCAGGCTGACGTCTGAAGGCCTGAAACTGTTGCCTTTCGCGAAAAGCGTTTGTGAAGAATACCGGAAATTGCAGATGGAAGTGGACGAGCTGAACGGCCTGCAATCCGGCCTGATCCGTATCGGCACGTTTTCCAGTGTGGCGACGCACTGGCTGCCGAACATCATCCGTGCTTTCCAGACGGATTATCCGAATATCGAGTATGAACTTCTGCCCGGCGATTATGCCGAAATCGAAGGCTGGATCGAGGAGGGGCGTGTGGACTGCGGGTTTGTCCTTTTGCCGACCCATCCGGATTTCGAAACGGTTTTTCTCGAACAGGACCGTTTTCTGGCGGTGCTCCCGGAAAACCATCCTCTGGCAGAGTATGAACGCGTTCCGGTCGCTGCCCTGTGCAAAGAGCCGTTCATTTTGCTGGAAAAGGGGGCCAACGACGACGTATCGGAAATTTTCCGGCAAAGCCAATTGACTCCGAAAGTACGTTATACCCTCTGGGATGACTACGCCATCATGTCGATGGTGGAAAGCGGCCTCGGGGTCAGTATTTTGCCGGAACTGATTTTGAAACGCATCCCTTACCGGATCGTCACGAAAGAGCTGGACGTTCCCGCCTGCCGCCATATCAGCCTTGCGCTGAGGGAGTCGAAAACGGCTTCCGTCGCTGTCAGGCGGTTTCTGGATTATTTAAAGTACAGATAGGCTTTTCCAGTGGGTTTTGCCACTTGTTCACCAAAAAAACAAACCGTATTCAGGAATTTTTCATGGGACGGTGATTTTTGCCTTTTTGACTGATTCTTTTGATATGGCAGTCAAAAAAATCCGCTGATTGATGCTTTATTACCCGTGAGAAAAGTTATCCTGTTTATGCACGAAAGCTGTGGACAAGGTGGTGGAGAACACTGTGAAGAGCCTGCATTCATGCGGTACGCATGAGTGCTGCCTTTTTTTTGGGCAATATGGGTTGTTTCACTCGGGAAAACGGTTCCGGCATGAGCCTGATGAATACCTCGTCAAATAACATAAATGCGCTATAAATTACCGATTCCGGAGTAAGATCGGATATGTTTTAAACGTATCCGGAGAAAGGAAATGAAGAAAATAGATCCTGAAAACTGGGAAGGCAGGGAAATGTTTGCGCAGTTTTCTGCCATGGAATGCCCGTTCTTTTCAGTGACAACACGGTATGATGCAACGGCTTTGCTGGAGAAGGCAAAAAAGATGGATGTTTCTTTTTCAAGTGTCTGCCTGTTCGCCGTTTCAAAAGCCTTGAACGAAGTCGAAGCCTTCAGGTATCGGGTGCTGGAGGGGGGCGATATCGTGTTGTACGATAAAATCGATACGGTTTGTCTGGCGATGCGGGAAGACAGGGCCATCACGGCGGTTCGTGTGCCGTTTCAGACTGATTATGTGGCGTTTGAAGAGGCTCGCAGGCAGGAAGAAGCCAAAACGCTGGCTTTGCCCGAGCCGTATTTTTACCGAGGATATGAACGCGACGTGTTTTTCATTTCTATCGTTCCCTGGCTCGCTTTTACGGGAATGACGCATCCGGTTTCTCTTGGAAGCCGGTATGATTCCATTGTCCGGATGACGCTCGGGAAATATGAATCCTCCGATGGTCGGGCGACAATGCCTGTCGATATCCATTCCCACCATGGTTTTGTGGATGGCTACCGGCACAGCCTGTTTTTCGAGGCGATGGGCAGGAGTGCACAGAATATCTGATTCACACGTCTGATAAGTCCGGCTTGCCGGCGAGACATTGACAGTACAAGACAGAAAGTTTTTTATGGGCAATACTTCTCCTTACGCCGCTGCCGATTACGATAATAATATCGAACGGACGGTCCCGTATTATTCGTTTTTTTACCGGCAGACGCTTGATCTCGTTGCCGCGCTGGGGCTGGATGCATTCCAGTGGCTCGACTGCGGGTGTGGTACCGGGACAATGGCGGAAATGGCTTTGACGATGTTTCCGCAGGCGCAATTCACGCTGTGCGATCCTTCCGAAGAGATGGTCGGTCTGGCGAAACGGAAGCTGTCCGGCGAAAAAAGGGTGAAGGAGTATCGGGTTATCGGCACGGAAGGCATCGGTTTCGAAAACCGTTTCGACGTTATCACAGCCATCCAGTCGCATCATTATTTCAGGGAAGACGAACGCGTGAAGGCAACGCAAAACGTTTATCGTGCCCTGAAGGCTGATGGCATTTACATTTTCTTTGAGAATACCGCGCCGCTGACAGAAGAGGGCAAAAAGATCGTCATGAAGCGCTGGGCGCGATACCAGCGTGAACATGGAAAGACTGAGAATGAAATCAACACCTACCTGTCACGATATGGAAAGAACTATTTTCCGATCACTTTGCATGCCCATCTGGAAAACCTGAAACAAGCCGGGTTCAGGATAGCGGAACCGTTCTGGCTATCTGTCATGCAGGCCGGTTTTTACGCTATCAAGTAAAGATTCGCCGTTATTTCCGTCGGGTGCCAACGATCCGGCATTGCAGCAGGCTGGAACCGTCTTCGTTGAAGAGCCGGTTTTCCCAGAGAAAATAATTGTCCCGGATATCGGAAAAGATCCATTTCATTTTGCCTTCGGCTGTTTCGGTCAGGACAATGTCGTCGCCTTCCTTTTTCGCTTCGAGCCGTTCGGCTTCACCGGTTGCGCCGTAAAAAATATCCCAGGCTTTTGTTCCGGGATTGAAAATCCTGAGTGTCGTTCCCCATGTCGCGTCCGGCTGGGGATGGATTTGCCTTTCGGCGCGTGACGGACAGATGAAAACGTCCTGAATGGCGGTTCCATCCAGAACCCATGAAAAAATCCATTCGCCTTTGACTTGCCTTTCACGTCCGGTACCGTGATTGTCACTGTAAAGAATATCCCATTCGCCGATCAGAAAGCCGAACCAGTCATATTCTTTCGGGATTTTGCCTTTTTTTCCAGTATCGATCAGCGCATCCGAAAATTCGTTCATTGTCTATCCCTTTTCAGTCTGGTTCACCTCTTCATTATGTCATTGCCAAAGCGGTTGAAAAAACGTTTTTACAAAATGAAAAACATCTTTTAGAAGCGTATTTTCGTTCTTCTGTCAATTCACACAATGGCAATAAATCTGCCATAAATATCCGGCCGATGTTGAAAACAGGGTTAATATTGGTGTACGGACTGAGCCGTTTATGGCTTTTGAAAGCGCAGTGATACATGAGTCACACATGGAATTAAAACGCCGCTCGTCCGTAAACAGCTAAATCGATGACTGGTAAAAAGGGTTAAGGAGAAGGATGGAAATTGAACTGGCTGATGAACTTTTGCGGGACTGGTATGACTGGTCGAGACAATGGAGGCCCGATCTGGATATGCCGCATCTTGCACCGTATTGCAGGGAAGCCAAAAGCGCAGGAGGGTGGGAAGGTGATTCCGACATCATGGAAGAATCTTTTCATCGCAATACGATGGAAGCGATCGATTTTTGCGTTAACAGTCTTCCGCCGGAATACAGTCTGGCAATCGGGCTGGAAATGCGCAAGCGTCGTGGAGCCGCAAGGGAATGGAGAAACGGGTGTCGTGGCGTCAGCTACAAAATGGCTGTTGCCGCAATACTTCCCAAGTTAAAGGCAAAATATCTGATTTAACAATAAAATATTATCAATTGGATTCGAATCGGCTGATTGTCCCTGAAATGAAGCGTTATATGATTCGAAGTGAAACGGACGGCAAAACCGTCCGTTTTTTATTTTTGAAAATAATATGAAAAAAGTGCGTGACATAGCTGACAGAAGAAAAAATATCATTAAAATAATGAATGTGGTGGTTCCGCTCGCCTGTAGCTTTCGCAAATGTTCCTTTTCCTGGCATGGGTGAAGACGACAGGTAACTGACAGAACCGCTCTGAAAACAGGCCTCGCTTATGCGGGGCTTTTTTTATGCCAAAAACCTCCTGTATTGTTGTTCCTGTCGTTGGACCAGAGCGGTTTTGCGCGGTCAACCACCACATCTTTATGAAAAAACGACTGTCTTTATATGACGGATCGATGGCCCTGCCGATTGGCGGGGCTTTTGTTTTGAGGGTTAGCTATGTCCGAACCACGGCTCCCGGGTGAAGACCGGGACGAAAAAGAAGCGGTTTTTAACCGGATATGGAAAAAAGACGATGCGTTTTACGAGCGTTACCGCTTGCAGAGGCATCGACTGAAAGCAAGACGAAAAAATCTCAACCCGGCTTTTTACAAGCCAGACCGTATGGATGAAAAAAAATGAGTTTACAAAGTGAATTTGAAACACTGGTCGGGGCCAGTTGCGACAATCGGGTTTATCCGAATGTCGCCCCTGCCGAAGCCGAAAAACCGTATTTGACGTATTTCCGGGCCTCGAGTGTACCGGCGACTCTGGATATGGATTCGGAAGAGGTTATTCAACTCTTCAATACCGTTTTGCAGGTCGATGCCTGTGCAGCGACTTATACCGAAGCGGTCAATCTGGCGCATGACGTCCGGATGAAGCTTCGTGAATGGGAAAGACAAAACAAGGTCAGGCAGGAAAAAGACCTTTATGAAGTTGAAACAGGTTTGCATCACGTTGTTTGCGAAATTTCTGTCTGGCACCCGTAATCCGGACAAAATCGAAAACAAGGTGATTCATCAGTTGCCGCCCGCTTTCTTTTTTGGGTGGCTTTTTTATTTTCAGGAGATATATATATGGCAAGTACCGCAATTTCCGCACAAGGTTCCTCTATCGAAATCAATACCGCCGCTTCCGGCGAGGCGACATGGACCAAAATCAAAAACATCATTTCTTTCACCGGTTTTGACGGTGCAGCATCTGAAATCGACGTGACCGATCTGGACAGCACGGCAAAAGAATTCCGTCTGGGTTTGCAAGACCACGGCAAATTCTCTTTCGACATGCACATTGACCGTGCCGATGCCGGTCAAATCGCTCTGGAAGCGGCACGCAAGGCAGGCAAGGTCACGCAGCTGAAACTGACCCTGCCAAACGGCGATGCAGCGACTTTCTCCGTACTGGTCAAATCCACCCCGATTACCGGTGGCATTGACGCCGTACTGAAAGGTTCCGTCGAAACCCGCGTAACGGGAGACATCACATGGGCGTAACGCTTCTTGACAGAGAGGCAATTCTCGGCGCAAAGGACACTTATTCCGAAGTGGTCCAGGTCGAGGAATGGGGCGGGCACGTCTGCATCCGCGCCATGACTGGCGCAGAACGCGACGATTTCCGCGCCGCCATCGAGGGGGCAGAAACTTCTTTGGTTGGAAAATTCGAAGCTCCCTTGCTGGCACTGACGTTGGTCGATGAAGAAGGCAAACGCCTTTTTACCATTGACGACGTCGAAGTCTTGCGTGCCAAATCCGCGACGGTTCTGGACAGACTTGCCCAAATTGCACTTCGTGTAAATGGCATGTCTGATGGAGCACAGGAGGAAGCCGCAAAAAACTGAAGGCGCGACCGGAGCTCATGATGTGGTTCCGGCTCGCGCTTTCCCTGGGCATGTCGGTCAAACGTGCCAAACAGGAAATCGACAGCCATGAATTCTGTTACTGGATGGCTTACTACGGGCTCGAGCCGTGGGGCGAGACAGTAGCCGATATGAGGCATGGCATAGCCGTGGCGACTCTGGCGAATATCAACAGGAATACCGAGGCAAGACCGGAACCTTACTTACCCGCGGATTTCATTCCGTGGATGGAAACGAACCGGCAAAAACCCGTTGAACCGGGGCCTATCCTGCTTGACGAACCGGATGCGCAAACACGGCTGATCAAGGCAGCCGTATTCGGTTGCCAACCCGAGTGATGAATGCCCCTTTTCACAAGAAAGGGGCATTTCATTATTCATGAATAACAGTTGATCAAACACGCTTTTGGCGGGTTTGGGAGGAAAAACATATGTCAATATCATCTGACCAGTACATGCAAAAGATGGAGACCGGCATGATCGACGTGCGCCAGTGCGTGATCAAGATGGAAGCGTCTCTCCAGAAACTGGTTGCCGATTCGAAGGCAATGCAGCAACTGGTAAAACAGTCACTGGCGAAAGACAAACAGGGTGCGGCAGCGGGCAAATCCGATGCGGGCGCCGATGCCAAAAAGGGCGATTCTGCAAAAAGCGGGCTACTGGATAATGTCATTTCCAGCCTGTCCAAAAAACTGGCTGACGGAATCGGCAGCGCTCTGTTGAAGGTGCTGGGGCTTGAGGAAAAGAAGAAAGACAGCGGCGCTGCCGGTCAGGCACAAGGGGCTGGCACCGGGGCAGGCGCAGCTGGAAAGGATGACAAGGCCAAGGCAAATAAGAAGGAAAATGCAGACAGTCTGAAAGACAAATCCACCGTTGAGATCATGGAACAGGCGATTAAGGATTTTGGTGGTACCGCCGAGGATGCCAACAAGCGGATTTACGATTCCATGTCCGTTGCGCTGAAAAGTTCATCTGATGCATTGGTCAAATTCGTGACGACGGGCAAGCTGAATTTCAGCGATCTGGCCAAATCCATCATTTCTGACATTATGAAAATTCAGGCAAAGGCGGCCATTGCCGGGCTGGCGCAGTTTCTTTTGGGGACGGTTTCTTCATTCATTGGCGGTTTGGGGGATTCGGGTTCTATTCCGGCAGGTGAAAGGCTTGTTGACCAGAAATTGAATTTGAATGTTGGCGGAACAGGTGGATCCGGTTTGGGGTTTAATCCAAATGGCAGTGGGCCGGGCTTCAGGGCAGCTGGCGGTTTCGATGTTCCATCAGGTGTCAATCCGGTTACCCGGCTTCACGAAAAAGAAATGGTGTTGCCTGCCCAATATGCCGACGTCATTCGTGGCCTTGCCAATAATGGGGGTGCATCCGGTGGCGGCATCAACATCAATACCAGCATTTCAGTTGCCAGTGATGGCAC
This sequence comes from Oxalobacter formigenes, assembly GCF_002127965.1. GTDB lineage: Bacteria > Pseudomonadota > Gammaproteobacteria > Burkholderiales > Burkholderiaceae_D > Oxalobacter > Oxalobacter formigenes. The sequence continues at coordinate 1,590,829 of NZ_CP018787.1, read as the reverse complement.
ATCGAACCAGAAAAGCGATGGCGGCGGCAGCTCGCAGCGTCAGCTGGCCGATATGATTAACGATCAGACCAAGGCAGTCATTGCGCGCGAAATGCGTCAGGGCGGCCTGATCTGGAATATGAGAATGGGTGTGGCATGAGCGTAAAAGAAACTTTCACATGGACGCCGCTGGTAGGCAGTAACGGATCCAAAAAATACCGTGTCCAATCGGCCCAGTTCGGCGACGGTTACCAGCAGGTTGCCGCTGACGGGATCAATAACCAGATCGAATCCTGGCCTGTGTCGTTTACCGGAACGAAAGACGAGATCAAGCCGATCAAGGATTTTCTCGACCGTCATGCCGGTTATCAGGCGTTTTACTGGACACCTCCTATGGGCGAAAAAGGCATGTTCCGTTCTTTCGATATCACCCTAACCCCGCTCGGTGGCGACATTTATACGTTATCGACCGTTTTTGAACAGGCATTCTGATTATGATTACAGCAGATATTCAGGGTTTGGAACCCGGTGAAAAAGTGCAATTGTTCGAACTGGATGCCAGTGGAATCGGCGGGGATTATTTCCGGTTTCACGGGTACCAGACAGGAGAAATCTGGTGGCAGGGCAAGGAGTATTCAGCCTGGCCGATTCAGGCGGAAGGGTTTGCCAGAACGGGGGAAGCACAGCAGCCCGCACCTGTTCTTACTCTGGGTAATGTGGATGGTTCCATTTCCGCCTTGTGCGTTTATTTCGACGATCTGGTCGGTGCGAAACTGTTCCGCCATACGACGTTGGGTAAATATCTGGATGCAAAAAACTTCCCGGATGGTAATCCGACCGCCGATCCGAATGAGGCCTTTCCGAGCGAGCTGTGGTACATCGAACAGAAAAAGGCCGAAAGCAATGATGTCATCCAGTTTGAATTGTCCAGTGCACTGGATTTTAACGGCGTCAAACTGCCTCGCAGGCAAATTGTCGCCAATGTTTGCTGGTGGCTTTCCAGTGGCGGGTATCGCGGAGCTTATTGCGGCTATACCGGAGAGGCCTGTTTCGACAAAAACGACAAGCCGGTCACCGATCCGAAGCTGGATCAGTGCGGAGGCAGGCTGACGTCCTGCAAATGCCGTTTCGGCGAGCATAATCCCTTGCCGTTCGGCAGTTTTCCGGCGGCGGACCTCATCAGGACCTGACATGACGCCACAAACGATCGATGCCATTCGCAAACATGCAGAGAAAGAATTTCCGAAAGAAGCGTGCGGTCTGCTTTGTATCATACGCGGCAGGGAAAAATACCTTCCCTGTCGCAATATGGCAGGCAATGACGAACAGTTCATTCTCTCTTGCCAGGACTATGCCAATGCAGAAGAAAAAGGAGAAATTCTTGCTGTCGTTCATTCCCATCCGAACGTCCCGGCTATCCCAAGCGAAGCCGACAAAACGGCATGCGAGGCCAGTGGCCTGACATGGCATATCGTCCATGTGTCGGATGAAGAGGGCAAGCCGATTGCTGACGATATTGTCAGTTTTGAGCCATGTGGCTACGAGGCGCCTCTTGTAGGACGGGAGTTTTCGCACGGAGTCAACGACTGCTATCAGCTCATCCGCGACTGGTATGCCCGCGAACGGGGTATTGTCCTGAAAAATTTCGACCGGACGGAAGGCTGGTGGGAACGCGGTGAGGACCTGTATATGAAACATTATGCCGATGCCGGTTTTTATCCAGTTCATGGTGAACTGGAAGAGGGCGATGTCATTCTCATGCAGGTCAGGGCGTATGAAGCCAATCATGCCGCCATTTATCTGGGTGAAGGCATGATGTTGCACCATCTTTACGGAAGATTGTCCAGCAGGGATGTGTACGGTGGTTACTGGAAAGATGTCACCCGGGCAGTGGTGCGTTATGGCGATGAACAGTGAAATCCATGTCGGTAATCGCAGGGGATTTTGCCGTAAAGGCAGGATATGGCGCCATTCGTACAAACCGGTTTTCAACGCGCATGGGGAAAACGGGGGCTGTTCTGTTTTTGTGGCATCAGGATCAACAGCCCGCCTGAAGCGGGCTTTTTTTATGGGTGAACGATGACTTCATTAAAAACAATAAGGTTGTACGGCAAGCTCGGCACGAAATTCGGCCGTCTTCACCGGCTCGCCGTTAACAGTGCGGCAGAAGCCGTCCGTGCATTGTGTGCATTGCGGCCCGGTTTTGAGCGGGAATTGATGACCAGCCGGGACAGGGGGATTGGCTATGCCGTTTTTCTGGGCAAGAAGAATCTGAAAGAAGAGCAACTGACCGAAGAGGCTGAAGAACGTGAAATCCGGATCGCTCCGGTATTGCAGGGGGCGGGTTTCGGCTCCATTTTCAAAATCATCCTCGGCGTGGTACTAGTCGTGGTTTCATTTTACATCCCGGCGACATGGGGCGTATGGGGTGAAGTTCTTGCCGTGGCGGCAAAAGGTCTTGGTATGTCACTGGCGATGGCAGGCATTACCGAAATGCTGACGCCAAAAGGACTTTCAGCCAGAGACAGACCGAAAAACGGCGCTTCCTACACTTTTAACGGCCCCGTCAATACCACGGCACAAGGCAATCCGGTCCCGTTGGGATATGGGCGCATGATTATCGGTTCTGCCGTCATCTCGGCAGGGATTTACAGTGCCGACCGGCTTTGAACAATTCATTCCTGCATGCAGGCATCGCCTGCAATCGCACAACATACCCGCGAAACGCGGGTTTTTTTACGGGTGAAAAATGACACCATTAAAAACAATACGTTTATACGGAAAACTGGGCACGCGGTTCGGCCGGATTCACCGTCTGGCCGTCGCCAGTGCCGCCGAAGCCGTCCGGGCCCTGTGCATGACCAGACCCGGTTTCGAGCGCGAGCTGATGACGAGCCGGGACAGAGGCGTCGATTACGCCGTTTTTCTGGGAAAAAAGAACATTAGTCAGGAAGAACTGGCCGATCCGGCCGGCAAGGATGACATCCGGATCGCTCCGGTTTTGCAGGGCGCCTCCAAGGGCGGCATATTCCAGATCATTCTCGGTGCCGCACTGATGGTTTTCGCCATGTGGGCGCAAGGTTCCTTTACCTCCCTCGGCAGCCTGTCGGAAGCGCTCAAGGCGAAAAGCTGGATCGGCGTGACCGCCATGATGGGGATGTCGATGATGATGGGAGGTGTCTTGCAACTGCTTTCGCCACAAATGAAAGGCCTCTCGACGAGAGACAACGTTGAAAACGGCGCGTCTTACGCATTCAACGGGGCTGTCAATACCACGGCACAGGGAAATCCGGTTCCGGTAGGGTACGGACGAATGATAGTCGGTTCGGCAGTCATCTCTGCCGGCATTTACGCAATGGATCAAAAATGAATATTATCGGTTACAAAAAAGGCGGGGGCAGTTCTCATACGCCTGTCGAACAGACAGACAACCTGCACAGTACCGCGTATGCACGGGTTCTGGATCTCGTCGCTGAAGGCGAAATCAAAGGGTTGGCCAACGGCCTTCAGTCCATTTATCTGGACGAGACGCCACTGGCCAACCCGGATGGTTCCCTGAATTTCAAGGGCGTCTCGGTCGACTTTCGGGCCGGAACGCAGGATCAGGAACATATTTCCGGTTTTCCTGCGGTTGAAAATGAAATCGGAGTCGGCGTCGAACTGACTTCAAAACAACCCTGGATTCACGCCATCAACAATCTGCAATTGTCCGCTGTCCGGGTTCGCCTTTCTGCAGACGGTCTTTCAAAAGCCAATACCTCCAATGGCGACATCAACGGCTACCGTGTGGAGTATGCCATCGACATCTCGACGGATCAGGGCAGTTTTGTCGAAGTGCTGAAAACGGCCTTTGACGGCAAAACGACCAGCAAATATGAACGGACTCACCGTATCGAGTTGCCGAAAGCAAGCAGTGGCTGGTCTGTCCGGGTACGGCGCCTGACGGCCAACGCTAACAGCCAGACCACCTCGGACAGAACGTCTGTCATTTCCTATACGGAGGTGATCGACGCCAAACTGCGCTATCCGATGAGTGCCATCGTCGGCGTTCAGGTCGATGCGTCACAGTTCCAGAGCATCCCGGTGCGCGCTTACGACATGTACCTGAAAATCGTCAAGGTCCCTTCCAATTACGACCCGGAAAAGCGGACTTATGACGGTGACTGGGACGGGACGTTCAAACCGGCATGGAGCAACAATCCGGCATGGGTTTTTTACGATCTGGTCTTGAATGACCGGTACGGCCTTGGCCATCTCGTCTCGGATATACAGATCGACAAATGGTCGCTTTACCGGATTGCCCGATACGCCGACCAGATGGTGCCGGACGGCAAGGGCGGCTATGAACCCCGTTTTACCTGCAACGTCTACATCCAGTCCCGTAAAGAAGCCTACGCCGTCCTGCAGGACATCGCCTCTATTTTCAGGGGTATAACTTACTGGGCAGGCAGCAACATTACGGCATCGGCAGACATGCCTGTCGAACCGGTCTATACCTACACGGCAGCCAACGTGATCGACGGAAAATTCACCCGTATCGGTACCAGTCGCAAAACGCGCTATACCGTCGCACTCGTCAGCTGGAACGATCCGGCCGATTTTTATCGGGCCAAAGTCGAATATGTCTCCGATGACGAAGGGATCAAACGCTATGGTGTCCAGCAGCTTGAAATCACGGCATTCGGCTGTACGTCACAGGGCGAGGCGCAGCGCCGGGGACACTGGGCACTTGTCACCTCACGACTGGAAACCGGAACGATCAGTTTTTCCGTCGGTCTTGACGGCGCCATTGCCTTGCCGGGACAGATTGTCCGTGTCGCCGACCCTCACCGCATGGGACGCCGCAATGCCGGCCGCATCAAATCGGCTTCAGGCCGTGTCGTTGTTCTCGACAAGGCACCGACCGTTACGGTCGGCGACAAACTGACGGTTATTTTGCCTACCGGTGAAACGGAAACACGTACCGTTGTCAGAGTCGTGGAAGACAGTATCACCGTCAATGCCGACTGGTCGACCCTTCCTGTCGAAAATGCCGTCTGGTCAGTCGACAGCATCGATCTGGCCGCGCCGATGTACCGGATTATCTCGATTGCAGAAAAAGACGGCCTGACGTATGACATCTCCGCTGTCCAGTATGAACCCGGTAAATTCGATTACATCGACAATGCCGTACGCATCACGCCGAAACCGGAAAGCGTCAAGGAACTGAGACCGAAACCACCAGTTAACATCGATGTCAACGAATCGCTTTACGTCGTCGGCATCCGCTCCTTCGGTATCCGGGCTACCGTTTCCTGGACGAGCGACGCCCATCGTTTCGAATTTGCCTACCGCAAGGAAAACGGTACATGGACGACACTGAATACCCGTGATCCATCCATCGACATTTACGGTCTGGATGAAGCGGTTTACGAATTTTCCGTCACGGCCATTTCTTCGACCGGCCTCCAGTCCGAGCCGACCTTGTACACCAAGGAAATCATGGGCCTGAAACTGGTTCCCGCCAATGTCCCCTGGTTCCTTATCGAAGGCAATACACTGTCATGGGGCCCGGTGCAGGATCTGGACGTGGACGGTTACATGATCCGTTTCCATTACGGCCACAACCGCAGCTGGAGTGACGCCAGCCCCTTGCATAGCGGTGTGCTGACCCAGTGTCCGTTCACACCGGAAAAATTCCCGCAAGGCCCGATCACGCTCATGATCAAGGCCGTCGATACCAGTGGCAATGAATCGGCCAAACCGGCTGTGATCGAAACCCAGTTCGGCGACATGCTGGCGGGCAATGTGATCGAGACCATCGATTTTCAGGAACAGGGCTATCCGGGTGTCATCGTTGGGGCGGAAGTGGTCAATGGCAGGATTCAGGTCAACAATGTCATCGAATTCTTCAAAGAGGACGAAGCCGCGGACTTCTTCAACGAAGACGAACATTCCGATTTCTTCAAGGAAGACTACACCGGCATGTCTTACGAAACGACTATCGTCACGCCGAACGAGGCCGTCGTCGGCAGTACGATGACCTTCGACGTCGCCATGACGGGCGACTTGATGAAGATTTCCTATCGCGGTTACGGTGGCACGAAGATGTATGGCGACGATGTCGAAAAAATGTACGGCGACGACGATTCGCTCTTTTATCCGTCCCCGGGTGAATATATGCCATGGCCGGGACAGGTTACGACGCAATATATGCCTTACCAGTTCAGGCTCGATATCGGGGCAGGGTATGCCCAGCCGACTGTCGATACCTGCAAGGTCATCATCGACGTACCAGACATCATGGAACAGATGAACGACATCGCCATTGCGGAAACGGGAACCCGTTTGCCGATCCGTGAAAAATACCACGTCATCGAAAACGTACAAGTCACGCTTCAGGACGACGGCGGCGAGGCCATCAGTGTCAAGGTGGTCGACAAGGACCCGAAACGCGGGCCATTGATCGCCTGTCTGGACGTCGACGGCAACTGGGTCAAGGGTATTGTCGATGCCACGCCGCAAGGGTATTGATTATTAATAAAAATAAATATGGATGCCTCCTTCGGGAGGCATTTTTATTAAAAAATCATGAAGAAAACAATATGGCCAAATTGCCTTCAAAAGAATTACTGAACGGTACCAAAGACCACGAAACGACAACGGGAGAATTCCGTCTGGCGATGGGAAACATCCGGGATTTTTTATTCGGACTCTTTGGTGACGACAGTTCAGACAAATGGCTCGTACGCGAAACGCTGGGAGCGGCGGAAAAATTTATCGGGCAAGCACAGGGCACGGGAGATGTCCTGATTGGAAAGTTCACGCCGACCATAAGGGAACTGGTGCATGGCATGACAGTCCTGCTCAGGGCATCAGCCGCCAATACGGCAGGCGTACCTACCCTTAAAGCCGATGAAACGTCGGCATTGCCGATCGTAAAAGGCGACAAACGAGCGCTTGATGTCGGGGATATCGCCGGAAAAGGCCACTGGCTGGAACTGAAATACGACCGGATCTGGAATAAATGGGTTCTTCAGAATCCCGCCAAGGGCGTGTCCCTGAAAGAGGAAATCGACGACAAGGCGGACAAACTCGAACTGCTCGATTACCTGCCTTTAGCCGGGGGAAGCATGAACGGTGCCCTGTCGGTCACATCGGGTTTGACGGTCGAGCCTGAAGATATGACCGGCCTGACCGGTGAAGGCGGAGAAATGGTTCTGAAAGGAGCCGGTTATTACCAGAATATCCATATCGACAATACCGCCGGAAAGTGGCGTGTTGCCGGATCGATCTATGAAAACTCACTTGTTTTCGATCCGGCGTCCGGAACGCTTGCCTGTGCCAATGTGACCGCCAACATAACCGATATAAACGACCATATCGTCCAGTCATGGACGGATGGAACCGGATGGTGGAAAAAATACAGGAGCGGCTGGGTAGAACAGGGAGGGTATTCATCAGCGGGTAACGGTGCAGCCGGGATCACGACGGTTTTTTACGTACCGTTTGCCAATAGTACCTATACCGTCGAAACCAGCAAATTGGGCGCCGGTTCACCTGTCATCAACGTGGTCAGCCGTGCGAACACGTCTTTCAATGCCAATTGCGAGGGGCAGGGCGGTTCCGGCTACTATTCCGGAAGCGCCATGTCCTGGTATGCCTGTGGGCAAGGCGCATAAATCAGGGTCTTTAGTGTCGAGTAAAACGCTTCGTTTGAAGCGTTTTTTTACAAGGAAAAAAGAATGACGAAATTACCATCAAAAGAATTGCTGGACGGGACAAAGGACCCTGAAACAACCACCGGGGAATTCCGGACGGCAATGGGACAGATGCGCGACTACCTTGGCGGATTGTTGGGTGAGAACAGTGCGGACAAGGAAGCGGCGCGTGCTGCATTGGGTGCGGTATCGCCGGACGATGTACGGCAAATGCGCTACATCTGCGGGCATGCAACGGGAACCGGGGATGCCTTCTTTGCCGTGTTCGATCCACCCGTGGAGCAATTGACCGACGCAACGACCGTGACCATCCGCGCCATTGGCCGCAATGAAACGGCAACGCCGACATTTAAGGCGGATGAAACGAGTGAGCTGGTCATCGTCAAGGGAACCGGCATGCCGCTGGATTGTGGCGATATTAACGGAAACGGCCACTGGATCGACCTGAGATACGACGAAACCCTGAACAAATGGGTATTGCTGAATCCGGCAACAGGGATTTTTGTGTCAGGTGTCCCGTCCACGCAGGCAGGCGGAACGGCAAATGCCATCGTTGGCTGTTTCAATCCGGCTATTATCGAACTGAAAAACGGCCTGAAAGTCAGCGTCCGGGCAACAGCTGCCAATACCAGTGCCGAACCTTATTTTCAGCTTGAAGACTTTGCAGGATATCCCATCGTCAAAGGCATCAACCAGCCATTGATTGCCGGTGATATTGCCGGAGAAGGACACTGGCTTGACCTTCAGTTTGATGAAGAGGCGCTCATATGGATTTTGCAGAATCCTGCTTCAGGTGTCGTCTGTCCATCAGGCGTTCCAGTAGGCGCGATCGGCTATTTTGCCATGCAAACGCCACCGGCCGGTTATCTGAAAGCTGACGGCTCGGCTGTATCGAGGGCGACTTATCCGGATCTTTTTGGCGCTATCGGAACCACGTTCGGAGAAGGCGATGGATCGACCACGTTCAACCTGCCAGACTTGATCGACAGGTTCGCGCAGGGAAATGCAACGCCGGGACTGAAGATTGAAGCCGGTTTGCCGAATATAACAGGCAGCTTGACCGTGACGGCATCCAATCAGGGTTCAGCGGCATCAGGTGCCTTTAGTCGCACTCAAATCGGTGCAGTAGGAGGTGGCCTTGGCGGTGGTCAATATAACAGTAGCGGTTGCGGACCGAATTTGTATTCTTTCGACTCTCGCGTAAGCAATCCTATCTATGGTGCATCCAATACCGTCCAGCCACCAGCCTTGACCCTGTTGCCCTGCATCAAGGCTTTTGACGCTTATCCTGCTGTGCAGGCCGGTATTTCGGCCATGAATGCAATTGGAGCGCCGACAAGAGCTGCACGCGCAACTGTTGAACCCCATGCCTCGAAAGCATGGGTCAATTTCGACGCCTCATCCGGTGAAATCACTATCCGAAATGCCCATCATGTCGACAAAGTCATCCGAGTGGAAAAGGGCGCATTCGACATCATTTTCGACGGATCGGTACAGGCGGATTGTTGCACGGTGACGGTCTCGTCATCGGCATTGGTCTCTGCCGTCAATCTGGACAGTTTCACAGGCGATTATTTCCCGCCCTCTGCCAACCGGGTGAGAGTGGTCACTGCCTCGGGCTTTCCGATCCAGCCGGTAGATCCTGCCGATATCAACGTCGTTGTCAATCAATGAATGGTCTGGAAAGATCAATTTAAACAGTTGATTGAATACAGAATCCCGATTTGACATTAATTTTTTAAAGAACCTCCTTTCGTGGAGGTTTTTTTATGGAGAAAGGAAAGTGATCAATGGCATTATTACCTTCAAAAGAATTGCTTGACGGCACAAAAACTCCCGAAACTACTACCGGTGAATTTCGTGTTGCCATCGGGCACATGCGTGACTATCTTTTCGACCTGCTCGGTGAAAACAGCGCAGAAAAGGAAAAAGCACGTGCGGCATTAGGTGCTGTATCTGCCAGCGATATCCAGCGTTTGCGCCATACCAGCGCCATAGCGGCAGGGACAGCGGATGCCTTGACGGCTGTTTTCGAACCGGCGGTCAAACAATTAACCCGTGCCACGTCTTTAACGGTATGCGCACAATTTCAGAATGAAACGCAAGCGCCGACCTTCAAAGCCGATGAGACCAGCGCACTGCCCATCGTCAAAGGCACCGGCCAGCCTCTTGAAAAAGGGGACATCAAGGGAGCAGGACATTGGCTCGACCTCAGATATGACGAAAACATCAATAAATGGATTTTGATGAACCCGGCAAACGGGATCGTTACGAATGGTATTGCCTGTGCACAAGCGGGGGGAACGGCTGACGCCATCAAAGCGCTCTTCAATCCCCCGATAATCGAACTGAAAAACGGCCTGAAAGTCAGTATCCGTACGACAGCTGCCAATACATCAACTGAACCTTATTTGCAGATCGAAAATTTTGAAGCCTGTCCCATTGTCAAGAATATCAATCAACCGTTGAGTGCCGGGGACATTTCCGGGGAAGGATACTGGATTGACTGCCAGTTCGACGAAGTAAACCGGAAATGGATTCTTCAGAATCCGGCAAAAGGCATCATGCCTACAGGCGTTCCTGTCGGTACCATCATCCATTTTGCGGCCTCTGCGCCTCCGCAGGGGTATCTCAAGGCAGACGGATCAGCTGTATCCCGAGAAACTTATCCGGATCTGTTTGCTGTCATCGGAACGGCATTCGGACAAGATGACGGGACATCCACCTTCAATTTGCCGGATTTAATCAACCGATTTGCTCAGGGGGGCTTATTGCCAGGGCAGAAGATCGAGGCGGGCTTGCCCAACATAAAAGGCACTGTCGCACAAGGTTACTGTAATGGCTACGGAGCGATGACGGAGGCTTTTTATGGTACAGGTAGTGCAATAGGTACAGGTGGCGATGCACATGGCGGTTATTCAGCTTTTATCAATCTTGACGCTTCTCGTTCTTCCAGTATTTACGGTAACTCCAATACTGTCCAGCCGCCTGCCATTATTTTATTGCCTTGCATAAAAGCCTTCGATACGGTCTTGAATGTCACTGAAATCAATGCACATGGGTTGGCAAGCGAAGTATCTGTCAAAGCCAACCGGGCCGACATCGAACCCTACCTGTCAAAAGCATGGGTTAACTTCGACGCATCAGCCGGTATTGTCAAGATTAAAAATTCCAGAAACATTCAGGGTGTCGTCCATGTCGAAAAAGGCGTATATGACGTGATTTTCGACAATTCCATGGAAGCCGATGCCATGACAGTCACGGCGTCATCGTCGGCACTTTTAACTTCCGTCAACAGGGAAAGCCTGACAGGCGCGTATTATCCGCCGACTAAAGACCGGATACGCATCGTGACCGGATCGGGATATCCTCCCGCGGCGGAAGATGCGGCCGATATCAACGTCATTATTTTGAGTTAAAAAAGATTATTATGAAAACCATACGTTTCAAAGTGGACGGCAAAGACCGTTATTTCACTCCTGCTTCCTCTGCGCGCCGCTGTGATGAAAGCGAAGAAGTTTTTCTCAAACGATGTGTCAAAAAAGTCGTCCCTAAAGGGGAAGAATTCGACATTCTCGAAGATGCCCTTTATGACGGCTTTATGCAGACACAGCAAACTTTCCAACAGGAAACCGGTTCGGGCTGGAAAAATCGTCTTTCGCGCTTTTTTCTGAACAGTTGACGGACCAATTTTTATTTTGTGATGAAAGCCTCTTCCAATGAAGAGGCTTTTTTTATGGGAGTGGAAAACACGATGGCATTATTACCTTCAAAAGAATTACTGAACGGCACAAAAGATCCTGAAACAACCACGGGCGAATTCCGTGTCGCACTCGGTCACGTGCATGAATATTTATCCGACCTGCTTGGGGCAGACAGTTCAGACAAATGGGAAGCCCGGGCAAGGCTGGGTGCGATGGAAAAATATTGTACCGAAGCGGACGGCACGGCTGACAACCTGACAGCCACATTTACACAAGCCATCCAAAAGCCTGTTCATGGCATGACCGTTGTCGTCAGGGCTGCGACAGCCAATCTGGCTTCGGCTCCGACCTTCAGGGCAGACGAAACGGGCGCCCTTGTCATCGTCAAGGGAAACAACAAACCGTTGGCTGTTGGCGACATTGCCGGAGCAGGGCACTGGATCGAACTGAAGTATGACGAGCCGCTGAATAAATGGGTACTCCAGAATCCGGCAACCGGCATCGGCTTTGACGCGGCTGAAAAAGCCGATATTGTGGCCGTTCAGCAGGGAACCTATCTGGCCTGTATCGGAGGCGGTTCGGGCGACGCCATGACCGGATACTTTTCACCGGCACTCGAAACCCTGCAAAACGGACAGGTGGTCCACATACGAGCATGTGGTCCCAATACGATTGCCACACCTACCTTCAAAGCCGATGAAACAGCCGCACTTCCCATCGTAAAAGGATACAACCAGCCTCTTGCAGCAGGGGACATCGCCGGTGACGGCCACTGGCTTGACCTGCTTTACGACAGCTATCTGAAAAAATGGGTCTTGCAAAATCCGGCAAAAGGCATCGCCATCGATTCCGTTCCGGCCGGTTCGGTTCACTATTTTGCCACGCAAACCCCACCGGACGGCTATCTGGTCGCGAATGGCGCGCTGGTTTCCCGTACGGTATATGCCCGCCTTTTTTCCGCTATCGGGACGACCTTCGGGGAGGGAGACGGCGGTTCCACTTTCCAGTTGCCTGACTTGAGGGGCGAATTTTTGAGAGGCTGGGATGCCGCCCGCAATCTTGATCCGGAGCGGGGATTTGGTACGGTGCAGGGAGATGCCATACGAAATATTATTGGCACGTTTGGTGGTAATGATCAGGAAAGAAGATTTTTATCCGGGCCATTTTATTACATTGGAACAGATGGCGGCGGCAAGACGGGATCCTCAAATGGTACTGATAATTTTGGATTTGACGCTTCCCGCGTCGTCCCCACCGCCAACGAAAACCGTCCCCACAACGTAGCCCTTCTGGCGTGCATCAAATATTAAAGGAAATTTAAAATGAAAATTGTGTATCATTTCGATGAAAATGGCGCATACTGTGGTGCCTCCGAAGCCTGTCGTTCGCCGCTGGAAGACGATGTCTACCTGATTCCGGCCATGGCAACCGATGTCATGCCTCCCGCAACCGGCAAAAACGAGTGCCCGGTCTGGGAAAACGGAAAATGGACAGTCAAACCCGATTTTCGTGGAAAAGTCTATTGGCTTGACGACGGTTCTGAATGTAAAATCGACCAGATTGGCGAAACGGTTCCGTCAAACGGGCTTTCTCAAAGGCCGGAAATGGCAACAACAAAAAAAGGCGGTTTCTTCTCGCGTCTTTTCAAACAAGCCAAATGAACCGTTTTTAATGGACTGAAGGCAGGGAATGATTGCAACCATCTAGCTTCCCTGCCTTCTGTTTCATTACGTGTATCATAGCTGACCGAAGAACAATATCTTGTTAACATATTCATGACGGGCGAGTTGCGCCCATTTTCTGCGAATGAAAAGACCTCCTTTATGGAGGTCTTTTTTTATGGGCATTTCACGCATGAAAATGGGTTCGGCTCTCCGTTTTGAAACAGACCGGTCCTGACGGACTGGTCAATTTTTTATTCAACACATCAAATATCCCTTTGGAGAAAAACATGATCGGAACCCGAATCGTCAAACCAGTCGAAAACTACGAAAAATATACAGAAGCGGCACTCTGGTGCAATGCCAACAAGGCCATGATAGAAGACAAGGGTGAATGGTATGAAGTCGTTGCATTGCCTGAACAGACGCTGGAAGAAGCGAAATCCGCCAAACTGGCTGAAATCAATGGCGCATGCGACAGTATTTTGAAAACGGCCGTCAAAACCTATCCCGACACGGAAGTCATGACATTTGACCAGCAGGTGAGAGAAGCCCAATCCTATATGGCCGACCCGGCAAGCCCGGTTTCACTTCTGGCGTCTTTAGCCAGTGCACGTGGCATCGAACTGGCGGATCTGGCCGCACGCGTCATGGCCAAACATCAGGTTTTTTCAGCCTTGTCAGGTGCCGTGATCGGCCAGCGTCAGGCACTTGAAGACCAGCTTGATGCGTGTACAAGCCTTGAAGAAGTCAACGCACTGGCAGTCAATATTGTCATGCCGTCCTGAAAATTATTTCAGACTTGCTCCTTTTGGAATGAATCGCCTGACAAAGTGATTCATTCCATTTTTTCGATTGAAAAGCCCGTCTTACGGGCTTTTTTAATCTTATAACAATCAATAAAAATATTCGGGAACATCTTTTCATTCGCTACACCCTGGCCGGGAAAGAGTTTGATCCCAAAGAAGTCAGGAGGTTATATGGCCGGATACGAATTGCCGGATGATCCGGAGGCATTAAGAGCGGTTTTGTCAGAGAAACTGCAAAGTGGCATATCGCGCATGAACGCACACGACGTTCATCTATCTATATTGAAAGACGAGGTTCATGCCCTGAAAGAAGCCAACAAAACGCAGGACGAGCGCCTCGCACGCATTGAGGAAAACACAGCGACACTGGTCGATATCTTCCGTGCCGGGGACGGCACCGTCAAAACGGCCAAATGGTTCGGAAAACTGCTGATCTGGATCGGAAGCCTTTCTTCAGCCATTTACGCACTGTATTACGCCATCGTCAACTGGCCACACAAGGGAGTCTGAATATGGATGGAAAAAAATGGCGCCTTGGCGTCGGCGCACTCGGTATTTCCGCAAGCCTTCTGGTCTCCATCGCTCTGAACGAAGGATATCGGGGTGAGGCCTATAAAGACGCGGTGGGTGTACCGACCGTCGGTTACGGAGAAACGAAAGGCGTGACCATGAAAAGCAGGACAACGCCCGATCGAGCCCTCGTTCAACTGTTGTCAAGTGCGAACCGGCATGCCGATGACATTCGTCAATGCATTTCCGTTCCGTTATATCAGCATGAATTTGATGCGTACGTTTCCCTGGCGTACAACATCGGGGCGAAAAATTTCTGCCATTCAACACTGGTCAGAAAACTGAATGCAGAGAATTACAAAGGCGCATGCACGGAAATCAGGCGCTGGAACAAGGCCGGCGGTAAAGTCCTGCCGGGCCTCACAAAGCGACGTGAAAAGGAATACCGGATGTGCATGGGGGAAGTATGAGTTTCAAAAGTTGCCTGATGAGTGGAACCCTTGCATTGATCGCGGGATGCCTTGCCGGTTACTGGGTATCCAGCCTGCAATGGGAAACCAGGGAAAGCCGGATAAATGAAATACAGGCGCGCGAAGAAACGCTGCGTCTTGAAAAAGCGATGGAAGAAAACCGGAATCTGCATGAAACAGTAAACCAGATGCAAATCCGGGCAAAGAAGGAGAACGATGATGCCAAACGAGAAAATGATCTTTTGCTTGCTCGTATCAAGCGCGCTGATGTACGGGTGTCAATCCCGGCCCGTGCGTGTAGTGAAAACGTATCCGGTAGTGGACATTCCGGCACTGATGATGGAAAAACAAGAGCCGAACTTGACCCAACGGTTGTTGAACGTATTCTCTCTGTCGGACGAGACGGAGACACCGCAATCCGGAACATGAACCAGTGCATAGACCAGTATCAGGCACTGGCAAAGCTGTGCAGCCATAGCTGAGTGAAATACTGTGGCCTGTTCCCTTTGCCTTTGCCAACGGAAAGCCAAAACAAAATACCGGGAGCCTCTTTTGACAAGAGGCTTTTTTTATGGAGAAGACATATGACGAAATTACCTGAAAAGGATCTTTTATCCGGATCGAAAACACCCCGCACCACGACGGGGGAAATGAAGTCTGCACTGGGCAGGCTGCGCGATTTTCTGTCGGAACTTTTCGGCGATGACAGTAGCGACAAGGAAACCGCGAGGCAAACGCTGGGCATTGACCTGTCAACACTGGCAAACCGGATGGAGATGGAAACCGCCTTGTCTGACAAAGTGGATAAAAGTGAGCTGGCATTGCTGCAAAGTGATATTGCCAAACGGGGTACGCCTGTCGGGACAATCGAATACTTTGCCAGGGCAACACCTCCCGCCGGATATCTGAAAGCGGATGGGTCGCAAGTGCGAAGAGAAACCTGGCCCGATCTGTTTGCTGCAATCGGAACGACTTTTGGAGAAGGCGACGGAGAAACGACATTCAATTTGCCTGACTTGATGAACCGGTTTGCCCAAGGCAGTTTAACGCCAGGTCAGAAAGTCGAAGCCGGTTTGCCAAATGCCACTGGCGGTTTTACAGGATTTGCTGCAAGGAAAGAGGGAAGCAGTGAACTTGGCATGAGTGGCATGTTTCATTCAGGTCATTCCAGCAATATCATAGCGGATCCGGCTGCAGGAACGGGATGGTTCGTAAATTGTTCCATAGAAACGGACTTGAGCAGAAGCAATGCCATCTACGGTGCATCCAATACTGTCCAGCCACCTGCCTTGACCTTGCTTCCCTGTATCAAGGCTTTCGACGCTGCCAATAATCCCGGTCTGATTGATATTAGCGGGCTGGCACAGGAAACCGCTGGAAAAATCGATAAAACGATTGACGGCATTGTCGTCAAATATGTCACCGAAACCTTCAATGACGGGACAAACTGGTACCGGAAATGGTCGGATGGCTGGCTTGAACAGGGTGGAGTCAATAACACCGGCACCTCCGGAAATGTCACTATCACATTTCTGAAACCCTACCAGTCAATCCCGAGAGTCATGGCGTTCGGACTGGAAGCCAGTCCGACAACAAGCTGGTGGATGAGTGGGGCAAGAACCCCAACTACCTTGTATGTCGCTGGATCGGTCAGCGGATATCTGCTCGGATTCGACTGGTATGCCTGTGGGTATTGAGAAAAAAGGCTCCGGAAAAAGGGAATGCAATTGTCATTTTAAAATCGTCATGGGCCAGATCGGAAAGAAGGTCTCCTGAAATAATCCTGAAACATCCTTTCCATACGATAAGAGGGTCGAGCGGGTGCTAAACACAGAGAACCACCTGCTGGCATATTCCTTCCGGAGAAGTCTTGTATTAGCCAACACCCGCTCGTCAGAAAAAAAGACGAACAAAAAAGCACTTGCGATCAACTCGCAAATGGTGGTTCGGTGTGTTTAGCACCGTTAGGGGCTGAGTATATTACGAGTCAAAGAAATTGCAAATAAGTATATGTGTTAAAACCATTTGCTATTTGAATGACTCCCAAAAGGCAATCGAAAATGGACCGTCGTGCCCAACAAGCGGAAAAAATCCCGCCGTTGGATACGAACGGTAGCACATATGACGGAATGTGCTCACCGGGTTCGCGGCGTGTTTAGACGCCAGAGCCCGGCTTTACGAGAACCGGACTCCGCTATTAATGTAGTTTATCGAATCATTTCTTGCAAGAATTTTCCTGACTGTAACCGGAACGGAAAATCTGATTTTTCCTAGGCTTTTCCATAAGTTAAGTGACATTCCAAACTTTACAAAATAGTGTAAAGAAAATCTCCAAAACAAGAAAAAGAAACTGATTTAATTACGGTTTTTGGATTTGAAACAATTGGTATTTCCGTTGTTTTTCAGGAAATCAGGCTTTCAGACCATTTGTCAAACTCTGGTAAAAGACAAAAAAGTAAGAAAGCTGATAAAAAAATTGTTTAAAAAACACAACAGGAAAAAACAGTTCAAAACACTTTTTGATGATTTTCGTACTGAATAATTTATCTTTTACTCTTTTCGAAAAGAATGCCCTGGCAAATGGAATCGGTGAAAAATAAGGAAATTTACTCTGAAACACTCACTTACCGGTTTTCACTTTTAGGGAATATTGAAAACCGGCGTAAAGCATTTTTTATATCAATTCACTTTTTATACTTTTTTGTAAAAAAGTGTATTGTATAATATAAAATTCAGAGATTATTTTTATTATATGACTGATATCCCCGATATTCAGAAAAAAACCACACCAGACAATACCGGCAATCAAAAACCGGAACTATATGGTGTAGGAGGGTGGCTGCTTTTTTTCTGGATAAGTCTGGTATTTTTTGACCCGCTTTACACTGTCGTTACGCAATATCAGTTTTTCGATATGCAAGAACTGACTTATCCAGGTCTTGAAAACTATCCGGAATGGGGAAACATGAAATGGTTTTTCTGGGGCATGACAATCTTCTGCATCATGCTTTCATGGATTGCCGGCTATTTTTTGAATTGTCGCTACAAATGGTCATCGGTGCGTCTTGCCATATTGATACTCTGGGTGACAGGACCTCTGCAAATAGTGCTTGCCACATTCTATCTCGGCATGAATTTTGAGAACCTTTCCAGAAGTTATTTATTCGTTGAATGTTTTTGGGCCGTTGTCAAATTATCAATTATTACGCTTTTATGGATGTGGTATCTGTTGAAATCTGAACGGGTGAGAAACACGTATGTCAAAAACGATCCTGTCAGGGAATAGCTCATCTTTTTAGGGATAATACGTATTTTTGACCCTGACGGATTTGACGAGATAGCCGGTCCAGATCGCACTCTGGACAGACGTCGAAAAAATGCCGATCCAGAAAGGTTTTAACGCCTGCGAAAAGTCCATATTGAAAATGGCCGAAGCGATTGCGGCATAAATGACGGGAACGAACGGCCCTGACAGCCATAACACACCGATAGCCAGCTGAACCGTCATCGGTCTTTTGACTCGCCACAAGGCATAGCCAGCCGCGAAACAGAGCGCACACAAAACACCGAAAACAATCCAGACCATCAGCCGGTATTGCACCCACAGGGGGTTGGATTCCAGAATCGGCATCTTCTGCGGAACCAGAATGAATTCCCTGTAAAGGCTCCATGCTCCCGTTACCGGAATATACAGGCCCAGAAAAAAAATGAGAAGCAGCAGCCAGCCGCCAATTCCCTTCAGGTTCGGATTTGCAGACAGTTTTGCGTTCACGATGTTTTCCTTTGAAAAATCACTGGCAACGATCCAGACCTTAACATGAGCTGCAATTCATGACAGTAAAATGAAGCATTCATTTGACGCGATACAAGACATGAGCCTGGCAGGAGGGGGCGCATCATGCCGACAACGACAAAACGGCAATCAGCGTACACCCGGAAATGCATCCACATACTGGATATCGAAATCAGAGAATGCATCGACGAACTGGACCTTGAAATCGGGGAAAGCGTCCACAAACTGCCAGCGGCCGCAGGAATTGGCAAACGCATCGACACGCTGCACGTTCAGGTCGCCAAAAGCCGAAACGACCGACACCCTGAAGTCGGGAAAGGCATCGACGACCTGAACCTTGCCATACAGATTTTTCCCTTTATAAGTGCAATCCTTGCCGATTTTGCCGGCAAAAGAAGGGGAGGCGGAAAAAGCCAGACACAAGGCACAGGCAGGTATGATAAAAAAGTGGCGTATTTTCATGGCAGACAGGTCAATAAATGATAGTGCATTATTATAACCACCGCCCATAAACAGTCACTGCCGAAAAACAAAAATCGCTTGGATGATCGCTACCGGAACAGGTTCATGAACCGTTTGGCCAGCTCCAGCCGTAAAACAGCCATTTCTGTCTTTCACTGTATCGACAGCATTTTCATTCACCGGGCGTGTGAATGTCTTCAGTCCGCTTCCTGAAAGGATTGTCCTTTTGCTGTAAAATGAAAAAATTGCCTTAAAGAAAACATTCGGGCCGATGTCTTCCTCTAAATCATGTATTGACACAAACGACTTGTCGGACAGTCTCACCAGACATCTTGTCGATGAGCTGGACGAGATCGTTTTTGTCTGCGATCCGGATTCATATGAGCTTCTTTACCTGAACGATTTCGGCAAAAAAACCTTCAAAATCGAATCCTGTTCCGGAAAAAAATGTCATGAAGCCCTGTTCGGCCATTCAAGGCCCTGTTCGTTCTGCAAGAAGAAATATTTGACGCTGGACGAATTCTTCGTCTGGGAACAGCCGGTTAACGGGAACCACCACTACCTGATCCGCGACAAGCTGATTCAATGGGAGGGGAAGACATTACTGTTCGGCGTCGCCAATAACATCGTAGAAAAAGAAATCGTCAGCCAGAGTATCCAGCGCAAGCTCCAGAATGAACAAATCCTCCTGAAATGTCTGCAGGTACTGGGCAATGAGGAAAAATTCGCCGAAGCGGTCGATATCATCCTGGGTCTTCTCGGGGAACAATATGAAGCGGACAGGGCGTATATTTTCGAATACAACGTCGGCGAAAATGCCGTCACCTCGAGCAATACTCACGAATGGTGTGCCGATAACGTGGTTCCCCAAATCGACAAGCTGCAAAATGTCCCTCTGGAGGCATTCAGCCTGTGGATGAGCCAGCTCGAGAACAACAGCAATATCATCATTGAATCGCTTGAATCCATCAGGGAAGCGCATCCTGAAGATTATGAACTGCTTCATATGCAGGGAATCCATTCCCTGATGGTCGTCCCGCTCCATGTGGATGGCAAGGTCAGCGGGTTCATCGGTGTCGACAATCCACGGTCCAACCGTAACGATTATTCCCTTTTGCGCTCGCTTGCCCTTGTCGTGACAAACGAGCAAAAGAAAAACCAGATGGAAAGGAAGCTTCTGGAACTCTCCTACGTCGACAAACTGACAGGACTCGGGAACCGGAACAATTATATCCAGACGCTGGAACAGCTTGAAAAAATCCCTCCTCCCAATCTCGGGGTCGTTTTCATTGACTTGAACGGCCTGAAAATGGTCAATGACCAGCTGGGGCATGATGCGGGCGACGAGTACATCAAAAATCTGGCTGATGTTTTCCGAAAACACTTCCGGGAAGAAGACATTTACCGGATCGGTGGCGACGAGTTCGTTTTTCTCGCCCGGAGAATAGGGGAGCCCGTTTTCAAAAAAAGAGTCGATGCCATGAAAGCGGAAGCCGACTGGCTTTTTCCGGATGCCATCTCTGTCGGTTCTGTCTGGCGGGAAAAAAATATCAAACCTTCCAGCATGGTTCAGCAAGCCGACATCCTCATGTATGAAAACAAAAAGGAATATTATTTGCGTCGGGACAGAATAGCGTCCCCTTAAATCTCCTGAAAATCCGGCCGGATCTCCGAAAGAAAATTTTGCCTGCGTTTGATTCTGCCTTGAGTGAGTCAGCTCGCCAGAAAATGCTTCTCCCGCACTTTATCAATAAGCCGGACTATCAATTCAAGCCCTTCAGGACTGTTTCATTTTCCCATTCAAATAATCCGGCCACCATTTTCGTGTCGCGACCCTTTTGCTTGAAAAAATCCTGATATTCAATATATTGCGAGCCGATCTTCAAACAGTTTAATATCTGGCAAACTCTTCTGAAAAACAGCTTCACACAATATTGGCCAAGCCATCATTGCTGGTGACCTGTTGAGCCTGACGCAAAGGCAATGCCTCGCCATAACGGCTTGCAGCTCAGGAAACGTCCTGTTTTGCATCTCTTCGAAGATAGTATTCCTTCTTGTTTTCATACATCAGGAAATCCGCTTTCCTGATCATCTGGGCCGGGCGGATGTTATTTTCCCGCCAGACAGAACCGACAGAAATGGAGTCGGGATAGAGTTTGTGAGCCTCTTTCTTCAGTGTCTCGATTTTCTCTCTGAAAATCGGTTCCTGAATGCGCTGGGTCAGGAAAACGAACTCATCACCGCCGATCCGGTAAATGTCCTCTTCCCGGAAATGCTTGCGGAAAACATCAGCCAGATTTTTGATGTACTTGTCGCCCGCATCATGCCCCAGCTGGTCATTGACCATTTTCAGGCCGTTCAAGTCGATGAAAACGACCCCGAGATTGGGAGGAGGGATTTTTTCAAGCTGTTCGAGCGTTTGCATATAATTGTTCCGGTTCCCGAGCCCCGTCAATTTGTCGGTGAAACTCAATTTCCGCAGCCGACGTTCCATCGCCCGTTTTTTCTGTTCATTCATCACGACGAACGCCAGAGAATGCAAGAGAGAGTAATCATTAAGGTTGGCTTTGGGATTGTCGACGCCGATAAAACCGCTGGTTTTGTCGTCCAAACGCAAAGGCACAATCGTGATGGATTCGATGTTCAGCTGCTTGAGAATGGCGTAATCGTTTGGATGTTCGTCTTTTATCGTCTCGACCGACTCGATAATAATATTGCTGTTAAATTCAAACTGGCTTTTCCATAAACTGAAATGGTCGACCAGTATATTCTGGAAAGCTTCCTTCAGCGGTACCGCCCCGCGTGAGCACCATTCATGCGTATTGCTGGCTCTGAGCTTGCCATCTTCATCCAGGTGGTATTCATAAATATAAGCCCGGTCCGCTTCGTAATGTTCACCGAGATGGCCCAGAATGATATCGGCCGCGTCCGAAAATTTTTCCTTTCTGGCAAGGACATTGACGCATTTCAGCAGAATCTGTTCATTTTGCAATTTCTTGCGGACATTCTGGCTGGTCAGTTCCTGGTGAATGATATCGTTGGCAATCCCCATTTTGAGAAGGCGGTTGTCCCAGCTGATCAGTTTGTCGCGGATCAGGTAGTGATGATCGTTTTCAACCGGTAATTCCCAGACAATAAAATCATTAATCGTCAGATGCTCGTTCTTGCAGAAAGGGCATGGCTCTGACTGCTTGTGCAGGACTTCAAAACATTTTTTTCCGGCATAAGACGAGACATCGAACGTTTTCTTTCCGAAATCGTTCAGATACACCAGCTCGTACGAAAGCGGGTCGCACACATAAACGATCTCGTCCATTTCATTAAGGATGTTATGGATGAAATCCGCATCGTTTTCGTAATTTTTTTTGAATGGTTTATTTCCTGACATCGAAGATGGCTTATTGATTAAATCAAAGCGGTTCATTGTACAGCAAATAAAAAAACATACCGTTTAAATGTTTATAAAATATCCTTAAAATCTTTTAAAATCGTTTAATTTATATCTTTTGGGAAACTTTTTGTGTTTAAATTTGAGTGTTTTATAAATAAAACACATGAAATACAGGTAAAAGTGATGGATAAACAGAAATGAATTTGAAACAGAATGCGTTTGATGAAGGAAAAAATACGATTTTCAATGAGTTGACCTTTATATATTTCTTGCCGGGTAGAAATTTTCATAAAAGCAAAAACAAGGGATAAAACTTCCGGTAAAAGATTATTTACTGATAGCTGATTGACTGTTCAGGGCAGGGGATTCAAACTGTAAAAATGCTCGCTGGAAATTTTTTATATAAAAAAACGGATGAGTTTTCTTTATAATAAAAACAAGAAAGGAAAACCTGTGACGAATGGAATGTCCGGATTCATGAAAACAATGTCTGCCAGCGTCATTATTGTCTGTCTGTTTGCGATCCTGTTTGCGTTTGCGAATATCATGACCGCGAACCGGATGAGGGAATCCGCGCTCCAGATTTACGAGCATCCCTATACCACCTCCAATACTGCCGCAATCATCCGTTCCCGCCTGCTGGACATGAGACGTTTCGTCAAAACGTTTCTGACGACAAACTTCGTAAACGCTTCGAAAACAAGAAAGCTTTTTGCGGAAAGATATGCCCTCCAGAATGACGCCATCAATATTCTTTACCAGCGTTATCTTGGCCCGAAAAAAGATATCGATGCGCTGCAATCCGCAATGGATGAACTCATTGTGGCACAGGATCGCGCCATTGAACTTGTTACCCCCCCCCCCCCCCCCCCCCCCCCCTTCATTGCGCGGAATCCGTACCCGCCTGAATGCGCCTGACAATACCCGGATAGAGAACTATCTCGACAGGGAGGTTTATCCCCGCTACGAAGCGGTCAATGACGCACTCGTAAAAATCATCCAGACGGCTGACACCAATGTCCGGAATCTGGAAAAAAAGACGGCGATGACAGCAGTATTTTCCATTGTCGTTTCCATTCTTCTTGGCGCCGCCATCATTACCCTGACGATTTATTTCAATCTCATGGAACGCAAAAGACTGACCGCTTTGTCGAAAAGGGAAGCGGATTTGAGAGATGCGCTGGTTCTGGCCCAAAATGCCAATAATGCGAAAAAAGAGTTTCTCTCCCGTATGTCCCATGAAATACGGACGCCGATGAATGGAATCATCGGCATGACCACAATTGCAGGAAATTATCTGGACGATCGTACCCGAGTCGAGGATTGCCTTGCCAAAATCGCTTTTTCTTCAAGGCATCTGCTCTCACTCATCAATGATGTGCTCGACATGTCCAAAATCGAGGAAGGCAAACTCGCCATCAATCGTGAACCGTTCAAATTGCAGCCGTTTCTTGAATCCGTGATTTCCATTGTCTGGTTGCAGGCCAAAGAACACGGGCTCGCTTTCGAAACGGCTTTGGCCGATATTACGGCCGATACCTTTATCGGCGATTCGATGAGGATCAACCAGATTCTGTTGAATCTGCTGTCCAATGCCCTCAAATTCACACTCAAAGGAGGGACGGTCCGTCTTCAGGTAAAACAGTTCATTCTTAAAAACAATGAGGTTCGATTGCGCTTTTCCATCAGCGATACCGGAATAGGGATGAGCGAAGAATTTTTGAGCCGTCTTTTTATACCTTTCGAACAGGCACCCAGCACCATTTCCAAAAAATACGGAGGAACCGGTCTGGGTATGGCCATCACCAAAAATCTGGTCAATTTGCTGGGCGGTACCATACACGTAAAAAGCAGTCCCGGAAAAGGCACGACAATTACGGTAGAGTTGCCTGTGGAAATCGAAAAAGAAGCGGTAGTGGCAAAAAACAGGAAACTGGAGACGCTCAAGGTTCTGGTCGTGGACGATGAACACGATAGTTGTGTATATGCCAGCCTTCTGCTGAAAAAGATGGGAATAAACGCCCGATGGGTCAATTCGGGACTCGAAGCGGTAAAAATGGTTCTGACCGCACACGAAGCCTGTGATGATTACGATGTTTGCCTTGTAGACTGGCAAATGCCGGACATTGACGGGGTGGAAATAACAAGACGAATAAGGGAGAGGGTCGGTCCGGAAACGCTCATTATCATCATATCTGCCTACGATCCCGGCGCCATCAGGAAAGCCGCACTGGAGGCAGGTGCCAATGCATTCATATCGAAACCTCTGTTTGCCTCGACACTTTACAATACCCTGGTCTCCGTCGTCGATAATGAACCGGCAAACGAACAGACGGAAAATGGACAAACCGGGTCTATCGGTGACTTTACCGGAAAACGTTTCCTGCTGGTTGAAGACAATGACCTGAACGGTGAAATTGCCACTGAACTGCTGAACGTGACCGGAGCGGCTATCGAATGGGCTCATGACGGACAGGAAGCGGCAGACATGTTTATGGCATCCGGAGAAGGGTACTACGATCTTGTTTTGATGGACATACAAATGCCCCGGATGAACGGATACGAGGCGGCACGCACCATTCGCTCAGCCACTCATCCCGATGCGAAAACCATTCCGATTTTCGCCATGACAGCCGATGCATTCAGCGAAGATGTAGCCGCAGCCAGAGCGTCCGGCATGAACGGACACATCGCCAAGCCGATCGATTCCAGTCTGCTTTATCGGATACTGGATGAAACATTGCGGGAAAAACGTCCAGCAGATGACATGAAAAACGCACAGGAAATCCGAACGCAATCCTGATTGAATACATTTCATGCCGTGCAACCGATATCGGCCGGAAAATCCGGAAGGCAAACAGTCATATGGCCTCGTTTGGCCGGCATCATTTCCGGTAACGGATACAAAAAAAACGCATCGTTGACCGAAGCGCTTTCACTGACCTGTCTTTACCAATATTGAAAGTTTATCAACACCAGCAATTCCAGTCGGTTTCATCTTCCTGCATTTTCTTCAATTCTTCCGGTGATATTTCCGGTTCCTTGCAGGGGTTGCGTTTGAAAAAGAAATGGAACACATGATAGAAAAAACAAAGCATACCGGCAGCCCATTTTAAAATAATGTGACTATTGTACCGTCCCATTACACTGATTTGCTGCTGGAAAAACAGACGGTTTTTTCTGGAAAAGTACAAGTAAAGGCTTATTCGGACGAGAAGTTATCCAGAATGAATCCGGGCAGGCACAAGACCCTTGAATTTACACGTAAAACAGCTCGTCTATATGCGATAAATCAAGTTGTTTCCGGAGGGAAACGACCGGTTTTGCCCAAAAAAGAGTCAAACCTCATCCATAGCGCATGATTAAAGGTCTGCCACCGATTTTTCCACTACCTTATCCACAGGATTCGGGTATAAGTCAAAAACATGAAACCCTGCAGGAAATCTGTTAAGCTTCGCACTTTGCAAAATGCCCGTTCAGGCCTGTCATAAAGCCGGTCTAACACTCGCCATAAAAACATGACACTTCCAAAAAGAACCATCTCCGTTGCCCCGATGTCAGACTGGACAGACCGATATGGCTATAGTTCGCATAAGTAGATATGTCATTTTGGGGATTTTCCCGGATTCCTTCCGTAACGAAAAAAAGCCGGAATTCTCCGGCTTCAGGGATGAGTGATTTGGACTTTTCTATGCAGCTTTGACTGATGTTTTTTTTCTTTTTTCTTCTGCCAGTTCATTCATGATTATTTTCATTTCAGATTCAGCAAAGCGTTTGAGTGCATCTCTCATCAATGGCTGGTAACCTGAGATACCACGGAATTCAGCTATATCCTTATATGCCTGGATGAGATCTTCAGGAAGTCGAATTGAGATCATTTTTAAACCAAGTGCGTCTTCAATTTTATGTTCTTCTTCCTTGCCAACTCGTACGGCATGATTCAAATCCCTGCCCAAATGACCGTCTTCCCAGGTTTCGCAGGACCTTTTAATCTGTTTTTTCGTACTCATGGGTACTTTCCTCCATTTTCTAAAATATCCCCTTCAAGCCAATTCATTGTATATACGAATCTCTTCATCATTCGGAGGATAAGCTGTCTTCAAAAAAACCTTTCCATTTTTGAAGACAAAAACTATTTTCAATTGTCTTCCCAGATTTGTATAAGATAAAAACCATTTCGTTGGAGGGTCAGTTCTGTTATCTTCTCTATCATCCTCAAGAAAACCTGCTTCCCTGTTTTCAAAACACTGACGAACTTCGCCAGTTCGTACATGATGCTTGTTTGCAAGTTTTTCTTCTATTTTTTGGGATATGACAAGATTTTTCATATTATTTTAATAAATTGTATATACAATTTTGGCATGACATTAGAGTCAGGTCAACTCATATAACACTGTAAAATAAAGATAAATCAGTAAAAATAAAAAATTCCAATCTCAAAATGAATTTAGCGTACAGAGGCTACTTATTATAAAAAGTGAAAATCACGCGTAAAACCTATATTGGCACAGCAATCGTGAAAACTATTTATGCAATTAATGGATTATAAAAAAAGAACCATCTCCGTTGCCCCGATGTTAGACTGGACAGACCGGCACTGCCGTTATTTCCACCGGCTGATCAGTCGCCATACCTGGCTATACACGGAAATGGTCACGACCGGAGCCTTGCTTTTCGGTGACGTCGCCCGGCATCTTGACTTTTCCGAAGAAGAACATCCGATTGCCCTCCAACTGGGGGGCAGCGAACCGGGCGATCTGGCCCAATGCGCCAGACTCGGCGAAAAATGGGGCTACGATGAAATCAACCTCAATTGCGGCTGTCCGTCCGAGCGGGTACAGAAGGGCGCTTTCGGCGCCTGCCTCATGTCGGAATCGACGCTCGTTGCCAACTGTGTCAAGGCCATGCAGGACGCTGTTTCCATCGACGTGACCGTCAAGCACCGGATCGGCATCGACAAAAATGAATCCTACGACTTTGTCCGTGACTTCATCGGTGAAGTAGCCGAAGCCGGGTGCAAAACTTTCATCGTCCATGCCCGAAACGCCATCCTGAAAGGCCTGTCCCCCAGGGAAAACCGGGAAATTCCGCCATTGCGCTACGAAGTCGTCTACCAGCTGAAAAAAGACTTTCCCGAACTGGAAATTCTCTTAAACGGCGGCATCGAAACGGCAGACGAAGTCGGGGAACACATCAAACACGTCGATGGTGTCATGATCGGCCGGGCGGCTTACCATTACCCGTACCGCATGGCGGAATTCGACGCCCGTTTTTATGATGATCCGACCACAGCGACGACACCGGCAGATGTGGTCAAAGCCATGATGCCCTACATTGAAAAACAGCTGTCACTTTACGGCAGCAAGGGCCTGAAAATGCACGGCATAACCCGCCACATGCTGGGACTCATGACCGGTTTGCCCGGCGCACGGCGTTTCAGGCAAATACTGTCCGATCCCACGAAACTCGCCAGCGGCAATCCGGCCGTCTTGCTTGAAGCCCTTGCAGCAGTCCGTTTCTGATTGTTCTGGCAGAAACCGTTTTCTTCCGGGATAACGTGCAGCATCCCTGCACAGTCCGCCAGACTTTGATAACATTAAGACTGACAAGTCTGCCAAAAGATTGACAGGCCCGGTGGCCCGACTTGACTGGACCCGTTCTTCTCCCGCATTCATTGTCGCGGATCAAGCAGGCAAAACCGTTCGACCTTATCCTTGAACCATCGCTGCCATATTCACTGGCAAACCGTTCAATGCGATTCATATAGATTGGTGGGAGAAACATGAACGACAACAGCACCCAACGAAGCCAATGGTTCATCTGGTACATCGCTTTTGCCATTATCGGTGTCCTTTTAGCCCGGGGATTCTGGGCAGACTACAATACCGTCGAGCCACTGCCTTACAGTACTTTCCTTCAGCAGCTCGATGCCGGAAACGTCAAAAAAGTCGATATCGTCGGCGACCAGATCAAAGGCGTCCTGAAAGAACCTTTAAACGGAAAAAAGGACTTCTCGACCACCCGTGTGGATAACACACTGGCCGAACAACTCGCCAAACACGACGTCCAGTTCACAGGCATCATCGAAAGCACCTTTTTGAAAGATATCCTCGGCTGGATCATCCCGACCGCCATCTTCTTCGGGATATGGATGTTCTTGATGCGCCGTATGGCCAATCAGGCAGGCATGGGCGGCGGCAGTGGCGGGTTCATGTCCATCGGCAAGAGCCGTGCCAAAATCTACGTTGAAAAAGATATCAAGGTCACCTTCGACGACGTAGCCGGAGTCGATGAAGCCAAGGAAGAACTTCAGGAAGTCGTCGGCTTTTTGAAAAACCCGAAAACCTATGGCCGTCTCGGCGGACGCATCCCGCACGGCATCCTGCTCGTCGGGCCCCCGGGTACCGGTAAGACTTTGCTTGCACGTGCCGTCGCCGGTGAAGCGGGCGTGCCGTTCTTTTCCATCAACGGTTCCGAATTCGTCGAAATGTTCGTCGGAGTCGGAGCAGCCCGTGTGCGCGACCTGTTCGAGCAGGCCCGAAAACAGGCGCCAGCCATCATCTTCATCGATGAAATCGACGCGCTCGGCAAGGCTCGTGGTGCCTACGGCATCGGCGGCCATGACGAAAAGGAACAGACCTTGAACCAGTTGCTGGCCGAACTCGACGGATTCGATTCGACATCCGGCCTCGTCCTGCTGGGGGCGACCAACCGGCCTGAAATCCTCGACCCGGCCTTACTGCGGGCAGGGCGCTTCGACCGGCAGATACTCGTTGACCGTCCGGACAAGTCAGGCCGTATCCAGATCCTGCGCGTTCATCTCAAAAAGATCAAATTGGGCGAGGATATCAACGTCGACCAGATCGCGGCCCTGACACCCGGTTTTTCCGGAGCCGACCTGGCCAATCTGGTCAACGAAGCCGCCATTCTGGCCACGCGCCGCAAGCACGATGCCGTCATGCTCGAAGACTTTACCGGCGCCATCGAGCGCATGATTGCCGGTCTGGAAAAGAAAAACCGGCTCATCAACCCGAAAGAACGCGAAATCGTCGCTTACCATGAAATGGGACACGCTCTTGTCTCACTGGCCTTGCCGGGGTCGGAAACCGTCCATAAAGTGTCGATCATCCCGCGCGGCATCGGTTCTCTTGGCTACACCATCAACCGGCCGACGGAAGACCGTTACCTGATGACGCAGCCGGAGCTGGAAAACAAAATGGCCGTCCTCCTTGGGGGCAGGGCAGCCGAAGCCCTTCATTTCAGGGAAGTGACCACCGGTGCGTCCGACGATCTGGTAAGAGCCACCGAAATCGCCCGCAGCATGGTGACGCGATACGGCATGAGCCGCAAGCTCGGCCAGATTGCCTATGAAACGACCCGAAACGTCTTTCTGGCACAAGCCGGAGAAATCCAGCAGGAAAACCGGAACTATTCGGATGAAACGGCACGCGACATCGACGACGAAGTGCGCGAGATCATCCGTGAAGCGTTTGAAAAGGCGACTGCTGTCCTCAAAGAAAAATACGATGCCCTTCAAACCGGAGCCAAAGCGCTGCTGGATCAGGAAACGCTCACCGAAGACGAAGTCATCGCCATTTTCGAAGGCAAACAGTTCCGGCTGCTCGCTTATGATCCGGATGCCGAACAGGAACCGAAAACTCCAGAGAGCGACACTAATGACAAGGGTCGAGCCGGAACACGGCAATCCGGTGACAATCAGGAGCAGGCAGAATAACCAAGTCATCTTCCTGCCGGGAAAATACGGCTCGAGGTCTGTTCAAGCCATTAGCCAATAAAGAAAAAGGGAAGCTGATACATTCCCTTTTTCTTTTTCCTGAGGCAAAAAGCGCTTTTTAAAGAACAATTTGCCAATCCGTTTTTCCAATGAAATACGGACCAGAATATCCTTCCATTTCTTCCGTGCAATGTTAAAATGAAAAAGTTCATGAAAATTGACTTAACCGGAAAAGGGAAGGGACGATGGCATGTTGAAAAAGATCCTGGTCAGGATAGCTGCTGTGATCTCGCTTTCGATGTTTTCCGTCTTTTCATGGGCCATGAGCTTCGAATCCGAAATCGATTTCACCTTCAACGGTGAACGCTACTCCGGCCGGTTCCGCTATTATCCCAACAAGGTCCGTATGGATATCGGCGACAGCAAGGGCAACAGCCAGACCATCATCATGCGCGAGGATACCAATACCTACTGGCTCATCGGGAAAAACAAGATCTACAACGAACTTGCCATGAAATTCGATATCGCTGCCACGACCGGCATCATCGGCGATAACTATAATGACGCACAGGTCAAACGCCGTTTTATCGGTGATGACATCATAAACGGCAAAATCGTCAGCAAATACCGGGTTGCCCTTGAATCATTCGGCAGGCATGTCGAATATGATGAATGGCGTGTACCGGGCCATCCCGTTCCCCTGAAAGTCGCCAGCCCCGAGGGACTTTCGGTCATCGAGTATAAAAATGTCCTCTTTCTGGAACAGGCAAGCGATTCATTCGAATTGCCACTGGACGTAAAAAAAGAAAAATTCTGGACAGCGCAAAAAAGACCCCGCAAAAAGAGAAGAACCCATCTGGGATAAGAAATAAAAAGAAAACAAAAAAAGCCCGATATTCCAGGATCGGGCTTTTTACTGTCTGTCAGTCGGGAATTCAGAAGAGGCTGGCAACGATATGATTCAGACGCCGGACATCCTTTGATGAAATCTTGAGTGTTACCCATTCATTGCCGGTTCCACCGAATATAGAGTCGAACTCAAGCAATTTTTCGTCGAAAATGCAGGGAAGCCCATGCCCGATCAGGGGAAGCGCTCCGGTTTTATAGCCCGTTTGCTTCACGATTTTTTCCCGGGAGGCCGTTTACAAACTCAAATAGCCGAACCGCTTTTTCATATTCTCCCGATCCAGCCGTCCGTGCCTCGAGGAAACAATACACGCCATAAGGCCATTTTCATTTTCCAGAATAAATGTCGGGGTTGCCTTGTAATATTGAAATATTTTTTTTGCGTCGGAAGTAAACAATATCGGAGAATCCTGTTCGATAAACTGAAAATCTGCCCCGACCCCGGAGAGCATCGCCATCAGTTCATCCATAGTCAACATCTTACCCTCCGGAAATCTACCCGAGCCTTGTCACGCCAGATCAACTCCAAAGCCAGCTTGTCGGAACATGACGGTTTTTTCATGACGGCATGCACGGAATGATAATACATCACGCTGCCATAACAAGTGTATTTCGGTATGCCTTGATATCGGCAATCGTCACAATCGGAAAACCGTGCTTTTCCGAAAAAACACGAATCTCAGGCATACGTGCCATCGATCCATCAGGATTCGTCAGCTCGCATAAAACGGCAAAAGGAGAAAGTTTTGCCAGCTTCATCAGATCGACACTGCCTTCCGTATGGCCGCCTCTCTCGAAAACGCCGTTTTCCCTGGCAATGAGCGGAAAAATGTGACCGGGATGATTCAGATCATCCGGTTTTGCAGCGGGTGAAATTGCCGTCCTGATTGTGCGAATCCGGTCGGCAGCTGAAACACCCGTCGTCACACCAGTTGCCGCTTCAATCGAAACCGTGAAAGCCGTCCCGAACCGGCTCGTATTGTTTTCGACCATGAGCGGCAAATCGAGCCTTGCCGCCATTTTGCCCGGCATACACAGGCACACGATCCCGCTGCATTCCCGGATCATCAGCGCCATTTGCGGCACCGTCATCTTTTCGGCTGCAAAAATCAAATCGCCTTCGTTTTCGCGGTTTTCGTCATCCATCAACAAAACACCGCGTCCGTTTCCGAGTGCATGGATAGCCCGACTGATACGGCTGGAAAAACCCGATGGGGCATTAATGAAACCGGTTTGCACAAATCGTCTCCCTGTACGTGAACACGTCAGGAATATACGCTTTCAACAGGATACGGGCTGATACCATATTAGCTTCCTGTAATACTATTTTTCAGACTGATCCGCCGGAAAAAAGGCGATGCCTCCCTGCTGACCATAATGAAATGTAAATGCACTACATTTCACCCGGTTTTTTTTGAAGGGCTTTTTCAAAATGATCAGTCTGTACCGCATTTTCCTGCTCATTTTTATCCGTTTCAGCCGTAGCGAGCAGGGAAGTCAGCATCTGTGCGAACTGGGCGGGCGTTACCGCAATATCCGTTGAATTGACCATCTGGAAAGCCGATTCTGCCGCGTCCTGGATCTTCTTCAGCAGAGAAGGCCTCAACCTGTCCAGTTCCCCTTTCAGAATGTAATCGACATCGAAATCATGGTCGAACAAAGCCGACAGGAAAAGGACATTGGGCGATCGTTCACCTGTTTCGTAGCTGAACAAAGTCTTGCGAGTGATACCAGTCAATTCGCATAACTCCATTTGCGACAAACCCAGACGTTTTCTTTCTTCTTTCAGTCTTTCACCAATTGAATGCATAAATATTTGCCCAGATAATTGACAATGTGTAAAGAATTACTCAAAATAAGCTCATCAGTAGATTTATAGTTCAATATTACTCAAATATAGCCATGACAGGTGAAGAAGCCAAACGTAAATTGAGAGAACAGGGGATCACTCTTAAAGAGTGGGCCGATGCCAGAGGCTATCCGTATTACCTTGTCTCACGCGTCATTTGTGGAACGATCAAAGGCAATTTTGGCCTTTCACACAAAGTCGCGGTCGAACTGGGCATGAAACCGGAATCGAACGAACCTTTGCAAACTCAATGATCAACGTATTACCCGAAAAACGGCCATTGAATATGACCGCCTCCTCCCTGCCATTCCTGAATCGAAAACGGGAGTGTCATGGCTGAAAAATACTGGAGAAGTGTTCGTTTCTATAAACATTTTTATACAAGCTGTCTTGTATCCATTATCATTCTACCCCTTGCCGCGGCTTTTTACTTTTGGCAGGTCACGGCTGCCGCAACAAAACCGTTGCCGGACCCGGTCTCCGACAGGATGACCGAAAGCGGGTCCGAATTGTCGCGCATGTCAAAAAATCCGGTTTCTTACCGGAAAAAATACCCGGAGTTATATGTTTTGCCTTCCGAAAAGGAAACTATTTCGGAAAATACCGTCTATCTGACGTTTGACGATGGGCCGTCACCTGTCACCGGACAGGTACTCGACGTATTGAAGCGCTATCAGGTGAAGGGAACCTTCTTTGTCGTCGGACAAAACCTGAAAACTGCCGCAGGGCAGGAAATGATCAGGCGAATGTTGAGAGAGGGGCACAGTCTCGGGATGCATTCCGACACGCACCGTTACCGGAAGATATATGCATCCGTCGAGGCATGGCTCGACGATTTTGCCGCCGTTCACCAGAGAATAAGCGACATCACCGGTCAGCAGACCGCGATTTTCCGTTTTCCCGGAGGATCGATCAACATCTATAACGCGTCTCTTTATCAGGAGCTCATTGCGGAAATGACCCGTCGCGGCTACGTCTATTTCGACTGGAACGTATCCGTCGGCGACATATCCCTCTCACCCCAGAGGGCAGAGGCCCTGTTTGCCAACGTCGTCACCCGTTCGTCCGGCGACAGCCGGGTTGTCATCTTGATGCATGACAGTGCCACCAAGGCCGAGACGGTAAAAGCCCTGCCGAAAATCATCGAACATTACCGCAGCAAGGGATATTCCTTTGGCAGTTTGCAAAACAGTACCTATCCAATCACTTTCGGTTACCGGAGTTAAACATGAATACTAAAATACAGGACAAAAAATCGAATGCCCGAATCGCATGGGAAGAATTCATCAGCAATTTCAGCCTGAACGACAAAAAAAATACCTCCGTCAAGCCGGCAGGAAATGGAACGGCGGTTTATTCCTCGCCGGAAACAACTGTCAGGAACACCGACGAAAAACCGGCATTCAATTTCAGGGAATACAATGAACCGGAAATCGTTCCCCCTGCCAGGCTTGTTCCGCCACGAACAACAGTCATTGGCGAGCAGGTCGACATAACCGGCAATTGCAAAATCGAGGGTGACGTCGAAATTTACGGGGAAATCACAGGAGACGTACAGGCCGGGGGGACGATTGTCGTATTCGGAAAAGTCACCGGGAACATGAGCGGCAAAAACGTGATATTGAATGCGGCACGTGTCAAGGGAAGCATCATTGCCGAAGAAACAATCGAACTCGATGACAATTCGGTGGTGACTGACGGGAAAATGGTGGCCGAAAAAATCCTTTCCAACGGAAAAACCGAATGCGACATGGATATTTCCAAAATCGCCCGGTTCGGGGAAAAAGCGAACTCCAGCGGGAATATCAATACCATCCGGATCAGTATCGAAGAAGGCGCTGTCATCAAAGGCGTTGTCGTCAGCCAGTAAGGACAGGGAAAATACCCCGGCGCCTGTCCCGGATGACAGGCGCAGCACCGTTTTCCTGCATGATGGCCGGAAAAGATTTTGCCCGCTGCTATCCTGTGCTCCCTTTTTCCGTGTCTGTGCATACTTGCTGATGTATCATTGAATCATCGAATCGAACCCGGTATGCATCCCTGACTCATGAAAATCCTGCGGCGGAAAATCATTCACGATATCGACCGATCCTTTTCGATCGTGACATTTTCCCATCTTCAATATCCCCTCCATTATCACGATGAGTACGAGCTCATCCTGATGACATCCGGAACGGGAAGGGAATATATCGGGCATGCCGTCGGGAAATTTGCGCAATGGGATTTGACCCTGATCGGAAAGGGCGTTCCCCATGTCCACATTTGCGACTCCATGAGCGATCCTTCCGTCAAAACGGAAAGCAGCTGTGAAGTCCTCTATTTTCCCGCCAGCCTGTTTCCTGAAAATATGGAAGTTGTCGAGGAATATCGCCCGATCCATACCCTCCTGAAAAAAAGCATGAGTGGCATCCGTTTTACCGATCCGGATGAAAACAGACGCATTCATGCCGACATGAAGAAAATCAGGAAAACGACTGGAATCGCACGGGTTCAGGTTTTGCTCTCCATCCTCGACAAACTGTCGTGCTCCAGCCGGACAAGGCTGGTTTCCCCCTTGCCGGTTTCGATCGAAAAGGAAAACTTTGCCGACGCCGTTACCCGGATACAGGTCTACCTGAAAGAAGCTTTCCGCGAAAACCTCTCATTGAACGACATTGCCGGAAAAACCGGCATGAACGCCAATGCCATGTGTCGCCTCTTCAAACGGGAAACCGGACAAACCGTCTTTCACTATCTTGCCCGCATCCGCATCGACAATGCCTGCCGTCTTTTGATCGACACCGGATGGCCAGTCTCCCGTCTCGCATGGGAATCCGGCTATGCCAACCTGTCCCACTTCAATCGCCAGTTCAGACAGATGACAGGGCAGACCCCGTCGGAATACAAACAATCCCTGACACTCAAAACAGCTTGAGAAAACCTGTTTCTGAAGGGGAAATTGTGGGTGAAAGGAAACATTTTCCCGTGGAAACAAATGACTTTCAGGCAGAGCTTTGTTGAATTGTGTTTAAACAGCAGATTCAGCGTTCATTGTAGGGAAGCCGTTATTCACGAAGGGCCACGGATCATTTAAAAAAAGGAAAAAACAGAGGAAAATAAAACAGGAAGCGTAGGCAAGATAGAAAACGAGGACCTGAAGCAGACAGAACTTCCCTTGAGAGAAGCTCGCACATCCAGATAACTGAAAATATTGAAAAAAATGAAATCAGGCAAAAATGGCAGTGGATTTAGACGAAAAAAAAGATATGCTCGAAAACATTCCGCCAAAAGCCCTGTTTATCAGGCTTTCAGAAGAGGCAGTCGCACCCCTCGCGGGTGCGTGGATTGAAAATTATGGGGTTCTTCCCGACACGGGCATTAATATCTTGCTCCTTTACTTAAGCGATCCTTGAAACCAGATGCCGGATGGGCGGAAAAGACGGGTGACCGGTGGGCAGCTTATCGTTAAAGACTCAATTACTGAAGAATCCCGGATTGTCCCGGCATTTTATGGATCGCTTCGCCAGAATCTGCCCAGGCAGATTTCCGGTTGATCGGAGTTTATCGGGCGTAACTGGAATTGACGGTGCATGGATGCCATTTCATCTGGTATGCGGCCTGATTCTTTTTTCCGTAGCACCAGCCAAGGCGGTTGATGACTTTGAGTGTTTTGTTTCTGGCATCGCATGCCCTTCCCGTATCGGGATCGTCGCCCCGGCCACCCCGGCACATGCTGTTCAACGTGTTTTCCACGGATATGAGCGACTGGATGTCCTGATTTGTCAAATTGGC
The DNA here is from genome assembly GCF_002127965.1 of Oxalobacter formigenes. GTDB lineage: Bacteria > Pseudomonadota > Gammaproteobacteria > Burkholderiales > Burkholderiaceae_D > Oxalobacter > Oxalobacter formigenes. The sequence goes on along the minus strand of NZ_CP018787.1, from coordinate 1,554,089 downwards.
GGAAAAGGCAATAGAGGATATAAGCAGGAAAAGAGCGGCAATTGATATTTTTTTCATGATAACTGTCCTGAAGATTTCTCAAAATATCAAGTTTACTCTGATAACCACTGAAAAGGCCATATTGGCCGGGCTGGCCAGGTGGTGTTGCCAAAACCGGACAGGTGAAGGTACAGTGCACCTTCTGAACGTTATTGTGGAGTGTTCATGTGCCTGCTGTAGGTGAACGGGGCGAAAGTCTTCAGGCAATAGCGGGATTTCCACCATATTGAGTGTGTTTTTATACGTGCTTCGAAATTGGGAGGAAGAGAACAATGGGAACCGGCCGCTGCCCCGTCATGCATGCAAACTGCAAAGAGGGCATACAGGTCAACCTGAAAGGGCCCGGGTGTCTGATTTTCCAGTGACACTGTTGAGCGTTGCGTTTTTGCAGGAGACAGGATCGGCAAGAAGTGAATATCCCTGACTGGCCGGGACTGTTGATCTATCGAAGAACGCATGTAAAGAAACAAGACAGGATCGCTTTCAAAAAGACGGGAACACTTCAAATGGTTCAGGAAAGCAAATAACCCTGCCTGAACCGGGATCGGGTTTTATGGAAAGAACGTTTTGAATCGACTCTTTGCAGCTATATCAAACCCATTTCTCCAGTGTCGAGAGCAGTTTGGCAATATCGATCGGTTTTACCAGATAATCGTTGATGCCGGCGTCAAACGCCCGTTTCTTGTCTTCGTCGAATGCATTGGCAGACATGGCGATGACAGGGATGGTTTTCGCGTCTTCGCGGGGAAGGGTGCGGATTTGCCGGGTGGCGTCCAGCCCGTTCAAAACAGGCATGCGGATATCCATCAAAATGGCGGCGAAATGACCGGAAGGGAAGGACTGGAATTTTTCAACCGCGACTTTTCCGTTTTCTGCCGTCTCGACTTCCATCCCGTTAATTTCCATCAGTGCTTTGGAAATTTCCATATTCAGTTCATTGTCTTCCACCAGCAAAAAGCGTCGGCCGAGATAGGTTTGTTCATGATGCTTCCTGTTGCCCAGCCGGTGGTCGCGTTCCAGTTGCAACAGGGTTTCGCAGAAAGAAGAGGTGAAAAAGGGTTTTGCCATGAAATAATTGACCCCGGCAGCGCGGGCATCCAGCTCGAAAATGCTCCAGTCATATGCCGTCACGACAATGACCGTTTTTTCAGGCGGGGCGAACTGGCGGATGCGGCGTGTCAGCTCACTGCCGTTCATGTCCTTCATTTTCCAATCGATCAAGGCAATATCGAACGGAGTGCCTTGTTCCATAGCCATTTTGACCACATCAACCGCGTCACTTCCTGAAAAGACACAAGTCGTTTTCGCGCCGATTCTCTCCAGAATGGCAGCGGCCTGTTCGCCAATACTGGTTTCGGTATCCACGATCAGGATGTGTTTGTCCAGCAGCAATTCCTTTGCCTTGCCTGCAATTTCCGTGTCCCCGTCCCCATCCGGCGCGGCCAGTCTCAGGGGAATGACGACCGTAAACGTCGTTCCCCTGTTTTTTTCGCTTTTCGCGTCGATCGTTCCGCCCATGATCTGGACAAGGCTGTACACAATGGAAAGTCCCAGACCGCTGCCGACCTTGTTGCGGGCCATATCGTCCGTTTCCTGTTCGAATGGCAGGTAAAGACGTTTCATGAAGTCAGAGGACATCCCGATACCGGTATCGCTGACCCTGAATTCAATGTAGGCAAAACCGTTGCTGCGTCTCGATTCACTGATATGAACGTCGATTTTGCCGCCTTCAGGCGTAAATTTGACTGCATTGGACAGCAGGTTCATCAGAATCTGGTTGATCCGCAAGGTATCGCCTTCATAATACCGGTCCAGCGACTCATGCTGGTGAATCTGGTAAGCCAGCTTGCCGGCAACAGCCTGCGGGTAAACAATGGTATTGATACTGCCGATCAGTTCGACGAAATCGAAGCGTTCGCTGGAGAGAGCCATTTTTCCGCTTTCAATACGCGACATATCGAGAATGTCGTTGATCAGGGAAAGCAGGTAACGGGACGATACATCGATTTTCGACAGGCAATCGGCGAGAACCTCCGGCTCTTTCATTTTGAGCTGGCTGATCGTACTCATGCCGATAATCGCGTTCAAGGGTGTACGGATATCGTGGCTCATGCGGGACAGGAAATCGGATTTTGCCTGATTGGCCATTCGTGCCGCAGAAAGCGCGTTCTTTAAGACCTGTTCCTGAACAGCCTGTTCCGCGCGCTGCTCGTCCAGCACTTTGGTCAGCAAAATACAAAGCGTATCGTCGTTGTAGGGGTTATCGATACGAATACCGGTCAGGGAAACCCAGTGGTAGATGCCGTCTGCCCCCATCCGCTGATATTCCATGTAAATTTCTTTTTCGCCCTTGTCGAAACGCTCGATCATACGTTGCCGGGTGAAAGTACCGATATAGGCATCCCGATAGTCCGGATGGAGACCGTTCTCCACCTCTTCCATCAATTCATTGAAATAACCGTACGGCTCATAATTCACGACATAATCGCGTTCAGAGAGGGCTTCATATGTGTCCTGTGTCAGATTGACGCGGATAATCAGCTGGTAAGCCGTATAAATGGCGGCACGCAGGGAACGGTTTTCAATGGCGCGTTCCTGCTCCTGTTCTTTCTGCAATTTCTTGACTTCGCTGATATCCGAATAGACGGCCTGAAGGACTTCGATCCCGTCGAAGTTGAACAGCCGTTCAATCGTCACACTGATCCAGCCGGTGGAACCGTCTTTTTTGACAGCTTCCCGCTCATACGTGATGGAACCACCGTTTACGGCCAGATGGTCGACCCTCTTGTGAATCCAGAATTTGTCCCGGTCGAGGACATGAAGAAAAGGATCGTTTTTTTCCTGCAAATACTCGTCGCGCGTATAACCGAAGATTTCCCAGGCCCCCCGGTTGGCATTGATAATGCGGTGGCCCGAATCGATCGACATCTGGACAATCCCGCAGGGAATCGTATCGTAGAGCTGGGAGAGAAAATCCGTCTTCCGGGAAATTTCAAGCCGGGTATCCTTTTCCTGTGCGTCCCGTTCAATGCGGCGGGTAATGTCGGAGACGAAACAGCTGGTGACGTTATCGCCATCCAGATCAGTAAAACAGCGGCCGACATCGTGAACCCAGATGATGTCGCCATTCTTTTTGATCATCCGGTATTCGAAATGGGACGCGACATTGGCGATCTTGCTCTGGTGGACTTCTTCAACCAGTTTGTCGAGATCGTCCGGGTGAACCAGAGAAGCGTAAGCGCCATCCGTCGCTTCATATAGTTCCGACTCGGAATCGAATCCCATCATCCGGTAAAAATTTTCGCTGACCCATTTGAACCTGTAGCGTTCGTCATGATGGCAGATCATCGTCCCGCCGGGAATCTGATGCAGCATCAGCTCGATCTGCTGTTCTTTTTCCGTCAAAAGGCGCGTCAGTTCTTCATAACTGCTTCTGGCCGCCTCAATCGGGAACAACTCATCCGGCTGGATAGGGTCGTAAGCGGCGGAATGGTGAATGTGAGCGATCTTCAGGGCACCGTCGATCCGTTTGAAAATGAAGGAAACGCGTTGGCGGATACGGAACAAAACGCCCGGATCGACCGATTCCAGCTCACTCGTTACCTCGCACAGATAGCAGTCGTCTGCCAGTTTCCGGGTAACGTAACTTTCGTCCCACATTCGACAATGCATGAGAACGTTTTTCTCGTTCCGGAAATGCCGGGAAACAGCGTCGAACCCTTCCGCTTTCTGTTCCTTGCCCGCGCCCAGCCAGACGATATCCGGCGTGAAAAGCGAAACGAGATAATCGACGTCATTGTCAGTAAAATAACGGCGAAGCACCGACGATGCCAGATTCTCGACTTCCTGTTCTTCATCCAGATACATATAAGGCGGTTTCTTTCACGTTGACCCGCAAATGGGTATGCAGTTGCCTGAAGGCAACCATTAAAATTATACAGGCATCGTGTGGAATTGCATCATGTCATTTTTGACATCGGAATCGTTGTGTCGGACAATATTTTCTGGAAATTGAAAACTGTCTCTTTTTTGAGAGAAATGAAGCATAAAACCATGAAAAAATGAAAGAAAAAATCAGCAAAACCAACGCCGCCCGCATACTGGACAAATCGAAAGTCCCATACAAACTCGTCCCCTATGAAGTCGATGAAGACGACCTGTCAGCCAGACACGTGGCCAACGTACTGGGCGAAAACATCGAACAGGTCTTCAAGACACTGGTGCTTCACGGCGACAAGACCGGCCACCTCGTCTGTGTCGTTCCCGGCGACCATGAAGTCGACCTCAAAAAAGTCGCCAGGGCCTCCGGCAACAAAAAATGCGACATGATCGCCGTAAAAGAACTCCTGCCATTGACCGGCTACATCCGGGGAGGATGTTCCCCTGTCGGCATGAAAAAACACTTCCCGACCTTCATCCACAGCACCATTGAAGGATTTGACAAAATCTGGGTCAGTGCCGGTATTCGCGGGCTGCAAATCGAAATCGCACCCAAAGACCTCATCAGGGAAGTCAGGGCAAGCGTTGCGGACATCATCGCCTGAAAAAACAGACAGAAACCTGAACCATAACCGTACGAATCCAGTCAAAAAGACCTTTTATTCAAACAGAAACAGTTACTGGAAAGCGTTTCAAGCGTCAAAAGTGTTGCGAAAAAGGAGTTGACAGAAGAAATGGAAACGAAACGGTCATAGCCAACCGAAAAACGGTTGCTAAAGGGCAACGTATTTGAAATAAATAAACTGATAGAAAACAAGTGATATCAATAAATTGAACAATAAACCTGAAGTGAAATAGAGGTTATTGCAAGCAGCCTTCACAAATTGGACACAAATGTCCTGAGCCCACCGGAAACAGGCTTATAGTAAAGCCTTACCGCACACAAGGCGTCGTTCTTCGAACGACGCTTTTTTATTAACTTTTTTAAAAAAGGAGAGGTATATGGGACTCTTTGACGAGGAATACTGGAACACCTTCAACCAGCAAAACCAGAGTGACAATCTACACGCCGAGACCGGAGAAAACAGCCAGCGTCAATCCGGCATGAGCGGACAAATCAGAAATACCCCGAAAACCGGGACAACCGCCGTCCGTCGAACCCGCATGATCGGCTATCACGATCCCGTCACACCGGAGAATTCCGTCACCATGAAACACCTTGTGCAAATGGGGCTGGCAGACGACTCTGACAACGTCCATGCCCAACAGGACGCGACAGGCCAGTCATACGGAAAAAACCTGACCGATGCCGTCAACCGTGGCGTGGCCAAAGCGGGGAAACAGATCGCCTACGGCATGAAACTCAACGCCGACGAACACCTGTCGCGAGCGGAAAACCCCGTTCCCGACATCGTGAAAAAAGGCATCGACGTATACGGAAAAAGTCAGGCCGAACATCAGGACGAAAGCGCGGCATTAATGTTGAAAAAGCTTTTTGAAAAGATGAGGCATGATGCCATTCAGGGGACACTTGACCAGCCAATCGAGACCACCGTCAACGGAAAAGACAAACTGGGACTGGTCACTGGCGGATTCAAAAACGAATTCGTCACCAAGCCCCAAAGCGCCTTCTGGAGTGCGGGCACCATCGCCGGGGATGCAGCAAGAGCCGTTGCGCCGGAAGGGAGCATCGACAATACGGCATTGGATCATGCCGAAATGAAAAGAGACAGCTTTCAGCGTGAACTCGATCGGTACGAAGATCATTCCATGCACCTGAAAGATATCTGGGATAACGACAATGCTGAAAACACCCTCAATAATCTGTCCCAATACTTTTACGAATCACTGGGATCGAAAGCGCCGTACGCAGCCATTGCTGCATTAAGGCCGTTCATCGAAGCGGCACCACTGGCATCAAGACTCGCAGGGGGAACCACCTATCAAACGGCATTGAACCATTCCGGAATCAAACAGCAAACGGGCCAGTCAAACTATCCAAAAGCCGTGGTGGGAGGGGCGCTCAATGCGACCGCCCGGGAATTGCCATTCTTGAACAGAACCTTCAATCCCTATGGCAAAAACGATTGGACCAAGCTTGGTGCACACGCAGCCGGACAGGCAATACGGTATGGGACGGATCAGTGGATGGGCAAACATAATCCATATAATAAAGATGATGAATAAATTTAATAGAATGAATAAATATTTATTAGTTTTAAATTTAACGCTAAAATAATTTTTATTTAAATTTGACAGAGGATAAATATGGTTGATTTTTTATTTAAAAATATCAGAATTATATTTATCCTCTCTTTGGTTTCATTCAGCCTGAACCTTGAAGCCGCCGATACCATAAACCAAGGACTGGATTTATTTCAAAAAAAACAATTCGAAAAAGCGTTACCCTATCTGGAAGCATCACATTCCAAAAACGATCCTCGAGTACAAGCGGCATTAGGATATATGTATCGGGATGGGCTGGGAGTCGAAAAAGATTATCAGAAAGCGTTTATGTTATTTCTGGAGTCTGCCAAACAATCCAATCCCAAGGGACAGTTCGGCGTAGGAAGTATGTATGATCGTGGATTTTTTGTTAAACGTAATAAGGAAAAAGCGTTTAAATGGTATCTATACGCAGCTGAGAATGGTTATAGTTCTGCTCAAAATAATGTAGCCTGGTCTTATGTACATGGAGAGGGAATTCCTAAAGATTACAAAAAAGCCAGAGAATGGTATGAAAAAGCAATGATTCAAGGACATTCGAATGCCATGGTTGGTTTATCCTTTATGTATTATTGGGGAAAAGGCGTAAAAAAAGATCGTAATAAAGCAGCGGAACTGGACAAACGGGCGGCAGCGTTGGGAAACAGAAAAGGACAGTTCAATCTGGGCCGGGATTACGAAGATGGAACAGGTGTTCCCAAAGACTACAAGCAAGCCGTTTACTGGTACTTTAAAGCCGCTGAAAACGGTGATCCCATGGCTATGGAACGTCTTTATGAAGCCTATCACCTCAACCGATTGGGTCTGAAGAGAGACGATGAAAAAGCCCATTACTGGGCTGAGAAAGCCCGGGAAACCCGTCGAAAAACGGGAGAAGTCGATCCGCGTTCATTGTCTGTCATTGAAAAAGTCAGAATGATCTGGTTCTGATACCACCATTTTCCAAAACAAATTGTTTTTCAAGCTCAAAATTGGATAAATATGATCAATCGTTCTTTCAAGAATGCAAAAATTATATTTATCCTTTTTCTTTTATCATTTTGTATAAATGTGTTTGCCGGTGATATAGAAAAAGGATTAAAGCTGTTCAAAAAACAGGAATATGAAAAGGCATTGCCTTATTTTCAGAAACCGGTTGCGCAAAAAAATCCGGACGTTCAGGCTGCATTGGGATACATGTATCGTGAAGGTTTAGCCGTTCCGAAAGACATTCAAAAGGCATTTGATTTATTTCTGGAGTCAGCCAGACAAAACAATCCGAGAGGACAGTATGGAATGGGAACCATGTATGACCTTGGACTGATTGTCAAACAGGATAAAGAAAAAGCGTTCAAATGGTATATGTATGCAGCTGAAAATGGATACAAGAATGCCCAATATAATATTGGGATTATGTATGCCAGAGGAAGAGGAACAAAACGGGATTACAAAAAAGCCAGGGAATGGTATGAAAAAGCCGTTTTGCAGGGACACAAGGGTGCTATGACGAATTTGGGACTTCTTTATTATCGGGGATGGGGCGGCCCGAAAGATTATGCTAAATCAGCAGAACTGAATACACGGGCGGCTAAATTAGGTGATGATATAGCCCAATATAATCTGGCACGTGATTATGAAAATGGTACCGGCGTTCCAAAAGATTACAAGCAGGCTGTTTACTGGTATTTCAAGGGGGCTGAAAATGGAAATGCAATGGCGATGGAACGATTGTATGAAGCCTATCACCTCAACCGATTGGGTTTGCCGAGAGACGATGAAAAAGCGCATTACTGGGCTGAAAAAGCCCGGGAAACCCGCCGTAAAACAGGAGAACTGGCTCCCGAGTCAATGAGCATTATCGAAAAAATAGAGCGAATCTGGTTCTGATGAAATAATTTTTTGTTCTATCCGGTTTATAAAGTAACGCAAAGACAATATTTTTCATATCAAGCCGATATTTCAGAAAAACATTATAAAAATCTTCAAACCGTTTCATTATCTTTATATCCTGAACGATTGAAATAATGATCTGTCATTATTAACCGTTTTCATAACCGGACCCGATAACGCGTCCAGAGCATTTCCGTCAGTTTTGCCGATCCCATGCAAACCACCATCGGAACAGCCAGTTTCAGATCGACCTGCGTCATTTCAAGCAACAGGACAATTGCGGTAATCGGCATTTTCCGGGCGATGCCCAGAAAAGTGGATGCGCCCACAATGGCGAATGCTCCCAAAGCGTTATCCGGGAAAAAATGACTCCATGCCCCGGCCGTGATGATCGCCAGAAGGGCACCGTTGGCCAGACTGGGCGTCAACAGTCCACCCTGTGCACCGGCACGCAGGCTGCCCCATTCGACCAGCACCTTTCCTGCCAGCAGTACGGTGGCGAAGATGACCGTCATCTGCCCGGTAAAACCGAGTTGCGCCGCGATCCTGCCGTTGCCTGCCAGTTCGGGCAAAAAGATCATCAATATCCCCAGTATCGTGAAGTTGAACATGTTGAAGACAATGATCTTGTATTGCGTGGGCGCTTTCGCACGGGCTTCATCGGTAATGCGTATGAAAATGAGGGCGCTGCAGGCGAATAGCGGCCCTGTTGCCAGCGCCCAGAGCAATAAATCCCAGCCGAAGTTCAGGGGCGACACAATCGTATATTGATGAACGTTACCGAGTCCCCATCGTGCCGTGAAGGCTGCGATGACGGATATGGAAAACGAGACGACGATCCAGCGGAGCCGGGCGCCCATTAACAGCACTTCAAGTGCGAACAGTGCCCCGGCGACCGGGATATTGTATATCGCGGCAAAGCCGCCACCGGCACAGGCCGCCATCAAAAGCCGTGTGTCCTCATGGTCGAGCCGGAACCAGTTGCCGACCCGGTTCGCCACCAGTGCGCCGACCATGCGCGGTGCGCCTTCCTTGCCTAATGGCGAGCCGATACCGATGGTGACGATCTGTAAAAGGGCGTTTGCGACGGTTTCAATGCCAGGCATATGCGGTTTTTCCGCATTGACGGCCTGTTTGAGGCTGACTGTTTTTTTGCCATAGCGGGCCAGCAGAAACCAGCCGATGCCGCCGATCAGCCCGCAAACGACAAGAGCGATTACCCGCCGCAGAGGGGAGGTTGCCTGTATCGCTTCCAGATAGTTTTCGTGGTCAGGCCCTGCGCTGTAACCGAAAGCCAGAGACTGGGTTTCAAACAGTACGTAGCCCAGCAGCATACCGATCAGGCCGGCCACGACGCCAAGCAGCAGGACGATCAGGGCAAAACGCAGGAATTTGGGCAGACTGGTCATGGATCGATGAATGATGAATAAAATGGGTACGTCATTTTCAAAAAGCATGCTCTTCTGCTCTGAAACGGAAGAGCTATCCGGTTCGGCTTCAATATAAACGAATTGAACCGCTTCGTCTTTGAGATAAAACCGGATCAGGTGCCCTGACAGAAGGAATGTCAAGCCTGTCCGGTGTTGTTTCCATCGCGGCATGAAGACTTTGTTCGCCAATATACAGGAGGAATGGAGCCGATTGAAACAGCCGTATTTTTCTCTTTTTTGTCACCTGAACGTTTCATTTTCCCAAATTTTTGTTACAAATTCCAAAGCAATGAGCTAGCGCAAATCCGATTCGGATAAATCTGGTTTACTGAAGTCTGATCGCCTGATGGCTAAGACTAACGAACTGGATGGAAGACGTCATGAAAATCAAAACGGGTGTGGGGGCGACAACCATATCACTTATTACCCTGATCGGGATCTGGTCCATTTCTGCCCTGAACGCCTTGCCCGGGCTGGCCGTATCGCCGATTCTGGGGCAGCTGACCAATATTTTTCCCAGCTCCAGCGAACTGGATATCCAGATGTTGACTTCCTTGCCGTCCCTGATGATCATCCCGTTTGTCCTCATCGCCGGGCGGCTGACTGAAAAAGTCAACAACATGGTCTTGCTCCGCGTCGGGCTCGGTATATTCCTGCTCTCGGGTATCCTGTATTTTCTTTCCAACCAGATGTGGCAGCTGATCGTCGTTTCCGCCATATTGGGGATCGGTTCCGGCCTGATCGTGCCGCTCTCTACCGGTTTGATTTCCCACTTCTTCGTCGGGGACGAACGCCTGAAACAGTTCGGCTACAGTTCTGCCATCACCAACCTGACCCTCGTCATCGCAACCGTCGTCACCGGCTATCTGGCCGAAGTGAACTGGCGCTGGCCGTTTGTCGTTTACCTTTTGCCCGCCATTTCGCTTGTCCTGTCGGTCTTTCTGGCGCGAAGCATGAAAGATGACAAGAATGCCGGAAGCACCAGCATGCTCGTTTCGGCAGACAGGAACACCGAATCGACCGTCAAGACAAAATCCGGTTTCATGGTCGGCAATCTGATCGAAACCATGATCCTGTACGGTCTGGGGACATACCTGAACCTTGTCGTCGTGTACAACCTGCCGTTTCTGATGGAAGAACACCATTTCACCAGCGGCAACGCCGGAACCATGATTTCCCTGTTTTTCCTTGCCATCATGCTGCCGGGGCTGATACTGAAGCCCATTGTGGCGAAATTGAAAGACACCACGCTTTTCTTCAGTTACCTTTCCATGGCGATTGGACTTGGATTGATCCTGATCGCCCCGATCGAATGGCTGATTGCCCCCGGTTGCATACTGGCCGGTCTGGGCTATGGCGTCATCCAGCCCTGGGTTTATGAAAAAGCCACGCACATGGCCGTTCCGAAAAAAGTCACGATGGCACTCGCCTATATCATGGCCATGAACTATATCGCCATTTTGCTATGTCCATTCATCATCAGCTTTTTTGCAGGCCTGCTGGGTTTTTCGTCGCAGGAATTCCCGTTTGCCTTCAATATGATCATAACGATAGCCGTTGCCGTTTATGCATGGATGCGCCAGAAGGCTTTCGTGTTCAGCTCATGGGAAACAAAAAACGTCTCTTCCTGATTTCCGGAGAAAACAGGAAAAGCCGAATTCAAACCGTCACAATCGATTGGCAAAATGAGAGGGCATAAAGAGGAAAAAACGTGCCTCATACGATACAAAAAAAGCATTTTCTCCCTCTGAAACTGAAATTTTCATGTTTGGATAAACCGGAATAGGCTTAAAAGTGATATTTTTAGAAAGCGAATCGTTTTTCTGTCAAACATTGGAAGGGAATCGAATACCATGAAACGTATGGGACTGATGCTGGCCGTGGCTGCCGTACTGATTCCAGTCGCTTGCAAGGCTATCAAAAAACACCGCGAGACAACCCGGAAACCCGTGGTCGTTCTCGACATGGAAGCGCTGGCCGAACGCTCACTCCCGGGTCGCGCCGCCGCCCAATATATCAAAACGGTACAAACCATCCTTCATAGAGGCATCGACGATGTGAGAACCATGTACCGCGGTCGGGAAAACACACCTGAAGGAGCGCGTGCCATTGCACAGGCGCAATCCTTTTACCAGCAGCAAATGGCGCTGTACCAGAAAAAACTGGACAATGAAATCGGCGATATCGTCAGTGCCGCCGTCCGTTCATGGCTGAAAAAGAACAGGGGCGTCGCCGCCGTCGTGCCAGCCGACGATACCCTCGGGTATAACAAGCATGCCGACGTGACCAGACAGATCATGGTCGAAGTGGACTGGTACAAGCCCTCGTTCCCGCCCATGCCTCGTGTAAGGATCAACAAGACGCCCGCCTGATGTAAAGGTCTGGCTCATGAAAATCCGGCAGGCAATGACCTGCCGGATTTTTTGTTCTTGCTGCCTTCAATAAGTCATTCGCTGCGGCTTGACGATACTTTTCCGGCAGCAAAAATTTCATGGCGGAAAGTTTCCGGTTAAATGTCAGACATAAACGCCACATCCTGTTTTTTCTGGAAAAATAAAACGGATAACGGGTTGACATTCGTTTGATGCATCCTTAAACTCGCGATGCTTTTCAGCGGTATTATGCTTGATGACCTGTGCAAACAGGATTAAAGTGAATCCCGTCGAATATGGTGGCTGGAACATCGTTTCAGCCTTTTCAACAACCTTCACTCAAGGTGAAAAAATGGACCCGGACAGTAGCAGTATGACCAGACCTGACGGGCATATCGTCAGCGATTTTTAGTTGCCAGGGCAACTTTCAAGCGACGTTTTTTCGCCCACCATCCTTTCGTTTTGCCAGTCGGTCGGTCTGTGCACGACCCAGCCCATCCAGAAAAATAAAAACAGCTGGAGGAACAATCATGAACGGCAAAACCGTATCCACTATCAGATTGCCAAAAGCAGTCAAACCGAACGCTGCTTTTCAACGGCTCATGTACGACGCAACACTTCCCGCAGAGGACGTCTTGCGCGCTTACCACTCGGGTTGTGATGGCATCGCCAACCCAGAAACAGTAGAAAGAAACCGGGAAGACTGGGGCAGCAACCTCGTTGACACCGGCAAACACAAATCGTTTCCCAGACGGCTTGCGGAAGCGTTCATCAACCCGTTTACGGCAATATTGACCGTACTGGCTGCCGTATCTTTCGTGACCGACGTCGTCTTGCCATCGACAGGCGAACAGGACTTCATGACAATCGTCGTCATCCTGACGATGGTTCTTTTGTCCGGCGTCTTGCGTTTCGTGCAGGAAACGCGCAGCAATAACGCCGCCGAAAAACTGACCAGTATGGTCAAGAACACAACGGCCGTCCTCCGGCAATACACCGGCAGACAGGAAATTCCGATGGAAGACGTCGTCGTCGGCGATATCGTCCTTCTGGCTGCAGGTGACATGGTTCCTGCCGACTGCCGCATCATCAAGGCCAAAGACCTTTTCATCTCCCAGTCCGCCATGACGGGAGAGAGTGAACCGGTCGAAAAGACGCCTCATGTCGTCGACATTTCAGACGGAAAAGCCGTCACCGAGTGCAGCAATCTGGCTTTCATGGGCAGCAACGTCATCAGCGGCAGTGCCGAAGCCGTCGTCATCCTGACCGGAAACCAGACCCTTTTCGGCGGTATCGCCAAATCGCTCGACGCCAAACGCGAACCGACCGGTTTTGAAAAAGGCATCAGCTCCGTCTCATGGTTGTTGATCCGCTTCATGCTCGTCATGGTGCCCATCGTATTCGTCATCAACGGCATCACCAAGGACGACTGGATGGAAGCGCTGCTCTTCGCCATCTCGATAGCCGTGGGACTCACGCCAGAAATGCTGCCGATGATCGTCACGACCTGTCTGGCGAGAGGGGCGGTTGCGATGAGCAAAAAGAAAACCATCATCAAGAACCTGTCTTCCATCCAGAACCTGGGATCGATGAACGTTCTCTGCACCGACAAGACCGGGACGCTGACGCGCGACAAGGTCATCCTTGAACGCCATCTGGACATTCACGGCACCGAAGACGTGCGCGTCCTGTCATTTGCCTTTTTGAACAGCTTTTACCAGACCGGCCTCAAAAACCTGATGGACATTTCCATCATCGAGCGGACAAACGAGGAAAGCGAAAACGAACCCTCTCTCAGAAGGCTGTCGACCAGCTATGCCAAAATCGATGAAATTCCCTTCGATTTCGAACGCCGTCGCATGAGCGTCGTCGTCACGAGTCCGGATGGCGGGACGACTTTGATCACCAAAGGCGCAGTCGAGGAAATGCTTTCCGTCTGCCGGTATGCCGAATACCGCGGGGAAGTCATCGAACTGACCGATACCATCATCGATGAAATCCGGATCATGGTAGAAAACCTGAATGACGACGGCATGCGCGTCATTGCCATCGCCCGGAAAAGCTCGACCGTCAAAACGCCGACTTTTTCAGTGGCCGATGAATCCGATATGGTATTGATGGGGTATCTGGCTTTCCTCGACCCGCCGAAAGAAAGCGCACAGGCCGCGATTGCCGCACTGAACGCGCACGGTGTCAACGTCAAGATCCTGACCGGCGACAACGACCTCGTGACCAGTGCCATCTGCCGTCAGGTCGGCATGAAAACCGGCAAGATCGTCCTCGGCAGCGACGTTGAAGACATGGACGACGCCACTTTGTCCGATACCGTCGAAAAAACGGACGTTTTCGCCAAACTGTCGCCTCAGCAGAAAGCGCGCATCGTCAGCATGCTGCGCGAAAACGGGCATGTCGTCGGCTACATGGGCGACGGCATCAACGACGCCTCGGCCATGAAAGCCTCCGACGTCGGCATTTCCGTCGATACCGCTGTCGATATCGCCAAGGAGTCCGCTGACGTCATCCTGCTGGAAAAAGACCTGATGGTGCTGGAACAGGGCGTCGTCGAAGGACGCAAGACCTACGGCAACATGATCAAGTACATCAAGATGACGACCAGCTCGAACTTCGGGAACATGTTTTCCGTACTGGCCGCCAGTATTTTCCTGCCGTTTCTGCCGATGGCAGCCGTCCAGATCATCCTGCTGAACCTGATCTATGATGGCGTCAACGTCGCCTTGCCCTGGGATAACGTCGACAAGACCGAACTGATGGAACCGAAGAAATGGGAAGCGTCTTCCATTGGCCGTTTCATGCTGCATATCGGGCCGGTCAGTTCCATTTTCGATATCCTGACGTTTTTGCTGATGTTCTTCGTCATCTGTCCGGCTGTCGTGGGCGGGCCTTTCCATACCCTTGGAGTCGAACGGCAGATCCTGTTCATCGCGCTCTTTCAGGCTGGCTGGTTCATCGAATCCATGTGGAGCCAGACACTCATCATGCAAATGATCCGGACACCGCACGTACCCTTCATTGAAAGCAGGGCATCGATGCCAGTCATCCTGGCCAGTGCTGCCGGGATCGCCCTGACGACGTTCATTCCGTACACGGCCTTTGGCGCCGCCATCGGCCTGACGCCATTGCCGGGCATTTATTTTGCCTGGCTTTTCGCGATCATTGCAGGTTACGTTCTGCTCGTTGAAGTCGTGAAAGTGGCTTATATCCGCAAATATCACGAATGGCTCTAGAAAAGCTTCACAGGGAAAATGCAACAGGCAGCGGAAAATGCGGCGTTTTCCCAGCGCAAAAAAACGATTTTTATTCAAAAAAACCGTTCCAGCTGTTAAAATTTCATGTTTTTCAGGGCGGCCATAAAATACCGGAAAGAGAATAGTTTCAACCGGTACAGCCTGTCCCGCAGAAATGTGCGTTTGCCTGACTTGAATGCAGGGGCAAGCCATTAAACAGAACGGCCGGTCAAATAATCCGGCCGTATTTGCGAAAAAAGGGAAAAACCCGGGGTGTTCCGGTTCAAACCATCGGCACCATAAATCCCGTTAAAAATATCTTTCAAAAGAAGAGCAGAATAAAAGGAGTAACACATGAATATCTGGCACGACATCGCTTCCTCACGTGTCAATCCGCAGGACTTTTACGGCGTCATCGAAATTCCGAAGGGCTGCAAGGTCAAATACGAACTCGACAAGGAAACCGGCATGCTGCTGATGGATCGTATTCTCTATACCTCCACCCACTATCCGGCCAACTACGGTTTCATTCCAAAGACACTGGCTGACGACAACGATCCTCTGGACGTGCTGGTTCTGTGTTCCGAAACACTGGTGCCTCTGTCCATGGCACGCTGTTTCCCGATCGGCGTCATCATGATGGAAGACGGTGGCGAAAAAGACGAAAAAATCATTGCCTTGCCTTACGGTGACCCGACCTTCAACAGCTACGAAGACATCAGCGAACTGCCGGAACACATCATGAAAGAAATGTCCCATTTCTTCTCCGTGTACAAGGCGCTCGAAGGCAAGAAAACCTTCATCGAATCCATCAAGGACCACACCTGCGCTGAAGAAATCATCGCCAGCTGCATTGAAAAATACAAACAGAAATTCCCTGAATATTCCAAAGCCTGATGATCAGGAACAAAATGAAAATTGCCGGGGCGAGAAACTGCCCCGGCATTTTTTGTTGAGTGGTTTTATGCCTGTCTTTCCGGCGCATTCGGCGTTTTTGGTCATTATTCGTTCATGGTAATCCTCTTGTCCATCGGCAGGCACCCATTGAAATGAAACATGCTTTCAGAATGACTGATTCTGCCAGTGCCCCTTGAAAAAGGGAGAAAGACGCAAAGGTTTGCCATAAAAAAATGCCCTGATGTTTTCATGCCTGTTGCCCCTGTCAGAACACTGGTGCAGACCGCTTGTGCCAAAGATACAGCCATATCTCGTATCGAAATCATTAAAAGCGTCGACTTTTTGCCAGCCCCTCCCGGAAATGACAGCATCGACTTTGCCCGGGACAGCGAAATTTACCGGCAGACACAGGCGGAGAAGGGGAGCAAACGCTGGCAGCAAGCCGCTTTCGATGCCGACACCCGACTCGATAAAAATGCAGGAGCATGGTTTGAAGAGGCCTTTGGCATGAAAATCGGCAAAAAGGATACACCGGCACTATATGAACTCATGCTCGTTTATATCCGGGCACAGCATGAAGCCGCCCGGTCTGCCAAAAAGCATGACAGGCGCAAGCGGCCATACGTTTATGACAAGACGGAAAATGAAACCTGCGCCCCCTGGGATAAGGACAGCCACCGGCATAATGGTTCCTATCCTACGGGCCATTTCACCATGGGCTTGGGAATGGCATGGATACTGGCAGAAATCACGCCGGAGGCTCAGGCCGCCATACTGAAACGGGGCTATGAAATGGGGCAATCACGCGTGATCTGCGGCTTTCACTGGCAAAGCGATGTGAAGGCAGGCAGGATGCCCGGCGCTGCCGTAGTCGCGCAACTGCACAGCGATCCAGGCTTCACAAGGCAACTTGAAAAAGCCAAAGCGGAAATGGCCGCCATAAGAACACGAAACCCCTGAAATCCGGATCGGAAAACCTCCGTTTATGGGTACGAGGTGTCAGGGAAAAACAGATACAGACACAGAAGTGCTTCTTTCTTTGTAAACCGTCAAATCGTTCCTGACGTTATTCGTAATACACTGACAGATGAAATTTTGTGCAGGAAGATAGTTGAAACAGAGATATTTTCATCTGGTTCGCGTTTTAAACAGTTAATAAAACAAATAAAAATTGTCTTTTATCCTTTTGTTTGTAAAAGTATTTTTCAAAAATAAAAATTCTAATGGGATGATAATTTATTGACATGGTGACATATGCCTGACAAACCGGTGCTCGATCCGAAAACGGCAAAAATACTGCCGTGGGTGGTCGCGATCGCCTTTTTCATGCAGATGCTGGACAGCACGATTTTAAATACCGCGCTGCCCGCCATGGCACATGACCTGGGCACCAATCCCTTGCGGATGCAAAGCGTCATCATCTCCTACATGCTGACCGTCGCGCTGGTCATCCCGGCTTCCGGCTGGCTTGCCGACAAATTCGGCATCAAGCAGATTTTCCTTTTCGCCATCGCCCTGTTCACGCTGGGGTCTCTGGCCTGTGCCTTGTCACCCAGCCTGAACATCATCGTCGGCTGCCGGATTCTTCAGGGCATCGGCGGTGCGCTCATGGTTCCCGTCGGACGGCTGGTTGTCTTGCGTGCCTATCCACGCGAACAGCTTGTCACCGTTTTAAGCTTCATCACCATTCCGGGACTCGTCGGCCCGTTGATCGGCCCCACACTGGGCGGCTTTCTCGTCCAGTATGCGTCATGGCACTGGATTTTCCTGATCAACATCCCTGTCGGGATCATCGGCATACTGGCTACCCTGAAATACATGCCGTATCTGACGCGGGGAGGGGACCTTCATCCTTTCGACACCGTCGGTTTCCTGCTCTTCGGCACGTTCATGCTGACCATCACACTGGGGTTGCAGGGCATTGGCGAGCTGCATCTGGCCTATGCGCCGATGGTGCTCATGATGGTCTTCGGGCTGGTCTGTCTCGTCGGTTATATCATGTATTCCAGATGGCACCCGATGCCGCTCTTTTCGCCTGACCTTTTCAAGGTCAGGAACTTCTCCGTCGGCATTCTGGGAAACCTGTTTGCACGGCTGGGAAATGGAGCAATGCCTTTTCTGACACCGTTGCTTCTCCAGATCGGGATGGGATACTCCCCGATGAAAGCCGGGATGACCATGATTCCCATGACCATCGGCGCCGTCATCGCCAAAAGCGCGGCCACCCGGCTGGTCAACCGGTTCGGGTATCGCCTGATCCTGACCGTCAATACCCTGCTTCTGGGCGCCATGATCGCGCTCTTTTCGACCATTTCAAAAGAAATGCCTTTCTGGCTGATGCTCGTCATTTTCACCATATTCGGCATTATCAACTCCACGCAGTTCACCGCCATGAACACGGTCACCCTGGTCGATTTGTCGGAAGAGCAGGCCAGCAGCGGAAACAGTCTCCTCTCCGTCATCATGCAACTGTCCATGAGTATGGGGGTCGCCATCGCCGCCGCCATCCTGTCTGAATTCACCGATGGCATTCCGCTGACCTCCGCACACGACGTCATAACCGCTTTTGCCGGAACCTATCTGTGCCTCGGTTTTCTGGCAGCCATCTCGACC
The DNA here is from genome assembly GCF_002127965.1 of Oxalobacter formigenes. Lineage (GTDB taxonomy): Bacteria > Pseudomonadota > Gammaproteobacteria > Burkholderiales > Burkholderiaceae_D > Oxalobacter > Oxalobacter formigenes. The sequence continues at coordinate 1,535,459 of NZ_CP018787.1, read as the reverse complement.
GTCATATTCATCCACATTACGCCTGACAGCGGCAAAGTGCCCAAAAAACAGGACAGCAAACCCTTGCCTGTCGCTCCTGAAGACTGACATACCATTATCGTTTAACCGTATTCCCGCATTCTGGCGTTTTAACGCCCACCGGCAAGCCTTGTACAAATTGACAGTCAAAGGCAAATCAATTGTATCCATAATGACGCAAACTGGTATCATTACGGCAAAATATTCCATATCCTAATATGGAATATTATAAAAGTGTGTAAAGCATTCCAGTCGCAGACGATATGTCATATTGATGGAAGGCAACATTGTGCTAAACTGGATCAATTGAGAGTGCTGCTCGGGCATAGGGAATATGGACAGAGTATTGGAAACACTGGTTTTACAGAACTACGAAGTGGTTTTCGAAGTCAATCCTGCGACCGACCGTTTCCGGAAAATCATTTCCAAACCGGATGCCCTTATCCAGTTCCCGGAGGAAGGGCCGATGTCACAGGTCAGGGATTTCATCGCCACAGATAAAATCTGTGAGGCTGACAGGAGTATTTTTCTGACTGAAACACAGCTGGGTCACGTTCTGGCGAAAATGGCAGGAAACGAACCGCTTTCCGTCAAATATCGCCGTTATTCGGATAAGAACGAACTGCATTACCGAAGCATTTCCTTTATTCCCGGAAAAAACAGTTCCTCTTTTATATGCGCCATCCGTGACGAGACGAATGAAGTACACAGGCAATACGAAAAAAATCTGGATTTGCGACTGAAAAACGAAGGTATCCGTTTCATTGTCGAAAACATGTGTGAAAACTTCATGATCGTGAACGTCTCCACACATGAATGCACCACCTTCACCAACAGCGAAGGCAATATTGCCTGCAAGAACCATTATGAAAGCCAGATCAACTGGTTTGCAGACAATATTGTCGTTGCCCAGGACAGGGACAGATACCTTCAATACTTCAAACTGGATGCCCTGATGGAACGCATTATGGAAGAAGGGGGCATATCCAGCATTACCTTTCCGGTGAATTACAAGGGTGGCCGTCACGATTTTGCCGTGACGTCCACCCTGATCGACGACCCGTCCGAACGTCATAAAAAATCCCGGTATCTTTTCCTGTGTGCACAGGACATTACGTCAATCAGGGCCGCCGAGGCAAGAAACCGGGAATTGCTCGTCTCCAGCCAGTTCGATCCGTTAACGCATCTTTTGAACCGGGCCACGACTGAAAAGAACATCCGTGAGCATCTTTATGCCGCGAAAAACGATTCATGGAACACCTTCATGATTCTGGACATCGACCATTTCAAGAACGTGAACGATGAGTACGGTCACATGACGGGTGATGAAGTCCTGCACCACATGGGCAATTGCATGCGGGAAGTTTTCCGTTCCGATGACATTCTCTGCCGCTGGGGCGGAGACGAGTTTGTTGTCTTTATCAAGGGTTTTGCCGATGAAAAGGTCCTGACCAGCCGCCTGACCATTTTGCGCGATAAAATGAATACATTTTCAAGCAAGGGAATGCCGTTGCAGGTCAACCTGTCTATCGGCGGTGTATGTGCCCCGAACGGGACAACCCTGAATATGCTTTACCAGAAGGCCGATGAAGCCCTTTACGATGTTAAAAACCATGGCCGAAATGGAATATCGCTTTTACGTCTTTCCTGACTTTCAGTCGGGCATGTCTGACGTAATTTCGGGATAAAACGACATGCAAAACATACTTCAGACTCTTGTTTCCCATGATTTCGAAGCCGTTTTATCAATTGATACCGCTTCGCGGCGATATCATTTTACTTTCCTGCGTGAAAAGACCTTGTTAAATGTCCCGTCTGATGGGGATTTTGATGCTGCGAATGAACGTTTTGCCGATACACAGATCGTTGTTGCCGACAGGGATCATTTCCTGAAAGAAATACGACTGGAGAAAATACTGGCCGAAGTCGAAAAAAACGGAAAACATAATATCCGGTACCGGCTTCGCAATGAAGAGAACCGGATTCAGTACAGAAACCTGTCTTTCATCTTCTCCAGCGACAAAAAAGGCCTGATCGGCGCCGTGACCGACGAAACGGAAGACGTGCTGGAGCATATCGAAAAAAACCGCGATTTGTGGCTCAAAGATGAATGCATCCGCTTTATCGTCCGGCACATGTGCGAAAACTTCATCATCGTGAACCCGGAAACGGACGAGGCGACCACATTCGTCCACGACCATCGGCAAATGCAGCCGAAATCGTCCTGGAAGGAACAGATACGCTGGTTTGCAGACAATATCGTCGTCCCTGAAGAACGGGAAGACTATGAAGCTTATTTCGATCTCGACGCGCTCGTTTCCCGCATCCGGGAAAGTGGTATCTGCAAGGTGCCCTGTACCGTCAATTATTCCGATGGGCGTCACGACTTCATGATTACAAATGCCCTGATCAGGGACCCGGGAGTAGACGAGGAAAAATTCTTTGTTTTCTCCAGTGCGCAGGATATTACCCGCCTGAAACGTGCCAATGAAACAGGCGAGACCCTGCTCGCAAAAAGCCGGATGGATTCGCAGACCGGATTGGTTAACCGTGCCACGGCTGAAAAACTGATCCGTGAATCCCTGTATGGCGCCAAACCTGACGAATGGAACACTTTCCTTTTGATCGACATCGATCATTTCAAAAGTTTCAACGATGTTTACGGGCATATTCTCGGTGATGCCGTCCTGCGTTTCATGGGGGAGGCGATGCGTGAGGTTTTTCGTGCAACCGACGTATTATGCCGGTGGGGCGGCGATGAATTCGTCATTTTCATCCCGCGTTTTGAAAACGAACAATCCCTGAACAATCGTCTGGCCGCACTGCAGGCCCGTATGAAAGAATTCAGAAATCAGGGTGACCCGATGCCTCTGACCCTTTCCATCGGCGGCGTCATCGCCAAAAACGAGTCGACACTGAACACGCTGTTTTCAAAAGCGGATGAAGCGCTCTATGCCGTCAAGGAAAAGGGGCGCGACGGTATTGTCGTCAACCGTATTGAACCCGTTTACGAAACGGCCGACGTTTCGCAAGCGGCCGGGCGGGAAATGTCCTGATAGAAGAAATTATCCAGTTCGGTTTCGGGCAACGGTTTCGAAAAATAATATCCCTGCATCGCCTCACAGCCTATTTTCGTCAGCGTTTTTACCTGTCCTGTCGTTTCAACGCCTTCTACAATCAGCTCGATCTTTAAGCCACGGGCGATTTCCACGACATTTTTGATCAAAAGGGCATACACATCCGATTTCTCCGAACGGTCGATAAACGATTTGTCCAGCTTGATACTCGAAATCGGCAGGGCGGCGATATAGTTCAGGCTCGAATATCCGGTACCGAAATCGTCCAGTGAAAAACAGACGCCCCGGTCGATGAACCGTTTCATGATCGCCATGATGAAATCGAACGACTGGATCATGATACTTTCCGTCACTTCCATGACAATCTGGGAAGGGTCGATCCCGTAACGGTCGATAATTTCCATAAAACTGGCGAAAAAGCCGTTTTTTGAAAACTGGACGGTCGATACATTGATATGTATTCCGACAGGCGGCAGGCCTTTCTTTTTCCTGTCGACCAGTTTTCGGCAGACATGTTCCAGAACGTACAGCCCGAGATCGTGAATCAGGCCCTGTTCCTCGGCAATCGGAATGAATTCGTCAGGCGTGATCCAGCCAAGGTTTTCATCGTACAGTCGCAAAAGCGCTTCCGCCTTGGTGTAGGACTGGTTCCTGAAAGAATAGATGGGCTGATAGAAAATCCGGAACGTTTCATCGTCGAGAGCCTTGCGGATCACCGAAGTCAGCAGAAAACGGCGTTCCATCATCTGACGGTCGTGATCGTCGAATACCATCCGCTTGCCGTATTCCGATTTGGTATTGGTTTTCAGTTTGTATTCGGCATGAATCAAGAGCATTTCCGGCGTATTGGCAAAACGGGGAAACTCGATAGATACGGAATCGACGGGAATGTGGAAATTCTTCACTTCGGAAGGAAGCGAGACGCAAACGTCTTTCCAGACATTGTCCAGCACAGTCATGCCTTTTTCAGGCGAATCCGTAACAAAGGCGAATTTGCAGCCGCCGACACGATAGGCCCTGCCATCGGGCACATGTTTCAGAAAACCCGATGCAAAACTTTTCAGGATGAAGTCGCCCCGTTCACGCCCGTAGAGCATATTCACGTTATTGAAATTCTTGATGCTGGCGAGGCAAAGATGGGCGTTTTTCCCTTCCCTTAATGCCAGTTCCACATTCCTGTGGAAACCGGCCGCATTGCCGACATCCAGCATGGAATCGAAATAAGCCAGTTTTTTCAGCTTCGACTCGTATTCCAGACGGTGTGTCACATCATGGCCGGTAAAAACGGCCAGATCCTCATTTTGCGCCGTTTTCAGCAAAACACCGTCAAGGCTCAACAGCCGCCTGAATTTCGGGTTATACATTTCGATGTTATGGCTGTGATTCGCTTTCAGCTCCGTCATGGGACAAACGTCACAGGGCGCGGTTCTGTCCCACAGGACCTGATGACACTTCTTGCCGGGGACAAGACCCGGCAGATGGTTTTTCAAAGCCCGGTTTGCAAAACGCAATTCATAGGTATTGCGGTCGATGATGTAAGCGATGGCATGCAGACTGTCCAGAACATTTTCGGTCATGATCAGGCTGGACTTCAAGCCAGTGATATCGGTGCCCGTACAGACTCCGCATGGCTGTCCGTCAATTTCGGCATACTGGTAATTCATCTCGATCCAGCGCCGCGTCTTTTCGAAAAAAACCTGTTGCGAGACAGTTTGCCGGTTTTGCCGTACGGAAAGAAGCGGGCAGTCGGTACATGGGGAAGAACGGTCGAAAAAAATGCGGTAACAGGCATCCCCCGTTTTCGCCAGAGGAAAAGTTTCCGAAGTAGCCCGATTCATCCATCGTATTTCGTATGTGTCGAAATCAATAATGCCTGCAAATGTATTACTGGTTTCTACGATGAATTCTTCAATGGTGGCCATGGTGTGTTAATCGGAAATGGGCTGCGGTTTTCGGTAATGGCACTGACAATTATTGCCTATGTTTCCTATAGGCAATGCATTAACTTTAACACAATAAAAAAAGACCCAGACAACCAATTTATTCCAAATTAGGGAAAAACAACACAGACACAGAAAAAATGGCAGTTTTTTTTATTTTCTCTCTGCAAATCTTTATGTCTTGCAATATTTAATCAGGTTTTTTCAGGGAAACTGGTCTTTTCCGGCAAATTGGTTACAATACTTTTTTAAAAAAAGGTCATGAGTCATGCCGGTTTGCCCAGTCGGGAAACCGGTGCCGTATGAGACGAAAAGGCCGTAAGGAAATACGATGCTGGTTTTTATCACCATGTTGGCCATGGGTGGCCTGATCGGTTTTATCGGAGCGGGCGGGGCCGGGGTTGTCATTGCCGTATTGACACTTGTCTTCAATATCCCTATCCATACCGCTGTCGGCACCTCACTGGCGGCCATGATATTCACCACACTTTCCGGCGCATTCAGCCATTTCCGGGAAGGGAACATGAATATCAAAATCGGGCTGACCGTCGGCCTTTCCGGTGCTTGCGGCGCTTTTATCGGCTCGAAAATCTCGACGCTCTTGCCAGGCAGTGAACTCAAGTTCTTTACGGCATCCATGCTGATCGCTTCCGCCATCCTCGTCTATACCCGCCTGACTTACCCGAACCTGCCGCTTTTCCACCTGAAACAAGGGCAGAGTGCCGATCTCACCGGCAGCCGTTTCTGGCTTCTGGCCGGATTGACCGGTGTCGGCAATGGCCTCTTGTCGGGCACCTTCGGTTTCGGAGCGGCCCAGTTCATCCAGCTCTCGTTGCTGATATTCTTTGCCATGCCGCTGTACCATTCCGTCGGCACCACCATGCTGATCATCCTGCCGATTGCCGCTTTCGGCGGTCTTGGCTACCTGCTTTCCGGATACCTCGATTTCATGCTCTTCATACAAGTCCTGCTCGGCCTGATGATCGGCGCTTACGTGGGTGCCAAATTCACCCGGCATGCACCGGGATGGCTCCTGAAATGGATGATGGTCCTGTTGCCGGGCGTGGCCGGTTTGCTCATGATCCTCTTCGACCTGAAATAAAGGGCATTTTCCAGACAGGGAAGCCGCGTTTTCCTTGAATGACGGCAATAAATGCCGAATATGTGAGCAAACACAAAAAGCGGTCATGCCAATACGTTAAAAAGAAAGCAATCCACCGCAGGAAAAACGCTGGATAAAAGCGATTTTCCTGCCGGTGCCCGAAAGGCTTTTATGGCGTATTCATCATGGCGACATCAAGACATCCCAGCTATACCAAACAAGGCATTTTGAACAGTCTTCACGTACTGATTCTCGGCATGTCCCTGTTTCTCGTGATCACCATCACCTACGATACCTTCCACCACATCCAGTTTCTTTCCAAACGCAGTTTTCTGGATATCCAGTTCTGGATCTGCATGTTTTTCCTGTTTGTCTTTTTTCTGGAAATGTATCTGGCGCAAAACCGCTGGGAATTCTTCATTACCCATTTCCTGTTTTTGCTGGTTTCCATCCCGTACCTGAACATTATCGATTATTACAACCTCTCGTTTTCACCGGAAACGAACTACATCATCCGGTTTGTCCCGATGATCAGAAGCGGGTACGCACTGGCCATCGTCATCGGATGGCTGACCTGGAACAGGGCGTACAGCCTGTTCATTACCTATCTGACCATGCTGATCGCGACCGTGTATTTTTCCAGCATGATCTTTTACGTGCTCGAACAGAACGTCAATCCGATGGTCACGAGTTATTCAGCAGCCCTCTGGTGGGCCTGCATGGACGTGACGACCGTCGGGTCGAACATCTATGCCGTGACGACATTCGGCAAGATCATGTCCGTTGCACTGGCGGGCATGGGCATGATGATGTTTCCGATCTTTACTGTATACATCACCAACGTCGTCCAGAACCATAACCAGTTCAGGCGAAAATACTATCGTGAACTGGATGGGGATATGGCGGCGACAGAAGCGGCTTCCTCTTCACAGCAAGTGCCAAAAACGCGGGAAGAACCCGCACAGCCAGTCCAGCCAGTACAAGCAGAGCAGACGAAACCTGTGGAGCCGCCAAAGCCACCTCCAAAAGAACCATAAAGGCAAACAAAAAGGCAGAAACCGTCGTTTCTGCCTTTTTTATCCCTGTTCCGCAAAAGCGGCATCATGAGAATGCCATTACTGACTCAGCCTTTTTTCTGTTCATCTTTCAGCAAATCGCGGATTTCCGTCAACAACTGGATATCCGGTGGAGGAGGGGGAGCGTCGGGCGATTCTTCCAGCTTTTTGAAAGACAGCTTGCTGATGCCCTTGATCATCATGAAAATCGCAAACGCGATAATGATGAAATCGATCGTCGTCTGGATGAAATTGCCGTAATTCAAAGCCACTTCAGGAGAGACGATCTTGCTGCCATCCATGACAGCCGATTTGATCACGAACTTGAGATCGTTGAAATGGATTCCCCCGAGCAGCAGGCCGAGCAGGGGCATCAGGATATCGCCGACGAGCGACGAGACGATTTTGCCGAAAGCAGCACCGATAATGATACCGACAGCCATATCGACTACATTGCCGCGCAAGGCAAACGCTTTGAATTCTTCGAGTGTTTTTTTCATGGCGATAAAGAGAAAGGAAATGAATTTCAAACGTAAAAACCGGTTTTTCCGGAAAACCCCCCGTTTTTACGTCCCGACTGCAAATTCACCGTTAAAAACAGGACGTGAAATGCAAAGACAACCTGATTATTGTAGCGGCAGAGTCTGAACGGACCTGAACAAACATCAAACCACTGGCGTACCGATACAACAGATTTTCAACAAAACCGGGCATATTCTTAAAAAGCCCCATTCAGTCGTTCAAAAACTGAAAACGATATATAATTTTATAAAATATAAAACAATATAATGTATGAGAGTTGATCCAGGAGAAAACGCAATGATCAGTGAGGCTACAGAATGGAACGAATGGCAGGCGTCGGCAGACAAAGCCGTCGATTTCATCAAAAAACTCGGCAATGCCGACCGGCTGAAACTGTTATGCCGGCTGTCACAGGGAGAATGCCACGTCGGGCAACTTGAAGCCGAATGCGGAATCCGGCAACCGACGTTGTCACAGCAGCTTGGCGTATTGCGCAGGGGAGGTTTGATCGTGGCAAGAAAAGAAGGCAAACAGATGATTTACCAGCTGGCAGAAGGTCCTGCAATGGACATCATGACGATACTGCACCGTCATTTTTGCGGAGAACGGACATGACAATCGACTGGATCAATTTCACACCCTGGCAATCCCTTGCCGGTGGCCTTCTGATCGGTATCGCCGCGTCACTTCTGATACTGGCGGATGGTCGCATCGCCGGGATCAGCGGCATCATCGCCGGCATCCTCAGGGCAGAAAAGGGTGAAACCTGGTGGCGGGTCGCTTTCGTCGCCGGTCTCGCCGTTTCGCCATGGCTCTACAGCCTTTTCATTCCCTTGCCGGAATTCCATTTCGACAGTGTTTCATGGGCATTGCTGGGGCCTGCGGGCCTTCTGGTCGGATTCGGCAGCCGTCTCGGTTCGGGATGCACCAGCGGGCATGGCGTGTGCGGCCTGTCGCGCCTGTCGAAACGCTCACTCGTCGCCACCATCCTTTTTATCGTATTCGGCGCCATCACCGTCTGGATCGTCCGTCACTGTCTGGGAGTCTGAGATGTTCAATATCGTCGCCTTTTTGTCCGGACTGATCTTCGGTATCGGACTGATCCTTTCCCGCATGGCCGACCCGGCCAAAGTCCTGAACTTTCTTGACATCACGGGAAACTGGGACCCGTCGCTGGCATTCGTCATGATCGGCGCCATCGCCGTCGGCCTCGTCGGCTTTTACCTTGCCAGAAAACGGCCGGCTTCACTGCTTGATACACCCATCCAGCTTCCGACCGCCACCCGTATCGACAAGCGCCTTGTCCTCGGTAGTTCCCTGTTCGGAACAGGGTGGGGACTGGCTGGAATCTGTCCCGGCCCTGCGATCGTCACCCTCTCGGCAGGCATGGCCCCGGCGCTGATCTTCGTCATTTCCATGCTCTTTGGCATGATGCTGTATCGGTGGACGTTTCATGCATAAGACCCATCCGGAAGCACTAGGGTGACATGTCGGTGAATAATCCGGATACGCTTTCGCATCAAACCGGTTTTGAAAAGAGCAGTTTTGACCAGTTCAGACAAACCGGCGCAAACAGGCCGTCACAACGCCCCGGATAGCCACTTCCTGACCGTCAGGCAATTTCGTTTCCCTGTTGCCGTCGAAAAACAGGCGGCATACACGACCCCGTTTGAATAATCTGCGAATACTGAATTCACCGTCCATGACAACCAGAACAATGTTCGCATGTCTGGCAGGAATCGATTTATCCACGACGACGATATCTCCCTTGAAAATTCCGGTTTCATTCATATCATCTGTCGCGGCGCGAAAGAGAAAGCAGGAATTTTTCCGGATGTTCAGAATCTCGTTAAGATCGATGCCTGAATTTGCCGAATCGGTATGTGGGACAGGGAAACACTGGGTCATGATTTCTTCTGAAAATATTACTGGATGGAAAAACAGTATTTTCAGGCTGGATTCAATGCTTATCAAGCTCGGCAGGGCAATAAATTCTTGCAGGAAATAGCCATTTACTTTAAATTAAAGTGAGTATTCTGGTGATCGGAATGCAAGTACCACGCGGCATCAGGCATTCAGCAAAACCCGGTCAGTGCATCCCTTATTTGCGCTACCGTTCGTTTCCAAGGGGATATTTTTAATCCGATCGTCATATACTCACTTCCATGGTGCTTCAAACACACTCTGGAACCAGTTGAGTATTGGCGAGTCTGTCACAAATGTCGTTTCGTTCGTCCCGGTTTTCTTCAATCGGGCGGGTGGCTGTCTAATACAATACCTCTCCGGAGGGAATAAGCAGGCAGTGTAGTTTGGCTGTTCGAACCACCCGCCCGACCCCTCGTAAGGGTCATAACCGGGACGTATATCATGCCTTCTTACACATATACCGCCGACAGCGAAGACTACATTTATATTGCTGATCTTGGCCCCAGCCCTTCTGTTTTCTTTAACGGCAAATATGAACCCATTTATCGTTATGCCGTCTGGAACGACACCAAAACGAAAATACTGGAATATTCAGACGATCTTCAGTTTTTACGTGATAAATATGGTACCGATAAACAGGTTAAAGTTTTGACGTATAAATCTTTCATGGAAGAGCAGACTTCGCAGGAAACCGATACGGATCAATCCACCTAATCAGATTGATGATTGCCTGCTCAGACTGCCCCCGTGTGGGAAACAGGGTTCGAACGGGTTTCCCCAATCCGGATATTGCGTCCTGAACCCCATCCGGCCAGAGCCAGAAAGACGCAAAGAACCGTCGAGGCGTAGAATACGGCAGACCAGCTGCCCGTCAGGTCATGAATGGCTCCTGCGCAAACCGGGCCGCCAGACGCCAGCAGATACCCGAACCCCTGAGCCATTCCCGAGAGGGATGCCGCCTGTGCGATATTGTGGGTACGCAAGCCGATAAACACCAGACCAAGAACCAGCGTCGCCCCGGTACCCAGACCGATGCAGATCCCCCATATCGCCGCCCATTGCGGGAAAAGGGCGAGACCGGCTGTCCCTGTCAGGGCAATCCCCGAGACCACAACCGCCACAAGACGCTGGTCCTTCATCCACTTCAACACCGGAATGAGAAAGAGCCCCGGAATGGCGGAGGCCAGTTGCATCAGGCCGTGAACGTTACCGGCCTGTGCCTCCGTAAATCCGGCACTCGTCAACAGGGCAGGCAGCCAGCTGACACAAATGTAATAAATCAGGGAAGTCAGTCCGAAGAACAGCGATACCTGCCATGCCAGAAAAGAACCCCACAAAGAGACTTTTCCGGTGGGCTTTACCTGTACTGCTGTCTTCTCTTTATTGCCATCAGCCAATTGGGGAATCCAGCTGATTGCAGCGATAAACGGCAAGATGAACAGGGTTCCCGATGCCCATCCCCAATCCCACCCCGGAAACTCCGAGAGGGGAACGACAAGCACCGATCCCAATGCTCCACTGACCCCCATCGTCAGAGCATACAGCGCCGTCAGTCTGGGAATCGAATTGGGAAAATCACGCTTGACGAGACCCGGCAGCAGGACGTTGCAGACGGCAATCCCGCACCCGAGCACTACCGTTCCGGCAAACAGGCTCCAGATTGTCCCGAAAGAACGCAAAACGATCCCGCATCCCGTCAAAACAAGCGCCAGACCCATCGCCCGTTCAAGCCCAAGCCGTCTGGCGATCCAGGGAACAAGCGGAGAAACCGTCCCGAATGCCAGCAATGGCAAGGCATTGACCAGACCGGCAGCCGCTGTGGACAGGTGCAGAGACGCCTGAATCGTTTCCAGCAGAGGACCCATACTGGTAAAAGGCGCCCTCAGGCAAGTTGCAATCAACAGAATGGAAATGGCGAGCGTAATTTCGTTTTTAAAAACAGATGATCCCTTCAGTGTCATGGCAAACCTCATCAATCGTGTCAAAAACGTTTTGGGAATCCCAATCCGGCAAGTCCAAAACGGAGTGCCACTATGCCTGCTTTTCTTTACGATTGCATTTGGATATGATGCCAATAAATAGTCAAATCACGCCAAAATGACCTTAAGAGACCTTCTGATCGATTATCCGCAGGAAAAATTCACGTCTGTCGCCGTTACCCGCTTCGAAGCGGCGCAGAGTGAATATGAATCGCCCATGCACCGGCACAAGACCGGCCAGATTGTCCTGACCCTCACCGGAAACGTGACATGCAGGACAGAAAAGGGCATCTGGCTCGTCCCGCCACAATGTGCCATATGGCTTCCACCCGGCACCTTCCATTGCAACCGGATCAGTCCCCATTCAGGCGTATGCATGCTGTTCGTTGAAACGGAAGAAATCCGGCTGCCTGAAACGACCTGTACCCTGTCTGTAACCCCGCTGGTCACGGAATTGTTCCGGCGTATCGTTTCCCTGCCGGAAACCGAAGCGACTACCGGCCATGCCCGTCTGCTGTATCAGGTTCTCCTTGAAGAACTGTCGACCATGCCGGTCTCGGGACTCTCCCTTCCCATTTCCGGCAATTCACACCTGAAAGCCATCGCCGAAGCCATCATCGATACACCTTCAGTGCACAAAACCCTGTCGGACTGGGCAAAATTCACCGGGATGAGCCGCCGGTCACTGGAGCGACTGGTCAAACAGGAAACCGGCCTCTCATTCGGCCGCTGGAAACAGCAACTGCTTCTCATTATGGCCATCCAGCAGTTGACGGAAGGTGCATCCGTAGAGAAAACCGCCTGGGATCTCGGATATGAATCCGTCACTGCCTTCATAACCATGTTCAAAAAAGCGGTTGGAACGTCTCCGGGGCGATACGTTCAGGAAAAAAGCGGGGGTCGGGGATTTTTATAAACCCTCACCACTTGCCGACCACATTGCGTAACGCTGCGTGTACCCGTTTCCATAGTTTGGCGATGCCAGAATCTCAAAAGTCATTCCGGTTTTCTTTTGCGCGGCAATATTGGTCTGTGTAGAAGCGTCGAGCTGGGTTAGCGAAACAGTGTAACTGGCATTTGCAAATGGCTGTGGCAGTGTTATCGTGTCTGTCCAGGCAGCTTCGTTCTTTCCGTGATCATACGTTCCTCCCTGTTCAAGCCAGCCATCCGACCATGTGCGGAACCAGTTCGTGCCATCGCTGAAAGCATCCGTGACATACCGGACAGGTTTGCCGTCAACAGACTTGTCCAGCTTGGCATTCATGTCGCCAGCCAGTGCAGTCACATCGATCAGTCCAGGGTTCGTTGCGGCGTCAAAAGCCTTGATGCAGGGCAGAAGCGTCAGGGAAGGAGGCTGGACAGTTTCGGATGCACCGTAAATTGGATTGGAACGGGACGCGTCAAAACCCAATTTCCAGCCATTTCCGGTGTTTCCGGAAGTGGCATCATATCCAATCGCACCGGCATTATAAAAACTGCCGGTTAAATTCGACGAAGAATAATCATCGATTGGCCCGACAACCCCGGCAATATTCGGAAGCCCCGCCTCCCGTTTAACTCCGGGAGTAGAACTGCCTTCTGCAAAGCGGTCGATCAGGTCAGGAAGATTGAACGTCGATTCATTATCGCCGGAACCGAATGTCGTGCCGATCGCGGAAAACAGATCCGGACAGGTATCCCTTCCCACCGCCGACCCATCCGCTTTGAGGTATCCTGCCGGAGGAGACGCCATCGCAAAAAACTCAATCGAGCCGACCGGCGTCCCCCGTTTGGCAATCGCCTCTTCAAGGGCATTCAACTCATCCCTGTCCACCTTCTCCGACAAGGCTTGATCCACCCCGGCCCGATCGGCTTTAAAGAGCAAAGCCTTTTCGACATCCGGTTTCGATGCCAGAGAAGACAAATCAATCCCGAGCGTTTGTCTGGCCCCTTCCTTGTCAGAACTGTCCTCCCCGAAAAGCTCCGAGAGAAAATCGCGCAACTTGCCCAAAGCGGTTTTCATCTCCCCCGTCGTTGTCCGTGGTGTTTTCGAGCCGGACAGAAGATCCTTCTGCGGTAATTTCGTCATATCGTTTCTCCATAAAAAAAGACCTCCCCGACAAGGGAGAGGCCTGAAAACAAAAAAAGGGCGCAAAAGCGCCCGTCGCCCACAGTTTAGGACGGTTTTTCTCTTCGGTCAGCCATGGCATTTGTTTTTTTACACAAGCCCGTACAGACAGGCTGACCGAAAAGTGTATCAAGTGTACAGTCTGAAGCAAAAGTCACATCGTGACATGACAAAACAGACAAAAAAACAGGAGCTGAAAATTGGAAAAAGACTGGACAGGGAGTGCCATGTCGTCCGTACCGAAAGGCTTTGCCATGATCGGGCAACCGATCAGGGCAGACGAATTCGAAAAAGCCTTTGGCTACAAAATGCCTGACATCACACTGAGCGAAGAAGAAAAAAGACTGGCAGCACAAAATAATGGACGGGACCGGAAATCAGGACAGAGCCTGTCCTGAAAACAGAACAGACAGCCCTGAACTTCGGACGCGAAGTCCTTGCCCGGATACAAGCGGGAAATACCCGGCAGGCAGAACAAAACAAACAAGCACAGCAAGAACAAGACCCTCCTTTGCAAATCGAGATCAGAGGGGTGGGCAACAGCCAGACGGAAGAAGACAAGACCGGAACTTTCCGGACGAATAAAGACGGGAGTGGCACGATTGGAATTCACGATCCTTATACGGCAAAAAACCTTGAAAACCTCAAAAACCGGAATCAGGCCAATCAACAGGAATCCGTCCAAAACCAGAAACAGGAAAACACTCCGCAAAACAGCGTCCAGACATACGCGAACCAGATAGGCGAGAACGAAAACGCCGACAATATCGCCGCGTAATCCGATCCCGAAGGAAAATACCCCAACGCCTTCGTACCGATCCAGCAGGGAGTCAACCGGGCTACTGGAGAACTCGTCGAAAAAACCGCTGACATCACCCGCCGGCAACAGGAAACCGGAAACGGGAACCACCTGTTGAACTGGATAGCCGACGTCGCCAGAAATGCCATGCCAAACCCCGTCACCCATTCCCGACAGGATTATCAGCCCACCTATCAGGCCATCCTCGGGCATCCCGCCAGCCAGAAACTGGCCGAGGCCGCCGCTGAACCCATCAAAACCGACGTCAACGGGAAAGAAAAGTACCAGATCGTCAGCGACGCCTTTCTCAACGAATACATCACCGAACCTGCAAAACTGGGAATGGCTCTCGTCTCACTCGCAGACCACGCCCTGGCAACAGCAAACGGCGGCAAGCCCATCAACCCGTCCATTACCAAAAACGTCGATGAAAACCTTTTCGATTTCATCAAAAAAAGCGAGACCTGGCTGAAAAACAGCGTCACCATCGAAAAACTCAACAAATCAATCGTCGCCGGAGACGATGCCAAAACAGTCGAAAACCTCACCCGATTCGGATACGAAGTGCTGGGAGAAAAAGGGCCGTACGCAGCCGTATCCATACCGGGAGCGTCCCTCATGGCTGGAGCCGCCATGACAGGAGCAGGCATGACAGCGTTCAAAATGGTCAAAGACTTCAGCATCAACCTTGCCGAAGCCAACGCCAGCATCGTGAAGGAAAAAGGAACCCATGACTGGGAGCTGGCCTTCAAAATAGCGAGCATCAAAGCCGTGGGAGGAAAAGCGATAGACGGCCAGATGAAAGGCCTGATAAAAACAGCAGGCAAGGGAGGCGTCTTCATCGAACAACTGGGCGATGCACTGAAGAAGCGGTTCAATTCGATGGTGGATGGGTGGATGTTGAATGAGAATAAAAACCAGAATGAGAGAAAATAAAAAAATGCCGGAATCGATTGCAAGCAGAACAAAAGCGCTCTACATTAAAAAAACGTATAAAACATGCTCTCGCGATGGATGTGCTTGCCAAAGCCTACCCGAACGGGAACTATGGGCTGGAAAAAAGCCCGGTGAAATGGGACTACTGGCAGAAGAGGGCCAAAGAGACCAGAGCCAGAACGCACGAAGTCGATCCCTCAAGCTGGACGATATTCGACTGGATCAAATACAAGTTAGGCAACTGATTTCATTCGAATGAAAAAATAAAAAACCGGCGTGAATAGACAGCCGGTTTTTTGTTTGAATGATTAGTGACTTTTAAAAAGAAGGATGAAATGCCTGAATCAATCCACTGTAAAAATCAGAATCATCATTTATAAAAAATCATTGTTTATAAATGGTTTTTTATAAAACGTGATAATGCGGAATAATGTCCTGATAATGCCCGTCTTTCATCAGGAAGCCTCCCGGAATAATGCCCAGTTGTGTAAAGCCCAGTTTTTTATACAGACGCAGAGCCGGTTCATTGGTGCTGACCACGGCATTGAATTGCAAAATCCTGAAACCGAGTTTTTTGCCCTGTTCCATACTGTCTTTCACCAGAATTTCGCCGATACGCTTGCCGCGTTCACTGCCTTTCACGGCATAACTGGTATTGCAGATATGCCCGCAACGTCCGACGTTGTTGGGATGCAGGATGTACAGGCCGACCATTTTGCCTGTGTCTTCCTCGATTGCCACGCCTGTATGGGATTGGGAGAGGAAAAAATCCAGTCCGGCCTGTTTGTCCAGTTGTTCCATTTGCGGAAAGGCGATGCCGTCTTCCACAATTTCATTCCAGATATCGATGGCGCTTTCAATGTCGTCAGGGTTGAACTTTCTCGCAATGATTCCCATTTTACTGTGCCTTTAAAACTTTCCGTTTATTGTTTTGAAAACCCTTTAAAAGGCGGGTTTGAATATTGCCTTTTGCAAGCCGATTATTATAATCCAGACAGAAAATGGAAAAAACACTTACGTTCCCGATGACATATTGACCTTATTCATTCAGGGAAGAATTCAAGTTTTTCAGAATCGGCAATATCAAAAATTTTTATACAGGATATAACTGATTTTAAAATCGTTTTTTCCGAAATCAGACAAATAGTCCGATCCATTCCCGTGCAAGTGGGTACAGTAACGTGCATGTGCCTGGCACGATGAAGGAAGCCTCACAAGCCAGGGGAAGAACCGATATGTTCGCAAAGAATACTGGTGCCCACGACAATCAGTACAAAGCCTCCGATCATTTCCGCACGTTTTCCGACCATTTTGCCCAGAATGCGTCCCATCATGATCCCGATCGTGACCATCGTCCAGGTACATAAACCGATCACGATGGCGACCAGAACGATATTCACGTCGATCAAGGCCAACCCGACGCCGACCGCCAGCGCGTCGATACTGGTTGCCAGACCGGTCAGGGCAATCGAAAAAATCCCGTTTTTCCGCGAGGTTTCCTTTTCTTGCGGTTCATCCTGAAAGGAGCCGTAAATCATGTGGCAGCCCAAACCGGCCAGCAAAATGAAGGCCACCCAATGGTCGATGCTGTCGATATAACGCGCGGCGGCCGATCCCAGAAACCAGCCGATGATGGGGGTCAGCATTTCTACAAAGCCGAAAATGAACCCTATGCGAAGAGCCTCATTGAAACGGGGTTTGAGCATGCCTGCGCCCTTGCCGAGGGCGGCCGCGAATGCATCGGTGGACATGGCCATGCCGAGCATGAAAATGGAAATCGGATTCATCGTGATACAGCGGCCGGGACGCAACAGACAAGCAATCCATGCGCCCGACCGGGAAAACATGAACCGCTCGCTGGTCTCGCCAAACCGGATGGTCGCTTATACCACAGCCGGGAGGGCTGAATATGTTGACATAAGCGCTTCGTGCAAGCGAAGCAGGCTACTCCCCAAGGAGACTGCGCGCATTTTATCAATCCGATAAAGCCACGTCCATATTTTATTGGTATTTCTTCAGGGCAAAAAACGTCAATAAAACCTTTTTTCCTGCTTCAGGAAACAAAACACATGACCCAGAACGGTCTTTTCCCCATTTTGAGGACAGGTGCATTCGATGGAAGCGGATGAGGGGAGACGCGTTGCATGACGAGCTGGCGTTTCAGGAACACTGGCCGGTCAGGGCATTGATTGCGGACAGTGACAGAAATGGAGCGGCAGACGGGAATCGAACCCGCGTCTTAAGCTTGGGAAGCTTCGGCTCTGCCATTGAGCTACCGCCGCACAGCTTCCTATTATAAACCTGTTTTGAAGCCGGTTCATCCTGATGCACATGTATCGTCATGCACTTTTTTACCCTAACCATATAACAGGAAAAAACGTCTTCCCTCAGCTATTGGCATCGATGATGATTTTTTAAATCAGCTTGTTTAAAAAAAGACGCGGACTTTTTAAACAGGTTTCCTGTTTGAAATGTTTTTTAAAGAAAACATTTTTTATAACATAGAAAACCATTCGTTAATAAAGAGACGATATAAATCCATTATTGAAAACCTGAAAGGTTTTTACATATTCCTTCAAATTTCATTTCCTGAAATCAATATTTGATTTATAGACATTATGTTTTTGTCATAAATATTAAAAAACATATCCCGCAAGTAATATTTATTTATTTCTATAAAGAAATATAAATAATCTCCACTGTAAATTTACAACATCGCTTTATACATTTTTCCTATTGTTTCAACAGAAATAATACTGTGAATCGAAATAAAGGAAATTTTTATGTGTGTAAATTATTTTCATTTGAAATCAGTTACTTAAAGCTGATGCATTCTGTTTGTTTTTATTATTCTCCAGTTCGCTTAATTTGGGTTTCGTCTATTAATTGTTTAAACGTCTTATATATCAAAAAATGTAACATTGATTTGATATTTAACATTTAATGATAAAATTCGTGAAATTGATTTGCATGCAAACTATTTTCTTGAAAAATTCTTTTTTGGATATTCAGTGATACAGAAAGAACACGCGGGTTTTTAAAAGATTGCATGCAATCAATATTTTTAAAGAAATGCCGATTTTATTTATAAAAACATAAAACCTGAATGACTGGTTTCAGTATGCGGCTCAGAGGGGAATTCAATTAAAGGAGAAGTATGAAGAAAGAAACGGTAACCGTTTTTCCGATTGTTTTATGCAGGCAACTGGCAATGGCATTCGGCTTTGGTTTTTGTCTCGCAGGTCCGGCGCTTGCCGTATGCACACCGTCCGGATCGAAACTGACAACAGATAACACACTTTATTATTGCGGCAATCCGGGACAGTACGATGAAGTGGAAATCAATACGACCCAGAACATGAGCCTTACTCCCTTGACCGGTTATGGCATGTATAACCAGGGTGGCACCTTGAACAAAGTCACGGTCAACACAACCGGTTCCCAGTCTGACGCCCTCATGCAGCGCTCAAGCAATAACCTGACGATCGGTGACGACCTGACTATTGTCACAACCGGCTATTCAGCTGACGGACTCAATCTGGCCGTGACAGGCGCTTCGAATCTGGTTGTCGGCGATCGCGCAAACATCACGACAACGAGCGGTGTCGCTGTCCGGGCCAACTTGTCCAACCAGACAGGCAACGGGGGAAAAAATGTCATCACGCTAGGCGAAAACGCGACCATTGTCACACAAGCCAATGGTGAAAATACCTCCCAGGGTCTGGGATACGGTATCTACGCAGGCAACCGCACTATGGAAACGGAAGGGATGCCACAGGTTTCATCCGCAGAAGTGACGGTTGGAAACGGCAGTGTCATCCAGACAGCCGGTAACAGCGCCCATGCCGTATACGCCAACAAGACCGGCGAGATTTACCTGGGCAACACGACGATAACGACAACCGGATCGACAGCTCACGGGCTGGCTGCCGAAGACGGAGAAGTCTGGTCGGGATCAACCCTGAATTGTCTTTTGGGAAATGCGTCGTGCATAAAACAATCGTTTGAGGGAGGCAAAATCCACCTGGCCGGTGATACGACCATCACCGTGGATTCTTCCAAAGGCAGCTATGCCATTTTCTCGTCCGGTACCGGTTCCTCCATCGCATCGGAAAAAGCGGACGGCACATCCGTTGCAGGAGTGTACAACGTCACTGGAGACATCGTTGCCAAAAAAGAAGGGCAAATCGTCCTGAACGCCAATGGCGCTTCACAATTTACAGGCAATCTCGTCTCCGACAATGCCGGTTCGCTGGTTCAGCTCGCCTATGACAATACAAGCCGTGTGACGGGCAACGCGACAGCCAGCGATTCCGGTATCGTGAAGCAAACCTACAGTGGCGATGCGGTTGGCACCGGCAATCTGAATGCCACAACGGGTGGGCAAGTTCAGCTGACCATGAGCGAACGTTCAAGCCTGTCCGGCAATATGGTAACGGATGCGACGGGCAGCATTAGCGGAAACTTCAGTGGAAATGCACGCTATACCGGCAGTACGGACGCTTCCGCAGGCGGCTCTATTTCCCTGAACCTTGCAAATACGGCAACATGACAGATGATGAACTCATCCAACCTCACGAACCTGAATGTCGATGCCGGTACGGAGGTCATTCTCGGAGACGCCGCCAATCCCCATTCGGGTAACCGGGTGGATTTGACGATCGCCAATCTTTCCGGAAACGGGACTTTCTACGTCCGTTCCGATATCGCTCGCGACGGCAATACGGCCATCAATAACGGGGACAAAATCTACATTACCGACAGTTCGAGCGGCGCGCACAAGGTTTACGTTCGCGACGCCAATCTGGGGAACATCGCGACCTCGACACTGGGGACGGAACGACTGCGCATTGTCGAGGATTCCAGCGGCGGGACAGGAACTTTTGCATTGGGTGGCGATGCCGGAACCGGTATCCAGCAGACCAGCGTCGATGTTGGAGCCTATTCCTATATACTCGACAGGGAAGAAAATTTTGCCCGTTCCGATACCCAGTACTGGATACTGGCGGCCACGCCGGGCAATGACCTGAACAATACCGCCAAAAACTCGGTCAATCTCTTAAATATCAATTACCTGCTGGGCTACGTCGAAAACCAGACTCTCCTGCAACGCATGGGACAGCTCCGTCAAAGTAACGCCAAAGACGGCGACGTCTGGGGTCGGGTCTATGGCGGTTCGCTCGACCATTTCGATTCCAGACTGGGCGGCATGGACATGAAATACGCCGGGATGCAAATGGGTGTCGACCGCAGGCTGGACGGACAGGACGGACGTTTTTATGTCGGCGCAGCGGCTGGAACGAGTAAAGGAGACGTGGATTACAGCGTCGGCACTGGCGACGTCAGGTCATATCACCTCGGTGTTTACGGCACGTACATGGCGAACAACGGCTTTTATGTGGATGGGATCGTGAAATACATGCACATGAAAAACGAGTTCAACACCGTGACCGGTGGCGGACTGGGTGTCGATGGAAGCGGCAATACGAACGGTTTTTCCATCGGGGTCGAAACCGGCAAACGCTTCTATCTTGAAAATGCCGATACCGGCTGGTATCTCGAACCCCAAGGGCAGTTGACGTATTCGCACCAGAACAGTGCGTCGGTGCAGGCATCCAATGGCCTGCAAACGAAACTGGGCAGTTACGATTCGACAC
Organism: Oxalobacter formigenes; assembly: GCF_002127965.1. Lineage (GTDB taxonomy): Bacteria > Pseudomonadota > Gammaproteobacteria > Burkholderiales > Burkholderiaceae_D > Oxalobacter > Oxalobacter formigenes. The sequence goes on along the minus strand of NZ_CP018787.1, from coordinate 1,514,341 downwards.
TGGGACGCGCCAGCATCATCGCCGGTTACAGTATCATAAAGGGCAAGAACCCGATCGATGTGTACTTCAAAACCGGCTATATCCGGGAGTTTTCCGGCAAGACCCATTACACCTTCAACGGCGCCGACCGTGAATCGTATGATTTCGGAGGAGGCTGGTGGGATAACGGCATCGGTCTGAACATGCAGATCAACGACCGGCATAACATTTATATGGGCGCGAACTACGCCAAAGGCAGCCGTTTCGATCAGAAGCAGTTCAATATCGGGTACCGGTACAGTTTCTGACAAGCGCAAGCACCATGCGAAAGCAGGACAATATTGACTGCTTTCGCAACAGGTGCACAAGCTGACCGAAGTTTTTTTATCCGGTACCATTTCGATGACGCCCTTATTGCGTCCCGATATTTAAACGTGAAAGACCTCCTTCCCTGAAGCGAGGTCTTTTTTTATGGAGAAAACACATGACGAAATTACCGGAAAAGAACGTGCTGGATGGGAACAAACAGCCGAGAACGACAACAGGCGAAATGAAAAGCGCACTGGGCAAATTGCGGGATTATCTCAAAGAGTTGCTTGGAGAAGACAGCAGCGACAAGGAAGCGGCCAGACAGGCGTTGGGAATTAACCTGAAACAATGGGCAGAACAGATCGACTCGAAAGCGGATTCTGAAGAGATTCAATCGGCCATTCAAAATAAAGTCGACAGGTCGGAGCTGGAGGGAAAAACGCTGGCATTGGAAGCGGAAATCGCCAAACGGGGTACGCCTGTCGGTTCCATCGACTACTTTGCGATGGCAACACCACCAGCAGGTTATCTGAAAGCGGATGGTTCGCAAGTGGGAAGGGAAACATACCCCGATCTGTTTGCCGCTATCGGGACGACATTTGGTTCAGGTGATGGATCGACGACGTTCAATCTGCCGGATCTGATTGACCGGTTTGCAGAAGGCAGTTCTACTCCCGGAGTTAAACGGGAGGCGGGGCTTCCGAATATTGCCGGGGTTGTCGGGCCAATCGATGATTATTCTTCGTCGAATTTAACCGGCAGTTTTTATAATGCCGGTGCGATTGGATATGATGCCACTTCCGGAAACACCGGAAATGGCTGGAAATTGGGTTTTGACGCGTCCCGTTCCAATCCAATTTACGGTGCATCTGATAGCGTCCAGCCTCCTGCGTTGACCTTGCTACCATGCATCAAAGCCTTCGATGCCGCCACCAATCCCGGCCTGATCGACATTACCGGACTGGCCAATGAAGTGGATGGCAAACTGGACAGGGTCATCGACAGCAAACCGGTCAGGTATGTCATCGATGCCTATAACGACGGGACGAACTGGTACCGGAAATGGTCGGACGGCTGGCTGGAGCAGGGAGGACAGACGTCAAAATCGAATCAAGCCATTACCTTGTTAAAGCCTTATTCCGGAAATGATTACACATTAGTGATGACCGTAAGCGATGCGGCTGCTCCATCGTACGGTGCGCTGGTCGGTGCAATACCTTATGTAAAAACAACCACGTCATTTACACCGCGAATTTACTATACCAATGCCAATATCGATTCGAATTGCAACTGGTATACCACCGGACAAGGAATTTAAACAGGAAAGCACCTGCACAATCGTAAGCCTTCGATTTTCAATGCAGGCAAATATTTTTGAAAACATGAAGGCAACAATCTCGGTCACTGTCTTATATGCCTGTTTTCCGGATATTGAATACGAAATACAGGCTGACCGAAGAATTTTCATGCAGTATTATTTCTTTCGACGCGAAAGTTGCGTCTGAAATTTACAAAAAAAATCAGAGACCTCCTTCACATGAAGCGAGGTCTTTTTTTATTCAAGTCGTTAAACGGAATATCAACATGACACAAAACCACTTCAAACCCTTCGCCACCGGCGCCAACGCCATCGTCCAGACACAGGAAGACTACGAGAAATCGACCGCCGTAAAAGAAGGCTTCAGAAAGGGCCTTGCCCGATCCAACGAAGTCAACAAGGCCCTGCGGCAAGCCACGAGCATCGCCGCTGTCGTCGCCGGATTCACCGCCGACAAAAGCGAACAGGACATTCTTGATAATGGCGACATCGACACCCTTCAGCAGCAGTTCGAAACCGCCATCCGCACCGTCAGCGCGACCCTCTCAGCTGAAGCGCAGGGAACAGCAGACGAGATGACAGCCAGCTTCAACCCGACCCTGAAACACCTCAGCTCCGGAAAAACCGTCCTCGTCCGCGCAAAACAGAAAAACACCAGCAAAACCCCCAGCTTTCAGGCTGACCAGACCGGAGTAAAAGAAATCGTCAAAGGCAACAACCTGCCACTGGAAGAAGGCGACATCGCCGGAGCCGGGTACTGGCTCGAACTGCAATATGACGAGGCACTCGACAAATGGGTACTCCAAAACCCCGCCAAAGGAATCAGCCCGCTAAACGGTGTCCCCATCGGAACCGTCGAATACTTCGCCATGTCAACTCCGCCTGCAGGCTACCTCAAAGCCGACGGAAGGGCAGTGGGAAGGGAAACCTATGCCGAACTCTATAGCGTCATCGGCACCACCTTCGGCGAAGGAGATGAGCAAACCACCTTCAACCTGCCGGATTTGATCGATCGGTTTGCGCAGGGAAGCAATACGCCGGGGCAGAAGATCGAGGCGGGGTTGCCGAATATTGAAGGGGTAATAACAAACAGCGGAAGTATACTTTGGGCGGGAAACGAAGATGCAAGTGGAGCTTTTTCGCTGACAGGGGCAAGTCCACGCGCAAATACCGCGACTGTTGGAGCAGGGGCGAATACCTTATCTTTCAATGCTTCTCAGTCAAATCAAATCTACGGCGCATCCGACACCGTCCAGCCGCCAGCCTTGACCCTGCTCCCCTGCATTAAGGCCTTCGACGCCGCCGCCAATCCCGGCCTGATCGACATTACCGGACTGGCCAATGAAGTGGATGGCAAACTGGACAGGGTCATCGACAGCAAACCGGTCAGGTATGTCGTCGATGCCTATAACGACGGGACGAACTGGTACAGGAAATGGTCGGATGGGTGGGTTGAGCAGGGAGGAGCTTACCAAACAGCAAATGATACAAATATTACAGTTACTCTTGGCTGCCCATTTTCAGACACAAGTTATTATATTTCTTTATTACAGGGAAGTACCGGTGCAGGTAACAAAGACAGTGATATCAATGTTGGATGGAAATGGTTCTCTACATGGGAAAAAACAACGACATCATTTGGCATGCGTCTGGCAAAAATAAATATTAATTATTGGTATGCCTGTGGACAAAGCGCCTGAATCATGATTGGACAACAAATCCCGAAACCTGCACAGGATAGGTCAAAATGTGTAGAAACAATGTTCTGGCGGATCATCCGCAAAACAGTTATCCAGTGCAGAAGGATGATTCCGTAATACACATTCTTCTCGTGCCTGAACACACTGGAATACCGTCAGGTCAACAGATCAGGGATTACTCCAGAGTCTGTCTGAAAAGTTTGAAAGGAATGACAAACTGACGCCTGGCGAATTTCAGTGTGTTCATTCTGTCGCCGATACAGCGCAAGATACGAAAAAAGAGCAATGATGACAGTTGTGCCATTGCGGATTTCGTCCCTGAAAACGCTGCCTTATATATTAAAAAAGCGTGAGCATGAATATCTGCCGTAAGCCGTCTTGTTAAAAGCATAAAAAGTCTGATCGACTCACACGGTATAAAACTTTTACACAGAAAATTTTTGCCCTGTTTCAGAGCCAAATCAGGTCTGAATAGCCGTGCATAAAAACTTGCAAAAATGCAGATGGCAAATTAATCTAGGCTTCGGTGGCAGCTTCGCCTGCTACCGGCGCTTTAAAACGCGCTCGTACCCGGTGAGTACATACCGTATATGTACTACCGCTCGTTTCCAACGACAGGTTGCTCTGACCTGTTGGCTGGAACGACGGTTATTTCTTCTTCATTTTTATTCCTTTCTCTCGTCAATATCCCTGCAAATCAGCGATTGACGGAACTTGCCAATCTTTAACAATAAATGTAAATTTGAGACCGGTGCTTAAAACACACCTTCGTACCATACTTTTTCTGCAAGTAGGATTTCGTTCGTCTTCAAACGGGCGGGAGTGGGCTAATACAAGACCCTTAAGGGGGAATATGCCCAGCAGCGTGGTACGACTGTGTTTTAGCTCCCGCCCGACCCTCGTAAGGTCATAACTCAGGGGACGAACACGAATGCCTAAAGTTTCAGCAACTGACAACAACGACATCATTTACATTGCAGACCTTGGAGAAAGCCCATTCGTTTACATCAACGACAAGGATGAACCTGTCTACCGTTATGCCGTATGGAACGACTCGAAAACAAGAATTATCGATTACAGCGACGACCTGGAGTTTTTACGGGATAAATACGGGCGCGATAAACAGATAAGGGTTCTGACCTATAAACCTTTTATGGATAAAAAAGAATCGTGAAAACATGGCACTGATTCAGTTGCCATGACAACGCTCTTTCCAATCGTCCACGTTCGGGAATCGTTTTGATCGCATTGTGAAGGATTCAAATCCTTCTTTTGCCACTGAACTGGCTGACGTCAATTCTGAAAACGGCCACAGCACTCACCATTTTGTCATTGAATTCGAATGTCTGCCCCGTCAGGTGCTCCATCATGGCGTTCAAGGCGCTTGCCTTTTCGGTATTGTCGTCCAGTTCATGGATCGAGCCGTTGCCGATAATGCTTTTGTAGCGGTAGCTGGTCTGGCAGGCCATGTTGCCTTCGACGAGTTCATGGCCGGTATCCATTTCGAACGCGATAGCCGCATTGTGACGGAAAGCCCGGACTTTACGGCCTTCCCGCGCCGAATGGACGTAGAGCGTCAGCTTGTCGCCGTCATATTCGTACCCGAAATTCAGCGGGACGATATACAAGCCTTCCCCGTCCATCATCGCGATCCGGCAAACCTTGCATTCTTCAAGGATAAGCCGCAATTCACCGGGATCGTCCACCAGCCTGTCTTTTCGTCTCATATCCATGTCATTGTCCCCTGAAACGGGTTCATACAAATAGCGATAGGGGAAAAGTGTGCCTGTCTTGGGACGAAATGAAAAGAGGAAATGACAGCCTGAGGAAAAATCACATCGACAGCACAAGGACAAGGGCATGCAAGAGCACACCGATCAGGCCGCCGACCAGCGTACCGTTGATCCGGATAAACTGGAGATCGCGCCCGATGGACAATTCCAGTTCCCGGACCATTGATTGATTATCCCAGTGCGTGACGGTATAAACGATATGTTGCGATACCGTTTCGCGGATTTCGGCAGACATGGCGTAAGTGATCAAAACCATCTGGTCGTTGATCGATTCGGTGAGGGACGGGTTTTCCAGCACCCAGCGTCCGAAGCGCCGGAAGGTGCGCGACAGGCGGTGCCGCATCTGGGAATCGTTGCTCTGGATGTCTTTTAAGAGCCATTTGCGGAAGTGAACCCAAAGCGTTTCGAAATAGTCGGCAACGACAGGCGTACCCAAAAATTCCTTTTTCCATTCCTCGATTTTGGCATGGTATTCCGGGTCGTTTTTCAGCTTGTCGATAAAGCGCGTTGCCAGATCGTCGAACTGCTTGCGGCGCGGGTGGGTCGGGTTTTGCCCGATATCGTGCAGCCATCCCTGCATGCTTTCCACCAGCGTACCGGAGACACGCAAGCCGAATTCATCCGTATCCATGACCAGGCCGAGCATTTTGATCAGTTTCGGATACTCCCGTCTGGAGACTTCGATAATGACGGTAGCCAGCTGCTTCCGGGTTCCCGGTTCGTCCAGCACGGTCGAAATCCGCCGCAAACCCACGTCAAGCATGGCCTGATGCTGGTTATTGTGCGTCAAGACATCCATCAACTGCCCGATCAGGTCGCCCAGATCGAGTTCTTCCAGCCGCTGGTAAATCGAATTGCGCAAAAGCTTGCCGACACGGGCGTCGTCGACGAATTCCAGCGCACCGACCAATACCCGGACCGTCTTGTCCGCCAGAAAATCAGCTTTTTCCTTGGAAGAGAGCCACGAGGCAATCCGCTGCGCCGGTTCCCAGTCGCGCATTTTGGAAACGAGCGTTTCTTTCGAGAGGAAATTGTCCCGGATGAAAACGGCCATATTCTCCGCGATACGGTCCTTGTTTTCCGGAATGATCGCTGTGCGCGGAATAGGGAGGTTCAGTGGATGCCGGAAAATCGCGACGACGGCGAACCAGTCCGCGAGGGCACCGATCATGGCCGCCTCTGCAAAGGCGCTGATCCATTCCCAGATGCCGATACGACCGTTTAACCGGGAAACGAGAAACAAGACTGCCATCGCGACCAGAAGGGCGGTCGCGTACAGCTTCATCCTGAAAAGCTGGCTTTTTCGTATATCGCTCGTCATGAAAGTCCCGAAAGATTCCCCGTGAAGGGAGTTATTTGCCGTTTTCAGCGCTCTTTTCCGGCTGCATCAGGTGGGAATCGATCTGGTCGATACCTTGAGAAATCAGTTCAAAAGATTCTTCGAACGCCTTGATATTCTTTGAATAAGGATCGGGAACATCGTAATTGCCATACTCCCCGACACGAAGAATTTTGCCTTTGAAATTGGGAAAACTGTATTTGACGATATCGCTCTGTTCCTTTTCCATCGTGATGACGAGATCGACGTCTTTGAGCAGCTCGTTCGTCAAAAGCCTTGCGCGATGCCGGCTGATATCCAGGCCATGTTCCCGCATGACACGGATTGAAAAAGGGTCTGCCGACCATCCAACCGTAATTTCCCGAAGCCCGGCCGAACCGATCGTTTTATCCGGATAACGCTGTTTCAAAAGACCTTCTGCCATAGGGCTGCGGCAAATATTGCCGAGACAAATTACGAGAATATTCTGTATCACCGGCCGACCTTTTCAAAAGAAGGTTAATAGGACAGATTTCTGTTAAGGAACAGTTCGAAAAAGAGTGAAGGAACTCTTCTTATTTTAAGGTATAGTTAGCCAATGATGGGCATTTAATGGCGCATTTCCTTGATCTTTCGGGTCACTTGTCTCGATATAGATCAATTCCGGCACACATGAAGACCCTATCCTTAAGTTTTTGGCTTCAAAAAAGATTTTCAACGATTTTTGCCGATTCGCATCACGCTATATCGACCGCTGAAAAGGAGCGACAATTGGATAAGGAAAACATAAAATACCGGGAGCGCAGCCAGCTTTTCCTGAAAGATCTGCCCTGGTATGCCATGCCCGACGATCAGGTGCTGGCGCGGCTGGAAGTCGACAGGAATGGCCTGACAGAGGCCGAAGCCAAAAAACGCTTGCATGAGTTCGGCTTGAATACGCTGTCCGCCACCAAAGTCCGCAGCCCGTTCGCCCGCTTTTTTCTGCAATTCAACAATGTCCTGATCTATGTGCTGCTCGTTTCGGCGCTCATTACCGGCCTGTTGAGGCACTGGATCGATACCGGTGTCATCCTTGGGGTCGTCCTGATCAACGCGATCATCGGCTTCATACAGGAAGGCAAGGCCGAAAGCGCGCTTGAAGCCATCCGCAAAATGCTCTCCCTTGAAGCGACTATCGTCAGGGACGGCAAGCGCATGTCCATTTTCAGTGAAGAACTCGTTCCGGGTGACATCGTCATGCTCGCTTCCGGTGACCGGGTGCCCGCCGATATCCGCCTGATCGACGTCAACAGCCTTTCCATCGATGAATCGGCGCTGACCGGCGAATCGCATCCCGTCTCCAAGGATGTCGAGCCTGTCCAGATGAATACGCCTTTGGGCGACCGGAAAGACATGGTCTATTCCGGCACACTGGTCACACACGGCAGTGCGATGGGCGTTGTCGTCGGCACCGGCGACATGACCGAATTCGGCCGGATCGGGCAGATGATCAACGAGGTCAAGGAAATCACGACGCCGCTTTTGCGCCAGATCGCCGTGTTCGGCCGCTGGCTGACCGTCGGCATCCTTGCCGTGACCGTGTTCACCTTCATCATCGGCACGGTCATCCGGGATTATTCCATCGCCGACATGTTCCTGATGTGCGTGGCACTTGCCGTTTCCGCCATTCCGGAAGGTTTGCCAGCCGTCATGACCATTACGCTGGCGCTGGGTGTCCAGCGTATGGCGCGACTGAACGCCATTGTCCGGCGCTTGCCCGCCGTCGAAACCCTCGGTTCCGTAACCGTTATCTGTTCGGACAAGACCGGTACACTGACCAAAAACGAAATGACCGTGCAGACAGTCGTCACACCGGACAGGCTGTTTGAAGTGACCGGAACCGGTTACTTCCCGGCAGGCGAATTCTATCTGAACCACCATATGGTCGAGGTGTACAAATATCCCGAACTGGAAGAACTCGTCCATGCTGCCGTTTTGTGTAATGACGCCGTCCTTCAGGAAAAGGACGATACGTGGACTGTCATCGGCGACCCGACCGAAGGGGCACTCCTGTCGCTCGGCATGAAAGCGGGCATCGATCCGAACGTCCAGCGTGACCTGGAATACCGGATTTCCTCCATCCCGTTCGAATCGGAACACCGGTTCATGGCAACCCTGAATCAGGACAGTTCCGGCACGAAGTTCATCTTCGTCAAAGGCGCGCCTGAAACCATCATCGAACGTTCGTCAGATGAACGGACAGAAACAGGAAAACGCCCGATCAACCCGCATTACTGGCATGAAAAAATCCGTGAAATCGCCTCGTCCGGACAAAGAACGCTGGCCGTTGCCGCCAAAAAAGTGTCTGCCGACAAAACCGACGTGACATTCGGCGATGTCGAGGGAGGGTTGGTCATGCTGGGGCTCTTCGGCATCATCGACCCGCCCCGTGAGGAATCGCTCCTTGCGGTCGACCAGTGCCATCACGCAGGCATCGTCGTCAAGATGATCACAGGCGACCATGTCGAAACGGCGCGTGTCATCGGCGAACGTCTGAACATCGGCGTCGGCAAACCGGCTGTCACAGGTGCCGAACTCGAAAAAATGGACGATGCCGAACTGAGACGGGTCGTCGGGGAAGTCGACGTCTTTGCCCGTACCAGTCCGGAACACAAGCTGCGGCTGGTCGAAGCCTTGCAGGCAAACGGTGAAGTCACGGCCATGACCGGAGATGGTGTCAACGACGCACCGGCCCTGAAGCGCGCCAACGTCGGGCTGGCGATGGGCGTCAAGGGTACCGAAGCCGCGAAGGAAGCGGCGAGCATCGTTCTGGCGGACGACAATTTCAGCACCATTGCCGGAGCCGTCAGGGAAGGGCGCCGCATCTACGACAACCTGCAAAAAGGCATCCTCTTCCTCTTGCCGACCAATGGCGGCATGACGATGGTCGTCATTGCAGCCGTCCTGTTCGACTTCGCGCTTCCCATGACTTCGAAACAGATTTTGTGGATCAACATGATCACCGCCGTGACCCTCTGTCTGGGGCTGACCTTCGAGCGGCCCGAGGCCAACGTCATGGACAGGCCGCCGCGTAACCCGAAAGCCCCGCCACTGTCGTATTACCAGATATGGCGGATCGTATTCGTTTCCTTCATCCTCATGCTGGCGGCACTATTGCTGTTCAATCTTGAACTCCGGCGCGGGCAAAGCATCGAAGTGGCACGTACCATCGTTGCCTGTACCATCGTCGTCGGGCAAATGGCTTACCTGCTGAACTGCCGTTTCCTCCGGAGCTCGTCGCTGACCAGACGGATTTTTTGCGGAAACCCGTCCATATACATTTCCATGGGCATACTGGCCGTTCTCCAGCTGATATACACTTACGCACCCTGGTTCCATGACCTGTTCGATACGGCGTCCCTGCGGCCTCAGGACTGGATACTCGTTCTGGCGATGGGACTCGGCACTTTCCTCATCATCGAGATGGACAAGGCCATAGAGCGGTTTCTGGCAGCAAGAAACGGCAAGCCGGACTTTTAGGAAGAAAGGGACGGTTCGCCGTCCCGTTTTCCATTTTAAACAAGGTTTTTTACCGGAAGTGAAATCGCGTTGATCAAATCAAACAAAACCGTTGAAAAACGATTCACGGAGATGAAATTTTCAGCGTTAGGGGTTACATTAGGAAAAACAGCCTCATCCACCACCATATTGCATCAGGAGGAAAACCCATGAAAAAAATCGCAAGCATCATGGTGGCGACCGATATGTCCACCTGTGCCGTCATGGCGGAAAAGCGGGCTGCCCTCTTGTGCAGGCAGCTTGGCATTGACACGCTCGACATCATCAACGTACAGGACCTTTCCGTCATCGACATGTTGACGCGTGCCTTGAAGAGCCCGACCGACGAAACCAAACGGGTCGTCAGGGAAGGGCTGGCAGCCGACCTGGAAAACATCACCAAAAGGCTTGAGGAAGCTTACGGCATTAATTCAAGACTCGTGATCCGCTTCGGCAAACCGGCACACGAAATCACGACCCGCGTCATTGGCGAAAAAACAGGCCTGCTCGTTGTCGGGGCACACGGCAACGACCCGGGCAGTGACATGTTTTTGGGCAACCTGCCCAGCAAACTCCTGCAGTTCAACCCGTGTCCATTGCTGATTGTAAGAAAAGCCCCCACGACCGAATACCGGAAAATCATCGTCGCAGTCGATTTTTCCGAAATATCGCTCTATCTGGCACAGCAGGCACTGGCGATAGCGACACCGGAGACCGAAATCGTACTGGTTCATGCCTACGAAGTCCCCAACGAAGGCATGATGCGCTATGCCAGCGTCTCGGAAGGGCTTTTGCATGAATTCCGCTCCAATATCCGCCTGAAAGCCGGAGCGGAAATGCAGGATTTCATCTCGCAACTGGACGTGCCCAACCCGATCACGCCCGTCATCCAGTTCGGCGTCCCGTCCGTCGTCCTGAAAGAAAACATCGAAGCGAACAACCCCGACCTGATCGTCATGGGCAAGCACGGCCGCACCCGGCTGGAAGAATTCCTGCTGGGCAGCACAACCCGCAATACCATCAACGAAACCGATTGCGACATCCTCGTCGTCCCACCTGCCGCCATCGACCGCGATCTGGGACTGGCCGGAAAGGGCATATAAGTTTTCGTTTATTCATCATGACTGTCATTTTCAGGCCGGTTTTTCCGGCCTGATTGTCATCGGGATTGTTGCCCCAGTCCAACACATATCAGCATAAACACCCGTCAAACAGACCGTAAAAGCCCCGAACCTGCACAAATGTGCCACAAATGTCCGGAGCATGCGAAAAGCCATGTTACAAGATAAGTGAGCCATTTAACATTTATACGGAGGACACATGGCAGACGAATACGATTATTACGGCAGAAAAAAGAACAGGGGATTGACGGGCGTTTACGGGGACGAATACGAGGAAAACCTCAACAATGCCGGGAACGATTTCCCGATGCCGGATTATCCAGGTGTTCCAAACCGGACAGCACCCAATGCACCAAAAGCAGGACGAACAAACACATTCAGCCGCCAATTAGGTACCGGCATGAAAGCGGTCGGAGACACTAACGAAGCCATAGCCAACCCGGACAACGCCCCCTCGACCCGACTCTTTCAGGCCGGGAACCATCAGGCTGTTTCGTCCTCCATACAGGACGAGCATGACCCGGCCAATGCAGCCTCCACCCGCCTCTTTCAGGGCGCGAACCACGACGTGGCCGGAAAAACCGTCGAAGGGCAATACAGTCTCGACAATCAACCCACGTCGCCGTTTTTCAGGGCAATACGTGGAAACGGGAAACCGGTGTCCGGTCTGAAAGCGGTGGAGGAGACGGATAAAGCGGTTGGCAATCTGGATTATGACGAGCAGAACCCGCAGAAGGCACATCCATATGCATTCGGGTTTTATAACGGTTTTGCAAACTCGGTCGTGAACCAGATGAAAGCGGAACACATGGGAACGGAGTTCGAAAAGGCCAGCGACCGTCCGGATCAATATGCAGGAACCTCCCCATTGAAGGCTGCCCGCACCGGATTTCGGGAACTGGGTGCATTGAATGAGGAAATCAACAAACCCTATGAGCAAAACCGGTTTCACTATAACGAGCCGACCGCCGAATCGATCCATCAGGCGACGGAAAAATACAGCAATGTATTGGGAGGAGTGGCGGGAGCGTCCCTGTTGATGGCCGTGAAGCGGAACCTGCCCCAGACGGGAATGACGCTGACAGCCAATAACTGGTCAAGGCTGACCCACGAGGTCTATCAGAGAGTGCTGGACAAAACAGGCGACGAGGAATTTGCGCAGGCGATGGGATGGGGAGCCATGGCGACCCTTGCTTCCGATCTGGAACCGTGGGGGATGTTTTCAAAAAAGCTGCCCGCAGATTATCAAACGATAGCCGATCCCGTTGCCCGGGTAATCGATTCGCTGGTATCGGATCATCTGGCTGATAAGGTGGTGGATGAGGGGGTGGATAGAATTGTGAAAAATAAACAGCAACAAAATAAACTCGAATAATAAAACACCTGTATTTTATAATTTGAAGAAACAAAGCGAACAAGCCAACCAGAAAGAGATTCTATGTGTAAAAACTATTCAATTGATTACAGAATATATTTTCGCGTTTTAATTCTTTTTTTATTGGCTTGTTTTCTTTTAACGCCTGCATACGCCAATGACATTACTCAGGGATTGAAATACTATAAAAAAGAAGAATATCAAAAAGCATATCGTTATTTTTCCACACCGGCTGCTCAAAAGAATCCCCGGGTTCAACGTATATTGGGATATATGTATTTAAAGGGTCTTGCCGTCAAGCAGGATTATCAAAAGGCGATGTTCTGGTATGGCAAATCAGCTGATCAGGGTAATCCTCAAGCCATGTACGATATTGGCGTTATGTACGATTTTGGACAGGGTGTGAAACAGGATCATGAAAAAGCGATTCAATGGTATCAGCGCTCCGCTTTAAAAGGATATGCTGACGCACAATATAACCTTGGTATCGCTTATGAAAAGGGAGAAGGTACTCAGCAAAATTACGCTAAAGCGCGTGAATGGTATCAAAAAGCAGTCACACAGGGTAATGTCAGTGCTATGGTCAATTTAGGCAATCTTTATGGGGAAGGTCTCGGCGGTGAAAAAAACGACTCAAAAGCCTTTGATCTTTACAAAAAAGCTGCCGAAAAAGGTGATTCGGCCGCCCAATATAATCTCGCCGAATACTACCGTGCCGGCTTAGCTACCCCACGAGACCTCGACAAAGCCATCTACTGGTACGAAAAGAGCGCTGCAGAGGGCACCATCAAGGCAATGGACAAACTGGCCAGAATCTATCGGGTCGGCTACAAACACATCCCTGCCAATCAGGCCTTGTCCGATGAATGGGCCGACAAGGCTGCAAAGGCACGTGCAAGGGAAGCCGTCAGGTAATTCCGCCGTCCTGTAATGTCTTGTCGAAAAGAAAAAAGGGTAAAAGTATTGCGGCGAATGTATTAACCCTGTCTGTCCGTTATGACACCAGTTTTCCGGTAATATCGAAGGATGATAAGGACGAACGCATAAAAGAATGCCAAAAGTGGAGTGGCCGGTAATGGCGTCAGGCAAGGAATATCTGAATTTTATACTGGACCAGCTATCCGGTCTTGACGACATTGCATACAAGCCCATGATGGGAGAATTCATCCTGTATTACCGTGGAAAAACAGTCGGCGGGATTTATGATGACCGCTTTCTTGTCAAACCCACAAAATCCGCTGTCGATTTTATGCCGGCCGCCAGATATGAATCTCCCTATGAAGGCGCAAAACCGATGTTACTGGTTGATGAAGTCGATAACAGGGAATTTCTGGCAGGATTGCTCGAAGCGATGTTTGATGAATTACCTGCACCAAAAGCGAGAAAAGGTAAAAAGAAAACAGACTGATTACCAAACGATGGATAGTCTGGCACCTGAAGGCAATCACGAACACTGAATCAGGCTGTGCAGCGATGTTCAATCACGTCAATGGCTCAAATGCCTTGCTGTTTCATCCGGAAAAAGGCGTCTTCAGATGATGCTGGCGTCCTGACAGAAACAGGGTTCCGCTCAAACAAACACTTGTGCCTCATACAGCAGCTTGCCTTCCAGATCCTTCAGCGAGACGCGGGGCGCGATAATACCGTGCCAGTCAATTTCCAGCGCCGGATCGTCCCAGCGGATGCAACGCTCGCTTTCCTTGTCGAAGGCTTTTGTGACGCCGATGGCGATATCGGCGAAGTCGGAGAGGGTAACGAAGCCGTGCCCGAAGCCTTCGGGCACCCAGAACCGGATGCGGTTTTCATCGGAAACGACCGTCCCGATCCATTTGCCGAAATCAGGCGAGGATTTTCTGAGATCGACGGCGACCTGAAACGTCTGCCCGTTCGTGACGTGTACGAGCTTTTCCTGTGCGTGGGGCGGCAGCTGGTAATGCAGTCCCATGAGCTCATGTCTTCCTGAATGGATCAGGCGTTCATCGACGAATTCTACGGCGTGATCCAGCGCTTTTCCAAAGGTTTCCAGATTGAAATCCTCAATCAGGAAACCGTTGCTGTCGTGAAAAACATCCGGGTTGACGATCTTGACTTCACGTATGGCTGTGTTCGTAATATTCATGATTGATCACCAGATGCAATGGGGTATTGCGTGGGCGGTACCGGTTCATGCTTTTGCCGAAATGGTTCCATGTAAACGGGTCGATGTTTTCCGTACAGGATTCATCGAAAGCGACATTGGGATCGTATTCTTCGACAAATCGCCCCGTTGCCGGATCGGCCCTGAACCGGTTGCCCAGAAAACTGACATTTTCCTCGGGAATATTCATTGTCCTGAATGAGAAAATTAAACGATGCCGTCACTGGAATGACATGGCGGTATGGGTAAAGGGTAATGCGCTTTCAGTCAAAACAGCTTGTCCTTGCGCAATACAAAAGAGAAATGGGAAGCAAGAAATACAAGCAGACAGGTACTTGAAGAGATAAAAACATGGAATACGAAAGCGGCACAAGAAAGCTTTCGGCGTGATGGTCGAAATTCCCGTTTTTGTCAGGTTCCCGAGCTCAATGTTTCATGTACCGACAGGCCAGCCGCCGGATTCAGGCCGTTTGTCAGGGTTCGTCAGGAAGGGCCTCATTTTTTCGCCAGAAGATAACTGTCATCGATTCGCCGGAAAATCTCTTCCATCGGAACCGAACCATCCAGACAAACGGTAAACCAGTGCTTTTTGTTCATATGGTAGCCCGGAAAAAACTTTTCCTTGTCCACAAGCGTTTCAATTTCTCCGCTTTTGATCCTCAAATCCAGAATGTCGACAAGATCGTCAGACGCCAGGCCGAGTTTCCGTCTGGACAGGACAAGCAATGCGCCGTACCATTTTCCGGTATCCTTACGGCGAAAAATGGCGTTATCCGGAAACCGCTCCCACAAAAATTCCAGTTCATCACCATACGTCTGGCGGACATATCGGATCACTTTGTGGGCATAGTCGCTTTGAAACACATCGTTTTCAAAGCACTTATTCGCAATCAGTTCCAGAATACGCCCGTATTCCATCCGGATTTTGCCGACAAATGCCCCTTTTGCAAGGGGATCACGATGCAGTACGTATTCCTCTCCTGAATCCGGATCCAGCAGTTTTGTGCTGATTTCGCCTGTTTTCGTCACGAAGACGGTCATGAGGAACTGGCCGTCTGAAACAGGCGTTGACCAGACGTATTTTTCGTCCTGTTCGACAAAACCGAAAGGGATCAGGCATGTTTCATTCAGTTTTTTCCTTTTGAACGGGAATTCGGCCAAATGGGCAAGGTCTGGATTTTTTCCTGTTTTGTCCTTTTCGTTCATCGCTTGCAGTCCTTTTCTCGCGGAAAAAGCATCACGGTTTGTCTGTATCTACGATCTATTCTGACATAAAGCCTTCACAAGGGAAGTCGAAAAAATCGAAAAACAGACGGGCAAACGGGGTGAAAAGTAAAAGAAAACGGAAAGAAGAAGCTTGAAACAAGGGGAAAAGAAAACCGGAAAAAAGTGAAGCAGGAAAAACTTCTTTTCCCGCAACAACGTCTGTTCTGGCGCTATTTGCGCTACCCGCGCACAGGACACGGGCAGCTTCATTCCTCTTCTGCTATTTCTTGCCGGGCCAGGCAACGACTTTCTGGCGTTGTTCGCCCAGTTTTTCGACACCGGCGACGACAACGTCCCCCGGTTTCAGAAATACCTGCGGATCGCGGGCCAGACCGACTCCCGGAGGGGTACCGGTAGCAATCACGTCACCCGGCATCAGGGTCATGAAGTGCGACAGGTAGCTGACGATTTTGGCGACGGAAAAAATCATCGTCCTTGTATTGCCTTTTTGCATCCGTTCGCCGTTCACGTCCAGCCAGACATCCAGATTCTGCGGATCGGGCACTTCGTCACGGGTAACGAGCCAGGGGCCGATCGGGCCGAAGGTGTCGCAGCCTTTGCCCTTGTCCCACTGGGTGCCGCGTTCGATCTGGAATTCGCGTTCGGACAAATCGTCAGTCACGCAATAACCGGCCACGTAATCGAGTGCTTCCTCTTCGGAGATATATTGGGCCTTCTTGCCGATCACGACGCCCAGTTCGATTTCCCAGTCGGATTTTTTCGAATCTTTCGGCAGGATGATATTGTCGTTCGGGCCGCAGATACAGCTGACGGCTTTCATGAACACGATCGGTTCACGTGGAATGCGCATTTTGGCTTCTTCGGCATGTTCGATGTAATTGATGCCGATGGCGATGTATTTGCTGATGAAAGAAACCGGCACGCCCAGACGGGGTTTACCTTTGACCAGTGGCAGTTTTTCCGGATTGAGCTTCGCCAGTTTGGCCAGAGCCTTGTCCGACAATTGTTCCGGCGTCAGGTCATCGATCTTGCCGGAGAGATCCCGCAATTTCCCGTTTGCGTCGATCAGTCCGGGTTTTTCTTTTCCGGGTTTGCCATAACGAACCAGTTTCATAAAATATCCATTTCATAAAGTGAAAATAAAGTCCGGAAATGTTTGAAAAAACCGCTATTTTCATGACCGGATACCATGCTGCCACAACCGGAAAATTTTAACCGAACCGACCCGGAAATAAACAGCCTAATCCAATATTTTTTTCCAGATGGCGAGTTTGTCTTCAAAAGAGCGGCTGGCGTAGGCAGGTGAGGAAGAGGGGAGCACAATTGTTTCAAAACCGGCGCTGGAAAGCCGTTCGGCGTAAGCACCCGCCACTTTGCCGTTGAAGCAGATTTTTTTCAGTTTCGGGCACTCCTTTTTCAACAAATCGAAATCGTTGGCGACCGCGTGTTTGATACGGGAATCGAGACTGCCCTCGCGTTCACACATGGAAATCACGTCCCACAGGCCGATTTTATGCGTCAACAGGCGCGGTAGCCTGTCCTCATAAGGCTGTTGCGCCAGATCGTCGGTCAAAACCTCTGACAAAAGCCGCCAGAACTGGTTGCGGGGATGCGCATAATACTGGCTTGCCGCCAGCGATTCCCGGCTAGGGAAACTCCCCAGGATAATCGTATGGATATCAGGGGACAGAAGCGGCGGCAGGCCTTCCAGCGGAGCCAGCAGTATGGCTGGTTTGGATGAATCGCTCATGAAACTTATCCCGTTTTATGTCTTTACATGCCGGTTGCAAGAATCCTTATTTTATCGGACAAAGTCCATCTTTCGCAGGCAAGACTGAAAAAACAGGGAAGATCGTTTTTGCTTTTGAAATAGGACAATAGGACAAGTGAGGATTTTTTATAAACTGGAACCGTTTTCCCTCTGAAAAATGGAGAGACATATGAAACAGTCAGAAGAGAAAAAACGAACCGTTTTGCCCGAAGAAGACAACCGGCGCAGCGACTGGAAACAGTTCGATATCGTTGAACGCGGCATCGAAATGGACATCGATCATGGCTATTCGTCTGCAGCCCGCTTTATGGAAAAGCACGATATAGCGCCGGAAATCATAGAGCGGGTCTTGCGCAGGCGACGGGATCGCCGGGCAAGGTGTTGAAACGGATTATTATCCAACGGATGACAGTTTGAACGGGTGAAAAAATGCCTCAACTCATACAACCGGAAATTCAGGTACTCCTGCTTGACCCGAAAGGAAGGATTCCTGCGGCCCTTATGGATGATGACATCATTGACGAAGCCATTTCAATGCGTGACCGGATAGGCATGGATTACGCTCTTGTCTGGCTTCAGTACAAAGGCATGAGCATGGATGCCGCAAAGGACGCATTGAAGATCGTTCGCCACTAGGATAGCAAGGAACCGGTTTTTTCTGACAAGCCCCTTTCAAGGGGCTTTTTAACGCGTTATAGTTTTAACCGGACTTATCCTTTTATTGAAAAAAACCATCCGTGAAGACAGACAGGCAAAGGAAGCAGCATGACGAATTTCACCTATTACATTCCGACACGCATTTTGTTTGGTGCCGGTACCTTGAATGAACTCCATGCCCAGCCATTGCCGGGCAAGAAAGCCCTGATCGTCACGACGACAGGCAAATCCATCAAACAGTTCGGCTATCTCGACAGGGTCGAAAAACAATTGAAACAGGCCGGTATTTCCGGCGTCCTTTTCGACAAAATCCTGCCCAATCCGGTCAAAAAACACGTCATGGAAGGCGCGGCACTGGCAAAGAGCGAAGGGTGTGATTTCATCATCGGTCTGGGTGGCGGCAGCAGCATCGATTCGGCGAAATCCATCGCCGTCATGGCGACCAATGAAGGCGATTACTGGGATTACATTGCAGGGGGAACCGGCAAGGCACACATTCCCAAAAACAAACCGCTGCCGGTTGTCGCGATCACCACCACCGCAGGCACGGGAACGGAAGCCGATCCCTGGACAGTCGTCACCAAAGAAGAAACCAATGAAAAAATCGGTTTCGGTTACGATGACACTTTTCCGGTTCTCTCCATCGTCGATCCGGAACTCATGTTGACGGTACCTCCGGCATTGACCGCCTATCAGGGATTCGACGCGCTGTTTCACAGTACGGAAGGCTATATCGCCAACTGCGCCAACCCGATCAGCGAAGCCCTGTCTATCAAGGCCATCGAACTGATCGGAAAAAACCTGCCGACAGCCGTACACGACGGCAAAGACCTGAAAGCAAGGGAAGGCATGGCGGCAGCCAATACGATCTCGGGCATGGTCGAATCGACCTCGTCGTGCCTGTCGGAGCATTCGCTTGAACATGCCTTATCGGCTTATCATCCCGAATTGGCGCACGGGGCAGGGCTGATCATGATCAGCCTCGCGTATTACACCCATTTCGCCAAAGTCCATGCCTGCGATAAAAAACTGGTCGATATGGCAAAAGCGCTGGGCGAAAAGGATGCGGCCGATCCGATGGATTTCGTCAAGGCTCTGGCGCACCTGCAGGCAGCCTGTGGCGTGGACAATCTCAAGATGTCCGATTACGGTATCAAACGGGAGGACTTGCCGAAAATGGCGAAAAACGCCCGTGACACAATGGGAGATTTGTTCAACTACGATCCGGCAGCATTGACTGAAGCTGATTGCATCGCCATTTACGAACAGTCTTATCGCTAGAACAGTCCGTTGCACACAACAAAAAAGCCGACAAATACATGTCGGCTTTTTGCATAAGAAAGCGGTGAAGACCTACTTGATCTTCGTTTCCTTGTAAGGAACATGCTTTCTTGCCTTGGGATCGAACTTGACGATTTCAATCTTGTCAGGCGTCGTACGCTTGTTTTTGGTCGTCGTATAAAAATGACCCGTACCTGCCGTCGATTCCAGCTTGATCTTCTCTCTACCAGCCTTAGCCATAACAAAAACCCTCTAAAAAAACTTTAAACCTTCTCACCACGAGCGCGCAAATCAGCCAGGACCGCATCGATCCCCAGCTTGTCAATCACGCGCAAACCGGCATTCGACACCCGCAGGGAAACCCAGCGGTTTTCCGATTCGACAAAAAAACGACGGTAATGCAAATTCGGCATAAAACGGCGTCTCGTCTTATTATTGGCATGAGAAACCTTGTTACCCGACATCGGCTTCTTACCTGTAATCTGGCAAACACGAGCCATGAAAAAACCTCCAGACAAAAACAGAAAAAACAAAACAAAAAACGGAAGTCCGGATTCTACCCCGAAACGATTGAAAAACACAATATAAAACAGGCACTTGTTAATATTTATTGTGTCGTATTATTTATAATAAAGTCACAATCGGGATGCAATTCTGTTCAAGGTCATGTTTTTTCAGGATTTTTCTAAAAGAATGAGAAAAAATAAAAGAGTGAACCGATAGCCGGAAAAATCAGTCTTTTCGCTTCAGACATTGCCAGATAATGCTGAGCCAGTCGCCACCTTGCAGGAGAGGGCGCTTGTTGAATATATCGCAAGCGGCCATTTCAATGCGATCCAGAATACGCAAGCCGCCCTGAACGACCAGTCTCAACTCCCATCCGATCCGGCCCGGCAACCTGCTGGCCAGAGGTGCTCCGGAAAGCATCAGTTTGCGGGTACGGTCGATTTCAAACTGCATGAGAGAACGCCAGTTGTCAGACAAGTTACCTGTAGCGATATCGGAGGCGGTGACATTGAAACGGGCCAACTCTTCAAGTGGCAGGTAGATCCTGTCTTTTTTCCAGTCGATAGCAATGTCCTGCCAGAAATTGATGAGTTGCAGGGAGGTACAAATGGCATCCGACATCCGTTTGTTTTCCTCTGTCGCCGCTTCGTAGAGATGCAGCATCAGCAAGCCGACGGGATTAGCCGACAGACGGCAATAATCCAGCAAATCATCGTACGTTTCATACCTTTTTGTCGAAATGTCCTGTATAAAAGCGGCCAGCAGATTCCTGAAAGGCGCAAGAGGCAAGCGGAATTCCCCGATGACCTGTTTCAGGTCGATGAAAAGCTTGCTGTCGGGGTGCCCGTTTCGCTCGATGGTATCGAGTTCGGCAATGTATCCGGAAAGAGCCGCCAGTCTTTCTTCAGGGCGAAAATCTCCTTCGTCGGCAATATCATCGGCCGAGCGGGCAAACGCGTAAATCACCTCGACCGGCTTGCGCAGGTTTGAAGGCAACAAGATCGACGCGACCGGAAAATTCTCGTAATGTTCGACTGCCATTGAAGACCCTGAATGTTGAAACCGGTAATGGTAAAACAAAAATACTGTTTTTCAAGCTTTCAGTCATGAAACCGGATTTATTTAACAAAATCAAGGTCTTCCGAAATAATGACGCCTGTTTTTCTCAAAAAGCCAAAATCGATAATTTTCAATTACTTGAGCCATCTATTTAAATAGAAATCTTGAATAAAGGGCGTGTTTGAAAACAACACGAAAAGAAAAGAACAGGAGAGGGAATGTACGGTTTCCCGGTTTTCAGCACAGAAATAACGCATAAAAAAAGCCGGACAAGCCGGCCTTTTCGACTGGAACTGTCCTAGTGCAGGGTAGGTGGTACCGCGTTCGTTTCAATAGGGGAACACATTTTCTGCAATGCCCTGATATCTTTGGCCGCTTCCTTGACGTTGTCCGGATCGAGCATGCTGGCGGCATCCTGAATATCGACGTCAGGGCTCTCGGCAGTGATCATGAAAGAATCATGGCTTTTGAATGTGATGATGAAAGCACCCAGTTTATCACCGTCAATCATGGGATAGACAGGAGGAATGCCGTATTTGTTTTCAAATTTGCGGAACGCTTCGTCCATTTCAGTCTTGTTCATAAAATTTTCCAGTAAAGTAAATTATCGATTCAACTTATGACATCTCATGTCTGTTGCCTGATGATATCCGGACTCCGGCATCCCGGAGAACGCCGGTGATGGCAGTCAAATCATTCTCATGCAAAAGAGAAGTTCGGCACCACCCTCGTCAGAGGATGAGAAAGCCTTCCGGGCTATCGTATCCGGCATCTCTCAGTTTTTTAAGCTGTTCTTCGGAAAGGGGAAATTCTTCCTGTGTTTCCCGAACCATAAAGCTGCAACCGATTTCCTCAAGCTCCTGAACGTTGAAAACGATTCTGGAACCTTCAACGTAAAAGCTGAATGCCTCTTCGGGCAGCTCAAAACCCAGATCCTCGAAAAACTGTCTGGGTACAGGAGCCTTGTCATTGGATTCGCTCATTCTTTATCCTTTTCATCAATCATTACCAGCAGAGACAGCAGGCGGAAGACATTTTTCCATGTTCAGTCCGCCAAAAGAGGGTCTATTTTAACGAATCTGGTGCCGTATTTATGAA
This sequence comes from Oxalobacter formigenes, assembly GCF_002127965.1. Lineage (GTDB taxonomy): Bacteria > Pseudomonadota > Gammaproteobacteria > Burkholderiales > Burkholderiaceae_D > Oxalobacter > Oxalobacter formigenes. The sequence goes on along the minus strand of NZ_CP018787.1, from coordinate 1,492,154 downwards.
ATTTTTCTGCCAGTCGAAAAAATAATTCATTTTTTCAGAGACAGTACAAATCATTTGACACGGACAGAAACCAAAAATTCAGGGATAAATTGCGTTGAAGTCGAATTTTCCAACGTTTCAGATAAAAAACACGGGAAGTTTATGAACCAGATTTCATAAAACCCGTACACTTTGCGACAGATCACCGAAAATGTGATCTATTTAGCCACGAAATGCCAGACTTACGGTACTATATACACAGAGAAATCGCTGTGTGTATTTCCAGTTAACAGGTGGCGCATAAAAACACCAAAAACAGCCGTTACCAGTTAGCGATGCAGAGAAACCAGGAGTCATGATGGAAACGAACGAATCTTCAAAAGAGCAAGCAATCCTTGATCAATACAAGATGGGCGAAATGGAAGCCAAATCCGTCAAGGCCTGGGCACACGTATACGAAACAGATGAAATCATGGGGTCCTACCTTGAAAAGCAGGGCTATCCTTTCAGTGTCCATCTCGAAGCCAAGGAACGTAAAATTCTCGACCAGTACAAAATGGGAGAACAGGAAACCAACTCGGTCAAAGCCTGGACAAAAGTTTATGAGACCGATGAGTTCATGGATGCCTATCTCGAAAAATCGGGTTATCCGAGAGGCACCCCCGATACTGAAAAATCGGCAGCATAGCAGATAAGGCGTTATCAAAAAAATCCGGGCAGAATAAAGTGGTACTCACCGCTGGTGTCGACGTTTTCTTTTTTTGATCGAAAAGGGGCATTCCATGAAAAATCTGTCCATTGCTGCCTGTGCCTTTCTGGGGCTTTTCCTGTTCACTTCGGCCGGTGCAGCCGAAATCATTCGTGTTTATGGTCCCGGTGGCCCGTTGCCCGCCGTAAAGGAAGCGGCAACCGCTTTTGAGAAAAAAACCGGCGTCAGGGTCGAAGTGACCGGTGGACCAACCGACAAGTGGATCGCCAGCGCGCGCGAAAATGCCGACATCGTCTATAGCGGCTCTGAAACCATGATGACCGACTTCGTTTACGCCATGAACGGCGCAATCGACAACCGGGACGTCTATCCGCTTTACCTGCGCCCGCTGGCTATGCTCGTCAAACCCGGCAATCCCAAAAAAATCCGTCAGTTCAGCGACATGACAAAACCCGGCGTTAAAGTGCTGGTCGTTAACGGAGCGGGCCAGAACGGTGTCTGGGAAGATGCGGCGGGACGGCTGGGCAATATCGAAACCGTACGGGCTCTGAGAAACAACATCGTTTTTTACGCCAGAAATTCAGCACTGGCCAAAGACTACTGGATCAGCCATCCCGATACGGATGTCTGGCTCATCTGGAACATCTGGCAGGTATCCAATCCAAAGCTGGCCGATGCTGTCCCGATCGAATCAAAATACGTGATCTATCGTGATACGGCAGTCGCTCTCACCCGATCGGGAAAAACACGGCAAGCCGCCATCGACTTTACCTCATTTTTGAAATCCTCCGACGGTAAAGCCATCTACAGGAAATGGGGATGGATAACCGACTAGTTTCACCTGATGAAGTTTCAACAAAAAGGCTGCCAGAAATGCAGCCTTTTTCATTACATACCATGAGACCGGATATTCCCGTTTATTTTTCTTGCACAAGCTGACCGAAGAATAATTTTTCATTAAAATGTCGGTGTGGGCGCTTTTGCGCCCTTTTTTTATTCCCCCAGGACCTCTCCCTGATCAGAGAGGTCTTTTTTTATGGGAAATACCTCTCCAGAGAAAGGCCAAACCATGTTCAGAGCATTATTGATGCAAAAGGCGAAATCGCAGGGCATTAATGACCCGTCGTTTCGGATCAGCATCGATTCCGGCAGAAGTCCGACGCTGTCCTACACGTTCAAAAATCCGGTAACCGGTCAATATTCCGGTATTGAAAATGTCGTCATAGAATGGGGTGACGGAACATCGACACAACTCATCTCCGAAGACGATAAAAACGTCACTGTCGAGAAACTCACTCATACCTATGTCGAAGGGAAGGTATGGCAGATAAAAATGACCAGTTCCGATGGAAAAATACCGCAATTCAATTTCAATACGGATACGCTATTAGTCAGCGTGGATAGTTCGCTCTGTTCCATGACGGCAAGAAATGGAAACCCGGTCACGGATTTCACCAATTTCTTTGCCAATTGCACCAATCTGGGGAATGTCTGTGGCAATCTCTTCAGCCAGAACCCGAATATCACTTCATTTAACAAATGCTTCTACAACTGCACCAGTCTGAAGAACCTGCCTTCGACCGTGTTTGCCGGATGCACGAAAAACACCAACATGTTCCAGTCCTTCGGCAATTGCACCGGTCTGACAGCATTGCCCGCTGGTCTGTTCAGTGATTTCGTCAATGTCTCGACGTACTACAGCTGTTTCAGTACCTGTACAAACCTGAAAACCATTCCTTCGGGTCTTTTCGATACCAATAGCAGCGTCACCAATTTTTCGCAAACCTTCATGAACTGCAATTCACTGGAAACCATTCCCGATGGCTTGTTTGATCATTGCGATAAAGTGACGACATTCTCCCAGTGTTTTTCCGGCTGTGCCAGGTTGGCGGCGATCCCTGAAGGCCTGTTCAACACCTCTACGAATGTGATAACTTTCACCCAGACCTTTTCAGGATGCCAGACGCTGGAATCCATCCCGGCAGGACTTTTTGACAATTGCAGCAAAGCCACTTCGTTTGCCATGTGTTTCAATGGATGTTCTGCACTGTTGATCATTCCACCGGCATTTTTCAAAGGCTTTGCCAGCGTCACGGACTTTTCCCAGTGCTTTGCAAACTGTACAAACCTGCCATCGATTTCCGATGAAATATTTGCGGATTGCACAGGTGCCGTTAAATTTTCAAGCTGTTTTGCCAGTTGCAAGGCACTTGTCGATATTCCTTCTTCCGTTTTCAGAAACTGCAGTGCGGCCCGGCTTTTCGACCGGACATTTTCAATGTGCATGGCCCTGACGGAATTACCTTCAGGGATATTCGACACCAATCTCGCCGCCACGAGCTTTTCAAACTGTTATTACTATTGCAACAAACTGAAAACAGTCCCTTCAGGTCTGTTCGCCAGAAACAGTCTGGTCACCGATTTTTCCAGCTGTTTCAACGCATGTACCAGTCTGGTATTGGCAAGCGAGTTATTCACTGACGACACCATCCATGCCGGGAGCCGTTTTGCCTCCGCTGAAACAATCAATTTCACCAATTGCTTTTCAAGAGGGTCCTACTCATACGGAACTGAAACGGGATGTGCACCGGAATTGTGGAATTGCAGTTTTTCAACGACACCCACCACGTCGGGTTGCTTCGGCGGAAACGGCAACTCGGCCAATTCGCTGTCCAACTACAGCCAGATTCCGGCAAGCTGGAAATAGCGAACGTTTCACAAACCGCCACAAAAAGACAATTCACATTCAAACGACCAGCCTCCCTCCGCGGAGGTTTTTTTATGGAGAAAACAATGACGAAATTACCGGAAAAATCCCTGCTTGACGGCAGCAAGACACCCAAAACCAGTACCAGAGAGATGAAAGCCGCGCTAGGTGAACTGAGAGATTATCTGTCAGCTTTACTTGGCACGGACAGCGATGACAAGGCAGCCGCAAGGGAAGCGCTGGGCATCGATTTGTCCATGTCCCCGGCAGACATCATCGACGCACTGGGTTATACACCTTATGATGCAGCGAATCCTGACCGATTCAGAACGGTTCCCGAAGTCGTCACCATTACTGGTACGGTACCGGAAAATGGCGGTAGTGGACAAAGCGTCGTAGTTGTCGAAGAAAACAGGGTTTACCAGTTAGGGGAAGTAAAGAAAGTCATCGTGACATCGCTGCCTGACGGCCATCTCGAATCGAGCATATATTTTTCGACCGGAAACACGCCGGTTGAAATCGATATTCAGACAAGTCACAAACTGATTGGCGATTTGACCACGGAAGCCAATAAATTTTACGTCATTTCAGTAGTGAACCGTTACGTCGTTATGGGAGAAGCCGTCGGGATTGATGGCTGATGAACGGAAATGATTGACTGCTGAATCGTCTATTTTGACATCCCGAACCGGGTGGTCACCCTGTTTATGGTAAGGGTCTGAAGAAGGATGGGATAAAGGATAAAGAGGCAGACAAAATACTGGCAAACCATGTCATTTTTATGCCTGTTTCAGGTCTTTTTTTGACATTATTTTTTGAAAAGCCATTTAAAATCAATAGCTTAATGGTGCGAGGGAGGGGACTCGAACCCCTACACCATCACTGGCGTCAGGACCTAAACCTGGTGCGTCTACCAATTTCGCCACCCTCGCTAACGACCAGAGCTGGCAATTTTACTTCATTTCCTGACGAATTTGAACGGGTTTCGCCGCTTCAGGCTTTCTGGCAGTTTTTCCAACACTGCATAGAAAGGTCAAGACTGTAAAGAAAGTGGATCAGTCCATGATTTCCGGTTCACGGGTTTCTTTGGCAGTCTTGTCCGGCCGCAAGCCCCTGTATACCGGCTGCCGCATCAGGCCGTTATGGTTTCGCGCCATGAAAGCGACCTTGCAAACCAGTTTCGGACGGATCCAGGTGGCATTGTCGACATACGCGGGCGGCTTTTCAGGAAAAGGCCAGGACTTCACTTTCGGCTGTTTTTCGATCAGCGCGAAATCTTCAGACGCTTTTCCCAGGGTCACACGTCCCTTGTAGATAATCCGTCCGGAACGGTCATATTGTCCCAATACCAGACTGACAACGTATTCAGCATTGGAAACATAACCACAGATAATGTAATCGTCGTCCATCAGGTTCTTGATCTTGACCCAGTCTTTCGTCCGTTTGCCGGGCGAATAGAGACTGTCCTTGCGTTTGGCGATAATGCCTTCCAGACGCCTTTCTTTCGCCAAATCGTAAAAAGCGATTCCCTGCGTTGAAACATATCGTGCGACGGACATTTGCGCATTGTCCCGGACTACATCGGCAAGAATGGCTTTCCGTTCCATCAGGGGAAGGTGAATGATTTCCCTGTCCGTATCGTAAAGGATGTCAAAAGCGACGAAAACGACAGGCCGCATGGCTGCGGCCCGTTCAATCGCCATTGTCCGGGTCATTAGGGACCGGCGTTTCACTTCCTCGAAATCCGGATGCCCGTTTTCATCGACGATGATCAGTTCGCCGTCCAGAATGCACCGTCGGGAAACAGAGTCATTCAGGGTAGCCAGTTCGGGGAATTTGGCAAGCAGCCTGACAGAACGCTTGTTGACCAGTAAAGTGCCATTCCTGTCCAGATAGGCCAGTGTCCGTTCGCCGTCCAGTTTCAGTTCATAAATCCAGGCCTCATCGTCAAAAGGCCCGCTTTCGACCCCGATCAGCATGGGGACAGCAGATCGTGAGTCGAACATGTCCATTTTCAGCCTTTTCAAGCTTTCGGAGACGGTTTTTTCTTTCTGGCCGCCGCGTACTGGCGACGTTCTTCGGGTGTTTCACCCCACTGCGAATAACAGATGGCCGCACGTTGGGACCGTGTCGGAAAACGTTCGGACTCATCCAGCGTCATTTCCTTGATGCAACGGGATATGAATTCCTGTTTCTTTTCATTCTTTTTCGGGGCTGGCAGAGGCATAACACACTCCTTTCATCAAAAAGGCATCATCCGGCTTTGCGTTGTGCCGGACGGCTTTTTTTCGGCTTGTTTTGTTCCAGACTGGCTTTCAAGGCATCCATCAGGTCGATCACGTTACCTGATTTTACCGGTTTGGCGGCCACCACTTCCTTGCCCTCAATCTTGTCTTCGATCATCGCTTTCAGACGCATCTGGTATTCATCGTGATACTTTTCCGGCTCGAACGGGCTTTCCATCGATCCGATCAGGCGCCTCGCCATATCAAGTTCCTGTTTATCAAGGGGAGGGTGAGCCCGTTCTTTCGGGATTTCCCGGATTTCGTCATGAAAATAAAGCGTCTGGAGCAATATCCCGTCCTTTTCCGGAACCAGCGCCAGCATCGTTTCTTTCGTTCCGATAACGGTCTTGCCGATAGCCACCTTTCCGGTGTCTTTCATGGCGCGCTGGAGGAGTTCAAACGCTTTTTCACTGCCTTTCCCGCTCACACAGTAGTAAGACTTGTTGAAATAAACCGTCGGAATCGACGACAGATCCGTAAAAAGCAGAATATCGATACTGTTATCCTTCTCGGTCTTGATTTTTTCGATATCGTCATCCGTGACAATGACGTAACGGTCTTTTTCGTACTGGAAGCCCCGCACGATATCTTCATTTTTCAATTCATGACCGGCACCATCGGTTTTACGATATCGAACCCGCTTCATGTCGCCGGTCAACTGGTTGAAATGAATATCGTTATCCTGCGTAGCCAAAAACAGTTCAACCGGGATGTGAACCAATGCAAAGGAAATGGCGCTTTTCTGGGCAACGGGCATGATCGCCTCACTAAAATACCTGGAATTCCTATAGAGAGATAATCGTCATGAAAGTTTCGACTGAAATCCCTGTTTGAAACAGTGTATTACCAGTCGTCATATTCGAATCTGGACAAGTCGGGGGGATCGCCCCTGCCTTCCCTGGCTTTTTTATAGGGATTGTCTTTTGAAAAAAGATCGTCCGTGTCGGAAACGATATCTTTTTTCCGTCCGAACATCTGCATTTTTTGCGACACAATGTCCGTTACGAGCCGCTCGACGCCATTTTTATCCCTGTATTGTCTCGACCGGATTTTCCCCTCGACAAAAATCACGGATCCCTCGGCAACGTATTGCATGACAATTTCAGCCAGCCGCCCGTAAAACGTCACATCATGCGATTCTGTCTCTTCCCCGACAGTCGTTTCCATTTGAAGGCTGACCATCATGGAGCCTCCCGACAGTACCCGAAAATCAGGCGCTGTCGTGACGGTTCCAAGCAGAATGATTTTATTGACCGACGCCATTTTTCATCCCATCGTCTGTTTGAAATTTGGACACGCCGGCAAGATGCTTCGTTTCGTTTCAAAGCCTTGCAAGAAGAATTAGTCACGAAAATCTTGACGAAAATCGGATTCATTTCACGGGATACGGCCAGAGTGAAAAAAGGAAAACAAAATCATTCCCTTCCCATGCATAACAATTTATACAAATATGCGCTCTTTGCCGTACTGGCCGGCTGGATTTTCACCGCTATCGGGTTCTACTGGCGCAATCCCGCATACGCTATGGACTGGTCGATGACCACCGCTATCGGGACAATGGGGGCGGCCGCCGTCTCACCCTGGCTGGCGGAGCCGGACGATCGCAAAAGAAGGGAAGAGGCCATGTTCGTGTCCCGCATGACCGCTGTCGGAATGGTATTGCAGCTCAAATCGCTTTATTCGACCATGCAGGTCTTTCTGAACTGTCTCAACGGGTTCAGGTTTGAAAACGAGATCGAACTGGAAAACCTGATCAGAATGGACGCGCATCGCAAGCGGCTGAAAGAATCCGACGGTTTCCTGAAAAACCAGCCTCTCCGGTCTGCCGGACAGTCGGCGAATCCGGTTCCCGTTTTTGGAATCGAATTTATAAAATCGCTTCGGTTCAGGACAGCATACGGAACGTGATCAACCTGACAGATGAACTGGAAAACCGGCAAAAACAGACAGAACCGGCATGACGATCATTGAAGAACTCGACAAAACCGTCCGATTCTCCAAATCGTCCGTTTATAACATCGAAAAGAAAATACCTGAGCTGGTCGGCACGGATATTCACGATATGGACAAGGCAGGAAACGATTTCACTGGAAAACCGGTGAAAGGCGTCAACCGGAAAGATCCTGAAAATAACTTGTAAACGGTCTTTAGCCGGATTCAGGGTCGCTCTGTCGCCAACAGGGGCAATCTGCCGGTCAGATCAGGGCAAAGCGTTCATCGTATCGTAAAAAAATGGCACGCTTTTTGCGTCAACTATAAGGTCAAATCTTTTCCCAAACCAGAGTATTTTTTTGTTCAATCCCTGTGAACAAGGCCGACATAAAGCCGGCCCTTTTTTTATTCTGGAGCAAAAAAAGACTAATACTCCGATTTCCAATCGGTACCCTGATTCCAGCGGGATTCCCAGTGCGACAGGTAACGGCTGGCGATTTGCGGATTGTTCCAGATCACCAGTACGTTTTCACTGTTATTTCTGGCGGCCGACTGGCTGTAATTGAAGCTGCCTGTTTCGACATTCTTTCCATCCACAACAATATATTTATCGTGATGAATCCGGTAACTGGAAACGGTTCTTAATGGAATGTCTGCATTGACCATCAGATTCATGGCTGCCTTGCTGGCTTTGGAACGGTTGCCCTTTTCATCGACGATAATCTTTACGTCCACCCCGCGTTTTTTGGCGGCCAGAAGCCTTTTCATGATGACCGGAGAAGTGAACGAATACGCGGCAAGACGCAGGTTTTCCCGGGACGAATCGATCACTTTCAAAATCAGTTCCTGTGCCCGGTCATCAGGCGAAAAAGCGCTTTCGATAACGGTTTGAGCCTGTAAATGGGCTGAAAACAGGAGCATCAGAGCGAAAAGGAAAAAACGGTGGATTTTATTCATCTTCAGAAAAACAGTAATGGATAGTGTGGCGTATTATATCGTTGGGTCCGTCAATAAAGAAGCGCCATTTTTCAGACAATACCGTCATACCGGACAAGCCCGAATGCTTTGACCGTACGAAAATATTTTCTGAAGCCACACGATATGGAGAAACGACATGAATGCCGATCAATCGAACCGGGATTACCGTGAACGAATGAACACAAATCCGGTCTCAATATGCCTGAAGCCGTTTCTGACGACAGGCCTCATAAAAGCGCTCGTTACCGGAATCCTGTTATGCGTTCAGGCGTTTCCCGTCAACGCGGCGTCCGGCAGTCACAAGGAGATAACTATGGCAAAGATGGAAAATGGAATCATACACAGCAAAGTACCCGGCGACGTCGATTCAGTCTGGAACAAACTGCTTTCGACACTCGAAAACATGAAAGCTCCTGTTTTTTCAAAAGTCGATCACAAAGCCAATGCCGTTTCAGTGGGGCTGGACATGAAGGAGGCACGAGTCGTTTCCTTCGGCAATCCGGCCGTCGGAACCTTCCTGATGCAGGAAAACCCTGAAGCGGCACTCGATCTGCCACTCAAAATACTCGTATGGGAATCACCGGATGGAACCATGCTGTCATGGAACGACCCGGCATGGATTGCCAGACGATACGGAATCGATCCCGAAAACCAGACCGTCGTGAAAATGCAGAAAATGTTCGAGGTCATTTCAGGAAAAATGCAGGATACGCACTGAAAAGGTGCAGATAATATTCCGAAAGGCCAGAACGGAATCATTCATCCCTTGCTGAAAAGCAATAGCCCCTTATTTTGAGGGGCTGGCCAGTTTTCTGGCCTTAAACGATTGGCCTCCATCCGTTTTTGAAGCGTCCTCATTTTTCATTTCCTGCAATTTTTGTGCATCGATGGAATGAACGATCTTCTCAAGCCATTCATCGTTCAGCCGGAAAAGGAACTCGACCTGTACATTGCCGGAATCGGTCTGTCCTGTTACCGGAACGATAATGACGCCCTTCGAAAGCGGAGAGACTTCAGCAAAATAGGGGCGCGTTGCGTTCCCGTTTCGCCGGTAAGCCATGACGCCAAGATTGTCTGCTGTCTTGTTATTGATTTCATACTGCAAAAGGGCATCTTTATCCTTATCGATATTGTCCCATTCATCCTTCAGGGAAACCGGAACGGAATCGTTGCCATAATCCTGCTTCTTTTTGACCTGCGAGAGTCTGACCGGAAATTCCTGATCACTGTAACTTTTCCGCAAATCCGATTCCTGATATTCATCCAGGTTGCTCCAGCCTTCCTTCGTCACGGGAGCCAGTTTTTCCTCATCGACCTTGTCCCCGACATAACCGGCGACCTGATAAATATAATACCCGACGGGAAATGCGCTGAGCAGGAGCAGGATTGCAAGCGAAGTCATTCCATAATTGAACGGGATATCTTTCGGGGTCTTGCAAACACGACCGCTGACATTATTGGACGAGACAGAGAGGATTGTGGCAGATCCGAAATGGATCTCGGTGGTGGAAATCAAAACGATCACTTCGTTTTTACGGTGAATACGTTCGATGCGAACGGTCGATCCGTCTTTCGTCACGTCCGGAACACTGGCGGCGACAATTTCGAACGTGATGGAAGGATCGATTTCAAGCTCGATATTTTCTTCAACCTGATTGCCGCGGTTTGTCACGACGATCTGGAAAACAGAATCGTAACCGCTATCCGACTTCTTCTGGAACATGACAGGCGCCGTCGCATAGAGCTGCCGTATATGATACAGCACCGCAATCAGAGAGGTCATTACGATAGCCAGAGAGGCGACAATGATGTTTTCCAGTACGTCCATAATGGTTTTCAAACAAAAATAAAATCGGCAAATCCAAAAGAAGCCTATACAGGAGCATTGTCAGGTGAGAGTGAAAACCGGCATTGAGTTTGGTCAGACAACAAGATAATGGCTGAGCTTTCAGAGACAATATTTATGCATCGATAATTGTCTGTACCGGAAAAAATATGAAACAGCCTGCCCGAAAAACAGGCATATTTTCAAACAGGATTCAATATCAAGGCGTTATGAGTGCCATACATCGTTTTTGCACAAGCTTGTCCACAAGGAAAGTGGACAAACTCAAGAATGTAACCAAGGTCATTCTCCATATAAGAAGACCTGCCAGATGGCAGGTCCCGGGAGGAACAGACGAAGAGATTCGCCTTTACCGTAATTCAGGAAAAAACGGCGTCAGACAAAGTCCGTCCGTTCCTTTTTTTGTTCATTGAAAATAAGAATGAGTTCGTTACGTAAAACATAAAGACGTTCAATCGTTGCATGAACTCGTTCAGCCTTGTCCGACAATCCATTTTCCCGCAGATTCTGTTCCCGGTTCATGAGCCCGTTGATCGACTGGACGAGGGCATTGATGCTGACCTCCAGTCCCTCATGGATCATATGCGAATATTCAGTCATCATATTCCTTTTTAGGTTCCTGGTTTTCTTCTTCCGTTTGTTCTTCTGCCATATACCAGATGGCTTCATTCAAAATCTTTTTCATCAATGCAAAGACTTCATCCTTGTCTTCATTCATGAGTGCGACGGAAACTTCGGCAAATTCGCTTCCGGTTGTATATCTCTGAATAAAATCACCGACGCCATCCGCAATTTCCCGACTCGTCAGAATGGAATTACGGATAATTTCGAAATGAATATTGGTGAGCATTTCCTTCATTTTAAGTTCGTCCATTTTAGATCTTGGCGTAAAAATGATTCGTTTCAAAAACCGACTTCATTAGATAAAAATCAGTAAAACAAATTCTTGATTAAACTTAAAGTTACAAATGATACACCCGAATGTTACCGCATCAACGGCAATACTACAACCTTCGGTTGTAATAAACAGTAAAAAATGGTTAAATTTGTTAACGAACATCTTTTTAAAGCCGAATACAATTCGCTTGATCCAACGGTTTATGCTGGATGAAAACAGATTGGAATGTCATGAAAAGAACGGTTCGAAGATTCTTGAATAACCTGAACCTGACTGAAATTTTACATTTTCCAATAGCCTAAATATATAATGCATCCGTCAAACAACATTTCCCAATAAGAACGGAAATTATAAAAAACAAGCTATAAACAAAATTGCTAAAAATCAATAAGTCCATTTAAAAAAAGCTTATTGACAGACAATTCAAACCAACTCCCGTCATGTGTAAAAATAGGCCATCCAGATAACGGGGCGGCAAGCAGTTTACCTTGTTTTCCGAAAAGGTTTTTTAGAAGATGCCAAACGTTGTTTTAAGGCATCAAGGTGTCAAAAGTGTATGAAGCGTTTTGCCTGAAAGATAACAAAACAGGGGGTAATGGAGCGGGGAGATGTGGGTGAAAGGAATCAGTTTTCCTTCCGGTCGACCGATTGCCAGAGAATTTCGATATATCGATTGATAAGAGAACGTTGCTCGTCGCTGAAGTGGCTGAACTGTTCTCTGGAAATGGAAAAAGGCCATTCCTCCTGTTTTGAACAGCCGGTTACAAGGTATTCGGTCTTTTCGTCTTCTACGGAAAAATGACCGCCAGAAGATGCATCGGTAATTCCAAACTGGATATAAGCCGGTGAAACACCAAGCACACCGGCCAGTTTTTCCAATGTATAACCCCGGGGAACGGTTTTGGCTTTTTCCCATTTTTGCACAGCCTGAGGGGTTACGCCGACTTTTCGTGCCAATTCGGATTGACTGAAATTCAGATGGCGCCGGCAATTTTCTATTCTTTTAGCAATTTTATCCATATGAAAACAGGTCGAATAAAGATATTGAGCATGAGTTCAAAACAATTTGGGCGTATTGTATTCCCAAACCGGACTCATCCATAAAAATAAAGTGTAACACCCGTTTTGACTGGCTACAGCACCGTAAAGGAAAACGTTTTTTTCATCGTTTTCATCCACTGCAAGTCGTGATTTCGAAGATCCGCTTCACGAGGCCTGAACGTCTTGCAGAATCGTGTTGCAGGCTTTCCAGCAGAACCGGCAGCCGGGATGCCATCGTTATTTTACTTCGGGCACGGGTAATGCCGGTATAAATCAGCTCTCTGGACAATACCCTGGAGGGTTCTGACGGCAGCAAAAGCAGGACAGAATCGAATTCCGACCCCTGTGACTGGTGAACCGTCATCGCAAAAGACGTTTCGAAGTCACTGATCCGTGAGGGCGGTACAGACCTGAAAGAACCGTCTTCATCCGGAAAATAAACGGACAAATTTCCCGCAGCATCCGGTAAAACAATACCGACATCCCCATTGAACAGTTTCAGGACATAATCGTTTCGCCTGACCATAACCGGCTGTCCGGCAAACCATTTCTCGCGAAGGTTTTTACCTGCCTGATTCCCGTCAGCCTGCATTTTCAATATCGCATTGGCAAGCAAACGGTTGACGGCGTTCACTCCATACGGTCCTTCCCGAACCGCGCAAAGGATGCGGGAGCGGTTGAAAACATCAAAAACCAGCCGGACGTCGGATGGATTTTCCCTGACGACATTGAAATAATCGTCGAATTGCTCCGAAACTGTTTTCCCGAAACCGGATACAACGCCGGTATCGTCCATATCCAGCCACTGGACGAGCGGGTCGTTTTGCTCACGCAGGAAACGGATCACTTCCGCAATGCGTTTGTCACGGATATCGCTTGCCAGCCTCCCGATACCCGACGACTCGGAAAAACGGTAGTTTTTCATCAGCCAGACAACACTGTCGCCAAGAGGAGCGCCAGAAGCATCATTTTCCGCGTCCGGCAGGTCACTATCCGTGAGCCGGTATCCGGTGAGCGCTTCCAGATCGTCACGGCATGAGCCGGAAAGAACAAATCGGGAAGAGAGTTCCGAAAAAACGGAACCGGCTTCAACGGCTGCCAGCTGATCCTTGTCACCCAGAAGAATGACCCTTGCGTTTTCAGGCAAGGCGGCAAACAGTGTCGACGCCAGCGCAAGATCGAGCATTGATGCTTCGTCGACGATCAGCGTCTCACAGGGAAGGGGATTGCCCCTGTGGTAACGGGCATTCGACAGATTATCGGTAATGCCGAGCAACCGGTGAATGGTAAACGCTTCTTTCGGGATGGCTGGCTGCATGTGAAGAGGAAAAAGATCCAATCGTTGCGAAATCGAATCCAGCATCCGTTTGGCCGCCTTCCCGGTTGGGGCAGCCAGCATGATCCGGTTGGCGGGAGACGTTTCCAGAATGCATGCCAGGAGACTGGCGACAGTCGTTGTCTTGCCGGTTCCGGGGCCGCCACTGATAATCAGAAGGGATTGCCTCAAAGCCAGTGCCGTCGCCATCTTTTGCCAGTCTGGCGTTTTGTCGCTTTTGTTTTGTGAAAAAAGCGAATCGAGAAGAGGGCGTAACAATTTCGTATCGATCTCACGAGGCTGGCACAGTCTGACAAGACATTCGGCCAGTGTCTGTTCATACCCGAAATACCGGTGCAGATAAAGCCGGTTTTCGCCGTCCAGAACAAGCGGGCAGTTTCCAGGCAAATCAGGCGTTGCCACGACACCGGAGTCAAAAAGCATTTGCCGGATAATGCCGACATCAGTCTTATCGCCATTTTCATCCAGATCATCCAGCAACAGGCATGAATCACCCGATGAAACCGCCATGCTCACCTGCCATGCCGCTTTTTTCAGCGTATTGGCGACTGGATCGTCAAGCTCGCGGGTCTGCCTAGCCCAGGACACGATATGTTCGGCAAAGGCACGTGCAAGGGATTGCTCGGGGGATTCGGTGAAAAACGGCTTTCTCATGGCGCATTCTCCCTGTTTTTCATTCCCGCCGGTTTCAAAAGACTGTCGATCGCTTCGATAATGGAGCGATCCGGCTTGTCGAAAAACACGCCAGAAGGTGTTCCATCTTCGTTACTCCACTGCGGCCGGACTCCACGGATGAACAGATAAAGCGCACCTCCCATGTGCCTGTCGTAGTCGTAACCGGGCAGTCTCAATGACAGGAAACGGTGCAGGGCAACGGTATAAAGCAGGTATTGCCAGTGATATCCGTGTTCAGCCATCGCCATCGCAACAGGAGCCGGGCCATAATCTTCCCTGTTCGTACCGAGAACATTCGATTTCCAGTCCAGAACGTAAAAACGGCCTTCATGCTCGAACACCAGATCGATGAACCCGTTCAGAAAAGCGTTCATATCATCGAAAACCAGTTGCGGGACCGGGTAATCAAAACGTTTGAACAGGGCATTCAGGCTTTTCGCCGATACTGGCGCTTCCGAAAGACAAAACGGCAGTTCGGTCAGGCGTTTTTCGTTCGGGATCGAGGAAAGAACAATACCATCACCCAAAAGCGTATTCAGCACGTCTTCCATCATCCGTCTTGCCATTGCCTTCAGGTCGGGGTAACTGTTTTTGCCATCTTCAACGGTAATCACCTCTGCCGTTTGAGGGAACTGCTGCAGTGCACTTTCAATTGCCGTGTTCCAGCTTTCCCGGTCGGTGAAATCCGCGTTTTCAAACATCGCGTGCAGGCAACTTCCGGCAAAGGTTCCTTTCGGGAACAGCAGAATGTCGTCTGCGTCAATGGTGGACAATTCCGGTTGTGCGGTTTCCATCACAACAGAACCGTCAGTTTCAGCCACAACATACTCGTCATGGTCGCCCGACTCGTCCAATTCGACAGCGTTGCGCATCAGGCCACTGAAACTGTTCATCCGCCAGCGCGAAACGATCCGGCCATTAAAGGTTTTTGCCGCAAGCGTGTCATGCCCGTTTTCCGTTTCAGTCAGGCTCACCCCGCGATTTTCCGGCAAATCTGACAACACGATATCCCTGCAACGTCCTTCAAGCGCTTTCCATGCCTCTTCTATGGCGTTTCGTCCGGCAGCGATTTCGTCTTCTTTTTTCCGGTTGTCCCAAAGGAACCATTCATCGGGCGAACACCCGTTTCCGGCTACCAGCCAGTTCAGAAGACTGCGTTGCGATTCCGCCGTTTTCAGCTTTGCGTTTGAACGGCTGTAACAGCCCGCGACCAGATAACAGCGATACACCGCACGGGTCAGTGCGACGTAAATCAGACGCAGGCTTTCAGCCGCCGTTTCAATCGCCTGATCATTTTTGATCGCCTGTGACGTTTCCTTGTCCATTTCCCTGAAATCGATCACAAGCTTTTCATTATCGTGATACTCGATGCCTTCCAGAGCATTCGGCATCCGTCTGGAATAGCCGTCCCAGAGCAGGGGACAGAAAACAAAAGCGAATTCGAGTCCCTTCGAACGGTGAACCGTCATAATCTGGACCAGATTGCGATCCGTTTCAAGCCGTAATTCTTCCTCTTCACCCGTCTTGTCGCTCTCGCGTTTTTCAGCCAGATAGCGGAGCAGGGCGTCTGGCGCATCGTTGTTTTCGCTTTCCCGGTTCAACAGTTCAGCCAGATGCATCAGGTTCGTCATGCGCCTTTCACCGTCAGGCAAGGCCAGAAGCCGCTTCACAATACCTTCCCGATCCATCAGGAAACGCAATGCATAGCCGATGCCGTTGGAAATCCAGCTGTTGCGGTATTGTTCGAACCGTTCGAAGCAGTCCGACAACCGGGCTTCATCGTTTGAAAGGACGTCCATTTCTCCCGCATTGAACCCGAGCATTTCAGTCGAGAGAGCCGCTTTCAATAAAGACTCGCTGCCGGGCGACAAAAGGGCTGCCAGAATACATTCCAGTTCCCTCGCTTCCCGGGACAAAAAGACACTCTCATGAGAAAGCGAGACACTCCCGATGCCACGGCGTGACAAGGCATTGCCCACCATAGACGCTTCCCGGTGGCTCCTGACCAGAACCGCCATATCCCCGGCACAAACCGGCTTCTCGCCAATCGTCAGTTTTCCTTTTGCACTCGCATTCAAAAGGCGAGCGATTTCATCGGCCGTCGCTTCGATAGCGCGTTCTTTTGCTTTGGTACGTTCTATCCATTCGCCGTTTTCGTCAGGCAAGCGCCATATTGTCAGACTGGCTTCCGATTCAGTTTCAGACAAATCAAGCAGTTCAGGCCGTTCCCGGTTTCCGTTTCTGACTGGCAGAAAATCGAGGCCAGACTGGAGAAACGCCCGTGAATTGACGGAAAAAACCGTATTGCAGGCTTCGATCAGGCCAGCAGTCGATCGGTGATTTTCAGGCAAGGTGTAGTGATAATCGACCTCGGAACGGGCTGCAAAATACGTGTGCAAATCGGCGTTGCGGAAACTGTAAATCGCCTGTTTTGGATCGCCTACCATGAAAACCGGCAAGTCCGATTCGCCATAAATCGAACGGAAAATGGCATATTGCAACGGATCGGTATCCTGAAATTCATCGATCAGAGCGGCAGGGAATTGCTGCCTGAGCACGTCGGGCAACCAGGGCAGTTCGGGATTATGCAAGGCCTTGTACAGGTCGATTAACATATCGTCGAAAGCGACCACCCGTTTTTCCTGTTTTTTTGCCTTCAGCAAAGCGACTGTTTCTTCAAGAAATCGCTTTAACAATCGCATCCAGGCCATTGAAAGATCAGCTTCTGTCTGCTGGCATTCAATCACAAGCTTTTCCGCGAGTCCGAAGAAAAGATGCTTGGGCGTCGTCCTGTCTTTTTTGGTCGAGGCGAGAAGTTTCGACGTTGTCAGGAGTTCCGTTTTGCCGACACTGTCAACCATTCCAAGCGGGTCGCCGGTCGCAAACAGCCTGTCGAAAGCACCGAAGGCACTTTCAATCGCAGAAGGCTTGTAACGCTGCTGATTCAGATCGGCAGAAGAAGACATCATGATTTCAAGCACTTCTTCACGACGGGTGTGCCAGCATACTCTTGCTTCGTGAAACGCCGTCTCCAGACCAGACGCCTGCGGATTGTCATCCTGATTTCCGGCAGCCCCGATTTCATCGGGCCAGAGCACATGTGCCAGCGGTTTTCTCAAATGCCTTCGCAAAAGCAGCATCAGTTTTTCCGGCGTGACCCGTTTCTTTTCCAGCCATGCCGAAAAAGCGGCGGACAGGTGCCCGTTGGCGATGTGGCGTCGCCAGAAATCCTGCACGGCTTCGAGCACCATTTCCTCGTCGACCGTTTCAGTCCTGACGGTAAACGCGACGCCGGCAGAAAACGCCGTCGTCGCCAGTGCCCGCTGGCAAAAACTGTGAATCGTGAAAATCGCCGCCTGATCGAAGGACTCGAACGCCAGTTGCAGGCGACTGGTCAATTCCGCGTGCGTATTACCGGTCTCAAGCTGCCTGCCGAGCAGTTCCAGCAGGAAGGTATCGTCCGCCAGATCATCAACGCCATTCAGGTAAGAGAGCGCTTTTGCGATCCTTCCCCGGATGCGGTCGCGCAATTCCGCCGTTGCCGCCCTTGTGAATGTCACGACGAGAATCTGCTTCACTTCCAGTTGCTTTTCCAGAAGCAAACGCAGGTACAGGCCTCCGATATTCCAGGTTTTGCCAGTCCCCGCTGAGGCTTCGATCAGAATCCGGCCTGAAAGAGGGCAGTTGAAAACATCGAATTCTTCAGGAAAACTCATGATATTTCCCCATTCAGATGTCCATATAACGGCACGAAAACCCGTTTCGACAATTCAATGAAATCGTCATCCAGTGGATTGTCCACCCCACGCATCGCCAATTGCGTGTAGCGCTCGGCATGTTCGCCGCCATTGGCATGTTGCGCATGGACCCATTCGCCTCTGGCCCTGTTCATATTGTCGTCAGAGGAGACGAATTCCCACGAGGAACGCGGGAAAAAATGGACCGGAGCCATCAATCCTGTCCGGTAAATGTCCACCAGTTCGAAAAGCCTGTTTTTCGCCTCTTTATAAGCATGAAGCCGTACGCTTTCATTTTTGTAATACCACACCGAATGCGGCGCAATGCCGTCAGGCACAAGGGCATTCAAAAACAGGTGTTCGATCCAGCCAGCCAGATAATCCCATGCACTGCCATTGTCGTAACGAAGCCGGACAAGGCCGTTTTGCCTCAATTCCGTCAGCGACCCCGACAATCGCCATTCTTCACCATCAATTATGAAATCGAGGCTGCCCGTTACCGGAGCGAGAACATCGGCCTGCAAGTCAGCCTGTGCCGCCCTTGCAAAAGCCGCCAGTTCCATCAGTTCCTGTTCCATCCGGTTTTTACCCATTTGCCCGGGAGGAAATTCATTTCCGGCCAGCGCCGCCAGACGGATCGATTCTTCATTGTGGCCCTCAAGGAAGAGCGGCAACAGCCTGTTGGCGAGCTGTCGGCGGTTTTGCCGGTCAATCGTGAACGGTTCGGCACAAGGCAATTCCTCTTCTTTTGACGAAAACCGGATACCCAGACGCTGCCTTAGCAGATAACGGGCAGGGTGGCTGAAAAACCGGACAAGCTGTTCAAGACTGACTTCCTGCCATACCGGTTCGGGCTTCGGAAGAGAACCGGTAAAAAAAGGCAGGGATTTGTCCGTTGTCGTGTCATCGTCACTCTCGTCCGTCGCCATCGCAGATGAAACGGTCAAAGATGCGTCGTTTTGCTGTTTTGCCTGACTTTCCTGCCGTATTCTGAGGGCTTCGCAAAGGTCGGTTCGAAAGCTCACCAGACGGGGATCGCCCCTGCCATTGAAATAATCGGCGGAAAAAGCGGCAAGAGGGTGAACGACGACCAGCATCCTTTCAGCCGCAGCAAGATCGGCCGGATCATTCGATACGGCAAGCGCCGGTTTCAGCGATTTCAGGAGTTCGGATATCAATATCGAAGGAGGCTTTGCGGAATTGTCGCGGATATTTTTCCCGGAATAACTCAGGGTCAGGCTCTTTCTGGCCGAGAGCACCAGATCGAGGAACACATTCCTGTCCGATTCCCGTGGCAACTTGTCACTCTTGCGAGGCGCGACTCCAATCAGATCGAACTCGTCCGGATACCGGTCAGCCGGGAAAATCCCATCGTCCAGTCCGATGGCATAAATATGGTCAAAGGGAAGGTTGCGCAAGCTGTCCATCGGCGCAAACGTCACGGTTCCAACGGGAACACTCCCCTGTCCGGCACCCTCCAGCGCCCGTTCCAGGGCATGACGCGCAATAGCAAATCCCGCCAGGAGTTCCGGGCTGCCTTCCGCCATCGCGGCATGCCACTCGCCGATGCACGAACGGACTTCCCGTTCACTTTCGATCAGTTCCGTTGAAACCGTCATGAACGAGTCAAGCACATCGGAAAACGTCTGCATCCAGCCATCCGCCGTCTTCGGTTTCGACAGTTCCCGTTTCAAACGCCGCAAGCCGCCAATAAACTGCCAGAGCTGACCGAGAGCGACAGCCTGTGATCCCGACGGGTTTCCGGCCGGAAGGCGATTGGCCAATGGCATCTGTTCACCATCCGGCAAGGCATAGGCGAGAAACAGGCGGTGCATCCCGTCATGAAAACTGTGTCTGTCTTCTTCGGGCAAATCGAACTCGGCCTTGTGTGCACCATCCAGTCCCCAGCAAATTCCCGCGTCGGCAAACCAGTTCCGCAAGGTTTTCAGATCGCCATCGAACCCGAAAGTCTTGCCGATAACCGGCTGCATCAGCAAATCGATCACGTCCGTTGCCGAAAAACGGGAAGACGCCAGCGCCAGCAAGTCGAGCAGGGCGCGCGCCACCGGATTGATCCGGTTACCGGAGAGCCCGGTAATCGTATAAGGAATACGTGCCTGATGACTGTTATGGCTGGAAAATACCGCCTCGATCATCGGAGCGGCAGCGTCCAGATCGGGTGTGACCACCAGAATCCGGTCGGCCGTCGGCGGATCGTCCGACGCAAAACGCTGGAGAAGCTGATCATGGAGGATCTCGATTTCCCGGGTCAGGGAATGGGCGACGTGAATCCGGATACTGCCATCGTCCCCCAGATGGGACAGCGAAGCCGGTTCCAGCTCACGCAAATCGAAAATAGCGTCCTGCAAATGTGACAGCAGCGTTTCAGGCACGCCAAGCTCCGCATTCGATATGAAAGCGTCATCTTCCCTTTCGATATTGTCCAGGCGGTCGTGCATGGATTCAAGCGATGCCTTCGTCTGTTTTCCCCATGAGGCAAGCAGGGTGTTCCCCGTTTCGTGGTACAGGTCTTTTTGCCGGTTTGCCAGATAGGCCAGCCTGCGGGAATCGACGATATCGAACCAGTATTCACGGCAGGGATTCAGGACGTAAAGCTCGATATCGATCAGGCGTGAAAGCTTCTCCAGCATCTCAATATATTGCGGCGCAATGGACGGCTCGCAAAACAGGTGAATACGCGAATCCAGCAGGGAAGCCGCCTTTTTTTCGTCTTCGGAAATAGCCTCGAAAAAAAGCTCGACAGGCTGTTTTTCCAGCGTGCCGGTCTCTGCCGCAATCCGGCGCCACAAGGCCGATTGCCAGCGCTGGTCGCTTTCAATCGTATCGAACTTCTTATGGTCGGCAGGCACGATATCGACACGTTCGCCTCTGGACCATGCCGACAGCCAGTCGGGGCGATAAATGACATACTGTTCCATCAGTGACGCCAGCCGGGCGGCAAGATCGTAACGCATAAGCTCGTCGCTGGAAGACAAATAAGCTGAAAGCCGTGGGTAAGGATCAGCGAAACCGGGTTCCTCCAGCAAACCCAGAATCCGCCAGACCAGAACCGTGGAAGAAAAAGGTGAGGTTTTCTGAACCGGGACAAGATGCCCGACCTGTCGCCAGAGCCACTGCGCGAGAAAGGAAAACTCCACATTGGCGCAGACCCCGAAAGTATCGGCAATCGCCATCGTCAGGCAACGCTTTACCGCGGCACTTGGCATGATGATCCGTTCCGGTTCGAACACCGAAGCAGGCGAGGAATGCAGGTTCTTTAACAGAGCCGCGAGAAGGTCCTCGAAGCGATTGGACAGATTCAGATTCAGCATGCGATGGCGTAACCGGCCTTTTATTGAAAAATCATTGCCGACAGTCGTAAAAACAGGAGTATGCTATCGGCCCTGATACACAAATCCATACCGGATTGTACAACCTCATGCCGTCATATCGTACAATTGACGCAAATGCAAAACGGTTTCTTCCACAAAAAGCTGCCGTTTATCAAACTCTCACCAGGAGCGACTATGAAAACAAAACCTGTACTGACTCTGGACGATGCCAGAAAAATGGCATTTGCCGCCGAAAAGGAAGCCGTGAAAAACGGCTTGATCGTATCTATTGCCGTCGTCGATGACGGTGGTCACCTGCTTCATTTCCTTCGCATGGACAATGCCGCCCCCTTGTCTGCCCACATTTCACAGGCCAAGGCGAAAACCGCTGCGCTAGGCGGGAAGGAAAGCAAGGTTTTCGAAGACATGATCAATGGAGGGCGTACCGCTTTTCTGTCCGCTCCTGCAATTGACGGTATGCTCGAAGGCGGTATTCCGGTCATTGTGAACGGGGTTTGCATCGGCGCCGTCGGCGTATCGGGTGTCAAAGCCTTTGAAGACGCACAGATCGCCAAAGCGGGAGTCGCCGCCCTGACGGACTGAATTTTCAATGAATTGAAAAGCCACCTCCGGGTGGCTTTATGTTTTGCCTGAGATCTATGCTTGCTATCGCCAATATCGTTTTGCCTGTTTTTGCGCTCATCATCGCGGGTTATGTCCTGCGCAGGCGAAACGTGCTGTCTACAAACGCCTGTACCGAACTGAACCGTTTCGTCGTCTATCTGGCACTCCCGGCCCTCATGATCGACGTCATGGTCAACAGTACCTGGAGCGAGCTGTACCAGCCTGAATTCTTTTACGCCTTCGAACTCGGTGTATTCATCATCTTCTTCGCCGTACTGGCCTTTCACTGGCTCAAAACGAAAAACCTGACCTCGGCCACCATCGACGCGACTTCCGCGTCATACGCCAATACCGGCTATATCGGGCTGCCGCTTTGTGCGCTGACATTCGGTGCCGACAAACTTGGCCCGGCCATGGTCGCCGCCATCCTGACCGTCTCGGCCAACTTTGCCGTGTCCATCGTCTTCATCGAGGCCAGTTCCCAGTCAGGGAAAAGCGTCTGGACAACCCTGAAAAACGTCGGTGTCTCACTCTGCAAAAACCCGTTGATCGCCGCCCCGGTCATTGCCGGTGCCTTTTGTGCGACCGGACTGCAACTGCCACACGGCGTGCTTCAGTCGATCAAGCTCCTGGGAGGGGCCGCCAGCCCGTGCGCGCTGGTTGCCACCGGCCTGTTCCTCGCCCAGAGGCAGGAAAGTTCCAGTTCCGCCGTCGCCATCGAACTCGTTATCCTGAAACTGATCGCCCAGCCGCTGATCGCCTGGTATTTCGCGTTCCATGTCTTCAATATGCCACCGCTCTGGGCCAAGTCCGCCGTCATCCTCTCGGCACTCCCGACCGGAACCGGGCCCTTCATGCTGGCCGAACTCTACGGCAAGGGCGGGGGTATCGCATCCCGAACCATATTCCTGACAACCGTGCTGGGTATCCTGACCTTATCCGTCTGGCTGACCATCCTCTGACATCATGAAGCCTGAAAAACTGACCGGTCACGCGGCCATGTTCGGGGCCAACGCCATGTGGGGCATCATGTCGCCGGTCGCCAAAATGGTCATGGCAGCCGGTGTCGTCAGCCCGATAGTCATGACGGACTTCCGCATACTGGGTGCAGCCATCCTGTTCTGGATAGCCTCTTTCTTTACGAAGAGAGAACCCGTCAGCTGGAAGGATCTGGGCCTCTTTTTCCTTGCTTCCCAGATTGCCATCGTCTTCAATCAGGGTTCCTTCATCTTCGGCGTCTCCATGACCTCGCCGATCGACGCGTCGATCATCACGACCAGCCTGCCGATCCTGACCCTGATCATCGCTGCCTTCTACCTGAAAGAACCGGTCACCGGCAAGAAAATCACCGGTATCGTCTTCGGCGCGACCGGAGCGATCCTGCTCGTCATGAGTGGCCAGCAACTCGCCAACGGCAACGCCAGCAATATCCGGGGCGACCTGTTGTGCCTGACAGCGCAGCTCTGCTTTTCCATCTACCTCGTCTTCTTCCGCGGCCTGATCAACCGGTATTCGCCGATCACCATCATGAAATGGATGTTCACCGGTTCGACCCTGTCCGTTTTGCCGTTCACATACGACAAAATACTGGCGATCGACTGGGCGGCCGTCGAATGGCGCACCCTCGCCGGAATCGCCTTCGTCGTCGTGGGTGGCACCTTCATCAGCTATCTGCTCATTTCGATAGGACAAAAGCGACTGAGGCCGACCGTCGTCAGCATGTACAACTACATCCAGCCGATAGCCGCCGCCATCGTCGCCATTTTATGGGGCATGGACAGTTTCACCCTCCTGAAAACAATCGCCGTCATTTTAATCTTCTCCGGTGTGTATCTTGTCACACAAAGTAAAAATCTGGCTACAATAGAAAAAGAAATCGAGCGAGTCAAAACGGGAGAAAAATAATGTCCGCCGTCTATTTTCCGGGCTGCAAATACACCATTCATTCACGGGTAAACAGCCGGAAAATCCGGCAATACCTGATCCGTCAGCACGGCATCCGTCAAACCGGCTGTTGCAGCACCGGACTCGACACACTGCGGGAAGAGGACATAGCCGTTTATACCTGTCCGACCTGCAGCGCCTTCATTCAGGAATACACGCCGAAAAACCGCTCCCTCTCCATCTGGGAAATACTGGAAAACGACGATGCCTTCCCATGGCCGGACTACAGTGGCGATACCGTTACCGTACAGGACTGCTGGCGATCCTTCGACAACCGTCCCATGCAGGATGCCGTCCGCCACATCCTTGGCCTCATGAATGTCGAGACAGTCGAAATCGCGAAGAATTTTGAAAAAACGGACTTTTGCGGTTCCTCGCTCATGAAAACCCAGTCTCCCCGATATTCCCGGTTTGCCCCTGTCCGGTTTTTCGACAATGCAAAAGACAAATTCATCCCGTTGCCTCCGGAAGAACAGGAGAGGAGGATGCAGGAACATGGCAAGCAGTTCACCACCGATAAAGTCGTCTGTTATTGCACCGGGTGCCTGCATGGACTAAAGCTTGGTGGCGTCAATGCCGTGCATCTGATGGATCTGATCAGTGCCAGATTATGAACGTCAGCATAGCATTCGCATGCCCTAGCTGACCGAAGAAGAAAACCGTGCTATAAAGAAAGAGTCAGGGCGCGCTTGCGCCCATTTTTCATGGCCTCTCCAACCGAGAGGCCTTTTTGTATCCCATGCCTTCCCGAATCTCTTGTCCGGAAGGCATTTTTGTTTTGAAAGGAAATCGATATGGACTGGTTCGACACAGGAAAAGATTTGTTCAACAAAGCCAGAAAATGGGGCGAAACGATCGGCGACATGACTGCCGCCAGCGACAACCCCGTGGAAAAAAACGGATGGATGGATGAACAGCAGAAAAAGATCGAACAGCAGCAAAAAACCGCTCTTCTCAGGCCGGTCATCCCGAAGGTTCAAAAACAGGCAGCCCCGTTCGCACAGACACCCCAATCCGATGCTGTACCGGATACATCCACAACACCGGATAACGAACCCGTTTACGACTGGACAGGCCATCCCGTCTCAGAAGAAGAGCGCCAGCGTATTCTGTCCAATCGTGCCAGAGAGCGGGCCGAAAACCCGGACGACATCAACGGGGTTCTCGACGATTTGAAAAAACTGCGGCAGGAACGAAACGCCCCCAACCAGAAGGCTTTTCGTTTCGACAGCGACGTACCGGAAACCCGTCAGGCATCACCGGAAAAATCCGCTTTCGAAAAAGCGGCCGAAGTCAGTATCCCGCAAGATGAGACCCTGACCCCTTTTTTCAATTTTCTGAATGACCACGCCAGAAACGGTTTGGGAGAAAACAGCGGCTGGCGGGCAAACCCGCCGACTCATCCGGATTTGAGTTATGGTCCGTTCGGTCAGGTTCTGGCTCAGTCTGCCAATCAGGGACTGGGATTTGACAGCAAGGTTCATGGTCATGATGGCAAGCGTATCGCCGGTCAGACGGACCAGAGTTACAAAAGCGCGACCGACTTTGCTGCCGAAAATATCACGAACAATCTGGGCAATAAAAGCGCTGTTTCCGGCTATGGGCGGGCTCCGGTTGGGCATCCCGATTCAAGCTACGACCCGGCTATAGGTGACGTATCGAAAAATTTCGGTCTTGACAGTGCCGTTACCGGCAGGGGCAGACAAGTCATCGGCGCACCGAATATGAGTTACTGGGGAAACCTGGAGGATGAAAAACTTCGGGAGATACCGCTGGATTTCATGCAAAAAGGCGTACAGCAAGGCATGAAAGATATGCAAATCCTCTTTTATTCAGGAGCGTCCCTCGCGGGCGAGCATCTTTTCGATATCGTCGGTGGGGACGACACGTCGCTCAGACGGGTTCAGGGAATTATGGATCAGCATCAGAAAGAGCGTCAAAACATGGGACGCCTGAATGTGGACCGAATCCATGTGGAGGGCGATCCTGAAAAAACCATGCAGAATATGACTCAATACCTGTATCAGGAACTCGGAAACCAGACGGTCAAACTGCCTGCATATTATGTGGCAGCCCATCTGAATACCTTTGCGCAATTGTTCGGCGTGTCTTCAGCCGTTCTGTCTTCACAATTTTACGCCGATTTCAGGGAAAGAACCGGTGACGGTCATGCTGCCGAATCGGTCATGTACGGAGTCCCGCTTGGACTGATGAGTGCAGCGCTGCTTCCTTTCAGGGATTCAGGCGTCTTTCAAAGTGCAAAGGAAGTCAGGGATTATGTCCAGTCGATGGTTGTCGGGGCGGCCGTTCACAAGGCTCAGGATGATGGGAGGAAGAAGATAGTTGATGGGTTTGTTGATAAAAACAATATCAAAAAAACAGAATAAACTTATTTTATTTTGCTTCACTTGACCAATATGGATAGGGCTGTTCATAATGAACAAGCCTTATCCAAACCTGTCATTTCAAATGAAATCTTTTTTCAAGATCTTCTGTATAGTCTGTCTGTTTCTTTTCAGTGTTCCTTCTTTTGCCGACAACGCCAAGGAAGGCATGCGTCTGTTCCAGGCTGGAAAATATCAGCAGGCCATGACATATTTCATGAAGCCGGATGCCCAAAAGAATCCGGATGTATTAAACCGCATAGCTTATATGTATGACAAAGGCTTTGGTGTTGAAAAGAATCTGCAAACAAGTGTCAAGTGGTATAAAAAAGCAGCTGAAATGGGATTCAAAGTAGCACAGTTCAATCTCGGATTAAGTTATCAAAAAGGCTTGGGAGTTCCAAAAGATATCAATGAAGCCATCAAATGGTACCGTAAATCAGCAGAACAGGGATATCCCAGCGCCGAATCCAAAATGGGTTATTTCACTGTCAAGGGAAAAGGAATAAAACAGGATTTTGCACAAGCCTTGAAATGGTATCGTCTCGCTGCTGAACATGGCGATGACCGTTCTTATGCCGATATCGGCATTTTTTATGCCGAAGGTTATGGCGTCAAAAAAGACAGGAACCGTGCCGTGCAGTATTACATCATGGGTGCTGAAAAAGGCGACGCTTATGCCCAGTATCTTTTAGGCCGCGCCTATGAGCAGGGGCGGGGCATTCAATACTCTCCCGAACGTTCACTTTACTGGCTCAAAAAAGCTGCCGACAATGGAAGTTTCCTTGCCATGAAAGAACTCGGGATCGTTTATGCCAATGGACTTCTGGACCAGAAAATGGATACGGATGCTGCCGCAAAATGGGGTGAAAAAGCCTGGGAAACCCGCAAGAAGAACGGGGAATCCGATCCGGAGGTCGACCGCAGACTGCGCTTTTTCGGCATAGACCCGGATGACTTATAGGCCGCTTGTATCTGACGTCCGTCCGGATGTCCGTCCATCGGATGCATCAGGGCAGGGCCTTCCCTCATCCGGAAACCGGATTTCATGTTGCCTCATCATTTTCCCTCTGAAACTTGCCCTGATGCCCTTTTATGGTGCAAAATAAAAAAGTGATGTGTTAGTCCGGTCTTGAACCGGACACGTTCAACTGCCCTGACGCGTCACATTCTCTTTGCCGATGGTATCGGCAAGTTCAATGATCATCTTCGCCAAACAGGTTTTTGTATTCTGCCTGACAGAAGATATGCCAAAGATGCCTTTTAAGGCGGCAAATTAAAAATCGGGAACAAACGTCTGTTTTTTAAAAGCTTGTTTCCCGAACCTGTGCTTTTTTATCTGTTTCCATCCATTGAAAAGCGCACTCGACAACAGGCCGATAGCGACATCATCGCCATCGGCAGACGTTTGTTCCTGTTCATGACTGACATTCATACGATAAAGGTCATGAATTCATGTCCGGCGAAAACCTGCCGGATGCCTGATGAATCTGCCACAGGAGAAAGACATGAAAATTACCTATTATTCGACAGCAAACCCGCTTTCGCCCGAAAAAACCGATGCGCTTTCCCGCTTTTTGCATCGCGAACTGGAGCAGTATGGCGATCCCGTGGAATCCATCAGAAAAGCGATTGAATACGCTCTGGACGACCCGAAAAACGGACGGGGAGGCCATGTCGCGATTGCCACAGAAAACGGAAAGACAATCGGTGCCGCTGTCGTCAACCGGACCGGCATGGAAAGCTACATCCCTGAAAACATACTGGTCTATATCGCTGTACACCGTGATTTCCGGGGACAGAAATTCGGGAAACGCCTGCTGTCTTCGGTCATTTCTGAAACGGAAGGCGCCATTGCCTTGCATGTGGAACCGGACAATCCGGCTTTCTACCTGTACCGCAATCTGGGGTTCGGCAACAAGTACCTGGAAATGCGGCTGGACAAAAGGGATTGCTGATGGCCTATATCACACTGGACAGAAACAAACTCAAACACAATTACGATTACCTGAACCGCCTGTTTGACGGGAACGGTATCAGCTGGAGTGTCGTCTCCAAACTCTTGTGCGGCCATCCTCTTTTTCTGGAAGAGCTTCGAAAACTGGGCGTGACCCGGATTTGCGATTCCCGCATGGCCAATATCAAAGCCATCAAAAAAATAGCGCCAGATATCGAAACCATGTGCATCCGGCCACCTGCTCTCAGAGCGATTCCCGATATCGTCCGATACGCCGATATCAGCTTCAATACGGAATACGCGACACTGGAAAAACTGTCTGCCGAAGCGTCCCGGCAAGGCAAGGTTCACCAGGTCATCATCATGATCGAACTGGGCGAATTGCGGGAAGGCGTATTGAGGGATGATGTTTTGCCCATCTATGAAAAAACACTGACACTTCCCCATATCGACATTGTGGGCGTGGGGACGAACCTGTCCTGCCTTTCCGGCATCCTGCCGGATTACGACAAGCTGAACCAGCTTTGCCTTTACCGCGACTTGCTGCACGCAAAATTCGGAAAAGCCATCCCCTATGTTTCCGGAGGCACGTCTGTCACGATTCCGCTGTTGACCGACAAGGTCGTGCCAGCCGGAATCAATCACTTCCGGATCGGTGAAACGCTCTTTTTCGGCAACGATCTGTATCACGATACCCTGTTGCCCGACATGGAACACGATGTCCTGAAACTGTATGCCGAAATAATCGAACTGGAAGAAAAACCGCTGATTCCGGAAGGGCGTCTGGGAACCAATCTGGAAGGGGATACGCCTGAATTCGACAGGAACGACCGGGGGAAAACCTCTGTCCGGGCCATTCTGGATATTGGCTTGCTCGATGTGGAACATACCCGCATTTTCCCGGATGACAACGCCATCAGCTGTTGTGGCGCCTGCTCGGATATGCTGGTTGTCGATCTGGGAGAGAACACGACCCAGTACAAGACCGGAGACACCATCGCCTTCAGCATGGACTATATGGGAGCTGTCCGACTCATGAATTCCCGATATATCGGGAAACGGGTCATCGAATGACAGACGGACAGGACGTCCGGACAACGCTGTCAAAAATGAAAGGGAAGACAAAAGCAGGCAGGAAAACGAAACATTATCCCCATGCCCGGGTCTTTATACAGCAGGGATCAGGACAGGCGAGGAAAAATCCGGATATCGCCCTAAAGCAGAAATTCCGCCGGGTATTCCAGCATCCCGTCAAGCGGCGTATTCTTTCCCTGCAAACTGAAAGCCATCAGGTTTTCATCGGGCACATCAAAGGGCGCTGTCACTCCGATACAGCTGGCCGGGAAGTAGCCGAAACGGGGGTAATAGCTTTCATGCCCGACCAGAATGGAATAGTCAAATCCGAGTTCTTTTGCCTTTGCATGTCCGGCTTCAATCAGTTTTCCACCGATACCTTTGCCTTGCCATTGTGGCAGCACAGCCAGAGGTGCGAGTCCGAGCTGAACGGTATCGCCAACGTTCAGTTTCGTAAAAAGAATATGCCCGACGATGCGTCCGTTTTCTTCTGCAACAAGCGACAGTTCGGGAATGAACGCCTCGCTTTCGCGCAGGCGATTGACGAGATTGTGCTCATCGTGATTCGTGTGCAAGGCCTTTTCAAATGCCTGCCTGACGACCTCATGAACAGCGTCGATATCACCCGTTTTTTCCTGCCGGATAATCATGATGGTTTTTCCTTTGTTTGCCTGATATGCTGCCATCATAAAACAAAAGGGCAACCATCCGATTGCCCTTTACCTTTTGCTTTTCAATCAGAACGCATAGTTGAGACGGACAAGCCCGCTGACCCCTTCACGCTGGCCGACATATCCGGCCAATTTCGCTTCCAGACTCAGGCGCTGGTTATTTTGCGGTTTGTATTCGAGACCGATTTCACCGATACCGCTTCCGCCTTTCAGGCTCGGGGAATCGATGCTGTACATGTGATACAGGGTTCCCTTTGCCTTGCCGTCAAACTCATACTCGTAACCCAGTCCCCCTGTCAGGGTCCATTCCGGGGACATTTTGCGCAGGACCTTCGCCATACCGCGCAGACGTTGCGAATTTTCCGCATCGAAATGAACCGGATCACTGCCTACGGTGACGGAATCGCTTCCCTGACGGCTTCACAGATATTTTGCCGACACATCCAGATCCGTGACCGAATTGAGCGGAGCCATGTAACCGACCCCGGCATGGGCGCTGACGTACGTGGCCTTGCTCTTGTAATGCGCCTGATTGCCTGCCGCGTCCAGATAATTCTTGCCGGTATAGTCCGTGCTGGTTTTGCCGATCCGGAACGAACCATCCAGATACATGCCGTTTTTCAGTGTCGCACGGCCGAGCAGGCCGACACCGTAGTAGTGGGTATCGCCGTCACCGTGAACGGAACCGTTGGCGAAATTGTTATGGCTGTCATAACTGCCCCAACCCCCTTCGACAAAGACCGCTCCGGCCAGATTGTCCTGTTTTTTCGCCACACCGGCCATCAGGCCAAACCCGTCCAGATCGATATGGGAACCGGTCTTGTAACGGCTTGAGCCTCCGGAAACCGTACCGAACACGGTCAATTTCCCTTCCTGTTGTTCAGCCGCTGCAATGGCTGAAGACATACCCTGACCGGCAACGATGTCAGCGCCTTGCGATATCAGTGCCAGACCAGCCAGCCTGCCTTCAAGGAAAGACTTGCTTTTCGGATTGACACTTACCCCGCCAACCGTCGCATAAATGTCGTTGGCGTTTTGTGCCATCGTCAGGTCATACTGGAGGGAATATCCCTGGGACACATTCGCCGAATTCACCAGAGTCGGATTGCCGGTCAGCCCACCCGTTTTCAGCAGGTAAACCGTATCGCCCTGTTTGAGGGCGACACCGGGAGCGACCGCCTTCACGGCAACCGTCGACCCTGTCAGATCCGCTCCCTGAGATGTCTGGATCATGACCGTATTGTTGGTTGTGGAAGAGGGCAGATAAAAATTATAGTTTTCGAAATTGCCGACTTCCCTGATGTTGATGCCAGAAGTCGATACATTCAGGGTATTGCCGGTCCGGACATCCGATCCCGGAGGAATCGTGCCGGTCGTCCCGGTCTCGACAAATCCCCCGTAAATCGATGTATTCGTGCTGAACGTGGAATTGCCGGAAATACTGACCGTATTCCCGGTCGCTTTTGCGGTCGTGCTGGTATCAAGTTGAGTATCGCCCAGGACAAAACCGCCATACACGTCACCGTTTACCGTGGCGTCAGAAATGGAAACCGTATTGTTACTGGCTGTAACGGCAATGGTTCCCGGGCCGAGAGTCTGGCCCGTTGCATATCCACCGAAAACACTGCCGTTTACCGTGGCACCAGAGGCAATCGTGACACGGTTATCGCTGGTGTTGACGACCATATTGCCACCACCCGAGTTGTTTCCTTCAGCCGAACCGCCATAAACGCCAGCGCCAACGGTAGTATTGGTTCCGACAAACACCTCATTGTCTTCCGCGCTGAGATTGACCAGTCCAGTTCCCTGAC
The DNA here is from genome assembly GCF_002127965.1 of Oxalobacter formigenes. Taxonomy (GTDB): domain Bacteria; phylum Pseudomonadota; class Gammaproteobacteria; order Burkholderiales; family Burkholderiaceae_D; genus Oxalobacter; species Oxalobacter formigenes. The sequence continues at coordinate 1,460,234 of NZ_CP018787.1, read as the reverse complement.
CTGATGCGATACTTCTTCCGCCGTAAATTTCTTCACTGATCGTTGCGCCATTGACGGTAATCTTGTTGCTATCGGAAAACGCGTTGGCGCTACCGCTATTGTTCAACTGATGAACTGCCGTGCTAAAGCCGCCATAAGCAGCCCTTGCTGCCGTACCATTGCCCAAAACAACGGTATTTCCCACTGTTTCGGCATAAATCGCATTGGCCGGATTTGCCGTGCTTTCGGCATAGGCATATCCCCCATGTACGTCGTTTGCAACAGTGCCCTGCATGAACTGCACGTTATTGCCATCGGCTGTTGCGTTCAGTCCGTTCACTATTCCGCCGAAAGCGAAAGACGGAATAGTCCCTCCGGGTGCGATATTGATGGTAACCGAATTGCCCGAGTAAGAAGCCGTCGCCGGAAAAAGCGCATCCGTTGCATTACTGACGCTACCGAAACCGGCCGGGACGGTTTGCAGATCGGCACTGTTGCCAGTGTAATCAATCGTCTCCGCAAACACCGTGTTTGCAGATAAGGCGCATAGCAGGACACAAGCCGCTGCAACCGGTGTAAATCGGCTGTACTGTCTGTCCGGGTGACTGGTTCGGCCGGTTTTTTTCTCTGAATGATTTTTATGCATATCTAATGATCCTGTCTGGTATTTGCAGATGACAAAGAGTCCCACACGAGCCTGATCCTGCGGACGCGTATGCTTGTCGAGTTAAAAAGAAACCCGAGAGGGTTACTGTCAAAAATCAAATACCCTGAAAAATGGGAAGAATTTGCACAAGCTGTTGATTTTCATCATTTAATATGTGTATGTCGCGACAACAGACAGAACATGAAACCTGTTGCCTGCCAGATAAATACACTTGTGAATGAATGTTCAGGCCAGCGCGTGTAAAAAAAGTGAAGTGATATTCATTCCGGATAATTTGCAAGGCTTTACTTGCCGGTACGACTTCAGAATGAACCCTGACCGGAGACGATCAGCAGGATGGGGCAACAAAAATGAAGAAACGAACCGGATATTTTGCCGGTTCCGGTAAAAATTCTGCTCATGTTTTTCTTGAAACTCCCTTATGAAATAAATAATAAAAAAGCAGTCAATAAATATTTCCCAAAGATAATTATTGTTATTATTTATAAATGTTACATTTAAATGATTTCATTTTGAAGCATATAAAAACGTGATTTGATAACACTTAAGAATAAGACATGTTTCATATAGGTTTCAAGGGCTTATAATTTTTTATACTGGCACTCAAAAAAAACAACAAACCTGATTTTAGGTGAATAAATTCATTAAAAACTTTCCGTGAATCAGGTTTTCAATACTGGATTCATCAATTTTCAAATTGGGTTATGATTAATGAAAAGAATCTGAAAAAATTCCGGATAAACCTGAATTAATCTTTGATTTGGCGAGGAATCAAAATGCGTTATTACCAGACTGTCCCGTTTCCCGTTGGTCCTGTTACCGTCATGGAAGAAGGGGGTGAAATCGTTTTTATCGGATTTTCTGCCGACATTGGCGATGCCGCAAAAAAGGAAACGCCCGCCATCAAGGAAGCTTTTCGCCAGTTATCGGACTATTTCGATGGAGAGCTGAAGACATTCGATTTACCCCTGAAGTTGTCCGGAACGCCATTCCAGCTCAGGACCTGGGCAGCCCTTCAAACCATTCCTTATGGCAAGACATGCTCATACGGTGACATCGCGAAACAAATCGGCAATGGCAAGGCCAACCGTGCCGTCGGCATGGCGAATCACAATAACCCCATTTCCATTGTCATCCCGTGCCATCGCGTCATTGGCGCAAACGGCTCATTGACCGGTTATGGTGGGGGATTGCCCATCAAGCGACAATTGCTCGAACTGGAAAAACATTATTCGCGCGATCATAATTCTTCTCTTTTCTGAAAAAATGCCACTTCAGAAAACAGAACAATTCTGCATTTTGAAAATCATAAATTATCATTATTATTCAAAATCTTGTTTATACATTCTAAAGTGATTTATCTAATATAAAATTCCATTTTGACAATTTTATAACTTCTAAATCATTAGCTTAAAACTAATAATTCATCATCCAGCCTAATTGATCCGAAGCGTTCTTTTTCCTATGCTGTCAACATCGAAGCCTTATCTGAAAGGAGACACTCCATGTTGCAGCAAACATCGTCACCGAAAAGGTGGGATACCCGGCGACAAGAAAAACAGGCGCGGATAGAGCGTCTTGGCCTGAAAGGGAAAGTGCTGCCGACAGACGATCTGCCGGCTATGCTGGAAAAACTGATCGCGCCGGGCGACAGGGTAGTGCTGGAAGGGAACAACCAGAAACAGGCTGATTTTCTTTCCCGCATGCTCTCACAAACGAGCCCTGACAAACTGCATGACCTTCATATGATCATGCCCAGCGTCAGCCTGCCGGAACATCTTGACCTGTTCGAAAAGGGAATCGCCCGCAAAATCGACTTTTCCTATTCCGGCGCGCAAAGCCTGCGTATGTCGCAGCTGCTGGAAGACGGCCTGCTTGAAGTCGGCGCGATCCATACCTATATCGAGCTGTATTCCCGCCTGTACGTCGATTTGATCCCGAACGTCGCACTGGTCGCCGCTTACAAGGCCGACAAAAACGGCAACCTTTATACCGGCCCCAGCACAGAAGACACCCCGGCAATGGTCGAGGCAGCCGCTTTCAAGAACGGCATCGTCATCGCACAGGTCAATGAACTGGTCGACGACGTCACCGACCTGCCGCGTGTCGACATTCCCGGCTCATGGGTCGATTTCGTCGTCGTGGCCGACAAGCCGTTTTTCATCGAACCGCTCTTCACCCGCGATCCGCGCCTGATCAAGCCTGTCCATATCCTGATGGCGATGATGGCGATCAAGGGCATCTACGCAAAACATCAGGTCCAGTCCCTAAACCACGGAATCGGTTTCAACACCGCCGCCATTGAACTGCTCTTGCCGACCTATGGCGAGCAACTCGGCCTCAAGGGAAAAATCTGCAAGAACTGGACATTGAACCCGCACCCGACCCTGATCCCGGCCATCGAATCCGGCTGGGTTGAAACGGTACACTGTTTCGGCGGTGAACTGGGCATGGAAGACTATATCGCCGCGCGTCCCGACGTTTTCTTCACCGGCTCCGACGGTTCCATGCGATCGAACCGGGCGTTTTGCCAGATGGCCGGGCAGTACGCCGTCGACATGTTCATCGGTTCCACCCTGCAAGTCGATCCCGTCGCCAATTCCTCGACCGTCACCAAAGGCCGCGTTTCCGGCTTCGGCGGTGCGCCGAACATGGGACACGACCCGCACGGCCGCCGTCACGCCACCCCGGCATGGCTGGACATGATCGAAGGAGGCGACCTGCTCGAACGCGGCAGGAAGCTGGTTGTCCAGATGGTCGAAACGTACCAGTCCGGTGCCTCACCGACCTTCGTCGACAATCTGGACGCGGTCGATGTTGCACGGGAATCCGGTATGCCGCTGGCTCCAGTCATGATTTACGGCGACGACGTGACTCACGTCCTGACGGAAGAGGGTATTGCTTACCTCTACCGCGCCAAATCGCTGGAAGAACGCAAGGCGATGGTTGCAGCGGTCGCCGGTATATCAGACGTCGGCATGGGTGCAGACCCGAAAACCGTCAAACGCCTGCGCGAGGAAGGCAAGGTCGTTTTCCCTGAAGACCTCGGCATCGCCCGCACGGACGCGAAACGTTCCCTGCTGGCGGCAGGCAGTATCGCCGAACTCGTCGAATGCTCGGGCGGCCTCTACAATCCGCCTGCCCGTTTCAGGAGCTGGTAATGAACCCATCCATCAACATAAACCACGACCGGGCGGAAGAACTCGCAGCCCATCTGGCGAATCGGGCCACAGAGGCCCTGCTGGATGAAGCGCGGCTGACGCCAAAACCCGGACTGGTCGACCGTCGCGGATCGGGCGCGCATAAAGACATGAATCTGGCGATGCTCGAAACCTCAGCCGAATGTCTGACGCCGACCTTTATCGCGATGGCGCACGCAGGATGGAGAAGGGTGCCTGATGCAGCCTTGCGCCGACAAATCGGAGCCATCGGACGGGAAGGGGAAAAAACCATGTTGGCAACCACCGGCGGCGTCAATACCCACCGTGGTGCCATCTGGTCGCTCGGCCTGCTGGTCACGGCTTTTGCCATGCATGAAGGCCAGTCCGGGATCGTCCAAACGGTATCGTCGGCTGCCCGTCTTGCAAGCCTGCCCGATACAGCCTGTCCACCCGTCTTTTCGAAAGGCCGGTACGCCAGCCACCGCTATAAAGTTCCCGGCGCGAGGGAAGAAGCCCAACAGGGATTCCCGCACGTCATGAAACTGGCTCTGCCACAACTTGCCAAAAGCAGGCGGGAAGGTGCCAGTGAAGACGCGGCGCGTATCGACGCACTTCTGGCCATCATGACGTCCCTGCCGGATACCTGTGTACTCTCACGAGGCGGCATCAAGGCCCTGACTGACATGCGCAGCGGTGCCCGCGCCATTCTGGTTCAGGGCGGCATCGGCAGCCATGAAGGGCGCAAAACATACGACATTCTGGAAGCAGGCATGATGAAGGCAAACGTCTCCCCGGGCGGAGCGGCTGACCTGCTGGCAGCAACATTGTTTCTCGATGGTATGGAACATACCGCCATCGTGCAAGGAGGAAAACGAAATGGAACGCATTGAACTGCAATACACCGGCAGCAAGACTGCCAGAAACAGGGCCCTGTCCGGTGTCGTTGGATCGGGCGACATGGAAGCATTGTTCGAACCCGGCAAAGGAAACAAACTGTCCGTCTCGATCAAAACTTCGGTCGACGGCAGCACACCTCGCTGGCAACGCCTTTTCGACCGGATTTCCATCACAGGCAGCCTGCCGTCGGGAAAACTGGTCATCCACGACTTCGGTGCCACGCCCGGCGTTGCCCGTTTGAGAATTGAACAGGTTTTCGAGGAGGCCAGCCATGACTGATTCCCGTTTTATCGAACTTTCCGCCCGCGAACGGGCAAAAGGACTTCTGGACGCAGGCACGTACCGTGAACTGCTCGGCCCGTTTGAATACATCATGTCACCCTGGCTTGAGCCCCAGAACATCGTTCCGGCCGCTGACGATGGCATGGTCGTCGCCAAAGGCACCATCGCTGGCAAACCTTCCGTCGTGATTGCCATCGAAGGCACCTTTCAGGGCGGCAGCATGGGTGAAGTCTCCGGCGCGAAAATGGCTGCGGCACTGGAACTCGCCGCTGAAGACAACCGCAAGGGCATCCCGACACAGGCTGTCCTTTGCCTTGAGACCGGTGGCGTCCGCCTTCAGGAAGCCAATCTGGGGCTGGCCGCGATTGCCGACATTCATGCCGCTATCGTCGATTTGCGTCGTTATGTCCCGGTTATCGGCATTGTTGCCGGAACGGTCGGCTGTTTCGGTGGCATGTCGATTGCCGCTGCCCTGTGCAGCTACCTGATCGTCACCCGGGAAGCACGTCTCGGCCTGAACGGCCCGCAGGTCATCGAACAGGAAGCCGATATCGACGAATACGATTCCCGTAACCGTCCATTTATCTGGAGCCTGACTGGCGGTGAAGCCCGGGAACGTAACGGATTCGTGGACAAGCTCGTGGACGACTCCCTCGCTGCCGTAAAAGCCGCGACCGTCGAATGCATGGAAAAAGGAAAACCGGCCAGCCTGCGCAACGAACGTTACGACGAATTCCTGACCCGTCTGAATGCGTTCGACACGCGCCAGCAGGCCGATGCGAAACTGACCGCCGAACTCTTTGCGAAAGGAAACCGCTCATGAACACCGACAACAAAATCAGGGGCAACGGCGACATCTGGTTCGACCTTTTCGCCGGGCAATTCAGACAACGCGAAGGGCAGTGCGCTTCCGTGAAAGTCGCCGACGGCGTGCTCGATGGACAGGCTGCCCGCATCATCGCAGTCGTTCCCGACCCGGAGAACCATTATCCCCGCGCCGTCAAGGGCGAAGTCGGGCTTCTGGAAGGCTGGACACTTGGCCAGATGGTGAATGAAGCCATACAGGAAGACAGGGACAAACCGGTCAAACGGGCTATCGTCGCCATCATCGACGTGCCGTCCCAGGCTTACGGCCGCAGGGAAGAAGCCTTCGGCATCCATCTGGCACTGGCTGCCGCTGCCGGAGCCTATGCCAACGCCCGTCTGGCCGGTCATCCGGTCATCGGCCTGATCGTCGGCAAGGCCATGTCCGGCGCGTTTCTGGCACACGGTTATCAGGCCAATCGCCTGATCGCCTTGAACGACAGGGACGTGATGATCCACGCAATGGGCAAGGCTTCCGCTGCCCGCATTACCCTGCGCACGGTTGAAGCGCTTGAAAAACTCGCATCAACCATCCCGCCGATGGCTTATGATATCGCCAATTACAAAACGCTTGGCCTGCTGGAAGAACTGATCGACGTTGCCGATCCGAAACACCCGACACAGGCGGAAGTGCAAACGGTCAAGGCAGCTGTGACCAAGGCTATCGAAACCGCGCGCAGGGAAGGCGTGATGCTGACCAACCGTCTCGGATCGCCCAACCGTGCCAGCACGTCACTGGTACGCGAGCGCATGAGGGCCGAATGGAACGCAGCCTGAACCGAAAGGGAAAAGAGTGATGAAACCGTCTGAAACAGTACCCGTATCAAGCATACCCGTGCGAGCATACCGGCCACACGACATGCTGTGGACAGACGGTTTTGACGCCCTGATTCCGGATGATCCATTGCCTTCATGGGTAAACGAACAGTGGAATGCGTCTCTCCCTCTCATCGTCCGGCGTGACCATTCCGCCAGAGGCCTGATTCCAGTCGGCATTAGGGCAAAAGAAAAGCACCAGCGGGCACCGGCATGGATTGCCCCTGAAAACGTGTCAAAGCGGCTCTCGCCGGAAACCCTCATCATGGACAGGGAAAAACTGTTTTCTTTCCCCTTTGCCGATGCAAAACCCGTCCGCGCCATTTTCGAACTACTGGAACTGGAACTGCCATTCGCATGGGGACCGACCGGCAGTTGCGCGTATGCACTGGCAAGCGGACGAGCCGTCATGCATGCCGAAAGCGATCTCGATATGCTGATCCGCTGCAACGAACCCGTTTTGCCGGAAGCATTCGCGCCTCTGGCTGAAAAATGGGACAGTTTGCCCTGCAAAACAGACATCCAGATTGAAACCCCGTTCGGGGCATTTGCCCTGAAAGAATGGGTACGGGAAAAGGGCAGGAGGGTTCTTCTGAAAACCGACTTCGGCCCGATCCTGACGACCGATCCCTGGAATGAAAACAGGAACACACCATGAACCGGATTCTTTTTACCTATCCCGGACAGGGTGCTCAAATACCGGGCATGCTGCACAGCCTGTCCCAAACATTTCCATGTCAGACATGGCTCGATAAAGCCAGCGAGGCGCTGGGCGAAGATGTCATGGCACTGGATACAGCTGATGCCCTGAAACGTACCCGTGCTGTCCAGCTCTGCATCCTGATCGCGGGTGTTGTCATGGCTGATCGTCTGATACAGGAAAAAATGCTTCCCGATTTCGTCGGCGGTCTTTCCATTGGCGCTTTTCCGGCTGCCGTCACGTCCGGTGCTCTGGATTTTACCGATGCCCTGAAAGTCGTTTCCCTTCGCGGCGAACTGATGGAAAGCGCTTATCCCGATGGTTACGGCCTCTCCGCCATCAGTGGCCTGATCGAAAAAGACGTCGAAACGCTGATCGCTGCCGTCCAATCGCCCGACAACCCGGTTTATCTTGCCAACTATAACGCCACCGATCAATTCGTCATCGCCGGAAGTGAGGCCGCCATGCAGGCCGTACTGGAAAAGGCGCGCGAAAAGGGCGCGACCAAAACCGACCGGCTGGCTGTTGCCGTCCCGTCGCATTGTCCCTTGCTGGGGCAGGCCGCTCAAAAACTGTTCGAAGCCATCCGAAAGGTGCCATTCAAACGCCCGGCCATAGCCTATCTTTCCGGGAGTACCGGCCGCGTTCTCTGGCAGCCCGAGAGAATTGCCGACGACCTTGCCTTCAATATGGCCCGTCCGCTTTACTGGGCCAATGCCATGACCGCAGCGTATGAAAGAGGCGTGCGGCTGGCCGTTGAAATGCCACCCGGATCAGTGTTGACCGGACTGGCGAAACGGGTCATGACCGAAGGGGATGCCGTATCAATCCAGCAGGAGGGATTTAATACGGTTTTGAGGCTTGGACAGCGGAAGAGGACAGGATAAAGCAGGCCAGTCCATAAGCTGAAAGAGAACGAACCGCTTCAGTTCCTGCCGTTTTTACGAATACCGTCCTGAAAACTGTCAGACGGTATATGAAGCCGTGTCAGACGTGAAACGTTGACCCGGTTGCGGGCCTGCCATAAATCATGGGCATTCTGCATTGCCAGCCATGCTTGCCGTGAGCTGCCGATAACCTCTGAAAGACGCACGGCTATTTCCGAAGTAACTGTGCATTGATGCCTGCTCTCGAACCGTTTTCGAAAAAAAGTTTCAGACCTTTATGAACAAAGCTTTTAATCCTGTTCAATATGGTGCGTGTAACGTTACACGCATAATGTCATCAAAAAATCTTTCGCCAGAGTATATTCAAAGCCATTCTCAAGACTGATCATTTGCCTGCCGCGTAATCATCCTCGCTTCGGCAACCAGCGCCAGCATGTCCGGATCACGTTCACGTGTTTTCGGGAAAACCAGTGCAACCGTCTGACTTGTCTGGTATTTTTCTTCCAGCGGAAGCAATCTGACCGAATTCTCGAACACCTTTTTTACCCGTTTCGGCACCAGCGAACAGCCAACCCCGGCCTGTACCAGATTCATCAGGGAAAAGATATCGTTTAACCTCGTCACGACTTCCGGTTTGAAACCGGCCACGTCAAATGCCTGCGAAAAACTCTGCGCCGTCGCGAAACCTTCATTTAAGGTCACGAATTTTTCATTGGCGAAATCAGCCAGATCGATCGTATCAGTAACCGGTTTTGTCGCTGAAACCGGCATGGCGAAATAAATGTCGTCTTCAAACAGGGGTAATATGTCGAGCCCGGCCAGTTCCGCTTTTGCATCCGAAACTGAAACGAGAGCAGCGTCGAGCTGGCCTTCGTCCAGTCCCGCCAGCAGGTTCTGGTTGGAATTCATTGTCAGGTCAATTTCCATTTCAGGACGCCTGCGCTTCAAGCCCATGATCAGCTTCGGTACGATTTCAAGCGTCAGCGAATAGAGGCAACCCAGCTTCATCCGCCCACTGCCATATCCGGCCGCCTGCCGTGTCGCCTCGATGGCGCGACGGGTCACCATCAACACTTCTCCGGCGTAATGCGCCAGTGTATGCGCCGCTGGAAGAGGGCGCAGATTCCGCCCCTCGCTGGCATAGAGCGGGCAGCGAAGTACTTCTTCAAGTGAATGGAGTGCCCTGTGGACGGAAACACTGCTGAGTCCCAGGGCTTCAGCCGTGCGTGCCATGTTTTTCTTTTCCATGAAAGCCAGAAAAATTTCAAGCTTTCTGATCGTCAGTTCGCTATCTATCATGATAAAAAAGTAAACCCGTCAATCGATTTTGCCTTGTCTGATGACTATTTCAAACCATTAGGCACTACAATAACAGAACATCTCTTTCAGAAGCAAAAATGGCGATAACGATCATTGAAACAGGATCTCCTCCTGAATCCGTACTGGCACGTTGTGGACAAACGGCCGACTGGTTTCTGGCTGCGCTCGCGAAAATCGGCAAAAAAGCTGACGTAATCAGACCTTATCTCGGAGAAAAACTGCCCGAACCGGTATCCGTTACCGCTGCCATCATTACAGGCTCGTGGAGCATGGTAACCGACAGGGAAGAATGGAGCGAAAGAATCGCCGAATGGATTCGGAAAGCCATGCCTTTCGACATCCCGCTTTTCGGGGTCTGTTACGGCCATCAGCTCATGGCACATGCCCTTGGCGGTATCGTCGGCGACAATCCTGCCGGAGGTGAAACCGGCCTTGCCGATATCGAATTGACACAGGCAGGCAAACGCAATCTTTTGCTGGACAATTTTCCGGAAAATTTTCCTGCCTGCGTTTTTCACCGCCAAAGCGTATTGAAACCACCGAAAGACTGCGACATTCTGGCCGTGTCCAAAAAAGACAGATGCCAGATACTCCGTTATGGGACCAGTGCTTTCTCTGTCCAGTTTCATCCTGAATTCACATCAGAAATCATTGAATCGGCATGTCATACCATCGGCACGAAACCGGATACTCTTTCAGCATTGACTTCTCAAAAAACGAACTGGCCTTTACGACTTTTGCATAATTTTTGCCGGATTGCCGAAGATATCGGCTAAATCGTAATTTTCCCATCCCTTCCACTTGCTTTTTAACGGTTTTTAAAAATTAATGGCATATTTTCCGGAGAGAAAATAAACAAAAAGGTATATAAACATAGCGTTTACCCACCTTATTCAAAAGCCCCAAAAAAGTTTCTTTCCGACCATAATTTTTTGTGTCATATATGCAAATGTTTTCCGAAGGACCCGGTTTTATGAAAATAACCTCATCATTCGACACAAATGAAAATGCGCAGCTCTATTCAGAGGCTGCGCATTATTTTGGAAAAAAACGGATTATTTTGCCTTGACGTAATCACCTGCAAGCGTTTTTCCGTCTGAGCAGAAAAGGCCAAGATCGTTTTTGTCATTTGCTTTGGACGTGAAAACGTTCATGCTTTCAGCCCCGGTCGAGCGGATAACCATCGTGCTTTTCAGATCCGGATTGGCGGTTTGAAGCGGCACTTCGATCTGGTCATTGACAATCTTGCCGTTGCCATTGAAAGTACAGCCTTCTTCCATGCCATCCGCAGCAAATGAAACAGACACACCGTTTTCAGCATTCCCAAGAATGGTCAGCGTTTGCATATTGCCATTCAACATACTGTCGCCGGACATTTTGTAGCGTCCTGAAAAGTCGGAAGCGACTTTGGGCTGTACCTTCTTCAGCGTATATTGATCTGCCATCGATTCGGAACGTTTTCCTTCCTTGTTCGTCATTTCGATTGCATCCGGTGATTTGACAATGAAGTATTTCGTGTCGAACGGGAAAGTCACTGTAACAATGCCTTTCTCCATTTTCCAGGTACCCATTTCGGAAAGAGATGCACCATCTGTATTTTCATACAGGGAAGTATCGACTACCGTTCCATCAGGATTGAAGGTAATGGCATATTTAATGCCTGCACAGTCGGCACAGGGAATGGTACCCGTATACATGCCTTGTGGAGGAGTATCGTTTTTGGGCGCCTTGCTACAGGCAGCAAGCGCAGCCAGCATGAATAGTGAAACCAGAAAAAGGGAAAATCGCTTCATAATGTCTCCTGGGATGTCCTAAGTTGAAAAATTCAGGAAGAATTAAAACCAGAGTAAGGCTAACTCACACAAAATCCCGGGAAGTGACACAAATCAGAAAGCGATCAGAAAATGGCACGAAAAGAAAAAAACGGTAAAAGAAGATGATTTTTTGCCGAAAAAAGAACCGGACGACTCAATATGAATGCGTCCGGTTCGTCGACAATACCAAAATCAGGCGATTTTCGGCTGTCCATCCGAAGCAGTGGTGCCTCCATCGACCGGAATGCATGCCCCGTTAATGAAACTGGCGTCATCGCTTGCCAGAAAAGCCATTACGGACGCGACTTCTTCAGGTTGTGCCGCACGGCCGAGCGGAATCCGTTCATTGAATTTTTCCTGAACTGCCGCGTCGAAGCCTTTCGTCATGTTCGTCTTGACCAGACTCGGACAAACGGCATTGATACGAACGCCGGACAAACCGTGATCCAGCGCCATCGCACGCGTCAGGTTGGCAACGGCCCCCTTGGAAGCACAGTAAAAAGCCGCACCCCAATCACCTCCCAGACCGGAAACAGAAGCGGTATTGATCATGCAACCCTTTGATTTGATGAGATGGGGAAGGGAATATTTTGCACCGAAAACAACCCCGTCGATATTGATGGCGGAAATGCGCCGCCAGTCATCCAGTGTCGTTTCCAGAATCGAACCAATGACATGGACACCTGCATTGTTGATCATGACATCGAGTTTGCCACATCTTTTGACCGTCTCGGCAATCATGTTTTCAACCGCTTTCGCGTCTGAAACATCGACAAATACGGCAAATGTTCGATCGGAAGGAAGGGAGGCCGCCAATTTTTTCACATCGTCCATGACATAATCGGCAGCGACGACAGTGGCCCCCCCGGAAGAAAAACGCTTTGCCGCAGCGGCGCCAATACCGTTACCGGCTCCCGTAATCACAACCACCTTGTTCGTAAATCGATTCATAGCCGTCTCCATTGAAGTTTATTTCAAAAAGACAGACATAAAACCCGAAAGTTGCGGATATAACGGATTGTGAAATTTTTCCGAAGGAAAAGTGGACAAAAAAAAGCCTCATTTTCATGAGGCTATGAGATGTTTTTTTGTAAAAATACGATGCTCGATCAAAGTCCCGATGATTTCAATGGGCAAGATATCCGATCGCAAGGAAGGAAAATCCTCATTCAAGGGCACCAGTTCGAAAGTCATCTTGCCGGAATTATCCAGACCTTTCGGGCGATATTTCCTGAAGATCAGTTCTTTCTTTTCCCCACATTTTGCTACCACGAAATCGCCCGGTTCGGGTACGGCCATCGGATCGAGAATGATCCAGTCGCCTTCCTGAAAGACCGGTTGCATGGAATTGCCCGATACCTCAAGGGCATAAGCGCGCGAGGACAGATTAGAATGAGTGAACAACCAGCCCAGAGGATCACCCAATGCAGGCGCGGCAGCCGTCGAATTCACTTTCAATGCCTGATCAGGCCGAATAAGTGGAATCTGGCTGGTTTTGGAAAACAGCTGTGACGAATTGCAAAGCACATTCAGGGACATTGGGCCACTACCGGTTTCCAGCCACAAGGCGGAACATCCGATCACCTCCTGAGCCTTCAACATCCCCTGTTTCGAAATGCCTCTTTCCTGCCAGTTATGAATCGTTTGCGGAGAGGCATTAATCGCCCTGGCCAGTTCGGACTGGCCATGTATGCGCTTCAAAACCCTAGCTGCTTCGTATAGACGTTTCATTTGTTCATGCATACAAAACATTGTCTCGATTTTTCAAGTGAAGTGTTACACGTAATGTTTGACGGACTCATCAACAAAACGTTTAAACATAAATGGATACACAGGCCTATCCTGAGATGTCAGGAACGTGATTGCCAAACTGCAATTATTTCGTTTTGGCAAATGTAATTTTCTCTGTCCGAAGCTTATGAATAGTGAAGTCCGTCTTCATAACAGATAAGCATGATTTTCGAATACTTAATAACGAAACCCGTAGTTTATAAAATATTATAATTGCAGGGCAAGCGGACTGGGCAGGAATTAATACAATATGATAAAGCTCAATGAACCGTATCATGCGGCATTCAGCCATTTTTTTAAATCCGGAATTTTTTATACTGGTATGAAAAAAGGCCCTGTGAAAACAGGGCCTTTTTACGGATTCATGCCGAATCCGTCAAACTGGTGCCCGGGACCGGCACCACAAACGTCTTTATTTATAAGGCTTTCAACAGATATATCCGTAATTCATCCGTTTCTGACACGCTTTTTTATAACGCTATCATGATAACTTTCGGCCCATTTTATTACTTGCTCCGCTTTCCAAAGCGGATGACCGTAGCCGCCTGATTGTGTTGGTAATCTGATCGGTTTTGGAAAATCCGGGCGCGGTGTGTACCGCGTCAGTTGGTTTTTTGAGACCCGCAAATAAGAAGATACGTCGTCAGAATCCCATAATGCAACGCTGATCGGTACTGCAGGGCGAATTTTACCGGCGACCGCTGAAGCAAGTTTATCAAGTATATCTGTTTCCATCTTATGCCGTCCTCGTTAATTTCAAAGTTCCTGTTCTGCGATCCTGTTCTATCTGCCAGCAAACCAATTCCAGCAATGCTAGCGCTTCCCCTGGTTCCCTGTGCCACTTCTCGATACGCCATCCGCATTTTTCGCACCTGACGCGATGTCGAGAAAAAGCCTGATCGAGCGTGAGAGATTGGCGAGCACAGTCGGGGCAGTGGTGCTCAATCATTTTTTTCACCATCATCGATAAGCTGATTCAGCATACGTTGTGCCCGTTGTACCTTTGCATATTCGGTCGTGGACAAAGCATAAGGCAAGTCTTGTAGCCCGATTCCGTTAACGAGAATTTGCATGGCATCACGAACGTGCTTCAGCTGTTCGATTTTTGAATTTTCAGACATCGTTATTTCCTCTCAATTTTTCCCGTCAGAAGGGAATATCATCGTCCAACATGTCGGCAGTTGGCGGGGTCTTGCGCTGCGTAGGCTGTGACCGTCCTGTCTGTTCGGCGTACTCATTCCGCCCCGTGCTTTGTGAATCCTGACGGCTGCCGAGCATTTGCATGGTGTCGGCGATGATTTCGGTCGCGTAACGGTCAACACCTTCCTTGTCGGTATATTTACGCGTTCTCAGACGGCCTTCGATATAGACCTGTGAACCCTTTTTCAGATACTGACCGGCAATCTCTGCCAGTTTGCCGAAGAATGAAATACGGTGCCATTCGGTCTGTTCTTTCTGTTCACCCGATGTTTTGTCACGCCAGCGATCAGTCGTTGCGACAGTGATACTGGTGACCTGTTCGCCACTTGGCAAATAGCGATTTTCAGGATCCCGGCCAAGATTGCCGACGATGATTACTTTGTTGATTGATGCCATATTCAAACTTTCATAAAAACTAAAAATACTGTTTTCCCGCGACGATGCCCGAATAGCGGCTCATGTGTTGTCAGTTTTAGCACGTCAGACGTATTGATCTGCTCATCAGACCACTTGAAAACGAGCGTCCCGAGCGGTTTCAAAACGCGGAAACACTCAACTAATCCTTGTCTGATATCGTCTTGCCAGCTGCCAGATAAAACACCATATTTTTTGGCCAGCCATGATTTTTCACCCGCATGTACAAGATGCGGAGGATCGAAACAAACAAGATTAAATGTCTCGTCCTCAAAATCCATATTTCTAAAATCGTGCTGAACATCTGGATTGATATGCAAAACTCGTCCATCGCATAGAGTGTGAGTTTCGTTACGGCTGTCAGCAAAAACAGCCAGCGGATTCTGTTTGTCGAACCACATCATCCGAGAGCCGCAACAAGCATCAAGAATTGGCTTCATATTGCTGCCTCTTCGAATTTATGATTTGCTTTGAACACTGCCTCAGAAAACCCCCTAGGTGTAGCGCTTCGAAAGTTTGCGCGTTCTGGTCCAGGCGAGGCTTTATGAATGCGGTCATCTGGTTTCCCGAGCTTTAAATCTGGTTGAGTCTCCGGCATTACAAAACCATTTCCTGTCCACAAGCATGTTTTTTTTGTGTAGTTATCATCAGCGCATATCCCAGCATATTCATGCGGATGAAATGTATAATCTGGTTTACGCCAGTAGCTGCTGACCACGCTTACAGGGTTTTCAATCATATACGGGCAGCCGAGCAATAAAGCCATGTCAACAGAGCGCTTAAAAAGATTTAATGTGTTGATTAACGCCCCCAGCCCCTTGTCTTTAAACCACCTGGCACCGGATACCGCAACATCTGTACACGGAGGGAAGGCAAATAACATTGCAACCTGATCCGGTTTTTTTGGCATCCAGTGCAGTACATCTGCCCTGACTTTTGCAATACGTCCATCTGAAGATGTGTTCGGGTGCTGAAGGTCAACGCATATACAGTTGTATCCGGCTTCTGCCCAAGGTTTGACAATATTTCCGGTGTAATCAAACAAGCTGATAACTATGTTTTTACTCATTCTTCGCTCCAATCCAGCCGCTGGCCACAGTGACAACAGCAATTTCCTTTGAGTAAACTTTTGCGGACATGCTCGTCACAACTTGGACAAATAAACTCATCTCCTTCACAGAAAAAAGGGTTGCCTTTTTTTAGCATCTTTGGTGTATCCCGCTCAATGGCCTTTTGGGCTTCTGGCGGGTATACGCGGGTGTTCCATCGCTCAGCGCATATAGCCCTGCGGTTCTCCAAGCTGTCGCCCTGACGAATTGTTGGCAGTAGGTCTATCTCTATGCCATTGCCGATAATTCTGTGACAGCCGCCATCGCATTCGTCGCAAAATTCGACTTTGCTTCCGTCATGCGGGCAGGGCAGTAATTCAGGTGTTTTCATAAAACTCCTTTACCGGATTTTTGTTTCCGAAGCTGTTCCATTTGTTGGCACAGATTGACTTGCTGATAACCTCATTATTCAGCTTCACTAAAATCCATGTTTCACATTTTTTGCATTGGAAGCTTGCAGTACTGTTATTCAGATTGGCATCCATAAGCTCGACATCCCCGCCGCACAGATAACACTGGTGTAATTCAGGTGTTTTGCTCATTCCGGCACCTCGTCCCAAGTTCTTCCGTCCAGGAGACGGCCTGCTATTTTTTTTCCAACTTTTTGCATATATGTGTCATCGCCATCGCAGGAATTTTCGAGCCGGGATCCATCATTTCCCCTTGCTGTCAGTCGGACGACATAAGGCCATTTCTTGCAGCTTGGATCAAGGTCAGCTAAGCAAGAACCGTCCTCGAATTTGTGAACGCAATCGCTTCTTGGGCACCATTCTCCCCATTGCTTGAACATGAACGGGACATGAGCTATCGCACACTGATCTCGTACAGTACGCACCCAGTCTGGGTGCATTGGTCTTGCATTTTGTCCGGATTCACCGCCAACGATTACCCAATCAATACAAACACCGGGGGCTGGCCAATCAAACGCATGAACTATGTCAACGCTTCCAATCAACGGTTCCATACTGATAAATCGTTTTGCTGCAGGCGTTGCCAACAATAGCGGTATACGTTTGTCCGCCATCTCCTGATTTTCAACTGTGACACCAGCCCATATCCTCGGATGAGGTCCGTCAAAGTATTTTGTCTGATCATAAAGACCATCGGGGTCAAGTCCTCCGCCATAATTAACAGCATTAGTTGCCCATTGCTCGCGTCGGTCTTGAGACAGATATTCAAGCATTCTGTCGGCACGTTTTGTCAATATCTGGAAAATATGACCGGGTTCGCTATCGCGTCCATACAGACACGCCCACATAACACCAAAAACAGCATCAATCCAGTCATCTGGGACGTTTTCGTGGAACAGGTCGCCATGCGCGCAGACAAAAACCTTTCTTGGTTTCTTCCAGCGAATAGGCTGGTCCAGCCATTCGAGGCTAAAGCACACCTCACCATTCCAGACATAGCGTCCGTTTACTTCTTTCGTCAGGCCCGCACGGGAAGGATGATGTTTCAGACGTGTACCAGCGAGCCGACTTGCATAACAATTTGCACAGCCGGGAGAAACTGGAGAACACCCTGTTATGATGTTCCAGGTCGCGTCCGTCCATTCGATTTTCGAGTTGTCGGCCATGATCACCCCAATTTGTATTTATCGCGACAAGGGGCGCAAGCACCATTAACGAGTCGTCCGGACCATTCACCGCAAAACTCACATTCGCCGGGTACACCTTTAGCCATTTCTGCGTTTGCCCTTGCATGAGAAATTGCTGCTTCAGTCATCCTGCTTTCGTATTCCTGTGCTCGATCTATCTCATCTGTCATGATGTCAGGTCCTTTGCTGATACGATTTCAATGCCGACCTGATGAGCAATGTTCACTTCAAGACGGGCGCCCCTTGATTTCATCCAGCCTGGCAGCAGGGCTATCATGTCGCAAGTCAGGAGTGCAGCCAGATCAATGCGCATACACTGTTGCCAATCCGTCGAGTTGGGGCATAGGTCCACAGGGTTGACTACGTCATATCCCATCCCTTCAAGACGTAACGCCTCTGCGTTAAACAATGGAAAATTAAGACCGGGTAATCCGGTCATTGGGCCACTGATATAAACCCGCGTTTTTTTTACATTTTTTGTTGACGGCTTTTCATAAACGCCGCCGTAATCGTGGTTAAATCCCATTTTGTGCCTCTCCTTTGGCTGCTTGTACCAGCCAATTTGCGTAGACGCTGGCTTTTTCGTAGTCTTCAATTCCGTTTTTATGTTCGGCTCGTATTGTGTATTTCAGGACGTTTCCTTTAAGAAAACCTTTGAACTCTTCGGGAGATAGCTTTGCCTGAAGAATATCGATCATCTCTATACCGCCAGTTTTGTAATGAGAAGGTTGGTTGACTGGGTCAAACGATTGTTCTGTTATTCCGATTTTTGATTCTTCCAATGCAGTTTTATTTAATGCTTCGTCAGCTGTATTTGGATTGGTGGTAGCGATATCACATAGCGTCCAGACCTTGTCCCTAAAATTCACGGATCCTTTTGAAATCAAATGTTTCAAAAAAGGGAGAGGGTGCTGACGAGAAGTAAGTCCCATTGCTTGCTTTAACTCTGCGGGCGTTGCTTTTTCGTGAGTTCTTAAATAAGCGAGTGCGAGTGCCACTTTTGAAACTTTTATCGAACTTTTTCGATCGCTTTCGACAGAAATTGATTCTTTTTTACTGATTTTAGGAGTGATGGGTATAGCAGTTTTTTCAGTACAGATTCGCCGATATCGCCGGATTTGTAGTCCAGACGGGGTAATTACAACCGAGGATGAAATTTCATTTCCAAGAAGAGGTGAGGTGACAGATCTGGCAAGATCTACCTCTATATCCAGACGGTCGGCTATCTCTGCATCATTGATGCCTGGATGAGCGGTTATCAATTCAATAATTTTGGACTTCAGATTTGGCATAATAATCTCTTATGTGCGTTCAGTAATCCGCCGGTTCTGCGTATTTACTCGATTCTTTCGCGAGCGATTCTTGGCGATGGCCATAAGGATGGCTTTTTGTGTCGGGCATGCGATCATTTGCTGATACGGGGTAGTGACTTTGAGCCATTGCCATGCTTTTTTAAGCTCTTCTTCGGGAAGAATCAGCATGATTTACCCCTTGATCCAGCCGAGGCCGTAAAGCAGAATAGGTGAGCCAATGATCAAGCCGACAAATAGGCCTTCTGCAAGACGCTTGCAGAATCTGCCGATTTTGTGCAGATCAACGGTAATTGTCAGAATGTAAGAGTTCATAATTGACCTCATTTTTTGGAAAGCGTGGCAGAATGCCTTTTATTTAAAGAGGAGAACAACATGGAAGTTCTTGATGAAAAAGAAATCGATTCCTTGACGACATAAAAGCGTCCAGATGACCCGCAAAACTGGTCAGTCCGTCTCATTTTTTCACATGATCTTAATAATGGACCCTGAACCAGATCGACATACTCGGATTCTTTGGCGGAACACTTAGGGCCCCATTTGAGATCGCCCGAGCAATGTTTACAGTCTTTGCAGTAACGCGGCTGATTATCATTTTTGTCTTTATCTGGCACCTTAATGCCGGCGGCCCTGGCTGCAACATGAAAAGGGATGGCATGAGGGATGTCTGAATCGCTCAAGTCTTCATTTGTTAAATAAAGGGCATTCAAGCCAAATGCCCCTTTATCATGTTTGCTGACGTCATCCATAATGATTGGCTTGCGATAGTGTCTGGCTAATGCTTGGGCGTATCTCGTCTTACCGCATCCAGCAGGCCCATAAATCACTACAGGCGTTGTATCGTTGCTTTGCATATTTCCCCCTTTTCTGTAACGTTAATTACTTTTTGTTCGTAACCATAGTTACATTAATTTTTTAATGTGTCAATAGTAATTACATTAATTTGTAATTGTAGTTACATTCTGGGGGCGTAAAACGGATAAAAAAATAACCCGTCAAAGCGGGTTGTTTTTTGGTGGTAGGATTTTTCGCGGGAAAGGAATAATTATCGCAAGCGTTCGTTTAGCCAGCGTTCTTTCTCTTTCTACTTTTCATTTCCCAGTTAAAAAAACGCAATTCCATGTATTCGTTGATCGCGTCGATTTCGGGTTTTGGTAATAAATTTAATTTGTCAGGCGGGAAATTGAACGGCCAGTACCGGCCCACACGATAAGGCTCTGCCTTTTCCGCCGCTTTTAATGTAGAGGGCGATTCGTCTTTCAAAAATTCGTCAGTTGTAAGACCAAAAAACTCACAAATTTTCAAAATATTAGCTATTTTCAGATTTTGCGCCGAGCCATTTTCCCATTTCAATACCGATACTCGACTTACTCCAATATTTTTGGCGAATTGCTCCGGAGTCAGCCCTTTTTTAATCCTTAACTCTCTGATTTTTTTGCTAATGGTATCCATGAAAGAATGGTTACATATTTTTTTGTAACTATAATTTGCTTTTTCTGTGTAACTATGGTTACAATCGCTAATATGATTCATTTAAACGACTCCAAATTAATTGATGAGCTTGGCGGTTCCGTCAAAGTGGCTGACATTTTTGGCATCCGTTCGCAGGCTGTTTCAAAGTGGCGAAAACAAGGGATTCCGGATGCCAGGATGATGTATTTAAAGGCTGTGTATCCAGAAACTGTCGCTGCTGTTCAATGTAATCAATTTAACTGTAATCGCCAAAATTAAAAACCACAGGGAAAGGGCAAACGCTGTGAATGTGAGGCAGGCAAATCTCAAAATGATCAAGTCGTTTCCCGGCGGAAAAGATGCGCTAGCAGTGGCAATGGGAATGACGATTCATGCATTTGATAACCGGTTATATAACCGGAAGGGGCAGGATTTTACGGCCGATGAAGAGTTGCAGATCCAGTCCTTCAGTGGAACAACGTTCTTTGCTGATGCAGTGGCGTCGTTAAGTGGTGGGGTTTTTGTCGAATTGCCGGATGTGTCTGATATCGGAAACGATGAACTGCTGGAAAAGTGGAATGCACTCTACGCGAAAGTAGGCGAATTTTCCGGAAAATTCAGCAGGGCGATTTCTGATGATGTGGTCGATCAGCGAGAACGTCAGGATCTGTCGGCGGCAGGTGAGGGGGTAAATAAGCTGGTACAGGAACTGTTGGCGCTCACATTTCGAATCTATTGCAAGCAACATGAAAAGGAAGACTGAAATGATATCCAGAACCATGTCGTTAAAACCAGTCAGGAAAAGTCTTCGAAAAAGAAAGCTGTCAGAAAAAACGTCACTGACAGAGGCCGTCCGACGTCTTGTTTGCGCATTGAGGCAAACATCCGATTCTGTCGCAGTGTTCAGCTTTTGCGGGCGGATAACAATCATGAAGTCATCGGGCTTGCGGTTTGCTTCGTTTGTGACGGAAAAGCATGAGGCTTTGGTCGGGATCTATAACCAGAATTTTTATATCAGCGACGTGATTGATGATTTCAGCCTGTTTTTTACTGACGAGGTGTCGGAATGAAAACCAAAAGAGATATAAAAAAAGAGATTATTGATGCCTTGAAAGAAAAACCGGCGACAGTAAAAGAACTCGCTGAAAAGACAGGTTTTTGCAGTCAAACGATCAATAAGCACGTGCGTAAAATCCGAGTCGAGAAAAGGAAAAATGGCACGGTTTATGTTGCTGATTGGCTTGAGGGCGACTATGCATTTTCAAGAGTATTTGCTTTCGGAGTTGGTAAAGATGCACCGACACCAAACCGCAAGGTTGCCGGACCAAAAAAACGCAAACCGGTGTTGGAACTATCGCCAACACCAGTCCGAATAAAATCATCACGTGAAGTCGTTTATAGAAAAGAATTTCTGGATGATTGGGCATTTCAGGTTGTTGTTGGGAGAGGTGCAGCATGTTAGCTGCAAACCACCTATTGTTTTATCGGTCAGCCGTGCGCAATAGTCAGTTTCAGGCCAAGGGCTTGAGTGACGCGCATAATCGTGTCAAAACGCGGTTTTGCGCCTTCAGAAAGCGCCCTGTAAAGGCTTTCTCTGGCGAGTCCGGTATCATTTGCAAGTTTCATCATGCCCCGCGCTTTGGCGATGTGGCCGAGCGCCCGGATAATTTCATCGGAGTCGCCGTCTTCCATGACTTGTCTGAAATATTCCTGGACGTTTTCTTCACTGTCCAGATATTCAACTATGTCAAAAGTGTGTGTTTTTTCAGTCATTTTTCAAATTCCTTTCGCCTTGCTTTTTGCGATTTTAATATCCGATTTCTGTGTGGACTTTTTTCCACCGTTCAGGAAAAACACGATCTCATTTCCGCGAATGGTGTAATACAAGCGATAACCTGCACCGACATCGACGCGCATTTCAGAAACACCGTCATTAATCGACTTGGCATCCCCGAAATTGCCGTTTCCGGCTCTTTCAAGTCTTCTGATGATGGCAATAAATGCCGTTCTATCCTTGACTGTTTTGAGCCACGTTTTAAATGTTTCGGTTTGTTTGATTGTGTATTTCATGGTTCTATTGTAACCAATCGGTTACAAAAGGTCAAGGAGTCAAGCCGCAATCATTGCGAAAATTCAAAACGCTATACTCAAGGGGGCTACTATGCCTAAATCCTCATTGCCTGCGCTCGTTTTTAACGGCGTATCTCTGTCGATTATTCGACAAAACAATCAAACCTATTTTTCTGCGACCGATATCGCAAAGTCATTGGGTTATCAATCCGATGATGCAATAAGCCGGATATACAGACGTAATGCTGATGAATTTACGGCAGATATGTCCGAGACGGTCAATTTGACCGTCTCGGGGAATATTCAAAAAACCGTCCGTCTTTTTTCCCTTCGTGGCGCTCATTTGGTTGCCATGTTTTCCAGAACATCGAAGGCAAAAGAATTCCGGCGATGGGTATTGGATATTCTGGATAAAGAGGTGGAGCAACATGCTAGAAATACGCTTGCAGCCGTGCGCATTCTCACTACGATAGAACAAACCAACATCAACATGCGTTCGCACGTTCTGGCACAGGAAAAATACCGGGAAATCCGGGGTGAGTTGACAAGCCGTCAACTATCCGGCTATGCTACATCTGCGCTGGAAAAAAACAGCGTCGGGTTTAGAAGCTCGGATATACAAAGGCGGACACCGCCATCAAAGCGGTTTTTTTATGTCCGTGGCAAGTCTCTTTTTATGGGCGAGCCGTGCGGGGCATCTTCGGGTGCGCCGGGTTCCTTTGTAACCGGTCTTCTAATCCGCACGGTTTCGCCCACCCGTTTAGAAGCGGGTAGCGAAAATTCAAAACGCTACAAAGGAGTCAGCCATGACTAACATCATATCTATCGGTTCGTCCGCCATCCGTCAGCAAGACGGTTTATATTCTCTCAATGATTTACATAAGGCCAGCGGTGGCAATAAAAAACATCAGCCCTCCAATTTTTTGCGGCTTGAGGCAACAAAGGCTTTAATTTCTGAAATTGATAGTTCCTCACATATGAGGAGCTTAAATACAGTTGCCGGAAAAGGGCGGGCACAGGGTTCTTATGTTTGTAAAGAACTAGTCATTGCCTACGCGGCATGGATCAGCCCTGCATTCCATCTCAAGGTCATTCGTGTGTTTCTGGATTCCGCGAAAGCGCAGGTTGTAAGCACACTTCCGGCCGTCCGTGTCATTACTACCGAAGAGCAAACCGCCATCAACATGCGTGCGCACGTTCTGGTAATGGAAAAATACCGGGAAATCCGGGGTGAATTGATGTCCGATTATCTTTCTGGAAAGGTTGACGATCTGGATATCTGGATTCCTCAAGAAACGAAATCGATGTCTTCTGTTGATATCGCTGAAATGATGCGGGAAGGTCTTCCTGTTTCCAGCGTCGATATTCCGAAAAGTCTGGCCGATGATATGGAAAAAAAGGCATGGGAAATGTCGCGGGAATGTTATGACCTTTGTATTGATCATTTGCGCCGTGCGGTTGAATATCGATGTGTCGCCGGCGGAAGACTAAATCTGATGTATGCAAAAAGAGTTGTCAAGACAACCACCCTTGGCAATGCGCTCCTGCACAAACTGAATGAAGAAAAAGAACGAATCGAAGAACTGCTTCAATTCGTCAGGATCAAGGCCGATAAAGCCCTGAATAAAATCCAGGGGGGCGTCAATGAGTAATCTGACATCGGTTATCGACCAGATGACGGCTTGCGGTCTGCCGATGTTGCCTTCAGGGCATCCAGTCCTTGATGGCAAGATTCATCGATTTGGACCCGGTAAGAAAGCATGGTATGCCTTGCGTGACATTACGCTCAAGTCGGGCCGTCAGGTCGTGACAGGCGCATTCG
The DNA here is from genome assembly GCF_002127965.1 of Oxalobacter formigenes. Taxonomy (GTDB): domain Bacteria; phylum Pseudomonadota; class Gammaproteobacteria; order Burkholderiales; family Burkholderiaceae_D; genus Oxalobacter; species Oxalobacter formigenes. Next base: position 1,436,082 of record NZ_CP018787.1, on the reverse strand, counting down.
GAATCTGGCAGGGCGAAAACAATAATGCAGTATCCGTCAAAATCGATTGGCAAGGAATTTCCGATGAAGAAAAAGCACTGGCCCTCAAAAAACAAAAAGAGTTCGACGATCGGGAAGCTGAAAAGCGCCGGAAAATGGCGACGTTTGCCGCAAACCGGGCGAAAACGCAATGGGAGGCAGTCAAGCCGGAAGCTGGGGTTATTTCGCCATATCTGCAGCGCAAGGGTATTGATGGCGACGGGGCGAAAATCGCGCCGGATGGATCCGTATTTGTCCCTGCGTATCAGTATGACCCGGATGGCCAACATCTTGTTGGATTACAAAAGATCGATCCAGCCGGCGATAAACGGTTTAATAAAGGGATGCAAAAAGACGGTGCAGGCCTGATATTAGGAGAAATTCCCCTCGCCCCCCAGCTGATCATGGTTGGCGAGGGGTACGCAACGATGCAATCTGTTCGGATGGCGACAGACCGGAAATATCCGGCTATCGTGGCATTTGACGTGGGTAATCTGATGCGCGTCATACGCTGGGTAAGACGGGACTGGCCAGAGGCGCATTTGCTCTTCATTGCCGATGATGATTATCTGATCCGGCAGCGGTACGCTGAACGCCTGACAACTGATTACGGGCTTTCTGATATTCCGGAACTTTCCGGTATTCAAAACGACCTGATTGATAAAGACGGGATGCCTGTGCGTGTCACATCAGGGCTTAAAAAAGATCCGCACGGCGACGATTACATTTATTCGGAAGTCATACGGAATGGACATGGACGTTCACTCACGTTCAGAAATGCAGGGATTTACGGTGCCAAAAATGCGGCGATTGATGCAGGTAATGCGTCGGTAGTCTGGCCGGTTTTTAAAGATCGGGGAACAAATAAATGGACGGATTTCAACGATCTGCATGTTCATGAATCGCTTGATGTGGTCAAAGATCAGGTTCAGGCGGCTATCGATGCTGCTCTGTCCGGAAAGCCGTTGCCAGTCAACAAAAAAGGTGGAAAAAGTGCCGACGGCAAGGGGGAAAGGGGCGGTCGCAAGATCAAGGAACGGGGCGCTAATTTCTGGGAAAAAGTTAATTTTCTGCTCGATAAGTTTGTTCTGATTTACGGAACGGACGAGGCTTACGATAGTGACCGCCACATGTTCATCAAGATCGCGAATTTAAGGCTGGCATACGGCAGCGACGAGGTTAAATTCTGGTTGAACAATGGTGAGCGAAAGATCGTCAATAAAGACCGCGTTATTTTCGATCCTGGGCATAAAGAGGACATGATCGGCGCAATAAACCTTTATCACGGCTGGACGATTCAACCGAAAAAAGGCTCTTATCAAAAAATCATGGAGCTGGTCGGGCACCTGTCCAATGGTGATAAAGCGGTTATGACGTGGTTATTGCGCTGGATCGCCTACCCACTGCAAAACCCCGGCGCAAAAATGCGGACGAGTATTGTGATGCACGGTGATGAAGGTTCGGGTAAAAACCTGTTCTGGGAAATCATTGTGCGTCGGATATACGGCGAGTATGGCGGGGTTATCGGCAGTGAACAGCTGGAAAACCAGTTTAACGACTGGGCCAGCAAGAAGCTGTTTGTAGTGGCTGATGAGGTGATTACTCGATCAGAGCTTAAAGCGACAAAAGGCAGATTGAAAAAAATCATTTCTGGCGATACGGTGATGGTTAATCCGAAAAACCTGAATGCCAGGGAAGAAGCAAATCACATGAATTTTGTGTTTCTTTCGAATGAGTTGCAACCGCTGGTTCTGGATAGTTCAGACAGGCGTTATCTTGTTCTCTGGACACCGCCAAAACGGGAGAAAGAGTTTTATCGCGCTGTGGCTGAAGAGGCGAATAACGGCGGTATTGAGGCTTTTTATGATTTTTTGCTTAATACCGTCACGTTTGATGGTTTTGACGAGTACACCGACCCGCCCAGAACCGAGGCAAAGGACGATCTTATTACGTTGAGCATGTCGCCACCAGAGCGTTTTTTTCATAACTGGTCGCAGGGTTTCCTTCCCCTTCCGTTTATAAGTTGTTCCGCTCAACAACTCTATTCAGGTTTCCAGCGGTGGTGCGTAGTGAGTGGCGAGCGATGGCCCCCAACATTGACGCTATTCGGTCGAACGATAGACCGGATAGGAAAAGGATTGGTCAGGAAGTCATTGATCAAGTATGACCTGAACAGTGATGTCAAGCAGAGGACTGTTTATCTGGTCGGAGACAAGCCGGACGATAAAACGATCAGTGGCTGGGTTGAGGGGGCGTCAAGTCTTTTTGAAGAGCATCTTAAAAAGTACCGGAACGTTTACACACAACAGGAAATGTGAACAGTATGAATAGTTTCGAAAAACTGTTAACACGTCAGAACCCGCATGAAATAAGGCTTTGTGAACAGTATGGACAGTATGAACAGTTTTTTCTACACGTGCGCGCGCACACGCGAGATGCATATTTTTCCGAGAATGAAATAATTTCTCGCGCGTATAGGGATAAAACTATTCATACTATTCACATACCTAAAAAATATTAATAAAAACAATATGTTATAAAAAATAAACTATTCACAAAACTATTAACATAACTATTCATACTGTTCACAAAACCATTAAAAAATTGACATGAATCAATAAAATAAAGAAAGAAGATGAAATGAGCGATTGGGCAGACGAAAAATTGAAAAAATGGGGATTGTTTTCGGCACTGAAGGAAAAAGGGGTTTGCGGGTTTCCTGCTCAATCGCCGACATTCAGGGTTGAATTGTCTGGCGGGAGTTCTGGTACGGTTGCGCTGGTCGATGCTGATGTAATGATGATCGACGGCATTATGTCCAGGGTGAAGGCAGAAAAACCATCGTTGTTCTGGATGGGGTGGGATTGGTATGTGAAGGGCTTGCCGGTGTCTTCTATTGCATTTCATCATAGATGTGCCAACAAGACAGTCTATAACCGAATGAGCGCGTTGAAACAACAGGTTTTAATTGGGTCGCGCGATTATAAACAAGTGATTTAAACTGTCAAGCCGAACTTAGACAAAGTGACTATTTGAAAAATTACACTTTTTCGTTACATTATTGCTATGCTCAAGCAGAGCTGTTACTCAAAGACTATTTTCTTTAATCCCTGACCTATTTCGGCAGGGATTTTTTTATGAATAACCTTACAGTTTACAAGAAATTATTGCGTTTTCAATACTTTGCTCAGTAATCATATTTATTTGTAGCAGATAAGTTTAATTTTTATAAGGAAAAGTTATTTTCGATTCTAAAAATGGTTGAGCACGAGTAAATTACTAACTGAATAAACAGTTGGAGCTCGTCATGCCTGATGAATCAAAACTCGTGTTGACAATCAAGAACAGCCGACCGGTAGATGTGAGGGATCTGGCCGAATGTATGTTGGGTGTCAGTAATGAATATCAGCGTTACGTAGAAAAAGAGTTGGGGCTGCCACCTGTTGATGCCGGTCTTTACGTTAAAGACGTAAGGTCTGGCAGTATTATCACCGAGCTAGTGGGATTAACCTCATCCTTGCTTCCGTATATGGAAGACATAAATACATTGGTTGCGTTTGGGGGAGGACTTGTCGTGTTATTAAATTGGCTTGCTGGAAATAAGGTTGACAGACCTGCTGTGATCGAAAAAAAGACACTTGAAAATATTATGGATATCGTTGACCCAATTGCTAAAGATGCTAAAGGCTCTTTCAGAATCGATACCGTAAATGTAAATGGTGAAATTAGTGTCCATTACCATTTTCATTCTCCAGAAGCCAATACAATTCAGAATAATGCACGTAGGGAAATAGAGATTCTTAAAGTTCCTCTGGTTGGCGTTCGCAATAAAGTGTTATTACATTGGGATCAAGCTAAGAATCAGACAAGCAATACTGTGGGAGACAAGGCAATAATTGAAAGTATTTCGCCAAAACCGATCAGGGTGACGTTCGAAAATGAGGAATTGAAAAAGAAAATGCTATTCGAACGTCCTTATCCTTTTCAAGACTATTTTCTTGTCGATGTATTTGTTGAAACAGTTGAGGATGTACCCAAAATGTATAAGATTATTGATGTTCATGAGATATTCACCGATAACGAATAGTTCTATTTTTTATACAGCAGGCCCTGCAAAATTTGCAGGGCTTTTTTATTGTCATGATGAAAATCGAAATAAAGGGCTTGAAGGAATTGCAAGAGTCGATTGACGATCATATTGCCCGCCAGATTCCATTTATCGCAGCAAAGAGTCTGACGATGACGGCCAAGGATTTGCAAGCCGATCTGAAACATGAAATGACGGATTCATTCGATCGACCGACGCCATACACGTTAAACAGCACGTACATTCAAGCGGCTTCAAAATCAAAACTTGAAGCAACAGTCGGTTTCAAAACATTCGGGGGCAAAGGCATTCCAGCTGGCAAATATCTATTACCGCAAGTTTTCGGTGGGGTTCGTCCGCTCAAACGGTTTGAGGTGGCTTTGCGCTCTATTGGTATCTTGCCGAGCAACCATATCGTTGTGCCTGGGTCAGGGGTTCAGCTGGATTCATATGGCAACATGCCACGAGGTTTGATTGTTCAGATTCTTGCTTATTTCAAAGCATTCGGTGAGCAAGGTTATCGGGCAAACATGACAGATAAACGGCGCAAGTCGATAGCACGCGGAACAAAAACGAAACAGGGAGTCAGCTACTTTGTTTCGAAAGGTAGAGCAGACAAGTTTGCTGCCGGTATCTGGGCACGGTATCAGTTAGCGCAGGGTTCGGCAGTCAAGCCGATCATGATGTTTGTTCCGTATCCGGTCTATGGGCAACGTCTGGATTTCTTTTATGCAACGGAAAAATCTGCAGAGAGACATTTTGAAAAGAATCTCAAGGAAACTTTTGTCCAAGTTGTTGGATCGGGTACATCAAAAGGCTGAGGGCAATGATTCGGGTACAGATCACGATATTGTAAATGAGAATCATTCTCAATTGAAAAATATGGGTCCTTCCCTTGGGGCGCCTATGCGGGTAATTCGAACCGCGTGTTTTCGCTGGTCACAGCTTGGTGAAGTTAGTGAAATATATGTAGTGAAATCAATATTTTAAGTGAAATTAAGGATGTTTGCATGAATGGTTTTGTCACAAAATCCGTGTTCGCCAAAATATACGGTTGCGGCGTGTCATATGTGACGAAGCTGAAAGACCAGAAACGTATCGTTTTGTCGGAAGATGGGAAACAGGTCAACGTCGAAGCCAGCTTGCGCCTGATCGAAGCGACGGGCGATCCAAGCAAGGTCGGAGTTCGTGATCGCTGGAATGCCTATCGTGATGGAAAAGAGATCACGTTACCGGAAAAACCAGTGTCCGAAGCACCAAAAAACAAGCCAGTCAGCCCTTTTGTAAGTGATGAACAGGAAAGCGACTACCATCAGGCACGGGCGGATAGGGAGCGGGCTGAAGCCGAGCTGAAAAAAATTGAACTGGCAAAGCAAAGAGGGCTTATTGCCATGGTGGAACCCATCGTCAAGGCGGTGGTGGATACGCACATGGCGGCCAGAACGGCTTTAATGCAAATTCCGGAACGCCTGACGCAACAGATCGCGGCTGAAACGGATCCGGCAAAGGTCCATGCTCTGATTACAGACGAATGCGAAAAGATATGCAGCACGATGGAAAAAACGGTATCTGAACTGATTGAGAAACATCTATCCGGAGAAGATCATGCTTGATGGCTACAAGGCAATCTGTCATGCCGTGGTCAAAGCGTGGAAATTACCGGAAAAACTGAAAGTCAGTACATGGGCAGATAAAAACAGGATGTTGTCCGGTAAGGCCTCTGCTGAACCGGGGTTGTGGAGGACATCCAGAACGCCGTATTTGCGTGAAATCATGGACACGCTATCGGATGAGCATCCTGCAAAGGATATTTGTTTCATGGCCGCTTCGCAGGTCGGAAAAACGGAAGTCTTGCTGAACTGGATCGGCTACACAGTCGATCATGCACCGGCCCCGATGCTGACAGTACAGCCGACGGTGGACACGGCAGAAAAGTACAGTAAACAGCGTATTGCGCCAATGATCGAATTGAACAAACGATTATTGGCAAAAATACCGGCATCAAGGAAACGCGATAGCGGCAACACAACGTTGGTCAAGGAATTTCCAGGTGGTGTGCTCGTCATGACCGGCGCCAATGCGGCATCGGCACTGGCATCCATGCCGATCAAGAAATTGGCTCTGGATGAAACGGATCGTTACCCGATCGATGTCGACGGCGAAGGCGATCCTATTTCACTGGCTGAACAGCGGACAGTGACGTTTGCACGTGCAAAACGGTATAAGGCATCGACACCGGGACGGAAAGAAACGTCACATATCGCCAAAGAATATGAACGCTCATCACAGGCGAAATATTGGGTGACGTGTCCGCATTGTGTAGAACTGCAGACGCTTGAATTTGAAAATCTGATCTGGCAGAAAACGGTCGGCGAAGACGGAAAGAAAATACATCATCCGGAGACGGCAGCATATGTCTGTCCACATTGTGGCGGTTGTATCGAAGAACGCTTCAAGCCGTGGATGCTGGCCGAGGAAAACGGAGCCTGCTGGATACATGCCCATCCGGAACGGGAAAGGCTAGGTTATCACATCAATGCCTTGTATTCGCCTATCGGGCTTGGGCTTACTTGGGTCGAGATTGCGAAGAAATGGCTGGATGCTTGCAATGATCCGGCCAAATTACAGCCGTTCATTAACCTGCAGAAAGGTTTGCCTTATGAAGATTTCGGCGACAGGGTTAAAGGCGTTGATCTTGAAAAACGGGCAGAAAGCTGGCCGGTACGGACGGTTCCGGAAGGCATTTTCGTTCTGACGCTGGGCGTGGACGTTCAGAAAGACCGGTTGGAAGGTCATCTTGTGGGGTGGGGAGAAAACGAACGGTGCGCAACCATCGATTACGTCATTATTCATGGCGATCCGGAAAAACCGGAAGTGTGGGAAGCGCTGGAAAAGTATCGACATTCACCGGTTCGCAATGCCTTTGGCGTGGATTTGCAAATATCCATGACGGCAATCGATACCGGTTACAACACGCACAGGGTTTACAACCATGTCCGGCAATGTCGTTTCGACAGAGTTATTGCAGTCAAGGGCGCAAAAGAAACGAATCGGCCGATCCTGTCCAGACCGACACGCCAGGACGTCAAAAACGCCCGTGGTGACGTTCAGAAGAACGGGGTAATGGTTTGGTCTGTCGGTACCGATACGGCCAAGAACGCCTTGTTTTCGCGTCTGGCGAGTGACGTCGAGATTTCAGGCGAAACAGAACAATATCTTGCACCTGAAAAAAGGATGGTTCGTTTCCCTGAAGGATTGCCGACGGAGTTCTACGAACAGATGACAGCGGAAGTGTACGATGATCGGCGAGGGCGTTACGTCAAGATAAGGCAGCGTAACGAGGCGCTGGATACATGGGTGTATGCCTATGCTGCTGCCTGTCATCCCAATGTACGAATTAACCGGTTTCAGGCAGCGGACTGGGAACATTTGAAAACTCTGATCGAACCGCGCATTCCTGATCTGTTTAAACAAGCTGACGAACATGAAAAAAATGACCGGAACGCGATGGAACAGAGTGGAACATCCGTTTCGCTTTCAGGTGCGAAAATATCCGAAACCGAACCGGAAAAACGGCAGCTTGAGACGGAAAAGCAAACTGTTGAAACAGCGACAGCGAGACCAGAAACGAAACCGGAACAGGAACATAAGACCGAACCAGAACCAGAGCCGGAACCGGATAACTGGCTGGGTGTCGGGTCAAACTGGCTCTGCAGAGGAGGTAACGATAACTGGTTATAGGGGGATAAATGGCATTCACAGTTGAACAATTCAATGCAGTGGAAAAAGCACTGGCAAATGGTCTGCTGGAAGTGGATTACGGCGGAAAACGGGTGCGGTATCGCTCGATGGATGAACTGCTCCGGGTGAGGAACCTGATGCGCAGCGAGCTGACCGCCAGCGGCTTGATATCGGGCGGAAACAGTAACAGGGGACCGGCAGCGCTGGCAATATTTTCGAGGGATTAACGGATGAACTGGATAGATCGAATGGTTGAATACGTGTCGCCCGCTGCTGCCGTTCGCCGGGCGTATGCGCGTATGTCTCTGAATATGGCCAGATCATACGATGCGGGCAAGGTTGGCAGACGAACAGCTGGATGGCACGCTACAAACGGCAGTGCCAATGCTGAAATTGCGCCGCAACTGTCCCGTATTCGTGCCAGAGGACGGGATATTGTCCGAAACAACGAATATGGACGGTCGGCCATTCGTGCGCTGGTGGCTAATACAATCGGGGACGGTATAACGGTTAAAGCTCCGGATAACGGATTGTGGGAAGCATGGTGTGATCAGTGTGATTATGACGGGCAACTGAATTTCAATGGATTGCTGGAATTGGCTGTACGTCATCGTTATACCGATGGTGAAGTGCTGATTCGCCTGCATCATACCGGGCTTTATGAGGGATTGTCAGTTCCGTTACAGTTGCAAGTCCTCGAAGCTGATCATCTCGATACAAGCAAAATAGGTGAACTGGATAACGGGCATTTCGTGATTGCCGGTGTGGAGTTTGACCGTTCAGGCAGGCGCTGTGCGTATTGGCTTTTCCAGACTCATCCGGGAGAGATTGCCGGAATGAGCTGGAAAAACGGGATGGACAGCATCAGGGTGGCGGCCAGATATATCCTCCATTACTACCGGAAAGAACGGGCATCGCAGGTCAGAGGAATGTCTGAATTAGCCGTGGCGCTCATGCGCTTGCGTGATGTGGCCGATTACGAACAAGCCGAACTGGTTCGCAAAAAGATAGAAGCCTGTTTCGCCGTATTCATTCGCTCGGACAATGGCGGTTTGAATGTTGGCCAACAGGGTAAAACGGCATCAGGACAACGGACGGAAACACTCGCCCCCGGCATGATAACGAGAATCGACAATGCGGATGCCATCGAATTTGCTTCACCGTCACAATCGGGGGGATATGAAGGTTATACCAACACCCAATTGCACGCCATTGCCGCCGGTATGGGCGTGATGTATTCGCAGATGACTGGCGATTTATCGAAGTTCAATTATTCGTCTTACCGTGCCGGTCTGGTGGAGTTTAGGCAAATTATCAATGCCGAACAGTGGCTTGCGCTGGTGCCGATGCTCATTAACCCGATTTGCTGGGCATGGCAGAAATCAGCCATTCTATCTGGCGCTTTGCGAGGAAAACCATCACGAATGTCAGTGACGATGCCTAAAAAGGCCTGGGTTGATCCGGTCAAGGATGTTATGGCTGCAAAAGAAGCGCAACGGGCAGGGATGAAATCCGTATCAGAAAGTATCAGGGAATTGGGTGGTGACCCCGATGCCGTTCTGGCTGAAATCATTGCCGAACGCCAGCAGTATGCCGACGCGGGGATATTGTTTGATTCGGATGCAGCGGTATCGGAGAGGTTGATCAAGATAACGGATGTCATGAAAACAGAGGATTCATAAGGTATTTGAATTGTGAGAATAAAAGCCCGGCTTGTCCGGGTTATTTTTTTGGGAGAAACAGATGCCAAAGCAGGCAAATAAAGAAGGAATGACGGACCTACCGATGCAGACCAGAGCCGCATCAGTTGGGACAATCAACGATGAAAACCGGACGTGTAATCTGGTTTGGACGACAGGAGGCAAGGTTCGACGGTACGACTACATGCGAGGACGTTTTTATGTGGAAGAACTGCCTGTCAGCCCGGAATGTGTACGAATGGAACGACTGACATCAGGAAGGGCACCATTTCTGAACAGTCATTGTCGCTATGACTTGTCCGACCAACTCGGCGTTGTGGAATCAGCATCTATCGAAAATGGTCAGGGCATTGCGACTGCTCGATTCTCGAAACGGGAAGAAGTGAATGCGATTTGGCAGGACGTTAAGGAAGGCATTATCCGGAATATTTCGGTTGGTTATGCCATCCATTCCATCGAGATGATCCCGCCAGAAAAGGATGGAGAAGACTGGATTTATCGGGCAACAGACTGGGAACCGCTGGAATTGTCGCTGGTGACGGTTCCAGCGGATGGGGGCGCTGGCACCCGAAGCCAGCCAGACCAGCAACCCGGCATGGCCACAACGCCATGCCATTTTTTTGTACGTCAACTTGCGGCACCTGCCGTGAACACTGAAAAAGGAAACAATATGCCTCAAGCAAATGAAGGAACCCGCAGTGGCGCGCCTGTCGCTGCACCTGTTGTGCCACAGGATAACCAGGCACAAATTGAAGCGGCTCGTGCAGAAGGGATGCGAATGGAAGCGGAACGCCAAACGGCTATCCGTGATGCTGTCCGGATGGCTGGGCTGGAACCGGGCTTTGCCGATGCATTGATCAATAATCGGGATATGGATGGAAAAGATGCAGGCATGGCCTGTCTGAACGAATTGCACAAGCGATCTGCTGGGTCTGGTGCGACTATCAGTCCGGCACATATTGTTACCGTACAAGATCAGACGGATATTCGCCGTGCGGCCATGTCGGATGCCATTCTTTTGCGAGCCAATCCAAATGCCCTGACGGACAAGGATCAGATCGAACGGGCAAGACAGTATCGGGGCATGAACCTGATTGACATGGCACGTGCTGCGATTGAAGCTGGTGGCGGCAAGGTTGCCGGATTTGCCCGTCATGAAATCGCGTCCATTGCATTGAACGTGGATCAAAACCTGCGTGTGCGTGCGGGTATGAACTCGACCAGCGACTTCCCGGAAGTGCTTGGCAATACAGTCGGGCGCACCTTGCGACGGGTCTATGATGCCGCGCCAAAAACATTCACGCCGTTTTGTACCCGGTCAACCGCGCCGGATTTCAAACAGGTTGCCCGTGTTCAATTGTCCGACATGAGTGGATTTGAAAAGGTGACCGAAGGTGAAGAATACAAAATGGCGACTATGGGAGAAAGTGCAGAGAAATATGCACTCGTCAAATATGGCCGGATTATTCCAATCACGATGGAAACGCTGGTCAATGATGATCTGAACGCCTTTGACCGTATTCCACGCATTTTTGCGAATAAGGCAGCGCAAAAAGAATCAGACATTGTGTACGGTATTTTGACCGGTAATCCGAATATGGCCGACGGAAAAGCCCTGTTCGATTCTGACCATAAAAATCTGACCAGTACCGGAACGGCGATCAGTGACACGTCCCTGACAGCAGCCAGGGCAATGATGAGAAAACAGAAAGACCTGAAAGATGGTTATCTGAACCTGACACCGGCTTATTTGATTGTCGGCCCTGATAACGAAGGTTTGGCAAACAAGTACACGTCAGCCGAATTCGTCGCGGCCGCATCAGTCAATATCAATCCGAAATTCAATACCTCGCTGGAAGTGATCGTCGATCCGCGAATTATTGGAAATTCCTGGTATATGTCGGCTTCGCCGAACATGGTAGATACAATCGAATACGCCTATCTGGAAGGTGAAAACGGCCTGTTTACCGAACAGAAACAGGGATTCGAAGTGGACGGATTGCAGATCAAGGCGCGTCTTGTTTTTGCAGCCAAGGCCATCGACTGGCGTGGTCTTTACAAAAATAACGGTGCGGCATAAGCGGCACGACAGTTTGAAAAATCTTTCCCTGTGTGGTTTTGACGGTGGTTTCGGCCACCGTCTTTTTTTAAAGGATATATGTATGAAAAACATGATTGCGAGTGGCAAGACCGTCAAGGTCCCAGCCCCTTATGCCCTGTCCAGTGGTGATGGCGCGCTTGTCGGCACGCTGTTCGGTGTTGCTTTGACAGACGCGGCATCCGACGCAGACGTTGTTCTTGACTTGCATGGTGTCTATGAACTGGCGGCCGTCAGTACCGACACGGCCACCGTTGGCGCGGCTGCTTACTGGAACAATACGGACAAGAAGGTGACATCGGCAGCGAATGATGGCGCCCAAACGCCGGTTGCCTATCCAAAAATCGGTGTGTTCCTGATTGCAAAGACGTCCGGACAGACGAGTGCGACTATTCGGCTGAACGGGGCATTTTAATGGGGTTGCCTGACGAAATATGGGAAGCCATCGGTTCGGTGCATGGCATGCTGAAAACGGCAACTTTCCAGTTACCGAACGGGAACGGTATGACATTCAAAGTCGGTCTGAAACGTCCGGATGTTCTGGATATGGATGATTTCGTCAAGGCAACGGATTATTCAATCGAATATCTCACCAGTGCCGTCACCCTCAAAAGGGGTGACGTCATCCGGATTGACGGGACAGCCTACAAACTGACCCGTCCACCCATGCAGGATGCGGATGGCGAATTTTCTACGGTGATGCTGGAGGTCTTGCCATGACAAAACGTGAAGAAATCATGTCGGCAGTCATTGCGTTACTGAATGCAACAGACGGGATCGAGCATGTCGAACGGTCTCTTGTAAAAGCGTACAGCGCAGAAGAAACGCCGGTTGTCGTTGTCCATCGTGGAGACGAGACGGTAAACGACAGAATGATCGGGGCAATCGATAGGACAATGGATTTGAGGATCACGGTTATTTGTCGTTGTGAAAATCCGGAAGTGGCAGCGGATGACCTGATGGGGATCATCCATTCTGCCCTGATGACGGCTCCGATCCCGGGCATTATCGAGATTGCAGAAACCGGTTCAGATGAGCCGAAATATGCCGAACGTCCGTCTGATGGCTGTTTTGTGCAGTCTCATTATTCGGTTTTGTACAGAACAAACCCGAATAATCTTTAAAAAGGAAAAAGCTATGGCAAAAAGAATGCGTAATGCGTTGATTCTGGCGAAAACAGAAACGACGTATGGTGTCGATCCGACACCAACAGGGGCGGCCAACGCGATTTTGTGCAGTGGAATTTCTCCCAACATGATGTCGGCGGAATTTGTCGACAGGGACTTGCAACGTCCCTATTTGGGAGCATCGGAGCAATTGCTTGCATCGGTTAAGTCAGAACTTGAATTCGATGTCGAGCTGACCGGCTCCGGAACGGCGGGTGTTGCTCCGGCATGGGGGCCATTACTGAAAGCCTGTGCCTTTGGCGAAACAGTAACGGAATCGACGGATGTGGTCTATAAACCGGTTACCGACAATATTCCGTCTGTAACGATTTTTTATTATCTTGACGGTTTGTTACACAAGATGAGCGGATGTCGCGGGACTGTCTCGTTTGAGTTGTCCCCAAAAGGTATCCCGAAAATGAAATTCAAGTTTACCGGGAAATACACCGAACCGACTGATACATCCAATCCGTCCAGTGTGGATTATTCGGCATTTCAGGTGCCGAAGGTTGCCAGTACGTTGAATACACCGGTCTGGTCATTACATGGGCAAACCGCGCCGATGTCTGAATTTTCTGTTGATGTCGCCAACGATGTCATTTATCGGGAGCTGATCGGCGCGTCCAGTGTTGAAATCACGAACCGCAAACCAACCGGATCTGTCACCTTCGAGCTGAACAGTATCGCAACAAAAAACTGGTATCAGACGATTGCCGATGGAGATACCGGATCTGTGTCCATGACGCATGGCACGGTTGCCGGCAATATCGTGGTCATTTCTGCACCAAAAGCGCAGATTTACAGTCCGTCGTACAAGGACGAGGATGGTAACGCCATGTTGTCTGTGTCGCTTTCCCTGATTCCGGATGAGGGAAATGATGAAATCAGTATTACTGTGAAATAAGGGGAAATCATGGCGTTTAAACTCGCTTTAACACCGACATACAAAGTCAAGATTATTGTCGATATTCCGAATGAACAAGGCAAATTCGACCAGTCGGATTTTATGGCCGAATTTTTGCGGTGCGATTTCGACCGGTTGAACGATTTGCAAACGAAGTCCATTGCCGAGGTCATGAATGAAATGCTGATCGGCTGGTCCGGCCTTGTTGATTCATCCGGAAACGAATTGCCTTACAACTCAGCCAATAAAACGGCGCTTTTGAAAATTCCGCAGGCTTTGCAGGCACTGGGCCATTATTACTGGTCAACCATTTTCAAGGCACGTGAAAAAAACTGATTGAGGCGGCACGTTATTGGGCGGGAGAGAGCAATCAGGTTATCAGTGTTGATGATGACGTCATTGCCTCTCTTGTTGCCGCCGGTGCGCCCGATGAAGTCATCAAGGCGGCCCAGCAAAATATCCGGCAGGATGCCGATGACTTTCTTGTGTGGCCGGAAAACATGGAAACAGTCGGCCTGTTTCTATCGCTTGAAACTCAATGGATGATGTCGAACGGCCTCTCGGGTTGTTTCCATGTTGGGCTGTCTTATCCGGCGCTGGAAACAGCAATGCGATTGATGGAAATACCTGATAAACCCGAAATGTTTAAACGCATTCGGGTAATGGAACTGGCAGCATTGGAAGTGTTCGATAAAAAACTGAAAGAGGTAAAAAATGGCAGGTAAACTCGGCGATCTTGTTGCTACATTGTCGGTTGATGCCAGCGGTTATAAACGCGATCTGGCAGAAGCAAGTCAGGCGGCACAACAACATGCTGCTATTGCATCTCAAAGTTTTGGTGCAGGTGGTATGTCGGCAAAGCAATATGCGTTTGCATTGCGTGGGGTTCCTGCCCAGTTTACCGATATCTTTGTGTCGCTCCAGGGTGGACAGAAACCTTTGACGGTACTGTTACAACAGGGTGGACAGTTGAAAGACATGTTCGGTGGTATTGGCCCGGCATTGAGGGCAATGGGCGGTTATATTGCATCGATTATCAATCCTGTAACTTTGGCGACGGCTGCTATAGCCGGTCTGGGATATGCAGTTTATGAGGCCAGATCCCAGATTGCAGCGTTATCGGGCGCAAATACAAAAAACGGTGGCATCCTTGGTTTGACACCAGACGATATTGCCGATATGGCCGGTCGCATAGGTGAGCTGACTGGGAAATATGGAACAGCACGCGATGCCGCCATAGCGCTCGCATCGACGGGTTTATTTGGTGCTGAAACGTTGGAAACGGCAATGCGTGGCGTTGTTGATGCTGTTTCTGTCGCAGGCAAAAGCGTTGAAAAGGTAGTCGAGGATTTCGTTTCGCTGGCTAAAGATCCGTTGGCAGCCATCCAAAAGCTGGACGATGAATACAACTTTTTAACGCTGGACGTATACAAGCATATCGAGTCACTGGTTGAACAAGGAAAACAGCAGGAAGCGATTAAAAAGGCGGTTGATACGTTTGCCGATACGATGCGCTCCCGGGCCGGTGAGATGGTTGAAAATCTTGGCTGGATCGAGGCGGCTTGGAAAGGTGTGACAAAATCCATTCAGGAGAGCTGGCAGGCATTGTTGAACTGGGGACGTCAGGACACAAAGTCACAGCAATTGGCACAAATGGAAGCTGCCTTGAAAAGCGCCAGGGATGCCTACGATAGTGGACGCAATACAACCGATTCCCAACGCGACATTATTGCCAAACTTGAACAAAACGTTCAGGCCATGCGCAAGGAAACGGATGAGATTAAAAACAATACGATCGCCAAGGCAGAAAATGCCAGAGCAAACAAAGAAAGTATTGCTGCCTATAAAGACCGAAAAACATATATCGAAAACAGTAAGCGTGCATCGCTGTCAACGGAACTTGAAAAGGAAAACGAAGCATTCCAGAAAGCTGCCCGTGGGCTTGCAAAAGGATCGGCTGAATATAATCAGGTGTTGGAGGCCTATCAGAAACGTCGCGCCGCTCTCGTCAAGAAATTTCAGGGGAAAGCCGAGAAATCAGATCCGTTCACAACCGGAATGCAGTCGATGCAGCGTACCGCTGCCGACATGAACTTTGCAATCAATAATTTCGAGCGATTTGAAAGGCGTGTAAAGTCATCGAAAGAAGCTATAGCTGAATTTGATGTCACGCTGGGGAAATTGTCTGATCAGTCTCGTATTTCATCGAAGTTACCGGTCTTGAGTGCTGAACAGAAAGCACAGTACGTCGAGCAGGGTCGGTATGTCGATGAGTTAGCTGAAAAAATCAGACAGATCAATGTCGTCAAAAAATTTGGAACTCGTGTCGATGAATTTGCGTTCGACATGAAAACCGATAATGCGAATCGTCAGTTCGAAATAGATCTGATTGGCAAGACGTCGCTCGAAACAGAAAAGCTGACTGCGGCAAGAAACATTGATCTGGAAGTACAGGAACGTATTCGCAAGGTCAATGAAGAAATCGGTAAAAAAGGGCTGACATTGTCAGGTGAGCAGAAAGCAGCTCATGAAGCGAATGTCAAAGCTCTGTACGATCAGGCCGAGGCAGCAAAGACCGTTGCAATCCAAATGGCAAATATGAAATATCAGCGTGAAAACGATCCGTGGGTCAACATGCAAATGGCCGTTACAGAATACGGAGAAACCGCGCGAAATGTCGGAAAACAGGTGGGGGATACACTCAAGGATGCTTTCAAAGGGGCGGAAGACGCTATCGTGCAATTCGTGACAACCGGAAAAATCTCTTTCGGGGATCTTGTTGAGTCTGTTCTGGCTGGGCTCGTCCGTATTCAGGCTCAAAAAATGATTTCAGGGCTTGCAGATGGATTGACGTCTGCTCTTGGTTCTGCTTTTGGTGGATTTTTTGGTGATGCGGCACAGCCAGCGGATTGGTACGATACGCTCGGATACAGTGCGATTGATGGTGCCAGAGCATCCGGCGGCTCCGTATCAGGTGGAAAGACATATCTGGTCGGTGAGCGTGGGCCTGAATTATTCGTGCCAAATAACAGCGGATCCATTGTGCCGAATGACGCGCTGGGAGGTAGTAACAAAATGAGTATTCAAATCAATCATCGAAACGAAGGAACAAAACAGGAAGTCTCTTCATCCAGTGCGCATTTTGATGGCAACACGATGATTGTCAATATCGTCACAAGAGACATCGAAAACGATGGGCCGGTATCCAGAGCGATCATGCGGAACTTCGGCGCAAGTCGGGCAGCGGGGGCTTACTAATGGCAAACATACCGAGCATTATTCCGGCATGTGCCGTGGATGGGTACAAGATCAGTCCGCAAAACGCGACAGTCCGGACAGAGATGGAGACCGGGCCAGCACGGCAGCGCCGGTTAAGCGCCAGTATGCCGACGCAACTATCTGTTAAATGGATTATGCAACGCCTTGAATTCAAGGTATTTGAAGCGTGGTTCAAACATACGATATTCGATGGGACAGCGTGGTTTGTAATGGAGGTTGATAACGGTATGGGAATGACGGAAACCGATTGCCGGTTTGTAGGTCCTTATACCGTTGAGCTGGCCGCAAAAGGGATTTATAACGTGTCTGCCACGCTTGAAGTACGCGACATGTCGGTAATGACGTCTGAAGAACTGGAGGAATATCTTGACTGATACCACACTGAAAGAAGCGATCAAAGAGGCCTATGCCAGTGCTCCGGATGATGAGATTATCGTTTACACGATAGAAATGCGTCATCCGGCCTTCACGCAGCCGCTTCGTGTCGTCCGTGACCACAAGTCGTTTACTGGAACACTGGAAGCATCAGCCCCTGAAAACGCGGGTGAAGCCGTTGAATTCCTGCCATACGCCTTTGATCTGGAATTACCTGAAATCGCAGAAAGTGGAAAGCCCGAAATCGTGCTGACGATCGATAACGTCAGTCGTGAAATTGTGGCCAGCATTGAAGCGGCGGTCAGAACGCCTTACCTGATCGAGATTGCATACCGGATTTACATGATGTCTGACCCGTCCGGCCCCCAAAATGATCCGCCCATGACAATGGTCATTAATACAGTTGAGACGGACGTTTTCCGGGTAACGGCACGTGCCGGATTCGCTGACCTGTCGAAAACGGCTTATCCAAGAAAAACATACACACTGGACCAGTTTCCGTCCTTATCGTCATGACACCAGCACAAATTACAGAATACATCGGTATGCCTTGGGTGTCCGGAGAATGGGACTGCTGGGCGTTTTTCCGGCATTGTCAGAAAACGTATTATGGTCGAGACGTTCCGGCGGTCGATGTTGACGCGCTCGATCTTCGGCAAGTCATCACGACGATGGAAACCCATGACGAACGGTCAAACTGGTTTGAAGTAACCGATCCGAAAGATGGCGATGCTGTCTTAATGCAGCGAAACCGGTACCCGTCGCATATTGGCCTGTGGGTTGATGTGGATGGAGGAAAGGTATTGCACTGTGCGCAAGGAATGGGCGTTGTATGCCAGACGCGGCAGGCGCTGGCATTGGACGGATGGGGATTAATGACGTTCTGGCACCACCGGTGATTTTTTAATAAGGGAGTTTATGTAATTTAAAACTTCAATATTCATATCTCCGTTTCTTTTGATATGAGATGTATAAGAGAAAAGATCGAAATTATTGTTTTTAGATTGTATTGCGAGTTGGCGGTTTAACCCAAACGTCGTGATTTTTACATTCTGAATATCAGTAATGGGTAGTTTCTTTACAATATTGTATGCATTTGAATCAGAATCCCATTCGAGAAAATATAGTGTTTTGTCTGTTATAACCATGTTTCCCTCAATTGGGGTGGGGATAGGAAAAACGGTTGGGATAGTTGATCTATTAGGGTGCCAAATAGCATGATCATTAAACTTGATGGTTTCAGAACTTTTATCAATCACTGCTGATACCGCCTTTTCATAGTCGGCATCATATTGCGGGCGATATGTTGTGCATCCTGAAAGAATTAGAGATAGAAAAATAACGACAATCAGTTTTTTCATGATCAAAGCCTTTTAATTGTTTGATTGCAATATTAACACGCAATAACCGCCTTTTAAGGCGGTTTTTTTATGGGAAAAACATGCCAATAATCGCTGTACATCACAATCCGTGGCACCCCGGTAAAGACGTGCAAAGACTCAATGCGGCCAAAGGAAACCGAATCTGTGATTTGGCTCCTGCGATTTCAAAACCGTATATTTGTCTGGTCAACGGCGAAGTCATTCTTCGCAGGGGCTGGACACGCGAAATCGCAGAAAACGATATCGTCCAGTTCCTTGTCTTGCCGCAAGGCGGCGGTGGTTCCAACCCTTTGCGCATGATCCTGATGTTAGCCGTAATGGTATTTGCAGCTTGGGCTGGTCCTGCTTGGGCTGGGGCAACCTATGGTGCAGTCGCCACTGCAGCCATCGGCATTGTCGGTGCTGCACTGGTTAACGTCCTGATCCCGGTAAGAGCGCCGTCAAATTCGATTGCCTCCACAGAATCAGCAAGTCCAACTTATTCTGTTTCATCGCAAGGAAACAGTGCACGTATTGGAGAGCCGATACCGGTGCAATACGGCCGTCATATTTCGTGGCCTGATTTCGCGGCTTCGCCATACGTCGAATACAGCGGTAATGAACAGTATCTGTATCAGCTTTTCTGCATCGGGCAGGGTGAATACGACATCGAGGCAATCCGGATTGAAGATACGGATATTAACCAGTTTGCCGAAGTCAGTACAGAAGTCATCCCACCAGGTGGGAAACTGACGCTTTTCCCGGCGAATGTCGAAACGTCCGTAGAAGTGTCCGGACAGGAAATGTTAACGGGTACGCCACTTGGTGCGTTTGTCGCCAACGAAGCGGATACTAAAGCCAACAGGCTGGCATTCGATGTTGTCTGTACCCGTGGACTTTACTACGCAAACGACAGCGGATCATTGAGCGAAATGAGCGTGTCATTTCGTTGTGAAGCCCGTCTGATCGATGATTACGGAACAGCAATCGGTGACTGGACGGTATTGGGTTCGGAAGTCATCAAGGCAGCGACATCAACCCCACAGCGCCGGAGTTACCGATACACCGTTTCCCCGGGCCGTTATGAAGCGAGAATTACCCGGACAGACACGAAAAACACGAATAGCAGGGCCGGTCATGAAATATGCTGGGCATCGCTTCGGGCGTATCTTGAAGACGCCGGAACGGTCTATCCGGGTATGACACTGCTTGCCGTCCGAATCCGGGCCACAAACAACATCAGCCAGCAGGCCAGCCGGAAAATCAACGTTATTGCTACACGTAAATTGCCTGTGTGGAATCCCGAAACAGGATGGTCGGCTCCTGTGGCCACCCGATCCATCGCATGGGCCTTTGCTGATGCGTGTAAAGCGGAATACAGCGCGAAACTGAACGATGGGCGAATTGATCTGCCAGCGTTATATGAACTGGACAGGATCTGGACAGGACGGGGAGATTACATTGATATCCGTTTCGATACCAAAACGACGGTATGGGAAGCATTAACAACGATAGCACGGGCAGGGCGCGCCAAACCGTTCAGACAGGGCGGCATGGTTCGCATTATTCGTGACCAGCCGCAAAGCGTTCCATCCGGCATGTTCACGATGCGCAATATTGTGAAAGGATCGTTCAAAGTCCAGTACCTGATGCCGACCGAGGAAACGGCCGACGCGGTGGATATTGAGTATTTCGATGCGCGAATCTGGAAATGGAAAACCGTCAAGGCCAAGATGCCGGATTCCATCGCTGAAAAGCCCGTGACCGTGAAATTACTGGGGGTCACAAACCGGGATCAGGCATGGCGAGAAGGCATGTATATGGCCGCCTGTAACCGGTTCCGTCGTCGTGTTATCTCCCTGTCGACCGAAATGGAAGGGTTTATCCCGACGATGGGCGATCTGTGCATCGTTGCACACGATATGCCGCAATGGGGGCAGTCTGCCAGCGTGATGGCATATGACCCAGAAACGCGAGTTCTGACGCTCACAGAGCCTTTGACGTGGAAAGCAGGCGAAACCCATTACATTGCACTTCGCAGGCCGAACGGAACAGTATTCGGCCCCGCTGTCGTAACCCAAGGCGAAGCAGAAAACCAGTGCGTAATCGCCGAAGGCTCGGAACCGGACTTCACGATCAGAACAGGCGACACGAGCGAGCCGACACATACGGCATTCGGATGGGGCGAGACATGGCGACAACCGGCGCGAGCCTTGTCATTAAAGCCGAGAGGGATCAACAAGGTTGAGATTGAACTTGTTGGTGAAGACGACGCGGTGCATCTGGCTGATACTGAAAACATTCCGCAGGAAACGACGCATACCCAGTTGCCGATAACACAAATGCGGCCAATTCTGACAGGCCTGATTGTCAGGTCAATGCCGGATGCTGTCGAGCGGGCTGTTTTGTCGTGGGAGCCGTCGCCTTGGGCGGAGTATTACTACATTGAACAGTCGTCGGACATGAAGGCATGGACGCGATCCGGCGAAAGTTCTGCGCCGAATTTTTCTTGTATCGCACTCTATGGAAACTCGACGTATTTCAGGGTTTGTGCTACCGGAATTGCCGTCGGCCCGTGGGTAATGATCGCTTACTCGGCTGGATCGGATTACATGTGGAATCCGGACGAAAACACGCCGATGTGGAGCGATGACGAAAATACACTGATGTGGAAAAACTAAAAAGGAAAAAATATGGAATATCCATTACCGGAAATTATTGAATTCAATGGTACGGGCGTCAAAGAAGGGGATTTTAAAGTGGCCATGAACAAATTGCTTCTATATCTCGATGAACTCTTTGGCGATAACGGACAGAAACTAAATCTGATTCCAACGGGAATCATTAGTATGTGGTCAGGCGCGTCGAATGCAATACCGTCCGGCTGGGCGTTATGCAATGGTGAAAACGGCACACCGGACTTACGAGATAAATTCGTTGTTGGTGCAGGCGGCAATTATGGAGTGGGTGCAACGGGTGGGGCAGCGTCTGCATCTGTTTCGGGAAATACTGGATGGACAACACTCACGATTGATCAAATTCCAAGTCACAAGCACTCAAATGTAGTCACCACGGCAGGGGGTTCTTATAACGTTACTTCTAATGAAGTTAGAGGGGGTGATGGTTCAACTGGGTATACCGGTGGCGGACAACCCCACACACACAGTTTGTCAGGAACTGTCGGCACTCTGCCTCCTTATTACGCGCTTGCTTACATTATGAAAGTTTAATCATGAAAGAACACGTTACAGTAATTCCGGAAGACAAGATTATTATTGTTGACAGCCTCCCGTTGCAATGCGAATTTGATACTCATATTGCGGGATTGCATGCATTGCAATGGCACAACGGAAAAGGTGAACTTGAAATCGTTTCAGACGATGGGAAAATCAGCAATCACGAAATCAGCAGCTATACCAGTGAAGTCAATTCCTACGTTGAAATCTGGCAAGCGAAATACGATGAGATCAATGCGCCTTATGTACCGACATTTGAAGAAGCCAAGGCCGCCAAACTGGCAGAAATTAATGCGGCCTGCGACAGTATTTTGAACGCGGCCACAGCGACATATCCGGCATCCGAAGTTCTGACATTTGACCAGCAGGTGAGAGAAGCACAGACATATCAAACCGACAATGCCACAAGCGTTCCGCTTCTGTCTGCTTTAGCAACATCGAGAAAAATCACGTTACCGGAACTGGTGCAGAGGATTCTTGTAAAGCATGATGCTTTTTCAGCACTTTCCGGATCAATCATCGGGCAACGGCAGGCGCTTGAAGACGTGCTCGATACGCTGACAACAGTCGAATCCGTTCAGGCACTCATCATCAACATACAGATTCCAGAGTCGGTCGCATGAAGCGCGGTGAGCAGATACTGATCGCATTCGATCAGTTTATAAATTCATGCTGTGGCGGCTGGGCCGATGAAACGCTGTCATGTCGGGCGTGGCGGGAACGAGAGAAAAAGAAGCGCTGGAAAATCATGAGGCACGTCATTGACGTGCTTTTTTTTTGGCAGAAAAACCATTGCCGAAAGGCGTATGAAAGCGAATTAAACCGTCGGCATTTGCCGCCAGAATTGAGAGGCTATAAATGAAAGAAAACAGCATAGTGGTTGGGAAGGCCGCAGGAATCGGGACATGGCTATATGCAGCGCTGGACTGGTTCTTTTCAATACCTGCTGATCGATGGGTAACGGTCTTGGCGATCATCGGTGGATTGTGTGCGATTGTTGCGTACCTTTTTGATATCCACAAGAAGAGGCTGGAAATCCGTAGGCTTGAGAACCTGATGGAGCGCGACGATGAGTAAAACCAGAAAAATCACGCTTGCATCAATAGCAGCCATTACGTTATGCGCTTCAACGGTTGTTTATTTCGAGGGTGATAAAGCTGTCGGATACGCTGATCCGGTTGGTATCGCCACGGCAGGATCAGGACATACCGGGCCAGATGTTGTCATCGGGAAATGGTATGACAAGGCTACACGTGAAGGCTGGTTGCAGGGCGATCTTGAAGAAGCGGCTTTAACAGTTGAGCGGTGTGCTCCGGGCACGATAGATGTATATCAACGCGCCGCCTACATCTCGTTTGCTTTTAATGTGGGGCCTGGTCGTAAAGGCGTAAAAGACGGGTTCTGTGTTCTGAAATCTGGGAAGATCCCAACACATATCAGGAAAGCGAGAGCAGGCGACAAAGCCGGATCCTGTAATGCACTTCTGGCTTGGGATAAGGCAGGAGGGAAAACCCTGAAAGGCCTTACACGGCGACGAAAAGCTGAACGTGATTTATGCCTGATGGCGGCAGCGTGAAGCATGAATTTTCTTTAATGAGAGAACGATATGACAAACAGTTGGAAGTGGATCATTGGTCTTTTAATACTGCTGGCCGTGGCATTTTGTGCAGGCTGGATTGTCAACGGCTGGCGGCTCGATTCGAAACTTGAAGGTTGGAAGAAAGAACAGGCCGAACAGGCAAGAGAGGCCGAAACAAAATGGAATCAGAAAATACAGGAGGCAAATAACCATGCCATCGAACGTGAAAAAACAATCCGGGCCGATGCTGATAATGCTCGCAATGCTGTTGACCGGTTGCGCAAGCAGCTTGCCAGTTATACAGCCAACGATACCAACGCCGCCAGCATTCAGCGAACCGGAACCGTCGCAGAGCTATTTGCAGACTGCGCTGGAAAATATCGAGACATGGCGGAAACAGCTGACAGACTCGATAACGACAGACGGAAGTTGAGAGATGGGTGGCCGCAATCAGGGGGTTA
Source organism: Oxalobacter formigenes (assembly GCF_002127965.1). Taxonomy (GTDB): domain Bacteria; phylum Pseudomonadota; class Gammaproteobacteria; order Burkholderiales; family Burkholderiaceae_D; genus Oxalobacter; species Oxalobacter formigenes. The sequence continues at coordinate 1,412,077 of NZ_CP018787.1, read as the reverse complement.
ACTGAGTTGTCCGAAAAAATCGGACAGCTGCCTCCTTTTCGATCACGCCGAAACGAACACAACAAAGCAACGAGTTACTGAAGTTGTCCACAAGTTTATCAATGTGAAACGGGGATAATTAATCAAGTTTCTTTGCCAGCTCTTCGGCGGTCTCATTGTAATAAACCATCAGCATTTTCAGGTCTCTGTGTCCGACCATGCGAGCCAAAGAAAGAACATCCAGTTTTTTTGCAAGTCGGGTAATAGATTCGTGTCGGGTGTCGTGGAAATGTAGGTCATCGATCATCGCACGTTTTTTTGCTTTTCTGAAAAGTGCGTCAAGACTCGACGATGCTATATCAAAACAGGTATTTTCTTCGGGCAATTGCTTTAATATTCTGATTGCTTCTGACGAAAGGGGAACGTCCCTGTCTGTCCCGTTTTTTGTGTTTTTCAGACGGGCGGTCCGTTTATCTATATCAATGTCATCCGATGTCAACGAGACGATCTCGCCAGCTCTCATAGCTGTTTCAATAGCAAATAAAAAAGCGGCACCAACCCTTGCTTGAGTCGTTTCAGGGGGTGTCTCATAATCGTATCCACATGCAAGCAACATGCGCTCAATTTCATCTTCAGATATGCGTCTGTCCCTCGCTTTTGATGTTACTGGACGCCTTACTGTCTTCATTGGATTGTCATCCAGGAAGCCCCACTCATTCATCGCAATGGTAAACACGTTCGAAAGAAGATTCCATTCCCTGTTGACCGTTGCTGAAGAGACCGTCCTGAGTCGCCTGTCCCGCCATTCGGTTATGTCTCTTTTGTGAAGATCCGACAGCATTATCTTTCCGATTTCGTCACGCGACATTGCGGAAAGCCTTATTTGCTCCCAGCGAACCCCTTTTTTTGTGGTGGAGACCTCGTTAGAATATTTTTCCAGCAGCCAATTTAATGGTTTATTCGGCGCACGGCCACGTTTCCCTGCTAGCAAGTCCGCTTCGGTTTGCGTTGCCCATGCGACAGCCTCGGCTTTTGTGACAAACGATTTTGATTGTCTGAAGCCCGCCCGAGCAATTTCCGCAACCCAGCCGTTTCCTTTTTTTCTAAACGATGCCATTTCCGTAATCCATTCCGTAAAATTTCCGTAACAGATTAAATTTAAATAAGTGGAAAAGCAAATAAAAGACAATCTCGAAAAAACAAAAAAGCCCGATTTCAGAGAGAAAATGGGCTTTTGATTGTATTTGAGTCTAAATGCTGTTTTTGCCTGTGGTGCCCGGGACCGGAATCGAACCGGTACACCATTTCTGGCGAGAGATTTTAAGTCTCTTGTGTCTACCAGTTTCACCACCCGGGCAAGGACAGGAATTGTAACAGATAGGCTCAAAAAGCTGAACAGAATTCATGCAAATTACTTTATGGCAACAAAAAACCATTCATCCGATATAATAGGAAAAGAACCTGAACATATTCAGTAACCGCCAGGATGTCTCACATTAATGCCTGATTCCAAAGCATTCGATACCATTACCGTCAGCGAAGTCACTTACCTTGAAAAGGATGGGCAAACCGCCCGTGCATTGATTTACCGTCCGAAGGGGGATGGGCCGTTTCCTGCCCTTGTCTGTGTTCATGGGGGTGCCTGGGTTTCCGGAGACCGTTTTGCCACGGCAGGCTTTGCCGAACTGGTTGCGGAAAAAGGCATAGTCGTCATGGCCATCGATACCCGTCTGGCGCCTGCCTGTCCTTATCCAGCCTCGGTGGCCGACGTCAACTACGCGACTCGCTGGCTCAAATACCATAGTGGCAGATATAAAGTCGATCCTGACAGGGTAGGGGGACTGGGCATTTCCAGTGGCGGCCAATTGCTGCTTCTGTCCGCCATGCGTTATAACGACCCCCGATACATGATCCATGAATTGCAGGCGTCCGGCAAAGAGCTGGATGCCAGACTGGCTTTCGTCATTACCTGTTCAGGCGTTCTCGACCCTCTGGCCCGCTACCGGATGGCAGAAGAATCCAGCAACATGGCTATAGTGCTGTGTCATCGTGCCTATTTTGGCGATGAAAAAACGATGGAAGAATCCAGTCCCCTGCTGATATTGAAGCGCGGTGAAAAAACCGCATTGCCCGATGCGCTCTTCTTTCAGGGCGAAGCCGATCCGCGATTGCCTGCCGATACGGCCCAAAACATGGCCAACGCATGGAAATCAGCCGGAGGCAACGCGAGGGCCATTGTCTATCAGGGAGCAGGCCATTCGATCGGAAGCTGGCACAAACGCGATTTTTCCGACATGCTCCTCAGGATATCCTCTCTTTGTCACTCGCCTGCCAACAAAGTGTCATCGAATCCCGTCATTGTACATATTTCACGAAAATCACCTACACCACCATGAGTGAGAAGAAACAGGAAACACTAACAGCCCTTGTCAATGCAATCCGCCAAATGGAATCCTGTTGGCAGGAAAGCGGCACGATAGCGCTTGTGCGCGACAGTAGCCATGCTGTCCTGTACATCAATAATGAATTTGCCAGACTCATTGATACGGAGCCTGAAAAACTGATTGGGCCTGCATCCGGTGCGGCATTTCCCGCTTTTTTCCACAAACTCTTCAGTGAGCGTGAAAAACTGGTTCAATCCGGCGGAAAACCGGCCGTTTTTGAAGAGAAACTGGCTTTTGAAAACACGGAAATATCGTATTCAACGGTTTATTTTCCTCTTAAAAATACGGCTGGCGAAATTATCGGGACAGGCCTTGTCGGCATTCCGGCGAAAAACGGAATTGAATATGAAACAAATGAGACATCCTTGCTGCCAGACGACAATCCCGACATCGATCCCCTGACCGAAATACCGACCCATCAGGCCATGGCCGATGCCATCAAACATGAAATCATCCAGTCCGAAAAAAATGGCAAACCGCTTTCCATCGTCCTGATCAATGTCGACAACCTCGCCAGAATCAATGAAGAATCAGGAAGAGCCACGGGTGACATCGTTCTGGTCGAATTCTGCGAACTGGTCAAAAACCATCTGCGTTCATCCGATTTGTTCGGAAGATGGGAGGACACTGAATTCATCCTTGTCCTTCCAGACACGAATGTCGTGGCGGCAGCTCAGGTCGCCGAACGTATCCGCCATGCCATCGAAAATTACCAGTTTCGCAAAGTGCCTTCCCTGACGGCCTGCTTTGGCGTTGCCCTTCATGAGAGGGGAGAAACCATTGAAGATTGTATCAGTCGTGCCGATGCCGCCGTTTTCGTCGCCAAGATGAACGGAAAAAACCGCGTCGAGGTCGACAGGGCAGGGATGAGCGATCTGAGCCTGCCAGACCTGAAAGCCAGCAACTTCCTGCGGCTGGTCTGGAAGCGCGAATATGAATGCGGCAATACCATCATCGATTATCAGCATCGTCTTATGGTATCCGATGCAAACCATTTGCTGGCCGCCATGCTGGAAAACACACCGAAAAAACAAATTACGCCCCTGATCAACAAATTGCTTGCTCATATTCAGCAGCACTTCGACGAAGAAGAAAGCATTCTTGAAAAAATGGGTTACAGGGAAACCGAAGAACACGCCATGATCCACAGGCAACTCATTGCCAAGGCCGTCCGGCTCTCTGTCCGTTTTGAGGAAAACAAACTCGATTTCGGCGAGATTTTCAATTTTCTGGCTAACGACGTCGTCATCGAACACATGTTGAAAACCGACAGGAAATACTTCCCGTTTCTTCCACAAGCACGGCATTGACCGATTTACATCTGGACAGATGGCCTTTCTCCGGTTAACCTAAAGGTTATCAGGGTTATTTGTAATTGTTAAGAGCATAAAAATACACTATCAGAAGTATCATTTCCCGATAATCAATCAACACCAGCAATCGATTTTATCAATACCCTGTCCGGACAGGATGAAAAATCATTCCTTTCATCCTGTCATCCAAATCGATGGTTTGCATCAAAATGGAAGCGGCCATTTCCATGCAACTATTTTGTTCGATGCCTGCAAACCGCGTGCCGCCAGGGCAAGAGGAATGAATCATTTGGCTATTTTTCATACATACAAGAACAATGAAGAGTGGCAGTGACTGACACAATGAATATTGGCACTGTGCAAACGCGCCTGTCTTTTCCGGCATCCCCGGGACAGTCGACCACGCACATTTTTTCAAATGGTCCGCATATGAACAATCTGACACAACGAATCGGTCATGCCATCATTGAATCAGCCTTGCAAACCGGGATATGTTTGCATGATACAAAAACAGTCGTCGTCATTCGTAACCGGTCGGGAGAGACCGTTTATGCCAATACCGGATTCGACAAACCGTTTGATATCAATCGGAAAAACACCGTTCAAGAGACAGGGAAACCGGCCGTATGCATCGAAAAATTCTGTATTGACGATACGGTCACATCGTGCCTGACGATTTATTTTCCCGTCAAAAATGATGATGAAATTACCGGAGTCGGGATGATCGGCATTCCTGTCGACAGCCAGAAGCATCTTCAGGATGGACAAAAGCTCTTGTCAATAAATGACAAAAGAATAGCAAATATCGAAACCGGTAACTGGAATTACCCGTCCATGCTGGCCAATCTGCAAAAACTTATTTTCAGGCCTGACAAAAACGACAGCAGCACCACCGTCGTCCTGATGAATATCGATAACTTTGCAAGAATAAATGAAGAATGGGGACAATTTTCGAGCAATATCGTTCTTGCGGAATTTTGCCAGCTGATCCTGAAACACCTTCGCTCATCCGATTTGTTCGGCAAATGGAGCGAAAAGGAATTCATCCTGCTACTGCCCGATACGAATCTCACTACCGGCAAACAGATTGCCAAAAGGATCGGAAGTGCCATCGAGCACAAACAGTTCAGCCAGGTTGGACAAATAACGGCCAGCCTTGGCGTGGCGACCTATCGCAGGGACGAAACCCTTGAAGACTTCATCAATCGTATAGACGCGGCCGTTTTCGCGGCCAAGACAAGCGGAAAAAAACGGGTTGAGCTGAAAGCGCGCCATTTTCTGAAACTCGTCTGGAAACAGGAATATGAATGTGGAAACCAGACCATTGACGAAGAACATCGTCAGTTGTTTTTCTATTCCAGCCAGCTCTTGCATGCCATCTACGACAATAAGCCGAAAAAGCAGATTTCGCCGTTAATCCATCAATTGCTGACACACATTCAAATGCATTTCGACAACGAGGAAAAAATCATGATGTCCATCGGATATCCGCAAACGGATGAACATGCCATCATTCACCGTCAACTCGTCCATAAAGCGGTTCATCTGGCTGAGCTCTTTGAAAGAAACAGACTGGATTTTGCCGAAATATTCAGCTTCCTTGCCAATGACGTCGTCATTATGCACATGCAAAAAGAGGACAGGAATTTCTTTTCATTTCTTTCGGAATTTCATATTTAATTGCTTTACGTCTGGACAGGGCAGTCCTCACCGGTTAATCTAGGGGTAAAAGGGAGATCGGTTGACGAGTTTGCACGTGCAGACTGGTGCAGTAAAATTTAACGATCACCATCACCCGGCCGTTTCAAGTAATGCCTTGCCTGTAGGGCGAAAAAAATTTCTTTCGCCCTGTCCGAAAGAACACATATACGGAAGGAGTTGCCTATGCGAACCATGAAAGCGGCAGTTTTTGTCAAACCGGGTCAAATCGTTCTCGACGAAAAACCGGTTCCTGAAGTCGGTCCGGGTCAGGCACTGGTCAAAATCACGACCACGACGATTTGCGGTACGGATGTACATATCCTCAAAGGCGAATATCCTGTCAAACCGGGTTTGACCATCGGCCATGAACCCGTCGGCGTCATTGCCGAACTCGGCGTTGGCGTCACCGGCTATCAGCTCGGTCAAAGGGTCATTGTCGGCGCCATTACCCCTTGCGGCCAGTGTTACGCCTGTCTGGACAATCATTCATCGCAATGCGGCGGTCATGGAACAGGCGGCTGGAAAGCCATCGGAGGCTGGAAATTCGGCAATACCATCGACGGGACACAGGCAGAATACGTGCTCGTACCCGATGCCGTCGCCAATCTTGAACCGATTCCGGACGACCTGACCGACGAACAGGTACTGATGTGTCCGGACATTATGAGCACAGGCTTTTCAGGTGCCGAAAACGGCAAGGTCAAAATCGGCGATACCGTCGTCATTTTCGCCCAGGGGCCGATCGGCCTGTGCGCCACGGCAGGAGCGAAGCTGCGTGGAGCCACCCGCATCATTGCCGTGGACGGCATTAACGAGAGGCTTGCCATTTCCAGACGGATGGGCGCCGACGTCACGATCAACTTCCGCGAAAAAGACCCCATCGAGGAAATCATGAAAATAACCGATGGCAAAGGCGTCGATGTCGCGATCGAGGCACTGGGAACCCAGCAGACCTTCGAAAGCTGCCTGCGTGTCCTGAAACCGGGTGGTGTCCTGTCCAGTCTGGGCGTTTATTCCGGCAAGCTGACGCTTCCAGCCGATACTATTGCGGCGGGGCTGGCTGACCAGACCATCATTACGACCCTTTGTCCGGGCGGCAAAGAGCGCATGCGGCGACTGTTAAACGTCGTCGCAAGTGGCCGCGTCGATCTCAAACCGCTTGTCACGCACCGCTTCAAACTGGACGATATTGAAGCGGCATATGATCTTTTCGCCAATCAGCGTGATGGCGTGCTGAAAATTGCCATCACTCCCTGATTAAGCTCAACCACGATTTTCCGGCCGGATTGGAAAATACAATCCGGCCTTTTTTATTTTTGTTATTTGTTCCCCGAACAATCTGTTCCACCGGCCTTCACAGCAGGCAGGGAAACATTTTGCCCCGGAGATGTTTATTCAAAGCCGTATCACTGCTTTTACATTTGGAAGGATTTACCCCATGAACGACAGACCGCCCATTACCCTGACCAGTTGCGACTATGAACGTCTGACCCAGATGCTCATGTTGAACAAATATCGCACTCTGCCCGGCATTGACGAATTGCAGGATGAGCTTGACAGGGCCAACGTCGTTGAACCGGAAGAATTGCCAAACGACGTCATCACCATCAATTCCACAGCCCGTTTTCTCGATGAAACTTCGAACGAACAATTCGAAATCACACTCGTTTATCCGGACAAGGCTGACGGGGCGACAAAAATTTCCGTGCTGGCACCTGTCGGCAGTGCGTTGCTGGGAATGTCTGTCGGCCAATCGATTCCATGGCAGGTCCCCGGAAGGCAAAAACTGCTGTTAAAAGTTCTTGATGTAAAAAAACCTGATAATGAATAATCTTTTAAATCAATAAATTATTTTCTTTTTTTAAAGCAAAACATTATTTTTGTCAAACAAGAACATGAATAAAAAAGGAAGAAATCCCTAATGGATTTCTTCCTTGAAGATAAAGGTTCACTCCTGTTTCCAGAAAACAAGGAACCGACAATACCTTTTTAGCGCCGGTGTTTACGCATATAACCACGTGACTGCTGGAATTGCTGGATATCCCGATGATAATCCCGGGAGAGGTTTTCCTCCTGCCTTCTCACATAATCCGATTGCCGCTGCATGCGCTGGTAATCGTTATAGGGATCTTCGTATCTTGGCGCCGGATTATGGTGACGATAGGGGCGCTGATCCCAATCCTGCGAGTCAGTATAGCCGAAAGGAATATCGGCATGGGCGGCTGCCGTGAAAGAAAAGGCACATGCTGCCATTGCGCCCATTAAAAAAGATTGCACGATACGACTCATGAAGCTCCTCCAGTTCAAATAATGGCGGGGACTCGAACAGATTAATGCATAAGCCGATTCTATCCAATCCCCAAAACCGGCTATTGACCACAAATGGATAAAAACGGGTTTTTTCCGTATGCCATGTCTCGCAAATGTAACGTCCATGACATTCAACATCGATTTGCGTCTGAAAATAACCCTTAAAGATCAAACTTTTCTGCTTCAGGACACGGTATTATCAATGGTGTTGGAAAGAAACACTCAATAGAACCGGGATATCACGTGAAATACAAACATATCGTTTTCGATCTGGATTCCGTCCTCGACGAAAAAGAATCGAACCCGTTACGCGGCAAGAATCACTTTCCGGCCCCGATCCGCTCCTGTTCAGGTATCCGTCCGCTGATACAGGGACTGAAAGCCATGTCATACACACTGGGAGCCTTGTCCCGCGAAAAAATGGGTCTGACCGTTTTTGAAAAATCCTCAATATTTACTTACTTCACCCATTGCATCGACATCTCAGGCAATAGCGAAACCACCAATCCCATCCTGTTGTATCTCGACAGGACGGGCGCAAAACCGGACGAAACGCTTTTTGTGACATCCGCTGCAAAAGCCCTTCATTTCGCCAGAGATGCCAGCGTCGACTGCGCATTGACGCTCTGGAATATCTGCGACTGTTCATCCGAAAACGCGACGTACCGGTTTTCCCGTCCGAACGAGCTGGCTGTCATGCTCGGCAAACCGGACAGGGAGACTCCCATCGACCCCTTGCTGTCATGGGCCATCGAACTCCAGTTCATCGCACAGGCAGGACAAACCTATTCAAAAGACGTCTTCGATCTGGAACGTTTCGACCGCATCCGGGAAATATCGGCCGAAATCATGGCGACAAAATCGGGCCTTTCCATGGGTATCGTCAAGGAACTGTTTTGCAATGAATCGGGATTCCAGACACCCAAACTGGATACACGGGCAGCCATATTCGAAAACGGAAAGATACTGATGGTCAGGGAAGGGGACAAATGGTCGTTGCCCGGTGGCTGGGTAGACGTTGACCAGTCTGTCGCCTCCAATACCGTCAAGGAAGTTCGTGAAGAAGCCGGGCTGGACGTCGAACCGGTCAGACTGATCGCAGCCCTCGATGGAAACAAAAAACAGAACAGGCGCTACGTTTACGGCATCTGCAAGCTGTTTGTCCTGTGCAAATCGAATGGAGGCCGGTTCCATGAAAATGCCGAGACCTCGGAAAGCGGCTGGTTTTCCCCCGACAATTTGCCACCCCTTTTTACGGATAAAAATACCGAAGAGCAGGTCAGGATGTGCTTTCTGGCGGATGCCGACGAAAACTGGCAGGTTCTGTTCGACTGAAGCTGAAAAAGCGTTGAATTGTCCGCATCAAGTGTCCTGACGTCTATCTGCACGGCCACTTTTCATTTGTTTTTTGTAATTGCGTTTCAAAACAGAATCGTTCATGGAAAAAATGCATTTTTGCAGGACATTCGTTTCACTACATATTCGATCACAATCAAATTTGCGACAATCGGATTTGCACCCTCAAGTCTCAATCTTTATACTGCGAACACTTCGACACACTTTTAATCGACATATGAAAAACTGGTTCATTATTTATCGGGATACATTCCGCGCTTTCAGCAATTTTGAAGGTCGTTCAACCCGGCTGGAAATGTGGAACTTCCTGATCAATAACATCGTGATCGGGACTATCCTCATTTTGCTCATCGGTCCTTTTGCCTGGATTTTCAATGTCGTCGTCTTCATCGCATCCATCGGCCTGACCGTCCGCCGCTTTCACGATGTGGGCTTGAATGGCTGGTTTTTGATAGGGCTGTTCATTCCCATTCTCAATCTGCTCTTTTTCGCGATGCTGTATTTCTTCAAAAGCGACCCAGGAACCAACAAATACGGTCCCAATCCATACGGGATATGATAAAAAAAGACTTTACCGGTCAATCAGGCAAAGTCTTTTCATTCTTTTGAGATCAATGAACAAATACCCTAATCCGTCACCTTCCAGCGTTTCAGGGTAGGGAAGAAGCCCTTCATGATCTGGCGTGCCTCATCCCGGGTCATGCCCGCAGCAGACGCCATATGCGGGGCGCAATGTTCGATCATCTCGTCCATCGTCATATCCCACGTGAACTTGCCGTGGTTATAGCAATAGCTGCAATAATCCTTGTTGTCGGTTCCGTTGGCGTTTTTTCCGTAAGTGGCATCCCGATCCGACATCGGCATGCCGCAGGACTGGCAATATATCTTTTCCATAGACACCTTTCCGAGAATCTTCATTGACAGTGGTATGGTCGTTCTTCGTCATCCGAACGTTCTTTTCAACATTTATACATATAAATTTGCCTATTGAAAAGTATTTTTTACGCCCGGGCGATTATTCCATTTCATACCTATAGAGTAACCGTCTTGACCCGGCACATCAATAGACATGAATTTGCCGGATTGATCGATGGCAATCCAATACGAAAAAATGTCCATCCAAAGCGCGGACAAACCACAGTATTTCGACTGATTTGAAAACACTGTCCGAAAGTTTCCACCAGTCAGCCAGCGTGTAACACGATTTCAGTGATTTCTGCCGTGCGGCCGAGCCGGATCGGGAACCCGTTCCACAAACCCGTTCCATTACTGACGTACAGCTTCATATCACCCACGTCGTAAAGACCGGAAACGAATCCTTCATTCAAGAGCTGCACAAGCCAGTGTGCACCCATTATCTGGCCGCCGTGGGTATGGCCTGACAATTGAAGATCGACTCCGGCCTCCGCATTTTGTGAGGCACCTCTTGGCTGATGGGCCAGCAGGATGACCGGCGCGTTATCGGGAATGCCATTCAATGCCCCCCTGATATCCGGCCGGGGCAAACCGAAATTCGGCGCGACCCTGTCCGTCGTACCTGCGATCACCAATGGACGATCGTTGACAATCACGACAGCATGCCCGTTTTTCAGCATATTCAGGCCGAGGCCGTCAAAAGCCTTCATCCAATCCACATAACTTGAATAATACTCATGGTTTCCCGGAATGGAAAAGACGCCATACTTTGCACGAAAATCGCGGAAGGGAGCGACGTCATCGACCCGGTTTTCGACAGTGCCATCGACCAGATCCCCCGTGACAAGAATCAGGTCGGGATTCAATGCATTGGTCTTGTCGACCACAGCCCGGTTGCGCTCACCGGTCAAAAGACGGCTGGCGTGCAAATCGCTTAGCTGGACTATCTTCAGGCCATCCATTTCTGACGGCAAACCCTTGATGGCAATGTCCACCATTTTGACATCCGGAACACGGACAGCCTGCCAGACACCGATACCCGACAAAACAAGCGCAGCAGTGAGCAAAACCGCATTCACCCGGTTCGGCGAAAACGGCGGTTTTCGCGTTCTCCTGATCCTTCTCCAGAGGAGAATCACGAAGGAAAACATGTCTTTCAAGAGGAAAAAAACGGCCAGCAAAAAGAAAGAACCGAACAGCCATCCCATAAAAATGAGCAAACCTGTCGGTAACTCCGGCGAAGCCATATTGCCGAAAACCATCCGGCCAATGAAATGGTACTGGGAAAGCAGGACGATGAAAATCCCCGCAATCCATTTGACCGACGCTTTCCACCGGAGAGGGGGAACCAGTCTCAGGGCGACATAAATACCGATAATCGTTGCAAAGATATGGAACATGCTTTTATGGCTTTCAGCAGAGGGAAACCGGACAGGCGACCTCCTTTCGGGAAAGTCGCCTGAAGCCGGTAGTTTACCTGATATTGCAATTTTGAATGGCAAGGATGCTTTTTAAGGGAAACAGAAAAAACAGAGTCATTTTCCCCGATATTGCTCATCCGTTACCTTTTCCATCCAGTCGACATTCTTGCCGTTTACATCGCCTGTTATCGCAAGATGCGTCATGGCGGAGCCCGGTGCCGCCCCATGCCAGTGTTTGACTCCGGCAGGGCAGCGGATCACGTCACCTGGATGGATTTCGACCACCGGCTGCCCCCATTCCTGCGTAAGACCGGCACCGGAAATGACGATCAGGGTCTGACCAGCCGGGTGCGTGTGCCATGCCGAACGCGCGCCGGGCTCAAAAATCACGAAAGCACCGGAGGCAGGCAGTTCCGCCGTGGGTGAAAACGACATATAAACGTTTACGTTTCCGGTAAAAAACTGTTCAGGCCCCTTAAACGAAGCCTCTGATCCGCTTTTCGACACCGTTTGTGCCTTTGATACCATTTCGTCACTTCCCGTCCCGGCCTGAGCTGCCGCTGCGGCAAACAAAACGGGAACGAGAGCCATTCTTAAAATCCGATTCATTTCCATTCTTTACCCAATCAAGACAGTATTCAGAATTCCTGTGAAGTCGGCCGGATGACAATTTCATTAATCGCCGTATCAGCCGGCTGTGAAATGGCATACGCCACAGCATTGGCAACGCTCGCGGCAGGAATGGCATATTTTGCATAACCCGCGATGACCGCTTCACGCGTCTTTTCATCCGAACTGCCATACATCAATTCGGATTCCACATAGCCCGGATAAATGACCGTCGAACGGAATTTGCCTGCCGATTCCACACGAATGCCTTCGGAGAGGGCACGTACGGCATACTTGGTTGCAGAATAAACCGTCCCCGTTCCTGCGGCGACCTTGATGCCCGCCACGGATGAGATATTGATGAAATGGCCGGACTGCTGTTTTTCGAAAACAGGCCATACGGCCGCGACACCGTACAAAACACCCTTGATATTGATGTCGATCATCCGGTCCCATTCATCCACTTTCAGCGATGAAAGAGGGGCCTGAGCCATCAACCCCGCATTACCGACCATGACATCCACCCGCCCCAATCTGGCAACGACATCATCGACCAACTCCCTGACCTGTTTTTCGACCGTCACATCGACAGTGTAATACAAGGCTTTTCCACCGGATGCATTGATGTCACCGGCAATTTTTTCCAGCCTGTCCTTTCTTCTCGCTGCCAAAACAACGATAGCGCCGTCAGCCGCGAGCTTGCGGACTATCGCTTCACCGATTCCGCTGCTGGCACCTGTGACGATAACGACCTTATTCCCAATATTGTCCATTATATTTTCCCTGAAAATAATGATAATTCAACCATTTACGGATTGATATTCGAGCGCTTTTTCAACACCTCGCCAAATACTTTTCCGGCAAACGCACTTTCATTTTTCCCGACGTCCTTCTCCAGAACCGAAATGATTCCCGCCAGTTGTTGCTGGCTCAGGCCGACGTTCATGGCGGCATTCAAATGATACTGAAGCTGGGCATCCGTTCCGCCCAGAGCGGCGAGAGCGGCAACCGTCGCGATTTCCCGGTCGGAAAACTCCAGCACACCACGCCCGAAAATATCGGCAAACAGATGTTCCTTCAAAAAGACATCGATCCCCGGGGCGAAAAGCTGGTATCCGCTTTTTGCCGGAACCTCTGTCACGCCGGACAATCTCATGCGAACCGCTTCACCATAGGCATCCCGATTCGTACCGGCCGGAAGTGCTGTCCCTTGTGCACCGGCGGGATCGGCAATACCGGCTTTTTCCCGCTCATCCATAACCGTCATGAACGTCTGGATACCGTTCAGGCTTCTCGGAAAACCAGCGTAAGCATACAACTGTATCAATACCTCCTTGATCTCATTGACCGTCAAACCGGCATCAAGGCCACCGTTCAATGCCGTTTTCAGTTCCGGCAAATTGCCATTGGCCGTGAAAGCCGCGATCGTCACGATCTTTTCCTGTCTGGCGTCAAGCGCCGTTTTAAGCTTTTCCATGTCATCCGCCCTTGCCAGATTGCCCAGACACAGCAGGGCAAACATTACCGCTGCCAGTTTCGAAAACGATTTTCCTGCCATTTTCTGATCCTTCTTTAAAAGACCGGGTTCCCGCCAATACGGTTCCCGGAAAAATCAGCCTATCGGCTGATCATCCTTGCGTATTTTTCCGGGTACCTGTCGCCAACCAGACTGATTTTCGACGCGGCATAATCGATTTCCAGCAAATCTTCCGCCGACAGTTCGACATTGACCGAACCGATGTTTTCTTCCAGTCGTGCCTGTTTCGTCGTACCCGGAATCGGAACCATCCAGGGCTTTTGCGCCAAAACCCATGCCAGTGCAATTTGCGCCGGAGTCGCTTTTTTCCGTTCAGCCATTTTTCCAACCAGACCGGCCATCGCCTGATTCGCTTTCAAGGCTTCCGGTGTAAAACGCGGCAACGTATTCCTGAAATCGGATGCATCGAAAGTCGTTTTCTCATTCATTTTCCCCGTCAGAAAACCTTTTCCAAGCGGACTGAATGGCACAAAACCGATACCGAGTTCTTCCAGTGCCGGAATAATTTCCTTTTCCGGTTCACGCCACCAGAGCGAATATTCGCTTTGAAGGGCGGTAACAGGGCAAACGGCATGCGCACGCCGGATGATATCGACACCGGCTTCGGACAGGCCGAAATACCTGACCTTGCCTTCGGCAATCAGATCCTTAACCGTACCGGCCACATCCTCGATCGGCACTTCAGGATCGACACGATGCTGGTAAAACAGGTCGATCACATCTGTCTTCAGGCGTTTCAAAGACGCTTCAGCCACTTCACGGATATGCCTGGGACGGCTGTCCAGTTTCGTCCATTTTCCGTCGTCACCGGCATTGGCGACAAAGCCGAACTTGGTGGCTATCGTCACGTCGTAGCGGAAGGGCGCAAGCGCTTCACCCACCAGTTTTTCATTCGTGAAGGGCCCATACACTTCCGCCGTATCGAAAAAAGTCACTCCATGTTCGAATGCCGAACGGATGACGCCGATCATGTCGTTTTTATTCCCGGCAGGCCCATAGCCGAAACTCATACCCATGCAGCCAAGCCCGAGAGCCGAGACTGCAAGGCCACCGGTTCCCAATTTTCTTTTTTCCATAACCATCGACCCTTCTTATTTTTTTTCAGTTTCAAGCGTGGCCATATCGATCACAAAGCGATAATGCACATCGGAACGCTCCATCCGTTCAAAAGCCGTGTTGATCTCGTCCATCCGGATGATTTCGCATTCAGGCAGAATGTTTTTACGGGCACAGAAATCGAGCAATTCCTGCGTTTCACGAATGCCACCAATCGGTGAAGCCGCTATACGTCGACGCCCGAACAGAAGAGGCGCCGTATTGACCTCGGCGACTGGCCCGACCTGTCCGACGATGACAAGCGTGCCGTCGATATCCAGTAACGGGGTGTACGGGTTCAGGTCGTGTTTGACGGGAACGGTATCGATAATCAGGTCGAAAGACGACTGTGCCTTGTCCATCGCAGATGCGTCACTCGAAATCAGGAACTTGTCGGCACCCAATTCCATCGCATCAGCCCGTTTGCCTTCCGAGCGGCTCAATACAGTGACCTCAGCTCCCAGCCCGACAGCCAGCTTGATCGCCATATGGCCGAGACCACCCATGCCAATCACCCCGACACGGCTGCCCGGGCCGACATCCCATGTCCTGAGTGGCGAATACGTCGTGATACCCGCGCATAAAAGCGGCGCGGCACGAGAAAGATCAAGTCCGTCCGGAACACGCAAAACGAATTCCTCACGGACGACAAGATATTTTGAATATCCCCCCTGAGTCACGGTATGGTCAATCCTGTCCAGGCTGCTATACGTCATCGTCATGCCCTCACGGCAGAGCTGTTCTTCCCCGTGATGGCACTGGTCGCATTCCATACAACTGTCGACCATGCAGCCGACCGCAACGGCATCACCAGTCTTGTATCGAGTCACCTTCGACCCTACTGCAGTCACCCGTCCGATAATTTCATGCCCCGGGACAACCGGATAGACCGTCATGCCCCAATCGTTATGGGACATGTGCATATCGGAATGGCAAACACCGCAATACAGGACTTCCATGGCAACGTCGTTATCGCGAAGCTCGCGTCGTTCGAAAGAATAGGGAACCAGCGGGGAATCAGGAGAATGCGATGCATAAGCAATTGTTTTCATGGCAAACCTCATCAAAATGTGAACAACGAATTTCTGTCAGGACAGAGACGATTTCCGTCAGGAAAATCCTGTTGCCAACGTCCTGCGATGCCTGAAATATAAAGCTTTGCCGAATGCCGGATATAGATACGAAACTGCCTTCTTATTGCCTATTTCTCTCAACCATCTACAAAAACGGAAGACAATCTGGTAAAAAGACAATGTGTTTTCAATCGTTTATTGACGTAAAAGGGAATTTTCATCATGGGACAAGACAATCAAACCGGCTTTGAAAACAAAAATGACCCGATCAAGGAAAAACTTTTGAAATGGCTGCCTGAAAGCGGTGAATACCAGACACCGGTCAACGGTTTCTTTCTTTTCAGGAAGAACGAATGTGAATGTCCGGAAAACTGTTTCTATGAACCTGCCGTCGGCGTGATCATCCAGGGACAAAAGCATTCGTACATCGGCAGCAGGGAATACCGTTACGGGGAAGGATATTGTCTCGTCAATGGAATCGATTTGCCAGCCAAAAACACTATCCTCGACGCCACGCCGGACAATCCATTCCTCGGCATGGGCATCAGACTCGACAAATCGCTGACAACCCAGCTGGCTGCCGAAATCCCGCCACCACCGAAAACAGGCAATGAACCGGACTGCGGCCTGTCCCTGACCCGGACCGATCCGGACATTCTGGATGCATTTGCCCGATTGCTGGATCTGCTTGAAAAACCCGAACAGATACCGGTCATGGCCCCGATGATCCTCCGTGAAATCCATTACCGCCTGCTGATCGGGCCACAGGGCTCGTTTTTAAGGACCGTCAATACATTCGGAACGCAGGGAAATCAGGTGGCACAAGCCATTTCATGGTTAAGAAACAACTATAAAGAACCCGTACAAGTCGATGAATTGGCAAAAAAAGTCAACATGGCAACGTCGACCTTTCACCGGCATTTCAAACAACTGACATCGCTTTCCCCGCTCCAGTTTCAAAAGCGCCTTCGGCTATACGAAGCCCAAAGGCTGATGCTGGTCGAAAATGAATATGCCGCCAATGCCTGCATGGCCGTCGGTTACGAAAGTCCGACCCAGTTCAACAGGGAATACAAACGGCTTTTCGGCGAACCGCCATCGCGCAATATCAATAAAGTGCGGGAACTGCGCATGTAAGCCGCCGTTCCTCAAGACATGCAGCCCTGAAGGAAAACATTATATTTTTTAGATAACGTAAAAGCGGGTTTGAAAAAAACATGAATGTCCACATGTTGTTTATTTAGGAAAGTTCCCAGCCAATTTATTGACTTTCTTTATTTCTTCCCTAGAATTTTGTTATGGAAGAAATTTGTCTCCCATGCAACAAAAATCCGGAATTGGCTTTTAGACAATTTTTCCGATTGCCATCGGGTGAATCAGTGTCGATAAACCGATATCGCCCGATTCAGACAGTCACTTCGTGATGGAAAGAAATATGACAGATCAATCCAGGGATTCACTCATCTGGACAATGGCAGAAATGCTTGTTGAAAAACAGGTAGACACCGTCATTATCAACAAGTCTCTCGATTTGATTTGCAAGGCTTTTTCTTTTGATGGCGCCCTTGTTTATGAAGCAGACCAGGCCCATGATTTCAATCTGATGGAACGCCATCTTCTTCATGAGTTTCCCTTGTGCGAAACGTTCGCCATCAACTCGATCGACCCTGAATTCCGCAGCCATATGGCGAAATCGGTCGTTACCTCAATCGACAAAAAGGAAGATAACACCACAGGCGAAAGACAATTGCTTGAAACGCTATCTGCAACGCATGTGACCGCGTTTTCTGTCGTGGACGAAAATGCACGCATCTTTGGCCTGATTGTCTTTCTCAAAACCGGATCAGGCAAGGCACTGCTGGATGAAGATCATAAAAGGATCTCTGTTTTGCTCGCCATGCTCGGCAGGTATATCGGCGTCAGGGTCTACCAGAACAAGATTTCGTTTGCAAAAAATTCGCTGGAAAGCATTCTGGACAATACGGGAATCGACATTTACGTCAATGACTTTCATACCCACAAGGTCTTGTGGGTGAACAAGTCCATGGCAGCGCCTTATGGCGGCCCATCGGCCTTTCTTGGAAAAGTGTGCTGGCAGGTTTTGTTTCCGGGCCAGGATGGCCCGTGCGAGTTCTGTCCCCAGAAAAACCTGCTTGACGAGGACGGAAATCCGAGCAAAGTCTATATCTGGGATTACCAGCGGCCTTTTGACGGTTCGTGGTTCAGGGTGTTTTCCGCCGCGTTCCGATGGGTTGACGGCCGTCTTGCCCATGTTGTCAGCAGCGCAGACATCACCGATAACAAACGCAATGAAGAACTGATCGAGTATCTGGCCAATTTCGATTCACTGACCGGCCTTCCAAACCGCAGGAAACTGATCAATGACTGTACGATCCTCATCGATCATATTCAAAACCGTGGCAATGGCTATCTGCTGTTCTTCGATCTGGATGGTTTCAAGGCCATCAATGACAATTACGGTCACGATTCGGGCGATGAATTTCTCATCCAGCTGGGGGAATTTTTCCTCGGCATCCCGATGCTGAAAAACCGGATGTACCGGCACGGTGGCGATGAATTCGTTGCCCTGATCAACGGTTCTGTCATGAAAGACAATATCCGTAGTCTGGTCAATTTCATTCACGAACGGTTCAAAAAACCCTGGCCCCTGAAAAAAGGGAATGTATTTTGCAATACCAGCGTTGGCGTGGCCTGTTACCCTGAAGATGGCAATACGTCAGAGGAATTGATCCGCAAGGCAGATCACGCCATGTACGAAATCAAGAAAAAGGGCGGGGCCGGTATCTGCTTTTATGAAGAAATCGAAGCGTTCGATAGCCCGGCCAATAATCCGGTGCTTTTACAAAAAAGCTGAACACAAAAAACCAATATGGCAATAATCCATCATTGTTTCCATATCTTTTGCCGAACCTTTCCCGATACATCAAAACCGGTTTGACTGATTGACGGTAAATTACCGGTAAAATCGCATGCCGCAAAGCCCGGCTTTAAGGACAGACCCGCTGGAAATCATCGCGGAAAAGAGGTTCTTTCCCGCTTGATCATGCCTTTGATTGTATGCATAATCACCTGAGTCAATTGACAATACATTGCCGTTTCAGACAACCATAGAGAGCGTTTTTCCATGAAGCGATCTTTCCAGTATTTCCTTTTCGCCGTACTGGCCGTTTTGACGGCAATCCCATCCGTTTATGCCAGCGAGGCTGGTCAGCCTGAAGACAAACTGGTCAAAATCGTCGTGTTAAGCCGCCACGGTGTACGGTCTCCGACACAAAACCGGACAACACTGGACCAATGGTCCAACAAGACCTGGCCCCGGTGGCCGGTCCGATATGGTTATCTGACCGAACGTGGGCACGAACTGGTCACGGCTCAATGGAAAGCCATCCGGCCTGTTTTGACGGAGCAGGGGCTCTTGCCTGAAAATGCCTGTCCGGCTTCTGCCAGCTACACTCTCATTGCCGACAGGGACCAGAGAACCCGCGAGACCGCAATCGCCATTTTCGACGGGCTTGCTCCCGGTTGCGGTGTCCGTCCACAATGGGGCGAACAATATGACAGCCTGTTTCATCCTTCCAGAAACGATCTGGCTGCCCTGAACACGGAAAAAGTCCTCTCCGTGCTGAAAGGAAGGATCGAGAAGCTGAATGACGACCCGGACGCCATTGCCGCATTGAACCGGATACAGGACATCACCGATTGTTGCGGTCCGGCACTTTGCGCCAGAACGGCCCACGAAAACAGCTGTGCCCTGACGGAATTGCCGAACCGGACAAGTCTCGACCAGCGCAAAAACAAACCTGAAATCGGAGGCAAATGGGCAATCGCCTCCAGCATTGCCGAAATCATGCTGCTGGAATACGGCCAGTGGCCCGGGAAGAATGCCGGGTGGGGGCAGGTGGACGAGAGCGTCCTGAGACAAATTGTCCCGCTTCACGACAAGGTTTTCGATGCCGTCAACAGGACGCCGGCGCTGGCGAAAGCGGGCGGAAGGGAACTTTTGAAAACAATAGAAAGCACCTTGCTCTCCGATACGTCTGCGCAGCTGAACTTCCTTGTCGGTCACGATACCAATATCGCCAATATCGGCGGACTCTTGAATATTGACTGGAATATCCCGGAACAGGGAAAGAATCCAACCCCGCCCGGCGGTTTCCTGACATTCGAACTCTGGCAAAAAGCCGATGGCACCCGTGAAGTGCGAGTGAACTACAGCGCACCGACTTTTGCTTCCCTGCATGCACAACCTGCTCCCGTAGCCAGACCCGTACAGGTTCCAGTCGATCAGGGCATCTTCACGCCTGACGCCTTTTCACTGAAGGTACGACAACTGGTCCAGCCATGAAAAAACGCGTCATGCATAAGGAAATGACGCGTTTTTCAAACGGCGATCCAAACCGGACAATGGTTCACATCTTCTGGAACGTCCAGTCTTTCTGTTTGCCCGATCCCTCATACTTCAGGAAATTCTCGCCCACGAAAAAAGGGCTCCGGTCGCCCCGGATATCCAGAACGATCCGGCTGCCGGAAATATCCCATGTATACATGCCACTGACATTGATGCCGTTTGCCAGCGTAACGGCATAACGGTTCCCACTCTTGATCCATACCTCGCGAATGTCAGTGCCGGTAACCGGCTTGCCGACCTCATATCGTCCCTCAACATCCAGTGCGATACGGGCATTGTGACTGTCCGGTTTTGCCGTGATGTCCGGACTGTTTCCTGTTGACTGGCACGCTGTCAGTACCAAGACGCAAGCGGCACATAATAGAGCGATCTTTTTCATGATTTCCCGATTCCATAATGTCTTAAAACGGATCACAAAGTTTTTTCAAATGAAGCTGAATGAGATAATACCCAAATCCGTGTGAACAGACATGATGCACTACAAAAAAACAGGATGCCGTCTCCGACATCCTGTTTTCCTGACGAATTGCATCTCAGGCGTACCAACCCAGAACTTCATCTGCCACTGGATCTGTGCGCCATGATTGCGGGACTCATTACCGGTCAGGCCATCGCATCCGACATAAAGCTTCATTTTTTTCTGAATGGCAAATTCAGCGCCAAGCAGGATCTGCACGGCATTGCGGTCGATTTACGTTCCATTGACCGTAAACTGTCTGCTTTTTTTCGGATCAGGACTTCAGATCAGGACGGTTTTTTCAGTGACTGCCTTACACGTTCGACTTGATTGATAACCTGCTGCCCGGTAATCAGGCGCGTGCATTCGTATTGCCGGTCGGTGCCTTTGTGTCTCGGGCACCAGAAAAAATCCTTGTGGTCGAAATTGATATTCACGTCATCCCAGCATCCGAAACAGCCATGCGTGTTGATAACGCGATATGGGGTGTAAAACTCGCAATTGGGCAAGGAAAACCCGCTGATCAAAATAACCGGGATATTGCTGGCCCAGGCCAGCCATGACAGGCCACTGCCAAGGCCGATGAAAAAGTCAGCGTGTTCCAGAAGGGCAATGCGTTCCTGCAAGGGAAGGGCGCCGGTGCAGTCTTCCGCGCCATAGGGGATGTGGTTCCAGACAAATCCCTGTCCATAAGTCGCTTCCCGGTCGATACACAAGACACGGTATCCGGCTTTTTTAAGATGGTCGATCACCTGATTCCAGCCATAACCGTTGTTCCAGTATTTCGCCTGACAGGAAGACTGGGTCGCTATACAGACATAAGGTTCTTCAATTTGTCTTTTCGATCCCAGTTTCAGGCGTGGCCTTTCTTCAGTCGGATCGACGCCCAGAATATAACCGGCCGTCCGGTGCAATCCGACCTGCCGGAAATCCATCGGCTGATGATCCAGATCGCCTCCAAAAAAAAGACCGACGCGATAAGTGGCGTACGGCTTTTTGGTCTTGACGGTTTCAGGGGTGGAAAAAATGATATCCGGATACTGTTCCTTGAACAGATCGATAATCAGCTGCCCCATCGTACATTCCAGCTTGCATCCATGCTGTTTTTGGAAACGCTCCGCATAGGGGAACCATCCGATCAGGTCACCCAGCGTCCCGACAGGAAAACTGATGATGACATTCTGGTTTTTCAGATCAAGATTGTGTTCGAAAAGCGGCTCTTTCTGTCCCCGTTTCCAGACCTTGAACCCGAAATTGACGAAATACTTTTTGGTGCTGGAGACCCAACCGCCTTCGGAATCGCAGGAAAAAAGGATATTGCCGGTATCGGCATCAATGATTTGCGCATGCCACTCTCCCGGAGGAAGAAAGAGGCGGGCTCCGTCATTGAAGTCGTACAAAATCCCTGCCGGACCTTTTTGCGTCGGCATTTCGGGAGGCATAAGGGAATAACCGCTGCTCTGGTTACTGGAAGAGTTTACGGGGGACGGAGTTTCGTTGACTTCGTCGACTCTGGAATCGTCACGGATGGCTATGATGTTCATGATGGCTTCAACTGGTCTGAAAATGGACAGGAAAACTGGCAGGAACCATCCAGAGTGGCGATCATGAAAGAACCGGTCTTTTCTTCCGGCTTGATCGCAGGAGACGAACAAATGAAGAGAGTGAAACCGACAGTCAGGGAGCGCGAATTCATGAGTGATTCCAGTAAAAAATGGAGAAACTCATCACAATGTAAAATCGCGTCTGCAAAAGACCTTGTTTAACGGCAAAAACCGGTCAGATTCCGTAAAACCGGTTTCAGGCAAATCAAATCCAGCATGTTTTTTGCAACACTTTTGGTTTCGAAGTGGAGGAGATGGGTGGAGAAATTCCGAATATAAAACAGGATGCCAAAAGGCATCCTGTCAATATGAATACTACGTGTATCTTACAATTTTAAAAATTGTATTTTCAATTTGTTATCAATAAATTACAAAAAAAACTTCAAGTTATTTCGCGCTGATCATGTCTCCACTCATGACGAAAGTACCTCCGCCGAGATGGTGGATGGTATGCAGGTTGATATTATCCTTGTTGAAATTCCACAGACCGTCCTTAAATACCCGCTCATCCGCTGCGGCCGAGACGACTTCACCGAAACAGGTATCGTACCTGTCCTGTGGGCCCGGTTCCGGCAGGAGACGGCATTCCAGCCAGGCGACACATCCTTTTTCGATGACAGGAATGTCCAGCTCGGGACTGGCGACCGTTTCAATACCGAAGCTCGCAAATTTGTCTTCCACTTTTCCAGTCGTGCTTCCGACACCGTAAACCGTATCGATAAAATGGGCGGCAGGAACGCAAACAGCGAAAACACCGCTTTCTTCAAGAAGTTCCCGTGTATAGGAATCCTTGTTGATCACGACGACCAGACGGGGAGGGTCGAACTCGACAAGCGTTGACCATGCCGCCGTCATGATATTCTTTTTTTCTCCATCCCTGCTGCGACTGGTGACCATAATGGTTGGCCCGTGGTTGATCAGACGGGTGGCAAATTCAAGCGGAACAGGACGGAAGTGACTCATTTCAAAATCCTTTCAGATATTCTTTACAACGAGTAAAAAAGGGAACCATTACTGGATGGGTTCGATTATATAAATCGCATCATAACACTGTCGAATCATTCACGTATTTGCCAATGGCAATATGAGAAAGAATCCCGCAGAAAATTGACGCCTTCATGACATTGCTTCATAAACGCTGTCAGTTTACCGTTTCAGCCGAACAGGAAAAACAGGTAAAAAAAACAGACACATGAAATAGATGGCAATGTCAGGATTTTTCCGGCAACACACGAGATTGGCAGAAATCAGGCCAAAACCGGTTAATGTATCAATGAAATGCCACGTGGCAGTCATGCGACATTTTTATGGAGAAACTTTTTTTCCCGACTCCTGTATTCAATAAATCGGAAGAATGCCAACAGATTTTTGTTTCTATTTGATAAAGAATCGGCATAAAATAGCGAAAAATCCGGCATTACTTGCCGTTTCAACCGTTTTTTATTCATAAGGAAATTTGTAAAATGGCACTCCTGCAGCGCGGAAAAACAAAAGATGTATACAGCCACGGTGACTACACTCTGGAACTGAAATTCACCGATCGTGTTACCAAGAACGATAAAGGTGAAGTCGATCCGGGTGGAAACAACGTATCTGACTCCCTGCTCGACGGTCAGGGCTTCGCCTGCCTGTCCATGACATCGACCATTTTCAAATATCTGGCTGACAATGGTGTTCCAACCCATATGGTTTCTTCCGATCTGGACAACATGTCCATGATTGTCCGCAAGGCCGTCACTTTCAAACCGGGTCTGGAATGGGTTTGCCGCTGGAGAGGCACCGGCAGTTTCATCCGCCGTTACAAAACCGTTCCGGGCGCAAAAGACGGCATGGTATTCGATACACCTGTTTTTGAAATCACCATCAAGGACGACGAAGGCGGCGATCCATTGATCGTTCATGACTCCATCGTCGCTTTGGGCATGATGGACGCCGATACACTCAAGGAACTGGTTGCCCTGAACGCCAAGGCGATGGGACTGATTCACGACCTGTTCAAACAGAAAGGTCTGGACCTCTGGGACATCAAGATCGAATGGGGCAAAGACGCTGAAACCGGCAAGCTGATGCTGATTGACGAAGTCAGCGCCAACGGTTGCCGCGCATACGACATGAGCGGCAAGAACAAGGTCGCAGGCTCTGCCTTGTCGGATTGCTTCCGCGCCTGATCGGAACGAAACCATTCACGGTCGTCATGACTCAATAATGATGACACAAACAAAAAACCGGCAAACTCCGCAGATTTTGCCGGTTTTTTTATTATCCCGACACCCGAACCTGAACAGGCCGACAAACGGCCTCTAAAAAAAATCCCGTATTCGGGATTATCTTCAAACAAACATGCTCATTAATAAAAAATGCCGTAAAACGAAAAATGCGATGACCGACCGGGTGGATACATCCACCCGGATCGAAGGAGGTGTCATCGCAATCCTGTCAGGACAAAACTCACGCCTTTAATTGGCCGCAGCCGCCTGGGCACGAATGTCCACTATCTTGTTGATCGTCGTATCAATCGTTTCACGCGTTCTGACCGCTTCATCGAGTGTGTAAAGCTCGCTGTCCAAAGACATGACAGGATAGGGAGCTTCCACACCAGCAGGCAGAATTTCCGTCAGTGTGTATGTCTGCCGGTGACCGTGAGATTCGGTCTGCGTGAATTTGGCATAGCCAAGGACTTCCGAAGCCATATCGCCGAATGCAATGAAGAATTCAGGCATACATGCTTCATGACTGAGCCTTACCTGAGTCAGAAAACCCAAATCGGTTTTTGGCGTACGATAAAAATGCATGCGGTACTTGGAAATGGACTGACGGCACTTGCGCACGAGCATTTGCTCGAGCTGTGCCCGTGTTTCGTCGGCATCCTTGCGTTTTTTACGCAAAACATACAACTGCATGACGATCAGGCCACCGAAAATGAAAACGCTTAATGTTAAGAAAATGAGCATGGTTTCCAATTTAATTACTCCTTATAAAAAAATTGGGTTTACAACGAAATACTTCGGTTTTTCTTACAACATCGTTCCGTTATTATTACTATACATTTTTCAAAACATGTGAAGCAGTGATCCAGGACAATTTTTCAGGGAATTTGTGAGAAAGCAACAGCCATTTTCACTATTTTGTCCTCAGATAAATCACATCCTGTGAAACACCTCTGTTTTTACTAAAAAAAGCCAGCAAAAACACTAAAAAAACAGAAATATCTTCAAAAACCCAAAATAATAAAACCGGCTGCGACAGGTTTTAAAACAAAAAGCCCTTGCGCGATTAAAAATGTGAACGTAGCGATAAATGCACGATCCGCTTTCAGATCTTTTTCGCGTACCGGAATGTCTTTGGCAGAAATAAAACAGGAAAGTTTGGAAAGATCGATGTTTTTTAATAAAAGACAGAAAAATAGTGATCCATAAAATTCCTGCTGGATTGGCAGCCGAATTTTTTGTCAATAAAACGTATCAGTTTGATAAACAGCACAAACGTATCGGCTTCGTTAACTGACTTTTCCATACTTTGCCGGATCATGGCCAAACCAGGGACCAGCCGCCAGGCAAATCCTTCAACACCCTTCGCCGGTAGTTTGCAAGACATCCTTTTCTTACAAGTAAGAAGAAAGACATTTTCATGTTGGCCCGCGTATTTTCAGTTGCCGATTCAAAATTTCAATATTGCATCGAAACGCTTCAATAAACGAACATGCCCGAATGACATGTATAAATAAAATTTTGATGGCTTGAGTAATATTTCTTTCAAGAAATTTTTACAGGTATAATCAGGAGAGAAAACGAGACATTTCCTTTCGAGATTATGAACAATCCGTCTCATGGAACATCCGTTTAAAACCTTCAAGGAAAAATTTCGATGAGCGCTGCCGAATATATAGCTTGTGACACTGATGCAGACATTGATGCAAGGCCGTCACACCCTCTTTTCCCATCGGGGGGGGGGGGGGGGGGGGGGGGGTAACCCAATTAACCCGATCAAAAAAGGCACTCGACAGGCTGATTGACGAGCATTATGCCGTCCAGAGGAAAAAACGCCTGAAAAATATACTCCTGACATTGGCAGAAATAGGGATCTTTGCTGCAGCAAGTGTGGGAAACGCGAATGCCGAGCCTATCTATTACTACACGGGCAACTCAGAAACGGGAGCCGCCACCGATGAAGAGAATTGGAAAGGCGCTGACGGAAAATCTGTAACCGGAATAATTGCAAAAACAGAGGGAAACAGAAACGAATACCGTTTCCAGTCAGGTATTTACGATGGAGGGAAGACTGTCGGGGACGCATGGCTCATCGCTGATGGAACAGACATCAAAATTATTTCGGAAGGCCCTCTTACTATTCAAAATTGGAGACCCGACCTTATACCTGTTAAACAGGGAGTCATAACCAGCACCGGCGGTAAAATTATTTTCGGTGACAACGTCTCGTTTCTCAATAATTATTCTTCAGGAGAAGCGACAAAAGGAGGAGGCGCAATTTACTCCAATAAAGGCGTCACTTTTGGTGAGAATGCCAAACTCATCAGTAACCAGGCAGCTGTCGTTATAGGTCCATGGTCCCAATCTAATGGAGGAGGTGCCATTTTTGTAGATGGTGACGCAGACAGCGCAGTTATCTTCGGAAAAAATGCTCTTGTCGAAAAAAAACGAGGCAGTCCGTGGTGGAGCAATAGATGCTTCCGGTTCAGTGACATTCGGTGAAAGTGCGATTATCCGTGAAAACTCGGCAATAACAGACGGAGGTGCAATCAGAGTTCACGGAATATTGACCCTCAATCAGAATACGCTTGTCGAATCAAATAAGGTAGCGGCAGAAAAAGCGACTGGAGGCGCTTTTTATATTGAGGGGACTGCCAATATCTCGGGAACGACGCTCAAGAATAATACTGCTGCCAACGGAGGAAGTGGTGGTGCATTTTATTTGAAGGATGGTTTTTTGAATCTTTCGGACGAAACGGTGGTAGAAGGCAACGAAGCTTCCAAGGGCGGAGCAGTTTACGCAAATTCATCGACTATAAACATCAATCACACAACCCTGAAAAATAACACGGCAAATGGAAATGGTGGCGCGTTATACGTTACAAGCGGTTCCATTACTACCCAGAGTGAAAGCGGAAAGCTTGCGACAACCAGCACAGTTTTCCAGAACAACACAGCATCTTCCTACGGTGGAGCGATTTATGCCCAGCTATCGGATGTACATCTGGGAAGTGGAACACGTTTTGAAGAAAATCAGGCCGGTTCATTAGGAGGAGCCATCACAGTAGTTCAAGGCTCACTGAGCATGACTGACACTGCATTCATAAACAACTCATCCTCCCAAAAAGGAGGAGCGATCTATCTTCAGACAGGGAATCTTGACTTCAACGTGACAAAAACGTCACCCACACCCGCCATTTCCGGGAATACCTCCGGTGCAGGCGGATTTTTGTATTTGTTGAGCGCCTCTTCCGCTAATTTCAATATCGCTCAGGGTCAGCAACTGCAAATAGGTGATGTCAATTACTTCGGTACTGACAACAACAGGGATTCTCTCTACATCAGTTCTGATTCCGCCATCAAAAAAACAGGCGGGGGAGAAATGAAAATAAACTCTTCCATGAGCAGTATATGGGGAACTGTCAGCGTGGAAGAGGGTATATTAAGCGTTGCCCAACACTGGAATATCAGAAATGCCGTCTCGGTCACGGGAGGAACGCTGGATTCTTCCTCATTTTCCTTCGTGGGAGATAATGCCAGCCTGACGATCAACGGTGGTACGCTGTTAACGGATACAAGCCATATTTTCGAAACTGCACTGGGTTCGGAAGGTAGAGACGAAGACGCAGGCAAACTGAAAGAGCATATCGACTTCAAAAAGGGACTCATCTCTTTCAACGATGCGAAATATAACCTCAAATATGCCAGTTCTGCTGCCGGAATACTGGGGGTCGATAAAACGAGTGGCAGGGAAATCATCTTTACGGGTAATCTCTATGACAACTCGGGAAATGCTTCTTCCAGTGTTTCAATAAGTGATTTGAACTCAAGTGGCCTCAGTAATATGGTCCTTGGTGGTGCTACCCTTACCACAGGAACCGACTCAAAAGGCAACAATCTGGTCGTTGGCGCATCAAGCGGTTCCCACGGCAGTGCAGAGTCCATTGAGGGCAGCATCGGTGGAAGCAACCTGAATCTGGGAACGGATGGCTCGGAAGTGACGATTACAGGTGGACAATACCTGACGCTTCTGGGCGGTGAGACAAACACATCTCTCGTGCAGGCCGGAAACGAAGGAAACAAGGCAGTTGATGTTCATGTGGGATCGACTAATAGCGCAACTCCCGAAGGGACGCTCAATCTCGGTACGACTGGGATGGCTTCCAGTGGCACTCTCACCGGAAACGTGCAGATCGGGAGTTCCAGCATAGTCAACGTCCGCGGTGGCGAACACAGTATTACCGGCGAGTCTGACAGCACAGCCGGGCAAGCCGTTGCAGGCATCAACAACAACGGCGGAACACTCAATATCGATGAACATGCAACCCTGCAAACCTCGGTGAAACAGACGACGGGGGAAACCAACATCGCCGGAAAACTTGCCTCTTCATCGGTAGAACTCGAAGGCGGAAATTTCAATGTATCCGGATCGGCACAGATCGAACAATTGAAGCAACGCGGTGGAGACACTGTCATATCGGGAACGGTTGAAGGCAATTCTCTCGAAGTGGCTGGCGGCACGATGAGTGTTACCGGTACATTGAAAACCGAAAATCTTGTCGCCAACTCCGGCATGACGATTTCCGTGGGTAATGGAAGTGCAGCAGGCAAACTCTCCAGTTCATCCGTATCGCTTAACGGAGGAGGGATTTTTCTGGACCCCGCATGGCTTGGTAACGATACAATCGTAACAGCCTCTCATGGCGCCCTGGTTTTCAACAACCAGACCGTGGACGGTGAACTGACAGTAGGACAAAATTCCCTGCTTGTACTGGGAGAAACTTCGGTAGACCGCAGTATCGACATGTTCAACACCTCAGGACTGAAATGGGGAAAAGACGATATCAGTGCTGCTCTGTCCATTACCGCTGCGCAACACCTCAGCCCGACTCAGGGAGCCATCGTGGTCGACGGTTCAAAAACTTCCGCGCCCACTTCGCCGCTCGCCCCAAACACCGCCACCTTCGCAAACGGGTCACTCCTGATAGTGGATGCATCAGGCTTGAATGGCAATGCGGCACTCTCCTCGGAAGGTGGAGCCCTCTACGTGGCTCAGAATGCATCGCTGCTTATAGGCAATGCCACAACAGGAAAATACGTCATCACAAGCGGTTTTGCAGACAATGCGAACGTCAAGGGATGGGAAGGAGATTATCTGTCATCAACGGACCAGCTAATCGGACTGACGATCGACAAGAGCGAAACCGGAACCATCAAGGTGGAAGCCAGGGCACTGGATGTGGCCAGTACGCTGCCCGGTGTCGTCATGCCGGGAACCATCAGTGAAATATGGTTCGGCGGCCGTAACGACATTGACAGTTCCAACGCGGGTATTGCATTCCTTTCAAGAACGATGGACAACCGGTATCTTGCCCCGAACGATACCGTCCGCACCATCAATGGCGCCGCACAGATAGCCATCGCCGCAGGCGTACAGGCATCCGCTATTTCTGCTTCCGGTTCCGTCAACCGTGCCTTGCAGGATCATCTGTCACTGAGCAACAGCGTCAATCAGCGTGGTGCGCCTTCACTGCATCGTGAAGGTCCCGATTTGTGGGCCAGTATGCTTTATCGTGACAGCGACAGCAGTGGCATCCGGGCAGGGCGCTTCAACGCCGACTACAAGAACGATTTCGGTGGCATTGTGGCCGGAGCCGATTACACATGGAAAGATAAAGGTAACGGCAGTTTCCGTGCCGGTGGTGCGCTTAATATCGGCACGGGCGAGGGCAAATCCCGCGGAGATTTCAACGATACCCGAAACGATTATGACACTTACGGACTCAGCGCCTACGGCAGCTTGAACAGTGGCAACGCCAATCTCATGGTCGATATCGGTTACATGAAGGGAAAGAACGAGCTCAAACAAACGGTTCCTTCAACACTGGGAGATACGCTGAAAGCGGACGTGGATACGCAAATATGGACGATTGGCGCACAGGGTGAATACCGGTTGAAAACAGCAACTTTCGACGTGACACCTCATATCGGAGTACGCTGGCTCAGACTGAAAACAGACGCTTTCAAAACCCATAACAGCCAGGGCACTGTTTTCAATACCGGTAGCGACACCCAGAACATCTGGCAAATCCCGGTTGGAGTGACCTTAAGCCGCGATTATGTTGCCAAAAACGGCTGGACAGTGAAACCGAAACTGGACATTTCCTTTATTCCGGCAACCGGCGACAGGAACGCCTCGACGCGTATCCATGTCCCTGGCGTCGCTGCGAGTGACATCACCAGAACGGAAATAATGGATAGTACGTCCTGGAACGGTTCACTGGGACTGGATATGCAAAAAGACCGCTTGAGTATCGGGTTCAGTGCTGCTTACCAGAAATCAGGCAATGAAAAATCGCGTGGTTTCATGCTGAAAATAAACCGGCAGTTTGATTGACCTTTGCGAAAACGGGCAGTAATGACAAAAAAGGAGCTGCCTCTTGAAAAAATAGCTCCTTTTTGTTTATTTTCATATATATAAAGCAAACTCAAAAGAAAAAACATTAACTTTAAACCAGACGATTTCCAGTGTTCCCGATTCAGGCAATCGCATAAGCTGATCGGTACCGATCAGCTTTGCTGGCGTATAGGTTCCACCATCAGGCCGATGATTCATCAGATAGTCAATCACAGCCAGTGAACCCGTAACAGTCAGGCTGTAGCTGTTGGCCGTACGCATTCGCGCCGTTTTTCTTTCTCCATTCGCATTGATCACTTCGCCCCAGACATTCATCCATCGCAGGGAATCGGTGAGATTGTTCTTTTCATTCATGACATGACTCCGGTTTGACTGACAGCCATAGTCAATTTCATCTGACAACAGGCGAATTGAACTGAGATGTTTTCAGATATCCTGCGGATTCTAGTACTTAGCCATCACATACAAACTTCGCATAATTTATATTATGTAAAATAGAAATTATATGAATGAATTTGTTGCCTGCAATCCAATCTTCCCGGCCAGCTTACACTGCCCGCTGCGATTATCGAAAAACCAAATGACCTGAATACCGCAATCGATGCCTGCGAGCCACTGGCTTCAGTCAACGGAACTGGGCATTATCCCTTTTAAACCAGAGTAGCCTGTCCATATTTCATACTCGGAGCACAGTGAACCTGAAGCACAAGGTCTCCTCGGCACCGCCTATGCCTATGGAAAAGGAATTTCCAAAGATACCAAAAGCCCTCTACTGGTACAAAACCGCAGCCAAAAACGGAAACGTCAATGCCATGAAAGAACTGGGTTCCATTTATGCAGAAGGTGATCTCGGAGTCCAAAAGGACATACAAGAAGCGAAACGATGGAACGACATGGCCAGAAAAGCGGAACAAAAGAAATAACCCTTATCTCTTCATAAACAGCCGGAAATATTCCGGCTGTTTTTATTCTCGGAACATAGCTGACAGAAGTTTGAAAAACAGGTATAAATAAACAGTCGGGCAAGTTGCGCCCATTTTTCGGGTCTTTCTAATGGAGAGGCCTTTTTTATACCTGAAGCCTTCCTGATGGGAGGCTTTTTTATTTCATGCCTCCGAATGGAGGTTTTTTTATTTTTAAAGCTTTCCGCCATCACCTCATGAACCGGAAAGCTTTTTTCATAAACAGGAGAAAAACATGAGCGGTGAAGACGATGATTACTTCAGTTCCATAGGAAACATGTTCTCCGGCAGTCAGGACCCGGAAGAACAAAACCGGGCACTGGAGCGGGAAGCTGAAAAACGGCGGCGCGAACAGGAACGGGAACAGGCCAGACTATTGCGGGAACAACAGGCACAACAGGCCGAACTCCAAAAATCCCTTCAGCAAGCCCTGCCCCAACCTGTTGACATCGACAACAATAAACCGGCATCCGTTCTGAAAACCAACCCCGACGATCCCCTTGATGGGATACCGGGTGAGAAACGAACCGACATCCTGCTACACAAATACGATAATCGCCATCCGAACGATTATTCGGGTCAACGACTCTCACCGGATCGAAGCAAAGAGTATGTCGAAGGATGGAAAAAAGATGTCAGGGGATATTCCGATGTGGTCAGGGACGTCACGCTGCAAATGAATATGAACCGGCATCCCGACATCAGGGAACAGGTCGAACAGGCCAGACGGCAGTTTCAGGAATGGCTGCCCCAACCCAAAGCCCAAACACTGGAACTCAGGCTGGATGATAAAGACAATCCGTCAAACGCTTATCGCACCCTTGAATACCGTCCCGAACGCGACGGGGTTCCGTCAATACAGAATGCCTTTCAATATGGCAATGCCCCCGTTTCCATGATCAGGGCCGACAACAGGCTGCTGCCGCAGGCGGCGAGTGTGAATGTTCCGCAGGATCAGAGCATGACGCCGCTTTATCGTGCATTGTTAGGCATCTACGGCAGTGTATTCGGTCCTGACAAAGCGGTAACCGGTTATGGCCGGTCTTATCCCTCTCATCCGGATGAGAGTTATGGCGAAGCGGAAAGACAAGCCGGGAAAGCAGCCGTTCAGTATGTCAATAAAGGTCTGGGACCGAAAAGTCCTGTTCATGGTAAAGACGGCACTCGCCCTGTCGGGGAAGCCGATCAGTCTACCGGCAAACTGGTTCCTGCCATTTTTCAAAATTTGAATCACGATGCTATCGCCAAGGCGCAGGAAGATATCGGTGTGTCCCAGGGTTTCCGCTTTGACCCCAAACATGGCAGCCGGGAAGCCTACTCTTTTGAAAAAGGGATTGATAAGGCCGTCCTGGATGGGAAGATCGCTTTTCACTCCTTCGCTTCTCTGACCGGTGAACTGGTTTATAGCGTGACCGGCGGTGATCCGAAAGCCTTGAGAGCGGTTCAGGGGACGCTTAAGGAATACAAGAGGCAAATGGATGAACTTCAGCCAATGAAGCTGGATCAGGTGTACGTTGAGGGGGACCCGGAAAGGACGATGCAGAATGTGACGGATTATTTTTACCAGACGCTGGGGGATCAGATGGTTAAGGTGCCGTTTTCCGTATTGATGGGAAAAGCGGATTCGATTGCGGCGATTACGGGGATGTCTGCGGCGACGGTGGCGTCAAATATTCATGCGGGTCTGCTGGACAAGACCGGGGAAGCGCATGCCGCGGAATCGGTGATGTATGGGGTTCCTCTGGGGATGCTTTCTCTTTTGAATATCCCGTTTAAACCCCCTGCTTCCATCAAGTCTCCGGCTGATCTGATGGGCTGGGTTCAGTCGGTGGTGACGGATTACGGGGTTGGGAAGGCCAAGGAGAAAGGGACTAAGGCGGTTGTCAGGAAATACGATAACATTAGGGATGATAAAGAGCCTATCTAACACGATTTTCTATTGACTTCGCCGGAAAGGGCTAATCATAATGAATCAGCCTTATCAATTTTGAGATACACCACTACGATGAAAATTTCTTACAAGCTATTTCTTTCTTTCATTTTAATGCTGTGTTCTTCCGCTGTTTTTGCTGACAATGCTCTTACAGGGATCGAGTTATACAAAGCAAAAAAATATGAACAGGCCATGACCCACCTCATGACGCCTGATGCCCAGAAAAACCCTGCAGCACAAAATCTTATTGGATATCTCTATGATAAGGGCTTAGGTGTAGAAAAAAACGCTGAAATAGCCAATCAATGGTATCTTAAAGCAGCTGAACAGGGATTTGCCAAAGCTCAATTCAACCTTGGACTCTCTTATGAAAAGGGTACTGGCATTTCAAAAAATATGGTTGAAGCTGTCAAATGGTATCGCAAAGCAGCTGAACAAAATCACGCCAAAGCTGAAATGAAAATGGGGTATCTCACAGTAGAAGGTATCGGTACTCAAAAGAATTACAAAGAAGCCTTGCAATGGTATCGGCGCGCAGCAGAACATGGTGATAATAGGGCTTATGCAGACATTGGCCTCTTCTATGATCAGGGAAACGGTGTCAAAAAAGACCCCAACCGGGCTGTCCAGTATTACATCATGGGTGCAGAAAAGGGCGATGGCGAAGCACAGCTTTTTCTCGCGGATTGCTACGCGAAAGCAAGCGGGATTCCTTATGATGCCGATCGCGCCTTGTATTGGTACAAGGAATCCGCCAAAAACGGAAATATCACTGCGATGAAGGTGTTGTCCGGCATTTACAAACTTGGCCAATTGGGTATAGAGAAGAATCCGGAAAAATCCCGACACTGGCTTGAGATGGCCAAACAAAAAGAAGCTCAGCCATGATGGTTCTGTTCTGATCTGATCTGCATTGTTTTTAAATGATGAAAACCATCCTCAAAGCCCTCTTCTTCGCATTCATTCTGATTGGTTCCACTCTGGCGTTCGCCGACAATGTTGAAGAAGGCAACCATCTCTATAATGCTGGAAAATATCAGGAAGCCCTGACCTTTTTCATGAAACCGGATGCGGTCAATAACCCAGCCACCATGAACCGGATCGGGTATATGTACGACGAAGGTCAGGGAGTCAAAAAAGATCCAAAAGAAGCCTTCAAGTGGTACAAAAAAGCAGCTGATGCCAATTTACCAGTTGCCCAGTTTAATCTGGGGCTTATGTATCAACATGGCACCGGCGTCTCAAAAGATATCAATGAATCCATTAAATGGTTTCGTAAAGCAGCAGAACAAAATGATCCCGACGCTGAAATGAAAATGGGCTATTTGACCGCAACAGGAACAGGGGTCAAAAAAGATTATCAAGAAGCTATACAATGGTATCAACGCGCTGCTGAACATGGCGATAGTGCAGCTTATGCACAAATTGGACTTTTCTATACTCTGGGCAATGGTGTCAAAAAAGACGTCAACCGTGCTGTCCAGTATTACATTATGGGCGCTCAAAAGGGTGATGCCAGAGCACAGGCCTTTTTGGGAAAAGCATATGCCTTGGGCAGAGGTATCCAACCGGATAGTGAAAAAGCCCTCTACTGGTACAAAACAGCCGCCAGAAACGGCAACGTCAACGCCATGAAAGAACTGGGTTCCATCTATGCAAAAGGCCGTCTCGGTGTCAAGCCAGACCAGCAGGAAGCACAACGATGGAACGACATGGCCAGAAAAGCTGAACAGAAAAATTAATTTACCTGATTTTCAAACAAATAAGCCGGAAAATTTTTCCGGCTTATTTTTTTCTTTAATTATCAAACTTGAAAAATCTTATGATCGACGAACAATACATTTCAAAAACATTAGGCCTGCTTTATCTGTGCAGCACACTTTTATCTCAAAAATCAAATTTCAACGAAGCCGCCAAGAATGAGTTTATAAAAGATTATAACGTATCTGTTGATTTTCTTTGTCAGTTGGTGAAGATCCTTCCTGTATACCATGAGATTACTGCCATAGGCCAACTCTTTGCCCAGACAGGAAAAACCCGGCCATTCAAAAATGAAGACGACACGACCGCATTATTACGCTGGCTGAATGCACAGACCAATGTAATGAAGGAGTCCGAAACAATTCATTGACCGACATACTTCTACAAAAATCGATAATAAAATCCCATCCAGAACTTTCAGAAATTTTAGCCATGATCTGATTCCGACATTAAAACGGCTCCACAGGTTTTTCCCCTCATCCCTTATAAAAGAAAGCGGAAACCGATAAAATAGCTTTTCGGCAATTTTTTTATTCGGCATCATGCACTTGCATTGCAACCGTCTTTATCCGGACTTTCCCTTGAAACACCCTGAATCAGTCCGTTCGGCTGGCTGCTGCAATGTCCCGTTGGTTTCTACAGGATCGCAAAATGAAATCCTGTTTTCCGCTGGCGGCATACATGAATAGCCGTAAAGCGGAATGGCTGATGGCCAGTGTGGCACTGGCATGGGGGTCTTCGTATCTCCTGATGAAACTCGGACTGGATGGAATCGGCCCGTACAATCTGATTGCCCTGCGTTTCGGGATTGCCTTTTTCGTCATGTCGGTTCTTTTTTTCCCGCGTTATCGTCTGTTGACGGTTTCCACGCTGGCAAAAGGGATCGTGATGGGAATCATCCTCTTTCTGATCTTTTACGGTATGGTCAATGGTGTGAACCACACCACGGCATCGACAGCCGGCTTTTTGACGAGTACGACGGTCGTGATGGTACCGGTTCTGGAATGCCTGCTCAAGAGGACGCTTCCATCGAAAACCATTGTGATCGGTACGCTGCTTGCAGTTGCCGGACTGTTTCTGCTGACGGCAAAAGATGGCATTTCCCTTGACCTCGGGGCTATTTACTGCCTGATCGGAGCGCTTTTCTACGCGATTTATATTATCGTTATCGACAAGGTGGCCAAGGGCCCGGATGCCTTCCTGATCAGCATCATCCAGCTGGGGATCGCTTCCTTGCTGGGTGCCCTGTTCATGTGCCTTCTTGAAACGCCATCCTTGCCGCAGACGCCACTCCAGTGGGGAGCCATTCTCGGCCTTGGCCTGATTTGCAGTGCTTACGGCTTTGTCGTCCAGCCGATTGCCCAGCGTTACACATCTCCTGAAAAGATCGGCCTGATTTTCTCGCTGGAACCCGTCTTTTCCGCTCTTTTGTCTTACATTTTCCTTCATGAAATTCTGGGAATCCAGGGCTATATCGGGGCAGCCCTGATCTTTTCTGCCGTGATTTTCACCGAATTATCAAAGAGACCACCGGTTTCATCCTCCCA
Organism: Oxalobacter formigenes; assembly: GCF_002127965.1. Taxonomy (GTDB): domain Bacteria; phylum Pseudomonadota; class Gammaproteobacteria; order Burkholderiales; family Burkholderiaceae_D; genus Oxalobacter; species Oxalobacter formigenes. The sequence continues at coordinate 1,375,006 of NZ_CP018787.1, read as the reverse complement.
AAAATAAGGGCTGGTTCACTTTTGGCAAAAAAGTGAACCAGACTAAATTCAAAAAGAAATTCTTTCGATGCTTGCATCCAGCCTATCTGGTTTGCAGTCCACTTTTTTCGGGTGAACGACGCCCGTTATCCAGACTCAAGTCGTTCAAATGTAAAAGATTTTTCACAGAACGCGCCGAATTTACTGCGTTCGGTCCGGTAAATTCCCGTGAAGCTCTTTCATCTTTGCAGGCCTCAGTCTCGCACTCTCTTCCAGCCATTTTCCACCTGTCCCGGGAGAATCAGGCAATCAATATAGAGCTTTGTGTCTGTGCGGATTCGTCGATGGAATTTAAAGTGAATGCCAGTTGATGAGAAATTTCCGGACTTTCTTTTCACTTGATGCATTCATATCATTTCTTGGAGTTGAAAATGGAAAAAAGACAATTGGGGAAAAGCGGGCTTGAGGTTTCGGCGCTTGGGCTGGGTTGTATGGGCATGAGTCTGGGCTACGGCCCGGCAGCGGACGTCAACGAGATGGTGAAACTGATCCGCAATGCGGTTGATATGGGCGTGACCCATTTCGATACGGCAGAAGTTTATGGCCCTTTTATCAATGAGGAATTATTGGGAAAGGCGCTCTCCCCCATCAGAAACAGGGTCACGATTGCCACGAAGTTCGGTTTCAGACCCAACCCGGCCGATGGAGGAGCCTGGACGGCGGTCGACAGCCGTCCCGTGCATATCCGTGAAGTGGCGGAAGCATCTTTAAAACGCCTGAACGTGGAAACCATCGACCTTTTTTACCAGCACCGTGTTGACCCTGCCGTTCCCATCGAGGACGTTGCGGGGACGGTTGGAGACCTTATCCGGGAAGGCAAGGTGAAATATTTTGGCCTGTCCGAAGCCGGTGCGAATACCATCCGTCGTGCGCATGCCGTTTGCCCGGTCGCTGCCCTTCAGAGTGAATATTCTCTCTGGTACAGGAAACCGGAACAGGAAATCATTCCCCTTCTGGAAGAACTGGGCATCGGTTTCGTCCCTTTCAGCCCGCTTGGGCAAGGCTTTTTGACGGGAGCCCTGAAAGCCGATACGACCTTCAATGAAGGCTTTGATTTCCGGCAGTTTTTTCCGCGTTTTTCACCGGAGGCCTTGAAAGCGAATCAGGTCTTTGTTGAAAAACTCACGGAACTTGCCGTCGAAAAAAATGCCACACCTGCACAAGTGGCACTGGCCTGGCTGCTGGCACAAAAACCGTGGATCGTCCCGATTCCCGGAACGACGAAACTTCACCGGCTAAAAGAAAATCTGGCCGCCACCAGTCTGGAACTGACCGCCGATGATTTGAAACGCATCGGAAACGAACTGGCGAAAATAGACATTTTTGGCGACCGGTTTCCACAGGCTTATGAAAAAGGAACCGGTATCTGAGTGAATGATTGATGAAAAACAGGCGGTGACAATCTTGCCCCCGCCTGCCAACTACAGGAGAAGCTTATGAATACACTCGTCATTGTTTCCCATCCATACCCCTCACAATCGACAGTCATCAGGACCCTGGCAAGAGAAGCTGAAAGCATTCCGGATGTCACTGTCAGAAACCTTGAAACGCTATACGGAAACGATGTGACGGGATTTGACATCCCGACAGAACAGAAGGCTCACGAAGGGACTGAACGGATCGTTTATCTTTTCCCTCTTCACTGGTTCAATCTGACTCCCATGATGAAAGCCTATTTCAACGAAGTCTGGAGCTATGGCTGGTGTTACGGGCCGAATGGAACGGCTCTGAAAGGCAAGGAAATGCTTGTCGTGACATCAGCTGGCGCAGCAGCAGAAGCATACTCGCACCAAAGCCCGCTTGATTGCACGATGGAAGATGTTTTGACTCCGTTCAAGGCTTGTGCGGGATACGTCGGTATGACGTATCTGAACCCTCTGGTTTTTTACAAGGCTGAAGAGGCCGATGAAAAAACACTTGGACAGTTCAGGAAAGTGTTTTCCGAAAGGCTTCAAGAATGAATCCACTGCCTATATCCCTGAGGATAATTATAATGAACAGGATGAAATATATTTTTTAATAATATGATTTTATTGAAAAAATAAACGACAATCAGATCAATACAAATGATAGGAAAAATGAAAGGATTTTTATGCGCCCCCAAATCATCTGCCAGATGATGAGCAGTGTAGACGGCCGGATTGTCGGCAATGGCTGGACACGGCCATATGATGGAACGGACTATGAAACCGTGATCGCCTGTTATTTCGATATCAGCAACGACATGGGTGCGGATGCCGAATGGCTGGGAAGGAAAACCGTTCAGACCGATCTGGTTCGTGATACATTCGATCATGGCCAGTCCCCGAAGGCTGAAAGTTTCGATACGTTCTTCGGAACCTGTGAAACCGCAAGGATGTGTATCGTCATGGACCCGAAAGGCAAAATCCGTTATTCCAGCGACAGGATAATGGGGGAAAACATCATTGTCGTTCTGGGTGAAAGTGTCTCACAATCCTATCTGGAACACCTGCGTGAACTGGGGATTTCATATCTTTTTGCGGGAAGGCACGGCAATGATCTCAACAAGGCACTGGAAACATTGGGAGAGTTCGGCCTCCGGAAAATCATGTTGCAAGGTGGCGGCATCATCAACGGCAGTTTTCTGAAGGCTGGCCTGATCGACGAACTCAGCCTCCTGATTTATCCGGGCATCGATGGCCGGGCCGGTATTCCTGCCGTTTTCGAGTATTTCAGTGAACATGGGGAACATCCGGCAAAAGACCGGTCACTGGAACTGCTGTCGATGAAAATGCTTCCACATGGGGTGGCATGGCTGCGTTACCGGTTCCACCCTGCCCCATCGAAAGCGAAATAAAGGCAAACAAGAGAGAATCGGGCAAGAAACAGGCAAAATTGCATCTTCGCTCCCTTCTCTCTCTTTCCTATACTTGAATCCATGCGGGAAATTTTTCAATGCCCGTCTATTCCTTGAAAATCAAACACTTGCAATACGTAAAAAGGAAAGAGGATCATGCGCAAATTCAACATCTCCGGCTGGATCGCAGCCATTTTGGGAGGAATGCTTATCATGAACACCAGCGTCTCGGCACAAGACATGTCCGGCGGAGCGGATAATTTTTATCAAAGCGACAAGGTCACCATGCAAAAAGTGACTTTTGAAAACCAGTACAAAATGAAAGTCGCGGGAAATCTGTATCTTCCCGAAAACATGGACAAAAATGCCAAATCTCCGGCCATTATTGTCGGGCATCCGATGGGCGCCGTGAAAGAACAGGCAGCAAACCTGTATGCGACGAAAATGGCTGAACGCGGTTTCGTCACCCTTTCTATCGATTTGCCGTTCTGGGGCGAAAGCGAAGGCCAGCCACGCAATGCCGTTTCGCCGGATATGTATGCAGACGCTTTCAGTGCGGCCGTCGATTATCTGGGTACGCGCCCGTTCGTCAACAAAAACGCGATTGGCGTCATCGGTATTTGCGGCAGCGGAAGCTTTGCCATCAGTGCCGCCAAGATCGACCCACGCCTGAAAGCCATCGCGACGATCAGCATGTATGACATGGGACAGGCGAGCCGCAACGGCCTCAAACAGGCACAGACACTGGAACAGAGAAAGGCGATTATTGCCGAAGCAGCTGGCCAGCGTTATGTTGAATTTGAAGGGGGAGCCACCCGATACACGGGCGGAACTGTCCATGAAATCACTGAACATTCCGATCCGATCGCCCGCGAATTCTATGATTTCTATCGCACACAGAGAGGTGAATTCATTCCGGCAGGCTCGTCAAAAGAACTGGCGACGCACCCTACCCTGACGTCCAACGTCAAGTTCATGAACTTCTATCCGTTCAACGATATGGAAACGATCTCGCCACGTCCCCTGCTCTTCATCACTGGCGATCAGGCACACTCGAAAGAATTTTCGGAAGATGCCTACAAGCGTGCTGCCGAACCGAAGGAACTGTATTACGTCAGGGGCGCAGGACACGTCGATCTGTACGACCGGGTCAACGTCATCCCTTTCGACAAACTGACTGAATTTTTCAGCCGGAACCTGAAATAAACCATTAAAGGAATATGGATTGAAAAAGGCGCTTGAAAGCGCCTTTTCTCTTACAAACAGGAAACAATAATGAATATATTCTCCTGGCGAGATCATCTTTTTATTTCATTTCCCCGATTGATTACAATAGCCGGTTTTTTATTGAAAAACCTTTTCACCATATCCCAGGCACTGACCAGAACGATACCCGAGAGGGTACACAACGCTCCGGCAATGAAGCGGACGTCAACCGTTTCGTTTAACAGCAACACGCCGAAAATCACCCCGAAAACAGGCGTCAGGAATGAAAGCACCCCAAGGCGGGAAGCGAGATAGACCCGAAGCAGCCAGAACCAGACCAGAAAACTGAAAAAGCAGACGATCACGGTCTGATAGCCCAGGCTGACCCAGAGTATTTCCGTCGGATTGAACGAGGTATTGCCGAACAGGACACACGCCGTCAGCAAAATGACAACGGCACAAATCAGCTGGATCATGACGGTCTGGGCTGAAGGCACGTCCGCCAGTTTTGAGGTCCGGATGACGACGGTCGTCGCTCCCCAGGACATGGCGGCCAGCAAACCGAGAAAATCGCCCCATATCATGTCATTGACGGATGGCCCTGCCGAAGCCGGATCGTAAAACATGATGACGACTCCGCCGAAGGCGACGAGGATACCACTCCACTGGATCGGGTTCAGGCGTTCTTCAGGAATCCGGAAATGAAGCCCGAGCGCAGCGAAAACAGGAGCGGTATAGAGCATGACCGACATGTGCGCGGCACTGGTATGGCGCAATCCCTCCCCCGCCAGCAGGTATTCAAGCGAAAAAAGCGCACCGGCCAGCACTCCTGCGGGCAATGCGCTCCTCTCAGGCAAAAGAGACAGACCCTTGAAACGCAAAAACAGGCCGACCAGAATGGCAGCGACACCGGAACGCAAGCCGATTTGCAGGATGGGGGCCATATCGGGCGCAGCCGCCTTGAGGGCAATTTGCTGAAGCCCCCAGATAGTACATAAAAGCAGCATCAATACGGTCGCCTTGCCGTCCAGTGGAATCCGCCGGTTCATCCTGTTTCTCCAGACAATTTTTCACTTTACTCTTTCCGGAAAGAAAGAACCAGATTGCCGGAGAAAATCTGTTTTGGAAAAACGACAGGACACCCTGTTTGCCGGTGCCATGCGGCTTCAGCCAGTGATATCCTTGTCCCATGCCCTGCAAAAGCCTATCCATTTTTCCAGTGTGGGAGACATGAATTTGTCGGGGTGATAGCACAGCACGAACTTGCGCAAAAACCGTTTTCCGGTTTGTACCCGGACGAAATGCCCGGCGTACAGCGGTTGCTTCAGCATCCGGCTGGAAATGAAGGTAATGCCAAGATTGTGATACACACAGGACAGGATGGTGTCCGATGCATTGAGCGACAAGGTTTGCAGAGGGTGATCGAAATTCAGCGCCAACTGGTTTTCAAAAAAGGCACGGCTGCTTGAACCTTCCTCACGCAACAGCCAGCGTTCCCTTGAAAGTTTTTCAAGCGTAACGTCTTTTTCTTTCGCCAACGGATGGTTTTTTCCTGCCACAACGACCATTTCATCTTCCATCCATGTCTCGCTGACAAGACGGGAATCGGTCGGCAAGCCTTCGAGCAGGGCGATATCGATCTCGAAACGGTTCAGCATGCCGCAAATTTCCTGGGTGTTGGCGATAACCGACTGGGGAAGCCAGCCGTTTTTACGGTCAAAATCCAGGAACATATCGGGCATGAAATAACTTCCGATCGTCCGGGTGCACCCGACACGCAAACGTGTATCTTCATGGTCATCGTCAAAAAGCCGTTCCACCCCCTGCATGCGTGAAAACAATTCATCGGCAACAGGCAAAAGCTTCTGCCCTTCATGATTGATGAAAAGCCGCGCATGCAAACGGTCGAAAAGGCGCACGCCAAGCTGGTTTTCCAGTTCCGCCAGCGTCTGGGAGATAGCGCCTTTCGTCATGAACAGCGCATCCGCGGCTGCCGTCATGCTGCCATGCCGTGCAATAGAGACGAAAACGGACAATTGCCGGAAAGTGATATTCATCGTTTAGTTTTCCTAAACCCAATGTCAAAAATATTTCGATTTTCTAAATAATACCCGCTGGTTATAGTAATTGGCAATGGATGTTATGGCAGAATCAAAAAATCGGGGTGAAAAGATGTTTACGTATCTGAATAAGAAAGTTCGCGGATTGCCGACTCCGGTCGCCGGGCTCGCTCTCGGGATCGGGAGTATGGGATGGTGCCTTGAAAATGTCTTGCCGCTTCATGGTGCAGGACAGAATATCGGTGCGCTAATTGCAGCGATCCTGCTTGGCGTCATGATCGTTCGCTTCATTCTGCATCCTGATACCCTGGGTGAGGATCTGAAACATCCTGTAATCGGAAGTATTGTCCCGACGTTTGCGATGGCAATTATGGTGATTTCGAAAGCACTGGGCAATTATTTTCCCCAAGCAGGTCAGCTGCTCTGGCTGGGGGCCGTGGGAATCCATATTGTCGCACTGTCGATTTTTATTTATTACCGTGCGAAAGATCTTAAAATGCACCACATGGTACCGAGCTGGTTCGTTCCTCCGGTCGGCATTATCGTCGCAGACGTTACCTGGCCCGGTCTTGGCTACTCAAAATTTGCCCTGATCCTGCTGGCGATCGGCATGCTCAGTTACCTGATCATGCTTCCCCTGATGGTTTATCGCCTGATTTTCCGCGGTGAAGTGCCTGACTCGGCAAAACCGACCATTGCGATCATGGCCGCTCCCGCCAGCCTGTCCCTGGCCGGTTATCTGACTGTCGTAAAAGAACCGTCACTACTGATTTGTTCGGTACTGCTCGGTATCGCCCTGTTGATGACACTGGTCATTTATTTCGCGTTTTTCCATCTGATGAGATTGCCTTTTTCACCGGGTTATTCGGCATTCACCTTTCCGATGGCAATCGGCGCGACGGCCTTGTACAAAATGGCAAATCTTGTCAGTCAGTATCCACAGGCATCCGAATACGCCAGCCAGCTGCACATTCTGGCATTGGGGCAGGCCGTGATAGCGACGGCGATCATCGGATATGTTTCGATCCGGTTCATCCATAACTATCTCCTGCCGCACAGAGTGCATGTCAGCCAGAGTATTGCAAAATAAGACAAACGACAAACAGAGAACGAAAACCGGTAGTTCAGATGAAACGGGCAGAAAACCAGTCTTGTTTTCTGCCCGTTTTCGTCTGTTTCAGCATGCGTATCCAACCGGATCATGGGTTAACTGCCGCTGACAGGAGCAGAAACGATCCGAAATCCAGACGGTTTTTCAGCATACGCTCAGTGACCTGCGCCAATCCTGATCCCGACGGGAGATAAATCGCGGTGGAAATCCGGATATCTTCAAGCGGTAACATGCTTGCCATTTCCATGAGTTCAGACGGGGTGATCCACTCTGCCCCGTCAAAAGCACTCCCCGGTTTGCGGCCTTTTTTCCACCAGAGCAGGCTGTTCCGGTTCAACAGGCCAATGGCTATCCGTTTTTCCGCTACCCGAACCGCCTCGGCAATGGCTCTTTTCCAGTCCGGCGTAAAACACAATGCCGTGATGGACAGGACATGACTGAAGCGCTTGTCTTCAAACGGTAAAGACAAGGCATCCGCCTGACAATAACGGGATGCCGAATCGCGGCTCTGGGCGTATGCCAGCCAGTTCGTATCGATATCGACGCCGGTCAGGCAAATCCCGGTCAACTTGCCCAGTTGTCGCGTAAACCACCCTGTCCCGCAACCGATGTCGAGAATGCTGTCTCCTTCAGCCGGTTTTAGCGCGTCCAGAACGAGGCCGAGTTCTACCGTGCCAGTCCAGTTTCCTGAGGGCGTTTCATACCATCCGTCATATAACTCCGCAGGGATGTTTTTAAAACGTGAGGACTTTGTCACTGTCGATCACCCATTCGGACAGGGCCTGCATGGTCGATTTTTCCGCACCGTCGAAATAAGGCTGGTTGGCGTGGATGCCGCAACGGGCCATGCAGGTGCCGCACACCCTGACCGTTGCACCGTCGGCAATCAGTTCTTTCAGCATCTTTACCAGATCCTGATCGTAGCCTTGGGGCGGTTTGCAGACATCGCGAGCCATGTCGACAGCATCATTCATCAGGAATATCCGGATATCGTGACCGTTTTTCAGCAAAGTCCTCGCCAGCCGGAGACCGTTCCATGAAACATCTGTCATGTCATACGGTTCACGATTGAATATGATCAGTACTTTCATGATAATTCCTTTCAAATAAGAATGTTCGACAGGCAAACCGGCTGCCAGCCATCCAGCGGTATTATAGGCGATCTTGCCGACCCGGCAGCCCTGTTTTTCCGGCAACACGATTGCATTAACGGCGAGCGGACAGCAATCCACCCGCCATACGCTGCGGTTCCTTTTCTTTCGGCAATATCAACATGCCCGGCAGGATGGTTTATAGGGGCATCACCCGGCTTTGGGAATACGTCGTTACTCACCTTCAGTAACAGGATGCCCGTCGATGCCGAACACCTCGCCATTTTTTGTCATTTACATGAACTCGTCCACCGGCAAGCTCAGATGATTTTGCATTCGCTCTTTTTCGCTCCAGAGCCGTTTCAGGCTCGGGCAGGTGTTCTTTCACAATACCATGAATGTCACGACCAGCAAGACGGTAATGAATGTGTTTGCCATCATGAGACTGGCATTTTTCAGGATTTTCACATGGGCACAAGCAAGCCTAACAACAGTATTGGTCTTACGGGAGAGTACCACCACCGTCTTTTCACCCTGCACGAAAACAGTATCAGAGTTCCCTGTCGTCAGTAATCCGGAATCGTTTTCCATATCCTTTTGAAAACGTGTTGGCTCCGATAACAATATCAACGACGTTTACATACCCGCATTCGGTTGTGTAATACTTTTCGAACGGATAATCAAACATCAGCCACCCCAGAGCACGGGGAAGATTGGAACCTTTACCGATCTCGTTCAAAAACGAATCCATGATGTAAATGCCGAACATGGGGATATCCACCTGTTTCCTTCCGACAGTGAATCTTTTGAAAAAACAGGCCGAGGCAAAATTCAGATAAACCTCACCCCATTGCCCTTCATTTCCCCGTTTTCTGAGAGCGTCCATGAAACAGTTGAATTTGTACGTTTTGGCCGCCGAACGTGTGTAGTCTTGCGAATAAAGTTCGCATTTGTCCTGTACATAGACCCTGTACTGACGATTGACAGAATCGGCAAGGTAAGTTCCCGCGACATTATGGGGAATGGAGACAGGTGCACCAAAATCGAGACTGTCGTCGATCCGGTTCAACAATACGATTTTTCCCCGTACTTCGTTCATTGTCGGCATACTTTTGCCGCGATATAAAATTGACCTGAAATTTTCCAGTCCGTTTTTGATCAGTTTTTTGCCTCCTGACGGATCGTTTCGATAATCCGCCCAGTCATCAACCTTCAAAATCATGACAATGGCTTCAGACGGGTTTGTCGTCAAAAAACGGTGGCACTCATCCAGAACATCGTTGAAAGGCTGGAATTCATTTGGCCCCACATCACCGTGACAGGTTACGACTTGCGAGCGTTTTGTCTTCAGACGAATATCCAGAACGCGGATACCCCCCTGGAGTTGTTCTGTAATACTGGTGTCGTGGCAGGTATATGGCGATTTATACCATTTTCTGAATGCGGCTGAATCATGTGTTCCCGGCATACTGATGCCTGACAAGAGAGTAAAATTATTAATAGCCAACATCCACTTGCTATTGTCGAGCGCGCTGAAAATTTCAAGCCACGCCTTTTTAACGAAGAGACCTGTCCCGTCATAGGATTCATACGAAAAACGGATCGTATTGACACCTGACTTCAACACACCCCCGGGAAGCATAAACAAAAAATCCCGGAAACTTTCTCCGTCGATCATGTAAGCGGTACCTTCGCTGACAATTTTGTATCCGTTTACGTCGACCGTAATATGGTTATGGCATAATTCATCGTCGTACCGATGCATGATGGAAGCATTCAGGCAAAACCGGACAAACGATGTCTGCATTTCATCTGAGCTGAGTTTTGCACTGAACTCTAAAAAACCCGGTGTATCAATTCTCCAGAACATGCTTCTTACCGTTCCTGAATTCTGACTGTCCGTGAGTTTGAAATCGTCTGAATCCGAATAGGCCCCAGAGCTGAATTGGACGTTAAGCACCTTATCCATAGTGTTCACTCCTCATGTGGTAGCTTGAAGCGAGCGGCCCCGGCAAATGCAATGAAATCAGGAGAGCATAAACAATATCGCCGTCACGTCATACGGAATAAATGATGTTCGAACGATCCATTGACGATCCCGGAAATGGCCATTCTGTCGTTTTCTTCATTTCAATTGTGAAACCTTCTTTTAAAACTATTTTCAGGCCGGCAAGCCTCTGCCTGAATTTCATGCTATACCGAAACTGCCGATATTCCCGGAAGAAGATTTCATATTTCCGACAACTTTTATTCATAAGTATTATTTCCGAGACATTTTTTCATGAAGATTGCCAAAAGAAAAAATATATTTCTTTCTGGAAACCAAATGGCTGGATTGAAAATGGAGAGGATAATGAAAAAATATCGCCAATGCCCGATTCCATAAGGGATATAGTGTTCAATGTCATTACGATGTCAGCGACAAAACGGACAATGCGTTTTAAGGAGATGTCACATTCTCAACCATTTTGCGGAAAGTGTCGGGTTCATAAACGGCTTTGTCAACCGGTATGGAGACAGGTCGGGTCAATGAGGCTGGCGAGGTCCGCAAAAATTCCAGTGACGGAGCGTGAAAACCGATCCTGATTTCCCTGACGCTTTCTGTCTTCTGCCAGAGTTCGAATGTGATGAAGCTTCCCGGGATGATGGGATCGCATCCCAGTTCCGGATCAGTCCAGTGAATGTCGAGCATTCCACTGACGTAGGCAATATTGGTGTCGTGCCCGACCAGTATCGTCAGGGGCGGCGATTTTTCCGAAAGAAGCGTTTCCCGGATATATTCCAGCATATGCGTTCCCCCCGCTTTTGCCAGCGAATGCGCCCTGTGAGTGGCATTGAACACAGCGTTGTGCAAGGGAATGATCTGCCTTAACACCGTCTCATCCACTTCTCCCCATCCCGCTTCCTTTTCCGGCCACTGGGCAAATTCCAGCAGCATGATTTCCGCCAGTGTAGAGGCGACTTGCCATTTTCCTGCGATATCGAGTTTGGGTTTTCGCGGATCGATACTCATCCGGTTCGGCAAGCCCTGCAATGTACAGGAAGTCGTCCCACCGAGTGCGCCGCATAGCGAAGGCCGGCAGCATTTCGTGATGTCCTGCAAGATAGTCAGGGCATTGCCGATGACGGGGTCACTATCCAGACAATCGAGGAGCGCCTGAACTTCGGCAAGCGCTTTCTGGCGATCCATTGTCCGGTACATGGAACTGTCCGGATGAAAGAGCAGATCGTAACGGCTGCCGTATTGTGGCCTGATGTGGCAAGCGGGAAAAAGGCCTTCAAACATGGCAATCGCCGTCATGCGCGTCCTCTGGTCTTCATCGGCAATCAGCGCATAGTCGCGAGCCTGATGCAAGCCGCTTGCAGGAATCAAGCCATTTTCGACGAGAAAAGGTCTCATGGCTGCCCATTGTGCCTTGACCAGCTCTTTTCCCCTTTCCGTCAGATCTCCCTGATTTCCCGGCCATGTTGGCCAGGCTCTTGTCGACCATTGCCTGAGCACCGCATCGCTTTCCTTGGGGGAACGGATACCGTGACGGCTGAGAATGACCGTTTTGACCAAATTTGCTGACTTCATTTCCCTCCCCGGTAATGTCGGATATTGGATAAAAAGTGTTGTTTATTGGCAAATATCATGTCATGAGACGGATTTTTTTCATTCAGTTTTTTTCATTTTCAGGACATCGAAAATGGAGGACTTGTTTTTGTTCAAGAGTTATCAGTTATTTGTTTAAAGAATTTTTATCATTACTTTTAATTGCGATTTGATCAATTAAACAAAACGGAGAATGTTCCGTTTACTTGCCGTCCGCCATTTTTCATTTCCGCCTGAAAATCCTGGCTGAATTTCGATATTTCACGTCAAAAACTAGTACCAAAGGACAATATTTGCACTTCATTTGAAGGACTATTCTTGATTTATATCAAGCAAGTATCCCGTCCGGCATCCATTGCCCAGACGGTTTGGCATATCAATGAATTAACGAAAACGAAGTGAATCATGGCCACAGGAATAGTCAGAGGACTGGTCGGTTCGGTAACGGTTACCAATACCAGAGGCGTCACCCGGCAACTGCGCACCGGTGATACAGTAGAACTCAACGATACCGTACAGGCAGCTAATGGAAGCACCGTCCATATCGCATTTGACAACGGCAATTTCGCCACGGTCGGCAGTAACGAAAAACTTGTTCTGGACGCGTCCGTCATCGATCCGATGGCTGAATCCGATAACAAGGCTGCCACCGATCTGAGCGTAGCCGACATTCAGGCAATGATCGCAGCCGGGGCTGATCCGACGGAAATCGCCGAGGCGACTGCGGCCGGAGCGGATGCGGGAACCCGTGGAGACCCGAATCATTCCGGTTCCCACTCGTTCGTGGTTGTCGATCAGGATGCCGCACGCGGGGAAGTCACGCCCGGTTTCGAAACAGGCACCTTTTCCAATCCCGTCCCGGAAAGTGAAATATATGACGGAGGGCTCGATACCTTCCTTCTCGAACCTGATTCCGATCCGGAAAGTCCGGATGTTCCACCGACCGATAATGATCCGGTCGTCAGCGATCATCTCGTCGTCAATGAACACGGGCTGGACAATACTGCCGACGCATCTGAAAGCGCTTTGATAAAAGCCCCTGACGGTTTCAAAATCATTGATGTTGAAGATGGCAAACACGGCACCGTATCGAACGATGGCCAAGGCAACTGGCACTACACCCTGAACGAGGCGATCGATTCGGGAAACAATCCGGGAGCGAATACCGTCACGGATGCGGACAGCGTCAAAATGACGGTTGAAGACGGCAACGGGAACCGGTTCACGGTCGACGTCAAGGTAGATATCGTCGACGACGTTCCCCTGCTGGATCTGGCCGGCTCCGATTACCAGCAGATTTCGGTGGGATCGGGCTCATCCGTCAGTGAAATAGCCGGTTCGATTCATTACGACTTCGGGGCGGATGACGGTGCAGGCAAATCCATGACGATTTCCGTCGGAGACCATCGCTACGACGTGACCAATCTTGCCCAGGCAGGTTCTTACGAACTTGCAGGCGAATACGGCACACTGACTGTTTATGCGGACGGCAGCTACAGTTATCAGGCCAATCCGAACATTTCGGGCAATGCACAGGACAGTTTCACCCTGACCATCACCGATGCCGACGGCGACACGAAAGATGTCAAGCTGGATGTGACGGTCACACCGCCTTCCGGACCCGACGCCGACAGCATCGCCCATGTCGTTGTCGATGAAGCCGGACTGAACGATGTCGACAATACTTCAGAAATCTCGAAACCGGTCACAATGCCCGACGGTTACACGATTGTCGACGTCGCCGAAAACGGCCAGGGGACCCATGGCCACATGGAAAAAGGATTGGACGGTCAATGGCACTACACCCTGAACGAAGCGATCTTTTCCGGGGGCGAAAACGACAGCAACAATACGGTGACCGATGCCGATACCGTCAAGATGGTCGTTCAGGATGCCCACGGCAACCGGTTCACGGTCGACGTCAAGGTCGATATCATCGACGATGTCCCGACGGTCAATGTGACAGACAACATTGTCAACGATGTGATGGCCGGTCAACAGTCCACTGATGGCGGCAAGCTGGATGTCGATTTCGGGGCGGACGACGGTAAAGGAAAACAACTGACGATTTCGGTTGAGGGAAAAGCCGTCGACATTACCGATATCGCTTCAAAAGGCTCTTATGACATTGCCGGCAAACTGGGTACCCTGACCATTCACGCTGACGGTACCTACACTTACAAGGCCAACCCGGACGCCAGACAGGGGCAGGACAGTTTTGACGTCAAGATCAGGGATGCCGACGGCGACTGGGCTGAAACCAAGATCGACGTCAATGTCTCCGGTGCCACGGGCCCTGATGGCAGCAAGATCGCCCACATCGTCGTCAACGAACACGGCCTCGACAACGCGACCGACCATTCCGAGATGGCGACTCTCACCCCGCCTGACGGATATGTGATTGTCAAGGCCGGTGGGGGCGAATTCGGAACCGTCACTTTCGGCAAGGACGGTCAGTGGCACTACACACTGAACAAGGCGATCGATTCCGGAAATGAACAGGGAACCAATACGGTCGAAGGTGCCGATACCGTCAAAATGGTCGTTCAGGACGCCTATGGCAATCAGTTCACGGTCGACGTCAAGGTCGATATCATCGACGATGTCCCGACGGTCAATGTGACAGACAACATTGTCAACGATGTGATGGCCGGTCAACAGTCCACTGATGGCGGCAAGCTGGATGTCGATTTCGGGGCGGACGACGGTAAAGGAAAACAACTGACGATTTCGGTTGAGGGAAAAGCCGTCGACATTACCGATATCGCTTCAAAAGGCTCTTATGACATTGCCGGCAAACTGGGTACCCTGACCATTCACGCTGACGGTACCTACACTTACAAGGCCAACCCGGACGCCAGACAGGGGCAGGACAGTTTTGACGTCAAGATCAGGGATGCCGACGGCGACTGGGCTGAAACCAAGATCGACGTCAATGTCTCCGGTGCCACGGGCCCTGATGGCAGCAAGATCGCCCACATCGTCGTCAACGAACACGGCCTCGACAACGCGACCGACCATTCCGAGATGGCGACTCTCACCCCGCCTGACGGATATGTGATTGTCAAGGCCGGTGGGGGCGAATTCGGAACCGTCACTTTCGGCAAGGACGGTCAGTGGCACTACACACTGAACAAGGCGATCGATTCCGGAAATGAACAGGGAACCAATACGGTCGAAGGTGCCGATACCGTCAAAATGGTCGTTCAGGACGCCTATGGCAATCAGTTCACGGTCGACGTCAAGGTCGATATCATCGACGATGTCCCGACGGTCAATACGCTGTTTGCCGAAGCAGTGCAGGATATGGTGAATGCCACCGACGGTGTGGACCATTTCAAGGCCGGATTCGACTTCGATTTCGGAGCGGATAACGGCGATGGCAAAACTGTCACGGTGACTGTTGACGGACAAACCGTCCCTCCCCATCATACGGAAGGCAGTGTCGGCGGCAATCACCAGACCCTCTCTTCTCTCGAGGTCAATGAAAAAACAGGCGAAGTCAGCTATGAGCAAAACAGCGAAGTCGTCAACACCGCCTTCGGGACGCAAGGGCAAGCACATGACATCACTGTCTCGGTGACCGACAGCGACGGGGACGTCGTGTCGCAAACGGTCCATCTGGAAACGGTTGGCATGCAGGTCGGAGGGGTTCATTCCGATACGATTACCGGCGGAAGCGGAGCGGATATCATTATCGGGGACAAAGGCCATATAGACGGTGTCCAGAATACGGTCACTTACAATCTGTCGCTGGTGCTCGACGTGTCCAATTCCATGTATGCCGGTCTTGACAATGGCAATACACGTCTTGCCTCCTCTGTGGAAGCGCTGAACAATCTGATCGATTCCATTGCCGCCCAGACGGCTCAGGGAGGGATAACCGTCAATATCCAGCTGGTCGGATTCCATTCCAGTGCATTCGAAAACAGCTGGCTCTCCGTGACTCAGGACAATGTTAACGAACTCAAGAGTTACGTAAACGAACTGGCCAATCATATCCGGGATGGCGGAGCGTCCAATACCAATTATCAGGCGGCCTTCGAAGAAGTCTGCCAATGGTTTGCCCAACAGTCTGCCGTCCCTCCCGTTCAGGGAACGGATGTAGTCAATAAAGTATTTTTCATCTCTGACGGGGTTCCCAATGCCATTACGGTAAATGGCGCCGTCATCAATTACGATTCGTTGCACCGTCAGCCGGACTGGCCTGCCAGTTGGCCGCATGATTCCTATGCCCCGGATTATTTCATATATGCACGCCAATATGTTCTTTCGCATACGGATGGCTATGAAAAATTATTGGGTATGGTTCCCGATCTGGAAATGAACAGCGCCGGTTTCGCCGGATCAGGACTGGACGGTGGTACGCTGGATCATTTCGACAATACGGGAGGAGGCCAGATTCTCCATAACAGCCATGATCTGACCGAGTTTCTCAAACCCGGAGTCGTTATTCCTCCTGTCGATGGAGACCGGGATACCGTCTATGCCGGAGCAGGCAACGACATCGTTTTCGGCGATCACGTCCATTACGTCGCGAAAGACGGCTCTGCACTCGATGGGGACATCGCCCTTTTCTCAGCTGTGGCGGCTGCGGGTGGCGATATAAGCAGTCTGGCAGGCATCCATCAGTTCCTGATGGCTCATCCGGATTTTGCCGACACCCTTTCCAGTCCCGATGCAGCCAGTAACCAGAACGATCTGCTGATCGGGGGAACCGGCCACGACATCCTTGTCGGACAGGGTGGCAACGATCTCCTGATCGGTGACGGCGACAACAGTCTGACGCAAAAAGGCAGCCTGGATCATCTCGACTATCTGATGGGTGCCCATGCACAGGGAGATGATCTGGCGGCCGGAATCCATCATCTGTTCGATCATGGTACGGCACAGGAAATCAGCCATTTCACGAATGGCATTGAAAACCTGAATATCGAAAGCAGCCATGATGGCAATGACCATCTTTACGGTGGAACGGGCGACGACATCCTTGTCGGAATGGGTGGAAACGATCACCTCTACGGAGGCGAAGGCCACGATATCCTGCTCGGCGGCAGCGGCAACGATGTGCTGGTCGGCGGTAAGGGGGATGACATTCTGGCAGGCGGTACCGGTAACGATATATTCAAATACACTGCCGGTGATCTGGACGGTGTAACGCACGGCGATACCATTACGGATTTCCATCTGGGCAACCTGAACGAGTCGAAAGGTCCTCTCGATGTGAATGCCGACGTGCTCGATATCAGTGAGCTGATCACGGGTCACGACAAACCGACCAGTCTGGAATCGCTTGTGAACGGTGGCTATCTCAGCTTCGATGACGTCCAGAAAAATGATGACGGCACCTTGACGGTCAAACTGTCTATCGATGTGGACGGCCATGACGGAAGCGCCCATATGACCAATCTCGCGACGATAACCATGTCCGGTTTCGACCATCATGGGGGAGACATCGTTCAGGAATTGATGAATCAACTGGTCAACAACGAGAACATCAAGTTCTAGTTTTGTTGCCTGTCCTTACAGGGAATGCTGCAACAGCATTCCCTTTTTTCATTTATTGAACAGACCGGCCCAAAGAAAGGTGACGGTCTTGTACAGGCTGGTCAATCCTCTCCTCCAACTCCTGTCATTTGAGGTAACATGGCTTCTTTTTCCGCTTGTTCCCGACACACCATGACTCCATCCACGTCCGCCAAAGGTTATTTGCTGGCCCTGTCGGCAACTGTCTTGTGGAGCACAACCTTCCCGCTGGCACGCCTGATCGCCTTTTCCATGTCGCCGGTCGAGCTGGCTTTCTGGCGCTGGCTGTTCACGTTTTCATGTATGTTGCCTTTCGGCTTTGTCGCAGTGAAAAACAACCGGCCAGCTCTCAAAAAGAACTGGAAATGGATTCTTGCCGCCGGCGTGCTCGGCTTTTCGATGTACAGCATCCTGATGTTCGAGGCAGGCCGGACTACAGACGCCACCAATATGTCACTGATTGCGGCCACGGCACCGGTTTTCATGGCTTTTTTTGCCATTGCTTTTCTGCATGAGCGTTTGTCATTCCCCCAGATTCTGGGGCTGGTCATTGCTGTCATCGGCGTTCTGGTACTGGTGCTGAAAGGCGAATTCCACCGGTTTTCCGATCTGTCCTTTACCATTGGCGACCTCTGGATGCTGCTGGCTGCCTCGCTTTTCGCCGTTTACAGCATTCTGGTCCGAAAAAGACCGGGGACGATGCCGCAAAAAGCGCTGATGACGGCGATGCTTGCTTTCGGTTTCTTCGCACTCTGCCCTCTCATGGCAGCTGAAGCGATGGCGACAGACTGGCATTTTCCCGATGGACAGACCCTCTGGATCATTTTCTATATTGCCGTCATCCCTACCCTGATCGGCTACCTGCTCTGGAACCGGTCGGTAGAATATATCGGAGCAGCCCGTGCCGGAATCGTCTATTACAGTATTCCGCTCTTTTCCAGTCTGGAAGCGGTCATTCTCCTGCATGAAACGGTTTCAATGCCGCAGATCGTCGGAGGACTGATGATCATCGGCGGAATCCTGCTCTCTTCCCTGAACGTGTTAAGGCAACTGATTCGTCATTAAAATGCCGCGCCTGAGAGAATCGGGCAAGAATCGGGCAGATTTCAATCTATATCCAGACTGTTGCGAGGACTATAGTGAAGCTGTCCGGAAAAGAAATTTTCCTATTCGTTTTGATAGTCTAAGGATGGAGAGGAACATGTCAAAAAGCCTGATTGCCTGGTATTCCCGCAAGGGAAGCAATTATTTCGATGGAAAAATCATGGATCTGCCAGTCGGCAATACGGAAGTGATTGCGAAAAAAATCGCTGCCTTGACTGGAGCCGAGCTGTTTCATATCGAGGCCGTCAAACCCTATCCGGCCGATTATGATGAATCGACTGAAGTGGCGAAAATCGAACTGGGTGAAAATGCCCGTCCTGAATTGACCGCAAGCGTGCCCGATTTCGACGCTTACGACGTCATCTATCTGGGTTACCCGATCTGGTGGGGTGTCATGCCGATGCCGGTGCTGACTTTTCTGGAATCGTATAATTTTTCCGGCAAGACAATCGCTCCGTTCTGCACTCACGAAGGCAGCGGGCTCGGCATGAGTGAACGTTACATCCGGCAAGCCTGTCCACAAGCGACTGTCTTGCCGGGTCTGGCGATCATCGGACATCTGCGCGAGAAAGCGGACCAATCTCTGAAAGACTGGCTGAAAAAAACGGGACTGGCAAAACAGGGATAAGAAACAGGCATAAGAATCAGAGTGCCTTGAAGCGTTCTGCCGCTGTTTTGTAAGAAAACCCGGCGCGTTCCGAACCGTGGGCGTACAGCTCGTCCAGAAACGCTTTTTCTTCCGCCAGCTCTTCTTCGGCGATTTCTTTCCACCAGTGACGGTTGGGACCGGTTGTCCCGTCGTGCCACCGGTAAGCACGGGCTTTAAGCTCATCTTTCGCCTCAAAAGGCGCACCGAAAGCTTGCACCGTCACGGTTCTTTTTTCTGCCTGTTTCAAAAGACTGGCAAATGCGTCGGGCTGGCAGTGAAGCAGCCAGGCCAGCGCCAGACAATCGATACAAGCCCGATGCGCTTCATAAAAATAGCCTGACTTCAAAACCAGCTCTTCCAGTTTCAGGTTTTTGAAGCCCAGTCCGTTCCAGTCAATGCCGACCAGTGAACACGCCCATTTTTTCTCCTCAAAACCTCTGAAACGTTTTTCGAAAAACGGCCGGTCGAAAGCGGCATTGTGCGCGACGATCAGGACGGCATCGTCCAGAAAACCGGCAACCATCGTTTCATCGATCCGCTTGCCACGAACCATGTCGTCCGTAATGCCGGTCAGTTCGGTAATGAAAGGCGTGATCGGCTTGCCCGGATCTTCATAGGCACTGACGATGCGTTCGATGGAAACAAGACGGTGTGCCGTGGGAGAAAACAGCGCTTTGACGAGTCCCAGCTCGATAATGACGTCCATATCGGACGACAGGCCAGTCGTTTCGGTATCCAGAAAAACGATGGCGATTTCATCGCCATGTTTTTCTGAAAGGGAATATGGCAAATCGATACCGGGTCTGGTCAAGGGAATACGTTCAAGGATTCTGAAATCGTCTGTTTTGGCAAGGATTTTGTTCAGGCGCTTCCTGAGTGTGGTGACATCGTCTGGTGAATTATCCTTTTTCGCTTCCGTTTCCGTGACGGGTTCGGCAAACAGATCGGCCTGCAAACTGGAGAATAGAGTGTCTTCCATCGGGAACAATCGCTTTCTAACAATTCAGAATAAGGTACTCATAGCGAATGATACAGGCTGATGCCATGAAGAGCGACTGTTTGAAGTCTCAATTTTAACGAAAAACACCAAATCGGGGCCCGACGGGCACTCAGAGTGCTTTTTCTTCCGATTTCAAAAGCGATTCCCGTTCCGTTCGCCGCCTTTGCCTCCAGAGTTGCCAGGCATTGAACGCGTTTTGCCAGACAATGTAAGAACTTGCAGCAACGGCAGTAATGGGAGAAAGATATGTTTGCGAGAGCCATGCCGCCAGAATGGCGTTTTTCTGCCCCATCGCCTGTCCGGCAGTCACCCTTTCGTCGAAGAACGAGCCGACCCACTTGCCGCATGTAAAGAGCACAAAGCAGATGACAGCGGCGGAAATCATCAGCGAAAACGCCATCATGCCATCATTCGGTTCGGTAACCAGCGTGTGGATCGTTTTGGCAATAACGATCATGAGGGTAATGCCCCAGAGATAAAAAGCCCATTCCTGCCATTTGGCCAGTCTCTGTCCCAACGGGGGAACAAAATGCCTGATGACCATCGCCATGATGAAAGGCAGGATCAGGAGGGGGAAAACTTTTTGCAGGATGAAGAAAAACGCTTCCCAAAAGCCGATCCCTGCGGTCATCGGATGAATGAACGGAAAAAGCAGGGGGGCTGTGATCGCCGTCGCCAGATTGGAGAGAATCATGTAACTGGTCAGGCTGGCGGCATTGCCCCCGAGTTTTTGCGTCACGACGGCTGTCGCCGTCCCCGTCGGCGTCATGATGATGACCATGGCGGCTTCAGCGATGATGATATTCACCGGCCTTAAAGCCGCATAAACGGCAACGCTTCCGACCAGTTGCACTGCAACCATCAAAAAATGAAAGGTACTGAATTTGAGATTGGATAGCGGGATTTTCGAAAACGTCAGAAGCAGCATGGTGAAAATCAGATACGGCACCAGAAAATTGAGGTGCCACAAGACTGGAAAACCGATGAAACCCAGTACGATACCCAGAGGCAATGTCCAGTTTTTGACAAAAGTGATGATGGTATTCATGGCGTCACCTGACTATGCTGACTGATTTGACAAACAAAACCCGAGATCGGCAATGTCAGTTTATTCTTTTGACATCCATATAAAAAATACTTTTTTTGTTTGAAATTTATATATTTTTTATATGAATGATGCGGAAGGAAACCGGGCCGGTTTCCGCAAACGCTGGCCTTTTTTCACGCAGGTGAAACGACCCGACACGCAACGTGATAACGATCAGAATCAATGAAGACAATAACCCGGGCATCCTCCTTCTGCGTCAGGATGCCGTAAAAAAGGGTTTTCAGGGCAATACGGCGTCAGGCAACCATCAGGGGAGCCACCTGAAGTCCATCTGGCGCCACAGGGCATTCAGCCTTTTCATGGCCAGATCCGGTTTCATCGCATCCGTGTCCGGCGGGTCCTGTACGGAAGGATTGACGGCATTGACCATCAATTCGATTGAATAGCACCGGTTTTGATGAACGGTACGATACACCTCGACATCGATGCTTTTGCTCATCGCGGCGTCTTTTGCCGTGAAATAGGTGTAGATAATATCGTTGTTTTTGAACGTTTTCAGGCTCTTCGGGTCAGCATTTGCCGGAACGGCAAGGCATTGTGCGACGACAGCCGGATCGCCGCTCACTCCGATGCGCAAATTCGCAACTGTCGTTTTTCGGGGTGTCGTCGGCAGTTCAATCGAGACGAGACGGCGGCCATTGTCTTTTGTACCGAAATAACTCCAGTTACCGGGTTGCAGATAAGTGGCGTCAAACTGGTGTGATGGTCTCAGTCCGGATGGATAGACAAACTGGAAACCATAAGTGCTGTCGATCCAGGTGCTTGTTTTTTTGGGTGTCGTCGCAATCCGCTTGCGCAGGGTACTGACATCGATGACAGCCCCGTTTTTCTTGTTGCATTCGGAAGGAACGTCATCCGGGCTCAGGGGCTTGTCCTGATTTGCGGCGAACGTATTGGAAGCCAGCGGCATCATGCCGCACAAGACAAGCAAGATTTTGGCTATATCCTGTTTTCTCATAGTTTCCCTGACTGTTTACCCATTTCCAGTCAAATCGACTGGCGGGAGTAGGTTTCCGAACGTGTAATATCGGCGGCAAACGAAACTGCGCGGCCGTTTCTTGGATTCAGCTGACAGGAAAACGTGAAGTAATGCCAGGTTCCGCCTGCCCTTACCTGACCCGTCCCGGTCAACAACTCATTACTCTGAAGTTTCAAACTGTCGCTCTGGACGTTACCGAGAAAAACGCGGTCTGCATCCCTGAATTGTTTCTGAAAATATTTCAGTGCAATGGGGCGGCACATGGTTTCGGCCACTTTTTTGGCATCGCTCCATTCCATTGCCATTTTACGTTCGGACGGTGACTCGATTTTGGAGAATTCATTCCGGATAACCTGCTGTTGCCGGTACGACAAAACGCTTTTTGCCGGTACAGTGACATTTTCAGCATTGGCACTGGCAAAGAGAGTCAGTACAGCGACGATTCCAACCAATCCTTTCAGGATTCGTTTCGACATTTTCAGCCTCCATCGGGTCCGTAAAACAAGTTATCTGCCTTTATCTGCTGCCTATCGGCAAGATTGCTCTTAATAGTAACAGCAAAACGCGAAAAAAATAAATGTCCGGCTTCAATTTTTCATGAAAGCCGGACAGTCAAAAATGAATCAATGCAAGGGAACGGGATTGATATCCAGACCGGCCTGAACCGCTCCATAACCGACGGAGGCACCGAATTTCTTCAGGAAACGGTCAGACAGTCTTTCCTGTTCGGTGTAATCGACGATGACAGGTTCCCCGATCACGTCACGGGCAACACTTTCGACCGTACCCAGTTCGTCAGCCAGCCCCATTTTGATCGCTTCAGGACCGAGAAAAACCAGACCGCTATAGATTTCCCTGTTTTCTTTCAGCCTGTCGCCCCTGCCCTGACGGACAACTTCGATGAATTGCTGGTGAATCTGGTTCAGCATGGATTGGGCATACTGGACCTGCTGTGGCGTTTGGGGAGAAAACGGGTCGAGAAAACCCTTGTATTCCCCGGCCGTCAACAGGCGGCGCTCGACGCCGAGTTTCTGCATCAGGCCGGTGACTCCGAAACCGTTGATCATGACACCGATGGAACCGACCAGACTGGCCTTGTCGACAAAGATCTTGTCTGCCGCTGCGGCAACATAATAACCGCCGGAAGCGCATAATTCTTCAACGACGACGTAAAGAGGCTTGTCGGGATGAACCTCACGCAAACGCCGGATTTCATCATAAATCATGCCTGCCTGAACAGGGCTTCCGCCCGGGCTGTTGATTTTCAGGATAACGCCTGTTGCCAGTGGCTCGTCATAGGCCTTGTCCAGCGCCTTGATGATATTGGCTGCCGACGAATTGCCGGAGGAATCGATCGTCCCGCGGATTTCGACCATCGCCGTATGTTTCTGGACGGGAACGGTTTCCTTGCTGGAAAAAGAAAGGCTCTTGATCGAGAAAATGACAAAAATAACCAGAATGATCGTCGTCAGCTTGAAAAAGATACCCCACCGGCGGCGTGCCCGTTGCTCTTTCAGGGTTTGCAGCATCAGTTTTTCGAGAACTTCACGTTCCCAGCCGTTTTCACTCATGTTCAGCTCGCTTTGGATTGGCAGGTTGATAATCAGGCATTTTCATTCAGCCAGCGATGCAGTTCTTCGACCGTATCGGCTGAATACATCGGATGCATCAATTGCAGTTCTTTGGGTGAATGTGCACCGTATTGTACAGCGATGCCCGAGGCACCGGCATTGTTTGCCATCAGCAAATCATGGGTGGTATCACCGATCATGACCGTGCGTTTCATCGGTTCGCCCAACTGTTCGGTCAGTTCCAGCAACATGGCCGGATGAGGTTTGGAATGCGTTTCATCAGCCGTGCGGCTGGCATCGAAATATCCCTGCAAGCCCACCTCGTCGATGGCGCGGTTCAGACCGGCCCGGCTTTTTCCGGTGGCCACTGCCAGAAAATAATCCTGATTCTTCAGGTCGTCGAGCATTTCCCTGACACCGTCGAACAGGGAAAGCGATACGCTGTTTTTCAGGAAATGGGTACGATAGCGCTCGATGAGTTTCGGATAGTATTCCGGGCTGACGTCCGGCAGGACGGTTTCCAGCGCTTCTCGAAGGCCGAGGCCGATCACATGCGCCGCTTTCTTTTTGTCTGGTGTGGGCAAGCCCAGATCGGCTGCCGAATCCTGAAGGCTCTTGACGATGGCGGACGTACTGTCCATCAGGGTGCCGTCCCAATCGAAAACGATCAGGTTAAATTGTTGTTTGGACATATCGAATGAATCCTTATCCGGCCATTTGCCGGTTTGACAAAAGCGGATTTTACCGTAAATACCTCACACGTCCTTGTCATTTTCGGCGTCAAGGCCTTTCAGGTAGCCGGAACATTCGTCCGGCAACGGGGCTGAAACCGTAAGGGGCTTGCCGGTTTCCGGATGTATGAAGGTAATTTTGTATGCATGCAGGAACATGCGTTTCAAGGCGTCTTCACCTTTTTTGCCCTTCTGGATTTCCCGGTTCAGTTCAAAGTCACCGTATTTGTCGTCACCGGCAATGACATGCCCGGATGAAGCCAGATGCACACGGATCTGGTGAGTTCGCCCTGTTTTCAGTTCGGCTTCCAAAAGCGTGAATTCGGGAAAGCGCTTCAATACGTTGAAAATGGTATGCGAAGCCAGGCCGCCGGCATCGACCCTGACCCGTCGTTCGCCGTCGGCCGTATGATATTTCAGCAAAGGCAGCTTGACGTGCTGGCGCTGGTTTTTCCAGTCTCCCTTGACCAGCGCCTGATAACGCTTGTCTATCGACCCTTCCCGGATCTGCTCATGCAATTTGACCAGAGCGCTCCGCTTTTTCGCCAGAACGAGAATGCCGGAGGTTTCCTTGTCCAGCCGGTGAACGAGTTCCAGAAACCTGGCATTGGGCCGTGCGGCGCGCAGCTGTTCGATAACACCATAGGAAACACCGGAACCGCCGTGGACAGCTACGCCTGCGGGTTTGTTGATGACCAGAATGCTGTCGTCTTCATACAGGATGTCGAAACTGGCGCCGGGAACGTGTTTTTCTTCCCGCTCGGCCACCTTGATGGGGGGAATACGAATCGTATCGCCTTCCTGCAGGCGGTAAGTCTGGTCGATCCGCTTTTTGTTTACGCGAACCTCACCGGAACGCAAAATCCGGTAAATATGGCTTTTCGGGACGCCTTTACAGGTACGAAACAGGAAGTTATCGATCCGTTGTCCGTCATCGTTTTCCGTTACGGTGACCTGCCGAACCTGCTGAAATGATGAAATATCCGCAGTATCGACCTGTTTTTTAACACTTTTACTGATATTTCCTCTACGTATTTGAGCCATTTGATATATAATCTGCCATCAGCCAATTTAATATATGGCTGTCTGTGTACAATAATAATAAGCATTCTACACAGTTGGGGCTTCCATTGGCCCCCGTCATTGATAAATTTAATGGAAAAGATGTGTACGCACCATTCCCGTGCAAACCTGGGTTGCGCCATAGCGTCAACCGGGAAGGACACGAAAATGTGGATTTTGCGTCAGGATACAAAGAATTTGATGACAGGCAGAAACAGTTTGCTGCCCGTCGATGATGTGTTTGATAACTGAAGATTTTTAAGTTCGGCTTTGATTTGCTCTTTTCAGGATAAATACTTTTCTTGATGAATGACATGCATATTGCAGGCGTAATCGCTGACCTCGAAACCAATCAGACCCATCCCTGCCCAAGGGACGGCATGGACGGCTTGCGCCGTTTTGCCCTGTTTCTGGCATCTCTTTTCAATCCCGACCCTTATTCCCCGCGTACACCCCGGCAAAATTGATGAAGCGCTTTAAAAGGCGTTTCAATTAAAGGACCGTTGGCTGCAAAGCCACGGGGTGAGCATATATGAAACGTATGTTGTTTAACGCGACGCAGCAGGAAGAATTGCGCGTTGCAATCGTCGATGGACAAAAACTCATCGACATCGATATTGAATCCAATTCACGGGAACTGCACAAGTCCAATATATACAAGGCAGTCATCACCCGTATCGAACCATCCCTTGAAGCCTGTTTCGTAAACTATGGTGAAGACCGTCACGGTTTCCTGCCGTTCAAGGAAGTCGCCCGATCCCTCTTCAAGGACGGTGTCGATGTCAGAAGCGCCGCCATCAAGGACGCGATGACCGAAGGCCAGGAAATCATGGTTCAGGTCGAAAAGGAAGAACGCGGCAACAAGGGCGCAGCCCTGACCACTTTCATTTCACTGGCTGGCCGTTATCTGGTTCTGATGCCGAACAATCCGCGCGGAGGCGGTGTTTCCCGCCGCGTCGAAGGTGAAGAACGTCAGGAACTGCGTGAAGCGATGGACAAGCTGGAAGTACCGGCTGGCATGTCGATTATCGCCCGTACCGCAGGTATTGGACGGAGCACGGAGGAATTGCAGTGGGATCTGAATTACCTGCTTCAACTCTGGAACGCCATCGAAGGCGCAGGCAGCTCCGCTCCTGGCGCATTCCTGATTTATCATGAATCGTCCCTCGTTATCCGCGCCATTCGCGATTACTTCCAGCCGGATATCGGCGAAATCCTGATCGATACCGACGAAATCTACGAACAGGCCCGCCAGTTCATGAGCCATGTCATGCCCGACATGGTCAACCGTGTCAAACGTTATCGCGACGACGTGCCCCTGTTTTCCCGTTTCCAGATCGAACACCAGATCGAAACGGCTTATTCACGTGTCGTTTCCCTGCCGTCCGGGGGTTCCATCGTCATCGACCATACCGAAGCGCTGGTTGCCGTCGACGTCAACTCCGCCCGCTCCACCCGTGGAACCGATATTGAAACCACGGCATTCAACACCAACTGCGAAGCGGCAGAAGAAGTCGCCCGCCAGTTGCGCCTGCGCGATCTTGGCGGCCTGATCGTCATCGACTTCATCGATATGGAATCGGCGAAAAACCGCCGTGAAATCGAGAATCGCCTGAAAGAAGCGCTGCATTACGACCGTGCCCGTGTCCAGATGGACAAGATCACCCGTTTCGGCCTGATGGAACTGTCGCGCCAGCGTTTGCGCCCTTCCCTGTCCGAAGGCAGCCACATCACCTGTCCCCGTTGCAACGGCACCGGCCATATCCGCGATACCGAATCTTCCGCATTGCAGGTTCTCCGCATCATCGAGGAAGAATCGATGAAGGAAAGCTCGGCCGTCATTCATGTCCAGATTCCGGTCGACGTCGCCGCATTCCTTCTGAACGAAAAACGTGGCGAAATCATGAAGGTCGAAAACCGTCACAAGGTCGAAATCGTCCTGATTCCGAACACCCATCTGGAAACACCGCACTACAAGCTTGAACGCATCAAGCACGATGATCCGAGACTGGAAGAACCGCAAGTCAGCTACAAGCTGGCCGAACAGTCCGACGATGACATGAGTTTTGCCAAACGCCAGAAAGAACCGGTCAAACCGGTTCAGGAAGCGATGGTCAAGAACATACCTGAAGGTATTCCTGCGGCTCCGGTCGTCGAACGCAAACCGGTCGCACAAGAACAGGGCTTTTTCAGCAAACTCCTGGGCATTTTCGGCATCGGCAAGGAAGAAACACCGGCCGAACCGGAAGAAAAACCGGCGAAAAACAATGCCAGGAAAGGCAGGAACAACGACCGCAATCGTAACCGCAACCGTAATCGTGGTGAACGCGATGACAAGGCACGCACACCGGTCTCTCCGGCAACGCCTGTTGCTGCCGCTCCGGAAGCGGATGAAACCGAAAACGCAAATGCCGGTCAGAAACGGGGCCGTCGTCCGAAAAATGCGGACAGAAACGACCGTCAGCGTGAAGACAGAAAACCGGCCAGAAACGAAGAAAATGCCGATTCGGCAGAAGCATCGACAACAGCCGTTGCCAAACCGGGCGCAAGGGCACTCGTTCCTGTTTCCGAAGCGGTTCAGGTCATTGCAAGTGAAACGGAAGCCGTCACTGAAAACGAAACGGCCGAACGCACGGGCGCAGAAGAAGAAACCCGCCGCCGTCGCCGTCGTGGAGGACGCAACCGTAACCGTCGTGATCCGAATGCAGAAACGACAGAACAGACGGATGAAACAGTATCGGCTGAAACCGTAACCGGACCGGCTGCCGCATCTGCCGATACATCCAATATCAAAGAAACGGCTGCTGATGGCGTTGAAGGTGCAGAACAAACCGAAGCAAGCCCGTCCGGTGACGAAGTTCCTGCACGCCGCGAAGGCCGCCGCTCCCATCCAAGACGCCGCAATTCAAGTCGTGGAGAAGCTGAAGCCGCAACTGAAACAACTGAAGCCGAAGTGAAGGAAGTCAGCTCTGAAGAAGCTGTCGTTATCGAAAACGGCTCCGTTGAAGTTCCAGTCGTGTCTGGCGCCGAAACCGACACGGCAGCTAAACCGGAAACGCCTGCTCCAGTCGTGACAGAGGCCGTTGTTGAACCGGTTGTTACTGAAGTCGAAACGGCACAAACCATACCGGCCGAAGCGGTTTTTGAAACGCCTGTCGCTGTCGAAACTGTCTCCGAAGGCTCGACTACTGTTCGCTTTGTCGCTGAAAACGTGATCGAAGTCGAAACCGTGTCCGTTCAAACGACTGTTGCCGCCCCTTCTGCGGCCGATGCAGCCGCCGAACTGGATCGTATTCTGGCTGAAGCCGGTCTGACGATGGCGTCGACCGATCCTGAAAAACTCAAAAAAGTTCAGGAAGACTCTCCGGTTGAAGTGGAAGCTGCCAAACCACCGGTACGCAGACGCAGAAAAGCGGTTGTCATCGACGATGGCCCATTGGTTCAGGTCGATACCCGCAAGGAATAAAACTCCGTTATTGTTCCTCTGCAAAAAAAAACCGCGTCATCTGATGCGGTTTTTTTTGAGCCCTTTCATCTGAATGCGCTTGCGTTCAGAACACCGGGCAGAAAATCACTATCCTCATGTGAAGCCGTTCAGGTTGCCATAATGGTGAGCACAGCCATGATGATCGACATGCCGATGATCCGTTTCACCGGCAAGCGCCGTAAAAAGGTGAACCCATTATCAAACCCGCCATATCCGGCAACCTGTAACCAGTCCGGCAAAACAGACGATGCTTTCCCACTGAGCCCACGGTAAAGACCGATTGCATCAATCCCGTATTTCCTCCTGTTTGCAGGTGTAATGAAAGAAAAACGCAAGTAACGCCTGAAATATGGACATACCTGTCAACCTGTTGCGTACCTTATGCGTTATCAGTAAACATAAAGCGCTGTTTGACCGGGCTTGCCCGGAAACAGTGGCCGGAAAAACCCGTGTGCTTATCCCGCAGATTCCAGAGAAAACCGCAATTGACGGTATTTACCCGGACTTTCTCAAGCCTGCGTCAGGGATATGCCATTTCCGGAAAACTGATTATTGGCAAGTTTGTCTCTCTGCGGCATGTATCCGAAGAGACAACAGGATTTAACAGGGCATCGGTGGAAAACGGGCAACCCACCCCAAGATGTGCGAATTTTATCCATTCCCTGTACAATTTTCCGTTTTTCCCATTCATTTCAACGACTTGTTTAACCCGGGCCATATTCGTACCGGTAGGATAAGGAATTTTTTAGTCATATTTATACGTAGCATGGTCATTTCCGCAATTATTTCCAGAATAGTGTCAGCCCCACGAAAATGTGTTTTGTGTCTCGCTGTTTTTGCCTTTTCCCTTGTCGCCGCCGTTGCGCAGGCCGCTCCGCTCACTCCCTCATTCATCACCTTGTGTTACCACAATGTGGTTCCCGTTCTGGATGGCAGCATTCCTGACGACACTGCCCCTGTCACACAGGCGGAACTGAAGGAACATTTCGACTGGCTGAAAAAAAACGGCTATACCGTCGTCAGCGTCAGTGACATTCTGAAAGCCCGGGAAAACAATCGGGAACTGCCGCCCAAATCCGTCCTGCTTTCGTTTGATGACGGATACCGCAGTTTCTACGAAACGGTTTATCCCATGCTGAAATCCTACGGCTATACCGCCCTGCTGGCGCTGGAAACAGGCTGGCTGGAAACCCCGGACAATAAAATGGTCAACTACGGAGGAACCAGACAGCTTCCCCGTTCCTTTTTTCTCAGCTGGGAGCAGATCAGGGAAATGGCCGATTCCGGCCTTGTCGAGCTGGCTTCCCATTCGCACAATCTGCACGAAGGACATCAGGGCAATCCGCAGGGAATGCAGCTTCCTTCTGGCGCATACAGATGGTACGACCCGAAAACCGGCTCCTATGAATCGGTCGATGCTTTCAAAAAAAGGGTTCGCAACGACTGGAAGCGTTCTGCCGACATCATCTATGAGAAAACAGGCCGTCGGCCGCAGGTCGCTGTATGGCCCTATGGCCGTTACAATCAGGTCGGCGTCGCCGCCGCCCTGGAAGCAGGGTATGAGCTGACGGCTTCACTGGCTTTCTATGCCGACTGGCCGACCATTCCACGACTCATGATGCATGAAGAAATCGACCTGCCGAACATGATGCGAAAAATGGAAGCCGGCGTCATGGCGGGAAGCACGCTTTATTCACGCCGCAACGCGATGGCACAACTTCCCGTATCCGATCTGCCGGTACAGCGCGTCATGCATGTCGATCTGGACATGATCTACGACGACAATCCCGCCCAGCGTGAAAAAAACACGTCCCTGCTCTTCGATCGCGTCAGGGCGTCGGGTGCAAATGTGATCTACCTTCAGGCTTTTGCCGACCCGGACGGAAACGGGACGGCAGACGCCATGTATTTTCCGAACCGCCACCTTCCCATGCGTGCCGACTTTTTCAGCTACATCGCCTGGCAGCTGGCAACACGATACAAATGCGAGGTTTACGCATGGATGCCTGTATTGGGTTTCGATCTGCCGAACCGTCCGGTCATTACCGCCGTTTCTCCCGACAAGAAAGTTTTTTACACCCGCCTGACCCCCTTCGATGCAGAAAACCGGCGCATCATCAACGAAATTTATGAAGACCTCGCCAGTCATGCGCCTTTTATGGGAATCATTTTCCATGACGATGCCATCATCGGCGATTATGAGGATGTCAGCCCAGCCGGAAAAGCCTGGCTTACCAGTATGGGATTGCCTGACGATCCGGAACTGATCCGGAAAAACCCGAAAATGATGCAAAAATTCACCCGTGCGAAAAGCCGCGCACTGATCGACTTCACGAAAGAACTTCAGGCAACCGTCGAAAAATGGCATCCTCCCGTCTACACGGCCCGGAATATATACGCTCCGGCCATTCTCTCGCCGTACGCGGAAGAATGGATGGCCCAGAATTTCGATGACTTCCTGACCACGTACGACTATACCGCAATCGAAGCGATGCCTTACATGGAAGGCGCCGCCGACCATGCCGGACAATGGATGGAAACACTCATCGCAAAAGTCTCCGCACACCCTCTGGGATTGCGCAAGACGGTATTTGAATTGCAGGCAAAGGACTGGCGGCCGGATCACTTGAGGCCCATGCCAAACGACATCATGGCAAAACAGATGCAACAGCTCTTACAACACGGCGCGCTCAATTTCGGTTACTACCCTGACGATCCTATCATGGGTCATCCGGATATCGGCATGATTTCCCACTGGTTTTCCATCCGGAACTGAACAGGAGAGATATGCTTGACCGCCTGACTGTACTGCTGTTCGATTTCGCCTTCTTCTATCCGCTTTTGATGTCATACCTCTGGATGACGGGAGCGCTGCTCTATTACTCCCGCTACGAAAGAGGCAAAAGCTATGCGAATCCGCCCCAACTGCCGGAATACCCGCTGGTTTCAGTACTGGTACCGTGTTATAACGAATCCTCGAATGCCATCGAGACATTCACTGCACTGGCTGAGCTGCATTATCCCAACTACGAGATTCTTGCCATCAATGACGGCAGCTCCGACGATACGGGATATCAGCTGGAAACACTGGCGAAAACCATTCCCCGCATGCGGGTTGTCCAGCTGGCGACCAATCAGGGCAAGGCCGTTGCGCTGAAAGCGGGAGCGATGGCCGCCAGAGGGGAATTTCTGGTCTGTATCGACGGCGA
This sequence comes from Oxalobacter formigenes, assembly GCF_002127965.1. GTDB lineage: Bacteria > Pseudomonadota > Gammaproteobacteria > Burkholderiales > Burkholderiaceae_D > Oxalobacter > Oxalobacter formigenes. Next base: position 1,342,660 of record NZ_CP018787.1, on the reverse strand, counting down.
CGCCATACTGGATCACTACGCGGTGACCTGGATCATGTCCCACTTTCTCCGTGACCCTCGCGTCGGCGCGGTGACCGGCAATCCCTGCATCCGTACTCGCAGCACGCTGTTGGGCAGAATCCAGGTTGGCGAATTTTCAGCCATCGTCGGGCTCTTGAAACGTGCCCAGCAGATTTACGGCCGCCTCTTTACCATATCCGGAGTGATCGGCGCCTTCCGCCGGCGTGCGCTGCACAGTGTCGGATACTGGAATGAACTGACCATTACAGAGGATATCGACATCAGCTGGCGGCTCCAGCTCAACAACTGGGATATCCATTTCGAGCCCCATGCCCTTTGCTGGATACTGATGCCCGAGACACTGGCAGGCCTCTTCAAACAGCGGCTGCGCTGGGCTCTGGGTGGCGCAGAGGCATTCAAAAACTATTGCCACTACCTGTTCAGCTGGAAAGTACGCCGTTTCTGGCCTATCTTTATCGAATATATCGCCAGCATCGTCTGGAGTTATACCATTCTGCTACTGATGGGAATCGGGCTTTTCAGACTGGTCACCCCTTTTCCGGAACCGTTTTTCTCATTCCCCTATACCGGGCTGGTTCTGGGCGTCACCTGCCTCTTGCAGTTTGCGGTCTGCTTTTTCATGGCCCGGAAATACGACAGCAATCTGGGCGGCATTTATCTGGAAATCATCTGGTATCCGCTTTTCTACTGGTTGCTGAACTGGATCGTCTCCATCATTGCCTTTCCGAAAGCCATGTTTTTTTCCAGTGGAAAGAAACGGGGCCGCTGGCATACGACAGACAGGGGAATCGGAGGCGAACCGGACAACAACACGACACTTTTGCAAAACGATAAATCAAACGACATCAGGAAAACGAAATGATAATTGACCCAAGCAATCTGATCATATGTTACAAGCACAAACAATCGACCCGGCAGAGGGCACTGGGGATAGTCCTGCCCGTTCTGTTCTGGGGCATACTGCTTTATGTCCTGTCCACATTGTTTGCCCTTGGCAGCTCGATAATCGATTACTCGCACTTCGGGAACTGGATGGGTTACGAGGATATCCTGGCGATAAAAAAGATCATTTCAAGATACTTTCCCGTCATTGGCGGATTTGTCTGCGCCTTTTTGCTGTGGGTCGTCTACGATACGCTTCGATTTGCGACACACCGTGACAGATGCATTCCCCGTCCGCAACCGGTCAGTCTGGAAGAAACGGCCGGATTCTGCCATCTTGAAACGGGGAACGTACGGAACATGCAGCAGGCGAAAATCCTGACCTGCATGTTCGACGATAACGGAAACATTGTCGGAATCAGGCATGACGCCATGATATCGCCCGTCAAAAAACAGCGGCCTGTTGACGTTCGCACCATCCACAACGATACGGCACAAGGTGAGAAAATCGCCGCCTGAGTGGTTCTGAAAGCATGAATTTTCCTGTCTGAATCCGTCCTGAGAGCGAAACCTGCGGCTGGACGGTTGCAGTGCAAAAATACCAGCTCTGCCTGCACGCTTGCCACAAATATCCTGTTCAAATACAAAAAAAGGGCGGAAAATTCCACCCCTTTCTCATGATTTTCAGGCATTTGCGCTTGTTCAGATACCGATTCTCAAACCGCTCTGCTGTCGCGTTTCTTCCGCGATCCCGGTTTTTTCCTTTCCACTTTCTCGCGGCATCTGACGGATTTTCCTGTCTTTACGGAGGAAGCTTTCCATTTGAAACGAAATATTCCATACAAGGCCCTTTCGTTTTCGAAAAAGCCTCATGCCAGATGGGAGAGGTTGTCCGGCATGAGGGGAAAAAAGAGGCCTGTTTTTCAGGAGTCCGGTGCATCCGGGCAGATTGCGGCTGCTTGTGAACACGTGCAGATGCATTCGAAGCCGAAACCGTATACCTCTGTCCGCTGTACGGGAACAGACGCAAGAACCCTTTAAAATCCCCGCTTCAACGGCAGGCCCCGGAACATGGTTCGTCAATGTATGGCTATCGGTATCGGTCACGTTCAAGTGCATCCGCGAATGCTACCCTATAAAAAAGGCCGCGCCATTATCCGGCGTCAAAAGATCCTGTTTTGAATTTTGCCTGGCCATTTTGCATTCCTGTCCATCCATATTATTTCAGGTCGAACAGCAGGAAATGTGTGTCCTTGCTGGCAACCAGCATCAGATGATCGACATTTTCGATAGCTGCCCCGTCGCCGGTATAAATGGTTTTTTCATTGTTAATCGACAGTTCGCCCTCGATCATTTGAATCCAGACGCCCCGGCCGCGGGCCACATCGTGATTGATCACCCCGCCTTCTTTCAGTTTGGCGGCGTAAACGTCAGCGTCCTGATGAATGGCGATCGAATTGTAGCGTGCGGTCTTGCTGGCGATCAGAACCATGCTGTCCGGTTCGATATCGGAAAAGGAAGCCTGTGCATATTCGGGACGGACGTTCTGCTCGTCCGGCATGATCCAGATTTGCAGGAAATGGACGGGCTCATCCTTCGAACCACAATATTCACTGTGCATGATGCCGGAACCGGCACTGATGCGCTGGACTTCACCGGCCTGCATGATTTCATGGCTGCCCATGCTGTCCTTGTGTTCCAGCGCGCCGGAAACGACATAGGAAATGATTTCCATATCATTGTGTGGATGCAACCCGAACCCTTTGCCGACCGCAACACGGTCTTCGTTGATCACGCGTAGCGATCGGAAGCCCATAAAGCGCGGGTCGTAATAGTCTGCGAAAGAAAATGTATGATAAGACTGAAGCCAGCCGTGATCGGCATAGCCCCTGTCCTGTGCGTTTCTGACGGTAATCATCTTGAGTCCTTTTCAAAAAACTGTCTTCGATTCATCCTGTTTCGTTTTCTCCTGAAAACCGATATTTTTCATCGATTTCAAAAAAACCGGATTCCTTAATGGATTCATATTAGAGAGTTGAAAAAGACAGCCATTTGAGTGATCGTAAAAAAGCTCCATTCATTCCGGAGTTTTATCATGGAAAACGGATTATTTGAAATTTTCCTTTCAAAACGAAAAATGTCCGTTCCACATGTATACCCATTCCCCCGTCCTGTCTTTTTCCGGACGAAAACGTTTCATTCTTTTGATCTGGAGCCCCTTTTATGAAACAATTTCGGGTTCGTGATATCGTTACAGTCTCTCATTTCTCTTTTTTGACCATTTGTCGATGAGCCGTTCAGTCATTCCCATCCTGCGACAGGAAAACCCTGAAATGCCTGTCAGGCCGGAAATCATCCTGCCTGCGATGAGTATTCCTGTGCTCGACAGACTTGAACGCCCACTTAAAGACTTGCGCATTTCCGTCACCGACCGGTGCAATTTCAGGTGTGTCTATTGCATGCCGAAACAGGTTTTCGGCAAGGATTTCCGCTTCATTCCCCATTCCGACATGCTTTCCTTCGAAGAGATCGCCCGGCTTGCCCGTCTTTTCGTGGCCCGTGGTGTCGAAAAGATCCGGCTGACGGGAGGGGAACCGCTTTTGCGCAAGAATGTCGAACGGCTGATCGAACAGCTTTCCCGACTGAAAACACCGGAAGGCCGCCCCATCGATCTGACCCTGACGACAAACGGTTCCATGCTGGCGAAAAAAGCCCAAACCCTCTTCGACGCAGGCCTGAAACGCATTACGGTATCGCTCGATGCCCTTGATGACACGGTTTTTCGCCAGATGAACGATGTCGATTTTTCCGTCAGGGACGTTTTACACGGTATCGACACGGCCCTTGCGGTCGGGTTCGACCCCGTCAAGGTCAATACCGTAGTCAAAAAAGGCATGAACGAACATCAGGTTCTCCCGCTTGCCCGCCATTTCCGGAACTCGCCCGTCATCGTCCGTTTCATCGAATACATGGACGTCGGTTCGTCGAACGACTGGGAAGAAAGGGAAATCATCCCTTCTGAAAAGCTGATCCGCCTGATCGGCTCCGAAATGCCGATCGAGCCGCTGGACCGCCATTACGCAGGCGAAACTGCCGAACGCTGGCGCTATCGTGACGGCAGCGGTGAAATCGGTTTTATCGCCAGCGTTACCCAGGCGTTTTGCCGCGACTGTACGCGCCTTCGCCTGTCTACCGAAGGCAAACTGTACAAATGCCTTTTCGCAACGGATGGCCATGATATCCGGTCCATGCTGAGAGACGGCTGGTCGGATGACGAAATCTCGAGCGCACTGGCACAGCACTGGCAGGAAAGGGACAACCGCTATTCCGAACTGCGGGCAAACAATACCCTGCCTTTGGCCGGAAGCAAAAAAATAGAAATGTCCTATATTGGAGGCTGATCCATTGGCAGACATAACACGTCAGAAAGACGCTTTTCCCGCTTCATACAAAGACCGGGTGACCGGAGTCATTCTGGCAGGAGGCCAGGGCAAACGCATGGGTATGGCAGACAAGGGCTTGCAAGTCTTCGACGGCAAACCGATGGTAAAACACGTTATCGACCGGATTGCCCCGCAAGTCAACAAACTCATTATCAACGCCAACCGGAACGGTGAAACGTACCGGTCATTCGGATATCCTGTTTTCAAGGACGTACCACTCGATTATTCGGGCCCGCTGGCCGGTTTTCTGACCGGACTGCGTCATTGCGAATCACCCTGGCTGCTCACCGTGCCGTGTGACACTCCTTTCGTTTCGCCTGAACTGGTCGAAAAACTGGCTATTGCACTGGAAAAGGAACAGGCCGACCTGGCGATAGCCTGTATTCCTTCTGGCGATGGGTGTCGCATCCAGCCGGTATTTTCCCTGATGAAAAAAACGCTCAGGCCGCATCTTGAATCTTTTCTGGAAAACGGCGGTCGAAAAATCGACAGCTGGACTTCAACATTAAAGACCGTTGAAGTATGCTTTAATGATACTCATGCGTTTGAAAACATCAATACGCCCGTCGATCTGGAAAAATACCAGCCAGCTTCCCCCCAACCGGAAAAACGCTCATGACCCAACACGCTTCTGTCCTTGACGAACTGACCCGTGGCCTCCCTTCCTACAATCCCGATTCCCTGTCGGTCAGACTGGCGCACGACCTTATTCACAGTTTTGTTTCTCCTGTCGGCGCCATCGAACGGGTTGTCCTGAAAAACAGTTTGGGACGCGTTCTGGCCGAAGACATTGTCTCGTCCTTTTCCGTTCCCGCCTTCGACAACTCGGCAATGGACGGCTATGCCTTTTCCTGCAAAAACCTCGACCTCTCCCAGCCCGTGACCCTGAAAGTGGCCGGTTATTCCTACGCAGGCCATCCCTATACCACCCGGGTCGGTTTCGGCGAATGCATTCGCATCATGACCGGCGCGATGATTCCGCAAGGCTGCGATACCGTAGTCCAGCAGGAAAACGTCAAACTGCTCGATGAAACCCATTTGACCATCCCGCCGAAAACCGCTGTCTGTGGCGACAACATCCGTCGTGCCGGGGAAAATCTGGCCGCCGGTTCGGTCGCCCTGACTGAAGGCACCGTGCTGCGTCCTGCCCATATTGGCCTGCTTGCCTCGCTGGGTGTGGCCGAAGTGCCTGTGCGCCGCCGTGTCCGCGTTGCCCTGCTCTCCACAGGCGATGAACTGCGTCCAACAGGCATGGAACTGGACGACGGCGCCGTTTACGACAGCAACCGTGCGGTGCTGGCTGCCATGATGGAACGGCTTGGCTGCGATGTAATGGATATGGGCATTGTGGCCGACGATCCGGCCGAACTGGAAGCCACCCTGAAAACCGCCGCCGAAAATGCCGATGCCATCGTCACCTCCGGTGGCGTATCCGTCGGCGTGGCCGATTATACAAAACAGGTCATGGCCAATATGGGTGACGTTGCCTTCTGGTCGATCAAAATGCGCCCCGGCAGACCGATGGCTTTCGGGAAAATCAACTCCGGCAAGCAGAGCGCCATTCTCTTCGGTTTGCCCGGTAATCCGGTCGCCGTCATGATCTCGTTTTACTTTTTCGTGCGGGATGCCCTTTTGCATATGATGGGAGCGACGCACTCGCCACTCGTGACCGTCAAGGCACAGACAGCCACCAATCTGTCCAAAAGAGCGGGACGCACTGAATTCCAGCGCGGCGTCGTGACCGAAAATGCCGACGGCCTGACGGTCAGGACGACCGGCGAACAGGGTTCCGGCATCCTGCGTTCGATGGCGGAAGCCAACTGTATCATCGTCTTGCCCGAAGAACGCGAACAGGTGCGCGCAGGTGAACAGGTCGATATCGTCCTTCTGGAAGGCCTCGCCTAGAGTAGCTTATAAATATGTTTAATATCGGCTGCCATCTCTCTGTTTCAAAAGGTCTTTTCCGGATGGGAAAGGACGCGCTTTCCATCGGCGCCAATACCTTTCAATGCTTTTTGCGCAATCCGCGTGGCGGTGCAGCAAAGAAACTGGACCTGGCCGACGGTTTGGCCTTGAAGCAATTGATGGACGAAAACGGTTTTGCTCCGATCGTCGTTCACGCCCCCTATACCCTGAACGCCTGCGCCAAAGACGAGCGCCTGCGCGACTTTGCCTTTGAAACCATTTTAGACGACATCAGCCGCATGGCGCTTCTTCCCGGCAACCTGTACAACTTCCATCCGGGCAGCCATGTCGGACAGGGGATCGGCAAGGGAATCGAACTGATCATCGACCTGTTGAACCGGGTGCTGGAAACCGGTCCCGAACCGACGCTTTTGCTGGAAACGATGTCCGGATCGGGCAGTGAAGTCGGCAGCCGCTTCGAAGAATTGAAAGCCATCCTAGACGGCTGCGGCAACCATCCGAAAACAGGCGTCTGTCTCGATACCTGCCACGTCTGGTCTGCCGGTTACGACGTCGTCAACCGGCTTGACGACGTACTGGAAGAATTCGATTCAGTCATTGGTCTGAAGCATCTCCATGCCATCCACCTGAACGACAGCCTGATGCCCTTCGGCAGCCACAAGGACAGACACGCGACAATCGGGGAAGGCACCATCGGCATCGACGCGATCACCCGGATCATCAACCATCCTGTATTGAAAAACCTGCCGTTCTGTCTGGAAACGCCCAACGAACTGCCGGGCCATGCCGAAGAAATCGCCCTGCTGAAAAGCCTTTACCGGGACTGAACCCGGCCTGACTTTTCAAGCATTCAGTTTTTCAGCTGGGAGCGCAAGTTCTGGATGCCGTAATAACGGGCATCGACGATATCCTCATCCACACCCTGCTGTGTCATGATGTCCTGCAAGCTGTCCAGTTTGCGCCCAAAACGGTCAATCTCGACCAGAACAGCCGACATTTCTTCCGGAGGGATGTCCAGACTGTCCAGAATATCGTTCCAGTTATCGAGAATATCCCCGTTTTTATCCATCCATTCCATCGACCGTTCAATATCGTCCGTCAACAGATAAGACGGCGAAAAGTCAAAAATGGGGGTCAGTCCGATTTTTCCATGCAGCATCCTGACCGCTTTATTGAAGGGATGGTTATCGATATTGCCCATCGCCATATTGAGAATATCCCGTTTCAGGTATTCCACCGTCGTCGCAAAAGGATCGGACACAAATTTCCGCAAGGTCTTCAAAGCGACATTATGGGAAGGTCTTTCGGAGGCATCGGCCAGCTGGCACAGCGAAGCGATGCTTTCCTGATGGTGCCGGATAACGCCCGTTTCCGTGACCGTTCGGTCAAAACGCGGAATGAACAGCATATCGCTTTGCCACTTCGGCAATTCACCGACAGCCAGACCCATTTCACGGGCGACACGAACATAAGCCGTTTCGTTTTCAAGAATTTTCCAGTCTGCCAGATTGCGACCCCGGGAAAGCTTGACCAGAAAATGACGCGCCGCCCTTGTGTCCGGCAAGGCAGCATCCGCATACCACAGGCCGTCCTTGTCCTGCGTCATCAAAAATTTGGGTGTTTTCCCCTGAACGGACGTCGTTCCTGCCGACAGCATGCCATGCTCTTCAAGGTATTCCACAAAATTCTCGCTCCGCTCAAGAATTTCCTTGATCGTAAACCCCCGATTGACCCAGAGCGGCGCTTTTTTGCTTAAAAAATTCCGGTAAAACACGTTCGCTTCGGCAATCCGCAAATTGCCGATCGGATTGATCGCCCCGACAAGCATCAGTTTCCAGTCGGTCGCAAGCTCTTCCTGAATGTGGCATTCATAAAGCAGATATTCCCGCCCTTCCCCGCGCGGTACCATATCCAGCATGAAAGAAGGCCAATGAGACAGACGGTAGGGTTCCTTGCGGACAGGAAAATGAATCGAGACGGGCAGGCTGCCGTTTTCAACATAATCGGGCAGATACGTCAGAACGGAAGGCGATTGCGATCCGGCCGACGGATTTTCCGTTTCGACGATGCAGCAAGGCTGCCATTGACCGCGGTCGAAAATTTCAATCGTGCATTGCATGGATCACCTCGCTTGAAGAGACATTCCCCATCTTATCAGATAGAGAAAGCCTGACATAGTTTCATCCCTTCTTCCGGTCGGATTTTATTACAAAATACAAGTGACATAGCTGACCGAAGAGTATTTATCCTGTATAAATGAAAGAGACGGGCGACATGCGCCCGGTTTTCGAAATTGACACGAGGCTTTTCCAATGGAGGGGCCTTTTTTATACCTGAAGCCTTCCTGACGGGAGGCTTTTTTTATTTCTGAAGCCTTCCGCCATTACCTCATGAGCCGGAAGGCTTTTTCATTGGCAAAAGATACGTAATGAGTGGAATCGATGACTACTTTGGGGCTGCCGGAGACATGTACTCAGGAAGCCAGGACCCCGAAGAACAAAACCGTGCACTGGAACGTGAAGCCGAGAGACGGAGGCGCGAACAGGAACGGGAACAGGCAAGGATATTGCGGGAACAACAGGCCGCGCAGGCCGAACAGCTAAAATCCCTCCAGCAAAATACTCAAAAACCAGTCGTCACCGATAACGATAAACGGGCCCCCGTCTTCAAAACCGACCCCGACGACCCGTACAAGGGACTGGACGCCAGCAGACGAAACGACATGCTCATGAATCGTTTCAGTGCAGGAAACGACCCCAAAAGCCCACTGGGACGTCCCTTGACCGGCCCGGAAAGAGATGACTACATCCATGGCTGGAAAAACAAGGTCAATGGGATGACACAGGATCAGAAAGATATCAGCTTCATCCTGAACGCCAGACATGACCCGGTTTTCAGGCAATGGATCGAACTGGAAAGCCAGCTCAGACAAAAACAGCAGGAAGGAGCCCAAACACTGGAACTCCGTCTGGATGACAAAAATCCTCAGACAACCGGCTATCGCACTCTTGAATATGTTCCGGAACGCGATGGGGTGCCGTCAATACAGAAGGCGATTCAATATGCGGATGAACCGGTGAAGGTCGTGAAGGTGGATGACAATTTCCTTTCGCAGATCATGAGTGTGAATATTCCGCAGGATCAAAGCATGGGCCGCGCATACGACTACCTGAACGATAACGCCATCGCCCCGATGGAAGGAAACGAATCGTGGAAAAAGAATCCGGCAGGGCATCCGGATTCGAGCTATGCCGAAGCAGAGAGGCAGGCCGGGAAAGCGGTCACCGGCTACGTCAACAAGGCGCTTGCCCCGAAAAACCCCGTCCACGGCGAAGACGGCAGTCGCCCCGTTAGCGAACCCGACCAGACCACCGGCAAACTGATCCCGGCCATCTTCCAGAACATGGACAATGAAACCGTCGGCCGGGCCATACAGGAATTCAACGAAGCACAGGGATACACCTACGACCCCAAACACGGAAGCCGGCAAGCCTATTCCTTCGAAAAAGGCATGAAAATGGCGCCTCTGGAAGCCAAAACCGCCTTCTACTCCTTCGCCTCCCTGATGGGGGAAATGGTCTATGGCATGACCGGGGGCGACCCCAAAGCCCTGAGAGCCGTGCAGGACACACTGAAAACATACCAGCGGGAAATGGACGCCATGAAACCCATGACCCCCGAAAAAATCATCGACCCCAATGACCCGGAAAAGACCCTGCAAAACGTGACGGATTACCTGTACCAGAACCTCGGGAACCAGATCGTCAAAATTCCGGTAACGGCCTTACTGGGCAAAGTCGACAGTCTGGCGACGTTAACCGGGATGTCAGCAGCCAGCGTCTCGGCCAACCTGCACGCGAAACTGCTGGACAAGACAGGACAGGCCCATGTGGGGGAATCGCTGATGTACGGGATACCTCTGGGGATGCTTTCGCTACTCAACATCCCTTTCCAGCCACCTGCGCAGGTCAGGAGTCCCGAAGAATTGAAGAGGTGGGTCACGTCTGTTCTGGCGGATTTCGGGGTGTCTCAGGGGCAGGAGGTGGGGGTTAATTTGGCTGTTAAAAGAAATACTGATAAAAGAAAGGACGACAAAGATCTTTCCCAGTGATATCCGCTTGACCGAAACAAACAAGGCTAGCCATAATAGGCTGGCCTTGTTTGTACAAACTAATTTATAAAATGAAAATTTTTCTCAAATCTTTTGTTTTCCTCTTTTTATTTTGGATGAGCACATCATTAGTCTTTGCTGACAACGTAAAAGAAGGAAACCGACTTTATGACTCAGGAAAATATCAGGAAGCCTTGAGCTATTTCATGAAGCCTGATGCGGCCAATAATCCTGCTACCATGAATCGCATTGGTTATATGTACAAGAAGGGATTGGGAATAAAGGAAAACCCGGAAGAGGCGTATAAATGGTACCGGAATGCGGCTGAAGCCGGATTTGCTGCTGCCCAATTCAATCTGGGTCTCATGTATCAACACGGTAAACCGATACCAGAAAATATGAATGAAGCTATTCAATGGTTCCGTAAAGCCGCAGATCAAAACTATCCTGACGCTGAAATGAAAATGGGTTATCTGGCGGTAACGGGAACAGGAGTCAAAAAAGACTACAAAGAAGCCATGCAATGGTACCGTCGGGCGGCTGAACATGGTGATGTCGGGGCTTATGCGGATATCGGCCTTTTTTACGACAAGGGACAGGGTGTCAAAAAAGACCCTAACCGAGCCGTCCAGTATTACATCCTCGGTGCAGAAAAAGGCGATAGCGAAGCCCAGCTCTTTCTGGCCGACTCATATGCCAAGGCAAATGGTGTACCCTATGATGCCAATCGGGCGTTGTACTGGTACAGGGAATCTGCCAAAAACGGGAATGTGCTGGCGATGAAGGTGCTCTCAGGCATTTACAAGCTCGGCCAATTGGGGGTTCAAAAGAATGATGCCGAGTCTCAACGCTGGCTGGATATGGCGGAAAAAGCCGAAAAGAAACAGTAATCAATTCTGTTCACATAAAAAAGGAGCACGGCTGGCGTGCTCCAGACAAAGTTTTTTCTTCCTTTTTACATCAAAAACTGTGCGTGATACCGACCTGAACACCGGTAACGGATTCCCTTTCCGCTCCGTTGTTATTGTAGATACTGCCGACAAAGCTGTTGTCGCTGTCAGTATAGGACACCATGCCGTATAACTGTGTCCGCTTCGACAAGTCATAGGTATAACCCAGAGCGTATTTGTTGACGTCACCATCGTGGGCGGTTTTATCGACCGAAGCGCGGTTATACGATGCATTGATAGTGCCCTGTCCTATATGGTACTGGACACCCAGCAACCATTCTTTCTGGTTGATCGGCGTATCAACGCCAAGGTCGAGATCAGGGATCAACGACAGGTTTTTCAGCTGGCTTCCCTGATATCCTGCCGAGAAACGCCAGTCGCCCAGCGTATAGGCACCCCCGATATTCCAGACGAACGATTTATTGGAATCGGCCTGACGATTATAGTTGGTCATCAGCGAAACAGGTCCATTGCTGTAGCGCAGCGAGCCGCCGAAACCGGCATTGTAAATGTCGCTGTTTACTCCCACCGGTTTTTTATGGTCATCCGCACTTAACGTGTAAGTCAGGCCGACGACGAACCCGGCGAATTCGGGACTGTCGTAGCGAACCGTATTGGAAAGCTGTTCACTGCGCAAAAGATTGTACTTGGCGAGTGCCGAACCGGTTGCCGCCTGCAAAAACGGATCGAGTTCGGTAAAGAATTCTGACGACATTTCATTGACACGCCCCAGACGGACCCAGCCCCACGGCCCTTCAAGGCCAACGTTGGCGGCACCTGTCCAGTCGATTGTCTGCCCACGGTTGCCGAGCGCTCTTGAAATGGAATCGTCAAGGCTGTAGGTTTCCTTGTTGGTGCCGTCAGGGAGCTGGAATTGCCGTTCAAGCTGGAAAGTCGCTTTAATACCGTTTGCCAGCTCTTCCGATCCGCGTACGCCGATCAGGTTGGCGGCACTCTCATCCATCCGCGTACTGCTGCCTGTTTCCTTGACGAAGCCGGTATCGACGGTACCGTAAATAATGACATTGGTCTGTGCCTGCGCGGACATGGCCAGTCCCAGCGCCGACAAGGCTATCAATTTTTTATACATGAGTGAAACTTCCTGACTGAGATTCATTTGTGAGCCACTGCATGGGCTCGCATAGTGGACTGCATTATAAATGCAAACTCATCAAATGAGAATAATTATCATTCTCAAAATTATAAAAAAACGAAAGCATTGCTTTCCTGAAAGAATAACAATGCTTTTTTACCGTTTGTTTTCGTTTCGTAACTGAAACGGTACAGCTTTTGAAACAGCTGTTTATGCTGTCTGAAGGGCCTTGCGCCAGAGGCAAAGCGCCTGATAAGTAAGGGATTGTGCCGCCATCGCTTTCCAGCTCTCGCGTATGGCTGTCCATTGCTTGTATTGAATCTGCTTCTGATAAGCGTGTTCGGCAAGGGAACAGCTGCCGGTAAGTTCAGCCGCTTCTTTCAGTTCTTTTTCCATCTGTTCCCAATTTTCGTTTTCTTTGGTCCGGACGGTGATTATGTCTTCGATCAGGGCTTTCAGGGAAACGACAAGCCCCTCTTCTTTCATCCTGTCGGGCTGGGGTTCACTGATTTTGGCGATGAACTGCTTGTGATAAAAGGGATTGCTGATATTGGGCTCCATTCCGGGCATCATGGAAGCCACTTCCACTGCGACTGCCTGACGATACGAAACCGGTAGAGCGTTGAACCATTCGACGATGTTTTCAAGTGGCGTTTTCATGGAAACCTGTCCTTATGGAAATATCACAAGCGTGATGGTGAATAAATGCCGAATCCGATTAACCTGAACAGACGACATGATAGCCGAAAATACCGGCATATAAAAAGCACTTCAGGTCATGAATCGTTCCGTTCAGTGCCGAAGTGCTTTTTTTCTGTCTGACGCAGCCCGTATGAGCTGTTTTATACCGGACGGGTGAACTTCAGGATACGGTTATAGCTTTCAACGGCATTGCTGTAACGCTTCATCATCAGATTGAAAGATTTCGCCGTTTTCTTTTCTTTCATGAACCTGTATACCTTGATCGTGCCTTCCAGATGGCTGATGATGCTGTCCAGGTCATTGTTGCCTTCCCGTTTCGGATAATCGGCTTCAAGCGATTTCTTCAGGTTTTTCAGGGAAAGCTCAAGACTGGCAACGATCTTGTCACCTGCCACGTATTTGGCATTGTCGGCCACACTGTTTTCCGGATCGTTAAAGAGGGTCACCAGATCCTGTCCATAAAGCAGACTCTGTTCGGCATAATACGGAACCATATTCCTTTGCGACTTGAAAACATCCATTCTGCGCAGGGTTTCCGCCCTTTGTTTTTTGATGAGAATCGCACCGATGTCATTCATGGCATCGATCAGCTTCGTATAATCCGCTTTCAGAATCGGCAGGACAACCCGGCCACCATCCAGATTGTCGCGACGATATACCTGATCCCGGAAGTAAGGCAGGCTGCTGCGTTCGTCTTTCAAGAGCTTTTCCCCTGCTGTTACGGCAGCCGTCACCGCCGCATTCAATTCAGGAGATGCCTGCGCATTGACCGCCAATCCCTTTTTGAAGGAAGTTATCCCTTTTTCAAGCCCGGCGACGACCGGGAAGGAAATCGTATCGGCCGGTTTGGCCTTCATTGTATGGTTCGTCAGGGTATTCCAGGATGGCCACAGGCTCCAGTTACCGACCATGATGCTGTTATAACCGGAAATGTAATCGTTCAGCTTGCCGGTTTCAGGGTCGTTACTGTCCTTGACGAGTTTCAAGGCGCCGGTATTCGACTCGAGAACCGCACCTTCCGCTTCATTGTTCAGACGGTACTGATTGACGGCTTCAACAACCGTCGGGATGAGGACGACACAGCCGGAGAGGCTCAATGTGAATGCGGCGAGAGCGAAGAGACGGACAAAAGCGGGAATTCTCATTTTTCGATTCCGGAAAAGGACAATGGCAAGACGAAAATATTTTCCTATTATTCCAGATATCGGTGAAAATTTTGACAGCCTTCTTCAAAGAAACCTTCTTTTATACCCGAATGGCGACAAACGGACATGAAATTCCCGCAATTGCGTCACTGGATCAGCATTGAAACCCGATTGTTGGCCTTGATCGCTTCGTTATATTTTTTATTCAGGGCAGACAAATCTGACAGCGTCCTGTTTTGCCTGAGGTCACGATAGCTTCCGGCCATACTCGTTAAAACCCGGTAAACGGCAGGATAATTTTCCAGCCCTTCCACCTCCTCTGATCTGGCATTGACATAAGCCCTGCGCTGCGCTGCCAGTGACTCTTCCAGACTGGAAAGAACAAGATCGCCCTTGTCGTACGTTTCACTGTCATTGATGGCATTTTTCGAAGCGATAAACAATGCCAAAAGATCCTGTGCTTCAGCAAGACTTCGTTCCGTATAAAAGCCCAATGAATTGCCTGCCTTTTTGAACCATGCCATCCGTTTTTCCGATTCACTCTTCCTGTATTTGAACAAAAGCGTTTCCATCCGATCCATTGCGGCAAACAGGGCTTCATAACCGGACGGTAATGGTGAAGTTCCGTCCGTTGCACGATCAGGGCTATCATTTTCCTTTTGATTGCCTTCTATCGGCTCCTGTCCGGCCCTTTTTGCCATCAGGCTATTTCCCGCATCGATGACATCCAGAACGTTCCTGTCCAGTTCCGGCATATCGCCACCATGTATGGCATACCCCTGCCTGAACAATTCAAGCGCATATTCGAGTCTGCCGCCGGAGATGTACAGAATTTCCTCATTGTTTCGCGTGTTTTCAAGCCGGGCGACAAATCCCTCATAAGAAGGCCTGAGGCTTGTCTGTCCACTCATCATGACTTTATATGCCTGTGAATACAAATCGAGCTTTGCGGCGGAAACGGCATCCGGTCTGGCCGACGCACTATTTGCGGCTGCGTCTGCAGGTTTTTCATTGGCTTTTTTGCCTGTCTGGTCGCATCCGGTGATACCCACCGTAACCAACAGCATGACCGGCAAAATAATTGATCTGAATTTCATGGAATACCCCGGCATATAAAAATACCTGCCACGCTTCATAAGCGTTTCACGACTGGCCGATACAAGCCTTTTTTCTGTCAGGCCTGCCGAACCTCATCTTTACGAAACGACCGGATGATGCCCTTTTCAGCGTGAGTTTAAGACCGGGAAAAAGGGCAAATATGATAAAAATCATCAATATGGATTTAAATCCGGCAATACTGCACGCCTATGACAAAAACCGTGATAAAAACAGTTTCCGATGCAGTCTTCCGGATTTAAACGCCGCCTTCCATACGAAGAACAGACATGAATAAACCTGTTTATCAATTTGATACTAAATATGTTTTTTAAACATATCCAATTAAAACAGCAATCTGTCACTCCGCCAAAAATAAAACTCTCATGCCTGCCAATATCGACAGACATGAGAGTTGAGCAGGACAGTGCCTGTAGCTTGCGAGGTTTTATAAATAAAAAATATCACTACCCCTTATTCGGGTTCCGGATTTGCCATTCACGGTTCCGGCTTCTGCCGGGGATACCAGTTAATCGCTTGTCCGGCTGGATGTTTCGGGTGACAGACGGAATCGCCGCCACACCCGCTGCAACTTCCGCCGCATGACACCGATTGTCCGCTGCGCCATTTCCGGATCATCCGGAAAATAATGCTTCCGACAATGGCCAGCAGTGCCAGACTGATGAGAATGGTGGCAATCATATTATGCTCCTTGCGTATTCGAGACCGTCATGGACAGGCGTTTCTTTTCACGGGATGACCGGAAAAGCAGGTACAGTGCCGCCAGAACCAGTGCAATGGCAACCCCTGTCCAGAAACCGAAAACCCCGTTGAATATCCAGTTACCGAGCTGGTACATGCACAATGCCGTGCACCATGCAAAGCCGGTCTGGTAGGCGATGGCAAAGAAAGTCCATTTCGCGCTGTTCATTTCGCGGCGGATGGCACCGATGGCTGCAAAACAAGGGGCGCAAAGCAGGTTGAAAACAAGGAAAGACCAGGCTGCCAGAAGGCTGAAATGGGTGGCAAGGGTGCCCCATATTTCCTGTCCGTCTTCGGCCACTTCCGCAAAACCGAAGAGAATTCCGAATGTACCGACGACGTTTTCCTTGGCGACCAGGCCCGTGATCGTAGCGACTGACGCTTTCCAGTCCCCCCAGCCCAGCGGCGAAAAGATCCACGAAATGGCATTTCCCAGCCAGGCAATCAGACCGTCGTTCATGTCTTCAACCGCTCCGAAATGGCCATCTGTAAAACCGTATTTGGAAACAAACCAGACAAAAATGGTGGACAGCAGGATGATGGTGCCCGCCTTGCGGATGAATAAAGAGCCACGTTCCCACATGCTGCGGACAATATTGCCGATAGTCGGCCAGCGATAAGGAGGAAGCTCCATGACGAAAGGCGCAGGATCACCGGCAAAAAGTCGCGTCTTTTTCAGGATAATGCCGGAAATAATGATGGCGGCGATTCCCGTGAAATAAGCTGCCGGTGCAACCCACCATGCCCCGGCGAACAAGGCTCCCGAAAAAAGGGCGATGATCGGCAGTTTCGCACTGCATGGAATGAACGTCGTGGTGATGATGGTCATTTTCCGGTCGCGTTCGTTTTCGATCGTGCGAGAGGACATGATTCCCGGAACGCCACAGCCAGTTCCGATCAGGATTGAAATGAAGGATTTTCCTGAAAGGCCGAACCGGTGAAACACCCGATCCAGTATGAAAGCGATCCGGGCCATGTAACCGCAATATTCCATAAATGCGAGAAAAGCAAAAAGGATAAGGATTTGCGGAACGAACCCGAGAACGGCACCGGTACCGGCAATAATCCCGTCCAGTATCAGATTCTGGAGCCATTCGGCACAATCCACGGCAACAAGCCCTGCCTTGACAGCATCCGGAACGATTTTTCCGAACAATTCGTCATTCGTCCAGTCCGTTACAAAACCGCCCAGTGATGTGACGGAAACATAGTAGACGAAGGACATGATGGCGGCGAAAATCGGCAAGCCCAGAAAACGGTTGGTGACAATCGCGTCGATCCTGTCCGAAACGGAAAGATGGTTGCTGATATGACGGCAGCATTTTTCCATGAGGCCGCTGATCCAGTTGTAACGTTCTGTGGCAATGATGCTTTCGCAGTCATTGTCCATTTCCTCTTCACAGTTCCTTATATCCTGTTCCAGATGGGCACGCCATTCATCCGACAGGTTCAACCGTTTTGCCGTTTCGCCGTCGCGCTCGAAAAGCCTGATGGCAAATCCGCGCTGGACATGTTCAGGCAAATCGTGAAGGACGGCTTCCTCAATATGGGCCAGTGCATGTTCCACACTTCCCGAAAAGCGATGTCTCGGGACCGGAACGGCATCCGGATCCTGTGCGGAGGCCAGCGCTTTTTCGACCGCTTCTGCCACTCCTGTTTCTTTGAGCGCCGAGATACCTGTCACCTCGCAGCCCAGTTCTTTTTCCAGCAAGTCGGTGTCGATGAGATCGCCGCTTTTTGCGAGGACATCCATCATATTGATGGCAACGACAACGGGAATGCCCAGTTCCAGCAGTTGCGTGGTGAGATACAGGTTCCGTTCCAGATTCGTCCCATCCACGATATTCAGGATAACGTCCGGTTTTTCATCCAGAAGATAATTTCGTGCGATGATTTCTTCCAGCGAGTAAGGCGACAGCGAATAAATACCCGGCAAATCGGTCACCGTCACGTCCGGACGGTTTTTCAGCCGTCCTTCCTTCTTTTCCACCGTCACGCCCGGCCAGTTGCCGACTGACTGGCGTGCGCCCGTCAGGGCATTGAACAGGGTGGTCTTGCCCGCATTCGGGTTTCCGGCAAGTGCAATACGGATTGTCATAATAAATTCCAGAATTCAGTTCATTGGCCGACAGCACTTTTTTGCGTTCTGTCCGCCTGTTTTTTATTCGATTTCAATCAGTTCCGCATCGGCTTTCCTGAAGGAAAGCTCCGAATTCCGGACACGAACTTCTACGGGATCGCCCAATGGAGCGACTTTCATGACAGACAGGGCTGTCCCTTTCGTCATCCCCATATCCAGCATGCGGCGTCTGGTTGCGCCTTCCCCGTGTATTTTGCGAATGATGGCGACTTCACCAATACACGCATCTTTTAATGTTTTCATTGCCTGATCTCCCTGATCATGATGTTTTCCGTCATTTCCTTGCCCAGCGCCACACGTGAATGTCGGATGTTCACGATGACGCTGCCATTCATTTCAGTGATTACCGTTATCGGCTCGCCGACACAAAATCCGAGGTTTTCAAGATAATGCCTCGTTTCCTCGCGTCCGCCGATTCTGCCGATGATGCAGGTACATCCCTTCCCTGCCATTCCCAAAGGCATCATGTGCATCCCCCTTTCATTTAACCGGATAAGGGACCGGCAATGACCATCCTGGTTGTCATTGCCGGTTTTCTCCCATATCAGAAGTTGTGAGTCATACCGAACTGGACACCCGTAATGGATGTGTTTTCGGTTCCCATATCGTTGTTCAGGCTGGCCACATAGCCGTTGTCGCTGTCCAGATACGAAACGACCGCATAAAGCGACGTCCGTTTCGACAGGTCGTAAGTGTAGCCAAGTGCGTACTTGTTGGCGTTTCCGTGAACAGTCCCGTCCACGGTAGCGCGGTTATAAGAGGCATTGACCGTACCGGCACCCACCTTGTACTGAAGGCCTAGAAGCCATGTTTTCTGTGTGACCGGCGAATCGATGTCATCCAGATTCAGGACGGAAAGATCCTTCAGATTACTTTTCTGGTAACCGAGCGAGAGACGGACAGGATCGAAATCCCATGCCCCGCCCAGATTCCAGACATATGAACGGTCCGAATCGGCCTGCCGGCTGAAATTGCCCGTCAGAAAAAGCGGACCGTTCTCATACCTGAGCGAAACACCGAAACCGTCGTTGAAAATATCCCGGCTAATCGTACGGTCATGATCGTCCGCCCCGAGCGTATACGTCAGCCCGAAGCGAACGCCGGAGAATAGAGGACTGTCGTAGCGGATCGTATTGGAAAGCTGTTCGGATCGCAGCAAACTGTACTTTGCCAGCGAAGAACCGGTCGTTCCCTGCAAGAAAGGATCAATGTCCGTATAATATTCAACGGACATTTCATTAACCCGGCCCAAACGGAAAGCCCCCCAGTTCCCTTCAAGCCCGACATTGGCGGCACCTGTCCAGTCGATAGTCTGTCTCCGATTGCCTAACGCTCTTGAAATGGAATCATCAAGGCTGTATGTATCCTTGTTTGTCCCATCCGGTAACTGAAACTGTCTCTCGAGCTGGAAAGTGGCCCTTAACCCACTTCCCAGCTCTTCCGTACCCCTGAATCCGATGACGTTCGCGTTGTTTTCATCCATCCGCACATCGCTTCCCGATTCCTTGATGAATCCCGTATCGACAGTCCCGTAAATCGTGACATTAGTCTGCGCATGAGCGATGCCCAGCGCAAACCCCATGCCTGCAAAAACAATGAGTTTTCGTTTCATTGGTAATCCCTGAATGAATTGTTAAAGATCGATATGCCTGCAGGCGGGAAATATTATATGGCTGTAAATGTCATATGTAAATAATAATCATTCTCATTCAATAAATTCTTCTGTCTGGTTTTTCAACATGAGAAAAACGGGCACCGCCAGAAAAACGGTTAAAAAAAAGAGATTTAATGATGAGATTTCCGTCACTTGAAAAAACGTGAACCGGCATTCGACATTTCTGAACAAGCCCGTCTATCTTGCTGATAAATAACAATATCCCCTTGAAGATTACCGATACGATCCTGAATATGAATCACTCAACTCTGGAAAGGATCCGGATCATGAAAATCAAATTCCTGAAGTCTTCCGTGCTGACGGGTGTTTTGGGTATGTTGGGCATATTCTGTGTGTCGATCCCGACACAGGCAGTCAACGTAAACGGCGTCATCAACGCGACGATTACCCTGGCAGGCGCCTGTTCAATCAACGGAAGTGCGCCGGTAGCCGGTGCAACCTGGGGAACGCTTGATTTCGGTTCGCAATCGACCCTTTTCACGACGGCGACGGCACAGGTCAACGGCTCCGGCTCATCCCCGATTTCGCTGCAGTGCGCCACCACGACCCCTCCTACACTGACGATCATCAGCGGAACCAATGACCCCAATGCCGGGTCTGGCCATTTGCATGCCATGGCAAACGGTTCCAAATACGTTTCTTACGACATATATACCGATGCCGGCCACAGCAGCAAAATCACCAACGGCACTGCGTTCTTTACCAGCGCCAACAATGGAACAGCAGAATCCGTCAATATCTATGGACAGGCATCGGGAGGCTCCGGATTGACGCCCGGAAACTATACCGACACCCTGACCGTCCAGCTGACTTACTGACCAAACCGGTGCCAGGATGGGAAGGGTCCGTGATTTTTCAGCGATATGCCTTGCCGCATGCCTGTTACCGTTACCGGCACTGGGAGACTGCACACTGAGTTCCTCCCCTTCCGGATGTCCGTTTCAGGTACAGGCGATCATCCAGAACGGCTGTCTGGTATCGGGCAGTACAGGCACGCCTGTATTCGGCACGCTGAATTTCGGCACGCAATCCACACTCTCGACCCAGACGGTCAATGCCTCGCTCGTTGCTAACGCTTCTTACCAATTGAATTGCACTCCCAATATGAGTCTCACGATGTCTCTCGATGGAGGCCAGAATTACAGCGGCGGCAGGCGGCTTGCCCGAACGGGTGGCGGGACACTGCTTTACCAATTGTATTCCGACGCGGCGTATCAGAACGCCATCGGGCTGAATCAGGCCGTAACGATCGCGAGCGTCGGGACAGGCAACAATATTACCCTGCCGATATACGGCAGGTTGACCCTGCCGGGCAACGCCAGGCCGGGAACCTATACCGATACAGTCGTGGTCACGCTGTCATGGTAAAGCCTTTTTATTTTTAACCGGGATACAAATTGAAAATCATCCCGTTTTTTCAGGATAGACGACCATGATGCGACTGACAGACCTTGACGGTAAACAGAACCGTGTTGCCCGGCTCCTGATGCTTGTGGCTGCTTATTTCCTGACCGGGCTGTTGCCCGCTGCGGCGGCCATATTGATCTGGCCGACCAATGTTTTTATCGACAGCAAGGAAAAAGCGGCCGCGATGTGGCTGGAAAACCGCGGTAATACCCTGCAAACCTACCAGATGCGGGTGTATTCATGGTCGCACACCGGTGGCAAGGAAGAGCTGACCGAACAGAACGACATCGTCGGCAGCCCTCCCATCATGCAAATCGAACCCGGCAAACGGCAACTGGTCCGGCTGATACGGACCACTCCTGCTCCGCCGGGTAAAGAGCTGACCTACCGTGTCATTCTCGATGAGATTCCCTCTGTCGAGCCTGAAGCGCAGAAGGTAACGAATGGCGTCAAATTCCGTATGCGCTATTCCATTCCCGTTTTTGTTTTCGGCGAAGGACTTTCCAGCCAGTCCATGCAGGGTAACGGGAAAACCGATGCGGACAAGGCCATTGTCGATAACTCCCTGTCCTGGCGCATCAAAAACGACCAGAAACAGAAAACACTCGAAGTCAGCAACAAGGGGCCGATACACGTCCACCTGAGAAACCTGACGTTTGCGAAGCCGGACGGAATGAAAACCGATCCGGGAGGAGCTGCCGGTTATATCCTGCCGGGCAAAACGATGAGCTGGCCTGTCACGGCCAAAATGGGTTCCGGCAGCACGCTGCTGGGCATTATCAACGGCAAACAATTAGTCAGAATAAATGCCGCCAATGTCGAAGAAGCCGATTAAAAGGAGACAGTGCCAGTCAACATTAAAACCGGAAACCCGATATTGCGCAGTATCTGACGACGTTTCAGGCAAAACCGTTACTCGTACCCTCCTGTCCATCCTGATATCCCATCTTTTACTGATGGGCTTGCCGGCCGCTTTGACTTCAAATGCCCATGCCGAAAACCGGGCTGCCCTTTCTGCCACGACAAAAGAACGGGACATGAACCTGTATCGGGAACTGGTCGCCAATGAACGGCCGACCGGCCATGTCGCCCCTGTCCATTACAGGAACAGGCAGTACTGGGTCAATACACGTGATCTGGCTGCTGCAGGGATTCCATCTTCTCCCTGGCAACATCAGTTGACCGCCTCCGGTGACACTGACATTGCCCTTGACGATGCAAAAGGCATCAAAGTCCATTACGACAGTCCTGCCCAGCAATTACGAATCAATGTTCCCGTAAACAGTCTCCCGGAACAGACACTGGACCTGAGGGAAAAGCGGCCTTTTTACCCGCCACAGTCCGGTCTCGGCATGCTGGTCAATTACGATATCTATGTCCAGAAAAACCAGCAGACTGGAAGCAATACCAACGCATGGAGCGAACTGCGGCTTTTCAGCCCTTACGGCACACTCGCCAACACCGGCATATACCGGCATAATTTTTCAGACAACCTCTCTGAAAGCCAAAGCGGCTATATCCGTTACGACACCCGCTGGCATTATTCAGACGAAGTCCGCATCCTGACGTATGAAGCCGGCGATCTCGTGACCCGGGGACTTTCGTGGAACAATCCCGTCCGGATCGGCGGTTTCCAGATATCGAAAAACTTCAGTGTCCGGCCCGATATCATAACCTACCCCCTGCCACAGTTTTCCGGATCGGCAGCCGTTCCCTCAACGCTAGACCTGTATCTCGATGGAAACCGCGCACAAAGCAACCAGTTGAACCCCGGGCCTTTTTCCGTCACGACGACTCCGTTCGTCAACGGAGCAGGCGAAGCGGTCGTGGTGACGACCGATGCCCTTGGACGACAGGTATCGACCACACTGCCCTTCTACGTCACAGGCGAGCTGCTGAAAAAAGGACTCACGGATTATGCTGCCAGTTTCGGGGTCTTGCGGCAACGGTATGGCATTGCCAGTTTCGATTACGGCAAACTGGCTTATAGCGGTAGCCTGAGATATGGGCTGACGGATGCCCTGACCGTCGGGTCGCACGTCGAAGGCGGGAAATCCCTGACAGTCGGCGGATTGGGTGCAACCGTACGGCTTGGGATGTTCGGCGTGGCGAATGCCTCGTACAGCGCCAGTTCCGGCAACAGGATGAGTGGCCGGCAAATGACGGGCGGTTATCAATATACCAACCGGCATTTCAATGCTGCGGCCCAATGGGTCCGATACAGCCCAAACTGGCGTGACCTTTCTACCATCGGAATCTGGCAGCGGCCTTACCAGCAAAGCGTACAGATCACGGCCGGCATTCCCATTGGGCATTTCGGCAGCCTGAGCGGAGGCATTTTTTCAATCAAAAACAATGACGGCAATACGACCCGTCTGACCAACCTGACATGGAGCATTACTCCGGGCAACTTCGGTACATTTTATCTTTCCGCCAACAAATCCAGTAACGACGGCGACTGGTCCGGTTTCATCCAGTGGATTCTGCCATTCGGAAAACAAAACAGGGATACCATTTCCACTACGACGACGCGCAATCAGCAGGGAGACTATTCCCAGCGATTCGATTACAGCCGGACGGTTCCGACTGACGGTGGCCTCGGGTGGAATCTGGGCTACAGTTTCGATTCATCCGGCCCCAACTACCGGCAGGCCGACCTGACCTGGCGAAACGACAGGATGCAGATGCGTGACGGATTTTATGGCCCCGACAACAACAATACGACATGGGGAGAAATGAGCGGTGCCCTTGTCATGATGGACAAGTCTGTCTTTGCCACAAACATGGTGCAGGATTCGTTCGTTCTCGTCTCGACTGACGGGGTACCTGCCATTCCGGTACGTTACGAAAACAACCTGATCGGCACGACCGACCCTGACGGCCATCTGATGGTGCCGTCTGTACCGGGATATTACGCAGCGAAATACGAAATCGATCCCCTGAACCTTCCGCTGGACATGCAGGTTCCCGAAGTCGAAAAACGCGTCGCCGTCAAATCCGGCAACGGCTATCTCATGCGCTTTCCGGTGAAACAGACCTTGCCTGTCGGAATCCGGCTCGTCGACAGCCAGAACAAACCATTGCCCGCCGGTTCTGTCGCGCGACTCGCTTCCGGAAAAATTTCGCCAGTCGGTCTGGATGGCTTTGCATGGTTCGACGACGCCGATCCGGAAAATCGCGTCTCCGTTTCGCTGCCGGATGGCAAGCCGTGCCATACCACATTTTCCGTGGACAGGAAAAAAGCCAACGGGACTATCTCGACAGTCGGGCCACTGGAATGCATAAAGGAATGATCATATGACGTGTCAGATACCATCCATCTGCCTTGAAACCATGAAAAAACCATGCCTGTGGCTGGTCGCACTTCTCTGTTTTCTGCTTCCGGTCATGGCAAGCGCCGCACCGGGCTGTCAGGCTTCAACCGGAACGGGTACGGCTTCTTTTGGCTCCCAGACGTCCATCAAGATCAACAGCAGCACGCAAAACACATCGATCGCCAATGCAGGCGTGGCCTGCGGTGGTTCATTATTGACTGTTCTGGGCGCTCCGGGCTACATCAATGCCGTCGTCTCCACGACCAACGGTTCCAAACTCAAGAATGCCGCGGGTGACACCATTCCCTACCAGATTTTTGCCGACCAGACTTACACTTACCAGATCACACCGGGAACGGCGCTCAACTATTACAACTCCACCCTGTTGAACCTTTTGGGTCTCACCGGCAGCAACAACGCTCCCCTGCCGATGTACTTCAGGACGGTTACCGGAGCCTTGAATCTCAGCAGCGGCACCTATACCGATACGGTAACGGTCAACTGGAGCTGGAGCATCTGCACACTCGTCAGCGTCGGCAACCTTTGTATCGGCCCCGTCAACACCGGCTCGACCTCAAGCGTCGTCAATCTCAGCCTGACGATCGGCAATGACTGCACCATCAACGCCCCCAACATCAGCTTTGGCACCGCCCCTCTTGTCAGTGCCTTTTCGCCTGTCACGCAAACCATCAGCGTCCAGTGTACCAAAGGCACATCTTATACCGTCGGTCTCTCAGACGGCAGCAATGCATCCAGCGGCCAGCGACGCATGGCCAACGGCGGCAATTACATCAACTATGAAATTTATCAGGGAGCGAGTGGCACCACACGCTGGGGATCGACGGCAGGACAGACCCGGGCTTCAGGAAGCGCCGACGTCAATCCGGGTGCCGGAACCGGCACTTCAACACAGGGATTCGTTTACAACTCGAAAGTATTGACAGGCCAGACAACCCCGCCTGCCGGAACCTATACCGATACCGTCGTGATCAGTGTGGGCTTTTAAATTCAAACCGGCTCCATCCGTGGATCGGGAAATAAAAAAGGTGACGATAACGTCACCTTTTTGAAAACGGGATATCCTTAAAGGATGAACAGGCGGAAAATCAGTCTTTCAGCAATTCATCCAGCTCGCCGCTTTCGACCAGATCGATCAGCTCAGGCAATGCGCCGATATGATCGTATCCGATAAAAATCTGTGGCAAAACATGGCGTTCGGAACGAGCCCACATTTCAACGGCCAGTTTCATGTCGGTATCGACAGGAATCTTGGTATATTCAATGCCCTTGGCATCGAAAATCCCGACAGCCAGATCGCAAGCGGGGTGGCCATCGACACAGTAAATCTCTACTTTTTTGTTCATCTTGATCCTTCAGTTCGTTAAGGTGAAAAGGACAGGAAACTGTCATGCATCGGTCGCAATGGCAGTATTATATACTGACTTGCAAATTCGATATCCGCTTCATGACGTCCGGATGATTTCCGACAGGAAAACTGTCGATTCAACAAAAAATATTTTCCTCCATGCACATCAGATAACACACAAAAATCACGGATAGACAGTTTACATGCCTCTTGATTTATGGAAAAACCTGAAGTTAACTCAAAAACACGAACTATTTATTCCATAGAACATGATGGATAATCAAATTATCCAACGAATGTCTTCTAACGAGCTCATTATGAAGGATAGTTGATCCTTCCTGATTAAAATTTTCTGAAAAATTGTATTTTCGGGACAATAAAAAACACATCTCACTTGAAACCAATTTTTAAAAAATAAGCCAAAATCCCAAACAAGCCTCACAAACATTTATTAATAAAAAATCTCTTTACTGCTTTAAGAATAATGACATTTTATCCATTTTTCGGTTCATGGATTTATTGCTATCTGTTTTACACTATCTTCTCCAGTTTGCCCCGTTATAATTTTTTTGAGAACACAAATCAAGTTATAAATTACGTTGCTTCAGGCCATGAATTTATATTATTAACCGAAAAAAAAGGATATAGTTTATCCTGACTCTCGATTTTCAATTTATCTATCATCTTTTATTGATTACAAACTATTCAAGGAGAAAAAATGAAGATGGGCAAAGTGGCGCTAATTATATTACTGACATCCATTCTTGCTGCGTGTGGCGGGAAAAGCGGTCAAAACTCTTCTTCAAATATCAAAGGTGAAAATTTTATTAAAAACCTGACAGTCGATGATGCAGGTGCATCACTCGTTTTGGGCAAATCCGCTCTTTTGAGCAAGGAAGAGGTTTTAAAAACCTTGAATCTTGTTGGTCCGGTCTCATCCTTAAAGATATCGAAAGATTATTTTGCCAATGAAGTTTCCGCAGATATGCAATATAAAAATCATAATGTCCTTGTCTTTGGAAATGTAAATGACATTGCCAAGGACATCACAGGGAATCCATATCTTTTATTATCAGGATCAGGCATGTTTCAGGGAGTTCACGCGCAATTTGACAACAATTCCGAAAATACGCTTGCAAAAATCAAAAAAGGCGAAAAGGTGGCTCTCGTATGCCAGATAAATAATTACATTATGAAAAACGTAATGTTGAATAATTGTGAATTTCTCACCCCTTTCCTCATCAAAAACAAAGACACTTTATACACAGCCGTACAAAATAATATTAAAACCAACTGGATGATTATTGAATCGGCCAATTATATTGATGGTGATAACATTTGTTTGACTAATGATACCAAAGCATGTCTGGCCAATATTCGAATACCTGAAAATGGAAATGCAGTCATGTCTATACTTGCCGATGCAGAAAAGAAAATGCTATCCAACAGAACCATATTAGAAAAAAAATGGCGTGGGGATTCGCGTTTATCCGAACAGGATATAGCTTCTCGCCTCAAGCAATTTGATGAAATGGCATTACAAAACACAAAGTAAAGAACCATAAAAAAGCCTGTGAAAGCAGGCTTTTTTAACCAGTTCCATATAAATTCCTTTTGTGGGGAATTTATTATTTTTGTCCCATTTTCACCAATCGTAGAAGTTCATATCCCACCCCAGCAAGCCCGTTGAACCATCCCACTTCGGTCAATTCCGCTTTCGTGTTCAAAATATAGTGCCCGAACCGTTTTTTTCTGGCGGCCACCCATGACATCCTGTTGACTGCCTCGTCGATCAGGTCGGGACGGTCCAGCCTTATGCCTGCGCTGACCAGAAAATGCACCCGGCTCATATTGCCACAGCAAAGGGTATCACTGGTCTGCATATCGAAACGTTTCACGCTTTCAATGGCAAAACCGATATTGTCCAGCATCCATTCATCGATTTCTCTGGAGATGCCAGTCATGTCAAGACTGGCCAGTCCAATACCGGCGCCCCCTGTGCAAAAACCGCACATCCCGTCAAAGGCGGAATCGTCGGACAAACGCAAATCCGGCCAGCCCTTCCCTTCACGATGCCATTGCCGCTCAAATGCCATTGCCGAAAGCGCCGCATCCAGATATTTTCTTTCATGGGTACGATCGAAGACCTTTTTCAATGCCAGTGCGCAACCGCTTTGTCCATGCCCGAACCCGAGCAATGGACGACTGTTTTGATCGCATTGCCATACATGGAAACCATCCACCGTTTTTGCCAGAGCCAGCAATTTTTCGGCAACCTCTGTCATCAGCGTGGCTCGGGCGCCGATCCGGTCCAGTGCCATAATATAACCGGCCAGACCACTCATATAATCGGGTTCTGGCGACAGCTCCAATCCCGCTTCCGCCAGTACATTGGCTTTCACAAGCCATTGCGGTTCATTGAGATACTGGGCAAGAAGCGCAGAGGCCATCAAGAGGCCACCAAGCCCATTCGTTACACCCCCATGCTGTTTTCCCTTTAGCCTGCCAGCATCCTGAAAACATTTTTCCAGCCATTTCCGTGCGTAATCCCGGTATTTTTGTTGCCCGGTCGATTGATAAAGCGCTCCGGCAAAAACCGACAGGCCTGAAAAACCATTATAAAAAGAGTTATCCATCAGTTTCTGGCTGATGGCTTCATCAGATGCATCTGAAGCGGCGATTTCACTGACGAACCAAGTCTGTTCCCCATTTATCCGGATGGCACTGTCCAGAATATCCTGAAAAATTCTCTCTGCCTCTTCAAGCATCTCTGCGACCGTCAACCGCCTGACTTTATCTTCAGACGAAAAAACAAACGCATTCGACGGCCGTTTTTCCTCACTAATCCATACTGCGGCAAGCGAACGTTTCAGCAGGTGCAACTGGAGAGACAAACCGCTTTCTGACATTCCGCGAAAACATTCCCGGGCATTTTCCAATGCGCTTTTTTCAAAATAGCCGTCATAAAGTTCATTCGTTCCGGAACAAATGGATAGCTTATTCGTGCTTGTATAAAAATAAGGTACATCGCCTTTGACCAGCGAAAGGAACTCCGCTTCATATACGGCATAAAGTTTCTGAAGGACAGCATCATCCGGGCAGCAACTGAACGCCGAAAAACTCTTTTCGATTTCAAAGCCTTGTGACATCCCGTCTTTCAGGGCATCCGGATAACGGATCTGCTTCAGCAAATCGACATATAGCTGAGTCGGACGAACAAGAAAACGGCAATCACAACCGGAAAAGACATTCAGTTTTTCAATAATTGAATCCTGCTGTTTCAACATGGCACGGTAAGTCTGTTCAAACCCTTCTTTCAAACCAGAGCAGATATCTTCATCGTCTATTTCCTGTCGGTCAGCAAAAAAAGGCACATTCATCCCGTCGGAATGCGTGACGGCAATGCCACCCTTGTCCCCATTGAAACCATCGAAGCGGGCGAATAGTAGCCCGCTATCCAGAATGGAATTTCCTGTGCCCTTTTTATCTATTTCATCTTCATCCTGTGTGGCAAAACGCTTGACAACAGGGGTCACTACCGTTTCCAGATCGACGATAACCGGATATTCACCGTGTGCAATGACATTTTCGGCATGCAAATCACTTGCACCAAGCAATGTGACAACACAGAGCAGCTGACCGGCACGATGGTAGTACCGTCTGGCGGCTTCTTTTGAAGGCAGAGGATCATGTGACATGAATTCCTTGAAGCAGTAGTCTTCTGCGCAGACCAGTTTCGGCAATTTCACCGGCCATATCGCCCCGATTTCAGCCAGATAATCCGTAAACGCTTCAAATGCCTTGTCCAGTCGGCCGTTGCCAGGCTTGTAAACCACCTTCACCCGATTGGCAAACATGGCGATCACGACCGAACGACCTCCGTTATGGGGGTCGCCCTGCGAAAGGCCGAGACGGGAGATTTCTCCTGAACATCCGAACGTTTCCCGCAGTTTATCGCTATCGTGCAACATCCGGGAGAGGCATTCTTTTAGATGTCCGACATACCCGTCAATATAATCAATTGTCATTTTGCCGAGCACCGGACACTCGTGAAACGCCCCGGCGAGTCCTCCATCAAGCATTTGCGAACTGAAAGCGTCGTAATATTTTTTCAGAGCGGGAAAAGGCAATGGCAATATGCCGGGCGCCATATCGTTCAATGCATCGAGCGAAAAGAAATCGTATATCTGAAGAATGTGACGCGTTCCGTTCGTGACGATATCCTGACAGGCTGCCTCTTCAAGAAACGCGTCTCCGTTTTTTGTTTTCAGGCCAAAAACAGGTTTAAGCCTGTTTTCAAGATAAACGATAACGGGGGCAATAAAAGAAAAGAAATCTTCCGGTAAGTCATCCCCACCAAAAGGATTGTACTGAATGCGGGAAAGAATACGCTGGCGCGTTGTCGGCATCAGAGCGTTGATCTTTTCGATCTCGCGAACCCAGCGCGCAATCCTTTGAGTACCAGAATCATCCCGTTCAGCTAAAGCAGTGGCGCCGGCAAAAAGAGACAATCTTCTATGAAATGATTGAACATCGCCATCGAAAGATATTCGACACCAGTCGTCAAACCATTCCTTCAACTGTTCCGGACAACCGGCATTCCCCTGTTCCAGAAGATTCCTGCTCTTGCCGGACAGTTCGAACGCCATGTCATCCGTCATTTTCATCAACAGAAAATTATTCAAATCCAGCCGGACAAATCCATCAGAAACCGCATGCGCCCTGACTCATTTTTTCATAGGTCGGGCAACCGCCGCCGGTCATACCGGTTGCCAGCGAACCGATCATACCTACGACAGACCATGCTTTCTTGTTTCCCTTGCCACCAGCCGACTTGCTTAGTTGCTTGCCGCTCACCCCGCCCGACTTGTGGCTGGCGATATATTTTTCAATATCCTCTTTCGTAATCGAATATCCGTCAGCTTTAGCCTGTTCAAGAACAGCGTCCAGATTGTCGAATTTGGCATACTTTTCGGCAAATTTTTCATCTTCCGACATTTTTTTGATAATCGCGTCGATACTCATACTGTCCTCCTGTAAAAATTGAAAGAAATACACCTGAAAAAATCAACCACACAGTTTTGCACCTGCCAGAAACTGCCCGCTTTTCCGGAATAAAAACTGCCGCCAGAACTGCTGTCCTTTGAATGCGAGGTACTTCTCCTGAATTTTCCGCATCTCCATATTCTTTTCAAATACGGTATAAGCCACCTTGCTGCATTGTTCGCCTCTCGCAAAAGCCGAAATGGACGACGCCAGACACATGAAAAACACACCACTCCCCACGTAATCCGAGGCCGTTGCCAGAAACTGGACAATTGCCGTTTTCCCGCCATCATCGGATACGACGATACTGTAGGCAAGCGGTTCGCTTCCTTTCAGAACGATAAAACTGTAATCGACCAGAATATCGTGCGAAGCGAAAAACGGATTCATGTCATCCGGAAATCGGCCATCAAGGTTTTTTTCCAGACTAGACATAACGGTTTTTCCTGCCTCGGCCATACTCACGACCCGAAGTCCCTTTTTTTCCAAACGGCGAATAAGACCTGACCCTTTGGCAGCCATGAAATCTTCCCACTGCCTGACAGTCGTACCGTTCCTGTCGATAACGACTGTATCGGACGAGTCGACATGTTCAAAACCGAGTTTTTCAAGAAAGCGCATCAGACCCAAATCAGCTTCATCGACAAGCGTCACATGGCATTCAAGGTTTCTTCCCGGTGCCAATTCAACACAGGCATTTATCAATGCGGTTGCGATGCCCATCCTGAGACTATCCTCATTTATCCGGATGTATTCAAGCAGAAGCTTTTCATCCTGCTGTGAATCGGCAATCAGCAAGCCACATGGAACACCATCCATTTCCGCACCTAGCAGGATCTTCCCTTCCCCGCGGCAGACCTCCTGTGCAAGCGATACACTTGCCGGAAAAATGGAAAGATACCGGCCAAGGTAGGTAATAAGATTCAGTCTCTTTATGTCTGGCATTACTATTTTGTCAATTCCCTACAAATGAGATCATGAAGACGGTAAAAACTGTTTTTTAAATGAAATATAGTGACAGATTAAGGTTGAGGACGCTATTAGGCAAGAGAAAAAGGCAATTCATTATAAATGTTGCGAAACTGGCTTATTCGACGGGCGACATTTTTCCGCTTTTCTACCAAAAAATAAATGAAAATTGCCAAAAAGGAGGTTACAAAAAGATTTTATAACCAACAAACATACTATTAATGTAAAGCGCACATTTAACGGTGCGCTTTACAAAATATGATATATACATGTTGACGTCTGTTCAGTTTTTAACAGACCTGATGATCTTTTATTTCCTTCTCATGACTGCATACCTTTTCCACATGTTTGCCACATACAACTGACCGGATCAGCACTGCTTGCCACGATACCAATACTCGATTGTGTTTTCGGATTACTGGCTTTAACTGTCCAGGTCGACAATCCCGTAATCTGGCTCGCATAAGCGGTTATACAAACTGTGTAATCCTCAGTAGAGTATGGCTGCAACAAATTAATAACACCACGCCCAGTATTATCAGTTGCGGCAAACCCGCCCTGTTCCAGCCAGCCATCCGACCATTTCCGATACCAGTTCGTGCCGTCGTTATACGTTTCGTTCACATGTTTGTGGGTTGCGACCTCATTGGCCAGCTCTGTGATATCGATCAGGCCGGGATTGGTGGCGGCATCGAAAGCCTTGATGCAGGGTAATAAGGTCAATGCGGGTGGCTGGACGGTAGTGGATGCACCGTAGATGGGGTTTGAGCGTGAGGCATCAAAGGCAACTGGCGTACCATTATTATTGGATGCCAGCGAATTTTTATAACCGGATGATTTGACTGGATATAAAGCCCCCTCGTAATGAGACATTCCGGCAAGGGTATTATCTATATTGATTTCTCCGGTTATATTCGGCAGCCCCGCCTCCACCTTCTGCCCTGGTACATCACTCCCCTGCGCAAACCGATCCATCAAATCAGGCAAATTAAACGTGGTCGATCCATCGCCTTCCCCGAAGGTCGTCCCGATCGTTTCAAACAGTTCCGGATACGTTTGTCGTCCCACGGCTGCGCCATCGGCTTTCAGGTAGCCTGCGGGTGGGGTTGGCATGGCGAAGTATTCGATGGTGCCGACGGGTACGCCAGACGGTGGTGTGATGCCTTTGGCGGGGTTTTGCAAGACCCATTTGTCCAGTGCACCGTCGTATTGCATTTCGAGCCAGTGCCCGGCTCCGGCGATGTCTGCGGCTTCCAGTGGCAAGTTGTTTCCCTTGACGACGGGTTTCTCTCCGGTTTCATCGGCATTGAAGCTCGGGCTGGTTCCGGTATTTTTTTCCTTTGCGCGCACGTGCACCAAGAGACCGTTTTCAAGTTCTTTTACTGTCGGGGTGAAGTGCGCTGTCAGTGCATCTGCCGATCCGTCGGCTTCGGCGATCAGAAGGGAGGAAACCGAGCTGATCGCGGTTTCGATTTGCCGGCAGAGGGTATTGATGTCGCCGTTGTCAAGGAGGGCTTCTCCGGTTTTGGCGGCGGCGAACCGTGCAACGGCTGCAGCTATGGACGATCCCTGTCGTATGGCCTTGTTGATTTCGGATGACCGGGCCATGCCTTTTTTGAAGCCTTCTTTCAAAAAGCCTGATTTCTCGTATTCGGACTGTTCGATGACATTGGCTCCTTCTCCCACAGCAAAGGGTTTGAAGTCATTTTGTGGAGAGGTTTTTGCAGTGCCTGAAGATGATGTATTCATAATAATTTCCCATAAGCTCCCGTCACTATGCGTGAAGGTGAGTTGTCAGTTAATCAAATACAACGGACTTGTTGGCGCGCCGGTAAAGATACTAACAGGCAATTTTTCTTCGGTCAGCTGGTACAACAAAATTTAAAAACATGCCGATTTCAGGGCTTTTTGTTGTAGCGCCTGTTGTTTTGCCTGTTTTCTTGCGATAGTCGGGAACAACAGGAAAAGCAGACAATTTCTCCTCTTTAAATTCAGGGACTGATGTATGGCAAAAGCTTTTTTCACAGAAATGCTACGCTCAAATGCCAAACAGAAAATGAGAAAGTACGAAAATGACACCTCATCGCGACCCCTTTCCCCATTACCCCGGTACCGACCGGTTGACTGCCGAAGGACGCAGCGAACTTCCCGATTCGGCATTCGGAATCCCCGGCAAACGCGCATTCCCTATGCCGGATGCCGAACATGTCCGGGATGCCGAATCCCGTTTTCACCTCGCTTCGGATGAAGACAAGCCTGAACTGGCTCGCCGGATTCTGGCGAAAGCACAGGAATTCGGCGTGAACGTCCAAAGCCCGAACGTGCTGGAATGGGCTAATAAATAGTGACACGCTTTCAGGACAGTCATGAAACGGATTGGAAACAGGCTCATTTTCAATAAACAAACTGTGTCTTTCTAGCCTTATATTTCATCATTCGACAGGAGAACATCATGGATTTTGAATTTGCAGTGCTCGAATTTCCGGAAACAAAAGTTGCCGGAATCAAAATTGAAACGGATATGAAAAATGCGCAAAAAGATTGTGCTGCGCTTTGGGAATCATTCGGCCCACGGGTTTATGGAGAGCTGTCTGTCAACAATTCCATCCCGGAAAGGCCTTCTACATATGGTGTCTGCAAAATGATCGATAATGACAGGTTTGCTTACTGGGCGGCTGTGGAAATCGATTCGACAGACAAGATTCCATCTGATCTGGAAATTATCTCCATTCCACTGGCCATGTATGCGACCTGCCAGGTGCCCGGTATCAAAAAACTGGGAGAAGCCTATAAAGCCATTTATGAAGAATGGCCACCAACGCAAATCGATTATGCCATTGACGGGAAGGGAATCAGTTTCGAGCATTACCCTTATCTGTGGAAAGAAGGAGACCTTTTTGAAATTTACGTCCCCGTCACCATGAAAGAGCCGAACTGATATTTATCCTGTTCGCATTTTGACAGCACAGGATTTTTCAGTCGAAAAGGATGCTTTTTAAAGCATCCTTTTTTCATTTGCAAACCATCAGGCGTGTTAACCGGTTTAACCGGCATATTTCCGTTCTGTGGAAATATCCTTTTCGCCTGCCTCGTACGTTGAACGCAAAGCATCAATCCATCCTGAATTCCAGACGGATCAGCTTGTACTAACACTGAAAGAAAATAATTATTCCCCTGAATTACTGAAAATGAGAATCGGATACCATTTTCAGCACTTTATCCTTCACATCATTTCAATATTTGTTGTATCATTGAAATATGAAAACAGAAAACGCCTCTTCCCTTTTTGAAGCCTTGTCTTCAGACATCCGTCTGGAGATATTCCGCCTGCTCGTCAAACACGCTCCGGATGGCCTTGTTGCGGGCGATATTGCCAATCAATTGAACATTCCGGCCAATAACCTGTCTTTTCACCTGAAAAACCTGACCCATAGTGGAATGGTCAGTATGGAAAAGGAAGGCCGGTTTTTACGTTATCGCGCCAGTATCCCCCTGATGCTCGATTTGATCGCTTACCTGACTGAAGAATGCTGTCAGGGAAATACAGGCAAATGCCGGAGTTATCGTGAACAAAGTTGCGTTCCTCCGGAATGGCTTCCCCCACTTCCGTCCGAAAAATCGGATACCTGATTTCTCAGGTCAGCTATTTAACATTAAGGATTACTCAAATGAGCAAACAGGATAAAAACGAACAGGAAATCCGGGAAACCGTCCGTACCGGTTACCGTGCCATTGCCATCGGTCAGGCCAGCCCCTGTTGTTGCAGCGACCGCAGTGGCCCAGCCGATCCCGCCCGTCTGGCCGCCGCCATCGGATACGATGAAGAAGATCTTGCCAATCTGCCGGATGGTGCCAACATGGGCCTGTCCTGCGGAAATCCGGTTGCCATCGCTGCCTTGCAAGACGGCCAGACCGTGCTGGATCTCGGCAGCGGCGGCGGATTCGACGTCTTTCAGGCGGGTGAAAAAGTGAAAGCGGCCGGACACGTCATCGGTGTCGACATGACGCCTGAAATGCTGGAAAAAGCACGCCATAATATCCGGCAATACCGCGAGCGTACCGGGCTGGATAACGTCGAATTCAGGCTTGGGGAAATCGAGCATCTCCCTGTCGCGGACAATACGGTTGACGTGGTTCTTTCAAACTGCGTCATCAACCTGTCTCCTGACAAACCGCAGGTCTGGAAGGAAATTCACCGCGTTTTGAAATCCGGTGGCAAACTGTCCGTATCCGATCTGGCCATTTTGAAACCGCTTCCCGAAAATGTACGCAGTATGGCTGCCGCTCTGGTCGGCTGTGTTGCCGGTGCTGTTCTGGTCGATGAAACCCGTCAAATGCTGGAAAAAACCGGTTTTACGGATATCGTCCTGACTCCCAAACAAGGATATATCCGCCAAATGCAGGACTGGAACGATCCCCTTTACCGGGAAATTGCCGAATCCCTTCCCGCAGGAGAAAAACTCGAAAACTACGTCGTCAGCCTGAGTATTGAAGCTAGAAAACCTTGAGGTCGAAAATGACGGCACATAGAGGAGGGCTCTCCTTTTTCGATCGTTACCTTACCCTGTGGATATTCGCAGCCATGCTATGCGGGATTACCCTTGGCGCAATATTCACAGGCCTGCCCTCTTTCATTGACAGCCTTTCTGTCGGAACGACGAATATTCCTATTGCAATCGGCCTCATCGTCATGATGTATCCGCCACTTGCAAAAGTGAGATATGAAAAACTGAAAGAAGTCTTTGCAGACAAGAAGATTCTTGTCCTGTCACTTATTCAGAACTGGCTTATCGGTCCGGCGCTGATGTTTTTTCTGGCGATTTTTTTCCTGCACGATTATCCGGGTTACATGACAGGCCTTATTCTGATTGGTCTGGCCAGATGCATTGCCATGGTATTGGTCTGGAATCAGCTTGCCTGCGGTGACAATGATTACGTTGCCGGTCTGGTTGCCTTCAATTCGATTTTCCAGATCCTGTTTTTCAGCCTGTTTGCCTGGTTTTACCTCACCTTCCTCCCCCCTTTTTTCGGATTGGAAGGCAATATCATCAATGTAGATTTCCTGACGATAGCACGGGCCGTATTGATCTATCTTGGCATTCCATTCATAGCCGGATTCTTCACTCGCCTGTTGCTCAGGAGGATGAAAGGAAACGACTGGTATGAAACAAAATTCATACCGCGCATCAGCCCTTTTACCCTTGTAGCCCTGCTTTTCACGATTGTGGCGATGTTCAGCCTGAAAGGAAACGATGTCCTCAAACTCCCGATGGATGCCTTGCTGATTGCCGTTCCCCTGCTGATTTACTTCGTCGTTATGTTTCTGGTCAGTTATGCACTGGGTAAATGGGCACGGCAGGATTATGCGAAAACCACCGCCATGTCATTCACGGCAGCAAGCAATAACTTTGAACTGGCCATCGCTGTCGCCATTTCAGCTTTCGGCCTCGCTTCACCACAGGCATTTGCGACCGTCATCGGACCACTGGTGGAAGTCCCTGTCCTGATCGCTTTGGTGAACGTTGCCTTGTGGATTGGCAGACACTATTTCGCCCGTCAGAACACCTTCGAAAAATAATGCGAGCAGACAAGGGCCTTATTTTTTCGGCAAAACGGCATTCGCCCAATCCGCTCTCGGGTCTTCAAAATCCACGTGATAGACACCCTCGATAAACTTCGACTGCAATAGTTCATACTGCCCCTGCAGTTCAGCATCATCCAGTTTTCCAAGGTCATGAAGATAGTAAACGGCCCTGATTTTGGCCTGAAGCATCAGCTTGGTGCAATCGAAGCACGGACGCAGTGTCGAGAAAATGACGCTATCCTCTATTGCATTCCCGAACCGGGCAGCCGATATCAGGGCATTCTGTTCGGCATGGACACAAATGCATTCGTCATATCCCCTCTTGCCTTCGCGCCTGTATTCTTCACGCTTGCCACACCGGACGCACCCGCCATCCATGCAATTGGTAAAGCCTTCCGGTGTACCGTTGTAGCCTGTCGAAATGATGCGGTTATCCCTGACGATGACAGCGCCGACCTTGCGTCCCTTGCAATTGGCATTCTCGCGCACCGCTATGGCAATGTTCATGTAATAGTTCTGACGTTTGATGTCTAGCATGTCTGGCAGTCTTGATCTGGTTGGAACAGGTAACCCGATGGGAACGTTAACACCTTGAATCATGCCTTATCAAGGTGTTAACGCCAATTTATTCAAAAAATCAGTTATTCATGTTTGAATGTCGCAAAAAATTTAACGGCAAAAAATAAAACCTGCAAGAAAACTTGCAGGTTTCAGGTTCTTCAGAAGATTTTCATCCATTCTCAATTATTGCTGATTGCCTTTGTCGGATTACCTTCATGGTAATTGATGGCGATTTTCTGGATTTTTTCGCTTTCCGGTATTTCTTTCAACAAGCTTACCGTTAGCAATCCATCCTTGAGGTTTGCATTTTTTACCTTTACATACTCAGGCAAGGAAAAACTCAGGTTGAAATTCGAACGCATCAATCCACGATACAAATACGTATGGCCTTTATTCTGCTTATCTTCTCTTTGCTTGCCTGAAATACTCAGCTGTCCGCCTTGCGACAGGACTTCTATATCGTCGATACTCCATCCGGGAAGACCGACAACGATATCCAGATGAGTCTCATCCATTCTTACGATATCGTAGGAAGGCAATGTAGAAAGCGGCTCATCACCGGTCAGTTTGCTAAACAGATTGTCAATCCGGTTAAGTCGATCGGAAAACAAACTGTCTGAAAATGTTGGCATTAAGGAAAGTGTACGAGTAATCATTTTAACGAACTCCTGTAATAGCTTAAGTTAATTAATGAATGACAACTCTTCTTGCTGTCATTTTACATATAGGAATTCGCAAAAAAATTTCAAGAGAATCGATGCAAAAATTTTTTGTATGAAACCCCTGGCCTTCAGATGGAATATCCTGCGCAACCCCTCACGAATACTCACCCTTTCTAAAGAAACAGGTACAAGAAATTTATAAAAAATGTTATCGTATTTTCCAGCTGGAAGCTGGCTTTGCCATATTTTCTCCGGCATTCCAAAGACAGGCAACAGATGTCCTCGCGATATCAATTTCAATTAGCAAATTGAATTCTCATACACATCATCAACTTATGAAAAAAACCATTACCCTCAACTTGCTTGCGTTCTCAGTGATTTTCATGACCG
Source organism: Oxalobacter formigenes (assembly GCF_002127965.1). GTDB lineage: Bacteria > Pseudomonadota > Gammaproteobacteria > Burkholderiales > Burkholderiaceae_D > Oxalobacter > Oxalobacter formigenes. The sequence goes on along the minus strand of NZ_CP018787.1, from coordinate 1,303,416 downwards.
CATGTACTTCACCCGCCAAAGATAACAGGATGGCCGCAATGGCCAATCCATCGAGCCAGTATTGTGTGAGTGTTGGCGGCCAGTCTTTCTCCAAAAAGGATGCTGGTGGGAACGAGGTGGGATATTGCAGGTTGCCTGACGGGCAAGTGGTGGATGCATGGGATTTCTTCAGGAAGAATAACCCGCCGCGTAACAACACGCCTGCCCGGTAATTTTTTATTGAAAAACCATCTCTCACTGATTAAAGAACAGGCAATCCTTTTATGGAACACTGCCTGACAAACAGCCCATGTGTGAAAAAGAAAAAGGCCCACATTTTCATGTGGGCCTTTTGAAATCTGGCTCCTCGACCTGGGCTCGAACCAGGGACCTGCGGATTAACAGTCCGTCGCTCTACCGACTGAGCTATCGAGGAATTAAGAAAAAGATTATAAGCAATCGAGACCGTCTTGTCAAACTTTTTTCAGCATTTTCTCTCTGAAAACGGTACATCCACTGCTGCAAATCAATCTCGTAATTATAGAAACTTTCCCTCTGAAAAGGAAGCGTTTTTACTGTTTGGCAACGGGTTTTTCAGTGGCAACTGTCGTTTTTTGATCGTCCGTCTTTTCGGCCGTTGTTTCTGCCGGTTTTGCTTCCGTTTTCACCTCATTGGGCACTTCGTTTTTATCGTTCAACAGCTGGATGAAGACTTCGCCTTTTTTGATCATGGACAGTTCGGAACGCGCACGTTCTTCAATCGCTTCCGTCCCCTCTTTCAGGCTTTGCACTTCGGACGCCAGTTTGGCGTTTTTGGCTTTCTGTTCCTCGTTCTTTTCCTGAACGGTTTCAAGCTGCCTGTGCAAGTCGAAAACGCGCAGCCATCCTCCTTTTCCCAGCCAGAGCGGGTACTGGATGACGAGCAGCAAAATTGCCAGCGTAATGGTTATCGCGCGCATGGAACGTACCTGATCCGAAAAAGGACTGGTTTCAGTCAAAAATGTGGCCGGTGAATCTCTTTCGATTATACCGGCCTTTGTTTGTCTCTCTTTATTTCAGATTATAAAAAGCGCTTCTGCCTGGATAGCTTGCCACTTCGCCGAGATCTTCCTCGATTCTCAGCAACTGGTTGTATTTGGCGATCCGGTCCGAACGGGACATGGAACCGGTCTTGATCTGCAAGGCATTGGTACCGACGGCAATGTCGGCAATGGTCGAATCTTCGGTTTCACCGGAACGGTGGGAAACGACGGCGGTATAACCGGCGCGTTTGGCCATTTCGATGGCCGCGAAGGTTTCGGTCAGGGTACCGATCTGGTTGATCTTGATCAGGATGGAATTGGCAATGCCCTTCTGGATACCTTCCCGCAAAATCCGGGTATTGGTGACGAACAGGTCGTCGCCGACCAGCTGGACGCGTTTGCCCAGTTTTTCGGTCAGGTAAGCCCAGCCTGCCCAGTCGTCTTCAGACATGGCGTCTTCGATCGAGATGATCGGGTATTTGTCGCACCATGTTTCCAGCAAATGGGTGAACTCTTCGGCAGTGAGTACAAGGCCTTCTCCGCTGAGATCGTATTTTCCGTCCTTGTAGAATTCGCTGGCAGCGCAATCCAGACCGATGCAAACGTCTTCGCCCGGTACATAACCGGCTTTTTCAATCGCCGTGATGATCAGCTGAATGGCTTCTTCATGGTTGGCGACCGATGGGGCGAAACCGCCTTCATCGCCGACGGAAGTCGTCAGGCCTTTTTCCTGAAGGATTTTTTTCAGGGTATGGAAAATTTCGGCACCGCACTGGACGGCAGCGGAAAAACTGCGCACGCCAAGCGGGATGATCATGAATTCCTGAATGTTCAGGTTATTGTCGGCATGCGCGCCGCCATTGATGATGTTCATCATCGGAACGGGCAACTGCATGATGCCGGAACCGCCGAAATAACGGTAAAGCGGCAGGCCTGCTTCCTCGGCGGCTGCCTTGGCGACGGCCATGGAAACAGCCAGTGTGGCGTTCGCTCCCAGACGGGCCTTGTTTTCGGTGCCGTCCAGATCGATCAGGGTACGGTCCAGAAAAGCCTGTTCGCTGGCATCCAGCCCGATAATCGCTTCGGCGATTTCGGTGTTGATGTGTTCGATGGCTTTCAAAACGCCTTTGCCAAGGTAACGGTCTGGATCGCCGTCACGCAATTCGATCGCTTCGCGCGATCCTGTGGATGCTCCGGAAGGGACAGCGGCACGACCCATGACTCCTGATTCCAGAAGTACGTCACATTCGACGGTTGGATTTCCGCGGGAATCGAGAATTTCACGTCCGATGAGGTCAACGATAGCGCTCATAGATATCTCCCAGCAATTAACTTTTATTATTCAAGATTGAAACCCGACATATTACCCTGCCTGACGACTTTGTCCAGCGTCACGAGTTGAGCTAACAGCTCTTTCATGCGATGCAAGGGCACTGCATTCGGTCCGTCTGACATGGCGCAAGCCGGATTCGGGTGCGTTTCCATGAAAAGGCCGGCAACACCGACGGCAATCGCAGCCCGTGCCAGCACAGGAACGAATTCACGCTGACCACCGGATGCATCGCCGAGTCCACCCGGCAACTGCACTGAATGGGTCGCGTCGAAAACGACGGGACAGCCGGTTTTGCGCATGATCGCAAGGGAACGCATGTCGGAAACGAGGTTGTTGTATCCGAAAGAAGCGCCCCGTTCGCAAACGGTGAAATTGTCTTCGGGAACGCCAGCTTCTTTCGCGGCTTCTTTCGCTTTTTTGACGACGTTCATCATGTCGTCCGGCGCCATGAATTGCCCTTTTTTGATATTGACGGGCTTTCCGGAACGGGCGCAGGCCTGAATGAAGTCGGTCTGGCGGCATAAAAATGCCGGCGTTTGCAGCATGTCAACGACTGCCGATACCGGCCCTACTTCCACTTCGGTATGGACGTCGGTCAGAACAGGAACGTCGAATTGTTTTCTGACATCAGCCAGTATTTCCAGTCCCTTTTCCATGCCAAGACCACGGAAAGAGGAAGACGAGGAACGGTTGGCCTTGTCGTAAGATGATTTGTAGATGAACGGGATGCCCAGTTCAGACGTCATTTCTTTCAGTGCACCTGCCGTGTCGATTGCCATCTGGTGCGACTCGATCACGCAGGGGCCTGCGATCAAAAAGAATGGACGGTCAAGTCCGATTTCAAAGCCGCAACATTTCATGCATTGTTTCCTTTGGCCCGGGCTTCCTTGTTGGCAAGCGCAGCATTGATGAAAGCCGTGAAAAGCGGATGGCCGTCGCGTGGCGTCGACTTGAATTCCGGATGGTACTGGACACCCATATACCACGGATGGGCATGCTCACCGGTTTTCGGCAATTCCATAATTTCACAGAGTTTTTCTGTCGGAGTCAGCGCCGAAATGACAAGCCCTGCTTTTTTCAGCTCGTCCAGATACAGGTTGTTGGCTTCGTAGCGGTGACGATGGCGTTCAGTAACGACGTTGCCGTAGATTTCAGCTGCCAGCGTGCCCGGTTCGATGGAACAGGTTTGGGCACCCAGACGCATGGTACCGCCCAGATCGGATTTTTCGGTGCGCTGTTCAAGCTGGCCGCTGCGGTTCTGCCATTCGGTGATCAGGGCAATGACCGGATTTTCGGTATCCGGATCGAATTCGGTCGAATTGGCGTTTTTCAGTCCGGCGACATGACGGGCGAATTCGATCAGGGCAACCTGCATGCCCAGACAGATGCCGAGATAAGGCACCTTGTGTTCACGAGCATATTGGGCGGTGGCGATCTTGCCTTCCACACCGCGCTTGCCGAAACCGCCAGGAACCAGAATGGCATCGTATTTCGCAAGCTGGTCTGTTCCTGTCGTTTCCATTTCTTCGGAATCGAGGAAATCGATATTGACCTTGCAATTGGTATGAATGCCCGCATGCCGGATCGCTTCGATCAGCGACTTGTAGGATTCGGTCAGGTCGACGTATTTGCCGACCATGCAGATCGAGACTTCTTTTTCCGGATGGTCGATGGCATAAACGAGCTTGCTCCAGATCGACAGATCGGCTTTCGGAGGAGACAGTTTCAGCTTGTTGCAGACGATGGTATCCAGTCCCTGATCGTGCAGCATTTGCGGGATCTTGTAGATGGTATCGACATCCCAGACGGAGATAACGGCGTCTTCCCTGACGTTTGAAAAGAGCGAAATCTTGGCGCGTTCATCGTCCGGAATTGCCCGGTCGGCACGGCACAGCAGCGCATCGGGATAAATACCGATTTCGCGCAGTTTCTGTACGCTATGCTGGGTCGGCTTGGTTTTCAGTTCTCCGGCCGAGGCGATATAAGGAACCAGCGTCAGATGAACGAATACGGTTGAATTTTCAGGAGCGCGCAGGCTCAGCTGACGGGCCGCTTCAAGGAACGGCAGCGATTCGATATCGCCGACAGTACCGCCGATTTCAACCAGGGCGACATCGTAGCCTTCCGCGCCACGATGGATGAAATTCTGGATTTCATTCGTGATGTGGGGGATGACCTGAACGGTTTTGCCCAGATATTCGCCACGACGTTCCTTGCGGATGACGGATTCGTAAATCTGTCCGGTGGTGAAGTTGTTCACCTTGTGCATCCGGGTGGAGATGAAACGTTCGTAGTGACCCAGATCGAGGTCGGTTTCCGCGCCGTCATCGGTCACGAAAACTTCACCGTGCTGGAATGGACTCATGGTTCCCGGATCCACATTGATGTATGGGTCCAGTTTGATCATGGTAACTTTAAGGCCCCGGGACTCGAGGATGGCGGCAAGAGACGCAGCGGCAATCCCCTTGCCAAGGGATGATACGACACCGCCCGTAACAAATACAAACTTGGTCATTGCAGAAGGTGCTCAAAGGCACAAGCAGGAAATCCAAATTATAACGTAAAAAATGAACTGGAAATATAACTAAATTTATAAACAAATGATTCGAAGTATTTATGAGACAGATTTCATAAGTCCTCTGTCATTTTCTTTTTTCGCAAACGGTTTTTTATACAAAAACCTTATTCATTTCTCCAGTATCGGACATCTTTTTTCCGATACAGTTCGATACTGATTTGCCCGCCAAAGAGGATACCGACTGCCCCGTCCGTATCGGTTCTGAACGTTTTGATCCCGAGAAGGTCATAGCGGCTTTCTGCCCGGTAGTCGGGATGGCGATATGGGTTCAGATAACCCACCTGATAGATTGCATAATCAGGCTTGACGGCAAACAGAAAAGGCCATGTCGAGGAAGAATTGCTGCCATGATGCGGCGCTATCAATATGTCGGATTTCAGCTTTTCACCCAGGCGGCTGACCAGTTTTTCTTCTTCCTTTTTCCCAATGTCACCCGTCAAAAGCAGGGAATACCTTGAAGTACTGACTTTAAGGACGCAGCTTAACTCGTTGGTTTTATTGTTTTCACCAAGATAATCATCACTTGATGGATGAAGCATTTCAAAACGGACGCCTTCCCAGTCCCATTCTTGTCCGGCTATGCAGGGTCGATTATCGGGAAGCGTTTGCACCAGTGTCGAATCCGGTGCGATTGATGAGTAAATGGTTTTGACAGGCAGTTTTCTCGTCAGGGTCAACAGTCCGCCGGAATGGTCGCTGTCGGCGTGTGATACCACAATGCTATCGAGCGAGTCGATTCCACGCATCTTCAGATACGGGATGACGACACGATCGCCCGCGTCCGAGTCGGTCGAATAGACAGGCCCGGTATCGAAAAGCAGGCGATGTTTTTGTGTTTCGATCAGGATCGAACTGCCCTGCCCGACATCGAAAACCGTCATTTTCGCTTCGCCATAATCCGGATGGTCTGGCGTCAGGAGCAAAAGCGGGAGCCAGCACAAGACGCCGAGATAACGATGCGGCCAGCCTTTCGGCGCAAGCATCCAGAGCGTTCCTGCCATCGCAAACAAAATAAGGTAAAACGATGGAGCCGGTGCCGTCCAGACGGCAAAGGAAAATGAACTCAGCCATTCAAGAAATATGGCCAGCAACCTTGTCAGGAAGTGGGCAACCGTCAGAACATACGCATTCACCGGTTCGGGCAAAATACTGCCGATCAGTGCCAATGGTGTGACGACTGTACTGACCAACGGGATGGCAACCGCGTTGGCGATCGGGCCGATGACTGAAATACGCCCGAAAAAGAGCATCGTCAGAGGAACAAGGCCGATGGTAACCGCCCATTGTGTTGCCGCAGCCGTCGACAGGGAATGTCTGAACCGGTTCAGGCGTGAAGGATTTTCATCCATTTTTCCTGTCCTTCCGCTCGTGGCATACAGGATCATGCCGACTGCGCCGAACGACAGCCAGAAACCCGGTTGCAGGAGTGCCCACGGATCGAAAAGGCAGATAATTCCGGCAGCAACAAGCAAGGTATGTGAAAACCGTGTCAGCCGTCCTGTCCATAGGGCGATGGCCACGATAATGATCATGCAAAGCGTCCGTCTGGCCGGAACGCCAAAACCTGCCAGGGCGACATAGGCCAGCGCCATGAGAACCCCGGCAATCGCGGCCACTTTCTGGGCAGGCAGGATCAAGGGCCATTGTTTTCCGGTGAAAAACGAGCGCCGCCAGAGCGAGCCGATGAACAGGGCAAACAGGCTGGAGATCATGGTGATGTGCAAGCCGGATATGGCAACCAGATGGGAGATACCTGTCCGGTTGAAGATTTCCCAGTCAGATTGGGAAATCGCTTTCTGGTCACCGATCACAAGAGCGACCATGACTCCGGCATATTCACAATTTGGCAGGGCACGGTATATCCGTTCGCGCAAGACGCTTCTCACCCGGTTGACCCAGTTCATCGGCGTTGATACGAAAGAATCGGTCAGGACATTTTTATCCGGCAAACGCGGATCGTTATTGACGTAACCGGTAGCCCTGATTCCCTGCTCGAAGAGCCAGAGTTCATAATCGAAACCGTCCGGATTGGCATTCCCGTGAGGACGTTTCAACCTGACATTCAATTGCCAGCGCTGGCCCGGGCTGATATCCGGCACTTTTGGAAGACTCGTGCGATGGTATTTCAAACCCCATGTCAGCATGAGGTTTTCAGGTATCGTTACGCTTTGGCTGCCTGCTGAGGCTTTTTCGACGCTGAATTGAAAACGGGTTCCTTCCTCAAAAGGCTGAGGCAGGCCATCAACCGTTCCGGTTATGACCAGATCACGGTTTTCCAGTGTATCCGGTAACGTCCGGGAGAGACCATACAGCGCAAAAACGGAAGACCAGAGGACTCCGAATGCAAGACCGGCGGTGAATCTCAAAGCGGGTTTTATTACTGTAAAACGGAGGGTAACTACAGGAATGAACGACAGGAGAGACAGGATGACCGAGGCGGCGGTCAGGCCGTAAAGCACGGTGTTATTTGGAAGTGTTGCCTGTTGATGGAGCCATGCTATGCCGAAAATGAAGCCGACAATCGCGCCCAGCATTTATCCTTTAGAAAGATGAAAGACGAGCCGGGGAATCGCCTGCATGGCATTTCGGCTCGTAAAATCAGCCAGGTTTTCAACAGAAACGCCGCGCAATCCGGCGATGACTTCTCCGATACGCGGCAATTCAAGCGGACTGTTCTCTTTTTTCTGAAGCCATGAAGGCGGCAAATCCGGGGAATCCGTTTCGATGACGATGACTTCTTCCGGCAGTTCAGACACCAGTTTGCGCAATTGCTGTGCCCGCTCATAAGTCGATGTTCCGCAAAAACTGAGCATGAATCCCAGATCGGTAAAGGCTTTCGCTTGCTGGAAACTGCCATTGAAAGCATGGGCAATGCCAAGCCTGATGTTATGACGGCGCAGGTATTTCAGCACCATATCAACCGAACGGCGTGTATGCAATAAAACCGGCAAATCGAATTCCTTTGCCATCTTCAACTGTTCCGACAAAAAATATTCCTGTTTTTCTTTCAGTGGCGACTGGTTCAGTTCGGGAACGTAAAAATCCAGCCCGATTTCACCGATAGCGACCAGTTTCGGATCGGAGATATTTTTTTCGAGGAAGCGTTTCAGTCCGGCCAGATCGTCTTCGTGGCTGTCGGCGACATACATGGGATGGATGCCCACTGCATAAGAACAGTTGTCGCAGGCATGCGCAAGACGGCTTACCCGTTCAAAACCGGAACGGTCAACCGAGGGAATGACGATTTGACGGATATTCATTTTCGCCGCTTCGGCAGCGATCGTTTCTTCGCGCCCCGCGAACTCTTCCGCTTCAAGATGACAGTGCGTATCGATCCACATGACTTGCAGATATGAAAACCAAAATATCAGCCTAATGTAGCTTATTCCTGAACTTTTTGCAGGCTTTTTTCGGACATACGATAAATGCGGTCGCAACGCCCGGCCAGTTCCATATCATGCGTGACGATAACGAACGCTGTCTTGAGTGTCGTGGACAGATCAAGCATCATGTCGAAAATCTGCTGCGCCGTCGAGCCGTCCAGATTGCCGGTCGGCTCGTCTGCCAGCACACAGGCCGGATGCGTCACCAGCGCCCGGGCCAGCGCAACCCGCTGCCTTTCACCGCCAGACAATTCGCCGGGCACATGGCTTACCCGTTCAGCCAGACCGACACGGGTCAGAATTTCCATTGCCGCCTCATGCGCCCTTTCCCGCTTTTCACGACGGATCATCAGGGGCATCGCCACATTGTCCAGAGCGGAAAATTCCGGCAGAAGATGATGAAACTGGTAAACGAAACCAAGAACACGGTTACGCAAGTTTCCGCGTTCCGATTCGGAAAGCGTATCGAATTGTTTTCCCTGTAATGTTACGGAACCCGTGCTTGGTGTATCCAGCCCTCCCAGCAAATGCAGGAAAGTCGATTTTCCCGAACCGGACGCCCCGACAATGGCAACGCGCTCCCCTTCCCTGACCTCGAAATCGACGTCTTTCAACACCTCGACGGCATAATCACCCTGCCGGAATGTCTTGGAGAGGCCATTGCACGATAAAACGATCTCACTCATAACGCAAAGCCTCCGCAGGATTGACCTTGGCAGCGCTCCAGCTTGGGTACAAGGTCGCCAAAAATGACAGGATAATGGATGCTCCGCCGATCGTCAGCACATCAGCCCAGTGCAAATCGGATGGCAGGGAACTGATCAGGTAAATGCTTTTCGGGAGAAACTGGATACCGAAAAGCCGCTCGATAAAGGGAACGATGACATCGATATTGACGGAAATGAGCACACCGACGCCAACACCGGCAAGTGTCCCTGCAATTCCGGCAAGCGCTCCCTGAATCATGAAAATCTTCATGATCGAACGGGGAGACGCCCCGAGTGTGCGCAAAATGGCGATATCAGCCTGTTTTTCCGTCACCGTCATGACCAGTGTCGAAACCAGATTGAACGCGGCAACGGCAATGATCAGCATCAGGATCAAAAACATCATTTTCTTTTCCGTCTTGACGGCGGCAAACCAGTTACGGTTCTGTTTTGACCAGTCACGAACGATGACATCGTCATTCTGGAGCATCATGGAAAGTTGCTGCGCCACTTCCGGAGCTTCCTGCATATCCCTGATTTGAACGCGCAATCCGCTTGGCGCATCTGTCCTGAACAGGCGCATCGCGTCATTCATGTTGATGAAAGCGAAAGTCGAATCGAACTCGAAATGCCCTGCCTCGAAAATGCCACCGACTGTAAACTGCTTGAGTCGCGGAAGCACGCCTGCCGGGGTTACCTGCCCTTGTGGAATGATAACGGTCAGCTTGTCACCGGGACCGATACGCAGGTTTCTGGCAAGCTCGCTCCCGATGGCGATATTGAACGAATCCGGTTCCAGATTGCCCAGCTTGCCAGCCTTGAACTGGCGCGCGATATCCGAAACGCCCGCTTCTTCCTTCGGATCGATGCCGCGAACAATCACGCCACGAACCATATCGTTGCGGGTGACCATCGCCTGTCCGACCACATAAGGGGCTGCGCCGGTGACTTCCGGATTTTTCTTCACCTCGGCCGCCGTTTTCTGCCAGTCCGGCAATGACCCGTACATATCCTGAATCTCGATATGCGGGATTACCGACAGCATGCGGTCACGCACTTCTTTCTGAAATCCGTTCATCACCGACATGACGATAATCAGCGCGGCGACACCTAACGCGATACCACTCATTGATATCAGGGAAATAAACGAAATGAAGCGGTTTCGGCCGCTACGTTTGCCCGAACGGATATAGCGCAGGCCGACCAGCCATTCAAACGGCAAATTGGAAAAAATGTTCAAGTGAGACTCCCAAGAAGATGGCACAGTTTGCCACATATTGGCATTGTCCGTCACTGCCTGATTGCGATTCATTTGCCCTTGCGCATATGCCTGTTGCCAAAATGGCGGCCTGAAAACTTTTGACGTGAAAGCAGAAAAAAGCCGTAAAAGTATTGCCATGGGTCAATCAACAATGAGAAAATACAAGGCTTTAAGTACGGATGTGTCCGTTTTTATTTTTTCATTTGCACATCCGTTTGTGATAAATTGAATTCATGACCCGTATCACCACTCGCCCTTATTCCCGGGAATCCTTCAGCCAGTTATGCCGGACAGGAATCCATCCCGTTCTGGCCCGCATATTCGCTGCACGCGGTATTACACAGACAGAAGAACTGTCAACAGGCCTGTCGGGTATGATTTCGCCTGGACAACTGGCCCATATCGGGGATGCAGCCGGTTTTCTGGCCGATGCCATTGCAGCGGGCAGAAAAATAACCGTCATCGCCGATTACGATTGTGACGGCGCAACAGCCTGTGCCGTTGCCTTGCGCGGCCTTCGCCTTCTGGGCGCGAACGTCGACTATATGGTTCCCAATCGTTTCGACAACGGTTACGGTTTGACCCCGGAAATCGTCAGACAGGCAAAAGAGCACCATCAAACCGATATCATCCTGACTGTCGATAACGGTATCGCCAGCATCAAAGGCATTGAAGAAGCGCTCGCATCGGGGATGCAGGTACTGGTCACTGACCACCATTTGCCCGGTGACGAGCTTCCCCAAAACTGTATCGTCGTCAATCCGAACCAGCCCGACTGTTCTTTCCCGAGCAAAAATCTGGCCGGTGTGGGTGTCATGTTTTACGTACTGCTGGCCTTGCGTGCCGAAATGCGTCGTCGCAGGATATTCGATGAAAAAACCCAGCCGCATCTGGATCAGCTGCTCGATCTCGTCGCCCTCGGCACTTTTGCCGATGTCGTCAAACTCGATGCCAACAACCGGATTCTGGTTGCGCAGGGCCTCCGGCGCATCCGGGCCGGTAACATGCAGCCCGGCATGGCAGCCCTCTTTCAGGTATCAGGCCGGGATTTCCGTAAAGCCTCCCCTTTCGACCTGGGTTTTACACTCGGGCCACGGCTGAATGCCGCCGGACGGTTGTCCGATATGTCGCTAGGTATCGAATGCCTGATTACGGATGACCGGGGAAAAGCGCTCGAAATGGCAGACGAACTGAACCGGATCAACGTCGAACGGCGCGAAATCGAAGCCGACATGCGAATCGAGGCACGCGAACAAATCTCGAAAATCCATCCGGAAGACCGCGCGACGATCAGTATCCTCTCAGAAGACTGGCATCAGGGGATCATCGGCATTCTGGCGTCCCGGATCAAGGAAAAATATTTCAGGCCAGCGATGGCATTCGCCCGGGACAAGGACGGGAAAATCCGGGGTTCAGGCCGTTCCATTCCGGAATTTCACCTGCGCGACGCGCTGGATCTGGTCGCAAAACGACATCCCGGCCTGATCGTCCAATTCGGTGGCCATGCCATGGCCGCTGGCCTGACATTGCAGCCTGACGGTTTCGACGTGTTCACCCAGGCGTTTGAAAACGTGGCAAAAGAATGGTTGACCCAGACACAACTGGAAAGAATCATCGAAACCGACGGTTCACTGGACGACGACTGTTTCACTCTCGATTTCATTGGCCTGCTGGATACGCAAGTCTGGGGACACGGTTTTCCTGTCCCGGTTTTCTGCGACGAATTCACCGTTATCAACCAGCGCGTCCTGAAAGAAAAGCACTTGCGTCTGCAACTCGAAAGAAACGGCAGGAATTACACCGCCATCCAGTTCGGCAACAATGCCACACTCCCGCGCCGCGCCCGTCTGGCTTATCGGCTGGACGCCAATGAATTCAACGGCAGAACAAGTGTCCAGCTGATTGTGGAGCATTCGGAAAGGGTGTAATACTCCTGTGCGCTTTCGATCAAACCCGGTTTTACCTTGTTACCTTTCTTTGACTATATAGACTAATCACTCAAACAATTTTGCTGTATTAACGGATATTGCCTTTGCTATTTCCTGTTCGCTTAATTTCCGTTCAAGATCAAGACGCGCCTTTTCTGCAAAATCGAAATGAGGTGACGCCGACAAGTAAAGCGCATATGCGGCAATCAGGTCTTTTTTTACTTCCAAGCCATTCTCGTAGCAAAAACCGAGCAGGGTTTGTGCCTCGTAATTACCCTGTAATGCCGCTTTTTTTGTCAAGGCAACGCCTTCCTTTATATTTGGCTTCACTTCATTTCCTGCAATGTATAAAGCGCCAAGAAATGCTTGTGCTTTAGCACTGTCTTTTTCTGCTGCTTTTTTTAACCAGTAAAAACCTTTTTTTTCGTTCTTGGCGACATATTTACCTTTAAAATAAATCATACCAATATAAGCCTGTGCTTCTGTGAAACCCTGATTGGCAGCTTTTATGAACCAGTAAACCGCTTTGTCTGTATTCTTGTTAATGCCTGCTCCGATATAGAAGGTTTTCCCCAAATTGAACTGTGCTCTTGCAAGCCCCTGCTTTGCCGCTTTTTCCAGCCATTTGACAGACAATGCGGGATTTTTCCTGACTCCGGTTCCATACCTGTAAGCGATGCCAAGTCTGTTTTGAGCATCAGCATGTCCCTGTTCAGCCGCTTTTCTGTACCAAAAAACAGCATTCTCCGGATTTTTTTCAGCGCCCCAGCCTTCTTCATATGCAATGCCAAGGTTATACTGAGATTGGGGAATCCCCTGTTCTGCTGCCTTTTTCCACCAGTACACAGCCTTGGCGTAATCTTTTTTTATTCCCTCACCTTCGTAATACGTAACACCAAGATTATGCTGTGCTTGTGCATAGTCTTGTTCTGCTGATTTTTTGTACCACGACACTGCTTCAGAAAAATCTTTTTTTATCCCTCTGCCGTAATAATAAGCCACCCCAAGATTGTACTGTCCCAATTCGTCGCCCTGCAGGGCACTTTTTCTGTACCAGAAAACAGCCTCCTGATAATCACGATCAACACCATTCCCATCATTGTATAAAGCACCCAGATTGTTCTGAGATTCAGGAAAACCCAATTCGGCTGCCTTCTTCCACCAGCGAACAGCTTCATGAGGATTTTTATCCACACCGATACCATCGTAATAAGCTGTCCCTAAATTATGATATGCCCATACGTTATTCTGAACAGCAGCTCTCTTCCAATAGGCAATGGCTTTCGGATAATTCTCAGCAATGCACTGACCTTTACGATGAAGATTTCCCAGCATAACGAGTGCCTTGGCATGATTCTGCTCTGCTGCTTTCATCCACCATAACATGGCAACACAATTATCCTGCTGCACGCCTCTGCCATCATAAACCAGCATGCCAAAAAGATATTGTGCCTCCGCATTACCAGACTTCGCGGCTTTTCGGCACCATGAAACGGTTTCTTCATCGCCCTTTTCATCATTTTCCGTCTTATATCTTTCGTTACATTGGATGACCGCCTTTTCCTCATCAAGGATAATTTTATTTGCGTTTTCTTCTGAAACTGCAGGCTGCTGCGAATCAGCAATGACGGACGACATCGACAGGCACATCATTATGAGCACGACGATACAGAAACAGAATTTCAGAGAAAGCTTGGGCATTTAAACCTATCAAAGTGAAATAGCCTCATTCGAAAAGTTTTTCGATGTTGATGGATCGGGCTTTTACAATTTCATCTTTGCTTAGCTTTTTTTCAAGATTTTGCCGTTCTTCCATAGCAACTTCCGTATAAGGAGATGAGTGTAAATAAAGTGCATAAGCCAATACCTTGTTTTGCTTTACGCCAATCCCATTTTCATAACAGGAAGCAAGCATGCTTTGAGCCGGATAATTACCCTGTCTCGCTGCTTTTTTTATCCACGAAACGCCTTCTGGAATATTTTTTTCTACACCCTTTCCAATAAGATATGCAATACCAAGTGTCGCCTGAGCCCTTGCATTACCATATGCGGAGGCTTTTTTTGTCCAGAAAATTCCTTCTGCCAGATTATTTTTGAAATTCCTGTCCGTAACATATATATAGCCAAGACTAGCCTGAGCTATAAGAAGATTTTGTTTTGCTGCTTTTTTCAACCATGAAACCGCTTTCTGAGGATTTTTTTTGACGCCCTCTCCATGATAGTAAGCCATCCCCAGATTGTATTGCGCCATGCCAAGCTCTTGTTTAGCAGCTTTGGCGAACCATTGCACCGCTTCCGGATAATTTTTTCTGACGCCAATACCCTCGTAATAAACGGTTCCAAGATTATGCTGCGCCTGACCGTAACCCCCTTCAGCAGCCTTGCGCAACCACAAAATCCCTCGTTTCGGATTCTTGCCAACGCCTGCTCCAGTTATATATAACATTCCAAGATTGTATTGGGCTAATACAAATCCCTGATTTGCCGCTCTCTCATACCACTGGACAGCCGAATCAAAATCCTGTTTGATGCCCAAACCATTTTGGTAGATTACGCCCAAGTTGTATTGAGCCTGTGCAAATCCCTGTTCTGCTGCCTTTTTGTACCATTCAATAGCTGCTTTCCTGTCTACCTCCAGACCATCGCCATCGAAATACGCTCGTCCCAGATTGTACTGCGCTTCAGGCAGTCCTATTTCAGCAGCTTGTCTGAAATAGGAATTGGCTTTTTTACGATCTTTTTCGACACGACTGCCTTTTGCATATTCCACGCCCAGATTATAGAGCTTGATAGCCGTTTCTCTCTTTGCCTCTTCCCCCGACCGTTCAATTTCCGGAAACGATTCATTGATTTTCGTTTCAGCAAAAGAGACTGAAGCTGTAATAGAACAAAATAAACAAATGAAGAAGAACAGTTTTCTACGCATAACAGATCGGTCTGAAAAGAGAGGGGATAAAATCACACCAAATACAAAAAATCTTCAGAATTAAAAAATTACCATAAGGAAATATTTTAACACCGACTGTTTAAAGTGTTTCAACTATTTAATATCAGTTATCTTTTTTTAACATGGTTGAGCGTATACGGAAAGAAACCGTTTAGACTGTTCAATACACTGTCAATGCGGATAAAAAAAGGCTGAAAAGTAATCTTTTCAGCCTTTTTCCACAATGAATAATTCAGGGGTCAATCCGGTTTTTTGAACGCCGCGTCGACGGCATTCATCATGGCAATGCGCAGGCCCCCTTCTTCCAGCGCTTTCACGCCACGGATGGTGATGCCGCCCGGTGAACAGACGTCGTCTTTGAGTTTGCCCGGATGCTGTTTCGTATCCAGTACCATTTTTCCGGAACCGATAACGGTCTGGCTCGCCAGTTTGTAGGCGATGTCACGTGGCAGGCCGTGATAGACAGCTCCGTCTGCCAGTGCTTCGATGACCATGAAAATCCATGCCGGGCCACAACCCGACAAGGTGCCCCCTATGCCCATCAGGTCGCTGGAAAGCTCCTCAACCTCGCCAAGACTCTTGAACAGTTTGCGGGTAAAGATCAACTCTTTCGGTGTCAAATCGTTTGTCGCCTCGATGATGGTCATACCCGCACCGACCATTGCCGGTGTGTTCGGCATGATGGCACAGATGTGCGTGGACGAGTCGACCAGACGGCGAAGTCGGCTGTACTGCCAGCCCGCGGCAATGGACAGGAGGGTCTTGCCCTTGAGTGCTTCACGGGATTCGGAAAGAACGCCTTCGACTATTTTCGGTTTGATGGCCAGGAGAATAATTTCGCTGTTTTCAATCACTTCCTGCACCGAACCGGCTTTCGCCATGCCGCATTCCTTGTTCAGTTTATCCAGCTTGAACGCATTGGTGTCATAGGCGACAGTTTCTTCACCCTTCAGAAAGCCTGACTTGACGGCACCCAACAGAATGGCCGATGCCATATTGCCCATACCGATAAATCCGAGTTTTTTCATAACGCCTCCTACAAGTCAGGTTTGAATGTCGCGACAGGCACACGACTTCCTCATGAAACCCGTTTCGCTTATTCCTGTTATCGATGAAACGGGAGCGTCCATACTTTTGAAAACCGTCTTTCGTCAACAGTCTGACGTTTGGACAGCTACCAATATTGACAATTTCCTTTCATTTTACGTTTACTGTTTTCATACCGGAACCGCTTTCGTCCAATTCGGTCGTATTTCATGCAGAACGATTGTTTTTTGTCTTTTTTTTTACAATCTTCATGGAGACGAAGATGCTTTATACCATTGCCATAATCCTTTTCATACTCTGGCTGCTCGGTCTGGTCACGACGAACGTCTTGGGTGGTTTTGTGCATTTGTTACTGATCGCAGCGGTTGTCGTGCTGCTGTTCGGCATTCTGTCCGGGAGGCGCTCGTCATAGCGAATTCAGTCCTGACCGGAAAGTGATGAAAGGCTTCAACGCTTTTCCAGCTTCAAAGTCAGCTGTTTCAGTCTCAAAACACATGACGAATCGTTTTCAATGGAATATAGTGTGACGTTATCTGAACAACTTCATCCGGTGAAAAAGCCATGAATTTTGACGTCGTCATCGTCGGCAGTGGACTGGCGGGTCTTTCCGTTGCCCTGCGATTGCCCAAAACTTATAAAATCGCGCTGATCTGCAAGCGGACCTTATGGGAAAGCGCCAGCAATTTCGCACAGGGCGGCATTGCCGCCGTACTGGACCCGGTTCTGGACAGTATTGAAGAACACGTGGCCGATACCATGACAGCCGGCGCCGGGCTGTGTGATGAAGAAGCGACCCGTTTCATCGTCGAACACGGTGGCGAAGCCGTCGACTGGCTGATCGATCAGGGCGTTCCCTTTTCCAAAGACACATCGACCCAGACGGGTTATCACCTGACCCGTGAAGGCGGTCACAGCCAGCGGCGCATCATTCATGCCGCAGACGCCACCGGGCACGTCGTGCAACAGACACTGGAAAAGATCATCCGCAGCCGTCCGAACATCCATTTGTTCGAAAATCATTTCGCCGTCGACCTGATCACGTCGGACAAGCTCTATGAAGACAAGCAACCCCTTGAATGTTACGGCCTCTATGTCCTGAATGAAGAAGAAGGTCTCGTCCATACTTTTGCGGCACGGCATACCGTCCTGGCAACCGGGGGCGCAGGCAAGGTTTACCTGTATACGACCAATCCGGATACCTCGACCGGCGACGGTGTCGCCATGGCCTGGCGTGCCGGTGCCCGTGTATCGAACATGGAATTCGTCCAGTTTCATCCGACCTGTCTTTACCATCCCTATGCCAAGTCATTTCTGATTTCCGAATCCGTCCGCGGCGAAGGTGGGCTGCTGAAACTGCCGCCTGATGCGGGGTCGGAAGGCGGCATGCGTTTCATGCCCGAACACGATCCGAGAGCCGAACTGGCTCCGCGCGATATCGTTGCCCGTTCGATCGACTTCGAGATGAAAAAACGCGGTCTGGATTACGTCCATCTGGACATCAGCCATCAGGACCCCCAATTTCTGAAAGAACATTTCCCGACGATTTACGCCCGTTGTCTTGAACTCGGCATCGACATCACAAAGGAACCGATTCCCGTCGTCCCGGCAACCCACTTTACCTGTGGCGGCGTCGTGACGGATACGAAGGGACGGACCGATATCAAGAACCTGTATGCGGTCGGCGAAACGGCTTGTACCGGCCTGCATGGCGCGAACCGTCTTGCCAGCAATTCGCTGCTGGAATGTCTGGTCATCGGGAAGACAGCGGCTGAACACATCGCCAGTCTTCCGGAAGAACCTTTCCATATCCTGCCTGAATGGGATGAAAGCCGCGTATCGAACGCCAATGAAGAAGTCGTCATTTCGCATAACTGGGATGAACTCAGGCGCTTCATGTGGAATTACGTCGGTATCGTCAGGACGACGAAACGTCTGGAACGAGCCCAGCGCCGGATTCAGTTGTTGAAAGAAGAAATCGACGAATATTACGCCAACTTCATCATCAGCAATAACCTGCTGGAATTGCGCAATCTGGTGGACGTCGCTTCCATGATCGTGGAAAGCGCCCTGCTCCGGAAAGAAAGCCGCGGGCTTCACTATAATTCGGATTTCCCGACCACTTTCCCGAAAGCGATGCCAACGGTACTGACACCGAACAAAAAACGGGTACGTGCCTGAACCCGTTTAAAACGGGAACAGGGGCATAACGGTCCGCTTTTTCGCCAGTTCGGCTTCCCTGTCGATCAGGAACCGGAGCCCCTCGACGATTTTGGAATTCTTGTTTTCCTTCGCGAAATCGCTGGCGGTATAGCCGCGCTGGTTTTTGATGGTCGGGTCTGCTCCTGCATCGTAGATCAGCTTGACGGCATAGATATGGCCGCCTCGCGCCGCCATCATCATGGGCGTTGTGGCATTGGGCGACACGGCATCGACGAACGCATCCTTGTCCAGAAGCATTTTGACGATTTTCTCATTGCCGTTGGCAGCGGCGTAATGAAGTGGCGACCAGCCATCCTTGTTGACCTTCGCGCCATGATCCAGCAAAGCCTTCACCGCTTTTTCGTTGCCATTGAACGCGGCGATCATCAGAGCGTTATCCCCGTTGAACGCCTCTGTATCCAGTTTCGTTCTTTTGTCCGCCAGTAAAATTTCCATCACATCCAGCGAATTTTCACGCATCGCCATGATGAGAGGCGTATCGCCTCTTTCCTGTTCCTGCGTATTGGGATCGAACCCTTTGGCAAGCATTTCTTTTACCGCTCCTACCCGATCATTTTTCACTGCAATGAAAAAATCCTTGACGGTATCGGCCGATGCTGTAGAAAAAACAAACAGGCTCATGCAAACGAGTGCCAGGAAACGGCATTTATTGGCGACAGAAGTAAAAAATTGGCTCATTCTCGAACACGAATTGGATGGGGAAAACGCCATAAGGCGACCTTGCGATGAGTATTATCCGGACATTTTTGCGGGTGTCCAGCCCCGACATGCGGCAAAGAGCGACTTTCATTCCTGTCACTCCCATATTGTCCGGTTAACGTCCCCATAGAACAACGCAGTACCTTTGCGTAACATGTCGCGAATTCGACAGACAAGAAGAAAATTCGTTCATCTCCCCATCCAAAGATACTCCCTGAAAAAACGCAAGGGAATCTCTGTTACGGCCAGCAACAGTACCCGTTGGCATATCGGCCAGATTCCTGTCGCTTTCAGGAATGGAAAATAAAATATTTACGGAGAGTAAATAAAAAACAAATCTCCAATTCACTTTGCAAGCCTGAATGCGGATTCATCCATAAAGGTTTCAAGCAGCTGTTTTTGCTTGCATTTTTACGAGTTTTTTCAAACAGAACCGGTTGGATAGTTATGCTTATTTATACATATGATCATGATGAATAGTTATGTTTATTTTCACATATGTAAAAAAAGAATAGTTATGCTTATTATTTCATATGACTGCATAAAAACAAGAGAAGGAACAGATATTCGCGGTGTTTTCAGGAAATATGAAACTGAAGAAATACGCATGCGGCAAGGAAGAAAAGCGGATGAACATCTTTCCGGCAAAGCCGAAAAAAGAATGTATCACAGGGGGAAAAACGGAAATTGAGGAGGGAAAAAGAAGAAACCGGAAGGGAAAATCTGGGAGATCGCCTGGCAATCTCCCATTGAGCATCGGATATTAAACCGCCTGGATCCAGAGGGTTGTAACAACAATACCGGCGATAACGATAACCAAAGATCTCAATACCATGTTATTCATGACTTTACCTTACGCTTTCTATTAATGAGTGAGAGAAATGCACCTCTTTAACTATCGGTCTATTTTATGTAACCAGTACCGTTGGTGCTCACGTTATTAAGGATTCTACTCTTCTTTTTTTAAAAGTCATATCGCTTTTTAAAATAAAAAGTAATAAGAATAAAACAAAAAGTTATTTGCCTTTTTGTTTTTTTGCGAGATCAGGTTTTGAAAGCAGGATTTAATCAGGAAGAAACGGCATTATTTTCAATACCGAATAATCTGAAATAGTTTTCGGAAGTGTGGCGTGCAATACGCTCAACCGGCATGCCCTTCAGCATGGCCAGCTGTTTGGCCACTTCGATGACATAAGCCGGTTCGTTGGTCTTGCCGCGATAGGCCTGCGGCGAAAGGTAAGGTGAATCGGTTTCGATCAGAATCCGGTCGAGCGGAATAAGGCGGGCAACCGATCTCAGGTCTTTGGAGCCGGGGTACGTCAGGACACCGGAAAAAGAAATGTAAAAGCCCATATCCAGTGCCGCTCTGGCAATTTTTCCGGACTCGGAAAAACAGTGCATGATGCCACCGAAACCGCCTTTGTCCAGTCCTGCACCTTCTTCACGAAGCATCTGGATCGTATCGTCCGCTGCCTTGCGGGTATGGATGATCAATGGTTTGCCACAGGCACGGGAAGCGGCGATATGCGTGCGAAACCGGTCCATCTGCCATTTCTGGCGGGGTTCGACGTGGTGATAGTCGAGGCCGGTTTCACCGATAGCGACGATCTTCGGATGCATGGACAATTTGACGAGGGTTTCGACGTCGGGCTCTTTAACGTTTTTCGGCCCCGGATGGACACCGACAGTCCCGTGAAGATGCTCATGCTTTTCCGCCAAAGCTTTTACCTGCGGAAAGTCTTCCAGACTGATCGTGACGCACAGGGCGTGACTGACCTTGTTTGCAGCCATGTTGCGCAAGACTTCATCCTGACGGTTTTTCAGGTCACGAAGATGAATATGGCAATGGGAATCGATATACATGGTGCAAATGAAATCTTTAAACGGATTGAAGGCCGGTATTGTACCGAATTTGAGCCTTATTTGCTCGCGGATGGCGAAAATATTTTCCTGTAGTCGAGCAGCATGTCTTCCAGAACCAGTCTGGGAACGAGCGGATGGTCAGCGACGCGCTTGCGGTCGTTGACCGTTTTCAGGACTTTCAAAAGCCTGTCCATATCGACACGGTCTGCCATGCCGGAAAGCTCCTGGCGATATCGCGGATAATAGCGTTCC
The DNA here is from genome assembly GCF_002127965.1 of Oxalobacter formigenes. GTDB lineage: Bacteria > Pseudomonadota > Gammaproteobacteria > Burkholderiales > Burkholderiaceae_D > Oxalobacter > Oxalobacter formigenes. The sequence continues at coordinate 1,282,197 of NZ_CP018787.1, read as the reverse complement.
CTGCCCGTCAAACGAATCGAGAGCAAATCGTACAGCCAGCGCTGGTGCCATGTGATCAGGTCGGAGAGCGGCACTTTCTGAAGTTTTTCGGCTGTCCTGAGCAATCCTGAATCGTCAGGCGCCGCCAGTTCGGCGAGAAACAGGGTCATTTCTTCCCTGCTGCCGCTTCGGGATTCTTCCAGAGCCGTGACAGGCGCACCACCCTGTTCCGCCAGCCAGCTTTCAGCCTCATCCACTCCCTGCTCTTTCAGCCAGCCGATGGCCATTGATGTTTCCGGCATCGGAAACGCCAGCTTGGAACATCGGGAAAGAATGGTCGGCAAGAGCGCGTCCAGATGATTGGTCGTCAAAATGAACAATGTATTGGCGGGCGGTTCTTCCAGCATTTTCAAAAGCGAGTTGGACGACTCGGTCGTCATCGCCTCGGCAGGATAGACGGACACGACCCGCAAGCCGCCACGATGCGTGGAGATATTGATGAAATCGGCCAGCGACCGGATTCGTTCGATACCGATTTTTTTAGAGGGTTCTCTGGTTTTCTTATCAGACGCGCCACTGTCGTCATCCGTTTTTTTGTCCGGATCGTCCAGTCCTTTGGCGATTTCCAGTGTTTCAGGCAGGATCTGCCGGAAGTCCGGATGGGAATTCTGGTCGAACCAGTGACAAGACTGGCACCCCCCGCAGGCATTTCCATCAGGCTGCCGGTTTTCGCACAATCTGGCTTTCGCAAACGATTCGGCAAAGGATTCGACACCCGTTCCGGCTGGCCCGTAAAACAGGAGCGCGTGCGGCAACTTCGATTCCAGCCGGACGAGATATTCCCAATTTTTGCGATGCCAGGGATAAAGTGAATTTTCCAGTGGAGAAACCAATGTCTGTTATTCCATCAAAAAAAGGTGAATGAACAAGCCGATGAAACAGGGCTCAGCCCAGCTCCCCGATCAATCCCTTTATTGTCTCACGAATGGCTTCGATGCTGCGGGAACTGTCGATGACCCTGAAACGGTCGGGAAATTCTTTTGCACGGCGCAGATATTCGTCACGCACCCGGTTGAAGAATCCGGATTTTTCCCGTTCGAACTTGTCGGGTGAACGGGCAGCCTCGAGCCTCGCTTGTGCCACTTCCGGCGAAACGTCGAAAAGCAGCGTCAGATCAGGTTGCAAATGCGGGTGTACCCATTCTTCCAGCTGGCGCATCTTGTGAAGGTCAAGCCCTCTTCCGCCTCCCTGATAGGCAAAGGAAGCGTCGGTAAAGCGGTCTGAAATGACCCAATCGCCACGTTGCAGAGCGGGTTCGATCACTTCGGCGATATGTTCCCGGCGGGCGGCAAACATCAAAAGCGCTTCCGTTTCAAGGTTCATTTTATCGTGAAGCAGCATCTCCCTCAGTTTTTCCCCGAGAACGGTTCCGCCCGGTTCACGGGTGACGACAACCTGCCGGTTGTCTGCCCGCAAAAGATCGGTCACGAATTGGATGTGGGTGGATTTTCCGGCACCGTCGATTCCTTCGAAAGTGATGAAACGGCCGGAATGGTTTTTTTGTTCCATATTCATTTTTTCTTCAGAATGAAATCCCTGACGGCCTGATTATGGTCGTCAAGGTTACTGGAAAACTGGCTGGTTCCATCGCCACGCGCCACAAAATAAAGGGCATCGGTGGAAGCCGGATTGAATGCCGCTTCCAGCGCCTCTTCTCCCGGCATAGCAATCGGAGTCGGCGGCATGCCATAGCGGGTGTAGGTATTATACGGCGTATCCCTCAGCAAATCGGCCTTGCGGATTTTTCCCCGATAACCGTGTCCCATGCCGTAAATGACCGTCGGGTCTGTCTGAAGTTTCATGCCGATACGCAAACGGTTCAGAAATACCCCGGCAATCATTTCCCTATCGTCTGGATCGGCCGTTTCCTTTTCGATCAGCGACGCCATAATCAGGGCATCATACGGCGTTTTATAGGGCAGCCTCAGGTCACGATTCGCCCACAGGGCATTTAACCGTGCCATTTGCGCATCGTAGGCACGGCGATAGACCTGCATGTCGCTCGCCCCTTTTTTGAACATATAAGTATCCGGATAAAACAGGCCTTCCCCGCTGTGATGACGAACACCCAGTTTTTTGAGGATTTCCGCATCCGACAAACCGACTGTATCGTGTTTCAAGGTTTCAGCTTTTGCGATAACACGGCGCATCTGTCTGAAATTGAAGCCTTCGATGATGGTGACTGACTCCAGCGCGAAAATGCCCCTCGTGATTTTTTGCAGCAGTCTGACTGGCGTTTCACCCGCTTTCAGCTCATAAGGCCCTGCCAGCAGGTTTGAACTATTGCCGGTCAGGCGGATGAGCATGGAAAACAGGGTATCATTCAAGGAAACGTCCTGCCCGTTTAACTGGGCGGTCACGCTTTTGGCCGAGCCGCCTTTTGCAATTTCAAACGGGACGGGCTTACCCTGCGTAAAAACAGGCGAATAAGCCCAGTGTGCGCAAAAGGAAACCAGTAAAACGAAAATGCCGAACACGCATCCCGCGACGATACATGTTCTTTTTTTAAGAAGACGACTTTTTGAAATAAAATTCATCGAAACAACGGCAGTTTGTCCCTTGCCATAAACCTGACGAAAAAAAAAGACTATACTCGACTTGAACCAATCCGGAAACAGTTTTATTTTAATCCATGAATTCTATCGCACTCCCTCATTCCTGTTCATCCACCACGCTTGAATCAGGTCATGTCGTTTTGCTCAAACAGACTGGCCTCCTTGCCCTTGAAGGGGAAGATGCCGTTTCTTTCATTCACGGCCAGCTTTCCAACGATATCGAACATCTGGGAAGCAGTCAGGCGCGTCTGGCCGCGTACTGCAATCCTCAGGGCCGCATGCTAGCCCTTTTCCATGCATGGAAATCTTCCGGGAAAGTCTGGCTGACTGTCCCTCTCGACATTCTGCCTGCCTTGCAAAAACGCCTGCAAATGTACGTTTTGCGGGCGAAAGTGACGCTCTCTGACGAAAGCGGCAATATGGCCATCCTTGGCATTGGGGGTGAAAAAGGCGGCGAAGCCCTGTCGAAATGGTTTGAAACACTGCCATCCGAACCTTTCGGCAAAACCGAAAACGAATTTGGGGTACTGGTGCGCGTTGCCGATGCATTCGGTTTTCCACGTTATCTTTTGACGATTGCCGAAAAACGCTTGCAGGTTGTTGAAAGCGAATTGTCGTCCACACTTTCCGTATGTGATGAAAGCGGCTGGACGATGGGCGACATCAAGGCAGGCGTGCCCCAAATCACGCTGCCCGTTCAGGACAGGTTCATCCCGCAAATGGTCAATCTGGAACAGGCCGGCGGCCTGTCTTTCAAAAAAGGCTGTTATCCTGGACAGGAAGTGATTGCCCGAAGCCAGTACAAGGGAACGGTCAAACGGCGGATGTTTCACGGGATGGTCGAACTGCCTTTCGAGGATAATCCCCCCATTGACGTCAACATGACGGCCGGGGCGAACATCGTCGATTCCGATGGACAAGTTTGCGGAACAATCGTCTCTTCTGCCCGCAGGGACAACAACCGGGTCGATTTTCTGGCAGTCGTACAAACCGAGGCGATCGGCAGTCAGGCTCTCCATGTCGAAAAAGCGGACGGCCCCCTGATCACATGGATTCCGCTGCCCTACTCCCTGCCGTAACAACAAAAAAGATGGATTTGAAGTTTCAGGCGAAATTTCAAATCCATCCTGTAACTGACTGATCAATAAATATATTTAACCTGATTTACTTCCATATGGCATGGAAGTGATGAACCGGGCCATGACCGTGGCCTACGTTCAGTTTTCCCGAATCGGCGAGCGCTTTCGTCAGATAATCCTTGGCCATTTTCACGGCGTCAGGCAGCGACATGCGCGTCATGAACGCAGCAATGGCTGCCGACAGGGTACATCCGGTTCCATGGACGTTTTTCGTTTCGATACGTGGCGCATGCAACTCGGTCGTTTTTCCGTCGCCATAGAGGAAATCGACACTGTCATATCCCGGCAGGTAACCCCCTTTCAGCAATACCCATTCCGGCCCGAGCGCATGCAGGCGGGGCAATGCCGTTTTCATGTCGACGACCGAAGTTGGAATGTCCGAGCCGAGAAGGACTGACGCTTCTTTCAGGTTAGGCGTGATAATGTTTGCCATTGGAACGAGCTTGTCCCTTATCGCCTCGATAGCGTCCGCTTGCAACAGGGTATCGCCGCTTTTGGCAACCATGACCGTATCCAGCACGACAGGGCATTTCGGATATTTCGCCAGCCTTTCGGCGATCACTTCGGCAATGGCGGCAGTCGCCACCATGCCGATCTTGACGGCATCGACCTTTACATCCTCGAAAACGGCATCGATCTGATCCCCCACAAAGGACGGATCAAGCGGCTGGAACGACTTCACTCCCATCGTATTTTGCGCCACGACGGCGGTAATCGCCGCCATGCCGTAAGTTCCCAGTGCTGAAAAGGTTTTCAAGTCGGCGGAAATACCCGCGCCGCCACTCGGATCGGTTCCGGCTATAGTCAGGACATTGGCAATCATTTCGTTCTCTCTTTCCGGTTGAACAGACAGGTGCAAATCATGTTTTTATTGTACGACAAGCAGAGACTGCTTTCTTTATTTACTTCAATTTGTAACGAACATATGAGCGTCTTGCCAAAAAAGAAAGAAAAATCCGCTATTGCTCTGATTAAAGTAAAAAAGTCCCCATCAACTTCAGGTTAAGGTTTTCTCCAAATGATCCGTGGCAGCTTGGCATTTTCGGATTAAAACAAATATGGAGAATCGGTGATGAATCGTGGCGTAATGACGGGTGCTGTCGCAATCGGACTGGCTTGTCTGCTGGTTCTTGGCTGCAGCCAGAAAATGGAAATTCCGAAGGCGGGAAAACCGCGTGTAACGACTCTGACCATCAAAGCCCAGAATATTCCCATGGCGCTGGAATATGTCGCCCAGACGGCCAGTTCCCGTCAGGTAAACATCAACGCCCGCGTCAACGGTTTCCTGCAAAAACGGCTGTATCAGGAAGGTTCGATGGTCAGGGACGGGCAAACGCTCTTTCAGATCGATCCCCGCCCGTTTCAGGTTCAGGTCAATGAAGCGAAAGCCGCGCTCGATTCCAGCAAGGCTGCGCATGCGACAGCCAAAGCCAATCTCGACCGGATCAAGCCGCTCGTCGCCCTGAATGCCCTCTCTAAAAAAGACCTCGATAACGCCAAAGGACAGTTCCTGACGACACAGGCTGCCGTGCATCAGGCACAGGCACAGTTGAACGCCGCCAGACTGAACTTGTCGTACACGACGATCAAATCCCCCGTTGACGGACTGGCCGGTTCCGCCAGTGTCGCAGAAGGGACGTATGTCGACGCTACGAACAACCAGCTTACAACCGTATACAAGATGTCGCCGATGTGGGTGAATTTCTCCATTTCGGAAAACCGCCTGCTCGAACTGCAAAAACAGATTCAGGCAGGCCAGCTGATCGTCCCGGCAAATGACAATTTCACGGTTGAAGTCATCCTGCCGGACGGATCGGTTCTCCCGAACACGGGCAAGCTCGTTTTCTCGGCTCCGGATTACAATCCGACGACCGGAACCAATATGATTCGCGCCAGTGTCGACAACCCGAAAGGCACCCTGAAACCGAACCAGTTCGTGCGTGTGCGCATGACCGGTGCAACCCGGCCTGACGCCATTGCCGTTCCGCAAAAAGCCGTCCAGCAGGGATCGAAAGGCCATTTTGTCTGGGTCATCAAGGACAACAAGGCGCAGTACCGTCCCGTCACGGTCGGCGACCAGACCGGCATGAACTGGGTCATTACGCAGGGGCTGCAAAACGGCGAACAGGTCGTCGTCGATGGTGTCCAGACGCTGGCGGCCGGAGCCGACGTTGAGGTGTCACAAAATACACAACAGCAGGAAATCGGTGCATCTTCCACTGATGAGAAGGCTGCAAACGAGCAGCAACCTGCCGCGGCGGACGCGGGAACAGTCGCCGCATCGAAGGAAAACGGAACGGACAATACCGCCAAACCGGAACCGGCCAAACCATAAGGGGTGAACGATGTTTTCCAAATTTTTCATTGAGCGCCCTATCTTTGCGATTGTCGTCTCGCTGATTATCTGTCTGGCGGGCGGCATCGCCATGACCCAGTTGCCGGTCGAACAGTATCCGAACATGAGTCCGGTACAGATTACCGTTTCGGCCCAGTATCCGGGCGCGGATGCCAAGACGCTGGCCGATTCCGTCGCTGCGCCGCTGGAAAACCAGATCAACGGGATCGACAACATGCTGTACATGACGTCGTCTTCCTCGTCGTCCGGCCAGCTCCAGCTGACCGTATTTTTCAATATCGGCACCGATCCGGATATCGCACAGGTTCAGGTACAGAACCGGGTGAATATCGCATCGCCCCAATTGCCCAGCGAGGTGACCCAAAACGGTGTGCAGGTCCAGAAAGAGTCCTCATCCATGCTGATGCTGATCGGGCTTTACGGCGATCCGAAAATGTACAGTCAGGACTATGTCTCGAATTATGCGAATGTTTACGTTCTCGATGCGATCAAGCGGGTTCCCGGTGCGGGCCAGGCTACCGTGATGGGCAATGCGGATCAGGCCATGCGCATCTGGCTGAACCCGGACAAGATGGCTTCACTTAAAATCACGACGACTGATGTTGCCGAAGCGGTATCGTCCCAGAACAAGCTCTTTTCTGCCGGTCAGATCGGCGGTGAACCGGCTCCGGCAGGCATCCAGCAAACCTATCCCGCCATTACCCGTTCCCCATACCAGAACGCGGAAGATTATGAAAACATGATCATTCGCGCCAGCAATGACGGCAGCGCGATTGTGCGCCTTAAAGACATCGGACGCGCGTCGATGGGCAAACAGACTTATCTGGTCAATACCCAGATGAACGGTGAATTCGCGACTTTTATTCAGGTTGTCCAGCAACCGGGCGCCAATGCGCTGGATGTTTCGAAAGCCGTGCGCGCCGAGCTGGACAAATTGCAGGCAGGATTTCCTGACGGGATTCATTACGTAATCGGTGTCGATACGACCGATTATGTCCGTATTTCGATTGAGGAAGTGATCAAAACCCTGATTATCGCCATCTGTATCGTCATCGGCGTCATTTACGTTTTCCTCCAGAAATACCGGGCTACCCTGATCGCCTCGACCGCCATTTTCGTCGCCCTTTTGGGCACCTTTGCCGGGATGTACGTCCTGAATTTTTCCATCAATATGCTGACCCTGTTCGGGATGGTGCTGGCCATCGGGCTCGTCGTGGATGACGCCATTGTGGTGGTTGAAAACGTCGAGCGCAATATCGACGAGAGCGGCATGGACAGGAAACAGGCGACCATACAGGCAATGAACGAACTGGTCAGCCCGATTGTCGCTACCGTTCTGGTACTGGTCAGTGTTTTCGTTCCGGCTGCGTTCGTACCCGGAACGACAGGCCAGCTCTATAAACAGTTTGCCATCACGATTGCCATTTCCGTGACGATTTCAGGCTTTGTCGCCCTGACTTTGACGCCAGCCTTGTGCGGAAGCTGGCTGAAACAGACCCCCGCCCCTACAAAAGGGCCCTTTGCATGGTTCAATAAAAAATTCGCCAGCCTGACCGAGCATTATGGACGCTGGTCGGCTGCTGTCATCAAACATTCGATGATCGCCCTGATCTGTTTCGGTGTCATGATCGCCGCCATCTGGCTTTTGTTTGCCCGTTTGCCGACGAGTTTCGTCCCGCAGGAAGATCAGGGCTACCTGATCACTGCCGTCATCCTGCCTGACTCATCCAGTCTTGAACGGACACAAAACGTCATGAACAAGGTTTCGGATATCGTCGAAAAAATTCCGGGAGTCGAAACCCGCGCAGGCATTTCCGGCTTTTCATTGCTGGATAACGGCTTCAAGAATTCGTCCGGAACGTACTTCATGGCCCTGAAGCCCTTTGACGAGCGCTACAAGAACATCAAGACAGCAAAAGCGCAAAACGCCGGGACGATCATGCTGGAGCTGTACAAACAGACCCGTTCCATCGAGGAAGCAATGATTCTGCCGATCCTGCCGCCACCGATTCCCGGACTGGGCAGCACCGGTGGCTTTGAATTCTGGCTGCAAAGCACCGGTTCGGCCAGTCCGGATCAGTTGCAGGAGGTATTGGACAAAATCATGGCCGAGGCCAGAAAACGGCCTGAACTGACCAGCCTGAACACGACCTATCAGGCCCGTTCACAGCAACTGAAGATCGCTGTCGACCGTGACAAGGCGCGTCTGTTGGGACTGGATATGGACGACATCACCAGCACCCTGCAAACGCAATTCGGTTCTTCGATTGTCAGCCAGTTCAACCAGTATTCCCGCGTCTGGTACGTCATCATGCAGTCGGAACCGGAATTCCGTGCCAGCCCGGACGATATCGCCAAACTCTACACCCGTAACGCACAGGGTCAAATGGTACCGCTCTCTTCTGTCGTAACGACCTCTTACACGACCGGTCCCGATCTTGTTCCGCATTTCAATGGTTTCCCGTCAGCGGAAATCACGGGTAACGCCGCTGCCGGTTATTCGTCCGGACAGGCAATGACGGCCATCGAAGATGTAGCCAATGCCGTCATGCCGAAGGATTTTGCCTATGGCTGGTCAGGAGTGGCGTTTGAAGAAGAGAAGTCCGGCACGTCGTCCATGATCGTCTTCGTTTTCGGCGTGATTCTGGTTTTCCTGATTCTGGCGGCACAATACGAAAGCTGGGCGCTCCCGGCCGTGATTCTGATGGCTGTCCCGTTCGGCCTGATCGGTTCGCTTCTGGCAACATGGATTCGGGGACTCGATAACGACGTCTATTTTCAGGTCGGCCTGCTCGTCATGGTCGGGCTGGCGGCGAAAAACGCCATCCTGATCGTCGAATTCGCCGTCGAACTGGCGAAAAAACCGAATACCACGCTGGCGCAAGCCGCCGTGGCCGCAGGCAAAATCCGTTTCCGCCCGATCATCATGACTTCGCTGGCCTTTATCGGCGGTGTCATTCCACTGGCGATTGCGATGGGTGCCGGAGCCAACTCACGGCACTCGATCGGTACCGGGATTATCGGCGGCATGATCGGTGTTTCGACGCTGGCGCTCATCTTCGTGCCGCTGTTTTACGACCTGTTCGTCGGCTGGGAACAGAAAATCAGAAACAGAACCGGTTCCGATAAAAAAGACGTTCCGAAACTCGCCGCCCCTCCGAAAGAACTGCCTCCGCCAGACCCTCCGGCAGGTGACAAGGGCAATACGGACGGCAAACCAGAGGGAGGCGCATAATGAAAAAATCGTGGATAGGGATTGTCATTGTAGCGGCCTTCTCCGCCAGTCTCGGCGGCTGCATGATGGGGCCGGACTACCGCCGCCCGGATATGCCGACGCCGCAATCCTACCGTTTCATGCCGGATCAGGCCTCACAACAGGCACTGGATTCCCGCTGGTGGGAAGATTTTGGCGATCCTGTTTTAAACGGGATGGTAGAAGAAGCGATTGCGAACAACAGGGATCTGAAAGCGGCGCTCGCCAATTCGGAAAAAGCGGCTGCCGCCATCATGCAGACCCGTGCAGGCCTTTTTCCACAAATCAATGCCACTGCTCAGGTGGGACGAGAACGTCTTTCCGAAATGGATGCCGAACCGGTCATTGGTGTCCCGAATCCGCAAAACGCCAAATCGGCCAGTCTGGGCGCCAGCTGGGAAATCGATCTGTGGGGAAAAATCCGGCGGATGACCGAAGCCGCGGAAGCCGACGCCAAAGCAATGGAACAGACACGCCGGGCAGCCCTTCTTTCCATCGTTTCCAATGTCGTCACCCAATACGTCAATTTGCTGGCACTGGACGAACAGTTGAAGATCGCGCAGAACACATCGGCCAATTACAGGGAATCCCTCCGTATCATCGATTTGCAATTCAAATACGGGGTCACGTCGCAAATGACTGTCGCACAGGCCGCGTCCCAGTATGAAACGGCCCAAAGCCAGATTCCGCAAATCCGGCACAATATCACCCAGACGGAAAACGCCATCAATATTCTCCGGGGACGCAATCCGGGAGCGGTAGAGCGGGGTTCGACACTGGCTACCCTGAAAACACCCGTCGTTCCGGCCGACCTGCCGTCGAACCTGCTCCTGCGTCGTCCTGACATCCTGTCGGCTGAACAGGATCTGGTCGCCGCCAATGCCATGATCGGCGCGACACGCGCCATGTACTTTCCGACGATTTCACTGACAGGCGCTTTCGGCACGTCAAGCGAACACCTGCGCAATCTCTTCAAGGGGCCGTCCAAAGCCTGGAGCTTTGCCGGTGGCATCTCGCTGCCGATCTTTCAGGGCGGCTCCATCTATTCGCAAGTCAAACAGGCCGAAGCGGGACAGCGCGCCGCGCTTGCCCGTTACGAAGGTGCCGTCCAGTCAGCCTTTGCCGACGTCGATAATGCCCTTTCGTATCGCCAGCGTGTCAACGAACAACTGGACAAGGAAACAAGGCTTGTCAATCAGCTGAAAGATTATTCACGGCTGGCGAAACTCCAGTACGACGAGGGCTATTCCGCCTATTCCGTTGTCCTTCAGGCCGACCAGTCCCTTTTCCCGCGCCAGCTGACACTTGCCCAGTTACGCGCCTCGTCCCTGACGTCAGTCGTGGGCGTATATAAATCAATGGGCGGAGGCTGGATCGATCTGGCAGATACGAAAACACCCGAAGCGACAAACAATACCGAAGTGGCAGGCATAAACAAAGGATAAACGGACTGTTCAGCAAAAAAAACGGAATTTCCATTTTGCATTAAAATGATAATCATTCCTGATTGAGCTGTTTTCTTTTACCGTTTCCGGAGAATGCCGTCACATGTGTCTGATCGTTTTTGCGTGGCAGGTCATGCCCGACGTTCCACTGGTCGCTGCATCGAACCGTGACGAGTTTTATGCCCGTCCGGCCCTTCCCGCCCATCGCTGGGAAGACCACCCTGAAATTTATGCCGGCCGTGATCTGGAAGGCGGCGGAACCTGGCTCGGAGTCGCGGACAGACCCGGCCAGACCGGACGAAAAGGAAGTCGCTTTGCCGCACTGACCAATGTCCGGATGCCACACCTGATGAAAGACGATGCGCCGACACGCGGATTGCTTGTCAGCGATTATCTGGCCTCTTCCCTTTCACCGGAAGAATACATCCGGGACATCAAACACGAAGCGCATCACTATAACGGTTTCAACCTGCTTGTCGGCGATGCCGATACCCTGATCTGGTATTCGAACTATGGACTGATGAACCCCAAAAACGGGCAAGCCCTGCAACCCGGCATTTACGGATTGTCCAACGCCCTCCTGAACGATCCCTGGCCCAAAGTCGTCAGGACCCGGGCCCAGTTCGGTTGCCTTTTGGGTATCGGCGCACCTGAAGACGCCTACTTTGAAATGCTTTCCGACACGGCAACCGTTCCCGACAAGCTCCTGCCCCGAACCGGCGTTCCCTATGAATGGGAAAAACTCCTTTCCGCCGTGTGTATCCAGTCCCCGGACTACGGAACCCGCGCATCGACACTCGTTGAATTGTATAATGATGCTCCAGCCACCCTTCACGAACGCGTGATTCGTTAGGCCACATTATCGATAAGCGGAAAAAACAATGATATGGGAAGAACTGACCCATCAGCTTGAGTCATTATCAAAAGAAAACCTGACACGGAACCGGAGGACGCTGGAATCGTCCTGCGGGTCGCATGCCGTCGTCAACGGCCAGTCGATGCTTGCCTTTTGCAGCAACGATTATCTTGGGCTCGCCTCTCATCCGGTTCTTGCCAATGCTGTTTGCGAATCGGCCCACCAGTGGGGAACCGGCTCGGGCGGATCGCATGTCGTCAGCGGTCACATGAGTCCGCACGATCAGCTTGAAAAAGCGCTGGCCCATTTCGTCGGTGCAGAGCGTGCCCTTTTCTACAGCACCGGTTACATGGCGAACGTCGGTGTCGTTCCGACTCTCGTCGGCCGGGGTGACGCCGTTTTCGCAGACCGGTTAAACCATGCTTCCCTGATCGACGCCGTCCAGCTTTCCCGTGCCGACCATCGCCGCTATGCGCATTGCGACATGGCGCAGCTGGAAAAAATGCTCTCGGAAAGCACGGCCAAACGCAAGCTGATCCTCTCCGACGCGGTTTTCAGCATGGACGGTGATCTGGCTCCCATCAATGAACTGTTTGAACTGGCTGAAAAATACGATGCCTGGCTCGTGCTCGACGATGCGCACGGTTTCGGCGTATTGGGCAAGGAAGGCCGTGGTTCACTGAATCACTGCAAGCTGCCTTTTCATCCCCGACTGGTGTATATCGGCACGTTAGGCAAAGCGGCAGGCGTCTCGGGCGCTTTCATTGCCGCATCGAGTACCGTCATCGAATGGCTCATGCAACGTTCCCGCTCTTACATTTTCACGACGGCGACGAGTCCGGTCATGGCGTCTGCCCTCCTCGCCAGCCTGAAACTGATTGAACAGGGTGACGACCGCCGCCGCCATCTGCAAACCCTGATCGCCCGATTAAGCGACGGCCTCGACAATACCCGATGGAAATTGCTGCCATCTTTTACGGCTATCCAGCCGGTCATGGTCGGTGAAAACGATGCCGTGCTGAAGGTATCGGCGAAACTGGCCGAACGTGGCATCTGGGTGCCTGCCATCCGGCCGCCGACGGTTCCGAAAGGCAGTGCCCGCTTGCGGATATCCCTTTCTGCGGCGCATACTGATGAACATGTTGAACAGCTCGTTCATGCATTAAAGGAAATAAAATGACCACTCTGGCTTTCTGGCATGGCTGGGGAATATCGCCTGATGTTTTCACTCCCTTCATTACCGAACTGAAAAAGGATGTGCCTGACAATATCCATTTCAAGGCCATGACATTGCCAGGCTATGACGGAATGCCTTTGCCCTCAGGTAATCCTTGCGAAATCTGGGTCGATGCGATGATGAAAAACATTACCGGCCCCGTCATTTTGTGCGGCTGGTCGATGGGAGCCATTCTGGCCATGTCCGCAGCTCTCCGTTATCCGGACCGGATCGACAGGCTTATTCTCTTCGGAGCGACCCCTTGCTTTGTCGAAAAACCGGATTGGAAAAATGCTGTTTCGTTTTTGACAGGCCACCAATTCCGGACAGATGTGGAAAACGATATGCATCGTACTCTGCGGCATTTCGTTTCCCTGTTCAATCATCAGGACAAGAATGCCAGAAATATCGTCAGGCAGTTACTGGCCTTGCCAGTATCGCCACTCCCCGTCCTGGAAGCCGGCCTCGATTATCTGGCAGGAATGGATTTGCGCTCACAGGTTGCCGACATTCATCAGAAAACCCTGCTGATTCATGGTGCTTTTGACCCTCTTATGCCGGTAGAAGCGGCCCGCTGGCTGGCACGGACATTGCCGGATGCCACCCTGCATATCCTGCCTGACGTTGCGCACGCCCCGTTTTTATCCCAGCCTGTGCAATGCGCGACACTGGTGAAAGAATTTCTGAACCAATGACGATGGATAAGGAAAAAGTCTGTCAGGCATTCGGACGTGCCGCTGTCTCCTATGATATTTTCGGCCGTTTTCAGCGGGAAGTCTGTGAACGGATGCTCTGCCTCTTGCCGGAACGTTTGCCTTTGAGTTTCAAGCCGTCAAGCTTGCTTGATGCGGGCTGTGGTACCGGATTCGGGACACAATGCCTCAAATGCTTCTGGCCCGATGCCGACATGACCGGATGCGACCTGTCGCAGGAAATGGTCGACAGGATGCACGAAAAAGGGTTCTCAGCCGTTGTGGGCGATCTGGAAAAGATGCCGTTTGATTCGGACCGTTTCGATTTCATCTGGTGTTCCCTTGCCCTGCAATGGTGTCATCCTGCCATCGTTTTTCCGGAACTGCACCGTGTGCTTGAAAACAATGGCCTCCTCTATTTCACGACACCTGTTCCCGGAACCTTGCCTGAAATCGATTTCGCTTTCTCCGGAATGGATGACTCGAACCGTGTGCTGCCGTTTTCTGCCCCGGATGAACTTGAAAACCATTTGCGGCAGGCCGGATTTGCCGACATTGAATTGCATACGGAAAAACACGTCATGCATTACCCCGATTTCCGCTCGGTCATCGATTCGATACGGGGTGTCGGCGCACACCAGAGCGTCCGTAAACGACAGCCGCTGATGGGAAAAACAGCCTGGAAAACCGCCGGGGAAAGATACGAAAGTTTCAGGGATGAAGCCGGACTGCCCGTGACTTACGAACTGGTTTACGGATTCGCCGTCGCAAAAAAATAAACCGGAACGTTCCGGTCATCAATACGCCTGTCAAAAGATTTTCCTGTGATTGATGGCCGACAGCAGGCGCGTCACTTTCGGCGGCGTGCTGCCGTTGTGGTAAGCCCTCGCCTCATCCCGGATTTCCCGGTCGGCAACCGTCATGCGCTCGCGCTGGCGAAGCATCTCGACCATCGACTCGATCAGGTAAAACTCGATCATGATTCCGGGACGGTTGATGTCGTTGAACAGTTCCCACATATAGCCGCCATTGCGCTGGCGGATTTCACCGAGCCGGTGCATGACGTCAATGAATGCATCTGCATCTTCCGGCCTGACCTGATATTCGATGGTAATCATGATGGGCCCTTCATGCATTTCGATGTCCCGTGGAACCGGGCCGGCCCAGTCATGAGATAAAGGCGTCAAATCCGCCTTGTCATTCAAACCGACATAAAAACGCCAGGACACGCCAATGCCGATAAAAAGACAGGCCGAGGCGATCACAAGCGCCAGCTGGATATTCAGCAGCCCGGCAACCTGTCCCCAAATGACGCTGCCACCGGCCATGCCCCCGGTAAAAACTATCCAGAAGAAAGCCAGTCCACGCGCCCTCACCCAACCCGGCAGGGTAATCTGGGCGGCCGTCATCAGGGCGGATGCCGTCATCATCCACGAAATTCCGATAGCCAGCATGGCGCAGCATGCGGTAATGACCCTATCGCTTGCCGCCAGCGCCAGCATACCGACGCCGTACACCGCAGACGCGCAGCGAATGATCGTGTCACGCGAAACAAGCCGGATCAGGCGAGGCATCAATATCGCGCCACAGATCGCCCCGACCCCGATACAGCCGAGCATAAGACCATACACGTCCGGGCCGCGCTTTAATTCCTGCCGGACGATCAATGGCATCAGCGCCCATGAGGCACTGGCGAAAATGAAGAAACAGGCTCCCCGGATCATCACCGCGATCAGGGCTTCTGAATGGCGCGCATAACGCAATCCGGCCTTGATGGCGGAAAGCAGATGCTCGGACGGCAATTCGCTCTGGGCAACGTTCCGTTTCCAGCGGATCGTCAAAAACGTGACGATCGCGTAAAAAGCCGCATTCGTCAGGAAAACGGCACCTGAACCGGCAGCGGCAACGATAATGCCTGCAATAGCCGGACCGACGGAACGGGCGATGTTGATGGCGATACTGTTCAAGGCAACGGCAGACTGGAGTTCTTCCCGTGGAACAAGTTCGGGAATGACCGCGCCCCATGCAGGCATCATCATGGCAAGCCCCACGCCAAGGCAGAATGTGAAAACCAGCAAAAGGATGGAACTGGTCAGACCGGTCAGGGTGAGAAAACCGAGCGCGCCTGCACAGCAGGCCAGCCATATCTGGGTGGCGATGAGGAAACGTCGTCTGTCAACAATATCCGCCAGCGCACCAGCCGGAATGGCCAGCAGAAAGAACGGCGTGCTGGTCGCTGCCTGAACGAGCGATACCATGGCCGGTGTGGGGGCGAGAGAAGTCATGAGCCAGCCCGCTCCCACATCCTGCATCCATGAGGCGATATTGACGAACAGGATGGCGATCCACAACATGCGGAATACCGGATGACGCATAGGCGTCCAGGCTCCGATCCGGTTTTCTTTCTGAATGGGATCACTGCTGGCAACTGGCATATTCTGGCAAAACCGTTTCTCTCAACATGACGAAAAGTCGTCGACACTCATACGATATCACTCCCTGAATCCGTTTTGATTCCGACACATCAAAAATCGGAAACGGAAGATGTGCCGATGAGACGAAATGGTCATATTTGTTGCCTCAAGTCAATTTTTACAATATGTCCGGAGCGGCCGGTTGCGCTGCTGACTTTTCTTCTTCCCGTTTTTTCTGCTCTTCAAAGTAATCGGCAAGTGTCTGTTCCAGCCCATAATCGATCAGATTATCCACTTCCTGCGTCAGGGAGTCTTCATCGCTGCCGGTAAAAACAAACCGGTGATAGACGTCAGCCAGCGTAATCGAATCGGCATTCCCTGTCCATCGCCACTCCTGAGGCGTTCGTTTTTTGAAAGAAAAAGTGCTGATCCAGGAACGCTTGACCGTAGTCGCCCAGCCGATTTTCTCGAAAACGGTCAGGCAATCCTCGACTTCCCCGATGGACAAATGCGTCTGCATTTCAATTTCCGTCCGGAAAACGGCTCCTTGCGAGCGATACAAGACACCGATGATTTTGATGGCATCGGAAAACTGGCTGCCGACTGCAGGCGTCGAGTTCCAGCGGCCATTACGGATTTCCGGCAACAGGGCGGCAACCATTCCGCCCAAAAGCATGATCAGACAGCTGATGTAAATCCACATCATGAAGATCGGAAAGGCCGCGAGTGCACCGTAAATTCTCTCATATGTACTGAAATTGACGATGAAAAACGCAAATGCACGGATGGCGATTTCAAATGCAATACCGGCGAAAATGCCGCCCGAGGCCGCATCTTTCCATAAAACAAGCCTGTTAGGGACAACCCGATACAAAAGCGTGAACGCGATGGCCGTCCAGAAAATGGAGATCAGTGAAGACGATACCGAATTCAAAAACGGCAAATTGGCAACGAGCCCATGCGCCGCCAGAACAAGATGGGACGTGAGATAAATCGAAATACCCAAAAGCAGGGGCCCGAAAATGGCGATACCGATGTACATCATGATGCGTTTGACGATCGGTCGCGGCGTGATGACATGCCAGATGTGGTTGAAGGTGCTTTCGATCAGGGAAATCGTCATGAGCGCCGTCGCCACCAGAGTCAGGCCACCGATAATCGACACGTTGGCTGCGTTCGCGGCAAACGTCGTCAGATTGCTCAGGATGATATGGGCCGTGGAGGCAGGAATCATGCCCTGTGAAAAATAGGTTTCCAGTGTGTTCTGGAGGGAACCGAATTCGGGAAAAGTCGTGAAGATCGCCAATACGATCGCCAGCATCGGAACAATGGAAAGGAGAATCGTAAAACTGATATTGCCGGCCACATCGGTAAGATTGTTTTCCGCCAGTCGTTTGCCGCAATACTTCCCTATCGCCTTGAGTTTGTCCTTGCGGGTCAGCTCGGGCCGCTCATGCGAATTTTCAATAGTGTTTGATATGAGATCGCTCGGGTTCATGAAAACATTTTAAGATGAAAATGTCTGAAGAAGCTAATCGAAAAATGTGTTTTATCATGTGAGGAAAACGCCGATTTTGATTTTTTGCCCTTTTTGTCGCTTTCCTCTGGCAATTTACCCTTTTTAAGACGAAAATCACGAAACGGATTCACGATAAAAACCATTCCCATGACACAGCCAACTTTCATCGAACTCTGTAAAAAACTGATTGGCAGCGACCACGTCATTACCGATCCTGCAAAAATGCTTCCCTTTGTGACCGACTACCGTAAACGGTTCACCGGAAAGGCTCTGGCTGCCGTTTTTCCGGGACATACCCGACAGGTCGCCGATGTCGTCAAGCTGTGCAAACTGCACAAGGTTCCGATCGTTCCACAAAGCGGCAATACCGGCCTCGTACTGGGCAGTGTTCCCGATGAATCGGGCAAGGCGATCGTCCTTTCGCTGAAACGGATGAACCGGATTCGTGAAATCGATGCCAACAACAATACGATGACTGTCGAGGCAGGCTGTATCCTCGACCATGTCCATACGGCAGCGGGGCAAGCCAATCTGATGTTCCCGCTGACACTGGCCTCTTCGGGCTCCTGCATGATCGGTGGAAATCTGGGCGCCAATGCCGGAGGGACATCGGTCTTGCGTTACGGGACTGCGCGGGATCTGTGCCTCGGTCTGGAAGTGGTCACAGCCGATGGCGATGTCTGGAATGGCCTGTATAAATTACGCAAAAACAATACCGGATACGATCTTCGCGACCTGTTTATCGGCTCGGAAGGAACGCTCGGGATCATCACGGCAGCCGTCCTGAAGCTTTTTCCGCGCCCCAAAGCACAACAGACCGCTTTTGCCGCCGTCAAATCACCAGAGGACGCATTGAAGCTTCTGTCACTTGCCCAGCGTTTCTGTGGCGACTCCCTGACGGCTTTCGAACTGATTTCGCGTTACAGTCTTGAACTGGTCACCCGGCACTTTCCGGAAATATTGTCCCCCCTTCCCTTTACATACCCCTGGTACGTATTGCTGGAGCTATCCGATGCCGAATCGGACGAGCATGCCGCCCGGCAGTTTGAAAAACTGCTTGAACATGCCATTGAGGAAGGCGTGATCAGTGATGCCGCCATCGCCCAGACTTTGGGACAATCACGCACAATGTGGCAACTGAGGGAAAACATTTCTGCAGCACAGAGCAAGGAAGGCAAGAATATCAAACACGATATCGCCGTTCCGACCTCTCTCTTCGGGGAATTTATCGAAACGGCTGACCGCTTGCTCGAGCAGTATTTTCCCGGTTGTCGCATGGTGACATTCGGACATCTGGGCGATGGAAGCCTGCACTACAACGTCGCCGCGCCCAAAGGGGTATCGGACGAGTCATTTCTGACCCATCAGGCTGAAATCAACCGGATCGTTTACGACTGCGTAAACCAGTTCAAGGGCGTCATTTCTGCAGAACACGGACTGGGCGCCTTAAAGCATGTGGAAAATGCATCTTACAAGAGCGGATCGGAAAACAGGCTGATGAAAACCCTCAAAAAGGCACTCGATCCCGACAACCTGATGAACCCGGGCAAGGTATTGCCATAGCGAGCTTTACCTCCACAGATTCCTGTCAGGCAAAGACTTTATTGATCTTCACCAGCTCGACAGCCAGAAAATCGCTGGCTGCCGCCGCAGTCATCGGACGGGAAAAATAGTGTCCCTGTATGGCTGTGCACCCTGTTTCCTTGAGGAATTCCAGCTGTTTGATATTTTCCACGCCTTCGGCAATCGTCGTAATGCCCAGATTTTTGGCAAGCGATACGATGGCACCTACAATCGCCATATTTTCCGGATCGTGCGGAACGTTTTGTATGAACGAACCGTCGATTTTCAGGCTATGCGCGGCGAATCGTTTCAGATAGGCCAGTGAGGAATATCCTGTTCCGAAATCATCGATCGAAACCTTGATGCCCCGCTCTTTCAGACTGTCGATAATGACGATGGCCGATTCCGGTTTTTCCATCGCGACACTTTCAGTCAACTCGAGTACAAGGTGTTTGGGGTCCAGATCGTTTTCTTTCAGAATCTCGGCTATCTGTTCCGTCAGCCGGCGGTCACGGAACTGGACTGCCGAAAGATTGACCGAAACCATCAGCCTGTCATTGCCGGCATCGACCCATTCTTTCAGTTGTTTGACGACCGAGCGCAAAATCCATTCCCCGATCGGGATAATCTGGCCATTCGACTCAGCTACCGGTATGAATTCCTCCGGAGAGATGGAACCCAGCTGCGGATGCTCCCAGCGCAACAATGCCTCGAACCCGACATTCACGCCGTAATTTAACGACATGATCGGCTGATATAGCAAGGTAAACTGGTTACGTTCCAGAGCACGGCGCAATGCGCTGTCCAGCTCCAGCATACGGGACGATTTTGCCTGCATTTCTGCAGTGAAGAAACAGTAATTGTTGCGGCCGTTCTGCTTGGTCCGATACATGGCTGTATCGGCACTGCAGGACAGGGTTTCGAAATCGGCCCCATCGGCAGGGAACATGGCAATCCCGATGGAAGCGGTCAGATTCAGTTCATGAGGATCGATATGGTAAGGTTCAGCCGCAATGGCCAGCAGTTTTTCGGCAATGCTGGTGGCACCGCCAGTATCGGTGTTGGGCAAGACCAGAACGAATTCATCGCCACCGAGCCGGGAAATGGTATCCTGGTCCCTGACGGCATTCTTCAGTCTTTCAGCGAATTGTTTGAGCAGTTCGTCGCCAATGCCGTGTCCAAGGGAATCGTTGACGTTCTTGAAATTGTCCAGATCGAGGAACATCAGGGCCAGCGGCTCATGGCGCCGGTGCGCCAGACTGATGGCAAGATTGCTTCTGATATGCAACAGCGTCCTGTTCGGCAAGCCGGTCAACGGATCGAAATGGGCCAGCCACTGGACACGTTCTTCCGTTTCTTTTCTTTCGGTCAGATCGGTAAAGGTGCCAATATAGTGCGTTACCTCGTTCTGGGAGTCCCGCATGGTCTGGACCAATAGCCATTCCGGATAAATACTGCCGTTCTTGCGACGGTTCCAGATTTCTCCCTGCCAGCGCCCTTCTTTTTCGATCGATTCCCACATGGTGGAATAGAACTCCCTGTCATGCTGGCCGGATGCGAGCATTCGGGGATTTTTGCCGAGCGCTTCTTCCTCGCTGTATCCCGTAATGTGAGTGAAAGCCCGGTTGATCATGACAATATTGCTGCACGAATCCAGCAACATGATCGCTTCGCTGCTCTGTGAAAATACCTGTGCAGCCAGCTGGAGCTGTTCTTCCTTCTCGAAATGCTGCAACGCGAAATCGATATCTTCCATCAGTTCGAGCAACAGGCGCTGGGACGATTCTGTAAAGGCATTGAGGTGGTTCGAATACAGGAAGATGGCACCGATGACATGTCCCTTTTTATGGATAGGCAAAATGGCTGAAGAAAGCCAGTTGAAATGGGCAATATGTTCCTGCCAGTGTTCCATTGACGGTTCGTGCAAAAAGTCCTGCATCCAGACAGGCCTGTTTTCACGAATGACCTGACCTGCGGGTCCCTGCCCGGCCGGATCGTCCGGCAAGGTATTGATATACAGGCCATTCAGATAATCATGATGCTCACCGGCAGAAGCGGCTGGCACGATATCCTGTGTCTTGCGGTCAACCAGTCCAACCCACACCAGATTCATCTGGCCATATTCGACGATGTCAGCACAAATCTGGCCAAACAGTTCTTCCTCGTTTTTGCAACGGATAATCGACTGGTTGCATTGAGACAAGGCAGCATACAACTGGTTCAGGCGCCGGATTTCGTCTTCCGCCTGCATCCGCTCCATATAAAGACGCTTGTAACTGTTTTCGCTCTCTTCCAGTTCAGCCTGTGTACGCTGGCGGATTTCTTCACGCTCGAAATTTTCAAGCGCGAAATTGATGTCCCCGGTCATTTCCACGAGCAGATTCTGGCTCTGTTCGTCGTATGCGTTGATGTCGGATGAATAGACTTTCAAAATGCCGATGGCCTTGCCTCCCTGATACAGCGGGAAGGCGGCGATCGAGCGGATACGCATTTTTTTCAGAAGGTCCATCCAGGGCACCAGATGGGCATCTTCGTCAACGTTCTGTATCCAGACAGGCTGGTTCTGGCGAATGGCCAGTGCAGCCGGTCCATCCTTGTCCAGATTGTCAAACCCCGTGACGATACGCATATTCCGGAACGGTTCGATCAAATCGAGTGACACCCCATGCGACGCCACCATATCGACCTTGTTCGTTTCAGGATTGACCAGACCGACCCAGGCCATGTTGAACCGCCTGTCGCTGTAATGAACGATGCCGTAACAAATCTGCTCGAACAGTTCCAGCTCGGTATGGGAATGGACGATCGCCTGATTGCAGTGGGACAGTGCGGCGTAAAGCTGGCTCAGACGGAAAACCTCGGCTTCCGCCCGTTTGCGTTCGGTAATGTCTTCGACGGTAACGACCAGATAATCCGGCGTGCCGTCTTCTTTCGTTACCAGACGGAAATGCACTTCGGTAATGGCGTCGTCGCCGTTTTTGCGATGAAGGCTTTTTTCTTCACAGAATTCGTCGCTTATGCCTTCTTTCAGCGCATTGATGCCTGTTTGTTCTTCCTCACAGGGAAGTCCAACCAGTTCGTGCCAGCCCATCCGGTCGAATTCTTCGCGCGTATAGCCGAAAATTTCGCACATCTTGTCGTTGAAATGAAGCCATTTATTCATCGAAATCGACAAAATGCCCATGCCGATGAACGGTAGTGTATAGAAATTGTTCAGCAGTTGTTTTTCACGCAAATCCATCGCCACGGTTTGTGAACGCTGCATGACATACCAGATGAACAGGAGGATGATCCCGAAAATCATCAGGATCGTGACAATGGCGAAATTGAAGAAAAATGCCATATTGCGCATCGGTGCCATCAAGGTCTTGTAATCAATCTTGGTAATGGCAAACCAGTTGGTCCCTTTTACCGGATACCATGCGGCAAGGGCGACTTCGTTTTCCAGCGTTCTTCCTTTCAGCATGCCGGGCGAATTGCCATTTTTTTCAAGCGCGATACCGAGGCTGTTGCCGGTAATCAGATTCCTCTCAACTTCGAAATGTCCATCGTCTCTGGACTGACTCATGCGGAACAGATAATAATCCCTGCCGCTTTTTTCAGCCAGTAGCGTACGCCGGTCTGTCGTTGCCGTTGTCCAGTGGTTCAGGTAAGCGGAAAGATAAGCTTCGCCATCAAGCTCGACATAAACACTGCCCAGATACTGGCGATCCTTCGGGCTGTACAGGGGAACGATAAAATCATGCCGTTTTTTATCCTGCAAACTCAACTGTTCGTATGACTTGTTTCTGGCTTTTCCGATCCCGTTCAAAACGGAAATCATGTTTTCCGGTTTTTTGCCGACAGACATCAAAATCCTGTCACCGGCATTGAAGAGGATCATGGTCTGATACTGCTGTGCCACCATCAGCGATTCCAGCCTGCCTTCAATCGCTTCGCGGACAAACCTGCTGCCTCCTCCCTGTTCCAGTTTCCGGACATCATGTATGAACCCATCGCTTTGCAGAGTCGATGCCGTGGAATGTTCCCGTTCTGCAAGCCAGCCGTCCAGTTGGGAGGCACGGATTCTCGCCGTGATTTCAAGATCGGCATAGGTAGACTTCTCGATTTGCGGCGCCATCAGTTCAATGACGACATAGCTTGTGATCGGAACGGCAACCGTAACGGCAAGAAACGCCAGCATGATCCTGTATGGGCTTGACCTGAAAGTAAACGTCTGGCTGCCGTTTTTGTTCAGGTCCACCCAGTTTTGCACAGAGCATAAAAACAGGAAAATGCACGATGAAATGAATCCGACAAGAATAACGACAGAAAGGAAAATGAAATGTATCCTGAGCTCATAATCGTCAATGGCAAAATGGGCGAATATACGCACGAACACCATCCAGACCAGACATAGCATCGCATGCGCACAAGCCAGTGAAAATGGCGTCAGACGGTGATTGTTGATGCTGGGCAATATCGCCACTTTTTTCAAAAGCCAGTACAGGAAAAAACTTCCCAAAGCGATAAATACGAGCCGGTTTACCAGAAGAGTGACAACATAGGGATCCTGTTCCTCATTGATGAAATTCTTCAGGAAAAGCGTAAAGAATATCCACGCAAGACCAAAAAGAAAATAGTAGAAAGTAACGCGAATGGGACCGTAGTGGCCATTGGATGAATCCCGTAACAATTTCGATAAATTGGTCATTATCTTTCGCGCAGGCAGGATCGGGAACAGGTATGGCTGTTAAATATTAGCAAATTATTACCACAAGGAAATATATTATCGCACGCTCCAAATTTTTTTGCTGGAGTATTTGATTTTGTACGGGAAAAATGGATTTTATAAAAACCCAATAAAATTAACGGACTGGACGATATATTGAATATTTCGGGTTAAGCATTGTTTTTTTGCCGCCACAATATAAAAAGCTCCACAACATGTTTAATCATGTTTATTCCCGTCCTCCGGCATTTCCCCGCTTGCGGACAGAAGATCGACACCGAGAAGTTCCTGTGCGCGTTCTTCAGGAAGTGCCTCGACCTTTTTCAGCTTGCGCGACATCTGGCGCGTTCGTGTCTGTGCGTCATCAATGTTTCTGGCCGCTCTTTCCAGGACTTTTTTGGTCGCATCCAGAACCGTACCGAACTTGGCAAATTCCGTCTTGACCGCACCAAGAATCTGCCAGACTTCGGAAGACCTTTTTTCCAGTGCCAGCGTCCTGAACCCCATTTGCAGACTGTTCAACAAAGCCGACAGGGTGGATGGGCCTGCTATGCTGATGCGGTGCGTGCGCTGCAACTCGTCAGAGAGGCCGGGACGGCGCATGACTTCGGCATACAAGCCTTCTGTCGGCAAAAAGAGCAACGCGAAATCCGTGGTATGCGGGGGTGCAAGATATTTGTCGGCAATGGTTTTGGCCTGCAAACGGATAGCCCGCTCAAGCTCTTTTCCGGCAACGGCGACACCGTCGGCATCGGCACATTCAGACGCTTCCATAAGACGCTCATACTGCTCTTTCGGGAATTTGGCATCCACAGGCAACCATACCGGATGGGTATCCTCCCCTTTTCCCGGAAGTTTGATGGCGAATTCGACAACGGCACCCGAACCGGGCACCGTTTCGACATTTTTGGCGTATTGCTCCGGCGTCATGAGCTGTTCCAGCAACATTTCAAGCTGGACTTCGCCCCATGTGCCACGCGTTTTCACGTTGGTCAGTACGCGTTTCAAATCACCCACTCCCATCGCCAGCTGATGCATTTCACCCAGCCCCTGATGCACTTTTTCAAGGCGTTCCGAAACCTGTTTGAACGATTCACCCAGGCGCTGTTCCAGTGTGGCGTGCAGTTTTTCGTCGACTGTCTGCCTCATTTCTTCCAGTTTTTTGGCATTGTCGGACTGGAGTTCACGGATTTTCTCTTCCAGCACACCGCGCACTTCTGCCATGCGCTTCGTATTCGATTCAGTCAGGGTGGTCAGCGTCTGGTGAAGCGTATCGGAAAAACGCTTCATGGCTTCAGCCTGTTCCGCGCGAGCATGTTGCGACTGGAGAGCAATCCCTTCCCGCATTTTTTCAAGCTGTTCGTTGTTTGTCGCAGCCAGACGGGCCAGTTGTTCGGCAAAACCGCGCATCTGGTCGCTTTGTATCGTCGAGACACTTGTCATCTGCTGGGTAACCCCTTGCTGGAACTGTAGAAGAGTGGCCGCCAGTTCCTGCCGCGTACCCTGTGCGCTCGAAAGAACCTGTTCGCGCAATTGCCGCTCTGTCCGTTCATTAATGGCCTGCATGGCATCAGCCAGTTCCCGTTGCAGCTCTGGCAAGGCGTCATTCAAACCCGATTGACGGCTCTGCCGGAACAAGTGGATCAAAAGCAGAACAAGGCAGAGGGCGACGAGGACAATCAGGGAATACAGGGCGGTTTCATTCATGGGCAGACGACTTTCCATATAGTCAGCAAACAAACAGCAAACCACGGGACTGTTTCCGGTTAAAACAGCCCCGTTCTTTCTGACGCTATTTTACTCACATTAAGCGCCACCGCTCTCTATTTTCTCAAAACACGCAGCCCGTTCATCAGAACCAGCAGGCTGGCGCCCATATCGGCAAAAACGGCCATCCACATCGTCGCCATGCCGAACAGCGCCAGTCCGAAGAAAACGAGTTTGATGCCCAGTGAGATCATAATGTTCTGCCAGAGAATGGAATACGTGCTGGCCGACAGGTCAATCATTTGCGGGATACGGCGCAAATCGTCGTTCATGATCACGACATCGGCCGCTTCCATTGCAATATCGGTTCCGGCATCCCCCATCGCAATACCGATATCGGCATGAGCGAGCGCAGGCGCGTCATTGATGCCGTCCCCGATCATGGCTGTCACGCCATATTGCTTCTGAAGTTCACGCACGGCATCCATTTTTTCAGCCGGCAATAAATTGCCACGGACATTTTCAATGCCCGCTTCATCGGCGATTGTCCGTGCCGTCGTTTCATTGTCGCCGGTCAGCATGACGGCGACGATATGTTTCTTTTTCAGTTCGGCCAGCGCTTCACGGGAACTTTCCTTGATTCGGTCGGCGACGGCAAAAATGGCAAGCACCTGTGCTTCTGACGCCAGAACCGTGACGGTATAACCCTGTTTTTCGAATTCGAGCAATTGTTCATGCACTTGCCGAACACAAAGGCCTTTTTCCTCGATCAACCGGTGATTGCCCATAATGAGCGGATGACCTTCAAGCGTTCCTTTCACCCCTCTTCCCGGCAAATCCGAAAATTGGGCAACCGCTCTCGCCGTCCGGTTCAATCCGGATGCAATGGCTTTCGAAACGGGATGGGCTGAGCTGTCTGCCAAACCCATCGCCCATGACAGGACTTCATCTTCAGAAAAAACCGACGGAATAATCCTGACGGTCAGCAAACGCGGCTTGCCTTCCGTAACCGTGCCGGTCTTGTCCAGTGCAACGACTTTTATTTTCCGTGCTTCTTCAAGATAGACGCCGCCCTTCATCAAAATCCCCTTGCGGGCGGCAGCTGCCAGACCGCTGACAACCGTGACCGGGGTGGCAATGACCAGCGCGCATGGACAGGCGATGACCAGCATGACGAGCGCCTTGTACACTGCTTGCCCCCACGTCCAGCCGAAAAGAAACGGCGTCAGGACGGCAACGCCCAGAGCGAACAGAAAGACCAGAGGTGTATAGACAGCGGCAAACTTATCGACGAAACGCTGGGTCGGCGCACTGGTTTCCTGCGCTTCCTCAACTGCCTTGATGATACGAGCGACGACGGTGTCGGATGCCAGTGCCGTGACGGCAAATTCGATCATGCCCGACTCGTTGATGGTTCCGGCAAAAACCGGATCGCCGGGTTTTTTATCGACCGGAATGCTTTCTCCTGTCACCGGCGACTGGTCGACCGTTCCATGACCGTTTTCGACAATGCCGTCCAGTGGAATCCGGCCGCCCGGACGGACGCGAACAAGTGTTGCAAGAGACACATCCCTGACGGGAATGGCAGTCCAGATACCTTCCGCATTCCTGACTTCCGCTGTCGGCGGTGTCAAATCCAGCAAATTGCGAATGGCATTGCGAGCCCGATCGACAGAACGCGCCTCGATCAGTTCGGCAATGGCGTACAGGGCCATGACCATAGCCGCTTCCGGCCACTGGCCGATCAGGAAAGCGCCTGTCACGGCAACCGTCATCAGGGCATTGATATTGAAACGCCTCTGCATCAGGGCGGCAAGACCCTTGCGGTAGGTGGTAAACCCGGACAGCCAGATTGCGACAGCCGACAGAGCCATACCCCCGATCTTGACGGATAGAAGATCGCCTCCGGCAAAATCCAGAATCTCGACGGCAATCGCGATGGTGAGCGCCAGCCAGAGATGGTAAACACGGTCTTCTTTTTTGGGAACACTGATTTCAGGGCCTTCCGTCACAATCGGTTCAGGCTTGTAACCGGCTTTTTTAATCGCGGCAACACTCTTTTCGACAATTTCCCTGTTGGCGTCAATGGACAGCGTCCGCGAAGCCAGCTGGAAATTCAGGCCACGGATGCCGTTCACCCTCGCAAGGATTTGCCGGATGTCGTTTTCCTCGACGGAACAATCCATGCTGTCGATATAAAAAACAGCGTGTCCTTTCGGGTGTCGCGACGCCAAAGGAGGTTCTGCAGCCGGGCCATGTCCCGAACAGGCGCAACTGCCACAGGAAAAATCGTGCGAATGCCCATGCCCCCCAGTGTGGTCATGTTCATGCTCGTGCTGATGGCTATGCACCTCTTCATGAACGTGATGGACATGCTCATGGTCAGGTCCGTTTTCGTGCCTGTGTCCATGCGGGCAGCAATCGTGTTCACTCTCGTGCCGATGATCTTTCGAATGTTCATGTGCCATGGTATTTCTCCTCATTGACACATATTAAAAACCCTGTAGTCACTTCAGAGTCAAGAGGCAATAATCCGGTATTTGCGATATGATTCCGATACGGCGATTCCGACAGGAATAAAGATCGTTTGAAAACCTGAAAAAGGACTTGATCCATGAAGATCGGAGAACTGGCACAAAAAACCGGAATGCAGGTAGAAACCGTCCGTTATTATGAAAAAGAGGGGCTCTTGCCCAGAATCGGCCGCACCGACAGCAATTATCGCGTTTATAGCGATGCCCATGTCGAACGCCTGCTCTTCATCCGTCATTGCCGCTCACTCGACATGACTCTGGATGAAATCCGGATTCTTCTCCACTTCAAGGATATTCCCGACGAAAGCTGTGACCGGGTCAATGCTCTTCTGGACGAGCATATCGGCCATGTGGCTGAACGGATCAGGGACCTGAAAAAACTGGAAAAACAGCTCAAGAACCTGAGAGACCAGTGTCGCGACGCAAAAGATATCGCCAGTTGCGGCATATTGAATGCCCTTTCCTGTTCCAAAACCTGTACGGCAATGGCGATCAAGAATGAAATGCCTTTGACGCACGTTCATGCCACGCATGGCGGTGATTTGCACATCGCCTCGAAAAAGAAAAAAAATTCCATAGCGGTGAAGGAATGAAAACCGGTTTTGCCGCTTATTTGGGAAAAATGCCATTTTCCTCTCTGAAAACAGTTTGTTTCCAGACTGTTTTTACGGGATAATGAAGACTTTCATTCATTCCTGCGCTTATGTTGCCTGACGAATATTGCCAACAGAAAGCGGCGGCAAGCGGTTCCAGTTTTTACGTCAGTTTCCGTTTTCTCCCTGCAGACCGCCGTAAAGCCATCACGGCTCTTTACGCCTTTTGTCGTGAGGTGGACGATATTGTCGATGACCAGACCATGGATGCCGCCCAGGCACGTTTCAAACTCGATGGCTGGCGCAAGGAAATCGCCGAAATGGAGGCAGGCAGACCTGACCACCTGATCACGCAAGCCCTGTTTCCTCATCTCGAAGCCTTCAATCTGGATGTCAACCTTTTGCTGGCCATTATCGATGGCATGGAAATGGATCTGGACAAGGTTCGCTACGAAAGCTTTGACGACCTCAAAAAATATTGCTGGCATGTGGCCAGTGCCGTCGGAATTCTCGCTGCCCGGATATTCGGACTGACAAACCCGCAAACCGGGGAATACGCCGAAAAGCTCGGGCTGGCATTCCAGCTGACGAATATTATCCGGGACGTTGGCGAAGACATCAAAATCGGCCGTATTTACCTGCCTGCCGATGAATTGAAAGAGTTCGGGGTGACTGAAGACGATCTTGAAAAAGCCCGTTATACCCCGGAATTTTCGGAATTGATGGATTTTCAGGCAAAACGTGCCCTTTCCCTGTACGACGAGGCTTTTGCCCTGCTGCCTGAAGAAGACCGGCAATCGCAAAGACCGGGCTTGATGATGGCTTCCATTTATCGCGAATTGCTTCTGCAAATCAAAAAGAAGGATTTTCCCGTACTGACGGAACACGTTTCCCTGACAAAAACGAAAAAACTCTGGCTGGCCTGGAAGGCATATGTCGATGAATGATCGGGTCGCCATTATCGGCGCCGGCTGGGCAGGTTGCGCCTCAGCCGTCGAGGCAATCGACAATGGTTTTGATGTCACCCTCTTTGAAGCTTCTCGTATTCCGGGTGGCCGCGCCAGAAAGACCGTTATTGAAGGAATGACTCTCGATAACGGGCAGCACATCCTCCTTGGAGCTTACTCGAAAACACTGCAAATGATGGCACAGGTCGGAATCGACACGGATGCCGCCTTTTTACGCCTGCCCCTGCAAATGCATTACCCGCCTCTTTCGGGCGCCATGAATTTCGAGACCCCGCGCCTGCCCGCCCCCCTGCATCTCGCTGTCGGACTGTTCAAAACGAAAGGGCTGGCCTGGGAAGACAAGATCGCGCTGGCCCGTTTTTTTACCGCCTGCCGCCATATCCGCTGGGATATCGGTACAGACCGGCCGCTAGTCCGCCTGCTGGAACAATTCTGGCAAACCCCGAGATTGTATGGCCTTCTGTGGCGCCCTCTCTGTATGGCGTCGATGAATACGACGCCGGAAAAGGCTTCGGCACAGGTTTTCCTGTCCATTCTGAAAGACAGTCTTGGTGCACGAAGGCATGCTTCCGACATGCTTCTGCCGAAAATGGATCTCTCAGCCATTTTTCCTGAAAAGGCCATTGACCACCTGACACGGCATGGAGGGAAAATCAGGATGGGAGAAACCGTCCGCGAACTGGATCATGATGAAACCGGCTGGACGGTCAATGGAGACGGGAATCAACGGTATGATGCCGTTATTGTGGCCACGTCCGCTGCTGGCGCAGCAAGCCTTCTGAAAGACAAAATCGATGTATCGCTGCTTTCGCAGTTCGAATTCGAACCGATTTCAACCTGTTACCTGAAATATCCCGAATCCGTCCGTCTGGACAGACCTTTCTATGCCCTGACAGACAATCCTGACAAAAAGGAATGGGGACAATACGTTTTCGACCGTGGACACCTCATGCATGACCAGCCTGGACTTCTGGCAGTCGTCGTCAGCGTTTCATCTGCTGTCGACGAAGCCGATAAGGGAACACTCGACGCGGATATTGCCAGACAACTGGCTAAAGCGTTCAAACGCCCCGAACTGGAAAAACCTCTGTGGAGCCGCATCATTACGGAAAAAAGAGCGACTTTTTCCTGTACGCCTGGTCTTGAAAGACCTGCCGCAGTGACTGAAAAAAATGGCCTGTTTCTGGCAGGCGATTATCTACGCAAGGATTATCCCGCCACCCTTGAATCCGCCATTTCCAGCGGAATCGCGTGCGCAAAAATTTTGTCAAAAAGACAACTTAAATGACGTTTTGACAATATTTTTGATGTATAATTTTTCCTGAAATAAATTTTTGGCCGGTTTTTTGTTGTAATTTTTGCAATATTTTAGTGTCGGCTGTTATATCAAGGAAAATAGACATGTTCAACGAGTCTGCTCCCCAAAACCAGTCGGGCATTTTATCCGATGTATTCAAAATGACTCCCGAAGAGATTCTGAACCGGGCCAGAGCGCGCGCAAAAGAGCAGAACCTTTTATGCGCCGGTGCAGTCACTCCTGAAGAAGCATGGGCTCTCGTTTGCGCCGATGCCGCTGTCATTGTCGATGTCCGTACGCAGGAAGAACACAAATTCGTCGGCTATGTCCCTGACTCCATCCTCATTCCCTGGATGTGCGGGAATTCCATGGTCAAAAATCCCAGTTTCATCAGCGAAGCTTCCAAACAACTCGGCAAGGATGCCAATATCCTGATGTTGTGCCGGAGTGCAAAACGTTCGGCCGGTGCTGCCGAAGCCCTGACCTTTGCCGGATACACCAGTGTTTTCAATATCATGGAAGGTTTTGAGGGCGATCTGGACGAAAACATGCAGCGTAATCACATCAACGGCTGGCGTTTCAGAAAACTTCCCTGGTCACAGGAATAACATCCTTCCCACTATCAGACGGCTTTTATGCCGTTTTTTTCTGCTGGTGAGAGAATCAGGCAATCATCAGGCATGATTGTATCTGGCCTCTCCTCTCCCGCAAGAGCATACTTTTTCCATAGCGGATACGTTTATAAAACGCCTATCGGAAATTTTTTCCGCCAGCAATCCGTTTTCGATGACAACTTCGGCAAATGGAAAATATGAAAAAGATTTTGATGATCCCGGTGCTGCCCGGGCTGGTGTTGTCCTCCAGTGCCTGTTCCTCCGACTCGGGTGATACCGCCCGTTTTTCAACGAATCGTACTGTTAAAACGCCTGAACAAACCCGGATTCCCGATCATTCAGACAGCTTGATGAACATGAAACTGAATATTATGACGGATAAGGGAGTGGTTCATGCAAGGCTATACGATAATGCAAGCGCAAAGGATTTTATTGCCCTGTTGCCACTCACTTTGATGCTGGAAGACTTTAACAAAACGGAAAAAATTGCGGGATTGCCAAAAGGGCTGTCCACAAGTGGAGCACCAAACGGATACACACCTCACAAGGGCGATATCGCCTTTTACGCTCCCTGGGGAAATCTGTGCATTTTCTATCGTGATTTTCGGTATTCACCGGGTCTGGTGCAATTGGGGAAAACAGACGATGACGGAATTTCAAAGCTGACAACAAGCCATTCTGTCACGATAAGCCTCGATACAGACCAATGATCAGGCCAGTAATAAAGAGAGTGTTTGATCAGACAAGATGACAATTTAATGAGGATAATATGAAAGATATTTTTGAACGGTCCAGATCGGGAGAGCCGGTCAGTATCGGCGACGCAGACTATAAAGAAATGCAAGATGCTCTTGAACTGGCAAGACGGATAACCGGAGAAATCAATACCGTTTATCACACACCTGTCGAAGTCCTCAACCTCTTGCGCCGACTGGGCGCGAAAATCGACGATACCGCCGAAATCCGGACGCCTTTTTATACCGATTTCGGCAAATTCATCGAAGTCGGCAAAAACGTGTTCGTCAACAATGCCTGCACTTTCATGGACAGGGGCGGCATCATACTTGAAGACGAGGTGAAAATCGGGCCACGGGTCAACCTGATTACGGAAAACCACGATCTTGATCCGACGAAACGGAGAACACTCATCTCCAACAGGATTGTCGTTAAAAGAAACGTCTGGATCGGAGCGGCAGCGACGATATTGCCCGGTGTGACGATCGGTGAAAACGCCGTCGTGGCTGCCGGAGCTGTCGTGACAAGAGACGTGCCTCCCAACACAATTGTGGCAGGCGTACCGGCAAAAGTGATCAAACAGATCCCATAAAAAAAGCCGGATCGACAATATCCGGCTTTTTATGCATCCATCCGGTTACTGAAGCTCCCGCAGGCGATCGAACGCTTCATCGATCCGTTCAACGCCAATGACAGTCAGACCTTCAAACGGCTGTTTCGGTGCATTGGCTTTTGGAATGATCGCCATTGAAAAACCGAGTTTGACCGCTTCTTTCAGGCGATCCTGCCCTCTCGGCGCAGGCCGGATTTCACCGGCAAGCCCGACTTCGCCGAAAACAACGAGTCCTCTCGGCAAGGGCTTGTTCCGCAGGGATGAATTGATGGCCAGCAAAACGGCCAGATCGGCAGCTGGCTCGCTGATTTTGACACCGCCTACCGCATTGATGAAAACATCCTGATCGTAAGCGGCGATATTGGCATGCCGGTGCATGACGGCCAACAGCATCGCCAGCCGGTTCTGTTCCAGCCCGACAGACAATCTGCGGGCGTTTGGGGTCGGGGATGCATCGACCAGAGCCTGAATTTCGACCAGTAACGGCCGCATGCCTTCCAGCGTCGCCATGACGCAGGAACCGGCGATTTCGCGCTGATGCTGCGAGAGGAACAGGGCAGACGGATTGGATACCCCCTTCAATCCCTTTTCCGTCATGGCGAAAACGCCCAGTTCGTTGACCGCCCCGAAACGGTTTTTGAACGCGCGGATCAGGCGGAAGCTGGAATGGGCATCGCCTTCGAAATACAGGACGGTATCGACGATATGTTCCAGTACGCGGGGGCCTGCCAGTGCCCCTTCCTTGGTGACATGCCCGACCATGATAATCGTCGTACCCGACTGTTTGGCAAAACGGGTCAGCTGGGCAGCGCATTCCCGGACCTGTGCGACAGACCCCGGAGCGGATGTCAGCGCATCGGAATAAATGGTCTGGATCGAATCGACCACGGCGACTTCCGGTTTCAGCTTGTCCAGCGTGCCGATGATTTTCTCCAGCTGAATTTCAGCCTGTAACTGGAGGTTCTGGGCAGTTAGCCCCAAACGTTTGGCGCGAAGCGCGACCTGCGCGCCGGACTCTTCCCCGCTGACGTAGAGCACGTTCTTGTGTTGAGCCAGATTGACCAGTGTCTGCAAAAGCAGTGTCGATTTGCCGATACCGGGATCGCCGCCGATCAGGACGACCCCGCCGGACACAAGTCCTCCGCCGAGTACCCGGTCGAACTCATTGATACCCGATTCGAAACGGGGAACGTCTATTGCGTCGATATCGGCTAGGGACAGGACCGGTGCCGTCTGTGCAATTCCCTGACGATTGGTTGAAAAACGGTTGGCAGAGGACTCGATGACCGTTTCGACCAATGTATTCCATTGCCCGCAGGCCGGGCACTTGCCTGCCCATTTGCTGCTGATGCCGCCACATTCGGTACAGGTATACTGGATTTTCGCTTTAGCCATAAATCTCGTTCAATGAGGTGTGCCGTTAAATGAATGCCTCTACCAGCATTCCACGATTCTCGGGCGCAATGACAGGGCGCACATGAGTTCATATCCGACCGTACCGGCCGCTTCTGCGACCTCGTCGATCGGCAACTCATTGCCCCACAGGGTTACCTTGCTGCCGACGTGGGCGTCCTTCACAGGCGTCAGATCGACCGTGATCATATCCATCGAGACGCGCCCGACCAGACGGGTTTTCACGCCATCGACAATAACGTGGGTTCCCTCCGGAGCCATACGGGGATATCCGTCGGCATAGCCACAGGCGACGACACCGATTTTCATCGGGCCGGTTGCGGTGAATATACTGCCGTAGCCAACGGAATCGCCCTCGTTGATGTTCTGGATCTGGATGATTTCGCTGGACAGGGTCATTACCGGCTTCAGACCGTATTCTTCCGCTGTCTTGCCACCCGGTGTGCCACCGTAAAGCATGACACCGGGACGAACCCAGTCGGTGCGCAATTGTGGATGGAGCAAAATGGCGCCGGAATTGGACAGGTTGCGAACGCCCGGCAATCCGGCCGATCCGGAATCGAAGCGCTTCAATTGTTCTTCAACGGACATTTTTTTATGTCCTGACACTTCAGAGTTGGCGAAGTGGGTCATATGGGAAATTTCCCGAACATTCGGGATTTTTTTCAGGCGTTCATACGCTTTGGAATATTCTGCAGGAAGAAAACCGAGCCGGTTCATGCCCGTATTCATTTTCAGGTGAACGTCCACCGGCAAATCGAGACGGGATTTTTCGAGCATGTCGATCTGTTCGTCACAGTGAACGGCAAAAGCGATGTTATAACGGGCCAGAATCGGCAATTCATGGGCATAGAAAAAACCTTCGAGCAGCAATATCGGCTTTTTCCAGCCGATTTCACGCAGGTGAATGGCCGATTCCATTTCGATCAGTGCAAAACCGTCTGCATCGTTCAATGCCCGAACGGAACGTTCAAGACCATGACCGTAGGCATTTGCCTTGACGACGCCCCATATTTTTGCTCTCGGGACAGTGGAACGGACGACGGAAAGGTTATGCTGCATGGCAGCGATGTCGATATTGGCAACTAAAGGTCTGGTCATGGGAAAAACTGTCAAATAAAAATAAAACCCGCCTCGTTGCGGGGTGATTCGATACGGATCAAGCCATTCTGGCTCCCGGAAATCGGGCTTATCTGCAAATAAAAGCATATTACCCCCCATCCTTGCGGGAGGCAATCTCGCCCTGAAACAATATGAAAAAAGACAGCCGGAAGAACGATCTGGAAGTTTTCCATAATACAAAAAAATCTGACCCGGCCATCCTTAATATTGTAAACTTGAGGTTTTGACGTTTATAGAAGACCGTAATATATGAATCGTGGCTTTTATGCTGTCATGGCAGCGGAATTCTTTTCCTCGCTGGCGGACAATGCGCTTCTGATCGTTGCCATCGCCATTCTGGCCCAAATGGATTCTCCGGCCTGGATGACGCCGCTTTTACGGCTGTTCTTCGTACTCTCTTACGTCTGTCTGGCGGCTTTCGTCGGCGCTTTTTCCGATTCGATGCCAAAAGGCCGCGTCATGTTCATCACCAATACGGTCAAATTCATTGGTTGCAGCCTGATTTTCGCTGGCATTCATCCCCTGATTTCCTACGCTATCGTCGGGCTTGGCGCTGCCGCCTATTCCCCAGCGAAATATGGCATCCTGACAGAAATGCTGCCAGCCGAAAAACTCGTCGTCGCCAATGGCTGGATCGAAGGACTGACAGTGAGTTCCATCGTTCTCGGAACCGTTCTGGGCGGTGCGCTGATCAACCCTCACGTTTCCGCCTTTCTGGTCGGCCTGATCCATTTCGCGGAAGCTACCCCGGCCATTGCCGCGCTGACCGTCATCATGCTGGTTTACATTCTGGCTGCGCTCTTTAACCTGCGTATTCCCGATCCCGGCGCGCGATATGCCAAACAGTCGTTCAACCCTGCCGCATTGCTGAAAAGTTTCTATCACAGCTTCACCACTCTCTGGCACGACAAGCTTGGCCAGATTTCACTGGCCGTCACCACCCTCTTCTGGGGAGCAGGCGCGACACTCCAGTTTATCGTGCTGAAATGGGCGCAACATGCTCTTGGCCTGCCACTGGACAAGGCCGCCTTTCTGCAGGGGATCGTCGCGGTCGGCATTGCCATCGGCGCCGTCTCGGCAGCCAGATTCATCAAACTGAAAAATTCCCTCAAGGTCATGAAACTCGGCGCGGCCATGGGCATCGTCGTCATGGTCATGACGATGGTACATTCCGTCTGGCTCGCTTATCCGCTTCTCGTCCTTGTCGGCGGCCTCGCAGGATTCTTCGTCGTGCCGATGAATGCCCTCCTCCAGCATCGGGGTCATGTACTTCTGTCTGCCGGTAGCTCTATCGCCGTACAAAACTTCAACGAAAACCTGTCTATTTTGACAATGCTGGGTGTCTATTCACTCCTGATCGCACTTGACCTGTCCACCAATGCCATCATTATCCTTTTCGGCAGTTTCGTCACCCTGACCATGTTGCTCGTCATGTACTGGCATGCCTGTAACCAGAAAAAACAGGATTCCCTCCACCTGATCGGCGAAGACAAGCGTCACTGATTTTCCTTAAAACGGGAAAAACAAAAAAACGGGATACGAGATCCCGTTTTTTTATATCCTGCCGCCAATGCACAGCGATGGTGGAAGCACCATCGCCTTCATGAAACAAAAACGGTCAGAACGATACTCTCAGACCGACATTGACATTCCAGAGAGACCGGACATGGTCGCCATCCTGACGTTCGAATTCGCCATAGAGACGTGCCTGATCGTTGAATTTCCAGTCGATGCCCAGACCGTAATATGGACGGGTACCGGAAATATCGCCTTTGAAAACGTTGTCGGCATTGATGATCGTTTTGTCGTCGCCCGTGAATTCATGGATAACACCGCCTTTCACGTAAGGCTGGACATAACGGTTTTTGCTGATTTCCCATTTTTTGCCCAGGACGAGACCGGCACGGCCTGTTACGACATCGGCATTTTTGGTATCGACTGCCAAACCGTTATCCATCGTGAAATTCTTGCCTTTCAGCCAGAAATACGACAACTGGAGTTGCGGTTCGATGAACACGTCATTGGCCAGTTTGAAATGGCGGCCTGCCTCGATACTGGCGCCGAGCGCATAACGGTTGTACGAACCCGATACCGGCGTACCGTCGAGCATGTGGTCACTGATTTTCTGATGATACCGATCCCAGGAGAGCACACCGTCAGCATACCAGCCATCGGTATGTTTCCATGTCGCATAGGCTGCCAGTCCGAAGGATTCGTTCTTGCCCGAGCCGCCCCATAATCCGTGAAGATCCTGATCGGCTTTCGTATATTGGCCCTTGACACCGAAAAGCCAGTCATTATTGGCATCCTGCTTGACCAAACGGTCGAAACCGGCTGAAGCGCCATAAACGTCCTGAGAGAAACGGGTATCTTCCAGACCGTCGAGCTTGTCCTTCTGGCCAAATGCCCGGAACCAGAAACCGTCCTTTTTCTCGTCGTAACGGATTTCACCCATACGCTTGCGCAAATCGGCCAACTGGCTGTGCCACATCGAATAGGAAGAAGCAATCCCTGTCAGCGTCACGACCGCTTCCGCCGTAGGCGACAGGATTTCCCGTTCGGTACGTTGCAGATACCAGCCGGTTCCGACACCGGTATTGGCATTGGTTTCGTTATGCAGGTCATAAACGTAAGTACCGGCATCGACCAGCCGTGCCCGGTTTTCCAGCACGAATGAAGCGTCGCCGGAGGCCACTTCAGCCAGATAGGTATTCATCCGTTCGCGCTGCGGTTCGGCACCGACACTGTGAACGAGAATCCGGTTGGTGCCTGTACCGTTAGTGACCTTGATCGTATCGGATGCATCCCCCTCGATATCGGTTTTGAGCTTGAAGAGCGAGCCCCCTGAACCTTCCAGATTGTCGATCTTCAAGGTCTGGAAGTTACCGGGCAGATACGTCATGTCGATGATGGCATTATTCCCGGTATAAAAATTGGTGACCCGGCTGTTGCCCGCCACATTCCACGTTGCCCCGTTTATCGCGGTCAGATGGGTCGTACCGTCCGCCTCGACGACCCGACCGGTCAGGCTGGACGCATTATTCGTCAGGCTCAGGGTAATGTCGCCACTGTTCTGCGAAAGGATGTGTCCCTTGACGACACGGGTTGCACCATCGTCCGTACCATAATCGCCCATCTTGATTTTCCCGTTACTGAATACACGGGCGGCATAGGTCAGGCCGTTACCGTTGACGGCACTGATATTGGCGTCACCTGTAATATTGATCGCGCCATCCACTCAATTGGCAATCAGGGCATGGGCATCGACATTATTGTTTTCATTGACGGAAACGTTGGTCGTTTTGGCATCGATATTGACAACGCCTTCACTTGCCCAGATGCCGTTGTAGGCATACCAGGTGCCTGTCCGTCCCGCTCCACCGACCTCGACGTTAACCGTATCGTACTGAAGGTTGGCGGTGTGGTTGGCATCCCCGGCCAGACTCCAGCTATATATGCCAATGGCATTATTTCCGGTCGCATGGACATCGAGCGTTTTACCCCGCATTTCGATATTCATGTCCCGGCCCAGTTCGATAGCGCGGGCTTCAGTATTCGGCGCATTGGCACTGACCGTCAGGTTATCGACAGAAAAGTTGGCACTGCTCGGCGTTCCGGGATTGACCGTATTCAGTACGTACAAGCCATGAACGACGGTACCGGTAGCCTGGCCGGTTGCGGAAACTTCCATGTTCTTTCCGGTAACCGTAATGTCGTCCCCGGAAGAAAAGCCCGTTGTCTGTCCCAAAGACGTTCCGTTAGTGACATTGATTTTCAGGGAATCATTAATCTGGACCGTTACGGGATCGTATGTAGAAGAATTGATGAAAATCCCGGTACTGGAACCGCCATCGTCCGGCACAGCCGGTTTATCTACCTGGATCACTTTATTGTCATAGACAATATCGTCCGTCACGATCTCGCCGTACATATCGTCGGCAAAAACCTGATTGGATATCAATAAGCTTAACAATAAAGGGACTGCAAAAGGTATGACGCGTTTATTTATCATTGCTGAAGTCCTGTATTGGTTGTAAACGAAGACTTCACTACTAGAGCGCAGGACAAAACGTGAAAACTTGATATGTATCCAATTACTCCCGATTAAAGGGGAATTCGGTCAGACCATCTGTGATTTCTTAAAAACGTGACATTGAAAACTGCTGCATTTACAACGCTTGTGCATTGAAAACACAATGCTTTTCGAGTGTAAAAACACCTTCCCCAAGGGAGTCGTTCAGTCAGGAAAAAGCATCAATCCGGCGTATTGAGCCGTTTTTTGGCAATAACAAGAAAAATGAGGGAAAGTCCGCAACAGACCAGTGTCATGACACTGATGGACAAAATCATGTCGGCAAAACCGGTCAGCGGCGAAACGACGGCTCCGAAAATGAACAGGAAAAAGCCGATGATGGCTGAAGCGCTTCCGGCTTTGGCCCTTTCCAGTGTCAGCGCCAGCGATGTGGAGGTCGGCAAGATCATGCCCAGCGCCACCATCATCAGGAAAAGCAGCGCTTCAAGCAGATAAAACGACCAGCCCAAAACCAGAACGATGACGAAACACAGGCTGGAACCGGCCAGCCAGTAAACTCCTGTTGAAAGCGCATTGAAAACCCGGTCGAAACGCGGCGTCAGACGGCTGCCGACAATCATGCCCGATGCATTGATGGCAAAACACAGGCTGTACATGAATGCATCGAGATGAAAATATTCCTGAATCAGAAAGGGGGACGAGGCGATATAGGTGAAAAAAACACCCATCGCAAACATCTGTATCCAGACGTAATTCATGAAGCGGCCATTTTTCATGATCGGGATGAAATTGCCGAATGAATTGAAAATGCTTCCTGCAATGCGTCGCTCTTTCGGAAGCGATTCCCTGAAAACCAGAGACACGATAAAAAGGATCACACCGATTCCGAGAAGGATAAGGAAAATACCCTGCCAGTCGGTGTATTTCATGACAAAACCGCCGACAACCGGCGCGATGATCGGCGCCAGTCCGTTAATGACCATCAAAAGCGAAAAGAAATCCGCCAGCTCCTTGCCCTGATACAGATCGGCTGCGACTGACTTCGAAATGACAACGCCCCCCGCTCCGGCAATCCCCTGAAAAACCCGGAAAAATACGAAGGATTCAATATTCCATGAAAAAAGGCAGGCAACCGTCGAAACAATGAATAGTGCCATCGAGATGAGCAACATCCCTCTTCTGCCATATTTGTCGCTGGCAGGGCCGATGATCAGCTGACCGCCAGCCAGTCCCATCATGCTGGTTGTCAGGCTCAACTGTACCCATGATGTCGTCGTTCCAAACCAGGCAGCCAAAGCAGGCAAACCGGGCAGATAAAAATCGGTGACAAACGGCCCGAACGCGGACATCATGCCCATCGCGATCAGTAAAAACAGCCGGGAATTCATCCTGACCGGTTTATCCGTTTGCAAAACCTCACTCATATCTGTAAGAAGCAGGAAAAAACAGTCTTTATACTCTGCAGCGATGCTTTCTGGCAAGTGGCTTGTTCTATCATATATTCTTCGATGGCTTTCGACGATACAATAGCCGCTGTTATTGCCTAATATCTGTTTACTACTCTTACAGTATTCCTTTTCAGGCTTTTTTTCGATGAATTCAGGACAGAACCCGCCATTTCCCATACGCACAGAGACCTTTTCCTTTTCAAGGGAATTGAAAATCAGTCTGGCTGCGGTGCTCGCCTGTCACCTTCTTCTGGTCGGCTGGATCGGTTTGAATGGAAATGAACCGGAATCCGGGATCATGCCTCCAATGACAGGGATACTGCTTTCCGGAGGTTCCGGAACAGGAAACGGTGAAAAAGGCGCAGAAACTGGCGCTCCGGAGGCCGCTGGTGGGTCACCCGGCATGGAAAAACAAACGAAAACGGATGAACCCGGCCGTCGCAAAGAAAAAAGGCAAACCGTACCATCGGAAGCTGTTTCCGATGCAAAACTGATAAAGAATTCTTCTTCGGCTCCTCTTTCGACTCAGGGAAAAAATGCAGGAAGTGCCACAGGCACAGCCAAACCGGCTTCGGCGGCCTCATCACAAGGCAGTCCGGGAACGGCAGCCGGTACAGGCAATGGATCGGACAACAGATCAGGACAAGGAAGCGCAAGCGGCACAAACATGGCCGGTGGTTCGGGTAAAGGTGGCAGCGGGTTTTCGGGCCCTTACTCGGAAGCCGGTTTTTTCAGCAATCCCAAACCGCCGTATCCTGCCGTTTCGCGCCGGATGGCTGAAGAAGGCACCGTCCTTCTCTCGGTTCACATTCTGGCAGATGGCCGGGTCGATGAAGTGAAACTGAAACGGTCGAGTGGATTTTTCAGACTGGACGACTCGGCCATGAAAACCGTGCGCCACTGGCGCTATGTGCCAGCCAGACGAAACGGCAAACCGATACCTTACTGGTATGCCCAGCCAATCCGGTTTTCGCTGGACGACTGAATAAAACAGGAACGGAATACACAAGAATGGAAAACAATCCCTACGGCATCATGGCACTCTGGAATCAGGGCGGCTGGATCATCAAATTCGTTGCCCTGCTCCTTCTCGTCATGTCGGTGGCATCCTGGACAATCATCGCATTACGGGCATGGCGTGCCTGGAAGCTGTACGGCCTATCAAAAGAGATTGCCGCCTTCTGGAAAGCGCCCACATTTGCAAAAGGGCTGGAAAGCCTGAAAACCGTGCCCGACGACAATCCCTTTCATGCACTTGCCGCTGAAGGCTTGCAGGCCGCCAGTCTGCATCAGGCTGGCGAACAGAATTTGCAGTCGAAGATCGGCCTTCCCGAATGGCTCACCGAAAGCCTGAGAGGCTCGATCGACGACAGTACCGCCAAAATGCAGAGCGGACTTTCCATACTGGCCTCCATCGGTGCGACAGCCCCGTTTATCGGCCTGTTCGGCACGGTCTGGGGAATTTATCACGCATTGGTCTCTATCGGCATTTCAGGACAGGCATCCATCGACAAGATCGCCGGTCCTGTCGGCGAGTCGCTGATCATGACCGCACTCGGGCTGGCAGTCGCCATTCCCGCCGTTCTGGGATACAACGCCCTTATCCGGATCAACCGCCGGCTTGTCGGTCAACTGAACCGTTTTGCACGCCAGCTTTACGCTTACTTCCTGACAGGCACGCCTGCCGTGTCCAATACTTCAGACAGGGAGGCATGAGATGGCTTTCGGCGGAGGTCTGAACGATCAGGAAGACGTCATGAGCGAAATCAACGTCACCCCTCTGGTGGACGTCATGCTCGTGCTGCTGGTGATTTTCATTTTGACGGTGCCGGTGCTGACCCACTCCGTCAAGGTCGATTTGCCGCAGACACAAAAGCTCAATACGGCAGTCGATCCGAAATCCATTTCCATTTCGGTCGCCAGTGACGGCTCAGTTTACTGGAACAGCAAGCGCATCGATAATGCGCAGCTCGAAACGATGCTTGCCGAAGTGGCGGCGCAAGAACAGCAAACGGAAATCCGGCTTTACGGCGACAGGCGCGTCGCTTATGAAGAAGTCGTCAAAATCATGGCGGCCGCCCAGCGGGCCGGAATCGAAAAACTCGGGTTCGTGACCCAGCCACAGCCATGATAAACAGAATATACTGTTCTTGTCCTTTCATTCTTGTATGTGAAGATCGGTACAGGAAGACACGACAAGGCTTTGGTCTTGTGTGAGTATGAGTGTGGGACGCCCTGGCGTCGTCAGCATGGGTTTTCGAACCCGGGATAAAAAAGTCGTCTTATG
This sequence comes from Oxalobacter formigenes, assembly GCF_002127965.1. Taxonomy (GTDB): domain Bacteria; phylum Pseudomonadota; class Gammaproteobacteria; order Burkholderiales; family Burkholderiaceae_D; genus Oxalobacter; species Oxalobacter formigenes. Next base: position 1,239,075 of record NZ_CP018787.1, on the reverse strand, counting down.
AAAAACGGGAATATGGACAAAATCAAACGTTGCGCATGGGTACCGGAAAATAACCCTCTCTATCAAAAATATCACGATGAAGAATGGGGCGTGCCTGTGCACGACGACAGGACGCATTTCGAGTTTTTGATACTGGAAGGCGCGCAGGCCGGATTGAGCTGGGAAACTGTCTTGAAGAAAAGAGAAGGCTACCGGAAAGCCTTTCATGACTTTGACGTTGAAAAATGCGCCAGACTGAGCGATGAAGAGCTGGAAGAAAAGCTTCAAAACCCCGAAATCATCAGAAACAGATTAAAAGTATTCTCTGTTAGGAAAAATGCCAGGGTATTTATCGATATACAAAAGGAATTCGGCAGTTTTGACAAGTATATCTGGAGTTTTGTCGGTGGAATCCCCATTTGCAAGCATCGACAATCCATTTCGGAAATTCCTGCAACGTCTCCCGAAAGCGATCAATTATCGAAGGATTTGAAAAAACGCGGAATGACGTTTGTGGGTTCCACGATTATCTATGCCCACATGCAGGCAACCGGACTGGTCAACGACCACACAAGGGACTGTTTCCGGTTTAAAGAATAAAAAAGGCAGCCAATGGGTACGGGCTGCCTTTTTCAGATGAAAACGGAATCCGCTTTTGTCTCAGCTTTCCTTTTTCACTTCCTCATCATAAATGTCCATTGCCGTACACAGATCCTGCCATGCCTGTTTCTTGCCGCCCGGAGTACGCAGCAAGTACGAGGGGTGATACGTCACGATGAGCGGAATCCGGCGACCGGCAACCCTGAATACATGCGTCTTGTTGCGAAGAGAGCCAAGCGTGACTTCGCGGCCGGTATTCAACAAGGCACAGGCTGCGGTCTTGCCAAGCGCAACCATGATTTTCGGCTTGATCAGATCGATTTGGCGTTCCAGATACGGCATACAAAAAGCGGCTTCCTCTTCCGTCGGCTGACGGTCTTTCGCGAACTCATTTGTGGCACGGCACTTGACGACGTTGGCGATGTAAACATTCTCGCCCCGCTTCATGTGCATGGCGGCCATCATGGCATCGAGCAAATGTCCGGAACGGCCGACGAATGGCTCACCCTGCTGGTCTTCATGAAAACCCGGGCCTTCACCGACGAAGAGCCAGCCTGCATGTTGATCCCCGACTCCGGGAACGACCTTGTTTCGTGACTTGCAGAGATGGCAGCGTTCGCAATGGTTGATTTCATGCAGTAACCCGTCCCAAGTATCGCCTCCTGCCGGAATAGTTGCCGGGGAAGATACAGGCACACCGGTTTCAGGTGAGACATCCATTTCAGAAGGTATGGGTGGAAAATCATCGGCAAACGCTTCCACCGGCAACGTTTCCGGAAACGGAATATCAGAACTGTCGCCTGCAACAGTCGGGACCGGTGACACTTTCACCTCTTCCTGTACCCTGACAGACACAAGCTTTTCAGCAGGCTCCTCACCAGATTCATCACCAGCCTGCAGCGCGCGCGACGACCAGACAGTAATCCCCATCTCTTCCAGATATTTTTTGCGCGTGGTTTCGTCCAGTTCACTCATCACATAGTCCTCACAGCATCAGCCTCATGACGAGGGCATCTTCTTTCGGATCGACGTAATACCCCTTCCTTACGCCAATGGTTGCAAATCCCGTTTTCCTGTACAGCCCGACCGCCGGTTCATTGGTCGACCTGACTTCCAGCAATACCGATTCCATCTCCGCTTCGCGTGCGACTTCGACAGCCTTGTCCATCAAGAGGCGTCCGTAACCCTGTCCATGAAAATTCTCATCGACGGCAATTTTCAACAAATGCATTTCATCGACGATTTCCTGCAGAATGAAATAGCCGATCAGTTTGCCCGTCTCGTTTCGCATGACCCAGCCATCGTCTTCCTGCGCGACCGAACTCATGAAATTGCGGTAATTCCAGTGATAGGAGAAGACGCTTTGCTCGATAAAATAGACTTCGTGCAAATCCTTGATCAGCATCGGCTCGAACTTCAGCATTTCGACAGTCTTACCGCCGTCAGCCTCTGCCGGAAGCGTATTATTTCCTTCTTCGCTCATTCGCCTTTTTCCTTCAGCGCCAGCCGTTCGGCCGTTTTCAGGGCTACCTTGTTCCGGAGGTAAAGCGGTTCGATATCGGCCGCCCTGATCGTTTCACCACGCAAAAAGCGTTCCTTGCCGAGAATGGCAATCGCTTGTGCATGCGGGATGATATCGGGATACTGCGGGTTTTCCCCGACGACTGTCTTCAGATCATCGGCATAGGCGGTCAGGCCATTGCCGCAAAAGGCAGGATGCCCGACAGGCATAACGTCAGCTGCCGCAGAAAGGGATGGTTCGACAATCGTTTTCCAGCATCCGTTTTCATACTGGTACTCTCCCCAATACACTTCATGCATTCGGGCGTCCAGCAGAGACAGAACCGTGTCGGTTCCGTATTTCCGGCGGCAGGATTCGGCCATCGCTTCCAGAGTCACCACAGCAACGACTGGAATCGATGCGCCGAAGGACAGGCCCTGTGCAATGCCGCACGCCGTACGCAAACCGGTAAACGAACCCGGACCGCAGCCGAAAGCGATGGCATCGACGTCTTTTATTTCAATTTCTTCCTCTTTCAGCAACTGCTGCAACATCGGCAGTGAAGACAAGGAATGCGTGGAAAAACCTTCACTGGAAAGTGAACGAAGCTTTTCCCCACGCAAAAGCGCGACGGAAGCCACGTCGGAAGAGGTATCTATAGCTATGATGGTCAACATGATTCCTTATTGTACCGTGTGCGCCTGATTTTTCAGACATTTCGGCTTTGTGTGGCATCAGCTGTCTGTAAAAATTTCCTTCATTGTGGCGGCATCGCCTCAACCGGATAATCCTGATCAGTCATGCAGCCAGCGCGACGTGACACTGACGAAAATCATGAGTGCCGCGACAATGCCGAAAACGACATACAGGCTTGTCGCATGGGCGATGAACCCCATCATGGCAGGTCCGACCAGCAGACCCAGATAGCCCAGTGTCGTCACGGATGAAATGGCCTGCGGGACCGGCATCTTTTTCTGTCTGGACGCAATCGTGAATAAAAGCGGGATCAGGTTTGCCGCGCCGAGCCCGACGACGACAAAACCGGCAAAAGCGATCCACGCCGACGGCGCTTCCATCACAATAACGAAGCCGATGGCTGCGATAATGCCACTTGATGTCATCACCTTGCGAATACCAAGCCATTCGACGAGCCGGTCGCCGAAAAGGCGTCCGATCGAGATCGCCACCGAAAAGATGGCGAACGACAACCCTGCCGTATCCGCCGATATGGATTTGGTCGTCGTCATGAAAAGCGCCCCCCAGTCGAGAACGACGCCGTCCCCCATGTACATGATGAAACACAGGACACCCAGCATGAGAATGCTGCCCTTCGGGAGTGAAAAGGATTTCCTGTTTTTCGATTCGTGACCATACGGAAACAGGTAACGGGCCATTATCAGCAGGCCTGCAATCAGGCTGATGGTCAGACATAAAATCGCCGACAAGGGAGTCAAGCCCAGATTCAACAGAGCGGAAATAATCAGCGCGCCGAAAAAACCGCCTACGCTATACATGCCATGCAAACCCGACATCATGCTGCGCTTGCGTTCCTTTTCGACCAGAATGGCCTGAATGTTCATTCCGACATCGACGACTCCAGACGATGCGCCGAACATGAAAAGCGAAAGACCGAATGCCCAGGGAGAGGAAACAAAAGCCAGTCCGATCAGTGACAGCATGAATACTGTCGTAGACACAACCAGCGTTTTGCGGCAACCGTACTTGCCGGTCAGCCAGCCTGCAAAGGGCATCGAAATGATCGCCCCGGTTCCGACGAGCAGGAGCAGCAAACCCAGTTCTGCCTCATTGACGCCAAGCCTCGCCTTGGCAAACGGCACGAGCACTGCCCAGGCGGAAATCGCCAGCCCCAGCGCCAGAAAAATGAATCGTGTCGCATGGCCGTGACCCGTTGTCGTGCCAGCCGCTTTTTCCGGACTGATAGCCATGTCCGTATCCATTCCTTCAGTCGCCATGCATCAACCTGCTTTTCAGTCGGCCGACGATATCGGCATAAATCTCGTTGAAAGCCGCCATCTTTTCAGGGGAAATTTCCCTGACGATGACATTTTCATGGACAGCCAGCTCCTTCAATATGCCGACAATCGTTTCATGCCCCTTTTCAGTCAGTGACAGGTTCACCCGGCGGCGATCGGTCTGGCTGCGCACGCGCACAATCAGGCCATTCTTTTCCATCTGGTCCAGAAGGCTTGTCATCGTCTGCCTTGGAATGAACAGCGAATCGGAAATCATCGCCGGTTCGATATCGTCTTTCGCACGCAAAATCATGTCTAAAATGAGAAGCCAGGAATAGGAAATGCCACGCTTCTTGCACCATTCGGCATAAATCCGGTTCTCAATTTGTGCCAGCGAAAAGTGCCGGTAATAAAGTTCATCAGTGATCATGGTTTGCCATCCGGAAAAAGTTCCATTTTAAAATCCGAAAAGAGATTATCCGATTTCGGATTAGTTGGCAAGCGACAGAACCTTGCTTCAGGGATTTTTTTATGGAGATCTGAACAGATATTGAAAGACGAAAGGAGTATTGGCGCCAGAACAACCCTGTCATTTCAATGGCATCGGGAAATACCGCTGGAAAACAATGATGATAATTCCCCGCAAATGCCAGGCCGGTTTGCAGGGAATTACTGATTATGGAAGACGATTGTGCTCACGCATCGTGCACAGGTTTTGCACGACTTTCATGCCTGCGTCCGAAGCGATTTTGACCGCTTCTTCATTTTTGATACCCTTTTGCATCCACAGCACTTTTGCGCCGATGGCAACGGCATCCCTTGCAATGTCAGGGATGAACTCCGACCGGCGGAAACAATCGACCATATCGACCTTTTCATCCTTCGGGATATCCAGCAATGAGGAATAACACTTTTCCTTCAGGCCCCATTTCAGATTGGGATTGACGGGAATGATCTTGTAACCGACGCTCTTCAGATAATCGGCGACGAAATAACCGGCTTTCCCCGGATCGTCCGAAAAACCGACGATAGCGATGGTCTTGCAGTCTTTCATGATTTGTTTGATGCCTTCCGGGTCTTCTACCAGCATGATTTTTCTCCTGATGTGTCCGACATGAGCTTTTTTGAAAAAGCCGGAAAATCGGGTCTTTTATTGTCGCCGTTTACCAAAGGCCGATAATTGATTTTTATCTGGAAACCGTATCAGGCGCACCTTCCATTTCGCAGGGTCCTGTCTGAAAAACGGCAGGGATTCAAACGAAGCGATCCCTCGACGGAACCGCTTCATTGTCCCGTTTACCTGACATTATTTCAGAAACAATTCGGTATATTGTTCCAGCATGCAGCGGTCGGAAACGACTTTCAGGCCTGCGTCGGAAGCGATTTTGGCGGCTTCTTCACTTTCGATGCCCTTTTGCATCCACAGGACTTTCGCGCCGATGGCAACGGCGTCCCGTGCGATTTCCGGCATGGCTTCGGCACGGCGGAAACAATCGACGATATCCACCGGAAACGGAATGTCTTTCAGGCTGGCATACGCTTTTTCACCCAGCCCTTCGGAAATGGTCGGATTGACCGGAACAATCTGATAGCCGTGTTCTTTCAAAAACTTCGGAACGTAATGTCCACCCTTGTTTTCATCAGTCGAAAATCCGACGATGGCAACGACGTGGTTTTTCTGAAGAATGTCTTTGATGCCTGCTTCGTCTTTAACGATCATTTTTTTCTCCTGGTTTTCATTAAATCGGGGTTTTTATCGTTTGTGTTTTGGGTGCAATATTTATTGACCAGTTCATTATGGCCCAGTTCCATAAATCCTGCAGGGCGAAGTCATCTTTTTCTGGAGCAAGATTGAGAAAACGCATTGCCGCCCCGAGCATCGTGACCGGATCGGCGAAATCGACAGGCGCGGCACGCGTCTGTTTGGAGAGCTTTTCCCCGTTTTCATTCACGACCAGCGGCAAATGCGCATAAACCGGTACAGGCCGCCCCATACATTCATAAAGCCAGATCTGGCGCGGCGTTGAAGCCAGCAAATCGGCACCCCGTACGATATGATTGATGCCCTGCTCATCATCATCGACCACTACGGCAAGCTGATAGGCAAACAGGCCGTCTGCTCGCAAGAGGACGAAATCGCCAACGTCTTTTTCCAGATTCTGCTCTTGACGTCCCTGTATAGAATCGTCAAAACCGATCGTCTTGTCCGGTACGCGCAAGCGCCATGCCCTTGCCGTTTTCCCTTCATGCAAACCGTTGCGGCACGTTCCCGGATAGATGGGAGCCCCATCGATACCGACAGCGGAATCGGCAATTTCCCGTCGGGTACAGGCACAACCGTAGACCAGTCCTTTCCTTTTCAGTTCATCAAAAGCGGCGCGATAGGCATCGATCCGGTCTGTCTGACGGATAACCGGGCCATCCCATTCAAAACCGAAGGCTTCAAGGGTTTTCAGGATCGAGGTTTCATATTCCGGATGGCAGCGGGTTTCATCGATGTCTTCGATACGGACGACCCACTCGCCATAATTGGCTTTTGCATCGAGATAACTGCCGACCGCGGCAACCAGTGAACCGAAATGCAATTCACCCGTCGGTGAAGGGGCGAAACGTCCACGATAGATTGGTTTTTCCAAGACCCGTTTCCTTCAGAGATCGGTTATTGTTACGCCAAAGCCTTGTATTCAAGTCGTTTTTTGCGCAGACACAAGGAAAGGGAAAAATAAAACCGCCGGAAAGTGGCGTTTTTATCCGACCTTGGCTAAAATGGCATCCCCAAGTTTACCGCTTTGTTTCAAGAGTTGCCATGCCGTCGTTTATTCCTTTAAAAGAAGCGGATTATTCCCTTCTCAATACGACACTGACAGAAGATTCATGGATCGTTGCCTGCTTTTGCGCGCAATGGTGCGGGGCTTGTCGCGCCTACAAACCGCTATTCAAAACATTCGCGGAAAAATACCCTGACATCGTTTTCCTCTGGATCGATATCGAGGATCATGCCGATCTGCTCGACGATCTGGATATCGAAAACTTCCCGAGCCTGTTGATCCAGTATGGCGACATCGTCAATTTCTTCGGCTGCGTACACCCCGACATCGGTCTGGCTGAACGCCTTCTGAAAAGCCAGACAGACATCGGTATCGACGAAATGAAACGCCTTGCCAACAGCAATGAAGAACACGCATGCTGGCAAAAGGAAGTCAACATCCGCACTCTCTTGAGGAAGGCCGTCGAAACCGCCTGATTTCCCCTTATTTCGCCGGTTCTGCCTCAAGCGCCCCGTCAGCGGTCACCGGTTCCGTTCGCCAGACGCATGGCGCGCCCTTGTTGGATTTTTCGATATCGTCCAGGACTTCCTCGTGCCTTGCGAGTTCTTCTTCTGTCGCGGCGAGTACCACGATGTGGATGTTGGACAGGGGTGCCGCCTTGGCTGCCGCTTCTTCCTCTTCAATCGACATCCCCCCGATTTCCAGTGTTTCCTGACCACGCGTCATCGCCAGATAGACTTCCGCCAGCAATTCCGAGTCAAGCAGCGCACCGTGAAGGGTTCGGTGCGCGTTGGAGATTTCGAAACGTTCGCACAGGGCATCCAGTGAATTTCTGCGCCCCGGAAACATGTCACGTGCCTTGACCAGACTGTCCGTTATGCACTCGGCAATTTCCTCGACCTTAGGCATACCCAGCCGCGCCAGTTCGGCATTCAGAAAACCGATATCGAACGGGGCATTGTGGATAATGAGTTCAGCCCCCCGGATATAGTCGCAGAACGCCTGTGCAATTTCGGCAAATTTGGGCTTGTCGGAGAGAAACTCCGTCGTCAATCCATGAACCGCCAGCGCATCCGGATGAGAATCACGTTCCGGATTGATGTATTGGTGAAAATGATTCTCGGTGACGTGGCGGGAAAGCACTTCCACACAACCGATTTCAATGATCCGGTCGCCATTATTGGCGTAAAGGCCGGTCGTTTCGGTATCGAGTACGATTTGTCTCATAAATCCGTTCTGCTCTTTTCTCTTTACAGTCTTCTTGCGATAAACGCGCCCTTGTATCGGTCTTCCAGAGGAATCCTGACGCGATGCCCGCTGCCGGGCGCGACATCGACCGCAGTGCCCTCTTCGTTCTGCATGTTCTTCAAAGGCAGCACGGCATTGCCATCCGGATGATACACCTCCAGTGTATCGCCAACGGCAAACCGGTTCTTGACGAGAACGGTAGCCCAGCCATTTTGCGCCTCGATAATGTCGCCGACATAATGGCTGTTGTTCAGCTCGGAAGCGCCTGTCATGTAATTCTGGTAATCCTGCGTATGGTGACGCTGGTAGAAGCCATCCGTATAACCCCGGTTGGCAAGGCTCTGCAAGGCGCCCAGCAATGTCGTGTCGAATGGCCGGCCTGCCACTGCGTCGTCAATCGCCTTGCGATACACCTGAGCGGTACGCGCCACATAATAAATCGATTTTGTCCGGCCTTCGATCTTCAGGGAATTCACGCCGATTCTGACAAGCCGTTCGATATGCTCGACCGCGCGCAAATCCTTTGAATTCAGGATATACGTGCCGTGTTCGTCTTCCATGATCGGCAAGAGCTGACCGGGACGCTTGCCTTCCTCGATCATATAAACCCGGTCGGCCGCCGGATGGCGCGGCATGTTTCCCATCGCCGAAGGCAACGTCTGGGCCTGTTCCATAATCTGTGCCATATCGAGTGGCAACACGTCGCCGCAAGCATTTTCTTCAGCATTCGTGATCTTGTAATTCCACCGGCACGAATTGGTGCACGTCCCCTGATTGGAATCGCGATGATTGAAATAACCGGAAAGCAGACAGCGTCCCGAATAAGCGACGCACAAGGCACCATGGACGAACACTTCCAGTTCCATATCCGGGCATTTTTGCCGGATTTCGCTAACCTCATCCAGCGACAACTCACGCGACAGAATCACGCGGGTCAGGCCCATGCGTTCCCAGAATTTCACGTCCGCCCAGTTGATCGCATTCGCCTGCACCGACAGATGCACCGGCACTTCCGGCCATTTGTCCCGAACCATCATGATCAGGCCCGGATCGGCCATGATCAGCGCATCCGGCTTCATGTCGATAACCGGAGCCATATCGTCCAGATAGGTTTTCAGCTTGGAATTATGGGCGTAGATATTGCTGGCGACGTAGAACTGCTTGCCGCGGCGATGCGCTTCGTCGATCCCTTCTTTCAGCGCCTCGTATGTGGAAAACTCGTTGTTTCTGGCCCGAAGGCTGTAACGGGGCTGACCGGCATAAACGGCATCCGCGCCGAAATCATACGCAGCGCGCATCTTTTCGACAGAACCGGCTGGCAATAAAAGTTCGGGTGAAAAAGGCATGACAGAATTCACAAAGGCAAAACGGCATTATAACGAATGCATCGCTTCTCTTCACCTCATACCCATTTAAAAACCGGATTTGCACGATAACTGGCAAAATCCGGTTTTCCTGAATCGGTGTGATGGGGGCAAATTTTCGCCCTGCTTCTTTTATTTCTGTTGAATCTTCTTTTCCTGCGCTGAAGGATTCACCGCTTTTTGCTGGTCTAAAGCATTGTCGCAACGCCTGATTTCTTCACGGCGTGACGGCGGCCATTGCGATTCGGGATGACGTTCCAGATATTTTTCGACCGGCGTCAACTGGCATGGTTCGCCACTATTGCTACCGGGAGTTTTCCCATCGGCAGCCTGAACCTGTCCATGAACGAAAAACAGGGCAACAGTAAAAAACAGGCCTGTCTTGAGGCATCTGGTGAAAACGGACTGGCTGTTCATGATTTTTCTCCCTGCAAAACAACATAAGGTCAAGAATAATCGAAACGGCAATTTCCTGTTGGAAAAAGATAAAAAGTTACAAATAAGGAAAGATTTTCAGCCATCCTGATCTTTACAGCCCTTCATTTTTCCATTACTTTTTCAACGGTTTTTCTTCATTGTGTTCAGCATCGTTTTTTGTCGGCTGAACCGGCTGTTGCAACATATCGGCTACCTTCGTCGATCCTTCCGGCATGCCATCGGAAAAAGGCCCGTACTGAACAGAAACATGACATTCTTCCGGATGATGTGAAGGTGGTATTCTTTCCGTCCAAATGGAAGTGGCGCCACTGACTGAAGCTGAAACACCGCCCACTTTTGCCTAAAGCATCATCCCGTTGTTTACCGGTCAATATTTCCTTTCACTATCCTGCTTCCTGACTGCTGCGTGTTCCGAATACGATTTCACATCCATGTCAAAGTTGACGTCAATGTCTTCGATAGCCGGTGACGGTATGGGAACAATGGCAAGCAAAGGCACTTGCAGGCTCACTTCCTTTTCAGCGGGGTCATCTGATTCATCCGCTCCCTTTTTGCGAAACGTAACAGTAGCTGTTTTGATTTTACCTGAACAAGAACTCTCCAACCCGACTGTCCGGATGAATTCCGCCGTCGTTTCAGCCAGTTTCGCTTGCGCATCGGACGCTGCTTTCAGAGGGCTTCCGATCAATGATTGCATGGGAAGCCCGTCAAATTGCAGGCCAGTTTTATTTTTCTCATCCGTCATGACATCCTCCAGAACTCTCATATAAAAAGGATGCAGCCAATCCTTTTTTTTTGCAACACGGTTTTTCAAAAACTCAAAAATAATCCATATATATCAATGCATTGAAAATCCGGAAAATTGTGGCCAGCTTATTTTTAATTGACAACATACTTCGCATGCGAATAATATGCGTCAGAACCATTTTTTACACGAATAAAGAATCATGTCTACAAACGACCGTTCCCTGATGGAACTGATGATCACGATGACGCAGGTATCGCGTTCCTACAAGGCTGCCTGTGACAAGGTTGCCGCGCAATATGGATTGACCCAGGCCGTCGCATGGCCGATCGTCGCCATCAGCCGGATGGGAGATGGCGTCCGTCCCGGTGTCATCGCCGACGCCGTCGGTATCGAGCCCTCTTCCGTTGTCCGGCTCATCGACCTGCTTGCCGATTCCGGCCTGATCGAGCGCAGGAGCGACACCAACGACCGTCGCGCAAAACTGATCTTTCTCACTCCTGAAGGCCATAAAAAAGTGAAACAGATCGAGGCGGCTCTTATTCCCTTGCGTCGCGAATTATTACAAGGCCTGACGGAAGAGGAACTGGATACCTGCATGCACGTGTTCAAAACACTGGGTACATCCATCGAACGACAAAAAAAATCCGTAAAAGCAGCATGATCGCAATGCCTGACCGGGAAGCATGGATCTTTTCCCTTAAAAGCTTCATTGGTGCCATGCTGGCACTGTATCTGTCCTTTCGGCTTGGATTGCCGCGTCCGTTCTGGGCACCGCTGACCGCATATGTCGTCGCCCAGCCGATTGCCGGAGCGGTCAGATCGAAAGCCCTTTACCGGGTCATCGGCACGTTTATCGGCGCGCTGGCAACGGTCATTTTCATCCCGACTTTCATCAATTATTCCGTATTGATGTGTCTGGTTTTCGGTGTATGGATCGGTTTCTGTCTTTACGTGTCGATGCTCGACCGGACTCCCCGGGCTTATGCCTTCATGCTGTCGGGTTACTCCGTCGCCCTGATCGCGCTTCCATCGCTTATTGACGTTTCCAACCTGTCCATATCGTCCATTTACGATGTCGCACTTGCCCGCGTCGAGGAAATCACGCTCGGGATTACCTGTTCCGCCCTCGTGCACAGTCTTGTCTTCCCGAAAGGGGTCGGCAATATCGTGCTCACACGGCTTGATCAGGCCTTAAAAGACGCACAGCAATGGGTCCGCAGTGTCCTGACCGAATCGACAATCGATCCAGACAATCCCGTCGATCTGAACAAGCTTGCGCAGATCATCACGGAACTGCGCATGATGTCCACCCATTTGCCGTTCGATACCTCGAATTTGCGCTGGACGGCCAACATAGTCCGTGCCCTGCAGGACAGGCTCTCGGCACTGGTTCCCATCCTCTCGACGATTGAAGACCGGCTGGGCGTCCTTCGAAACAGCAATACCGGGATGCTCTCGCGTGAATGGCAAAAACTGATGGACGACATTGCCGACTGGGCGGCAATCGGAGTCGAAAACGAACCTGGCAACGCCATTCGTCTGAGAAAACGTATCGATAACGCCACTCCGGTCATCAGTGCCGATTCCCATTGGGAAGACATGCTGCTCGCCAATCTTGCGGCGGAACTTTACCGGCTCGTGGACATTTGTGAAGACTGCTTCGACCTTCGCCGGCAAATCAATATCGGCCTGTCCGGTGCCATGCCGCCAGCCGAGCCCCGCAAGCCAAAGGTTTCGACAACGAGCCTGCACGTGGATCGCCGCCTCGCGCTCTCGTCAGCGTTCGCCGCCATGATGGCGACTTCCCTGTCGTGCCTGTTCTGGGTCATTTCCGGATGGCCGATGGGCTTTTGTGCCCCGATGATGGCAGGCATGTACAGCATGTTCTTCGCCACGATGGACAATCCGGTTCCCATCCTCAAGGTTCAGCTTTTTTACACCCTCCTCTCCACTCCGGTAGCCGGGTTGTATCTCCTGTTGTTCCTGCCTTCCGCGCACAGTTTCGAAATGATGATGCTGGTCTTCGCACCTTTCCTGCTGTGGTTTGGAACTTATCTCTCAAAACCGGCGACCATGATCAAGGTCATCCCGTTCATGTTCACCACGCTGGCGACCCTGACCATGTTCGACATGGGATCGGCCAACATGACTTCCTTCATCAATTCACAAGTCAGTCAGGCTATCGGTGCCGGTATGGCCGTTCTGTTCACCGCCCTTTTTCGCATCGCCAACATCGAAGCGATCACGCGGCGGCTGGTCAAAACCATGTGGACAGACATTTCACGTCTGGGAAAAGCCATCAGGGCACCCTCCGTGATGGAAGTGTCCGTCAGAATGGTCGACGGTATCAGCCTGCTCGCTCCCCGTCTGGCGCTCGCCCGTAAAAATGGTGTCGCAAGCGAACCCGGTTATCTTTCCGCCATGAATATCCTTTCTGACTTGCGGGTCGGGCTGAACATGACGCGCCTGTTGCGTCTGATGCCGAAACTGCAGCGTCAGGGTATCCCCGTCCATCCGGTTCTGGAAAATCTGTCCGCCTTTTATGAAGACCGCATGAAAGACGATTCAGGAAAAGACGTTCCGGTCCTGCTGGACAAAATCGATACAACGCTCTATCAGCTGGCACGCAGCCATCACAATGTCCAGCAAAACGACGCCATCGCTGCACTGGCGGGCATCCGTCGCGACCTGTTTCCGGACGCACTGCCTTATTCACCATTGACCGCCTCGCAAAAAGAAAATGGCTACGGGAAAGCGGCATAAACAGACCTGGAAAAGAAAAAAATATCGTGAAAGATACAAAAACATGCATAAGTACCCACTAAAACCAAAAATGCTATTGACATGAATAGTTGAAAGATTAATATTTACGGTTTCAAATATTTTACATGCAAACTATTTAACGACATGAAAGAAAAAGATCAGTTACTGATGACACTTACCGGGACCCTTTCCCGGGTCGCACGCGCCTACAAGACCGCCGCCGACAAGGTGGCCGCACAATACGGACTTTCACAGGCCACCGCATGGCCAGCCGTTGTCATCAGCCGGATGGGAGATCGTGTCAGGCCCGGAGAAGTGGCCGAAGCAATGGGGCTGGACCCTTCTTCGGTCGTTCGGGTCATTGACCAGCTGATTTCAGCCAAACTCTTGAGCCGTGAGGAAGATGCCAACGACCGGCGCGCGCGTCTTTTGACCCTGACCGAAAATGGCCGTGAACGTGTTCGCCAGATTGGTGAGGCGATGACGCCTTTCCGTCGGGAACTGTTCAGGGATATTGAACAGCAAGAACTGGAAACCTGCCTGAAAGTGCTGGAAAAACTGGGCCAGTCGATCAAACTGTACTGATGGAAAATGCTTAAAGACTACCTGCAAAAACCGACATGGGGAGAGCTCCTTTTTGGAGTGAAATGTTTCCTTGCGGCCATGCTGGCACTCTACATTGCATTAAGACTGGGTCTGCCCCGCCCCTTCTGGGCACCCATGGCAACCTGTATCGTTTCCCAGTCCATGGCGGGCAGTGTTTACGTACGCGGCATGTCACGCCTTGTAGGAACCCTCTTTGGGACGGTCGCCTCCATCTTTCTGCTAATCGCGTTCGTGAACTACACTGTACTGCTGTGCTTTCTGATCGCTCTCTGGGTCGGCGTCTGCATGTACTTTTCGATGCTGAAACGGACGACGGACGCCTACGTCTACACCGTCGCCGGTTTTACCGTACCGGTCATCATCTTCAGTGTACTGGGTGACATCAATTTCATCAATGTGCAGTACATCACGGATATGGCAATCGCCCGTGCTGAAGAAACCGGCATCGGTTTTGTCTCGGCCATCCTGATTCATAGCCTCATTTTTCCACGTCATGTCGGCTCTACCGTCATCAATCAGATGGATGCCGTCAGGAAAGACATCCGTCAATGGATAACCACCATCCTGAAAGACAACACACCGCTGGGAAATGCTCCCAGACTGAATGCTGCCCGCATCCTTACCGATTTGCGTGTCCTGTCCGCCAACCTTCCCCATGACACTTCCAACGAAAAATGGGCCGTTGCGAATATCCGGCTGCTACAGGATCGCCTGACTGTCGTGATCCCTCTGATCACCTCAATCGAGGACAGCGTCATGGAACTGAAGAAAGCCGGGAAACTCCCGGAGTACTGGGAATACCTGCTCGACAATATCGCCAGCTGGTTAGAAGAGGACAATCCCACTCCGGAAAGCGCCCAGTGGTTACGTGAACGGATTAGGCATGGCTTGCCTGAAATCACCCAAAGCTCTTCATGGGACGAAGTCCTGATCGTTCATCTGGCAAACAATCTCGAAAAACTGGTCACCTCCCGTGAAAATTGTGCCGACCAGCGTCGCACCATCGATGACTGCCTGAAAGGCAAGGCACCGGCAGCGCCAAAAACCATACCTGTCTCGCTCAACCAGCTGACCAAAGACCGCCATCTGGCCCTGCTCGTCTCTGCCTCGGCTATTTTTTCCATCATGCTGGCGTCGCTCTTCTGGGTGGCGAGCGGATGGAACGCCGGTTTTTGTGCCCCGATGATGACGAGTATTTTTTACCTTTCCTTCATCCGAAACGATAATTCCGTCGCCGCCCTGAAGAAAGTGCTTCTCTTTACGATTTATTCGCTTTTGCCCGCAGGTTTTTACCTGCTCGTCGTCATGTACAGCACGCATTCCTTTGAATCGCTCATGCTGCTTTTCGCCCCCATTGTCATCATCGGAGGCATTTTCATGGCCCGTCCGGCAACCGCTTTCGGCACGACCATCTTCATGATGGGCATCTGGTCCACAACGACCATGTACGATCTGGATATGGCGAACGCCACCTCTTTCATGAACGGTCAGGTTTTCGCGCAATGTATCGGTATCACGATGGCTCTCATATCCGCCATGGTATTCCGTTCGTTCGATGCGGAATGGACGACGAAACGACTGCTTGCCAGTGTCAGTGATGAAATTTCACGGTTGGCGAAATCCGCCAGAACGCCACCGCCGGTCATCCAGACCTCGGTTCGCATGATCGACCGCCTCTCCGTTATCGCCCCCCGACTTTCAGGACTGGGCTCCGGAAAGGATAACGCCATTGCCAGCCTTTTCGGGCAAATGCGCATCGGTGTCAACATCGTTTACCTGATGCATATGCGCTCCCGTCTGGAACGAAACGGCATCGATATCGCCCCGCTTTTAAAGGTCATCTCCGACTGGTTCGGCAAGCGTTCGCATGAACCGTCCGAACAGGATGCCATGCTCGAACAAATCGACGACATGCTGCAATCGGTCTGCAACATGCCTTCCCGCATCCGGCAAAATTCGGCCATCGCTGCCCTGACCGGCATCCGGCGCGACCTGTTTCCCGATGCCTCACCCTATTATCCCCAAACTCTGGTTTTCAAGGAGGCTGTATGACTGGAGAATTCAGTTTCTTCGGCATGTATTTTCCCGTGCTGATGCTCACCTCGCTGATTGCGCTTGTCGCAACACGATTGATCAGCCTTTTTCTGGCCCGCAAGGGTTTTTACCGCCACATCTGGCATCCGCCCCTTTTCGATGTCGCCCTCTTTTTCGTCGTACTCGGTCTTTTAGTGACTTTATACAAATTCGGCAGGTTTTAACTATGTTCTCAAAAATATCCCTGAACGTTCTCAGACGTTACCTGATCACCATACTGGTTGTCCTTGTGGCTCTCTTCATTGGATGGCGGCTCTGGATTCATTATGAAAACGATCCCTGGACACGCGACGGGCGTATCAAGGCCGACGTCGTTCAGGTCGCTCCGGACGTGACCGGTCAGGTCGTGAAAATTAACGTCAAAGACAACCAGCAGGTCAATGTCGGCGACGTGCTCTTCGAAATCGACCCTGCGCGTTTCGATCTTGCATTGAGACAGGCCAAAGCCGCCGAAGAAGCCGCCAAGGTCACGCTGGCACAGGCGATCCGTGAATCCAACCGCAACCGGGAACTGAAAGACCTCGTCGCTGCCGAAGTGACCGAACAGGGCCAGTCCCGCGTGGAAGAAGCGCGCGCAGCCCTCTTGCAGGCCGTTGTCAACCGCGACAAGGCCCAGCTTGACCTCGACCGGACAAAAGTGCTTGCCGCCGTCGACGGTACCGTCACCAATCTCGACCTGCGTACAGGCTCCTACGTCACCGCCAGCAAGCCCGTCATGGCGCTCGTTGACCGACACTCCTACTATGCAGAAGGCTATTTCGAGGAAACCAAGCTGCCGAACATCGAAGAAGGCAACCGTGCCACGATCAAGCTCATGAGCAGCGACACGGTACTGGAAGGCCATGTCCAAAGTGTTTCTCGCGGTATTGCTGACCGCGAGCGCACCACAGGCAGCAATCTTCTCCAGAACATCAATCCGGCCTTCAACTGGGTTCGCCTCGTCCAGCGCATTCCGGTTCGCGTTGAATTCGACAATCTGCCCAAAGACACAAAACTTGTCGCGGGACAGACGGTCACCATCGAGGTATTCCCTTCCGAAAACGTGAAAGTCGCCACTAACGACAAGACTGCGAAATAAGGATAAGCCATGCGTTTCAAACCATTTATTGCGAAACTGGCTCCACTGTTCGTTTGTGTCGGCATGGTCGGCTGTACGACAGTCGGTCCGGACTATAAAATCCCGGAAAACGCCGATATCAACAAACCGGGCGCAGCCGAACCTTTCGCTGCTGCACAGGAAAAAGTGTTCAAATCCGATGCCCTGCCGGATCACTGGTGGAAACTGTACGACGATCCCGTTTTGAATTCACTGATCGAAAAATCGCTATCGAACAACACCGACCTGCGCGTCGCATCCGCCAATCTGGCGCGTGCCCGCGCCGCTCTGGAAGAAGCCGCTATGGGAACTATTCCGCAAGTCTCCGTTTCCGCCGAACCGGCTTTCGGCCGCTCCTCGGCCGCTTCCCACGGATTCGGCAATCGCTTTTCCGACGCATGGAAATTCGACGGTGGCCTGAACGTCTCCTACCAGCTCGACCTCTTTGGCCAGATTGCGCGTGGCATCGAAGCCGCGTCAGCCGATACCGACGCTGCACAGGCTGCCCTGGACGTCACCCGCATCACCGTCGCTGCCGATACCGCCAAGGCCTATGCCGACGCCTGCTCCTCCGCCCAGCGCATCGGTATTGCCGAGCACTCGGCCGAACTGCAAAGACAGTTTCTGGACACCACCCAACAGCTGACGCGTGGTGGACGGGGAACGGCAATGGACGTTTCCCGTGCCCGTGCCCAATATGAATCCCTGCGGGCTGCCGTACCACCCTTGCAGGCACAACAGAAAATCGCCCTATACAAACTGGCTGTTTTGACGGGAGAACTCCCCAACGCACTGGTCGCCACTATCGGACAATGCAAAACAGCGCCAAAACTCTCGCAAGCCATTCCAGTCGGCGATGGAGCCGCCCTGTTGAAACGCCGTCCCGACATCCGTCAGGCCGAACGCAAACTGGCCGCGACCAGTGCCCGAATCGGCGTCGCGACGGCGGACCTGTACCCGAAAATCAACCTTGGACTCTCTGGAGGCTTTACCGGACGGATGAACGGCTTCGACCAGAACAACGGATACCGCTGGAGTATAGGCCCGCTCATTTCATGGACCATCCCAGACACGGGAACCGCCCGCAGCCGGATCAAACAGGCCAAAGCCGAACATCAGGCCGCCTTTGCACGTTTTGATGCCTCCGTATTGAATGCCTTGAAAGAAACCGAAAGCGCCCTGACCAGCTACGCCCGTGAACTCGACCGGAACGCCCTTCTGAAAGCCGCCCGCGACCAGAGTGCACTGGCCGCCGATCAGGCTCATCGCCTCTACAAACACGGCCGTATCGACTTTCTGGCGACACTGGACGCCGAACGGACGCTTGCCAACGACGAAAGCGCCTACGCCGCATCCAGTGCCAAACTCGTTAACGACCAGATCGGCGTCTTTCTGGCTTTAGGCGGGGGATGGGAACAGACTCCACCTGTCACACAGGCGAAAAATTGACGGGATATCCTGTAAATATCCCTTGATTGAGTGTTTTTTGAGTGAACTGGCTCTGCCGCGAAAACCGGCCTTCCTTCCCCGGTTTTCGCTGTAGCCAGATTCATTTGAATACCAGAATGTTCAACGTGAACAAACCGATTTTTCCGGTTTATGCACTCTGACCGCATCCATACCATCGGCAATCACTGGTATAACCGGCATTATAAGTCTGAGCAGACGTAACACTATAATTAAAAAAAGTCATGGTGCTAAGCCATGTAACTTCATTCAATTTTGCGCCGTTACACTTGATTAGGGTATATGAAGTATCAGCAAACGGCACTGGAAAAGTTAAGGTGTAATCGGCATTTTGAATGACAGGCAACACACCTCCCTGTTCCACCCAGCCATCCGACCATTTTCTATACCAGTTCGTTCCATCGTTATAGGTTTTGGTGACATGTTTATGAGTGGCCACCTCATTGGCCAGTCCGGTAATGTCGATCAGGCCGGGATTGGTGGCCACATCGAAGGCTTTGATACATGGAAGTAAGATTAATGCAGGCGGCTGGACAGTGTTTGAGGCGCCATAGATTGGGTTGGAACGTGATGCATTAAATGTTAATGTATTAGAATTTAGATAACTACTCGCCGCCCAATGAAACCCTGTTCCAGATGTCGAATATGCTCCTGATGGAGAGCCAACTTGTGGAGAATAAAATCCTCCTTCAATATTCGGCAACCCCGCTTCAAACTTCTGTCCAGGAGTATTGCCACCCTGCGCAAACCGGTCGATCAGATCAGGCAAATTGAAAGTCGTCGAGCCATCTCCTTCACCGAATGTGGTTCCGATAGCGGAAAACAGTTCCGGGTACGTTTCGCGACCGACTTCCGCACCATCCGCTTTCAGATAGCCTGCAGGAGGAGTCGTCATGGCAAAGTAAGCGACAGTCCCAATCGGCACTGCACTACTCTGCTGCGCAACAATCCCTTTCGCCGGATTCTGCAAGACCCATTTATCCAGCGCCGTATCATATTGCATTTCCAGCCAATGTCCGGCTCCTGCGATATCCCCCTCCGTCAGACTAAGGTTATTACCCTTGACCACCGGTTTGGCTTCCATTTCATCTGCCTTGAAAGTCGGCGTTTTGGTCTTGTTACTGTCTGCCGCCCGGACATGCACCAGCATCCCGTTTTTCAACGCTCCGATTGTCGGTGTAAAACTGGCAGTCAGGGCATCGCTTGTTCCATCCGCTTCAGCGATCAACAGGCTTGAAACAGCACTCAATGCCGTTTCAAAATTGGCTTTCATGGTCTGGATATTGCCGTCATCCCGCATATCCTTCCCGCTTTTTTCTGCCGTAAACTCTGCTACCGCAGCCGTAATGGACGTTGCCTGCCGGATCGCCTTGTTCACTTCTGCCGATCGTGCCAGACCGGTTCTGAAACCGGCCCGAATGATTTCGGACTGTTCATAATCCGCCTGATCCTGAACGTTTGCGTCGGCAGTCGCTGCAAACGGTTTGAATTCATTAATTGCCATCTATTTCTGCTCCTTTACTTCCTTATTCTTCCTCGACCTTGTGCATTTCACCCCAGACGCCTTCGTCGAAACCGGCGAAATATTCGTTTTCCACGTCGAATGCGAAAAGCGGCCCGTCTTCGGTTGCCGTAATGTAATAATCGATACGAACGCCGCCCGGTTTGACGTCCAGATACCCCTTGGTCAAGAGTTCCAGCAGGATCGGCGTCGGGCGTTTGCCGGACAGGCCGATGGTCATCGTCATGTCCTGATTGTCGTTCGCGCTGGCATACGTCCCGATCTTCTCGTTGAATACGATGGACAAAACGTCGTCCAGTGTGTCATTTGTCCCGTCCCAGCTGTTGGCGGCAATCTTGGCCTTGATGACGAGCCTGTAAAATTCATCGTCAAGCGAGACCATGCCTTCCGATGGATCGTAATCGTCTTTCCACACGCCTTCATCGAAACCGACTTCATCCTCGTCAAAGGCGAAATAAACACCTTCCAGAGGGGTTTTCAGTTTCCGGCTGACGCCGACCCGCTCCCCGACGGCATCCAGCTGGACACCGACAGCCGTATCGATATCGAATTCAAGTGGCAGTGTTTCCGCTGCTGACCTGAGTTCGGCAAATGGCTGGGTGCTTTCATAAATTGCCTGCACAAAGCGTTCCAGATCGACATAATGGCCAGCGAGGCGCCCCGTATATTTGTTCGCGTCACTCATGATTGGATGACCAGTTCAACGGAAGCGGGATCGCAGGCTGCCCGTTCGTTGAACCGGATCGCAATGTCGGATTGGCCAAAGGTTTCGCCATCCGCCGAGGTTTCGACCGACACCAGCTTGTAAGTGGCCAGATCGGCCGATCCGTTCAGGCTGGCGGGCAGATAAAGACGCGTCAACATCAGCGACTCGCCAATCGCAAGACCGTCGATAAAATCAGCCACCGTTTTTCTGATACGTTCCCCAATACCGGTTTCATACCCGGTCAGGGGAACAATCGTGACTTTTGCACTGATCGCTTTTCTGACCGAGCGTGAAAAACTGATGTTGTGGACAACATCGTAGCGGTCGAATACCTGCTGGCTGGTATTGCCATACGTCCCGGTTCCCGGCCCTTTTTTCCGGAAAATGGCGTCCGCAATTGCCTGTGTATCGCCTCCGTCGGCAATAATCGCAATCGAATGCGGTGGGATGCCGTTCGAATCTGTTCTGGACGTATCGTTATCGATACCGGAAATGGCAGAAACTCCGTCGATCGCCGCCACCGACGCGAGAATGCCCTCAAAAACGCTTCTCGACGGTAACGCGACCGACTGTTTCTGGCGTGCCCGCAACTGGGCATCCGTCTCGACCGCCTGCCCGAGAGCAGCGGCCGCCGGATTGGAAACCGTTTGCCATCCCAGCGTCGGCGTCATGATTTTCGTGACGGTTCCCGGCAAGGCTTCGATGGCGCCTTCTTTCGAACAAATCGCGGTGACCGTGATTTCCCCCTGCGGCGGAATCACGACGGTATCCGGCAACTTCCAGCGGTTGCCGTTTTCATCCTCGACAATCCCTCCGGAAATGGTCGACCCCGCTTGCCCGATGCACCTAAGATCGACACTGGAAAAGCTGGCCCTGTTCCGGCTGATGCCGTTTGTCCTGACGATACTGGACAATGCCGCCCCGCTGGCCGTGGAAGGCGCGTACCCGGTGTAAGACGCCGTCAGCGCCGCATTGGCGTCATTGATAGCCGAGGCGACAATACCGAGCCACTGGCCGTCTGCCGTATCGTTGTCGAGATTGATGTCCTGCCCGTAAATTGCGCGGAATTTCTTCTGCAATTCAGCCAGGACTTCTGAATAAGTGGGCGCAAGCACCCCCTTATCCGTAATAGTTGCAATGAGTGCTGTCATCCAAGCGCTCCTTTCACTGTAGTTGTGCCGTATTCGGTATCCAGAGTCACGCTGACTTTCAGCTTTCTGGAATCCGGATCGAGCGTACTTTCGTATTGCACGATTTGTGTAACCCCGGGTGTCCCGAGAATACGGCTTTTGATAGCGACGTCATAAAGCAGCCGCTTGTGTTCGCCCAGAATACTGTCGGCGTAAGGTGTACCGTCCGACACATCGGTAAACCATTCGCCGGTTTTCAGTTTCAGGCGTGTCATCACATTTTGCCCGACCGCTTCCGGCGAATCCGCCAGATAGTCGAGCCGTCCCCTGCCGAAAGCGACCTCGCCATCAGCATTCAGTTTTCTGACTTTCATAGTGTTTATACCGGTGTTGAAGTGGTGCCGCCACCAGAGGTGACACCACCGTGTTTATGTTGACTCAGGCTGATCCCGTTCGCGCTGACATCCCCGTTGACAGAAACATTGCCCGTCATGGCTGTATTGCCGCCGCTTTGTGTCACTGTTCCCGTAATCGTGACGTTTCCCGTCAAATGGATATCCGGCGCTTCAATGGAAACCAGACTGGATGTTTTTGCCCTGATATTTTTGCTGCCCGGATCGATTTCGACAAAAGCGACCCCGTCATCGCTTCGCAACTGGACAGCTGTTGTGCTGATATTGCCGATCTTTTTTGCCTGCGACATCGGTCCGACCATAACAAACCCGTCGGATAAATCGTGCATGCGTGACTCCATCGGCAGCTGGATACCTCCAGATTGCCACCATGCATCGATGCAACGTGCCGAAAAAACGACCAGACATTCATCACCCGCCTTGACCGGAAAAGTCAGCGTACAGCCGCCCCCGCGTGGAAATACGACCGGACAATCCAGTAACAGAGGCAATTTGGCGGCCTGCTTTTCTCCGTCCGGTCTGGTCACCATCGCCTTGATGGCGGGTTGAACAACTGCCGTCACGGCACTGGCGTCAAAAGATTGCACAATACCCGGCAAGGCAGTCCATATCCCGGCTTGTGCTCCTGTCAGCGCCGTTCGTACCGTCGATTCCAGCGAAGAACTTCTTTCATAATCCTCGAATGCCATCATTTCTCCTTTTTGGCTGTAGCCGATGAACCCGTTTTACTGGGATTGGCCGCCACACAATTCATTTCCGAATACCAGGCTTTGCCATAAGTATCACCTTTATGCGTCAGGGAAATGACCTTGTAGACACCATCGACATCGAATGTGTCGTTCTGCTTTTGTGTGGTTTTCTTTTTGTTGTCTTCTTTTTTCTGCGAACCATACGACTCGTCATAAAAAATGGAATCATTCTCTATCTCCAAAGTCGTATCCAGACGGATCTCGGGACGAAGAAGAGAAGTCACCTTCAGGCCATCGATACTCATTTCCGGCGTACCGACAAGCCCGGTACGTTCGTTCAGGAGAAATGGCTTGCCGGGAAAAGTCTCTTTTACCGGGACACATGCCAGTCCGGTATCGAGATAACTGTATTGCAGTTGATGTGTCCTGCAAAACGTCGTCATGGCATCCTTCGCCGGACAAAACAAGACCTTTCCTCTGGCCAGTTTTGTCTGTGCCAGTTCCGGTACATAACCCTTTTCCACTCCATAACGCGCATATTCCGACAAAATCGCCTGATGCACATCCACAGGCGACGCGCCGGCAGGCAAACTGGCATTCACCACCGCATAGGAATGCGCCTGATCGGCTGTCGATGCCAGAATAATGAGACAGGTATCGTTACCGGATTCCGCCTTTGTCCGGTAACGCTGAATCAGATCACCCTGAAAAATGATGGCGTGATTACTTTCATATCCCGCCTCAAGAATGACTTTTTGCCCTTCCTGCCTGATTCTCGACACCGTTTCACTGTTGACGTTGTAAATCCGGATATTGGCAGAGCGCGGCTCTCCTTTCAGGGATTGGCTGATGGTAAAAGACACCCTGAACGCCGAAAAATCGATTGCCTTTGTGTTTTCCTTGCCCTCGGCAATCGTCAGACGGCAATATCGCTTGTACAGAACGCTCATGATGCCATCCAGTACAACTGAACTTTCGATCCCATTTCGTCATAAGCCGGATCACGGCTGGTCTCACCATCGAGCGAAACCGTCAGAGCTCCCAACCCGAGATGAGCGTGCTCTTCCAGTATATTTCTGCCCGAGCGCAGCGGAATTCCCGTAATCAGATCCAGACCTTCGTTATCGAACAGGTCGATAAACCAGCCTCCCCCCTCTGCCTCACGCCATACCAGACGAATCTGCAAGGTGTTTTCGCCAAGCCTGATCGAGAATTTCTGTGCACCGGAAGAAAGTGGAATTTCAAAAACGTCCTCTGACATTATCATTCTCCTTTCATTGCTTTTGGCTGGCGTTCGCCAGAGCCGGAAACCTGCGCGGTTTCGGCAGGATTGGCCTGATTTTCTGCTGCCAGCATCCTGTCTTCCGTATCGACAAGCCGGATTTTTCTGAAAAAAGCCGTCACCTGCAAAACGTTCTCGGTTGATGATTCCGTTTGCACTCTCAGCGACTCGATCAGCATATCCGTATATTCCCGCTTGCCCGTCCCGATGGAAATCGGAATACAGCTTTCCTGCCAGCCCAGCAGCTGATTGTAAATAGTGCGTAAATCCGTTGTCTCCAGAAGGGACTTGCCTGAAAGCAGACTGGACAATTTGAATGAACTGTTCGACCAGCCAAATTCCATCTCCAGCTGTTCCGGATCCTTGCAGGCATGGTCGGTAATAACACTTCCACGCTGGACAGGATGATCCGTAATCGTCAGCTTGTCGGTATGGACTTCCTTGATAACCACATCCGGTACAATACTGGCGATATGCCTTTTCGACCCTCCGGTCAGAAAGTAGGCGACAGAAGATAATAAAGACATAACATTCACCTTTATATTCAGTAATCAAAATACGTTTACATAAAGAAAAAGCCTCCGGATGGAGGCTTTTTCAGGCTATGCAAACCCTCAGGGCGCAACAGGCGATTTCATATTCCTCGTACCGAAATCCAGACCTTGCAGATTCTGGTTGATGGCATCTGCAGTCTCCTGTGGCGATGTGGCGCCATTGACGGTAATATTGATCGTCTGATTGAATTCAGATGCCGTGTCTCCCCGGGAACCGGCTTCCTTCATCACTTCTTTCGGCCTTTCATAAAAACGGCTCACAATACTGCCTGCATCTCTTGCCGTTCTGGCATTTTTCAGGCGTCTTCCGGCATTCTTCTCATTGTGCGTGAGTTCATACTGGACAAATTCAAGCTGTTCGTTAACAGACGACCGACGGATATCCTTGCCAAACAGTTTTTTGAAAATCTTCTGTCTGTCCGGATGCCACTGTGCAAGGCCATATGCCTTTCCGCTGTCGCCGACTGAAGCCGGATCGAACCTGCTTTCATGCCACAAATTGGCCGTAATGCCTGCCGCCTGTTCCTTCGTCCAGTTTTGGGACATGAAAAAACGCATCACATCATTCTTGCTCATCCCATTCTTGCCGACACCTGACGATGACGGAGCCCGCGTTCCTGACACCCGCGAACGCGACCCTCGTGAACGAGCCTGTGCACCGGAAACCCGTGAACGGGCATTTCCTGAACCGGCCACTCGTGAAGCGCCAACATTCGTCACCTGCCGGATTGGTTCAGATTCTGACGATCCGGAAGCCTCGCTGGAAGATCTTTTTGAATCCACCCCATTGAAAAGCAGCCCGATATAATCGCCCCCCGTATTGGCTTCCATGACTGAATCTGCCCGTTTCCTTGTCATGGCAACATCTGCCATGAAAGACCCTGCCGCCAATCCGGCCAAAGGTGCCCATGATGAACTTGCCACGGTTGCCAATGCCGAACCGGCAGTCTTGCCGACTCCGAAAAGTCCCTTGAGCGCATCCGCCGCTTTTTTCGCGGAAGATAATACTTTCATCAACTGCATGACCCCAAGGCCAACGGCACCTATCTGTTTGGCTGCTTCCTGCGCTTCCGGTGACAAATTGGTGAAAGCGTCTTTCAGTTCAAGAACCCCATCATTTGCCATCTTTAACAAAGGAGCAAGATCACCTGTCAAAGTATCCTTCAGCTCGGTCAAAACATCATTTCCCACTGCTTTCAGATTATTCAGTTCAGCCTGGCCTTCACGAATCTTCTGTCCTGACTGTCCCGGCGTGATATCCGGAATGCCCAATCCCGGGGACAGGAGGGCCGCAGCCGCGCCATTTGAAGAACCTGTTTTCGACACAAGACGGTGCCCAGACAGTGCATTCATCCCGAAAGCCGTTTGCGAGCCCATATTTTTCATGGCTTCGCCAACCGTTTTCAGGCTCACAGCAAGGGCATCAACCCGACGTTTTGAATCCGACACGGCATTATCGAACCGTTTTTTTCCCGCCTCATCAATCTGGTATTTGAGTAAAGCGATGTAATCGGTCACTATCTTATTCGCCATATTGTTCAACCCTCATTTTATAAGCCAACGCCTCATTGTCGGCTCTTGCGTTCAGAACATCATTTAGCAAAGCCAGATCGGCCAGATCGATTGTTCCATCCTTGAGACTTTCATAACGGCAAAGTCCTTCCAGAACAGGACGCAAGAGCCATTCCTCGCCATCGGGAAGCGTTACCCACTCGATATCGCCCGTTACTTCACCGGATCGGCGAGGAAAGTAACGAGCTTTTGCATAAAATTTGCGAGGTTTCTCCGGATAACGAAAAAACTGAGCAAAACCATTTCAAACGCATCCAGATCGTCGAACATCAGGTTGCCATCGGACATGACCGGCGACCATTCCATCCCCTGCTTTCTGTGAACCACGCCCAGGCATGTTCGGGTAACGTATTCCGCGTCCTCATCAGACATGCCTGAGAGGGCATCAGCCAGCGGTTTCGACTTTTCGATGACCTCTTCCCATGAGATCACCGCGTCTTCTCCCTTTTCCTCCATGACACTTGAAAAGGCAGGAAAAGCGGAAAAGACAAGCGGCAGAATCCGTCGTTCAAGATGAAACTGTTCAATAGCATTCAGCTTGCCATAACGGTAAGTATTGCCAGCAATGGTGATCTCGTTCATCAGTACGTTCCCAAAATAGTGTCGATACTCAATGCGTTAAACGTCCAGGAAACCACACCACCGTCTTTTTTATAGACGACATCCGGTTTCTTGCCGAAAGCGCAGGATGAACAAATAGTCTTGTCTCCAGATACCGTATTGGTAATGGAAATAATGTTTTTCCCCCACAGGGAAGCATTCTGGCTCTGCATATTCATCATGGCCTGAAGCTTCGCATTGACCGGTGACGTCTTCAAAAGCTCGATAGTCACGGTACCGGATTTGTCCGCATTCAGATTATGCATACCGCAGCCATCCACACCGATAGTCATGCTGCCGCCTTCTGCCGCCATCGAAATCTTGATGCCTTCTTCACCGACAGCCGAGCCATGACCCAGATCGACGACTCCGCCGGGGCCTACCAAAGTACCGGTAACGTCCGCAAAACTGTAACTCATTCCCATAATTGATCCTCTTATCTGTTAACGTTGATGATGATGTCGGTCGCGTGGACTGCGCCAGCCAGCTTGATCGCCACCTGAATGACGGTGGAATTTCTCGCTTCACGATCCGCCTGTGACTGGGTAGCCACAGGTGGGGCATACACGTAATAGCCTTTGGTCAGCGTATCGCCGCTTTGCAGGGCGCCGAAACTGTCGCCATTCCACACACCCGGGGCGACCAGACCGTTGGTGACCGCCTGTTCCAGACGGCTTTCGATCGTCGTCACGATACGGGCGATACCGGCATCGGTCTGCGGAATCTTGGAAGTCGAGGTATAAAGCAGGTTCCAGACAGCGGTCTGCACGTCGTTTTGCAGCCAGTCCAGACCGTGGCGTTCATCGAAATACCAGCCGCCAGACATCACGCCTTCCTGCAAAATCGCCGTATCATTCGAATACTGGGCGAAAACGTTGCAGTTCTTGTCTTTCAATACTTTCGCCTGAGTTGCCGTCAGGACTTCCGGTTCGATACCCGGTTCCTGTTTGAACTTCAGGGTAATAGTCGTATTCTGTCCATCGAAATTGACGGCAAAAGCGCGACCGAAAGCGGCAGCGGCCGCAGCGGTACTGGCGGAACTGTACTGGACGAAAGCGCGGTTATTGCCTTTGGCTTTCAGACGGGAAGCCAGATCGTTTTCTACCTGTGCATCCAGAACGGTCGTTTTTTTGACGGTAAAGCCTGCAATCCGGGAAGTCGACGTCGCACTGATGAAGTCGGCCATTTCAAGAATATCGTCGTCATCCGCTTCTTCAGCAACCAGAAGGCCATACCAGTCGCTGCTCATGTCAGCCAGTTCGCTAACGGCATTTAACAGCGATTCCGCAACCATGCCACCCACAGCAACCGTATCGGCATCCAGCCCCATCAGGGAAGACAAAGCGGTTTTGGTCACACCGGTCACGGTCGATTCGGTACCGGTTGTTTTGGAACGGATCACAAAACGGGTGCCATCCCAAACACAGCTTGCGGCGGTATCCAGTGCAGAATCGATAATCGTTGCAACGCCATTCAGATTGGTGACCGACGACAGATTGATCGCCATGACCGATTTTTCGACGCCATCGACCGTCACCTTGAAGCTTCCTTCATTGATTGCCTTGAACGCGGCGATATTCTGCTCAGCCGTTCCCAGAATGCGGCCCTTCAACAAACCGCTGGTGGCGGTTTTCACCCAGCGACCGATATAGCATTGTGCTGCCGACGGTTCTGCCGAAAAATAGGCCACCGCCATCTTGTATTCCGGCGCTTCCGTACCGAAGTCCGATGCGACCGTATCGATATCGTAATAGAGACGAAGACGTTCATAAGCGTCAATCGTATTGCTTGCCCCGAGAATCAGGGCGATACCGAAATCCCTTTCCGCTGCGGCCTTCGGCGCCATAACGACGTCGACGGAAACGACGGAAGAAACAGGTAATCCTTTGTTTGCCATGTTGTTATCCTTTATTAAAAGTAGTGGATGATTCCTCTGGCGATGTTTCGCACCTGATAGGTAAACGAAACGCTTCGCCGGAAGTAAAGAGAAAAAGCCGTTTCTTTCACCGGAAGATTGTTGACTGTCACGATTTCACTGACTGTTTTGTCCGCTGAAGCGAATACGATTCCATGCGCCAAAAGCTCGTCGGCATTCTGTTTGACCATGCAGCCGTACTTCAGCAAAGCGGCATAAAATTCCGCTTTGGGGCCGTAAAACCGTGTCAAAAGCGTCAGTTCCTCCTGCCAGCTCAGAACGTCGGTCCCGTCGTCGGGATCGACAGGGTCCTTTCCGTTATGAACAATGGACGGCCCCGGATTGCCGCCATAGGAAACGACTGCTGCCTGGCACCGGCACGCTTCATCTGTTGCCGGAGCCGGAAGACTCTCATTCCAGTATGAGCCGACAAGCGAGCCATCCAGCCCCGTTACCCCTGCAATGAATTGCCTGAAAACGGTATCCAGATCGTTGTCGTAAGCGGGCATTGCTCCGACCGGTGTCAGAAAACCCTTCGTTTTGGATGTGTTCGTCATATTGTCTTTCTGCCGCCCCACATTCCTTTTGCAAAGACGAAAACAGTCCTCCGCAGTGAAGCGGATGCTGTTCAAATTGTCTGGAAAAAGAAATGTGCGGATTACGGCACAGAAGATGGTGAAGAAAAAAAATGCCTGCCAATCAGGCATAAAAAAAGGCCTCCCAAAGGAGGCCTTTTCTGTTTGCTCGGGACGCAACTTTCCCGACAGAGACAATCATACAGGACATTCCAACATCGGTCAGCTATGTCACACCACTTTTTTTCAAAAAACTGGATGAAAAGACTGAACCGCCGAAGGAAGCTTTGTTTCAGCCATATCAAAAGGCCATACCGGCATCTTGCTATGCTGATTTCGGTCATCATGAGAAAAACCAGAAGTGGAAACAGGAAAAATCCCCTGATTTTTATTGGTTGAAAAATATCGGCAATCGTGAAAAAAATTCATGCTCAACTATTTTGACGTAAAAGACGGCCTTATCTTTATGGGCAGTGTGGCATTTACCACCCTCGCCGGATACTGGCTGTTCGGCGTGAATTCATTGATGTGGACTTCCTTTTCGTCCATGTTCACCTATTCGCTTTACGATGCACGGCCCGATCGCAGCAATCATCTTTACGTTTTCTTTTTGATGATGATTATCATGATCAACAACTATATCGGTTACTGGTTGCAACTTTCCTGGCTGTTCTATGTTTATCTTTTCGCAATCTCCTGTTTCTTCGATATCACCTATGGAAAAGATCCCGTACTCGACCGTGCTGTCCGCTACATCATCATGCTCTCGACCATCGGCACGACACTGACCAGTGTGTCATATGAACTGCCTGTCGGTTACCTGATCGGGACACTGACCGTTCTTGGCGTCCTTTTCGTTTTGCATCTGAAAAACTATGACTTTACCGCCTTCAGAAACGGCTTGTTCTCAAAAGAACTGTACACATCGAAAAAACATGCCGTTCCCCGCGCGTTCATCTACAGTACCGGCATGTTCCTCTCCCTGCTGATTCCGGAATTTCTCGAGCTGGGCAGGATTTACTGGGCACCATTAACCTTCGTCATGGTACTGAATCCGAAAGCGGAACACGTTTTCAAAAATACGATATCGCGTTTTGCCGGCAGCTTTTTATCTGTCATCCTGCTAATGATCATGCTTGCCACCGGTTATAACGCCTCGGTCGTCATTCTCATCTCATTTTTCGTGATTTCATTTTTCCTGCCGACATTCCTGGATAAAAATCCTGTTTTGAGATCATTTGGCGTGACATTTTTCGTTCTGGCAATGACAGAAATATCGCATTACTGGAACGATCCGGTTTATTCGCCCTTGTTCGAACGTCTTTACGAAACACTGATCGGCGGTTTGCTCGCGATAATAACCAGTATCATCCTGAAACAGGTCCGTGCCATCCAATAAAAAATCGTTTTTACAAAACGGTTTTATCGACTTGCTCATCAAATCGTTCATGTCCCGGGCTTTTTGATCGAATACATGTAATGCGTGACCATTCTGCCCATTACACTGCGAAAGGCCGTTCCGGTAATCCGCATGCCGTTTCGTCTTGCCACCGCACGCGATGGCACATTGTCCGCCCGGATAACGGAATAAACCGTATCCATACCAAGCACGGCAAAAGCATAATCCCGGCAGGCGATCGCCGCTTCGGTCGCGAAACCCCGATGCCAGAATTCCTTTTCGAACATGTATCCGATTTCAGGAAGCTCCTCATCACCATACACCTGCATCGAAATACCGGCATGGCCGATCATCTTGCCTGTTTCCTTCAAAACGACAGCCCACATTCCGAAGCCCTCCTGCGCATAACACTGAATTTGCCTTTTCAGCCATGACCCGATCTCCCTGTCTGAAAAAACGCGCTCATAGGCATAAGTCACATCGCTATCCTGCAATACCCTGCATAAGCCGGGCAAATCGTCATCGACCAGCTCGCGAAGCAGCAGTCTTCCGGTTTCGGCAATGATGGCGGGAACATTTTTTTCTGTCATGAGATAAAACGGTGTGGCCTGTTTTCTGTCATATTAAAGATAAAAATGCCGGAATACAAAAAACGGCCCATTTCATATTCGTGATAATTCCACATTGAAAAACGGCATTTCAACCCAATGTTCACCCTGAACCGACCATAACGACAGAACCTTTACTGCCAGAAAGAAAAAAACATGAGCAAAATCCTGATTATCAACGCATCGAAAAACTTCGGCCATTCACAAGGCAAACTGAACGACTTCCTGACTGACCTGGCAAAAGAAACCCTGACCGCGCTGGGTCATGAGGTCAAGACAACCCGCATCGACGACGGCTACGACACGACAAAAGAAGTCGAAAAATTCCTCTGGGCCGATTCCGTCATCTACCAATTTCCGGCATGGTGGATGGAAGCCCCCTGGATCATGAAAAAGTACGTCGACGAAGTCTTCACGGCAGGACACGGCAAATTGTATGAAAGCGATGGGCGCACCCGAAGCGACGCCAGCAAAAAATACGGCTCGGGCGGCCTTATACAGGGCAAAAAATACATGTTTTCAATGACATGGAACGCTCCGGCCGAAGCTTTCACCGAACCGGGACAGTTCTTCGAAGGCAAAGGCATAGACGCCGACCTTTTCCCGTTCCATAAAGCCAACCAGTTCCTCGGCATGAGTCCTTTGTCGACATTCATGTGCAACGACGTCATGAAAGAACCTCAAATCGACAGGGATGTCATTCGATACAAGGCCCATCTGGAAAAAAACTTTCCAAAATAAACAGGCAGTTCTTCATACGTATTTATGAAAACTGCATCCATAATCCCTTCACGCCGCGTTCTCAAACTGCCGGCGTGAAGGCGTGATTTATCTCTGCAATTCATTGAACAGGCGCACAAAGCGGCTCTTTACGAAACAGGTTTTCGACATTTGTCAGAAATGAGTGAATCAAGTGAACTCATACTTGAACCATCACCCGAAAAGCAACGTCACCTGTATTGAGGCCAACATGACAACAGCCCGAACACATTCATTTTCCTTTTCAGGCATTTTCAAAATCATCATCCCGATTGTTATCTGTCTTCTGGTGGGTGCGCTGGCAGGCTACCTTCAGCAAAGTTCAATACAGAACTGGTACCCGCACCTGAACAAGCCGCTGCTGACCCCTCCCAATGCCGTTTTTCCGATTGCATGGACCATTCTTTACATATTCATGGGCCTGTCCATCGGCCTGGTCTACCTGACAGATAGTGACCAGAAACCGGCACTGCGCAACCTGTTCATTTTCCAGCTATTTCTGAACTTTTTGTGGAGCATGATTTTTTTCGTCCGGCAGAACATTACGGGTGGCCTGATCTGTATCGTCCTGCTTGACTGGCTGGTCATCTGGTATGCCTTCAGGGCGTGGCCCATCCGAAAATTGTCTTCCATTCTTTTCTGGCCTTACATCGCCTGGCTCGGCTTCGCCACCTATCTGAACCTGTTCATCTATCTCCACAACTAGCAAACGACTTGATGGAACCCGGGAAAAAAGCTGAAAACCGGATCGGATACCAAAGCATTCCGCAAACGGATTCCCTTGGCCGCAACATTTTTTATGTCATCGCACTGACCATCGTAGCCGGATTTGTCGAAGTCACCGGTTATATGGACTGTGAAGGCCTTTACGCCTCCATCATGACAGGCAACACCGTTCAGCTCGGCATGAATTTCACCCATGCCGAGTGGGTCAAATTCGGGCTGGTCGGCTATGCCATCGCCCTGTTTTTTGTAGCGTGCAGTATTGCCAGCCTGATCCGGCGACACCTTGCCAATCCGCTCATGGAACTGGTCATCATGTCAGGAGTACTCTCGCTTGCCTGCCTCGTGAGGCTCGACCCTTCCCTGAATCTGGTTCTTGAATTGCCTCTATTGTCATTGGCGCTTGCCATGCAGGGCGAAACGATTGCCCGTTTCGGCGGGGTTTCCCTTCAAACACTCGTCGTGACCAATAACATCGTCAAATTCTCAGACGCCTTTACCGGACGCTTCATATCGCGCCGTTTCCTCGAAAAGACCGGACAGAAAGTCCCCACCCTCCCCGAAGCCGTATTACCGGGAATATCCTGGCTGACCTATTCCGTCGCCGCCGCCATTGCCGCGCTCGCAAACAGCCTGACACCATTTACCCTTCTTGTTCCTGCCATCATCATCCTTGTCGTCGCAGCCGATTTGAGAAAACTGCCGACAAGCTCAACTCATTGACGCGATACGCTCGACAAATTCCCAAAAAAACATAAACTGTGCAGTAAAGTATGTCATACTATTAAACATGAATTTAATATGAATATTTAAATCCCACTATTCTGCGAGGAGAAAAATATGTCCGACGATATGCAGACCGCCGTCGATGCCGTCATCAAAAGCCGCAAATCCATACGTGCCTTCAAAAAAGACCCCGTCGATCCCAAACTGGTCGAACATATTCTGGAAGTTGCCTCTCGCGCCCCGTCCGGTTCCAACATGCAGCCCTGGAACGTTTATGTCCTGACCGGAAATGCCCTGAAACGGGTTGTCGATGCGACATGCAAAGCCTTCGACAGCGGAAAAAAATATGAAGGCGAATACAAATATTATCCTGACACATTTTTTGAGCCGTACCTGTCCCGCCGCCGTCAAATGGGCTGGAGCATGTACGGCATCCTTGGCATCGAAAAAGGTGAACACGAGAAAGCGCGTCTTCAGCAGAAAAGGAATTACATGTTCTTCGACGCTCCTGTCGGACTCATCTTTACCATGAACCGTGGTTTGCCATTCGGCTGTTTCATCGAATACGGCATGTTCATGGACAATATCATGCTATCGGCAAAAAGCCATGGACTCGATACCTGTCCGCAAGGAGGATGGAGTGACTACCATGAAGTTCTGCGCGAGGTCTTGCCCATCAAACCGGAAGAACTTGTTGTTGATGGAATGGCACTCGGTTATGCCGATACCGAAGCGACGATTTATAAACTGGAAACGGAACGCGAACCCGTATCGTCATTCACACAGTTTATCGATAAATAAGCGGCCATCACGTCCCGGGACAAGCCGTTCAGTCTTTCTTGCCTGTGTTGACACCGTATGCCGCCAGAAACACCCTGACGGCATCGGCAACGCTCTTTTGCATCTCTTCGTCGGAAGGCGCTTTCACCAGTTCAAAAAGACAGCGTTCGTACCAGCGTGCATTCAACAGACTGCGCAAATGCGTAGCTGCCGCATACGCATCCATGTCAGGCCTGAGCTGGCCTTTTTTCATGGCCTTTTCCAGAAAAACGGTAATCAGTTCGATTGTTTTCCCGGGACCATGCTCATAGAAATAGTGTCCGATCTCCGGCCGGTACGACTCGGCCAGCAATGCTCGCCTGACCGCAAGAACCTTCGGGGAATAAATAAAGGCAATGAATTTCTCGCCAAAACGTTTCAAAATACTCCCAATATCGTCGTCAGGGCGTTCCAGTTCCAGAAAAGCTTCTGAAGCCTTCTGTCTCGAGTCATCCATAATGGCAGGTTCTTCCAGAAAAGACGAAATCGTTTCGTTCTTATCCAGTGAAACACGACGGACGACTTCCAGAAAAATCGCTTCCTTGGAAGGGAAATAACTGTACAGGGTCATTTTCGAGCCACCCAGCCGGGCTGCGATCGCATTCATGGAGGCATTGTGAAAACCCATATCCCGAAAAACGGCCGTCGCCGCATCCAGAATGGCTTCCCTCTTCTCTTCCGTCCTCTTTTTCATCCCGCATCCCGAAAACAACATCTGTTACAAACCATACCGACCGGTACAGTTTACATAAAATGGACTGCGTAGTACAGTTTACAAAAATTCATGCCGGAAATAAATTTCATTTCCAGACCGGTTTCTGCATAAAATGATTGGTTACGCATGGATACAGGAAATGTTTGTAAAGGAAAAAAATGGATTCGGAACCATCGCAGATCATCGACAAACCCGCAAAAAAACCGGATTCCCCTCGCGCCAGACGCCTTAAGATTCTGGCGGGCATCGTCGTCCTTTGCGGCATCGTTTACGGTGCCTACTGGTATTTTTACGCCTCGAACTTCGTCTCGACCGACAACGCCTATACGGCAACCGAAGTCGCACAGGTCACATCCGCCGTTTCCGGCATCATCAGGGAAGTCAACGTCGTCGATACGCAATCCGTCAAAAAAGGCGACATCCTCGTCATCATCGACGATACAGACGCAAAACTCGCCTTAAATCAGGCGGAAGCCGACTGTGCGAAGGCAAGAGCGGAACTGGCCTCGGCCCAATCCGATTACAAACGCGCAGCCGTCGATCTCAAACGGCGTAACGCCCTGATTGCAATCGGTGCCGTTTCCGGTGACGAACTGACCAAAACCGAGAATGCCCATACGTCCAGTGTCGCCGCCATAGAGTCAGCCAAAGCCGCCATCGCACAGGCTACAGCGCGCATCGATCAGGCCAAAGTCGATCTTTCGCGCACCGTCATCCGTGCTCCCGTTGACGGTACCGTTGCCAAACGGACCGTACAGGTCGGACAAAAAATACCTGCCGATGCACAACTGCTGGTCGTCGTTCCCGTGCAGGACATGCATGTGGACGCCAACTTCAAGGAAGGGCAACTTGAAAAAGTCCGTACCGGCCAGAAAGCGGAACTCTATTCCGACCTGTATGGCAAATCGGTCATCTATCACGGCACAGTCGAAGGTTTTTCCGGCGGAACGGGTTCCGCATTTGCGCTGATCCCGGCCCAGAACGCAACAGGCAACTGGATCAAGGTCGTCCAGCGTCTCCCGACACGAATCAAACTCGATCCGGAAGAACTGAAAGCCAACCCGCTGCAGGTCGGGCTTTCCATGACCGTCACGATTGACACGAGAGAAAAGGCATCGGACAAATAACCCGGAATCATGAACATGGCCACCAGCACCCCCATGCCGTCGATGTCGGCTTTGAACACGGGAAACGACAAACCGTTGCAAGGCAATATGCTTTGGTTCGTCGCCATCCTGCTTTCATGCGCCAACTTCATCGCTGTGCTGGACATGACGATCGCCAATGTCTCCGTTTCCAGCATCGCCGGCAACCTTGGCGTCACGACCAGTCAGGGTACATGGGTCATCACTTCCTACGCGGTTGCCGAAGCCATCACCGTCCCCCTGACCGGCTGGCTGGCCGCCCGTTTCGGAGCTGTGCGTGTATTTTGCACCGCCATGGCCTGCTTCGGCATCTGTTCCGCCATGTGCGGTTTTGCCAACTCGCTGGCTTTTCTGGTCGTCGCCCGCGTTTGCCAGGGACTCTCCGGCGGCCCGATGATGCCATTGACGCAAACCCTGCTCTTGCGCATCTTCCCGCGTGAAAAGGCAATGGCCGCCAACGGGCTTTGGGCCATGACGACCCTGACGGCCCCGGTTATCGGCCCCATCCTCGGCGGGTACATCTGCGACAATTTCCACTGGTCATGGATCTTCTTCATCAACGTCCCGATCGCCCTTGTCTGCAGCTGGCTGGCATGGAAACTGCTGAAACGTTTCGAACGGGGACTCGTCCGTTCGCCAATCGACGTCATCGGCCTTGTCCTGATGATCGTCTGGATCGGCGCCTTCCAGATCATGCTTGATGAAGGCAAGGATCTCGACTGGTTCTCATCGAACTATATCGTCGCACTGGCCATCATCGCCGCAGTCGGCTTCGTTGCCTTCATGATCTGGGAACTGGGTGAGAAACACCCTGTCGTCAACCTCTCCGTATTCCGGCACAGGGGTTATTCCGTCTGCGTGTTTACCATCAGCCTTGCATTCGGCGGCTATTTCGCCGCCAACGTCATCACCCCGCTCTGGTTACAGAATTTCATGAACTATACCCCGACATGGTCGGGAGAAACGACAGCATGGAGCGGCGTTTCCGCTTTCCTTGTCGCTCCTCTTGCCGCTTACTGGGCCAGAAAAACCGATCCCAGACGGCTCATCTTTTGCGGCCTTCTATGGCTCGGGCTGGTGACGTTCGCACGATGTTTTTTAAATACCGATGCATCCTACTGGTGGGTTGCGCTTCCGATTCTGCTGATGGGTTTCGGCAGTCCCTTCTTCTTCGTGCCGCTGATCGGGCTGGCCCTGTTGAACGTCAATGAAGATGAAACCGCCTCTGCTGCGGGACTGATGACTTTCCTGCGAACCCTGTCCGGCGCATTCGCCACCTCACTGGTCAATACTTCCTGGGAAGACAAGATTAACTATAATCATGCTGAACTGGCAGGGCTCGTCGATCGGGGTGGCGAATATTTGAGGCAACTGACCGATAGCGGTCTCTCCACTGAAACGGCCCGGGGAATGATCAATAACGTCGTTACCAACCAGAGCGCCATGCTCGCGACCAATCAGGTCATGATGATCGTCAGCGTCTGTCTCATACTGTCTGCCTTTTCCATCTGGCTGGCGCCACGGGAAGGCAGAAAAACGCAAAGCGTCGAAAAATAAACGCTTTATCATTCAAAGCGGACACAGGAAAAAAACCGGAAAAATCACCACTGAAACTGTCCATGAACCAGTACGTAATACTGGAGGAAACGCATGTTGGAACTTGGTCCCGTACTGTTCGAAAACCTTCTCTATTCCGCCAAGTGTTTTGCGGCGGCGATGCTTGCCATTTATCTGGCATTGAAAATGGGCTTGCCCAAGCCTTTCTGGGCACTCACAACCGTCTATGTCGTCTCGGCGCAGCCATTTTCAGGAATCATCCGTTCAAGAAGCCTCTACCGTATGATCGGCACTATTATCGCTGCCATTGCGATCGTCATTGGTGTACCGCTCTTCTTCAATTACCGGCTCCTCTTTCTCATCGTCATCGCCTTTTGGGTGGGTGGTTGCATCTATCTGTCACTGATGGACAGGACTCCGCGCTCCTATATCTTCAGGCTGGCCGCCTACACCGCCGGGATCATTGCCTTTCCATTACTCCAGAGCCCCGACATCATGTCAGCGTCCGCTCCCTTCGATCAGGCTCTCTCGCGGGTGGAAGAAATCATATTGGGCATCGTGTGTGCTGCCGTCATCCATACTGTCGTCTTCCCTCGCAGCATCGACAAGATATTGCTTTCCGGACTGGATAATTCTTTCTCATATGCCCTTCAATGGCTTCGGGGGATTTTGATAAACCAGTATCTTGAAAAGGGGCGGCAACGTCTCAAGCTGTCGCAGGACGTCACAGCATCCCGCCTGCTGGCAACACACGTACCATATGATCCATCCAGTCTGCGATGGTATTCGCGGATCATCAATATCTTTCATGACCGGCTGGCGCTGCTCATCATGACAGGCGCCGAACTGGAGGAATATAAAAAAAATCTGGAAGATTTTTACCCCGAACTCATCACCTATGACTGGCAAAAAATGAACGACGAAATTGCCGAATGGAGCAAAGACGGGCCATTCACTCATGAGAGAAGCGAATCCCTTCGCGAAAAAATCAGAGCCATCACCCCGCGTGTCCACGCCGGCTCCCCCTGGAACCATTACCTCTTGCTGCACTATGCCGTTCTGCTTCACAAAACCGTCAATATCGTTGAATCCTGCCATCACTGGCGAGAAAGAATCGAAACGGAAAGAAAAAACGAAAAACCCGCCCGGAAACCCTCCGCCACATCCGTTTCCAACACTTTTTTGCAAACAGAAAAAAAACTGGCTTTCAGAACAGCTCTGGCCGCTGCACTCGGTACCGTTATCGGATCAGCCGTCTGGATCATCAGTGGCTGGCCCGAAGGGTATTACATTCCGACATACGCTTGCATTATCTGCTGTATTTTCGCCATGATCGACGATCCGGCTTCCAACGCAAAAGGAGCATTCAAATCAATCCTTGTCATGGCCCCCATATGTATCCTCTATTTATGGCTGGCACTTCCTTACACCAATTCTTTCGAAATGCTTTGCCTTGCACTGGCCCCTTTCCTGCTGGCAATGGGTTATCTAACCATCAAACCCGCCCATGGATTACGTCCCTCTCTCATGGTCGCTGCCCTATCGGGAATGCTGATGGCATACGATCACGGCATTCCTGACGCCGACGCCTTTTTCAACAGCCAACTGGCACAGCTGATCGGGATGGGACTCGGCATCGTACTGATAACCGTTCTCCGCCGGATCGATCTCGAAAAAATGGCCTATTATCTGGCAGAAGCCTGCTGGGTAGAAAATGCCTCAATCGGGCAGGCAGCAAAACCGCCGTCGATCCACACCCTTGCCGTCCGGATGACAGACCGCATTTCCCTTATTGTGTCCCACCTCTCTTCAGTAAAAGACAGGCAACGGATAAGCTCACTCCACCTTATCCGGGACATATTGACCAGCATGGACATGGCCGAACTCAAAAGGCTCGAAACCTTTCTTGACGAAAACAAAATACCCGTAGAACCCCTGCTGGCTACGCTAGGCGATCATTTCAGGCAAAAACTGGACAATCCGTCCCGTTCTCCCGAAGAGATACTGGCACCTCTGGATAGCTGTCTTCACAAACTTGCCGAAATGGAAAACTCCATACCGAGAAATCAGGCCATTTCAACACTGGTCGGAATCCGCAACGATCTTTTTCCATCCCTTGCGTTTACCTGAAATCAGGACATTCAAGTATCTGCCGCCGGTTGCGCAAGCCACAAAAAATGATAGTGGTCTGGAATATCCAGACCTTTGCCCGGATTTTCCATACCGACGAGCTTGCAAGCCATTGAAAAGAACGGTAATTTTCCTGTTTTCAAAAACAGGTTTCCAAATTGAAAAAAGAATTGCCCACTTCTTCCGATCCACACCTGTCTGACGCTTTCTGCCGTGCCGTACTGGAAGGAATCACTTGCGCCAATCAGGGAAAAACCGTCAATCATGCTCAAGTGATAACGTTATACAAAATACTTAAAATCCAGACATTGAGGTTAATGGAGTGCCAAAGAAAGAAACGTTGATCTGGACTTGTCTGGCACTTGCCGACAGAACCGAACTTTTTTACAGTTTCAGCCATAAAGACGAAGCCATTTTCACCGATGAAACCATCGATGAAATCAGCGAATGCCTTGCCCTGGAGGAAACAATCGGCCAGCCCGGCCGGATAGATGGAACAAGAGAAATCGCGATATCAGACAATATCGTTCTCGTCTTTGATCAGGTAAAAAAACAAATCCGGATACTGCGAATACTCTTTGCGAAAGCCTTGCTAAAATAAGGCCGTGAACTTTTACCGAATGAACTTATGTGCGGCCGCTTTGAAATCGATCCCGACATCCCTGAGCTGAAAACACTCGTCAGCGGCAGCGGCCTGTCCCTGCAATATAAAACGGGCGAAATATTTCCGGCAGACACCGCACTTGTGCTCACGAGTAATGGGAATGACATCATTCCCGCTTCCATGATCTGGGGATTTCCGAAGTGGGATGGCAAAGGCGTCATATTCAATGCCCGTTCGGAAACCGCACATGAAAAACCGATGTTCAAAAACGCATTGATGAGACAGCGGATTGCGATTCCCACCACCGGCTTTTATGAATGGAAAGCCGAAGGGGGCCGCACGAAAACGAAATTTTTTTTCACCCACCCATCAGAAAACATCCTCTGGCTCGCTGGTATTTACTCCCGTTTCGGCAATGAAAACCGTTTCACCATCCTGACGACATCGGCCAACGACAGCATGGCTCCCTACCATCACCGTATGCCGGTCCTTCTGGAAAAAGAAGAAATTGAAACCTGGATCAACGGAGAGGATATCCGGTCTTTTCTCGACCGGACACCTCATTCATTAACTGTCGGGAAAACCATCTGATCCTTTTATTTGCATTTATCCATCGATAAATGAAATACAAATCATCTGATTTTCAGAAACTCCCGTAAATCGCATTACGTACGTCTACCGAAACCACTTCATCCAGCGCCGTCGTCGTCATCGTCACAACCGACAGTTTTCTGGCCGGGTCGGCAAACCACTTGCTGCCGTAAACACCACCCCATGCCAGCGTCCCGGCCGTTTGCGGCGTCACCGCCTCGACCGGATCGACCAGAACACCCCATCCCAGCGAAAATCCGAAACCGGGGCGCGCCATCATATCCCCGAGCTGATTGGCCGACATCTGCGACATCAATCCCTTGTCGGCAATCGGAGATTCACCTGTCCTGATCGTTTCCACCAGACGCATTAAATCAGATGCCGTCCCGACCAGTCCGACACCACCGGAGGGATATTCTTCCGCATGAAAAACCCGTTCAGGTGAAAAATGGAAATAACGGTCATCGACGGAAGTCAGGAACTGGTCGTCATTC
Organism: Oxalobacter formigenes; assembly: GCF_002127965.1. Lineage (GTDB taxonomy): Bacteria > Pseudomonadota > Gammaproteobacteria > Burkholderiales > Burkholderiaceae_D > Oxalobacter > Oxalobacter formigenes. The sequence goes on along the minus strand of NZ_CP018787.1, from coordinate 1,197,202 downwards.
ATTCGGGCAAGCTTGCCATTGTCCAGATAATAAGGCGCTGCCACTCTTTTCCGATCGCTTTCACTGGCATAAAAAGCCGTGTCCGTCATCCCCAGCGGTTTCGTCACCAATTCGGCGAGAGCCGTCCGGAAATCCGTCCCCTGCACTTTCGCCACGACAGCGCCCAATACATCCGGCCCCAGCGAATACAGCCATGAAGAACCGGGAGCGAAACAAAGCGGAGCAGAAGCCAGACGCTTCAGATTCTCTTCAAGCGTCAAACCCGTTATATCCAGCCCGTCGGAAACACCGGCCTTTGCATAAGGGCCATCTTCCTTTTGCGCCCAGCGATAATCGAGTCCCGACATATGACACAACAAGTCCCTGATTGTGATAACCGGTACAAACCCGTTGGAGAGCTTTGGTGTGAAATATGGAAGCCATTTCGAAACGGAATCATCCAGGGACAGTTTTCGCTGTTCCACAAGCGCGGCCACCGCCAGACTGGTAAATGCCTTGGAAATCGATGCCAGACGGAAAAGCGTATTTTCCTGCATAAGGCAATTCGCTTCCCGATCAGCCAGACCGGCAGCACGACGGTAGACCATTTCACCGTCGAAACAAATACAAACCAGTACGCCTGTCGTAAACCCCCTGGCAATATTCTTGTCGATAGCGGCATCGACCGCCTTTCCCAGTACGTCCTTGCGAATTTCAGCAACGCCCATCATTCTCTCCTGTCATCAAACCCGGCAATGGGAACGATTATAAAACGCCAGATCCGGTTTTCGCACAAAACCTGCTGTAGCTCGCGGATTTTCATCAGATTAAGACAAATCGTTTTTATCGTTAAAAAGCCTGTTTTTTCATTAAAAAATCACGTTATACTAATAAAATTCGCGTATCGAATTCATGGAGTGATAAAAAATGATCAAGAGATTCAAGAAAGACACGGTATATAGCGGCGAACTCATCTTCGGCGGTTGTGGTGGACTTGAACGCAACAAAGTCACCATGCTGAAAAGAACCAAAAACTGGCTCGTCTATCACGAACAGTACGGCAAAATCGTTCGCAAAAGAAGACAATACGCTTCCGGATGGGGAGACTGTTTTACCACCCCTTACGATGAATTTCATGCCTACTCGGTAGAGCCTTTTTAAGCGCAAATGCCGAACGGATCGTATAGTTTCATATCCCATTCATAAAAAAACGGGCGCACCTTCAAACAATGCACCCGTTTTTTTATCCAGTTTCACTTTACTGGTTTTTACCCCGATAATCCCGAGGTGAAAACCCCGTTTTTTCCCTGAAACACTTCCCGAAATAACTTGCCTGATGAAAGCCGGTACAGGAAGCAATCTCACCGACAGGCTTATCCGTTTCCTGTAACAGGATTGCCGCCTTTGAAAGACGATACTCCACCAGATATTTGTAAGGCGTCGTTTGCATGGAGACCCTGAAACATCTCAGGCATTCCGACTTGCTGACGTTGCCACTTCCGGCCAGATCATCCAGTGATATTGCTTCGGCATAGTGCTTTTCAATATAGGCAAGGAAACGCTGCATCCGCCTGCTGACTGGTTTTTCTTTTTTCCCCGAAGGCAAACTGACGTTTTTCCGGATCTCAAGCCAAAGGGAAGTCAGAAAGACAAGCACTTCGTACACATAGAATTCATTCCCGTTTTTCTCAAGAAAAGACAACTTGCGCAGAATCGACAAAACCGTGTCACACCATCCGATACCGGGTATAAAACGACAGAGAGGCACGTCCATATTTTCCACGAGACTATCCACCAGATGTTCCGCAGGGCTTCCGAAATAAAATCGCAGAAAATAGTCAGGAAAGATAAAACTCTTGTAGTGACAGTCACCCGACTGGTTCACGGAATGCACGACATTTTTATTGATGAATACCCCGTGACCCGCTGCCAGTTTCAGCTCTTCATCCAGCGTCCGGACTTCAATCTCCCCCTCCAGCACATAAATGAACTGCAAATCCTCGTGCCAGTGCATGACCAGAAAACCCGGATTTTTCGGATAACTGCGGTCATTGACGACATCCAGCACCAGATACGGAAAACCGGTATCCGCATTCAAATTGACCGAATTGATAAACGCCTTTTTCCTGTCTGGAACCACTCGATTACTCTTTGCAATTTGACGATATGTTAATAGAATTTACTATTATATTGATATTATTTCATTAATTGCTACGATAAAATCGTATTTCAAAAGTAACACCACTATCAGGAAAGTGACATGCACAAAAATTCCCTATACAAGGGGTTCCGACTGATCAGACTAATTTGAGGCATAAAAAATGCACTATATCCATCAATACGCCTCCCCCTTAGGCAACATCACGATGGCCAGCAATGGCGAAAGCCTGACCGGTTTATGGTTTAACGGACAAAAATACTTTGCCGATACGCTCCCGGCAGAAAACCGTGAAAAAGAACTGCCCATATTCGAACAGACGGCAAGCTGGCTCGATGCCTATTTTCGTGGCGACATACCTGATTTCACGCCTGCCTTGCATATGGACGGTTCCCCGTTCCGTCAGATGGTATGGGAAATCCTGCTACAGATTCCACACGGCAAAGTCGTCACTTACGGTGACATTGCCCGGATGATCGCTTCGAAAACAGGGCTAAAAAAACCATGTCTGCACAAGCCGTTGGTGGTGCCGTCGGCCACAATCCCGTTTCCATCATCGTCCCCTGCCACAGAGTCGTCGGCACGTCGGGAAGCCTGACTGGATACGCCGGCGGAATCGATAAAAAGATAGCCCTTCTCTCCCTTGAAAAAGTCGACATGGTCCCACTCTTCATTCCCAAAAAAGGAACGGCAATTTAAAAATGAAACCCACAAACATCGGCGCGATTCACCTCTCCTTCGGAATGCAGGCAGAGGAATTTGAAAAGCCGGGCATGAATTTCTCAAACAGGGATTATCTCGACTATTGCGTGAGAACTATCGAGCCTGCAAGCACCGATTCGGTACTGGAAGTCGCCGCGGGAACATGCGCCTGCGGACGCTCACTTGCCCCCTTTGCACAAACCGTTACCTGTCTGGACACGACCCCTGCCATGCTGGAAGTCGGGAAAAAAGAAGCGGAAAAAAACCGGCTGAACAATATGGTTTTCATAAAAGGACAGGCTGAAGAATTGCCATTTCCCGACAGCAGTTTCGATATCGTCATTTCAAGACTGGCCTTTCACCATTTTCCCGATACCCGACTTCCCTTTCAGGAAATGACCCGGGTCCTGAAAACAGGCGGAAAACTGGTTCTGATTGACATGGAAGCACCAGAAGAACCTCTGCGTGCCACAAGAGACAAAATCGAATCCATGCGCGACCCGTCCCATGTAAAGAACCTGAATCAGGCAGAGCTTCTGAAACTGTTTGCCGACCAGTCGCTTTCCATCATCAAATGCGAAAAGACAAAAATACCGGTGTCCCTTCAAAATTGGCTGGAACTCACCAAAACACCGGATGTGACCAGAACGAAAATCATGAATGATATGAAATCCGACATGAATGGCCAGGCAAAAACCGGATTCTCGCCATATCTGAATGAAAACGACATTTTCTTTTATCAAAACTGGATCATGCTTATCGGCAAAATGACAGATGCCTGAAAAAACGCCCGGAAAACTGACAACGGGCACATCGTCATTCGACAATATGCCCGTATAAACCCGAAGACATCCTCTTTTCCCGATTCTTCAGATCCAGTATTTCGGATAATGCCGGTCCTTGTTCCTCGAAAAATTGTTCACGATCACCGCAATCAACAGCATGATCAGCGCCCCGATCAGAACAGGAGAAAAAGCATACATCAAGCCAAGCTTGTGAACCGAATCGCCGCCGATGACGGCAATCAGGGCTGTCGCGCCTCCGGGTGGATGCGTCGTATTCGTCACCAGCATGCCGACAATGGCACATGAGACCGCCATGGCAGCCGCCAAAGGTATATTGAACGAGAAAAGATTGTAGGCAATCACGCCCACCAGAGCGGAAATGACATGGCCGCCGACCAGATTTCTCGGCTGCGACAATTCACCCATCGGCACGCCGTAAATCAGCACGGCAGACGCGCCGAACGAACCGATCAGGAACATATTGGCATCGTTCTGGATACCGATAAAATTGTTCAGCCACCACACGGCATAAATCCCGACAAAACCGCCGACCCATGCAAAGAAGATTTCAGACAAGGGTTTTCTCGTCAGTTTCCTTGGGCCACCGCCCCTCATTTTTTGAAAATATTCTTTCATTTCCACACTCTCAAAACCCATGCGCCGGTTTTTAACCTGAAACGCATCTGATAACATGCTTTCTACTCCAAATTTTCGACTGTCCGGCATCATGAAGCTATCGACCCATACCCGTTACGCGATTCGAATTCTCTTTGAACTTCATCTTGCCAGAGGCCCCATATCCATCGCAGCCCTTTCCGAACTCACCAATATCGGACTGAAGACCGTCGAAAACATTCATGCCGTCCTGAGACAGAATGACATCACTGCCAGCATCATCGGTGCTCACGGCGGCATCCGGCTCAACAAACCGCTTTCAGCCATCAGCCTCGGCAAAATGATCGAACTCTTCGATGAAGGCGTTCGCTTCGTCGTCTGTTTCGGGGAAAAATCCAACGACTGCCCCCGCCAGAACGTTTGTGAAACCCGATCCGTCTGGAAAACCATTTCCGGGCAGATCCAGAAAGAGCTCGACACTGTATCACTGGAAGCCATTCTCGACCAGTACCGGGAGGAGAACACGGAAGCAAAACCCGTGCTTATACACTGCCTGAATCGCAAGAGCGACATCATACTGGAAAACGACTCCTGAACTGCCTGACTCACACATCGACTGTCCGACATCACGATATCAGGTAAAAACGAGATGAAAAACCCCCAACGAAGGGGGTACTTCAGTCAAAAAAATCCGGTTAGCTGAAGTCTGTATCGTCAGATTTTCGGGCCGAGAAGCCGGGCTTGCCAGGATTCGATTTTTCCCGTTTCCATCCGGCGATGAAGCGTTTTCTGCCATCGTTCAGACAAACCTTCCGTTTCCGACAAAACCCGCCAGTCTTCGGGATTGGCAGAAGGTGGCACACCAACACTCCCAAACATCGCCACCATCATCTGGTGAATACTCACCCGGCTGACCCGTTCAGAAAAAACAAACGGCAAACCCGCACCGACAGTTCCCGGTTTCAATACCCGGTAAAGCCAGCCGCAACGGGCATTTTCCTGCATCATCAACGCCAGTCCGTCGCATTGGGTACGGGCGCTGAGCTTGTAGCAGGGTGAACGGGGCTGGCTTACCTGAATGATGGCATCGCCCCACCTGAAAATGTCACCGATATGAACGTTCTTTTCATGCCATCTCAAATCGGACAGATTCTCGCCAAACAAGGCAGGCTTGAAAATCTCCCTCCTTTTCGGAAAACGCGATTGCCACCAGGCATAATGAATGGACGGATATTGCAGCAAGGCCCGTTCACTGCCCCCATGAATCCCCGGCGAGCCCTGTTCATCACCGTCAAGGCCCGTTTCGCCGAGCCACAGTTCACCGAACATTTCATTCTTGAAAATCGCGGTGGAAAAACCCAGGTCCGTCTCGCGAACTTTGCCAGTAAACACTCTCATCATGTCCACCCGTCAATTTGGAAAGTATGACTAATTGTGCCAAAAAATGGATCAGGAATTCAAATTTTCCCTTAACGGTCTTCAATGGCGTCCCACACCTTCACGCCCGATACATATTTCTCGCATATACAGTCCTGCCCGGCCAGATAAACCAGCCTTTCAAGACGACTGACCATATCCAGTCTTGCAGGTGAAGCCAGAAACGTATCGTCCAGCACCAGTACATCGAACGCATACCCTTCCTCAAAACTGCCGACCTTCCCGAAAAACGCGCCGCCGCCTTTCGTCGCCAGATAAAAAGCATCGGATAATGAAAGCGGTTTCTTATCCGTATCCTGCAAACGCCAGAACAGCTTCGACATCTGGATCGCGTCGCTGATCGCCCTGAAGCCAGAGAGAGAAAAACCGCCCGAGATATCGCTGCCAAGACCCATCCTTTGCCCACCATCCAGATACGATCTGGCCGGTGCGATACCGGAAGCCAGATTGACATTGGATTGCGGGCAATGAGCTATAAAAACGCCACGTTCCTTCATGAGCGCCACTTCATCCGGACTTGAATAAACACAATGTGCCATGACGGTCGGCCCATGACTGCCGAATATGCCGAAGCGGTCATAAACTTCACCATAAAACCGGCTCTCTGGAAAAAGCGATTGCACCCATTGTCCTTCCGCCCTGTTTTCCGACAAATGCGATTGCAACGGCAGGCAATATTTTTGCTGAAGACCGGCCAGTTCTCCCATCAGTCCGGAACTGCACACAGGTGCAAAACGAGGGGTCAGAATCGGAAAAATTCTCTGGAACCGCTCCTGGCTGGCCTCTATCCAGCGAACCGTTTCGCTGATCGACTGCATCGTGGACTCGCCATAATAATCCGGGCAGTTCACATCCATATTGACCTTGCCGACAGCAGCGACAATCCCCGTTTCTTCCAGCAACTGCATCAGCAGAAAAGTCGCATCGGCGTGAATGGTTCCGAAAATACAGGCACGGGCAATCGACGATTTTTTGAGGTCTTGCGCAAAAATCCGGTAAGCCTTTTCGGCATAGAGCAGATCGGCATAGCGTGCTTCTTCGGGAAAAGTAAAAGACTCAAGCCACTGGAGTAATTCCATATCCATGCCCAGACCGCGCATCGCATACTGCGGGGCGTGCATATGAAGATCGACAAATCCCGGAATGATCAGTGAATCCCCGAAATCCCTGACGGAAATCCCTTTGTAGCGTTCCGGCAAGACAGGAAAAGCACCGGAAACCTTTCCTCCTTCACAGACCAGATAATGTGACGCTAGCGAAACCAGCTTCTCGGGCGAAGGTGTATAAAGCAGATTCCCCTTTAAGGCAAAAGTGTCCTTGTTCCATTTCATCGTATGCACCCCGGCTATGGATCGAGACTTCATTATAAACAGACGCAACCGGAGTCATTCACCCGTCTTCGGAAAATCATTCCATTTTGAGCGTCATCGCATTGATCGCCACCACAATCGTACTGATCGACATGAGAATCGCTCCGACAGCCGGAGAGAGAATAATGCCGACCGGCGCGAGAATCCCGGCTGCCAGAGGAATGGCGATAATGTTATAACCGGCGCCCCACCATAAATTCTGCACCATCTTTTTCGTCGTTCTCTTCGCCAGATTCAGGAAATGAACGATATCGTAAGGATCGCTTTTCACGAGAATCACTTCGGCCGAATCGATCGCCACATCCGTCCCGGCCCCGATAGCGATACCGATATCCGCTTTCGCCAGAGCCGGTGCATCGTTCACACCATCACCGACCATCATGACAGCTTTCCCTTTCTTCTGAAAATCCGCAATGATCCGTTCCTTGGCTTGCGGCAAGAGCTGTGCGTAAAACTCGGTAATGCCGAGTTCACCGGCAACCGCTTTCGCAAACCCTTCATTGTCTCCCGTCAGCATGACCGGTTCGATATCCATCGCTTTCAAGGCCTCGACCGTTTTCTTCGCATCCGGCTTGATCTGGTCGCCCTGTGCGATAAGTCCCACAATAGTGTCGCCGTCAAGCAGATAACTGAGCGAATTTCCCCGTGCAGACAATTCGGAAAACTGTTTTTCGCTATAAGCCAGATGCTGCTGGTCGAGCCATGCAGCGGAGACAATTTTCATACTTTGCCCATCTACCGTTCCCGACAAACCCGCACCCTCAATCACGCTGACATTCTCCGCTTTGGGAAAATCAAGATTCCTTTTTCTGGCCTCGGACAAAATACCGGCAGCCAGAGGATGGCTCGATGCACTTTCCAGGGCCGTCATCGCCCCCAGCACCCTGTTTTCATCCCAGCCATTGGCCAACGGGATAATCGTCGAAACCGCAAAATTCCCTTCCGTCAATGTACCGGTCTTGTCCATCGTGGCCACCCGGATCGATTTGGCTTTTTCAACCGCATGGCGATTCCGGATCAAAAGGCCATGACTGGCACCCAGAGAAGTCGAGCGCGCCACGACCAGCGGAATCGCCAGCCCCAATGCATGCGGACAGGCAATAATCAATACAGTCACCAGCCTTTCAAGCGCCACATTCAAACTACCCGTCAGACCGAACCAGACAATAAAAGCCAGAATCCCGACGCCCAGCGCAACATAAAAAAGCGCCCTTGCGACCTTGTCCGAAAGGTTTTCCGCTTTCGATTTTTCCTTTTGTGCGTCGCCAACCAGTTTCATGACCTGGGCAAGATAACCCGATTCACCCGTACCCGTGACCTGAACGGTAATTGTCCCGTCTCCATTGATCGAACCGCCGATCACTTTATCGCCCGTTTTTTTGGCAACCGCTTTCGCTTCCCCGGTCACCATCGATTCATTCACGGTCGAATCGCCCGAGACGATTTTCCCGTCAGCCGGAATCTTTTCACCCGCTTTCACCATCAGCCTGTCGCCGACCTTGACCGAACTGATCGCCACATCGACCGTTTTGCCGCTTTCCGTCACCAGATGGGCCGACGATGGCAACAGCTGAGCCATCTTTTTCAGCGCATCCCCTGCATCACCGACCGCACGCATCTCGATCCAGTGCCCCAGAAGCATAATCACGATCAGACTCGCCAGTTCCCAGAAAAAATCCATTCGTTCGACCGTCGAATGAACGTACTGGTTGGCGACAAAAGCGTAAAGACTGTAAAAATAAGCGACCGAAATCCCCATGAAAATCAGCGTCATCATGGCAGGACGCCGGTTCTTCAATTCACTGACCGCCCCATAGAAAAAAGGCTTGCCGCCATAGAAAAACAGAAACGTCGCCAGCGCAAGGACAACCCAGCCAGACCCTTCGAACGACAACTGAAAAGGCAGCTCAAATCCCATCATGGGAGACAAAAGGAAAATCGGAATGGCGACAATCAGGCTCACCCAGAACTTCTGCTTCAGGTTTCCCATATGGTTCATGTGATCCATATGATCCATGTGAGCCATATCCATATGATCGTTCATGCCATTCATGGACATGGAATGGTCCATCCCATCCATTTTCATATCCGGATCTTTCGCCGTTTCATCCGGTTTGGTGGCATGCCCATCCATGTCCTTCATATCGTGCCTGACGCCGTCGTGATCGCCCATATCCATACGAATTCTCCAAAATCGTTACATTCATCCAGAAAAAACATGACAATGAACATAAAATCATATGCATACTTGCATCCCTGACTCTTCCATAAGTTGACAAGAAACAAAGGAACAAAAAGCACAGCCTCCCTTAATCCGGGCAATCTGACGAATGCGCCTTATACATCAACAAATACCGAAGGATCAGACAATTTGCCTCCCAAAACACCCCATAAAAAAATATTGGCAAATATCCCCTGCAAATGTCGGAAAAGCGTTGTATGCTTTCGAAAGAAAAAACGAGGTAAAAACCAAAACCCCCGTCTGTTAAAGAAAGCGGTTCAACATGAAACTATTCGACATTGTCGGCCCGGTCATGATCGGGCCATCGAGCTCGCACACTGCAGGTGCCGTCAAGATCGGCCTCATTGCCCGCAAACTGCTCGGTGAAAAACCCGTCAAGGCCGAAATTCTGCTGCATGGTTCTTTCGCCATGACCGGTTCAGGCCACGGAACGGACCGTGCCATCGTCGCGGGAATCATGGGAATCCGTCCGGATGACGAACGCATACCGGAAAGTTTCGAAATCGCCCATGCCGGGGGACTGGGCTTCTCGATCGATACGACACACATACCCAACGCCCATCCGAACTCGACCATGATCAAACTGCAAGGCGAACATGGCAGAAAACTCGAACTCGTCGCGTCTTCCCTCGGTGGAGGCCGAATCATCGTATCCCGCATCGACGGCATCACATCGCATTTTTCCGGCGATGAAAACACCCTGATCGTCCACGCCCAGCATGACCGGCCCGGACATGTCGCACGCGTGACGACAGAACTGGCGATCCACCAGATCAATATCGCCACCATGCAACTGCATCGTCACATAAAAGGCGGTCAGGCCGTCATGGTCATCGAATGCGATTCGACTATTCCGACCGAACTGGTCGAAAAACTCAAACAAATGGAAGGCATTATGAAAGTGACCTTCTTAAACCACGAAAATTAAGGGTTTGACATGGCATTTCAATCCATCAAACAAATGCTTGAACAGGCCGAAGCGAAAAACCTGCCGCTTTGGGAAACCATTCTGGAAGACGATATCGCCTCCCAGAACCGGACCCGTGAAGCATCCTTCACCCAGATGCGCTACTTCTGGGAAGCCATGAAGTCCTCAGGCGAACATTACAATCCGATGGACCGTTCCAACAGCGGCCTCGTCGGTGGAGATGGCGAAAAAGTCCGGCTTGCCAGCGGCCAGGGTATCCTGTTCGGAGGCGATTTTTTCAATGATGTGATCGCCGAAGCCCTGAGAGTCAGCGAATGCAATGCCTGCATGAAACGTATCGTCGCCATGCCGACGGCCGGTTCCTGCGGCGTCATCCCGGCCGTTTTGCTTCCGCTCGTCCGTGAACGTCTGTTCTCCGATGAATTCATCATACAGGCGCTATACGTCGCTGCCGGATTCGGACAGGTCATTGCCACCCGCTCTTCCATCTCCGGAGCGGAAGGAGGTTGCCAGGCCGAAGTGGGCACTGCGGCGGCAATGGCAGCCGCAGCCGTTACCTTTCTCGGAGGTGGCACAAACCAGATGTGTTCGTATGCCTGTGCGATGGCGATCAGCAATTTGATGGGTCTGGTCTGCGACCCGATCGCCGGGCTCGTCGAAATTCCATGTGTCCAGCGAAACGTCATCGGTGCCGTCAACGCCCTCTCATGCGCGAACATGGCGCTGGCGGGAGTCGAGCACAAAATCCCGGCCGATGAAGTCATCGATGCCATGAGAGCCGTCGGCGACACCATGTCGTCAGACCTGAAAGAAACCGCTCGCGGCGGCCTTGCCAATACACCGACAGCCCGCATCCTTGTCAAGGAACTGATCCGCAAAAACCAGTACCATTCGGACATTTGAAAGCCACAGGCTTTCAAAAGCGTGAAAACCGTAATAAAATTTATCCGGAAGCGTTTGCTATCCTGATATGGTTTTCACACTTATCAATTTTTTCTCACAAATTTCGCAGTCGGAATAAAAAGACTGCAGGCACATCATCGTAACTGTTTAAACTACGCACGCGCTTTGCGATACTGTTGCTGCACTTGCCGGAGCTTTACACTGACCAGCCTCCTGACGATCCGAAAAACGGAAAGTGCGATTTCTCTGTAAAAAAACGTTGCTCCCGGGCTTCCTTATCTTTGCCATTAAAAAAATACAAAGATATGAATACTATTATCGACTCGAAAACCGCAGACAAACAATCGATCGATGAAATACTGTCGGTTCTGGACTGCGACAAAAACGGTCTGGCGCAAAGCCAGGTTCAAAAACGCCTGAAAATCTGGGGCGAAAATTCTCTTGACGAGAAAAAAACAAATCCTTTCCTGCTTTTTCTGAAAGGCTTCTGGGGACCGATTCCCTGGCTCATCGAAGCGGCTGCAGTCATGTCCGTAATCGTTCATCACTGGACCGATTTCATCGTGATCATCGTACTCCTCCTGTCCAACGCCATTATAGAATTCGTGGAAGAATATTCCGCCGACACCGCCATATCGCAACTGAAATCGAAACTGGCCTTGAATGCATTGGCACTGCGAGACGGACAATGGAAAACGGTTGCTGCATCAAAACTCGTTCCCGGCGATGTCATAACAGTGAAATCCGGCGATATCGTCCCTGCCGACATCAAACTTTTCGAAGGCGATTATCTGACCGTTGATCAGTCCGCTCTTACAGGCGAATCCCTGACAGTAGATAAAAAAACAGGCGACATAGCCTATTCCGGTACAGCGGCAAAACAGGGAAAAATGTCGGGCATCGTTATCAATACAGCCAAAAATACCCTCTTCGGCCAAACGGCAAATCTGATAGACGAGGCCAAAAATGTCAGTTCATATCAAAAAGCCGTCATCAAAATCGGTAATGTGCTCATTGTCGTTGCCCTGATTCTCATTGTTCTGCTGGGAATCATCGAAACCATTCGCGGCGAAGACCTGATTGACTTCATCTCATTCGCACTCGTTTTACTCGTCGCCGCCATTCCTGCAGCCCTTCCGACCGTATTGTCAGTCACAATGGTCGTCGGCATAAAAAAACTGTCGAAGGAAAACGCCATCGTCAGCCATATGACAGCAGTGGAAGAAATGTCGGGGATGGACATCCTCTGTTCCGACAAGACGGGAACACTGACTCAAAACAGATTATCCATTCGACAATTTGTGCCCTATGGCGGACAAACCACCGAAACCCTGCTTCAAAACGCCGTTCTGGCATCCGATCAGACAGAAAAAGACGATGCCATTGACCAGCTGATCAAACAAACCTGGCATATGCACTTTCCTGACTCCGATGTACTAAATGCTTATTCACAAACAAAATACATTCCATTCGATCCCGTCAACAAACGTACGGAGGCCACTTATACGCACAACGCAACATCATTGACTGTGACAAAAGGTGCACCCCAGGCCATTACCGCCCTTCTGGACGATGCACAGGCGCAAAAATTCATCACCGACAATGCCTTGTCTTTTGCCGAAAAAGGCTTCAGAACACTTGCAGTAGCTGAAAAAAATGACGGAACATGGAAACTGAACGGCATTTTTTCAATGTTCGATCCGCCACGTGACGACTCGGCGGCCACCATTGCCGAAGCACGGAAACTGGGCGTCACCGTAAAAATGATTACAGGTGATCAGGTATCCATAGCCTCGGAAACCGCCACTGAAATCGGTTTGGGAAGTCATATTCTGAATGCGGAAAAACTCGATGGACTATCCGATGATGAAGCCGAAAAAATGGTTGAAGAAGCCAATGGTTTTGCCCAGGTTTTCCCGGAACACAAATTCCGTATCGTCAAACTCCTTCAGGACAAACAACATATTGTCGGAATGACAGGTGATGGGGTAAACGACGCTCCAGCCCTTAAACAGGCCAACATCGGCATTGCGGTAGACGGTGCGACGGACGTATCGAAATCGGCAGCCGACCTCATCCTTACGGACAAGGGAATTTCGGTCATTATCGACGCCATACGGGAAAGCCGCAAAATTTTTGCCCGAATGGAGAACTATACGATTTACCGGATTGCGGAAACATTCCGTATCCTGATGTTCATTACCATCTGCATGATCGTCCTCAAGTTCTATCCGATCACAGCACTGATGATCGTACTGCTCGCCATCCTGAACGACCTTTCCATTCTCACCATTGCCTATGACAACGTAAAGGTGGCACAAGAACCCAAAAACTGGAATATGAAATACATTATTCTCCAGGCCTCCATTCTGGGCATCATCGGCGTCATATTCTCGTTTGCCTGTATCTTCATCGCCGACAGATTTCTTGGACTGAGTCTGGAACAATTACAAACGCTGGTCTATCTCAAATTATCCCTTGGCGGCCACCTGGCCGTATTTCTGGCACGCAACAAATATCATTTCTACGACTCCGCACCAGCCAAACCATTGTGGATATCCGTCCTTGTCACACAAACGCTGGCCATCCTGTTTTCCGTATACGGGATCATTCTTCCTGTCGGCATAGGCTGGGCGAATGCCGCATTCGTCATTGCATTCGTGACAATCGCCTTTTTCGTATCCGACTTTCTCCGAGCCATCATCATTCGTAAAATTGAAAAAATCCCAGAGGAAAAGAACCCGCAGTAAAATGCCGCTACAGAATTTTCCGTAACGGCATTTTACTGGCAAAAAAAATCTCAACGCTGTCAGTAAACCGTTTCGCGCATCAGCTTCGCACTTTTGACCATATTGTCCAGTGCTTCAAAGGTTTCCTTCCACTGACGGGTTTTCAATCCACAATCCGGATTGACCCATAGACGATCCGCATCGATAACCTTCGACGCCTGTTTCAACAGGGAAACCATTTCATTGACAGAAGGCACACGAGGCGAATGGATATCGTAAACGCCCGGTCCGATTTCGTTCGGATATCGGAAATCGGAAAATCCTTTCAAGAGCGTCATATCACCACGGCTGGCTTCCAGCGTGATCACGTCAGCGTCAAGACTCGCGATATCCGGCATGATATCGTTGAATTCGGCATAACACATGTGCGTATGAATTTGCGTATCGTCGCCGACACCGGAAGAAGCGATACGGAAAGCACGACATGCCCAGTCCAGATAAGCCTGCCAGTGTTGGCGGCGCAGAGGCAAACCTTCACGCAGTCCCGGTTCATCGATCTGGATAATGCCGATACCGGCCTTTTCCAGATCAGCCACTTCATCGCGAATTGCCAGAGCGATCTGGTCGGCGACAACCGGTCTCGCTTCATCGTCGCGGACGAATGACCATTGCAAAATGGTAATCGGGCCTGTCAGCATCGCCTTCACCGGCTTGTCGGTCAGCCCCTGTGCAAACTTCGTCCATTCAACCGTCATCGCATCCTGTCTGGAAACGTCACCGTAAATCACAGGCGGCTTGACACAACGGGAACCGTAAGACTGAACCCAGCCATTGGCCGTCATCGCCATACCATCAAGAAATTCCCCGAAATACTCGACCATATCGTTGCGTTCCGGTTCACCGTGAACGAACACGTCCAGTCGCAGTTTTTCCTGCTGGGCGATACAGAAAGCGATTTCTTCCTGCATCGCTTTTTTATATTCCGCTTCAGAGAGAGAACCGCGCCTGAAAGAAGCGCGTGCGGAACGGATCTGTGGTGTTTGCGGGAAAGAACCGATTGTCGTCGTCGGGAAAGCGGGCAACTTGAATCGTTTGCGTTGCAGGGCCTGACGGACCTTGAAAGCCGAGCCGCGACGGTCCATGCCCTCTTTCAGATCACCGACCCGTCTGGCAACCTGCGCATTGTGTACCCAGTCCCCTTTTCTCAGTTCAACGGTCTGTCTGGAACTGTCCAGCGCCCAGGCAATAGCGGCATCTCCCTGTTGCAAACCGTCTTTTATGGCATGGATTTCTTCCAGTTTTTCAGCAGCGAACGCCAGACACTGCTTCAGACGCGGGTCCATCTTCGTTTCCGCTTCCAGCGAGAAAGGAACGTGCAGGAGAGAACAGCTTGAAGCAACCCAGAGATTGTCCCGTCCAGCCAGTTCAGGCGCTCTCAAAACAGCCAGAGCCTTGTCCAGATCGGCCTTCCAGATATTGCGCCCGTCGATCACACCGACGGAAAGTACTTTGTCAGCAGGCCATTTGGCGGCGATTTCCTTCAGATCCTCTGCACCTCTGACAGCATCGATATGCAAACCGGCAACTGGCAATTTGCTGATAGTATCGATATGGTCGGCCAGAGAAGAAAAATACGTCGTCAGCAACAGTTTGACTGCTTCTTTGGACAATTCGGCATACGTGCCTTCAAAAGCGGACAAGCATTTATCGTCGATATCCAGACCCAGAACCGGTTCATCGATCTGAACCCATTCAACCCCTTCAGCATGCAGA
Source organism: Oxalobacter formigenes (assembly GCF_002127965.1). GTDB lineage: Bacteria > Pseudomonadota > Gammaproteobacteria > Burkholderiales > Burkholderiaceae_D > Oxalobacter > Oxalobacter formigenes. The sequence goes on along the minus strand of NZ_CP018787.1, from coordinate 1,181,581 downwards.
CGGGAAAGAATCTGGCGATAAACCGGTAACAGTTTCGGCAACAGCGACAAACGATCGAAACCCTCCACTTTTTCACGGCCCAGATACAGGAAACTGACCGGCCCAAGCAAAACAGCCTTGACGGAATGCCCAAGCGCTTTCGCTTCTTTCACTTCATCGAACAGGCGTTCACTGTGAACGGAAAAAGCGGTATCCGGGAAAAATTCTGGCACCATATAGTGATAATTCGTATCGAACCATTTCAACATCGACATGGCCTGACCGGATTCCGTCGTCAGAGAGCCACGAGCCATCGCGAAATAACGTTCGAGTTCAGGTGTGTCTTCCGAAAAACCGAAACGGGCCGGTTCACATCCCAGAAGCTGGATATGATTCAAAACGTGATCGTAAAAAGCGAAATCCCCGACCGTTACCCAGTCCAGCCCCGCTTTTTTCTGCAAAGCCCAGTGAGCGGCCCGCAACTGTTTGCCCATTGCGACCAGATTTTTCAGGTCAGGATTCGTATTATCCGGTTCAGAGCTGCTCTTCCAGTACGTTTCCAGCGCCATTTTCAATTCCCGTCGTGCGCCCATGCGCGGAAAACCCGGTATATGACTGCAAATCATGAATTCTCTCCCATTCAAAACAAGTTTGAAAAATCATAATCAGCCGTGTAACATAATTCAAATGAAAGTTTTTTTAAAATTCCATAAGTTTTTCTAATGATAGATCTGAAGCATCTCAGAACCCTGCTTGCCCTGCGCAAAACCGGCAACCTGACCAAAGCGGCGGAAATGCTGTGCCTGACCCAGTCTGCCCTCTCCCAGCAAATCCGGCTTCTCGAATCCGATTACGGAACCCTTTTCGAGCGAAAAACCGTTCCGATCGCCTTTACCGCCGTCGGCCACTGCCTGCTGGAACTGGCCGACAAAATCTTTCCGGCCATTGAAGAAACAGAACGTAACCTGATGCGCCTGAAAGATGGGACGGCAGGTACTTTGAGAATCGTCGTCGAATGCCATACCTGCTTCGACTGGCTGATGCCGACGATGGATGTTTTCCGGACACACTGGCCGGAAGTGGAACTCGACATTATTTCAGGCTTTCACAGCGACCCGGTCGGTCTCCTCCATCAACGACAGGCAGATCTGGCTATCGTCGGCAATCCCGAGCCTGAACAGAACATTACTTATTTGCCCCTGTTCGAATACGATATCGTCGCCCTTCTCTCGAACAGCCATCCCCTGAACAGGGAATCCTTTCTGACCCCGCATCATTTCAAAGGACAGACACTGATCACCTATCCCGTCGCGGACGACATGCTCGACATCATGCAACAGGTACTGATACCGGCAAAAATATCGCCCGAACGGCGCACCTCCGAATTGACGATCGCCATTCTCCAGCTGGTTGCCAGCGGACGCGGAATTGCCGCACTGCCTCTGTGGGCGATCAAAAACTACCTGGACAGGAACTATATTTCATCCAGACCGGTCACAGAAAAAGGGTTAAAGGGAAAATTGTATGCGGCAGTCTGTACCGAAATGAGTTCAAAGGCCTACATCAATGATTTCGTCAAACTCATCCGTGAAAAAAGCCTTGTCGAATTACCCGGTGTACGCCTGTTGGGCTGATCAAAACACTTGAACATGAATATTCGTACAGTCTTTATAAAAAACATTTTTACAACAATAACTTATCCATAAAAAACACAAAACGCTTTTAAAGCCGCAAAAATGTTTCCTTATATCAATATTTTTAGGTATTATATAACTTAAACATATACTTATATTTATTGACCTGATAATTCTGCGCTGATAATGTTCACACTTGACAATAAGGCAAAGTGTTAAAAACCAATACTGAGAAATTTATCAATATTAACCAATACTTATCATCCTTTTTTGTCGTTGTTTCCCGCAGGAAACATTCATCAATTTGCCAATATTGCGATTCGTCCGTCAAATGAAGAATTCCCGATTTTTGATGGATTTTTTATATATTGAACACATACGCACAAACACATGCCAAGACTGAAAAAAAAGGGAGCCTCCAATCTGGATACCCTTCCCAACGTTGTCATGGTAGAGCCTTCCAATGCGGAACTCGTTTCCGTAAAAAAGCATGCCAGGACTACCCGAAACGCTAAAAACAAACGAAGAACCCAAAAAGACCCTATTGAACTGTCACCCGACCAACAGGAATTGGTCAATATCAAAAACTCGCTCGGTTTGAGACATCAGGATTACGCCATCCTTCTGGGAATCGGCCTCCCCCGCCTTTCCTCATACACCTATGGGCGGACGGCGTCGGTACCGGCCGACGTCATGAAGACAGCCCGTCAGCTGCTTGCAGAAAATGCCGAGGCAACCCGGCTGTTGAAAGAAAAATTCAACCGGCCCATGTCTGAAATACTTCAGGAATGGGAAAACAAACTGGGCACCACTTCCGATGCGGAACTTGCAGGCCTGATCGGCGTGGTCACCATGACCATCAACCGGTGGCGTAAAAACGAAACCAAGCCCGACCTTTCCGCCCTGAACCGTTACGACCGCATCGTCAACCTCGTCGTCAACAACATCAAACAGCTGGTTTTACGATAACCGCTTTTCGTTCTTGCCAATGGCTCCCGTCGATTGATCTGACCGGAGCCATTTTTACGTTTTGTCGAGTACAATATTTAAATTAATGACACCGCAATCCCCTAAAGCCCCGTTTATAACGGTCTCCCTGAAACAATCACTTTAACGGATGCCATGAAAAGTAATTTCCCGTCAAACCTGCAAAATTTCGATTTTTCCATGATGCCCCCTTCCATTCTGGGACATCTCTCTTTTCAGTTTCGTACTCCCGACAAAGCCCCTTTTCCTGCCGGTACTCATCCACTGAATCTTTCGCTGGGCATTGAAGGAGAAAGAGACACCATACTGGTCGTTCCGGAAGGACTCGACACTGACAAACCCGTCAAACTGCTGGTCATGTTTCATGGCGCAGGCGGCAGTGCCGAAAAAGTCATGCCCTTTTTCAGAGACTGGGCCGAAAAAGAAAAATTTCTCCTGATGGTTCCCCAATCGACCTACATCACCTGGGACTTGACCGTAGGAGGCAACGGCCCCGATCTGGAAAAACTCGAAAAAGGCCTTGAAGAAGTCGCTTCCCGCTACAACATCGACAAAAACCATTTCGGTTTCTGCGGCTTCTCGGACGGCGCAAGCTACTCTCTTTCCATCGGATTATCCAACGGCGAAATCGTTTCTCATGTCATCGCCCTGTCCGGCGGGTTCATGAACCTGTACGTTCCAAGAGGCAAGCCACTCGTATTCATCGCCCACAGTCCCGAGGACGAGCAGCTCCCGATGAAAACCAGCGGACTGCATCACTATAATGAACTGAAAAAAGAAGGCTACGACGTGGAATTCCTTGAATTCCACGGTCTTCACCTCATCCATCCACCTGTTGTGGAAAAAGCGATGGAATTTTTCATCAACCGCAGTCCCGGCCGCCCCCAATAAAAAAACAGACCGGCATTTCCCGATCGGGAAATGCCGGTTTCACTCTTTCCACTTTTCCGCTTCTGCTTTTCCTCTATTTTTTTCCGATCTTCCCTGAGCATCCCCTTCCTTTTTTCCGATAAGGGACATTCTTTTTCATACGATGACAAGCTGACAACGCTTGGCAGTTCTGACAGATCATGGCAGTATGAGAAACGAACCGTCAACAAAAGAACGAATCGATATGTCCTTTACCGAACTTGCCTCGTTTCTTCAGGCGCAGACCGAACCGCACATTCTTTTCGACAGGGAATACAGGATCATTGCCGTCAATAGCGCCTTTCGAAAATACTGTAACCCCAAAACCTCAGTCATCGGCCGCACCTGTTACGAGGTTTCCCACAATTACACAAAGCCCTGCGATTATTCCGGCGAAACCTGTCCACTCGCAAAAAGCAGACATTCCGGAAAATCCGAGCGGGTACTGCACATGCATCACACTCCGGAAGGAGAGGAATACGTCAGCATCGAACTGACCCCCATCAAGAATGCGTCAGGAGAAATCACCTGTTTCGTCGAAAAAATCGAACCGGTCAAAATAGCGAAAGGCCAGACAGTAAAAAACAGCCTGACCGGAAAATCCGCCGCTTATACCCGAATGATGAATCTGGTTGAAAAAGCCGCTTCATCGGACATCAATACCCTGCTTTACGGAGAATCGGGAACCGGCAAGGAAGTCGTGGCCCAGGCCATTCACCGATCCGGAAAGCGGGCAGCCAAACCATTCATCGTCGTCGATTGCCCGGGCATTCCCGAAACCCACTTCGAAAGCGAGCTGTTCGGACAGGAACGGCCAACGCATTCGAAAACAGGTTCCGCAAAAAGAGGATTGGTGGATGCCGCAGACGGGGGCACCCTTTTTCTGGACGAAGTCGGCGATCTTCCCCTTTCCATCCAGTCGAAACTGTTGCACCTTCTTGAAACCGGCGCTTACAGGCGTCATGGTTCTGCCGATTTGCGCCGTGCGGATATCCGGGTCATTTCCGCGACAAGCCACAATCTCCGGAAAAAAACCGAAGACAAGCTGTTCAGGAAAGACCTCTATTACATGCTCGAAGCCTTTCCCATTCCTGTTCCGGCCGTAAGAGACAGACTGGAAGACATTCCCCTTCTGATTGCATCCCTTCTGAAAAAAGTGGCGCCAGAAAGGAACCTGACACTCTCCGACGAAGCCATGTTTCTCCTCCAGACCTACTCCTATCCGGGAAACGTCCGGGAATTGCGCAACTTCCTCGAACGGGCGGCACTCCTGTGTGAAAGCCATGAAATACGTCCCGAACATCTGTTGATTCCCGAGCCGGAGAATGGTGAAAAACCGACAGCACAACAGATATCTCCGGATACACAATCAGGACAACTGCTTTCGACATTTTCCGGAAAACGCAAAACCCTGGCAAAAATGTTGGGTATCAGCGAACGCACGCTTTATCGCCGTCTCTCTGAACTTCATGAAAAACAGGAACGTTAAAACAACCGGACTAATGAATCATTTCAAACGCTCTTGATTTAAATAACTTATCGAGTAAAATATAGGGGCTATACATAAAGCTTGCTTCATTTTGAGATGTTATGCGAAGTGTTAGCAACCCAAGTTAGTACCTTCAGCCCTTTGGGCGAAGTTTTTCTTTCTTGGCAGTTCCTTTCGGGGAAACAGCCACAGAGAATAAAAACCAAAAGTTGTACCAACGACAAGGAAATGAGAAATTATGACTAAACCATTAGATGGAATTAATGTGCTTGACTTTACCCACGTCCAGGCAGGTCCTGCCTGTACACAGATGATGGGTTTCTTGGGCGCAAACGTCATCAAGATTGAAAGACGTGGTTCCGGAGATATGACTCGTGGATGGCTGCAGGACAAACCAAATGTTGATTCCCTGTATTTCACGATGTTCAACTGTAACAAACGTTCGATTGAACTGGACATGAAAACCCCGGAAGGCAAAGAGCTTCTGGAACAGATGATCAAGAAAGCCGACGTCATGGTCGAAAACTTCGGACCAGGCGCACTGGACCGTATGGGCTTTACTTGGGAATACATTCAGGAACTGAATCCACGCGTCATTCTGGCTTCCGTTAAAGGCTATGCAGAAGGCCACGCCAACGAACACCTGAAAGTTTATGAAAACGTTGCACAGTGTTCCGGCGGTGCTGCAGCTACCACCGGTTTCTGGGATGGTCCTCCAACCGTTTCCGGCGCTGCTCTGGGTGACTCCAACTCCGGTATGCACCTGATGATCGGTATTCTGGCCGCTCTGGAAATGCGTCACAAAACCGGCCGTGGTCAGAAAGTTGCCGTCGCTATGCAGGACGCTGTTCTGAATCTGGTTCGTATCAAACTGCGTGACCAGCAACGTCTGGAAAGAACCGGCATTCTGGCTGAATACCCACAGGCTCAGCCTAACTTTGCCTTCGACAGAGACGGTAACCCACTGTCCTTCGACAACATCACTTCCGTTCCACGTGGTGGTAACGCAGGTGGCGGCGGCCAGCCAGGCTGGATGCTGAAATGTAAAGGTTGGGAAACCGATGCGGACTCCTACGTTTACTTCACCATCGCTGCAAACATGTGGCCACAGATCTGCGACATGATCGACAAGCCAGAATGGAAAGACGACCCAGCCTACAACACATTCGAAGGTCGTGTTGACAAGCTGATGGACATCTTCTCCTTCATCGAAACCAAGTTCGCTGACAAGGACAAATTCGAAGTTACCGAATGGGCTGCCCAGTACGGCATTCCTTGCGGTCCGGTCATGTCCATGAAAGAACTGGCTCACGATCCTTCCCTGCAGAAAGTTGGTACCGTCGTTGAAGTTGTCGACGAAATTCGTGGTAACCACCTGACCGTTGGCGCACCGTTCAAATTCTCCGGATTCCAGCCGGAAATTACCCGTGCTCCGCTGTTGGGCGAACATACCGACGAAGTTCTGAAAGAACTGGGTCTTGACGATGCCAAGATCAAGGAACTGCATGCAAAACAGGTAGTTTGATCCGTCAGACTTTCTGGGCAAAACGGCACTCTCCGGAGTGCCGTTTTTTTGTCACACGAAACCCTAATCAAACAAGCACGTGCAATGATTCCACATCATTGCGGCCACATTCATCCTTCGGGTCATTACTGCCCTGTTTGCCTTTCGCGCTTTCCAGCATCCCGCCAATCTCTTTCTTCCCGATTTGTGCTTGAGAATAAACGATCTCACTACTGCCATAAACTGCCAAATTAATGCCACATTCAACATAAATGACATCAAAATATTCCAGAGTCAAGACATCCAAACAAATAAAATACACTTAACATATTGTTTTTAAAATGATTTATTTATAAAAAATAATCATTGTCGTATTGGACAGTTAGTAGATAGAATTAAACTATCCAGAACGATCATGACTTACTCTAACGGAATAACAATCATGTCAAATGTAACAACAGAACACCAATGCGGATGTGGTCATCACGCCGCTTCCAGTATTACCCTGCTCGTAGACAACAAGGCCGGTGACGGTCTTGAATGTGTACACGGATTTGCCGCATGGATCAAAATCCGCGACCGACGCATTCTTTTCGATACCGGTCAAAAAGATGTCATTCTGAAAAACGCCGAACGCCTGGGTATCAATCTGGCGGATGCGGAAGTACTGGTCATGAGCCACGGTCATGACGATCATACCGATAATCTGGCAGACTTTTACGCCATCAATCCGACCGCGCCGATGTACTGCGGACAGAATATCGAGGCCGACCGGTTTTGCTGCCGCCCCGGTGAACAATCCCTGAACTGGTCGCCTCCGGCCAGTGCAAAACAGGTATTTGCCAATTTGCCGCCAGAACAAAAACATATCCTCACCGCACCACACTATTTCCTGCCGGGCGTAGCAGCCACCGGACCGGTACCACGCCTGACGACTTTCGAGGATGTCGGCGATGCTCTCTTCCTTGATGCCGCCGGAACAAAACCCGATCCGGTTTCAGACGACATGTCCATGTGGTTCGAAACCGATAAAGGCCTCGTCATTCTTCTGGGTTGCTGCCATTCCGGCATCGTCAATACCGTCAACTACATCCGCAAAGTATCCGGTGTTGAAAAAGTGTCCGGCATCGTCGGCGGCATGCATCTCATTCGTGCGAATGAGGAACGTATGAAAAACACACTGGAAGCGATGAAGAGCTGGAATCTGGACTGGCTGATCCCATGTCATTGCACCGGTGACAAGGCCATGCAACAGATGAAAGATTATCTGGGTGATAAAGTCACTTTCGGCTGTACCGGTACGGTTATCGAACTGGGACAACTTCCCGAAAAACAGGAAGGCGATTTTTCGATGTGCAAAAAACATGCACATGCCTGCGGATGCGGATGTGCCTGATATCAGTAAGAAACAAGCTTTATGGAAAATTCTGTGCAATCGGCAAACTGAACGTTTTACACTATCTCACTTTCCGGAAACGATTTCAGACAAAGACCGAAATTTATAAAAAGCTGAATCCTTGTCGCAGCTGATTTATATCCATCACAGAATCCCTTCCAGCAAAAAAGCCAGCGTTATGCTGGCTTTTTTGCTGGATACGATTTTAAAACGACAGGCTTACCTCCGCCCTCTGAAAACGGCAGACTGATGGAAAGCCTCCAGTGAAACCGGTTCATTACTGTTGCCACACAAACGGCTGGTCAGTTTCAGCATTTCCTTGATATCCCGTCCACTGGAATACGGAAAGTCGCGGACAAGATCTTCAATAAGCTTGTCAGACAATTCAACCTGAAACTGTTCAGACAGGGATTTCCACAATTTGATGGCATCCTCTTTCGGAGGCGTTTCATAACGGATCACCGCAATGCAACGGGAGAGAATAGCCTCATCCACATCATCGACACGATTGGTCGTCATGAACAGCAAACCGTCAAAATATTCCAGCGTCCTCAAAAACTCCGCGACAATGGCGTTATGCTCCAGATCATTGTCGCGACGGCGGATATACACATCCGCCTCATCCATTAACAAGATCGCATCCCAACGTGCCGCGCGCTGCAAAACGGTGGACAGTGCCGCTTCAACGCTTTCGCCTGACGTACCCAGCTGGCCGGAATGAACACGATACAAAGGCTTGCCTGCAACCTCCGAATAGACTTCGGCCGTCAGTGTTTTCCCAAGGCCTGCCGCTCCCATACACAGGATCGTCGTTCCACCTGATTTGCCTTCAATAATGTCATCGACCAGCATATCCGTATGCGCAGTCAAAATATCGATCAGCCTGCGGTGTTCTTCCGGCAAGACGAGTTTGTCCTTCAATTCCGGCCTGTACTGGTATTCTTCCAGATTCTGGACATGTACCCAGCAATTTTCGTGCTGTTCAAGATAGAACATCCGGAGATAACAGTGAATCGGAATCTGTCCCGGCGTCCCGTCGATGATGCCTCCATCACCGGAATGCGTTTCAATCCGCCGTTCTATGACTTCTTCATCATTGACACATTTGATAGCCGTATCTTTCGGAATCCGGAATAACTCCAGGTTTTCGGACAATCTGGTTTCTCCCGGCCTGATCAGGAAACCGAAATCTCTTGCCAGAAACTGTTTTCCATAGAATGGCTGGAAAGTGGTGAAACGCTGGTGCTGTCTTTCGTATTCTTCCCTGAATTCCGGACATTCCTTGTAAAAGCCCTTTTGCGAGAGCAATTCGGGAATGGACAGTTTGCCCATCTCTCTCTGATAAAACAGAATGGCACTTGTCATGCCACTCCGCCATTGCTCCGGAACGGCATCGTCAACACGAGTGGTCGCGGCAATGGTATTGGCCAGCAACTGGATACTGACATACGGCAGAGAAGGCTTGTCATATTCCCTTGGTACGTACTCGATACTGTCAATCAGCCAGGGAAGCAGGATACCGTCTTTACTGCGCCGGTAAAGCCAGCCATCAATGGCATCGATCGACAAATATTCCTTCAGTACCGGAACCAGCATCTCGAGAGTCGGAACGGTAAATGTTCCGCCTCTTGCTTTTCTGACATTGCGTTCACCGATCAATTGGAACAACAATCCCTGGTCATCATTTTTTTCAGCCAGACGCCACAACTGTCCAAACGCATCTTCGTCTTCATCGAAAAGATGATCCGGTACAAGAATCCGGCCATTAGTCAGGCCGTGTGAACCAAGATGTTTCACCAATGCAGAATCCTTGCTGACATTGGCCAGCAATTCATTAACCAGCGAAACAGAAAGATCAAACTCCATATTAGCTTTCAACCGAACTGTGAAAATGCCTATTATCGGATAAAACAGGATTTTCCTGTTACTGCATTCATGAGATGAAAACAGGCAATAAACCGAAGCCAGCATAAAGCTGGCTTCAGTCGTTTACAAAAAACATTCAAAAAACGGACAGGCGCATCATTCGTCGACCAGATACAGATCCTTGTCCTTGTCTTGCAGGAAGACCTGTGCAAAACCTTCTTTTTTGCCTTTTTCAAACTGCTCTTCGCCCCATTTCCGGCACGCGTCGCAAGCATAACGTGGAATGGCGACAGCCTTGATATGGCTGTCCCTTCCGCTATCCGCCTGCGAATCGATCACGACCGTACCGCCGCAATCCGGACACTGTCTGACGACTTCGGTCTGGGTTTCGCGGATATAGTCGGTATCGTAGAAAATGCTGCGGTTGCGACGATGGAACGGCTGACTCTGGTAGAACTTGCGCTTGATCGCTTCCTTGTTTCTCCAGTTATCCAGCGTATGATCCTTCAGCTGTTTCAGATAATTGGTGATGTGCTGCGACTGGACCTGATTGCGTGGATCGTAATCCGGTTCCTTGATATGGCTGTAATCCATACCCGCCATCGCCAGAATGATACCCGTATTGATGTAAGGCAGCGCGGATTCGATCGAATAGCCGCCTTCCAGAACAGCCAGATCCGGTTTCAGACGATCATTCAACACAGCATAACCCTGAGCCGTGAACTTCATGTTCGTGATCGGATCGGAATAATGGTTATCCTGTCCGGCCGAATTGATGATCAGGTCAGGCTTGAAATCGTCCAGCAAAGGCATGACGATATTGTCGAGCGTATAAAGGAAGCCTTCTTCACAGGTTTCCGGCGGCATCGGCAGGTTGACGATAGAGCCGAACGCGTTAGGGCCACCCATTTCGTCAGGGAACCCGGAACCCGGATACAGGGTACGGCCATCCTGATGCATGGAAATGAACAGCGTATTCGGATCATGCCAGAAAATATCCTGCGAACCGTCGCCGTGATGGCAATCGGTATCGACCACAGCAATCCGTTTCACACCGTATTTGTGACGGATGTACTCGATCATGATCGCTTCCATGTTCAGCGTACAGAAACCACGGCTGCCGTGCACGACACGCATGGAATGGTGTCCGCAAGGACGAACCAGCGCGAAAGCGTTGTCCACTTCGCCGGTCATGACCTTGTCGGCTGCCGTCAATGTTCCGCCAACCGAAATCAGATGGGATGTGTGAACGATCTCATCGATATTCGGAACACAGAAATGCACCCGGTTGATATCTTCAGGTGTTGCCAGATCAGGCTTGTATTCCTTGATATTGTCGAAATCCAGCAAGCCTTCCTCAACCACCTGATCCTGCGTATAAAGCAGGCGTTCCTCACGCTCCGGATGGGTCGGCGTGATCGCATAGTCAAAAGCCGGGAAAAAAACCAGTCCTGTTTTCTTTTTCACGAAAACCCCTCTCAATTCGAATCATCTTTAATCAGACCCGGTTTGACCTGAAGTCTGACACGCATGTTTTTACCCGTCGTGGAATAGCCGCGAACCACGTTGAACACCTGGCTGTCGGCCACTTCGACCTCGATATCCTGATCCCGTGCACCAGCCTGTTTCGCCATCTTGACCAATTTGTCGGTACCCAGTTCAATCAGGTCATCCAGTGTAAACCGTCTGGAAATTTCCTGCTGGACGCCCTCTTCCGCGATACTCAGCGTTTGCGCTTCGGTATCCGCGATCATATTCAGTTCAACCGTCGTTCTGGCTGTAGCAGCGCCACTGGCATTGATCACGTCGGAGTCCCCCGGTACCTTCACCGGACAATCCATCATCTCGCCGATGCGCTTTGCCATGAAAGGAGCCGGACCGCCGACCACCACAATTTCCAGCGGCTCGATTTTCCGGCCTTCCAGCAATTCGTGAATCGTGTAAACCGGCTTGCTGTTGATTTCGGCGAGCATCGCATTGATCTTGTCCACGATCAGCGTACAGGCCAGATCGAGCACATCTTTTGCGACTTCTTCCGGTGTTTTCTTCAGTTCGGCTGCCAGCTGTTTCATGGCTTCCATTGCCTTGGCCTTGTCACCGATATCGGCGATTCCCAATACAATCAGCGCATCCGTCGTCGTCGGTACCGGGCCGTCAAACGCCATCGCAGCACCCAGACGTTCAGGCCCCAGTTTCAGGACCCCGTCTTCCACGCGAACGTGGCTGTCCCCGCCAACCCCGATCGAATGCGTCAGCAAACCGCGAACCGAGGTTTTATGGTCTTCAATCGTGATACCTTGCGGTTCGAGCAGAGGCACTCCATCGGCAAACAGAGCGATATCCGTCGTTGTACCGCCGATATCGACCGAAATGGAATCCATGTCATCCGAAACGTATGGCAGCACACCCATGATCGTCGCGGCAGGGCCGGACAGAATGGTCTGGACAGGCGTTTTGCGGGACTGTTCGAATTCAATCGTACCGCCGTCGGCTTTCAGAATATACAGGGGAACATTCACGCCCAGCTTGTCCATGTAGGTTTTCAGCTCGTTTGCGAGCTTGTCCTGAAGATGCCAGACAGCTTCATTCAGATACGTCGTCGCAATACGGCGCGGAAAATTCAGCGAACCGGACAGCTGGTGGCTCTGTGAAGCATGTTCTGCAACGTCTTTGAAAACGTCACTCACTTCCTGTTCATGAGCCGGGTTGCGGGTGGAGAACTTGCCGACAATCGCCAGCCGATTGATTTTTTCTTTTTTGAATTTCGCTTTCAGCTCGGCCAGTTCCGAACGATCCGGAGCTTCAGCCTCAATACCACGATGGCTCATGTAACCGGCCACATAATTCGCCTTGTCATACAGTGGCAAATCTTTCGGCGACACGCCCGGGCCGTTCATGACAACCAGACCGACAGGAGCCAGCTGATTCTGGACAACCGCATTCGTCGTCAAGGTCGTCGACAGGACAATGCGTTCCAGATTCTTGATGTCTTCCGGCTTTGCGACCGCTTCCGTCGCCATCATGACGCAGTTCAGAATGTTTTCCTTATCCGTCAGAACTTTCGATTTGCGGATGATTTTCCGGCCTTTCATCAGGACCGAATCGGTATGCGTACCTCCAACGTCGATTCCAAGGATCATAAACATCTCCTTTCGACAGATGTGTAAGAGGATTTCAGGGATGTGAATAGTGCCATATCGTTTTTGAAGAGAAAAAAATCGTATTGGGAAAAATCTTGCAAAATGCACTCCGGCAAGAATATCCGGCGTGCCCTTCAGGCATTACTGGACTATTGTATCATTGGAGAGTCGGAATACTCTTGATCTTGACCGGATTTCAGAGAATGGAAGACAGGATTTTTCATCCTGTTTCAAATATCAAAACCCAGAAAATATCCATTTAAAACATTATGTTCCAAACGTTCATTAAAGCATCTTGATAAAAAAGCGGCATTCCAGGTGGAAATGCCGCTTTCAGATATCGGAAAACCGGTTTATTTCACGCGTTCGAACACAGCCGCAAAGAATCCGTCTGTCTGGTGTTGGTGGGGCATCAGCTTCAGGTAATCTCCCATTTCAAGGTTGACCTTCCCGTCTGCCAGAACTTTCGACATCGGTACCAGCGCAAAGCGGTCATCCTTTTTCAGGAAGTCCTCGACTATCCGGTCGTTTTCATCTTCCAGCAAACTGCACGTGGCATAAACAAGCCGTCCACCCACCTTGACCAGCCGTGCAGCCGATTCCAGAATCGCATGCTGCTTTTCCGTCATCTCGGTAATCGTTTCAGGCGTCTGACGCCATTTCAAATCAGGGTTGCGGCGCAAGGTACCGAGCCCACTGCATGGCGAATCGATCAATACCCGGTCGGCCTTGCCAGCCAGTCGCTTGATTCTGGCATCACGTTCATGAGCGATCTGGATCGGGTGAACGTTCGACAGGCCACTTCTCGCCAGCCTCGGCTTCATCTTCGCCAGCCGCTTGTCAGACACGTCGAAAGCGTAAAGACGCCCGGTATTGCGCATGGCACAGCCCAGAGCCAGCGTCTTGCCACCTGCACCGGCACAGAAATCGACGACCATTTCACCCCGTTTGGCACCGACGATCTGAGCCAGCAACTGGCTGCCTTCGTCCTGAACCTCAACCCCGCCATCCCTGAACAGAGGCATATTCTGCAAGGCGATTTTCTTCTGGAGGCGAATCCCCGTGGAAGCGAAAGGCGTCGGAGCGCATTCGACCGGCACTTCACTTAACACCTTCATCACCTCATCAGGCTTGATTTTCAAGGTATTGATACGCAAATCCAGCGGCGCTGGCGTATTCAGCACGGCAGCCAGCTTGCCCGTTTCCTCTTCCCCGATCTGTTCTGCCAGCCGGTCGTAAAGCCATTCCGGCAAATTGGCCTGCATTTTCTGCGGCAACTGGCTGCGATCCACCTTCGAAACATGGTTTAACCAGGCGGTTTCATTTTCGTCGATTCCGCCAATGGAATCCACGCCATAAATATCGGCCAGTCCCAACAACACCAGACGTCGCATCTGCGGGCCATATCCCGACTCTGAAAAATTATTGTAAATCAGCCGGTTACGAAGAATTGCATAAACCGCTTCCGCAACAGCGCCCCGTTCGCGCATCCCCAGTTTCGGATGTTCACGGAAATAACGTGAAATCACGACGTCGGCCGGACCTGAAAACTGCAGAACTTCCCTCAATACCTGTTCGGTATGGGTAATAACCATTGGTGCGAGTCTCACAACCCACCTCCCTTTACAATAAAACTAAGTGAATCAACTACTTCCGGAGACAGGTTCACACTCCCATCCTCATTCAGGCTGATCCTGTCCTCGACAATCAGACGCACGACACGGGGATAAATCCGGTGTTCCTGTTCCAGCACCCTGTCCGCCAGTTTGTCTTCATTGTCATCCGGAAAGACCGGAACGATCGCCTGTGCGATAATCGGGCCACCATCCAGTTCCGGCGTGACGAAATGAACCGTCGCACCATGAACGCGCACACCGGCGTCAATCGCCTGCTGGTGGGTATGCAAACCCCTGAAACTCGGAAGCAGGGAGGGATGGATATTGATCATCCGGCCTGTGTAATGTTCGACAAAACCCGTTGTCAGAATACGCATGAAACCGGCCAGAATCAAAAGATCAGGCTGATATTCATCGATCGTTTTCTGCAAGACGGCATCATAGGATTCCCTGTCGGGATAGTCCTTGTGCGATACGACCCGGGTTGGAATTCCTGCTTTTCCGGCGAAACCAAGACCGGCCGCATCGGCACGATTACTGATAACCGCAGACAGTCTGGCATCCCATTTTTCCTGATTGAACGTCCGGACAATGGCTTCCATATTGCTGCCCCTGCCGGAAATAAGAATGACGATATTTTTCATGACGAGATTGTACCCGTTGGGCAAGCTTTAAGCCATGTCTGCCATGAAATAAAGAGATATGATTATGTATCACTGACAAAAAAATGCCCTCCACAAAAACGCCAGTGGAGGGCACTCCGGTCTGTTCATCGGCAAGCCAGCCGATAAAAAGACCTATGCCGGAACCGGCTCCGCAGCAAACTCGAGCAGAAGTTTTTTCATACGCGAAGACCAGTAAAATCCGGCACAGGTAAACCCCATGCCAGGACCGTCGACGTCCCCTTCAAGCAATCCGGCCTTTTTCCATTGGGCCAGCAAAAGAGAGCCCGACTCACGAAGCGAATCCGGCCATTTGTCGATTGCCGGAACCCTGATCGTTTCAAACGCCATATCAAGCTCCTTGTCGAATCCTGTCTTCTCGACAGCAAGCGGAGCCTCCGTAATCCGTCCCAGCGGTTTTTCACCTCGCTCGACCATTTCCGTATATGACTTGATATCCCGCGCAGTACTGAGCCCGATCGTCCCCAGCCGCCCACCGGCGGCCGAACCGAACGGGATCATATCCGTTTGCTCACCGGCAAGCCGGTTATAGAGTGACCGTTCGTTTGGGGTGCGACGCCAGTGCCGTGGAGAAAAATGATCGAACCCTCCGGCAATCAGGTTCTTGTAAGCCGCCCCGAACAACCGTGCTTTTTCAGGAAACTCCGGTATGGCGGGCATCTTGCCCCGTTCGATCGCTTTCTCCAGCGGGCTGCCCGGAAACATCCTGAGTTCGTACAGATCCAGCCCGGCAATACGCGTTTGTTCACTGATGTAACGGACATCCTCGATCAGGATTTCCTCTGTCTGTCCAGGCAATCCGTAAAGCAGATCGATCACGACCGAGGCACCCGTATCGGCAAGCTCGTTCAAGGTCGCCCCCGCCTCCTCTCTGGAAGCCAGCCTGCCGAGCTTTTTGCGCAACTGCGTATTGGCTGCCTGAAGCCCGATGGAAAACCGGTTTGCGCCGGCCGTAACCCATGCTTGCCCCTTCTCTGCCGTAAAACCGGTATTTCGGCCTTCAACCGTCACCTCGGCATCCGGTGAAATGTCGAAATGATCGAACAGCGAACGGATGACACTCGCCATATCGTCCTTTTCAAGATCGGTGGGTGTACCACCCCCGAAATAAATCACGTCGACCTTGCGCTTGTGGGCCACATCCTTTAAAACCTCAGCCGTATCGGCGATTTCCTTCAACAGGAGCGCCGTATATTTCGCACTGAAATCCTTTTTCGTCTGATTGATGTAAAACGGGCAAAAAGTGCAATGATGATGGCAAAACGGCACATGGACATATAAGGCAAGCGGACGCTGCTGCCCCGCCATGAAGGCCTGCGGAGCAAACTCGGCAAACGTCCCTCCATTCCAGGGAGATGGTTCACGGCGCATGCCTGCCATAGGCGGCATCGTCTTCTTTTCTTCCTCGAACGCCATCGTCAGGGGATCGTCACTCATGCGTGCAAAAAAATCGGAAAGCTCACGCATCGACACTCTCCCTGATCGGCAAATCACACTGGACGGTCGTAGCCCGATACAGATAGTCGGCGTCATCCAGTATTTTCAAAACCGCTGCCGCGACGTCTTCACGCGACACATATCCCTGCCGGTTCCGGTCAGGCGCATCAAGCAGACAGAAAGCACCGGTTGCCGGTTCATTATTGAGCCCTCCCGGCCGGACAATCGTCCAGGATAAACCGGAAAGGCGCAGATAATCCTCCGCCTCCGTCTTGGCCAGCAAGGCCTCGCCCAGAAACTTTTTGACATTCCCGTTCAGACCCGCGAACTGTTCACCACATCCCATCGATGTCACCAGCACGAAACGTTCAACAGGGGCCGAGTTTTCCAGTGCCCTGATAACATTGATATTGCCTTCACCGCAAACGCGACGTCCCTCCAGGTTTTTGCCTCCCATCAGACTGACGACCCGTCTTGGACACGTTTGATCGATAGCCTGAATACAGTCATCCACTTCAAAAGCGTCGCCTTCCAGAACCTTTACGTCCAGTTTTTTCAAGGCAGATGCATCACTACCGCCCCTTACCATCGCGGCAATTTTCTCGCCACGCTTTGTGGCGAGACGGGCAATATGCAACCCCGTATTGCGTGTAGCACCGAACAAGAGCAAATCACATCCACTCATACCACCTCCCCGACACCGCCATCCCGAAAAATCGAACGCAAGGCTTCCACCTGTTCAGCGATCAGTTCTCTTTTTTCGTCGCGGCCCGCAAACACCTTGAACATGACTTCGCCCGCTTCATTCATGAACTGGATACTGAGCGTTTGCGACTTCATGAAAGGTCGTTCGACCAGATATACCGATTTGCAATTACCGGCCCGCACATGACCGTGCATCGGGCTCTTGTAATCCAGATTGTAAAAGCCATTACTTTCCGACCCCGACGGGATGTCTCCGGAAAACTCCATAATGACATCCGGAGTATTCATGACCAGAGTCATCTTGCCCAGCTTTGAAAGCATTTGCATGATTTCAATGAAACGGCTTCCGTCCGTCCATTTCCACATCTCTTCCGGAAGCAACTCGATTAATTCAGCCATGGAAAAACCACTGTTTCTTGCAAGCGCCTCGAGTATGACACCCGGATTTTCCTGCAACCTTGCCCTGACCGTTTCTTTATCCATCTGCTGTGCCGTTTGCGTCATTTCTGATTTTCCTTTCAGTAAAAATACCTTTGGACGGAAGCTTCACCACGTTGGCAAAATCATCGCGACCAAAAAATAAATGCGTCTCATTCGCATTAAGCATTGACAATTGTAAATGAGAATCATTATCATTTGAAGCGTTTTTACAGATCACCCCGATAAAAATCGGTTTTCAGAAAAATGACAACAAGCAACCCGGGTTTTTTTCCCGCACGGCATATCGACCGTTTGCCCCGGCCACTGGCCAGGGCACTTTCAGCAACAGTCCTGCTTTTGCATGGTCTTCTGGTTGCAATGGCTTTAAGGAGCATTCCCCTCGTCGAACTTGGCGGGAGCAGCGGTGGAGGAGGCAGTGGCGGTTCAACGCTTTACGTATCCGTTCTCTCAGGACAGCCAGCAGCCAATGTATCCCGTACGCAACCAACAGCTGTTGCCAGTGAAAACACGCGGATGACCAAAGAAAAACCGCAATCCGGACTGATCGCCACGCGTTCTGCTTCGAAAAGTGCCGTACAGACTGCCCCGACAATCGAAAAGAAAACAGTGAAACAGACTGAATCGACACCTCTGCAGCAACAAACTGCAGACAAAACTGCCGGTACTGCCACGACAAAAGGAATGGGCAGCAACACCGACAGAGGGACAGGAAAAGGTACAGGCAACGAAAACAATCCCGGCGCAGGACACGGAGCGAACACAGGCAACAACTTTGGTACCGGCGGATCGGGAACCGGATCGGCACGTTCCGTTTCGCTCTCGCAGCTCCGTTACAAACAGGCATTTAAACCTGAATATCCTGCCCGCTCCATACAGCGCCATGAATCCGGACAAGTCAACGTCCAGGTTGTCGTCGACACGTCCGGACGTGTTCACGACGCCCGTATCGTTTCCTCTTCAGGATTCGACCGGCTCGATGAAGCGGCCCTGAAAGCAGCCCGGCGCAGCACTTTTTACCCCTATATGGAACATGGAAGGCCGATATACGCCAGGGCCATCGTCCCTTACCGCTTCAACCTGAATAACCGATAACACCTTTTTCCCAAATACAAGAAAGCAGCACACCATGGAATCGACCGTCAGCAACATCGGATTTTCCCATTTCATTGCCCAAAGCGATTTTCTGGGCAAAACCATTCTGGCCATATTGATCGGCATGTCCATCGTCTCCTGGACACTTATCATCATCAAGGGCATTGCCGGCTGGCGTCGCAAACAGTACAGCAACCAGTTCCTGCATTTTTTCTGGAATGCCAGCTCACTGGACACCGTGCGCCATGAAATCCAGACACACGGCATCAGATGTCCATTTTCCCACCTGACTTCCCATGCACAGCATGCACAGGAACATCATGTCCACTACGGTGCAGCCAAACTGTCCGAAGCCGGTACCCAGCAGGAATTCGTCATCCGTACAATGAGAATGGTCATGGACGAAGACGCGGCACGTCTTGAAAACGGCCTGACCGTTCTGGCGACTATTGGATCGACGGCCCCGTTCATCGGCCTTTTCGGAACTGTCTGGGGCATATACAACGCCCTGATCAACATCAGCGCCAGCGGCGCAGGCACGCTGGACAAGGTTGCCGGCCCGGTCGGAGAAGCGCTGATCATGACCGGTATCGGACTGGCCGTCGCCATCCCTGCCGTCATCGGCTACAACTGGCTGGTACGCAGCAACAACGTCCTGATGTCCAAACTCGACACATTCGCCAACGAACTGCTGACCTTTCTGACGACCGGCAAACTCTATTCGATCAACAGTGAGCCAACCGATATGGCTTCACCCGTCGTTCACAACATCAAGCGAGGCTGATCATGGCATTCGGCGGATTCCAGAATAAAAACACCCGTACCCCGATGGCGGAAATGAACATGGTTCCGCTAATCGACGTGATGCTCGTTCTTCTCGTCATCTTCATCGTCACGGCCCCGATTCTGTCACACTCCGTGAAACTCGAACTCCCGCAGGCCTCTTCGAAATCCGTCGAGTCCGCAAAAGAAAAAATCGAGCTTGCCATCCGTTCCAACGGCGAACTCTTTTATAACGGCAACTCCGTTGACCGTGAAACGGCACAGGCCCTTTTTGCCGAAGCCGCCAGAAAAGATCCCATGCCCGAAGTCCATATCTATGCGGACAGGCATGCCGATTATCAATATGTAGCAGAAACACTAACGGACGCCAGTCGGGCAGGACTGTCAACTATCGGTTTTATAACCAGACCACAAGAGAAATAAAAAAATTTCCCCCATATAGAAAGCAGAAACATGAACAGGAAGATTGTCTCACTCGGCATCGGCTTTGCCTCTGCCACCTTCTGTCTTGCGCCCTTTGCCCAGGCACAGCAGGAAGAAAACCAGAACGAAAAAACACATGCTGTCGTTACCGACAAAAAGAAAAAGGACGATTCCCCGCAGGAAATGGGGGCCATCACCGTAACGGCAACCCGGCAGGAAGAAAAAGTGCTTGATGTCCCCGCCGTTGTCAGCGTCATTACCCGCGAACGGATGGAGGAACACAACGTCAACAATATCCAGGAACTGGTCCGTTACCAGCCCGGCGTTCGTGTCAACAGACAAACATCGGGAACCACTCCTTTCGGAGGCCTTGGCGGGTTCACCATTCGCGGGGTCGGCGGCAACCGCGTCCAGATCGTCGTCGATGGTGCCCGCGTCATGGAAGCGAACGATGCCGGTAACCGGGATTTTGTCGACCTGTCTACCCTGAAAGCCGTTGAAATCCAGCGTGGCCCGGCATCCGTACTCTGGGGAGCTGACGCACTGGGCGGTATGGTGTCTTACCAGACCCTGGATCCGGACGATCTCCTGAAAGGCCGACAGCTCGGCGGTCAGGCAAGCTACGGCTATGACGGAAGCAACAAGGCACATACCCAGAGTGCCATGGTTGCCGCACAGATGAACCCTGGTGCCCAGATTCTGTTTGGCTATACCCATCGTACCAACGAAGAAACCCGGCTGAGAAACGCCCGTGCCGATGGAGGGCAATGGGGCTGTAACCGCAATGCACTCGGTTGTGACCGTTTCAACCCGACTGACGCCGAAGTCAACAATGCTTTGGCCAAACTGGTTCTGCGTCCCAATTCAGACCATCAAATCAAGCTGACCGGTGAACTCTTCGATTCAGATACCAGCATCAATCAGTTATATGACAGAGGCATTCTTCCAAGTGCCATGGGTATGTCCAGTACCGATAACGGCGACCGCTTCAGGGAAGAAAAGAAAACCCGATACCGCATCGCACTGGAACACGACTGGGACGTCCATTCTTCCGCAGTCGATAACCTGACATGGCGTCTTTCCTATTCTCCGCAAAAACGATCGCTTTTCGACCGCCGCTGGTATACCAATACAAGAACAAACCAGGACTACTACGCGACCGGACATACCGACTACAGCCAGAATTTTTATCAGGCTGACATCCAGCTGACCTCCAGCTTCGATCTCGGCAAAACCAGCCATAAATTGACCTATGGTTTTCAGGGAGATAAAACCGATACCGATTACTACAATAAAAGTGTCAGCAACAACCTGACTACCGGTACGACGACAACAACAATCGGCAGTGGCACCAATTTTGCCAATGCCAAAACCATACGTGCCGACTTTTATCTGCAGGATGAAATCAAACTGTTCGATGACAGGCTCAAAGTTACTCCCGGCCTCCGTCGCGCCCACTACTCGCTTGATCCGAAACCAGACGAGCATTACTCCATCATCCCTGGAAGCGAGCCTCAAAAAATCAGTGAAAACAAATGGTTGCCACAACTTGGAACCATCTTCAAGCTGACCGACCAGTATTCGGTATATGCCCGTTATGCCGAAGGCTTCAAAATGCCGACAGCTGAACAGCTCTATACCTCATACGACATGGTTTCCATGCAACTGGTTCCCAATCCGGATCTGAAACCGGAAGAAGTCAAATCAATCGATATCGGTTTCAGAGGCCAGTTTGACAAAGGCTGGTTCTCCGTTGGTGGTTTCTACAGCGATTACACCAATTTCATTCAGGGGCGCCAGCTGGTTCCGGGTACCGCAGCTACCTATACCTATCGCAATCTGGACAAAGTCAAACTCTGGGGCCTTGAAGCTTCAGCAGAATGGCAACCGGCCCGTAACTGGACCCTCAATACCAGTGCCGTATACCAGCGCGGCAAACAACTGAACTCGGAAAGCGACACAGCTTATGTACCCTTCGATGACGCCTCCCCCCTCTCCGGCGTACTTGGCATCAAATACGACATGCCTGAATACGGCTTGTCCACACAGCTCATGGGGACTTTTTCACAAGGTGTGAAACGCGTCAGCGATGAAAAGAACTTCAAACCGGGTGGATATGCCGTATATGACGGGTATATCAACTGGCAAATTGACAAGACCTTCCGTGTAACCGCATCGGTACTGAACATCTTCAACCGACGCTATTTTGAAAGCACAGCGTCTTCCCTGGAATCCTATCCGGCTAACGTCGCGACCATTTATACCAACCCTATGGAACTCTTCACAGGATTGGGCCGCACGTTCGCCGTTACCGTTTCAGCAAATTTCTGATGGAGATATGATGACAGCACAAAAACAATCTCATGTCTCGCATCCCCGGGCAACATGGATCGATCCCATGACGGGAAAAACACTGCCATTTCAGACGCTGATGCAGGAAATGGCAAAAAAATCCGTCGTCTTGCTCGGCGAAACACATGACATCGCCGAAGTCCATCGCTGGCAACTTCATGTGGCCGCCTCGATTTATGCCTTGCGCCCCAACATGATGATGGGCTTCGAAATGTTCCCGCGCCGCCTGCAACCTGTTCTTGACGAATGGGTGGACGGGAAACTGGACACGAAAACTTTTCTTGAAAAATCGGAATGGTTCTCCGTCTGGGGTTTTCTGCCGGAACTTTACCTGCCGCTCTTCCATTTCTGCCGGCAAAACAGAATCCGGATGCTGGCACTGAACTGTTACCGCGAACTCGTCACCCGCGTCGGCAAACAGGGATGGGATGCCATCCCCGAAGCCGAACGCGACGGTCTGACACCTGCCGCACCGCCAACCGAAGCCTACCATGAGCGTCTGGCAGGATACCGCAAACATGACCCCAGGGCATCTTCCCAATCCATGCCAGAGCATGACAGGGACCGGTTCATGCGCGCCATGCAAACATGGGATCGCGCTTTTGCCTGCAACATCGTCCATGCCTTGAACGAAATCCCGGAAGGAGACCCGAAACCGGTTGTCATCGGCATTATCGGTCGTGGCCATCTCGAATACGGACAAGGAACCCCCTATCAGCTTGCCGATCTCGGCATGACCGATACCGCCGTATTGCTGACATCGGACGAAGACCAGTGGCAGCCCGAACCCGACAGGAAAATAGCCGATGCCGTTTTCCGCATCGACATGCCCGAACCCCGGGCTGTCCGGATCGCCATGCCGAAAAACAAGGAAAGCCAAAAAACACAAAATGAATAGCACTTTAAAACGCATTGCCTCCCTCACCTCCCTCTGCATCAAGGGGCCTGGTGGAAAAATCGGCATTCTTTACTGCTTCATCGTACTGGCCCTGAATCTGGTCGAAATCCAGCTGACCCTGAAAATGATTACCTGGAACAAGGATTTCTTCAGTGCACTGGAAAAATACGATGCCCAGGCCGCGCTCTGGCAAATCGGTGTAGTCGGCGTCATTACCCTTGCGAGCGCGTCCCAGTACCTGATCGCCACCTATATCCGCCAGCTTGTCCAGATCCGGTGGAGAACCACCCTGACGCAGGCCTCGCTGGAACGGTGGTTCTCCAACAAGGCCTACTGGCATCTGAATACCGATGAAAATTCGCCACTGGACAATCCTGACCAGCGCATTTCCGAAGACTGCCGGATTTTCGTCGACAGATTGACCGGAAAAGTCCTTGACCTGTTCACCGGTCTCGTCGGGCTCACCACCTATATTGCCCTGCTCTGGAAACTCTCGGCATTCCCGATAGCCTTCACGCTCTTTGGAACACCGGTCGTTATCGAACACTACCTCGTATGGACTGCTCCGATTTACGTCCTTATTTCCAGCGGGCTCACCCACTGGATGGGTGCACCTCTCATGAAGCTGAACGTCATCCAGCAACATCGTGAAGCCGACATGCGTTTCGCACTGGCGCGTATACGGGAATCGAAAGAGGCAGTCGCTCTTGAAAACGGCGAAGAAGCCGAGCGGAACATCATTGACCGACGATACAAGCGCATCCTTGAAAACTGGCGACACCTGATCAACCGGGAATTCATCCTGGGCATTTTCACCCGTCCTTATTTCATGACCGTTTTGCGCATCCCGCTTTTTCTCGCCTTTCCGGCGTATCTTATGGGATATGTGGCTCTTGGCGGACTGATGCAGCTGGGATCGGCCTTCACCCGGCTGGTCACCACGCTGTCATGGTTCATCTTTTCATACAAGGAACTGGCCGAACTGTCCGCCACCGCCAACCGTCTGGCATCTTTCATGCAGCAGGCCGAAGCGATCGGCAAGGAACCTTCTCCAATAGAATGGAACCGATCTGCCGACAAACAATTGCACATCCGCGATCTGACAGTACGCGATCCGGCTGGCGAAAATCTGCTGCACCTGCCTGAACTGATTGTCAAATCCGGTGAAGCCGTCTGGATCGACGGGCCATCCGGTATCGGCAAATCGACATTGTTGAAAACCCTTTCCGGCATCTGGCCGCACTGTGAAGGACAAGTTTCCCTGCCTCCTGGCAAAACGCTTTTTCTTCCGCAAAAAGCCTATCTGCCTTTAGGCAGTCTGGCGGAATGTATCGCTTATCCCGACAAACCTGAAAACCCGGAAACTATCCGGGAACTGATCAAAAAAGTCGGCCTGACCTGCCCACGTCACGAAGAACAGCTCAGGCAGGCGACCGAACTCGGCAGCGACTATCGCCTTTCAGGCGGAGAACAACAACGGCTCATGGTGGCACGTATTCTGGCTACCCGACCGGAATGGGTTTTCCTCGACGAAGCGACCAGTTCTCTGGATGCCGAAGCGGAAGAACAACTCTATCGCCTGTTGAGAACCTCCCTTCCCGACACCGGATTTATCGTCATTGCCCACCGTGAACCGAAAGGCCTCGGAAACTATCGGCGGATCGATCTCTGGAACAGGAAACCCCTTGAAATTCCGAACGAAAACCTTCGGGTCGCCCTTGCCTGAATCCCATGACAAACAGGCAGTAAAAAAGCAGGCGTAATGCCTGCTTTTTTACTGGAAAAACACTCCGCTTTCCGGAATCTGAAACTATTTCCGCTTTCCTCCGCTGACCCGCCCGATACCGGCCAGATCCTTCCAGCTTTGCACCTCTTCAAACCCGGCTCTGGCAAGCAACGCTCTCACCGCTACGGCCTGATCATAACCGTGTTCCATCAACAGCCAGCCCCCCCGTTTCAAATAAGCCTGTGCGCCCGAAACCAGAATCTTCAGGGCCGACAAGCCATCGGCATGATCCGTCAATGCACCGACCGGTTCAAAACGCAAATCCCCTTTTTGCAAATGATCGTCCTTCGAATCGATATAAGGCGGATTGGACACAATCAGATCAAAGGTTTCATTCACGTTTTTCAGAGCATAGAACCAGTTTCCCGCGGAAAAATGGACAGTCTGCTTCCCTTTCAATAGCGCCAGAGCATTATGCGTCGCCATATTCAACGCCTTTTCCGACACATCCGTCGCAAAGACATGTGCATCCGGTCTCTCACTGGCTATGGCAATCGCTATCGCACCGGAACCGGTTCCCATATCGACAATCTTCCCGCCATGAGGCAAGCGTTCCAGAGCCAGCTCGACCAGCAATTCCGTCTCCGGCCGTGGGATGAGGACATCAGGGCAGACCGCGAAAGACAGCCCGAAAAATTCACGTTTCCCGGTAATATATGCAACCGGTTCACCACAAACGCGTCTTGACACCACGTCCGAGAGGGCTTTTGCCTGTTCCGTCGTTAATGGATGATCCGAATGGGTGATCAGCTTGACTCGTGAAAAGCCGATGGCATATTCCAGCAAAATCCTCAATTCCAGTGGATCGAGCGGCACAGTGGAAAAAAGCGACCGGATCGTCATGCCCGCTTCAATGTCAGACATACGTACAGCCGCACCAGCAGAGTTTTCAGAACACATAAAAAATTATCCCCTGCGCATGATCCGGACAAAGACCACGGCAAAGATAAAGAACCAGATGAGCGACCATTGCGGGGGCGTCAGGCCGATAATCGGTTCCAGAAAATCACCGCAGAGACTTTCGGAACGAAAGAGAACCGGCATGGCCTTTGCTGTCCATAAATTATTGATCGCCTGTTCCAGCGGATCGCGACCGCACTGGATATCCGGATGGGAAATGACCCATAACTGGTAAAACGCCAGTCCCATTCCGATCAATGAAACGATAAAAGCGAGAAAGGCCATGAAACGCACCTTTTTCGTCAGAAAACCTGTTATGCAGCAGACGGCGACACCGATAAAAGCGTATCGCTGCAAGACGCACATCGGACAGGGCAGCACCCTCCAGACAAGCTGGAGATACAGCGCAAACAGAATGCATGCGATGCACAGAAATGAAATGGCAATGAAAAAATGTCGGGATCTCATCATGATCAGACTTATACTACCCAATTCATAACCGGGCAACCGCTTCGTCCGCTTTTTGTGAAATTAGTCACAAGGGCTTGATTTCAGGCAAAAATCAGGTACCTTCCGCCATTTCTGCCAGCAATTCGGCACGATGTTCCGCCGCCAGCGCATTGACCAGTTCGTCCATATCGCCATCCATAATGAACTCGAGCTTGTACAAGGTCAGATTGATGCGGTGGTCGGTCACGCGTCCCTGCGGATAATTGTATGTCCGGATGCGTTCGCTGCGATCCCCGGAACCGATCAGGCTCTTGCGGGTAGCCGCCTCCTTCGCATGCTGTTCCTGCATCTGCCTGTCCTTGATGCGTGCAGCGAGAACCTGCATGGCCTGTGCCTTGTTCTTGTGCTGGCTGCGATCATCCTGACACTCGACCACGATCCCAGTCGGGAAATGGGTAATCCGGATCGCCGAATCCGTCTTGTTGATATGCTGGCCACCGGCACCGGAAGCGCGGAAAGTGTCGATCCGGATATCCGCCGGATTGATATGCACGTCGCTGACATCGTCCGCTTCGGGCATCACGGCAACCGTACAGGCCGACGTATGGATACGTCCCTGCGTTTCCGTCACAGGAACACGTTGCACCCGATGGCCGCCTGATTCGAATTTCAGTCTGGAATAAACGTCGTTGCCGATCAGACGGACGATCACTTCACGATATCCGCCCAGTTCCGATTCAGATGCCGAAACGATCTCGACCTTCCAGCGGTTCTTTTCGGCAAAACGGGAATACATACGAAGCAGATCGGCGGCAAACAGCGCCGATTCATCGCCACCAGTACCGGCACGGATTTCAAGAAAAATATTCTTGTCGTCATTGGGATCTTTCGGCAAAAGCATAAGCTGCAAATCGTCTTCGATCGCCGTCATCTTCCCTTCCGCAGCTGAAATCTCTTCCTGTGCGAATTCCTTCATTTCAGGGTCGGCCAGCATTTCCTGCGCCGCATCAACATCTGCCTGAACCTGAACATAATCATTGTACAGGGCGACGACAGGTCCCAGTTCGGCATGCTCTTTGGAGAGTTTGCGATAATTGTCCTGATCGGATGCAACATCGGGCTGCATCAGCAATTCATCGATTTCTGTCAGGCGGTTGGCCAGCTGTTCCAGTTTGGCCAGCATTGATGGTTTCATTGTCATTGAAAAAAGTCGCTCCAGGTACTGCAATCGGAATAAGCGGACATTATAAATGAACAGTGCCCATCCATTAAGCGGCAAGCCCGATTAAATACAGTTTTGACATTCAAACCAATGCCTGAACAGCCGTTAACTGATACCCGAAGCCATAAACCTGTTCCAGCGAAAACCCGTTCTTTTCATTCAGCGCCAGTTTGTTTCGCACTCTTGACACGTGCGTATCGATTGTCCGGCTGAATTCGTCTTCTTCCGAATTCCAGATCGCTTCACTCAGGGTCATTCTCGAAAGGGGTTTTCCGAGATGATCGAAAAAAAACCGTCCAAGACGGTACTCTTTTGCGGACAGAGGGATATTGCGTCCCCTGAAACTTGCCCGGTCAGGATAACGCGAAAAAACATAAGGTCCGTATCGAAGCGTCTGCTCTTCGACCCTTTCCGGGTAAGCCTGCCGGATCAGTATCCCTGTACGTGTAACCAACTCCTTTGACCGGACAGGCAGACAAATGTAGTCCATCATTTTCGTTGCCATCCCCTCGAAAATCGTCTCGAACGCGTCAGGCGACACAACATGCAAAACAGGAAAAGAAAAAACCATTTCAGTAACCTGTTCCAGAAAAGACGATCTCACCTTGCCGGAAATGCCCTCTCCCAAAATCACCACTCCCGGGAAATCATAAGTGGATATCCGTGACAGAAACTCCACCATCTTCTTTTGCGTGAACAGTATGTCACAATCGAACCCGGCCGCTTCCAGCGGACTGGCCAGTTTCAAAACGGAAGATTTGTCCGGACCGAAAAGCAGAATTTTCATAGAAGATCATCAATAAACCGGTTTAATTTTAAAAAATCTTCCCTTATTTCACCATAATTGGCGGGAAGATTCACGCAACACATCAATTTACTTCAAAATTGACTTAAAATAACGCATCCCTCCTTCTTTTGCTTTCATGTCCTTATAAAGCGATATGATTGGCAAAAGTGTCATTGTTACGGCCATTTTGTTCAACCTCTTTTCTCCTGAATTTGTCAGGAAGAAAAACCGCATGAAGGAAATAAATTGGAAAAAAAACTCGCAAACTTCACGGGAAATATCGTTTTTGTCGGATTCGGCAGCATAGCCAAAGGTGTTCTCCCGTTATTTTTGCGACACCTCCCGGTAACACCGGATCGAATCAAGGTTGTCGCAGCTGATCCCGACCATGAAAAAATCGCTGAAAAATATGGCATCGAATATCGAGAGATCCGGCTGACACAGGAAAATTACCGTTCCATACTGGACCCGCTGCTCAAAAGAGGCGATTTTCTCGTCAATCTTTCCGTTTTCGTCTCCAGTCTGGCATTAATCGGACTATGCCGGGAAAAAGAGGCGCTCTACATCGATACATCCATCGAACCCTGGGAAGGCGGCTACACCGACACCGGCTCATCGGCATCGGAACGATCCAACTATGCCCTGCGTGAAGAAGCGCTTGCACTGGGACGATCCATAAAAGGCGGCCCGACCGCCATCGTCTGTCAGGGTGCCAACCCCGGTCTGGTCTCCGGTTTTCTGAAACAGGCACTCCTTGACGTCGCCAGAGACAACGGTATCACTGACAGGCCAACGACAAAAGAGGAGTGGGCAAACCTTGCCCGCCAACTCGGCATCAAAACCATCCACGTTGCCGAGCGAGATACCCAGAATACATCCGTGCGCAAAAAACGGAATGAATTCGTCAATACATGGTCTATCGACGGTTTCATCGGCGAAGGATTGCAGCCCGCCGAACTCGGCTGGGGAACACACGAAAAACACTGGCCATCCGACGCCGGCGAGCATGAATCCGGCTGCAAGGCCGCCATCTACCTCAACACGCCCGGCGCAGGCGTCAAGGTGCGCAGCTGGACACCGCTTGAAGGCGCGTATCACGGCTTTCTGATCACGCATTCCGAATCGATCTCGATTGCCGATTACCTGACCGTCCGCGAAAACGGCAAAATCGTCTATCGCCCGACAGTACATTATGCCTATCATCCATGTGACGACGCCGTCCTGTCCATGCACGAGCTGGCAGGAAAAAACTGGCAGGAACAGCCCGTCAAACGTCTGATGCGTGATGAAATTGAAGAAGGCCATGATGAGCTGGGTGTTTTGCTGATGGGTAACGAAAAAGGCGTTTACTGGCTCGGATCGCATCTCACCATCGATCAGGCCCGGGAAAGCACTCCCCACAACAATGCCACCAGCCTTCAGGTCGCGGCAGGCGTCCTCGCAGGCGTCATCTGGGCCATAGACAATCCCGACATGGGCGTTATCGAACCGGATGACATCGATCATGAGCGCATGCTTGAAATCGCCCGTCCTTTCCTTGGTGAAATCGTCGGGTCTTACGGAAAATGGACACCTCTGGAAAACCGGAACTGGCCGTTTGAAGAAGACATCGATAAGAGTGACCCATGGCAATTCAAAAATATCCGGGTCGCCAGTTGATCGGCACAACGGTCATAAAACAAAAAGCCATCATAAAACAAATGATGGCTTTTTCAATTTCTGGTGCGGATAAAAGTGATAACGGAATCAGATGGCTAGCTTGTGCTTTCGGCCGCCCGTTTCGTAAAACCGTTCCGCCCTGAAAAAAGCCAGCGCATCAGGCAAGGCAAAATGGGCCGGAAAAGTCGATTGCAAACGTTTGCATTTGCGAGACCTTGCAAAAAACTTCGCTTCTTCCACGAGCTGATGCGCGATTTTCCGGCGGCGGTAATCGGGGCGAACGTACAATTTGTCAAGAATGGCGTAAGGTTCTTCACGCAACTGGACCGGCATCTGAAAAACCGAAACAAACCCCAGCGGATGCCCTTTTGGCGTCGTTGCCATCAAAACAGCATAATCGGGCATATCCAGAAATTCGAGCAGTTCGGCTTCAATTTTTCCGGAGTCAGGTTCAAAACCGTTCAGGCTGGCGCAAGTTGCCACTTCGTTCCAGAATTCTGAGATCAATCGAACCAGATCGCGCAACTGCGACTCATCCGCTCTTTTAATGACAACGCTCATTACTTCCAGTTACAACCGCCACTATAAGCAGTCTGTTTCTCAAAAGGTTTGGCAACAGCGATTCGTTCATCGTTATCCTTGCGTTTGACATAAGCCACCATATTGTCCTTGTCTTCCGCAATCATATATTCCACCCCGGGCTGCAAATCGGCCTCGATCTTGTAACAATGCAAGTCGTCCGGATAAACGATATGGCCACCCTGAATGTTCATGGCACCGATGACATGCTTGCCAGCCGTCAGGACATACACGACGTTTTCATAAGGATTCGGCGTGTCGGCAAGATCGATATGTTTGCCATCCAGACTGCGGAAAAAAAGCGAACCTTCCTGAAGGATCGCGGTTTGAGAAGGCTGGTGCAAAGGAGCGCCACCAATAGCAATCTGCCTTGGCTTCGAACAGGCTGCCAGCAGAACAAAAGAAAAAAGAACAAGAACTTTACATGAAATACGCATAACCCATCCATTCAACTGGAGCGAACAGTCTTTTTGTAAAACTTCCAGAGACCGCCAAGCACAAGCGGAACGACCGCCGCAGCAATACCGAGCAAAACAATCGTATTCAAATGGTCGCGGATAATCGGAATATTACCGAAAAAATACCCCCCCAGAACAAGGCCGACCACCCAGACAATCGCACCGACTACATTGTAAATCTGGAATTTTAACAGATGCATTTCCGAAACGCCGGCAACGAAGGGCGCAAATGTCCTGACGAGCGGAACAAAGCGGCACATCGTAATCGTTTTACCACCATGTTTCTCAAAAAAGACCTGCGTCATCATCAATGCCTTTTTATCGATCCACCGGTAATTTTTCGTAAAAACCGCCCTGCCGATCTTTCTTCCGATAAAGTAATTCAGATTGTCGCCAGTCACTGCCGCGATAATCAACATAATTATCAGCAATTCCACACTCATCGCACCGGTCGCGCAAAAAGCCCCGCCGATGAACAGCAAGGTGTCCCCCGGAAGAAAAGGCGCAACCACCAGTCCCGTCTCGCAAAAAATAATCGCAAACAGGATCACGTAAACCCAGGTGCCGTACTGAGTGATAATCGTTCCCAAGACTTTATCGACATGCAGGATAATGTCGAGAAATTGCATAATGTCCATGACAGGCCAGAAAAAGAAAGTAATTTAAAACCGCAACTGTGAAGTATAGAAGAAAAGCATGTCAAACAAATGAAAAAGCCGCAAAATTTCTGATTATTTTTTGTGCAATGACATCAAAAGAAAAGGCTCGAAATAAAAATATGGCACCGGACGATCTTCCAATGAATATTTCCTTTTATACCGGTATCAATAAACGTTATTTCCGATATTGTCCGGGGAATACTTTATAATCGGTGTCATGATAAACGATACTGTACAAACCGATCATCCCGTTCATCGGAGCTCGTCGATACAACTGCTAACGGACACACTGATTTCCCAGATCGCGGCCGGCGAAGTCGTCGAAAGACCGTCCGCCGTCGTCAAGGAACTGCTCGAGAACGCAGTCGATGCCGGCTCCACCCAGATCGAGATCCGGCTTGAAAACGGTGGTATCAAGCGCATCGCCATCATCGATAACGGTTGCGGCATCCCGCCCGAACAACTCCGGTTGGCATTGACACGCCACGCCACCTCCAAAATCGCGTCATTGAACGACCTGGAAAACGTCGCGACACTGGGGTTTCGCGGCGAAGCGCTGGCTTCCATCGCCTCCGTCGCCGACCTGACCCTGCAATCGAGAACGGCTGAAGAACCCCATGCATGGCAAATGAGAGGAAACGATCCAACTGGAACATTAAGCCCCTGTTCCGGCGGCTTCGGCACGACCGTTGACGTCCATGAGCTTTATTCCAATACACCCGCCCGACGGAAGTTTCTGAAATCCGAACAAACCGAATATGGGCATTGTGCAGAAGTCGTCCGCAGGATCGCACTGGCACAGCCCGGCATCCGCTTCACTCTCATGCACAACGGCAAGGCGACAGCGCAGTGGAATGCCCATAACCTGTCACAGCGCTGCAATCAGGTACTGGGCGAACAATTCGCCCAAAGCCAGCTTCCGATCGATATCACTGTCGGTGAAGGTGCCAACAGCCTGAGACTTTATGGCTTCATCGGGCAACCCACCGCATCCAGAACCCGTGGCGACATGCAATATTTTTACGTCAACGGCCGTTTCGTGCGTGACCGCCTCTTGACCCACGCCGTGCGCGCAGCCTATGAAGACGTTTTGCATGGCAACCGTTACCCCGCCTACCTGCTTTACCTGACACTTGATCCGTCACTTGTAGACGTCAACGTCCATCCTGCCAAAATCGAAGTCCGTTTCCGCGACAGCCGCTCGATCCATCATTTCATCCATCAATCCGTCAGCCGTACCCTGGCTCAAACGATGGAACCGCATGCAGCAGCGGACGAGTCGATTGCCTATGCCGAAACGCCTGCAAGAAGCCCCGTATCCTGGCACAGCAACACCCCGTCGCCCGTTTCCTATGGCGTAGAACAAAAAACGGCAAGCTACGGTGCCTTGTTCAGGCAATCCCGTGAACAGGAAGAAAGCCATTCCAGCCCTCTTCCCATGCCTGCAACAGAATTATCCGATCTTTTCAGGATCGATGAAAAAACGGAAGAAGATTTCCCTCTCGGTTTTGCGCTGGCCCAACTGCACGACATTTACATTCTCGCCCAGAACCGGCACGGTCTTGTGCTGGTTGACATGCACGCAGCCCATGAACGAATCGTTTATGAAAAGCTTAAAACCGCTTTGGATGAAAAAACGCTCCAGACCCAGACATTGCTTATTCCCGTCACCATGAAAGTCTCCGAAGTCGAAGCGGGAACCGCGCTTGAAAACAGGGAAACCCTGCAGGAGCTGGGATTCGACATCTCTGCCCTCACTCCTGAAACGATCGCCGTCAGAACCGTGCCGACTTTGCTGCGTGAAGCCGATACGGCAAACGCCCTCCGCAATATCCTGCGCGATATGCACGAGTACGGCACTTCGTCCATTGCCAAAGAAAAACGAAACGAACTGCTGGCCACCGTCGCGTGTCATAACGCGGTAAGAGCTAACCGTTCACTGACGATCACCGAAATGAATGCCCTCCTGCGCCAGATGGAACAGACCGAACGCGCCGACCAGTGTAATCACGGACGACCGACATGGACACAACTGGGCTTGTCTGAACTCGACGCCCTCTTCTTGCGCGGACAATGACCTCAGGAATGGTAAACCGGAATCGATATAAATAACATCTACTCAAATAACACATGAAAAGAGAATGGCAATGAAAACCAAAATCACAACTGCCATACTGGCAGGATGTCTGCTTTCCGGTTCAGCTTTCGCAGGCGATTACGCCACCGCGCTCGGAAAGTGCCTCTATGACAACACAAACGCCACCGACAAGACCACATTGACACAATGGGCTTTCGTGTCACTGGGCAAAACCAGTGCAGCGAAATCAGTCGTTACCATTCCAGCCGCAAAGACAAATGCAGTTGATCAGCAGGCCCAAAAACTGGTCACCAGACTGGTGACTACCTCCTGCCGCAAAGAAGCTGCACAGGTAGCCTTGCACGAATCGACAAGCGGTTTACAGGATGCCGTCGTGGCGCTCAGCTCCCGAATGATCGCAGACCAGCTAAAATCCCAGACGAAAAACACTTTTTCCAACTCCCTGCTTACTTCGGAACAGTCGGAACAACTGATAGAAGCAGGCAAAGCGCTGCAAAATCTTTTCCAGAAATAAAAAACGAATTGGAAAAACGCCTATAGACATGAGCAAAAGCCGTCAGCAACATTCATGACGGCTTTTTTAATGGCAAATCCCTTGTTTTCTCAAGCACAATCGAAAAAATCGATATTGGCATACCATATTGCCTTCAGTGGAAAAGACATGAATAATCTGAACCTTCAGCTCATTCCCCTTCAATGATTTTTTCTCCTCCATAACATGACGGATACCAGACCAATTATCATCGCCATCATGGGACCGACCGCATCGGGAAAAACCGCTGCGGCACTCGACATCGCACAAAACATCCCTTCAGAGATCATTTCCGTCGATTCCGCCCTCGTTTACCGTGAAATGGACATCGGCACCGCCAAACCGTCACAGGAAGAGCGGGCAAGCGTTCCCCATCACCTGATCGACATCATCGATCCTAGCCAAACCTATTCAGTCGCCCAGTTCCGTGAAGATACCTTGCGTTTGATTACCGAAATCCGGCAAAGGGGAAAACTCCCCCTGCTGGTCGGTGGCACCATGCTCTACTTCAAGGGATTGACCAGCGGCCTCGACGACCTGCCGGGCGCCAATCCTGAAATTCGGGCGAAACTCGACGAAGAAGCCGCACAAATCGGATGGCCGGGCATGCACGCCAAACTGTCAAGCCTCGACCCCGTCACCGCTGACAGATTGAAACCCAACGATGCCCAGCGCATACAACGTGCCCTTGAAATCATCGAACTGACTGGAAAACCCCTGTCCGAACTGCATTCCGGCCAGCAGGCGCGATCATTTCCCTTTGACATTATCCCTATTGCACTGGAACCTTCAGACAGAAGCAAACTGCATGAACGCATTGCCCTGCGCTTTGACCAGATGTTAAAGGATGACCTGCTAATTGAAGAAGTCCGCAAACTGCGTGAACGTGGCGACCTGCACCCCGGAATGCCATCCATGCGTTGCGTCGGCTATCGACAGACATGGGAATACCTTGACGGTGAGTTCGACCGCAAAGCACTGCGCGAAAAAGGCATCGCTGCAACCCGACAGCTGGCCAAACGCCAGCTCACCTGGCTGCGCTCCATGCCGGAACGCATCTCCATCGATTGCCTCTCACCCAATGCATTGTCAGATATCATGACACATGTCGAGAACGCTCTCTGAAAACGGATGAGTACGGCTCTGTAATATTTCCAACACTCCAACAAAAATCCGGAAAAACTTCCTTGACAATTCCCTCTGAAACCATCAGAATAGCAGGCTACTTGGTGATATAGCTCAGCTGGTTAGAGCACAGCACTCATAATGCTGGGGTCGGTGGTTCAAGTCCACCTATCACCACCAAATAAGACAATTATGACAAGCAGTTCTTGTGAAAACTCGGATGAGTTTGTTATAATTACAAGTCTTGGCCTGGTAGCTCAGTTGGTAGAGCAGAGGACTGAAAATCCTTGTGTCGGTGGTTCGATTCCGCCCCGGGCCACCAGAATTCAAAAGCCCAATCATTTCTGATTGGGCTTTTTTGTTTTTCCGAAGCAGAAAAATATCCATTAATGAAAATAAAATCCCTCATCTCTTCCTTACAATGCATTCCTTTTAAATACTAGTCAGATTAACGTGCTTCCTACACTGCCTTCCCCGTTTCTCTCCAATGCACATGCAAAAAATGCTGTTTTGCATGAATACCGATAACGACGATAACATACACTCAAAATATTATTGCTAGACAATAATATCGTTTTGAATTGTTAGTAATTCCATAATCATTTCCTTATTCGACAAAAAAACCGAAACCATCTAGAACGGTTCTTTTAGCAAGCGGCTTCCTCCACACATTCAGGCTGTTGCCAAACGAAAGTTGAGGATGATCAACAACGCGCAACAGATTGAAAATTTGAGAATTTTGCCATTCAATCAACTTGAACAGCTTTACAAAAAGAGAATCGGACAATGGAGTATCTGAATCAATAGCGTATTTATTTCATCTGGAACAGAGGAAAGATCAGTCGGGTTGAAATTTGCGGCTATCATTAGAGGAGACGAAACATGGACCGGTTGCCCAATATTCATCCGGGAGAAATTCTTCTTGAAGAGTTTCTTGTTCCACTCGGAATCAGCAAATACCATCTTGCCCACAACATCCAGGTTCCGGCCACATGTATCAGTGAAATCTGTGCAGGAAAACGAAGTATCAGTCCAGACACAGCTATACGGTTTGGCAAGGTTTTCAAAACATTCCGGTTTTTAACTCGGTCTTCATGCAGATTACGATACCGAGAAAACCCTGCTGAAAAACCGACATAAAGAAGCAGATTCAACCACTGGTTACACTGCGAAACATATAAAACCGGCATTTGCCAGAAATATGGGAGAATAAAAAGAAGTAGCAGGAATTACCCCAGACAAATTTTTATTGATTGGTTTCTTTATTTCGAATACTTAGGCAGCTGCCAAAATAAAAAATCATATATTTATCTGAAATTCGAAAAGCTTCATTCCAAAAAGTTTTATAAGTTTAATTTTTTTCGAGCCTTTTCTTGCAGTAAAAATCTCAAATATATTAGGTATTCCCTGATGTTTATACAATGCACCATGTTTAATAGTATCAATCACATCTGGCAGAACTTCATTCAATTTGATTTTTCCCAAGATTTTTTCTTCATAGTTACGTGTTTTCCGTTCATAAAGCATCATGCGAGAGGATTGTTTGATTGAATTGTTGGAATGCCAACGGTATGAAAACAAGATTTCATCAAGATATTTTAGTTTGGAGTATTTTGAAATCTGCAGCATGAGATACCAGTCTTCTAACGGAGCCTCTTTTGTGAATATATCTGCTTTTCTGAATATAGATTTTCTTATCAAATATCCATTGGGGATATAATTTCTTAAATATAAGGAGGAATAAGTACCAAAATTATCAAATAGAAAATTAAGTTGCAGATCTTTTTGAAGAAAATCGGCAAAAGTTAAATAAACAGCATCATTTTTATTATATACATTGTTTCGTTTATTATCCCAATAACAAACAACACCATTTTCATCGACTATTTCATTATCTCCAACGACGAGAGAATAAGAAGGATTATTAATTAAAAAAGTTAATTGCTTCTCAATAGCATCTGGTTTAGCAAGATCATCGGAAGCAATAAAGTAAATGTATTCACCTAGAGAAATGTTAATTAGTCTGTTTAGTGTATCGCAAGTTCCCTTATTCTCTTGAGTTTCGAAAACTACTCTGGAAAAACGATCTCGGCAAAAGCGCTCCATTTCACAAATTTTCTGATAAGTCAAATCAGAAGAACCATCATTAATAACAATCAATTCAATATTTTTATATGATTGGTTTAAAATTGAGGTAATTGTTTCCTGTATATATTGCTCATGATTATATGCAGGAATCAATACCGATACCAAAGGGACATTAGTCATAATCATTTACCAACTCAATTACTTTATCAATCTCATCTTTAGTCATAACGGGACTTACAGGTAAACTGATGATTTCCCGATGAATTTTTTCAGTGATAGGAAGAGATAAATGATGCCACTCCTTGAAACACCCTTGATGATGAGGCGCCGTAGGATAATGAATTAAAGTTTCAATTCCATTCTTAGCCAGATAAGATTGAAATTGCTCACGATTAGGAACACGTACTGGAAAAACATGCCATACATGCGATTCAGAGGTATAACTTAATGGTAAAATTATTTTATAATTTTTTATATTATCAATATAATAATTTGCTATTGTTCGACGTTTTTCATTATCGGCATCGAGATGCTTTAGCTTGACATT
Source organism: Oxalobacter formigenes (assembly GCF_002127965.1). Taxonomy (GTDB): domain Bacteria; phylum Pseudomonadota; class Gammaproteobacteria; order Burkholderiales; family Burkholderiaceae_D; genus Oxalobacter; species Oxalobacter formigenes. The sequence goes on along the minus strand of NZ_CP018787.1, from coordinate 1,143,357 downwards.
CAGAACTGCCGCCTGAATTTCATCAAGTCGAGAATTCACACCCTTGTAAATATGATGATATTTATAATCTGATCCATAATTCGCAAGAGCTGAAATTTTTTGATAAAGAGCTTTATCATTGGTTGTTATAGCACCACCATCACCCAGACAACCCAGATTCTTACCAGGGTAAAATGAAAAACCGGATGCATCACCTAAATTACCAGTTCTTTTTCCTTTATAAATAGCGCCATGAGCCTGAGCAGAGTCTTCAATTATTTTCAGATTATATTTTTCCGCCAAAGACCAAATTTTTTCCATTTGAACAGCTTGCCCATAAAGATGAACGACCATTATGGCCTTTGTTCTATTGGTAATTTTTTTTTCAATTAAATCAGGATCAATGTTATATGTTTTAATATCAGGCTCAACCAGTACCGGTATACAGCCATTCTGGACTATTGCCAGAATAGATGCAATGTAAGTATTTGCAGGAACAATGATTTCATCATTAGAACCAAAACCATAAGCCTTGATAATCAAGTTTAGTGCGTCAAGTCCATTTGCAACACCTAGCGCATACTGAGAACCACAAAAGTTTGAAAAATTTTCAGCAAAAATATCATTATATTTACCTTGCAAGTACCAACCACAGTCAAGTATATTTTTAATTTCATGATTAATTTCATCATAAAATCTGTTATTTACTTTTTTTAGATCAAGAAATTTAATCATCTTTTTCTTTTTTTCAACTGCCAGGATATAAATATTTTAACTTTTTCAACAAAACCGAGATTGTTCCAATTTAAACATTTATAAATAAAACTATCTTTTAATTTTTTACTCTGCGCAAGATACTTTTGATACTTGAGCGGCTCCAATTGATTTTTCAAAATGTTTTTATTTTTGTAAATATATTTCATAGGATAATATGTCCTGTGAAAAATACATCTATCAAATTCCGGGGCCACACGTGACATAATTTCATAACTCATTGCATTTACGAGTTCTTTTTCAATATTTGTCATGTTGTTCCATATACTATTTTGCGTTTGTCTATAGTTATAGACAGGTCTGTCTATATAGTATAACTTCCCGAATTGCAGCATATAGATTGTGATCAGATTATCGTCAAAATTTTCAGTATTTTTCAGAAAAATATTCCTGCTTACATCAATTATATTTCTAAAAACAATGCATCCTGAATGTATATATACATTTTTGATGTAGAAGTCAGTATCAATAATCCCATTTCTAAGAGGTTGATCTGGAGTTATAATTTTATCAGGGTATAAAAATTGAAAGTTGAAGGCACATCCGATCAATGATGGTTCCTTTTCCAATATATTTATAGCATCCTGAACAAAATGTTTATCACAATAAAAATCGTCTCCATCCAACGTTAAAAAATAATCACCGGAAGCAAATTTTAATAAATTCAATCTATTGTCTGATGCTCTTCGAATGGGGTCATACACCATATCGACTTGCCTAGGCATTACATAGTATTTAATTATCTCAGGATATTTCTCTTGATAAGATTTAATTTTCTCTAGTGTACCATCACTTGACCCATCATCACCAATCAAAATTTCATAAGGACACGTTAACTCAAGAGCAAAAATACTTTCAAGACTTTTCCAAACAAATTCTATTTGATTATAGTATGTTACACAAAAACTTACTTTCATTTTTTGTCCAAGAATATTAACCTAGCCCATCAAAATGTTTTATGAAAATAGCACAAATATTATTTTGCTTAACTTAAATAAGTATAGTAATTTATCAAATAATTTAGCATTAAACTTCATTCACATAATACAAAAATTATCTAAAGAAATCTTTAATAATAATTTCTTTAATTTCACAACAGGCTTTTTTCTCTGAATTTGGAAAAAGTTCATTAATAATATCTTCACGCTTTGCTTTAAGTGGATCAATACCTTTTTTCAAAAAATCAAGTGTTTTACTCAGCTCTTCCCAGTTGCTGACCCAATAAAACCCCTGTGACATTTTTCTGGAAAAATCATTAAAATGATCTGTTTTATGGCAATAAATGATTGGTTTTCCGGTCAAAAAATACTCCGCAATGATACTGGATATATCAGTTATCAGGATATCTGACGAATAAAATGTATGAAGGTATTCACCGCTAGAATCTATTTTTGCGTTTTTTCTCTTAATATATTCATTTTTATATTTTTCAGCATCCTCTTCATTTAATTCTCCATTCGCATTCCACTCGAGAAAAGCTTGTGGATGTGGCCTGAATATGAAATCTATTTCATTGTTACTATCTATATAATCAAGAATTTTATCTTTGTAGTCAAAAAAATGACAATTGTTTTCTCTCGTTGACCATCGAGGCGTCCAGATTATTCTGCATATATCATTTTCTTTTCGTCTACTCCATAAATCACTATCACATTTTTTATATTTTTCAAGACTATCATACCTGGGAAACCCTGTAATAAAGATTTTTCGCTTGATTTTTGTTTTAACTTTTTTCAAATGAGCAACAAGAAGTTCAAAATCATAGTCGCTCTGACAAAAGAAAAAACTGACATCTTTGATAAAATTGAAGGGATAAGACTCGTCGTATATTTCATTTCCCATCATATTAGCTGCATAATGAACATAACAAATCTTTGCATATTGCGAAACAACTTTGCTATGATACTCTTCTGGTCTGCAGATATTATATGGAGTCTGAAAAAAGATATAATCAATATTTAATTTTTTTAAATCAAACCAAATGCCATTTTTATAATCATATCCTTCAATAACAGCACAAGGAAAATTTTTAAAAAAAACTTCAGCACCTTCAGACTCATAAACTTGATGATTAAAATCAGTTCCAGGCAATTGTTTTTTATTTGGGATAGCCACAATCGTGATATTGAATCTTTTATCTTCATTACATGCTTCAAAAAAAGACTTTAGAGATCCCCATAAGGCCGGTCGATGACAAACAAAAACAATATTTATTTTCTTATTCCGAAATACTTTTATTCGCCTTTTAATATTCCATATAAAATCATTTAATAAATATTTGAGTTTCATTATTTTCTTACGATATTAATTACAAAACATCATTTCAAATGATTTCTCATTTCAAATATCGAGTTATTCCTTATGCCAGTTTTATCAAATAGACTTGATGTACCGGCAACAAAAATGTTTGCACCATATTGTTTCAACTTCCTTGCATTTTCAAATGTAATATTTCCATCAACTTCAAAATCAATATCAAGATTTCGTTCATCAAGAAAACGATGCAGTTTTTCTGCTTTTGAAAAGCCAAATGGAACCATATTCTGCCCTGCAAAACCTGGATTTACCATTAACAAATTGACTCCATCAATGAAATAGATCAACTCCTCCAAAACACCTATTGGTGTTCCTGGATTAATAGCCAAAAAAACTTTAGCGCCATATTTTTTTGCATTTTCCAATGTCCGCAAAATTTGAGGCGTACTTTCATAATGTATGGAAATAATGTCTTTCTCTTGAATTTGTAAAAGCGGTAATATATTGTCCGGATTTATAGTCATTATATGATAGTCGAATGGTATATTCGTATATCTTCTAAGTGAATTAATCCAATCCAGGCTTAATCCCAGATTTGGAACAAAAATACCATCCATAATATCTAAATGAAGATATTCTATATTTTCCTTTTCCAAAGTAGAAAATGTTTCGTTTAAGGTAAATGGATTTACACACATCATTGAAGCAGATATTACAGATTTTTTATTCATTAATAAACATTCCTTTGACGGAGAATATAGAAGAATCTGTCATGGTCTGAAAAGCATTTTGACATTCTGCTAATTCAAATTTATGTGTAATCAATTTTTCGAGAATTGGATACATACTTTTCATATGCACAAGCACATCATTCCAGTCACATCTTTCTGCTTTATATATTGAATTCCATACACCTTGAATAGAATATTCTCCTCTAAGTATTTTCCAATATATATTTTTTTCTAACGTTATATCTCCTTCAGGGTTGCCTAAAAGAATAATACGTCCTTCAGAACGAAGAGACCGGATGGCTGTTTCCAACGACAATGCACTTCCTACGCATTCGATCACAACATCAGCCCCTTCACCATTGGTTTTCGATAGTAATGTATCGTGAAAGGAATCATCAATCACAATAGCTTGTAATTCATTGAACTGTTCTATATATATTTTTTTCTTCTTACTACGGCAAGTCAGATAGACTTTTTTAGCTCCCTGATTAATTGCCCAAAGCCCACACAGAATGGCAATAGTACCCGATCCAGAAATGCATACTATATCCTTCCGTGTGACTTGTGCCATCCTTACAGCATGCCAGGCAACGGCAGCTGGCTCAGTCAGCGCTGCAACACAATAAGGTATAACATCGTCATAAACAAGCACATTCCAAACGGGAACTGATAAATATTCTGCAAATGCCCCGTCACATCTAGAACCGAAGTAATTATAATTTTTGCATTGAGCCCATTGTTTTCTTTGGCAGGAGGTACATTTTTCACAAGGGAGCAGAGGAAAAATAACCGCTGATTTTCCTATCAATACAGGATCAACGCCATCCCCAATCATCTCGATTTTTCCTGCAAACTCATGACCTGGAATAGTGGGGAAATGATATGTACCTGTTTTTAAAACGCGAGCATAATCACTACTACATATACCGCAAGCCTTTATTCGTAGCAAAACCTCCCCTTTGGCAGGAGTTGGCGCCGGAATTTCTTTATAAACAAGATTTCCTACCGACTCAAGAACACAAGCTTTCATTATTGACCTCCAAGGAACAAAAATATTCTGCAAGTTTAATATCAAAAGGGGTTGTAATTTTTATGTTAATAGGATCACCGCAAATAGTAAAAATCTCTATTCCTTTTAGCATACAGATCTGTGCTGTTCCAGTTATAATCTTCTTTTCATTAGAAGTAAGATTAAATAAAGCATTATAAAGAACTTGCAATCTAAAACTATCTGGAGCTTGGCCATGAAATAACTTTGATCTTATAGGCATACTAGACACGAAGGGAGCATTTTCTACCCATAACATAGTATCTACTACCGGCAAAGATGCGACTACTGCATCATGAAGCTGTAACGCTTCAATGCTATCATAAATAATCTTCTTAGTTATAAACGGACGCACTGCATCATGGATTAATATTATGTCTGACTCAAAAATACCATACGAACTATTTATATGATTTACGGCATTATAAATCGAATCAATTCGTTCAACCCCTCCGTTTACTATAATAATTTTAGACTTATCAAACTTATATTTATTTATTAAATATAATAATTCATCGTTCCAGTCAGAATGAATAGCTATAATAACACGATCAAAAATATCAATTCCAATAATCTTTTGAATTGTCCGTACAATAATAGGAATTCCGGAAACAGAAATAAATTGTTTTGGAATTTCGCTTTTCATTCGTTTACCAGACCCGCCGGCCAATATAACAGCATATTTCATAAAATTTTAACAAAATACATTCAAAATTCCATTTATATTTTAGTATATTTCCTAAAATTAAACTTTTAATTTATCTACTAAATTTCGTATTTTCAATCTCAAAAGGACATGTATTATTGCTACACGGATTTTTCCAAATGACTTTGAATCCAAAAGGTTCTACTATATTGAAATATTTTTCAAATCCAAGATGCGTATCTCCAATAATTTTATATATTTTATCAAATATTTCAGGATAATTTAGCGCCAAGTCTTCAAATATCTCATATTCAGCACCTTCTACATCTATTTTGATAATAATTTTATCAAGACTATTTTCATCTATAATATTTTTCAATATAACAGAAGCTGAGTAAACTGAATATTCTTTTAAAATTCCATGATCCCTTTCTTCTGGCGCATAATTTTCTAAAAATTCAGAGTTCATTGAAGATATTCCATCTCTCCCGGGTAAATATTTAGCTTCAATTTTTCCAGTTTTAGCGGCTAAGCCAAACTTATACAAACTTATTTTTTGTTTTAAATTTTTATTTATATTATAGTTTTCTTCTGCCAAATCTGCTGTTTCGCTAATTAACTCAAAAGCATAAACATGCTCACACCATTCCTGAGAAGCAAAGTATAAAGTTGCATAACCCCTATTTGCACCAATATCAAAAACCGGATATTTTATTAATTCTTCCAAAGAATTTACATTACGAAACTGATATAAGTTATCTACAAAAATTTCGTAAGCAATCCACGGAAAAAAAATATCAGTTTTGAATTTTAATTTTCCATTGTTATAGAGAAGATGCATATTTTCTATTTCTGACAAAATAAAACCTTTTTTTTCAAGTGCTTCATGAATTAGAAGCATTTGAGGACAACAAGATGCATTATTTTTTTTCAGCAAAGAATATAGCTCAAAGTCTTTAAAGGATCTTTTACCTCTCAATAAATCCCATATATTTTGTAAAAAACTAATTCTCATTTTAATTCCAATTCGTATGTACTATAAGCAGTTGTTCTTCCTCCAAACCCTTCTTTCTGGAAAATAAGTCCTTCATTTAACAACTGACCATCTTTTTCTGTTGATATACCAAAATCAAAATATAGTTTATTTTGAGAATATTTTTCAATCAGATCATAAATTAATAAGTCTAGCGCCCCCACCTCTCTTGCGATTTCATTTGCACTCATATATTGTGTATGCACGCAATCTTCATATTCGAAAATAAGAGTACCTGCCACTATTTCTTCTTCTTTCATAGCCAGAAATAACTTTATATTTTGAGGAAATTTTGATTTCAAATAGACAAGTTCTTTATTCGTATGAACAGCTTGTGTTTGATGATATTTTTTTAATACACCATTAACTAACTCGATGAAGGAATTAAATTCCTCTGATTCTATAATCTGGATTTTATTTTTTTTTGCTCTTGATATCATTCCCTTTCTGCTTTTCGAAACTTTGAATCTATTATTAAGGTAAATAGTGGTAGATGGTTCAACTTTTAGTAAGTTAGCATTATTTAAAAATAAAGAATATATATCTTCCTGAGCAGAATTATTATGATATATGTAAGGAATAGCTTTATATATCATTCTTTCAATCTTATTTTGCTTTAAGAATTTTATTAATTCCTCAAAGCATTTATTCATTCTCTTTTGTTTCATCGATTCATTTGTTATGAATCCACCATATGTCAAACCGCCATGCGATCTCACTTCGTTTTCATGAATTGATGCAGGCAATAAGGCAACCAGATTTCCGTCTTCGAAAAACATCAGCGAAAAATCAACAAACCGGTCAGAATGATATTCAATAAAATCGCGATTAAACATAAACATGGGTATTTTTGATGTATTTACAAAATCATCCCATATTTTTTTACATTCACCAGTATATTTTTTTATTTGAATCATATGACTTTACAGTTTGCAAATATTTCAGCTCCATTTTCAGGAAAATACTTTATCATTCTACAAAGGCCGTTTAGTAATTCTTCATCAATAAAACCATTTTCAACCAATTGAAACATTTTTCTATGATTAAATGGTTTTACAAAATATGAGCCTTTCTCAATTATCTTAAAATCACTATCACCAATAATTTTCTCAAGGCTCAAGAGATCAAATGTAGTATTCTGTTGAAGACTTTTAGCTGTTTGGGTTAACATTCCAATTTTTTCAATCATGCCGCTTTCCACCGCCCATAACAGATGAAAACTTTTTGCATTTGGTACATTAACATGTAATATTGTTTTTTCTGTTGAAATACTTCTTATTTTTCGCAAAATATCAGATGGCATCTCTACTTCATGCAACAAACAGCTTAATAAAATAAAATCAAATTCTTTCGAAGCAAGTTCATCAACTTTTTCCTCGAAGAAGTTCAAAAAACTTCTACATTATTTAATCCATTTAAATCCTTTTTTACTTTTTCGAAAAATAAAGAAGAGGGTTCTACTACCGTTGCAAGATCAAATGACCTATAGTAATTAAATATTGAATCCATTCCACAACCAATTTCGAGAACTTTACGTGGTTTATACGTATTTAATACCTTCAGTACATTATCCGACCGATATTTTGCCATAACATCTTCAAAATCATGAGATAAATAATTATTTGTATATTTTTCTATATCTCTATTTAATTCCATTTAAGAATTCCTTATAATCCCTTATATACTCATTCTCATCATAGTATTCGCTCGCCAATACCAGAAGCTTGCACCCATAAGAAAAATGGCGCATTTCACGCCAGATGTTTTTCCCGATATACAATCCAACGTCAGGCCTGTTTAACCAAACCTCTTCACGATTTTTTCCATCATCCAATACAAACTGGCATGCCCCATCCATTGCGATAATAATTTGCTCAAGATTTTTATGTGCATGCATTCCTCTAACCTGATCAGGAAGAGTATCAAAAATATAATAAATACGCTTTATATCAAAAGGTATATTTTTATTACTTTCCAAGGAAACAAGCTTTCCACGCTCGTCTCCAAAAACCTTCATATTCATTAATTTGTAATTCATCACGTAAATTCTGGTTAGATAAATTTTTTTTCATTCAAGTACCATGCTATTGTTTTGACAATGCCGGTGTCGAAATTTTCATTCGCTTTCCATCCAAGATCATTTTTCAACTTGTTTGCATCGATGGCATATCGCAAATCATGCCCCGGTCGATCTGTGACGAATGAAATAAGCGCTTCATATTTCTTCCCATCACTGCATGGATGGTATTTGTCCAGAATAGCACATACAGCATGAACGATTTCCAGATTATTACGTTCATTATTTCCGCCGACATTATATGTCTCGCCTGATTTTCCTTCATGAAAAATCAGATCAATCGCACAACAATGATCCATGACATATAACCAGTCACGCACATTTAAACCTTTTCCGTATACGGGTATTGGATCTTCCGCCAGACATTTTCTGATGATAGTTGGAATCAATTTTTCACTATGCTGTTTCGGCCCGTAATTATTGGAACAATTGGATGTCGTCACATTCATACCATATGTATAATGGTAGGCTCGAACAATAAAATCAGACCCCGCTTTACTGGCTGAATATGGACTGTTAGGGGCATAAGGCGTTTCTTCGGAAAAATACCCGGTTTCTCCAAGAGTGCCATAGACTTCATCTGTTGAGATATGATGAAAGCGACAGGATTCATACCCACTTTTGAATTGATTTGGCGCCTCCATCCAGTGCCTTCTAGCGTTTTCAATAAGATTGAAGGTCCCCATAAAATTGGTTTCCATAAAGGACTTCGGCCCTTTAATGGAATTGTCAACATGGCTTTCTGCTGCAAAATGAATGACTCCACGGATGTCGTATTTCTCGAACAGTGATTGAACCAATATCTCGTCGCATATATTACCCTGGACGAACTTGTAATTCGTCATGGTTTCACATTCTCTGAGATTTTCCAGGTTTCCCGCATACGTCAGCTTGTCCAGATTAATGATGAAATATTCAGGATATTTTTCAGCAAAATAGGGGACAAAATTTGAACCAATAAAACCTGCGCCACCAGTTACCAGAATCGATTTCATTCAACTTCTTTCATATCATTCAACACTTCAATTAATGCATCACGCCAATGCGGAATTTCCAGTTTGAAGTCGCTTTTGATTTTTTCTTTATTCAATACACTATAAAAAGGACGAGTCGCTTTGGTCGGATAATTTTTGCTTTCGATTGGATGAACTTTGCAGGAAAGTCCGGCAATTTTCATAATCGCATGAGCAAAATCGTACCATGAACAAACGCCCTCATTGGTAAAATGGTAGATATTCTTTTTGCCTGCTTTTACCTTCGGTAAAATCCTGACAATGGCTTTGGCCAGATCTCCGGCAAAGGTGGGAGTACCGACCTGATCTGACACCACATTCAGATGATCACGTTCTCTGCCAAGACGCAACATCGTTTTGAGAAAATTACTCCCATGAGCTGAATAAAGCCAGGCTGTCCTGATAATGACGGCTGTCTCGGCATTATTTAAAACAGCCTGCTCACCCCTGAGTTTAGATTGCCCATAAACAGAAACAGGATATGTCGGGTCATCTTCAAGATAAGGTTTGGAATGTGCCCCGTCAAATACATAATCTGTTGAAATATGGATGATGGTTCGGCCATATTTCGCCAGCCATTTGGCTCCCAAATGATTGACGGCATCTGCCAATACAGGTTCATCCTCGGCCTTGTCAACAGCTGTATAAGCGGCACAATTGATAATGCAATCAAAACTGTTCTGTTGCAGAAATCGTCTGACATCTGTTTCAGATGAAATGTCCAGCTCATTGCGATCCACATAAATGGCAGAATCTTTTAACAGGACACGTAATTCCATTCCAAGCTGTCCACCAGCACCTGTTACCAGATACATATATTATTTTCTTTCTTCAGAACTGAAAAAAACCGGTGCTCGACAATATTGCTGAAATCCGGGGGATTTTTTGTCTTTTTCTGAAAGCAAAATATCATCAGGAGGGATCTGCCAGTCAATAGCCAGCTCCGGATCGTTGAAAAGGATAGAACCTTCACTGGCAGGCATATAAAAGTTATCGCATTTATACGAAAAAACAGCCGTTTCGCTTAAAACACTGAACCCATGCCCGAAGCCACGCGGAATTAACAACTGCCGCTTGTTTTCTCCGGAAAGTTCAACTGCGACATGTTGACCAAATGTATGTGACCCCATTCGCAAATCAACGACAACATCCAGAACATTCCCCTCCAGCACCCTTACCAGCTTTGCTTGAGAAAATTCACCTTTCTGGAAATGAATGCCCCTGATTGTTCCATGCACTGATTTTGACTCATTGTCCTGGACAAATGAATAATCAAGTCCAGCCTTTTTAAAAGACTCTTGATTGTAACTTTCGAAAAAATAACCACGTGAATCGGCAAACACTTTCGGTTCAATGATTAAAACTCCATCAAGTGACGTTTCAATAAGGTTCATGACGTTCCTTGTACACTTTCATCAGATATTCTTTATATGTAGAGCCTTCTTTTATATCGTCAATCAAACCTTGCATGCCAACATCGTCAATCAAGCCTTTACGATAAGCGATTTCTTCAATGCAGGCAATCTTAAGGCCCTGACGTTCTTCGATAAGTCCGATAAATGTCGATGCCTCCATTAAGGATACAGGCGTTCCGGCATCAAGCCAAACATTTCCCCTCCGCATGGGAACGACACTCATACGCCCTTCGTGCAAATACATATTGTTCAGATCAGTGATTTCCAGCTCGCCACGGTCGGAAGGCTGCAGACTTTTCGCTTTTTCCACAACATCGCCAGGATAAAAATACAGTCCTACAGAGGCATAATTGGATTTGGGTTTTCTGGGCTTTTCTTCAATTGAAACTGCATTGAATTCTGAATCAAATTCCACAACACCAAACCGCTCAGGGTCGAGAACATGATAAGCAAAAATAGTTGCCCTTTTACCCTGATTTTTATCTGTTTCTTTCTTGAATTCCGCTAGCGCCTCATGCATCATGAAAATGTTGTCTCCAAGAATCAGGCAAACATCTTCCTTTCCGATGAAATCAGCGCCTATGGTAAAAGCCTGGGCAATTCCCCTGGGTTCTGGCTGGATCGCATATTCAATACTCAGTCCATATTTCTTGCCATCTCCAAATAATTTTTCGATGTTGGGTGTGTCCTGTGGTGTTGAAATAATCAGAATTTCCTGAATATCGAACAGCATCAATGTAGAAAGCGGATAGTAAATCATAGGCTTGTCGTACACCGGCAGCAACTGTTTGGAAATTATTTTTGTCAGCGGATACAAACGCGAGCCACTTCCACCTGCAAGGATAATGCCTTTCATTGTCTTCGCTACCTTTCCTCTCGAATGAAAAAACAGAAGTCAACCAGAAAGATAAAAAATCATGTGACTGGAAATTCTCTATTTTAAGGAGAAACAAGATATTAAACAATTTTTACAGGCATAATTAATATAATTTGAATACAATTCCAACAATATGACACGAGGTGAAAAAAAACCTTGTTATTGAAGATTTTGAGGATAAAATATTCTTTTACTTGATCAGAGTAGCAATCCCTCCCAGACAGCCCCAAGGAGAAGTTTCGCATATCAGAAGTTTGGAAGGCTTTTTAATGAGGCGATGATCTTTTCAACTTAACGAGCTTTTCGTATTTTCAAGATCAGATCAGCCCAGGCAATCTTGAGGCTGCCAACGTTATCCTGAAAAATGCTTTCAACTGCCCCATACATGCTTTTGACAGAATATCAGAATAAAAGAAGAGATATTCAGAACAGGAATTTAATGACATTCCTAAATTATCGATTATAAAAAACAATAATTTAGAGTCATTTATTCAACATAGTACCAGATGAATTAATATGTAATGAAAATGACTTCCCGGACATTCCCGGGAAGTCATTATAGAAAACCTTTTCAAATATCACGTAGCAGAGAATTTCAGTTACATAATATTTGATAAAAAATCAGAAAATAGTTTTAAAAACAGGTATAAATTATTTATTTATAATTTCGAGATAAAATTCCATTTATGTTCAACAAATTTCCAACTTTTCTGATTTAAATCTCATCCAGATATTTTTCTATCTTCTCTTTCAATTCAGGATTTTCAATTTCGGCACGTCTTAACAACATTTTCTGATAAACAGTTTCATACAACATGACGACACCTGTTCTGGTACCAACCGACAACTTCGACCATTCTTCATCAGTAGGTGCCCAGCACATCCAGGCCGGATCGTTTCTCATCTGCTCAATCGAGATATCCAGTTGTGCCTCCAGACTGCCCAAAAAGAAATCCTCATGATTGAGCACATCAGCCAGACTCATCGCCTGAACAGTGGGAATGTTCAGGAATTGTGCTATCTTTTCAAGCTTATCCTTGCTCAAAGCTGAAATTTTACGGTGACCGTTGGCAATCGAATACCAGTATATCGGTGTAACTCCAATAATATCAGCGATATATCTGTCCTGAACACCCAATTCAATAGAACGACTCTTGATTTTATTAATCAACCTGTAGCCCGGTATGCTTTTGGCCTTTTTCACCCTGTTCCCTGCACCATTCTTATCGTCAATAGTGTTGACAGCAACCTTCTGATAGACACGTTGCGTATTTTTTTCTCTTTGTTTTTCAGACTGCGACATCCTTGTCCTCACTTATTTTTAAGAAGGTATGAAAAATTGAATATTATTTATTTTAACAAAAAACGTTAATACAAAAAATTTTCTTTGATAAACCAATAGAATATAAATATTTACATTCAGTTTATAATTACATGAATAATATATAAAGATATATTTTTATACTAACGATACATTATATGAAAAAGCATTATTAGATATTCTCAGATAATAGGGGTTTCTCTATATAAATATTGCCAAGAATATAAAAAATTAAAAATAAGAAACATTTGTTTTTCAACCAATATTAATTTCATATATCACAAAATCTTTTCAATTCAAATTCTTTTTCCATATCCGACATTTCCCAGACATTGCCAATAGTAAATTCACGCGCAACGTTTCCAGCTTACAAATCAACTCAAACCTGTAAAGTTCCTGTATAATCCCGTTCTTCCGGAAGGGTGGCAGAGTGGTCTAATGCACCGGTCTTGAAAACCGGCGATGTGAAAGCATCCGTGGGTTCGAATCCCACCCCTTCCGCCAAGACTCCAAAATTTCCCGGTTTCTCCAGTTTATCCTCACAGATGTGTCCGATGTGTCTGTAGTATCAGACAAGAAACAACATCTGTCAGCTTATACACAGCGATTTGAAAAAAATTTGCAACATGAGTCGCCAAGACAACAGACTCATGTGATTTGTGTATGAAAAGATGAATCAGTCAGGGAGGAAAATCTGTTGCAAATCGTTCAGAAAACGTTTGCCGAGTTCAGTGGGCCTGATGAATGAAGAATCCATTGTCAAAAGCCCTTTTTTGCGAGCTTTTTCAAGTGGTTCAAGAATAAAGGACAGGGGCAATCCTGTCCGTTCGCAAAAGAGGGAAGCCGGAAAACCGCCTGTGAAGCGCAACGCATTTAACATAAACTCGAAGCCGACATCGGATGACTGAACGGTAAACTGCTCTTCAACTCTGGACTTGATTTCATCGCCTTCCATGTACAATTTCGGATTGCGATGACGCATCTGGCGAATGATTTCATCATTCACTGTCAGCTTGGAATGGGCAGCTGCCCCGATTCCCAGATAATCGCCAAAAAGCCAGTAATTTTTGTTATGCCAGCATTGATGCCCCGGTTTGGCATAAGCGGATACCTCATAATGCTCGAATCCTGCCAGAGCCGTCATTTCTTCAACCCTGTTTTGCATACGTTCAATCACATCCTCGTTCGGAAGAACCGGTGGACGTTTGGCAAAATAGGTATTAGGCTCGATTGTCAATTGATAAAGCGACAGGTGCTGTGTCTGGAATGACAGGGCTGTTGAAATATCCTGCTCGAGCTCCTCGAGTGTTTGTTCAGGCAACGCAATCATCAAATCCAGATTGACGTTATCGAAATATTTCATCGCAATGGCAATCGCATCCTTTGCTTCATCGCTGTCGTGAATTCTGCCCAGTTGATGCAAGTGTCGGGCATTGAAACTCTGAATGCCGATTGACAAGCGGTTAATGCCACTTTCCCGATAAGACTTGAACTTGCCCGATTCGAAAGTCCCCGGATTGGCTTCCATCGAAATCTCGGCATCCGGCAAAACAGGCAACAACGCCCGGATAGACGACAGAAGCCGATCAATCCCGTCTGCAGACATCAGACTGGGCGTACCACCACCGATAAAAATGGACGAGACAGGCCTTCCCCAGACAAGGGGTAATGACGCTTCCAGATCGGAGCGCAAGACATCCAGATATTCGGCTTCTGGCAGATTCGATCCCTTTTCATGCGAATAAAAATCGCAGTAAGGGCATTTCCTGACGCACCAGGGAAAGTGGATATAAAGAGAAAGAGGCGGCAAAGCTTCAAAATGAGGCTTGCCCACCTCACCTTTTTCCGTCCGTAACTGACTGTCCGGACGAATGGGAATCACGACAATTTCTCCATAAGCGCTCTTAACGCCTTGCCACGATGAGACAAACTGTTTTTCAATTCCGGAGGCAACTCGGCGGCTGTCTTCTTTAATTCCGGAATCCAGAAATGAGGGTCGTACCCGAAACCGTTTTCACCTTTTGGCACATCGATAATTTCACCAGGCCATTTACCGTCCGCTATTACCGGCTGGGGATCATCCGCCGAACGAACATAAACCAGAACACAATAAAAATTGGCTGCCTTGTTGGTATATGGAGCCAGATCAGCGACGAGTTTCTGATTGTTCCGAAGATCCGATTTAGGCTCCCCGGCGTAACGTGCGGAGAACACCCCCGGGCTTCCACCTAACGCATCCGCACACAAACCGGAATCATCTGCGAGTGCCGGTTTGCCGGTCAATCTTGAAACATGACGTGCCTTGTTCAATGCATTCTCAACGAATGAAAAGTACGGTTCATCCGCTTCGCTGACATTGAATTCCGACTGAGGTGATACAATGTAACCCGCCGGTTCCAGCATTTGTCTGAATTCCCGCAACTTGCCGGGATTGCCTGAAGCAATAATGATTTCTTTACTCATATCCGATTTCCGGCAAAGCTCAATCCGCTTCAAGCCCAAGCACTTTTTTCTGCATACCGATCAGTTCGGAAATGCCCTTTTCAGCCATGCCAAGCATGTCATTCAAGGTCTGTCGACTGAAAGCGCCCCCTTCTGCCGTACCCTGAATTTCAACGAATTCGCCTGCTTCTGTCATCACGACATTCATGTCCGTATCGCAGGTACTGTCTTCCTGATAATCCAGATCAAGCAGCGGCACGCCCTGATTGACGCCGACCGAAATAGCCGCGACAAAATGACGTAAAGGCACTTTATCAATCAGTCCTTCTTCCACCATCATGGAAAAGGCATCGTAAGCAGCGATCATGACACCACTGATCGAAGCGGTACGTGTGCCACCATCGGCCTGAATGACATCGCAATCGAGCTTCAACGTCCTCTCACCGAAAGCATCCAGATCGAAAGCGGCACGAATGGATCGTCCGATCAGTCGCTGGATTTCCTGAGTCCGCCCCGATTGACGCCCTCTGGCGGCTTCACGATCCATCCGCGTATGGGTAGAACGGGGCAACATGCCATATTCAGCTGTCAGCCAGCCACGTCCCCTGCCTCGCAAAAATGGAGGAACGGATTCTTCAATACTGGCGGTACAAATCACTTTTGTATCGCCGAATACGGTTAGAACGGAACCTTCCGCATATTTTGTGTAATTACGGATGAATTCGATAGAACGCATCGAATCGAGCGGACGGCCATTGGCACGGATGATCTGGGTATCTGACATATTCAAATTTTCTGGTAGTTGACGTATTTTTCAATAATGCCACTGAAAGCCGGGAATGGGAACCGGCGATATCCCTAAAAAGGGTTTCAAAAGACTTCAGGGAGGCAAGATTATCGTTTTTTGTAAAGCAGACGCATCGGTTTGAACAAGGCCTGCATATCGGTATTCCGGATAAAAGACAGATTATAGGGATGTTCCGAGATTACACATCGATATGACGATGCAAACGGCATGGCTATCAGTTTTTCAGCCATTTTTCCCCATAAAATGAGAACCGGTAATTCAGAAAGGTTTTCCCTGTTTTTGGCCAGCGCTTGCAGGACAGTCAGCATGAATGGTTGCCAGGCCTTTGTTTCTTTTGCAACCGCAACATGTGGCCGAAACACCAGAGCGGCATTCAGTAACAGGAAACCGTTGGCAATCATCGTTTCCTGCATTTCCGGCAAAGTCCGGATGAAAGGGGAAGCTTCCTGCCTCGCTATCGCCGAAATTTCTTTCATCGTATCCGAGCCGGTCTGATCAGGAGATATCATCCCGTCGGCAACGAGCAACATCTTGACGAAATTGCGCAGGGAAGTTGCACGATTGACCTGTTTTGACAAACCGCTATCCGACCAGATATCCCTGACCGCTGCGTCCATAAAACAATAGCCGGACGCACTGTCTTCTCTCGGATAAGGCCCTTCCCCAATCAACACGTAACGGACCGCATCCATTGGCTGGGAGAACGCAGCAAAGAGACGTCCCTGCGTCGGCAAAAACTCATCCTGGCACAGCTCGTGCAGATAATCTGGCGACTGCCTTGACATTGCCGTCAGACCTTCCGCCAGAACAGGCTGCCAGCTTGGATGAACCCGTTTTAAAGCCTCATTAATCAGATCAGGAAAATCATTCATGTTTATTTTTTCTTCGATTCCATACGAATGCGATCGATAACGGCCGCCCCGAACGCTCTTTCTCTCAACAAATGCAACTGATCACGTGTTTGCGCCGCTTTTTCAAATTCCAGATTTTTGGCGTAATCCTGCATCTGTTTTTCCAGTTTCTTGATTTCTTTACCAAGCTGCTTTTCGCTCATCACGTCATATTGAGCCTGATCATCCGCCACCTGCAATTCCTGCAAACTGTCCTGTGGATGGAAAACACCATCGATCAGATCCCGGATCTCCTTGATGATGCCTTCCGGAGTGATATTGTGTTCCTTGTTATAGGCCAGCTGTTTCGCGCGACGCCGTTCCGTTTCGTCAATTGCCTTTTTCATCGAATCCGTCATTTTATCCGCATACAAAATGGCCGTTCCGTTCAGATTCCGGGCCGCCCGACCAATAGTCTGGATCAGGCTGCGTTCTGAACGCAGAAAACCTTCCTTGTCCGCATCGAGGATCGCCACGAGCGACACTTCAGGAATATCCAGGCCTTCCCGAAGCAGGTTGATCCCGACCAGAACATCGAAGGTTCCCAAGCGCAAATCTCGCACGATTTCCACACGCTCGACCGTATCGATGTCACTGTGCAAATAACGGACACGCACACCGTTTTCGCTTAAAAAGTCCGTCAATTGTTCTGCCATACGCTTGGTAAGCGTCGTCACCAGAACACGCTCGCTCTTTTCAACCCGATCGTGAATTTCTGCCAGCAAATCGTCCACCTGTGTGCTGGCCGGTTTTACCTGAATGACCGGATCGACCAGACCAGTCGGACGAACCAGCTGCTCGACCACCTGTCCGGAATGAGTCAACTCATAATTGGCCGGGGTTGCCGACACGAAAACCGATTGCCGCATTTTGCCTTCGAATTCATCGAAACGCAAAGGCCGGTTATCGAGCGCAGAAGGCAACCTGAATCCGTAATCGACCAGATTGGTCTTGCGCGAGCGGTCACCGTTATACATCCCGTTCAATTGCCCGATCATGACATGCGACTCATCCAGAAACATCAGTGCATCCGACGGCAGATAATCGACCAGCGTCGGAGGCGGATCGCCCGGTTTCATACCGGTCAAATGACGGGAATAATTTTCGATCCCCTTGGTAAACCCCAGCTCATGCATCATTTCCAGATCGAAACGCGTCCGCTGCTCGATGCGTTGCTCTTCAATATACTTTCCATTTTCACGGAACCAGTCCTTGCGTTCGATGAGTTCTGCCTTGATTGTTTCAATGGCGCGCAAGACCGTTTCACGCGGCGTCACATAATGAGAACCCGGATAAATCGTGAAACGGGGTATTTTTTGCAACACCTTGCCGGTCAGGGGATCAAAAAAGTGCAGGCTTTCTATCTCGTCATCGAACATCTCGATCCGGAGCGCATAATCTGCATTTTCCGCCGGGAAGACGTCAATCGTATCTCCCCGAACCCTAAAGGTACCCCGGCTGAAATCGATGTCGTTCCGGCTGTATTGCATCTGCACCAGTCGAGCAATCACATCACGGTGAGGTATCCTGTCCCGCTCGCGCAGCGTCAGAATCATCTGGTGATACTCGTTCGGATTACCGATACCGTAAATCGCCGAGACCGTTGCAACAATCACGACATCACGACGTTCCATCAGCGACTTGGTACACGACAGGCGCATCTGTTCGATGTGCTCGTTGATCGCCGAATCTTTCTCGATAAACAGATCCCTTTGGGGAACGTAAGCTTCCGGCTGGTAATAATCGTAATAACTGACGAAATACTCGACGGCATTATTCGGGAAAAACTCCCTGAACTCACTGTACAACTGCGCCGCCAGCGTTTTATTGGGCGCAAAAACGATAGCCGGCCGGCCGAGGCGCGCAATCACATTGGCCATCGTATACGTCTTCCCCGACCCCGTTACGCCCAAAAGTGTCTGGAAAGACAAACCGTCTTCGATTCCTTCAACCAGTTTGTCGATTGCCTCCGGCTGGTCACCGGAAGGTGAAAACGGTTGGTATAACTGGAACGGGGAATTGTCAAAAGTGACAATTTTTCCTTCTTTCTTCGAAGAAACAGGCGATAAATGAGACATTGTGTTCGTACCTTTGATAAGATGTCGTTACATCAAAAAGCAAGTACAATATTGCTTATGAGGCACTGCATAATTTGCTTGTGTGCAATTTATATGCGGATTGCTTTTCGCATTGAATATTGAATGTTAACACGATGAACGAATCTATTCCGGAAACCATTTTTTCCGCCATTCCGATGGCGCCCCGCGATCCTATTTTAGGCATTACCGAAGCTTTCCACGCCGACCCCAATCCTCACAAAATCAATCTGGGTGTCGGCGTTTATTATGATGACAACGGTAAAGTGCCCCTTCTGAAATGTGTGCTGGAAGCGGAAAGGCAAATGACGGCTCAAGGCAGCCCGCATACTTATCTGCCGATCGATGGCCTGGCCATGTATGACAGTGCCGTGCAAAAACTGGTTTTCGGTGAAGATAATATCGCCCTGCAAGAAAAACGTGTTGCGACTGTTCAATCTATCGGCGGAACCGGGGCCCTGAAAATCGGCGCCGATTTCCTCAAACGTTTTTCATCGAATTCGCAGGTCTGGATCAGTGATCCAAGCTGGGAAAACCATCGTGCCCTTTTCGAAGCGGCCGGATTCAAGGTCAATACCTATCCTTACTATGATTCCGTCAATCGTGGCGTCGATTTCGCCGGCATGATCAGCACGCTCAAATCACTCCCGGCCCGCTCGGTGGTCGTCTTGCACGCCTGCTGTCACAATCCGACTGGCGCAGACCTGTCTGATGCACAGTGGGACGAAGTTATCGAAGTCGTTCAGGATAACAAACTGATCCCGTTTCTGGATATGGCCTATCAGGGTTTCTCCGAAGGCATCGATTCGGATGGCAAAATCGTCCGACGCTTTGCCCGACTGTATTCACCGGTTCTCGTCTCGAGTTCCTTTTCCAAATCGTTTTCCCTGTACGGAGAACGTGTTGGTGCCTTCTCCATCGTCACCGGAAATGCCGATGAAGCGGCCCGAACCTTGTCCCAGCTGAAAAGAATCATCCGGACCAATTATTCCAACCCTCCTATTTATGGTGCAAAAATTGTCGGAACGGTTTTGAATAATCCGGAACTGCACAAGATGTGGGAAAACGAACTGACCGGCATGCGTGTCCGAATTCACGAAATGCGTCACAAACTGGTTGACGAATTGAATGCCAAATCAAACGGTCAGGATTTCAGCTTCATCATCCATCAGAATGGCATGTTTTCCTACTCCGGCCTGACGCCTGAACAGGTGGAAAAACTGAGGAAAGATTATTCCGTCTACATCGTCAGTACAGGACGAATCTGCGTGGCGGCACTGAACTCCCATAATCTGGATTACGTTGCGAATGCCATAGCCAAAGTATTGTAAGTGCACGACCATTCTCACAAAACCGGCAAAATCCTGAAAATTTTGCCGGTTTTTTCTTTTCTGTCTGATCGTTTTCTGTTTTATCTTAAATCCACAGGAAACGAAACGATGTTTTCCATGTCTGACCAAACGTCGTGTCATGGAAGACAGATTTGTACACCAAGCCGGAAAACAAATCTCCTTCCTGAAGAATACCGTGCATTTGAAAACAATCCTTTCATAAAATGAGATAAGACAAAACAGAATTGCCTGTTTCATGAAAAATAGACAATCAATTCCTAATGGAGAACATCATGCGTACAAAATTAACTGCCTGTGCATTAATTGCAGCCATTGCCGTAACCGGCTGTGCCAACATGACTGAAAAACAGAAAACGACGACAACCGGTGCCGGAATTGGCGCCGTTGCGGGTGCCGCTATCGGTGCTCTGACGGGTCCTGGTGGCTGGGGTCGTGCTGCCGTAGGTGCCGCAATCGGTGGCCTGCTTGGTGGTGGTGGCGGCTATCTGTGGGGTAACCACATGGAGAAACAGAAACAGGAAATGCAGGCAGCTACACAAGGCACCGGCGTGGAAGTCGTCCAGACTGAAAACAACATGATCCGGGTCAGCATTCCAAGCGACGTTTCATTCGCTACCGGCAGTTCCACTCTCTCACCCCAGTTCAAGACCATCCTGAGAGATCTGGCCACCACCCTGAAAAACAACCCGTCCTCTTCCATCTTCGTGGTCGGTTATACGGATAATACGGGTTCCGACTCCGTCAACCTGCCTCTTTCAAGAAAACGCGCCATGAGCGTTATGGAATATCTGGTCAGCCAGGGTGTTGCCGCTAACCGCTTCACCGTGGAAGGCATGGGTTCGAAAGATCCGATCGCAAGCAATGCAACTGCTGAAGGACGCGCCCAGAACAGACGTGTCGAAATTTATGTAGGCCAGAAAAAATAAGCAGTTTTTATCTGGACTTCATCATAAAAAAATGCCGGTATGACCGGCATTTTTTTGCATGAAAATTAACGATACCCATCCGGATTCGTGCTCTGCCACTTCCAGTAATCGGCACACATCTGATCCAGATCGTATCTGGTTTTCCAACCCAGCAAAGACAATGCCATGGCAGGATCGGCATAATACAAGGGAACGTCCCCAGCTCTTCTTGGCGCAATTTTGTATGGGACTGGCTTTTTGCACGCCCTTTCGAAAGCATGCACCACATCCAGAACGCTATACCCTACTCCCGTGCCAAGATTGACAGTAAATCCCTTTTTATTCTCGAACAGATAATTCAGCGCATCGACATGCCCACGTGCCAGATCCATGACATGTATATAATCCCGGACACCCGTACCGTCCTTTGTTGGATAATCGTCTCCAAAAACAGCCAGTTCCTTCAATTTTCCAACCGCCACCTGGGCGACATACGGCATCAGATTATTGGGAATGCCATGCGGGTCTTCACCGATCAGGCCACTGGAATGGGCGCCGACCGGATTGAAATACCGGAGGATGGCGATCGACCATGAAGGATCGGAAACGGATAAATCACCCAGAATTTCTTCAATCATCAGTTTGGATCGCCCGTAAGGATTGGCCACAGACAGACGCGCCGTTTCAGGCACCGGTGAAAAGTCCGGATCACCGTAAACCGTCGCAGACGAGCTGAAAACAAAATGACGGACACCTGCGTCATTGGCAACTTCCAGCAGGGACAGGGTGCCACTCACGTTGTTATCGTAATACATCAGGGGTTTGGCAACCGATTCGCCGACTGCCTTCAATCCGGCAAAATGGATAATGGCATCGATGGAATGTTGCTGGAACACATTTTTCAGTCCAGCTTTGTCACGGACATCGACTTCATGAAACGCAATGGATTTACCCGTGATTTTTTCAACCCTGTTAAGCGATTCACGTGAACTGTTGCATAAATTATCGACAGCGACAACATCGAACCCCGCTTCAAGCAACTCCACGCAAGTGTGCGAACCGATATAGCCCGCCGCACCCGTTACCATGACGGTTCTGTTTTTATTATTCATATCTTTCTGCTGTTAATTAATGATCTTGTGCATGACAGACACCCGTCATCATCCTACCTTTTTATTGAAAACAGGTCATCCATCATTACCAAAAAACTCCTTTTACCCAGTCAAATTCATACGCTTTAAGTTCCTTTTGTCAAATCTCATTCCCGCTTAAGAACCAAGCTTCCCCATTTTCCTCAAAACTGTTTTATCTCTTGAATCGGGAAAAACATGAACCGACGAAATCTCATTAAATTCGTGCTGGCATTGGCCGTGATGTTCAGCCTGTCCGGATGGGTCCATGCACAAAACGCCCAGTCCCTGAAAAACAATTATCAGCGATTACAGGATAAGCTGAAGAACAACCAGTTTAACCAGCCGATCGTCATGGATTCGGAACAGACATCCAAATCCATTAGCGGCGACGTTTACAGTGTCATCAACTACCCCTTTTCCACTGTACGGACTGCGCTGGACACGCCGGAGGAATGGTGTGACGTGCTTTCATTGCATCTGAACGTCAAGTACTGCCGTGCCTTGAACAGCAATAAAATCGAGGTTTACGCAGGCACGAAAAAACCCCAACCCCTCTCGGACGCTTTTCACATGGAATACAACTTCAAGCCTGTCATCAACAATACCAATTACATGCAAATCGTTATGGATGCCAAATCCGGCCCGATGGGAACCTCTGACTATTACATGATGATGGAAGCCATTCCAATCCAGAACAACCAGACATTCATTCACGTCAAATATTCCTACCATTACGGCACAATGGCAAAACTGGCGACCAACCTGTATCTCGATACCGTCGGCAGCGGCAAGGAAGGATTTACCATTACCGGCAAAAAACCGGACGGAAAACCGAAATACGTATCCGGTATGAGAGGCGCAATCGAACGCAATACCATGCGTTACTATCTGGCTATCGAAGCTTATCTGGGTTCATTGTCTCTTCCACCTGCACAGCAACAGGAATATCGCCTGACAAACTGGTTTGCAGCGACCGAACGGTACCCGCAACTGTATGAAATCACCCGGCAGCAATATCTCAGCATGAAACGGGACGAGTTGAAACAAACGCCACCAAACAATTAATATCAGGAAAAAACGGGGTGACACCCAAAAAGTGCATCCCGTTTTTTTCCGATTCAATCCTTTTATTCCAGATTCTGTACCTGCTCCCGAATCTGTTCGATCAGCAATTTCAGATCCATTGACGCATTGGACAATTCCTTGATGGCCGCTTTCGAGCCCAGTGTATTGGCCTCCCGGTTCAGTTCCTGCAACATGAAATCCATGCGCTTGCCGACCAGACCGCCCTTTTCCAGAATATTCTTTGTTTCTTCAAGATGGATTTTCAGGCGTGCCAGTTCTTCCGCGACATCGATACGCATTCCATAAAGCGTCACTTCCTGACGGATACGCTCGGAGGCTTCCTGCTGTGTCTGGGATGCATTGGCATTATCGGCAATAGCCATTCCAAGCGCTTCCTGCATGCGTTCAACCGCTTTTTTCTGGAACTGGGCAACCAGTTGTGGAATCAGGGGTTCAATACGCGTAACGATTTCCTGCATGGCATGAACACGTTCCACCAGCGCTTTCGTCAAGGCAGCCCCCTCACGCTCGCGTTCGGATGTAAACGTTTTCAGCGTATCATCCATCGCCTGTTTTACCTGCTGCTGCAAGGTTTCCTGATCCGGTGCGACATCCTCGATCATGCCGGGCCATCGGAGCAGTTCATTGACCGACATGACATTCGCTTCAGATGACTGGTGACGGATTTCATGCTGGAGTTTTAACAGTTCCTTCAGCAGGGACTGGTTCAGGGTCAATGTGGACGCTTCCTGCGTGCTTCTGGCAAACGACAGGCGACATTCCACTTTTCCCCGTTTGACGTTAGCCATGATCGCCTCACGGAAGAATGGCTCGTAGGCACGGAACTCGTCGTTCATTCTGAACTGGAGATCCAGAAAACGGGAATTGACGCTCTTCAGTTCAATCGTCAGCGTTCCTGCCACCGTTTCCACTGAAGTCGTCGCATAAGCGGTCATGCTTCTTACAGCCATCCTGTTTCCTTTCATAAATCCGTCAATAAACTGCCCGTTACCTTAACATCAAAAAACGGAAAATGGTTTTAATTGGCGCAACGTGCAAGCATGTCGCAATCAATAAAAAACGGCACGCTTGTGCGTGCCGTTTTTGTACAACAAATTTTTCATGGCAGCCGTGCTGCCTGCCATTATTTGGCGCGGCTGCGATATTCACCGGTACGGGTATCGATTTCGATCTTGTCGCCCTGACCGACGAAAAGTGGAACCTGCACCGTGAAACCGGTAGCGATCTTGGCTGGTTTCATGACTTTTCCGGAAGACGTATCGCCCTTGACTGCCGGTTCGGTATAAGTGACTTCACGAATGACGGTATTAGGCAATTCAACGGAAATGGCTTTTTCGTTGTAGAAAACGACTTCGCAAGGCATACCGTCTTCAATGTAGTTCAAGGCATCGCCCATGTTTTCGGCTTCGACTTCATACTGATTGTAGTCGGCATCCATCAAAACGTAGAGAGGGTCGGCAAAGTAGGAGAAAGTGACTTCTTTTTTATCCAGAACGACGACGTCGAACTTGTCATCTGCACGATACACGGATTCCATATTCGTGCCGGAAAGCAGATTCTTCATCTTCATTTTGCAAACGGAGGAATTGCGACCGGATTTGGTATATTCGGATTTCAAAACCACCATCGGTTCATTGTTGACCATGACAACGTTGCCGGCGCGTACTTCTTGTGCTGTTTTCATAAATTTGTAAAAAAATAATTAAAAATCAAGGCTTCAGTTCTGTCTGCCGGTCATTTTCGAGCCGACTCTGAAAAAGCGCTACGTAAAAAAAGGCCTATTTTAACGCAAAGTATTGATAAATCGAAGCAAACGGCAAGCCAAATCGTCCTGAACTGTCAGTTTTTTGAACCAGTCCGTCGCATATTGGCTCCACTCCGGAGCGATTTCGCCCAGATTCAGGCGGTTTTCCGAAACGGTTTTTATATTTTCCCGGTCGTTCCACATAGCCCAGAAACGGCGGATATTATCTGCTGCATCCTTTGGCAAACCGGACAGATACATATCGAGAAATGCGTGCAATTTGACCATATGGGCCTCTTCATCCTGAGGATAAATGTGCCACACAAACGGTCTGGCCGCCCATTGGGCACGAACGAACGAATCTTCACCCCGAATGAAATTGAAATCGCACAACCATAACAGGCGGTCAAAATCGTCCTGTTCGATCATCGGCAAAATCTGAACCGTCAGATTATCTTTCTTGAAACGCGTCCCTGCTGCCGCTGCTTTTCCGATGAATGAACCGACCTGCTCTGTTGCAACCCCTTCCGGAATCAGGCATAACACATTTTTTTTATTCTCTGAAAGGCTTTTCAAAAGTGGGGTGACAGGTGCATCGGAATAAGAGAATATTGAAACGATCCATTGTTCAGGAGATGCTTTTACACCGAGTTTCGACAAAAAACGAATCGCATTTTGCCGGTCGACCTGAAAATTCTCACGCTCCGAAACAAGCTGTTTTTCACGGATCAATCCCCCCGTCCGTTCAGTGAAGCCCGGGAAATAAAAATATTTCGTCAAGGGTATCCATGATTGGGGCGAAGGCATCAAATGACTGTCTTCAACCCAGGATTCGGCAGAGAGGTATTCCAGATTGATCCAGACAGGCTGGGGTAAATTTTGAGCCATCTGGCGCACGTAGCTCTCTGGCAAGTGTGCGCCAAATCCTTCAATCACGACGTCGGGAATATCGCCCAGTGGCACGCGTGGAAAATCTTCCCGCCACAAACGGATATCCACACCGGAGACCGTTTGCCTGTCGAAATCGGAATCGACCTCTGGACTGATCCGTTTCAACACGGAAGGCTTGTCTATCCATAAGGTGACCCGACAGTTATGTTCATTGACAAGCTGGCGTGCCAGACGCCAGCAGACACCGGCATCGCCGAAATTATCGATCACTTCACAAAACAGATCGATTCGCAGCGACGATGCCATATTTCAATAAGAAAGAAAAAGTTAACGCTTAAATCGCCGATTGCAGCAACGGAAGCATCTGGCCGAAAATTCTCGGGCTGCCTGCCACGATATTGCCGGATTTCAGATAAGCAGCTTCACCGTCGAAATCAGCAACGATACCGCCTGCTTCCGAAACGATCAGGGAACCCGCTGCAATATCCCATATCTTCAGATTCTTTTCAAAATAACCGTCGTAACGGCCACAGGCCACATACGCCAGATCCAGCGCAGCCGAGCCCGGACGACGCAAGCCCTGTGAATTCAGGGTCATCACTTCGAACATCCTCAGGAATTCTTTCAGCGCCTTTTCATCTTTGTTACGGTTGGCAAAACCGGTGCCGAGCAATGCTTTTGAGAGGCGATCGGTCTTGCTGACGCGGATACGCTTGTTGTTCAGGAATGCACCACCACCCTTCGTGGCCGTAAACAGGTCGTTATGAACCGGATCATAAATAACGGCTTGTGTAATGACTCCCTTCTGTTGAAGGGCAATCGAAATACAGTACGCCGGGAACTGGTGAATGAAATTGGTCGTGCCATCCAGCGGATCGATGATCCAGACGTTTTCGCTTTCGTCATTCAGGTTGTTCGAACCACCCGATTCCTCAGCCAGAACGGCATGGGTCGGATAAGCCGATATCAGGACATCGATAATGGCCTCCTCAGCGGCTTTATCGACTTCAGTCACATAATCGTTTGGCGCTTTTTGTTCAACCTGAATCTGTTCGAGATCGAAGGACGCGCGATTGATAATCGTAGCGGCACGACGGGCGGCTCTGACCGCCGTGTTAAGCATTGGTTGCATAGTGCTTCCGTAAAAATGGCGACAACACGCATATCGGAAAATCCGGCGCGGTGTCATAATAAATAATTAAAAAACCGGTGGAACAAAGAACCTGACTTTATTGTAGTCGATTTGAATACTTTGTTTCCCAAAACCTGATATTGTAAATGAACCAGCGAAAAACCGACACATCCGTTTTTTCAACTTTGCGTTTTATATTGGTCGGAACCAGTCATCCCGGCAATGTGGGCGCTGCCGCCAGAGCCATCAAGACAATGGGATTTTCCCGGCTTGTTCTTGTCAAGCCCCGTTTTGGAGATGTCCTGAAACAGGAAGAAGCCATCGCATTTGCCAGTGGCGCACAGGATATACTTGAAAATGCCCTTATCGTCGAAACGCTGGAAGAAGCTCTTGAAGATTGCCACTTTGCGGCAGCCCTTTCCGCCCGGCTTCGGGAATTTTCTCCTCCAATTTTTACACCGAGACAATTTGCAGACAATATCTTCACAGGTGAACATGCCAATTGCGCTCTGGTATTCGGAAGCGAACGCTACGGCCTGTCCAACGAAGACGTGGAACAATGCCACGCCCTGATCAACATCCCAGCCAATCCGGATTACAGTTCCCTGAATCTGGCTCAGGCCATTCAGATACTGGCCTATGAATGCCGGATGGCCATACTGGACAAGGAAAATTTGCCCACACGGGACGAACACATCGGTTTTCACGGAGAGCCTGCTTCCGTCGATCAGATCAACAGGATGTTCATCCATCTCGAAACGGCACTGACGACTATCGGCTTCCTGAATCCGGACAACCCCAAAAAACTGATGCCACGTCTGCGACGCCTGTTTTCACGCTCCAGTCTGGAAACGGAAGAAGTCAATATATTGAGAGGGATTGCCCGGCAGATTGAGAAACAATCTACCGGCAAGAAATGAACGCCTGGTAAAAAATCTTATTGCCAGGTACGCAAAAGACCGACTACCAGCCCCTCGATCTGGAAGTTATCGGATTCCCTGTTGACCTTGATGGGCGCGAAATCGGGATTTTCGGAAATCAGTTCAACGGACTGCCCGACCTTTTTGAAACGCTTGACGGTCACATCGTCGCCCAGACGTGCCACGATAATCTGGCCATCCCGCGCTTTTTCCGTTTTCTTCACGGCGATCAGATCACCTTCCAGAATACCGATGTCGCGCATCGACAGGCCACGCACTTTCAGCAAATAGTCCGGCTTGTCAGTAAAGAGCGCCGGATCGAGCTGGTAATTCTTTTCAATATGTTCCTGCGCCAGAATCGGCGACCCGGCAGCGACACGCCCGACCAGCGGGACAGAATACTGGATCTGGTTTTCACGGGCGACAAAAGGCACGGCCACATCCGTCTGAACCAGACGAATGCCCCGTGAAATCCCGGGAACCATTTCGATGACGCCCTTGCGTGCCAGCGCCTGCAAGTGCTCTTCAGCGGCATTCACGGATTTGAAACCCAGTTCGGCCGCAATTTCGGCACGGGTGGGAGGAAACCCGGTCTGATCAATCGATCTGGCAATCAGATCCAGAATTTCCTGTTGACGGACAGTCAGCTTGATCATAGGCGCCTCACTTGAAAAAATCGGAAAACTGTATATTTTTATAGTCTGTTAATTTAACCAGTATTTCCGTTTTGAATCAATAACCCCCATCAAACATTGCGATTCTTTTACGCCACACCTTCAAGTCCTTAATTAACAACAGGATATTGCACTAAATCATTGTCCGAAGTAAAATAGCTGGTTTTCTTCTTCCTGCACCTGACTTGACGCCGGGGCAGGCAATTTTATTAATGTCCATAAGGAGCATACATGCGTCACTATGAAATCGTATTTATCGTTCATCCGGACCAGAGCGAACAGGTTCCGGCCATGATCGAACGTTACAAAAACAGCGTAACGACCCGCGGCGGCAAAATCCATCGCGTCGAAGACTGGGGCCGCCGTCAACTGGCTTACATGATCAACAAATTCGCCAAGGCTCACTACGTATTGATGAACATCGAATGCGACGGTGAAACACTGAACGAACTGGAAACCGCATTCAAATTCAACGATGCCATTTTGCGTCATCTGACCGTCAAAATGAAACATGCTGAAACCGGTCCTTCTCCAATGATGAAATCGGCTCAGAAAGAAGAAGCTCCAAAAGCAGCTGCTGAACAAGCTTCCGCCTGATTGATAACCGACAGGAGACCTGACTGAACCCTGAAAACCTTTTTCATCTGATTGCCAGACCGATAGAACGTGAATCGATCCGTTATACACCAGCTGGCATTCCTGTGATCTCCGCCAGACTCTGGCACCGTTCGCAGCAAATGGAATCGGGAACGAACCGGAACGTGGAATTCGAAATGCCAGCCATCGCTATCGGCGACATTTCAAAAGAATTCGAAAAACTGTCCTCCGATTCTTTCTATCTTTTCAAGGGATTCATGGCAACGAAAAGCGCCAAAAGCAGAAGTCTCGTGTTTCACATAACCGGCATTTCATCAATTGAATAGTCCAAACCTTTTACATACAGGAGCCTAAAATGGCATTTGGTAAAAAATTTGACAAGAACAAAAACAAAGATAAACGCAAACAGCAAAATCCTCTGTTCAAACGTAAAAAATTCTGCCGCTTCACCGCTGCAGGCGTAGAACAGATCGATTACAAAGATATCGATACCCTGAAAGATTTCATCCAGGAAAACTGCAAGATCATGCCAGCACGTCTGACAGGAACCAAGGCACATTACCAACGTCAGGTAGACACCGCCATCAAGCGCGCCCGTTTCCTGGCCCTGCTGCCATACACTTCCCTGCATTCCGCCTGATCGCTGACGGATAATCTAAAGAATACTGGAGAAAAACATGCAAGTTATTTTGATGGAAAAAGTCGGCAATCTCGGTAACCTTGGCGAAATCGTCAAAGTGAAAGACGGATATGCCCGCAATTATCTGATCCCGCAACGTATGGCCCGCCGTGCAACCCAGGCTGCCATCGAGGAATTCGAAGCAAAACGTGCCGAACTGGAAAAAGCCGCTGCTGAAAAACTGGCTGCCGCTGCCGCTCAGGGTGAAAAAATGGACGGCCTGACCGTTCAGATCCTGCAGAAATCCGGTGTTGACGGTCGTCTGTTCGGTTCCGTCACCAACTTCGACATCGCAGAAGCATTGACCAAACAGGGCT
This sequence comes from Oxalobacter formigenes, assembly GCF_002127965.1. Classification (GTDB taxonomy): domain Bacteria; phylum Pseudomonadota; class Gammaproteobacteria; order Burkholderiales; family Burkholderiaceae_D; genus Oxalobacter; species Oxalobacter formigenes. The sequence continues at coordinate 1,112,521 of NZ_CP018787.1, read as the reverse complement.
TTGACATTCACAAGGCTCAGGTTCGTCTGCCAGAAGGTCCATTCAAGACCGTTGGTGACTTCCCTGTTTCTATCGCCCTGCACTCCGACGTTGTTGTCGACATCACCGTTTCCGTTCTCGGCGAACACGTTTGATTCGAACTGCGCTCAATAAAAAATCCCGGACGATGTCCGGGATTTTTTTTGCCTCATTACCTGTTCAGTCCCTATTCAATATCACTGACCAGGACATCCCATTTTTTACAGTGAAAAGACATCATGAAAAAACGGCAGGCTCTTTGACAAGCCTGCCGTTTTACCTGAATAGAAACGCTTATTTTTTCTTCTTCATATGATGAACCAGAACAGGAATCTGACACAGGTTCAGCACTTTGGTCGTCACGCTACCCAACAAAAGTTGTCCCAGACCGGAACGGCCGTGGGAACCCATGAAGATCAAATCGCATGCCTGTTCGGTTGCTGCATCGGCAATCGCTGAACCGGCGGTATTGGAAAACAGGATCATGCTGGAGAATTTCACACCAGCCTTTTCAGCGGCTTCTTTCATCGGCTGGAGATATTCCATTCCGACCTTGCGCATCAGGGCGTCGTATTCTTCTTCGATCGGATAAGTCGGCGGAATGATTTCAACATAAACCGGATATTGATATTCAGGTGCGACATAGACACCGATCACTTCGGACTTGTTGTCGGCGGCAAAAGCGATACCTTCCAGTGCAGCGGCTGTGGAAGGATCCGAGCCGTCGGTTGGAATCATGATTTTATTGAACATAGCGATCTCCCCTGGGAACAACCAGCAGTTTTAATATATTTATCGGACTTTGACGCCTGTTTGACGCTATCGACAAAACAGCCCCTGATCCATAGACTAAATCAAGAGTCGGATTACATCAATTCTTCAAGTCGTATTTTTGTCACTTTTCCCATGACCGTCGACAGATTTTCCACTTTTTCTATCGCGGCATCCATATTTTTCTCCTGAGTCAGGTGAGTCAGGATAATGATGTCGACCAGCGTTTCGCCTTCCTGAGGTTCTTTCTGCAGGAATGCGTCGATGGAAATATTGAGATCGGCCAGAATACGGGTAATCTCGGCGAGAACACCCGGCTGATCCTTGACCTGCATGCGCAGATAATAACTTGTCGTCACTTCGGACATCGGCAGAACCGGTGTATTCTTCATCGCATCCGGCTGGAATGCCAGAGGCGGAACACGATGTTCCGGATTGACCGATTCCAGACGGGCGATATCGACCAGATCCGCAATCACGGCTGACGCCGTCGGTTCCGAACCGGCGCCCTTGCCGTAATACAGGGTAGCGCCAACTGCGTCACTGTTGACCAGCACCGCATTCATCGCGCCTTCCACATTGGCGATCAGGCGCTTCGCCGGAATCAGGGTCGGATGAACGCGCAATTCGATACCATCGGGCATCCGCTTGGTGATACCCAGCAATTTGATGCGATAACCGAGCTGTTCAGCATACTTGATATCAATCGCGTTGAGCTTGTTGATGCCTTCGACGTGCGCCTTGTTGAACTGGACGGGAATACCGAAAGCCAGAGCGGACATGATCGTGACCTTGTGAGCGGCGTCGTAGCCTTCAATATCGAAAGTCGGATCGGCTTCGGCGTAGCCGAGTGCCTGCGCTTCTTTCAGAACCGTATCGAAATCCAGTCCCTTCTCCCGCATTTCGGAGAGGATGAAATTGGTCGTACCGTTGATGATGCCGGCAATCCATTCGATACGATTGGCTGTCAGCCCTTCACGCAAGGCCTTGATGATCGGAATGCCACCGGCGACAGCGGCTTCGAAAGCGACGATGACTTTCTTTTCCTGAGCGGCCTGAAAAATTTCATTGCCGTGCAAGGCCAGCAAGGCCTTGTTGGCGGTAACGACATGCTTGCCATTGGCAATCGCCTTCAGGACAAAGTCTTTGGCAACGTCGTAGCCGCCGATCAGTTCAACGACAATATCGATATCCGGGTTGTTGACAACCAGATTACCGTCCGAAACGACTTCGCAATCGCCACCGACGATTTTCCGTGCCCGTTCGACATCACGGTCGGCAACCATGGCGACTTCAATACCACGACCCGCGCGACCCCGGATTTCTTTCTGGTTACGCTTCAATACATTGAACGTACCGGAACCGACGGTTCCCAATCCCAAAATTCCAACTTTTACAGGCTTCATATTTCCTTGATGAATAAATAAAGTCTTAAACGATTCTCAATTCTTTTTCTTTTTGAGGTTTTCCATATTTTCGCATTGCCAGTTCTTCCGTACCGTACTTCTTGCGATAAAAATCGAGGAAGCGCGCGATACGTTCGATGGCATGTGTCAGATCGTCCGAATTCGGCAGGAAGACGACACGGAAGTGATCCGGAGCCACCCAGTTGAAACCGGTACCCTGGACGATCAGAACCTTTTCCCGTTCCAGCAAATCGTAAGCGAACTGTTTGTCATCCTCGATCGGATAAATTTCCGGATCGAGTTTCGGGAACATGTACAGGGCGGCTTTCGCCTTGACACAGGTCACACCCGGAATATCGGTCAACAGCTTGTGCGACAGATCGCGCTGACGGGTCAGTCTGCCGTTCGGCGCGACCAGATCGTTGATACTCTGGTAACCGCCGAGTGCGGTCTGAATGGCGTATTGTCCCGGCACATTCGAGCACAGGCGCATCGACGAGAGCATATCCAGCCCGACAATATAATCCCTGGCATATTTCTTTTCACCGGACACGACCATCCAGCCTACGCGATAGCCACAGGAACGGTAATTCTTGGAGAGGCCGTTCATGGTGATGAAAAGAACATCGTTGGCAAGAGACGCCATCGACGTGTGCGTAACGCCGTCATACAGGCATTTGTCATAAATTTCGTCTGCAAAAACGATCAACTGGTGTTCACGGGCCAGATCGACGATCTTCTTCAACAACTCATCCGGATACAGGGCACCTGTCGGATTGTTCGGGTTGATGACGACGATTGCCTTGGTGTGCGGCGTGATTTTCGCCTCGATATCGGCGATATCGGGCATCCAGTCCTTTTCTTCATTGCACATGTAATGCACAGCCTTGCCACCGGCCAGATTCACGGCAGCGGTCCACAGCGGATAATCAGGCGTCGGAACCAGCACTTCGTCACCATTGTCCAGCAACGCGTGCATGGAAAGCATGATCAGTTCGGAAGCGCCATTGCCGATGTAAATATCGTCGATCGTGACGCCTTCAATGTTTTTCTGCTGCGTATACTGCATAATCGCCTTGCGTGAGGCGAACATCCCTTTCGAATCCGAGTATGGCGCGGCATTTTGCATGTTCTTGATCATGTCGCGGACAATTTCATCCGGTGGATCGAAACCGAACGCGCCGACATTGCCGATGTTCAGCTTGATGATCTTCTGTCCATCCGCTTCCATCTCCCGCGCTCTTTCGAGAACAGGTCCACGGATGTCGTAACATACATTTGCCAACTTCTTCGATTTGTTAATTAGGTGCATTGTGTGCTCCCGGAGTTCGTTTAAGGATGGTGCCCTTTTCAGCCAGGACAATATATCATTCTGACCAATACTTCAGCGGGAATCAAGAGTGATGCCGCCAAATAGTAAAGCCTATCACTTTATGAGGAATTAGGTAAGAAAAAAATCGTTTGGTTCGCTTTTTGCCAAATTTCATAGCCCGCTTTCACTAATGACAGTAACATTCGCATCATATGAATATCGAACCCGAAAACACCGGCGCTTCCCAGACCGTTACCGCCGTTACCGATGAAACCATTACGATTAATGGCACCGGCTACACACACAGCCTGATTGTCATGCCGGACATGTTGCCCGTCTTATGGCCCATTCACTCATTCGACGAACTGACACTGCCAGATCTGATTGAACTGGAACAATACAAACCGGACATCATTGTACTGGGAACAGGACGGAAAACCCGCTTTTTAAGGCAGGAAGAAACTTTCCTGCTACTTGAAAAAGGCATCCTGATCGAATGCATGAACAACCGTGCTGCCTGTGGGGCGTACAACCTGATCGTGGCAGAAGACCGACATGCCCTTCTCGCCCTCATTATGGAAGAGATGGAAGAGATAAAACAGTAAAAAAAGGTTACACTGTCGTCGTAGCGTTTTTTTGACCGCATATGGCTTTTCCCGCCATAAAAAACATAAAAGAAAGCAAAAAAAATGTCAGAAGAAACCGTTCAGCTTGACCAGATCATCCCCGACTTCACCGCAGAAGCTACTGTCAAGCCATTCAAACTGTCGGATTACAAGGGTAAAAACCTCATCATCTATTTCTACCCCAAAGACAATACACCCGGCTGTACAGCCGAAAGTATCGATTTTCGCGAATACTATCCTGAATTTCAGAAGGCCAATACCGAAATCGTCGGCCTCTCGCGGGACAGTATGCGTTCGCATGAAAACTTCGCGAAAAAATTCGATTTGCCTTTTCCCCTGATTTCAGATCCTGAGGAAACCGTCTGCAACCGCTTTAACGTGATGAAAACCAAGATCCGTTACGGCAAGCCGGGCCGTGGTATCGAACGCAGCACTTTCCTGATCGACCGGAACGGCAAACTGGTGAAAGAATGGCGCGGCGTCAAGGTAGCCGGCCATATTGAGGAAATTCTCGAAGCAGCCCGGCAATTGAACAAATAAACGTTCTTTTATAAACGGACAAAGCAGTGGGACTTTTAAAGCAGTAAATTATTTCAAACCGGACCGGACTCATCGGTTAAAGCTGCTGGATCATTTGAATACCCATAACGAAACGAGGTTCTGATGCCATTACCGAAAATGCCAACCAAGCCTGCGGATACCATAACGCAAAAAGACATGGCAGCCACCAAACTGCCAGCCAACGCCACACCCAAAGCAAAGAAAAAACCCGCAACAAAAACGGCAGTAACGGCCAAGCCGGAAACAACGACAGCCAAAGCATCGACATCCGCTGCCAAAGCGGCACCGAAAAATGGACAAAAAACGGCACAGCCTGTTTCAAAGGCAAAACTGCCTCCGCGCCCACCCCGCAAAAAACTGGTTGAAACGACGAAACAGTCGCCTCTGTCCCGTGCCGCCAGCCAATCCGGCGAAACAAAACTGTTCGTACTGGATACGAACGTCCTGATGCATGACCCGACCTGCCTCTTCCGTTTCGAGGAACACGATATCTACCTCCCGATGATCACGCTGGAAGAACTGGACAACCACAAGCGCGGCATGTCTGACGTCGCCCGAAACGTCCGGCAGGTAACCCGTACACTGGACCAGCTTGTTGCCGACGTCGACGAAACGGAACTGATGGAAAAAGGCATTCCCCTAAACAAGCTTGGCAACAAGGAAGCACAGGGGCACCTTTATTTCCAGACCAAAGTGGAAGCGGCGCCACTGCCGAAAGATCTGGCTTCCGACAAGGCCGACAACCAGATTCTCGGCGTCATGATGGGGCTTGTGGCAACGCATCCCACCCGTGCCATCGTTATGGTCTCCAAAGACATCAACATGCGCATCAAGGCTCGCGCACTGGGATTGTCTTCCGAAGACTATTTCAACGATCAGGTTCTGGAAGATTCCGACCTGCTCTATCCGGGTACCCTGCAACTGCCGGCGGACTTCTGGGAAAAACACGGCAAGAATATCGAAACCTGGCACGAAAACGACCACCATGGCGTCAGCCAGACTTTTTACCGCATCAGCGGCCCGCTCGTTCCTTCCATGGTCGTCAACCAGTTCGTCTATATGGAGCCACAGGACGGCGAAACACCCTTTCAGGCACAGGTAAAGGAGCTCAACGGAAAAACGGCCGTGCTGGAAACGCTGCACGACTACATGCACAGCAAAAACAATGTCTGGGGCATTACCGCACGTAACCGGGAACAGAATTTTGCCTTCAATATCCTGTTGAATCCGGATATCGACATCGTTACGCTCGTCGGTCAGGCCGGTACCGGCAAAACCCTCCTGGCACTGGCAGCCGGGCTGGCTCAGGTACTGGAAACGAAACGCTATAACGAAGTCATCGTCACCCGTGTCACCATCCCGGTCGGCGAAGACATCGGCTTTTTGCCCGGCACCGAAGAAGAAAAGATGTCACCCTGGATGGGCGCACTGGACGACAACCTTGAAGTCCTCTCCAAATCCGACCAGAGTGAAGGCGGTGAATGGGGTCGTGCCACGACTCAGGAACTCATCCGTTCACGCATTTCGGTCAAATCCCTGAACTTCATGCGGGGCCGTACCTTCGTCAACAAGTTCCTGATCATCGATGAAGCGCAGAACCTGACGCCGAAACAGATGAAAACCCTGATTACCCGTGCAGGCCCGGGAACCAAAATCGTCTGTCTGGGCAACATCGCGCAGATCGACACGCCTTACCTGACGGAAGGTTCCAGCGGCCTGACCTACGTCGTCGACCGTTTCCGTGGATGGGAACACGGCGGCCACGTCATGCTGGCCCGTGGCGAACGTTCACGACTGGCTGACTACGCCACAGACGTTCTTTAACTGGCAAGAGCAATAAAAAAACCGGGCTTTTGCCCGGTTTTTTTGTGGAAAGAATAAAGGACTTTTAATCCTGAATCCGTTTTTCGAATTCCAGCTTGCCGTCTTTTTCGTCGACGACAATGACATCTTTCGGACCATAATAGCCTTCCAGAATGTACTTGGAAATCGGGTTTTCGATCTGGTTCTGGATCGCCCTCTTCAAAGGACGGGCACCGAACAGGGGATCGAAACCGGCTTCCGCGATCTTGTGCAGTGCCTTTTCCGAAACGTCCAGAGACATTTCCATTTTTTCCAGACGCTTGTTCAGCAATTCCAGCTGGATCTTCGCAATCGCGCCGATGTTCTTTTCATCCAGAGCGTGGAAAACGACGATTTCGTCCACACGGTTGATGAATTCCGGACGGAAATGCTTGCGCACTTCATCCATCACGGCGACCTTGACCAGATCCTGTTCACTGCCGGTCATCGACTGGATCAGGTGCGAACCAAGGTTCGAGGTCATGACGATCACGGTATTCTTGAAGTCCACCGTGCGTCCCTGACCATCGGTCATCCGGCCGTCGTCCAGTACCTGCAACAGCACGTTGAACACGTCCGGATGCGCTTTTTCGATTTCATCGAGCAGGATAACGCTATACGGTTTGCGGCGAACAGCCTCTGTCAGATAACCGCCCTCCTCGTAACCGACATATCCCGGAGGCGCACCGATCAGGCGGGCAACCGAGTGTTTTTCCATGAATTCACTCATGTCGATCCGGATCATCGCGTCTTCGGTATCGAAGAGGAACGAAGCCAGTGCCTTGCACAATTCGGTCTTACCGACACCGGTCGGCCCAAGGAACATGAATGAACCGTATGGCCTGTTCGGATCGGACAGCCCGGCACGCGAACGGCGGATTGCCTCGGAAACCGCCACAATCGCTTCATGCTGGCCGACCACCCGTTTATGCAGGTAATCTTCCATATGCAAGAGCTTGTCGCGTTCACCCTGCATCATCTTGGAAACCGGAATACCGGTTGCACGGGAGACGACTTCCGCAATCTCTTCGGCATCCACATGGGTACGCAACAGTTTCGGATGATCCGTTTCCAGTTTTGTTTCCTTCTGGTCGTCGGCAGCCAGCGCTTTTTCCAGCTCAGGCAGTTTGCCGTACATCAGCTCGGACATCTTCTGGAAATCGCCGCGCCGTTTGGCTTCATCCATTTCAAGGCGGACTTTTTCGATTTCTTCCTTGATATGCTTGGACCCTTCGACGCCCGCTTTTTCCGCTTTCAGGATTTCATCGTAATCGGCGTATTCTTTTTCCAGCTTGTTGATCTCTTCCTCGATCAGGGCCAGACGTTTCAAAGACGCCTCATCCGTTTCTTTCTTGACCGCTTCGCGTTCGATCTTCAGCTGGATAATACGGCGATCGAGCTTATCCATGACTTCCGGTTTGGAATCGATTTCCATCTTGATGCGTGAAGCCGCCTCGTCAATCAGATCGATTGCCTTGTCCGGCAGAAAACGGTCGGTAATGTACCGCTGCGACAATTCGGCCGCCGCAATAATCGCCGGATCGGTAATTTCGACACCGTGATGCAGTTCATATTTTTCCTGCAAGCCACGCAAAATAGCAATGGTGTCTTCAACCGTCGGTTCATCGACCATGATTTTCTGGAACCGGCGTTCAAGAGCGGCATCCTTTTCGATGTATTTCCGGTATTCATCCAGCGTCGTCGCGCCCACGCAATGCAGTTCACCGCGAGCCAGCGCCGGTTTCAGCATATTGCCTGCATCCATCGCACCTTCAGCCTTGCCCGCACCGACCATCGTATGGATTTCGTCGATGAAAACGATATCCTGGCCTTCGTCTTTCGCCAGTTCGTTCAAAACGGCTTTCAGGCGTTCCTCGAATTCCCCGCGAAATTTCGCACCCGCCAGCAAGGCAGCCATATCGAGTGCCAGCACCCGTTTGCCTTTCAGGCTTTCAGGCACTTCATCGTTCACGATACGCTGGGCCAGCCCTTCGACAATCGCCGTTTTACCGACCCCCGGTTCCCCGATCAGTACCGGATTGTTTTTCGTCCGGCGCTGTAAAACCTGAATGGCGCGACGGATTTCGTCGTCACGGCCTATCACCGGATCGAGTTTGCCCTGACGGGCCCGTTCGGTCAGGTCGAGCGTATATTTTTTCAGCGCTTCCCGTTGGCCTTCCGCATCGGCGGAATTGACGTTGGTGTCACCGCGAACGGCCTTGATCGCCGCTTCCAGTGCGCTGCGCGACAAACCGCTTTCGCGCGCCAGACGGCCCGCTTCGGATTTGTCGTCCAGAAGAGCCAGCAAAATCATTTCACTGGCAATGAACTGGTCGTTGCGTTTTTGCGCTTCCTTGTCGGCCAGATTCAGCACGTTCATCAGTTCACGCCCGATCTGGACATCGCCACCCGTTCCGGATACTTTCGGCAAACGGTCAACGGCCGAATTCAGCGAACTGGCCAGCTTGTTGACGTTCACGCCCGCCCGTTGCAACAGGGATTTGGCGCTACCGTCGTCCTGCCGCAGCAGGGCAGAAACCAGATGAACAGGATCGACATACTGGTTATCGTTTCCGACAGCCATACTATGTGCATCTGCAATGGCTTCCTGTAATTTTGTAGTCAACTTGTCTTGACGCATTGCAACCTCCCAATATCTAACATTCTTTTAATATTGGGATCAGCATACCTCATTTCAAGCTTTTTTTTATTGCGAAATAAGGAAAGTGAAACGATATTTTCAAAAAAATTCCTGATTACAGTGTTGACAGGTAACGATATGCGGCAAACCCGGCAATACACATCAGGATGGAACCGGCCACATGCAGCAGAATCTGGACGCTGGCCCAGAGATATTCGCCACGTTGGAGCATCAATACCGTTTCTGCCGAGAACGTCGAAAAGGTCGTCAGCCCCCCCAGAAAACCGGTAATGATAAACAGTCGCCATTCCGGACTCAGGTTGTTGTGCCAGAAAAAGAAGGATGTCGCCATGCCGATGATGAAACCACCGACCAGATTGGCGACCAGCGTACCCAGTGGAATGTGCTGGTGTATGTTATTCATCCACATTCCCAGACACCATCTTGACCACGCGCCTATCGCAGCGCCCAGACCTACCGCAAGCCAGCTCATTTTTTTACTTTCCTTTTTTTCAATTCATCAAAGCATTTACACGCTCTCAAACAACAGGAGACTCCGTAATGAAGGCAACAGGCGGGGAAAAACAAAAACGCCGATACCTTCACTGTCGAAGTGAAGCATATCAGGCGTCATCATCCACAAAAAACGTGGCGGTTGGAAAAGGTGGATCACCATCACCTTGAAAGAGAAAGCATATCCTTTAATTTTGTAACATGCAAGACCGTTACAACCAAGTCGTTTACCTCCTGAGGTATCATGTCATGAACGGACTCAGGACGCTTTTTACCATCCGAATGACTTATTTCACACTGTTTCTCGTCTTCACCAAAATCGGCATGTTCACCATTGGCGGAGGTCAGGCGATGATCCCCTTGATCGAACGCGACATCGTCGGCCGTGGCTGGCTGAAGCAGGAAGAATTCATCGACCTGCTGGCAGTCACCAATTCCCTTCCCGGTGTTTTTGCCGTCAATATCGCCATTTTCGTCGGTTACAGGATCAAAAAAACATGGGGCAGTATCTGGTGCGCACTCGGGACCATTTTGCCCGCTTTTTTTATCATGCTTGTCATCGCCCTTTTCTTTAAGCAATTTCAGGAAAACGTCTGGGTCATCAAGGTTTTCAATGGCATCCGTCCTGCTGTTGTCGCGCTCATTCTGGTGCCCTGCATTACGGCAGCCAAAGCCATGCGCCTGTCGCGTCTGGAACTCGTTTTTCCCTTGCTGGCTGCACTCCTGATCTGGTTATGCGGCGTATCCCCTATATGGATCGTTCTTGGCGGCATTGCCGGTGGCCTGCTCTACAGCCTCTGGTTGAAAGACAAATTGAAGAGGAGTGAGCCATGATTGTTTACTGGCAACTCTTCTATGCCTATACCAAAATCGGGATTTTCGGTTTCGGCGGTGGCTACGCCATGCTGTCCCTGATCCAGCATGAGGTCGTCGACAAATACCACTGGTTAAGCCTTGCCGAATTCACGGACGTGATCGCCATATCCCAGATGACGCCGGGGCCCATCGGCATCAACAGTGCCACTTACATCGGTTATACCGTTACAGGAAATGTCTGGGGAGCGATTCTGGCAACCGTTGCCGTTTCCCTGCCGTCGTTTTTGATGGTACTGGCAATATCGGTGTTCTTTGCAAAATTCCGGGAAAATCGTTACGTCTCTGCCGCTTTCACCGGTCTGCGTCCCGTCACCATCGGCCTGATCGCTGCCGCTGCGCTGGTACTGATGAACGGAGACAATTTCATCGATTACAAGAGTGTACTGATTTTCTTCGCCGCTTTCGTGCTCAGCTGGAAATTCAATGTCCATCCTATCCTGATGATCTGTCTGGCCGGGATTGCGGGTGTGATCCTGTATTGAACCTGAACGCAGGAAAACCGGGATTCACCATTTCTTCAGGGCGGATTCATCCGAATCTTTCGCCTTGACCCAGCGCACACCCCCTTTGGCTGTCTGCTCTTTTTTCCAGAAAGGCGCCTGTGTCTTCAAGGCATCGATCATATATTCGCATGCCCTGAACGCTTCACCACGATGGCGGGATGCAACGGCAACCAGAACGATCTGGTCTGCCGGTTTCAACACACCGACCCGGTGAATTATGATCGAATCCAGAATGTCCCAGCGCTGCCGTGCACGGCTTTCGATTTCCTCCAGCGCCGCCTCGGTCATCCCCGGATAATGTTCCAGTTCCATCGACAGGATACCATCGTCATCATTCACGTCTCGCACGGTTCCGACAAAGGAAACGACTGCGCCGATATCCCGATGATCGGAGCGCAGCCGGTCCAGTTCAGCCGATAAATCAAAGTCTTCAGTCTGGATGCGTATAGACATAATCAAACAGGTTCGGAAAAAGGACTTCCTTTTTAAACGATTTTTCCCGTTCGCTCAAGCCATTTTCTATCTTCCATGACCCCGATCATTGTTTCCCCTGTCCGAACCTGAGGATTTGCTTTCGTGACTCGGCGATGGTCTGGAAGGAGCTGACGCAGCATGATTTCCTCCTCCACCCGATGGACGACCCGATGCCGCATGACTCGGGGCGGGCCTGTTCGCTGCCGGTGGAGATGATGGCCGGCTGTTCGCAGATGGAGACGAAGGCGGCCGTGTATTGACGGCAGGTCGGCTAGCCGAAGGCCCCGGGCGATTGGCCGGTCTTGCATTTTCAGATGGCCTGCTGACCGATGGAGCCGGTGCAGGACGATTCATCGCGGGACGGTTGGCTGTGTGTGTCGGAGCAGCCTGATTGCCAGAGGGCCTGTTCGTGTCCGGACGCTGTGACGGCCGGTTATTTACCGGGCTGTTTGCTGAAAGACCCTGAACCGGACGACTTTCCGTTGGTTTGTTAACCGGGTTTGTCACCGGTCTGTTACTTCCCGCATGATCAGGCTGCTGAGTGGTAACAGGACGGTTGTTTCCCGGCCTGTTGACAGGCGGGATTTGCATCGGCCGATTGCTGCCCGGTCTGACAAAAGGCTGGTCCTGTGCTGGCCGCTTATTCACGGAATTGCCGATATTCTGCTTATCTCCCGGACGGTTATTCAGTCCTCTGTCAGAGGTACCATTCATTTCAGGTCGCACAGGCGATTTGTTGACAGAGCCCCCCTGTCCCTGCGGAATGACGACAGGACGGGTACCTGACATCCCGGGGCCTGCAGGATTGCCATGTCCACTGGAAGGACGGTTATGATTGGCCGAAGTGTTGTCTTTTCTTGGAATATCGGTCGGCTTTCCTTTTGAAGGACCCGGACGGCTTCCATTATGCTTATTGTCCGTAAAGCCCATCCGGGAAGAACCGGGCCGTTTATCTTTATCGAAAGAAAGCCGATCATTTTTTCCCGGCATATGCTTGCTTCCGGGTTTGCCTTGAGACCTGTCTCCCGGTGTCCCGTGCGGTTTCTGGTCAGGTTTTCCATGCTGCCCGGGCTTTGGTGTATTCGGACCCGGTTTGTAGGTCTTGTCACGATAGGAAACATCATGCCGGTGATCGGGCCGGTGATTCCATTCCCGTCTCGGCATCGGTTTCCTGTGTGGCCCGGGCCTGCGGGAATGCCGGTCAACAATGTAGACACGATGATAATGCCAGTCGTAAACGGGACGATAGGAGGTATAGGAAAACCACAGACCCACTCCGCTCCACATAAACCCGGTACTGTAACCTGTCGCATAACCGGCATAAGGCCAGGGGTTCCAGTAGACCGGGGTATAGGCAGGCCACCACCATGTGCCGTAAACAACAGTCGGATTATAGTAAGGGACATAAACGATTTGCGTCGTGGCCGGTTCGATCACGATTGTCTGGTTGGCCGCCTGCCCTGTCGTCTGGACCTTGACCTGTTCGTTCGTTTTGAGATTTCCCTGTTCCTTCGCTTTTTGTCTCAGAAACTGGACGCGGTTCATAAGCTGTTGCTGTTGCGAAAGAAAAGCGTTTCCAAGTCCAGCCGTCCAGTCGGGATATTCTGCCATCGGAACCAGAATTTCAGGAAAAGCCGCAAGGGATTTGATGCTGTCGTCCCAATTGGTCTGACTGGCCGCTTCAACCGCTTCCTTGCCTCTCAGATTCGGATTGGCCTTCAGCCAGTTCCCCGCCTCGATCGCTTCAGAAGGATAGGTGGATGCAATCAGGGTCTGGGTCAGCAAAACATCAGGATAAAGGGCAATCGGCGCCAGCATCTGGTCCAGTTCGGCATCCGAAAACATGGGCGCCTGCGCAGCAGCAGCCGATCTGGGAATGGCATTGGGCGAAGCGTCCTGCGCATTCGCGCCAAGCGTTACAAAACAACCCAGTACGCACATGCCCAGGAGGCAAAACGTCTTTTTGAAAGGAATACTGCCACCACTCGTTTTCATGATCGTCTCCGCATAAAAATTTGCTTTTATGCAATTGTCTTCAGATGATTCATTATTGCCCAAATCAAAAGTTAATAAACATAATTCATAACTTATTACATTTATTACACGATCCAATATTGCCTGTAATACAACAAAATTACCGGTATTAACGCCCGATTCACAGGAAAACCTGGCTGGAAGAAATGAAAAAGGCCTGTATTCAATATGAATACAGGCCTCTTGAAACTTCAGAAATTGTAACAATCAGACGATCCGCATCGAGAAATCCGTCGCCTTCACATGCTTGGTCAGCTCTCCAACCGAAATCCTGTCTACCCCTGTTTCGGCAATGGCACGAACGGTATCCCGGTCTATTCCCCCCGATGCCTCAAGGACTGCTCCCGTTTTCGACTCTTTCGTTATGCGGACGGCTTCACGCATGTTCTCCAGACTGAAATTGTCCAGCATGACCGATTTCGCACCGGCTTTTAACGCTTCTTTCAACTGGTCAATCGTTTCGACTTCGATCTGGACGGGAATACCGGACTGTCTGAAAGCCGCTTCAAGAGCTTCGCGAATGCCTCCGGCCGCTGCAATATGGTTTTCCTTGATGAGAATCGCATCGTACAAGGCCATCCGCTGGTTTTCCCCGCCACCAATGGAAACGGCATATTTTTGTGCCACACGAAGTCCCGGCAGCGTCTTTCGGGTATCGTAAATCCGGGCAGACGTCCCTGCAACCAGTTCGACGTATTCCCTTGTCGCTGTCGCCACTGCGGAGAGCATTTGAAGGAAATTCAGTGCGGTTCTTTCACCCGTCAAAAGGGAACGGACAGAACCTGTCACGCGACAGACTTCACTTCCTGCCCTCATCAAATCACCTTCGCGGTAAGACCACTCGATTTCAGTGCGGGAATCCAGCGCCTTCATGACACCTTCAAACCAGCGGATTCCGCACAAAACGGCATTTTCCCGCACGATCACACGGGCGGAAACGACTTCATTTTCCGGCAGCAACGAAGCTGTCAAGTCGCCGGAGCCGATATCCTCGACCAGAGCAGCTTCAACATTGGTTGCGATCGTCGCTTCAAGAATGTCATCATATCCGGACATATTTTGACGGTTCATGCCGCCCCCATGCCGGAAGTCAATGTCGCTTCCTTGTCCTTTGCCCTGTTTTTCTGTTCGGCCGCAAAATCGAGCATTCTCTGAATGCAGACAATCGCCTTTTCTCCGATTTCAGGATCGACTGAAATCACGTTTTGCTCTTTTTCCAGCACGTCTGCCAGATTCGAGAGTGAATTCATCGCCATCCACGGGCATTGCGCACAGCTCTTGCAGCTTGCACTGTTACCCGCCGTCGGCGCTTCAATCAGTGTCTTGCCGGGAACAGCCTGTTGCATCTTGTGAAAAATACCCTTGTCGGTCGCCACAATGAATGTCTGTGCATCCATGGTTTTGGCGGCATTGATGATCTGGGAGGTCGAACCGACGACATCGGCCAGTGCAACGACGGATGCTGGCGATTCGGGATGAACCAGCACTTTGGCATCCGGCATCTGTTTTTTCAGGTAAGCCAGTTCGGCCGCCTTGAATTCGTCATGAACAAGGCACGACCCCTGCCAGAGCAACATATCGGCTCCGGTCTGTTCCTGAATATAGGTGCCCAGATGACGGTCGGGTCCCCACAAAATTTTCTTGCCTTCCGCATGAAGTTTTTTGACAATGTCCAGACCGATGGAAGACGTCGCCATCCAGTCGGCACGCGCTTTGACATCGGCGCTGGTATTGGCATAAACGACCACCGTCCTGTCCGGATGGGCATCACAGAAAGCGGTGAATTCCCCGATAGGACACCCCAGATCGAGCGAGCAGCAGGCATCCAGATCGGGCATCAGGATTTTTTTGTCCGGTGACAGGATTTTTGCCGTTTCACCCATAAAACGTACACCGGCTACAACCAGCGTTTTTGCCGGATTGTCCCGTCCGAATCGCGCCATTTCCAGCGAATCGGCAACACACCCGCCGGTTTCCTCAGCGAGATCCTGAATGTCGCCATCGACGTAATAATGCGCGACCAGTACAGCGTTCTTCTCCTTCAGGAGCCGCTTGATCTTCTCTTTCAGTTCCTGTTTTTCTTTCCGGGACAATTCGGCGGGCACACGCGCCCATGCGTTGGCAACGCAAACCGCCCCGCTTTGCATTTCAGGCAAATCGTATTCCACTTCCTTGATGTCAGAATCTTGCATTTTATCGGTCGAAAAAAATTAAAAGCACATTCATTAACTATCGCACAAACCGGAAAAATTGTCAGGAAAACCGTTTCATCCGTCTTATTCGATACCCTGACTGTTCAGGTATTCCTCGTAATTCCCCTTGAAGTCGATAATTTCGCCGTCCCTGATTTCAATGATACGTGTAGCCAGAGAAGAAACGAATTCCCGGTCATGCGAAACGAAAATCAGGGTACCGGTATATTTTTCCAGCGCAATATTCAACGCTTCGATGGATTCCATATCCATATGGTTGGTCGGTTCATCCATCAGCATGACGTTGTGGCGTCCGAGCATCAGCTTGCCGTACATCATCCGGCCTTTTTCACCGCCGGACAGCACCTTGGCCTGTTTTCTGACTTCATCGCCCGAGAAAAGGAGGCGTCCCAGAATGGAACGGACAGCCTGATCGTCGTCACCTTCCTGCGTAAAACGGGTCATCCAGTCCGTCAGGTTCTGCTCGTTTTCGAATTCCTCGTTTGAATCCTGCGCCATGTAACCGATATCGGCATGTTCAGCCCATTTGACCGTTCCGGAATCCGGCTTCATATTGCAGACCTCTCCACCGAGGCAACGCAAGAGCGTCGTTTTACCGGCACCGTTGGCACCGATGATAGCGACCTTTTCGCCCGCCTCGATCATGATACTGAAATCCCTGAAAATCGGCTTGTCATACGACTTGGACAATTTTTCCGCTTCAACAGCAAGCCGATGCAATTTTTTGCTGGCCTCGAACCGGATAAATGGGTGGACACGGCTGGACGGCTTGACGTCTTCCACCTTGATCTTCTCAATCTGGCGGGCACGGGAAGTCGCCTGTTTGGCTTTCGATTTGTTGGCAGAAAACCGGCGGACAAATTCCTGCAACTCGGCAACCCGTTCCTTCGCCTTGGCGTTCGCCGCCTGTTGCTGCGCCTTGGCCTGAGCGGACGCCAGCATGTAATCATCATAGGTTCCAGGATAGATCTTCAGCGTCCCATAGTCCATATCGGCAATATGGGTACATACCTGATTCAGAAAATGACGATCATGCGAAATGATGATCATGGTGGAATTGCGTTCGTTCAACACATTTTCCAGCCAGCGAATCGTATTGATGTCGAGGTTATTGGTCGGTTCGTCCAGCAGCAAAATATCCGGATCGGAAAACAGGGCCTGTGCGAGCAAGACCCGCAACTTCCAGCCCGGTGCAACGGCACTCATCAGGCCTTCATGCAATTCCAGAGCGATACCGACGCCGAGGAGCAATTCGCCTGCCCTTGCTTCCGCCGTATAGCCGTCGTATTCGGCAAATCTGGCTTCGAGCTCGGCCGCCTTCATGTAATCTTCATCGGTCGCATCGGGATTGGCATAAATGGCATCGCGTTCCGACATGGTTTCCCACATCTCCTTGTGCCCCATCATGACGACATCGAGAACGCGCATATCCTCATACGCGAACTGATCCTGATTCAGTTTGCCAAGGCGTTCATTCTGGTCGAGTGTGACAGTCCCGGAAGTAGCTTCCCGGTCACCGCCCAGAATTTTGACGAACGTCGACTTGCCGGAACCGTTGGCCCCGATCAGGCCGTAACGGTTTCCTTCACCGAATTTGACGGAAATATTTTCGAACAGGGGCTTGGGGCCGAACTGTACGGTAATATTGGCGGTTGAAAGCACGGTAACCTCTTAAACAGTTTCAGTAAAACTGCCTATTTTACCTTACCGTTGGATAATCCCCAATATCGAGTTGAATCTTGCCTGCCTTGGACATCAAATGCGCTCTGCCCCCGACAGGCAAAGTGACTTTGTCTTTCGTATGCCCGAAAGGCAAACCGGTCACAACGGGTATCGACAGACGCGAACGGAGCCAGGAAAGCATGGCGTTGAAATCGTAGCCATTATCGTAGTCGGAAAGTTTGAATTCGGAAAAATGTCCCAACACGAGAGCTTTCTGTTTCTTGAGGATACCTGATTCATCCAGCTGGAGCAGCATACGCTCGACGCGATAGGGATGTTCGTGAATGTCTTCCACAAACAGAATGCCACCGGAAATGTCCGGCATCCAGGGAGTCCCGGCCATATGAGCCAGCATTGTCAGGTTGCCGCCCCACAGCGTTCCCTCGACATCGACATCGGGATTGTCTTTGGAAACCCACTTGACCGATGTTTCCGGCGATGTCATGGTTTCATCGAAATGATTCAAGGTAAAAGCGCTCAGATCACCTCGCGTAAAATCGCTTTGAATCATCGGGCCGGAAAAACTGACGGCTCCATGCTTTAACAATGCCATTTCGAAAACCGTGAAATCGCTGTGACCGACAAAGAGTTTTCCGCTTTTGGCCAGTTTGGCAAAATCAAGATCGTGCAAAAGCCGCGTCGTCCCGTAGCCACCCCGCAATGCAATCACAATCTTCACATCCGGATTCGTTGCCGCTTCCATAATCTGACGGCTTCGCTCTTCATCATTTGCCGCAAAACGTTCATGACGTTTTTGGGGATCAACATAATTGAAAACCTCATATCCCCTGGACTTCAGCACACCGATTGCCCGCTGAAGGTCCGAATCCGGAACATAACCGCCGGGTGCGATGATCGCAATACCTGTTTTCTCTGTATTCATCACTCTTTTTTGTTTTTCACGAGGTGACTGGCGCTTCTTTTCTTTTTGCAATGGAACATTGAAACGATCTGTATCGACCGAACCGGCTTCACTCATTTCATTTGCCACAGCGACTTCTTCTGTTTCCTGCAAAGAAGAACCGGCAGCATATAACGGAAGCCATCCCAATAAAAACACTGAAACAATAAACTTTTTCATCTTTATCGTCCGGCTCCAGAATAAATCGGCCAGAGTGTTCAGTCATGTTTGCGCTTTTCCTCTATGCACCCTGTCGATTCAGCATTCTTCCGATCTTCTTTCGCTTGTTTTCGTCGTCCGGCAAAAAATGTTTTCAACAGCACGGAAGATTCATTTTCCAAAACACCACCTGTGACAGTGGTATGGTGATTGAGTTCATTTTGGGCGAAAAGATCGATAATGCTTCCGCATGCACCTGTTCTGGGTTCTTTTGCACCGAAAATTACTCTCTTTAACCGCGCATGGATCATGGCTCCGACACACATCGAACAGGGTTCCAGCGTGACATACAACTCACAATCGGGCAAGCGGTAATTCCCGCAAAATCTGGCAGCATTTCTCAAAGCCACGATTTCCGCATGGGCAGTAGGATCGTGAGCCGTGATAGGCTGGTTGAAACCACGTGCAATAATCTGTCCGTCCAGCACAACAACGGCCCCGACAGGGACTTCACCAGCCTCCTCCGCCAGTGCAGCCTGCGCGAGCGCTTCCCTCATGAAAATTTCATCTGACATCGACTGAATCGGCCGTCACTTCGGCCCAGCAATTCGGGGTTTCATAAATCCGGATGCTTTTCAAAACGAGTTTGTTGCCGTAAAACCCTTCATAGACATCTTTTAAGGTATCGAAAGCGATCTGTGCCAGATTTTCAGCTGTCGGAACCCGATCGAGAACAACGGTTTTGTGGTTCGGAAGGCTATCCAGAAACTGGCGAACAGGCATATCGTTTTCGTAAACGAGAAAAGCATGGTCCCAATGCGAAACCAGATGGGTTTCGGCCAGTCTTTTCACTTCCGAGAAATCGAGAATCATGCCGTTGCTGGAATCGCCATCCTTTTTATGCGGATCGCCCTCGAGCGTTATATGCAATACGTAACGGTGCCCGTGCAGATTACGGCACTGGCTGTGATGATCGGGAATCCGGTGTCCGGCATCGAACTCGAGTTTTCTGGTAATGGTCAACATGAAAAATCAGGGTATCTGTAAATATTTATGCGTTTGCAAACTCAATTTCCATTTCGGATTTTGCAAACAGGTATCAATCGCTATTTTAACGTTTTGTAGCCGATTTTCTCCATCCATTGGCTGAACGTAAAAATGGGTGAAAGCCAGACTTTCGTAATCGGCCAGAATCTGGCCGGGCTGGGGAACGACGACTTTCAGTTCATCCCCACCTGCAACGGCCAGATCCGCCCCCGCTTTAGGGCTGACACAGACCCAGTCGATTCCATCCGGAACGGCAAGCGTCCCGTTCGTTTCGATGGCAATTTCAAACCCTTTGCCATGCATGGCATCGATCAATGCCGCATCCAGTTGCAATAAAGGCTCACCACCTGTAAACACGACATAACGGTTTTCCATAAAACCGGCTGGCCAGAGCGATTCAATGAAAGAAGACAGATCTTCTGCCTGCGCAAACTTCCCGCCATTCACCCCGTCAGTGCCGACAAAGTCCGTATCGCAGAAACGGCAGACAGAACGGGAACGGTCGGCCTCGCGACCTGACCATAGATTGCAACCGGAAAAACGGCAGAAAACGGCAGGGCGCCCGCTGCGAGCACCCTCCCCCTGTAAAGTGTAAAAAATTTCCTTAACGCTATAGGTCAAAACAATATCCTGGCAATCATCCATTCAAAGGATAATCCGGTATTCTCTCACCTATTGGATTTTTAGTCATCGTTTTGGCAACATGGCCCATCATCGTTCCCGGTGCATTTCCATCAGGATTTCTTGACGCAGCCAGAAGTTCCTCGAATTCTTCATCATTTACCGGACCTGAAATGTAATAACCCTGACCATAATCGCAATTGAACGAAGCGAGCATGCGCAACTGTGCAAGCGTTTCGACACCTTCGGCAATGACAGCGATATCCAGTTTATGGGCCATCACGGTCATCGCTTCGCACAAGACGCGATCCTCTTCACTTGTCGTCAGATTCTTGACGAACATCTGATCGATTTTGACATAATCGATATCAAGTTTCTTCAGGTAGGCCAGAGAAGAATAGCCTGTTCCGAAATCGTCCAGTGCCACTTCGATACCGGCATCGCTCAAGGCAAGAAGCTGATTGCTGGTATGTTCGTCGATATCCAGCAAAAGGCCTTCCGTTATCTCGATGACAATCGCTTCCGGTGGAAGATTCAGACTCTTCAAATGGGCAAACCAGACATTCGTATCGATCCCTTCATTCTTGAACTGAACCGGAGAAATATTCACGCTGACCTGAAAATCCGGGACATATTTTCTCCACCTCGACGCCGCCTTGGCCGCTTCAAGAAATACCCAGTCACCGAAAGCCTGAATCAGGCCGGTATCCTCTGCCAGTGGAACAAACGATGCCGGATTGATAAGGCCGTGAACCGGATGATGCCATCGGATCAGGGCCTCGGCACGGCAGATATCCCCGGTTTTCAAATCGATGATCGGTTGAAAGACCGTTTCGAACTGGTTGTTTTCAAGAGCAACGTGCAGATCGTTGATCATGTGCATTCTTTTCTGAACGGCTTCCTGCATCGAAGGCGTAAAGTAGTGATACTGGTTTCCGCCCAGACTTTTTGCTGCATACATGGCCTGATCGGCGTTTTTCATCAAATCGTGCGTGTCTTTGGCATCCTGTGGAAAAAACGTAATGCCGATACTGGCTGAAATATGAACGGACTGCCCTTCGAGGGTAAACGGTTCGGACAATTCATCCAGAATGCATTGTGCGACGCGTTCCACATCCTTGAAATCATCGATATCGGAAACAATCACCGTAAATTCATCGCCACCGAGTCTGGCAACCGTATCGGTTTCACGAACGCAAACCCGGAGTCTGTCACTGGCTTCTTTCAACAGACAATCGCCTACACCATGACCCATCGTATCGTTGACATCCTTGAAATGATCCAGATCGAGGAACATCAAGGCGACGGATGCATCGCTTCTCTGTGCCTTTCTGGTTTCGAAAAACAGCTTTTCAGTAAACATTCTCCTGTTAGGCAATCCGGAAATCTGGTCATAATTGGCATGACGCCAGACCATTTCCTCTGCCTTTTTCTTTTCCGAAATATCCCGAATGATAAATTGAACGAAGAGGCGTCCATCCGTTTCGATCACTCTCGAACTGATTTCAACAGGAAAAATACTGCCATTGGTATGCTTGCCATACGCCTCGAAAATCAGCCCTTTTTCAAGTTTCAGCTCCATCCATTTTTCTTCAAAAACAGACGTGTCTTTCAAGTCGAAAACACAGCGGATATTCTGTCCGATCATTTCCGCTCTCGACTTGCCGAACATTTTTTCCGAACGATCATTCGCTTCGATCATCGTTCCGTTGCCATCCATCAGAATAATCACGTCATTGGCATATTTGCTCAAATAATCGTAATGCTGACGCAAGGCTTTTTGTTTCAGTTCCATTCTCAAACGCTCCGTTTTGTGCTGCATATGCCTGTGACGCATGTAAAACACCATGCCCAGTCCTGTCATGACAATCACCAGAAACGCAAGCAACAAAATGTACCAGGCAGTTTTCTGGATATGTCCGTAAGCTTCCCTTTCATCGATCTTGATCATCAAAGACCAGTCTGAATCGGGAATCTTCTCCACATACCCGATGACCAATTTGCCTCTGTCATCAGCCTCATGGAAAATACCTGACGGGGACTCACTCATTTTCTTCAGCCACTGGACCCGGCTGGTTTTGCTCAAATCCATTGGATAGATCACATCGTGATCACCTGAATTATTCAATATTGTGATTTCCTCACCATTGCGGCTAAACAAAAAAGCTTTAGCTGTTTTGTCAGTTTTTGGCCATGCCGTCACAATTGGCCCCAGAGCAATATCGGGATCGATATAGTAAGAACGGATTTCAGCGACCCGGCCTCTCGGACCGTTTTTCATTACCGGCGCAACCATATTCAATACGCGGTTACGGCTTCCATCTTCATTTTCAATAAACCGGACAGGCCCCATCCATATATGATTGTTCCTGATCGCTTGCAAAAATTCACGATTGTTTGAATAAGAAAAGGGAAATTC
This sequence comes from Oxalobacter formigenes, assembly GCF_002127965.1. Lineage (GTDB taxonomy): Bacteria > Pseudomonadota > Gammaproteobacteria > Burkholderiales > Burkholderiaceae_D > Oxalobacter > Oxalobacter formigenes. The sequence continues at coordinate 1,089,862 of NZ_CP018787.1, read as the reverse complement.
ATATGCATTGTGTTTTCCGGCATCTGAATTTCCCTTGACCGATTCATTGAAACCGGCATCTTTGTTTTCAATGTTAAGTTTCTGAATGGAAACCGTATTCAGTTTTTTGTTGATGGTCAGATTTCCGTTATTTGCCAGATTGATCTGCTGATTTCTCCATGCATTGACATGTTTGACTTTGAATTTTGCTATTTCAGAAATATTTCTTTCCACCATCATGGCCTCTGTTTTCGCCATGTTCAGGAAAATCATGTAAGCGATGGCTGTTATTAAAAGAGAAACAACAAAAAGGGGAACTTTATGTTTTTTGATCAGATAAAGAGATAGCCGAATATTAAGTGCTATTTTTGATTTGCATTTTGACAGGAATTTCAGCAAGCTTATGCCCGCAAAGAATACAAGCATAAGAGAAGTGACAACAAAGATAAATTTATAATAAATCTTGAGTCGGTCTATTCTGTCTATCGAATCAAATATCAGCGAAATGATAAAGACAGAGGTCAGCATTCCAAAGCAGCTGATCATGAAATAAACCGAAGAATCCAGTATTTCCCTACCTTTCACCCTTGCCATCAAATCAGAAATAGTGTTCAGCATATTTTTCTTGTTTTCTGTAAGAAAGAAACAGATTTCTCTTGATTGAAAAACGTTGTGTCTTCAAGCTGCACAGAATCATTCGTAAACCGAAAATTTCGCGAAAGTCAATAACTGGAACCAATTGAATGATCACAATTCAAAAATAATAATTTTCGTCAAACATCCAATATTGATAAAGATCATATAAAAACGGTTTAGCCTGAAAACACAACCCCTGAACATTGAATTTACAACTTTTTTATTTGCAACAGTATCTCATTTTTGATTAATTATGTTTAAAATTGTTTTAATTCATTATATTATTAATCCCATATGAGAATAAAAAATTTTTCACTCTTCTAATTTCATAACTTTTATTAATAAAAAGATATCTTTATTTAGAACTTGTCGTTTTTTTATATTCAAATATTAAAATGGATAGAAAATTTTTATTATTTAAATTATTAACTTTTTAATAATTAATTCATTATAAAATAAACAATATTTTTTATAAGAATCAAGTTCAGCGATTTATAAAAATTCTTTTTTCAATTGATTAATAATGAAATCAGGCTGATGCCGGATATAAAAAACCCCCATAAAGGAGGCTTTTTTATATCTTCAAACCGGCTGAATCCTTTTTTTGAAAAAAGACATGAAGAAAACTGTTCAATACATTCGGAAAATATCTTTTATCCGATTTGCTGGATAAACCGGATTTCACACATTTTTAATGTACTTGCGGAACATTTATGATATGAACAAGAGTCATGACAAAGTAAAAAACTGCTATTTCCAGACTGGAAATAGCAGTTTTCAGTGAGTGCACTTGCAAACATCCCTGAACCTGTTTACATGGGATTTATCTTTATTCCCACTCAATCGTGGCAGGCGGTTTGCCGGAAATGTCGTAAACGACGCGGTTGATGCCTCTTACCTCGTTGATAATCCTGTTAGATACCCTTCCAAGCAGTTCATGCGGAAGATGTGCCCAATGAGCCGTCATGAAATCCTGCGTCTGGACCGCGCGCAAGGCAACGACGTATTCATAGGTACGGCCATCACCCATTACACCAACTGACTTGACCGGCAGAAAAACGGCAAACGCCTGACTGGTCGCATCGTACCAGCTGATAGCTTCTCCCCTGTCATTTACAGTATCGGAAGGCGTATTCCACAATTCCTCGATAAAGATCGCATCCGCTTCACGCAGGAGGTCGGCATACTGTTTTTTGACTTCGCCGAGGATACGAACGCCCAGCCCCGGTCCGGGGAAAGGATGGCGATAAACCATTTCACGAGGCAACCCCAAAGCCAGCCCCAATTCACGGACTTCATCCTTGAACAATTCCCGTAGCGGCTCCAGCAATTGCAGATTCAGGGTATCAGGCAAGCCACCGACGTTGTGATGGCTCTTGATCGTCTGGCCCTTCTTGCCCTTGCCTGCACTTTCGATCACGTCCGGATAAATCGTTCCCTGCGCCAGCCATTTGGCATTTTTGATCTTGCCCGCTTCTGTCTGGAAGACTTCGACAAATTCGCGGCCAATAATCTTTCTTTTTTCTTCCGGATCGGTCACACCGGCCAACTGGCCCATGAACTGTTCCGATGCATCGACGTGAATGACCTTGACGCCCAGATTTTTGGCGAACATGTCCATGACCATCTTGCCTTCATTCAGGCGCAGAAGGCCATGATCGACGAAAACGCAGGTCAGCTGGTCGCCGATGGCTCGATGGATCAGTGCAGCGGCAACACTGGAATCGACACCACCGGACAAACCGAGAATGACGTCGTCCTTGCCGACTTTCTTGCGGATCGCTTCAATCGCTTCCGAAACGTAATCCGGCATGTTCCAGTCCGCTTTTGCACCACAAATGTCGTGCACGAAACGGTTGATGATCGCCTTGCCCTGTACGGTATGGGTGACTTCAGGATGGAACTGCAAGGCATAGAATTTTCTGGATTCGTCCGCCATACCGGCAATCGGGCATGAATCGTTCGACAGCATGACCGTAAAGCCCGGTGGAATTTCAGTGACCTTGTCGCCATGGCTCATCCAGACTTTTAGCATATTGGCGCCGTCAGCCGTGACGAAATCCGCAATGCCTTCCAGCAATCTGGTGTGATTGCGGGCACGAACCTCGGCATATCCGAACTCGCGGACTTTGCCGTTTTCGACTTTGCCGCCAAGCTGGTCCGCCATCGCCTGCATGCCATAACAAATACCCAATACAGGAACGCCCAGTTCAAACACGATTTGCGGAACACGTGGCGTATCGTCATCCGTCACGCTATTCTGGCCGCCGGATAAAATAACGCCTTTTAAGGAACCATCCTTCGCATAATCACGAATGAAGTCAGATCCGACATCGTAAGGAACGACTTCTGAAAAAACACCGGCTTCCCGTACACGACGGGCAATCAATTGAGTAACCTGAGAACCGAAATCGATAATGAGTATTCTGGAATGCATGGGAAATATCTGTAAAAACGGATTCTGAAAACGTGAAGGGCCGGAAAAACCGGCCCCTGTCTATCTGGCTTTATTCAAGACGATAGTTCGGCGCCTCTTTGGTTATCTGGACATCGTGAACGTGCGATTCACGCATCCCGGCGGAACTGATCTCGACAAATGCCGCTTTTTCGTGCATCTGGTCGATTGATTCACAACCGCAATAACCCATCGAGGAACGAACGCCGCCGATCAACTGGAAAATGATGGCATTGACGCTGCCCTTGTACGGGACACGGGCTTCGATGCCTTCCGGAACCAGCTTGTCCGGCTGGTGTTCGGCTTCGTCCTGGAAGTAACGGTCGGCAGAACCCTGCTGCATTGCACCGACACTGCCCATGCCACGATAGGCTTTATAGCTGCGGCCCTGATACAGGATGATTTCGCCCGGAGCTTCATCGGTACCGGCAAACATGCTGCCCATCATGACGGTAGAGGCACCGGCTGCAATCGCTTTCGAAATATCACCGGAGAAACGGATACCGCCGTCAGCGATACAGGGAACACCGGTTCCTTTCAAGGCATCAGCCACGTCGGAAATCGCGGTAATCTGCGGAACACCGACACCGGCAACGATACGGGTAGTACAGATCGAACCGGGGCCGATACCGACCTTGACGGCATCAGCGCCATGATCGAGCAAGGCCCTTGCAGCGTCAGCTGTGGCGATGTTGCCGCCGATGACTTCGATATTCGGATAATGTTGCTTGACCCACTTGACACGGTCCAGAACACCCTGTGAATGTCCGTGAGCCGTATCGACGACCAGAACGTCCACACCGGCTTTGGCCAGCAAATCGATACGTTCGTCATTGTCAGGACCGACACCGACAGCGGCACCGGCCAGCAACTTGCCATAGCTGTCCTTGGATGCCAGAGGATAATCGTTCTTTTTCAGGATATCTTTTACCGTCATCAAACCACGCAGCTCGAAAGCGTCGTTGACGACCAGAACCCGTTCCAGACGGTTACGGTTCATCACCCGTTTGGCTTCCTCAAGCGTCGTGCCTTCTTTCACGTATACCAGCTTTTCGCGAGGCGTCATTATTTTGCTGACGGGAGCGTCCAGTTCTTCTTCAAAGCGCAAATCGCGATTGGTAATGATGCCGACAATCTTTTTGCCATCCACAACGGGGAAACCGGAAAAGCCATGCTGTCTGGTCAGCGCGATGACATCGCGTACTTTCATGGTCGGTGGAATAGTGATCGGATCGGTCACCATACCTGCTTCGAAACGTTTGACCTTGGCAACTTCCCGGGCCTGTTCGGCAGCAGTCATATTCTTGTGGATAATACCGATCCCGCCCTGTCTTGCCATCGCGATCGCCAGAGACGCTTCGGTGACGGTATCCATTGCTGCGGAAAGCAAAGGAATATTCAACGAGATATTTCTCGTCAAACGGGTTTTCAAAACGGTATCTTTAGGAAGAACGGCAGAATATGCCGGAACGAGAAGCACGTCATCGAACGTGAGTGCCTTTTTGAGTAGTCTCATGGTATTTCCTATGTGTCCAAAACAGGATTATACAGATTTTTTTCAAAAATTGCCTACCATAATTTTTGCATCTGGCAAAATATTTCACCGGCTGTTGCTTCCGAAAAACGCAAAACTAACGCCATTTCCGCCTGTTTTTTCACAAAACAGGCTTAATCGGAGTAGTTTACTCCAAATCCGGAAAGGTTCAGCTTCAAATGGATGCAAAAATACCGCATCCATTTGAATTTTTCGTTATTGACGAAAGAAGCCCCAACGGAAATAAACTCCTAGAGTTTGTTTACCGGATTGCGAGGCTTTTCACCCCGAAACCCGCGCACTGCCTCTTCAGCACATCGCGTTTTGAGATTGGATTCCGCCTGAACCGAATACCATGCCATATGAGGTGTAATGAGAATGTTCGGAGCGGATCGCAGGGGACTGTCCATTGGCAACGGTTCTTTGGCAGTCACGTCCAGAGCGGCCGCGGACAGATGCCCTGAATTCAGGGCGTCAGCCAGAGCTTTCTCATCGACAAGCCCGCCACGGGTAACGTTGATGAACATGGCTCCCGGTTTCATTTTGGCAAAGGTCTTTGCATTCATCAGGCCTGCATCCTGTGAATTCAGGCTGCAATGCAAGGATAAAAGGTCAGCCCTTTCAATGACATCGTCTTCAGACGTCAGTTCAATGAAAGAACTCTCGGGATCGCCTTTGAGATGCTCGGTAAAAATATCGAAACCGATCACCTTGCAACCCAGTGCATGCACACGTTTGGCAAAAGCAAGCCCGATACGCCCGAGCCCGATGACGCCAATCGTCATATTGGACAAATGCTGGATCGGCACCATTTCCCGGTACGTCCATCGTCCTTCCCTGACCTGCTCGTTGGCCTGGCAAATCTTGCGGGTAATGGCAAGCATCATGGCCAGCGCATGGTTGGCCACTTCGGAAGTGCCGTAATCGGGCACATTGCAAACCTGCACACCATGCCGTGTAGCCGCTTCAAGATCGACATTGTCGACCCCGTCACCATATCGGACCACCATCTTCAGTTCCGGGAGCGCTGCAAACACCTTTTCCGTAAAAGGGGCGCGCTGGTTGCATGCGGCAACCGCTCCCTGACAATTGGCAATCAGGTCATCCTCGGTCCTGCATTGAAATAATTTCCAGGGAATGCCAGCCGCTTCAAATACAGCCTTTTCGGCATCGATATTGATATGATTACAATCAGTAATGACAATCAGGGCATCTGCCATAGAAAAACCTGCCTTTCTGCAAATGGGTGATGAATTCCGGTTCTGGTGATTGCATGCCAGTCAACCTGTTTTTTGGACATTATAGTCAGTAAAGATGAAAAATTCCCTGAAACTGCACAATGCGCAAAGAAATTCCGGACAGGAGATATCATCTCGAAAACCCCTTCAAAAACATGATCTTGAACAGAATTGCATCCCGATTGTGACTTTATTATAAATATCGCGACACAATAAATATTAACAAGTGCCTGTTTTTTATTGTGTTTTTCAATCGTTTCGGGGTAGAATCCGGACTTCCGTTTTTTGTTTTGTTTTTTTCTGTTTTTGTCTGGAGGTTTTTTCATGGCTCGTGTTTGCCAGATTACAGGTAAGAAGCCGATGTCGGGTAACAAGGTTTCTCATGCCAATAATAAGACGAGACGCCGTTTTATGCCGAATTTGCATTACCGTCGTTTTTTTGTGGAATCGGAGAATCGCTGGGTTTCCCTGCGGGTGTCGAATGCCGGTTTGCGCGTGATTGACAAGCTGGGGATCGATGCGGTCCTGGCTGATTTGCGCGCTCGTGGTGAGAAGGTTTAAAGTTTTTTTAGAGGGTTTTTGTTATGGCTAAGGCTGGTAGAGAGAAGATCAAGCTGGAATCGACGGCAGGTACGGGTCATTTTTATACGACGACCAAAAACAAGCGTACGACGCCTGACAAGATTGAAATCGTCAAGTTCGATCCCAAGGCAAGAAAGCATGTTCCTTACAAGGAAACGAAGATCAAGTAGGTCTTCATCGCTTTCTTATGCAAAAAGCCGACATGTATTTGTCGGCTTTTTTGTCTGGACTTGCCTTAAATAAGAGCTTCAACTTGCGCCTCCTGACACAGTATCAATAGCGCTTGCCAAAGAAAAGAGGTGATCCCTGATATCAGCGGGCCAATTACCAATACACTGTCTGAAGTGATCGATGTTCCCGGCAAACAAGGCTCGGGACGCTTCTTCAAAACCCTGATTGTTCCCGGCCATTGCCACCATGAAATTATAAGCCGCTTCCTGCGCCTGACGCATTCTGTCTGATTCCCTTGCCGCACGCATGGCATGCTCGACCAGCTTTCGAAGCGTCACCGATGCTCCTCCAGCTTGCGTCGCAAGCCATTCCCAATGTCTCGGCAACAAGGTCACTTCCCGCGGAACAACACCCAGTTTCGGACGTCCTGCACCCTGTCTGGCAGGCGCTTTCATTATTGAACCCGTTTCCGTTGGCGGCTCTTTTCCGACAGGCAAACGAACAAGGACATCCGCTAAAGGCCCCCGAAAATCCACTTCGATAATGGCGCTCGTTTTTGCATCGAAAACCAGAACAGGCTCGACCGGATGTGAGTCGACAAAACGTTTGACATCTGTCGCAACATTTTCCGGAACACCGGAAGCGATGCAGTCGTTTCCGGAAAAAGCGATCCATTGCGCAAGAGGAGAATGATTCATTTGCGATCCAGTGCATATAAAATGAAAATCGCATTTTACCCGGATAATATTACCAATGCAATATTATCCGGGTAAAAATCAAAAATGTCAGAAAATGAAGGGTTCAACCCCCTGTGACGGGCGGGAAAAAGGCGATTTCACACCCTTCAGTCACTTTTGTATCAGGCTGTGCCATTTGCAATTGACAAGCCATTTTCAACTGCCCTGCCGACAATACCTCTGACCATACCCCGCCTCTTTTCATCAGGAAAAGCCGGACATCGTCAACCGTCCTGATATCATCAGGTAGCGTCACCCATTCTTCTGCGACACCGAGTTTTTCCCTGACGCGGGCAAAATATCGCAATCTGATTTTCATTAGTTCAACAATTCACTGAAAGGAATGAAACGGACAAAGTCGCCCTTTTTGATGAGCTGTCCGGGTGGATTATCGATCAGGCCATCTCCCCAGACTGTTGAAGACATCACACCTGATCCCTGATTGCCGAAAGGTTCGAGCCCCCCGGCTTCATTCAATTTGACTCTTAAAAATTCGTTCCGTTCATCGGGATTGTCCAGTGTGAAATCCGCACGAAGCGAAAATGATTTTGGAAACACATTTTCCACTCCCTGCATCCGCAAGAGGAATGGCCGTACGAAAAGCAGGAAAGTGACGAAACTGGAAACCGGATTGCCGGGCAAGCCGATGATGGCAGCCGACGCGGAGGACAGCCCTGAGCGTTCATCGATTTCACCGAATACAAGCGGTTTTCCCGGTTTGACCGCCACACGCCAGAAATGCAAACGTCCCAGTGATTCGATAGCCGGTTTGATATGATCTTCTTCGCCGACAGAAACGCCCCCGGATGTGAGGATCAGGTCGTGTCCTGTCCTTGCCGCTTCGGCAAGCGCGGCCTGTGTTGCCTTGAGGTTGTCGGCAATGATGCCGAAATCCGTTACGGTACAGCCGAGGTTTTCCAGCAAAGCCCGCAAAGTGTAACGATTGGAATTGTAAATTTTCCCCGGGGTCAACGATTCACCCTGCATGACCAGCTCGTCGCCTGTCGACATCAGTGCCACTTTCAGACGACGGGTAACAGGAAGATCCACCAGACCCACAGAAGCGGCAACGCCAAGATGTTGCGCCTGCAACCGGGTTCCTTTTTTCAGAACAAGATCGCCCTCTTCAAGATCTTCTCCGCGATATCGGACCGATTCGCCTTTTTTCTCAGGCAAACGCGTGAATATCAACCGGTCTCCATCGACTTCACACCATTCCTGCCTGACAACCGTATCGGCGCCTTCCGGTATGGGAGCACCGGTAAAAATACGGGCCGCTTCACCGTTTTGCAGTTTGCCGCCAATGTGTCCGGCCGGAACTCTTTGCCTGACGGTCAAAACCGTCCCGGTTCCATTGAGATCGGAAAAACGAATGGCGTAGCCGTCCATGGCGGCGTTATCGGCATTCGGTACATCGATTCCGGAATACTGCGACTCTGCCAGCACACGTCCATTAGCCTTTGAAATGGCAAGCATTTCCGATTCCGGAACCTGTGCAGCCATTTCAAGCAAACACTTCAGAGCTTCGTTGACTGTCAGCATATCAGGCCTGCCTCTCAAATTTCGTTCAAGTCGGAAAAACGATTCTGAACTTTGACAAAAAAATCAAAGTCCCGTTCGTGCCGCAATGAAATCCTTGACTTCGCCAGCATCAGCCGACATGACAGTAAAACGCTGCGGCAAGTCTTCGATCTTCCCGAAACCGGCCGGACGATCGGCATTTTTGCCCAGCGCCTCGAAAATCGTCTCATTGAATTTCGCTGCCTGAGCCGTTTCCAGCACGATCATCGGAATCCCTTTTTGCTGATGTTCGCGCGCCACTTTCAGGCCGTCTGCCGTATGCGTATCGATCATGATGCCATACTCTTTCTGTACGAAACGGATCGTTTCCAGACGGTCTGCGTGGGTGGATTTTCCGGATTCGAAACCGAAACCGCCGACTAGCGCGAACTCGTCGCCATCGCTGCCCGGCTTGCCCGACAGGTCGAAAAAGCCTTTGGATTCGATCTGTTTGAACAGTTTGTTGACGCGAACACTGTCTTTGCCGAGCAAATCGTAAATAAAGCGTTCGAAATTGGACGCCTTGGAAATATCCATCGACGGACTGCTGGTATGCCAGGTTTCCGCAGATTTGCGGACGCGATAAATGCCCGTACGGAAAAATTCGTCCAGAACGTCGTTCTCATTCGTGGCCACGACCAGCCTGTCGATCGGCAGGCCCATCATGCGCGCGATATGCCCTGCACACACATTTCCGAAATTGCCGGACGGAACAGTAAACGACACTTTCTGTTCACTGTTTTGCGTCGCCAGCAGATACGCACGGAAGTAATAAACCACCTGAGCGACGACACGCGCCCAGTTGATCGAATTGACTGTCCCGATCTTTTGGCGCGTCTTGTATTCCAGATCGTTGGAAACGGCTTTCACGATATCCTGACAATCGTCGAATACCCCTTCGATAGCGATGTTGAAAATGTTCGGGTCTTGCAGGCTGAACATCTGTGCCGTCTGGAAAGCGCTCATTTTCCGGTGCGGCGACAGCATGAACACCCGGATGCCCTTCTTGCCTCTCATGGCATATTCGGCAGCACTGCCGGTATCGCCTGAAGTCGCACCCAGAATATTCAGTTCGGCATTTTTGCGGGTCAATTCGTATTCGAAAAGATTGCCGAGCATCTGCATCGCCATATCCTTGAATGCCAGAGTCGGGCCATTCGAGAGTCCAAGCAGCATGAGCGTCTTGCCGTCCTTTTCTTCCAGAAGACGCAAAGGCGTGATCGCATCCTTCGAATCGCCGGAACGGACATTTTTATAGACTTCGGACGTATAGGTCTTTTCGACCAGCGCTTTCAGGTCGGCCTCTGGAATATCATCGGCAAATTTCTTGAGAATCTCAAAGGCGAGACCGGCATAAGACAGGGAACGCCATGAATCCAGCTCTGCCTTCGTGACAGATGGATAGGCATCCGGCATGTACAGACCGCCGTCGGGAGCCAGTCCTTCGAGCAGGATTTGGGAAAAAGAGCGTTTTGCTCCATTTTTGTCTTGTGCGCGAGTCGAAACGTATTGCATACGAACCATTTACAAAATCCAGCAGTTGAACAAGGCCGACAATACAAAAAACGGTTTACAAACAACAAACCGGCAACAATCGGCCCAACGAGATTTGACATTGTAACCAAATTCCGCGGCCTTAGACATTGACATCGCCATTTCGTCTATCATTTTGGAAAAGGTCCAAACATGAAAATGGAAAAAGTTATATGCTATTCTTTCCAGCTTCACCGGATGTCACTCATTTATTTGAACGAATATTATGTCTCCCAAAGTCGCCATCGCCCAAATCAACAGTACCGTCGGAGATCTGTCCGGCAATCGCGAACGCATTGCAGAATTCGTCCGGAAAGCGGCTGCGCTCGGAGCCGATATCGTCCTGACACCTGAACTGTCCCTGACCGGCTATCCTCCTGAAGACCTGCTTTTGCAACACAGTTTTCATTCTTCCACACAACTGGAACTGGACAGGCTTAAAAACGAACTGGCCGATCTTGACAATGTATTTGTACTGGTGGGCCATCATCTGATCAAGGGTGGACTGTGTTACAACGCCTGTTCCATTCTGGTAAACGGCACCATCATCGGTACCTATTTCAAACAGGAATTGCCGAACTACACCGTTTTCGACGAAAAGAGATACTTTGCCCCGGGCAATGAACCGCTCGTGTTCAAGGTCAAAGGTGTCTGTTTCGGAATCGGCATTTGCGAAGACGTGTGGTTTCCATTGCCCCCACAAAAAGCACGGGCTGCCGGTGCCGATGTCATGCTGGTCATGAACAGCTCACCATACCACATGGGCAAAATGCACCAGCGTCCCGTTATCGTCCGCCAGAACGTCATCGGACAAGGCATGTCTGCCATTTACGCCAATCTGGTCGGCGGTCAGGACGAACTGGTCTTTGACGGTTGCTCATTCGCGATGAATACCGATGGCAAAGTTTGTGTCCAGCTGAAACAATGCGAAGAAGACCTTGAAATCGTTTCGTTCGATAACAAACAGCCCGTCAACGGCAGGATGGAGGAGCATCCGACTGTCGAAAGCGAGGTTTATCGTGCACTGGTTCTGGGCGTGCGCGACTACGTCACCAAAAACGGCTTTCCCGGTGTCATCATCGGCTTGTCCGGCGGTGTCGATTCCGCACTGGTTCTGGCGATCGCCGTCGATGCACTCGGGCCTGAAAAAGTCCGGGCTGTCATGATGCCTTCCCCGTATACCAGCGACATCTCACAAATTGATGCCAGCGATATGGCTGGACGCCTGAAAGTCGCCTACGACGAAATTCCGATTTCCGACTGTTTCTCCTCATTTTTAAGTACACTGGCGCCACAGTTCAACAAGCTTCCCGAAGATTCGACGGAAGAAAACCTTCAGGCTCGCATTCGCGGAACCCTTCTGATGGCCCTGTCGAACAAATTCGGTTCCATCGTCCTGACAACCGGCAACAAGAGTGAAATGGCCGTCGGTTACTGTACTCTTTACGGCGATATGGCCGGTGGATTCGCCGTTATCAAGGACATCTACAAAACGCTGGTCTATCGACTCTGCCACTACCGCAATTCGATCTCGGACGTCATCCCCGAACGCATGTTGACCCGTGCGCCGACGGCCGAACTGAAACCGAACCAGTTCGATCAGGACACGCTGCCACCATACGAAGTGCTGGACACCATCGTCAGAATGTTCATGGAAGAAAACCGGAGCGTGGGCGAAATCGTCAAAAACGGTTACAACACCACCGTCGTGGAACGAATTGTTCGTCTGATGCGTATCAACGAATACAAACGGCGTCAGGCACCGATCGGTATCCGGATTACGCCACGCGGTTTCGGACGCGACTGGAGATGCCCGATCACATCGAAATATCGCGATTGAAAACAAAATGTTTTAAAATAAAATCGCTTGTGCATTTTTCACAAGCGGTTTCTTTTTTACTGCCAACGGAGTTCGCATGAAAAAAATTACAGCCATCATCAAACCTTTCAAACTGGACGAAGTACGCGAAGCTCTGTCGGATGCCAACATCAACGGCCTGACCGTAACGGAAGTGAAGGGATTCGGCCGCCAGAAAGGCCATACCGAACTCTATCGGGGTGCCGAATACGTGGTCGATTTCCTGCCAAAAGTGAAAATCGAGGTCGTCGTCGACGACAGCATGCTTGATCTGGCTATCGAAGCCATCCTGAAATCGGCACGTACCGGAAAAATCGGCGACGGAAAAATTTTCGTGCAGGACATCGAACAGGTCATCCGTATCCGTACTGGTGAAACCGGAATGGAAGCGATTTGAATTCCGCCTGCAAATGAACAGGATGAAAAAGGGGAGCCGATGGCTCCCCTTTTTCATATTTCAGAGATCAGCGATCAATTCAGTCTCTTTTTGAAAATATACGTATCGAGACATCCGATATCGACCGGTGTCCTGTTCGCGAACCGTTCCAGAATCTCAAACCCGTTCTTTTCGTAATAAGAATAATTGCAGGTTACGTCCGCCCACAGGAAAATATTTTCAACGGCATTTTTCCTGCAAAGCGCCTCGAAGCTGGTCAAGAGTCTCCGTCCTGTTCCACCGCCCTTGCTCATGAACAGGTTCATCATGATATCCCCGTCCTTCATATATTTTTTGACGGCGGAACCGTTTCTGGAAAGATAGTCCCGATATTCCAGGGCGACTTCCTTTTCCTCAGGCAAAAACCGGGAAAGCGTGTTTTCAAACCACTTATTGCAGCCGGCCTGATCCGTTTTGAAACCGGCCAGTAAAAAGGCATTCAATGACTGGTCGACCAGACTGAAAGAATACTGGCGGTTCGTATCGTAATAACGGACCATGTATTCATGGATAAACCGGTTCAAATCGTGCCCGACACCATTCAGTTCATACGACCATGTATCGTAAGCCATCTGGCCAGCGGCATGGACATCGGCTTCCTGAAACTTTCTGATAAGCATAAAAACAGCATCGCCTGCATGGCAAACATGCAGGCAACATCATTGAAAAAATTATTGTTTTGAAGGAATGGTTTTCTTCGCCTCATCAGCCACTTTTCTGGCTTCTGACTGCTGGACAGGTGTCATGACGGCATATACAGTCTCTGCACCAGTCTGGGACATATGATAATGGGGGGCAGACAAGCTATACCACTTGTATGCCTGTACCGGATCGGCTCTCATACCCAGACCCAGTTCATACATTCTGCCGAGCATATACTGGGCACGGACATGGCCTTTTTCAGCTGCCCGTTTCATCCACATGCCGCAAATCTGGTCGTCCTGTTCGATGTTTTTGCCACCGCAATAAACCTCCGCCAGCTCGACCATCGCTTCCACATCCCCCTTTTCCGCCTGTGCCGTCAACTTGGCCGTCATTTCCTGTCCTGTAGTACAGGCAGACAAAACCCCGACAGAAACCAGAACGAGACTGACCGGAACCGCTTTTTTCAGAAAAGAAAACATGAAAAACCCTCTTTATAAACCTGAACAACCATGAATTTTGAATAAACCGGCAAACCGGCATAAAAGACAAGTATATCGGGTCAATGCTTTTCACACCAGCGTCCCTGAGCCGATTAACTCCCTTTTAACAGCACGACAACCGCACCGGAACCGCCATCGGCCGGTTTGGCCTGACAGAACGCGACAACATCCGCACGCTGAACCAGCCATTTGTGAACGAGTTTTTTCAAAACCGGTTCCTGATTGACCGACCCGAGCCCCTTTCCGTGAATGATGCGAACGCAACGGATACCCCTTATGGAAGCGCGACGCAAAAACTCCACCAGCATTTCCCGTGCCTCGTCGCGACGGAAACCGTGCAGATCAAGCTGGTCACCGATCACCCAGTGACCGCGCCGCAATTTCCGGACGACATCCGGTCCGATACCGTTGCGCGCATAGCTTAAGGCATCATCCGTTTCAAGCAGGCTTTCCACACTGAACTCATCGGAAAGCGATTCCATGAGAGCCCGTTTTTCATCCTCCATCCTTTGTACCGGAATCGGTTTGGGCGACGAAAACACAGGAGCGACGCGATCCCTGTTATCGATAGGCGTCACATCGCCGATACTTTTCAGGAAAAGGTCACGGTCGGAAACGGACTGCCTTTCAGCCCTTTTCCGTTCCTCTTCCTCTTTCTTTCGATCCTCATTGGCCTTTTTGACGACTTTTTTCAGTGCCTTGAGATCCGTAATCTTTTTCGATGAAGCCATTTCCCTTCACCGTCAGGACAATTCTTCTTCCAGATAACGCTGTGCATCCAGTGCGGCCATACAGCCTGAACCGGCACTCGTCACAGCCTGACGATACATGTAATCCTGAACGTCACCTGCGGCGAAAACGCCCGGGATATTCGTTGCCGTCGCCATGCCATCCTGTCCCATGCGGGTTTTGATGTAACCATTCACCAGTTCAAGCTGGCCTTCGAAAATGGACGTATTGGGCTTATGCCCGATCGCGATGAAAACACCGTTGACGGTCACTACTTTCAGCGAACCATCCTTAACCGATTTGACCCGAATCCCGGTCACTCCGGAATCATCACCCAAGACTTCGTCAATCGTCGTATCGTACATGATCTCGATCTTGCCTTCTTTAACCCTTTCCAGCAGGCGCGTCACCAGAATCGGTTCTGCCTTGAACGAATCGCGACGATGGATCAGGGTCACTTTGGACGCGATGTTGGAAAGATAAATTGCTTCATCTACTGCAGTATTGCCACCGCCGACGACGGCCACTTCCTGATTGCGATAGAAAAAACCGTCACAGGTAGCACATCCGGAAACCCCTCGTCCGATGAAAGCCTGTTCGGATTCCAGCCCCAGATACTGGGCGGAAGCGCCAGTCGCGATAATCAGCGCGTTACAAGTGTACTCGCCCATATCGCCGATCAGCCGGATCGGTTTTTTCGTCAGTTCGGCTGTATGGATATGGTCGAACACAATGCGGGTATCGAAACGTTCAGCGTGTTCCAGCATACGCTGCATCAATTCGGGACCGGCAACGCCCGTCGGGTCTCCCGGCCAGTTTTCCACGTCGGAAGCCGTCATCAGCTGACCGCCCTGTGCAAGTCCGGTCACAAGAAGCGGTTTCAGGTTGGCCCGCGCCGTATAAACGGCAGCGGTGTAACCGGCAGGGCCGGAACCCAGAATCAAAACATCGGCATGCATTGGAGAAGTCGTCATAATAAAACCGTCGAAAATGATTGAATGTTCGGTAAAAAACGCAGTGAATGGATCGAAAATATCATAAAACGTTCAGCAATTTTCAATCAGTCCTGCCAATTATTGCTAAGATTATAGACGAAACGGAAATACAGGATACGAATGCGGTCACAACAGTTTCACTTTAACTGTCCATTCCTTGATTTTTATCCCTGTATTTTGGCTCTTGAAGAAATACGAATACAATACTCCGTATTGCAGTGATTTTGCATTTCAAAATAACCGGATTCATGAGCAAAAACATATCCAGCTACGACCGAAAAAAACCGGAAATCAAACCGGATACGCCCAGCCGTTCTTCCCGACTGATCAAGGAAGCGGGATGGTTTGTCCTGATCGCCATTACCCTTTACTTCCTGCTCATTTTTCTGAGTTACGACAAGACTGATCCCGGCTGGTCGCACGCCAGCCAGATCACCCACATTTCCAATCTGGGCGGACGCATCGGCGCTTTCATCGCCGATATCCTGTTTTTCACATTCGGCCTGTCTGCATGGTGGGTCGTCCTCTGGTTTCTGAAAGCGTCCTGGACAGGATACAAACGCATCTCCCGTTTGCTCCTCTTGCAGGAAGAACCCGAACCGTCATGGTTCAGGGACCGGATTCTCAAAAACATCGGCTTTCTGATCCTGCTGTTTTCCAGCAGCGGCGTCGAATATCTGCGCATGTATAACATGCGCATCCAGTTACCTCGTATTCCCGGCGGAGTCGTCGGTGAAATCGTCGGCAATACGGCGCAGCATTATCTGGGATTCATGTCCGGAACCCTGCTGCTGTTGCTTTTATGCGCTGTGGGTTTTTCCCTTTTCCTGCAAATGTCCTGGCTGCAACTCGTGGAAAATATCGGAGCGGGACTTGAAACCGTATTCGGTTTTTTCATGAAAGCCAAAGCGGCGCGGGAAGACCGGAAAATCGGACAGGTCGCTTCCGTCAAACGCGAGGAAACCGTCAGTCAGGAAAAAGCCAGAGTAACCGAAGCACCACCGATGCACATCGAACCGCAAGTTGTCGACGTGCCGAAATCCGAACGTGTCGAGAAAGAAAAACAGGTCGTTCTCTTTTCCGACATGCACGATGGCGAACTGCCACCGCTTTCCCTGCTTGACCCTGTGGGCGCCCAGCAGGAAACCGTCAGCGTCGAAACCCTAGAATTCACCAGCCGGCTGATCGAAAAGAAACTGTCCGACTTCGGTGTGACCGTCCGTGTCGTCGCCGCCTATCCAGGGCCAGTCGTCACCCGTTACGAAATCGAACCGGACACCGGCGTCAAGGGTAGCACCATCGTCAATCTGGCACGCGATCTCGCCCGATCGCTCTCGCTGGTTTCCATCCGGGTCATCGAAACGATTCCCGGCAAGAATTACATGGCACTCGAATTGCCGAACTCCAAACGCCAGATCGTCCGCCTTACGGAAATCCTGAGTTCCAAAGTCTATAGTGACGCCTCTTCCAGACTGACCATCGCGCTGGGTAAAGATATTGCAGGCAATCCGGTTGTCGCCGATCTTGCCAGAATGCCTCATCTGTTGATTGCAGGCACGACCGGTTCCGGCAAATCCGTCGGTATCAATGCCACCATTCTGTCCCTGCTCTACAAGGCCGATCCGAGTCAGGTCCGGCTGATCCTGATTGACCCGAAAATGCTCGAACTGTCGATCTACGAGGGTATTCCCCACCTGCTCGCCCCGGTCGTCACCGACATGCGGCAGGCAGGCCACGCCCTGAACTGGGCCGTAGCGGAAATGGAGAAACGCTACCGGCTGATGTCGCATCTCGGCGTCCGGAATCTGGCCGGATACAACGCCCGCATCATCGAGGCGGAAAAGAAAGAGGAAAAAATCCCTAATCCTTTCTCCATCACACCGGATTCACCGGAACCGCTGGAAAAAATGCCCCAGATCGTCATCATCGTCGATGAATTCGCCGACCTGATGATGGTCGTGGGCAAGAAAGTGGAAGAACTGATTGCCCGTATTGCCCAGAAAGCGCGTGCGGCAGGCATTCACCTGATCCTCGCGACCCAGCGCCCATCCGTCGATGTCATTACCGGCCTGATCAAGGCCAATATCCCGACGCGTATGGCATTTCAGGTCAGCAGCAAAATCGACTCCCGTACCATCCTCGACCAGATGGGTGCGGAAACCCTGCTGGGTCTGGGCGACATGCTTTACCTGCCACCGGGATCAGGCCTGCCGAACCGCGTGCATGGCGCTTTCGTCTCTGATGACGAAGTTCATCGCGTCGTCACCTTCCTGAAAGAACATGGCGAAGCCGATTATATCGAGGGTATTCTTGAAGGGGGTACACTGGAAGACGATCCGAATGCCGCTTTCGGCGAAAACGGAGGCGGAGACGATGAATCGGACGTCCTGTACGATCAGGCCGTCGCCATCGTCCTCAAAAACCGCCGGGCTTCCATTTCGCTTGTCCAGCGCCATTTGCGCATCGGATACAACCGTGCCGCACGCCTTCTGGAACAAATGGAAAGAAGCGGACTCGTTTCACCGATGCAAAGCAACGGCAACCGTGAAATACTGGTGCCAACATCCAGTAACGAATAAGTGTAAAAGAAACGAAAACGGATTTTTTCAGTCAAAAACACATTCATTTTTCGAACAGACAAAACATCATGCGACCATTTTTCTCAAAAGCCATAGCAATGGCTTTATTCGTTCTCATCCCTGCATTTGCCAGCGCGACAGCGCTTGACCAGCTGAAAAGCTTTTCAACCAACGCCCGTTCCGCCAAAGGCGAATTCAGCCAGGGACAAGTCAAGGGAGGCGACAAGGCCCGGATCACCAACCTGGCCTCGGGCACTTTCATTTTTTCCCGACCAGGCAAATTCATCTGGACATACAAAAAACCGTATGAACAGGTGCTTCAGGCCGATGGTGTCAACCTGTACATTTACGACAAGGACTTAAATCAGGTCACCGTCAAAAAACTCGGCAATGCACTGGGTTCCAGCCCTGCTGCCATCCTTTTCGGCAGTAACGATCTGGAAAAAAGCTTCAAACTCAGAAACGCCGGGGCACATGGAGGTTATGAATGGGTCGAAGCCATCCCGAAAACAAAAGACACGCCATTTGAAAAAATCAACATCGGCATGAAAAACGGCATGCCTGAAGCCATGGAGCTGTACGATTCGCTCGGCCAGCTTTCGCTCATCAAATTCACGAAATTCACGAAAAACCCGCCTGTTTCGGCCAGCACCTTCAAATTCGTGACGCCGAAAGGGGCGGATGTTTTCAGGAACTGACTTCTTACGCAGGGATAACAAAAAAGCCAACTTTAAAGTTGGCTTTTTTACAGAAATACCGCTTATTCCTGCCTGACAAGCAACACCACCGCCTCGGCGGCTATCCCTTCTTCACGCCCCAGATAACCGAGCCTTTCATTCGTCTTGGCCTTGACGCTCACCTGCGAAACGGAAACGTCCAGATCGCTGGCGATATTGGCCGTCATGGATGCGATATGCGGCGCCATTTTCGGTGCCTGCGCAATGATCGTGGAATCGACGTTCCCGACAATATAACCGTGCGTTTTGACCAGTTTCATCGCTTCCTTAAGCAGCACGCGGGAATCCGCTCCCCTGTAGCGCTCGTCCGTATCCGGAAAATGCTTGCCGATATCGCCTAACGCCAGCGCGCCCAGCAAGGCATCGGTAATCGCATGAAGCAGGACATCCGCATCGGAATGCCCTTTCAATCCTTTGGCATGCGGGATGTCTATCCCACCGATAATCAGTCTGCGATTTTCCACCAATGCGTGACAGTCGTAACCCTGTCCGATCCTGAAAGCTAAATGGCTCATTTTTTCTTCTTTTATCTTGTGTTTCCGTATTAAAAAAGCTTTTTCTGAATGCCGGTATCAATCGACATGAACAGTTCGACCAGAGGCAAATCATCCGGCTTTGTAATCTTGGAATTGCACAGATGCCCCTCGACCAGTTTCGGAACCTGTCCCATCGCTTCGATGGCACTCGCCTCATCGGTCACGTCCGACTGTTGTTCAAGTGCATCCATCAAATAGGCATAGGGAAACATCTGTGGGGTCTGCGCCAGCCACAAACCTTCCCGTGAAACCGTCTGGACACCTTCTTCGCTCTGCTTTTTGACCGTATCCACCACCGGCAAGGCCAGCAAGCCACCGATATCCTCCGGCCCGATCGTCTCGATCAGCTTGCGTACCAGCTCGGGCGTCAGCCCCGGACGGGCGGCATCGTGAACCAGAATCCAGTCCTTCGGTGCGCACTCCAGAAAAAGGGCATGAAGGCCGTTCAGAACGGAGTCACGGCGTGTGTTTCCTCCGCAACGCAAAAAACGGACACGACTGGCATCCCATTTCGGAGACGAAGCGACAAAATCGTCCAGCCATTCATCTTCAGGACTGACGACAACAAACACACTTTCAATCCCGTCGCAGGCCAGAAACGCTTCAATCGTGTGCTGCAAGACTGGTTTTCCCTGCAAAAAGAGATACTGTTTCGGACAATCCGCACCCATGCGGCTCCCGACCCCGGCTGCGGGTATCAGCGCGAAATAACGCGCGACAATTTCATTGGCATTCGTCAAAGCCATAAGATTCATCCATCTTGTGAAGCAAAAATGAAGCGGCGCAAAGAACCGCTATCGTTTATAATGACAGACTTGATTGTAATCTGAAACAGGACAATTGGCTTTCCCCGGAAGTCGTCTTTTTGCGTCAATGCCTTTCGATCTCAAGAAATTTCTTCCCCGTCCCGGACAACGCTACGCGATGCCAGCCCTTCACGGCTCGGCAGATGCCCTCGTGCTCGCCAAAGCCGCACAGGATCTGAAATCGCGTCAGCAAATGCTGGTCGCCATCGTTGCCAACGCATCGGACGCACGACGCCTTCTGGAAGAAATCCCCTGGTTTTCAGATGAAACGGAAGAACCCTTGCGCTGCCACTTGCTGCCCGACTGGGAAACGCTGCCATACGACTCGTTTTCCCCGCATCAGGATCTGGTATCGCAGCGTCTGGCGACGCTCTACGAAGTGTCAAACGGACGTTGTGACGTTCTGCTCGTTCCTGCCTCGACCGCCCTCTTGCGCATCGCGCCGCCCGCTTTTCTCGCGGCACACACCTTTTATTTCAAACAGGGTGAAACGCTCGACGAAGAAAAACTCAAGTCGCAACTGACGATTGCCGGATACAACCACGTATCGCAAGTCATGTCGCCGGGTGAATATTCCGTCCGTGGCGGCCTGATCGACCTGTTCCCGATGGGATCGAAACTGCCTTACCGGCTCGACCTGTTCGGCGACACCATCGAAACTATCCGTACTTTCGATCCGGACAATCAGCGCTCGCTTTATCCGGTCAGGGAAATCCGGATGCTGCCCGGCCATGAATTCCCGATGGACGAGAATTCCCGCGCCTTTTTCAGAAGCCGCTGGCGCGAAGTCTTCGAGGGCGATCCGACCCTTTCCGTCATTTACCGCGATATCGCCAGTGGCATTGCCTCGGCCGGTATCGAATACTATTTGCCGCTTTTCTTCGAGGAAACGACGACCCTGTTCCGTTACCTGCCGGAAAACGCCGTTTTCGCGATGATCGGCAATGTCAACGAAGCGTTCCAGCGTTTCTGGGCCGATACGCAGTCGCGTTACAATTTCCTGAAATCCGACCGTGAACGGCCACTTCTGGCGCCTGAAAAACTGTTTTTGACCAGCGAGGATTTTTTTGTTCTGGCACAGCCGTTCGCCCGCTGGGTCATCCAGACAGACGACGCGCCATCCGAATTGTCCGCCCCGATTCCCGACGTATCCGTCAACCGGCGTGCAGACGATCCGCTTGCGAACCTGCGAGCTTATATCAAACGTGCCGACAAACGCGTGATGATCTGCGCAGAATCGCCCGGACGGCGCGAAACGATGCAGCAGTTCTTCAACGAATACGATTTCAAGGTCACACCCTGCACCGGTTTTGCCGACTTTGCCACAAGCAAGGAACAGGTGATGTTCGGCATTTCGCCGGTTCAGAAAGGTTTTGCGCTGGGTTATGTTTTCGGTGATCTGGCTTTCATTACCGAAACCGAGCTTTACGCCAATTCAGGACGTCGCGCAGGACGCAAGCGTACTGAAGCCGTCGCCCATATCGAATCGATCGTCCGCGACCTGTCTGAACTGAAAATCGGCGATCCGGTCGTGCACGCCAATCACGGCATCGGTCGCTATCGCGGGCTGGTCACCGTCGATCTGGGCGAAGGCGAAACCGAGTTTCTGCATCTGCAATACGCGAAAGACACCAAGCTTTACGTTCCCGTTTCGCAGCTTCACGTCATTTCCCGCTATGCCGGGACATCGGCGGATGACGCTCCTCTCCATACTCTTGGATCGGGCCAGTGGGAAAAAGCCAAACAGAAAGCCGCACAACAGATTCACGATACCGCCGCCGAGCTGCTTGATCTGTATGCCCGCCGCTCCATGCGCAAGGGTTTCCCTTTCCCATTGACGAAAAACGATTACGAGGCCTTTGCCGACAGTTTTGGTTTCGAGGAAACACCGGATCAGGCCGCTGCCATCGCTTCCGTCATGGAAGACATGACCTCCGACAAACCGATGGACCGGCTGATTTGCGGCGATGTCGGTTTCGGCAAGACCGAAGTGGCCTTGCGTGCGGCTTTTATCGCCGTCATGGGCGGCAAACAGGTAGCCCTGCTGGCACCGACCACCCTGCTGGCCGAGCAGCATGCCCAGACCTTCCGCGACCGGTTTGCCGACTGGCCTGTCCGCATTTCGGAACTGTCCCGCTTCCGTACCCAGAAACAGGTCAACCAGACCATCAAGGGCATGGAAGACGGCACCGTCGATATCGTTATCGGTACCCACAAGCTTTTGTCCAAAGACGTTTCATTCAACCGACTTGGCCTGATCATCATCGATGAGGAACACCGTTTCGGCGTCCGCCAGAAGGAAGCCTTAAAAGCCATTCGCGCCGAAGTGGATGTCCTGACCCTGACGGCAACCCCGATCCCGCGAACGCTCGGCATGGCGCTGGATGGCCTGCGCAGCTTTTCGATCATTGCGACCGCCCCGCAAAAACGGCTGGCAATTAAAACTTTCGTGCGTTCCGAAAACGACTCCGTCATCCGGGAAGCCTGTATGCGCGAACTCAAGCGTGGCGGTCAGGTTTACTTTCTGCACAACGAAGTCGAAACGATCGAAAACCGGCGCATCATGCTGGAAAACCTCTTGCCGGAAGCGCGTATCGGCGTCGCTCACGGCCAGATGCATGAACGCGAACTTGAAAAAGTCATGCGTGACTTCGTTTCGCACCGCTATAACATCCTGCTGTGCACGACGATTATCGAAACCGGCATCGACGTCCCGAACGCCAATACAATGGTCATGCATCGCGCCGACAAGTTCGGGCTCGCCCAATTGCACCAGTTGCGTGGCCGTATCGGCCGTTCGCACCATCAGGCTTATGCCTACCTGCTCGTCAACGATACGCAGACCCTGTCCAAGCAGGCGCAGAGGCGTCTGGAAGCCATCCGCCAGATGGAAGAGTTGGGCAGCGGGTTCTTCCTCGCCATGCACGATCTCGAAATCCGTGGTGCTGGCGAAGTGCTGGGAGAAGAACAATCCGGTGAAATGGTCGAAATCGGATTCCAGATGTACTCCGATATGCTGAAAGAAGCGGTTCGTGCCATGAAAAAAGGCGAAGAACCGGATTACGACGCGCCTTTCACCACGACGACGGAAATCAATCTGCATACACCGGCCCTGTTGCCGGGAGACTATTGCCCCGGTGTCAATGAACGGCTTTCCCTGTACAAACGATTCGCCAACTGTGAAACACAGGAACAGGTTAACGATTTGCAGGAAGAACTCATTGACCGCTTCGGAAAACTGCCTGAAGCGGCTCAGGCACTGGTCGAAACCCATCGTCTGCGCATTCAGGCCAAAACAGTGGGTATCATCAAGATCGACGCCCATACGGAAGCGGCTGTCATGCAATTTGTCCCGAATCCGCCAATCGATGCCATCCGGATTATCGAGATAATCCAGAAAAACAAACATATCCGTCTGAATGGCCCTGAAAAGCTGAAAGTCACGGCAAAAATGCCGAATCTGGATGCACGGGTCGCCCAAATCAAATCAACCATCCGTTCACTGACAGCCTCTTCCAAAAAATAAGGAAGTTTTCAGGCAAGCCTTATAGGCAATTTTCAGATATGTCGTTCAACTGTTTCATAAACAACGATATCCGGTTTAAACTTCTGGATAACCTGTTCTTGATCATGAATTGGAATCGTATGGGCTATATAGACAATATCTGAAAATGAAGCATTGAAAAACGGAGACAATGCTTGAAAAAAGGAGTCACCGATCACTACCAGTTTCATTTTATTTGCTGCATTTTGATTATGCATCTTGATCGGGTTCTCAGCTTTGGCATTATTGATCAATTTACCTCTTGAAACAGGGGCAACCTCTTCTTTTCCATCAATTGTCCAGACAATAGTGGAATCCGGTTCGTATGTCATTGCATAATTATCATCGTTCTTCAAGAGAGCGTTATAAAATCCTCCAATAGAGATCAGATCACCATTTGACGATGGTATTATCTTGAGACTGTACTTTGAAAGAAAAGCAATATCTTTTATTTTTTTATCGGGCAACATCGCTTTCATTCCCCCATAAATACTCTCAAAACCGATACTGGCACCGTGCATGTTCCAATGCGTATCTGTTCTGTAATACAAATTTCCGGCTTGCTTGTTTGATTTGAGGATACTGTACAGGTCCATGACATTTATTTTATCCGCACGCAAAAGCGGAATGACTTTATTCACATATCGATGTTCTTCATGATTTTTTCCTGCCAGATAATCCGGGAGATACTCATGATAAATACCATGTTTGTCAGGACATATTACATAGAAAAAAGAGGAATCCATCGATTCGGCAAATTCTTTCAATTCTGCCATTTCCTGAATATGAGCCAGTGTTTCCCTGTTCAGAGAAGGAATATCTGCAGTATGTTTATCAATGACTCTACCGAATGAATTTCCAAGAAAATACCAATTGTCTTTTCCTTTAACCGCTTTGTTGATGTCAAAGTCAAAGAAATAATCCGCATGCAATGTCGAAACCGTTTTGAATATCCGATCCTTGAATAGCAACCTGTCGGCAATAAACAAATCCAGTCTGGAGAAAAAGTCCTTTATTTCCTGTTTTTTCAGGGAGGTTAACATATGAAACCCGGTAACTTTTCTCCTCTCGCTATCCAGTACCGTTTCAGAATTGACGAACAGGGAACCGATAAAGAAAAATCCGCAAAAAACGACCAGGATCAAAATGGTAAAAATCGTTTTTACTTTATTCATTTGTGCCATCAGAAATTAAAATAAATGAATGGATTTCTCGCCCCCATGAATAAAACTGTCAGAGAAAGGAATGCCAGCAAAACGTTGACGATATAAGGAAACAAGGCATAAACAGGCGTTTGAGCCGATCCCGCAGAGAAGCGTTTCAATGGGAACAACGCTATCCAGATGCCAATCCCTAAAGCCACAAGATTCAGTGGTTCCAGCAGGATGACCATCATGCCGGGATCGGTATTTCCGAAAAACAGTGACGCGAAATAATGACTGGCCTGATCGAGTGAACCGGCCCTGAAAAAAACCCAGCTCATCGTCACCATCAACAGACAATAAGTTCGTGAGACGAAAGCCGTTTGTCTTTCCAGCCAGCTTCCGATCCCGAGCCTTTCGACAAAGAGGAGGAAACCGTGAAAGATTCCCCATAACAGGAAAGTATATTGCGCACCGTGCCACAAACCGCATAAGACGAAAACAATAAACAGGTTAATATATGTCCTGATGGATGAACCATGACTGCCGCCCAGTGGAATATACAAATAATCCCGTAACCATGTTGACAGCGAAATATGCCACCTTTGCCAGAATTCCCTGATGCTTTTGCTCCGATAAGGCGAATTGAAGTTTTCATGAAAGTGGAACCCCATCATGGCCGCCAACCCGATAGCCATATCGGAATATCCTGAAAAATCAAAATAAATCTGAACGGCGTAGGCAATAATTCCAAGCCATGCGTCAAAAAGGCCAAGTGATGAATTATGAAAAAAAGCGACATCAGCCAGAGGTGCCACAGAATTGGCAATCAAAATCTTCTTGTTCAGTCCAATGAGAAATCTTGCTATGCCGTATTCAAAAAGCTGTTTGCTGAATTGCCGCGAACCCAGATCATTCTGGATATGAACATATCGGACGATAGGCCCCGCGACAAGGTGGGGAAACATGAAGAAGTAGCACAAAAAATCCGAAAGACGGGGTTTTTCAGTAATTTTCTTTCTGTATATATCGATCAGATAACTGATACTGTGAAAAGTGAAGAAACTGATCCCAAGTGGCGGGATTTGGGGAACAGGAGAAGCGTACCGGCTGAAAAACGCCACTTTTTGCAAATAGGGAACGAAACTGGTGAGGTTATAAAGAAGCCAATAGAGATATTTGTAACCGATCAGTGTTAAAAGTGAAAATCCGATAAACAGGAAAAGATACTTTTTCTTTCTCTGTTCCATACTTCGGAAAAGCACAAGACCGGCGAGAAATGTAAAAAAACCGAGAATGACAAGAATGACAACATTGACACCTTCTCCCCATGTATAAAAAAACAGGCTGAATATAATGATGGCAATATTCCGGGCCTTGGTTGTTTTCCTGAATGAAAAATCAATCAGAAGAAATATGGGAAAGAGGAAAAATATGAAAGAGATTGACGAAAATACCATTTTATTGCTTCGGAAACCTTCAGTGCCTGTTCACTGTTATTATTGAGCGTGAATCTGGAAATCAAGACTATATACAGAAAATTCTTTTCAAGCCGAAAACGAAAAACAGGCTCTGGCGAAAAGTCACCTTATGCAGGAACGTCATCAAGAGAGACTTGCGAGACACCAAGCATAACGTAGATATAATGCAGAATCAATATCAACTTTTCAAAGTGTTTCCTTTATTTTTCCGATGGCAATCACAGGTATAAAAAACGGTATGCACACTGGAATAACCCTGCATTCTGAAAATTTACAGGAAATTGAATAAACAACAAAGCCAGCTTTGAAACTGGCTTGTAAATAGAATGAAACCGCAAAAAATCACGCCACGAACACATGACCAAGATTTATGAGCAAAAAGAAAACCAATCAATCTTCATCCGGCTGTCCGTAAACAACCCGTTCGTTCAGAATCTTGTGCGCCAGCGCACGTGCTTCGTCCATCGCATCGTCTACATTATCGCTTTCAACAGCGGCACAGAACTTCTCGATCTCTTCCTCACCATGTTTGCGGATCAAAACCATTCCGCGAAAGCGCCGGTTATCCGTATCCAGAACGGCCATCCGTGCAATGTAATTACCTTTCCTGTATTCCATTTCGCTGATCATTTCCGTCTCCCCCGAACTGGTTTGCCACAACAATTTCTGTTGTTAACTTTGCTTGAATTCATCCATTTAAAAATTATCTTCCATTATCTTTTATTCAAACAAAATTTCTGGCGAACATCCGCACAAATATCAAGCCTCCTTTGAAAAATCGGCTCTTCAGTCAAAAATCCGGAACTTGAAAGCATCCTGCCAATCTGATTGTAGTCATTGAAAACACAAAAGTTTTAAAAAGGCAGGAATCATCACGACAGCGGTCACCCGATTTTCAGATATGGCCGACCCGATTCCAACATTGAAACGACATGCGCGGCACCCGGTTTTCAGCCAGATACCGAAGTGCCTGTTAAAAAAACCGATACTGATAGAGAGGGAATATCATGGATATGAATACGCCGGAAACCGGCTCCGATTTCAATAAAAAAATGAATCAGGCAGCCGACAACGCCAAGGACTCCCTGAAAAATGCCAGCGACAAGACAAAAGACGCTGTACAAAATGCAGCGGATGCCACTTCCGATGCCATGGGCAAGGCAGTCGACAAAACATCTGACGCCATGAAAAAGGCCGGCGACAAAATCAAGGACATGTTCAACAAGGATGATCACGATATGGACGACAAGAAAAACACTTACGCTGATTCCGGAACGGACAGCAAATACAATGAAGAAGCTTTCATTAAAGAATGGAAAACCAGTTACTGGACATCGGGCGGCAAATATGAAGACTATCAGCCTGCCTTCCAGTACGGTGCCCAGCTGGCAGAGAACGAACTGAAACACCTGAACCGTACCTGGGAAGAAGTCGAACCTTCGGCTCATGCTGCATGGGAACTGTATAACCGTGATTCCGAAATGTCCTGGGACAGAAACAAGGATGCCATCAAATTTGGCTGGGACACCATTATGCAGAGAGCGAAACACTAAAAAGCGGTTGTTTTCGCAAGTTAAAAAGCATGTTGGAAAACATGCTTTTTTTGTTTCCGGACGCGGTGTCTGTTATTTAAAAACCTTGTTTAGCTGGTCAGGATCGGGAACATATGCCTGAAACCCGTCGCCATCATTTCGACAGAAATGGCCGTCAGCAAAAAGCCGGCCAGACGGCCGATAATCTTAAGGGCTCCCGGAGTCAGGATCTTTCCGCCTTTGGAAACAAACCGGAAACACAGCCAGGTGGCAACGCCTACCACAAACGGAGGAAACAGCACTCCCAGCCAGTCACAGATCTCCGTTATCTGGGAAGTTGCCATCACGTAGGAAAGCGCGGCAGGCCCCGCCAGCAAAGGGATGCCGAGCGGCACGATGGACGGCCCTGAAGCCGCTTCCTGCGACTCGCCGGGCGTGTATTTGATCGTTTCTTCCTTGGCGATCACCATGGCCAGCGAAACAATGAACATAATGATGCCGCCAGCCACCTGAATGGCCGCCAGTGTCACTCCCATGAAATTCAGAAGATGCAGCCCGAACAGGCCGCCGAACAAAAGCGACAAGGCCACTGTAATGCCCAGATGACGGCTATACCGTTCCTTGAATGGCAGGGAAAGGTCTGCCGTTGCGCATATGAAAAGTGGAATCGCCATGAACGGGTCCACCAGAGCCAGCAGAATCAGCGTTTTTTTGATGACAAAAGCGATATTCATCTTTTTGCCTCTCGATCGGATATACCGATACATTAGGGCAAACAGCTGAGCAAGGTTTGTTTATTCCCCTGCAGGAAGGAATGCCGGTTTGATAAAAATCAGGAAGATTCTGCTTTTCGCAAAGCCGGGAAAAGATTGGCAGCGTCAAGGCTTTTTATAGCCGGGGATCAATTCAAGAAATTTACGGACAGGAACCGATTTCACCAGTTCGAACACGTTCAGATCCATTGCATCGATCGTGTTCTTCAGTACAAGCCCCAGTTCCGTATCGCCTGCCATGACAAGACGACGGCTGAAAAAAAGGGTATCGGGATCTTCTTCCCGTCTGGACAACTGGTAAAAATCATAAGCGCTTGCCGAAATGATCATGTCCGGTTCGACATTTCCCCATCCGGCAACGAAACCGCCCTTCGTCCAGACGAAATTGAAATCTAGCCGGGCGTCCATGATGGTCAGCCGCAATTGCTTGCCCAGAATCATTTCACGCACGTCTTCTGGTAGCCGTGGTGTCAGAATCACGTTCAGGGCCGATACGAAGAGTACGGAACCGGGATAAGCAGGCAACAGGGAAATCATGTCGCCAAGCACTTTCGGGACGCTAAACCGGTTCATACCCCTCTCCAATGAATAAATCGCAAATCACTGTTCATGCCATTCCATTCCGGGCCTGCCATGCCAGTAACCGTTACATGAAGCGGCAGGCATGAAGTCTTTCATTTTTTCAAGCGCTTCTTTTCCGGAACATTTCCCTGCCATTGTATCGGCAAAAACGCTGCATATCTCAGGCGTATTTCCGGATTGCGGGCTGATTCTCAACACATTGACATTCAAACCGGCAAGAACCGGCACTTCCGATATCAGATTATAAACTTTTGCCGACTGGGTCTGGATGCCGTTGAAAACAAGGAAAGATTGTTCTTCACGTGTCTGTACCGGCAAGCCGTCCGGGTAATCCATACATTTGAAAGCACACTGGTCTTTAGGCAAATTATGATGCCGCGCCGTAAAACAGCGTGCAGAAAAAGCCAGCGGCATTCTCCCATATGCGAACACTTCCGTTTCCATATTGTCGGCAAGTGTTCCAATCATTCCTTTCAGGGCATCACACGTCATTTCAAGGGGCATAACCCAGCGTTTCGCGCCCAACCCGGCCATAAATTGCAGGGCTGCCGGATTGTAGAGATTCAAATGAGGCCCGGCGACAAACGGTTTTTTTCCTGCCAGAGAACCGGCTGCGCCCATATCGTTCGCCTCGACAGTGAAATGTCCGTTTTCGACAACCTCGTGCATTGCCTGAAGATGCGCGCCGGACTCCAGCAAAACCTGAGTCGACATCACGACTTCCTTGCCCGATTCCGCCAGCATGTGACCCAGCTCCAGCCAGTCTTCGACCCGCAATTCATGCCGTCGCGCGCAAACCGTTTCTCCCAGATAGACGATATCGACAGGAGAGGTGGCCATTTCACGATAAAACTGAATGACACGCTCTTTTGGCCAGTAATAGAGCAAAGGTCCGAGGGAAAGTTTCATCTGTATTCTTCCTTCATTTCCACGAACGGTGATAGGCACCCAGCGTCTGTTGCTGCCCCTCGGAGAGTTTGGCAAGCGCATTCATCCACTCCGGTTTGACAGAGTAAGCGGCATCGTCCTTCAGGCAAAGATCCAGTGCCTCACGCCATACTTTCGTCGCCTGTGCCGTATAAGCCGGACTGCGCTGTCGGCCTTCGATCTTGATGGCGGACACACCCAGCTTTTTCAGTCTCGGCAGGAGTTCAAGCGTATTCAAGCTTGCCGGTTCCTCAATGGCGTAATAACTGTCCCCGTTGACCATGAAACGACCTTTGCATAGTGTCGGATAACTGGCGTTTTCATCATCTGCGTACAGGTCGATCAGGACACCGTTCAACCGGGATTCGAGTCCTTTCGGCGTCGGCTGCCAACGCACCGCTTTGGCCGGAGAGCAAACACCGTTATTGTTCGGCGCTTCACCCGTCACGTAAGATGACAAGGCGCACCGGCCTTCCACCATCACGCACAGGCTGCCGAAACCGAATACCTCGATTTCCACGTCAGTATTACCGGCAACCAGTTCCACCTGCTCGATGGACAGGACACGCGGCAAAACCACTCTTGAAATACCGAAATGCCGCGCATAAAAATTGATCGCCTCGTAATTGGTCGCGGAACCCTGAACCGACAGGTGCAAACGCAAATCAGGATGTTTTTCCCTCGCATATTGCATAAGGCCGGGATCGGCAACGATAAGTGCATCCACACCATAACGTGCAGCCCGGTCGACCGCTTTCTTCCAGACATCCCATGAGGACGGAACGGGATAGGTATTCAGGGCCAGCAAAACCTTGCACTGTTTCGCATGAGCATATGCAATACCTTCGAGGATGGCCTTTTCATCGAAATTCAGGCCGGCAAAATTGCGGGCATTGGTCGCGTCCTTGAAACCGAGATAAACACAATCGGCTCCATGATCGACTGCCAGCTTCAAGGCTGGCAGGCTGCCTGCAGGGCAGACCAGTTCAATTTGTGTGTTTTGTGTCAAATCGCTGGAAATCGGTAGAGTTTTCAAAAATTATCAAGAAAGTTTTTCTAGAAGAACGTAATTTTACTCATTATGACGAAAACTGTCGTCACATTGCCCCAAAGAAACGTTTCGTCATCCAAAAAGTCTGGTGAAAATAAACGCTCATGGAGAATAACTGGATATAATCTCCCTAATTGTACGTCGTGTTCGTTTATTTAACCGTCTCATATTTTAGCCATCCCCGGGAGCTAAACAATGTCAGCCCTTTTACGCAACAAGAAACTGATCATCATCATTGTGCTCGCTGCGATCGTCGCAGCTGTTGCATGGTACTTTCTGAAACCGTCTGCCGGCCCTGAAGGCCTTGCTTCCGGCAATGGCCGCCTCGAAGCGACGGAAACAGCCGTCTCAACCAAAGTCCAGGGCAAACTGACCGAAGTCTTTTTCCGTGAAGGGGCCGATCTCAAAGTCGATGAAGTCGCCGCACAGCTCGACGATATTCCCCTGAAAGCCGATATCAAGGCGGCACAGGCTGTCGCCGAACAGGCACGTGAAGACGTAAAAAGTGCGATGAGCCAGCAGGAACTGGCCGGTGTCACCTTAAGACGTACCCAGGAACTGATCAAGAAAGGTTTCATTTCAGCAGCCCAGCTCGACAAGGATGTCAGCGCCATGAGAACGGCCAATGCCAGTCTTGCTGCCGCAAAGAGTCGTGTTGCCGAAGCGGATGCCAAAGTGGCGTCCCTCCAAGCCAACCTGAACGATCTGACGCTGAAATCCCCTGTCAACGGCCGTATTCTCTACCGTCTCGCCGAACCGGGTGAAGTCCTGCCTGCCGGTGGTCGTGTCTTTTCGATGCTTGACCTGAATGACGTCTATATGTACATCTACCTTTCCGCTGCCGATTCCGGAAATGTCCAGCTGGGAAGCGATGCCAGGATTCTGCTGGACGCGTTGCCGGATATGCCTATTCCCTGCAAGGTCACCTACGTTTCCCCGAAAAACCAGTTCACCCCGAAAGAAGTCGAAACCAAAGACGAACGCGAAAAATTCATGTTCCGCGTCAAGCTGAAAGTCGATCCGGACTGGCTGGCACAAAATGCGACGATCGCCAAACCGGGCATGCCGGGTATCGGCTGGGTCAAGACCAACCCGGATGCTGTCTGGCCCGCCAACCTTCAGGTAAAGTGATATGAACGGGCTCATTGCAGCGAAACTCGAAGGCGTCACTCTCCAGTATGGAGATGTTCTGGCGCTTGATGACGTTACCCTGGACATTCCAGGGGGCTGCATGGTGGGCCTGATCGGTCCTGACGGCGTGGGCAAATCATCCCTGCTGTCGCTCGTTTCCTGTGCCAAGAAGATCCAGAAAGGCCATATCGAAGTCCTTGACGAGGATATTTCCGATACCAAAATCCGCAATGCCCTTCTCCCTCGTGTCGCCTACATGCCGCAGGGTTTGGGCAAGAACCTGTATCCAACCCTTTCCGTACGGGAAAACATCGACTTTTTCGCCCGGCTGTTCGGTCAGGATTTCGAGGAACGCGACCGGCGCATCAATGAACTGACGGAAGCGACTGGCCTTCATCCTTTTCTGGATCGGCCTGCGGGGAAACTCTCCGGCGGCATGAAACAGAAACTGGGCCTGTGCTGTTCGCTGGTTCATGACCCTGATTTGCTGATCCTTGACGAACCGACCACCGGCGTCGACCCGTTGTCGCGCCGACAATTCTGGGAACTGATCGATTCCATCCGCAAACGCCGCCCGCAAATGAGCGTGATTGTGGCGACCGCCTATATGGAAGAAGCGGCACAGTTCGACTGGCTCGCTGCCATGTATGGCGGCAAGATACTGGCGACCGGCACAGCCGAAGAAATGATGCAGAAAACCGGCAAGGACACGCTCGAACGTGCCTTCATCCAGCTGCTGCCTGAAGAACGCCGCGAAAATTATCATGAACTGGTCATTCCGCCACTAAAGGAAGAAGAAAATCAGGTATATGCCATCGAAGCGGACGGCCTGACCCAGCAATTCGGCGATTTCGTCGCTGTCGATCACGTCAGCTTCAAGATTCCACAGGGCGAAATTTTCGGCTTCCTCGGTTCGAACGGCTGCGGCAAGACCACGACCATGAAGATGCTGACCGGGCTCTTGCCTCCGACGTCGGGATCGGCCATGACCTTCGGCAAACCGGTCGACGCCAAAAATATCGAGAGCCGCAAAGACGTCGGCTACATGTCGCAGGCATTCTCGCTCTATGGTGAATTGACCGTATTGCAGAATCTGGAACTGCATGCCCATCTTTTCCATCTTCCGAAACAGGAAATCCCCGGACGCGTCAAAAGTCTGGTCGACCGTTTCGGTCTGGAAGCCTATCTGCATTCTGCAGCTGCCGAGCTGCCTCTTGGTATCCGCCAACGCCTGTCACTGGCCGTCGCCGTGGTGCACAATCCGAAACTGCTGATTCTGGATGAACCGACTTCCGGTGTCGATCCGGTTGCACGGGACGATTTCTGGCAGCTTTTGATCGAGATGTCTCGCGAACAGAATGTGACCATTTTCATCTCGACCCACTTCATGAATGAAGCGGAACGTTGCGACCGCATTTCCCTGATGCACGCCGGGAAGGTGCTTGCCAGCGGCAAACCGAAAGAACTGCAGGAAAGCAAACACGCCGAAACGCTGGAACAGGCCTTCATCGAATACCTCGAAGAAGCTTCCGGATCAGAAAAATCAACGTTCAGTGAAGAGGTTGAACTCGAGCCTGAAAAACACGAAGAAGAATCGCCTTACTTCAGTTTGAGGCGTCTTCTGGCTTACGCATCGCGTGAAATGCTGGAACTGCGGCGCGACCCTATCCGGCTCGGTTTCGCCATACTGGGCAGCATCCTGCTCTTCTTCGTTCTCGGCGGCGGTATTTCGATGGACGTGGAAAACCTGAAATTCGCCGTACTGGACTATGACCAGACGCCGCAATCGCGTGATTACATACACAATATTGCCGGCTCACGATACTTTATCGAACAACCTGCCCTGAAAGACAGCAAGGATCTTGAAAAACGGATGGAAAGCGGCAAAATCAGCGTTGCCATTGAAATCCCGTCGGGCTTCGGCCGTGACCTGACGCAGGGGAAAAATCCGCAAATTGGAGCCTGGGTGGATGGCGCGATGCCTTACCGTGGCGAAACCATCAAGGGATATGTTCAGGGTCTTCACTCGAAATACCTGCAACAACTGGCAAGCGAGACAAGCGGTTCCGGCAAGACAGCCTCGTCCAGTCTGGAACTCCGATACCGGTACAATCAGGATTTCAAGAGCCTTTACGCCATGGTTCCGGCCATTATCCCCCTGTTGCTGATGCTGATTCCCGCCATCCTGATGGCGCTGGGTATCGTGCGTGAAAAGGAACTGGGCTCGATTACCAACCTGTACGTCACCCCTGTCACCAAATTCGAATTTCTGGTCGGAAAACAGCTTCCCTATATTGTTCTCTCCATGATCAGTTATTTCCTGATGGTTGGGTGTGCCGTATTTTTCTTCCATGTGCCGTTAAAAGGCAGTTTTCTTGCCCTGACAGTCGGTGCCCTTCTTTACGTCACGGCAACGACAGGACTCGGACTCGTCATTTCGACGTTCACCAATACCCAGATTTCCGCCCTGTTCGGCACGGCCATCCTGACCATGCTTCCAACCGCCCAGTTTTCAGGGCTGACCACACCCGTCGGTTCACTTGAAGGCGGTGCCTACTGGATCGGGCAATTTTTCCCTGCCACCTATTTCCTTATCCTCTCCCGTGGCGTATTCACCAAGGCACTGGGCTTTTCCGACCTGATGGGGCCGCTCATCTCGCTGGCTCTTTTCATACCGGCCCTGACATTCCTTGCCTGGCTGTTCTTGCCCAAACAGGAGAAATAAATGTCGAAATTCAGAATACATCTCAGCAACATCTACCGTCTGGGCGTCAAGGAACTCAACAGTCTCTGGGCAGACAAGGTATTGCTGTTTCTGATCATCTGGGCATTCACGGGAGGCATTTACAGCGCTGCCAAAGGCGTATCGCAGGAACTGCATAACGCACCGGTCGCCATTGTCGATGAAGACCATTCCCAGCTGTCGCAACGCCTGATCGGCTCGCTGACCCAGCCTTTCTTCAAAAAACCGGATGTCATTTCGTTGAAAGACATGGATGAAGCGCTTGACCGCGGCTACTATTCTTTTGCCGTCATCATACCGCCCAGTTTCCAGAAAGACATGCAAGCCGGACGCAGCCCGAAGATCCAGCTGAATATCGACGCAACCGTGATGAGTCAGGCCTTTATCGGTTCCGGTTACATACAAAGCATTTTCGAGCGGGAGATTGCCGAATACCTGAACAGGACGACGGATACCTCGTCAGCGCCGCCTATCGATCTGGTCACGCATGTCCGCTTCAACCCGAACCTGACCGGTTTCTGGTTCGGTGGCGTGATGGAAGTCATCAACAACGTCAACATGCTGACCATCATTCTTGTCGGCGCCGCCTATATCCGGGAGCGGGAGCACGGGACACTGGAGCATCTTCTGGCGATGCCGCTGGGAGCGACTGAAATCATGATTTCCAAAATCTGGGCAAACGGTCTGGCCGTGCTGATAGGGGCCTCGTTCGCCCTCATTTTTGTGATCAAGATCGCCCTTGGCGTCCCGATTGCCGGATCGATCGCCCTGTTTATCGGGGCGGCAGCCGTTTATTTGTTCTCTGCGGCTTCCATTGGTATTTTCCTTGGGACACTTGCCCGGTCGATGCCCCAGCTTGGCCTGTTGATCTTTTTGACCATCATCCCGCTGCAAATGCTTTCAGGCGGAACGACACCGCAGGAAAGTATGCCGGTATGGGTCCAGAACGTTATGCAATTCGCACCGACCACCTACTTTGTCCGGCTGGCCCAATCCATCCTGTACCGGGGAGCCGGATTCTCCATCGTCTGGCCTGAATTCCTCGCAATGGCGCTGATCGGGATCGTATTCTTCTTCGCCGCACTGGCACGTTTCAGAAAGTCCGTCGTTCAGGGCGGTTAAGACTCAAAAAAAATCCTGCCATCTTTCGACTGGCAGGATTTATCCATTTCGCCGATTTATTTAATCGGTGTATATTCAACTGGCACCCAGCTGTACTTGCCGTTACCTTCGCTTCTGACGTATCCCAACCCCGGGAAAGGCAAATGCATACCGGCAACCAGTTCACCTTTGTCTGAAACTTCTTTCAACAGATTCTTTCTGGTCATGACAGCCTTCGTGGAATCGGAATCGTATTCAATGGCAACGTCCGGACGATTGAACTGGATGGCATGGCTATGAATGATATCGCCCCAGATCAGCAATTGCTGCCCATCGGACGATACCTGAAAAGCCGTATGGCCCGGTGTATGGCCGTAGGCTGCAACGGCCTTGATTCCCGGTACGATTTCCGCGCCCGGTTCAATGGGTTTCCATTTTTCAGCAGACAGATAGGGGACAGCCGATTCACGAGCCAGTTTGAAAAACATCTGCTTTTCCGGTGGCGCAGCGGCAGCCACCTGTTCGGAAAGCCAGTATTCGTTTTCAAGCTTGTTGGCGTACACCATCGCATTCGGGAACAAGAGGCTGCCTTCCTTGTTGGAGAGACCGCCGGTGTGGTCGCCATGCAGATGGGTCATCACAATCGTATCCACCTGTTCAGGCTGATATCCGGAGGCCTTCAGGTTTTCCATCATGTGTCCCTGCTTGTCTTCGCTGAAAAGCTGGCCCGCTCCCGCATCGACCAATACAAGGTGGTCGCCTGTATTGATGAGATAAGCATTCACTGCCGACTGGATACCGGTCAATTTTCCATAATGGTGCGTCAGGGCCTTGTCGATTTCCTGCTTGTCCGCATTTTTCAACAATTCCGGATGGAATTCAAAAACACCGTCAAAAAGAGCCGTCACTTCGAACTGGCCAACCATCGTCCGGTAATATCCTGGAACCTGCGTTTTGACCATTGCCGGTGGCTGGGGTTTCGCGGGTTGTTCAGGAGCTGCAGCCGTCTGCTGCCCCGTCGCATTCTGATCAGCCGTAGCCGGTGTTGACGGTGCAACGGCCATCCCTTGTGCCATGACATTGGCACAAAACCCGAAAGCCGCCAACAACAACACAGCGCCCAGTTTCTGTCTGAACGGCATCTTCTTGTCCTGCATGTTTCCTCCTGTCTATAAACTGGAAATGATCGACTCGCCAAAGGGTCTTATTATCGGATAATTTTGACCATTATTTGCGAAAACTGAAACAGTCGTTCAAAAAAAAGAAATAAGCTGATGACAGTATGGTTGAAAAACCGTTTCTTGTAACGGAAAGAAAGGTGCAACATGTTCAGGCTTGCCATCATTATCGGAAGTACCCGCCCGGGCCGCAACGGGGAAGCGGTCGCAAAATGGATCTATGAAATCGCCCGGCAACGCACGGATATTGAAGTGGAACTGGTCGATATCAAGGACTACAACCTGCCTCTTCTGGACGAGCCCCAACCCGCGTCATCCGGGCAATATACGCAGGACCATACAAAAAAATGGGCCGAGAAAATCGACTCGTTCGACGGTTTTGTATTCGTCACCCCCGAATACAATCACTCCCCGCCTGCCTCACTGAAAAACGCGATCGACTACCTGTTTTTCGAATGGAACAACAAATCGGCAGGATTTGTCGGCTATGGTTCGATGGGCGCTATCCGTGCCATCGAACAGCTCCGCATCCTGATGGGAGCGCTGATGATCGCCGACGTCAGGGCGGAAGTCATGTTGTCTCTCTTTGAAGACTTCGAAAAACTGACCGTATTCAAGCCTAATCCACGACATGAAAAAACCGTCAACAACATGCTTGCACAGGTCATTTCATGGGGAAATGCATTAAAGCCCCTTCGCGAGGACGAATAATCCATTCACACATTCAAACTGAGTCAGGAGAAAGATTATGAAACATATCGAAATCATCATGCCGCAGGTCAAGGCCTGTACCGCGCAGGCCTGTGGCTTCAATAAAGACATGGGCTGCCATGCGCGCGCCATCACCGTCGGCGATGAAAACAATCCGGGTTGCGATACCTTCTTCGCCGTCCCTGACATCTCTGCCCACGCCAAATCAGTGGGACGGGTTTCCGGCGTCGGTGCCTGCAAGGTAGCGGACTGCAAATTCAATGACGACTACGAATGCATGGCCGATGAAATCATCGTCGGGTTCAACAATACCAAGGCCAGCTGCCAGACATACGTTCACCAGTAATCCTGCCTGAATGTCAAAAAAGCCGTGCAATGCACGGCTTTTTTCATATAAACGTCATGTGTTGCCCCTATAATCTCCCCATTATTATTGAACCCGTTTAAAGGGCATCATGCACAACACTTCCACTCTCACAAAGGCGCGCCTTTTCATCTGCCTGTTCAGTACATTCATTCTGGCTACAGGCCTTCTCTTTTCAAATCCGGCGGCTTATGCCGAAAACACCGTTGCCAGAGAACCCATTCTCGTCACCGGACACAGCAACCCGGATACCGATTCGACCGCTTCCGCCATCGCCCTGTCGCACCTGTTGAATCAACTGGGCAAGTCCGCCGTTCCCATGACACAAGGGCCGTTGAATCCCGAAACAAAATACGTCCTTGAACGGTTTTCGGTTCCGGCACCCGAACTCGTCGGCAATGTTGCCAACAGAAATATCGCCATCGTCGACTTTACCGATACCCCACAAGCCCCTGCCGGTTTCGACAAGGCCAATCTGGTATTCATTGCAGACCACCACAAACTCGGTAACGTTACGTCCAGTTCCCCGCTGGAAGCATGGATACTGCCCTACGGAAGCACAGCCACCGTTCTGTATCAGGTGTACACCTACTACGGCATCCCGGTTCCAAAAGACATTGCCGGCATCATGCTGGGCGCCATTCTCTCGGATACCGTCATATTCAGATCGGCGACAGCCACTGACAAAGACCTTGAATCGGCAAATGCACTGGCAAAAATTGCAGGAGTTGACGACATAGCGGCGCTTGGCATGAAACTCTTTGCCATCAAATCCGACATTAGCCAGAAGGGCAGCATGGAACTGCTTCAGAGAGATTACAAGGAATTCAATATGAACGGCCAGAAAATCGGGATCGCCCAGCTTGAAATGACCGATTCTACGCCTGCCCTGAAACGCAAAGCCGGTTTTCTTTCTGCCATGAAAGATATGAAGGAAAAAACGCATAGCCAGTCTGTCCTGTTCATGCTGACAGACATCATGCAGGGCAATACCACCCTGCTGGTTGTCTCCGACAATCCCCAACTGATCGAGAATGCCTTTTCGAAAAAAATCGTCAATGACGAAATGAAGCTTCCGGGTGTCATGAGCCGGAAAAAACAGCTCATTCCCGATCTGGAAAAAGCATTCAGGAAATAAGCTGATCCAGCATTTGAGATCAAAAAAACCGGGCAATCCCCGGTTTTTTTGATTCCAGTGTCCGACCGGACACAGAGGCAACAGACTATCAGAACTTGTACCGGAAAGAGACGGCTGCCGCCTGCCCCGTCCGGTTTTCTGAAGCCTGAATGCCGTAAGTCAAACCGAAAGTCGCATTGCCTTTCGACGCCGAAATTCCCAGACCACCGGCAAACGTAATGGAATCAACCACTTCAGTTGAGAGACTTGAAGCTGCATCCAGCCCCGGTATTCTCGCAACTGATCGGGCTTTCAGATCACCTGCTGCGGCAATAATACCGACGGATGCTTTCGGTTTCACCATCCAGCCATTTTGTGATTTGAGATTTTTCTCAAACGCCACGCCCAGCGGGAAGCTCCATATATTCTGGGTATCGCTTTCCATGTTGAAAACCGTCTGGCCTGCATTCGTCACGTCGAAACCGTTGGTCTTGAGATGCGTGTAATGAACCCCTGCATAAGGGATCACATCGACATTTGGCGTTTCGAAGCGATATTCCCCTTTCACGCCCACATCCCATGCGCTCGCATGTGTATCAGCGGAAAGACTGCCCATTTGCATGGAAGACGGCAACTCCTGAGTGATATCGTTCTTGCTGCGACTGTATCCCAATGAACCGATCACGGACAGATTGTCTTTCGTCCAGCCCGAATACAGCCTGATTCCCCAGAAATCGACATCGTTTTTCGTCTTGTTGAAATCGCCCCTGCTCTTGACGTCCCCCGTACCGACCGAAACCGCAGCGCCTGAGCGCCACTTCGCGTTATCCTTGCCGGTTACAGTATAGTCGCCACCGAGAGTCATGCCACCCAGACTGCTCTGGTAACTGTTGCTGAAATTACCTGCCTTCATGCCTGACACGTCGTTATACAGATAAAGCGGCGTGAACCAGACGCTAGCACCATCGGCCAGCATACCGGTTTTTTCCTGACGCCACTGGCCATTGGCATCCTTGTAAGATGCCCTGACCTGATCGTTCGCACCACTGAAGCGGTCATAAATGGCATTCGTATTTGCCGTTGAAACGGAATACAGCGTATCGGCAATCGCTGCCGTCGCATTCAGGCGCGCCGCTCCATCGATCGTTGCGGCGGCAAGCCGGATATCGTTCGATCCGACGAAACTGTCACTGGTCGCACGACTGATGAACTTCACTCCGGCATTCGCTGAATCCACATCCGCGCCCATGACGGCAACCATCCGGTTGATCATGTTTGCCGTGCTGCTTTTCAGCAAAGGAAACGCCAGTTCGGCATTATTCTGGGTCAGGGTAACCGTCCAGTCATTTCCGACAATGTCACTTTTGGCCGTCAAAAGAGCCGTATCGGATTTGGTGATCAACTCCCCATTTTCATTAAGGGTGAAATCACCGATGACCTGATAAGTCCCGCTCTGGCCGCCCGAGACAAGGAAATTAACCTTGTCACCTGCATTCGTACCCAAATTGAATGTTCCACCGCCAGATCCCGCAGATAGTATTGGCGAATTCTGCTTCAGTTCGCTGCCGTTTACCATGAACAGGGAATTATTGGCAAACGTTACTTCGCCCTTCACAGCCTGATTGGAGACTGCAGCCCCGTCAACAGTAATTCCTCCAAAGTCTTTATCGAGTGTAAACGGCTTCCACAAAGCCAGCGCAGCACTGACCTGCCCTGTATTTCCACCCCATTGATAAACGGACTTGTTGAAAGAAACGATAGCATTATCGACCGTCGTATCACCCAGAACGGCCAGGGAATTCTGGCCTACCGTGATGAGGCCGTTAATATCGCCATTACCGGCAAAACTGTTCAATGCCAGATGAGACGCATTCATGATCGTGTCGGCACCCGTTCCTGTCCAGACAGGATCCAGAACAATGCTGGCTCCTTTCAGGTCAGCCTGATCGACCACCAGTTTGCCTGCACTCACACCGGAACCGACTGCGATCATTGTATCGGCGCTAGCAACCAGATTTTGTGTAGTCAATGTTCCTGTCACCCCCATTTGGGCCGTTCCATTCAATTTGACGGTGGACGTATTCAAGGCGGCATTACCTCCCACATTGACTTCATTACCGGCACCGGCCTCAATCCCCTGAGTCACATTGAATTCACCATTTGCCACGGCAACGGAACCTGAAACGCTGCCGTTTAAAGTACCGTTTGTTTTCTTGCCTGCATCGCCGGTGACATCGCCCAGCACGACACTGCCGGTAATGACAGTATTGACCTCGGCACCATCTTTTCCCGTAACCAGCTGGCCGCCACTATTTGATCCGGCCAGTGTCAGCACGCTGTTTTTGGTATTGAGTTTGAGATCCCTGTCTGTAGCGGCGTTTTCGACCTGCAACGCGGCTACACCGGTATTTTTTCCTGTATTCAGATCGACAGTGTTGTCAGAACCCGCACTTGCCGTTGCCTGTACTTCCGTCGCATGAATACCGGAAAGATCATCCAGTTTGACTGGCGTATCCTGCTGAACCTGAATCGTCACACCGGCCAACTGGACGGAACCGTGTCCGGACACATTTTGCAGTGCGCTGATCTTGTTCTGATAATCCGTCAGGCTCATTAGAGAACCGCTAAAATCACCAGACAGCGACAGCACACCATTATTGTCCAGAGTCTTATCGACCTTTTTGGTGACTTCCGAAAAATCATCATATCTGGCTGTGATAGCGCCCAGTTTGCCGACTTCAAATTTCGCGGCATCTGTCGAAACAGCAAGATGACCCGCAGATACGTCCAGTTTTCCATTGTTGACAAGAAGTGAACTGCCACTGCCGATAGTCAGGGTCGAATTCACGTTCTTCAATGCCAGCAAACCTCCATCGATCTGGACATTGCCTTCATATTTGTCAAGCTGGCCGTTAACGATCATATTGCCGCCACCCGTCTTGACCAGCCAGCTGTTTGCTGTACCCGCAATGGAATCGGTTGAATCGTTTTTGGTTTCAAGCGATAAAGGGTCATTCCCGACAGTCAGGGTTTTTCCGGTTGCAACATTGAAAGTGGCTTTGGCAGCCATGCTGCCGGTGGATTCCAGATAAAGAAAACCGCCTTTGGCGTTTTCGCCGTGAACACTGTTTCCGGTATAGGACATGTCCTGACTGATGTTGAATGTCAGATCTGCATAACGGTTCATCACTGCACCGCCATAGGCATAGGCATTCACATTCTTTCCTGTACTGGACGTCGCCGTATTGTTATTGAAACTGACGTCGTTCAATGTCACCGACAGAGGATGACTTGCGTCATCGGATTTGACATATAAACCACCTCCTCTTGCCGTATCCCATTCCGAGTCCTTGATAACGTCAGCGGCAGCGGCACTGTTGATGGAATTTCCGGAAATGCTGGAGTTCGTAATGGTGATGACATTTTTTTCACTTGTATTCCAGGGACTGTTTCGGATATGAATTCCGCCACCAAGCACATCATGAGTGTCCTCTTCCCCCTTGGCCGGTTTGTCCGTTTCAAGCAGTATTCCAGTATTGTTATCAAACGAAGAGTTGATAATCATACCGGACGTTATTCCCCAAAGAGAAACCCCTGTCCCGGCAACAGACGCATTCCTGTCCTGACTCGCGGTGTTATTGTTGACATGCAAGCCATCGGCATAAAGAGTGCCACCAGACTGATAAAAACCGGCTCCCTGTACCTGCATGTTACTGCCCGCTGTCGTATTGGAAATCGTGACATTGTTCAATACTGTTTTTGATCCGGTAACGCCCAATGCACCTCCATACGTCCCATTGGTACTTCCCATCAGATCTTCACTGTAGGACGAGTTGCTCGTAATCTTTACATTGCTCAGATTCACTGATCCACCGGAGACATTAATGCCGCCAGCCTTGGGGTTACCCACTACTCCGGGACCAGCCGTAACCCTGTTATTATCGAAGACGGCATTACTGACATTTAGCGTTTCATCCGATTTCAGAATTGCCGTGAGCGTTCCGGCAGAAGGACTGTTCCAGGTGGTATTACTGGAAAAGTGATTATTGCTGAAATCGGCAGAATTCTGGACATTGAATATTTTGCGATCCTCTGAAACCTGAACATAATTGCCTCCGGTTTCGACAACGCCGCCATTGATCAAGACGATATTGGCTGGCTCGGCAAGTGCCACATTCGCCCCCAATCCTGCCAGAGACAGGGAAAGCAACAGCGCCTGTCCTGATTTAACAAGGTCTTTTCTTGCCGTGCCCCCTTTTTTTCCACGGGTACGGGCAAGTTCAGAAACGACTACCCTGGCAAAACGGGTTTTACTCCATATAATTTGATAACAACGATTCATATTGCCTCCCGATGGAACTTATATTCCGGTTCAACTACCAGAATCCCATATCTCATCAATAAAATAATAAACATTTATAAACAA
Source organism: Oxalobacter formigenes (assembly GCF_002127965.1). Taxonomy (GTDB): domain Bacteria; phylum Pseudomonadota; class Gammaproteobacteria; order Burkholderiales; family Burkholderiaceae_D; genus Oxalobacter; species Oxalobacter formigenes. Next base: position 1,045,813 of record NZ_CP018787.1, on the reverse strand, counting down.
TCAATCCGCCCTTTATATACGCAATCTTATTTAAAATATTGCTTTTAGGCAACATTTATTGCAAAATAAAATTATTATATATATCAACAATATAAAAATATTTATTTCCAAAATACAACAATTTAGCCTTAAAGAATATAAAATTTCTGCCCGTCGATTTTCGTAACCGGAAAAGCAGAATGAAAAATGCAACCACTTAATGTTTAATTAATGAAGAGCCAACTTAAAAAAATTAAACACCGAAAGACAAATAACAAAAAAAGCCGGACAGAAAACTGTCCGGCTTTTAAATACAACTGTTTTGAATTTTTACTGAAATCGATCAGGCCAGATCAATCGAACGCTTTGTTCATCACTTGATCGAATCCAGCTTTTCTTCCAGCGCTTCTGGTGGAATGGACCCTTCTTCACGGGTACCGTCGGCAAAATAAATCGTTGGTGTCGCCCGTATCTGCAGTTCTTCTCCCAGTTTCAGAATGTCATCGTTGGGAAAAGCGCAACCGGGCTTGGCTGCAGGTGGTCGCTTTCTTTCTACCATCCAGTCGTCCCATGCTTTTGCAGGATCGGGAGAGCACCAGATCGCGTGTGACAGATACATCGAATCGACCGACAGGATATTGTAGGGAAAAACGTAAATCGTAATGTTATCGACCTGACGTAATCCATCTTCGAACTGCTGGCAATAATGACAATTCGGATCGGCAAAAACGGCAATCACCCGTTTGCCGTCACCCTTGACGATTTTGATAGCCAGCTCTTTAGGCAAACCGATTTTTTCCATGTGTGGCCTTCTTTCTCTTTCATTGATAAAAATGTGCCCGAAGTCGTACCGGATACAAAGGCAGCAGAATGAAAAGCTTAGGGAAATCGGGAATGAAACGCGTGATCTCACACAAAAAAATGGAAAACTGTCCGTTCGATGATTAGTCGCATATGACGGAAAATAAAAGCAACAGGCGCATTTTTCTTCAACGGGAGAATAATCAAATTGAACAGGGATATTGAGAAACCGGCGACTTTCACTCACAATAGAGCGATTTCATTTTGCACGGTATTTTTATCCACCTTCCAGCCATAAAAACAGCCTGACAATGTCCCGACCAACAGCAAGCCAGAACAATACGGCCACAACGGCAGAATCCGGTTTGCCGCGTCGTACTTTCGGTTTGCGCGAAGCCATCACATTGATAGTCGGCATCGTTATCGGCGCCGGTATCTTCAAGACCCCGGCCGTTGTCGCCAGCATGACAGGCGATACGACTTCCATGTTTCTCGCATGGATCGCCGGAGGCGTCGTTTCCCTGATCGGTGCCCTGTGCTATGCCGAACTGGCGACGGCATACCCGAATGCCGGTGGCGATTATTACTTCCTGCACAGGGCTTACGGACGTTCCGTTTCTTTCCTGTTCGGCTGGGCACGGCTTTCCGTCATCACTACCGGCTCGATCGCACTCCTGTCTTTCGTTTTCGGCGATTACATGAACCAGGTCGTTTCTCTGGACTGGTCCGGTTCCGGTTCAGGCACGACTGTATACGCCATCGGCGTCATCCTGATCCTTTCATGGGTCAACCTGAAAAACGTCCGTTCCGGCATGGCGACCCAGACCTTTTTCACGACCCTCCAGGTCATCTGCCTGCTGGCCATTGTAGCAACGTCCATCTATCTCTTTGCGACAGGCTCATCCGGTGACACCACTGCGCCTGTCGTCAACGCTTTGCCTGAACCGTCTTCGTTCAGTTCCAGCTTCGGGCTGGCAATGGTATTCGTGTTGCTGACTTTCGGCGGCTGGAACGAAGCAGCGTACATCAGCGCAGAAATGAAAGGCAGCCATCGCAACATGGTCAAAGCCCTGACCTTTTCCATCCTGATCATCACCACGCTCTACATTCTCATGACATGGGCTTACTGGCAGGGGCTGGGCTTTCACGGCATGATGCGCTCCCACGCCATCGCAGCCGACCTGATGCAAATCGCTTTCGGCCCTGCCGCCCAAAAAATCATTTCCCTGATGATCGCCATTTCCGCCCTCACCTCGATCAACGCCACCATCATTGTCGGCGCCCGCACCAGTTACGCCATGGGACGTGACTGGCCCTTGCTGCACAAACTCGGCATATGGGATACTGCACGCGATACACCCGCGAATGCCTTGTGGGTACAGTGCATCGCGTCATTACTGCTCGTCGTATTGGGAGGATGGATAGGCAGCGGGTTCAAATCCATGGTCGAATTCACTGCACCGGTCTTCTGGATATTTTTCCTGCTGGCGGGGATTTCCCTGTTCGTGCTCAGGATCCGTGAACCCCAAACGCCACGCCCCTTCAAGGTACCGCTCTATCCGCTCGTCCCCCTGATTTTCTGCGCAACCTGCACCTATATGCTATGGTCCAGCCTTTCATACGTATACGATCAGTCACTCGGTGGCATCAATGCCGCCTGGATCGGTGTTGCGGTATTATTGATCGGAGTCATGCTTCTGCTACTGATCAATCGGATCGCCCCCGATCAAAAACAGGCTGACACCGTCACTTCAGATTAAATTTCAAGGAGAATCGCATTTCATGAGTTCGCCCAAACGCACCAGTCTGACAATCGCCGCCTTTGTATTTGTCGCCGTACTCATCCCGATCATTGTCATCGTCACCGCCAAAAACCAGTTCGGACTTGATGAAATGATGGGGCCTGAACTCGATGCCGGATTCATCGCCACCTGGCCTGAAACGGCGGACGGCATGGTCAAACTGGCTGATGTCAATAAGGACGATCTCGTTTACGATCTGGGATGCGGCGACGGACGCATCGTCATTGCCGCAGCCAAACTTCGCGGTGCTCATGGCATCGGCCTTGACCTCAACCCCAAACGGGTTGAAGAAGCCAAAGCCAACGCCAAGGCAGCCGGAGTCGAACACCTGACCGAATTCAAACTGGGTAATTTCTACAAGGACGACTTTTCCGACGCCACCGTCGTCATGCTCTACCTGCCCCAGTCAATCAATTACGAACTGCGTCCGATACTCTGGAAACAGTTGAAAGTCGGTGCCCGCGTCGTCTCCAACGAATCCGACATGGGCCCCGAATGGCCAGCCGAGAAGATCGAAAAAGTCGGTACCAAAACGATCTACTACTGGACGATTACCGAAGAGCAGAAACGAAAGGCCGCGCTGATACCGGACAGAACTGATGCCTGACATTCCTGACCATTGTTATGCTCCGGTCACAAACACTATTTTGTTGCATGGAGTTTGTGACAGGAAGGTCGAAACAGTAACCAGTTCGTACTGATACCTTCTTCTTGTCCGGTCAGACACAGACAAAACCGTACGCTGTTGCCCCCGTTTCGTTTTCTCCATTCCATGTTTGAAATCGTTTCATTTGCCAAGCTGCAGAAAAACACGTTGACGAGCGGGTCAATCGCTATCGGAATCTGGCCAAGCCACCTTCCCATCGCCTTCCCCTCTTCAACAACGACAAACTAAAATGCGACGTTGATTGCATTCAGTTCGTCCAAAGTTTCTGCAACATCGATAGCGGCCTCAATCTGCCACTTGATCTGACACAGCCGCTGTGAATTGACGGCGATTTCTTTCCTCATCATTTCCAACTGTTCTTTCGTCACTTTATGAAAACTATTGTCGTATGAACGAAACAATGTGCTTTCTTCCGGTTTGAGAACCAGTACCAACCCTTCGATGTTCCTGTTCGCCTTCTCGTCAGCGTTGATTTCAAAACCGGCTGACGAGAGACAATGAGCGGTTTGGGAGGCTTTTTCAAATGCAGTGCCCAGTTCAATCAGTTTTGCTACCTTGATTTCTTCCAGCGGTCTTTGCGGAGCATGTCCTTTTTCGTACCAGTTCCCGTCATGACCCTGTTCGACTTCGCTGTCATCGTACGTTTTGATCTGGGCTGCCGAATACTGTGGCATGCACAGGGTTATTGTTTTCCGAATTCTGTTTTCATCTTCATTGATGAGGGCGAATTTTCCGTTTATCGCTATCCCGTATTTCATTGTCTCTCCTTCGGTGCCGATCCATTTGCATAAATAAACTTCAATGATGTGAGTCCAGTCTCGTCTTCTGTTTTTCTGGAAGGCCCCCACAGTAGTCTGACCTGATCGCCTTTGCTAACAGGCATATACATCTCGATCCATTGGTTGCTTCCGGCTCCAACAATGCTATCGCTGTTTCCAAGCGTTATAACACCATCTTTAAATCTGTAGAAACCCATCCAGCACGTAAAGTAGTCGGTGCCGTTCGATTTGAACAACTGGTACCAAAACAAATAACCATCCGCCGGCATAGTCAAGAGTTCTGATTGATAGTTGATGCCATCGTAGAGTGTTCCCTCCGGCACCCCCAGTTCCTCATATACATTTGACGGCATGGCCGCATGGGCTGCGGCAGCAGCATCTGTTTTATTCGCCATCTCCCGCGCCAGCCCGGTAATATCGATCAGTCCCGGATTGGTGGCGGCATCAAAGGCTTTGATGCAGGGCAGCAAGGTCAAGGCTGGTGGCTGGACGGTATTGGAGGCGCCGTAGATGGGATTGGATGCTGATGCATATCCAACAGTTGTACCTGATGAGATATTTGAACCATGCGCGGCATATCCGGTCCCTGTTTCTTCAAGCGCAAGTGGCAATGTATGATTGTGATCAGACAACCCCGCTTCAATCTTCTGTCCCGGTGTATTGCTTCCCTGAGCAAACCGGTCGATCAGATCCGGCAGGTTGAACGTACTCGATCCATCTCCTTCCCCGAACGTTGTACCGATCGTGGCATAAAGTTCCGGATATGTTTCCCTGCCTACGGCCGCACCGTTGGCCTTCAGATAGCCTGCCGGAGACGTTACCATCGCAAAATATTCAATGGTGCCAACCGGTACACCACTGGACGGAGTAATGCCTTTGGCCGGATTCTGCAAAACCCATTTGTCCAGGGCTTCATCGTATTGCAACTCCAGCCAATGCCCCGCTCCGGCGATATCCCCTTCCTCAAGACTCAGGTTGTTTCCCTTGACAATGACTTTTTCCCCGGTTTCATCCGCCTTGAATACCGGTATTTTAGTCAGGTTCTTTTCCTTGGCTCGAACATGAACCAGCGTCCCGTTTTTCAGTTCCCTGAGTTTCGGTGTAAACGAAGCGCTCAACAGATCACCTGTTCCCAGTGCTTCGGCAATCAACAGGGATGAAACAGCGCTCAAGGCCGTTTCAAAGTTTTCCTTGAGGATACCTACATCCCCGTTATCCAGCATGTCCTTCCCGCTTTTTTCCGCAGCAAATTCCGCGACAACAGCCGCGATACTGGACGCCTGACGGATCGCCTTGTTCACTTCGACCGACCTTGCCAGACCCTTTTTAAACCCTTCACGCAAGACTTGAGACATTTCGTACTCTGACTGTTCAAGAACGGCTGCACTGGATGCAATCGCAAAAGGCTTGAATTCATTTTGTGGCATTTTTTAATTTCCTTAACTTGACAACTTAACAGACTGTTCCTTTTACCTTTTTAATGACAACTCCATTCACCTCATCGTTTTCTCCATAAAAAAAGACCTCGCTTCGAATGAAGGAGGTCTGATTCACAAAAAACGGGCGCAACTTGCCCGACGAAGGAGAAGTTAAAGCAAAAAAACTCTTCTGTCAGCCCTGTCACAACTTCTTTGCAACTAAATTGCAACCATGAAATGGATTTAATAATGCTTGATCCTGAAAAGAAACCGGTTTTTGATGTGGAAAAAAGTTTGCTTCACAGACGTCTTGAAATAGAAAATGCAGAGAGCAAAAAGGAAAACGGACAAAAAATCCGGATGATGTGAACTGCGAAAGGAAAGAATGAAACAGAAGGTTAATGGAAAATATTTTTGAAGCGGGACAGAAACCGGATAACAGACATCTGCCCCCAGGGGCCCGCATCAATAAATGATGCGGGTAACTTCACATAGCTTTACGCATTATTGGCATTAACGTTCAGTACGGTGCTTGCCTGTACATCGCCGCCATGGAAATAATCCATATCGTAAGACATATCAGCAGCGCCGCCCATGACGGTTACACAGAAAGCGATTGCCAGAATGAACGTACCGACTATACGAGTTGTTGTTTGAGTTGACATTGTTTAGTACCTCAATTTTAAAGTGTGATATCTCCCATAAAATTTTTAATACTAACGCTCCATTAATGTTAAGTTGAACTCAAACTGCCTTTCATGGGGAAGACCGTCACGAAAGGCAGCGAGTTCATTAAACCTTTATCCTTCATTTTCAACAATACCGTTTTTTATACATAATTGTTCATATTTTTCTTATTTTCACTCTGGGAAGGCTATGGTATTGCCTGTTTTTCAGGCAGTTCAAACCTGTTCCCCACATATGCCTTATGCTTCGCTAACCATATGAAAAACAATAACATATGCCATCCAAAATCAGGGAATCACTGACAGACATGATTTTTAAACCATTGAGCAAATTCGAGGGTCAAAAAAGAATGTTTCCTGAAGATCAGAAAAACATGAAGATACTTATCGAGAATTCCATGAGTAAAAAAAGTAACAAAACCGAAAATTTCCCTCTCAGAAGTTCCGAAAAAAATTCAGACAAATGATATCCACCACAAAAAAAACGGTTCCTGATCTTTCCTTATTAAAAAAATACCTCTCTTCAATGAAGGAGGCCCGTTTTCAGATTATCAAATTATTTAATGCAGGTTAGTATCAGGAATACCAGGAAAAATAATCCCAGACAAGACAACTGAAATCTGTCCATGACAAAAGGACTTTTTTACCACTAGCTAAAACAGGAACAGAAACTACGTCAACTCATGATTTAATTGATCTTCCCGAGATGATTCGAACGTTCGTGTCCCTCCTGGAACTGATAACAATTTTTCAAATTGCTCACATGGCATCGGTCTGGCATAAAAGAAACCCTGTGCTGTATCGCACTCCAGCTCTTTCAACAAACCGGCCTGTTTTTCGGTTTCGACTCCTTCGGTGACGACAATCATTTTGAGGCCTTTTGCCAAAGTAATGATTTGTGCCAACACATATTTGGCACGTTCACTGATTTCGGCATTATTGAGGAACTCCCGGTCTATCTTGAGCACATCCACGTCAAAATCCTTGAGCATGTTCAGCGAAGAATAACCGCTCCCGAAATCGTCGATACAGATCAGAAGACCTATCCTGCGAAGCTGCCTGATAATGCTGATCAGTTCAGTTACATTATCGTGAATAATGGTTTCAAGCAATTCCACCTCGATTAACCGTGCCGGCAGATCGTATCGTGTGATGACGCCATATAATTTGTCCACATAATCCTTGCTGTACACCAATGACTTCGACTGGTTGATGGAAATGGGGACAGGATTCAGGCCCATATCCAGCCATTTCCGCTGCAAGCGACACACTTCCTCCAGCACATACATATCCATATTGACGATAAAACCATTACGCTCGAATATGGAGATGAATTCAGAAGGGGGAATGACTTTGCCATCACGCACCCACCTGACCAATGCTTCCGCTCCTTCAATGGTTGAAGTGCTGACATTGTATTTGGGCTGAAGATATACGACAAATTCCCTGTTCGCCAGCGCGTCATACATCATATTTTCAATAGTCTTGATTCTGATGGCGTCATTACGGATTTTTTCATCATAAAAAACCACTTTGGGATCAGCGTGTAACAACTTGGCACTCTGATGTGCCATTGCAGCCCGATCGATAATTTTGTCCACATCCATATTTTTCGGATGAATTTTGTACGCTCCAAAGGTAAAGCCCAGCTTGTATCCCTTCTGGTCCTGACTCATGGTCCCCTGAAACGCATCATTGAATTGGCGTATCTTGCTGACAGCTTCTTCTTCGGTAAGGCAATTGACGAGCCAGATGAAATTATCATCGCTCAATCTGGCATGGAGATCTCTGCCTGAATCCATTCGAGACAACAGCTGGTTTATACCAACCAGAATTTCATCACCCTCCCTGAAGCCATACATATCGTTCAACAATTTGAAATTGTCGATATCAATCCGGATCATATAAAGGTTTTTGCCCTTATTGCGGGCGATCATTTCGGCAGCAAGCAGTTTGAACTTGTTGAAATTGTTTCCTCCGGTAATCGAATCCACATAAGCGAGCTGTTCCAGCTTGCGTCTGTTTTTATAATTCTGGACAACGATGAAAAATATCAGCGCTCCCATTACGATGACCGTGATGACTGCACTGGTCACGTTACGGTTAATGAGCCGGTCGGCATTTTGGGCAATCACCTGCTTCGGAACAACAGAAATGACGAACCAGTCATTGATACCGACGCTACTGTAGGCCAGTACCTTTGGAACATCCGACATGTCGTTTTCAAAGATGCCGCCCTTATTTAGGGCCATATTCCTTTTCAGTTCCGCAATCAGGTTTTCATCGACATGATTTTTGCGCATCGAGTCAAAGAGATTGTCAAAACTGCTCAGGCTGTTTTTATGTACTGTATTGACGACGGGTGAACCATCTTTTGTGATGATGTAGGAAAACCCTTCACCGTCGAAAGAATTGTGTTTCAACAGCTCGGAGAGCACATTCGTATCTTTTGTCGCAATGATCACGCCATAAATATGGCCTTTGTGATAAAGCGGCACTGCGTACACATTGATAAAATTGCCGCCGATCTTGTCTGTGAGCCTGTCCGACACATTGCTTTCACCCGCCAGCGCTTTCTTGTAATAGCTACGCCCGAGCACATTGAAAGATACATCATCTGTCGTGACGGCATTGCCATCAGAGGGAACATAAGCCAGACGCTTGAACGAATGCCGTTTACTCTCAGCTTTCAGAACAGCAAGAGCATAGTCGACATCGAATTTTTCACGACTGCCGATGATATTGGCGATAGCTTCAATCTTGTCCAGCTCCATGCGTACGGTATTTTTGATAACCTCTGCATTTTGCACGGCAATTTCACTCAGGTATTGCTTGTTTTGCTGCTTGATATCGTCTTTGGTACTGTAAATGAAGTAGGCACTGACGCTGATCAACACAGTCGCCAGCAACACAATCGCCAATGCAAGCTGCCTTGTTATCTTTTCTTTCAGCAATGCTGCACCTTTTTGAATCTGATGAAGATTGGCCAATTTTGAAAAAGCTGTTACTCGTATGGAACGGACTGTTTCAATGACAGGCTCAAAAGTCCCTGTAAGTTCGCGTAGAAAGGAAACAAACTTTATTATAGTTTATTTCCATGTGGAAAGTTTGCTGAGTTTTTCCTATTGAGTAGTATTCGAACTCTTCCACTAACCATCAAGGTTTGCGAAAGTTACAGGAGAACAAAAGCAGCTTCTGATCCGGAAACACACAGTGACGCCCAGAAGTTTCCGGGCCACAAAGACAGCAAGACAACAGCTATCTATCGAAGGGACAAAGAGGAAGCTGTATTGCCGTCAAGTGAGAACAAATTGTTCTCACTTTAGAAAAAGGTGGGAGAATAATTTCAGATAAGTGCCTGATTTAATTGGCCTGCCCAGCACGATTCGAACGTGCGACCTACGGCTTAGAAGGCCGTTGCTCTATCCAACTGAGCTATGGGCAGACTTGATCGACAGATTTTGTTTATAACGCGATACGTCTTTCATTATAAACAATCTTTGGCCTGAATAAAAAAACAGGCTGCCAAAGACAGCCTGTTTTTCTTTAATTGGTCGGGGCGAGATGATTCGAACATCCGACCCACTGGTCCCAAACCAGTTGCGCTACCAGGCTGCGCTACGCCCCGAAGAACGTAATAATACCCATCTCCCCCCTGGAGGTCAATCGTCTTTTACGTCTTTTTTCATTTCGTTGGCGACAAACGACGATTTTCATTCAGGCAACGCCTGCAAGACATTTGCTGGCGATTCTTTCCGCCATGTCACGCGCATCTTTTTCGTTTTCGGTTTCGACCATGACCCGGATTAAAGGTTCGGTTCCGGATGGGCGGATCAATACACGGCCCTTCTCGCCCAGTTCCTTTTCGACCTTTTGTTTTTCCTGCTGCATGGCATCGTTCTCTTTCCAGTTAAAACCGGGTTTGACGCGTACGTTGACAAGCGTCTGGGGAAAGAGTGCCAGTTCATTCAAAAACGCCGGAAGCGTCGTTTTATGGCGTCTCAGAGCCGCCAATACCTGAAGGGAAGAAACGATGCCGTCTCCGGTGGTATGCTTGTCCAGACAGATCAGATGGCCTGAGCCTTCTCCTCCCAACAGCCATCCTTTTTCCTGCAAGGCTTCCAGAACGTATCGGTCACCGACATTGGCGCGAACGAAGTCGATTTCCCTTTCTTTCAAGGCGATTTCAACTGCCATATTGGTCATGAGTGTCCCGACGACACCTTTTAAATCGCTGTAAGCCATCCGGTCTTTAGCGATCAGGTATAAAAGCTGGTCGCCGTTATAGACCTGCCCTTCCGCGTCAACCATAATCAGCCTGTCGGCATCACCATCCAGAGCGATACCCAGATCGGCTTTGTTTTCCAGTACAGCAGAAACGAGTGCGTTGATCGATGTCGCACCACAATGGTCGTTGATATTCAAACCATTCGGTTGAACACCGATGGAAACGACATCGGCTCCCAATTCATGAAACACGCAGGGAGCGGTATTGTAGGCAGCGCCATTAGCGCAATCGACAACGATTTTCATGCCTCGGAGATCGTAATCGGACGGAAACGTGCTTTTGCAGAATTCGATGTAACGGCCCTGCGCATCGTCCAGCCTGCGCGCCTTGCCCAGAAACTCCGGGCTGGCGCATTCCATTGGCTTGTCGATCATGGATTCGATTTCATACTCCATGTCGTCCGGCAGTTTGTTGCCTGTCGCTGAAAAGAATTTGATCCCGTTGTCCTGATAGGGATTATGCGAAGCGGATATCACGATACCGGCGGAAAGCCGCAGGGCACGCGTCAGATAGGCAACGGCAGGTGTCGGCATCGGGCCGGACAACATGACGTCAACCCCGGCAGCGGATAGCCCGGCCTGCAGGGAAGCTTCGAGCATATAGCCGGAAATACGGGTGTCCTTGCCGATAAGAACGGCAGGCGTGGCCGAAGATTGACTCGTCCGTGTCAAAACCTTGCCTGCTGCATACCCCAGGCGCATGACAAAATCAGGCGTAATCGGCGCTTGACCGACTTGCCCCCGCACTCCATCCGTTCCGAAATATTGACGTTTCATTTTTTCTTTTCAGTGTTTGACGTATTGTTTACCGAGTCGCCATCCAGACTTTAAGCGCATCGACCGTTTCAGCGACTTCATGAACCCGAACAATGGCAGCACCATGCTCTACCGCAGACAAGGCAATGGCCAGATTGCCTGCCAGTCTTTTTTCAACCGGCCTGCCGGTCAGTTTTGCCACCACGGATTTGCGTGACAAACCAGCCAGTACAGGCAAATCCAGTTTTTCCTGCATGAAATCGATGTGCTTTAACAGAATGATATTATCTTCAAGACTTTTTCCAAAGCCAAAACCCGGATCGATGCAAATACGTTCTTTTGCAATACCGGTCTTTTCCATGCGTTTAACCTGTTCACTCAGAAATTGCGTTACTTCCACAGTAACATTCCCGTAATGGGGATCGTCCTGCATGGTCTTCGGTTTGCCTTGCATATGCATGACGCACAAGCCGCACGAATTGTCCAATACCGCCTTTAAAGACGCTTCAGACTGGAAACCGCAGATATCGTTGATCATATCCGCACCGGCGGCAATGGCTGCTGCCATGACTTCCGGTTTGTAGGTATCGATTGAAAGCGGCTTTCCACAATCTTTCAGCGCCTCAATGACCGGCATAACCCGATCCAGCTCTTCCTGCAACGGGACGGGTTCCGAACCGGGCCGGGACGACTCTGCACCGATATCGATAATATCGACACCATCGGCAATCATGTCTTCTGCATGTCTCAAAGCAGAAGAAAGGGAAAAATATTTGCCGCCATCCGAAAAGGAATCCGGCGTGATATTCAGAATGCCCATCACGAGGGGGCGATATCCATCACCTTCCAGCGCAAAACGGGTACACCCGCATTGAAAAACTTTCATATTATTTTTCCAGAATTAAAAAAAGGGCGAGACTATGCTCACCCTTTCTGATCAGGCTTACCTGCCAATCAAACCGGAGCCGTCGCACTTTCCGTCACCTCTGGGCCTTCATCCTTCGGTGGCTGGGAAGGTGGCGCCGATTTGGGTGGACGAGGATCGATACCATCCATGATGTCGTTGACCTGATCGGCATCGAGCGTTTCCCATTCCAGCAGCAACTGGGCCATTTTTTCAACCTTGTCGCGGTTTTCTTCAAGCAATTTGCGAGCCAGCGCATACTGCTGATCCAGAATGGCACGGATTTCGTTATCGACTTTTTGCTGGGTCGCTTCCGAAACCGTTTTAGCTGCCATACGGCCACCGTAGAACATATCCTGTTCGGTATCTTCGTACACCATGGTACCCAGCGACTCAGACATACCGTAACGGGTCACCATCGCACGGGCAAGCTTCGTTGCGCGTTCGAAGTCATTCGATGCACCGGTAGACATCTGATGCATGAAGATTTCTTCAGCAATACGACCACCAAAGAGAATGGAAATTTCTTCCAGCATCTTGTCCTTGTACATATTGATGCGGTCGTGTTCCGGCAACTGCCATGTCAGGCCAAGAGCATGACCACGCGGCATAATCGTAACTTTATGAACCGGATCGGCTTTCGGCAAGAGCTTGGCGACGACGGCATGGCCGGATTCATGATAAGCCGTGTTGGCGCGTTCCTCGTCACGCATGACGAAGGATTTGCGTTCAGGTCCCATCAGGATCTTGTCCTTGGCGTCTTCGAAATCCTGCATTTCAACCAGCCGTTTGTTGCGGCGGGCGGCAAACAAGGCCGATTCATTCACGAGATTGGCCAGATCGGCACCGGAAAAGCCCGGAGTACCACGAGCCAGAACGCTGGCATTGACGTCAGGCGAAATCGGTACCTTGCGCATATGGACGTTCAGGATCTGTTCACGGCCACGGATATCAGGCAAGCCGACGACAACCTGTCTGTCGAAACGGCCCGGACGCAGCAAGGCTTTATCCAGTACGTCTGAACGGTTCGTCGCAGCGACTACGATCGTACCGGAATTCGGCTCGAACCCGTCCATTTCAACGAGCAACTGGTTAAGAGTCTGTTCGCGCTCATCGTTACCGCCGCCCATGCCTGCCCCACGATGACGGCCGACTGCATCGATTTCATCGATGAAAATAATGCATGGAGAATGTTTTTTCGCCGTTTCGAACATGTCACGGACGCGGGATGCACCCACACCGACGAACATTTCAACGAAATCCGAACCGGAAATGGAGAAGAACGGAACCTTGGCTTCACCGGCAATCGCACGGGCCAGCAGGGTTTTACCGGTACCCGGAGGGCCGACCAGCAAGAGGCCTCGTGGAATACGGCCACCGAGTTTCTGGAATTTGTTCGGATCGCGCAGGAAGTCGACGACTTCGATCACTTCTTCCTTGGCTTCGTCGCAACCGGCAACGTCGGTAAACGTAACCGTATTGCTCTTTTCATCGATCATGCGCGCCTTGGACTTGCCGAACGAAAACGCACCGCCCTTGCCGCCGCCCTGCATCTGGCGCATGAAGAAAATCCACACGCCGATCAACAGGAGCATCGGGAACCATGAAATGAAAATCTGGGACCAGAATGAGGGTTCTTCCGGTGGCTTGACGTCGAACTGGACACCGCTGTCAACCAGATCGCCGATCAGGCCGCGATCGAGGTATGTCACCCCGGTCTTGACCTTCTTGCCATCCGCCGTTGTCGCGATAATTGTCCGGTCTTCGATGACAACATCCTTCACTTTCCTGGCCTTGACTTCGTCAAGAAACTGGGAATAGTTGATAGCGACGGCACCGGCCCCAACATTACGGTCTGTAAAATGTTTGAATGTCGTAAGAAGTACGATAATGATGGCAGCCCAGATGCCTACCCTGACAAACATGTTATTCACAAAGACTCCTCAGACGCCCATGCGTCAGTTTCAGATAGATAGATAATTTTACATTCATTTTCAGACATCTGCCATCCACAGAGATCAATCCGGCCCAACTCTGTTGGAGACGGGATCATACCTTCTCAAATTGATGACAATAACCCGGGAAAACTTTTGTTACATCCAATTTTACAAAGAGTTTCAAAAACGCATTATTCTAATCGGTAGGATGCCGCAATTGACGTCCCAGCAAAAATATTTCTGAAGAATAATCCCGGCTGGCTTTCGGTTTTTTCGGTGTGACCGTCACAAACGTTTCACGAAAATTCTTCAAAATATCGTTATAGCTGCTTCCATTGAAACATTTGACCAGCAAGGCGCCTGACGGTTTCAGGTGAGCCTGTGCAAAATCGAGCGCCAGTTCCATCAGATATTCCACACGTGCTGCGTCGGCGGAAGCTATACCGGACAAGTTGGGGGCCATATCCGATAATACAAGATCCGCTTTTCTGCCTTGCAACAAATTTTCCAGTTCCTGCAAAACCGATTCCTCGCGAAAGTCGCCCTGAAAGAAATGAACACCCTCAATCGGTTCCATAGGCAGCAAATCCAGCCCGATAACCGTTCCGTTCAGCTGGTTTGCACCCGAGCTTCCCAGCTTGCGAACGACGTACTGAGACCAGCTTCCCGGGGTACTTCCCAAATCGACAATAACCTGCCCCGGCTTGATCAAATGAGCATCTTCATCGATCTCGATCAGTTTGTACGCTGCCCGTGCACGATAGCCTTCTTTTTGAGCCATTTTGACAAAAGGATCGTCCAAATGGTTTTTCATCCAGCTTTTATTGAATTTATTCTTTGACATTCGCGTAAAATACAGTTTTTCAAAGGAACATTATGTTGAAACTCAATTCTGAACAACGAAGCCAGTTAAGATCGCTGGCCCACAGCCTCGACCCGGTTGTCATGATCGGCGATGCCGGCCTGACCGATGCCGTTTTGAAAGAAATCGACGTGAGCCTGAATGCTCACGAGCTTATCAAAATCCGCGTTTTCGGCGACGACCGTCAGGCCCGTCTCGATATGCTGGAATCCATTTGTGAACAAATGGAAGCCGCACCCATCCAGCACATCGGCAAGCTGCTCGTCATTTACCGCCCCAAAAAAGAAGAAAGCCAAAAGCCGCTTTCAACTGACAAAAAAGGCAAGGGACTCAGGACAACGACCACATTCAAACCAGGTTCGGGAAGTATCAAAAACCGGGTCAAAAAAGTGGTTTTGAAGGGCAACGAGCGGGTAACTGCCGGTGGTCTGGTCAAACGCAGCAAAGCACGTCCGGCAAGCGCCAAAAAGAAAGCGCTCGCCAAATAAATACCATCAGATAAACATCACTTCCAGAATTTCGTATTCACGAACGCCTGCCGGAGCATTGACCTCGACGACATCGCCTTCTTCCCGTCCGATCAATGCTCTTGCCATTGGCGAGGTGATCGAAATCTTGAATTCTTTCAAATCGGCTTCATCGTTGCCGACGATCTGATAGGTTACCCTGTCGCCCGTTTCCAGATCTTCAACAGAAACGGTTGCAGCGAAAACGATCTTGCCGTTCGTATTCAGGGTTGTCGGATCGATAATCTGTGCCGATGAAAGCTTTCCTTCCAGTTCGGCAATACGCCCTTCAATAAATGCCTGACGCTCTTTGGCCGCATCGTATTCCGCATTTTCGGACAAGTCGCCATGCGACCGGGCTTCCGCAATCGCGGCAATCACTTCGTAACGGTCCTTGGTTTTCAACCGTTGTAACTCATCGCGCAACATCTGTGCACCACGAACAGTAACAGGTATGGAACTCATTTTCCTTCTCTCAAAAAACGGGCGAGGCTTCCAAGACACTTTCGTGTCAAAAAGCCTCGCGAAAAAATATCCGATTGTTAATTCAAATTACTGTAAAGACTGATGCAGGCTTTGCAGGCTGTACACATTGATCTGGTCCATGCATGCAATGCCCTGAACGGCGGCTTCAGCACCGGCAATCGTCGTGATGGTATTGATACGGGCTGCCAGAGCCGATGTACGGATCGTCCGCGAATCGAAAATGGCATTGCGTTTTTCTTCAACCGTATTGATGACCATGACGATTTCGTGATTTTTGATCACGTCACCGATATGCGGGCGTCCTTCGGCAACCTTGTTGACGGTTTCGGCATCAATGCCTGCTTCACGCATGACTTTGGCTGTGCCTTTCGTTGCCATGATGGTAAAGCCCATCTGGACCAGAGCCCTGGCAACCTTGACCGCTCTCGGTTTGTCGCTGTCCTTGACCGACAAAAATACCTTGCCGGTACGCGGCAAATTGACCCCAGCCGCCATTTGCGACTTGACGAAGGCTTCGCCGAAAGACTTGCCGACCCCCATGACTTCACCGGTCGATTTCATTTCAGGCCCCAAAATGGTATCCACACCCGGGAATTTCACGAACGGGAAGACCGCTTCCTTGACACTGAAATAAGGCGGAATGACTTCTTTTTCAATACCCTGTTGTTCCAGCGACTGGCCTACCATGCAACGTGCAGCAATCTTGGCCAGCTGTTTGCCGGTTGCTTTCGAGACAAACGGAACGGTTCTCGAAGCGCGGGGATTGACTTCCAGCACGTAAACGACATCCTGAAGTTTGCCATTCACTTCCTGATGCTGGATAGCGAACTGGACGTTCATCAGACCGACCACATTCAGGCCTTTTGCCATCAGGGTGGTTTGGCGTTTCAATTCTTCAATCGTCGCTTTCGACAGCGAATAAGGAGGCAGGGAACAGGCCGAATCACCGGAATGAACACCTGCCTGTTCGATATGTTCCATCACGCCACCGATGAAAGTACGTTCGCCATCCGAGAGACAATCAACGTCCACTTCGATCGCGTCATTCAGAAAACGGTCGAGCAGGACAGGAGAATCATTCGATACCTTGACCGCTTCACGCATATAGCGTTCAAGGCTGGCCTGATCGTGAACGATTTCCATCGCACGGCCACCCAGAACGTAAGATGGGCGGACAACAATCGGATAACCGATTTCTTCAGCCAGTTTCAACGCTTCTTCTTCGGTACGGGCCGTTCTGTTAGGCGGCTGCCGCAAATCCAGATCTTTCAGCAGTTTCTGGAAACGTTCGCGGTCTTCCGCAGCATCGATCATATCAGGAGACGTACCGACGATAGGCACCCCGTTGGCTTCAAGATCCAGCGCCAGTTTCAGGGGAGTCTGGCCGCCGTACTGGACGATCACACCATAAGGTTTTTCCTTGTCGACGATTTCAAGCACGTCTTCCAGTGTCAGCGGCTCGAAATACAGACGGTCGGAAATATCGTAGTCGGTCGATACGGTTTCAGGGTTACAGTTGACCATGATCGTTTCGTAACCGTCTTCACGCATCGCCATGGCAGCGTGAACACAGCAGTAATCGAATTCGATACCCTGACCGATACGGTTCGGGCCACCGCCCAAAACCATGATTTTTTTCCTGTTTGTCGGTTCGGCTTCGCATTCCTCATCATAGGTGGAATACATGTAAGCCGTATTCGTGGCAAATTCCGCCGCACAGGTATCGACCCGTTTGTAAACCGGACGGATGCCGAATTCGTGACGCTTGTCACGAATGACCTTGTCGGTCGTTTTCAACAGCCACCCCAGACGTTTGTCTGAAAAACCTTTCTGTTTCAGCTTGAAGAGGGTGTCCTTGTCCAGATCCTCGACTTTTTGCTGGTCGAGCCACAATTCGATGTCGACGATTTCCTTGATCTGCGAAAGGAACCACGGATCGATATGCGTTAAAGCCTGAACTTCTTCCAGCGTAAATCCCTGCGCGAATGCATCACCGACGTACCAGATTCTTTCCGGTCCCGGTTCACCCAGTTCTTCCTTGATGACTTCATGGTCACGGGTCTTTTCGTTCATGCCTTCGACGCCGACTTCAAGACCACGCAGCGCTTTCTGGAACGATTCCTGGAAAGTACGGCCAATCGCCATGACTTCGCCAACCGATTTCATCTGGGTTGTCAGATGCGAATCGGCTGAAGGGAATTTTTCGAACGTGAAACGGGGCACTTTCGTAACCACGTAATCGATGGTCGGTTCGAACGAGGCAGGCGTTGCACCTCCGGTAATGTCATTGCGCAACTCATCCAGCGTAAAGCCGACAGCCAGCTTGGCCGCCACTTTGGCGATCGGGAAACCGGTTGCCTTGGAAGCCAGTGCAGAAGAACGCGAAACACGCGGATTCATTTCGATGACGATCATGCGGCCATCTTTCGGATTGATCGCAAACTGGACATTGGAACCACCGGTATCGACCCCGATTTCACGCAGGATGGCAATCGAGGCATTGCGCATAATCTGGTATTCCTTGTCCGTCAGTGTCTGGGACGGTGCCACGGTGATCGAGTCACCGGTATGAACGCCCATCGGGTCAAGGTTTTCAATCGAGCAAACGATAATGCAATTGTCCACGCGGTCACGGACAACTTCCATTTCAAATTCTTTCCAGCCGATCAGCGATTCTTCAATAAGAAGTTCATTGGTTGGAGACGCCTCCAGACCACGACGGCAGATCGTTTCGAATTCCTCTTCGTTGTAGGCAATACCGCCACCGGTGCCACCCAGAGTGAACGACGGTCTGATGATGACCGGGAAACCGAGCTGTTTCTGGACATCCCATGCTTCTTCCAGAGTATGGGCAATGCCGGAGCGGGCTGAAGAAAGGCCGATCTTCGTCATCGCTTCCTTGAACTTCGCACGGTCTTCCGCCTTGTCAATCGCTTCAGGCGACGCGCCGATCAGTTCGACATTGTATTTTTCCAGAACGCCGTTGCGATAGAGGTCAAGCGCGCAGTTCAACGCCGTCTGGCCACCCATCGTCGGCAGAATGGCATCCGGACGTTCCTGCTCGATAATCCGTTCAACGACTTTCCATGTAATCGGTTCGATAAAGGTCACGTCCGCCGTTTCAGGATCGGTCATGATCGTCGCCGGATTGCTGTTGACCAGAATGACCTTGTAACCTTCTTCCCTTAAAGCCTTGCAAGCCTGGGCGCCGGAATAGTCGAATTCACAAGCCTGTCCAATGATAATAGGGCCGGCGCCAATAATGAGAATGCTCTTGATGTCTGTACGTTTTGGCATATTTTCCGCATTTGTATCTGTTGTCACTCCACCGGATACGGTGAGGAGTTGCTCTGCTCTTTTTACTACTTTGCCGGATCGGCATCCTGCCAGTCCGGCTTTAGATTATTTGCTTTTCTTCGCTGTTTCCATCAGACCGACAAACCGGTCGAAGAGATAATCAACGTCACCCGGTCCCGGGGATGCTTCAGGATGGCCCTGAAAACAGAAAGCCGGTTTGTCCGTTCGGGCAAAACCCTGCAGGGAGCCGTCAAAAAGGGATTTGTGCGTCACCTTGCAATTGGATGGCAATGTCGATTCATCGACTGCAAAGCCATGATTTTGTGAAGTGATCAGCACCTTGCCTGTTTCGATGTCCTGCACAGGATGGTTCGCACCATGATGGCCGAATTTCATTTTCTGAGTTTTTGCACCGGCAGCCAGCGCCATGATCTGGTGACCCAGACAAATACCGAAAGTCGGAACGCCCTTTTCAATCAGGTCACGCGCCGCCTCGATCGCATAGGTACAAGGCTGTGGATCGCCAGGGCCATTCGACAGGAAAACCCCATCCGGAGACAGTTTCATGACGTCTGCTGCCGTCGATTGGGCTGGCAGCACGGTCACTTTACAGCCACGATCCGTCAGCATGCGCAAAATATTGCGTTTGACGCCAAAATCGAAAGCGACGACATGATATTTTGAATCACCCAGCTGTTTATAACCCGTACCCAATTCCCAACCCGCTTCTGTCCATTGGTAGGCCTTGTCCGTCGTGACCTCTTTGGCAAGATCCTGACCGGCAAGACCTGAACAGGCTTTTGCCAGTTCGATCGCCCTCTTTTCGTCACCACCGACAACGATAGCACCGCTTTGAGAGCCTTTTTCCCGCAGGATACGGGTCAGTTTTCGTGTATCGATACCGGCAATGGCAACGATATTTTCATCTTTCAGGTAATCCGGCAGGGATTGGGTTGCCCGGAAATTGGAAATGACCGGCTGGACATCCTTGACGATGAAACCGGCAGCCTGAATTTTTCTGGACTCGACATCTTCAGGATTGACACCTGTATTGCCGATATGGGGATAAGTAAGGGTGACGATCTGACCGCTGTAGCTCGGATCAGTCAGAATTTCCTGATAACCCGACATGGAAGTGTTGAAAACAACTTCTCCGGCAGTTTCACTTCTGGCGCCAATGGAATAGCCGTGAAAAACAGTGCCGTCTGCAAGCGCCAAAACGGCTGGAACCTGTTGACCGAAAGGGAATTGCAAGGTAACTCCTTTTAGTGTTACCGCAACAGCACTGCCTCACTGGGCCGCATCAATCTACCGAACAGGGTTTTTACCCGTTCGGGGGCTTGATTCAAATTTTGTTTGGGGTCAAACGACGCAGGCGCTACGGTAATGATTGAATTCGTTTAGCTATCCAATTATATCCGAGAATAAATATGCCAGCAAACACCCGCCCCGTTATTTTTCGGAATAACCCAAACCCATCGCTTCGCGAACGTCACGCATCGTTTCACCGGCCAGCTTGCGCGCCCTTTCACAACCATGTTCTACGATCTCACGCACCCGTTTCGGTTTGGCGATATATTGCTGTGCCCGTTCCTGCATCGGTTCCAGCTCACGGACGACAGCATCGATAATCGGCTGTTTGCACTGGATACAGCCGATTCCGGCCGAGCGGCATCCTTTCTGTACCCATTCTTTCGTTTCATCGTCGGAATACACTTCATGGAACAACCAGACAGGACATTTGTCCGGATCGCCCGGATCGGTCCGTCTGACTCGTGCCGGATCGGTTTGCATGGTACGGATTTTCTGCGCAATCGTTTCCTTGTCGTCGCGCAGGGCAATCGTATTGCCGTAGCTTTTCGACATTTTCGCGCCATCGAGTCCAGGCAAACGGGATGCTTCCGTCAACAGTGCCTGGGGTTCGGCCAGAATCTGTTTGCGGCTGCCGAGCAGATAACCGTAGAGCAATTCCCTGTCGGCAGTAGAAAGACTGCCAGCCTGATCCAGCATGGCCTGAGCCTTTTCCAGCGCTTCTGTATTGCCTTTTTCCTGATATTCGGTACGCAGTTCCAGAAATACCTTGGCTGGCTGTTTGCCCAGTTTTTTGGCGCTTTCCTGCGCTTTTTCATCGAAGCCTTTTTCACGACCGTACATATAGTTGAAACGGCGTGCCAGTTCGCGCATGATTTCCATATGCGGCAACTGGTCTTCACCAACCGGCACCTTGTTGGCACGGTACACCAGTACGTCAGCCGCCATCATCAATGGATAGCCGAGAAAACCATAAGTCGTCAAATCCTTGTGTGCCAGTTTCTGGATCTGGTCCTTGTAAGTCGGTACGCGCTCGAGCCATGACAGGGGCGTGGACATGCTCATCAGCAAGGTCAGCTCCGCATGTTCCAGTACTTTCGACTGGATGAAAATCGTGGCTTTTTCCGGATCGATACCGGCTGCCAGCCAGTCGATCACCATTTCCCATGCATTCTTTTCGATCGATTCCACTTCATCGTAATGGGTTGTCAGGGCATGCCAGTCTGCGACGAAAAAAAGGCTTTCCACTTCAGATTGAATGCGAACCCAGTTTTTGATGGCGCCGTGGTAATGGCCAAGATGCAGCGCACCAGTCGGGCGCATGCCGGAAACAACTCGATCAGGATACATAATGATTGACTAAATGAATAAATGAATCAAAGGATATAAAAACAGATTGACGACCCAGCGGCCCAAAGCCATAACCGGACGCATCCAGTAAGTCGTCAGCCCCAGATAAACCAGCCCGAGGACGATAAAAAAGCCATAACGCTCAACTTGTGCGAACTTGTAGGCCAGATTCACCGGCAACAGACTTGTCATTATGCGGCCTCCGTCCAAAGGAGGCAATGGGAAAAGATTGAATGCGAAAAGAACCAGATTCACGATTATCCCGATTTCTGCCATCTGCAGGAAAATTCCGCTCTGTACATGCGTGGCAAGCAGGATAATTTTAAGGATGCCCCACAAAACTGCCATGATCAGGTTGGATACCGGACCGGCCAGCGCGACCAGTGCGGAATCGCGACGTGGATGCCTTAGCTGGCCAAAATTGACCGGAACCGGTTTGGCGTAACCGAAAATAAACGGGCTGCCCAACATGATCAGGGCAACCGGAATAATGATTGTCCCAAAGGGATCGATATGTTTGATGGGATTCAAGGTCATTCGCCCTTGCACATACGCGGTCGAATCCCCCAGATATTTGGCGACAAAGGCATGAGACGCTTCATGCAGCGTGATGGCAAACAACAGGGGAATCGCCCAGACAATGGCAGTTTCCAGAATATTATCCATTTCAAGCATCCCCAAAACACTACGACCGGAAAAACCGGACGTACATCAACATTTTAAAATATTACAGACCGATCAGGGCCGGATCACCCTTGCCGCTACGAACCAGTTCGGCTTCCCTTCCTGTCAGATCGACCACCGTCGTCGGCAGCAAACCGCAGGCACCGCCATCCACAACGGCATCGACCAGTTTTTCCAGTCTTTCCTGAATCACATCCCCTTCAGTATACGGGTCTTCCTCACCGGGAAGAATAACGGTTGTTCCGATCAGGGGTTCGCCCAGTTCATCCAGCAGCGCCTGAACGATACGATTGTCAGGAATACGCAAGCCGATCGTCTTGCGGGATGGATGGGACAGACGGCGAGGCACTTCTTTCGACGCCCTCAAAATAAATGTAAACGCTCCCGGCGTCGCTGACTTCAGCAGACGGTATGAACCATTATCCACCTGTGCGTAAGATCCGACTTCTTTCAGATCCCGGCATAACAGGGTCAACAAATGACGTTCGTCGATCTGGCGAATCTGCCTGATGCGGTCAACTGCCGCCTTGTCGTCAAGACGGCAGACCAGTGCATAGCTCGAATCTGTTGGCAAAACAATGACACCTCCGGCACGAATGATATCGGCCGCTTTTTTTACCAGCCGGTCTTGTGGATCGACTGGATGAATTTCCAAATATTGACTGGTCATTTTAACTTTCCGTTATGGTGTCCGGTTATCGGACACTGGCACTTTGCAGGGCTTCAATCCGTTTTTCAATCGGCGGATGGGACGCAAACAGCGCTGCCAGACCGCTACGGCCATTAATACCGGCCATTGCGACGTTTTTGGGCAAATCGCCCGATTCCATTTGTCCAAGACGCATCAGGGCATGAATCATTGGCTGCTTGTTGTGAAGCAATCTGGCTGAACCGGCATCGGCACGATATTCACGATAGCGTGAGAACCAGGCAACGATAATCGACGCCAGAACCCCAAACAGAATTTCGCAAATGATGACCGTCGCAAAATAACCGAGTCCGTAGCCGCCTCTTGAATCCGAATTGCGTGAGAGCAGATTGTCGACAAAAAAACCGACAACACGCGCCAGGAAAACCACGAACGTATTCAACACGCCCTGAATCAGGGTCAGCGTCACCATATCGCCATTGGCGACGTGGGCGATTTCATGTCCGAGGACAGCTTCGATCTCTTCATGGTTCATGCCTTGCAGCAAACCGGTCGATACAGCCACCAGAGCCGAATTCTTGAAAGCGCCGGTCGCAAATGCATTCGGTTCACCATCGTAAACGGCAACCTCAGGCATGTTGATTCCGGCTTCACGGGACAATTTGCCTACCGTTGAGAGAAGCCAGTTTTCCGTCGAATTCGCAGGTGTCGTAATGACGCGTGCACCAGTTGACCATTTCGCCATCGGCTTGCTGATCAAAAGTGAAATGATCGATCCGGTAAAACCGACCACCAGCGAAAAAACGAGCAAATTGCCCAGATTCAGTCCGGTGCCGTACAGATAACGGTTGACGCCCAAAAGCGACAGCACAATCGACATGACCAGAATGACGGCCAGATTGGTTGCCAGAAAGAGAAATATTCTTTTCATGAGTTGATTCCGCTATTGAATGATTTTTACAGGAAAACAGTACATAAGTCCGCTTACGGAAAATTCAAGACATTTCAGTGAATCTTGACACCGAAAAAGGGCTCTTCAATTAATATTTTTCACAAGATGGTGAAATATAACGGCAAAAACGGGTTCGTGCAGCCTTTTTATCGTTTCAAACCGTAACTGAATCCGGAAAACCTATTTCCAGTCTTTCCAGACAGGTTCAACCGGACACGGGAAATCGGGCAAACAACCGACATCCACGGGCGATTCACCCGGCGCATGAAAATCCGATCCGGCGGAAACCAGCAGTCCGTAACGTTTGGCCAAACGCGCAAATTCAAGGTACTGGTCAGGGCTGTGGCTTCCGGTCACCGCCTCAATACCTGTCCCCCCCAGCTGTTTGAACTCATCCAGAAATGCGTAAAGCGCCACATCTTTCAGGGGATAACGGCCGGGATGCGCCACAATCGCCGTACCACCTGAATTCAGAATCCATTCCATCGATTCAGTCAGCGTCGCCCACTGGTGCCGGATATAGGCAGGGGCTCCGTCTCCAAGAAAACGGTCGAACGCATTGGGGATATTGGAACAGACACCGCTTTCCACCAGAAAACGGGCAAAATGCTTTCTTGAAATCAGGCTCGGATTCGTCACGTATTTGAGGGCGCCTTCATACGCTCCTGCAACCCCCAGCTCTGCCAGCCTTTCTCCCATACGCTGTGCCCGTTCGATACGGCCTGACCGGTTTCTGCGCAGATTTTCGATAAGGACAGGATCGTTTTCATCGACATTCAGGCCAACGATATGAATCGAGGTTCCAGCCCAGGTTATCGAAATTTCAACACCGGAAACCAGCCGGATTCCATGTTTCGCTGCCGCCTTTTTCGCTTCTGTAATCCCCCCCACCTCATCATGGTCAGTCAGGGCCAGAACCTTGACCCCGTTGGCCTGGGCACGCCCGACCAGTTCGGTTGGCGACAAAACCCCATCCGATACCCGGGAGTGAGAATGAAGATCGATATTCAGCATAATAAATATAACCTGGATTTATAAAGAGATATTTTACGACGATTGGTCAAAGCTTGCATCGTGAGAGGCACTCCGCTTAAACCAGAAACCCGTCAATCAATCCGGCCACGACTTCCGGCTGGTCGTGCTGGAGCATGTGACCGGCATCGTCCACCAGAGCGATACGCACGTCCTTGATATAGGCGGCACGACGCCTGATTTCTTCCTGTGCCTTCTCCTGATCCTTCATACGGATACCCAGAAGGGAATGTTTGCCTTCCACAAACAGCACCCTCGCCTCGATCCGGCTCCAGCACGCAAGGATTTCATCCAGACGGGAGAGTACCGGCAGGGATTTATGTTTTGGATCAGCCATGATCACCCGTTCCCCCTTGTCGTTCTCCTCTGACCAGTAATCGGCCAAAAATCTGGCACGTTCCCGTGTGAGACGTGAGTTGTTTTGCTGAAGGCGGTCGGCAACCGCTTCCCTGTCGCGATAAGATCGAAGGCGTTCCGGATATTTTCTGGCATCAAGCCACCTTTCGAGCCGTTCAGGCGCCATTTCTGGCCGGTTTTCAACGATCCCGTACCCTTCAAGACTGATCAGTTGCGCCACCCGGGATGGCCGCACGCCGGAATAAACGCTGGTGATATTGCCACCCAGACTGTGTCCCAAAAGACGAACTGGCTCGTCCGGTGAATAGTGATTCAGCATCGCTTCCAGATCGGCCAGATAATCGGGGAACCAATACCCACCGACAGCCCACTCTGATTGTCCGAACCCTCTCAAATCGGGAGCGATGACATGCCAGTCGCGCTTCATGGCATCCACGATAAACTGGAAAGAAGCGGAAATATCCATCCAGCCATGAACCATAAACAGTTTCGGCGCATCTTCGTCACCCCAGTGACGCATGCATAAACGCATATTGTTCAGGTTCACAAATTCGGTACGCGACGCTTTCATTGGCAGATTCAATTCATCGAGAGTGAAAACGAATCATTATAATCAAGCCATCATGATTGAAAATAGCTACTATTAAAAAAATTGAAATTTTTAAAAATAATTTTTTTATCCAGCCAGCATACTGAATTTTTATTTCAGTCTGATGACTCCGCCACGAGGAAAGGTACAATAAGCGCTTCAAACTGATTCACGATTCCGAATACACTTTCCTATGGCCATTTATCGACTGGGCGAGCATACGCCGCAAATTCATCCGACTGCTTTCATTGCAGAAAACGCCACCATTATCGGCAACGTCATCATTAAAGCTCATGCCTCCGTCTGGTATAACGTGACTATCCGGGGCGACAACGACCGGATTGTCATCGGTGAAAACACCAACATTCAGGATGGTGCTGTCCTGCATGCAGACCCTGGCCGACCTCTCACATTGGGAAAAAACGTTACCGTCGGACACCTGGCCATGTTGCATGGCTGTACCGTCATGGACGGTACGATGATCGGCATTCGTGCAACGGTCATGAACGGTTCGGTCATACCGGAAAACTGTCTGGTCGGTGCCGGATCGCTCGTAACGGAAAACAAGACGTTCGAGCCGAACAAGGTATTGATGGGCGCTCCCGCACGGGCCATCAGAACAATGGACGAAAAAGTGGCCGCAAAAATGCCCCGGGCAGCCGATCATTACGTCTGGAACAAACAGCGCTTTCTCGACAAGCTGGAAAAAGTCGAACATGAGGAGGCACTCATGCAAAACCTTGATGAAACTTCAGACAAGTAAAGACTTTTTACCCTATCCATCAGTCCCGCGGTAAAATCCGCACTTTCAAAACGGAACCTTCAGCATGACAGACCAACTTCAGAAATTTCTTTTCCAGCAGGCCGCCGTAAGGGGTGAATTCGTTGAAATCGGGAAAGCCTGGTCACAGATACAGTCAAACCACCATTACCCGTCATCCGTCACGAGGCTCTTGGGCGAAATGATTGGTGCAGCCGCCCTGTTGTGCGGCAACATCAAATTCAACGGCGCCCTCATCCTTCAGATTCAGGGAGATGGTCCCGTCCGCCTTCTTGTTGTCGAGTGCGATTCCGCCCTGCATATCCGTGCAACGGCAAAGCTGGATTCGGAAGCTGTCATCAGCGACGAGGCCAGCTTTACTGACCTGATCAACGCACATGGCAGAGGCCGTTTCGTCATCACTCTCGACCCGCATGACAAGGTTCCGGGCCAACAGCCGTATCAGGGCATTGTCTCGCTGGAAGGCGATACCATTTCACACGTCATTGAAAATTACATGAAGCAATCCGAACAGCTGGACACCCGTATCCAGCTGGCTGCCGACAAGGACGTCATCCGGGGCCTGCTTTTGCAGAAGATGCCATCCCAAACCGGTGCGGACGGTCTCAGCGAGAAAAATGAAGAAGAAGAAAACGCATGGCAACACCTTGCCGCACTGGCTTCTACCCTGAAACCGAAGGAAATGCTGGAAACTGACGTCGATACATTGAGACACCGACTTTTCTGGGATGAGGACGTTTACATGTTCGATCCGCTGACCCCTGTATTCCAGTGTACCTGCAGCCGCGACAAAGTCGCCCATATGCTCAAAATGCTGGGCGAAAAGGAAGTCAATGACGCGCTCGCCGAACAGGGGGATTTATCGATCGATTGCGATTTTTGCGGACAGTCGTACCCGTTCAACAAGGACGATTGCGCCCGGATCTTCTCCCCTGAACCGAACGACAGCACAGGCAATACGATTCACTGAACCATTCGGAAAGACATATAAAAAACCCGGTTTAACCGGGTTTTTTCAATTCAATGATCAGATTGCTTATTCTCTGAATATCGGTGTCATCCATCAGTGCCGGCAATTCCAGAAGCTGTTTCATGACCTCTTCACTCTGAAGATGATCGCCTCCGAGCGAATCCTGCAAGACTTTCACCTGCATCTGCATCCGTTCCTGCATCAGTTCATCGGGACTGTCGAGCCCATAAACGATCTCGCAACGAAGGATATTCTCTTTCAGGGACAATACATTGTCAGCCAGACGCTTTCCATAGCCCATATTGAGGCCCGCCATCGCTTTCAAGCCATTATAAAATCGATGGGATATAACGTTTTCCAGCTTGTCCGGCAATGGAGGCAAAGTCTTCCATGCCATATCGTATTTTTCGTCGTCGGACATATCCAGAGAGACATCGTCTGGATTCTGGCAAACTGCCGCCATCCGGCTTTCGACTTCCGAGCAAAGCCTGAGCTTTTCAGGGAGCGATTTCAATGCAGATTGCATTTTTTCCGCTTTCAACTGCACAATTTTATCCCTGATGGCAGAAACAGCCATATCCAGCCTTTTTTGAAGTTCCGCTTCGGACTCTCTTGGAACATTGCCGATGTCTGCCCATTGTTTCAAAAGCTGGCTTAACCGTTGTTCCATACTGCCTGCATCTGTCATCCCGACAGATTCCAGTTCTGTGCAAACAGCTTCTTTCTGCTGAAGATGTTCCAGTCTTTCACTATCAGCTGCCTTGTTCTTTTCCATGCGCCTGTCGTGCAGATTTTCACACACTTCGCGAAAACGGGACCAGAGCTTTTTGTCTTCCCGGTTGTCCAGTGGGAAATTTTTGGCCGCTGTCTGCCATTTTTGCTGAATGGCCTTCAACAGTTTTCCGGAATCCCTGCTATCAGGATCGATTCCACGCACTTCCTCGATCAGCTGCTCCCTCATTTCGATTTCGAGTTGCGACTGTTGGTAAAGCGCATCCCTTACCGGTTGCAGTGCTGTTGAAAAAGCGTCGTCCAGCCTTTTCTTTTCTGCCTTGCCAACCATGCCGATCTGTCGCCACACCTGGGAAATCTGGCGATAAAAATTGATGATCGTTTTCCAGTCCTTGTCTTTGTTATCCGCATCGAAAAACACCGGGTCAAGGCTGTTGATAAACGCTCTGGCATTGTCGATAATGGCTTCGGCCTTCAAAACGTTTTCCTGACGTTCAAGAGCCTGCTCTTTCGCATGTTCCAGAACAGGTTCATAGGCACGGTTGCACAAGGTATCGAACTCGATCCACTGTGCCCTGGCGGCAGTGCCCGATACGGCAGCCAGCGACTTCCACTGTTCACGCGCATTCACGATGGCAGATGACAGCTCGTCAATCGACAAATCCTGTTCAGGCAAGGATTCGACAAAGCGAATGAGTTTTTCACGGGACTGTTGACCACCCCATTTCGCCCAGCCTTTCAGGCGACGGATCTCACTTCTCGATTCGGTCAATTGGTCCCGCTGTTCAGCGGACAAATCCAGCTTGTCGAGATCAAGGCGGCTCAATGCTTCTTCATGAGTAAACGCTTCCTGTGCCAGACCGGCTTCAACGGCCTGTTGCATGGCCTTGAAGTGCTCATCGAAATATTTCAGGGCTTCATTGTCCGGCAATTCCAGTTTGGGCTGTAATGGGGCGATATCGGCAACCTCGACAATAGCCCGGCACAGAACATTCTGATAACGCTCGTCCAGTTCGGAACGCTTTTCGGCATTGCCCAATTTCGGCAACTCCTGCCAGATTTTTTCAAGTTCAGCTTTTTTCAATTCCGCCGAATCGAGCTGCTCCCATTTTTCCAGCCAATCAATACGTTCCGCCACAGACTGAAATTCCTGTGCATAAAGGTCGGACTGCTGTTTTAAGGTATCCAGCTTCGTTTCAAGGGCGGCAAAAGCCTGACGTGGCAGGGAAAGCCATTCTGGCGACTGTTTCCAGCCGTTTATTCTGGCGCCGATTTCTTCCAGTACCGTTGACCGCTCGTCGGGCGTCAGATTGCTGTCGGTTCCGATTTCCGAAAGCCGGCCATCTGCCGCCTTCAATTCCAGTTGCAAATCCACCTGAAGAGCCAGTCTGGAAGTCAGCTGTGAATGAAGGGAATTGAACTGGGCCAGCAATTCGGAAGACAAAAGACCGTTGTCAACCGACGTGATCATTTTCCACTCGCGATCCAGTTCTGCGACAAGATTGGGGGTCAGTCCCGGCTCCTGTACCAGATGGGCCGCTTTTTCAATACAAGTCCCGACATCGGCAAAAAATTTGTCGGAAAAAGCCAGTTCATTCAAACGGGTTTGCACGAGGCGGTAAACACGGCGATCTGTCTTGACGACAGCGGCCCTGACTTTTTCCAGCGCATCTCTGGACTGAATTTTACGTGCCGCAATGAAGCGTGCATCGGCAAACTTGCATTGCAGGACAAAATCCGCAATCAGCAAATCGTCGCCTGACAATTGTTCCGCCTGCTGCAAAGCCTCCTTTTTGGCAAGCTGCGATTCAGATGGCTCTTTCCGGACAGCAGGCTGCGGGATGGCTTTCTGACGCTTTTTACGGAAACAATTTAATAGAAAATTCAGCATAAACCCAGGAATCCGGTTTCATAAAAAAAGACATGATATCAAGACGTGGGGAAAATTAGCTTTTTCTTGTAAAAAAAAATAAAGATTTTTTTCTAAAATCGGATTTATGACGTATTCAGGCCGACAAAAATGCCTGTAAACGACGATGATGGAAAACGGAGAAAGGGAAATACTACTGGGAACCACGACAGATTTTATGCCTTCGATGCATAAAAACCAATCTGGCATAACAATCCATCGGGGACAGTAGTCAGATATGCCTGTGACCGAATCAGTCAACCGGCAACAATATCAGGAAATGTTCAGGAATTGGCGCAACTGCAATGGTACAGTTTGCAGCAGTCATTTGCAGGAGTATCCTGTGCCGTTACCTGTGTATGGATATTGGCAAGCAAATCGTAAGCTTGCGCTCTTTGACTTTGCACGCCAAGCATAATTTCATGATCGAGGCCCATGCTCATATAGCATCTTTTCAAATGATCGGCATGTGCCCTGGACATTGATTTTTTCATAACGAACCTTTCTGTAAAATCTTTTTGAGATAATGGGAACCACCCGATCCGGTTATTGCCCGATTAAGGTAAACCAGTGTGGCCATTCCACAATCACGTGAAGCTATTCCCGCACGCAACTATTCTGCTCCATCCTGAGAACAGGTTCGAATTATTGGGTAAACAATCCGAATGGCAGATCTAGTATTATACCCTGTATTCCGTTTTTGCGTCAGCTGACCGCCAGACAGGGCTTTCCGGAATAATATCCAATACCTCTTTTTCATTCAAGTACTTATCATTGAAGAGTTCTTTGTCTTCTTTAATAAAACTCTCGGCCAGTGCAAACCAGTCGTCTTCCGCAACACCACCCCTGCCGGACACGCCCAATCTGCTTTCTTCATAATCCAGCAGTTTGTTGTTCAGATCGCAATATCTCTGGATCTCCGGCGCAAAAACCTGCCTGTCGATGGTTCCATTATCGATGGCTTCTTTCAGGACAGATTGAAGCAAAACAACACAAACTGAAATGTCTTTCCTGAGTTCTTCCATCTTTTCCAGGATGCCTGTTCCGGGATCATCCGCTTTTATAAAAGGCAAAATGAATTTGTCAAAACGCCTTGTCCTGCGTTCCTGTTCGATTTTTTCGACCAGTGAATACAAAGTGGCCGCCTCATCCATAACAGCCGTTTTGTCCTTTTCGCCACAAAGGCGTTCAAGCAATTTTCTGATCCGGTTATTTTCATTGGCACAGACAATCCGGATATACGTATTCGATAACATGCTTGTCTCACACAAAATATTCTGGATGCAAAAAGGAGAAAAACGGAGGAGCAAAATCGACAAAAAACCGATGTCAATTTATAAAGAACGGAAAAACGAATATCCACCGTCTGAAAATCTTAATATCAATCCTGCTCATGCCGATTGAGGCAAAACAAATTCAATCCGGTGAATTTTGAGAAACATCCGGCCAGTTTCCCTTTTGATTTTTCGGCATGAAATGGACACGGATAAAAATTGCCTGCCGAAAAAACCTGTCGGCAGGCAATGAGCGTCGCACCTGAAAACCTTTATTTGACGCCGATCCTCATCCGATAGCCGAAATCGATGTCGAATTCATCCTGACCGAACGTGGCGGAAACGGCTTTTTCAAACACCACAAGATCTTTTTCAATCATTTCCGGCGCCTTTTTCAGAATCGTCTGCAGGCCACCCTGACTTTTGGCAAGCTCTGCAAGGCGTTCTGAAGTACATTTTTCCGTATTGGAAAAGACGATTTCCCGGGCATAAGTGAAAACCCCGCTTCGGCGGATATTGGCCAGATGCCCTTCCTTGTTCCAGCGCACAAATGAATTTTTGACATCCAGGTTCGTTTCCTCGATCTCAAGCACTTTTCTGAAAAGTTCTGTGTAGGCTTTTTCTGCCTGCCAGTGACAAACCGGAGGCCAGTCACAATCGACAGTCGCAAAAACACCGCCCGGCTTCAGAATACGATTGACTTCAGCCAGTGTCGATTCCGGTTCCATCCAGTGGAAAGACTGGGAACAGACAACGGCATCCACTGAAGCGTTTTCCAGCCCGGTCGCCCCTGAAAAACCTTTTTTGAAAGAGATACCTTCCGTTTCTTTCAATTTCGCAACCGCAAGCATATCGTCGCTCGGCTCGATTCCGGTCAACTTTTCGCACTGCCCTTTCCAGACCAGCGAAGACAAACCTGTCCCACAGCCCAGATCAACAACCTGTTGCGGTTTTCGTCCCAGATAAGTCCGGATGATTTTAACGGGATAAAACGGCATGGCCGGTCTGGCCTGATCGTACACATCGGCAAAACCGGTAAAACGGCCTGCATTTTTCGTGACACTCGAATCCATTTTGCACCTCTTCCGCCATAAAAAAACCCTGCCGGTATCGTTCTCACGATACGACGACAGGGATTTTTCGTCAATTAAGGACGGTTTTTTAACCGCAGGAACCGATCGCCCCGCAAGCCGTGCAGAAATCGCAGCCATCCTTGCGGATAACCGTCGTATTGCCGCATTCGGTACACAGTTTGCCCGGCATTCTCAAAACAGTCGGACGGACGTCGCGAACCGGTTCGTCGGCAACCACACCCAGCGGTTTGACCGGATGGCCATCCGGCGTCAGGATACCCAGCATGGCGTATCGATGGATGACCAGTTGGGCGATGTAGGCGACAGTCGACGGGAAGCTGGCCTGACGTGCCTGTCCGGGTACACGTGCGAGGAAATCGCCACGTGGTTCTGCATAATTCATCAACTTGCGCAGTTTCATGCCGATCCATGCCGGATCGATCACGCGCATATCGACGGAGAGAAGCTTGCACAGGCCATCGAGTGCCCGCGGGTGCCCACCCGTCAATCCTATACTGTATGGGCGACGGGTACCGTCCGGCATTTCCAGTTCTTTCAACATCAGGACGAAATCGTCGCCGGTAGACGGATTCTGTACGTCGGCAACCCAGGCCAGCGTACCGTCCGTACCGGTTCTCGGTTCGTGCGGCGTGAACAGGGCATCCAGTACCGGAGAAGGTTCATCCTCCTTGTGATCCAGCGCGCCGAGCTGGTTGTAACGCCACATGACCAGACGGGCCAGTGCAGCTGTCGTGCTCGGAACCTGTACGAATTCCCCGTTTGGCGGCATCGGCATTTCAAATGAATCACCACCGACGTTGGAAAGCATCGTAAAGCGTTTGTGCAGCCAGCCCCTGTCGTTGGCACGCATGTCGATCGACAGCGTCTTGGCAATGGCATCCAGTCCGCGTGGTGTCTGGCCACCCAGTACCCACACTTCGAAAGGAATGCCGTCATGGTCGGAAACGGCCACGGCGAATTCCCCCTGAGGCGACATGATCTGTTCGCTGATCCATGCCGAAGCACCGGCTGGCAGCGCAGGACGTGACGGCCAGCGCAGGGAAGACAGAGGCGGCGCTATCGTCACTTCTTTCAGGATAATACGTTTGTCCTGTTCGGAGAGTGTGACCGAATGCCCGTTCTTGTCTTCTTTTTTGGTTTCTTTCTCTTTTTCTGTCGGAACGGACAGAATCGCGGTTCTGACGTTATTCGGACGATAGGTCGTGATGCCCTTCAGGCCTTTTTTCCAGGCTTCCATATAAAGGTTCTTGAAATCTTCATAGGGATATTCTTCAGCCACGTTCACTGTTTTGGAAATGGCAGCATCGATATAAGGCGCAACCGCAGCGACCATCAGCATGTGATCGATAGCGGAGATTTCCAGCGCCGAAACGAAATAATCCGGCAGTTTGGAAACGTCGTTTCCCATCGAACGATAAATACGGTAAGCGTGATCCTCGACGGTGTAGTTTTTCTTCGAACCGTCCGGCATGCGTTTGACGCGGTTATAGAACCATGAGAATGCCGGTTCGATACCGTTGGAAGCGTTGTCGGCAAAAGCCAGCGAAATCGTACCCGTGGGTGCAATGGAAGTGAGATGCGAATTGCGAATGCCGTGTTTGCGGATCTGGGCTTTCATCTCTTCCGGCAGACGCGATACGAAACCGCCCTTCAGATAATTTTCGACATCCAGCATCGGGAACGCACCGCGTTCTTTCGCCAGATCGATGGAACCGGAATATGCGGCGTCACGCATGGCTTTGGAGATTTCAGACGACAGGATTCGCGCTTCTTCGGAATCGTAACGGATACCGAGCATGATCAATGCATCGCCCAGACCGGTAAATCCGAGACCGATACGGCGCTTTGCAGCAGCTTCCTTCGCCTGTTCTTCCAATGGCCATTTTGTTGCTGTCAGAACATTGTCCAGCATGCGAACGGCAATTTTGGTCACTCTCGCAAACAGATTGAAATCGAAAAGCGGATGTGCCGAAAACGGAGCCGTGACAAACGACGTCAGGTTCAGACTGCCCAGACAGCAACAGCCATAATCAGGCAGAGGCTGTTCACCACAGGGATTGGTCGCTTCGATGACTTCACAGTAAGCGAGATTGTTTTCCCGGTTGATACGGTCAATGTAAAGCACGCCGGGTTCAGCCGCATTGTAGGTGCTTTTCATCACGAGATCCCAGATATCCCTTGCCTTGACCTTGCTGTAAACCCATTTGCCGTCAGCGCGTTTGTATGAGCCTTTTTCCTTCAGTTCGTTATTCGGTTCCGCTACATGAGCCAGTTCAAAATCACCGTCGCTTTCGACAGCCTGCATGAACTTGTCGGTCACACCGACGGATACGTTGAAATTGCTGAGCTGGTTCTGTTCCTGTTTGATCGTAATGAATTCGACGATGTCCGGATGGTCGATATTCAATACCGCCATCTGTGCACCACGACGTGCACCGGCTGATTCAACCGTTTCGCAGGAACGGTCGAACACTTTCATGTACGAAATCGGACCCGATGCACTGCTGCCGGTACCGCGGACTTTGGCACCACGCGGACGGATGGACGAGAAGTTATAGCCGACACCCCCGCCTCTGCGCATCGTTTCGGCTGCCTGAGCCAGAGCGGTATAAATGCCGGGCTTGCCATCGACCATATTGGTGATGGAGTCCCCTACAGGCTGGACAAAGCAGTTGATCAGCGTTGTCTGCAAGCCGGTTCCGGCTGCACTGCTGACGCGCCCTGCCGGAATGAAGCCGTTTTGCAATGCCCACAAAAATTCTTCAGCGTATTTCTTTTTGTTCTTGGGAGCTTCCACTTCCGCCAAAGCCTGGGCAACCCGTTCCATTACTTCTTCTACACTGGTTTCATTGCCCTTGGCATATTTTTCCAGTAAAACCTCGGTGGAAATTTCCTGCGGCGCATATAACGAATCTGTCGCACTTTCCGAAACTGTCATAGTAGTGACTCCCTCATACAGGTACCGAATTAAATATTTGAGACGATATTTTTTCTTTCACAATCCTGTTTTGAAAAAATCGCCCGTTTTTTTTAACGGAATGCATTCAATCCGTTTTCCTGCCTAATATTAAAATCAAATTTATTGTTCAACTTGCCTTCGCTCAGCAAAGGCGGATTTAATCCAGAGCCGCTATCAGCTCCGGAACCAGCTTGTTCAAATCTCCCACAATACCGTAATCGGCCGTCAGGAAAATCGGTGCATCAGGGTCCTGATTGATCACCACGATAGTCCTGGCATCCTTGATGCCGGCGACATGCTGAACCGCCCCGGAAATTCCGACAGCAATATACAGATCGGGAGCGACGATCTTGCCTGTCTGTCCCACCTGCAAATCATTCGAAATGAAACCGGCATCTACCGCAGAGCGGGATGCGCCGACAGCCGCACCCAGTTTGTCTGCCAGCTGTTCGATCAGTCTGAAATTTTCTGCTGAACCGACACCTTGCCCGCCTGCCACAACAATTTTCGCACTGGACAATTCCGGTCGGTGTGACTTGTCTACCTGATGCGAGAGATAAGACGATTTGCCGTTTCCGGCAACGGCTGCGACCGGTTCAACCGGAGCCGCACTGCCATCCTCCACTGCAGGCGCAAACGCCGTCGTCCTGACAGTAATGACCTTGACCGGGTCGGATGACTGTACCGTTGCAATGGCGTTGCCCGCATAGACAGGCCGCTCGAACGTATCGACTGACACCACTTTCGTGATCTCGGAAATCTGGTTCACATCCAGTTTTGCCGCCACACGGGGCATCATGGCCTTACCGAATGACGTGGCACCGACAAGAATATGGGAATATTCCCCGGTGATCGACAAAACCTGCGCGGCAACGTCTTCAGGCAAGCCGTGTTCCAGATGAGGAGCGTCCGCCACCAGCACTTTGGCGACGCCTGCCATTTTCGCCGCTTTTTCAGCGACGCCCTGACAAGCGGAACCGGCAACCAGAACATGGATGTCCTGACCACACAAGGCAGCGGCAGAAACGGCATGGTATGTGCCATTTTTCAAAGATTGATTGTCATGTTCGGCAACAACAAGTATGGGCATTTCTGATCCTGTATTGAAACTTGATAAACGGCCTGACAAACAGCTTGATCGGTTCAAATCACCTTGGCTTCATTTTTCAGCCGGTCAACCAGCGTCGCGATATCCGGCACCATCCGGACTTCGGAACGCATTGCCGGTTCGGAAACCTTCACGGTTTTCAGATGAGACTCAACCGATACACCCAGCTCATCCGGCGTTGTCATGTCTATCGTTTTTTTCTTTGCCTTCATCATATTCGGCAAGGTCACGTAACGCGGCTCGTTCAGGCGCAAATCAGCGGTGATGACAGCAGGCAATTCCAATGCCAGCGTTTCTTCGCCGTCGTCGATTTCACGTGTGACAATGGCTTTTCCATTTTCAATCGCCACCTTGAAGACCGAAGTCGCCTGAGGCCAGTCCAGAAGCGCCGCCAGCATCTGCCCGGTCTGGTTGGCATCGTCATCCGTTGCCTGTTTTCCCAGAATAACCAGGTCAGGCTGTTCTTTTTCCACCAGCTTCACCAGCAGTTTGGCAACAGCCAGCGGTTGCAGCTTAGCATCGGTCTTGACCAGAATGCCGCGATCGGCACCGATAGCCATCGCGTTTCGCAAGGTATCCTGCGATTTTTCAATGCCACATGAAACGGCGACCACTTCAGAAGCCACACCCGATTCTTTTTGACGGACGGCTTCTTCTACAGCGATCTCATCGAATGGATTCATCGACATCTTGACGTTATCCATTTCAATGCCGCTGCCATCGGGCTTGACCCGGATTTTGGCGTTATAGTCGACAACCCGTTTGACAGGCACCAGTATTTTCATGCATTTACCCCGAAATAATTCTTTTTTCCAACCTACTTGCGCTTCACGATAATGGAAAACACACCCTTGTCTTCAGATTCCCCGATCACAATATTCCCCGTCTGGTTTCCGAAAAAGTGAAAATCGCGCACAGCGGCCGGATCGGTCGCCAGCACTTCCAGCAACTGGCCCGATTCCATATTTGCCAATGCCTTTTTGGCCCGCAAAATCGGCATCGGACATTTCAATCCGCAAGCATCGACTCTCTGATCAACTTTTTTTTCCGCGTCGTTTTCCATTACCCTGCCATCAGCCCAGACGTTCCTGGACCCAGCCTCCCACACTATTCAATGCGCCATCCAGACCGCTTGGATCGGTACCGCCGGCGGCAGCCATATCCGGGCGTCCACCGCCCTTGCCACCGACCTGTTTGGCAACGTGATTCACCAGTTCGCTCGCTTTCAGTTTCGACGTCATATCGGATGTAACGCCCGCAATCAGGCTGACCTTACCGTCATTAACGGCTGCCAGAACGATAGCTGCCGTTTTCAGCTTGTCTTTCAATTTGTCCATCGTGCTTCGCAAGCCCGAAACATCGGCACCTTCAATCATGGCAGCCAGCACCTTGACACCCTTGATGTCTGTTGCCTTGTCGGCCAGATCATCACCCTGACTGGAAGCGAATTTCGCTTTCAGGGTAGAGAGTTCACGGTCGAGACCTTTGATGTGGTCCTGTACCTGTACGATACGGTTCACCAGTTCATCCGGCTGGGTTTTCAGCGCAGAAGCGGCTTCACCAACCTTGCGGGCCATATCCTGAACCCATTGCATGGCCACCAGACCGGTAACCGCCTCGATACGACGGATACCCGCTGCCACGCCCCCTTCGGAAACAACCTTGAAGAAACCGATATCGCCTGTACGGGAAACGTGTGTACCCCCACATAATTCACAGGAAAAACCGATATCCAGCACCCGGACGACATCGCCGTATTTTTCGCCGAAAAGTGCCGTCGCACCATGCGCAATCGCTTCGTCAAAACTCATCTGATGGGTTTCGGTCGGATTGTTCGCCACGATTTCACGATTGACGATTTCTTCAACCTGACGGATTTCATCGTCAGTAATCGGTGCATTATGACTGAAGTCGAAACGGGTTTTTTCCGGATCGACCAGCGAACCGCGTTGCGCGACATGCGAACCGAGAACCTGACGCAATGCCTTGTGCATCAGATGGGTTACCGAGTGGTTCCGCATCGTCTGGGCACGCATTTCCATATTCACGCGACCGTCGAGCTTGTCACCGATCGTTATCGTTCCATTGACGAGCTTGCCGTGATGGCCGGCCACGTCGGCCTGAATTTTCTGGGTATCTTCAACATCGAAACGCACTCCGTTACCGACCAGTGTACCGACGTCACCCACCTGACCGCCGGACTCGGCATAAAACGGTGTCGTATCCAGAACAATCACGCCATTCTGGCCGGTCTCTATTTTGTCAACGGGAGTACCGTCACGATAAATGGCCACAACCGTACCGACCTCTTCCAGCCGTTCGTAACCGACGAACTGCGTCTTTTCACCGTGATATTCCAGAGCGGCCGCCATCTTGAACTTGCCGGAAGCACGGGCCGT
The DNA here is from genome assembly GCF_002127965.1 of Oxalobacter formigenes. Classification (GTDB taxonomy): domain Bacteria; phylum Pseudomonadota; class Gammaproteobacteria; order Burkholderiales; family Burkholderiaceae_D; genus Oxalobacter; species Oxalobacter formigenes. The sequence continues at coordinate 1,006,496 of NZ_CP018787.1, read as the reverse complement.
CGCTCTCTGTTTTTCCATGGCAACGTCAAAACCCGCTTCATCGACCGTCATGTTTCTTTCGCGGCAGATATCCGCCGTCAGATCCAGCGGGAAACCGTAGGTATCGTAAAGGGTGAAAGCCGTTTCACCGTTCAATACCGTCGAACTGTCCGTCAGTGCCGATTCAAGGATCTTCATGCCGTTATCGAGCGTTTCGCCGAAACGTTCTTCTTCATGGCGCAAAACGCGCTGGACATAACCGGCCGCTTCCACCAGTTCCGGATAGGCTGCGCCCATTTCCTTCACAAGATCTTCAACCAGCTTGTAAAAGAAAGGTTTGGTCTGACCGAGCTTGTAACCGTGGCGCAAGGCGCGGCGGATAATGCGGCGCAATACGTAGCCGTGACCGTCGCTGCCCGGAATCAGCCCGTCAACGATCATGAAAGACGTCGCGCGGATATGGTCGGCAATGACTTTCAGGGAATTGTTCGTCAAATCGGTCGTACCCGTTTCGCGAGCAGCGGCCTTGATCAGGTTCTGGAACAGGTCGATTTCATAATTGCTGTGAACGTGCTGGAGTACGGCAGCCAGTCGTTCCAGTCCCATACCGGTATCGACACAAGGGCTTGGCAATGGCGTCATATTGCCCTGTTCATCCCGGTTGAACTGCATGAACACCAGATTCCAGATTTCAATATAACGGTCACCGTCTTCGTCAGGGCTTCCCGGAGGGCCACCGGCAACGTCAGGACCGTGATCGTAAAAGATTTCACTGCAAGGACCACATGGGCCGGTATCGGCCATTTGCCAGAAGTTATCCGACGCGTAACGGGCACCCTTGTTGTCGCCGATGCGGACAATTCTTTCTTTCGGCAGACCGATTTCATTGGCCCAGATGTCATAGGCTTCGTCGTCTTCGTAATAAACGGTTGCCCAGAGCTTGTCGGCAGGGAGTTTGTAAACCGTCGTCAACAGTTCCCACGCATAGTGGATCGCATCCCGCTTGAAATAATCGCCGAAGCTGAAGTTGCCCAGCATTTCGAAAAAAGTATGGTGACGTGCCGTATACCCGACATTTTCAAGGTCGTTATGCTTGCCGCCCGCACGCACGCAGCGTTGCACGGACGTGGCACGCGTATAGGGACGTTTGTCGAGTCCCAGGAAAACGTCCTTGAACTGCACCATTCCTGCATTGGTCAGCATCAGGGTGGGATCGTTGGCAGGAACCAGCGAGCTCGAACGGACGATAGTATGGCCCTTGGCTTCAAAAAAGCTCAGAAACTTTTGACGAATTTCGGCAGATTTCATTTTTGTATTGAAAGTAGGCAAGAATGCTGAAACAACGATTATAAAAGAAAAAAACCCGACACACCCGACAGTTTTATAGCCAGAATGAACGGTTGAATCCGCTTGAAAGCCCTTGTGGAAACAAAAATGAAAGGCTTCACAGGCATTTCGTTCTGTTCACGAATTACATCGATATTTTTGTCATTGTGGTTTAAATAAAACAGTTCATTTGAATTGCAAAACAGCCTGTTCGAACAGGCTGTTTTTCAGGTTCCAACCAGTCACGTCATCAGCCCATCCATTTGCGGGCATTGCGGAACATACGCATCCAGGGAGAACTTTCCGCCCAGAAATCAGGCGCCCAGGATTGCTGTACTGTCCTGAAGACCCGTTCGGCATGAGGCATCAATACCGTAAAGCGGCCATCGGCTGTCGTCACCGACGTCATACCCTCTGGCGAACCATTCGGATTCATCGGATACATTTCCGTTGGCATGCCCTTATGGTCGACGTAACGCATGGCAACCAGTGCCTTGTCCATATTCCCTTGCTGCGAGAAATCGGCGCGTCCTTCACCGTGCGAGACAACGATCGGCGCTCTTGTGCCTTCCATACCGTTGAAGAAAATGGACGGTGATTTTTGAATTTCAACCATCGTGAAGCGCGCTTCAAACTGTTCCGAACGATTACGGACAAATTTCGGCCAGTCTTCCGCTCCCGGAATAATCGAGGCGAGACTGCTCATCATCTGGCACCCGTTACAGATACCCAATGCAAACGTATCCTGACGGATGAAGAAAGTCTCGAACTGTTCTTTCAGCATATCATTGAACAGGATCGTTTTCGCCCAGCCTTCGCCTGCGCCCAGTACATCACCGTAGGAAAAACCGCCGACAGCAATCAGCCCCTTGCAATCGTCCAGCGACATACGTCCACTGATCAAATCACTCATATGGACATCAATCGCTTCGAAACCGGCCTTGTGCATGACATACGCGGTTTCAACATGCGAGTTGGAGCCCTGTTCACGCAGGATCGCAACCTGTGGACGTGCGCCCTTGCCGATAAACGGGGCGGCGATATCCTCTTCCATATCGAAAGTCACCAGAGGAGCCATTCCCGTATCGCTTACGTCCAGAATACGGTCGTATTCCATATCGGCACATTCCGGATTGTCGCGCAAACGGGCGATTCGCCAGCTTGTTTCACTCCACAAACGGTGCAGGTTGACGCGGGAATGCGTACAAACCGGCATACCGCGCAAATTGAATTGCAGTGTTTCACCTTCAGTGACGGTACCCAGAACGTGCGTTGCCTTGTCGAGTCCCGCCCTTTTCAGCGCCATCTTTATTTTTCTGAGATCGGCAACACGGATCTGGATGACCGCACCCAATTCCTCATTGAACAGTGCCGACAGAACATTTTCCTTGTCAGTGCCTTTATCGACAGCAGCATCGACAACCGAATCCAGATCGATCGACAGTCCACAGCGACTGGCGAATGCCATTTCGCATAATGTGGCAAAAAGACCGCCATCCGAACGGTCGTGGTAAGCCAGAATCCTGTCTTCCCTGTTCTGTTTCTGGATAACGGCAAAGAACGCCTTCAAATCGTCGGCACTGTCGACATCCGGCACGATTGACCCGATCTGTTGCGTGACCTGAGCCAGAGCGGAAGCGCCCATACGGTTCTTGCCGCGTCCGAGATCGATCAGGAGCAGGACTGTTTCACCGACATCCGTATTCAGCAGAGGCGTCAATGCGCCACGCACGTCCGGCACCGGCGCAAAGGCGGACACGATCAGTGAAACAGGCGACATCACATCTTTATCCTGTTCCCCGTCTTTCCATGTCGTTCTCATCGAGAGCGAATCCTTGCCGACAGGAATGCTGATTCCCAGTTCCGGGCACAAATCCATGCCGACTGCCTTGACGGTATCGAACAGGGCTGCATCCTGACCGGGTTGTCCACACGCTGCCATCCAGTTGGCCGACAGCTTGATATCCGATATGTCCCTGATTGGAGCGGACGCGATATTGGTCAGCGCCTCACCGATTGCCATACGACCCGAAGCCGGAGCGTCGATAACGGCCAGAGGTGTCCTTTCGCCCATCGCCATCGCTTCGCCTGCGTAGCCTTCAAAACTCATCAGCGTCACAGCACAGTCTGCAACCGGCACCTGCCAGGGTCCGACCATCTGGTCACGGCTCGTCATGCCACCAACCGAACGGTCGCCGATCGTGATCAGAAACGATTTGTCGCCCACCGTTGGCAGGAGCATCACGTCTTTGGCGACCTTGTCGATATCGAGATGGTCGAGCTTGATGGCTGGATAATCGTGGGCAACGTGAGTTACGTCACGATGCATTTTCGGCGGTTTGCCGAGCAACACATCCATCGGCATATCGACCGGTTCGTTCTTATATTCGGGATCGACGACTTTCAGCTGTCTTTCTTCCGTTGCCACCCCGACGATGGAGTACGGACAGCGTTCACGGCCGCACAAATCGTCGAAGAGTTGAATGCTTTCCTGTCCGACCGCCAGAACATAGCGTTCCTGCGACTCATTGCTCCAGATTTCACGTGGCGACAAACCGCTCTCTTCCAGCGGGACATTGCGCAAATCGAATACCGCACCGCGATTGGCGTCATTCGTGATTTCCGGGAAGGCATTCGACAAGCCACCTGCGCCCACATCATGAATCGACAGGATCGGATTCTTGTCTTTCATCGCCCAACAGGCGTTGATCACTTCCTGCGCACGACGCTGCATTTCAGGATTGCCGCGTTGTACCGAATCGAAATCCAGATCGGCCGTATTGGCACCTGTCGCCATTGACGAAGCGGCACCTCCTCCCATGCCGATACGCATACCGGGGCCACCCAGCTGGATCAGCAAGGTGCCAACCGGCAATTCATTCTTTCTGGTATGCAAGTCCGAAATGGAACCGATACCACCTGCCAGCATGATCGGCTTGTGATAACCGAACACCTGATTGTCCACATTTTGTTCGTAAGTCCGGAAATACCCCGTCAGATTCGGCCGGCCGAATTCATTATTGAACGCCGCACCGCCGATAGGGCCATCGATCATGATCTGCAATGGAGAGGCGATCCGGTCAGGCTTGCCATAAACGGCCTGATCATCCGTTTTTTCATCTTTGGTGGCGTCAGCCGTGTTTTCCCAGCTACGCTGTGCTTCAGGCAATTGAAGATTGGAAACGGTAAAACCGGTCAAACCGGCTTTCGGTTTCGCACCGCGACCCGTGGCGCCTTCATCACGGATTTCACCGCCGGAACCGGTAGCCGCGCCCGGGAATGGAGAAATCGCCGTCGGATGATTATGCGTTTCCACCTTCATCAGAATATGAGCCAATTCTTCATTCGGACGATAGATATAATCGTTTTGTCCGCTCTGTGGATAAAAGCGCATGACCTTTTTGCCCTCGATAATCGAGGAATTATCACTGTAGGCGACAATCGTGCCTTCAGGGTGTTTTTCATGCGTATTGCGGATCATCGCAAAAAGCGAACTGGACTGGTCCTTGCCATCGATCGTCCAGTCGGCATTGAAAATCTTGTGACGGCAGTGTTCGCTGTTTGCCTGTGCGAACATCATCAGTTCAACGTCTGTCGGATTGCGGCCTGCCCTGGAAAAAGCGTCGAAAAGGTAATCGATTTCATCGTCAGACAAGGCAAGACCCAACTCGCCATTGGCCTTGACCAGTGCGTCTTTTCCACCGGAAACGACATCGACATATTCAAGTGGTTTCGCTTCGAGTTCCTGAAACAGGGCCTTGGCATCCTTGCGTTTTTCGAGAACCATTTCTGTCATGCGGTCATGCAGTTTGTCCATCAACTGCAGACGAACGTCTTCCGAAAGGGGTGCTCCCTTTTTGGGGCGCTGGATACGATATGAAGTGCCGCGTTCCACCCGTTTGATATCGTTCATTCCACAATTGTGGACAATATCCGTCGCCTTGGAAGCCCAGGGAGAAATCGTTCCGATGCGCGGGACAACCACATATTCGTCACCTTTTTCACTGCCCGTAAATGGATCGCCATAAGTCAGCAAGGCATTCAGGCGGTCAAGCTCTTCTTTCGAAATGGTATCGGGGCCATCGACAAAATGCAGGTAGCGCGCCGTTACACCCGTAATGGCAGGATCAATCGCCTGCAGGGCGGACAAAAGTCTTTGGGCGCGAAAGGCGGACAAGGCATTGGAGCCAGCGAGAATAAGCATAAGGTCTAGTCAAAAATGGAAAAATTCGGGCAAAAACCGGGAATTGATTATTATACCCTTGCCATCAAAACAGCAACAGTGCGGCCATTAAAAAGGCTTTGCCGCGTGTCTTTATGCCGGAATTTTATTTTTTGGAAGGGGCGGAAGGAAACAGAACGGAAACGATCAGTCCCCCCTCTTTTCTGTTGTCGAGTGAAACACGGCCACGATAACGTTTGGCGATCCGCAAAACGATAGCGAGCCCCAGACCGGAACCGTTTGCCTGACCTCTTGCATCATCCATTCGGGTAAAGGGACGCAACATCCTCTCGAAACTGTCTTCAGGCACACCCTGACCGTGATCGGCGATTTCAATCAACACGCCATCACCCTGTCGCCTGCATACCACATCCACTCTGGCAGTGCCGTCTTCCGAACGGCCATAACGATCGATATTGGTCAGAATGTTATTGAACAGGCGGCGAATGTCGATCTCGCTGGCAGCGATCTGGAGCCCTTCTTCAATATTCGCGTCTATGTCCATGTCAGGATGACGCTGTGCGTCTTCCACCAGCACATGCATCAGCGAACCGAGGTCGAGGATTTCCGTACTGACCGGATTGTTCAGGCGTGCATAATCCAGAAATTGTCCTACTATCGCATCCATTTGCGTAATGTCAGACTGCATGCCATCCTTGCTTTCTTCAGACAGGGAAGAGAGTTCAAGCTCGAGCCGCATACGGGAAAGAGGAGTCCTCAAATCGTGCGAAATTCCGGCCAGGATTTCCGTCCTGTCCGAGTCGACCCGTTCAAGATCCTTGACCATCTGGTTGAAACTGTGATTGGCTTCCCTGATCTCGGAAACCCCTTTTTCAGGTAGGGGTTCGGGGGATTTTCCATTAGCCATCAATCTGGCCGCGTAAGCCAGTCGCGCAAGCGGTTCATTCAAAAGACGCGAAATCAGGCCTGCCCCTATCAGGGACAAAAGCAGGACAACACCACCCCACCCTAGCCACCTCAAGCCGGATATCCCCTTCAACCGGCCGTTATCCAGCCGAAGCCAGTAAACATCGTCCTCTTCCAGCTGGAAACTGATCCAGAAACCGGGCATATCGTTGACCTTCGGCGAAATGATCGTATCTTCCCCCATCTTTTGCTGAACGACGGGAAGCATGCTCTGCATCAAATCGTCTCCATCAGTAACCGGATCGATTTTGTCAGTCGGTTCCAGCGGATAAATCCGGATGCCTTCATTGCTGGCCAAATCGAACAGGAGTTCCCGCCTCAGTTCAGGCGCTGAATGCGCCAGTGCCGCCCGGGTAATCGTCACAAGAGAAACGATCTGGTCTGCAACCTGTCTCGCCCTTGGACCCCGCTGCTCGATGCGAAAACTGGCAATCCAAGCTCCCATGCTGACCATCAGCAGGATACCGACCAGAAAGAAAGTACGCCAGAAAAGACCGCTTTTCCACCAGGGTGTCGGCGACACCGGCAAAACAGAAGAGGCTTGCGTCTGTGAAAAATCGGTCATGGCATAGAAGATTATTGAGAAGCACCGTCCGGGATGAAAACGTAACCAAGCCCCCATACCGTCTGGATATACAGTGGATGTGAAGGGTCCGGTTCAATGAGCTTGCGCAATCGTGAAATCTGCACATCCAGACTGCGGTCGAATACCTCGTATTCACGGCCTTTTGCAAGTCCCATCAACTTGTCACGGGACAAAGGCTGGCGCGCATGGCGCGCAAAAGCCTTCAACACAGCGAATTCACCTGTCGTCAACGATACGCTTTCCCCGTTTTTCCTGAGCGTGCGATTCCCGAGATCCAGTTCGAACTCGCCAAAATTGAAAATCTGCTGCATTTCAGAAGGTGATCCGGGGACTTCATCCGGACGTTTCCTTCGCAAGACAGCGCTGATGCGAGCGAGCAGTTCACGGGGATTGAACGGCTTAGGAAGATAATCGTCAGCCCCCATTTCAAGCCCGACAATGCGGTCCGTATCCTCGCCCTTTGCCGTCAGCATGATAATCGGCGTCTGGTCACCGCCTCCGCGCAAACGCCTGCAAATCGAGAGGCCATCTTCGCCGGGAAGCATCAAATCCAGCACCAAAAGGTCAAAACGTTCACGCACCCAGAAACGGTTCATGGTCTGTGCATTTTCAGCCGTCGTCACGGCAAAACCGTTTTCAGCCAGATAACGGCGGAGCAAATCTCTCAGACGCACATCGTCATCCACCACCAGGATTTTTGTCTGACGTTCCTGTTTTTCCAATTTATCTTCTGTACTCATATTCGATACGTCCACTAGAAAATTCTCGGTATGTTCAGACTAGACCAAAAAGAAAAACAAGCTAAATGGCCTTACATTAAGTTACAAACTTTACTGTTTTTTCGTTACTGAATCGATCCATACAGAATACACTTGTCAAAAATTGCGATCGGTAACTTTGAATTGCACAATTATATGACGGTAAAAGACATGAAAACCATTTCATCATTTCTTTTGGGAATTTTGCTCCTTTTCGGCTTGAATCAGGCATTTGCCGCTCCTGTTTGCGACCGGTCAAACACCTCGAATGCCTGCAGAATCGAGCATAAAAAGGCACAAACCCGAAATCATACGGACAGAAACCTGCAACGTTCCCTCCGACGCCAGCATACACGGGAAGCCTACGGACATGACATGAATAAAACACATGGCATGGACGATGATGCCCCTCGCTTTCACAAAGGCAAAAGAATGACTCCGGATGAACGAAACCGACTGAGACAGCAGATTGATGAGGCCGGGCAAGCCATTTATCATCAATAGTTCTTTCTGACGTTTATATGCAACGTCATTATCGGCACATATGCCATTGAAAAGTCCGGCAAAACTGGCGCATAAAATCATTTTATGTCAAAATAGCGTGTTTAAAAGTTTCAGCTGGCTCAGCAGACTTTTTTAAACCAATTTGACTTAACCAGGCAAGTGGTTGGCAATCAGGTCACGAAGCAGGCATGACCAATGAAGTGCCGATTGGCTACCAATATATTAGAGGCAATAAATGAAAGAAGGCATTCACCCGGATTACCGTGAAGTCGTGTTCCAGGACGTTTCCTGCGACTTCAAATTCATCACCCGTTCCACCATTGCAACGCGTGAAACCATCATGTTCGAAGGTAAAGAATACCCACTCGTAAAAGTTGAAGTTTCAGCTGAATCTCATCCGTTCTACACCGGTAAATACAAAATCGTCGATACCGCTGGTCGCGTTGAAAAATTCCGCCAGAAATTCGGCAACGTCGGTTCCAAAGTTGCCCGCTAATTTTTTCCGAGCGAAAAAAGCAGCTTCGGCTGCTTTTTTTTTCCAAGAAGCCCGTTGGCTGAATCAGAACCAGAACAAAACACATGTCCGATACGCAGCCCAGCCTGATCCCCTCACCCAAACCGGTACGCCTGTCAGCGTCGGCGACACTGGCTTTGCCGCGCTGGGGCATCCTGTTGCTGTGCCTGCTGTATATCCTGCCCGGACTGATCGGGCGTGACCCATGGAAGAACGCTGACGCAGCCGACTTCGGTGTCATGTGGACCATGGCACAACACGGATGGCAGGACTGGCTATGGCCCAATATCTCCGGATTGCCTGTAGCCGGTTCAGGCCCGCTGACCTTCTGGCTCGGCGCCATCTGCATCAAACTGTTCGGCGGCATTCTGGGAGCGCCTCTGGCCGCCCGTCTCGCCCCGTTCTGTTTCTTTTTGATCGGTGCCTATTCCGTCTGGCATACCACCTTTATACTGGGCAGGCGCAATTCGGCCCAGCCGATGAGACTGGCATTTGGCGGACAACCTGAAGCGAACGCATACGGCCGAATGCTGGCAGACGGCGCACTGCTGATTTATCTGGGATGTCTTGGCCTTTTGATGCACAGCCACGAAACCAGTGTCGAGGCATTGTTCGTCGCCCTGATTGCATACAACCTGTATCGCTGCGCAAGATACCTTGATGTCCCTTCCATAAAAAACGCCTGTCTTTTGGGACTGGCACTGGGTGCACTGGCACTGACCAATGGGCTGGTTACCCCTTTCGGACTCTTTTTCTGCTTTTTCGTCGGCATCTTCTTTTGCAAGCCACCAAGACAAAAACACATCATCAATCTGGTGATCGCTTTCACCGTTTCGATTGCAATCGTCATCATCTGGTGGCTGGCCGAACAAACAGCCCGGCCATATAACAGTTCCCCATTTAACGCATGGCTCGTCTGGAACGCCAGCCAGTTCGGCATCCCCAGCTTCGATTCCATCAAATACTTCTTCAAAAACGGAATCTGGTTTTTCTGGCCCGCATGGCCATATGCCCTCTGGGCCATTTACGCATGGCGTCGCGAATGGCGTTCGGCTCACGTCCTCTTGCCTCTTTTGTTCACGATTACCTTTTTCGTTCTCGCCATCTTCAATCCGGGCAAAGAAGAAACCGTCCTGCTTTCCATGCTGCCTCCGCTGGCCATACTGGCTGCGATGGGTTTGCCGACCATGAAACGGGGCGCCATCAACGCCATCGACTGGTTCTCGGTCATGACACTGACCATCTGTGCCCTGTTCATCTGGGTAGCATGGACAGCCGCAAACACAGGCTGGCCGGCAGGAATTGCCAAAAACGCAGCCAAGCTGGCACCCGGATTCACACCTGAAGTCAATATGGTCGCGACACTGGTTGCCCTGTGTGTGACGATTGGCTGGTTCGCACTGGTTTACTGGCGGCTTTCCCGCCAGCCTTCCGTTTTGTGGCGTGCCGTCGTGCTGTCTACCGGCGGCGTCATCCTGTGCTGGGTACTGCTCGCAACATTATGGATGCCATGGATCAACTACAATAAAAGTTATGCCGGAATCGCTACCGAAATGGCGGCAAAAGTCACTGACAGGAACAGCTGTATCAGGACAAATGTCTCCGGCTCCCAACGCGCCGTTTTCGCCTACTTCGGAAATGTCCGTTTTGAAGGCTTTGAAGCTGAAAAATGCGATTACCTGCTCCTCGGTGATCGGGTTCCCAAATACAATCGGCCGGCCTCTCCGAAAACCCATAATGGCATGAAGCTGATCTGGGAAGGCCACCGTCCGAGCGACCGTGGCGAACGATTCCGTCTTTATCAGTCCGTTCCGTGAAAACAGGACCCGCTTCATCCAGACCCACCTCAAGCATCATCGGGCTGGCCGTCCCCATCTGGATCGGCCAGCTGGCTGCCATCGCCAATCCTGTCGTCGATACGGCAATGGTTTCGAGATATTCGGTAACCGATCTGGGCGCGCTTGCCGTCGCAGCATCCGTATATATCAGTGTATACGTTGCCTTGAACGGCGTCATGCAATCGCTCGCGCCGACATTCGGGCAACTGTTTGGCGCCGGAAAATTTCCCGAAATGGGAAAAGAAGCCAAACAGGGAGTATGGCTCGCCATATTCCTTTCCATCATCGGTTCCCTGTTGCTCAGTTTTCCGCAACCGCTCTTTTCCATCGCCAAAGCTTCTCCGGAAATGACCGAAAAAGCGACGCTGTACCTTCGCATACTGGCGTTTTCATTACCGGCCTCGCTTAATTTTCTGGTTTACAACACCTTGAATAATGCGATGGCGCGACCAAAAATGGTCATGGCCATTCAGGTAACCGGCCTTTTGTTGAAAATCCCCTTAAATACACTCTTCATCTTCGGAGGATGGGGAATTCCCGCATTCGGGGGGCCGGGATGTGCGATCGCCACATTCATCATTGTCTGGCTGGAATTATTGATCGGCTGGCTCATTCTCCGATACAACCCGTTTTACCGGATACTCCATCTGTTCGGCACCGGCTTTGCCTGGCCGAACTGGAAATCACTGAAAGAATTACTAAGTCTGGGTATCCCTGTGGGGCTGAATTATTTCATTGAAGTGACTTCGTTTACTTTCATGGCGCTGTTCATTGCCAGGATCGGCGTCAATGCCGTTGCAGGCCACCAGATCGTCGCCAATTTCTCCGGTGTCCTTTACATGTTGCCGTTGTCCCTTGCCAGCGCCACCAGCACGCTGGTCGCCCAGTCCATCGGAGGGCGACGACTGGAGATAGCCCGAAAAATATCGTTTGCAGGCATCAGGCTGTCTGCCATACTTGCCATTATCGTCGCCTGTGCCGTCTGGCTGGGAAAAGACTGGATCATCAGCCTTTACACATCAAACGAAACCGTTGCCGCCAATGCGGCTCCTCTTTTTCTGTTCCTGTGCAGCCTGCTTTTTTTCGATGCCATACAGGTAACGGCATCTTATGTCCTTCGTGCGTACAAGGTCGTGCTCGCCCCGACCCTGTTATACGTCATGACACTCTGGTGTATCGGCCTCGGTTGCGGATACATGTTTGCCTTCAACTTCTTCCCGGACTATATTCCCCCCAGAATCACCGGTTCTTCCGGTTTCTGGTTCAGCAATTGCGTCAGCCTTGTCATTCTTTCTGTCGGAATGATCATCATCATGAGAAAAACGGAAAAGAAAGCTGAAGTACAATTTCAGGCGAGCCTGCAAAAACAGGACACAGCAGTAAAATAAGATTTCACATGTCTGGCAATTCAACCCGGCAGGAAAGTCGACCTGCATAAACTCTGGCACTGGACAATGCCATGCAAAATCCAAAAACAAACAAGATATCGTCTCAATCTCTGCATAAGCAACCGGATTTCTTGCGTCTTTTTTATGCCCTGATTCCGGACGACGTGACGAACGCAAGACTTCAGGAATGCCAGATTCATGTATCCGGTAAAAAAACGCCTCCGGAAAATCTGCACATGACCCTGTTTTTTCTGGGCAATCAACCGAAAAGGAATCTGCCTGCCCTGAACCGATTCCTTGACCGGATTTCATTTGAACCATTTGAAATGAAACTGGACAAAATCGGATACTTTCCGAAAATCGGCCTTAGCTGGATTGGACCGGAACAAACACCCGCACAACTTGCCAGAATGTTTGAAGATACCCGACAGTTTCTGATACCGGCTTATCTGAAAGATAAAAATGAGAATTTCCGGCCTCATATAACACTGGCTCGTCGTTCTTCAAAAGCGGAGATAAAGATGGAAACACCGATAAGCTGGCAAGTCAGCCGGCTTGTGTTGATGCAATCCATTTCAAGCAGTGAAAAAGGCAATCACCCGGAATATCGGATCCTGCATGAACGAAAAGGATTCAATTCAAATGGAATCGATCATTCAGCTAATGCAATCCGCCGTAACACATAGGATGCCGCCGCCAGTCCGAAACCGGCCGTTACCGCCATTGTCGTTCCAAATCCCGCCGGATTCAGACCCGGTACATTCTCTTTCGGCCCGGGTTCGGCATTCCCGGGATATTTGACCGGCTCAAGCGAATAGACGGCATCGATACCGAATTTGTTTTTCGGATTGCGGGTAAAACCGTACTGTGAACGCAGGCGTTTGCGTACTTTCGCCAGCAAAGGCTCCTGCTGGGTCCGGGACAAGTCGCAAATATCGATTCGCGTGGGGTCCATCTGGCCGCCCGCGCTTCCAACCGTGACCAGTGGAATGGCCTTTTCCTTACAGTACGCGATCAAAGCCGTTTTATCCCTGACACTGTCAATTGCGTCGATGACAAAATCGAAATTTCTGTTGCCGACAAGCGCGTCGAGATTTTCAGGCCTCACAAAATCCTGTAACGGCTCAACGAAACAATCGGGATTGATCAGCGCGATACGTTCAGCAAGAGCAAGGACTTTCGGTTTCCCCAAAGTACTGTCGGTCGCCTGAATCTGCCGGTTGATATTGGATTCGACAACCACGTCACCATCAATCAGAGTCAGATTACCGATACCGGTTCGCGCCAGCGTTTCAACTGCCCATGAACCGACACCACCGATACCGATAATGGCAACACGGGCGTTGCCAAGCCTTGCCAGGCCGTCTTCCCCGAATAAACGCTGTGTTCCGGCAAACCGCACGGATTTCGTAAAATCATTCATCCTGAAACTGAAAATCAAATTCACCCATCACTTTGTCAAATTGCGACAAACGGATGGGTTTTTCGGACCATATCGCTTTATGTCAAAAATGGCGCGAGCAGACTGTACTATTATTTTCCAGAGAACCCGGCACAAGTCAGTTATTTTATAACATCGTTTATTGGAATGTCTTTTTAACAGCCTTATTATAAAAATAAAATCCGATAATCCATTTTTTTATCTGCTAAGGCATTATTTTTCAAGAGTTTATTTAATAAATAAAATAAATGGCCCATTAAGTTCTGATTGGAATGATGAATGAACATCATATGAAACCGATTTCATATAAAAGATGAATCCATCCCAAATTCCAACATTATGGATCAGCCTCCTTACGGAGAAAAAAAATCTGATTTAGAATTTCAATGGTGACAGAAAAATACAGATATAAATAACAATACTGACGACTGGGCTCTACAAGACGTTCAGATCAAAAAATCATTGGGAGGGATAGCTGTGTTCTGGGAAAAAAAACTGGAAAACTGGGTAAACGATATCCGTAAAACAAGCGCTTTGCCTTTAAGGCTTGAATTATGGACCGGTCAAAAGTATGACCTGAATCCGAATGAAGAACCGAAGGTTGTTTTGCGCATACCTGAACTTGCCTCATTAAGTTATCTGTTGAAACCGACGCTGGACAATCTGGGTACGGCATATGTCGAAGGCAAACTCGAAGTCCAGGGCGAATTGAACGACATGATCGCCATTGGCAATTCGCTCGCCAATATCTTCGACTCTCCATCCTCGACGACAGCGGCCAGGTTCCGCCATTATTTCGGTGGACGCCACACTCGACAGATCGACGCCGAATCGATCGGTTATCACTATGATGTTTCCAACGAGTTCTATCAGGAATGGCTTGATCCGAACATGGTTTATTCCTGCGGATACTTCGAAAACGGTGACGAAGACCTTGCCACCGCACAAATCAAGAAAATCGACCACATCCTGACCAAGATTAACGTGCGTCCCGGTGACAGGCTGCTGGACATAGGTTGTGGCTGGGGAGCGCTTGCCATCCGCGCAGCGGAAAAATTCGGCGCCAACGTCGTCGGCATCACGCTTTCCAAAAATCAGTATGAAATGGCACGCCAGCGCGTGAAAGAAAAAGGACTGGAAGACAAGATCGATATCCGCATTCAGGATTATCGCGACGTCACGGGCAAATTCGACCGTATCACCAGTGTCGGCATGTTCGAACATGTCGGTCTGAAACATCTGGTCGATTACTTCAAAATCATTCACAATCTGCTCGACGACGATGGCATCTGCATGAACCACGGTATCACGAGTTGCGATCCCGAGAGTGGCGAAACACCTTTCGGCGGCGGCGAATTCATTGAGAAATATGTCTTCCCGCACGGCGAATTGCCTCACATCGGCCTCGTGTTGAAAGACATGCAGGAAGCCGGACTGGAACCGATGGATATCGAAAACCTTCGCCATCATTACGCGAAGACCTGTGCCATCTGGGCTGAAAACTTCGAGGAAAAGACACCGGCCATCAAACAGCTGACCGATGAAAAACGCTACCGGATCTGGCGTGTCTATCTGGCCGGATGCGCTTATGCATTCGCGCTCGACCGTATCGCCATTTTCCAGGTCGTCTGTATCAAGTCCGGACGTACATCCCCGCTTTTGCCGATGTCACGGAACTATATGTACGAAAAGAAAGACTGATCAGGTTTGACCTGTCTTGTCATTACGAATTGCCCGGTTTCAAACCGGGCAATTTCATATCGGCTGGCCTACTGGTCTTTCAGGCGATTGGCAAAGTATTTCCTGAACATGGCCACTTTAGGCTCAATGACGTAAATGCAATAACCCTGTTCCGGATTCTGTTTGTAGAAATCCTTGTGGTAGTCCTCGGCAGGGAAGAACCCTGAAAACGGAAGCAGCTCGGTCACGATAGGTGACGACCAGATGCCTCCCATCTTCACGATCACTTCTTCTGCAATCTTTTTCTGTTCCGGGTTGTGATAAAAAACAACAGACCGGTATTGTGGCCCGACATCGTTTCCCTGCTGGTTCAACGTCGTCGGATCGTGAATGGTAAAGAAAATCGTGAGCAAATCCCGGTAACTGATGATATCGGAATCAAAGGTGACCTGAACCACTTCGGCATGACCGGTCAAGCCCTTGCAAACCTGATTATAAGTCGGATTATCCACTTCACCTCCGGCATATCCGGAAGCTACATCGGTCACGCCCTTCATCTGCTGGAATATCGCTTCCAGACACCAGAAGCACCCACCTCCCAACGTCGCTTTTTCGAGTGCCATACATTTCCCCAAATAAATATGTGTTTTAAAGAATGAATCTTTTCAGGAATAGTAAACCGTTTTCAACAATACGTTTTGATATAGACAAATTTCATAATGATCCATATTCAAAATAGACAAAAGGAATATTGACGGCCTTATAAAAATGCATAAGAATAAAAATGTAGTCGGTGGATTTTAATAAGGCAAAAAATGATTAAACCGTTCATTTTTTGATATTGAAATGCTGTTATTACAATCCTGTTCCATTAACGCAGTTTTTTCAAAGGGAAATAATTATGTTCAAAAAAATACTAGTCCCAACTGACGGATCACCTCTTGCCACCCAGGCAGCAATGGAAGGGATTGAACTGGCGAAGAAAATCGGCGCCGAAGTGGTTTGTGTTTATGTGGCGAAAGAAAACCAGAACTCGGAATTTGAATTTTCCGACGGCAAGCCTCAATCCTGGCCGACCGCAAAAGAATATGAAGAAGCCGTAAACCATGCTGCCGAACAATTCATGCAGCCACTTCGTGAATCAGCCGAAGCCGGTAACGTCAAGTTTACGTCTGAAACCTTTATTTCCAACACGACTGCCGGTTATATCGTTTACGCAGCCGAGAAGAATGGATGCGATCTGATTTACATGGCTTCAAGAGGTTATACCGGTTGGGAAAACTTTTTCATGGGCGGCGTAGCTTCCAAGGTCCTTGCAGCAAGCCAGATTCCGGTTCTGGTTTACAAGGTCAAAAAAGAACAGGTGCCTAAAAAAGCGAAAACCTATATCAGTCCAAGAATCTGATAAAAAAAACTTCACCGGTTATATTACCGGTGAAGTTTTTTTAGTCCCTTGCATTGCGAATGGCTCAGGGAAGAAGCCATTTTTCAAGAATGCCCTGTCCGTTATATGCCGCACGGCGCAGTCTGTCGTTAACCCCCTTCCATGCCTCCGTATCCGGAGTTGCCTCGACCAGAATGACATCGGCCCGATGGCGATCCAGTTCGCGTAAAGAAGCATACAACTGATGGGAATACACGTCGGGCGAACAAAACAGGCCTGTCTGTTTGACCAGCGGCTGTTTTCTGTCGGAAGACAGTGACGAATAATGCAGCAATGCGACCCGAATGTTTTTCTTTTCAAGCTGCTTCAGAACGGAAGTAAGGTCCTTTTCGGGTACGATAACCACCGGTGTCAAGGGTGCATAATGGGAAGCCAGCGTACCGGAAGCCCGCGGCGCGGCGGCATCAGGCATTTCCGGCATTCTCCCGATGACTTCAGCGATCTGCAGGGAATGGATTTTTCCGGGACGAAGCAGTACAGGGCCAGCAGTTTCAATGCGTGATAAATCCAGAATCGTCGATTCGATTCCAACCTCACTTTGGCCACCTTCCAGAATGGCTGCCAAACGGGGGTCGTCACCGAATTCTTCCCTGACATGCTCTGCCCTGGTTGGACTGACGTGCCCGAAACGGTTGGCCGAAGGGCCGGCAATCCCGCCCTTTCCACCCTTGAAAGCTCTCAAAAGAGCCTGTGCAACCGGATGGGAAGGACAACGCAAACCGATGGAATCCTGACCGCCTGCGACAGCAGCAGGGATATGTGCAGCCTTTTTCAGGATCAGGGTCAACGGACCGGGCCAGAAAGCATCTATCAGCTTTTTCGCCTCATCCGGTATATAAGAAGACCAGTATCCGATATCGGCGTCAGGGGCGACATGAACGATCAGTGGATGATTGGCCGGTCTGTTTTTAAGCGCGAAAATCGCGGCTGTCGCCACAGCATTTTCGGCATCGGCTCCCAGACCGTACACCGTTTCGGTAGGAAAAGCGACCAGCTGCCCGGATTCAAGCATCCGGGCAGCTGCCCTTACATCGTCAGAAACATCATTAGCCATATCAAGCCGTCAAAAGACGCAATGCCTCATTGTATTTTTCAGTCGTTTTTTCTGCGACTTCAAGCGGCAGACGTGGAGCAGGCGCTGTTTTATCCCACGGTTGGGCGGACAGCCAGTCACGAACGTACTGTTTGTCGAACGACGGGGGTGACATGCCGACTTCATAACTGGAGAGAGGCCAGAAACGGGAAGAATCGGGCGTCAGGATTTCATCGATCAGATAAATTTTTCCGTCATCGTCCATACCGAACTCGAATTTGGTATCGGCGATCAGAATGCCTTTCGTCGCCGCAAATTCAGCCGCTTCCCTGTACAGGGTAATGGCCATTTCCCGGACTTTTTCAGCGACTTCGGCACCGACGATTTCCTTCATTTTTTCAAATGAGATATTCTGGTCATGTTCACCGACATCAGCTTTGGTCGAAGGAGTGAAGATCACTTCCGGCAATTTCTGGGCTTCTTTCAGTCCAGCCGGCAATTTAATGCCGCAAATGGCTCCGGTCTGCTGGTAATCTTTCCAGCCAGTACCGATGATATAGCCGCGAACGATCGCTTCTATCGGAATAGCCTTGTATTTTTTGACGACAATTGCGCGTCCTCTGACCTGATCGCGCTCATGAGGAGCGACAAGCGATTCAGGATCGATATCCGTCATGTGATTGGGCATCAGATGACCGAATTTTTTGAACCAGAAATTCGACATCGCTGTCAGAATACGGCCCTTGTTCGGAATCGGATCTTCCATAATGACGTCGAAAGCGGACAGACGATCGGTCTGGACAACAAGGAGTTTATCGTCACCGACAGCGTAAATATCCCTGACTTTTCCGCGATGCAGAAAAGGCAGGGATTTGATTTGCGTTTTCATTAATCCTGGCATATTGCACCTCTTTCTCAGTCGAGTTCAGGCAGAGTGGCCTGACGGACTTTTTCCGACTGTTTGACACGGAAAGCCTTCAGTTTGTCTTTCAGGCTGTCGTCATTTAAGGCCAGAACGGAAATAACAGCCAGCGCGGCATTGGCAGCGCCACCTTCCCCGATCGCCAGAGTGGAAACGGGAATGCCCTTTGGCATCTGGACCGTTGCCAGCAGGGAATCGAGTCCCTTCATGTATTTGGACGGGATAGGTACGCCGAAAATCGGCAGAATGGTATGGGAAGCGACAACACCGGCCAGATGGGCTGCACCGCCTGCACCGGCAATAAATGCACGGCAACCGCGTTTTTCCATGCTGGTCATCCATTCGGCCAGTTCTTCCGGAGTGCGGTGAGCCGACAAGGCACGTGCTTCGAAAGAAACGCCAAAGTCCTTACACATTTTTGCCGCTTCTTTCATGATGTCCCAATCGGAAGTGGAACCCATGACGATACCGACCAATTTTTCGTCTTCTTTATTTGTATCTACCATTTTTATACTCAATCAATCAAAAACTTGCGCTGAAAACAAGGCAGGTGCGTCCGACATCGAACGCACCTGCGTATTGTGCTACTTTTTCTGGAAAAACGATATTATTTCACGATTTGGGCGAGTTCGCCTTTTTTATATTTTTCCGCCATCTTTTCCAGAGGAATCGGCTTGATCTTCGATGCCTGTCCAGCCGAACCGAAAGCGACGTAGCGTGAAATACACATTTTCTTCGCTTCTTCCTTTGCGGCCTTCAGATATTCACGCGGGTCGAAATGCGATGGATTCTGCATCAGATAACGGCGGATCGCGGCTGTCATGGCCAGACGGATATCGGTATCGATATTGATTTTGCGGACCCCGAATTTGATACTTTCCTGCAACTCTTCAACCGGAACGCCATAGGTTTCACGAATGTCGCCACCGTATTCACGAATCAATGCCAGCAATTCCTGAGGTACGGAAGACGAACCGTGCATGACCAGATGCGTATTCGGCAAACGGGCATGAATCTCTTTCAGGCGATCGATCGCCAGAATGTCGCCTGTCGGCTTGCGGGTGAATTTGTATGCGCCATGTGACGTACCAATCGCAATCGCCAGTGCATCGCACTGGGTCTGGGCAACGAAATCGACGGCCTGATCCGGATTGGTCAACAGCTGTTCCCGTGTCATCGTGCCTTCAGCGCCGATACCGTCTTCCTTGTCAGCCTTCATGGTTTCCAGCGAACCCAGAACCCCCAGTTCCGCCTCAACGGTCACACCGACGGCATGGGAAAACTTGACGACTTCTTTCGTCACTTCAACATTGTAATCATAATCCGCCGCCGTTTTGCCGTCCGGCAACAGGGAACCGTCCATCATGACCGAACTGAAACCCGAACGGATGGCCGACATGCAAACGGCAGGCGACTGGCCATGATCCTGATGCATCACAATCGGAATATCAGGATAAGCCTCGACAGCCGCTTCAATCAGATGGCGCAGAAAAGCTTCACCGGCATAGCGTCGGGCACCTGCGGAAGCCTGCATGATGACAGGTGAATCGACTTCGGCAGCCGCTTCCATAATCGCCTGAACCTGTTCAAGGTTATTGACGTTGAACGCAGGCAGACCATAGCCGTTTTCAGCGGCATGATCCAGTAATTGACGCATTGATACGATAGGCATCCGTTTTTCTCCTTGATTATATTTATTGTGCGCGCTGCATCAGGATTTCGACAGCAGGCAAGGTTTTCCCTTCCAGGAATTCCAGAAAAGCGCCACCGCCAGTCGAGATATACCCCATTTTGTCGGCAATATTGTATTTGGCGATAGCAGCCAGCGTGTCCCCGCCACCTGCAATCGAAAAAGCCCGTGAATTGGCAATCGCCTCGGCAACGGTCTTCGTACCGCCTGCAAACTGATCGAATTCAAAAACACCAACCGGACCATTCCAGACAATCGTTCCGGATTTGGCAATGCGGTCGGCATAGAGTTTCGCCGTTTCAGGGCCGATATCCAGAATCATGTCATCCGGCTCGACATCAGCGACCTTTTTGACGACAGCTGGTGCGCTGGCGGCAAATTCCTTGGCCGTCACCACATCAACCGGCAATGGTACCGTTGCCTTGCGGTATTTCATTTTCGCCATGATCGATTTGGCTTCATCGATGAGATCTTCCTCGATCAGCGAACGCCCGACCGGATAACCGGCAGCCAGCAAAAATGTATTGGCAATACCACCTCCGACAATCAGACTGTCGACCTTGTCAGCCAGCGTTTTCAGCACTTCGAGTTTCCCGGAAACCTTGGAACCCCCGACGATCGCCATCATGGGGCGCAGTGGACTTTTCAGAGCCTTTTCCAGCGCATCCAGTTCAGCGGCAAGCAAAGGGCCAGCAACGGCAACAGGCGCATATCTGGCAATACCGTAAGTCGTCGCTTCGGCGCGATGGGCTGTTCCGAAAGCGTCATTGACGTATACGTCACACAAGGCTGCCATCTTTTTGGCGAGATCATCGTCGTTTTTCTTTTCACCCTTGTTGAAACGGGCATTTTCCAACAGAACGACCTGCCCCGGTTTCACGTCCACCCCATCGATCCAGTCACGTTTCAATTCAACCGGCTTGCCCAGCAATTCCGACATGCGTTTGGCAACAGGCGCGAGCGACTCCGATTCGGAAAAAACGCCTTCCTTAGGACGACCCAGATGCGACGTCACCATAACCGCAGCACCGCCTTTCAATGCCTCTTCGATGGCAGGCATTGAAGCGCGGATACGGGTATCTTCAGTAATATTGCCGTCAGCGTCGCGCGGAACATTCAGGTCTGAACGGATAAAAACACGTTTTCCCTGCAGCTCGCCTTTATCCACCAGATCGGAAAGACGTTTGAAAGAAGGTTCAGTTTGCATAGGTAATGACCATGGAAAGTGAAAGAATTCTTTATTTTACCGTACACCAACCCTGTATAGCCATTTTAAGGGCCACTGATTGTCATATCTCATAAGCAAAAAAGTCACACAATATGAGCTTGTAAACATAATTCTTTTGAACAAGACATCTCTTCGATTAGAATTGAATTTTTGACTTGAAATTCAGGAGAAATTCTCATGTCACCAATGCATGACCGTGATGGAAAAATCTGGCAGGATGGACAACTCGTTGACTGGCGAAGCGCCACCATCCACGTATTGACTCACTCTTTACATTACGGCATGTCGGTGTTCGAAGGCGTGCGCGCATACAAGACACAAAACGGAACCGCCATCTTCCGCCTGCCGGAACACACAAAACGCCTGTTGAATTCGGCGAAAATCTTCCAGATGAACGTCCCTTACGATATGGACACACTGATGGAAGCGCAAAAAGAAGTCATTCGAGCCAACCATCTGGAATCAGGCTACATCCGCCCGATCATCTGGGTCGGCTCCGAAATGCTCGGCGTATCCGCGAAAAAGAACACCATCCATACCGCCATCGCCGCATGGCCCTGGGGCGCCTATCTCGGAGACGACGGCATCAACAAGGGCATCCGTGTCAAGGTCTCTTCATACAACCGTCACCACGTCAACGTGTCGCTGGTTCGCGCCAAGGCATCCGGTTATTACATCAACTCGATCCTCGCCAATCAGGAAGCCACTGCCGACGGTTACGACGAAGCCCTGTTACTCGACACGGAAGGCTTTGTTTCCGAAGGTTCCGGTGAAAATGTGTTCATCGTCAAAAACGGGAAACTCTATACTCCGGATCTGGCAAGCTGCCTCGACGGTATCACTCGCGATACGGTTATCACTCTGGCCAACGATCTCGGCTTTGAAGTCATTCAGAAACGCATTACGCGCGACGAAGTCTATTGTGCCGACGAAGCCTTCTTTTCTGGCACCGCAGCAGAAATCACCCCGATACGTGAACTCGATAACCGGAGAATCGGGAGCGGTTCCCGTGGCCCGATCACCGAAAAAATCCAGTCCCTCTTTTTCGACGTCGTTGCCGGAAAAGCGCCGAAATATGCCCATTGGCTGAGTCCGGTCTGATTCGATTGTCAGTTAAAAAAAAAGCGCAAATTTTCATTTGCGCTTTTTTATTTCAATGACTTCTTTTACAAAATACTGCCCAGCCGTTTGATACCTTCCCGGATCACGTCCGGTGTTGCATTCGTATAATTCAGGCGGAATGTATTGACGCCCCGCTTGTGGGTATAAAACGGATCGCCCGGCACGAAAGCCACTTTCTTTTCCATCGCTTTCTGGAAAACATCCAGTGCCGACAATCCCTCCGGCAACGTTACCCAAATGAACATCCCCCCTTCAGGCTTCGTCCATGAAACCGTTTTCGGGAAATACGCTTCCATCGCATCCAGCATGGCGGTGGCCTGCTCCTCATACAGGGCGATAATCTTTTTGACATGCTCTGCATAGGGATTATTCATGAGATATTCATGAATGACATACTGCGTGAAAATGTTCGTATGCAGGTCACTGCCCTGTTTGGCGGTCACCAGATGGCGCATCAACTCGGTATTTTTCGTGATCAGAAAACCCAGACGCATACCCGGCGTGACCGTTTTGGAAAACGTTCCCAGCAAAATGCTGTTTTCCATATGGCCTGCGCCGATATAGGGCAGTGATTCCCCCCGGAAACGCAATTCGCCGTATGGATCGTCTTCAATGAACGCAACATCATATTTCGAAACAATGTCACGCATGGCTTTTCTTTTTTCCAGCGAATACGTCAAACCGGTCGGATTCTGGAAATTCGGTACGCAGTAAATCAGCTTGACCGGATTCGTTTTCAGCATTTCTTCCAGTTTCACCAGATCGAGGCCGTCTTCTTCCAGAGTCACGGACAAAAATTGAGGTTCGCACAGGGAAAAAGCCTGAATGGCGCCCAGATAACCCGGTTCTTCCATCAATACCTGATCACCCTTGTTCAGAATGACCTTGCCGAGCAGTTCCAGCGCCTGCTGCGAACCGTTCGTGATCAGTACATCCTCAGGATTAACGTCCAGATTGAACTTCCGGCGATATTTGGCTGCGATCATTTCCCGCAAGGGCAGATAACCTTCCGTCGTGGAATACTGGAACAGTTTGCTTCCGTTTTTTTTGATGGCCCCTTCAATCGATTCCTGCAAATCGCCGATCGGAAAAGAAACCGGATTGGGCAGGCCTCCCGCAAAAGAAATGACGTCCGGTGCATCGGTCACTTTCAGGATATCGCGGATAAACGAGGAAGGGGTATTGAGGATTCGGTCAGAGTACTTCATGTAAATAGTATCGTAATTGTTTTATCCGATTATAGCGCCACTCATACCGGAGCGATACTGAAAAAAGGGTTCAGGAAATAACATTCGCCTGCCGATTGCGGCATTTTCTTATGGCAAATACAAAACATCCTGACAAATGTTGGACATTGAAAATGCGCAATATAGCCCTGTGCACTGGATACCCCTTGAAATATACGGTATAAACCCCTATATGGGTTTCATTCATTTAATATCGCTTTCCACGAGGTAAATACGAGGTAAAAATGGCTGAATCGGAAAAACAAACCATGGGCTTTCAGGCAGAAGTGAAACAGCTTCTGCAATTGATGATCCACTCTCTTTATTCCAACAAGGAAATTTTCCTGCGCGAACTCATTTCCAACGCATCGGACGCCATCGACCGGCTCCGTTACGAAGCATTGGACAAGCCTGAACTGCAGGAACACGATCCTGATCTGAAAATCCGGATCTCATTTTCTCCGGAAAACAGAACCATCACCATATCCGATAACGGTATCGGGATGAGCCGGGATGAGGCAATTGCCCATTTGGGTACGATCGCCAAATCCGGGACGAAAGAATTTCTGGCGCGCCTGTCGAGCGACCAGAAGAAAAACGACGCTCTGATCGGACAATTCGGCGTCGGTTTTTATTCAGGCTTTATCGTTGCAGATAAAATTACCGTTGAATCCCGGCGCGCAGGGCTGCCAGCCAGCGAAGGCATCCGATGGGAATCGACTGGTGAAGGCGACTTTACGGTAGAAAAAATCGACAGGGCCCAACGCGGAACGGACATCACACTTCACTTGCGTGAAGGCGAAGACGATTTCCTGACCAACTGGCGCCTGAAAGCCATCATCCGCAAATATTCCGACCATGTTTCCCTTCCCATCCAGATGCTGAAGGAAGAATGGGACAATGAATCGAAAACGATGAAAACCGGAACGGAACTGGAAACCGTCAATCAGGCCAATGCACTCTGGGCAAGAAACAAGGCCGACATTACCGACGAACAGTACCGCGAATTTTACAAACACATCACTCACGACCTTAACGATCCTTTGAGCTGGACGCACAACAAGGTCGAAGGCCGCACGGAATACAATCAACTGCTCTATATCCCGAAAGAAGCGCCTTTCGACTTGTGGGACCGTAACAAGCGGGGCGGCATCAAGCTCTACGTCAAACGTGTTTTCATCATGGATGACGCGGAACAGCTGATGCCGGTTTACCTGCGTTTCGTCCGTGGCGTGATCGATTCAAACGACCTGCCCCTGAACGTTTCCCGTGAAATCCTGCAGGAATCCCGGGACGTCAAAATGATCCGCGAGGGTTCGACCCGTCGCGTTTTGACCATGCTGGAAGAACTGGCCCAATCTGACGATCCGGCAAAGAAAGAACTCTACACCACTTTCTGGAACCAGTTCGGACAGGTCCTGAAAGAAGGCGTCGGGGAAGACCCGGGCAACAAGGAACGCATCGCAAAACTGCTGCGCTTCGCTTCCACGCACAATGATTCGGACGTACAAAACGTTTCGCTGGACGATTACATTTCGAGGATGAAAGACAGCCAGGTCCGTATTTTCTACATCACCGCAGAAAATTACACAGCCGCGAAAAACAGTCCTCATATGGAAATCTTCCGCAAGAAAGGCATCGAAGTGCTCATCCTGACCGACCGTGTGGATGAATGGATGCTTTCTTTCCTGACGGAATACAATGAAAAAAATCTGGCGTCCGTCGCGCAGGGCGACCTTGATCTTCTGAAACTGGCCGATGAGGAAGAAAAGAAACAGAACGAGGAAAACCAGACCGATTTCAAGGATACGATTGAAAAAATGAAAACGGTTCTTGGGAAAAAAGTCAAAGACGTCAGGGTTACTGTCAGACTGACCGATTCGCCAACGTGCCTGATCGCGGATGAAAAAGACCTTTCCGGCAATCTCCAGAGAATGCTGAAAGCCGCAGGCCAGAAGGTACCGAACATGAAACCGATTCTGGAAATCAATCCGAATCATCCAATCGTTCAAAGTCTCAAATACGAAGACAAACATTTCGACGACTGGACAAATCTCCTGTTCGATCAGGCCGTTCTGGCCGAAGGTGGTGCACTTGCCGATCCGGCTGCCTTCGTCAAGCTGATGAACAACATGCTTCTCGATTCAGTCGGGAAAAAAAGTGATTGATTTCACTTTATATCTGTAAAAAAGCCCGGTTTCCGGGCTTTTTTCATCCCTGCAATTTCATTTTACGATATTCAACTGAAGACATGTCATTAAAACAACACATTGATATAGTGTGATCAAGGTTAAAATCAGATATTTCCATAAAGAAATAATAAAGAATTGATTCTATGGCATACTTGAATCATTGGATCGTGTTTTGTGATGGCAGGATCACATTTCCAATACCGGCTTCAGTCTCATAAAAACTGACAAATATTTAATCTCCTGTAATTTAGTGTAAAACCGCAATTGGACAGGAAGAATATTTCATGACTTCATTGTCACGCAAAACGTACCGGAAAATAGTGCCTGCGCTATTGATTGTCGCGTTTACCTTTTTGAGCGGTGTATCTCTTTATTACATCAACAAGCTGCAGGGACACGCCCGGGTCATCAATTACACCGGCATCGTCCGTGGCGCCACCCAGCAACTTGTCAAACAGGAACTCCGGCATATTCCTGACGATCCTCTCATTGACCGGCTTGACTGCATCATTAACGAACTGACGGGTGGAACAGGAAAAAACAATCTTGTTTTTCTGGACGACCCTGTTTATCAAAGCCACTTGCAAGAGTTGCAAAACCACTGGAAAACCATCAAGTCAGAAATCTACCATGTCCGCAAAGGCGGCGACACACAAAAACTTTACGATCTGAGTGAAAAGCTCTTTGACGTAGCCAATCAGGCCGTAACCGCTTCAGAAGAATACTCGGAAAAAATCGTATACAGGACATGGGGCTGGCTCATCGGACTGAATATTGCTTTTGCCATTCTTGTACTGCTGGTTTACCTTCTGTCTTCAAGGCAAAAAAAACTGAGCCAGGATTTGCAATATGCCGAAAACGCCAGCAAGGAAAAAAGTGAATTTCTCTCAAAAATGTCTCATGAAATCCGCACTCCGATGAACGGCATCATCGGCATGACGAAAATTGCCAGAATGTCGCTGGAAAACCGTGAAAAACTCGAGGACAGCCTGAACAAACTCGACATGTCTTCCCAGTTTTTGCTGGCCTTGATCAACGACATCCTCGATATGGCCAGAATCGAAAGCGGCAAGGTTGAACTGGTTGAAAAAGAATTCAATCTTCTCCAGATGCTCGACAATATCGAAATCATGTTTGCCCAGAGAGCCGCAGACAAGAATATCGACTTCAGGCTCATCAAAAGAGGATTGACCGGACAGGCGCTCATTGGCGATGAATTGAGAATCACCCAAATCATTATCAATATCGTTTCCAATGCCATCAAATTTACGCCATCGGGCGGAGAAATCATCCTTGAAGTCCGGCAGACGCCGACGGATACTTCACGTTACGTCAATCTCGAATTCATCGTCAGCGATACCGGCATCGGGATGTCGGAAGAATTCATGAAACACATGTTCGAACCTTTCGAGCAGGAAAAACAGACAGTCAGACAATATGGTGGGACCGGTCTGGGTCTGGCGATCTGCCAGAATCTGGTGAAAATGATGCACGGCACCATGTCGGTAAACAGCCTCCCCGGCGAAGGTTCGACCTTTACGGTCAGACTCGGGCTTGAACAGATGGATCATGAAAATCCGGTCATCATGTCAAACAGTGAATCAACAGACGGCAAACCGGTTCAGCTCAAAGGCTGTCGCATTCTGATCGCGGAAGACAATGAAATCAATGCTGAAATCGTTATGGCAATGCTGGAAAAGACAGAAGTCATCATGGACCACGTCTGGACCGGTCGGGAAGCAGTTGACAAGTTCAAGGCCTCACCAGCCGGTTTTTACAGTCTTGTTCTGATGGACGTACAAATGCCGGAGATGGATGGACTCGAAGCAACCCGGATCATCCGGAACTTGCCCAAAGAAGATGCCCGGACGATCCCCATCATTGCACTGACGGCAAACGCATTCAGAAACGATATGGAAAACGCCCTTAAAAGCGGCATGAACGATTACCTGTCAAAGCCGATCGATCCGGACAAGCTGATCCGTATGATTGCCAGATCACTTGATAAAAAAGAAGTGATTCATTGATCAAAAAAACAACCGTCCCATAAAAGGCAACGGGCTGAAAAGCCAGACATACGGGACAAACGACTGGAGCTATTTTTGAATAACTATCAGAACTGGTACCTGAACCGGGCCGTTGCAGCGACCCCTTCACGGACTGCGGTATACGCCTGAATGCCCGGATCAAAGCTGACCTTGTCGTTTTTGGCCGGTTTGAAGGAAAACCCGGCTCGAATGTACCGCCCTTACCTTTCAGGATCGGGCTGTATTCTGGCTATAAACCAATGAAATACCTTGTTGTTTATTCCCAGAAACAAGAATTATCGAATAAAAAAGCCGGAAACGATTGTTTCCGGCAAATGAAAAAAAAACTCTAAAACGCACTTACCAAGCAACTACAAAAACAAATCCATCCAGCGATCTTTCTTCAACCGGTCGGTCATTCTCGAATCCGGTTTCACGTCGGGGTGTCCACTCACATAACTGCCGGTATTTTCCAATATGGCAGAAACCAGAAAATCTTTCACGGGCATCTTGTAAAGCACCACCGCGGACAAACAGGCCGGGATGCATGCCAGGATAACGGCCCTCATGATGCTCCGTTTCGTTATCGCGTCATCCATGATCAAATCCTTTTTGACAAAATGATCAACACTGTTTTTTATCCAGCAATCAATCCGGTTTTAATCGATAACTGGAAGATAAGTGTCTTTCATTACGCGATTGTGACATTCAATCAAAATCAAGAGAATCATTGAAAAAAACGATATATCTCAAAAGGAGAAAGCTTCCCTTATGCACAGGCCGGACATTCCTGATAACAGAATTGGCCACCTGTAAATTATCCGGAAAACGCCAATAAAAAAGCCGGAAACAGGATTTCCGGCAAAATGAAAAAAACTCTAAGGACAAATAAAAAGTCAGAATTGCTTTAGTGCAACAAACGGTGAGGCTGCCATCCAGGGATTCCAGCCGAAACCGTTTCTAATCGGACACGGAGCCTGAAAAACCGTACTGGCCGGATGATTCCGGATTTCCTGTTTCAGGTTTTTCCGGCCATTATCGACCATCTGTTTAACCGTATCGCGTATCTTCCGTTTGTTGATAACCACATCCATGATTGCATCCTTTCCTTAAAATGATGATCAACCCTCCGGACAAATGCCTTATGGGAAAGTGCCCTCCGATACGCACAGAATATTCGCACTTTGTGACCGCGTCATGACAGAGAAAGGAATATACGGATGGATATCAACCGGGGAAGACATACCAATAGACTTCGCCGTCACGCTTCGGTTCTCGTCATTCAACGGTTTTTTTCATGCAAATACGCACCTTTTGATTTAGATGTATTGTTTCAATCCATCACATCACGATCACCATTCGACCTCAAACGACAAAAGCGCATTATCGAATTCATCAATAAGCGTCCATTTTTTCTTTCGCTTTTTGCACCAAACCGTGCCGCAAAAAATCCTGCCCTTTTGTGAACCCGGACTCACCAAATTGGCACGATTCCTGCTTTATTTTGAACTGTCCTTCGACCAAACAACACAAAATGAAAATGATGCGATAATGATTCTCATTCAGACAATTAACGATATTCCTTTTTACGGTTGAAACGAGCTATGAATCCTTTATTGAACCGTTTGCAGCCTTATCCTTTTGAAAAGCTCAGGAAACTGTTTGCCATCAATCGTCCGGACCCGGCTATCAGCCATATCAATTTCGGTATTGGCGAACCGAAACACAGCACACCCTCGTTCATCCGTCGTGCCCTGCGCGACAATCTGGACGGCTTGTCAAAATACCCTGCAACGCTGGGAACACTCGCCCTGAGGGAATCG
The DNA here is from genome assembly GCF_002127965.1 of Oxalobacter formigenes. Classification (GTDB taxonomy): domain Bacteria; phylum Pseudomonadota; class Gammaproteobacteria; order Burkholderiales; family Burkholderiaceae_D; genus Oxalobacter; species Oxalobacter formigenes. The sequence goes on along the minus strand of NZ_CP018787.1, from coordinate 976,626 downwards.
ATTGCTGTCTGGCTGAACAGACGTTACAAAATCCCGGCCCCGGATCCTGCAAGCCAGATCCTGCCGACACTCGGATCACGGGAAGCACTCTTTTCGCTGGCCCAGACCGTACTCGACCCGTCTGAACATGGCATCGTCGTTTGTCCCAACCCGTTTTATCAGATTTATGAAGGTGCCACTTATCTGGCCGGAGCGGAACCTTATTTTGTCAATGCAGTTGCAGAAAAAAATTTCGGCTGTGACTACGACAGCGTGCCTGAAACCGTCTGGCAAAAGACAAAACTCGTTTACGTCTGTTCCCCCGGAAATCCGACCGGGGCGGTCATGGATCTGGAACAATGGAAAAAGCTGTTCGAACTCTCCGACCGTTACGGATTCGTCATCGCATCGGATGAATGTTATTCGGAAATTTATTTCGACGCCCCGCCTCCTGGAGGACTGGAAGCGGCATACCGGCTTGGACGCAAGGATTATCGCCGCCTCATCATGCTTTCTTCCCTGTCGAAACGCTCCAATGTTCCCGGCATGCGTTCTGGTTTCGTCGCAGGCGACGCACAAATCATCAGACAATTCCTGCTCTACCGTACCTATCACGGTACCGCCATGAGCGAAACGATACAGGCCGCCTCCGTTGCCGCATGGGACGACGAAAAGCACGTTGAAGAAAACCGCGCCAAATATATCGCCAAATTCCGTGAAGCAGTGCCTCTTTTGCAGCAGGCACTGAACGTATCGATGCCGGACGCCAGTTTTTATCTCTGGGCCGAAGTATTCGAACGGACAGGTCTGTCCGACACCGAATTTGCCCGAAAGCTTTACGAAAAATTCAACGTCACCGTCCTGCCCGGCAGCTATCTGGCCAGAGAAGCCAACGGCATCAACCCCGGCAAAAACCGGATTCGACTTGCGCTGGTTGCCGAACCTGCCGAATGTCTGGAAGGTATTTTGCGCATCGTTGAATTCGTCAAAACCCAAAGACGCGAACTGTAAACAACATACTGAAAAAACGAGAAACAGGAAAACACCATGTCACAGGAAGAACAACTCAAACAAATCATCGAAGAAGCCTGGGAAAACCGGGACAGTTTTGCAGCGGGCGATACTTCTCCCATTCTCCGCGCGGCGATTGCCGAAGTAATCCGGCAGCTTGATTGCGGACAACTTCGCGTTGCGGAAAAAAAGAATGGCGAATGGATCGTCAACCAGTGGACCAAAAAGGCGGTTCTACTCTCCTTCCGCCTTCAGGAAAACTTTGCGATGCCGGTCGGTGCAGACGGCTCGCCCGCGCTCCACTTTTATGACAAGGTCACCAGCAAATTCGCCAATTACACACAAGAGGACTTTGCCAAAGCCGGTTTCCGTGTCGTCCCCCCTGCCGTTGCCCGTCTGGGCAGCTATATCGGCAAAAACGTCGTCATGATGCCCTCCTTCGTCAATATCGGCGCTTACGTAGGAGAAGGCACCATGATCGATACCTGGGCAACCGTCGGTTCCTGCGCCCAGATCGGCAAACACGTCCACCTGTCCGGTGGCGTCGGAATCGGTGGTGTACTGGAACCGATGCAGGCCAATCCGACCATCATCGAGGACAACTGCTTTATCGGTGCCCGTTCTGAAATCGTCGAAGGAGTGATTGTCGAGGAAAACAGCGTCATCTCGATGGGCGTCTATATCGGGCAGTCCACCCGCATTTACGACCGCGAAAACGACCGTATCCTGTATGGCCGCGTCCCTTCCGGTTCCGTCGTCGTTCCGGGAAATATCCCTGATCCGGGTGGGAAATACAGTTTATACTGTGCAGTAATCGTCAAGCGCGTGAACGCCGTAACGCGTGCCAAAACCGCGATCAACGACCTGTTACGGGATAACTGAGCGACAAGCAAAGGAGACGCCATGAATTCGACCTTCGAACTGGCCAGCGCACTGATTGCCGAGCCATCCATTACTCCGGACGACAAAAACTGCCAGAAACTGATCATCGACCAGTTGAAACCACTGGGATTCGAATGCGAAACCATCGTCAGCAATGGCGTCACCAATCTCTGGGCACGTCATGGTACCAGTGGCCCCCTCCTTGTATTCGCAGGCCATACCGACGTTGTGCCGACCGGCCCGGTCGAAAAATGGGGCTCCGATCCGTTCACGCCAACCGTACGTAATGGCCGTCTCTACGGACGTGGCGCATCCGACATGAAAACCTCGGATGCGGCAATGGTCATTGCCGCCAGGGATTTTATCCTGTCCCATCCCGACTACAAAGGCTCGATCGGTTTCATCTTCACCAGCGATGAGGAAGGTATCGCCGTGGATGGAACGGACGTCGTTGTCAAGCTGCTCGACGAACGCGGCATTCATCCCGATTACTGTATCGTCGGCGAACCGAGTTCCCTGACAAAACTGGGCGATACGATCAAGAATGGCCGGCGTGGTTCACTCTGCGGCAAACTGACCGTTATCGGCAAACAGGGCCATATCGCCTATCCGAAACGCGCAGCCAACCCGATCCATCTGGCGGCTCCTGCCATCGCGGAACTCTCGGCGACCGTATGGGACAAGGGCAATGAATACTATGAACCGACGACATGGCAGATTTCCAATATCCACGCAGGAACAGGCGCCAACAATGTCATTCCGGGTGAACTGTTCGTCGAATTCAATTTCCGTTTTTGTACCGCCAGTACGGTGGACAGCCTGAAAGAACGCGTCTGTGCCATTCTGGACAAACATGGCCTGAATTACCGGCTCGACTGGAATTATTCCGGTGTTCCCTTTCTGACACCTCGCGGCTCGCTCTGTGACGCCTTGTCGGAAGCCATAAAGGAAAAAACCGGCATCACCCCGGAACTCTCCACAACCGGCGGAACCTCCGACGGACGTTTTATCGCCCGCATCTGCCCTCAAGTCGTCGAATTCGGACCAGTGACGGAAAGCATTCACCAGATCGATGAAAACGTGCCTGTTTCAGACATCCAGCCCTTGACCGACATCTATCGGCGTACACTGGAAAAACTCTTCCTGTAAAATGCCGGATTGTTTTTCAATGCGCTGTTTTTAGCCGGTCACACCGGTTATACTGGCGAACATTCCGATTACCTGTAAGGGTCCGGTCACAACCGGGCCCTTGTTTCATGAATTGACCGACACCATGAATACACCACACGCCAGCACGTTTTCCACCGTGCGCGACCTGCTGCGCTATGCCGTCACGCGTTTTAACCGTGAAAAACTCTTTTTCGGCCACGGCAGTGAAAACGCATGGGATGAAGCCGTTTTCCTTATCCTTCATACCCTGTCGCTCCCGCTGGATGAACTCGACCCTTTCCTGGATGCGAAACTCCTGCCTGAAGAAATCGAAAACGTCGTCAATATCATTGACCGCCGGGCAGATGAACGCATCCCGGCCGCTTACCTGACCAACGAAGCGTTTTTGCAAGGTTATTCCTTCTACGTTGAAAAAGGCGTCATCATTCCACGCTCCTTTCTGGCCGAACTGATCGTCGAACAGTTTTCTCCCTGGATAATCGATCCGGAGGGCGTGACCGATATTCTTGAACTCTGCACCGGTTCCGGCTGTCTTGCCATCATGCTGGCTGACGTGTTCGAAAACGCCACCGTCGATGCCGTCGAACTGTCTCCTGCCGCGCTGGGGATTGCCCAGACGAACATCAACAACTATCAGTTGAAGGACCGTGTCAAGCTGCATCACGCCGACTTGTACGACGGCATCCCTGACAAACAATACCAGTTGATCGTCACCAACCCGCCATACGTCAACCAGTCCTCGATGGACGACTTGCCACCCGAATACATGCATGAACCGCAAATGGCGCTGGCAGGCGGTTTCGACGGAATGGACATCGTGCGCCGCATCGTCAGGACAGCGGGGGAAAAACTGACTGACGATGGCCTGTTGATCGTCGAAATCGGCAACGAAGCCGAAAACGCGATTGCCGCTTTTCCCGAACTGGAATTGACATGGCTCTCCACTTCCGGTGGGGACGACCGTGTTTTCCTGCTGACGGCTGAACAATTGAAGGGTCTTGGCAAAGCATGATCCGTTTCCAGCAATTTTCGCTCATGCGCGGCACGAAGCCGCTGTTTGAAAAAGCCGAAGCGACCTTGAATCCCGGTGAAAAAATCGGTCTGGTCGGCCCGAATGGCGCAGGCAAAACAAGTCTTTTCGCCCTTCTGATGGGCGAATTGCACGTTGATGGTGGCGATATCGATTTTCCATCAGCATGGCGAATCTCCCACGTCGCACAGGAAACACCTGCGCTTGAACGGCCTGCAATTGAATACGCTATCGACGGCGACACACACTTGCGTGCGCTCGAAGCCGAACTGGCCGAACTCGAAGCCAGAGAACAAGACGCCGCTGCGGGCATGCGCATTGCCGAACTGCATACCGCACTGGCCGACGCAGGCATTTATACCGTCAAATCCCGTGCCGAACAGCTTTTGCTGGGCCTCGGCTTTTCAATGGACCAGATGCAACGCAATGTCTCGACCTTTTCGGGTGGCTGGCGCATGCGCCTGAATCTGGCACAGGCCTTGATGTGTCCATCCGATCTCTTGCTGCTGGATGAACCGACCAACCATCTGGATCTCGATGCCATTCTCTGGCTCGAAGACTGGCTCAAACGCTATAGCGGCACATTGATCGTCATTTCGCATGACCGCGATTTTCTGGACGGCATCGCCAACGTCATCCTACACATCGACGACGGCAAGCTGAAACGCTACGCAGGCAATTATTCAGCCTTCGAACGCCAGCGCGCCGAGCAGATGACGCTGATGCAAAGCATGATCGAAAAACAGGCCAAGCGTCGGGCGCATTTGCAATCCTACATCAGCCGTTTCCAGTACAAGGCAACCAAAGCACGACAAGCCCAGAGCCGTATCAAGGCACTGGAAAAAATGGAAGAGCTGGCACCATTGCGTGCCGCCGCCGAATTTTCCTTCGAATTTTTCGAGCCGGAATCCTCTCCGAATCCGTTACTCGTCATGAACGGGCTGACCGCCGGATATACCGACAGGGATGCCAATGGCGATATCGTTTCGACCACACCGATCGTAAAAGATATCCAGTTCGCTCTCCAGACTGGCGAACGAATCGGCCTTCTCGGTGTGAACGGCGCAGGCAAATCGACGTTCATCAAAACCGTGGCAGCCGGGCTGGAACCGCTTTCCGGCAAATTCACGACCGGCAAGGGTCTGAAAATCGGTTACTTCGCCCAGCATCAGGTTGAGATGCTGCGAAACGAGGAATCGCCCCTCTGGCACCTGATGAAAATTGCGCCAGACACCCGTGAACAGGAATTGCGCAACTTTCTGGGCAGCTTCAACTTCCACGGCGAAATGGCGACCAGCCCTGTCGCTCCCTTTTCCGGTGGCGAAAAAGCGCGGCTTGCGCTCGCCCTGATTGTCTGGGAACGTCCGAACCTGTTGCTCCTGGACGAACCGACCAACCATCTCGACCTCGACATGCGCGAAGCCCTGACCGAGGCACTTGCCCAGTATGAAGGCACGCTTTTGCTTGTCTCGCATGATCGCCATCTTCTGAGAGCGACGACAGACCGGTTCTATATCGTTTCCGAAGGAAAGCTGAAAGAATTCGACGGCGATCTGGACGATTACCGGGACTGGCTCTTTAAAATCCACCTCGAAAAAAACAGCGTGCACCATAACGATGCACCGGCAGATTTACAGGCCAGACAAGCCATTGACCGCAAAGAGCAAAAACGGCTGGAAGCGGAAGAACGGCAACGCCTGTCAGCGCTGAAAAAACCGCTTGAAAAACGCCTGAACTGGCTGGAAAACGAAATCGGCAAACTGAACGACAAAAAATCCGCTATCGACAGCCAGCTGACTGATCCGGCCATTTACGAACAGGCCAACAAAGACAAGCTGAAAAAACTCCTGGCCGACCAGGTGGAATGCACCAAAGTGCTTGGTGCTCTTGAAGAAGAGTGGCTTGAAAAACAGGATGAACTGGAAAACCTGCTTTCTTCATGAAAACAACTTGCCTGCACAATAAAAGAGCGGCTTGCACTTTTTTCGTGCAAACCGCTCTTTTTCATTCCGTACAAACAATAATATGCGCCGGTTTTATTTCCTGACCGGTTCCCGTTTCACAATAGCAACCGCTCCACTTAAATCCCTGACAATAATATATTGTTCCCGACCATCAGGCCCGGTCAACAGGTAAATATTGCCCTGACGATAAGCGTCGTCGTCCTTGCTGATTTTTTCCACCCGGAATCCGTACACCTCCGGTCCAGTCACTGCTGAAGCAGCTATCGCTGCTGTGGAAAAACTGCAAGACAAGAGAACCGCAATCAGCCATCTGATCATTTGCATGACTCCTTCCAATTCCGAAAAATTACAAAACCGAATCGACCCCTTTATTGGCAAGCTGATCCGCCTTTTCATTGCCTTCATGACCGGCATGCCCCTTGATCCACCTCCAGTCGATGTCATGCTGTGCCCTCGCCTGATCCAGCTCCATCCAGAGATCGACGTTTTTCACCAGTTTTTTATCCGCCGTTCTCCAGCCACGGGCTTTCCATTTATGAATCCATTCCGAAATGCCCTTCTGGACGTACTGGCTGTCAGTATGCAGAACCACCTTGCAAGGTCGCTTCAGGGCCCTCAAAGCCTCGATCACCGCCATCAGTTCCATGCGATTGTTTGTCGTATCGGCATCTCCGCCAAACAATTCCTTTTCATGCCCCCCCGCAATCATCCATACCCCCCATCCACCCGGGCCGGGATTGCCGCGACAGGCACCATCCGTATAAATTTCCACTTCATTCATTTTTTCACACATCATCTGTCAATCTCAAACATTCACCAGATTCTCTGGTTATAATAAATTTTTTTCGCCGCTGGAGACACTATGCCATCTTCGACCGATCAAACCCTTCAGGTCAGTCCCATTCCTGCATTCAACGATAACTATATCTGGATGATCGATAACCGGAAAGAGGCGGTCATCGTCGATCCCGGTGAGGCAGGCCCCGTACTGGCCGCTTTACAAAAACGTTCCTTAAAACTGTGTGCCATTGTACTGACTCATCGCCATGAAGACCATATCGGCGGTGTCAGCCGTCTGCTTCAGGAATATTCCGTTCCCGTTTACGGCCCGCGTTTCGACCCGATCGAATCCGTCACGCAACCGGTGCAGGAAGGCGATATCGTCACGATTTTCGAATTGGACAATTTGCAGCTGTCCGTGCTGGACGTACCTGGCCATACCAAAGGTCACATTGCCTATTATGCCAAAAAAGAGAAATGGCTCTTTTGCGGAGACATGCTGTTCGGTGCCGGTTGCGGCCGCATGTTCGAAGGTACGCCGGAACAGATGTGGACATCGCTTTCCAAACTGGCAGCGTTGCCGGACGACGTTGAAGTATTTGCCGGGCATGAATACACCCTGTCCAATCTGAAATTCGCCCGTGAAATCGAACCCGACAGCAAGGCGCTGGCCGCCCGGATCAAGGAAGACGTCGCCAAACGCAACCGTCGGCAGCCGACCTTGCCATCCACTATCGGGCTTGAAAAAGCGACGAATCCATTTTTACGGGCTGACAGGGAAGAAGTCATGAAACGGCTGGAATCGCTTGGCAAACTGAAAGATCACGATCCAGTCAACGCTTTTGCAGCCATGCGTGAATGGAAAAACAAGTACGTCTGATCTTGTGACACAAGCATGTAACCGGACAGATCCTGTCCGGTTTTTTCAATTTCATCCCGTCATTTTCCGTTATCAAAAGAATTTCTTTTTTTACCGGTTTCATCAGGTAAAAATATCCCGGTCAAAACCGGAAATTTTTCCATCCGGACAATTTTTATTATCTTCCCCTGATATTTAATGAACCTAAGCATCATCATTTCGAATAAACTACAGGCATTCAAGCGATCTTCATCAGGATGATGCATGCCGGAAAAAGATGATAAACAGACTTCTGACCCTAATTCCCCTGTTACAGGAAAGTAGATCGACATGGCTGAATCATCCCGACTGTCACTCGACACCCGTTCAGACTGGCCCTGGTTGTTAAAAAACCTGTTTTCCATTGCGCAGCACTCAAACGAACCCGTTTGCATCGCCTGGGGAAAGGATTTGACCACCTTCTGCAACGACGCTTTTTCCGAACTGATCGATCATCGCACGTCCCGATCCGGACAATCCCTGAAAGATCTGCTCGCGCCCTTGTGGGAAACAATATCCACTCCAGTAAAACTGGCACTACAAGGAAAAGAACCGAAACCGGAAAGAGTATCCCTGTGGGTTTTGAAAGAGAATAAAAACCAGCAGGATCAATCCGTTTTCAGCTGCGTTCCCATCCATAATGAAAACGGGCAGGTTACCGGACTGTACTGCACTTTCAAAACTTTGCCCGAGTCATCCCGGGATACGGGAACACCTTTCGCCGATGAAAAGGCCGTTTATGGAAATTTTCTTGATGAAATAAGAGTCGGCGTGATGCAACTGGCACAGGATACGCGAATACTGTATGCCAACCGCACCATAAAAAAGTTGTTGGGTTACACGGATGAAACTTTTCCCGTCAGTTTCAACGATTTGCTCCATCCCCAAAACCGCAAAAAAGCCGAAACAGTCAAGTCCTGGCAGGAACTCTGGTACACGACATCGCACTTTCACATTGAATTGCCCCTGCGCTGTCAGGATGGCTCTTACATCCTGACCAATAATGAAATTTCCTTAAAACTCGACGATAAACGCAAACCGGCGTATGCCCTGATTGCCACTCTGCCAAGCGACAAGGATTACTCAGGCGAAAGGCGCAATCTCTTTTTGTATGACCGGCTGACATCCCTGCCAAGCCGGAACTATGCTGATTTGCTGTTAAACGATGCGATCGATCGTTCCGCCAAATCCAGACAGAGTTTTGCCATCTTGCTGCTGAACCTCAACCGTTTCAAAATGGTTAATGAAAGTCTCGGTCATGAAGTAGGCGACGAATTGCTCAAATCGATCGCGATTCGCCTTTCAACTTCCTTGCGAAAGGAAGATATCGTTATCCGGATGGGAAACGATGAGTTCATTGTAGTGCTCCAGAATATCCGTAACGATGACAACATCGATATGATCGCCCACAATCTTCTCTATTCCATTTCACGCCCCATGAAACTGGCCGGACATGACCTTACCGTTACCGCCAGCATAGGGTGCAGTGTTTATCCGCGCGATTCGACAGAAATCGATTCCCTGTTGAAATATGCCGATATCGCCATGATCGAAGCCAAACGAACCGGCATGAACGCCTTCCGTTTCTTCAATCGGGACATGAGTGTCACGGTACTGGATCAGCTTTTGAATGAAACGAGTCTCATGCGTGCGATGGAAAAGAAAGAATTCCTGGCCTATTATCAACCCAGGTTATCCCTTTCAACGGGCAAAATCGTTGGACTTGAAGCCCTTATCCGCTGGAATCACCCCCAGAAAGGCCTGATACCGGCTGCCGAATTCATATTACAGGCAGAACGAATCGGACTGATCCGCCGTATCGGCGAATTCATGCTGAAAACCGTTACCACTCAACTGATGCGATGGCGCGAAAAAAACAAACAGCTTATCCCCGTTGCCATCAATGTCGCATCCACCGAATTATACGATTCGGACCTGAAAAATGCCCTGAAAGACATTCTGGACAAGACCGGGCTCTCACCAAAGCTTTTCGAACTGGAAATCACGGAAACCGGCCTGATCGAAGACATTCGTAAAGTCCGTGCCACTCTGTCTGAAATTCGTAAAATGGGCATTACCGTTTCCATAGACGATTTCGGAACCGGCTATTCGTCTCTCAGCTATTTGTCCACCCTTCCCGTCGATTATCTGAAAATCGACAGTTCGTTCATCGCCAACGTCATCGTGAACAAAAACACGGCATCCATTGTCGAGACCACAATCAATCTGGCTCATTCCCTGCACATGCAAGTTATCGCAGAAGGCGTATCGACTCAGGAACAGCTTGAATTTCTGGTCAATCGTGGCTGCGATCAGATACAGGGATACCTCTGCAGCAGGCCATTGTCACCGGATGAACTGGACATTTTCCTTGATAAATTCATGCCTTCCAGTCTGGGTCTTTCCGTCTAGTTACGGACCCTGTTTTTTCTTTTGCCTTCCCGTACTTTACCTTGCATGATTTGTGCATTCTCTTTGATGCAATCGAAAAGTGCGTAAAAAAAACTGCCGTATAGTAGATGCAGGCTTGTCCCAATTCCTCATCAGGCTCATTGAAAACAACGATTTGTCAGAACAAATTTTTTCACACGAAATTCAGGGAGTACACATATGATCAAGCGTGCGGACATAGCCGATCACTTGCCCGGTCCGGAATTTTCCGCAGCCATTCCGCAAAGGAAAAACCGAAGGAATCGCCATAAAACCATTCTCGACAATCTCCCTGTCGGCGTATTGCAAATCAGTGAAGACGAACAGATTCTGTTTGCCAATTCCCGCTTTGAAGAAATGCTGGGTTACGATCCGGGCAAATTCCCGAAAACCGTCAAGGACCTGATCAATCCGAATACATACTTCCATACACAGCATACATGGAAAGACATGTGGCATACGCAGCGCCAGTTTCAGGTCGAAATCAAGTTCCGGAACAAAAACGGCCTGTACATGCAAACGGAAAACATTGTCAAACTGATTCTTGACGAAGACAACAAGCCGGATTTTGCCCTGATCGTGTCACGCCTGACCGATCCCGAAGGAAAACCCTTCCCCGACCAGCATATTTCCCTGTTCGATCCCTTGACATCCCTTCCAACCCGTAATTATCTCGACAGTTTTCTCGATGGTGCCATTGAAAGAACCCGGCAATCCGGAAAAATGCTCGGCATTCTGATCTTCAATATCAACCGCTTCAAGATCATCAATGAAAGTCTGGGACATGATGCTGGTGACGCACTCCTGAAACTCTTCTCCAAACGCCTCATACACGGCATTGACGAGCGCGACACAGTCGTCAGGCTCGGCGGAGATGAATTTGTCGTTATCCTCGAAAAAATCGACAAGGCATCCGACATCGTCGCGATCGCTACACGGCTTTTGAAAATGGTGAGCGAGCCCTCCCAATTATCGGGACATGACATTTCCATCGCCGTCAGCATCGGCGGCAGCATTTATCCGCGCGACAGTACCGATGCCAATACCCTTCTGAAATATGCCGGTGTCGCCCTGACCGAAGCCAGAAAACGACGCTCCAGCGTGGCACGGTTCTATAATCCGGACATGATCATCACGCCAATGCAAAGGCTGATGCATGAATCGGAGCTCAGGCGTGCACTGGATAAAAACGAATTCATCCTCTACTATCAACCGCGTCTGTCGCTGGCGACCGGCAAAATCGTCGGGCTTGAAGCCCTGATCCGCTGGAAACATCCTTCGGAAGGCATCATTTCAGCAGCCAATTTCATCCCTACAGCGGAAGAAATCGGCCTGATCGAAAAAATAACGGAATTCACACTGACAGCCGTTACCCGACAACTGCTGGACTGGCAAAGCCGGAAAGTTCCGGTGGTACCAGTCGCCTTGAATGTGTCGTCCAAAGATCTTTATACACCGGATCTTACTCAATCGATCTTGCATATCGTCACTGAAATGGGCCTGCCTCCCACCCTTTACGAACTGGAAATAACAGAGAGCAGCCTCATCGAGGATATGGACAAGGTCAAAACCAACCTGATGGAAATCCGCGATCTTGGCGTCACCATCTCCATCGACGACTTCGGAACAGGTTATTCATCGCTGCGTTATCTTTCATCATTACCTATCGACCTCCTCAAAATCGACGGTTCCTTCATATCCGGCCTCACTGAAAGCGACGGCATTCAATCCATCATCGAATCGACAATCGATCTGGCTCATTCACTGGGCATGCCTGTCATCGCAGAAGGGGTCGCAACCCACGAACAGCTGGCTTTTCTGTGCACAAAAGGGTGTGACCAGATACAGGGATATTTATGCAGCCCGCCTCTTCCTCCCGAGAAAGTGGAAATCTTTCTGGCAAAACACCAGCCTTCCGATCTGGTCTGTTCGAATTTCAAATAAATTGCGTTTTTACTTTATACAAACGTTTCCCCGACAAAAAAGGCTGCCATTTAAGCAGCCTTTTTTGAATCCCTGCTTATTCTAGCGGCGACGAGCCACTTTTTCACGTGTCTGCTGGCGAGTCGTCACATCAGCCAGTTCGTTGATCTCCTTGGACAGGAATTTCCAGATATCGTCCACACTGACGATACCGACGAGTCCGCCCATTTTATCGACAATAGGAATACGACGGACACCCTTGAAGCGCATTCTTTCCACCGTTTCAAACACGTCTTCCGTTTCAACGGCCGTCATCAGCTCGACCTTCATGATATCGATGACCTTGATGCTTTTTGGATCGAGACCTTCGGCAAGAACGACCACGACTATATCGCGATCCGTTACGATACCTTGCGGAACCAGCATACCATTGACTTCCTCAACCACTATCAGCGTACCGACGTGATTGCGGCGCATCAGCTGCGCGGCTTCCAGCACTGTCGTATTCGAAATGCAAGTCACTACGTTGTTCGAGCAAATATGTCCAATCTGCATCTTTTATCTCCTTATTTTTCTGTCAAAAACAAGAAACCGAAAACGGCAACGAAGAATTTTTCGAAACAATTCCCGCCCTTGTAAAAAGGATACCTTATAAACGCGCCGATATAAAAATTTATTTCAGGCGAATTCCTTTTCTGTCAAAAACATGAGTCTCGATCGGAATGCCTTCAAGAACACTTCTTGAAATCGCACTGATATTTTCAAAACCGGACAAAACATCACCCAGCCCATTCATTTCCTCTTCCGATTTTCCTGTCGTTATGGCGACATTTATCTTGCCGACACGATATACACCATCCCTTTTGCAGATATCCAGCATGGCCTTCGTCACAATATTTCCACCATCAATGCCGAAACGGTTCAGTGAATACAAAAAACTCACCGACAGGCAATTGGCAACGGCAGCCAGAAGCATATGCGTTTGTGCCGGTCCACAACTTCCTCCCGACGGTTTTTCGATATCCGAAACAAATCCCTTGAACGATTCATTGAAATCCACTTCAAAGCGATAATCATTTTTGTGCGTCAACGTCACCGTTATATTTTCTGTCATACTCTTTCCCGGTACCTGTTCAAAACATGATTTAATTCAAACATAAACAGCCCCATGAATCATGACCTGACACAAAAGGGTGTTTTTTAGAGGCATGAACGAGGTTTTTAGGACACACCCGAAAGAAAATATTCTCAATCTGAATGCCTGTTTTTTACAAATTGAAAGTAGTGCTGCCGTCGAACTGCCAGTAAAATAAAAAATCCGGTTCATCAATTGATCCATCAATCTGATAAACCGTTTTTTCACCGGATATATTTGAAAAAGTATGAAAGCGTCTGAAGCCAAGATAAAAATCCAGATCATGCACGACTGGCTGATGACACCGGTTGGACGATACATGCTCGAATGGGAAGAAAATCTTTTCCAGACCCTTTCCGCCGATATATTCGGTTTCAATGCCCTTCAAATCGGTTTTTCCGAAATCAACGCCTTAAAAGACAGCCGGATCAAAAACCGGTGGGTCAGCAACCAGTTCTTTCCGGAACCACCTTCCTCAAACGCGACTGATGGAGCCGCAAAGCTCTCGCTCATCCATGATATCGACCGATTGCCTTTTGCATCCGAATCGATCGATCTGATCATCCTGCCACATGCATTCGAGTTTGCCGAAAATCCGCACATGATTTTAAGAGAAGTGGACCGCGTGCTGATTCCCGAAGGACAAGTCATCATCAGCGGCTTCAATCCGGCCAGTCTGTGGGGCCTTCGCCAGAGTATCGGCAAACTGACCGGAGCCTATTTCTTACCATCGTATGCCGAATTCATCGGCTTGCCCCGTCTTAAGGACTGGCTGAAACTCTTGAACTTCGAAATAAACCGCGGGCATTTCGGATGTTATCGCCCACCCTGCCGTACACGCCACTGGCTCAAGCGTTTTGCCTTCATGGAAAAAGCGGGAAACCGCTGGTGGCCGTTTCTGGGCGGCGTTTACCTGATACAGGCGATCAAACGGATTCACGGTGTCCATCTTATCGACGCTGCATTCAGGAAAAGACCGCGTCAAATATTTCAGACAATTCCCGTCAATCATAAAACTTCCGGAGAAAATCCTGATCAAACTTCCTAGACGTATTTCACGAAAGGATGATCATGACGACCGACGCTACACTCGATTACAATTCGCCTTACCTCACCAACCTGCGTTCGACAGCCTGGTGGCTTTATATTTTCCACGCCGTTTGCTTTCTGTTCACGCTCGGCATATTTTCATTTGTACCACTGATCCTGAATTATCTGGTCCGTCCGAGAGCGATTCACACCTGGCTCTATACACACCAGACATGGCAGATCCGTTCGTTCTGGTGGTATTTCGCCTGGGTTGTTCTGGGCTGGATTTTTTATTTCACGATCATCGGCATGATATTTGCCGCAGCGGTATGGGTTCTGGCATGGTGCTGGTACACCTATCGCCTTATCAAGGGTTTTCTGTACCTGAATGACGGTATCCCGATGCCTTATCCGGAAGAATGAGCAAACGAACATCAAGTCAAGAAACATAAAAAAGCCCCTCTATGGAGGGGCTTGAACGTGCCCTATGTGCACTGACTGCAAAGTAACCGTTTAAGAAACAGCTGTTTCAAAACGCATAATTCATCCGGAACTTGCCAGCGACCCCCTCCCTCTGTCCGACATATCCGGATACGTTGGCATCAAAGCTCAGACGGCCTGTGTTGCCCGCTTTGACGTTCACGCCCACTTCCACTATCCCGCTGTCTCCTTTCAGGCTCAGCTCGTCCAGACTCAACTCGTATGTCGTTCCATTTGCCTTTCCACTGAATTCGTGTTCCCAGGCCATTCCTATGTACGGCGTAAATTGCTGGCTGTCCGTGTAGCTGAGTCTCGCTCCGACTTTTGTCCGCTGACTGTCTATGTCGTCGAAGCGGTACGGGTCTCTGGCTATGTCGGCTTCATATCCGTTCAAGTGGGTCCACTGGTATTCGGCGCTGAAGTCCAGACTGTAGCTGGCATTGAGTTCTTTCAGATAGCCCACTCCCGCTCCGGCACCATAATAGGTGGCTTCTTTATCGATGCTTCCCCGGTTTCCTTCGGCGCTGACCAGCTGGCTATGGGAGTCGGTGGATGCTTTGCCGATTCTGGCGTTAATCTGTCCGTAGAGTCCCTTGAACTGCCCTTCGTTTTGCTGGTATCTTGTTATCAGACCCAGCCCGTAGTAATGGCTGTCTCCGCTGGCAGCGGTGACGGCGTTGTGACCGCTGATGTCTCCCCATCCGGCTTCAACATAGGCGCTTGCGATGAGGTCTCTATCCTGCGCGCTGTCGAGTTTTCCGGCCACTCCGACGAGGAAATGGCTTCCGCTGGCTTTTGAGCTGCTCCCGCTTCCCGTGTCGTATCGCATGTCGCTGCCTCCGACGGCTCCGAATACGCCGATTCCTTTTTTTGTGCTCACGTCTTTCGCCCGGCTCAGGCCTTCTCCCAGTGCAAAGTCTCCTCCCTGATTCAGGAAGCCAACGGTGGCCAGTCTTCCGGTTGAGAAGATGGTACTTCCTTTGGATATATGTTTGCTGGTCACCGTGGTGGTCAACCTTGTTTGATCCGGATCAGCCGGGTCAAGGTTGACGACGAAATCGTAGTCCAGGGAAACTCCTTGCACGCCGGTCATGGTAGTCTGGGTCACTCCGGTTTTATTAATACCGGCATCGTTTTTCAGCAGGGTGACCGTATTGCCGACATTGAGCGTTTTTCCTCCCGCCGCCATCGCCACACTGATTTTGCTGTCGCTGATATTTGTCTGAACCCCATTGGTCAGGGTCAACAGGATATCTCCATCCCCGATGGTCCCCGGCAGTATGAACTGCAGGTTCTGGAAGCGACCGATATTTTGGGCGCTCAGACCAGCTGACCAGAATTGCAGGGTGTTGTCGGATGAAATACGACCATAGCCTCCTGTCAGATCAGTCTGGCTGATGTCTGAATTACCCTTGACGATCACGGTATTTCCTGTCGCAATACCGGAATTGGTATTTCCTCCAAAAACGTTACCTTTTACAATTGCATTATCGATTATGATTGTGTTATCTGTCACATTTTCATCAGAACTTCTTCCGCCCATAATAGTGCTGTTCACTACTCCATTGTCAATGATGACAGTATTTCCCGTCGCTGCACCATAGGTATTTTCTCCACCATATATACTACCGGTAACGGTTGCTCCACTTCCGATCCTGACAGTGTTACCTGACGCAGTACCGGATATGCTTTGCCCACCATAAACACCGCTATTGACCCTTACGCTACCAGTGACCTCAACTGTGTTTTCCGTCACATTGCCAGAGTTGCTGTACCCGCCCAAAACATCGCTGCCAATGCGTCCCACATTGATCGAGACAAGGTTGTTTGATACGGCTGCCCCCATCTGTTTGCTCACCCCTCCGTAAATCCGACCAGAGACATCAGCGCTGACTGTCACGCTATTGTTCGACAGGTCCGACACCGGAAACAGGGAATTATTGCGGTTATAGACCGGCTCTTTTTTCAACATTGATTGATCGCTTCCTTCATAAACGATGGTTTCCCCGGCAAAGGCAGAAGACGACACCATCAACGGAAACAAAATAGCCGCAGCGATAAGTGAAAGACGAAAAATACGGGAAGAAAATGCTGAAGAGATCACAGATTCAGGGGATTGACGTTTCATGAGAGTACACCTTCATCAAACGCCAGAATGCAACTGTCTGATGAACCAGATTTTACATGGGGGGGGGGGGGGGGGGGGGGGGAGGTAAATGTCATCCGTACTCTCACAGGCTTTCTCCTCGTGTTTAATTGTATAAAACCGGATTTCTGAAAAGGATGCTCAAGTCGATTTCCCGCCAATCCGATAATTTTGCGAAGACTACCTTACTCATAACAGCACAGTCAAAGCCTGATGATGTTCAAAAGCCCTTTTGTTACAAATAATTTCCTATTCGTGACCTTCAAACAACACATTTATATATCCCAAAAAACCCTGAAATTTTTAGGGTTTTTAAATTTTTCGTCCGATTACAACACACTGTTTTTAAACAATATATTTAAAAACAAGTTTAAAAAAAGGGGAAATCCTTTTCTGGATTTCCCTTTTTTATTATGTTTTCTATTAATTCAGGATTATCATTGCAACCGGTTTTCCTGTCACATTTCAGCTCTCTGCATTCAAATGCTTCGATGAAGTCATTTTCAGGCGTCTGGCAATATCGTTGCGTTTGAAAATCTTGAACGTACCCATCGCCTTGGCGATCAGGGCTTCACCATTCCAGATTTCACCCTCACAATAATACATAGTCGTCGAACGATGAAGCACCTTGCCGCGTCCGATGATTTGCTGGCTGATCTTGCCACCCGGCTGAAAGAAACTGGTTTTCATTTCAACAGTTGCCGCACTCGTCAAATCAGGCACAAGCGAGCGCGCGGCACGCGCCATGGCAGCGTCGAGCAGGGTCATGATGATGCCGCCGTGCATGACCTGCCAGCTGTTCATGTGTTGCGCCTGCAAATTGATGCCGACTTCTGCAATCCCGTCTTTCATGTCGAGCAATTCAAACCCGAGATCTTTCAGAAACGGATTGTCGCTAATCAGTGCCATCGTGTTTATCCGTCAGTCTGTCGCTTATTTGGCTGCTTCCGTGGCCGTTTCCCCTTTTTCCTCAGCGGGACTCTTGACCAGAATTTCAACCTTGGCTTCTTTTTTCAGATAATTCAGATAGGCATTCAGATCTTGCTGCGATGCCACATTAGCCATTTGCTTGCTCATCGCTTCACGCAGATTCTTGTCAGGATTGGACGGCGTCACCACCTTGGTGATGCGATAAATCACATACCCCATTCCCGGAACATCCGCCCCCACATAAGCCGGCAATTTGGAAACGTCCGCTTTCATGACCGGAGCCAGTTCGGCACGATTGGCCATTGCAATCTTGTGACGCGAAACCATGATTGAAGACGAGAAACCGTTTGCATTGCTGCCCTCTTTCAGTTTCGCCAGTTCGGCTTCACCGGCCGCTTTTGCCAGTTTCTGGGCTTTTTCATTGATCACTTCAGCGGTGATCACCTGTTTGACCTTGTCGAATGGCGTCAGGGTAGCCGGATAATGCTTGGCAATACGTGCCGCAACGAGTACCTGTGGAGCCGCTTCGATCGCTTCGGTATTGTGTTTTCCTTTTACGACATCATCCGTGAAAATGGCTTGCAAAATCTTCGGATTGGCCAGCAACTGGTTCTGTTTGGCGGCAATTGCCGGGTCACGTGCCAGATTAGGGAAAGAATGAATCGTCAGTTTCAGGGCATCCGCAACCGGTTTCAGACTATCCGGTTTTTCGTAAACCATATTCGAGAACGTTTCCGACATTTCCGCGAATTTCCTGTTGGCCTGTTCACGTGTCAGTTCCTGCAAAACACGGTCCCTGACCTGAGCCAGCGGCTTGGCTACAGCCGGCTTGATATCGGAAACAGTAATGATGTGATAGCCGAAATCTGTCTGGACCAGATCGCTGATGTCGCCTTTTTTCATACCGAAAACAGCATCGTTAAACGGTTTGACCATCTTGCCACGGGTAAAGAAACCCAGATCGCCACCATTTTGTGCAGAACCCGGGTCTTGCGAATTGGCTTTGGCCAGTTCGGCAAAACGAGCCGGATTGGCTTTCAGTTCAGCCAGAATGCCTTCCGCTTTCTTTTTGGCCTCTGACTTTTCCGCTTCGGTCGCATTCTTGTTGACCGCTATCAGGATATGCTGTGCGCGACGTTCTTCAGGGATGGAAAAACGATCCTTGTTCTGCGAATAGTAACTCTGCAAATCGGCGTCGCTGATCTTGATGTTTTTGGCAACAGACGGCATATCCAGTACGATCACTTCCACATCGGCATGTTCAGGAATCGTAAACTGGGCTTCATGCGCCTTGTAAAAGGCGTTCAACTCCTCGTCCGTTACCGAAACCTTGCTGCGATAAGCGGCATTATTGAAGAACAAATGCTGGACTTCACGTTCCTGTTCAAACAGGTTGAAAACACGCTGTGTAACGGCTGTCGGCTCGATAGCGCTGTATTCAATCGGTGCAGCCAGTTGCTGGATAGCCATATCCTGACGGACCATGGCGAAATGCATATCCGGGTTCAGACCTTGCGCAGCCAGCGCTTCCTTGTAACGGGCTTCATCCAGTTTTCCGTCCGGTCCGATCAGACCCGGAATTTCACGAATACGCTGCAAAACGATCTGCTCGGGAACGGAAAGGTTTTCCTTGTTGACGGTTTCAAGCAGAACACGTTTGACGATCAGGTTCTGCAATACATTCCATTTGAATTCGGACGACTCGATCCATTTGTTATCGAATGGCTGACCGGAAGCGGCAGCACGCTGGCGGAGACGTTCCGCCTGTTCACGCTGTGCATTGTCCCATTCCTGCTGTGTAATGGATTTTCCGGCAACCTTGGCAACGGCATCCCCATCACCAAAACGTTTGAACCCCTCGACACCGACAAAGATAAAGGAAGGAATGATGAAAACAAGAAGAATGATTTGAGTCAGACGTTTGTGGTTTCGTATAAACTCAAGCATGGCGGTCTCTGCCCATTTAAGAAGATGCGTTTGAAATAAAAAAAAGGCGAACAAGTGTTCGCCTTTTCCGTTTATTGGCGGAGTGGACGGGACTCGAACCCGCGACCCCCGGCGTGACAGGCCGATATTCTAACCAACTGAACTACCACTCCTAAAACTGCACTGGTTTGACTGTTTGGTGGGTGCTGAGAGGCTCGAACTCCCGACCTATGCCTTGTAAGGGCACCGCTCTACCAACTGAGCTAAGCACCCTTCTTATTCTTAGCCAGTCAAACTCGACGTTTGTCATGCGTCGTAAAAAACATTAGTTTACAGCATCTTTTAACAATTTACCAGCCCTAAATTTAGGAACTTTTGCTGATTTGATTTTGATAACTTCACCGGTACGTGGATTGCGGCCGGAACGAGCAGCACGTTCACCTACACTGAAGGTACCAAAGCCTACCAGAGTAACGCTGTCATTGTTTTTCAAACTTGTCGTTACTGCATCAATCACTGCATCCAGGGAACGAGCAGCCGCTGCCTTGGAAATGTCAGCAGATTTGGCGATATGCTCGATAAGCTCAGTTTTATTCACGCAACCCCCTACAAATATTTAAATGTCCATCAGAGACAAACTTGAGTGCATGCATTAAACAAGCGTGCCACTGAAGTGTCAAGAAAAAAAATGTACCTTTACCGGTACCCCCAAACGAAACCTGAAATCCCTGCCAATTGCTGGCCGAAAAACATGCCCGACCATATTCGGTCGAAATCCGAACAAAATCAACACAAAAATAAGGAAAACGACAGTAATCTTTCCTTCGTTTGAGAATCAGCAAATTCAGCCTTGGGGTTTCTTTTTTGATGAAAAATTTCTGCAAAAAATTTACCTGTATGTTGTAAGTGAACAACTTCCTGAAATAGTCAGCTCAACGATATCAGTATTTTCAATAATTGTTTTTTGGACAACTCATCAAAAAAGAGTCGAATCGTGAAATTTAATTTGCATTTCATATATGCATTTTCAAGAAATCAGACAAGCTCATCCACTGGGATGTTTTCCCTGAACCGAACGACAATCATGACAAAAAAATTGTGTTTTCGGATCTCCGGAAAGGTAAAAAATTTCAAAAATAAATGTTGCATGAAAACAACGTTTTTATAAAAAAAAGAAAAAACAAATAAAACGACATAAAAAAAGGGACCTGAAAGGTCCCTTTTTTATTTCAGTTTTTACCCTTTATGAAGCACGACTTGCACGTCTGCGGTCGATATCGGAAAGATGACGCTTGCGCAGACGGATACTCTTCGGCGTAATTTCAACGAGTTCATCGTCTTCGATGAATTCGACTGCATATTCAAGAGACATCTGGATCGGTGGAACAAGCCTGACCGCTTCATCCGTACCGGAAGCACGAATATTGGTCAGCTGTTTTCCCTTGATCGGATTGACGACAAGATCGTTTTCACGCGAATGGATACCGATAATCATGCCTTCATAAACCGGATCATTGTGGTTGACGAACATACGGCCCCGTTCCTGCAATTTCCACAAAGCGTAAGCGACAGCTGCACCATCATCCTGCGAGATCAATACACCGTTTCTGCGACCACCTGCTTCTGCCTTGGACGGATCGACAGGATAATAATCATCGAAAACATGGCTCATCAGGCCTGTACCACGAGTCAAGGTCATGAATTCACTCTGGAAACCGATTAACCCGCGAGCCGGAATCCGGTATTCAAGGCGGACACGTCCCTTGCTGTCTGGCTGCATATCCTGCAGATCGCCACGGCGACGGCCAAGCTCTTCCATGACCGCACCCTGATTGGTTTCATCGACATCCACTGTCAGCGCTTCATACGGTTCGTGTCTGACACCGTCAATATCCTTGTACACGACCCGTGGACGGGAAACGGCCAGCTCATATCCTTCGCGTCTCATGTTCTCGATGAGGATCGTCAAATGCAATTCACCACGCCCCGACACTTCGAAAATAGTATCGTCATCCGTCGGCGCTACACGCAAGGCCACATTCGATTTCAGTTCGCGATCCAGTCTTTCACGCAACTGGCGACTGGTGACGAACTTGCCTTCACGGCCGGCAAATGGAGACGTATTGACCATGAAATTCATCGTCAGCGTCGGTTCATCGACCGTCAGCATCGGCAAGGCTTCCGGATGTTCCGGATCGCAAATCGTCGAACCGATGTCAATCGCTTCAATTCCGTTGATCAGCACGATGTCGCCAGCGGACGCTTCATCGATGACCTTGCGTTCCAGTCCCTTGAAAGAAAGGACCTGATTGATACGTGCCTTGATCGGCGTCGAATCCGGACCATTTAAGATAATCACGTCCTGCAGGGGTTTGACACGACCGCGGTTGACACGACCGACACCGATTTTTCCGACGTAGGAAGAATAGTCCAGAGAGGAAATCTGCATCTGGAAAGGACCATCCGGATCGGCATCGCGAACCGGAACGTATTTCAGGATCGCGTCGAAAAGGGGACGCATGTCTCCGGAACGGACGCTATCATCCAGACCGGCATAACCGTTCAGTCCGGAAGCGTAAATGACCGGAAAATCGAGCTGTTCTTCCGTTGCGCCAAGCTTGTCGAACAAATCGAAAGTGGCATTGATCACCCAGTCAGGGCGTGCACCCGGACGGTCGATCTTGTTGATCACGACAATCGGTTTCAGTCCCAGACCCAGTGCCTTGCGGGTCACGAAACGGGTTTGTGGCATCGGTCCTTCAACGGCATCGACCAGAAGCAGCACACTGTCGACCATCGACAAGACACGTTCCACTTCGCCACCGAAGTCGGCATGGCCCGGGGTATCGACGATATTGATGTGCGTCCCTTCATATTCGACAGCACAGTTTTTGGCGAGAATGGTAATCCCGCGTTCTTTTTCCAGATCGTTGGAATCCATCACCCGTTCGGAAACGGCCTGATTTTCCCTGAAAGTACCCGATTGACGCAGCAGCTGATCGACGAGAGTGGTTTTGCCATGGTCGACGTGCGCGATAATCGCGACATTGCGGATAGCGCGTGTAGTTTGAGACATAAAAACCTGATAAATAATAGAAAAGGATAACTTGGTATTTTAACACGTGAACGTTTCCGAATATGAAAACAGCCACGACATTTAAACGTCAAAAGAGAAAGCCGGTTGACGTGCCGGTAACTGAAAAAAGAATTTTGTTCGTCAACTTTCGGGAATCCGTGCCAGCGACACCAGACGTTCGGGAGCCAGAACACCATCCTCCCTTAATTGTGCCGTTCCCATGAAAATGCCACTGTCGGACGCATAAATCCTGAAACGCCCTCGTGCGTCAGACAATTGAACACCTTCTTTTGCCAGCGACAGACGCTGTCCGTTTAAAAACCGCTTCGTCAGCATGGCGTTCAGTGAAAGCGCAGGAAAGGAAGACAAGAGATAATCCACCGGTTCGAGCTTTTCGTGTCGTGCTGCTGTTTCTTCGGGGAATGCTGTTTCCATATCCGTCAGTGAAACCGCCTTTTCAATTCCGAGAGAACCCACCCTGATACGGCGAAGTGCTTTCAGATGTGCACCACACCCCAAAGCATTACCGATATCTTCGCCCAGAACTCGAACATACGTTCCCTTGCTGCAGGCCACCCGAAGGGTCAGAAAAGGAGATTCCCAGTCGAGTAATGTCAGTTCTGAAATGGTAACGGGACGGGCTTCTCGTTCGAGCTCCACTCCGGCACGCGCATACTCGTAAAGAGGTTTACCATCCCGCTTCAGTGCGGAATACATGGGCGGAATCTGAAAAATGTCGCCTCTGAACATGGCAAGTGCCGACTCAATTTCATCTTGTGAAAACAAAACGGCTTCGGATGTTTTCAAGACCTCGCCCTCTGTATCGCCTGTGGTTGTGGAAATGCCGAGATGAACAACCGTTTCGTAGGTCTTGTCAGCATCCAGCAGGTCCTGGGAGAATTTGGTCGCTTCGCCGAAACAGATCGGCAAGAGCCCGGTTGCAAAAGGATCGAGCGTTCCGGTATGCCCTGCTTTTTTGGCATTCATGATCCGCTTGGCCCTGATCAAGGCATCGTTACTGGAAATGCCTGCCGGTTTGTCCAGCAGTAAAACACCATCGATATCCAGCCGTTTTTTCTTGACGAACGCCTGACTCATAAATCCCTTGAACCTGAAAAATAAAAGGCCCCGTTTTCACGAGGCCGGAAATGAAAATTGAAAATCAGACTTCACCATCGTCTTTAGCACGCTCGGAATTGGCCACATCGATCAAATGGGATAAAGCCATTCCCTGGGCGATGGAATTGTCATAAACGAAAGACAGTTGCGGCAACGTATGAATATGCAGGCGCTTGCCCAGTTGCATTCTCAAAAATCCCGAAGCGCGGTGCAGGCTGTCCAGAGTCGTCTTAACCTTGTCCGGACTGTCGTCCAGCATGGTGAAAAATACCTTGGCATGGGCATAGTCGGGCGTCACCTTCACGTCCGTGATAGTGATCATCCCGACATGCGGGTCTTTCAGTTCCGAAAAAATGATATCGGACAGATCGCGCTGGATCTGGTCAGCCACACGAACGCTGCGGCCGGGAATCGATTTGCTGTGTCTTGCCATGATCCACTCCCTAAAAAAAGAAAATATCCAATATCAACATATCCGAAATTGTAAAACCTGTCGCAGAAAATTACAGTGTTCTTGCGATTTCCTGAATTTCATACACTTCAAGCTGGTCACCGACCTTGATGTCATTGTAATTTTTCAGCGTGAGGCCGCATTCAAAGTTGGCCTTGACTTCCTTGACGTCATCTTTGAAACGTTTCAGGGAATCGATTTCACCGGACCAGATAACGACATTGTCACGCAACAGATGAACTGGAGAACCGCGGCGAACCAGACCTTCGGTGACGAAACAGCCTGCAATGGCACCGACACGGCTGACATTGATGACCTGCCTGATTTCGACCAGACCCAAAGCGTGCTCGCGTTTTTCCGGAGCCAGCATGCCCGACATCGCCGCTTTCACCTCATCGATCGCATCGTAAATGATGTTGTAGTAACGAATGTCGACTCCATTGGCTTCCGCCTGATGGCGGGCCTGTGCATCGGCACGGGTGTTAAACCCGATAATGACCGCCTGCGAAGCCAGCGCCAGATTGACGTCCGTTTCGGTAATGCCACCGACGGCAGCATGAACGATCTGGACACGGACCTCATCGTTGGACAATTTCAACAGGGAAGAAGCAAGCGCTTCCTGCGAGCCCTGAACATCGGTCTTGATAATCAGAGGCAATGACTTGACTTCGCCTTCCCCGATATTCTCGAACATGTTTTCCAGTTTGGCTGCCTGTTGTTTTGCCAGTTTCACGTCACGGAACTTGCCCTGACGGAACAGGCCGATTTCACGCGCCTTGCGTTCATCGTTTAAAACAACGATTTCTTCACCGGCAGAAGGAACACCGGTCAGTCCCTGAATTTCCACAGGAATACTCGGGCCCGCTTCGGAAATGGCCTTGCCGGTTTCACTCAGCATGGCACGGATACGGCCATATTCCTGTCCGACCAGAACCACGTCACCACGATGCAGGGTACCGGATTGAACCAGCACGGTTGCAACCGGGCCACGTCCCTTGTCCAGACGGGCTTCAATGACAAGACCTTTTGCCATTGCTTCGACCGGTGCGGTCAATTCCAGAATTTCAGCCTGCAACAAGACGTTTTCCAGCAGGGAATCGATACCCTGTCCGGATTTTGCCGAAACAGGAACAAACGGAATGTCGCCACCGTATTCTTCAGGAATGACGTCTTCTGCAACGAGTTCCTGCGTAACGCGATTGACGTTGGCTCCCTGTTTATCAATCTTGTTGATTGCCACAACGATAGGAACGCCAGCCGCTTTCGCATGCGCAATCGCTTCCTTCGTTTGCGGCATGACGCCATCGTCAGCAGCGACAACCAGAATAACGATATCGGTCGCTTTCGCACCACGGGCACGCATAGCAGTAAAAGCTTCATGGCCCGGAGTATCGAGGAAAGTCACAATACCGCGACCGGTTTTGACGTGATACGCACCGATATGCTGGGTAATGCCACCCGCTTCGCCGGTAGCGACCTTGGTACGGCGAATATAGTCAAGAAGAGACGTCTTGCCGTGGTCGACGTGACCCATAACGGTAACGACCGGAGCGCGCGGCAACAATTCAGCGTTTTCATTGTCACCCATCTCGGCCAGTTCCGCTTCAACGTCCTGAATCTTGGCAGCGAAAGCCTTGTGTCCCATTTCCTCGACCAGAATCATGGCCGTTTCCTGATCCAGCACCTGATTGATCGTGACCATCTGGCCCAGTTTCATCAACTGCTTGATCACTTCGGAAGCCTTGACAGCCATCTTGTGCGCCAGTTCGGCGACGGTAATGGTTTCAGGAACGTAAACGTCATGAACAATCGCTTCTGTCGGCTGATGGAAATTGCTTTCCCGTTCGGCAACCTGCGCGTGGCGACGTCCTTTCGGGCCACCCGAACTACTACGCCAGCCACCATCGCGTCCGGACATATCGTTACCACGGCTTTTAAGGCCTGCACCCCGTTTTTTCGCACCTTCTTCCTGCCATGTAGAAGCTGTTTTGGTCGCTTTCTTGTCGGCAGACGTTTTCTTTTCCGTTTTCTTGTCGGCAGCAGGCGCAGCCTTTTTCTCGGCCGGTTTGTCCTGTGCCGGTCTGGCTTGTGCCGGTTTGGAAATCGTTCCGGCATTTTTCTGGGACGCCGGAGAGCTTCCTGCGGGTGCGGCAGCCGGTTTTTCCGGTTGTTTCACCACTTTACGGGAAGCAGAAGTACTCATCATCGCCTTGATCTGGGCGACCTCGTCTTCCACTGCCTTGCGGGCACGTTCCGCTTCCTCAGCCCGGCGAACGCGTTCAGCTTCCGCTTCTGTTCTCGCTTTTTCAGCCTGTGCCGCTTCTTCAGCCATCCTAGCCATTTCTGCCTTCTTCAAAGCTTCGGCCGCTTCTTTTTCTTCTGCAGCCAACTGTTGTTTAGCCATTTTCTGCCGTTCAGTATCCTGGCGCATTTTTTCAGCCGCCTCACGCTGCTCGGTTTCTTTCTTTTTCAACTCTTCGGCTTCGATCCGGGCCTGTTCTTCGGCCTTGATCCGTTCCTGCTTCTCGGCTTCCATTTGAGCCAGTAAAGCCTGTTTTTCACGCAATTCGGCTTCCTGACGGGCGATCAGTTCAGCCTGACGGCGTGCCTCTTCGGCACGACGCTGTTTTTCAGCTTCATCGATAACGGGAGGAACAACCCGTCTTTCGGCAGCCGCCATATGGGCAGCCTGTTCTTCCCGTTTGTCAAACGTCCGTTTCTTGCGAACCTCGACCTGAATCGTTCTGGATTTGCCCGTAGCGTCAGCCTGCTTGATTTCGGTGGTTTCCTTTCGGGTCAGAGAAATTTTTCTTTTTTCACCCGATGGCGAACCATGCGACCCGCGCAGAAAACTCAATAACTTGTCCTTGTCTTCCTTCGAAAGGATATCATCGGCCGAGTTTTTGTCCACTCCGGCGTCACGCAACTGTTTCAACAGTACGTCAGAAGGCATATTCAGTTCGGCTGCAAATTGGGCTACATTGTTAGTCGCCATTCATTCCTCTTTCTTCTAATTGATGCGGCAAATACGAATCAGGACAAGCGTTGAGCTTACTTCGACTCAACCAGTTTCCAGGCGTTGGCCTGCAACTCTTTCGCTTCGTCGTCGTACTTCGCATCGATCAGTTTCATTTCATCGTCCGTAACATCGGCAAATTCGTTTTCCAGCAACTGGCGGGCCCGTTCGACAGGCAGGGCCAGAATGGCACCGAATTCGTCATAAGCCAGCTCGGCAAAACGCTGCAGGGTTTTCACGCCAGCCAGTCCAAGCTTTCCTGCAACCTGCCGATCCATTCCTTCCAGATTGACCAGTTCCTCTTCCATACCGGCCATACCTTCTTCGGAAGCGATCGCTTCAGTGATCAGGGCATCACGGGCACGCTGGCGGATTTCATTGACCGTATCTTCATCGAATGCCTCGATTTCCAGCATTTCGCCAATCGGCACATAAGCGATTTCTTCCAGTGCCGTGAACCCTTCCTCAATGAGGATATCGGCCACTTCCTGATCGACGTCGAGTCTTTCCATGAACAGTTTCTGCAGTTCGGCTTTTTCCAGAGCGGATTTGTCAGCCGATTCTTCAGCCGTCATGATATTGATCTTCCAGCCTGTCAGCTCGGTTGCCAGACGAACGTTCTGGCCACTGCGGCCAATGGCAATCGCCAGATTTTCCTCATCGACGATCACATCCATCGCATGTTTGTCTTCGTCGACCACAATAGATGTGACGTTGGCAGGAGCCAGAGCTCCGATAACGAACTGCGCAGGATCTTCCGACCACAAGACGATATCGACGCGTTCACCGCCCAGTTCACCGGTAACGGCCTGAACGCGGGAACCGCGCATGCCGACACAGGTACCGATCGGATCAATTCGCTTGTCGCTGGTGAATACCGCTATTTTCGCACGAACGCCAGGGTCACGTGCAGCTGATTTGATTTCCAGAAGACCCTGTTCGATTTCAGGCACTTCCAGTTCAAACAGCTTGACGATAAATTCAGGCGCCGTACGAGACAGGATAACCTGTGGGCCACGGGCACCCCGTTCCACGCGCAGGATATAGGCACGAACACGATCGCCAACACGCAGATTTTCCTTTGGAATCATCTGTTCACGAGGCAGGCGTGCTTCAACCTTGCCGGATTCGACAATGGCGTCGCCGCGTTCCATCCGCTTGACCGTACCGGTCACCAGCGAATCGCCACGATCCAGGAAGTCCTGTAAAACCTGTTCACGTTCGGCATCGCGAATGCGTTGCAAAACGATCTGTTTCGTATCCTGTGCGAAGCGACGGCCCAGATCGATCGATTCGATATGGTCTTCGATGTAATCGTCCACCTCGATGTCCGGAAACTGTTCCTTGGCTTCAAAATACAGCATTTCCTGATCCGGCTGCTGCAAACCGGCCTCATCCGGCACAACGTGCCAGCGGCGGAAGGTTTCGACCTCGCCCGTGGTACGGTCGATGGAAACGCGTATGTCCGCGTCACCGGGATAACGTTTTTTCGTAGCAAGGGCCAAAGCATGTTCAAGCGCACCCAGGACAATTTCCTTGTCTACGTTTTTTTCGCGTGCCAGCGCATCAACCAATTGCAGAATTTCGAGACTCATGCTTTACGGCTCCTAAAATTCACCTGCGGCACCAAATGTGCCTTGTCTATATCAGCGATTGTAAAATGCAAAACGGAATTGTTATTCTCATCCTTTCCTTCGAACTCCAGAGCCAGTTCATCCCCTTCGGGAGCCAGCAGAATTCCCTGGAAAGTCTTGCGATTCGACATTCCCGTAACCGGTTTGCGCAGTTTGACGTGCGCCTCCATTCCAACAAAACGAACAAAATCGGCAAATTTCTTCAAAGGACGGTCAAGACCCGGCGAAGAGACTTCCAGCCTGTCATAATCGACATCCTCAACCATCAGGACATGCGACAACTGACGGCTGACCTTTTCGCAATCCTCAAGCGAAATATTGCCGCGTCCGGCATCTTCAGGCTTGAAATCGATATAGACACGCAACAGGTTTCCCTGCGCCCTTTCCACATCGACCAGGTCATACCCGCAGCCGCTTACCGTTTTTTCAATCAGTTCCTGCAACAAAATCCGCTCCCGTTTCTATTCATTCGAATTTCCCTCAAAAAGAAGGAAAATCATGTTGTTAGTGGTGCATCGGATCGAATAATGAAAAAAAAATGGGCTAAAGCCCATGATCAAAATTCAAAGCACCAGCACCATCCAGAAAATGGACGAAACCGTAATAAGTTGCTCATTATATACAATATATGCGTGTCCTGCAATGCAAGGCGACAGGAATTCCAATAATATCAATGAGTAAGCTTTTCAAAAAGAAACAGCCAGATCGAAGACAGCATAATCATGACGGTGCGAGACGGCATGAATACAGGAAAATTGCCTTATACTCGCTTTTTTGCCACAAACCGCCCGAACATCGTATTCATAATGCCTGCTTTTTTTAATCCTTCTCAAAAAGACAGGGCTGATCTTTTGCGTAACGCATCGAAAACGGTAAAATCAGGCGGTTTTATCTGTGATTGACATCTTTGCGGCAAAAACAAATGAAGTATTGGAACAGACAAAAAATATGGCTCTAAAAGAAACCAGTTACAGCGAAGCCTCGATCAAGGTTTTGAAAGGACTTGAACCGGTACGCCAGCGCCCCGGGATGTACACCCGCACGGAAAACCCGCTTCATATCATAACCGAAGTCATCGATAACGCTTCGGACGAAGCGATTGGCGGCTATTGCAAAAACATCAACGTCACCCTGAACGCCGATGGCAGTGTCAGCGTTGAAGACGACGGCCGTGGCATTCCGGTAGGGATGCACCCGGAAGAAAAAGTCCCGACAGTCGAAATCGTTTTCACCCGTCTTCATTCCGGTGGCAAATTCACCAAGGGCGGCGATAACGCCTATGCTTTTTCAGGTGGTCTGCACGGCGTCGGTGTCTCCGTCACCAATGCATTGTCAAAACGGATTGAAGTGACTGTCTGGCGGGAAAAGGAAGTTCACCAGATTGCTTTTACCGATGGTGAAGTCACCGAGCCACTGACTTCACGGCCGATTGCACGCGGCGAAAAAAAATCGGGTACCAAAGTGACTGTCTGGCCCGATGCCCGATATTTCGATTCCATGACGATTCCGCTGGCGGAACTCAAACACCTTCTTCGTTCCAAAGCCATTCTGCTGCCTGGCGTTCATGTCGAACTCCAGAACGAAAAAACGAACGAAACCGAAACCTGGCATTATGAAAACGGCCTCCGGGGATATTTGTCACAGGAACTGGAACTGACAACCGGCGAGGAAATCGTCATTCCGCTATTTGAAGGTGAACTTTATGCCGACCATGACAATGAAGGCTTTGCCAGCGGCGAAGGCGCAGCGTGGGTCGTTGCATGGACAACAGAAGGCCCACTGATCAGGGAATCGTTCGTCAATCTGATCCCCACGACTGCAGGTGGCACGCATGAAAGCGGTCTTCGTGACGGCTTGTTCAATGCCGTCAAAAGTTTTACCGAAATCCATTCACTTTTGCCGAAAGGCGTCAGGTTACTGCCCGAAGACGTCTTTGCCCGGGTCTCTTTCGTGCTTTCCGCAAAAGTGCTCGACCCCCAGTTTCAGGGCCAGATCAAGGAACGGCTGAACTCGCGCGACGCAGTCAGGCTGGTTTCCCATTTCGTCAAACCTGCTTTCGAAACATGGCTCCACCAGAACGTCGAATATGGACGAAAACTGGCCGAACTGGTCATCAAACAGGCCCAGTCGCGTATGCGGCAACTGCAAAAAGTCGAAAAGAAAAAATCTTCCGCTGTCGCCGTGCTTCCCGGAAAATTGACTGATTGCGAATCACACGACATCAGCCGTAATGAACTCTTTCTGGTCGAAGGCGATTCCGCAGGTGGGTCGGCCAAAATGGGGCGTGACAAGGAATTCCAGGCCATTCTCCCCCTGCGCGGCAAGGTATTGAATTCCTGGGAAACCGAAAAAGACCGTCTGTTCGCCAATCAGGAAATCCATGACATTTCCGTTGCCATCGGGGTCGACCCTCACACTCCGGCAGATGATCCCGATCTTTCCGGCTTGCGTTATGGAAAAATCTGCATCCTGTCCGATGCCGACGTAGATGGTTCACACATTCAGGTATTGCTCTTGACCCTCTTTTTCCGTCACTTCCCGAAATTGATTGAAAACGGGAATATTTGCGTGGCGCGCCCACCACTTTACCGGATCGATGCTCCTGCACGCGGCAAAAAACCGATGCAAAAACTGTATGCGCTGGATGATTCCGAACTGAACGGCATTCTGGAAAAACTCAAAAGCGAAGGCATCAAAGACAACGCTTTGGGAATCTCCCGTTTCAAGGGACTGGGCGAAATGAACGCCGAACAGTTATGGGAAACGACCCTGAATCCCGATACACGCCGGCTGTTGCCGATCACGTTCGGCATTTTTTCGCGCAACGAATCGGAAGAACGTTTCCAGATGCTCATGGGCAAAGGCGAAGCGGCTGCACGACGCAACTGGATGGAAGAACACGGTAACGAAGCTGAAGCCGACATATAAAAGACCATAATTGAATGACACACCATGACTGAACAACCCACGCTTTTCGATCAGTTGCCGCCGGATGACGAACACAAGGAAAGTCTGATGCTCGCCAGTTTTGCCGAGCGCGCCTATCTGGATTATGCGATCTCCGTCGTCAAAGGGCGTGCACTTCCTGATGTCTGCGACGGACAAAAACCGGTACAACGCCGCATCCTGTACGCCATGAACGAACTGCGACTGGATTCTGAGGCCAAACCGCGAAAATCGGCAGCTGTCGTCGGCGATGTCCTCGGCAAATTGCATCCGCATGGCGACCAGTCCGTTTACGATGCACTCGTCAGGATGGCACAGGATTTTTCGATGCGTTACCCCTTGATCGACGGTCACGGCAATTTCGGTTCGCGCGATGGTGACGGCGCTGCTGCAATGCGTTATACCGAAGCGCGTTTGACACCCATTGCCGAACTGCTGCTGGAAGAAATCGATCAGGGAACCGTTGAATTTCAGGACAATTATGATGGTTCTACACAGGAACCGAAACTCCTGCCTGCCAGATTGCCGGTCACATTATTAAACGGCGCATCCGGTATCGCTGTCGGCATGGCTACCGAAATCCCTTCGCATAACCTGAATGAAGTGGCAACTGCTGCGGTCGCCATGATCCGCAATCCATCCATCAGCCACGCCGAACTGATGGAAATCATCCCGGGCCCCGACTTTCCGGGAGGCGGACAGATTATCACCGCACCCAATACCATTTCGGAAATCTACGAAAACGGCCGGGGTAGTGTCAAGGTACGTGCCCGCTGGAAGATCGAGGAACTGGCACGAGGACAATGGCAAGCCGTTGTTTCCGAACTGCCACCCGGCACCTCCGCCCAGAAAGTACTCGAGGAAATCGAGGAAATCACCAATCCGAAAGTCCGCGCCGGTAAAAAAGCCCTGTCGGCAGAACAGGTCGCCCTGCGCCAGCAATTTCTGGGTATTCTGGACACCATCCGGGATGAAGCCAGTCGCGATGCACCGGTTCGCATTGTTCTGGAACCCAAATCGAAACGGCAAAATCCGGACGAATTCATGCAAATGCTTCTGGCGCATACCTCTCTGGAGTGCAATGCACCCGTCAATCTTGTCATGATCGGCATCGACGGACGCCCCCGGCAAAAAGGCCTGACCGATATCATTTCCGAATGGATCGACTTCCGTTTTGCCACTGTCACCCGCCGCACGAACTGGCGGCTTAAACGGGTAGATGACCGCATCCACATTCTGGAAGGTCGTGAAACCGTATTGCTGAATATCGACGCCGTCATCCACATCATTCGTGAATCGGACGAGCCGAAAGCCGCCCTGATCGACGCATTCCAGCTATCTGAAAGACAGGCTGACGACATCCTTGAAATCCGCTTGCGCCAGTTGGCCCGTCTGGAAAAAATCAGGATCGAACAGGAACTGGCCGAGCTGCGCAAGGAAAAGAAAGGCCTTCACGACCTGCTTGACAACCCGTCTTCCATGAAACGGCTGATCATCCGTGAAATCGAGGCCGACCGCAAAAAATACGGTGACGCACGCCGTACCCTGATCGAAGAAGCCGAAAGGGCTACTGCCGAACAGAAAATCGTCGATGAACCCGTTACCGTCATCATTTCGCAAAATGGCTGGGTTCGCCAACGCACCGGACACGGACTCAATCTCTCTGCCATCACGTTCAAATCCGGCGACAACCTTTTCTCCAGTTTCGAATGCAGGAGCACGGACTTCCTGCTGGCATTTTCGTCAACGGGAAGGATCTACACCATTCCCGTTCACCAGTTGCCCGGCGGACGGGGCGATGGCATGCCGATCACGACGTTTGCCGAAATCGGTATCGATGAGACCATCGTTCAGTATCTTGTCAGCTCACCAGACAAATCCGTTTTGCTTTCAATGGATTCAGGCTACGGTTTTGCAGCGAAAACATCCGACATGATGAGCCGGGTTCGCAATGGCAAATCGTTTATTTCCCTTGAAGATGGGGAAACCCTTTTGCCACCGCTTGTCATTCCTGAAGCAAGCAAATCGATCGGCGTTCTTTCCGAAAAGGGCCGCTTCCTTCTTTTCGACGCCACCGAATTGCGAGTGCTTTCTTCCGGCGGACATGGCGTTATCCTGATGGGACTCGATAAAGGCGAAAAAATCAGGGCAACGCTGCCAGTCGATGATAATGGCTGCCTTGTTATTTGCATGGCCAAAAACGACAACCGCTATGAAGTCCGCATCAGTGGAAACCAGATTGAAACGTACACAGGCAAGCGTGCCCGCAAAGGCAAGCCCGTCGAGACCCGTTTCACCCCCGCCAGTCTCGAAAACATCAAATAATCTGCATTTATTTGTTCAGCTTTTCGCGAGTTGTGATTCAATACCCCGGAGAATTACCCGTGCGACAGGACACCCCGTCCGGTTTCACGGGTAATTCCATGGTTCGTTCGCACAAACGCCGCATGGGTTATATTCGCCCGTGCCTTTTTGACGGTCTTTTTCACACCCTGATATATGCAAAACGACGGCAATTCAGAAAAACGGATGAAGAATTCCCGTGAATTCCGGCAAAAGGAAGATGAATCCTCATCCGGGAAAATTCAGGGTGATGCGACACCGGATGATTTGTTTCAAACCGATCCGGATCCGAGCAATAATCTTTTTGCCACTACGGGTGAAACCGACCCGCTTTTTTCAGAAAACAACCGGACGGACTACCGTCGCATGTTCGAGAAAGTACCGGCAGCCATGCTCGTTCTCGACAAATCCGGAAAAATCCTCAAGGCCAACTATGCCGCTGCACGCTTGCTCGGCCACACCCCTGTCAGACTGGAACAAACCTTCTTTGCCGATTATCTGAAGAAAGCCGACCGGGATTCCTTTCTGATTGTCACCAAAAAACTGAAAAGCAGCAGAAACCATTCCATCTGGGAAGGACAAACCGCAAAAACCGAAAGAATCTTTCGAATGCGCAGTTTTTCCGACGACAAAAACCAGAATCTTCTTCTGTCTCTGGAAGATATTACTGATGAAAAGAAAAAACTGGGCAGAGAAGAAGCCAGGGCACAGCAATTGCAGGAAGACAGCCAGCTGTATCGTATGGCTGTAGAACGTTCCGAAATCGGTCTGTGGAAAGCGTCGCTTTCGAAAAAACAGGCTATGGAAGAAATGCATTTCCACTTTTCCGACAAGGGTGGCGATATTTTCGGATTCGTTTCTTTTGCCGACATCGGTTTTACCCAGTTTATGGATACGATCCATTCCGACAGTGTCGAAAAAATCCGTGGTGCGCTCCGCTCCGCCATTAACAGCAAAATCGGATTTGACATCGAAATAAGAATCAACAAGCCGAACGGTGATTTTGCATGGGTCAACTGGAAATGTTTTCTGATCGAGGAAAACCAGACAGGTGCGATCCTGCTCGAAGGCATTGCACTGGACATCACGTCACATAAAACTACTGAAAAAGCACTGGCCATTGCCAGCAGTCTTTTCGAAAACAATCGTGATGGCATATTCATCGCCGACCAGACCGGCCGTATCACCGTTGTCAATTACCAGTTTACCCGGATGACAGGACTTTCGCAGGAACAGATCATGGGAAACCACCAGTGGTATCTGCAACCTGGCATTTCCGACTCATCCTGCTACAGCCAGCTATGTGACGTGATCATCTGTACCGACCACGAAGAAATGGCGACTTTCGAGAAAAACCGTGAACAGCGGATCGAACCGACATACCTCACGATCAAAATCGTTCGGGATATGGATGAAAAAATCATCAGTTATATCGGTGTTCTGCTAGACATCAGCCAGAATGATTTCCTCGAAGACCATACCCGCTACATGATCGAGCACGATTTTCTGACCGGACTGCCCAACCGGATTCTTTTGCTCGACCGGCTCGGTCAGACGCTGATCGCAGCTGAACGTAACCACAGGCGTGCCGCCGTCATGTTCCTCGATCTCGATAAATTCAAACACATCAACGATACACTCGGACATGCCATCGGCGACCGTCTTTTGCAACAGGTTGCCCAAAGGCTGACCCAGTGCGTCCGCAAAAACGACACGGTCAGCCGGCAGGGAGGTGATGAATTCGTTATCCTCCTCTCCGATATCGGTGAAGCGGACGATGCGGCTATGGTCGCCAACAATATCATGCATACCCTGTCGCAAAACTACCAGATCGAAAATTATGAAATGTCGATCACATCTTCGATCGGCATCGCCCTCTTTCCTGAAGACGGCAAGGAAATCGATACCTTGCTTAAAAATGCCGACACGGCAATGTATCACGCGAAAGAAAACGGCAGAAACGCCTACCAGTTTTTCAACGCCGAGATGAACCTGCATCTGATCGAACGTTCGCAACTGGAAGAAGACCTGAAAACTGCTCTGAAAAACGGCGATTTCTTTCTCGAATACCAGCCGATCATCGACATGCACAACCAGCATATGACCGGCGTGGAAGCCTTCTTGCGCTGGAATCATCCCCAATTCGGCATTCTGATGCCGTCACGTTTTCTTTCCATAGCTGAAAATACCGGCCTGATCGGTCCAATCGGGGAATGGGTCATCAACACTGCCTGCAAACAGGCGAAAAAATGGAAGGATCAGGGCTTTTCCAAAACTGTTTCCGTCAATCTGTCTTCCATCCAGCTGAAGCAGAAAGATTTGCTGGGAACAATTAAAAACGCACTCGAAGAAAACGATCTGACGCCTGATTTTCTGGAACTGCAAATCACCGAAGGCAGCATTACCGAAAATATCCGTACGGTTATCGACCTATTGAACGAACTCCGGAATATGGGCGTCAAAATCGCGCTGGACAACTTTGGTAACGGCTGTTCCAGCATCAGCCATCTGAAACGGGTTCCCATCGAGAAAATCAAAATCGACCCAAGCTTTATCCGTGCTCTTGGAACGCAAAGCAGCGATGCCGATGTAGCGGGTGCCATCATCGCCATGGCCAAAAACCTGAACCTCAAAGTTTCTGCTGGCGGTGTCGAAACGACAGATCAGGCGAACAGATTAAAAGAAATCGGATGCGACGAGTATCAGGGCTATGTAATCAGCCCGACACTGCCGGCGAAAGAAATCAACCGCCTGCAACTGCCCAACTGATCCCTGCCCCGGTTCACTCGGTTATCATGACTGCTGAACCGCCCGAAGCACCGGGCACAATACATACCCTTTTACCGACCACCATGGAAAGCACCTCCGGCTGTGCGATCATGAAAGAACCGCCATGATCCAGCAAAACGGTATATTGAAAACACGCCTGCCCTGATGCCGTGTTTTTGCCATTTCCCTGACTGCAATCCAGATCACGTGAAAACCCTTCCCTGACTTCAGCGGGGCGGAGCATAACAACCGTGCCACAATCGGATTCAGCATTTTCAGCCATGGAACTGCCTGTTTTTCCATTGGAATGAACAGGCAGTGAACATGCCGAAACACCAAAACCCAGCATCAGCAGGATAACAAGCTTTTTCATAATTTTCAGTCGATTTCGGCAATCAGCTCAAGTTCCAGACAGGCACCGGTCGGCAGTTGTGCAACACCGAATGCGGAACGTGCATGACGACCGGCATCGCCGAATACGTCCACCAGCAATTCCGAAGCGCCATTCGTAACCAGATGATGCCCGGTAAAATCCCCCGTCGAATTCACGAGGGACAAAACCTTGACGATACGTTTTACACGCTTCAAATCACCACCACAGGCATCCTGCAAAGTGGCAATCATATCAATCGCTGTGTTGCGGGCGGCGATTTTGCCGTCTTCAACCGAAATATTCTTGCCGAACTGGGCAACCAGCGGTTTGCCGTCTTTCCTGGCAATATGGCCGGACAGATAAACCAGATTGCCGGACTGGACATACATCACATAAGCGGCAACCGGTTTGGCAACAGGAGGCAATTCGATATTCAGTGCTTTGATCTTTTCATAAACGGACATTTTTTTATTCCCGACAAGAGTTAAGCGAAAAAAAAGAGATACAGGCATTCGATCGAACCATTATATCCAAGCCGGTTCCTGACGGATACGTTTTACCTGAAACGGACATGCAAACGTGGTCAAAAACAAAACGGCATCTTCTTTTGTCCGTTAAAATAGGGCAAACAGACAAAT
Organism: Oxalobacter formigenes; assembly: GCF_002127965.1. Classification (GTDB taxonomy): domain Bacteria; phylum Pseudomonadota; class Gammaproteobacteria; order Burkholderiales; family Burkholderiaceae_D; genus Oxalobacter; species Oxalobacter formigenes. The sequence goes on along the minus strand of NZ_CP018787.1, from coordinate 938,548 downwards.
GACTGGACAAAATGAACGACGCGAACAGGAATGATGAGACTTTTGAAGACATTGACGCCTTGCTTGAAGGGCATTTTTACAAGCTCGTCGATAAAGAACCGGTGCCTTGCACTTTTGCCGAATATGCTAGCGGGATGAAATCGTCAGACAACCGGATCATCGAACAGACCCGGGTTGGTGAATTGACTGTTTCGACTGTTTTTACCGGCATCGACCATGCTTTCGGCACGGGTGAAAAGCAACTCTTCGAAACCAGCGTTTTTGGATTGCCGGACGACATTCATCCCCAATGGCGATTTGCCAGCTGGACTGACGCCGTCAACCAGCATCTTCAACTGGTTCTCATGCTCGAACACAACGGACCCGATTCACTGCTGGAAGAAATCCGGAAAAAACAGGCCAGTTGAATAAAGACAACTCAGCGCCTGAAAATCCAGACCGAATCCGTCGATGCTTTTTCATTAAAAGCATAATCATCGACATCAAAAGCTTTCAAATCTTCGGCCACATTAATGCCATTTTCCGCTGCATATCGCGTCATCAGTCCCCGTGCTTTCTTCGCATATAAACCGATGACTTTTGCACCACCCGGCCGCATTTCCTGAAAAACGGGCGTGATCATTTTTCCTTTCAGTTTATTTACATCGACCGCTTTTGAAAATTCTTCTGAAGCGAGATTGACCAGAACAGGATCATCCATTTTCTCCAGGTCGCCATTAATCGATTGCATAACAGTTTTTTGCCAGTAATCGTACAAGCTCATATTATCCGGCCGGACCTTTGTACTATGAAATTCGATACGATATGGCTGGATCAAATCGAACGGTTTCGAAATGCCATAAAGGGCTGACAGAATACGCAAATGATTATTTAACCATGCCCATTCTTTCTCTGTCATATTGCGAGCATCCATAGCCCTGTAAACGTCGCCGTCATAAGACAGAACGGCAGGCTGTGTTTCCGGTTGAACGGCATTCACATTCCATTCCTCAAAATAGCCGGCTTCTTTAATCGCAATCGCGTCAGAAACTTTCAAAACATCCGCCAGTTCAGACGGTGAATACGATCTCATCATATCTGCAATTTTTCCGGCTTTTGAAATCCATTCCGGACGAGTCAAATATTTCTTCAGAAATGGATCTGTAATTATCTTGTCCGAAAATTTCTTGCGTTTCGAGGGTGATAGAATAATCAGCATAAAAAAACCAATCAAAAAAATTCATGAACTCTATTTTAGCCGTACTGGATACAAACGTTTGCCTGGACCTCTTCGTTTTCCGCGACCCCGCCATTAAACCATTTCACGACGCCATCAAAGCAGACACATTTCACGCGATAACACGTGAAGATTGTCGCGAAGAGTGGCTACGTGTACTCGATTATCCCAAATTGAATCTGGATGTAAGGCAAAAAGAACGTTCAAAACTCGAATTCGACGAACTCATTCAATTAATCGAACCGAAAAAACAGGATTACCATTTACTCCCCATCTGCAGCGATAAAGACGATCAGAAATTCATGGAGCTGGCTTTTGACGCCAGAGCTCACGTCCTTATTACAAAAGACAAGGCTTTATTGAAACTGGCCCGTAAAAATACCCGTAACGGTTTTTTCCGTATAATCAGCCCTGACCAATGGAAGCAACTTGTATGAATCAGACAAGAACAAGTCAGGCATTTATTTTGCATACCAATTAATTTAATGGAATTTTTCCTTTAGAAAAAGTGATTTCTTGATTAAAAATAGAATAATCCTGACAAATCGGGGATTAAATAGTCAATAAAGACTTTATTTATTTAAAATGTAAAGATAAAATATATCCATTAAAATAACGGAACAGTTATTTTACTTATTAAAACATACACCGGAACCTTGAAGATTCCGTGCTGGAATTCAGAAATTTTCCGACACTTGACGGGGACAAAATCATGGCGACATACAAACAGTTGCAGGACCAGATAAAGCAGCTTCAAAACGAAGCTGAAGAGCTGCGCAAAAACGAATTATCCAATGCCATTTCTCAAATCAAAATGACGATGGCGGAATATGGGATCACTTTGGCCGATCTCGGTTTCACCAATAAAAAGAAAACCGGGCGTGTCCGCGCACCGCTGGCTCCCAAATACCGCAATCCGGCAAGTGGTGAAACATGGTCGGGTCGTGGCAAGGCTCCAAAATGGATCGACCCGAAAAACAAAGACAAATATCTTATCAAATAATTCCGTTTCAGATTATTAACTTATATTAAGTTAAAAAAATAATACAAACAGTTTTATTGCTTGTTGTCATCCTGAAGGCCTGCTCAGTGCAGGCCTTTTTTCTTCAATTACCTCTCTTCCATCCAATACCCCAAAGTTGCTTTTTTTCAATAATTTCCCCTTTCAAATTTGACTGAATTTTTTCATATCCATATAAGCCCTGCATTAACAGGGTAATGAAAACCACCAATCAGTCTGTCTGTTCCATTAATCGTTTTACTTCTTGTCAAAATTCTTTTTTGAAGATATGCGATCATCGTTGGAAAACGCCAGTCATCATTGATGACACCGGATTATTCCTGAATAAACAGAAGCTGTTTTTTCATCTATTGATCTTGTACTCATCATTAACAGAATGGACAAATTGGATAAATGATTTGAAAAGCGTGCCGGTTATGAACCGTAAACCGGCAACATGTTCCAAAAGTCTGTTTGTCTTTACCTGAAATTGCATTCTATTATTAAAGGCAGAATCAAAATGATTTCTAAAAAAGTTACCAAAGCCGTTTTTCCCGTTGCCGGTCTTGGCACGCGTTTTTTGCCAGCGACCAAAGCCAGTCCCAAAGAAATGCTTCCCGTTGTCGACAAACCATTGATCCAGTATGCCGTCGAAGAAGCCGCCGCCGCGGGCATTACCGAAATGATATTTGTTACCGGCCGCAACAAAAGAGCAATTGAAGATCATTTCGACAAGGCATACGAACTCGAAACGGAACTGTATGCAAAAAACAAGCAGACCCTGCTAGACGTTCTCAAAAAAATCAAACCGAAAAATGTCGAATGCTATTTTGTCAGGCAAGCGGAAGCTCTTGGACTGGGCCATGCCGTTTTGTGCGCAGCAAGACTGGTAAGGGATGAACCGTTTGCCGTCATTCTAGCGGACGATTTGCTGGATGCCGAAATTCCTGTCATGCGCCAGATGACCGAACTGTATATGGAACAGGGACAAAGCATCATCGGTGTTGAAAAAATAAACATCGCCAAAAGCAGGGACTACGGCATGATTGCAGGCGTCCCCGCAGGCAAAATTTTAAAAGTCCATCATATCGTCGAAAAACCGGCACCTGAAAATGCGCCGTCCGATCTGGGTGTCGTTGGCCGATACATTCTCAATCCGACTATATTCACCCATTTGCGCAAACTCCGGCCCGGCAGTGGCGGCGAACTGCAACTGACGGATGCCATAGAATCCCTCCTGGGAAGCGAACCGGTATTCGCTTATGAATTCGATGGAGTTCGCTATGATTGTGGCAGCAAACTCGGTTATCTGAAAGCGACAGTCCAGTTTGCCCTGAAACACGAAGAAGTCGGCAGGGAATTCAGACAATTTCTCGATAGCCGCCCACAGAATCAGGTCAGAAAAAACTATTTTGTGGCAACGACAGCTGTACCAGATATTGGCAACATCGAAACATCGCGACTCGATAAAAATCCGCCACAAAATTCTTTCCCGATCAATGCGGCCTGAAGTAAAAATGGACTGAAAGCAGTTTGATACCCCAGAAGATTCTTTTTGCCCCACAGGTGAAAAGAATCTTTTTGTTTACTTGCGAACCCCGGTCTTGTCATCCATGAAAACGCATTCTGATGGATAATGTATGGTATTGCATCGTCGTTGGGCACGCTCCTGAAAAAACAGACAACGACAGGAACGTTTTTTATAAAAAAACCAAACACCATATTTGGAAACAGACATCGAAATGAACACAGCACAACCGGAAACCATCCAGCGTCTCGATTACACCGTCCCCTCTTTTCTGGTCGATCATATCGACCTCACCTTCGATCTGGCACCTTCTGCAACCAGCGTCTCGGCCACTACACGATTCAAACACAATCCGGCATCAGACAGTCGCGAGATCGTTTTGAACGGTCAGGATCTGGAACTTGTCAAAATCGTCATGAACGGTCGCACGCTGGAAAAACCGGATTACGCACTGGACCACGGTGAATTGCGAATCCCGAACGCGCCCGACGACGTCACGCTGGTAATAGATACCCTTGTTCGCCCCGATAAAAACACATCCCTGATGGGATTGTATATTTCGAACGGGAATTTCTTTACCCAGTGCGAAGCTGAAGGATTCCGCAAAATCACATACTATCCTGACCGCCCGGACGTCATGGCAAGCTATACGGTCACCCTTTTCGCTGACAAGAAAAAATATCCGGTTCTCCTGTCCAACGGCAATCTCGTTGATCAAGGTGATCTTCCGAAAGGCCGACATTTCGCCAAATGGGAAGATCCATTCAAAAAACCGTCCTACCTGTTCGCTCTTGTTGCCGGTAATCTGGTCTGTCAGGAAGAAACTTTCAGGCTCGCCGACGGTCGTGACGTGCTCTTGCAGGTCTGGGTCGAAGACGGCAATCTCGACAAGACACCTCATGCGATGGAATCCCTAAAGCACAGCATCGCGTGGGATGAATCCCGTTTCGGACTGGAACTCGATCTCGACCGTTTCATGATCGTTGCCGTCAGCGACTTCAACATGGGCGCGATGGAAAACAAGGGCCTGAACATTTTCAATACCCGTTACGTACTGGCCAACCCCCGTATTGCGACCGATCAGGATTACGCCAACATCGAATCCGTCGTCGGCCACGAATACTTCCATAACTGGACCGGCGACCGCGTTACCTGCCGCGACTGGTTCCAGCTTTCGTTAAAAGAAGGCCTTACCGTATTCCGTGATCAGGAATTCTCGGCCGACCGTACAGGCAGCGATTCAGGCCGCGCCGTCAAACGTATCGAAGATGTCCGCACGCTGCGTCAAGTCCAGTTTCCTGAAGACGCAGGCCCCATGGCACATCCAGTCCGTCCGGATTCATATCAGGAGATCAACAACTTCTATACCGTCACGATTTATGAAAAAGGTGCGGAAGTCGTTCGAATGTACCAGACCCTTCTGGGACGGGACGGCTTCAAAAAAGGCATGGACCTTTACTTCAAACGTCATGACGGAAATGCCGTGACATGTGCCGATTTTCTGGCCGCCATGGCGGATGCGAATGGTCGCGACCTGTCACAATTCGAACTCTGGTACAGTCAGGCCGGAACGCCCCGTGTCAAGCTGGAAAGCGATTACGACAGCCTAAACAGAACCTTGTCGCTGACATTAAGCCAAAGCTGTCCACCAACACCGGGACAAACAGAAAAAAAACCTTTCCTGATCCCGATTGCCATCGGCCTGCTGGATGCACATGGCAAGGAAATTCCCGTTCGTGTCAAAGGGTCAGACAATGCATCCGATACCTGTGTATTGGAGCTGACACAGGAAAAACAGACTTTCACACTGGTCGATGTCCCTGAAAAACCGGTCATTTCTGCCCTGCGCAATTTCTCCGCTCCCGTCATTCTTGAATTCGAACAGACGGATGAAGAACTGCTGCATCTGCTCGCGAACGACACCGACAGTTTCAACCGCTGGGAAGCAGGACAACGACTCGCCATGCGCCGTCTGCTGGAACTCACCCACGCAGTCCGCGAAAACAGGCCTCTTACACTGGATAAACCATTTATCGATGCCTTCCGCACTGTCCTGACAAATACCTCACTTGACCCGGCCTTGCGTGAACTTGCATTGACTCTTCCGAGTGAAACCATCATTGCGGAAAAAATGGATGAAATCGATCCCCGTGCCATTCACACGGCACGGCAATTCATGCGTAAAACACTGGCAAACGCGCTGGAGAAAGAATGGCAAAAAGCCTATAAAAATAACCTCACAGACGGCGAATACCGCCCGATTCCACAAGATGCAGGCAAAAGGGCGTTGAAAAATCTGGCGCTGTCCTATCTGCTGCTTTGCGACAGTACCGACACGTGCCACATGGCAATCGACCAGTACCGTCAGGCCAACAATATGACAGACCGGCTGGCCGCGCTGACATCGCTCGTTCACTCCGGATGCATGCAAAAACTGCCGGAAGTGAAAGAACTGCTGGAACACTTCTACAAGGAATACGAAAACGAACCGCTTGTCATCGACAAATGGTTCTCGCTGCAATCCACGTCCCCGACAACATCCATCGAATCCATCCGTGAACTCATGGAACATCCGGCGTTCACTTTCAGAAATCCGAACCGGGCCAGAAGCCTCATCTTTGGCTTTTGTCATAACAATATGGCACAATTTCATGCTGAAGATGGGAGCGGCTACGAATTCTGGGCGAAATACCTGCTGGAGCTGGACAGAATCAATCCACAGGTTGCCGCACGGCTCGCCCGATGCATGGACCAGTACAAACGTTACGTTCCCTCTTTGCGCCAGCCGGCAGAACGGGCCCTGAAACAGGTTTCGAAACAGGAATTGTCCCGCGACACGCGCGAAATCATCAATAAAACATTGTCAGCTTAAAAAAACGAAAAAACGGGAACGAAATGAGACAGAAACGAGTCAGCCTGACACAACACCTGATCGAGGAAAACCGCCGTTACGGCACGGTTCCTGAAGAACTGCGCCTGCTTCTGGAAGTGGTTGCACGGGCCTGCAAAACCATCGGCCATTCTGTTGGAAAAGGCGCGCTGGGCAACATTTTGGGCAGCAACGAAACAGAAAACGTTCAGGGTGAAGTCCAGAAAAAACTGGACATTCTGAGTAACGAAATCCTGCTTGAATCCAATGAATGGGGTGGCCATCTTTCCGCCATGGCTTCCGAGGAGATGGAAACCATTCATCCGATATCCAAGACCTACCCCCACGGCAGTTACCTGCTTCTGTTCGATCCGCTGGACGGATCGAGCAATATCGACGTGAACGTGTCCATCGGCACCATCTTTTCCGTGCTGAAAATGCCGGAAGACAAGACCGATGCCGATGAAAAGGATTTCCTGCAACCGGGTCGCCAGCAAATCGCGGCCGGCTATGCACTTTACGGTCCGCAAACCCTGCTGGTATTGACGACAGGCCGTGGCGTTCATTGCTTCACGCTTGACCGTGAAATGGGTTCATGGGTACTGACACAGGCCAACATGCGCATTCCTGAAGACACCAGCGAATATGCCATTAATGCATCGAATGCCCGTCGCTGGTTCCCACCGGTCAAACGCTACTTTGAAGAAATGCAGACCGGCAAGGGAGGCCCGTTGAAAAAAGATTTCAATATGCGCTGGGTTGCCTCGATGGTCACCGACATGCACCGGATACTGAACCGCGGCGGCATCTTCATGTACCCTGCCGACGAACGCAACATCGAACAGGGCGGCCGCATCCGTCTGCTTTATGAAGCCAATCCAATGGCATTCATCGTCGAGCAGGCAGGCGGCGCTGCGACAAACGGGCTGATCCCGATGCTAGACGTCGTTCCTGAAAAACTGCATCAGCGTGTTCCGGTATTTTTAGGCTCCAAAAACGAAGTCGATCGCATCACCCGTTACCACAAGGAAACGCGATAAAACTTTTATTCTCCGGACACCGCATCGTATGCAATTTGCGGTGTCCGTTTCATTTTTACCGCTCGTTGTTTTCCGAATTCCCTTTGTCACTTTTCAGGCCTTACCATGCATTAGTGCTGAAAATTTCAGACAATCCCGTCATGAAATCAGGCTAATAGCCGCCTTTCAATTCCCCTTCGCCCATAAAACGGCTAGAATTTCTCCTTATGCAAAAATTCCCCCAATGCGTCAAGGTTTTTGGGGACAGGAAAACGGACATGATCACTTTTCAACAAATCATTTTTACGCTTCAACAATACTGGAGCCAGCAAGGCTGCGCCCTGCTTCAACCATACGATATGGAAGTCGGTGCAGGCACTTCGCATACCGCGACTTTCCTGCGTGCCATCGGCCCGGAACCCTGGAGAGCGGCCTACGTCCAGCCATCCCGGCGTCCGAAAGACGGCCGCTATGGTGAAAATCCGAACCGCATGCAGCACTATTACCAGTTTCAGGTCGTTTTGAAACCGGCTCCGGAAGACATTCTTGATCTGTATCTTGGATCACTTGCGGCACTGGGTCTCGATCTGAAGCAAAATGATGTCCGTTTCGTTGAAGATGACTGGGAAAACCCGACTCTGGGCGCATGGGGCCTTGGCTGGGAAGTCTGGTTAAACGGCATGGAAGTGACCCAGTTCACCTATTTCCAGCAAGTCGGAGGCATCGACTGCAAGCCGATCCTCGGTGAAATCACCTACGGTCTGGAACGTCTCGCCATGTACCTGCAGGGTGTTGAGAATGTTTACGATCTTGTCTGGACAGAATGGACTGACCGTGGTGTCAAAAAATACCTGACCTACGGCGACGTTTACCATCAAAACGAAGTGGAACAATCCGCCTTCAACTTCGAACAGGCCAATGTGCCTTTCCTGTTCACCCTGTTCGGCAATTATGAAACCGAAGCGAAACGGCTGATCGAAGAAAAATTGACATTGCCTGCTTACGAAAACATTCTCAAAGCGGCACATACGTTCAATCTGCTCGATGCACGCGGTGCCCTGTCCGTCACGGAACGAGCAGCGTACATCGGCCGTATCCGTACCCTGTCGCGCATGGTCGCACAAGGCTATTATGAATCGCGTGAAGCACTTGGCTTCCCGATGTGCGGCGATCACCGGAAAATCGCCTGATCGGAAAAACAGGCCGGACATTGAACTGTACTGAATGAATCATTGAGCGGAAAAATCCGCCAGAAAAAAGCAAAAGGCTTTAACATGAACCAGACCCTGCTCGTTGAAATCCTGACTGAAGAATTGCCTCCAAAGGCATTGATGAAACTGGCTGACTCGTTTGCCTCGACCATCGAAAGCAGTCTCAAACAGGAAGATTTTTTAAACGACACGTCCAAAACAACTATTTACGCAACGCCCAGACGTCTTGCCGTTACCATTACCGACGTTCGTGACGTATCGCCGGACAAAACGGTTCGACAAAAAGTATTGCCAGTCAATGTTGCACTGGATGCCGACGGCAATCCGACCGCTCCCCTGAAAAAGAAACTGGCTGCATTGAACATTCCGGATATCGACATCAGCAAGCTGGAAAAAGCGCCGGACGGCAAAAACGAAAGTTTCTTCTATACCTACACGGCAGCCGGATTGCCACTGGCAAGTGCCTTGCAAAAAGCGGTCGAAAAAGCGGCCCATGACCTGCCCGTTCCGAAAATGATGACTTACCAGCGACCGGATGGTGAAACGGTCGAATTTGTCCGTCCGGTTCATGAATTCATCGCCATGCACGGCGAAAATGTCTTGCCGATCACTCTTTTGGGTCTTTCAGCTGGTCGCATCACTCACGGACACCGTTTCCTTTCAGATGGGGATATCGGCATTCTGGCGGCAGACTATTATGCCGTCACACTTGAAACACGCGGCAAAGTCATCCCCGGCTTTCAATCCCGGAAAGAACGCATCCGCGCGATGCTGAACGAAAAAGCCAAAGGTGACAAAGTCCTGATGCCTGAATCGCTTCTCGATGAAGTCACCGCACTGGTTGAATGGCCTATCGTTTATGAGTGCAACTTTGAGGACACTTTCCTTGAAGTCCCACAGGAATGCCTGATCCTGACCATGCAAACCAACCAGAAATATTTTGCCCTGACAGACGCATCCGGTCGTTTGCGCTCGCGTTTTCTGATCGTTTCCAATATGGAAACCAATACCCCGCAGCGCATCATCAGCGGCAACGAACGCGTCGTTCGTCCCCGTCTGTCGGACGCCCGTTTCTTCTTCGAGCAGGATAAAAAGAAAAAACTGGAAGACCGCCTGCCCGGATTGGCGAACGTCGTTTATCACAACAAGCTCGGCACACTGGCACAGCGCATGGCACGAGTCAGACTGCTTTCCGTATTCATTGCCGAAAAACTTGGGTACGACAAACAGCTTGCCGATCGAGGTGCCCAGCTGGCCAAAGCCGACCTGTTGACTGAAATGGTCGGCGAATTCCCGGAACTGCAAGGCATCATGGGAACATACTACGCCCGTCACGACGGAGAACCCGAAGAAGTCGCCCTGGCAGCACAGGAACATTACATGCCCCGTTTTGCAGGTGATGTCCTGCCGACAACGGCAACCGGAACAGTCATCGCATTGGCCGACAAGATGGAAACACTGGTCGGTATCTGGGGAATCGGCCTCCAGCCGACCGGCGACAGGGACCCATTCGCCCTGCGCCGCCACGCCCTCGGCTTCCTGCGCATCCTCATCGAGAAAAAACTGCCTCTCTCCCTGCGTGAGGTACTTGCCGAAACAGTCAGTATTCTCTCGACTAACGCTACCATGAAAGATCCGACTGAAGGCGTTATCGCTTTCTTCATGGATCGGCTGCGCGGGCTGTTGCGAGACCGCGGTTACACACCGGATGAAATCGAAGCCGTCCTGTCGCAAAACCCGGACCGTTTCGATAATCTGATCGAACGGCTCGATGCCGTCCGCGCTTTCGCTGAAATGCCTGAAGCAGCCTCGCTGGCCGCTGCCAACAAACGCATTACCAATATTCTCAAGAAATCCGATGTCAATACCGGACAGGTTCAGCCAGACGTACTGGTCGAAGACAGCGAAAAGAAACTGTTTACCGACATGACGGCAGTCAAACCGCAGGCCGATCAGAAATTTGCAGCCGGCGATTATACTGGTACACTGAAAACGATGGCTCAACTGCACGATGACGTCGATGCCTTTTTCACCAACGTCATGGTTATGGCAGACGATCAGAAACTGCGAAACAACCGCATCGCACTACTGAAACAATTGCACACCATGATGAATCAGGTAGCCGACATATCCAAACTGGCGTCTTAATTCAGGGATTAGTTTATGAAACTCATTATTCTGGACCGCGATGGTGTGATTAATGAAGATTCCGATTCGTTCATCAAGACACCGGATGAATGGATTGCCCTGCCCGGTTCTCTGGAAGCGATTGCCCGCCTGACCAAGGCCGGTTATAAAGTCGTTGTCGCAACAAACCAGTCCGGCCTTGGCCGCGGTTATTTCGACATCATGACCTTGAACGCCATCCACCAGAAGATGCAGGCTGCCGTCAAGGCGGCCGGTGGAATGATCGAAGCCATTTTTTTCTGTCCTCATACCGCGAGCGACAATTGTGATTGCCGGAAACCGCGGCAAGGCATGTTCAGTTCCATTTCGGAACGCTACGAAACCAAACTGGACGAGGTTCCTTCCGTCGGCGATTCCCTGCGCGATCTGCAGGCTGCCTTTCTTGCAGGTTGCACCCCTATTCTGGTTCTTTCCGGCAAAGGAAAGCAAACGCTTGAAAACGGGGGGCTCCCTCCCAAAACAGTCATATTCGACAATCTTGCTGCAGTCGCGGATCATTTGCTGACCCGGGAAGTGAAAACGGTTGAGGCCAGAGATAAAACTTCTCAGGAAACATCGTGAAATACTGCAACAAAACTGAAAGCGAAGTCCTGAACCGTCGGAGAGAAGTCATTGAGTAAAACAAGTCTCTTTTTGCGATCCCTCTGTTTCGGGATAGTCCAGGTGGTATTCACCCCGATCTGGGCCTGTGTCTGTTTCCTCACCATCTGGCTGCCCTTCCCATTGCGCTACTATATCGCCACGCGCTGGAATGTCATCACGATCTGGTTTGCCAAAATCATATGTGGTATCGACTACCAGATAATCGGAAAGGAAAACCTGCCTGACGTTCCGAGTATCCTTTTATCCAAACACCAATCCGCCTGGGAAACCATTTTCCTGATATCCGTTGCACCCAAACCCCTTTCCTTCGTCCTGAAAAAAGAACTGTTGTATATTCCTTTCTTCGGCTGGGCACTCGCTCTCATGCGTAATATCCCGATCGACAGAAGCCAGGGAGTATCCGCCATCAGGCAACTGGTCAGAAAAGGAAGCCAGCGTTTGAAAGACGGGCAATGGGTAGTCATCTTTCCCGAAGGAACCCGTACTGCCGTCGGCAAAAAGGGAAAATATCTGAACGGAGGTTCAAGACTGGCCATGGAGTCCAGAGCACCCGTCGTGCCCATTGCACTGAATGCCGGAGAATGCTGGCCCAGAAATTCATTCATCAAAAAACCTGGCATGATTACCGTTTCCATCGGCAAGGCTATTTCTCCCGAAGGCCTGACGGCGGATGAACTGATGAAAGAAGTCGAAAGCTGGATTGAAAGCGAAATGCACCGGATATCGCCGGATATCTACCCACCAAACGAGTCATAAACCCGAAACTGCTGATCTGTCGTATGCAAAAGGATTTGTTCGATCGTTTCCTGACTAGAATATTCGGCGAAAAATCGCCCGAATCGAAAAAAAATCCGTCACACCCATTCGGCAAAACACGAGATGGTCAAAACAACGGCGATCTCGCAAAAACCATATCCTTAAATGGAAGAACAATCGCCTATACACTTCGACGGTCGTCTCGCCGCTCTATCGGTTTTCTGGTCAATGAAACAGGATTGCGGGTCACTGCCCCTAAAAGAAGCAGCCTGTATTCCATTGAAAACGCCATCATGGACAAACAGAAATGGATTCTTTCCAAACTGGATTTCTACCACTTCAACCACTCTTCTGAAACGGTCCCGATTGAATGGACAAATGGGGCCCTTCTGCCCTTTCTTGGCGACAAACTGTCTCTTCAAATAATCAACGGAACAACAGGAAAAACATTTTTCAACATTGAAAACGGCAAACTGCTCATTTACCATCCAGACAGCGGAAAGCCTTTCGATTCACCACTCAAAAACTGGCTTGTGCAGCAAGCCGGAGCGATCCTTGCAAAACGGCTTGAACTTCAGGCCGAACGCATGAATATTCCCTTTGGTGCATTCAGTCTTTCCAATGCCCGAACAAGATGGGGTTCCTGTACAGCCAGACGTCACATCAGGCTGAACTGGAGACTTGTCCATTGCGATATCTCTCTCATTGACTACGTCGCCATACATGAGCTGGCGCATTGCCTTGAAATGAATCACAGCCAGCGATTCTGGAACATCGTGGCAACGTATTACCCCGACTATAAACACGCGCGAAAACAACTGCATCTTCAGTCACCCACACTATTTTCACTTTTTGACAAACGCGAAAATCAGGCTGATTGAAAATAAAAGTATGAGGCAAAACCGTTTACAAAAACCACTTATCTTTTACAATAAAAACTGCAAGAAATTCATTACCGGACAAAAACAGGAGATATCATGCGCTTTCTTCATACGATGCTGCGAGTTGGCGACCTCAATCGTTCCATCGACTTCTATACCAATACAATGGGCATGAAATTGCTCAGGACGAAAGACAACCCGGAATATAAATATACGCTTGCTTACCTCGGCTATGAAAGCAATCCCGAACAGGCTGAACTGGAATTGACCTACAACTACGGTGTATCCGAATACGAAATGGGTACGGCATACGGACACATCGCCCTTTCATCAGACGATATCGTTGCGACTTGCAATCGTATTCGTGAAAAGGGAGGAAAAATTACCCGCGAACCGGGTCCTGTCAAAGGAGGCACCACCGTTATCGCTTTTGTGGAAGATCCCGATGGCTACAAAATTGAATTGATCCAGGAAAACAATTAATGAATTCCGGCAGACTCAATCATCTAAAAACAATATAGTCCAACATCGTAAAAGCCACTTATAACGATTTCGAAAGGAAAAAACAGGAAAACCTGAATGAACAGCTCATTCAGGAAAAGACTGCCGGTTTCTACTTGTCTTTCAAAGTATCGGACAGTTCTTTCAGCAAATGGGACAAATCAGCCGTTTCACAGCCATCCATCAGAATTTTATAAAAGATGGCAATGATCGCGCTCTTTTTATCCGGACTCATTCCGATTTTCTCTTCGGAATCCCATTTTTCCACCACCTGAGCGGCAGCCGTCAATTTCGCAGTATTAACGGAACCGGAAATATCGTTTTCAGCTCCTGTTCTTTTAACACGATAATGTTCAGCATTTTGATAAGCGGCGATACCTGCCGTTTCTCCATGAGCCAAAACCAGATAATGTTCAGGTATTTCAAAAACTTTACGTATTCCACCGATTCCATATTGCTCTTCGTAACGCCAGCCTTCTTTAGCCGCTCTGGACAAAATACTCGATTTGGTCGTTGGCAAGCCAGGCAGACGCATTCGTGCAATCTCAGCAGCTGTGAATAAAATTTTCATAGAAATAGTTGTCTCTAATGAACAAAACGATCAATACACTTACAAAACACTTCACAACAGTCAAAAAATCAGATAGACTCAAAACATATTGATTCTATTGAATAATAGAAAAATAAAAACAGGTCTTTACAATACACTTCGATACACTTAAAATATGTTTGGTTCCGTGTTTATCAAACATATTTGATTTTTTAGCATTCGACTTTAAGGGGACAAACAAGTCGAACGTAACTTGGCCTGATAATTTCAGGTCAAGTTACATTTTTTAATAATAAATAATTTTGTGCCATCGTTGCATGTCAACTGGCAAAATTATTCCGTTCTCATTCCCTTCAAACTATTTTATCTATCGAGATACTGGAGAATAACATTCTTCAAGGCTAACACAGCTTAAAAACTTGGCATAGCTTTAAGCAAAAAAAGTCATTGGATTATAAAGTAACTTTCCAAAAGTCCGATACAAAAAACGATGAATTTAGTCATTAAAGGTCTAAATACATCATTAAAGACCATATTCATTCCACTTTAATGCTAATTCAGACGGTCAAACTCCGGATTTTCGGGATAAATAGTCGTTAATGACTGAAAATTATCTATAAATGTATCCCATTAAGGTAAACAATACAAATTCAATTCTGAACGAGTCTTGAAACATTTTTTATTTTCAATCCACCAGACTCATCCAATACAAAATAAAAAGACCTTTTCATAACCAAGACCACATTTCAGTTTTTTTCCCAATTCCGAATAAGTACACATCATTACTTTATCTGATCATTATCAAAATGACATCTTTTAAATTGTCGAAAATAAACTTATTTTCAGACAGCAAAGGAGATGATCAATGAAAAGCGGGCATGAAAGTTACAAACAACGCTATGAAAAACATACCAGCAAACCGGATAAATACGATCCGAACAATCTGCTGACAGGTATGATAAAAAAGCTTAATCTGAAAAATGATGCCGCCCTGTCGCGTGCACTGGAAGTGGCACCACCTGTGATCAGCAAGATTCGCCACGGCCGTTTACCCGTGGGAGCGTCCTTGCTCATTCGTATGCAGGAAATCAGTGATCTTTCCATCAAGGAATTACGCGACATGATGGGAGATCGGAGAACCAAGTTCCGCATCAGTGATAAACAGTTCAAGCCCAAAAATGAAAAAAAGATGAAAATAGCTGAACCGACCCAGGCATGACAGCCGTTCTTTTGACCGAAAAGTCAATCCGGCCACAAATTCAATACAAAAGAGAAATGAACCCTTTAAAATTGCCAGCGTTCCATTGACCGAAGGCGAATGAAAAGATATCATCATGCACTCTGCTGTGATTTAATAAAAATTCCAGTACGGAGATGTGGCCGAGAGGTCGAAGGCACTCCCCTGCTAAGGGAGCATACGGGCCAAAACTCGTATCAAGGGTTCGAATCCCTTCATCTCCGCCAGAATTCATTTTAGTAGTAAGAGAAAGCAACGAACCCGTCATCTCTCATGGATGTGACGGGTTTTTTGTTTTTCTTTTCACAAAGACGGCAAACTTCCCGCAGTCAATCCCGTTTTCTACCAGATGCGTCAATAGCAGTTCTCTTTTTCAGACTCATCCCTTTTTTCTTGAAAAAAAACAATTCAACCGGAGTGAATCGGTCTGAACAACGGAACTAATACATCCTCATTCCACTCCCTAACAATACATTCGAACAACCGTTAACAAGGGAAAAACTATGGCTGATTCATCGTCAGGTCAAACGGGTAACAATCAGACGGGTACGGCTGCCAACGCCAAAAAACAGTTGGGCGTTCTGGCCATGACACTTCTTGTCGTCAGTGCCATGTTCGGCGGAGGTGTGTTTAATATTCCACAAAACATGGCGCAATCAGCCGCGTTAGGTGCCATTCTCATCGCATGGGGCGTCACCATTTCGGGTATTTTCTTTCTGGCAAGAACATTTCAGGTACTGGCCGATGTCCGTCCTGACATGACATCGGGAATATACATGTATTCCCGAGCCGGATTCGGCAAACTCGTCGGCTTTCTGATCGCATGGGGATACTGGATGTCCACCGCATTCGGTAATGTCGGTTATGCTGTCCTGCTGATGGATGCCCTGAATTATTTCTTTCCGCCATACTTCAAAGGTGGAAACACATGGGAAGCTGTGCTTCTGGCCTCAGTCATCATCTGGACCCTGAGTCTCTTCGTCATGCGGGGCATCACAGGTGCCACGATATTGAACAATATCGGTACCTTTGCCAAATTCGTCCCGATCATCCTGTTCATTCTTATTACCGGATACTTCTGTTTCAGAGGCAATCTCTTCGGGACAGACTTCTGGGGCAATGTATCCAGCCATGCCCTGGCCGACAAACCTCTCGGCGACGTTTTCGGACAAATCAAAAGCACCATGCTGGTGACCTTGTGGATGTACATCGGTATTGAAGGCGCCGTCGTGATGTCTGACAAGGCTTCGCCTCGAACCGTCAGCCGAGCAACCATTCTGGGTTTTCTGACAGTGTCAATCATGTACGTCATCGTGTCCGTGCTGCCCTTCGGTTTTCTGTCCCAGGGAGAACTGTCCGTTATGGCACCTCCCTCGACTGCCGCCATTTTGAAACAACTGGTCGGTACATGGGGTGAAGTCGTCATCAATCTCGGCGTCATCATCGCTCTTCTGTCGTCATGGCTTGTCTGGACATTGCTTGTAGCGCAGCTGCCATGGGCTTGCGCCAGGGACGGTACCTTCCCGAAAATTTTCGGCAAAACCAACAAAAACGGCATTGCGTCCATCTCACTGTGGGTTTCCACCGTGATCATGCAGCTTGCCATGTTGCTGGTGTATTTCTCGAACAATGCCTGGAACGTCATGCTTTCCATTACGGGCGTCGTTCTTTTGCCTGCCTATATCGGTTCTGCCGGATATTTATGGAAGCTGATCGGTACAAAACAATACCCTGCAAAAGCGAAGTACAGCGCAAAAATGGCTCTTCTCGTCAGTGTGATTGCGACATTCTATGGCTTGTGGCTCGTGTATTCGGCCGGTCTGCAATATCTGCTCGTCGGCACTTTCGTCTATGCCGTAGGACTGATCGTGTTTATCTGGGCACGTAAAGAAAACGCGCCAAACGAACCTGTCTTTACGAAGATCGAGATTTTCATAGCGCTTGCGCTCGTCGTCCTGTCGATCATAGCCATCTGGATGCTTTTTACCGGAGCGCTTCCGACCGTTTACAAACCCTGACCTGACAAACCGGGCTGGAATTCAATCTGTCTATCAACACCTGAATATAACTAACCAAGTTTATGGAGCGACAATGAACACACCACAAAAACCGATCAAAAAAACCTTTCTCGCCGGAAAATGGATGCCTTCCGATCAGGAAACCCTGAATGCATGGATGAAAAAAACCATGGACAAGGAAGCGGCCAGTACCCGTCCTTTGTCGCCGACACTTGAAAATTTCAAAAATTTCATCGAAAGCAACCCGAAAGCGTATATGTTTTTCACGCAGATGTTCAATCAGGTTCCGGCGAATGAAACAAAATCTCCATCAGGTTTGCCACAGGTTCGTGATTACAACCACATGTTGCGCCTGTTCAATGTCATGATGACACATGCACCGGAGTATAACGATACCGGTCTGGTCGGCTGTCCTTTCAACGCCGTTCTGGACTGGTCCATGGCAACAACTGGCGGCTGGGCAGCTTTTCTGACCGACGAGATCAATGCCCATTTGAAAGCCATCCTGAATGAATGGGCTGTTTATCTTTCTTCTCCGGAAAGTACAGCCGTCCTGTCAGACGATCCGAAAAATGGCTGGTTTGGTGCAGATGCAAAAAAGGCCATGCCCAAATTTGCAGAAGAATTCCAGTGTGATCCATCCAAACCTCACTATGGATTCACCTCCTGGGACGATTTCTTTACGCGCCCATTCCGTGACGGCGTGCGACCGGTTGCCGAACCTGACAATACAGCCGTTATCGTCAATGCCTGTGAATCGGCTCCATACCGAATTGCCCATAACGTCCAGTTAAGAGACAAATTCTGGCTCAAGGCACAACCTTACGCTCTCCAGTTCATGATGGATAACGATCCGCTCGCCGAGCAATTTGTCGGGGGCACGATCTATCAGGCATTTCTTTCCGCACTGAGTTATCACCGCTGGCATTCCCCTGTCTCGGGTACTGTCGTCAAGACCAGGCTGATTGAAGGTACTTATTATTCCGAAACGCTCTCGGAAGGAAGCGATCCTGCCGGCCCGAACGATTCTCAAGGCTACATTGCCGAAGTCGCGACACGCGCCCTGATCTTTATCGAGGCGGACGATCCGGCTATCGGACTCATGTGTTTCATGGCAGTCGGTATGGCTGAAGTATCCACCTGTGATGTACACGTCTATGAAGGCCAGCACCTCACAAAAGGACAACAGACCGGTATGTTCCATTTCGGGGGATCGACTCACTGTCTGTTCTTCCGCCCGGGCGTCAATCTTGAATTTGACCTGCACGGCCAGACACCTGGACTGGACAGTTCGAACATCCCGATCAATGCACGTATTGCAACGGTCAAATCCGGCAAAGCCTGATCGAAAACCCGAACAGCCCGTTTTTGATCAAAAACGGGCTGTTTTTTTATTCGTCTTTTTTACCGGATAAACCGGCACGTCCGGTCGTCATCATCTTCATTCCTCCTTCAAGACTTTTGACGTCGAAACCGTTCTGCTTCAAAATACGCGAAGCGAAATAACTGTTCTTGCCGAGAGCACAGACCGTAACAACCGGTTTGTCGCGATCAAGACGATCGAGATGATTGCGCAACGCCGGCATGGGAATATTGATGCCCCCCGCAACCGGATCGGCATCAGCCATCGCCTTGGCTCGAACATCGATAATCTGGGCATCCGGATTGTCTGGCAATTCAGAAATGGTATCGACCAGCCCGTCACGCTTATTCGTGGCCGCGAACCCCGCAATATTGACGATATCCTTTGCCGAACCGAATGGCGGAGCGTATGCCAGTTCAAGATGAACCAGATCGTCAATCGTCATTTGCGCCGCGATTGCCGTCGCCATCACATCCAGCCGTTTGTCCACCCCCTCCTGACCGGCGGCCTGCGCCCCGAGCAACACATCCGTATCCCTGTCCCAGAAAACAGTCAATACCAATGGTTTGGCACCGGGATAATAACCGGCATGATGAAAATCGTTGACCGTCACCATTCCGTAAGAACGTCCGTTCTTCTCAAGTGCGTTTTCTGACCAGCCGACTGTTCCGGCAGTCGTCCCGAAAACACGAACGATAGCGGTGCCGAGCGAACCGGGATAAGGCCGTGCTTTTTCACCCAGAAAAATATGGTCTGCCGCGACACGTCCCTGGCGGTTGGCTGGACCTCCCAATGGCACAGCCGTCCGCTCGTTAGAGAGGCGATGAGCCGTTTCGACCACGTCACCGGCAGCATAAATATCCGCATCGGACGTCTGCATGAAATCATTCACGACAATATGGCCGTTCTTGCCCAGAACCAGATGTGCTTCACGTGCAAGGCGGCTTTCAGGTTCGACACCGACTGACAAAACGACAAAATCCGCCTTCAGAACGGTTCCCGATTCGAGAAAACACTCCAATATCGAATTCCTGTTTTCATATCGTACGACACGGTCATTCAAATGCAGGACGATCCCATGCTGTACCAGTTCATTCTCAAGCAGCTTCGCCATTCTCTTGCCCAATTGCGGCAAAACCTGAGGACCATACTGGACTACTTCAACGGATAAGCCTTTGCGATGAAGCTGCTCCGCCATTTCCAGACCGATAAACCCGGCCCCGACAACAACAGCTCGTTTTCCTGCTTTCGCAACCTCGCTAATCCTGTCCATATCAGCCAGATTGCGAAGCGTCAGAATTTTTTCATGATGAATACCGGGCACATCAGGAATACGGGGTGAAGCGCCGGGTGCAAGCATCAGTTTGTCGTAATCAAGCCATTCATCCTCTCCGGAAATGATGTTTTTCACATAAACCTGTTTTTTTTCCCGATCAATCCTGATCGCTTCCGTATGCGTTTTAACATCCAGATTCAGCAAAGCCTTCAATGTCTCAGGTGTTTGCACAGACAATGCACCACGTGTTTGAATCTCTCCACCAATGTAATAGGGCAATCCACAATTGGCAAAAGATACGTCCTTTCCCCGTTCGACAAGGATAATTCTGGCATGCTCATTCAAACGGCGAACACGTGCAGCAAAGGACGCCCCGGCTGCCACACCACCAATAACCACGATCTGTTTCGGTTCCATAAAATATTCTTTCATCAAATAGACTGATCGGATGACATTTATTATATTAAAACATATTATATAAAAATATAGAATATATTCAAAAAACAAACCCGCCTGTTCTTTCGAAACCGGCAGGTTTTATTTTTACATCAGACTGTCCAATTGCACGCCTTTTTCATCAGAGATCGAACAGCTTGAAAAGGGCATACACAAAACCCGCACCGACAAGCATCGTAACGACAACCATAATCATGTAAATCTTGCGAGCGCCCGGCGGAACAACCGCCGCACAGCCTGCCGACATATATTCCTGATCGGGTGAAAATTCCTCTTCAGCGGGGCCGTTGATAATGGGGTTGCCGCCCACTATCGGATTCGGCATTCCGGATGAATCGATATTGACAATAGGACTGGCGTTAATAATCGGGTTGTCAATGGCTCCTGAAACCCTGGCATCAACCTGTGCATTGACTTCCGGGGATTTGTCTGTAGTTGGCATGGACATTGGCATACTCTTTAAAAGGAAAAAAGATCGAAACAGGATATATTGGAAAATAACCCACTGTTTTTATTATACTAAAACATAATCGATTCGCCCGAATATTATGATGTTCATTTGAAAAATGAATTTATCATTTCCTGACACATTCTGTTACCTAAATTTTCATCGGTCCGTCATACCGGTCGCCGCTTTTTAAAGTATCATTACAGGTGTAAAAAATGAACTTGCCGGATAATTCAGTTTCTTTTTCCTGCAAGGATAGCCATATGAAACCTTCAAACCCGTTTCATTCC
Organism: Oxalobacter formigenes; assembly: GCF_002127965.1. Classification (GTDB taxonomy): domain Bacteria; phylum Pseudomonadota; class Gammaproteobacteria; order Burkholderiales; family Burkholderiaceae_D; genus Oxalobacter; species Oxalobacter formigenes. The sequence continues at coordinate 917,139 of NZ_CP018787.1, read as the reverse complement.
CAGAGGATGATAATGAAAAAATTACAATTTGGACTTTTACTGTGTATGGGTCTGTTAGCCTCAGCCTGTACCACCAATATCAATCCTGACACCTATTCTGTCGGCTCCACCCAGAGAGCCCAGAGAAGTGTTTCCGGCGTGATCGTCGGAGCCCGTCCTGTCAATGTACAAGGCACCAGTCAAACCGGAACACTTATCGGAGCTGCAGCCGGCGGCGTTGCAGGTTCTGCCATCGGCGGCAGCTCGAGAGCCAACATTCTCGGCGCAATCGGCGGCGCCGTGCTTGGTGGTATCGCCGGCAATATGGTTGAAAAAGGCATTACAAACCAGACTGGCGTCGAATACACTGTCAGAACCAATAACGGTGAAACCATCACTCTGGTTCAGGGAACGTCCCCGACGTTCGCTGTCGGACAAAAAGTCCTGATCGTTTATGGCAAGGAAGCAAGGATTATCGCCGATACAGCTCAATAATAAAAAGGCCCTTACGGGCCTTTTTATTTACAGAAACCGGTCCATCCAACTGTCAAAACCGCAAAGTAAAAATGAATCAGACAAGTCTTTTTACTACGGATCTTTTCTCTGTTGTTCGTTCCGCGATCAACATACCCGGACAGAATTCACAATACAAAACCGGCCAACATGATTTTGGTACTCTTTTCTGTCAGATTTTTCCTGAAGACATTATTTTTTTCGCTCTGAAATGCATTTCATTGTCCAGAGACATGAAATTATGTGAAACCGGGCTGTAAATCTTACCTGCTCCCTGCCTAAAAAACCCCAGCTGTGTTACTGTTAGAGCCTCTAGGCTAACAGAACACTTATCTATAACAAGCAGATCAAGTGATGCAGCGAAGAATTTAATAAAATTGTCACATTCAAGTGCCATTTTCTTGAAATCCGGCAAAGTTTAACTCTGCAGCAAGCCGATAATAAAAAACATATCTTCATCGATCACTGGCACGATGATTTTTATCCGACGCCTGACAACCAGAACTGAATATGCACGACAGCGTTATCACCTTTATTTCCGACCTTGCCGTCATCATGATCGTGGCAGGTTTCGTCACGATTATCTTTCACCGTTTGAAACAACCTGTCGTTTTGGGCTACATCGTCGCAGGCATACTGATCGGCCCGCATACGCCTCCGTTTGAACTGATCAGGGATGAACATACCATCAAGGTTCTTGCAGAACTGGGCGTCATTTTCCTGATGTTTTCCCTTGGGCTCGAATTTTCCATACGAAAACTGTTAAAGGTTGGCGCAACCGCCCTGATCGCAGCAGTACTTGAAATCGTCGTCATGATCTGGCTCGGCTACCAGATCGGCCTCTGGCTTGGCTGGAACAATAACCTTGACGCCCTCTTTCTCGGAGCCATTCTCGCCATCTCGTCGACAACCATTATCGTCAAGGCCTTGAATGACCTGAAAATGAAACATGAGCGCTTTGCCCAGTTGATATTCGGTGTCCTGATCGTCGAGGACATTCTGGGCATTGGCCTGATCGCCCTGCTCTCCGGCGTAGCCATCTCCGGCAGCGTCAGCGGAAGCGACGTTTTCTTCACGATTTCCAAATTGTCGCTTTTCATGATTGTCGCCTTGCTGGTCGGTATCCTTCTGGTCCCCCGACTTCTTGCTTACGTCGCCCGATTCCGTAGCAATGAAATGATGCTGGTCACGGTACTGGGGCTTTGCTTCGGATTTTGCCTTCTGGTCGTGAAACTCGAATACAGCATGGTACTGGGTGCATTCATTATCGGTGCCATCATAGCCGAGGCCAAGGAACTTCACTGGATAGAAAAATTGATTGAACCCGTCCGCGACATGTTTTCAGCCATCTTTTTCGTCGCAGTCGGCTTGCTGTTAGACCCGAAAATCATGATTGAATATGCCATTCCGATCCTGATCATCGCCGGAGCCGTCATTCTCGGAAAGGTCACAAGTTGTACCATCGGCGCGTTAATTGCCGGAAACGACGGTCGCACATCACTGAAAGTTGGTATGGGACTTTCCCAGATCGGTGAATTCTCGTTCATCATCGCTGCCTTGGGCATGTCATATAAAGTGACGAGCGACTTTTTGTATCCTATCGCCGTAGCCGTTTCTGCCATTACAACGCTGACGACGCCTTACCTGATCAGGGCAGCAGACCCGGTTGCTCGCCAAATAGGCAAAATGATTCCACAACCGGTAGCCCGTATTGCCGGTTTATATGGAGAATGGCTCAACCATCTTCATCCTCAAGGGACAAACGCTGTCATCTGGAACATGATCAAGCGCATTCTGACCCAGATTGGCATCAATATGGCCATTGTCATCGCCATATTTTTATGCAGCACCTATCTGGCGGTCAATCTTCAAAGCAGTTTCCTTTCCCACTGGATCGGTGATATCGACTGGCGCAAATCCCTTATCTGGGGAACGACACTGGTCATTTCATTGCCGTTTTTGATAGCCGCTTTCAGGAAATTCAAGGCACTCTCCATGATGCTGGCTGAAATGAGTGTCCGTGAAAGCATTACTGGACGACATACGCAACAGGTTCGCCGTATCATCAGTGAAACTCTCCCGTTGCTTTTTCTGACAGTCACCATGTTGCTCTTGTCCGCTCTATCCGCGGGTATTCTGCCAAAACGGGAAGCGTTGATACTGGTTATTTTATCCATCGTTGCCATCGTTTTTCTGCTCAGGAGCTGGTTCGTTCGTATTCATTCCCGCCTGCAAATCGCACTTTACGAAACGCTCGATCATGAAGACCGCGACCAGCATGAAAAGAATGAAACAGATGAATGAGCGGGACATCTGACCCCTGTCACACCTTTTCAAGCCGTTTTGCAGCGAATAGAACCTTGAGCAGGCGCAAGAAGACGCTTTATTGAGGAAAAGAAAAATTGACTCAACGGCCTCTTACGGGCTAAACTGACTCGATCTTTCGTTAAAAACGGATAAAATGCTGTTTTTTGTTCAGGCATCCCATTTCAAACAGTTCATTTACCGATAAATCATGTCACAAGACGATCTGAAGCTTTCTGTCGCGCGCGCGGCTATACAATACATTCCGGAAGGAAAGATTATCGGCGTTGGAACAGGTTCCACCGCCAATTTTTTTATCGATGAACTGGCCAGAATCAAAAATCGCATCGTCGGAGCGGTTGCCTCCTCCAGGGCAACAGCTGACCGTCTCGCCTCACACGGCATTAAAGTATTCGATTTGAACGACATCACGGAACCACTCCCTGTCTATATCGATGGCGCAGACGAAATCACAGCCAAAGGGGCCATGATCAAAGGGGGCGGCGGTGCATTGACACGCGAAAAAATCATCGCATCGGCTTCCGAAAAATTCATTTGTATTGCCGATGAATCGAAACTGGTCGATATACTGGGAAAATTTCCCCTGCCTGTCGAAGTCATTCCAATGGCATCACAACTGATCGCCAGAAAACTCGCCGTATTCGGGGGCAAACCGGTATTGCGCATGAAAGAAGGCAAACCATTTGTAACCGATAACGGAAATGTCATTCTGGATGTATCGGGTCTCCAGATAAAAGACCCGGCAAATCTGGAAGAAAAAATCAACAATATTGTCGGAGTCGTTACTGTCGGACTCTTCGCCCGCACTGGTGCAAACCTGTGTCTGATGGGTTGCTCCGACGGAGTGAAAACACTCGCCTTTCAATAATAAAAACAGCTTGAATATCAACCAGTTAACACGATAATTCAAACACAGGTTTTTTTGTAAATTTTCTTGACGGAAGCGGGCATCCTGCTTACACTGCCGATGCCGTTTTCGACACTAACTGACTGAAAATATGACGCCTAAAAAACGACTTAAATTTCTGGTACTGGCTCTGGCCGGATGTTTTACTGTTGTCGCACCAGCCCTGGTAGAAGCACGCGACATCAGTCTCCCGAAATACAGTAAAGATGCCCAGCTTGCGGCATTCCAGACCGCTGCCGAAATCGATCCTTTAAGTCAGTTCAACGATGACGATCCCCTGACTGAAATCCTGTCGATCAACGAAGTCGACGTATGGGGACGCATCCGTCACGGCTTCGCCATCCCGGACCTCTCCAACCCGCTGGTCCAGAATCATGAAAACTATTATCTGAAAAAACCGGAATATTTTGCGAGAACGACAAAACGCGGTTCCAAATACCTTTTCCATATCGTCCAGGAACTGGAAAAACGTGGCATGCCGACGGAACTGGCCCTCTTGCCGTTCATTGAATCCGCCTACAACCCGCACGCCCGTTCCATCGCCAAGGCTGAAGGGCTCTGGCAGTTCATTCCAAGCACTGGCCGCCATTACGATCTGGCACAAAATGCCTTCCGTGACGAAAGACGCGACATTCTTCAGTCCACCGATGCCGCACTGACTTATCTTCAGAGACTGTACAACATGTTCGGTGACTGGCAGCTGGCACTTGCCTCATACAACTGGGGAGAAGGTTCTGTCATGCGTGCCATCAAAAAGGCTGAAAGGGCAGGCAAACCGATCACCTTCAACAGTATCTCGGCCTACATGCCGGCAGAAACACGCAACTACGTTCCCAAACTTCAGGCTGTCAAAAACATCATCGCACACGCCGACCAGTATGGCGTCAAGCTTCCGGCCGTCGAAAATCAGCCATACTTCGTCACCATCGGCAAAACCCGTGACATCGATGTAAAAGTAGCCGCCAAACTGGCTGAAATGACACTGGACGATTTCAGGGCATTGAATCCCCAGTTCGGTCCATACGTCATTGCCGGCGGCAATGAAGTCAAGATTCTGCTGCCAAAAGAAAACGCGGAAAAATTCAGGAAAAACCTGGATAAATGGCCTCACCCGCTGTCTTCCTGGACGGCGTATCAGGTTACCGGCACACGTGAAAAAGTAGAAGATATCGCAGCAAAATTCAATACATCCCCCGATATCATCCGCCACGCAAACAATATACCGGCACGCACCAACCTGAAATTCGGGTCTGCCATTCTTGTTCCGAAAACAGCCGGATTCAATCAGGATATTGCTCCGGAACTGGTCAATAGCGCCCGTATCGCATGGGAACAGGACGCGCCTGCTACACGACTGGTCAGCGTACCGGTCAGAAAGAAAGCCAACGTCGCCTCCATTGCCAAACGCTATCGTGTCAGTGTTGCACAGCTGAAGTCCTGGAACTCTATCAAAGGCGACAGCATCCCAAAAGGAACCATTTTAAAAGTCCACGTCCCAAGCCGGTCCGCCTCGGGTAAAGCCGTCAGGGCAGGAACCGTCAGCGCCGTCCGCGGCTCTTCGCGTGCTTCCCGCGTCAAAGTCGTCATGGACAAACAGGAAAGAACATCCTCGAAAAAAGGACTGGTCAAATCACGAAATGCCCGCAGTGCCAAATCAGTTTCCACCAAAAAACAGGCAAAACCGGTAAAAGCACAGGCGTCTGCGAAAAAAACAACAGCCAAAAAACGGTCTTCCTCAAAAAAGAAAGCCTAAACACCACATTTGGTCTTTAAAATAAGCTGAATCGAATGGAAAAGTTGCCGCATTCTTTCTGACGAACTACAATCTTGCCAGAAGAGAAGGACAATGATGAATACGATTCATCAATCCGTCTGATTTTTTAAATAAAAAGCCGTAACACCATACGGCAAACACAATATAGTTTTGGAGTCATGCATGGCTTTTTTGCAAGGTAAAAAAATTCTTATCACCGGTCTGTTATCGAACCGTTCCATTGCATTGGGGATTGCCGAAGCGTGTAAACGCGAAGGAGCAGAACTGGCCTTTACCTACGTCGGTGAACGTTTTAAAGACCGCATCACCTCGTTTGCAAAAGAGATGGGCAGTGAAATGATTTACGAATGCGACGTCGGCAGCGACGAGCAGATCGAACACGTTTTCGCAGAAATCGAAAAAGAATGGGGCCGTCTTGACGGACTGGTTCATTCCATCGGTTTCGCTCCCCGGGAAGCCATTGCAGGTGATTTTTTCGATGGCCTGTCCCGCGAAAATTTCAAAATTGCCCATGATATTTCCGCTTACAGTTATCCAGCCATGGTCAAGGCCGCCCGCCATCTGATGGGACCGGGTTCTTCCGCTTTGGCTTTAACTTATCTGGGCGCCAACCGTGCCATCCCTTATTACAACACAATGGGCCTGGCCAAGGCATCTCTGGAAGCCAGTGTCCGTTACATGTCCGAATCCCTTGGCAAGCACGGCGTTCGCGTCAATGCCATTTCGGCAGGTCCGGTCAAGACCATTGCAGCCAGCGGTATCCGCGACTTCAACATCCTGTTGAATTTCGTCGCACAAAATGCACCACTGCGCCGTAACGTCACGATCGAAGAAATCGGCAACGCAGCCGCTTTCCTTCTGTCCGATCTGGCATCAGGCATCACGGGTGAAATCACCTATGTTGACGGCGGTTTCTCTCATGTCATGGGACTGAATACCGACGGTGTTGTCGCCCAGAAAGAATAAATCTGGTCTCATCCCTGAAATACATGCTATAATAGCTGATTGCGCGAAAACATATTTTCTGCGCAATCAGACGATGGCATTGCCAGCCTGTGCATGATAATAATTCATGCTTTTTAAAGCCCTTCCGCCTTACCGTGTTTCTTGACACATTTCTGGCGCAAAGCTTTTGTGCCGAAATCTCTCCATTCAGTTATTTCGTAACCTGGTGCTAGGTACTGCCATTTTTATATTTTCCCACAAGGAAAATCATCCTTTATTTGAGTAAAAAAAATGACATTTGAAGCACTCGGATTACATCCATTAATCCAGAAAGCGCTTGCCGACATCCATTACGACAAGCCAACCCCGGTTCAGGAAAAAGCCATCCCTGCAGGTATCGAAGGAAAAGATCTGCTGGTTTCATCGCAAACCGGTTCCGGAAAAACGGCTGCCTTCATGCTGCCAGCATTGCATCGTTTTGCCAGCGTACCATTTGAAAAATCGGACAAGAAAACGTTCAATCAGAAACGTCAGGCAGCCCGCGCAAAAGGCGAAAAAGTCCGTTACGAACCAGCTCACCCTAAAATGCTCGTTCTGACGCCGACCCGCGAACTGGCCATGCAAATTGTACAATCCTCTGAAGATTACAGTGCGTATCTCAAGCATTTCCGTACTGTTGCCATTCTGGGAGGCATGCCTTATCCGAAGCAGATGCAACTGCTGGCAAAAAACCCGGAAATTCTGGTCGCTACCCCCGGCAGACTGATCGATCATATGCATTCAGGCAAGATCCGTTTCGACCAGCTTGAAATTCTCGTGCTCGACGAAGCCGATCGTATGCTGGATATGGGATTTATCGACGATATCGAGACCATCATTGCAGCCACTCCCGAAACGCGCCAGACCATGCTCTTTTCGGCAACACTGGACGGTATTGTCGGCAACATGGCCCGTAAAATCACCCGTGACCCTGAATTGATTCATATCCATTCAGTGGCCTCACGCCATGAAAACATCGATCAGATGATTCATTTCGTCGACGATCTGCCTCACAAGAACCGTCTGCTCGACCATTTGCTGCACGACCGTTCACTCGATCAGGCACTCGTTTTTACCGCAACCAAACGGGATGCCGACATCGTCGCCGACCGTCTGGCGATCGCCGGTTTTTCCGCTGCGGCACTCCACGGCGACATGCCACAGGGAGCACGCAACAGAACCCTGACGAAATTGCGCAGGGGTCAGGTCAAGATTCTCGTTGCAACGGACGTCGCGGCACGTGGCATCGATATCCCGAACATCACGCACGTAGTCAACTATGACCTGCCGAAATTCCCGGAAGATTATGTCCATCGTATCGGCCGTACCGGCCGTGCGGGACGGCATGGCCTGGCCATTTCGCTGGTCAACCACAACGATAACAATAACGTCCGAAAGATTGAACGCTTCACCAAACAATCGATCCCCGTCAACGTGATCGAAGGCTTCGAGCCGAAACTGTCGTTCAAGGCAGCACCATCCAAACGCAAGCCATCCGGATGGAAACCCGGCAGCAAACGTAACGCGTCGCCTAAATTCAGCCAGCGCGGTTTTGGCAAACCGGCTGCCGCCAGAAAAGACGGCGCGGGACGCAGTCGTGGACAAGGCAGAAGCGGCGAAGGTCGCAGAGCGGCAGAAAGCCATCGCTAAACTGCCATAACAATTGGAAAAGAATTCTCTGTTCCAATGCAAAAAGCCCGTCAATCTGATTTGACGGGCTTTTTTATTGACTGATGAAAGATCATCATCAGGATTTTTCTTTCAGACTTTCACGGATAATCTTTTTCCATTCACGCTCACGGGCATCGATCATCGACTGATCGTAAAAATTCACATCCGGAGACTGCCTGGCCATCTTGAGCTGTTCAAGCGCTGCCTGATAAGCGCCGACCAGACCGTATGATTCGGCAAGTGCCATATGCATCAGGGCTTTCTTGCCTAAAGCGTCATAGACTTTGGCCAGCTGTCTTTGCAAATCGGGATCATCCCGGTAAGACTGTGCCTGTTTTCTCAGGTATTTTGCCGCCTCGTCATAGCGTTTGGATGCATAAAGAGAGCTGGCATAAAGGTGTGCAATCGCTCTTGAAGATGGAAAAAGATTCATCGCGGCACGCGCTTCGCGAGCCGCTTCAGCAGCCTGCCCTGACTCAAGAAGAATTTCAATCGACAAACTGTTCAAGGCCAGGCTTTTTGCCGCTGCATTGCCAGCCGATTTCTTCGCCAGTTGCAAATAGGCTTTTGCATCAGCCGGATTTTTGCGATGCAATGCAATCAAAGCCAGGCCATAATTTCCCGCCGTCATCTGTATACGGCTCCCGCTTTTGACCTGTTCCTCAAAAACAGTCGCGGCATTGTGCAATGCCGGTTCACTGTCATCCTGATCGATTCTTGCATTGCCCCGAACCAGATAGAAATCGATATCATCTGCATGCTGACGGTATGGCTCATGCCGTACACGTGCCTCAATATCGGCGATACGATCGGCAGTCAACGGGTGAGTCCTCAAATAAGGCGATGGTGCATCGCTATACGTACGCGTTGCCGTCTGCATTCTCTGGAAAAAGGTCGTCATGCCGGTTGTGTCGAAACCGGCCCCCTTCAAAATCTGGAAACCGACCCGATCCGCTTCTTTTTCCGCATCACGCGTAAAATTGATCTGTTTTTGAAGAGCGTACCCCTGCCCGCCCATCAAAACGGCTCCTGCTGCATCTGCACTTGCCTGCGCAGCCAGAATCGCCAGAACGACGGATGCGATCGGAATCAGCATGTCCTGCTTTGCCTGTCCCATCATCCGGGCAATATGGCGCTGCGAAACGTGCCCGATTTCATGCGACAAAACAGATGCCAGTTCGGACTCACTCTGGGTTGCCAGCAGCAAGCCGGTATGAACACCGATAAAGCCACCCGGCAATGCAAACGCATTCAGGGTTCCGTCACGAATGGCAAAAAATGTGAAATCGTTGGACAGTTCCCCTCGTGTCTCCGCATTGGCCGACACGAGGCGGTTGCCCAGATTGGAAAGATATTCACTTAAAACAAGGTCATTGACATAGGCCGGATCGCCCTTGATCTGCTGCATGATTTCCCTGCCCAGCTTGTACTCCGCAACCGGAGTCAATTCGCCACGAGCCGTATCGCCCATACTGGGAATCCCCGACTGTGCACCGGCAGTTGAAATCTGCAGGCAAAATACAGCCAGTACAGGCAACACAAAACGTCGAAGATGTAAAATCATAAGATTGTCAGGTGATAAATTAAAACCGGTTCACGGTGCTATCATACCGGTACTTTATAATCATTTCATGTCAAACGCACAATCGTTCATTCGCTTTATGCCACAAAATCCTCCTTCAAAAGACGATAAAAATCAGCTGACACATTTTGATGTCTCGGGAAAAGCCCATATGGTCGATGTCGGTGAAAAAAAGGAAACGCACCGCATCGCCATTGCAAGCGGTTCCATTCACATGAAACCGGAAACAATGGCCCTTGTCCTCGCCGGACAAGCCGACAAGGGTGACGTGCTGGGCATTGCGCGTATTGCCGCCATTATGGGCGCCAAAAAAACGAGCGAGCTGATCCCACTTTGCCATCCAGTCGGATTGACGAAAGTGACCGTTGATTTCACGACAGAAAACACCTGCGTCACATGTCGGGCACAAGCCGAAACGATGGGAAAAACAGGAGTGGAAATGGAAGCGCTGACCGCTGTTCAGGTTGGCCTGTTGACCATTTACGATATGTTGAAAGCCGTAGACCGCGGCATGGTGATGACAGACATTCACCTGCAGGAAAAAAGTGGTGGGCAATCCGGTCACTGGATATCGGAAAAATAAAGCTGTCTCCGTAACGGCGCCCGGATTCACCGGCGAAAAACCTTAATGCAACTGGGCTTCTCTTTTGGCGTCTTCCGGCATCTCAGCGTGAACCAGTTCACCATTGGTATCGGCAAACAGGGGTGCCCCGCAATCCTCACAGAACTCCATGGCAAATCTTTCCACGGCTGTCTTGTCGTACGCAACACCCAGTTCACGCAGCAAATCGAAAATCTGGGCCAGCTGCCGGTTCCCTCTTTTAATCGCAAGGGGACTTTCCAGTTGTGCCGTCCATGTCATCGAATCGAAATCTTCCGATCCGTAAATCGGCCAGACGATACCGTACACGATCTTGTCGCTGCCCTTTTGATAGAAACTGATCCGATATTCTTCTACCTGAATGCCATCGAGATTCTTGCCGAAACCACCGACAACCGCACACAGGTTCTCAGGCTGGGTATCCAGGGCATAGGTCAGATAATGTACCGCTGCCCGTATGCTTGAAGGCCGGATCAGCTGATCTGCAATGCGGCAGGTATTGAAAAAACCGCCCGGCAACAACAATTCAACATTGCAACCCGGCAACATCTCCGAAACCAGAGGGTTTACCTGTTTCTGCCACTGTTCAAGACAGTCATCCTTGGTCTCTTCGAAATTGACCAGATCCGGATCGGCCTGCCATCTGAACACAGGCAGACCGGCAGGTGCCATGACCGCAGCAATCAGATAACGCCCGTCAGCCAGAAACGGCACCGTTTCCTGTTTGGACGCCAGCTCGAATCTTGAATGCTGGATAATCGACTGAACCAGCCCATGAGTGACTGCCATCACATCAACATGGGTAAATGGCAGTTGATCGACAGCATACAAACCGGGAGCCACTGCAAATCTGACATTGTCGGCCAGAATCAAGGCACCGAAACGATCTGAAACCGCTTCAATCAACTCTGGCGAGAGCGTACCGGATGGAATGGAAAAACGTGTCCATGCAAGAATCGGAATAGCCACCAGCAAAACATGATATTCCTTGTCGTCCACCTGAATGATCGCTGATTCGCTCAGTGCTTCAACCACTTCCAGCAGACAGTTATAGGCATCCATGTCGGAAGAAAACAGATATTCGATAGCATCGTTCAAAACAGATTGCTTTTTAGCATGCAACAATCTGGAAACGAGCGTTTCCATTTTTTTCCGGCAAAATTCACTCTCCAGAAGACTGGAAGCATGAAACATTTCCAAAGCCAGTGACACAAGCCGCTGGCTATCTGGACAAAGTCTGGAAGATCCGGTTCGAGATAAACGACGCATGATATTTACAATGAGGCGACAGAACTTGTAATTGTAGTGGATTTTTCACGGACTATCACCCTGAGCCATAAGCAATACCCGCAAGTTAGCCATGAAAAAAACGCAATTCCGCCATCCAGAACAAAAAAGGGAAAAAATGGAAAGAAAAGATGGCATCTCCAAGGGGATTCGAACCCCTGTTCCCACCGTGAAAGGGTGGTGTCCTAGGCCTCTAGACGATGGAGACACAAACAACAGGTAAAAAGACTTTTAATGGCATCTCCAAGGGGATTCGAACCCCTGTTCCCACCGTGAAAGGGTGGTGTCCTAGGCCTCTAGACGATGGAGACACAATCTTCAGTCTGCTTTACTTCATTTGGTGGAGGTAAGCGGGATCGAACCGCTGACCTCTTGCATGCCATGCAAGCGCTCTCCCAGCTGAGCTATACCCCCAATGCAGAAAGAAGATTATAGCAAATTTTTTTATAGTTTGACAATCCAAATTATAAAACCCGGAAGTGTCAGCTCTGCACAACATTTTGGAAAACAGAAAACCGGTTTCAATGCTTTGAGGCAATAAAAAAGGAATCAGAAAAATGGTCTGATTCCTGCAAACCGGCAACGCAAAATACTGCTTACAGGTCCTTCAAACGCGATAAAACCGTTTCTCTTCCAAAAAGACAAACGACTGCATCGATTGAAGGCGTATGCAGCTGTCCGGTCAGAAACAGACGCAATGGCATCGCCACCTGAGGCATTTTCAGCTTGTTCTGCTTCAAAACACCCTTCATCATGACTTTAAGCGCTTCCCTGTCCCATTCAATCGTTTCGATATTGGCTGCATACTCCTTCAGGGCGGCACGCGCTTCGTCCGTCAAATGCTCTTTGACCAGTTCCGGGTCCGGATCGGGTTCCATATAGAACATCAGTGATGCATTCGCCAATTCATTAACTGTATTGACACGATCCTTCATCAGGCCGATCACATCCTGCAATGCCGGGCCCTGATCGAGCCTGACACCCATCTTTTCCAGTTGCGGGCGAACCAGTGCTTCCAGACGGCCATTGTCCGCTTCACGGATGTAGTGATTGTTCAGCCAGTTCAGTTTTTCCGTATTGAACTGGGCAGCGGAAGACGAAAGATGATCGAAATCGAACCATTCGCAAAACTGATCCATTGAAAAAACTTCGTCATCGCCATGGCTCCAGCCCAGACGGGCCAGATAATTCAACATGGCTTCCGGCAGATAACCGGCACCGGGATATTCCATTACTGAAACAGCACCATGTCGCTTGGAGAGCTTTTCACCGTCGTCACCCAGAATCATCGGCAAATGCGCATATTCCGGCAGAGGCGCATTCAACGCTTTCAGGATATTGATCTGGCGAGGCGTGTTGTTGACATGGTCATCACCACGAATCACATGCGTGATTCTCATATCCCAATCGTCAACCACCACGCAGAAATTATACGTGGGTGTTCCATCGGAACGGGCAATGATCAGATCGTCCAGCTGGCTGTTGGAAATCGTGATTTCGCCTTTGACGCGGTCGTTCCAGGTAACATCGCCTTCCTTCGGATTTTTGAAGCGTACGACAGGATTTCTTCCCTCCGGTACGGCAGGAAGCGTCTTTCCCGGTTCAGGACGCCATGTCCCGTCGTAACGCGGGCTCTCGCCGGCAGCCTTCTGTTTCTCCCGCATGACTTCGAGTTCTTCATGCGAACAATAACAGTAATACGCGGTACCCTCTTTTAACATTTGATCGATTACTTCACGGTAGCGATCCATGCGTTTCATCTGGTAAAAAGGACCTTCGTCATGCTGCAGGCCAAGCCATTGCATGCCGTCGATAATCGCTTGCACCGCCTCTGGTGTGGATCGCTCCACATCGGTATCTTCAATCCGCAAAACAAACTGGCCGCCATGATGGCGGGCATAGGCCCAGGAATACAAGGCAGTACGGGCACCGCCCAGATGCAGAAAACCGGTCGGACTTGGCGCAAAACGAGTTCTTACAGTCATGATAAAAAGATAAATAATAGAACGAAAGGCATATTTTACCGCGTCAGCGGCATCATTAGCGAGCGTTGTGCGTGCGGATCCTCCAAATAAGCTTTCGCCGGAAATTCATTGTCGGCAAAAAGGACTCTCAGGCAACACTCCGGACAAAAGATAAATTCACTTTTGAGACAAAAGGACTTTTGAAAAAATCCATCTCAAGTCTTTTTTCAGATGAGTGTCGGCTTTTCCTTTTCTTACATAAAGCCGAATACTCTTTTACAGGCTGAAGCCAGACCGATAACCGGACCGTAAAATAAAAAACATCCGCAAGGCTTTCGCACATGCGGATGTCTGTTCAGTTGCAGTCTTTAAAGGCTGCCTTCTGACGATTAAGAGAACATCTTGATCGTTTGCAGAGCTGTCTGGTAAACACCCCAGAGCAGAGGAATACCAACGATCAGCCAGCAGATGATCATGGTACCTGCAGAAGTCGGGGTTGCTTTAGGTACAACACCGGAAGCCTGAGCGGCCAGAACCTTGTCTTCCAGTTCGGCTTTGGCTTCCTTGACTTCTTGTTCAGTCATGTAGTACTTGCTGTTGACCGGACGGATAGCCAGGGCAAAGAAGAATTCAACAATCAGGAAGCAAGCCATGATGTACAGGGTAACGGAATATGCCTGAGCTTTGGCAACACCGGCATTCAACTGTACGTCACGGATGATGTTGATGAGCAATGGAGACAGCAAACCGGCAGCAGACCATGCAGTCAGCAGACGACCGTGAATGGCGCCGACGAACTGGGTACCGAACAAGTCGGCCAGGTATGCAGGAATGGTCGAGAAGCCACCACCGTAGAAAGAGATACAGATACAAACTGCACACAGGAACATCAACAGGTTCAGGGAAGAAGCCAGTGTTGGAATGGAAGCGTACAGAATGGCACCAACGATCGAGTAGATGAAATAAACCGTTTTACGACCCAGTTTATCGGACAGGGCTGCCCAGACAACACGACCACCGATGTTGAACAGGGAAAGCAAGCCGGTGAAGCCTGCAGCGATCATCGCAACCTGACCTTTTTGTGCATCGGTCAACTGGTCGAATGGAACGCCAGGCATATGGATCAGGTTACCTGCAAACACTTCCTGCAGCAGCGGGGAAGCCATGGACAGAACACCGATACCGGCAGCGACGTTCAAGAAAAGCATGAACCAGCAGCACCAGAACTGAGGCGTTCTGACAGCTTTACTGGTATTGACGTTAAATGCGGAAGCTTCAATCAGGCCACCATGACCGTCGTCAACCATGTTGCCCTTGTTGACAGGAACATAACCGGCTGGTTTGTATCCAGGAGCGGAAACGCGCATGGTGAAGCTGCCCAAGAGCATCATAACGGTATAGCAGCATGCCATAACGGCAAATGCCTGCCACAAGCCGACGGAAGTAGGAGTCTGGAAGAAACCGATCAGTTTCTGTGCCAGAGGAGCGCCAACCATAGCGCCACCGCCGAAACCACCGACAGCCATACCCGTTGCCATACCGACACGGTCAGGGAACCATTTGATCAGTGTGGAAACAGGAGTGATGTAACCGAGACCAAGACCGATACCGCCGACAACTGCGGAAAGCCATGCGATCCACAACTGATGAGTAAAGGTGGCGACAGCCATCATGAAGAAGAAGAAACAGAAACAGCAACAGGAAGCCAAACCGCATTTGCGTGGGCCAGCATGTTCCAGCCAGTTACCGAGGATAGCGGTTGTCGTACCGAGCATGAAGAACAGAATGCCGAATACAACGCTACACATGACGACTTTCCAGTCGCATTCAGTGGTAAACAATTGAGCGAAGAAACTCATGTCCGCAGGACATGCCAGAGATTTACCCAGACCCTGAGATACGCCAACCAGTTTGGACATTGGCAGCCAGAAAACGGACATACCATAGCCCATGCCGACGCACAGGTGGATCATCAACGCGGAAGTAGGCACAAGCCAGCGATTAAAACCTTCGCCAGCAACCGTGTATTCCTTCCCGAGCGATTTCAATAAAGACATACTCTACTCTCCTAGAAAAAAAACTGAAATCTTTAGTTCGCGGGGTTACACGCAGTCAAAATTACCGGTTTGAAATATTTGTTGTGCAAATAATCAAGCCGGGTTAACAAAAAAGTTCCGACGCAGCATAATACCATTGCAAAAAGAGGTAGGCTATAAGCAATTTTTTGCATATATTTCCTCTCGATCTGGGTTACAATATCCCCATGTATAAAGTTTCGATAGAACCTCACTGGCGAATTGCCCGCGGCAAGAAGCCCTCGATGGACACAGCCATGCTGTTGCGCCTCTTGGGGGCCATTCAGTCCGAAGGTGCTATCTTGCAGGCAGCCCGGAATCTGGGCCTGTCATATCGCCACGCATGGGGTCTGTTGCGGGAAGCTGAATCCCTCTTTGGTGCGCCTCTTTTAGAGAAACACCGTGGACGTGGTACAACACTTACCCATTTTGCGACAACTTTATTGTGGGCTGAACGGCGAATTGCCGCCCGTTTGTCTCCGACACTGGAAAGCCTTTCTTCCGAACTTGAAACCGAACTCTCCAAAAGTGTTTTGGGAAACAACCGTTCCATGCGTTTGTGCGCCAGCCACGGTTTTGCCGTGTCTACCCTGATGGAAAGCATCAATCATGCTGAACTGCCTATTGAACTGCGTTACCAGAACAGTATGGAATCGATTGCCGCTCTGGCACAGGGTGATTGCGAAATAGCCGGTTTCCATTTGCCCGTCGGCGTATATGAAGACAGTGTTTTGCAATTGTATTTGCGCTTCCTGTCACCTGAAGACCATTGTCTGATCCATCTTGCCAATCTCAAACAGGGTTTGATGATCGCCCGTGGCAATCCGAAAAGAATCCTGTCGTTTCAGGATCTGACCCGGCCTGATGTTCGTTTCGTCAACCGCCAGATCGGTTCCAGCACTCGCCGTGTTCTGGAAATCCTGCTGCAAAAGAACAGGATCGATTCCGGCGACATCAACGGTTTTGAAACAGCCGAGTTCACCCACGCCGCTGTTGCAGCTTACATTGCCAGCAATATGGCTGATGTGGGATTCGGCGTTGAAACGGCGGCGCACCGTTTCGGTCTGGATTTCGTTCCACTGGTCGAAGAACGTTATTTCTTTGCAGTTGCAAAAGAAACGCTGGAAAGCAATACCCTGAAAGAAATGCTCGGCATCATCCGCAGTGATGAATACATGCACGAGGTCAACCAGCTCGGCGGGTATGACGCCACCGAAACCGGTGAAATCCTGACAGTCGACGAAGTCTTCAAACTCGCCGACGCCTGATCGCTTTTCATTCTGCCTTGACAATCGGCGGGAACAGCCCTGACGTATCTTTCGGTTTCAAAGCCACTTTCGCTGCCAGTCTGCAGGCAATATCCCGGAATATCCCTGCCATCAACCCGTCCGGTTCGGCAACGACAACCGGTTTGCCATTGTCCGTCTGTTCCCGGACAGCAATATTCAATGGAATTTCTCCAAGGGAATCGACGCCATACGCTTCACTCATCAGTTTGCCGCCATCCTTGCCGAAGATATGCTCGATCTGCCCGCAATGTGAACAGACATACGAACTCATGTTTTCGACAATGCCCAGAACATCGACATTCATTTTCTGGAACATCATCAAGCCTTTTCTGGCGTCGAGAACAGCCACATCCTGTGGTGTCGTCACCACAATCGCCCCCGTCAAAGGCGCTTTTTGCGACAGCGTCAGCTGAATGTCGCCCGTTCCGGGAGGCATGTCGATCAACAGGTAATCCAGATCCTGCCATTTCGTCTGCTGCAAGAGCTGCATCACAGCCTGCGTGATCATCGGGGCACGCCAGGCCAGTGGCTGGACCGAATCCATCATGAAACCGATCGACATCAGCTGCAATCCGTACTGAATGATCGGGTCCATGTTTTTGCCGTCGGACGAGGTCGGCTTTTCGGAAATTCCCATGAGGCTCGGTTGTGACGGCCCGTAAATATCGGCATCCAGAATACCGACGCGAGCGCCTTCGGCAGCCAGTGCCAGAGCAAGATTGGCCGTTGTAGTCGATTTTCCGACGCCCCCTTTTCCCGACGACACGGCAATGATGTTTTTGATGTCCGGCAAAGGTTTGACGCCCCGTTGTACCTCATGGGTGACGATTTTCGTGTCGACATCGACATGAATCTTGCCGATGCCGTCAATTTTTCGCAACGCAGCCGTCACACGGTTTCTGATGAATTCGTGGAGACTTTTCGCTGGATACCCCATCTCGATTGTCAGAGAAACATCATTTCCGTCGATCTGAATGTTTTTGACCGATCTGGCACTGACATAATCTGTCTGGAGATTGTCATCAACCACCGTGGAAATGGCCTGATTGACAGCTTCTGGTGTAATGGACATTTTTTCCCCTTTCTTTTGCATGGGAAGTCTAACGCAATTACACAAAAGATGCCCGTTTCCGGCGTCAAGACTGGTAAAATGTTCTTTTACCGTTCATTTTCACTTATTTATCATGTCACGAAAGCTGTTTGTCACTACTGCCCTGCCTTACGCCAACGCACCGTTTCATATCGGACACATCATGGAATATATCCAGGCCGACATCTGGGTCCGTTTCCAGCGAATGCAAAAGGATGACGGGAAACAGCGGGAAGTCCATTTCGTCGGCGCTGACGATGTGCACGGTGCCCCGATCATGATTGCCGCTGAAAAGGCCGGTAAAACACCACAGGAATTCGTTGCCGAAATTGCCGCCGGCAGAAAAGCGCCCTTGAATGGTTTCCTGATCAGTTTTGATAACTGGCACTCGACCGACGGTCCTGAAAACTATGAATTGTCCCGCGAAATCTATCGCCGGCTGAAAGCCAAAGGCCTGATCGTTTCCCGCACCATCGAACAATTCTTCGATCCGGTCAAGGAAATGTTCCTCCCGGACCGCTACATCAAGGGCGAATGCCCGAAATGTGGCGCAAAAGACCAGTACGGCGACACCTGCGAAGTCTGCAGCACGGTTTACGCTCCTACCGAACTGAAAAACCCCTATTCCATTCTGACCGGTGCCACGCCGGTCATGAAACAGTCGGAACACTTTTTCTTCCGCCTGTCCGACCCGCAATGTACCGAATTTTTGAAAGAATGGACATTGGGCAAGGTCAACGGTCATCCGCGTCTTCAACCCGAAGTCGCCAACAAGGCCCGGGAATGGCTGCAGGGCAAGGACGGTGAAGAAAACGCCCTCTCCGACTGGGATATCAGCCGTGATGCACCTTATTTCGGCATTGAAATTCCGGACGCGCCAGGCAAATATTTTTACGTCTGGCTGGACGCACCGGTCGGTTATCTCGCTTCATTGAAAAACTATTTCAGCAAAACCGGCGGCGATTACGACGCTTTCATGGCCGATCCGGAAACCGAACAGTACCACTTCATCGGCAAGGACATCATTTATTTCCATACCCTGTTCTGGCCTGCGATGCTGCATTTCGCCGACATGCGTGTCCCGAACAATGTTTACGTTCACGGTTTCATCACTGTTGGCGGTGAAAAAATGTCCAAGTCGCGCGGCACCGGCATTTCGCCATTGCGCTATCTGGACATCGGGATGAACCCGGAATGGCTGCGTTATTATCTCGCTGCCAAACTGTCCGACCGTGTCGAAGACCTTGACTTTACCGGCGAGGATTTCATTGCCCGCGTCAATGCCGACCTGATCGGCAAATACGTCAACATCGCCAGCCGTGCGGCCGGATTCATTACCAAACGTTTTGGTGGCAAACTGGCTGCCGGATGGGCATTAAAAGACACGCCTATTCTGGATAATCTCCGTGCCGCTGCGCCCGAAATCGCTGAACTTTATGAAGCACGCGAATTCGGCAAGGCGCTGCGTCAAATCATGCATCTGGCAGATGAAGTCAATGCCTATGTCGACGAACACAAGCCCTGGGTTCTGGCGAAAGATCCGGAAAAAACAGAAGAATTGCATCAGGTCTGCACCCGCCTGCTCGAAGCTTTCCGGCTTTTGACCATTTACCTGAAACCGGTCTTGCCTGCTGTCGCCGAAAAGGTCGAAGGATTTTTGAACCTTCCATCGCTTGAATGGTCAGACGTCTCGAAACCATTGGCCGATGGACATGCCATCAATCCTTACGAACATCTGATGCAACGCGTTGACGACAAAATGCTGGAAGCCCTTTTTGACGCACCACAACCGGCAGCAGAAACGGCATCCGCAGAAGAAAAACCAGAACCGGCAATCGAACCGCTCGCCGACCAGATCACGATTGACGATTTCGCCAAAGTCGATATGCGTATCGCCAAAATCGTCGATTGCAGTCTTGTGGAAGGTGCAGACAAGCTGCTGCGTCTGTCAGTAGATGTCGGTGAAGGCAAACTGCGCAACATCTTTGCGGGTATCCGCTCGGCCTACAAACCGGAAGACCTTGTCGGCAAACTGACCGTCGTTGTCGCCAATCTGGCTCCGCGGAAAATGAAATTCGGCGTTTCCGAAGGCATGGTCATGGCCGCTTCCGGAAAAGACGATTCCGGCATTTATATCCTGGAACCCTGGCCTGGTGCCAAACCGGGCATGCGATTGCGATAAGGCTGAATATGAAAATCGCCGTCAGGGAAGCTTCCATCGAAGATGCCCGTTTAATCGCCGATTTGACGAGAAAATCCTGGGCAGGCAAATGTCCGCCCACTGCACAAGGTCATCGGGACACATGGGTCAACGTCAATGAAGATTTGCACAATGGCGGCGCTTTCATCCTGACAGTTGACGATATACCTGCCGGTTCACTCCGGTGGGCTGCTCTCGATGAAGACGATCATATCTGGAAAATCCGGCGACTGGGTTTGATTCCCGCTTTTTGCGGCAAGAAACTCTCCCAGCATCTGATCGAGGCCATCATTCACCACGCCCAACTGTGTGAAATAAACGAATTGCGCCTTTATTTGCATCTTTATCTGGAACCGCTGACCAGTTTATACGAGGCTTACGGTTTCGAGCTGGCACCGGAAATAGAATTTTCCACCCGTAATACTCTGGAACCGCCTCCGATCATGATGCGGAAGGTCCTTGATATTTGAACAGGTGCGACGGCCCAATCCCTGTTTTAATGAGAAAATCGATAGCGAAATACACCACCGGCTTTTACAGATAAATTCATTCACACGAATAGCACGTACAATGATTCAATTCAGGCTCTTGAGCAATTATTCATCCGAACTGGATGCACAAATAAAAGACTGGCAGATCAAAAACCCCGTTCTGCCTGAAACTGAAAAAAAAGAGGAATTCTCAGTATTGCGAAAAATTCCGGCGAGCCATCTTCCTTTTCAGCTGAAAAAGGGCAAAAACAAGCCCATACCCAAATCTTCACACTGATTTTCAAACGGTTTTATGGCAGATTCTTCATCAGACGATATGGCAACATCCCGGGAGAAAGCTCCTGTTTCGTCTGCCAATGCAGAAAGTAACGACGCCATAGCCCGTCTTTACGGCGAATCCGTACTGGAAATGCCGAACGATCTTTACATTCCGCCCGAAGCGCTGGAAGTTTTTCTCGATGCTTTTGAAGGCCCGCTGGATTTTCTGCTTTACCTTATCCGGAAACAGAATTTCAACATCCTCGACATTCCAATGGCACAGCTGACGCTGCAATACCTGCAATACGTCGACCGTATCCGATCGCAAAAACTCGAACTGGCTGCCGAATACCTGCTGATGGCAGCTTTACTCGTTGAAATCAAGTCACGCCTTTTGCTTCCGAAGGTCAAAACCATTTCAGATGAAGAGCCGGAAGATCCACGTGCCGAACTGGTCAGACGCCTCCTGGAATATGAAAAAATGAAACTGGCCGCCCAGACGCTGGATCAGATTCCCAAACTGGGCAATGATTTTTTCCTGACCCAGGCCAAAATTGCCAAAAATACCGAACGGCAATGGCCCACTGTTTCTGCCAGTGAATTGCAGGAAGCGTTTGCCGAAATCATCCGTCGGGCCAAACTGACGACAAAACATACGGTTTCCAAACAGGAATTGTCCGTCCGGGCACATATGTCATCCATATTGCGCCAGTTGCGCGATGTCCGGTTCGTTGAATTTTATGAGCTCTTTGAAACGTCGGAAGGCGTTGCTGTCGTCATCGTACACTTTCTGGCCCTTCTGGAACTGGCAAAAGAGACATTAATTGAAATAACACAGGTGGAAGCGGGTGCACCGATCTATATAAGGTTGACCCAGTACCACGATTGAGCAGAGAATAATACTTTTGCCGTTGGCAAACACTTTTTTTACTTTTTCCATTAACCTTTTTCCGAACTGCCGGCACATCATGAAAGTTGTTACCACCATAGAAGAGCTCCGCAACCAGTTACGCGGACAATTGCGCACCGCCTTCGTTCCCACCATGGGAAATCTGCATGACGGCCACCTGTCACTGATGCGACTTGCCAAAAAACACGGCGATCCTGTCGTCGCATCCATCTTCGTCAACCGCCTGCAATTCGGCCCGAACGAAGATTTCGACACCTATCCCCGTACATTCAAGGCAGACGTCGAAAAACTGGAAAAAGAAGGGGTGTACGTTCTTTTCGCCCCGACTGAAAAAGACATGTATCCCGTACCGCAGGAATTCCGTGTCCAGCCGCCACAGGAACTGGCCGACATTCTGGAAGGCAAATCCCGTCCTGGCTTCTTTCATGGCGTTACAACCGTATTGCTGAAACTTTTTTCCTGCGTTAATCCGGCCGTTGCCATCTTCGGCAAAAAAGATTACCAGCAGTTGATGGTCGTGCGTAACATGGCCCAGCAATTCGCATTGCCAACCAAAATCATCGCGGCAGAAACATGGCGTGCAGACGACGGACTGGCCTTGTCTTCTCGCAATACCTACCTGTCCAAAGAACAGCGTCAGGAAGCGCCCAACCTGTACAAAACGCTGCAAAATATTGCAGAAAAAATGAGGGGCGGCTATCAGGATATTTACAAACTGGAAAAGCATGCCAAGGAAGAGCTGGCACAACGCGGCTGGGTTCCGGATTACGTTTCGATCCGAAAACAATTCAACCTGCAACCGCCAACAGCCGGTGAACTGGCTGAAAAAGAACCGCTTGTCGTACTGGCTGCGGCAAAACTGGGTGAAACGCGACTGATCGATAATCTGGAAATCTGAAGCGGATAAAACAATCCGCAAGATTTAAAAAAGGCAGAATGTTCTGCCTTTTTTAATGCCTGAAAATATTAAAATCTTTATTGTCTAATGGAATTTGCGGATATTTTTCCGGCTTTCCTCCAGCTTTTTGCAAAGCATTTCCGTCCCGGCCAGCATCCTCGGCCCTGCACGGTCCATCCAGTCTGAATTGATGCCGAAGAGATTTCCGTAGCGTACTGCATCGACCGTTTTGAAGCGTTTCCACATCGACAAGCCATTAGACGTGCCAAGCCCTTTGGAACTGACAATCACTTCGGGATTTTTGGCAATAACGGATTCAATACTGACATTGGGTGCAATAATGGACAGATCGGCAAAAATGTTCGTACCGCCACAAAGTGAAATCGCCTCATTCACAATATGCTTGCCATTCAATGTAAACAGCGGCGAATCCGATACCTGATAAAAAACCCGCACACCTGAACGTTTGCCATACTGTTTTTTCAACCGGTTCATGGCCTGCGTCCACTGCACTGCTTTTTTACGGGCGGCAACCTCATGACCAGTCAATATGCCCAGTTTGACCATATTGTCCGGAATATCGCTCAAACGGCGCGGATCGCTGTAAAAAACAGGAATGCCAGCCCTTTTCAGTCTTTCAAGCTGCTTTTGTGGATTCCCTCCCTGCCATACCACCAGCAAATCAGGCTTCATGGCAAGTACCCTTTCCAGATCGATTTGCCTGAAATCTCCCACGATGGGAAGTCTTTTTGCCTCGGCTGGATAATCACTGTAACTGGTGACGGCTGCCAGTTGCGAACCGGCGCCGATGGTATAAATCAGCTCAGTCGTATGAGGCGCCAGTGAAATGATACGCTGCGCCGGTTTCGATAGCCTTACGGTACGACCTGTATCATCCGTGACGGTAACGGCCGCCAGGGCATTTGCCATCCAGAACAGGCAGAGCCACCAAAATTTTTTCATGAAATCCGATCCACTGGCCAGAGAATACCTCAATAAGAAACGAAAACCGTCCGGTCTCCGTGCAATACCGTCTGTACCGGAAATTGCAGGCACTCCGACAATTTTTCAGTACACATCATAGCTTCTCTTTTCCCTGCTTCCCAGAAGCCATTCCCATGTAAAAGCAAGACATGCGAAGCGACGTCCCAGGCCATATTCAAATCGTGAACGACCATGACGACTGCCTTGTTTTGTCCACGACACAATTCACGGATCAGCCCGAGAAGGGACGCCTGATGGGACAGGTCAAGCGCTGACGCCGGTTCGTCAAGAAGCATCAGGGGCGTATCCTGTGCGAGCAAGGCGGCTACAGCCACTCTTTGCCGTTCACCCCCTGACAAGGTTCGGATATCCCTCTCAGCCAGCTGAAACACTTCCAGACGTTTCAATGCCGAAACCGCTTTTTCAATATCGTCTGCAGAATCCCCAAGATATCCAGTCTGGTAAGGAAACCGTGCCGCTACCACCGTTTCCATAACGGTAAAACCGAATGTATCGCCTTGAGCCTGTGGCAAATAGGCCCGTCTTTTGGCCAGTTCCCGTGGTTCCCATTCCGGCAGGGCAAGATCGTCCAGCACGATATATCCGGAATCCGGTTTCTGCAATCCGGCCATTGTTTTCAAAAGCGTCGTCTTCCCGACGCCATTGCGTCCGTATACGAACCAGCATTGACCCGGTTCGATCGTCATTTCCAGATGATCGATGAGACGCTTGCCGCCAGCCTGCAAAGACACATTATCGAGAATCATCGTCATACCCGTCGGCTCCTGTATAACTGGAAAAGGAAAACGGGAACGCCGATCAGGGAAGTTACCACTCCAACGGGTAACTGGTGTGGAGCCAGAACCGTTCTGGAAAGCGTATCGGCCAGAACCAGAAAAAAACCACCGGTCAACAATGCGGAAGGAAAAAGAAAACGATGGTCAGGCCCCCATATCATCCGGCAGGCATGTGGGACAATCAGGCCGACAAAAGCGATGTTGCCTGCCGACGTGACGGCCGAAGCCGTCAACAGCGCCCCTCCGACGAAAAGGCTTTTTTTCAGCGATGCCACGTTCACGCCCAGTGTCACCGCCATATCGGCATGCAGGGCCAGCAGATTGACTGATCTGGCGGCAAGCCATACGAATATGAATACAACGAGCATAATCGCTACCGACCAGACTGTGACCGTCGCCCCGGCCAGATCACCGACCAGCCAGAAAACCATTCCGCGCAAATCATTATCGGCAGCGACCGTCAACAGCAGGGTGACAATGGCACTGCACCCGAATGCCAGAATGACACCTGTCAACAACAGGCGCGAAGAACCGTCAGCAATGGAAAAATCCCGTCGTGAAAGCAGATAGAGAATGAGCGCCACGACCATCGCTCCGGCAAAAGCGATAATATTGACCATCATGAGAGAGGCCGATAAAAACAGCATCGACAATGCACCGACCGATGCGCCTCCGGAAACGCCCAGCACATAAGGATCAGCCAGCGGATTGCGCAACAAGGCCTGCATCATGCAACCGGCCAGTGCCAGCGATCCGCCGACAACAAACGCAGCAAATGCCCGCTCCAGCCGCATCGACAAAAGCGTCGCCGCCAGCGACTCTGAGTGTCCCGATATCAGTTCGAACAGTGCACCGGAGAGTTCGCCGACACTCAAGCCGACCGAACCGATCGTGCAGGAAAGCAAAAGGCTTGCCACTGCCAGCACCAGCAATATCAGCAGCCACATTGTCTGCCGTCTTTTTGACGGCAAACCTGACTGGGATAAACTGCTTTGTACCGGCATGAATGACAAGCCTTTCCACAGGTTTAAATAACCTGCATTTTACATCTTGAAGTTCACGCCGACATAGGCACCGCGACCGGGTTGTTCGTAACCGTAAGTCGTTTCATAATCTTTATTCAACAGATTTTCGATGCGTGCATACAATGAGACATTCTTGTTTATATTGTAACGGGCATTCAGATTGACGAGCCAATATGAATTCAAATTGTAAGTATCAACTACACTCTTGTAATCGTCACGACTTCCGTTATATTGAATATCCCCTCCGAAATACCAGGCACCCATTGTTTTGGAAATATTTAAAGAACCGAAGAATTTGGCCCGTTTCAACAATTGCTTGTCCGTTTCCCTGTTTTTAGGATCCTGCCATGTCAAATTGGCACGGACATCCAAACCAACAAGATTCGTGGCTGCATTTAATTCAACACCAGTGCTTTTTGCTTTTCCGATATTGATATAGTTCCAGTTAGCATCCGTTGAGATCAGATCGCGTGTATGCCACTGGAAAACAGTTAATCTGAGCAAATCCTTGTTATTGGCATATTGAATGCCACCTTCGTAATTCGTGGAATGTTCCGATTTCAAATCCTTGTTTCCATATATCGGGACATAACGTTGGTAAAGATTGGGAGCCAGAAAAGATGTTGAAGCACTTGCAAGAAGTTTCCAATTTGATGTGAGATCATAACCATATCCCAGATATCCAGTAGTATCCGCTCCGGCATCATCAACATGATCATAACGGACATTGGCCTGAAGATTATGATTTCCCATTTTACCGATCAGACCGGCAAAAGCGCTATATTTATCACCATCATAAGAATGAGTGGAGTATCCATCCCCAACTTTCCCTCTTTCATTTGTTCCGTCGACACCAGCTGTCAACGTCCAGTTTTCGGATAATGAAATCTGATTCTCCCATTGTATGCGGGTTGCCTGATTCTGATATCTCGATTTGTAATCATTGCTTCCCCACATCCCGGGCACAGTATTGACAACCTGTGTCGGACGATCCATATCGGTATAGGATAGTGTCACAGTGGAAAGCCAATCTTTCGTCCACCGGTTTTTACTGAATATAGACGCTGTTTTCTGTTTGGATTTACCAAAAGCATTATCCTCCGGTCCACTGCCGCTGTCGAAATCGAATCTGGCATTGTACATATAAAAACGGGCACCAATTTCATGGTCTTTATTCAAACGTTGCGACACAGAAGCATTCAAACTGACATTCCTGTCACCATCGTCATCTGGATTGACCAAAGAATTTTTATCCGGATTCATTGAAGAAAAACCGTTCGTCTTGTATCGGGTAACCGAAAGAGCAAACCGGGTATCGTCATGCTGTCCGGAAACACCGGCCCCGAACTTGACAGTATTATGCGTACCGTACTCGGCAAAAACATTCCCTGAAGGTTTGCCCGATCCCTGTTTCGTAAAAATTTGAATAACGCCACCCATAGCGCCAGAGCCATAAATGGCAGAAACATTGCCTCGCACTACTTCGATTCTATCGATTTGATCGAGCTGGACTTGTGAGAGAAAATCGACAGTTCCCGTTGAAACCGCATCCTGAATGGGAATCCCATCCAGAAGAACAAGAACATGCCGCGATTCCGTTCCACGCATAAAAACGGATACCGCATTTCCCTGACCACCTGTACGTGAAAACTCAATCCCAGCTTCGCTACGCAACAAGGAAGGTACATCAGATAATTTATTGTTCTCAATCATCTTCGACGTAATCACAGTCGTGCTGGGAATGGCATCCTTTTGCAGCTGTTCGACACGGGAAGCGGTCACGACAACAGGTTGAAGGGTTTTTTCTTCCGTACCAGCAATTTCCTCTGCAATAGCAGAAGTTGCAAAACAGCTTGCGAGCATGGATACGAGCAATACGGGTTTGATCGCTTTAAAGCAATATGTTTTTGAAACAGGGGAATGCATTGTAAATTCCATTAACGAGCTGAGCCGGCGTCCCCGCAGACTCAAACAAAACAACGCACCGACGGTTACAAGGAAGAAAAACGAAGGCGTGAAAAACCGGAAACAACAGTCGAACGCATTCGCGGAACATCCCCGTCCGCGGTACAACCTATCGCGCTTGGCCGGTATCCGGGCTACAGGTTTTCAGGTCATGCCTGAAACTGTCGTCTACCTTCCCATGCTTTTGCACAGTGGTATTGGGGGACAACGCGTCCTGAAAGGACACCTGCTTACCGTTGCGGGGGCAGCACACGTTGGCTTTGAAAGCTTCGTGTTTCCCGTTTAACCGCACATCAGAAAGATGCGCGAGCACCAAAACGTTTCAAATTGTAAACGACAGGTCTGTTCAAAAGCGAAAACTCGTCGGTTACCGCTCTTCTTTTTTGGAATATATACAAAAAAACAACGTCATGCCTTTTACAGGAAGATGTTGTTCCCCTGAAACCAGTTGTCGGCTTGTCAAAACGTCTTTCTCCCAAAAAGGTAAAATACCTTCCATCAAAGGAGTCAACGCATGTTTTTCAAGAATCTGAAAGGGAATTTCCGCAAACCGGCTGGCAGCCAGACACTGAAATGGCTTTTGGGCTGGCATGACGAGCGCCGTCCCAAATCACCTGCGACCGGTGTTCCCATTCCTTATGTCCAGAATGACGGTTCATCGCTTTACAAATCGACAGGCGATACGTTGACATGGATCGGGCAGGCGTCTTTTCTGATTCAGCTGGGCGGCAAAAACATGCTCATCGATCCTGTCCTGTCCCGCTCGCTTGGATTCATCAAACGCAATTCGCCGCCCGGACTGGATTGGGCAGCACTTCCCCAAAAAATCGACATCGTTTTCATCACACACAACCATCGGGATCATATGGATGCGCCGACCCTGAAGAGACTGGGACCCGATCCGGTTTATGTCGTGCCGAAAGGGCTCGGTATCTGGTTTCGTCAGAACGGTTTTCCAAAAGTGATTGAAATGAGCTGGTGGCAGCAGGAAGAAATCGACGGTATCGATGTCACTTTCGTCCCGGCCGAACACTGGAGCCGCCGGGGTCTTGCTGATATCAATACGAGCTGGTGGGGCGGCTATGTCATTTCGAAAAACGGTCTGCGCGTTTATCATTCCGGCGATACAGGCTGGTTCGACGGTTTTGCACAGATCGCAGAGCGTTTCCCGGATATCGACGCTGCCATGCTACCGGCAGGCGCGTATGCTCCCCGCTGGTTCATGCGTGCGCAGCATATCGATCCTGAAGAAGCCGTCCGGGCATTCAAGACTCTGGGGGCGAAACAATTCGTCGGCATGCACTGGGGAACTTTCAAGCTTTCGGACGAACCACTTGATGAGCCGATGCATGTGTTGCCTCACATCTGGGAACAGGAAGAACTGGAACGCAGCAAACTGGAATCCGGGGTTCTAGGCAAGATACTCCGTCTCGACAAGCTAGGCTGACAAAAGAACGCAAATGAAAAAGCCGGGAAATGACCCGGCTTTTTCGTATATTTCAATCATTCATCATTCCGTCTGGATTCGTAACTTGTCGTAAAGCGCATGCCAGGCCGATGAAGTAATGTCAAAACCGGTATTCCCTTCATTGACGAATTCCACGGCGAACGGTTTTTCCGCTTCGGTCAATGGTTCCCATTCTTCTTGCAGTTTCATCAAGACATCGACATCCGCATCGGATGCATCATCATCGCGTTCCTTGCGTTCAAGAAGGCGCTGCTTCATCGAATCCATGTCAGCAGCGATCACTGCGATGGCAAATGGAACCGAGCGGCTTTGGGCCAGCTTGTGGAAAAGGGTACGATTGCCCTCTTTCATGAAACTGGCATCGACGATGACCGTCATGCCAGCCTGCAAAAGTGTATCGGCCGTCTTCAGCTAATAATCGTAGACCTCATATTTCGATTGTTCGCTGTATCTGTCGGAGAGTTCATTGAAGAGGCGCTTGCGTTCCACATCGGAGTGAAGACAGATTCCGGGGAGTTTTTCGGCACCCAGATTGGCAAAAACCGTTTTGCCCGATCCCGGCAAACCCATCGTGATAACAAGTGCGGATTGCCGTTTTTTCAGAAGATCGTTAGCCAGAATCATGTATCGCCGATAAGGTGCATCGTCAGCAACAGGCTTGCGGTTTTCATCGGTTTCCTGCAACTCGCGCATCAGGTGAACTTTTGCCCGGACCGTGGCATGACAAGAAGCATAAAACCGCAAAAGAGGGGCGCCATCATAATCGCCCGTCTGTTCGAGATAATGGTTCAACAATCGCCATGCAAACGATTTCTTTCCGAAATAAAGCAGATCCATAAAAGCGAATGCCACATCGCTGATGACATCCATCCAGCGGTATTGGGCATCGAATTCGATTGAATCAAACGGTATCACCCTGCCATTGACGACCACGAGATTTCCCATATGCATATCGCCATGACATTCACGGACAAAACCGTTTTTTTCGCGGTTTTCCAGTTTGTCACGTTCCAGTGTGAACTCATGCAATTGCGATTGCTTTAGTTCCTCCCATAATGTCAGGTCATCCGGTTTCACCAGCAAAACCTTCAGTTCACGAAGATTTTCAAGCATCCGTTCCAACACAAATTCAGGCGATCCGAAACGGGATGGTTCTTCCTGTTCATATGACTGAAGCAAAAGAAGATGGAAATTCGAAATCGCGTCGGACAGACTGTCGACATGCTCTTGCGTCAGATGATTTTTTTTCAGAAGATGATCCAGTTGTTTATCGATATCGAACTGTCGCATTTTGACGGCATATTCCAGAACAGGTCCGGAACTCAACGAAGGCCTATCCAGGGTGCCTCCTATCTGGACAACGTCCAGATAAATATCCGGCGCCGTTCGCCGATTCAGCCGGATCTCTTCCCTGCAATAAAAACGACGCATTCCCGGATCGGAATAATCGAGAAAATCGGTATGAAGCGCTTTTTTGATCTTGTACGCATATTGGCCACTTAAAAGTACCCAGGAAATATGCGTTTCAATCAGGGAACTGGCCGGCTCCGCTTCTGAAAGCATCGCCAGCCAGTTTTGTATCAATCGATTCTGGAGAGACAAACCGGTTTGCATAGTTTTACCCAATCCCTTCACCTGTCACGTTGTAGGCTACCGACCGACTTAATCAGGCGATAAAATATGGAATAAACATAAACCGGTTTGTCTCTACCGTCCTTCGTCTTTGTCAAATCAACTCAATCGATGAAATTTTTTTCCTTCGACATGCGAGGGAAGCCGTTTTTTCCCCAGATGGAACGGTAGGCATATTTGGCACCGATAATGCCACCGCAAACGGAAACAATCAGCGATAAAGTCACGCCGACAAAGACCATCCATGCTGCAGCACTGACCGCCCGGATCAACTGGTCAGGTGAAATCAGTGGCTGGGTCGTGACGACTGCCGTGCTGCCGATCTGATCCATCGCGTTATTCACAACCGACACGGCTCGTGACGATTCGATACCAAGTGAAGTCAGATAAACGATTGCTTCCTCGCGTTGTCCTGCCTGTAAATACTGCTGCAATTGCTGGAAATTGGCATTATTCAGTTCACCCCCGAGTTCCTGGCGCAATTGCGCAGAAACAGCAGGGCTCACTGTATTGGCCGGAGCTGAATAGACGACCGTCGTATTGGCGGCCGACATCATGCCATTCAGTATAGAACCCGCTGCGGTTGACAGCATCAGCGCAAAAACCAGCATCGAAACAGCCCAGGTAACGGCACCGAACATGGCACCATCGCCTTTTCTGCGCGAACCTGACAAACGGGAAGCAAAAAAACCGCCCGCAAATGCTGAAATCAGCAGGCTGACCAGTGTCCAGAGCATCGGGCCGAAACCGGCACTCTCACCTGTTGCGACACTGCTGATCGTCGAAAGGCCACCGGCAATACCCAGGATTCCCAACAATGTCTGTACGGAAATACCGACGACAACACCTGCAAAAATGGCACTCCATCTAATTCCGGGAAGCATGAGTCTTTTCGCATCCTCAGGCGAAATCGGTTGCCGTTCGACAACTGAACTTTCCTCAATTTTTACTGCCGTCATTTTCTTTCTCCTTATCCATGTTTTACGTCAGGCGACGTTCGGATATTGTTTGCATCGTCCGGAAAAAATAACGGGGAGCATCTTTGCAAAGCAAAGCCCCCCGTCATCATGCCGAATAACGGCTTGAACCGGTTACTGATAATCCTGTTTTCAAACAGGGCTCATTGCCGGTTTTTCCTTTAGCTTCTTGCGCTCGTTGCCGAACGTGGAGCCGAGGAACGGGAGCTGCTTGCTCCACCTTTACGACCGATCGCCGCCATATGTGCACGGTTTTTACTGACTGCTGCACCACCTTTGCGACCGGCTGCACGAGCTTCTTCTGAAGTAAATTCATGAGCCGTTCCTTTTTCATGAGCCGCTTTGCCACCCATGCTGGCGATCTGGCGCTGTTTTTCGGGACTCATTGCGGCAAAACCGCGTTTTGCAGGAGTACTGCGGGAACTTGAAGATTTGGAGCCGGCACTCATACCGGATTTGCTCCCCGCTCTGCTTTTGGATTGTGAAGCCATGTTAATCCTCCTTGTGATAATTCACATTTCAGTCGGAAACTCGTTGAATTCCTGACCTCGTTTTAATGAATCAATCGATTAAAAGATTTCATTCATCGATAACAACACTACGACGACTTGGAGACGGCCTTCTGTTAAAAGTTCCTGATTCGCTTTTTATTGCCACATGGAAAATAAATATTGAATTAACAGAGAATTAATCTGACAGTGAAATAAAAGATAAATTTCAAGCGCTTTATAGACATCTATTACGTTAAAAAGAAAAAATATTGTTTCCTTAAAGAAATTCATGCAAAAAAAATACGTTTTTAATCGTTTCCTTTCAATGGTTTACTGACGCATTTGATAATAATCAATAGCAAAATTAACAACTTAGCCTATCATGTAGGAAAATTCCTATAAGAAACGTTATTATTCCTACATTCAGATTAAGCTTCAGCTGATATGCATCGTTTGGTTAAATTGACATAATTCAAACAACGCAACTGATTCAATAAAGAAACAAACCTTTCTCAATGAATCAGTTTCCCGAAAGAAAAATTCATAAATCATTTTAATTGGAGGTATCGATTATGTTTTCAGCCAAACCAAACGACTCTTTCGCCGACATTTCAAAAACCTCCTCTATGGAAGCCGGAAGACAGAAAAATGGAAAACTCTGGTCCAACCTGAAAGATATCTGCACTTTGTTGCGCATCCCGGTACCGGCCAATACGGCAATGGCAAATGAAGAAGTCCTTTTCCAGCATGTCCAGTTCAAAACCGGCCAACGCATTCACACAATCGGTCAGCCATTCGAAATGCTTTACATCGTCAATTCCGATTTTCTGAAAACCGTCATGATCGACGAACTGGGTAATGAACAGGTGCTTTCCTTTCCGATGAAGTCCGACTTGCTGGGTGTCGATGGCATCCACAGCAAATTCCATTCTTCCGAAGCAGTTGCCTTGTCCGACTGTGACCTGATTCTGGTTCCTTTCAAGAAACTGACTTCTCTTGGCAAAACCTATCCGGAACTGGAACATGCCATGTATGGCGTCATGAGTCGTGAACTCGTTCGCGAACAGGCGATGATCTGCATGCTCGGAACCTTGTCAGCTGAAGGAAGAGTCGCCCGTTTTCTGGTTTCCCTCTCTGACCGCTTCGCCCAGATGGGATATTCCCACCGCATTTTCAACCTGCGCATGACGAGACATGAAATCGGCAGTTATATCGGTTTGACGCTTGAAACTGTCAGCCGTACCTTATCGGCCCTTCATGAAATAGGCTGGATCAGCGTCGATCAGAAAACCATTGAAATCAAGGACCTTCCAGCCTTGCGCAATCTTCGCAGACTGCCGACAGCAAAGGCGCGCAAAGAAAAAAAGTCCGCCTCGGTAGCGGCCTTGCCTAAAGCAACGGATGCCGGTCAACATGCTTCCGCCTGATCACTAGCAGACAAAAAGAAAGGGGATCGAATGATCCCCTTTTTAATGTTTAA
Organism: Oxalobacter formigenes; assembly: GCF_002127965.1. GTDB lineage: Bacteria > Pseudomonadota > Gammaproteobacteria > Burkholderiales > Burkholderiaceae_D > Oxalobacter > Oxalobacter formigenes. Next base: position 883,522 of record NZ_CP018787.1, on the reverse strand, counting down.
AACGATCGCGCCATAATCCCTCAAAGCTGTACCAGACGTTCTTTCGCTTTTTTAGCCGCGCCTGATTTGGGGTATTTTCTAGCCAGCTCGGAAAGTGTCTTTTTGGCACCGGCAATATCGTTCAAGCCGATCTGGCAACTTGCCATATTCAGCATGGCATCAGGGGTAACCTGATTTTTGGGATAGCGCTTGACGACAGCAGATTGCTGTTTCAACGCATTTTTATAGTCACCCTGCAAATAGTAGGCATTTCCCAATTGATACTGTGCCGATGCAATCAGGTTTGATTTCGGATATTGCTTCAGAAAGCTGTTGTAAGCCGACACAGCTCCCTTGTAGTCACCTGCCTTGAACTTGTCTTCCGCTGTGGCATAAGCCGCATTTTCATTGCTGTCAGCAGTCGATTCCTTTGCAGCAGCCGTCGCCTCACGTGGTTCCAGTTTTTTCAAACGCGTATCAAGATCCAGATAAAAATCTTTCTGGCGTTCTTCCATCGTCTTGACCTGGTTGGTCAGAACTTCAATCTGTCCACGCAACCTGGCGATTTCATCACGTAATGCGTCATCCTGATTAGTCAGATTCACTCCACTCGATTTGTCCAGTTTCGAGTTTTCAAGATCTTTTACCTTGGCGCGTAAATCCAGAATGGACCGACGCGCTTCGTCATCTTCAAAGAAACCGGCATGTGCCTGCGATATCGGCAGCCATGTAGCGGCAACCAGCAGAGCGATGAATAAACGGGAGGATTTTTTCATGATTATTGATAAACAATGTCGGCACGACGGTTTTCAGCCCAGGCAGCTTCGTTATTTCCCGTTGCTTTCGGCTTTTCCTTGCCGAAGGAAACGGCTTCGATCTGGCTGTCGGAAACGCCCATCAGATTCATGGATTTGCGAACGGCTTCGGCACGTTTCTGTCCCAAAGCCAGATTGTATTCCCGGCCACCGCGATCATCGGTATTTCCCTGAATGACGACCTTCCTGTCTTTATGGCTGTTCAGATACTTGGCGTGAGCCTGTACAACCGGTTCATACTGGCTGCTGACGACAAAACTGTCGAAATCAAAATAAACGCTACGCTGGGCGAGTTCACCTTTCGGATCGTTTAACGGATCGAGCGATCCCGCCGTCACGGTTCCAACCTGACGCGAATCCATTGACGATGACGAACCCGAAGCGGATTTGTCTTCAACAGGTGCATTTTCATCCAGTTTCACTGATGAACCGCAAGCTGTCAGGATCAAGGCGCCTGACACGATAACGACCAACTTCTTCAAATCAAGCATGATAATTCCCTTATAAATGTTTACTTCATGAATGGACCCCAGGAGGGTTCACGAACATCTGAGGCTTTCATCGACAAACGCTGTTTGACACGCCCGTCAACCGAAACCACCGAAAGAGCGCCACGACCGCCATTGGTCGCATACATGATGAACTGTCCGTTTGGCGAAAAACTTGGCGATTCATCTCTTGAAGTATCAGACAGTCTCTGTTCCTGACCGTTCGTCAGATCCAGCAGATAAAGCTGATAACCTCCCCGTCTTGAAATATACGCCAGTGACTTGCCGTCCGGCGAAACACGGGGACTGATATTGTAATTTCCGTGGAAAGTCACGCGCTGCGGATTGCCGCCATTAACGCCGACCTTGTAAATCTGTGGGCCGCCACTGCGATCGCTCGTGAAATAAATCCACTGGCCATCAGGAGAAAATTGCGGTTCGGTATTGATGCTTCTGGTCTGTGTGATCTGCTTTAAGGCCCCACCATTGGCACTGACAGTATAAACCTGCGTATAGCCGTCTTTCGACAAGGCCACAGCCAGCCTGCTTCCATCAGGAGACCAGGACGGCGCTGAATTATTACCCTTGTAATTGGCCACCATTGTCCGCTGGCGTGTCACCAGATTCTGTACGTAAACGACCGGTTTTTTGGCTTCGAACGAGACATAGGCGACCCTGGTACCGTCTGGAGACCATGACGGGGAAATAATCGGTTCTTTCGACCTTAAGGCAACCAGTTTATTGCCGCCGTCCGCATCGGCGATTTCAAGCCGGTATTCGTTGCCTGTCTTGGTCACGTAAGCGATACAGGTTGCAAAAATGCCCTTATGACCTGTCAGTTTTTCATAAATGTCATCCGCAATTTTGTGAGCGGTCACCCGCGTCATGGAAGCGGGAGCAAGCATCGACAAGGCAGACAACTGGCTTGACTTGCCCAGATCGAAAAGGCGATAGCGAACGTCGATCTTTCCGTCAGGTGATTTGACAAGCGTTCCGACGACCAGAGCATCCGCCCCCTGCGCACGCCATTTCCTGTAATCGATATCAGCCGATTCACCGATAATCGCATCCGTACCGATCAGCCTGAACATCCCGGTTCGTGCCAGATCGGCCTTGATGATATTGGTCACTTTTTCAGGTGCGGTCGCTTCATTGGAAAAACCGGCAATGACGATGGGAATCTGTTTGTTTCCGACACCGGCAATATCGATGTTCAGCACTTCCTGTCCAACAGCCTGAGCCGACAGGAAAACAGAGAAAACCAGTAACAGCAAGGAACGGTAAAATGATTTCATAGTCACATTCAGTCTTTCGGTTTATGTGTTACAGAGAACCTGGATGGAACACGTCCTGTCTTGTCTTTTGGATAAGGCGCTGACTTTTCAATGGCTCTCAACACCGCTTCATCGAACCCCGGGATACCAGACGACTTGCGTTTACGTATATTACGCAAAGTTCCGTCCGGCAGCAATTCGACATCATAAATAACGGGGGGATTCCCCATGATCGCCGACGATGCATTAAACGAGGTGTTATTCTTGATTTTGGTTCTCACCTTGGCAATATAAGCTGCGTCGGCCGTTCCGGGTCCCGTCGAGCGGGCCGCTGTTCCGCTGCCTCCCGTTCCGGTTGGACCCGTTGTCCTCGTACCGCCACCGCCGGAGCCCTTGCCTTTCCCGCCGCCGCTGCCGCCTCCGGCAATCCGGCGAGCTTCCTGATCCAGGAGCGCTTTCGCCCGTTTCTGTGACGCAGCCGCTTCAGCTTTCTGTTTTCGGCTAGCTTGCTCCGCTTCTTTTTTCAGGCGAACCTGCTCTTCCCGCTGTGCCCTGGCTTCATCCGCCCTTTGTTTGGCTTCCGCTTTTTTGCGGTCTTCTGCCGCTTTCTTTTCCGCTTTTTTCTTCTCCTGCTCCAGTGCGATATCCGGACGTGCCGTCACTTTCGGTTCTGGCGTTGCCTCTTTTACAGCCGGAGCGGGAGGCGGAGGAGCGCTTTCTTCCTGTGCCTGTAGTTCTGCCTGTTCAGCAGCCGCCAGTTCCGACTGTTCACCAGCTGCGCGTGGAGCGGCCTCGCGGACCTTGATATCCCAGACTTCTGCTTCCACGGTATCACCGGTCTCGCTTTGCCAGCTGACGCCAATCCACAGGAAAACCAGAAGTGCAAGATGTACCAGCAAGGCCAGCACAAAAGCAGGCTTCAGCTTTTTTTCTTTCGGTATGGCGAGCAGACTGTTTTCCATTATCTTGCGAGTACCCCATTTACCTCGTCGCCAGTCCTACCCGGCTGATACCCATCTTTTTGGCATCGGATATTACCTGCACCACTTCGTTATAAATAATATTCTTGTCCGCCGCGATCAACACAGGCAAATCCGGATTTTCCGCATGTATGACCTGCAGGCTGTTTATCAGTGCATCCCTGTCTGGGACCGATTCGAAAGTGTCCTTTCCCTTGCCGGGCCGGTGAATCCCGATTTCAGCAGAAACGTCCGGGCGCAGGGAGATCTGGATATAGTCAGTTGGGGGCAACGCCGTTTTCTCGGCTGAAGGCAAATCGACCGTACCCGGATTCGTCATCGGCGCCACGACCATGAAAATAACCAGTAGCACCAGCATGACGTCGATATACGGGACGACATTGATTTCGGACTTGAACTTGTTTTTGCGGCCGCTTCGCAAGGAACCTGAAATCTGTTCTGACATGGCTCACCTACCGTGACTGTCTCTGGAGAATGTTGGAGAACTCTTCGATAAACGTTTCAAACCGGATGGACAGGCGATCGATATCGTGAGAAAAGCGGTTATAGGCCACCACAGCCGGGATAGCTGCAAACAGGCCGATAGCCGTCGCAATCAGCGCTTCCGCGATACCCGGTGCAACCGTTGCCAGCGTCGCCTGATGCACGTTCGCCAATCCGCGAAAAGCGTTCATGATGCCCCAGACCGTACCGAAAAGGCCGACATAGGGAGAAACCGAACCGACGGAGGCCAGAAAGGCCAGATGGGATTCAAGACTGTCCATTTCACGCTGGTATGCGGCACGCATGGCACGGCGGGCACCGTCCAAAACGGCAACGGTATCCTGTGCCGTATGACCTGAAATGGCGTTTTTACCCTTGATGTATTCACCCATACCGGCATGGAAAATTCGTTCCAGTGCACCAGTTTTGCTATTGCTTCCTGCGCGCTGGTAAAGATTTTGCAAGTTGCCGCCAGACCAGAAAGCATGTTCGAAACTGACGGTTTCAGTCCGGGCGCTTTTGATCGCAAACATTTTCTGGAAAATAAACGTCCAGCTCATAAGGGAAACGACTACGAGCAAAGCCATAATGAGCTGAACCAGCAAAGACGCATTGGAGATCAGCGAAATAAACGAAAGATCTTGGGAAACAGTCATTTTATAAAAAGTAAAAACATTGAAAATCCGCCTGCACCGGACATCTGCTTATCCCGGTACAGCTATCCCTTAATTGCCGGCAAGTCCGTCACGCATCTTTTTGGCAATTTCATCCGGTATGGCAGTCGGCCGTATGGTTTTTCCATCCACACAGACGATTGTCACACTGCATTTGTTCAATTCATCTCCCTCTTTTAAAACGGTATGCTCGAACAACATGGAAGCGCCTTTCAACTGCGCTACCTCTGCCGTTACCGTCAATTCATCGTCAAGCAAGGCCGGACGCCTGTAATCGATCGACACGTTTTTGACTACAAAAATAATATTGTGTTTGTTTTTCAGTATTTCCTGACTGATACCCAGCGAACGGAGCCATTCGGTACGTGTACGTTCGTAAAATTTCAGGTAATTAGCGTAATAAACGACACCCTCTGCATCAGTGTCTTCATAGTAAACCCGGACAGGCCATTCGAATAAAGAGGACATAATGTCATTGCGAGTGAAAGATGAGCATAAGCTAGCGCTTTAGACGGTAACAATCAAGCTCTATTTTCCGAAAAATTGTTACAAATGAAACTTTCAGTAAAAGATTCTTTTCAAATCGTCCACAACCGGCATGAAGGCCAGAACCAGCAGAAAAACAGCAAGAGGAATCGTGGCACTATATCCGATCAGTTTGAATCCGAAAGCCCCGGCCACCCCGCCGAAGAAAAACATGAACAGGAGAGACCCGAGCAGCATCAGCTTGCTGCGGTTCGCCTTCACATAAGCCTCGTCTTCCCGGTCGATTTTCCGGTTCCAGTAAAAAAGCTTGCCGAGCTCGATTCCGATGTCGGTCACGATACCGGTCATGTGTGTCGTGCGAATGACGGAACGGGAAATACGGGTAATGATGGCGTTTTGCAGTCCCATCAGGAAACAGAGCAACATCACGGTTATGGATACGAAAAGCCCCATATGACGATGAAGTTTGGCTCCCAGCATGCCGAAACAGAGGAGAAGGCCGGCTTCCACAATGAGCGGCAACGCATATTCACTTTGCAGGCGTTTTCCCCGTGCCCAGTTAACGAAGAGTTCCGTCAGGGCGGCACCGGCAATAAAACAGATGAGTGCACCGACACTGGCAAGGGCAAGATTGATATTTCCGATGATGAGGCCATCGGCCATACTGGAGATAATCCCCGTCATGTGCGAGGTATATTGCTGGACAGCCAGAAAACCACCCGCATTCATCGCACCGGCGATGAATGCCAAAGACAATCCCAGGTGGATATCCGCTTTGACGCTTCTTTCCACACTGGTCAATTTGCGCAGATAAAAGATCAGCATAGACTTCTATAGAAAACAAGCTTGAAAACCAAATTACCCGTACTGCAAATACCTGTCTGCCGGATTTACGCTTTCGGCAGAGTCACCCCAACCTGCCCCTGATATTTCCCACTCCTGTCCTTGTACGATGTTTCGCAGACTTCATCGCTTTCAAAGAACAGGACCTGTGCACAGCCTTCCCATGCATAAATCTTGGCTGGCAACGGGGTTGTATTGGAAAACTCAAGTGTGACGTAACCTTCCCATTCCGGTTCGAAAGGCGTTACGTTGACAATGATGCCGCAGCGGGCGTAAGTCGACTTGCCGAGACAGACCGTCAATACATTGCGCGGGATACGGAAATATTCAACCGTCCTTGCCAGCGCGAACGAATTGGGAGGAATAATGCAGACGTCGCTTTTGACATCGACAAATGAATTTTCATCGAAATTCTTGGGATCGACGATAGTACTGTTGATATTCGTGAAAATCTTGAATTCGTCGGCGCACCGGATATCGTAACCATATGAAGAGACGCCATAAGAAACGATTTTTTTATCATTGACGGAACGGACCTGACCGGCTTCAAACGGTTCGATCATTCCGTGTTCTTCGGCCATGCGCCGGATCCATTTATCAGATTTGATGGTCATATTGACTGGCAAGAAAAAATTCGGTCATTGCAACAAATGTTTTTCATCCACTTTTTGCTGCACACATTTTATTTATTTTACCTTGGATTTCCCTCTACGGAACACTTGGACGAAGCCAGCAGGAGATTTCGCAAGGATTTTTTCGGGAAAGTGATTTGACGGAACTGTCCGTTTGAAGGAAATCACGCCAACACTGATACAATACCGGATATATAAATGGATGAATATCCGATTTTTGAAACGCCATTTAAGCAGACAAAACCCATGAACCTTTCGAATCATTTTCTGATAGCGATGCCATCGATGCATGATCCGATATTCGGTGGAACGGTTGTCTATCTATGTGAACATAATGACTATGGCGCGCTTGGTGTCGTCATCAACCGTCCCATGGAGCTGACGCTCGACCATTTGCTTGAAAAACTGAACCTTAAACCCGAAATCCCCGCGCCATTTGAAAAACCGGTCATGTTTGGTGGTCCGGTACAGGATGACCGTGGTTTCGTTCTGCATACTCCGGACGCGAAATTCAATTCCATGCTGACCATTTCCAATGACGTGGCTTTTACGACTTCGCGGGATATTCTCGAGGCCATTGCATCAGGAGAAGGTCCTGAAAAAATGCTGGTCAGCATTGGTTACGCCGGCTGGAGCGCCGGACAGCTGGAACAGGAAATCAGCCACAACGGCTGGCTGACGGTATCGGCCGATCCGTCGATCATTTTTGATTTGCCGATTTCACAGCGTTATACTGCTGCGATAAAGCTATTGGGTTTCGACCCGAACAAACTGACTTATGAGGTTGGACACGCCTGAGAAAACGACATACCGCTTATCAGGTAAAGAAAAAATGAACAATACCCCGGGCGTCATTCTCGCTTTCGACTTCGGGCTGAAACGGATTGGAACCGCTATCGGCAACGAATTGTCCCGTACGGCACGGCCTCTTGAAATCATCAACGCCGAAGCCAATGATATCCGTTTTGCCAAAATCGGCGAACTGATAGAAGAATGGCAACCGGTAAAACTCATAGTTGGACTACCCTCCTATCCGGATGGAACCGAACATGAAATGACCCGGCGCTGCAAACGCTTTGCCAACCAGCTTCGCGGTCGTTTCTCGCTTGAAATCATTATGGTCGATGAACGGTATTCCTCATCCGTTCTCCATTTTCAACGTGGCAAGGCTGACGATGCTCACGCAGCTGCCCTTATTTTGCAACAATACTTCGATGAATCAATCTCTGACTGAACTGAACGCCGAAGCTTTATATCAAAAGCTTTTGACACAAATCCGCGAAGCTCTGGCCAACACTCCGAAAGTCGCCGTGGTCGGTATCCGCTCCGGGGGCGCCTGGATCGCCGAGCGTGTCGTGGACGATCTGAAACTCGATAATCCACCTGGATTCATCGATGTTTCCTTTTACCGCGACGACTATGCCCAGAAGGGATTGCCAGCCGAAGTCAAACCTACCCAGATTCCATTTGACGTGGTCGATTCCACCATTTTATTGATCGACGACGTTCTTTATACCGGCAGAACGACCCGGGCAGCGATCAACGAACTGTTCGATTACGGGCGCCCGGCCCGCATTCTTCTGGCTGCACTGGTTGACCGTGGTGAACGCGAACTGCCGATCGCAGCCGATTTTGTCGCTGCCCACGTTTCCCTTGAAAAAAACGAGAAGCTGGTTTTGCAACGTTTGAATGACAACACTTTTTCTCTGACGGTGGAAAATGCCTAATCCTCAACTGAACAGCAATGGCGAGCTGAAACACCTTCTGGCCCTGAACGGCTTGCCGAAAGACATCCTGAATTACATTCTCGATACGGCTTCTTCCTTTGTCAGTGTCTCGGACAGGGAAGTCAAAAAAGTGCCTTTGATGCGTGGGAAAAGCGTTTTCAACCTCTTTTTCGAAAATTCGACCCGTACCCGGACGACTTTCGAAATCGCCGCCAAACGCCTGTCGGCCGACGTCATCAACCTGAACATTGCGGCATCCAGTACCAGCAAGGGGGAAACGCTGCTGGATACGGTCGATAACCTGACCGCGATGAGCGCCGACATGTTCGTTGTGCGTCACGACCAGTCCGGAGCGCCTTTTCTGATCGCTAGCCACCTGAATCAACACAAGCTGGATCACATTCACGTCGTCAATGCCGGTGACGGACGACATGCCCATCCCACACAGGGCCTGCTCGACATGTACACGATCCGGCACTACAAAAAAGATTTCACCAATCTGAAAGTGGCCATCATCGGCGATATTTTGCATAGCCGTGTCGCCCGTTCCGACATTCACGCCATGAAAACGCTGGGTGTCCCAGAAATCCGGGTCATCGGCCCGAAAACGCTTTTGCCGTCTTTCATGGAAGACATGGGTGTCCGTGTTTTCACCAATATGGATGAAGGCTTGAAAGACGTCGACGTCGTCATCATGCTGCGTGTCCAGAATGAACGTATCAACGGCGCCCTGCTGCCGTCCACGCAGGAATTTTTCAAGAATTACGGCTTGACGCCTGAACGTCTTGCGCTGGCCAAACCCGATGCCATCGTCATGCATCCGGGTCCGATGAACCGGGGAGTTGAAATCGATTCCGCTGTGGCTGATGGCAAACAGGCCGTCATCCTGTCCCAGGTAACCTTCGGCATTGCCGTCAGAATGGCCGTCATGAGCATTCTGGCAGGCAACTAGGTTCAGGACTAAAAGAAAGAATAACCGGACAGTATTGAGGACATATTGGTATGAAACTGCTTATCGCAAACGGAAGACTGATCGATCCGGCCAACGGCATCGATGGCATTAAAAATATCGCCATTGCTGACGGGAAAGTATTGGCTGTAGAAGACGCTGGCAAAGCCATCGAAAATTTCACTCCTGACCGTACGATCGATGCCTTAGGCCTTGTCGTCTCTCCGGGTTTTGTCGATCTCTCTGCCCGTCTTCGTGAACCGGGTTATGAACACAAGGCGACGCTGGCTTCCGAAATGCAGGCTGCCATGCAGGGTGGCGTCACCAGCCTCGTCTGCCCTCCTGACACGGACCCTGTTCTTGATGAACCGGGACTGGTCGAAATGCTGAAGTACCGCGCAGCTGCCTTAAATCAGGCACATGTTTATCCCCTGGGAGCCCTGACAGTCGGCTTGAAAGGACAAGCCCTGACCGAAATGGCCGAGCTGACCGACGCCGGTTGTATCGGTTTCTCGCAAGCCAACGAACCCATCATCGATACGGAAGTCCTGCTGCGTGCCCTGCAATATGCCAATTCGTTCAATTACAGTACATGGTTGCAGCCAGAAGATCCTTACCTTTCGAAAAAAGGTATGGCCCATTCCGGACCGGTTGCTGCCAGATTGGGTTTGTCCGGCATTTCCTATATTGCAGAAACGATCCGTTTGCACACCATTTTCGAACTGATACGTGTTACCGGCGCACGCATCCACCTGGGACGCCTTTCTTCCGCAGAGGGTATCGAACTGGTTCGTCAGGCGAAAAAAGACGGTTTGCCCGTCACTTGCGACGTCGGCATTCACCATATCCATCTGACGGAAGACGATATCGACTTTTTCGATACCAATGCCAGAATGACCCCGCCACTCCGCTCCAGAGCTGACCGTTTGGCAATCACAGAAGGCCTGCTGGATGGTACTATCGACGCAATCTGCTCCGACCACACGCCGGTGGATGACGATGAAAAACTCCTGCCTTTCGGTGAAGCCACCCCGGGTGCAACAGGACTTGAACTGTTGTTGTCCCTGACGCTGAAATGGGGACAATCCCTTGAAAACGATCCATCCAATCTGTCGAAAGCGATCGCAAAAATCACCTCCGACCCGGCCGGTATTCTTGGCAAGAATTGCGGAAAACTCTCCGTGGGCGACAAAGCCGACATCTGTGTGTTCGATCCTTCTGAAAGCTGGACTGTCGAGGCGTCAAAACTGGCAAGCCAGGGAAAACACACACCGTTTCTGGGACGTGAAATACCGGGACGCGTTCGTTTGACCATTGTGGAAGGCAAAGTCACTTTCGAACGATAAAATAGCGTCAGTATGAAACCACTTCTGACCCGACTGCGTTTGTTGCTTCACGTTTCAGGTGCGCTATGGACGACTTCCGTCCTGTATCCCTTTTATGGTGAAGCCCGGCGCAGTCGATATGTCCAGAAATGGTCGAAAAAACTGCTCGACATTTGCGGCGTAAAAGTCAGGGTTCATCATCCTGAACGGTTGTCATCAAAAGCGCTTATCGTGTCCAACCATGTATCCTGGCTGGATATTTTCCTGATCCATTCCGTCACTCCCTGTCACTTCATTGCCAAGGCAGAAATGGCGGACTGGCCCATTATCGGTTCACTTGCCAAAAGCACTGGCACGCTCTTTCTGGAACGCAGCCGTACCCGTCACCTCAAAAGCACACTCGAAACCCTGGTCAAATATCTGAAAGCCCGGGAACGCTGTATTTTCTTCCCTGAAGGGACGACAGCAAAACAGGGAGAGCTTTTGCCATTTCACCCGAATCTTTTCGAAGGCGCAATCCATGCTGAATTACCGATACAGCCTTTTGCCGTCAAATACGTCAATCACATGGGAGAGTTTGAAGATGCAGTCGATTTTTCGGGTGATATCGGCATGAACGAGAACGTTAACAGCATCCTCGGCAAAGACCGCATTTTTGCCGAACTGACGCTTCTGCCTGTCATTGACAGCAATGGGAAAAGCCGCAAAGATTTATCCGAGCATGCCCGCAAGGCGATTATGTCCGTTCTGCCCCAAACGGTTCAAGAAAGTCGGGACAAGCCACCTGAAACACAGACCGATCATCAAGGCGGACAGCGGTAAGTTGCCCTCCCCATACACAGCCAGTATCCAGCGCAATCAAATTGTCACGTAACAGCAGGCCCAACGTTGACCAGTGGCCGAAAACAAGCGTCACATCCTTTGTTTTCCGATCCGGCACGTCAAACCAGGGCATATACCCTGCAGGGGCCTCAGACGTTCCCATCTTGCTGGCAAATTCCATTTCACCATCTGCCTTGCAAAAACGCAGACGGGTCAACCCGTTGACGATACAACGCAGACGTGCCGTTCCTGTCAGACCGTCATCCCATTGGTTCGGTACATTCCCGTACATTTCTTTCAGGAACGCTTTCCAGTCCGAACCACGCAATACCATTTCGACTTCATGTGCCAGTTCCATCGTCTTGTTCAAATCCCACTGCGGCAAGACACCGGCATGAACGAGCAAATAATCGTCATCCGTATAGGCCATGGGACGATGTCTGAGCCAATCGATCAGCTCGTCACGATCAGGAGCATCAAGAATAGGTTGAATCGAATCGCCAGGTTTAATCTGGCCGATACCCGCAGCCACAGCCAGCAGGTGGAGATCGTGATTGCCGAGTACGGTCACAGCCTTTTCTTCCAGATTTTTTACCTGACGCAAGGCATCAAGCGAATTGGGACCGCGGTTGACCAGATCACCTGCGAAAAGGAGTTTTGCGTATGGCGATTCCCTTTCAATCATTTCCAGCAGTTCCTGCATCTGGGGCTGGCACCCCTGAATATCGCCCAATGCATAGCTTGTCATGGCTGTTTTTTCTCAATACGATGAAAAAGCCAGTCTATACGAAAACGGGTTTTTACGGATGCCGAAAAATCAATTTCCCGATACGGAACACCGTACAAAGAATGTGAATGGGCTTCATGACGACTTGATCTGATTTATCTCATTCAATTTAGCTGACGCACAGGCTATATGCTCAGGTAAAATGACGTTTTAAAACCGATTATTTGTCTCCTAGAAAAAACGAACCATGACTCAGGCAATTGACCAGGCAACCGTCATCCAGTACCTGCTGGACAATCCCGATTTTTTTCAGAAAAACGCGGGCATTCTTCCCGAAATGCATTTGACCAGCCCCATTCTCGGCAAAACCGTCTCTTTGCATGAACGGCAGATGGAAGTGATGCGGGGAAAATACAAAACGCTGGAGCTCCAATTGTCCAAACTGATGCATACTGCACAGGACAATAAGGCTCTCGCTGAAAAAATGCTGGACTGGACGCAGGCGCTTTTGAAAGAAAAGAACGACGTCGACATGCCCCAGACACTTGTCATGAGCCTGAAATCCGTTTTTGCGGTACCAGACGTTACCCTGCGGCTCTGGAACGTCCGTGAAGAATATTCGATGGCATGGTTTACGCAATCCGTCACTGAAGACATCCGCAATGCCGTCAAAACCCTGAAAACACCTTATTGCGGAAAATCCGACAATATCGAAGCGCTGACATGGTTCACCAATATGGCAGCCATTCGCTCAACTGCCCTGATTCCGATTCGTGAAAACACCGACTCCGAAGCATTTGGTCTTCTGGTATTGGGATCGCCCGACAAAGCCCGGTTTCAGGAAGATATGGCAACGGACTTTCTTACCGACATCGGCAAAATGGCAAGCGCCGCCCTTGGTCGCCTGTTAACCATCGGATGAAATGGATGACACCGGCCACTCCACAGATACCGTCCTGATTGGCCGGTATCTGGATACATTGACCGGACAAAGACAATTATCCGACCAGACTGTCATTAATTACCGGCGCGATCTGGAAGAATTGATTGAACTTGCCAATCAAACAAAATTGGCTACTCTTTCATCGAGTGACATTCGTCGTTTCACTTCAAAGCTGCACGCGAAAGGACTGAATCCGCGCTCCATCAGCCGAAAACTGTCGGCATGGCGCGGTTTTTATCGCTGGCTGATCGAGGAAAATCTCACGTCTGCCAATCCCGTTGAAGACATTCACGCGCCAAAAAAGAACAAACCTCTGCCTAAAGCTCTCTCTGTCGATGATGCTGTCCGGGTTGTCGCGAGTACCTCGGAAAAAGAAGCAGTCGAACAGGATAGGGCAACCCTGTTATGCAATCACGCCATGTTCGAGCTGCTTTATTCCAGTGGTTTGCGCGTATCCGAATTGACCAGTCTTGATATCCATGCCATCAAAGACACCGGATATCGTTCGGCCAGCTGGATCAATCTGGAAGAAAAAGAAGTCACTGTCACAGGCAAGGGCAATAAAACCCGGATTGTCCCGATTGGAGATGCGGCCGTTCATGCCATCAGAAACTGGTTACTCACCCGCGAAACATTGATTGACCCGTCCTTACAGCAGGAACATACAAATGCCCTTTTCATCAACTCGAGAGGACGGCGTATATCGCCCAGAACAGTCCAGTTGAGGCTGAAATCACATGCAAATGCGTTGGGATTACCGGTTAGCGTCCATCCTCATGTCCTGCGCCATTCCTTTGCTTCCCACATTCTCCAGTCTTCCGGCGATTTGCGCGCCGTACAGGAAATGCTTGGTCATTCTTCCATTGCATCAACTCAAATTTACACCGCACTGGATTTCCAGCGATTGGCTCAGGTTTACGATGCAGCGCATCCCCGCGCCAAAACAAAAAACGAAAAGAACAAGTAAATTCAGTAGGAAATAAAAATCAGGCAGCTTTTTGCCTGACCCATTATCTGATTAGCGAAGGATAGGAAACCGCCTGACTTTTTGCTGGACAGACAAAAAAGATCGGCTCTGCATATCCCCGCCATAAAAAAGTTGCTCCGGGGGTCAATATACACAAAAAAGGACAGCCGAAGCTGTCCTTTTAACCATTCAAAGAACCGGAATTCTTAGAATTTGTGAGTAATACCGACCTGTACACCGGTAACGGAATCTCTGTTAGAGCCGTTCAGGTTGTACCAGCCAGCGATTTCTTCGTCGTTATCGGTATAGGCTACGTTAGCGTAAACAGATGTGCGTTTGGACATATCATAGGTATATCCCAAAGCATATTTGTTGGTGCTGCCGTCAAAGTTCGTACCAGCAACTTCGACCTTACCGCGGTTATACGATGCGCCAATGGTGTGAGCACCGGTCTTGTACTGCAGACCGACGATCCAGTCTTTTTCTTTCAGGGTGCCGTCAACTGCTTCGAACAGTTTCAATCTGGAATCCTGATAGCCCAAAGAAACCTTGAAACCGGCATAGCTGTATGCACCACCCACGTTCCAGGTATAGGAATCGTTGGAATCGGCCGCTCTGTCATAGTTGGCCAGCAACAGGATTGGACCGTTGTCGTATTTCAGGTTGACTGCCCAGCCGTCATTACCAAGCTGATCATAGTAATTTGACATTAAAGTACCACCTTTGGTGTTCTGACCCAGGGTATAGGTCGCACCAAAACCGAAACCGCTCCATAATGGGCTGTCATAACGGACGGTATTGCTGAGTTGTTCGGAGCGCAGCAGATTGGCTTTGGCCAAAGAGGCGCCGACACCATACTGGTTGAACGGATCCAGCATACGGAAGGTTTCAACCGACAGGTTGTTCACACGGCCCAGACGAACCTGACCCCATGCGTCACCCTTCAGACCGACATTGGAAGCACCAATCCAGTCAGCTTTCTTTCCACTGATGAAGTCATTGTAATTCCAGTTTGCTCTGTCCAGAGTTTCCAGATTTGTGCTTTCTGGATCCTGTGTATCGATTACGCCAGAATTTGTCTGTGTACCATCATTCAGATTGAAACGGCGTTCCAGTTCAAAGGTCGCTTTCATGCCGGAGCCCAGATCCTCGACACCACGGAAGCCGATACGGCTGTCGACATTGCCGCCCATGCGAACGTCGGAACCAGTTTCCTTGACCAGACCGGTATCAACGACACCATAAATGGTGACGTTGGATTGTGCATGCGCTACACCAGCAGCAGCACCCATCACAGCCAATGCAATAAGAGTTTTTTTCATTGTTTTTACCTGATTATTTTAAAAAGGAAGATAAAAAAACTTTTCAATTATTCTGATTGAAGACAAGTTATCATCTCTTGCCAGTTACCATTGTAAATAAAGAACCCTGTCTTTAATCTTTTCGTTACAAAAAATCCCCTTTTTCCGCTGTTTCCTTACAACAAATTTCCCTCTCGTTGCCCTCAATTTTTCAGGCCATCAGAAAATTATTTCTTATACAAAAAATGCAGCATCTTTTTAACACTCGCTTGCCGGTTTTTAATTCTGTTACTTATCCTTCACAATTAATAAACATTTTCCAGCATTCAAAACAAATTGTTTAAAATCGAATTGATTTTGAATCAACAATAAAAAAAGGCAGCCGAAGCTGCCTTTTCGCTTTTTGAAGAATCGGTTTTCTTAGAATTTGTGAGTGATACCAAGCTGTACACCGGTAACGGAATCCCTGTTCGAGCCATTCAGGTTGTACCAGCCAGCGATTTCTTCGTCGTTATCGGTATAGGCTACGTTAGCATAAACAGAAGTACGTTTGGACATGTTATAGGTATACCCAAGAGCGTATTTGTTAGTGCTGCCGTCAAAGTTCGTACCAGCAACTTCGACCTTACCGCGGTTATACGATGCACCGATGGTGTGAGGTCCCGTCTTGTATTGCAGACCGACGATCCAGTCTTTTTCTTTAAAGGCACCGGTACCCGCTGCTTCGAACAGTTTCAATCTGGAATCCTGATAGCCCAAAGAAACCTTGAAACCGGCATAATTATAGGCACCCCCTACGTTCCAGGTATAGGAATCGTTGGAATCAGCCGCTCTGTCATAGTTGGCCAACAACAGGATCGGGCCATTATCGTATTTCAGGTTGACTGCCCAGCCGTCATTGCCAATCTGATCGTAGAAGAGAGCAGAAGGAGTACTGCCTTTGCTGTTCTGACCCAGGGTATAGGTCGCGCCAAGACCGAAACCGCTCCAGGATGGGCTGTCGTAACGGATGGTGTTGCTGAGTTGTTCGGAGCGCAGCAGATTGGCTTTGGCCAAAGAGGCGCCGACACCATACTGGTTGAACGGATCCAGCATACGGAAGGTTTCAACCGACAGGTTGTTCACGCGGCCCAGACGAACCTGACCCCATGCGTCACCCTTCAGACCGACATTGGCAGCCCCAACCCAGTCAACTCTCTTTCCACTGATGAAATCATTGTAATTCCAGTTAGTTCTGTCAACATTTTCCAGGTCAGCAACGTTAGTGATTGGATTGTTGATATCAAACTCTGGAGGATTACTCTGTGTTCCGTCATTCAGGTTAAAACGACGTTCCAGTTCGAAAGTCGCTTTCATGTTGGATCCCAGATCTTCAACACCCCGGAATCCAAGACGGCTGTCAACGTTGCTGCCCATACGAAGGTCGGTACCGGTTTCCTTGACCAGACCGGTATCGACGACACCATAAATGGTCACATGGGATTGAGCGTATGCAGCACTCGCCGACGCACCCATGATAGCTAATGCAATAAGAGTTTTTTTCATTGTTTTACCTATATAAAGTGAATGAAGACAAAAGTCATGTTCATTATTTGCAAAACTCTTTTTTGCCATTTGACGAGAAACATACCGTTCTCCTTTTGAAAGGTCTTGTGATTCTTTTATCACAAAAAGAGAGGCATTTTTACAACACTTTTTCAGACTGACCGTTACTGATACTTCCACCCTGTTTATGCAGTCGCCGGTATTCTCACAGGGTCCATATCTGCCGCTGCCCTGTCTTTTTCGGGAACAAATAAAAACAGAAGATCCGGAATACTTGCTTTTGGCGCAAAAAACAGTGCATACTCTTCAACCTGAAGCCGGGTCTGTTCTTGGCTCATTGGCCAGTTCTGACCCATTAAACTGATAAACCGGGCCATGCCAGCATGTCACTCATACCTGTTACCATCATCACCGGATTCCTGGGGGCCGGAAAGACCACGCTCTTAAACCGTATCCTCAAAGATAACAATCACAAGCAGCGTATTGCCGTCATCGAAAATGAATTCGGTGAAGAAAATATCGACAGCAATCTTCTTGTTCAGGACGATGCCGAACAGATTGTCGAGATGAGTAACGGCTGTATTTGCTGCACGATCCGTTCCGATCTTGTAACGGCTCTGGGTACTCTTGCAAACAAGCGAAAAAGCGGGGAACTGAATTTTGACCGGGTTGTTATCGAAACGACCGGGCTTGCCGACCCCGGACCGGTTGCGCAGACCTTTTTTATCGAAGACTCCGTTGCAAGTGAATACATGATCGATGGCATTGTGACGCTGATGGATGCGGTCTTTGCCATGCAACAACTCGACGAATACGAACAGGCACGTCAACAGGTTGGCTATGCAGACAGACTCCTGATTTCAAAAACCGATCTGGTGAGCGACGAAGATGTTGAAATCCTGTGTCACCGGATTCGACACATTAACCCGCATGCACCGATCCATACCGTTGACTTCGGCAGAGTCGACGTGGCAGAAGTGCTGGATGTGCACGGATTCAACCTGAGTTCAAAGCTTGATATCGATGAAGGCGGACATGCTCATCACGATCATTCCCATGACCACCATCATGAGTGTGGACACGATTGCGCTTGTTCCCATCATCATCTCGACGATATCAATTCATTCGTTTTCCATAGCAAAAAACCGTTCGATCCCAATCGCCTGAACGATTTTTTCGACAGGATGATCACACTCTACGGTACACAGATGCTGAGATATAAAGGTGTTCTGTATATGAAAGATGCCGACAGAAAAGTTGTTTTCCAGGGAGTTCAGCAATTGATGGGAACAGATATCGTCGAAAAGTGGGATGAAAACCACCCTCCGGAAAGTAAATTGGTTTTTATTGGAAAAAACCTACCTAAGACAATTTTTATGGAAGGGCTCCATGATAGCCTTGCAGACTGAATTGATCTTTGAGCCGCTTTTTTCTAAAAAATTAACAGCGGCTTTTGACAGATGTCATTTAGTCGATTAAATTTAATTGCAGGGTATTTCAATCCATAGTGCAATACATGCCGCAATAAGTTGCCGGTTATTGAAAATTTATCTATTGAGGCAAAGGAAAAAAGTAACGTGAATACCAAAACGAAAAAACCGACACCGACGACTCCTTTACTCACCGAGGAAGAAGTTCTGAAAATGAGTGAAGACGACTATATGAATCCGGCTCAATTGGCCTTTTTCAAGGATCGTCTCCAAAAACTGGAACAGGACCTGATCAAG
The DNA here is from genome assembly GCF_002127965.1 of Oxalobacter formigenes. Classification (GTDB taxonomy): domain Bacteria; phylum Pseudomonadota; class Gammaproteobacteria; order Burkholderiales; family Burkholderiaceae_D; genus Oxalobacter; species Oxalobacter formigenes. The sequence goes on along the minus strand of NZ_CP018787.1, from coordinate 864,835 downwards.
AACGCCGGTCAGACAACTGAAAACCTGCGTGAAACAACACTGGTTCCTGATCCGGCCGATCGTGCGACCATTGAAGAAGAGCACGCTCTTGAACTCAGAACTCGTGACCGTGAACGGAAACTGCTGAAAAAAGTACAGCAATCGATTGCGAGTATCGATACGGGAGACTATGGATGGTGCGTTGAAACCGGCGAACCTATCGGAGTCGCCAGATTGATGGCCCGTCCGACAGCGACCTTGTCTCTTGAGGCACAACAACGCCGCGAGCTGAAACAGAAACTGTACGGCGACTGAGGTAAACCGGACATCAATAAAAAAGGCAGGAATCAGTCCTGCCTTTTTTATTGGATTTCAGACAAGGCTAGCGACGAACGACAAAGGATTTCGTTCCCATGCTTTTCATTTCTTCCACAGCTTGCGTCGCATCTGCCAGACTTGGATAAGGGCCAGCCAGTAATTTATAGAAATTACCCATCTGGACAATTTCCAGCGAAGGCAGCTTATGGGACATATTCGAGGCAAATTTCATCTGATAGGATTGCGCGTTGCTGGCTTCCTGATAAGCCCCGAGCTGTAAATAATATCCCGGTCCCGCGGTAGAAACCTTGCTGACCGGTTTTGAAGCCGGTTTTACCGCATTGGCCTCTACAACCGTTCTTGTCTGCTGGACAGGAGCTTTTGCGACGGCTACCGGTTTGTCGATAGGTGAATAGGCATTGTTTCTGGCCAGATTGATACGCTCGATTTCATCCGGCAACAGGAGTTCCACCTGAACCTGTCCGCTACCCTTGTTCAGATAACCAAGCTTGAAAGCTGCCGTATAGGAAAGATCGATGATACGGTTGGAAAGAAACGGGCCGCGATCGTTGACCTTGACGATAACCTGCCTGCCGGTTTCAAGACTCGTTACACGCGCATAGCTTGGAATCGGAAGGGTCGGATGAGCCGCGGTCATCGCAAACATATCGTAGGCTTCTCCGGAGGATGTTTTCTGGCCGTGGAACTTTTTTCCGTACCAGCTTCCGACACCTGATTTCTTGTAAGGCTGCAGTTCCGTCATCGGCGTATAGGTCTGGCCGAAAACGACATAAGGCCTGGCTGTTGCTGTGCGAATGGACTCGACTTTTGGAACAGCATCCGGCACTTCCATCAGATTATCCGGAATTTCATCCATCGGACCATCGTCGAGATAATAACCGCCACCCTTCTGGGATTTGATTTTTCCGGCTTTTTTCGAGGCAAGCTTGCCGGAAGTTGTCGGCGTCGTACCACAGCCCGACAGGATCAGCGCACAAGCTGACGCCAGCATGGCAGCCATTACCAGACATCTATGATTTTTCAGAGATAACATCTTGATTCCGCCTTATGAAAAACGAAGCCCGGAAAAAACAAATGGATCGTTCTCTAAAAACAGTGAAAAATGAAAGAATTAGCGTGTAAAGCTAAGTATTTGCTCAAAGTATAACCCAACTTGTCGCATTTTTTCATCTATCGCGACTGTCAAACATCAGGATTATGGTGAAAAAACGCAACGAAAACAGAAAAATCAGGTCTGAACGAGCTTGCGATGGCGCTGGATACTCATGAGAATACCCGCTCCCAGCCCCAGTGTCACCATGGCGGTACCGCCATAACTCATGAATGGCAAAGGCACGCCGACAACCGGCAAAATTCCGCTGACCATTCCCATATTGACGAAGGCATACATGAAAAACATCATCGTAATGGCACCTGCCACCAAACGGGAAAACAGGGAAGAGGCATTCATTGCAATCATCAGTCCGCGTGCGATCAGGCAGAGATAAAGCACCATCAGAATCAGGTTGCCGATCAGGCCGAACTCCTCGGCAAAAACGGCAAAAATGAAGTCTGTCGTCCGTTCAGGGATGAAATGCAGATAAGCCTGGGTACCGTGTAACCAGCCTTTGCCGGTAATGCCTCCTGAACCGATCGCAATGACAGACTGGATGATGTGAAAGCCCTTGCCCAACGGATCGGATGTCGGATCAATCAGCATCATAACCCGATGGCGCTGGTAATCATGCAACAGTGTCCAGACAATCGGCAAACAGGCCAGCCCGGCTGCAAACAGGGAAATAATGACTTTCCATGCCAGCCCGGCCAGAAAAATGACGTAAAAACCCGTTGCTGCTACCAGCAAGGCAGTTCCCAGATCTGGCTGCTTCATGATCAATCCGGCAGGGATAGCCAATAAAACAAAAGCAATTCCATATTCACGCCAGCCAAGATGGCCTTCCCGTTTCTGGAAAAACCAGGCCAGCATGAGAGGAACGGCGATTTTCATGATTTCAGACGGCTGGATGACAATACCGATATTCAGCCAGCGTCGCGCGCCTTTTTTGACAAGCCCGAACGCCGCTACTGCGAGCAATAGCGCAATTCCGAAGGTATATACCGGAACGGCAAAACGCATCAGTGTCTGTGGCGGGACACTGGCCGCAATCCACATGATGATGAAACCGAAAATGATATTTCTGAGCTGATCCTCAACACGTCCCGGAAAATCGATACCGGCTGAATACAGCGTGATGATCCCTACCGACATGATCAGGAAAATGATCAGCGCGAGAGGTCCGTCGAATACGCTGAGATAATGTTTCAGTCGCGTCAGAAGAGTGTTTTTATCAGGGATATCCATGTTTAACCTCAGCCCTCGTCGTTACTGTCTTCATCGGAGTCAGGTGGCAACAATACCGGTTGTGAATCATCCGGATCTTCAGGATACGCGTCATCGTTACCGGACTGAACAGCTTCAGGAGCCGATTTCTTGCCGTAAAAGAAATAATCCATTGCCTTGCGGGCGATCGGAGCGGCAGCCGAGGCACCGAAACCGCCATTCTCGACGATCAGGGCTATCACAATTTTTGGATTGTCCACCGGTGCAAAAGCCGTAAAAAGCGCATGATCCCGCTTGTGTTCTGCCAGCGCTGCCGCATTGTATTTCTCATTCTTGCCGATTGTGATCACCTGCGCAGTACCCGTCTTGCCGCCTGCCGTATAGCCAGTTCCGGCAAAAACCCGGGCGCCTGTCCCTTCTTTCATTACGCCAACCATCGCCCGCTTGATAACGTCGATATTTTCCTGCTTCAGATTGAGCTTGACTGTTTCTGTTGTCACAGGACGGCGTTCGTGACTCATGCCATCCTCGATATCCTTGACCAGATGAGGACGGGCGGCTGAACCGTTGTTGGCCAACAAAGCGGTAGCATAAGCCAGTTGAAGCGGTGTAAAGGTGTTATACCCCTGTCCGATACCCAGCGAAATCGTTTCACCGGCATACCATTTTTTCTGGTTCGGATTTTTATAGGCATTCCGTTTCCATTCTGTCGATGGAAGAATGCCTTTACGTTCGTGAGCCAGATCGATACCGGTCAATTCGCCGAAACCGAACTGTTTCATGAAATCATGCATCGTATCGACGCCCATCTGGGCGGCAAGAACGTAGTAATACGTATCGCACGACTGGACGATGGACTTGTACATGTCCACGATACCGTGACCGCCTTTCTTGTCGTCGCGAAAACGATGGTTACCGTAATCGAAATAGCCCGGATCGCTGATCGCGTCAGTTGGTTTCCGGTAACCGAGTTCAAGGGCCGCCAGCGCCATGAACGGTTTATAGGTCGATCCCGGAGGATACGCACCCCGTATTGGACGATTGATCAGCGGCTTGTTGATCGAATTGTTCAACTCATCCCAATTTTGCTGGTCAATGCCATCAACAAACAGGTTCGGATCGAATGTGGGCTTCGACACGTAAGCCAGTACTTCCCCTGTGGACGGATCCATGGCGATCAGGGCGCCACGACGATTGCCGAAAGCGTTTTCAACGACCTTTTGCAATTCAATATCGATTGAAAGGACCAGATTGTTCCCCGGAACGGTCGGATGAGTGGAAAGCGTTCTGACCGCACGCCCACTGGCTGCCACTTCCATTTCCTCGTAACCGGTCGAACCGTGCAAGACACGCTCGTAACTCTTTTCAAGCCCTTCCTTGCCGTAATGGGTCGTTCCCTGATAGTTCGTTTCTTCCTCTTCCGGCAGATTGTCGAGATCTTTCTGACTCATACGGCCGATGTAACCGATAACATGCGATGCCACATCACCAAGCGGATATTGCCTGAACATGCGAGCCTGGACTTCCACGCCCGGAAAACGATAACGCTGGACTGAGAAACGGGCTACTTCTTCATCGGTCAGTTTCGCTTTCAAAACGATGCTTTCGAAACGTTTGGTTTCCTCCATCCGTTTTTTGAACCGTTTCCTGTCCCGTGGGGTGATTTCAATAATCTGTGACAGTTCCTCGATCACGTCTTCGAGTTTGGCGCCAATTTTGGCAGGTGTGATTTCAAGGGTATAAGCCGAGTAATTATTGGCAAGGATGACACCGTTTCGATCCATGATAATGCCCCGGCTTGGCATGGTCGGAACGATGGAAATGCGGTTTTCCTCAGCCTGTGCAACGTAGTTGCTGTGCCGGACAATCTGCACCCAGATGAAGCGAAGCAACAGAAAGAAGAAACAGACAAGAATGAAAATGACCAATGCCGCAATCCGGTTGCGGAATTGGTGGAGTTCGCGTTCGCTATCGTTTAAGCTCGACATGGCAGTGAACCGTCCGGACAGCCGTTACCGGCAGGCGAAACCATTTCATATTTGCAGATACCGGTCATTTCAAAAACAGTCGTCATAATGGCCGGTCCAGATCCGTATCGACAGAACGGCGCTGTGGCGCCAGCAGGACCATAGTTACCAGCGGCCACAATAAAGCACCGACGCCACTGTCGATCAGGTATAGCCAGCTCGAAGTACGATGACTGACGATAAACTGGATGAACATTTGAACCAGTTGTGACGACAGAAGCAATATGAGGATATACCAGACCTGTTTTTTAAGCGGAAACCATAAAACGCGACGGTGAAGTGTAATCGCAAAATAACTCAACAGGACATAGGCCAATGCATTTTCACCCAGCAAGGTGGCATCGTTCACATCCATCAAGAGACCCATGCAAAAGGCAATTCCCATGCCGACCCGTCGCGGCTGATGGATACCCCAGAAAACCAGTACCAGTGCGACGAAATCGGGAACGCCTACCCAGTGTCCCCAGGGCTGGATATTAAGGAGGAAAGCAACTGCAAGCGTAATGGCGATAAAAACGGGGCTCACCGGCAGCAAGATATGTTCTGGAATCGGTTTCATTCTCGCTCTGCCCTATTTCTTCGGTTCTTCGGCTTTGGGATTGACCCTTTGCCGGATGTTGACTGTTCTGTCAGCCGCCGTCGGACGCGGAAGAACAGCCGTATCTGACAAGAGAACCAGAACCTGTTTGTTCCGGTTGATACCGGCAACCGGTTCACAGATCACGTGATCGAACGACCCGGTGGAATTGTCACGTATTCTGGCCACTTTTCCTACCGCCAGTCCGGCCGGATAAACGCCATCTATGCCAGACGTCACCAATAAATCATCCGGCTGGATATCGGCATTGGCCATCATGAAACGCAATTCCAGATATCCCGATTGTCCACGACCATAAGCAACGCTGCGTTCACCGCTGCGGACATTCAGTACGGGAATCGCCTGATCCTTGTCGGTCAGAAGCGTCACTTCACACGTTTTGAGATAAACATCGGTGACTTGACCGATCACTCCCTTGTCGTCAATAACCGGCTGTCCCGGCAAAACGCCATCCTGCGAACCCTTGTTCAAAATGACCTTGCGAACAAAAGTATTACGGGCGTCATAGAGGATTTCTGCCGGAAGCGATTTGACACTGACCCGTTTGCTCATCCCGAGTAATTCCCGTAACTGGGCATTTTCACTTTCAAGCAATTGTGCACGCTGAAGCCGGGTGGCATCCTGCATGGATTTTTCACGCAAGCCGGACACTTCCTCATGCAAAGTGGCAACGGATGTCAGATACTCGTCTGCCGCATCATAAATATCACGCGGAACCATCGCCACTTTCTGGAATGGATACAAAGCCATCCCGACCACTTTACGGACATGGCCCAAAACCTGAAGATGGGAATCGACAAAAAGCAATGCAATAGCGGCCAGCACAAAAATGATGACCTTTACTCTCGCGGGTGTTCCTTGTTTGAATAGAGGCGGTGGACCGTATTGCATAAAATAACTGGCAAGACAAAGTAACTGAAACTGCCTCGCGGCAGCCTGAAAAACAGGCACATTGGATGTGCCTGTTGTATTTCCTGTTTATTCGTACGAGAAAACCGTTCCGAGCTCGTCGATTTTTTCAAGAGCGATACCGCAACCGCGAACGACGCAGGTCAGTGGCTCTTCAGCAATCAGAACCGGCAAACCGGTTTCTTCCATCAGCAAACGATCGATGTCATGCAAGAGTGCGCCGCCACCGGTCAGCATCATGCCTTTTTCGGCAATGTCGGCACCCAGTTCAGGAGGAATCTGTTCAAGTGCATTTTTGACAGCGGACACGATATTGTTCAACGGATCGGTCAGGGCTTCCAGAATTTCATTGCTGGAAATGGTGAAAGCGCGAGGGATACCTTCGGAGAGGTTGCGTCCCTTGACTTCCATTTCCTTGATTTCGGTGCCCGGGAAAGCGGAACCGATATTTTTCTTGATCGCTTCAGCAGTCTGTTCACCGATCAGCATGCCATAGTTGCGGCGGATGTAATTGACGATCGCTTCATCGAAACGGTCACCGCCGACACGGACGGAACCCTTGTACACCATACCACCCAGCGAAATGATACCGACTTCGGTCGTACCACCACCGATATCGACGACCATGGAACCCGTCGCTTCGGAAATCGGCAGGCCTGCCCCCAGAGCGGCTGCCATCGGTTCCTCGATCAGGTATACCTTGGAAGCGCCCGCACCCAGAGCGGATTCACGGATCGCACGGCGTTCCACCTGCGTGGAACCACAAGGGACACAGATAATGATGCGTGGGGATGGGCGGAAAAATTTGGAATTGTGCACCATGCGGATGAACTGCTTCAACATCTGTTCCGTCACGGTAAAGTCGGCGATCACGCCGTCTTTCATCGGTCTGATGGCTTCGATATTGCCGGGAACCTTGCCCAGCATCTGTTTGGCTTCCTTGCCGACAGCCTGAATGCTCTTTTTGGAACTGGGGCCACCGTCATGCCGAATGGCGACCACGGATGGTTCGTCCAGAATGATGCCGGAATTCCGGACATAGATCAGCGTATTGGCGGTACCGAGGTCGATCGCCATATCATTAGAGAAATAACCGCGTAAAAATCCAAACATGAACATTCCTGATAATTTAAAAGGCCCGTTTATGACAACGGACAAATCCGCAAAAAGTCAAATTGTAAACTTGACAGGCAAATATGCAATAGCCCAACATTCTACCTTATAATTCAAGGGTTATTTATGATGCAGAGCATCCAATTGCACTTCATTTTGAAAATTTTTTTGTAACAATCCACTTATTATTATGTCTCTCGATCTTTCCGATGTCGATCGCATCGCACAACTGGCCCAGCTGGAAGTTTCCGACAGCCAGAAACAAAAAACCGCTACACAGTTAAACGATATTCTCGCACTGGTCGAACAACTGCGACAAGTCGATACGACTGGTGTCGAACCGCTGGCTCATCCCATTTCCGCATTCGAGGACGATCTGGCCCTAAGGCTCAGGGAAGACGCGGTTACCGAAGAAAACCATCGTTCCGAATATCAGGCATGTGCCCCTGCCGTTGAAAACGGCCTGTATCTGGTTCCCAAAGTCATCGAATAAAAACAAACGAAGATAAAAAACGCCCCGTCGAAAAAGACCCGGATTTTTTGTCGAGAACACACTTATGCATACCAAAACATTATCGGAGCTGTCCGCTCTTTTGCAGGCAAAACAAATCTCCGCAACCGAACTGGCCAAACTGTTTTTGAAGCGGATCGGCGATAGCCAATTAAATGCTTTTTTGCACGTTGACGAATCGTTGACCCTGAAACAGGCCGAACTGGCAGATGAAAGACTGGCGAGAAACGAAGCGACGCCATTAACCGGGGTGCCTATCGCCCATAAAGACATTTTCGTGACGAAAGACTGGCGTTCGACGGCAGGCTCGAAAATTCTGGCGAATTACACCAGTCCGTTCAACGCTACTGTCGTACAGAAATTCCAGGATGCCGGAATGGTCATGCTCGGCAAACTGAATTGTGATGAATTCGCCATGGGCTCATCCAATGAGAATTCATATTTTGGTCCGGTCATGAATCCCTGGGATACCAAAGCGATTCCTGGCGGCTCTTCCGGTGGTTCAGCCGCTGCCGTAGCAGCGCGACTGACGCCTGCAGCCACGGCGACCGATACCGGCGGTTCCATCCGGCAGCCTTCCGCATTCTGTGGTGTCTCCGGTATCAAACCGACTTATGGTCGTGTTTCGCGTTTCGGCATGATCGCATACGCCTCTTCTCTGGATCAGGGTGGCCCGATTGCCAAAACCGCGGAAGATTGCGCATTGCTTTTGAATGAAATGACCGGCTTCGATCCCAGGGATTCAACCAGTGTCGAACGGAAAAACGAGGATTACACGCGTGATCTGAACAAGCCGCTTGACGGTTTGCGTATCGGTGTTCCCCGTGAATACTTCAGTGAAGGCCTTTCTTCCGAAGTGGAACAGGCTGTCAGAAACGCCCTCTCCGAATATGAAAAACTGGGTGCGAAGCTGGTCGATATTTCCCTGAAAAACACAGCTTTGTGTATTCCGGTCTATTACGTTATCGCTCCTGCAGAAGCGTCTTCCAACCTCAGTCGTTTCGACGGCGTCCGTTATGGATTCAGGGCAGAAAACTATACCGATCTTCAGGATATGTATCGCAAAACCCGTTCCGAAGGTTTCGGCGAAGAAGTCCAGCGCCGCATTCTGGTCGGTACCTATGTATTGAGCCACGGTTATTACGACGCCTACTATATTCAGGCACAGCGTATCCGCCGCCTGATCGCCGAAGATTACAAAAACGCGTTCAAGGAATGTGACGTTATCATGGGACCGGTTTCACCGACTGTTGCATGGAATCTGGGTGACAAGGCGGACAATCCGGTCGCCAACTATCTGGGCGATATTTTCACCCTGTCGACCAATCTGGCGGGACTGCCCGGCATGTCGATCCCATGCGGGTTCGGACAGGGCGAACATGCCAAGCGTCCGGTCGGCCTGCAGTTGACCGGCAATTATTTTGACGAAGCCCGTCTTTTGAACATCGCACATCAATATCAGAAGGTAACGGACTGGCATCTGCGTTCGCCAGCCTGAGAACCATTCCGGATTTGCCGGAATGAAACCGGATTAAAGAATATTTCCGGCGGCTTTGCCGCCTATAAAACCAAAGGAAACATTATGCAGTGGGAAGTAGTCATCGGTCTTGAAACACATGCACAACTTTCAACCGTTTCAAAAATTTTCAGCGGAGCCTCGACCAGCTTCGGTGCCGAACCCAACACGCAGGCTTGCCCTGTCGATCTGGCTCTTCCGGGTGTATTGCCGGTCATGAACCGTGGCGCAGTTGAAAAAGCCATCCAGTTCGGTCTGGCTATCGGCGCAGAAGTCGCTCCTGTTTCGGTTTTCGCCCGCAAAAATTACTTTTATCCCGATCTGCCGAAAGGCTACCAGATCAGCCAGTTCGAAAAACCGGTTGTCATCGGCGGCAAACTGAATTGTATCGTCGAACAAAAAGGCAAAAGCTACATCAAAACCGTCAACCTGACGCGCGCCCATCTGGAAGAAGACGCTGGCAAATCCCTGCATGAAGAATTCGCCGACATGACGGGTATCGATCTTAACCGCGCAGGAACCCCGCTTCTGGAAATCGTGACGGAACCGGATATGCGCAGCGCTGCCGAAGCAGTCGCTTATGCCAAATCTCTTCATTCACTCGTAACCTGGCTCGGTATTTCGGATGGTAACATGCAGGAAGGTTCTTTCCGTTGCGACGCCAACGTGTCGGTTCGTCCCGCCGGCACGACTGCACTCGGAACCCGTTGCGAAGTCAAGAACCTGAACTCCTTCCGCAATCTGGAAGATGCAATCAATTATGAAGTCGAACGCCAGATCGAACTGATCGAAAGCGGCGGAAAAGTCGTTCAGGCAACGCGCCTTTACGATCCGGACAAACGGGAAACCCGCGAAATGCGTACCAAGGAAGATTCCGACGATTACCGTTATTTCCCTGACCCCGATCTGCCCCCGCTGGTTATCTCTGCCGAATGGATTGAGCGGGTCAAAAAAGAACTTCCGGAATTGCCGGAGGCTTTGCGTAAGCGTTTCATCAATGAGTATGGACTGCCAGAATACGATGCTACCGTCCTGACCCAATCCAAGGCGATGGCAGAGTATTACGAAAAACTGATTTCCCTCACAGGAAAGCAGCTGGCAAAGCAAAATGCCAACTGGCTGATGGTCGATATCGCATCAGCCTTGAATCGTGAAAACCTGGAAATCGGTGATCTGCCAGTTACTGTCCGGCAACTGGCCCAATTGATGCAACGTATTGCCGACAACACCATATCCAACAAGATTGCCAGAGACATTTTCGGCATTCTCTGGGATGCCCGTGCCTCTGACGACAATGCTGTTGACAAGATTATTGACGCCAAAGGGCTCAAACAGATTTCCGATACGGGAGCAATTGAAAAAATCATAGACGAAGTTCTCGCCAACAATGCCAAATCGGTTGAGGAATTCCGCTCAGGCAAAGACAAGGCATTCAATGCACTGGTGGGACAAGTCATGAAAGCGACCAAAGGAAAGGCCAATCCTGGACAGGTCAGTGACATGCTGAAAAAGAAACTGGCTGGCTGATATCGCAAAGCAAATAAAAAAAGCCTGCATTGCAGGCTTTTTTTGTCAGATTCCCTTCTATATTTATCGTTCAAGCCGGTTCGATTCAAGCAGTTTTTCAAATTCCGCCGCTGTCAGGGGTTCAGAGAAAAGATATCCCTGACCATAATTGCATCCGGCACCGGCCAACAACAATCTCTGTCCATCGTCCTGGACACCTTCGGCAATCACTTTCATGTCCAGTTTGTGCGCCATAACGATAATCGCCTCACACAAGGCCATATCCTTGGGTTCATTTTCGATATGGCGAACGAAAGCCTGATCGATTTTCAGATAGTCGATCGGAAATTTTTTCAGATAAGACAATGAAGAATATCCCGTCCCGAAATCGTCCAGTGCCACTTCCATTCCATATTGATGAAATTCCGCCAGCCGATCAAGCACCTGGGTATTCGAAACAATCAAAACACCTTCTGTTATTTCCATCACGATGCTGCTGCCAGGTACATTCAGTTTTTCTAGCACTTCGAACCAGTCGCTGTAATCATTCTTGTTCTGGAACACGATAGGCGAGATATTGAAACTGATTTGCAAGTCAGGGAAGAGATGTTCTCTCCATCGGCTGAGCTCCCTGGCAACCTCCCCGAAAGCCCAGTCCGAGATCGTCAAAATCTGACCGGTTTCTTCCGCAATGAAAATGAATTCTGTGGGACTGATAATGCCACGAACCGGATGGTGCCAGCGGATCAGTGCTTCGGCTTTCTGGATGCGGCCAGTCTCAATCTCGACAATCGGCTGATACAGCATTTCAAATTGATGTTCATTTATAGCTATACGCATGTCATTGGCCAGCCTTATCCGGTTTTGCGCAGCCGCCTGCATGGATGCCGTAAAGTAACTCATCCGGTTACGTCCGGCCAGTTTGGCGGCATACAAGGCCTGATCGGCATTTCTCATGAGTGTATCGATATCCGTGCCGTCATCCGGATAAACCGTAATGCCGATACTTCCTGTCACATACGCAATTTCGCTACCCAACTGGTAAGGCTGGGCCAGGGAACGCAGGATGCTGTGCGCAATTTTTTCCATTGTCGGCAAATCGGACAACTCTGTCAGAATAATGGCAAACTCATCGCCACCCAGACGTGACACGGTATCGAATTCACGGACGCAATCCTTCAGACGTTTCGCGACGTCCAGTAACAGGTGATCGCCCGCATCGTGCCCAAGGGTATCGTTGATATCCTTGAAATTATCCAGATCGAGAAACAGCAGCGCCAGTTTTTTTCCGGACTGGTTGACCTTGACTAGTTCCTGTTTCATCCTGTCCATCAGCATGCGACGATTCGGCAAATTCGTCAGGAAATCGAAATTCGCCTGACGCCATATCATGTCTTCCGCTTCTTTTTTCTCCGTGAAATCATTGGAGAGTTCAACGTAATAACGAACGGATCTGTCTTCGTTGTAAACCACATTGATTGTCAGCCATGATGCATACGATTCGCCATTCTTGCGCCGGTTCCAGAGTTCCCCACGCCAGTACCCTTTCTCATCCAATGCATCCCACATCGCCTTGTAAAATGCCTTGTCCTGGCGTCCCGAACTCAACAGTTTCGGATCCCTGCCGATCACTTCGGCAGCGGTATAGCCTGTAATTTTTTCAAAGGCCGGATTGACTGCAAGAATATGATTGTCGGCATTACTGATCAAAATCGCTTCACTGGAGTTACGGTACACCAGTGCTGCCAGTTCCAGTTTTTCCTCGTCTTCCTTTCTTCGCGTAATATCCCGTCCGATTCCCAGAACACCCACCAGTTCGCCGTCCGGCGTTCTGACAGGTGCCTTGATCACATCGAAAAACACCCTGTTGCCAGACAATGCATAAGTGCCCCACTGCTTGATCACCAGTGGTTTGCCTTCCTTCAGAATACGTTTGTCCTGTTCTTCAAAAAGCTCGGCTTCGTCATGGCTGAATATATCGAAATCGGTTTTACCGATAATATGCTCGTCAGAAAGCCCGACATAATCCTTGTAAGCCTGATTACAGGCCAGATAAACGCCCGCAGAATTTTTCATCCATACCAGATCGGGAATATTTTCAAAAACGCTTTTCAGTCGCGCCTCGCTTTGGGTCAGAACGACATTGACCTTGTTCAGATCGTCCGTTCTGATCTCAACCAGTTTCTCCAGATTGACAAGCAACTGGTTCCGGATTTCCTGCAAGCGGACCATAAATAGAATGGCCAAAAAGAACAGCGCCATGAGGGCGATTGAAATCCCGATGACTTTGGTGCCCCAATAAAAAAGGTCTGCATTATATGCGCCCAGCGGCAAAAGCGTGATGACTTTCCATTTATAGGCACTGACATCACGGGGACCCTGTCCTCCGGAAAAAATTTCGCTACTGCCTTTACTGGTTTTGGTATCGGCCGAGAGAGGTGAAAGCGTTTTGAACGTCCATAGGCCTTCCCGGGTAATGAACTGGCCTTCTTCCTGATTTTTCATCCGCTCCCAGGCAGCAGGATATCGATGAGCCATACTCAAGTCATTTTTATTGAACATGAATCCGAATTCATCGTTGGAAACCGGTCCTTTCAGCCAGAATCCGTTCTGATTGACGAGCCAGGCAGAATTGCCACGCATGCTCGTCAACTGCTGGAACCGGCCGATCATTGAAGTGGCATAGTAGTTCAACAGAAGAATGCCCTTTTTCTCCCCTTTTTTGTTGAAGAGAGGCATCCCGAAACGGATCGTCGGGACATAAGGCTCCTGGATATGGTCATCTTCAATATTCAGGTCAAGAGGTGAAACATAGACTTCCCCTTCTTTCAATACATTCGTATCGTCGAAAAAATAACGTTCACTCCGGTTCTGGAGTTTCTTTTCCGAACGACAACACCCTTTCCATCAGAATAATTGACCCGCAGGCGTTCCATTCCTTTTTCGTCAATCCAGCGAATCTTGTTGTACACCTTTTTCGCTTCCGCAAAGGCAAGCCAGTCACCGGCAACTTCATCGATATTTTTTTCATCCGGATCGTTGATCATCCTTCTGAAATCAGTATCCAGATACAGAATATGGACATCCTGCATGACATATTCGAGACTGCGATTGATCGATACCACACCGACAAGAACGGTTTCGTGTTCGAGTTTCTGATTCTGTTCATGGATGAAGCGCAGTTGGGACAGATAATAGAAATATGCGCCGCTGCAAATCAACAAAGCGACGGGAAGGAAAATCAGAATGATCCGCAAGACGGGATGAAAATTTTCACTCGGTTTGCGAACAAGGTATTTCAATAATGATTTCATCTTGACTATTTCTGCACCACGGCCAGCCGGAATCCAATAATTTCCAATTCGAACAGCACTCCGGATTTCCCCAAAAAATGAAAAAACAAAAAACGGGCGATAAACCCTGATCAACAAGCCTCATTTGAAAAAACATTTACCAATAAAATATTTCCAAAAGGCAACAATATCACATTCTTTGATAACACTTCATTATTCATGGGCGCGCCAAATCATTTTTGAGCGCGCTCAAGGAAACCAAACGGGAAACAGGAATAAGCGGTCTCTTCAGATCAGGACCGCGAAGAAAAGTTGAAACGGGCAGAAAAAGCCAAAAGAATGCTTTTATTTTTGAAAAACAAAAGCGATCTCTTCAAAAGAGGAAATAAATGATTTTATGAAAAAAAGTTTAATAAAACGCAGCCAGCTATCAAGGTAAACCGCTTATTTTGCTGCCGGCCTTGATACCGTTTTTTGCAAACCAGTTTTTGTTCATTTCCAGCGCATAGCGGATCCATCCCTTGCTGCAATGTGAATCCAGTGTAAACGGTTCCATTTTTTCAATGTTCAGGATAGTCCCGTTCGCATCGATAAATGCGACCGAAAGAGGCAAAGCAGTATTTTTCATCCACATGCACGAACGAGCAGGCCGGTCAAAAACGAAAAGCATGCCATTGTTTTTCGGCAGTTCTCTCCTGAACATCAGTCCCTGTTCGCGTTGTGCCTCAGTAGAAGCGACTTCTGCACGGATAAGATGTTTGCCTGCTTTCAACGTAGTGACGGGAAAATTCATGCCTGTAGATTCGGCCATAGCCGGAGCTGTAAAAGGCAACAGGCATAAGAACACCAGTATTATTTTCTTCAGCTTGAGCATTTTTTCCTCTTCTCATTGTTAAAAAGCATATGTTACATGAAACGCGCATAAAAAAAGACGGGGATAAACCCGTCTTTTTTTAGCTTGAAGGCTAATTATTTAGCAGCTGGTGCTTTAGCGTCAGCTTTTTTTTCTGCTTTTTTGTC
Organism: Oxalobacter formigenes; assembly: GCF_002127965.1. Classification (GTDB taxonomy): domain Bacteria; phylum Pseudomonadota; class Gammaproteobacteria; order Burkholderiales; family Burkholderiaceae_D; genus Oxalobacter; species Oxalobacter formigenes. The sequence goes on along the minus strand of NZ_CP018787.1, from coordinate 849,704 downwards.
AGCTTTTTTTGCTTTGGTTGCTTTTTTTGCTTTTTTAGCTTTTTTAGCTGGAGCTGCTTTTTCAGCGGCTGGAGCTGGAGCTGCTTTTTCAGCTACAGGAGCTGGAGCTGCTTTTGCAGGAGCAGCAGGAGCAGCAGCGAAAGCTGCAGAAGCAAACAGGCCGGAAACCAGGATAGCAACTAATTTTTTCATTTTAAAAATTCCTCAAATATTTAAGAAAAAAACTTTGTAATCCCATGAAGGATTACGATCATTAACGCGCCAGTTTTCAGGTCGGTTGACACTTTTTTCAAAAATTTTTTAAAATATTTTTCATCCATCGAAAAAGGCTTATTTCATTTCCACTTCAATAAAGATGACTCACAAAATGTTTAGTCCTGCGTTGAAACTGCCCGAAATAAAAAAGCGGGACAGATGTCCCGCTTTTTCGCGTACGTTGAAAAATTCAATCGTCGGCATCTTGTGCTCCTGAAGCATCTGCTGCATCTGGTGCCTCGGCAGCTGGCGTTTCCTCATCTGCATTATTGTTTAAGCCTTGTGCATTGACGAGGCTTTCAGATCCTGTCGCAATCGATTTTTCTACAACGGGAACATCGGCAAATGCGGCAGAGACGAACAAGGCGGAAATCAGAAAAGCGATGATTTTTTTCATATATTAATTCCTGTTTTATTGTTAAATAAAATATGATCCGAACGGATCACGCCCTTTAACGGGTCAAGCGCTTCATCAGATGACCGGTTTTCCCGAAAAAAAAGTAACATTTGTAACAAATTTCTTTTATTCAACTTTTAACTTCTTTTAAAATCCCTTTTCTTCATTTATCCCGACTTCCTCCTGAATTCAGCCCTTTGTAATCCGAGGACAGCAATCGGCAAAAAAGTCTTTTGAAATCAGGATCAAAATATTTCTTCCAGCAATTGTGAAAATTTTCTCCTTGAAAATTTCATCTACCTTTTCCTGTTCCAGACCGGATTTTTAATAAAAAAAGCGGGACTTTCGTCCCGCTTTTTTGTCATGCCAAAAAATTATTTCCTGGCTGGTGCTTTTTCAGCAGCAGGAGCAGCTGCGAAAGCGGCAGAAGCGAACAAACCGGAGATCAGAATAGCAATGACTTTCTTCATATTTAAGTTCCTTTATTTCTTATTAAAAAAAATGCAATCCGACTGGATCACGTCTTTTAACGAACCCATTAGCCATCCGGTTGACTTTTTTTACGATGAAAGATGTAACAATTGTAACAATCGTCTTTTATTACACATTCATTTTCGCTTAAAAGCGTTCTTCTGTCGCTATCCTGATTTAGACATTCAAAAAAGGATAATCCGTGTAACCCCTTGATCCCTCAGTATAAAAAGTGGCCCTGTCCGGCACGTTATATGGGCCATTCTGCCGAATCCTTTCGACAAGATCAGGATTTGCAATAAAAAGTCGCCCGAACGCAATTGCGTCTGCCAAACCACTCTGTATGGCTGCTTCCGCCTTCTCGGGAGTATATTCACCTGCATAAATTAGCGTTCCGGAAAAAGTTTCCCTTATTTTTCGTTTGAATGTGTCAGTCAATTCAATCCCCCCCACCCAGCTCGGCTCGGCAATACTGAGATAGGCAATTCCCCGCTTGTGGAACTCGTCGGCTAGATACAATGCCATTTGTTCAGGCTCGGCATCGGCAATGCCATTGATATTGAAATACGGTGAAATCCGGACACCCAGTTTTTCCCTGTCAACGACTTCCAGCATCGCGTCCAGGACCTCCAGAGTCAACCGTGCACGATTGACGAGCGAGCCACCGTACCTGTCGGTACGCTTGTTGGTATTGGTCGCCTGAAACTGCTGTAGCAAATAGCCGTTTGCGGCATGTTCTTCGACAAAATCGAATCCTGCCCTGACAGCTCTGGCCGCCGAATTTCTGTACTGGTCGACAATCTGGCCTATTTCCCCGACACTCAGTTCCCTGGGAGTATCACAAGGCACAAACTTGTGCTGACCATCTACAATGATGTTGCACTTGGCGCCTTCGGCAGCGATTGCCGATGGAGCGACAGGCGCTTTGCCGTCGGGCTGGAAATAGGAGTGGGACATGCGCCCCACATGCCATAACTGTGCCGACATTTTTCCTCCTTTCGCATGCACGGCATCCACAACTTTTTTCCATCCGGCCTCTTGCGCATCGGTATAAATCCCTGCTGAACCCGCGTAACCCTGACCCGACCGTGATATCTGGGTTGCTTCTGAAATGATCAGGCCTGCCGTGGCACGCTGTGCATAATATTCTGCGTTCAATTCAGTCGGAACATTATCCGGTTCGGCTGTCCGGCAGCGCGTCAAAGGAGCCATTACGACCCGGTTCGCCAGTTTTGTTTCACCCACTTTCAGTGGCGTCAGTAATTTCAGATCCATCGAATTCTCCTTTCAGACCTTCAGAGTGAATATTCCTTTTTAAAATTGATCGGCCCATTTTCCATTCCTGTTCGCCTTCACTGATTCAAATGGATCAGGACAATTTCACACTTTATTTTCGATCAAATTGACGGTATTTATATTGATGATTTTAATGGGTCTGTTTGTTTTTCTTTATTCTGGCAAGAAAAAAACGGCAAATTGTCATACAAAAGATCACCCGCGCCCGATCAAAACCGGATCGACTTCAGGAAGCAGACCTATACATATTCAATATCAACCTGACTCCTTTTATAAAGTAAAATCCGGGTAAACAGGCCAATTTATCTTTTTAGACTATATGAAACCACTTATCCACTTCGTACACGGCAAGGAAAGCGGCCCCTGGGGTACCAAAATCAGGTATCTGGCCGATATCGCCAGACAAATGGGTTTTGACGTGGAAAGCCTCGACTATTCAGCGACGTTCGATCCGGCTGTGCGCGTCAGGATGTTGACAGACTCCTGCAAAAAACGGCCGGCCAGTTATTTTGTCGGCTCCAGCATGGGTGGATGGGTCGCCATGACCGCCAGCGCCGCCATTCCCGTCAGGGGATTGTTTCTGCTGGCTCCGGCCATCGATATGCCGGATTACCCTCCACATCGTCTGGGATGCATTGGTAATGCCATTGAAATCGTTCACGGCTGGAAAGACAGCCTGATTCCTGTTGAAAACGTCATCCGGTTCAGTCGCGAGCATAAATGCACACTTCACTTGCTCGATGACGAACACCGCCTGAAAAACCGTCTGGATCAGGTCGGGGATTATCTGAAATCATTTCTGGACAGAATGGAAAACAGGAGTTGCTGAACCACCCCTGTATGAACAAATCAGCTTTTCTTTCCCTTGATCGGCAATTCTTCCCGCGGACCGAGGACAATCGGGCGCGTCGTTATATAAATCAGCGCAAGCACGGTCACAATGAAAATGATCCACAAGGACCACACCGTCATTGTGGATGGCGGTTCAAGTTCAGGCGGAGGGTAACTGGCGAAACTGGCATAAATGAAAAACTGGGCCGGGAAAATTCCCAGTAAAAAACCCAGCATATGAGCGATCAGGGGGCGCGTTCCTTTCTGGATATTGTGCCGGTAAATACGATACCAGCCCCATGCAAAAATAAGTCCCGCAATAACGAAAATAACAATCGTAGTCATAGGCCTGCTCCTCTTCCATGCTCATCAATATATGTCTTTAGAGAGAATATAACCAAAATTCGTCATCTTTTGAAGTTTTGACATTTTGTTACTTTTCTGCATATGACACATTTGATTTATTTTTCAGACTATTTTCCTTTTTTAACTATAGAAAAGAATAAAAAATCCATCTTGAGAAAACGCGCAAAACATACATAAGCCCATAAAAAGTTTTTATAACAAGAAATTGAAAGCTGGTCTTTTTGATTGCCCCCACCCGGATGAAAAATATTATTGAAACAACTGGATTTTCCATCGAATCCTTAAACTTTCATGAATGTTCATCAAGGAACTAACGTAGTGACAATTTAATAAAATATCACATGAAATACTTCAGTTTCCATCCACCTTCAAAGAATCGACACGACAGGCCACCTAATATGAAAGAACATTTAAACCGCATAAAATTGCAATTTCAAGACCGCCTGAAGATTAAGCAATATTAGACACTGTTTAATATAATCTGAAAAATCAGACAAAAAAAGAGTTACGTTTTCACGTAACTCTTTGATTTTATTGGTGGGCCCACCAGGACTTGAACCTGGGACCAAAGGATTATGAGTCCTCTGCTCTAACCAACTGAGCTATAGGCCCTTCTGAAAATGGCAATTATCAATTGCTTTCCAGGAAACTCTTAAGTTTATCCGAACGCGACGGATGACGCAATTTTCTCAAGGCCTTCGCTTCAATCTGGCGAATACGTTCACGTGTCACATCAAACTGCTTGCCGACTTCTTCCAGAGTGTGGTCAGTTGACATTTCAACACCGAAACGCATTCTCAAGACCTTGGCTTCCCGTGGCGTCAGGGAATCCAGAACGTCCTTGACGACATTGCGCATCGATGCGTGCAAGGCGGCATCAGACGGAGCCAGCGTATTGTTGTCTTCGATAAAATCGCCCAGATGCGAATCGTCATCATCCCCGATCGGCGTTTCCATTGAAATCGGTTCTTTTGCGATTTTCATGATCTTGCGGATCTTGTCTTCAGGCATTTCCATCTTGACGGCCAGTGTCGCCGGATCCGGTTCAGCACCGGTTTCCTGCAGGATCTGGCGCGAAATACGGTTCATCTTGTTGATCGTTTCGATCATGTGAACCGGAATACGGATGGTTCTGGCCTGATCGGCAATCGAACGCGTAATCGCCTGACGAATCCACCATGTCGCATAGGTCGAGAATTTGTAACCACGGCGATATTCGAATTTGTCGACGGCCTTCATCAAGCCGATATTGCCTTCCTGAATCAGATCCAGGAACTGCAAACCACGGTTGGTGTATTTCTTGGCAATCGAAATGACCAGACGCAAATTGGCTTCCGTCATTTCTTTTTTGGCCTTGCGGGCACGCATTTCACCGGCAACCATCTTGCGGTTGATTTCACGCAGGTCAGCCAGAGGCATACCGATACGGTTCTGGATATCGACCAGTTTCTGCTGCAATTCCTTGACCATCGGAACGTTACGTTCGAGGATGGCACTATAGGGATGGTCGGCTTCGACTTCCTCGTCGATCCAGGTCAGATCCGTTTCATTGCCAGGGAATGTCTTGATGAAGTGGGCACGCGGCACCCCGCATTTATTGACGACGACATTCAGTATTTCACGTTCGATCTGGCGAACTTCGTCCATCTGCGCACGCAAGGTATCGCACAGCTTTTCAATGAAACGTGCGGTAAAGCGCATGGTCAAAAGCTCTGCGGAAATGCTTTCGTGTGCCTGAAGATAAGCCGGCGAATTGTAACCGTCTTTTTCAAAGGATTGCTGCATTTCCTTGAAGTGCGCACCAATGACGGCAAACTTGCCCAATGCCTCATCTTTCAGTTTTTCGAGCTGTTCGGCGGAGAAACCGGCAGCGGCACCACCGGCAGAACCGGACTCTTCGTCATCTTCTTCGTCGTCGGAATCCTCTTCATCGGAATCTTCCTCATCGGAATCTTCATCAGAATCACTGGCAGAAGCATTCAGGGCCGCGTTTTCCGAGCCTTCTTCATCATCAGCCAGCCCATCGACCACTTCATCGATTTTCACTTCATCGGCACGGATTTTTTCCGCCTGATCGATGATTTCCAGAATAGTTGTCGGACAGGAAGAGATCGCCGAGATCATATCTCTCAGGCCTTCTTCAATCCGTTTTGCAATTTCGATTTCGCCTTCACGGGTCAACAGTTCAACAGAACCCATTTCACGCATATACATGCGGACAGGGTCGGTCGTCCGGCCGAAGTCGGAATCCACAGTCGACAGGGCAGCCTCGGCAGCCGCTTCAGCTTCTTCATCGCTGGTGACTGTCACGACATTGTCGGTCAACAACAGTTCTTCCGCGTCGGGAGCCTGTTCGTAGACCGAAATGCCCATGTCGTTAAAGGTACTGATAATACCTTCAATCGCATCCGGATCAATGACGTTATCCGGCAGATGATCGTTGATTTCGGCGTAAGTCAGGAAAGAACGTTCCTTGCCCAGCTTGATCAGGATCATCAGGCGTTCACGACGGCGTTCCAGTTCTTCCATCGACGCTTCGGAATCACCCGAGAGGGCATCTTTCAACAATGCCTTTTCCTTGGCCTTGCGATCCTTGGCGCGCGCCTTGTCAACGGCCTTCATTTCAGCACGTTCAACCGCATTCAGTGCGGCAACTTCCTCATTTTCCGGCTGAAAATCCTTGGGCTTGCGGCCTCTTCTTCCCGGAACCTTGACGCTGGGCAGCACGTAACCGGACGTATCGATTGCTGCCAGTTTGGCGGCATCCGTCGTTACGACTGTGCTGGATACGTTACTATTTTCGGAAAGCACGACTTCAGGCTCGGCCAAAACCGCATTTTTCGGTTTTCTTCCGCGTGTACTTTTGACTTTGACTTCAGGGATATCGGATGAAACTTCAGATGCCAGGTTTTCCTCAGGCATCGCTTTTTTTCTGCCCCGTTTGGCAGAAACAGCATTTTCAGGCGTAACCGGCAATTCCTGCGCCGCCACAGCACTTTCATCCAGCTTCTTGCGACCGCGTTTTTTTACCACGACAGTCGTATTGTTGGTTTCATCAGTTACTGGTAGGGATTTATCTGATTTATTCATGTCGTCCGTTGTCCGCTCGAGAATCCATTCATGCCGGCAAAAACCGGCGTATTGTCAGACGATACCGTGAGTGCGTCTTGAACCAATAATGCGCACACCCATCTCGTATGTAAAGTCTTATATTATAACACTTTTTACATTTCTTTTTTTGCTTAATTTCCGCTCAAAAAGATTTACTGCCGCAAATTTTCAGCATTCATTTCTTTCTGCAAAGTCTCCTGCTGCTGCTTCAGTTCGTAATAACGGCGGTTTTTTTCTTCCGTCGTCAAACTGGACGAAAACAGTTTTTCCAGTTCAGACGACAAAACGCGCAGTTTTATCTGACGCACCGCCCCCTTCAACTCCAGCAAGGCTGGCTCTGCCTCAAATTCCTGTCCGACCGTTTCCTGTACCAGCTGTTCGCAATCCACTCCATCGAGTCGCAAATGCTCGACCAGCGCTGCCAGATTGGCCTGCTCACCCATAACACCATAAGCATTCAAAATCGCCATCAACAATTCGCCCTGATCTGGCGAAAATCCCTTTATGGTATCGATATCATCGGGACTCAATTCCTCACCAAAGCGTGGAAACATCATCAATAGCCTCAAAACCTGTCGTTCAAGCCCCACTACCGGAGGACGCGGCGCACGCGCCTGAATGCGTCTTGTCTGAACAACCGGTTTGGAAAATCCCAGAAACGTTTCCAGTTCACCATCCGGCGTTTGCGTAATCTGTGCCAGCCGTCTCAATATCTGCAAACGCAATGCCGAAGGCGTCAGGGAAGCGCACAGGGATTTTGCCGTATGTTGCGCCCGCGCCCTTCCTTCCAGCGTATTCAGGTTGTTGTCGCCAACGATTTCTTCCAGCAAAAATTCCGATAAAGGCATCGCTTTTTTTACGAGTGCATCAAAGGCTTCAGGCCCGAATTCCCTGACATAACTGTCCGGATCGTGTTCCGGTGGCAAAAACAGAAAACCGACCCCCTTCGTATCCGACACCAGCGGCAAACTGGCTTCAAGCGCCCTGCGCGCTGCACCCCGTCCTGCCGCATCCCCATCAAAAGAAAAAATGACACTATCCGTCTGCCGCATCAGTTTTTGCACCTGAACCGGCGTACAGGCCGTTCCCAGGGTCGCGACGGCCTGAGGGAATCCAAGCTGCGCCAGTGCAACGACATCCATATACCCTTCAACAACCAGAACGTAACCCGATTCCCGGATCGCCTGCCGTGCCTCGAACAAACCGTATAATTCATTTCCCTTTTGAAATAAGGGTGTTTCCGGTGAATTCAAGTACTTGGGCTCGCCTTTCTCAAGAATCCTGCCACCGAACCCGATTACCTGCCCCCTCGTGTTTCTGATCGGGAACATGATTCTGTCCCGAAAACGGTCATATCGTTTCGACGAAGTATGAAACGCCTCATCACCCTGCTTTTCGATGACGAGACCTGCTTCTTCAAGCTCACTCGCCCGATAATCCTCAAAACCGTTTTTAAGGCTATCCCTTGCCTCGGGCGCATAACCGAGGCCGAAACGCAAGGCGATTTCCCCGGTAACTCCCCTCTTTTTCAGATAATCGATAGCCTCTGGCGCTTTTTTCAACTGTTGCCGGTAAAAACGGCTTGCCTGCGTCATCACTTCCGTCAATGCCAGCGTTTTGGCCTGTTTTTTCGCCCGCTCTCCGGGAGGAATGCGCGTTTCATCCTCAGGAACCGTCATGCCGACACTGCCTGCCAGTTCTTCCACTGCTTCGACAAAGGAAAGACCGGAATGTTCCATCAGGAAAGTGATGGCGGAACCATTTCGCCCGCAACCGAAACAGTGATAAAACTGTTTTACGGGACTGACGGTGAAACTGGGCGATTTTTCAGTATGAAACGGGCACAAACCGAGAAGGTTTGCACCCGCCTTTTTCAGCTGAACGTGATTGCCGACCACCTCGACGATATCAACCCGGTTCAGCAAATCCTGTATGAATGATTGTGGGATCACGAATTCAAAAAACCTGTTTCATTCGCGAAACTTTTCGCGTATTGACAACGAACAGCTCAGGCTTTGGTCAGCGCTTTTTTGACCAAAGCCGATACAGCTGACATATCTGCACGGCCTGCAAGACGTCCTTTCAGGACTCCCATGACCTTGCCCATATCTTGCGGGCCAGAAGCCCCTGCACCGGCAACGGCGTCGGCCACTTCTTTTTCGATTTCCTCCATCGACAGGGCTGCAGGCATGTATGCACTTAGCACTTCGACTTCCGCCTTTTCATTGTCAGCCAGATCGGGACGGCCGCCCGCTTCAAATTGCGTAATGGAATCCTTGCGCTGCTTGATCATTTTTTCGATGATCGACTGCACTTGCTGATCGTTCAATTCGATGCGTTCATCGACTTCTTTCTGCTTCATGGCAGCGGTCAGCATGCGGATCGTCCCCAGACGTTTTGCATCCTTGGCTCGCATGGCATCTTTCATGTCACTGACAATTTGTTCTTTCAGACTCACGTCGAACTCCAGTATTTTTGTTATTTGAAACACCAAAACCCGCCGCGGTTCAACCGGAGCGGGCCTCTATCAGCTATCCGAAATCTGCCGGAACCGGCAGATCAAATCAATACATTTTTTTCGGCAACTGCTGACTACGAATACGTTTGTAGTGACGTTTAACGGCTGCAGCCAGTTTTCTCTTGCGTTCAGCAGTTGGTTTTTCATAGAACTCGCGCGCACGCAGTTCGGTCAGCAGACCGGTTTTTTCAATGGTGCGTTTGAAACGTCGCATTGCGACTTCGAATGGTTCGTTTTCTTTAAGGCGAATAGTGGTCATGAATAATTACAGTGTTAAAGCCAATATGGAAAGATTGAGATTTTAACAGCTTATTTAAATGGAGGGAAGTAGCGCCGTTTCATTTCTTCTTCCAATGTTGTGCAAATATACAACGGAGCTCCATCTTTCCCTGAAAACACGTCATTTTCCCATCAATGCCCTGACATGAGCGGCAGAACCACTTGCCAGCCCCTCAAGACTGTAGCCGCCCTCCAGAATGGAAACGATCCTGCCGTCGCAACATTCGTCGGCAACCTTCATCAGCTCTTTGGTCACCCAGTAATAATCGTCATCCGTGAAAGCCAGGCCACCGAGAGGATCTTTTTTATGCGCATCGAAACCGGCTGAAATGATCAGAAATGACGGATTGAATTTTTTAAGGGCAGGAAGAATTTCAAACGTCATGCAATTGCGGAATTTATCCGACCCCGCACCGCGAGAAAGCGGCACGTTGACGATATTGTGATCGATACCCGTTTCATAACGCGCTCCACTTCCCGGATAAAAAGGCGATTGATGACAGGAAGCGTAGAAAATTTCAGGCCGGTGATAAAAAGCGTCCTGAGAGCCATTGCCGTGATGGACATCGAAATCGACAAGGGCCACACGGTCGAGTTTGTATTTATCGTATGCATACGCTGTCGCCACAGCGGCATGATTGAAAACGCAAAATCCCATTGCCCTGTCCGGTTCGGCATGATGACCGCATGGACGGGTTGCACAATAAACGTTGTCGGCTTCGCCTTTCATAACGAGATCGACGCCCATACAGGCTGCGCCGACACACGTCATGACACAATCCCACGTTCCGGGTGACATGACCGTATCGCCTCCGTCCAACGGCACATATCCGGCTTTCGGCCTGATCGTTGCGATACGATTGACATACTCGGGTGTATGGACGAGAAGCAATTGTTCTTTCGTTCCCAGCGGAGCATGTATCCAAGGAACCGATTCGAATTCCGGCGTGGAAAGCGCTTCCCTGACCGCCAGAAGACGCTCGGGACTTTCAGGGTGATGAGGTCCGGGATTGTGGCCGAGGCAGGCGTCGGAAGAAAGAATAACGGTATTATTCATGACATCTCCAGATGAGGGCGTTTTCCGAAAACAAAAAAACAGGGCGAAATGGAATGTCTATTATAAAACATCGCATGCCATTCAAACACTTGTAACACACACGTTTACACCGTACCGGCCAAAAAAAACGCCGATTTTCATATCGGCGTTTTCAGATTCCTGATGGAATCAGGCGTAATTGGAAACGACAAAATCCCAGTTCACCACATTCCAGAATTCATCAACGTATTTGACGCGGGCATTGCGGTAATCGATGTAATAGGCGTGTTCCCAGACATCACAGGTTAAAAGAGGCTTGTCCGCGCCGGTCAATGGTGTAGCGGCATTGGATGTGTTGACGATATCGACCGAACCATCCGGTTTTTTGACCAGCCATGTCCATCCTGAACCGAAATTGGAAGCGCAAGCCTGACCGTAAGCTTTCTGGAAATCCTCGAAAGTACCCCATTTGGCCACGATCGCGTCCAGCAATTTGCCAGCCGGTTTGCCGCCGCCATTCGGCTTCATGCAATTCCAGTAGAAAGTATGGTTCCAGTCCTGAGCTGCATTGTTGAAAATACCGCCAGACGATTTTTTGACGATTTCTTCAAGAGGCATATTCTCAAATTCGGTATTCTTGATCTGATTGTTCAGATTGTTTACATAAGTCTGATGGTGCTTGCCGTAATGGTATTCCAGCGTTTCCTGTGAAATGTACGGTTGCAATGCATCCATCGGATAAGGCAAAGGCGGTAATTTGTGTTCCATGACAATTCCTTTCTAGGGGGCAATTTGAGAATCAGGAAAATTAATTATAAGGGCAAGTTGAAATTGTTGCTGAGTACGTTCATTTTTCCGTTTTCAGCAAACTCTGCCATTTCTTGCGTCATCTTCAAGCATAAGGAATTGTCCGAAAAAAAACCTGACGTGCATCAAACGATTTTTGATAAGCAAAAATGTCGGAAGGCTTACATGGAGTACCGCACAAATGCCATTGCCGACAACCAGTTTTTCGCCTCCGGCAACGCATCTTTAATCGCACTCCCCGGTATCGTGAAGGCAATGTTCATATGGAAATACCCATTTGAGAACGAAAATATTTCAGCGCTTGATATCGTGCTTTTTCGGCGTATCTATCGATGCACCTGTTTCCTGCGCCAATACGCTGGCTGAAACCAGACAGAGGGCGCCGAGCATCAATGTCCATTTGCTTTTCATCGTATAATGTCCCCTGTCCGTCAAATCCGTGAAAAATGGGTCTTTTCTGTCATTTTTCATTTTTCAGGAACAGGAGAAATGGATTCTGTGCAAGCTCAACAAACCAAATGGATGTTTCAAAAAGAATCCTTTTTTATTTGAATACCTGCACAAACCATGAACTGTCTTTTGACATTGGAAAACACCTGTTTTCCGTAACCGCTGGCTGGCACCAGGCCTCAGGATTTGATATCAGCTCATATTTTGAATTAAAATAGTCATTTTTTCGCGGACTTGACCTACGACGCGTATAAAAAACAGGCAAACATCAGGTTTGCGTCAATGCTTATCCAGGCGCACAAGGCCCTCCATCGAGTCGGGATAGTATGTTTAACAAGGAGATCAAATGGATATAGGCAATGCAATCAAGACATGCCGTATAAGAAGAGGATATTCTCAGACGAAGCTCGCCGAACTGGCAGAATGCTCGGTTTCCTATCTCTCGTTAATTGAACACAACCAGCGTGATATCACCCTCTCGACTTTGCAGAAAATTTGTCACGCCTTGCACGTGCCTATCGGTATTCTGTTATTCCTTGGAACTTCTCATGACGAATTCGGCGAAATGAGCAAGGAACTGGAAGCGGAACTGGCCAAAAGCACGCTCGTTTTGCTCAGCGCTCCGGCAAACGAACAAAACAATTGAAGCAACGTCTTCGTTCAGTCACCAGACATCATATCTCCGCAAAGAATCCCGATTTTGACGAAAACATTTCTCGTTAATCCGCTTCCTGTCCCGCACAATAAAAAATGCCAGATCTGATGATCTGGCATTTTGCAATCAGTATCGGCTAAATCTTACCAGTTGCCTTTTGCTTTCTGCATAACTGCGCCAATTACGCCCAAAGCCATCAGTGCAAAACAGAACATAACTCCTGCGGTTTCCATGTCTCTCTCCTTACGTCGGTAAAGTTGGTTAAGTTGGTAAAGTTGGTTAAGTTGGTAAAGTTGGTACATCTTGGTATCAGCTTCATCAGCTAATCAGCTTCATCAGCTCAGGAAAGGAATTTTCTGCTTTTTAGTTCCGGCTATTCCCGCCCTTGGAAACATTAAAACAAATCGCATTACTCATGTCAACTATTTTTTTACTCTGAGTCACATAAATATTGTAATTAATCAATTTATGTATTTATTTGTCACATTTTAACGATCGCAAAAATTCAATCGAAACAGGCCTGAACAAATACCTGAAAAGAACTTTTTTGTTTTGCCAAAAACAACAGCCATGACATCAGTTTTGTGTCATGGCTGTATATGAAACATAGAGGTACAGTCAACTATCAGGCGACTTCACCATCTGAAGCGTCTGTTTTTCATTTGCTGAAATCCAGAACGATACGTCCCTCGATTTCATTGTTTTTCATGCGTGTGAAAATATCGTTGATGTTTTCAAGCTTGTCCGTGGCAACGGTGGCATGAACCTTGCCTTCTTTGGCAAACTGGAGCGATTCCTGCAAATCCAGACGTGTTCCAACGATTGACCCGCGAACGGTAATACCATTCAATACCTGATTGAAGATCGGCAAAGGGAAATCGCCCGGTGGCAGTCCCACCAGTGAAACGGTACCTTTTCTGCGAACCATTCCCAAAGCCTGCTCGAATGCTTTTGGAGAAACGGCTGTCACCAGCACACCATGAGCCCCTCCGATTTCTTTCTGCAATGCCGCTGCCGGATCGGTTTTCGCTGCATTGACGGTAACGGAAGCACCCAGTCGTTTCGCCAGATCGAGTTTGGCGTCATCAATGTCGACGGCCGCCACATTCAATCCCATCGCCTTGGCATATTGCACTGCCATATGCCCCAGTCCCCCGATTCCGGAAATCACGACCCAGTCACCCGGTTTGGTATCCGTCATCTTGAGGCCTTTATAAACCGTCACCCCGGCACAGAGAACCGGCGCGATTTCAACGAATCCGACATTGTCAGGCAAAATGCCAACGTAATCCGCATCGGCAACGACATATTCGGCAAAACTGCCGTTAACGGAATACCCCGTATTTTCCTGTTTCAGACACAGTGTTTCCCATGCGTCCAGACAATATTCACAATGTCCACAAGCCGAATACAGCCAGGGTACGCCAACCCGGTCGCCTTCCTTGATATGTTTGACATTGGGGCCCACTTTGACGACATATCCGACGCCTTCGTGTCCGGGAATGAATGGAGGATTGGGCTTGACAGGCCAGTCGCCATTGGCGGCGTGCAAATCGGTATGGCAAACTCCACACGCCTCGACCTTGACCAGTATCTGGCCATCGCCCGGAACGGGGATCGGAACTTCCTCGATCACCAGCGGCTTGCCGAATTCATGTACTACTGCTGCCTTCATTGTCTTTTTCATAAATCACCTGTCTAAAATATGTGCGAAAGAAAAGAGCAGACCTTTCTTTTATTCTACCCCGGGGATTTTGGAAACTTCAGGGAAAAATCACAGAATGAAAAATTTTTTCTCCAAAAACAATAAAGCCTGTCATTTCCATAACAGGCTTTTTATTTGCATCATCCCGACAGAAACCGGTTCTGAAACTACCGGCATTGTCTGACCTGCTCAAAGAAACAGACGGCTGCACAGGCCGCCACATTCAAAGATTCCATCGCTCCCATATGGGGAATAACCAGTTTGTCGCTGGCCATGACCATCAGCCTTTCATCCACTCCCCTTCCTTCATGTCCCAGTAACCATGCGACAGGGCGGTTCAGATCGAAATCGTATATTGTTTTTTTCGTGTAGGGCGTCGTGGCGATCACGGGGATTTTGGCGGTTTCAATCAGTTTTTCGAGGGAAACGTCTTCAAATACTTCAAGGAGAAAATGCGCGCCCATTCCTGCACGTAAAACACGGGGGGACCATACTGCCGCCGTTCCCGGACTGCAAAATACCTGCCGGATTCCGGCGGCTGCGGCACTCCGGAGGATCGAACCCAGATTGCCGGGGTCCTGAATCCTGTCCAGCAAAACGCCTGTTTGTGTCAGTTCAGGACAGTCCTCATGAACCGGTGTGACGATCAGAAAAAGAATGTCGATACCGTTTTCCACCTGACTTAACGGATGAAAAAGACTGTCCGTCAACAACAGGCATTCTCCGCCTCTTCTCTCGCATTCACCCATAATGGCAGCCACTTCCGGATGATGCTGCGATGCCTCGCTCACAACACACAAAAGTGGTACATCGATATGCTCCAGATACGACTGGCAAAGATGAATGCCATCCAGGACCGATTGCCCGCTTTTGCGCCTTGCGGCCGAACTGGAAGCCAGTTGCTTCAACTCACGGTATTGCGGGTTGTCTTTGGATGTCAGTGATTTCATGAATGCTTTATCGAGTGAGATTGAAGTGACTGATGTCAGCAAGAAGTTTTATATGTTTGCCGGGAATATGAAGTCTCGGGGATTGAAAGTGGATTGTCAATATCGCTGGTTCAACCCGGTCCGCCGTAAAGGGCATGGTCAAATGATTTCTGCCAGAAATAGCCCAAGCTGCTTACCGGAATGAAGAGATGATTTCAAGCAGTTCCTGTTTGGGAATACTGCCGATGGAAACGACAGGTTCCGGATAAGAATCATACGGTGCAATGGCCTTTTCAAACCAGGTCACATCACGCCATTTTCCGTCTTTAAAACCGGCATGATGGTAAGTACCTGCTACAGAAAAGCCCATTGCCTTGTGAAGGGATTCGCTTTTTTCATTGGGAACAGTCACGCCTCCATATACTGTCCTGACTCCCTGCAATTTCAGCATTTCTATCAGAATGGCATACAGTTTTTTACCGAGGCCTTTCGAGGTAAACGAAGGGTCGAGATAAACCGACAATTCAGCATTCCATTGATACGCCTGTCGTTCCATGTGCCGGTGCGCGTAGGCGAATCCGATTACCTTACCTTCTTCCTCGCATACCAGACACGGGTAAAACGCCGATATGTCAGCCATTCTCTTCGAGAACTCCGATTCAGTCGGAAGCTCACATTCAAACGTAATCGGCGTTTCTATGTAAGCGCCATAAATTTCCAGTATTGCCACGCTGTCGTCAGGTCTGGCAAAACGAATCATCACACTGTTCCTCCCGAAGCGAAACCCTGTTTTCAGACAGGCTTTTTGAAACACGAAGATATCGGCAAATGTACCAGCCGCCTGAGGGGATGTAAACGAACGAAAACAAATGCCGTCAATTGAAAAACAGCGAGGAGAAAAATCTTGTGATGAAAAACGACTTGTTGGAGGCAGGAGACGGAATCGAACCGACGTCTACGGCTTTGCAGGCCGCTGCATAACCACTTTGCTATCCTGCCATCGAGAGATGGCCAAACCAGCCTGAAAAAGCATGAACCCGGGAAGATAATGAAAAGATGGAGCGGGAGAAGAGTCTCGAACTCTCGACCTCAACCTTGGCAAGGTTGCGCTCTACCAACTGAGCTACTCCCGCATCGTATTCATCGCTACAAATTCCGGTGAACTGACTGCTTTCACCAGATACCGCCGGTTCCATTTCTTCAGAATGCCATGAAGAACTGGAGCGGGAGAAGAGTCTCGAACTCTCGACCTCAACCTTGGCAAGGTTGCGCTCTACCAACTGAGCTACTCCCGCTTTGAAAGATGAGCATTGTAGCATTTGCCTCTGTATTGTCAATACCCCAACGACAATTTACTTAATCAGCGGCAATGCTTTGCGTAAATAATACAGCATGGATACAACCGTCAAAAACGCCGCTATGATCAGAAGATAGGTTCCTATGAAGCGCGTGTCGATGACGTAAAAAAGATTATCGTAATACAAAAGCATCGGTATGGCGATCATCTGGGCAATCGTTTTGACTTTACCCAGTGAATTGACGGCTACCGAATTGGACGCACCGATTTTCGCCATCCATTCACGCAGTGCGGAAATGGCGATTTCGCGGCCGATGATAATGAATGCCAGTATCGCACTGACGCGTCCCAGCTGGACCAGAACGATCAGGGAACC
This sequence comes from Oxalobacter formigenes, assembly GCF_002127965.1. Lineage (GTDB taxonomy): Bacteria > Pseudomonadota > Gammaproteobacteria > Burkholderiales > Burkholderiaceae_D > Oxalobacter > Oxalobacter formigenes. The sequence goes on along the minus strand of NZ_CP018787.1, from coordinate 832,925 downwards.
TGCCACGATCAGTTTATCCGCTACCGGGTCCAGAAAAGCGCCAAAGGCCGACGTCTGGTTCCATTTTCTGGCCAGATAACCGTCGATCCAGTCAGTAATGGCAGCCACGATAAATATAATGCCTGCCGTCAGACTCTGTGCATACAGGGACATCCAGCTTTGGGGCAGGTAAAAAATACCGACCAGCAAGGGCACGAGTGCCACCCTTACCCAGGTCAGGAAAATAGGTAAATTAAACGGCATAGACTGATTCTTGCAACTTTCACTGATTGACTGCATTTTTTATTTTTCTGAAAATAAAAATACAAGGCGTTATTCTAGTGCAACTGGTCATAAATTTGCTGTGCCAGACGACGCGAAATACCTTCCACTGTCGCCAGATCGTCAACCGAGGCATCCGCTATCTGGCGAACGCTCCCGAAACGGGCCAGCAATTTCTGTCTTCTTTTTGCACCGACTCCTTCAATTTCCTCCAAACGGGAGGCCTGTCTTTTCTTGTCTCTTTTCGCACGCATGCCGGTAATGGCAAAACGATGCGCTTCGTCCCTGATCTGGGCTATCAGCATCAGGACTTTTGAATCTTTCCCCAGTTCCTGCGGCAGGCGGCCATCTGCATACACCAGCGTTTCCAGACCGACTTTCCGCCCTTCCCCCTTGGCAACCCCGACGATTAAGGACAGGTCGTGCCCCAGTTCGGCAAAGACCTGTGTCGCCATCGAAACCTGGCCTTTTCCGCCATCGACCAGAACGATATCCGGCATCAGGTCTTCATGCCCGACCAGTTTTTCATATCGGCGCGTCAAAACCTGTTTCATGGCGGCATAATCGTCGCCGGGTGTAATTCCGGCGATATTGTAACGCCGATACTCACTATTTTGCATTGCGCAATGATGAAATATTACACATGAAGCCTGAACGGCTTCACCCTGCGTATGGCTGATATCGAATGCCTCTATCCGCAAATCGTTCGGATCTTCGATATCCAGATTCATCAATTCAATCAGCGACTTGACACGTGAGAGTTGTGTATCGGACTGCAACAGGACTCGTGCCAGTGCGATTTCGGCATTTTTTTGCGCCATTTCAAGCCAGAGCCGTCTCTGCCCCTGCGGCTGTGTGACGATGTGAATCCGGTGACCGCATTGTTCCGACAGGGCCACGAGCAATGCAGGCTCATCGAAATCCATATTGACGACAATCGTTCCCGGAATCTGTCCGTCGATATAATGCTGCGCCAGAAACGCTTTCAATACCTGTATTTCCAGTTTTTCATTTTCATCCACGCCACTCCCAAGATTGCCGGGAAAAACCGCCCTGTCCCCGAGATGCCGTCCGCCGCGAACCATCGCCAGATTGACACACGCACGTCCCTCCCGGACGACAACGGCGATGATATCGACATCGGCAACCTTGTCCGATTCCATACTCTGTTGCTGAAGCACTTGTGACAGCGACGCGATCTGATTCCGGACAAAAGCGGCTTCCTCGAATTCCAGCCGTTCGGCATGCCGCTCCATTTTTTCCTGCAACTCGCCCAGAATGACCGTTTGTTCGCCACGAAGGAAACGCACGGCGTTTTCCGTATCCTTTCGATAGCCCTCTTCGCTAATCAAATCCACACATGGGCCACTGCAACGGTTGATCTGGTAAAGCAGGCAGGGACGCGTCCGGTTTTTGAAAACGCTGTCTTCACAGGTTCTCAAACGGAATACCCGCTGAAGGATCTGGATCGTCTCCCGGACAGCCCATGAGTTCGGAAAGGGACCGAAAAACTGGTTGTGACGATCGACGTTTCCGCGGTAATAGACCATGCGCGGATACTTCTGTCCGGTGATTTTCAGATAGGGATACGACTTGTCGTCGCGGAAAATGATATTGTAATGAGGGTGAAGCGTCTTGATCAGGTTGCTTTCAAGAATCAGAGCTTCAACCTCGCTACGCGTGACCGTGGTTTCCATGCGGGCAATGCGCTCGACCATCATGGCGATCCGTGGCGACGGTGAGGCTTTCTGGAAATAGGTGCTGACCCGCTTGATCAGATCGCGCGCTTTCCCCACATAAAGGAGCTTGTCGTTCTTGTCGAAGTAACGATAAACCCCCGGCAAATGAGGCAGCTGTTTGACCGCTTTCAGCAGTTCTTTCCGTTTTTCGGCAGAATTGTCTTCCGGGTTTTGCCCGTTTTCGCCCGTTGAAACGTCTCTTTCTTTTTCCGACATACCTTTCTTTATTCCTGAGGGATCTGCTCCACGATAGCACGGGCACGCTGATACCGTTTTTCCTGCTGCAGGCTATCCCAGTCGAGCGCCGGAACAGCTGGCATCAGGCTGCCGATTTTCGCAGTGCAATCACGCATTTCCTCTTCAGACCGTGCAGGCAATCCCGCCAGCAATTCATCTGCCTTGTCCGGCGTATTGCAGACCAGCACCATGTCGCAACCGGCACCCAAAGCCGCATTCGCCCGCTCGACGATACTGCCGGCCACGCTGGCACCTTCCATGCTCAGGTCGTCGCTGAAAACGACACCGTCGAACCCGAGTTCGTTTTTCAGGATCGACAGCCATTTGACTGAAAAACCGGCAGGCAGGGAATCGACTTTCGGATAAATGACATGGGCTGGCATCACACTGGCCAGACTCATGCCCAGATTTTTGTAAGGTGCGGCATCTTCCAGCAAAATCGCTTCCAGCGACCGGTCGTCAACCGGAATTTCCGTATGGGAATCGCCTGTGGCATAGCCATGGCCAGGGAAATGTTTTCCACAATTGGCCATTCCGGCGAGTGCCAGTCCGTAATTCAGGCTTTTTGCCAGAAAAGTGACGATGTTCGGATTGCGGGAAAATGAACGGTTACCGATAACGGTTGAAACGCCATAGTCAAGATCCAGAACCGGGGTAAATGAAAAGTCGATGCCACATGAGCGCAATTCGGAAGCCAGCACATAACCGACCGCCGTTGCCGCACGACTGGCAGCGACCTGATCGTTTTCCCACATTTTCCCCAGCGAGCGCATGGGTGGCAAACGGGTGAAACCGTCGAAACGGAAACGCTGGACACGTCCCCCTTCATGATCGACGGCAATCAGGATATCCGCACGTTCCTTGCGAATGGCAGCCGTCAAAGCCGTCAATTGTTCCCTGTTCTGGTAGTTGCGTGCAAAAAGAATGACGCCGCCTGTGGCGGGATGGCGGATTCTTCTGATATCTTCATCCAGAAGGCGCAAACCGATCACATCCAGCATGACAGGGCCGTAACTGTTTCTTTTACCGCTTAACAACGAGCTTGTTTTTTTCATGGTTCACCTGTCAGTCTGTTATGGTTTCCGTCGCTTCTTCCATCTGTTCGATAACGACGAAAGCCAGGGCATATTCCGCTTCATCCGTTACCGATACCTGGGCTTTTAAGCCCAGTTCTTCCATATGCGCTTTCAGTTTGCCGCTGCAAAAGGCTTCCGGTTTGCCACTGGCTGCGTTCAACAATTGCATGGACCGCCATGTCATCGGCATTCGCATGCCGAGTCCAAGCGCTTTAGAAAACGCTTCCTTCGCGGCAAAACGGGTCGCCAGATAGCGCAAGCCTCTCAACTCGACTTTGGACTTGCGATGAAGATAACGCTTCATTTCGTCAGGTCCCAATATTTTTTCCGCAAACCGGTCACCATGTCTTTCAAGTGCAGCTTTCAGACGCGTGATCAGTATCATATCGGTTCCGATACCGTAAATCATATTTTCAACTCTGTTCCGTCTTTAGTTTGTTTCTGGTATACGAGCCTGCACCAGAAGCGCTTTCATGTCCCGAATGGCCTTTTCCCAGCCATCGAATACCGCTTGCGCAACAATCGCATGGCCGATATTCAGCTCGGCAATACCGTCAATCGCGGCAATCGGCAATACATTGGCATAGTGTAAACCGTGTCCGGCATTCACTTTCAATCCGTTCTTGATGCCTTCTTCAACGCCAGCCTTCACCCGTTCCAGTTCATGGCGAAGGGAAGATTCATCAAAGGCATTTGCATAACGCCCTGTATGCAGTTCGATTACCGGCGCCCCCGTTTCGTGTGCAGCGATAATCTGTTCTTCTTCTGGGTCGATGAACAGACTGACACGAATGCCCGCGTCGGTCAGGCGTTCGACTGCCGAGGCGACGATATCGAAAGAACGCACGACATCCAGACCACCTTCCGTCGTCAGCTCCTCGCGCCGTTCCGGTACGAGGCAAACGTCATGCGGTTTGATATCGCAGGCAAAATCGATCATTTCAGGCGTAATCGCCGATTCCAGATTCATACGTGTTACAAGCAATGGCCTGATTGCCCGGACATCGGCATCCTTGATATGACGCCGGTCTTCGCGCAGATGAAGGGTAATCGCATCGGCTCCAGCCTGCTCTGCCATGACAGCGGCTTTCACAGGATCGGGATACGTCGTTCCCCGCGCATTTCGAAGGGTGGCGATATGATCGATATTGACGCCCAGTTCGATGACCGGGCCACCTGGATTTAGAAAACTCATGGCTCGCAGAAAAAAAGGATCGATAATAGGGGTAGTTTACCCTGATGTTACAACTGGCGCAGGTCTAATAATATCTTTCGTGTCTGGAGAGGTACACCATTCAAATGATGCGCCAGCAAATAACGCATCAACAATTTGCTTTGCAGCTGTGTCTGCTGGTCGGAATAATCCTCGCAAACCATATCCAGTAGTGTCTTTCCGGCCATTCTCGGCGCTTCATCGCCCATGCGTGCCGGTCGCGGCCCGTTTTCCGGATCGACAACATACACTTCTTCCGGATCGACTTTTTGCCGGGTCGTCGTATCGATCGACAGATCGGCTGCCACACCCGTTTCTTTCAGGAGAGCCAGCTCGAAAATGCGCAAGACCGTCTGGGCGGATTCGGACGTCGCCAGCCGGTTCAGGGCCTTGACGTAATGGTCGAACAAAAGATGATGCGGGTCTTCCCGTGCCGTCAGTTTCAACAGCAATTCATTCAGGTAAAACCCGTAAAGCAGGGCTGAATTTTCCAGCGGGATCATGCCGCCAATCCATTCCGCCGTCGTGAGAGTCCGGAGTTCGGATTTCCCCGTCCATCCGATGGACAGCGGCTGAAAAGTCTGCAAGACGCCTCTCAGACGTGATGTAGGCCTTTTTGCGCCCTTTGCGACAAGAGCGACCCGGCCGTAATCGCGCGTGAACACGTCGACGACAAGGCTGCTTTCCTTGTAAACATAGCTGTGCAGGACAAAACCGGGCTGTTCCACAATTCTGTGTTCGGAACCACTTTTGCCGGACGATGAGCGTTCAGGAGTTTTCACGGAACCGGTTTTTGCCGTTTTTTCCGTTTCGGTATTCACCTGCATTTTCTCCTGTCCACACTCACAGACATTTACCCCCTTTGACAAGCCTGACAGCCTTAATCGTATCCGTATGCGCGCAGACCGGCTTCATTGTCGGCCCAGCCGGATTTAACCTTGACCCAGATTTCCAGATAAACCGGCACGCCGAACATTTTTTCCATATCCAGTCGTGCTTCGGTGGAAATCTCTTTCAGTTTCTCGCCTTTATGACCAATGATCATGGCCTTGTGTGCATCGCGCTCGACCAGAACGGCGGCGAACACGCGGCAGATTTTTTCCTTGCGTTCAAACTGTTCGATCACGACGGTACTGGTATAAGGCAATTCATCGCCGGTGTAACGGAAGATTTTTTCACGGATGATTTCCGCCGCCATGAACCGTTCACTCCGGTCGGTCACATCTTCGGGATCGAACATCGGCGGATTTTCCGGCAGGAAATGGCGGATTTCATTTTCAAGCCGGTCCAGCTGGAAACGCTGCCTTGCCGAAACGGGCACGATGGCGGCAAAATCGCGCAATGCCGAAACCTTTTCCGCAAAAGGCATCAGGTCCTTTTTATCCTTGACCTTGTCGGTCTTGTTGATGACCAGAATCGTCGGAACCTTTTTCGGGATCAGATCGAGAACCTGCTGGTCGGCCTGTCCGAATACATCCGCATCGACGACGAAAAGGATGACGTCAGCCGAAGTCAGCGTATTCGTCACCGTCTTGTTTAAGGTCTTGTTCAACGCATTGTTGTAGCGCGTCTGGAATCCCGGCGTATCGATATAAATGAACTGGGTGTCCTCATCTGTCTGGATGCCCATGATCCGGTGGCGCGTCGTCTGCGCCTTGCGCGACGTAATACTGACCTTGGCACCGATCAATTCGTTCATCAGGGTCGATTTGCCGACGTTCGGACGTCCGACAATCGCGATATAACCGCTTCGGAAATGGCTGTTTTCCTGATCTGTCATGATGTCAACCTCACTCATTTTCTGGTAGGTGGCACCGCCTCGTCTTCGACAGGCAGTTCTCTTTGTGGTGTAGCGATACCGATCAATTTCATCTGTGCTTCCTTACGGCCTTTTTTTCCGGATGAAACCTGCTTTTTGTTTTTCATGGCTTCTTCCACAGCAACCAGCGCTTTCTGTGCCGCTTCCTGTTCTCCGGCCCGTCGGCTGGAACCCGTTCCGAACACGTGAATGCCGAATTTGCCGATCGTACATTCGATTTCGAATTCCTGATTGTGCGCGGCACCGTGTGTGGCAACGACCTGGTATTCCGGCAAAGCCAGCTTGTGTCCCTGCAAATATTCCTGCAATTGCGTTTTCGCGTCTTTCCCGAACGTTTCCGGGTCGAGCCCTTTCATCATGTCAGTGAACAGTTGCGTAATGACCCTTCTGACCGTCTCGAAATCGGAGTCAAGGAATATGGCACCGAACAACGCTTCCATTGCATCGGCAAGAATTGAGGGACGCTTGAAGCCACCGGCTTTCAGTTCTCCTTCACCCAGACGCAAAAAACTGGACATATCCAGTTTCTGCGCAATTTCGTACAGTGCCTGCTGTCTGACAAGAGAAGACCTCAGTCGCGACAGATTGCCTTCATTCAGTTCGACATACCGCTCGTACAGATTGATGGCCGTGACGCAATTCAACAGTGAATCGCCCAGAAACTCCAGTCGTTCATTATGATGACTGGAAAAGCTCCGATGAGTCAGTGCCGTCTGGAGCAAGTCGATTTGTCGGAAAGAATATCCGATCCTTTCCTGCAACACATTCACGTTCATCATCGCAATTTGAGAGTTTCCCTGTTCAATCAAAAATCAAGTTTGTGCCATTTGGCGATTAATGGATGCCGCCTATACGCGTCATGTCATTCAAGTTCATCCATACGAGAAACGCCCTGCCGACGATGTATTCATCGGGAACGAAACCCCAGTAACGGCTATCCAGACTGTTGTCCCGGTTGTCGCCCATCATGAAATAATACCCCTCTGGCACCGTACATGAAAATCCTTCCACGTTGTAGGTGCACATCTGGCGGTTTTTGAAACGGTCAGGATGCGGCACATACGTCGGTGCACGATCGTCGTTCAGGATACGGTGTTTGACACCTGCGCCGGACAAATCTTCCTCGAACTGTTTGGAATAAGTCAAACTTTCCGTATCGAGATAGTCGGACATCGGCTGGTATTTCGCCTCGACACCATTGACGGTCAGTTTCTTGTTCCTGTATTCGATCTTGTCGCCACCGACACCGACCACCCGTTTGATATAGTCGAGTGAGGTGTCTTTCGGGAATTTGAAAACGACGACGTCGCCCTTTTCAGGATCACCGAGTCCGATCACTTTCTTGTTGATGACCGGCAGGCGGATACCGTAACTGTACTTGCTGACCAGAATCATGTCGCCGACTTCCAGCGTGGGGACCATCGAGCTCGATGGAATCCTGAACGGTTCCCAGAGAAAGGAACGGATGACGAATACTGCCGCGATCACAGGGAAAAAGCTGCCTGAATATTCCACCCACATCGGCCGCTTCATCAGTTTTTCTTTCAGGGTTTCCCTGCCGGAATCATCGACCTTGATACCTTCCGCCTTCATTCTGGCGTTGCGCTCATCATAGGCAGCTAGTGCGATTTCAGCGGCGGCTTTCCGTTTTTTGACCAGTACCAGCTTGTCGTAGAACCAGACGACACCCGAGATCACCATCAATATGAAAAGGATCAGGGCGAAGTTACCCAGCAAAGACTGCACGTTCATTTTTCATCCACTTGTAAGATTGCCAGGAAAGCTTCCTGTGGAACTTCCACCGATCCAACCTGTTTCATCCGTTTTTTACCTGCTTTTTGTTTTTCAAGCAATTTGCGCTTGCGGGTAATGTCACCGCCATAGCATTTTGCCAATACGTTTTTACGCAAGGCCTTCACGTTTTCACGTGAAATGATCGTCGATCCGATCGCGGCCTGAATGGCGACGTCGAACATCTGGCGCGGGATCAGTTCACGCATTTTCGCCGCGACGGCACGGCCACGGTACTGGCTATTGGCGCGATGCACGATAATCGCCAGCGCATCGACCTTGTCGCCGTTGATCAGCATATCGACCTTCACGACGTCGGAAGAACGATATTCCTTGAATTCATATTCCATCGATGCATATCCGCGCGAGATGGATTTCATCTTGTCGAAAAAATCGAGCACGATTTCCGCCATCGGCAATTCATAGACCAGACGAACCTGCTTGCCGTGGTAATGCATATCCATCTGGATACCACGCTTCTGATTGCACAGCGTCATGATCGGGCCGACGTATTCCTGAGGCATGTAAAGGTTTACCGTCACGATCGGTTCGCGGACTTCCTCGATTCGGGCAGGGTCGGGCATCTTGGACGGATTGTCCACCATCAGCATGTCGCCGTTTTTCAGGATCACTTCATACACGACCGTCGGAGCCGTTGTGATCAGGTCCATGCCGAATTCGCGCTCCAGTCGTTCCTGAACGATTTCCATATGCAAAAGACCAAGGAAACCGCACCGGAAACCGAAGCCCAGCGCCTGCGACACTTCTGGTTCGTATTGCAGGGACGCATCGTTCAGCTTCAGTTTTTCCAGCGAATCGCGCAAGGCGTCGTACTGGTTGGCTTCAACCGGGAATAGACCCGCAAATACCTGCGGCTGCACTTCCTTGAAACCCGGCAGAGGTTCGGAAGCGGGACGCGAGGCCAACGTAATCGTATCGCCGACCTTGGCCGCTGTCAGTTCCTTGATGCCGGCGATAATGAAACCGACCTGCCCCGCCGAGAGGGAATCTTTGGAAACCGAGCGCGGTGAAAAGACACCGATGCTTTCAGCCAGATATTCCGAACCGGTCGCCATCAGGCGAATCCTGTCTTTCGGTTTCAGGGTACCGTTCTTGATACGCACCAGCATGACGACGCCGACGTAATTGTCGAACCATGAATCGATGATCAGTGCCTGCAAAGGGGCTGCCGGATCGCCTTCCGGAGGCGGGATTTTGGCAATGATCGATTCAAGAATATCCTCGACACCGAGTCCCGTTTTGGCGGATGCCAGAACGGCGTCAGACGAATCGATACCGATCACGTCCTCGATTTCGGATTTGGCATTGTCCGGGTCGGCCGATGGCAAATCGATCTTGTTCAGCACCGGAACGACTTCGACGTTCAGGTCGAGCGCCGTATAGCAGTTAGCGACGGTCTGTGCTTCGACCCCCTGCGATGCATCCACCACCAGCAATGCGCCTTCACATGCGGAAAGCGAACGGCTGACTTCATAGCTGAAATCCACGTGTCCCGGGGTATCGATCAGGTTCAGGTTATATACCTGTCCGTCCCGTGCCTTGTAATTCAGTGCAGCGGTCTGTGCCTTGATCGTAATGCCACGTTCCCGTTCGAGATCCATGGAGTCGAGCACCTGAGCTTCCATTTCCCGATCTGACAATCCGCCGCAAAGCTGGATAATCCGGTCAGCCAGCGTGGATTTGCCGTGGTCAATATGAGCAATAATGGAAAAATTACGGATGTTCTTCATTCGTCGTGCACAGAAATAATAACTTGTTCGGATAACACCCAGTCATAAACTGGATAATGGCGACATTTTACTGGATTTCGCCCGAAAAACATGGCCCTGGCGTCGATTAAATCCAGACGATGGGTCATATCTTCCGATTTGTTGTTTAAATCGGCATGAATACAGGTTCCACGCCGGATATTCTAGCGCCCTGACCGTGTCGGAACGCCTTTGCGATGGCGGCTGGCTGCTGCAAATTGTCCTTTACGGCTGTCACCCTGTTTGGGGCGTTCTGTTTTGTTTGCTGTTCTGTTTTTCGGCTGTCCCTGCAAACCGGATTTGACGGCATTGCCCTTTTTCGCCGGAGTGGCGAAACGATTCTGTGCGCCTGCAGGTGCGGATTTCCATGCCGGAACGAGCTGGTTCGGCCCGTTTCCGATCAGGTCGTCACGACCATGCCTGCGGAGCCACTCGCGTAATAGCTGCCAGTTTTCGGGATCGTGATAACGCAAAAAAGCCTTGTGCAAACGGCGGACCTGCCCTTTTCGGGCCGTTTCGACTTTTTCAGAATCGTAAGAAACCGGTTCCAGCGGGTTTCGTTCGGAGTGATACATTGTCGTTGCCAGCGCCAGTGGCGTCGGCATGAAAGTCTGCACCTGATCCGGCCGGAAACGGTTCCGCTTCAGCCACAAGGCCAGATTCAACATGTCTTCATCGGTTGCACCCGGATGCGCGGCGATGAAATACGGGACAAGATACTGTTCCTTGCCCGCTTCCTTCGAATAACGGTCGAACAGGCGCTTGAATTCGTCATACGTCCCGATACCCGGCTTCATCATTTTGGACAGGACGTTCTGTTCCGTATGTTCCGGTGCAATCTTCAACAAACCGCCGACATGATGCGTAACCAGTTCGCGGATGTATTCTGGCGATTTGACGGCGATATCGTAACGGACACCCGAACCGATCAGGATTTTCTTCACTCCCGGCAATGCCCGTGCTTTCCGGTACAGGGAAATGAGTTTGCTGTGGTCGGTATTCAGGTTCTTGCAGATCTGAGGATAAACGCACGACAACCGGCGGCAGACGCTCTGGATTTTTTCGTCGCGGCATCCAAGACGGTACATGTTCGCCGTCGGGCCGCCCAGATCGGAAATGACTCCGGTGAACCCGTCCACGTTATCGCGGATTTCCTCGATCTCGCGGAGGACAGACGGTTCTGACCGGCTCTGGATGATACGGCCTTCATGTTCGGTAATCGAACAGAACGAACATCCCCCGAAACAGCCACGCATGATATTGACGGAAAAGCGGATCATTTCCCATGCCGGAATGGCCTCCCCCTTGTAAGCGGGGTGCGGGCCTCTGGCATAAGGCAATCCGAATACGCCATCCATCTCTTCCATCGCCAGCGGCAAGGGTGGTGGATTCAGCCAGACATCGCGCTCGCCATGCGCCTGAACGAGTGCACGGGCATTGCCTGGATTGGATTCCAGATGCATGACGCGAGATGCATGCGCATACAAAACGGGATCGTCCACGACCTGTTCATACGATGGCAGACGAACGACAGACTGGCTGTTCGCTTTCAGGCGCAGACTGATTTTGCTTTCCCTGATCGATTCCCCGGCAGCTTTGTCCTGCTGTGCTTTCGCACCACACACTTCCTGCTCGGGAAAATAGGGATTGGCATGTTTTTTGACCGGCCCCGGCTTGTCGAGACTCGACGAATCGACTTCCACCCAGTCTTCCGCCGGTTTCCAGCCTTTTGGCACCATGTATGCCGTACCGCGCAAATCGCGGATCGATTCGATTTTCTCTCCCGCAGCAAGACGATGAGACAAGTCGACAATCGCCCGCTCTGCATTGCCGTACACAAGGATGTCGGCCTTGGAATCGGGAAGCACGGAACGCCTGACCTTGTCCGACCAGTAATCGTAATGCGCGACTCGACGAAGACTCGCTTCAATCGAACCGATGACGACCGGAATGCCGGGATAAGCTTCCTTTGCCCGCTGCGCGTAAACGACCAGCGCACGATCGGGACGTTTTCCGGCTTTTCCTCCGGGTGTATAGGCGTCGTCCGAACGGATTTTCCGTTCTGCCGTATAGCGGTTGACCATCGAATCCATATTGCCGGATGTCACGCCGAAATACAGTTTCGGTTTTCCCAGCGCACGGAAAGGCTGTGCCGATTTCCAGTCCGGCTGGGCGATGATCCCGACCCTGAACCCCTGTGCTTCGAGCACACGGCCGATCAGGGCTACCCCGAAGCTGGGATGGTCGATATAAGCGTCTCCGGAAACCAGAATAATGTCGCAGGCATCCCAGCCAAGCGCATCCATTTCCTTTTTCGACATTGGCAAAAAAGGGGCTGCGCCTGCCCGTTTCACTTTGCGGGAAACGTAGGAAAATATGTTTTTCGGGACGACCGTCATATCGGGTTTGAAGAAAAGAGTAAAAATTTCAGCCAGTATAAGTGGGAACTGCCTGAATACAAAAATTTCGCCGGAAAAACATTCTGGCGAAACCATCCTATCGAAAAAAGATCAAACCCTTTATTCGGGTTTCGGGTAATTTACTTCCAGAATGACCAGTTCCTCGATACCTGCCGGTGTATGCAGGGTAACCGTATCGCCTTCACGTGCCTTGATCAGTGTTTTCGCCATTGGCGATATCCAGCTGATTCGGCCTTCCAGCGGATCGAATTCGTCGATACCGACAATCGTGATGGTGTTTTCCTCACCGTCCTCGCGTTCGTAGGTCACTGTCGCGCCGAAGAAGATCTGGTCATTGCCGTAGTGAATGCTGGGATCGAATTCTTCTGCCGCCTCGATTCGTTTGATCAGAAAACGGATACGCCGGTCGATTTCACGAAGGCGACGTTTGCCGTAAATGTAATCGCCGTTTTCCGAGCGGTCGCCATTGGACGCCGCCCATGACACGATCTGGACAACCTGTGGCCGTTCCTTGTCGATGAGAGACAACAACTCGTCTTTCAGGCTCTTTAAGCCGGCAGGAGTGATGTAATTTTTGAAGCCGGCCGGAAGCACGGGAACATTCGGTTCCAGTTCGTCGTCGTTATCCGATTCTTTTGTAAAAGCTTTATTCATAATGTTTTTGACTCAATCGAATAATAAAGTTTTCAGGACAATCAAGCACTATGAAAATGGTCAAACGCTGACCGGCATTGCACCCTCTGATCGAACAAAAAGGCCTGAAGCCGCTTTCACGGCATCAGACCCTTTCGAGCGTCTTGTCTTACTCAGCCGTTGCCAGAGAAAGATTCAGCTGGTTTCTTACCGGATCTTCCGGAGTCGGGGCCAGATGTTTGCGTTCGTATTCCAGACGGTTCAGATAATCGGCAGAAACGTCACCGGTAATGTACAAGCCGTCAAAACAGGAAGCCTCAAAGCTTCTCAAAGCCGGATTGACGTCGGTTATAGACTGTTTCAATGCCGACAGATCCTGATAGACCAGCGCATCGGCTGTCATTTCACGACGGACTTCCTCGTCGGTACGACCATAAGCGATCAGTTCGTCACGGGTCGGCATGTCGATACCGTATACGTTAGGGTAAATCACCGGAGGTGCAGCGGAGGCGAAAATCACTTTATTGGCACCGGCTTCACGCACCATCTGGACGATTTCCTTGCAGGTCGTGCCGCGGACGATGGAATCATCGACCAGCAACACATTCTTGCCCTTGAATTCAGAACCGATGGTGTTCAGTTTCTGGCGGACGGAACGCTTGCGGACCGCCTGTCCCGGCATGATAAAGGTACGGCCGATATAGCGGTTCTTGATCAGGCCTTCACGATATTCGATGCCCAGTTTCAGGGCAAGCTGGATGGCGGCAGGACGGGATGAATCCGGAATCGGCATGACAACGTCGATATCACCTGTCGAAACCTGGCGTTTGATCTTGTCTGCCAGATGTTCACCCATTTTCAGGCGTGTGGCATACACCGACGCGCCATCGATCAGTGAATCGGGACGGGCCAGATAGACGTATTCGAAAATACAAGGGTTCAGGCTCGGATTTTCAGCGCATTGCTGGTTGTACAGATTGCCTTCGATATCGATGAAAATCGCTTCACCCGGCATGACGTCGCGCAGGAAGCGAAAACCCAGACCTTCGAGTGCAACGGATTCACTCGCAACCATGTATTCCGTGCCCTTGTCCGTTTCGGCAAAACCGATACAGAGGGGCCGGATACCGTACGGATCGCGGAAAGCGAGAATACCGGCATCGGTGATATGGGCAACGGCAGCGTAAGCGCCGCGAACCCGTTTATGCAATATGGAAACGGCCTTGAAGAGTGCTGCCGGGTCCAGCGAATAACCGCTGGTCGCTTCCTGGATTTCATGTGCCAGCACGTTTAACAGCACTTCGGAATCCGAGTTCGTATTGATGTGACGGCGATCGTTTTTGAACATTTCGCCTTTCAACTGTTCACAATTGGTCAGATTGCCGTTGTGGGCAAACGTGATGCCGAAAGGTGCATTCACATAGAATGGCTGTGCTTCTTCTTCATTCTTGGCAGAACCGGCTGTCGGGTAACGGACATGGCCGATACCGCAGTTTCCGGGCAACGCGCGCATATTCCGGGTACGGAAAACGTCTCTGACCAGACCGTTTGCCTTGAACATCGCGAACTTGCCGTTACTGCTGGTGGCAATACCGGCAGCGTCCTGACCGCGATGCTGCAAAAGCTGCAATGCATCATAGATCAGCTGGTTGACAGGTGTCTGGGAAACAATACCAACGATGCCACACATGGTGGACTCCTCAATCAAAAATTAAGAAAACAAAACCACAGGAATACATCGAAACCGATAGGATACCCTGAATCAGAAATGTATGTATTCCACAAAATAATCCGGCAAATACGGCATGGTCATTTTCGCTGCCTGCACTGCCATCGGGCTGAACATCGCATTCTTCCAGAACGGCTGCTCGGGTATTTTTGTCATCCCGCAAACCAGAACGAGTGCCAGAGCGACCAGCGCCCCTTTTGCAAGCCCGAACAACGCGCCCAGAAAACGGTCCAGTAACGTCAACCCCGTTGCATGCAATACGACATTGACCAGTCTTGCCAGTATTGCCATGACAATCCGGGTGCCGATAAACAGCACAATGAACGCCACGATCATCCTCATGACATCCCCGGATACCGCACTGGGCAGCCAGGGTATCAGGATATCCCCGTAATGGGTCGCCACATAAAAGGCGACTACCCAGCTAACGAGCGAAATGACTTCGCGCACCAGACCTTTCGTCATGCTGATCAGCATGAAACCGACCAGCAGAAACAGCAATACGTAATCGAAAGCAGTCAAAATGCGATCCAGTCGTCACATCAGTTCGGCAACAGGGTACAGGACAATCCCATGCTTTTGAGTTTTGAACACGTCTTGTCCGCATCGGCCTTGGAGAGGGGCCCGACACGGACACGAATCCGTTCTTCTCCGTTTTTGGCTTTCACTTTCTGGGTATGGGAACGGATTCCCGCCTTGGAAAGTTTCGCCTGCAATTCACTGACCTTTTGCTGCGACGTCAGCGCAGCGACCTGAATGACCTGTTTGCCGGATGTCGATGTTTTGGTATTTTTATCGGCGATCATTTGACCGATCGGATCGGAACCGGCAGCCGCTTTCGCTTTTTCGGCTTTGAGCTTGTCCGCCTTGGCCTTCTCCTGTTTGGCCTTTTCCGCTTTCAGTTTTTCCAGTCTGGCCTTCTCGACTTTTTGTTGTGCCTCGGTCTGTTTTTTCTGTGTGTCGGCATCACTTGTCGTTGCCGTTTTTGGCGCGGCCAGATGCTGTTCGGTAGCGCTCTGTACCGGAGCCGCCTGTTGAACCGGTGGAGTGGAAGGCTGTGCGGCCGGTGCCACGCCCTCTGTCGGAGCGGTAGCAAGCTGTGCCTGTTGGGCTTGTTGTGCCTGATCGGCTGGCGGGGTAACCGCCGTTTCAGTCGTCGGGGCAGATGGCGGAGTCTGTTCGGCTGCAGCCACCTGAACCGGTTTGTTGTCTTTGGAAGGGATGTCGATCAATAAATTGGGTGAAACCGGCCTGGGTTCCGATTCGAAAATCATCGGCAAGACAATGATGGCTGCCACGACCAGTGTAATGGAACCGACAAGGCGTCGGCGAGCCCGTTTCTTTTGTGGCAATTGCGGATCGTCCGCGCTGTTTTTCCGGTTGGAACTTTTTTTGCGATCGATATCGTCCGCGACAAATCTGTCCGCACTACCGGTGCGCGACGTTCCTTCTGAATCAGATTTCGATTTGCCCCAGCGAAAAAGAGAAAAACGGCTCATGCAATCAACGATGGTTGGTTGGTTTCAGGTCACCTTCTTCAGTGACCCCTGTAACGACCCAAAATGATCCGAATGCGACTATTCTATCATTTTTCTGTGCATTGTTCTTGGCGCTTGTCATGGCATCGACAGCATTGTGGTATACGGATATGCACTGGTTGGTTTTTCCGCGCGTAACGCCTGCGGAAATGAGTTTGTCTTTCAGTGCTTCTGCCGTGGCCGCTCTTGGCAAGGGCAAGTCAGTCACATACCAGCGATCCACGCACCCCTTCATCAGCTCGATAACACCGTCGATATCCTTGTCGGACATGGCACCAAACACGGCATGTGTGGCATGGAATGGTCCCATGTCTTTCAGGTTTTTCGCCAGTACGGCAGCGGCATGGGGATTGTGGGCAACGTCGAGAATGACCGACGGTTCATTCTGAAGAATCTGGAAACGGCCCGGCAGTTCGGTCTTCATGATCCCGCGTTCGATAGCGGCTGCATCCACAGGCAAACGCTGTTGCAATGCTTCCACAGCAGCCACAACCGTCGTAGCATTGTGAATCTGCGTATCTCCCTTCAGGGAAGGAGGGACGAGACTGGCATAAGACGATTTTTCACCCAGATAATCCCAGTGGTCGCCATCGGTTTCAAAACGGTAATCCGTGCCGAAAACCTTGAGCCTGGCGCCAACCGAAGCGGCATGAGCCAAAAGAGACTCCGGCGGATCGATGTCACCATAAAAAGCCGTTTTGCCCTGACGATAAATGCCCGCCTTTTCAAATCCGATCTTTTCACGGGTATCGCCCAGATATTCGACATGGTCGATAGCGACATTCGTGACGATTGCAATGTCCGCATCGATCAGATTCACTGCATCGAGCCGCCCTCCGAGGCCGACTTCAAGAACAAGAACGTCCAGATGCGAATCGGCAAAGAGTTTGAAGGCAACCAGCGTCGTGAATTCGAAAAAGGTCAGCGGAACATCGCCCCTGACTTCCTCGATCACTTCAAAGTAATGTACGAGCGTTTCATCGTCGACCATCTTGCCGTCGATTTTCATACGCTCGTTGAAAAAATGGATATGGGGAGAGGAATACAAACCGGTCTTGTAACCCGCTTCGCCGTAAATCGTCTGGAGCATGGCAGAGGTCGACCCTTTGCCGTTCGTCCCGCCCACCGTGATGACAGGACAATCGAACCGGATGCCCAGCCGTTCTTTCACGACACGAATCCTCTCCAGCCCCATTTCGATATTCCTGGGGTGCAAGCCTTCCACAATCTGAACCCATTCAGAAAGGGAACGATGGTTTCGCTCCGGTTTATTCACGGCTGATTGCCTGGACATCTTCATGAAAAAAGATTGTATTCAAATCATTAAAAACGCAAACGCCTTATTCTTTTGGAACAGGCGTTTGAACTATTAAAAACATAAATGGCTTATGAAATAGTTTCAATCGGCCTGTTTTGCAACATCGCCAGCAAATGGGACAATTCATCGCGCAATTCACGACGATCGACAATCCGGTCGACAGCGCCCTTTTTCATCAGGAATTCGGAACGCTGGAATCCTTCCGGCAGCTTTTCACGCACGGTCTGTTCGATCACGCGCGGACCGGCAAAGCCGACCAGCGCTTTCGGTTCAGCCAGAACAACGTCGCCCATGAAAGCGAACGAAGCGGAAACACCGCCCATTGTCGGATCGGTCAGAACGGAAATGTAAGGCAGGCCTTTATCTGCCAGACGGGTCAGAATCATATTGGTTTTCGCCATCTGCATCAGGGAAAGCAGGCCTTCTTGCATACGTGCACCGCCACTGGCCGTAATGCAGATGAACGGCACTTTCCGCTCGATCGCTTCATTCACGCCGCGAACGAAACGTTCGCCGACGACGGAACCCATCGAGCCGCCCATGAATTCGAATTCGAAACAGGCAACGACCACAGGAACGGATTTGATTGACCCGCCGACAACAATCAATGCATCGGTTTCACCGGTGCCTTCAACAGCAGTCTTAAGACGATCGGGATATTTCTTGCTGTCCTTGAATTTCAGGGAATCGAATGGTGTCACGGACTCGGCAACCTGATAACGACCTTCCGCATCCAGCAAGGCATCCAGTCTGTCGCGGGCACGGATGCGCATGTGATGGCTGCATTGCGGACAAACGTGGGAATTCGATTCCAGATCGGTCCGGTATAACACCGCTTCACAGGACGGACATTTCACCCACAAGCCTTCAGGCACCACCCGGCGTGGTGCCGTCTGATGCTGGATTCGCGGTGGAAGCAACTTGTCAAGCCAACTCATAAAATCTCCTGATCAAACAGGCCATCGGACTGATCCGATGGCCTGTTTTCTGCACTTTTTATTGTATTAAAAAATTCATTCCGGCAAACACCGGATCACAGGACGCTTTTATAACCTGTATAAAATCATTCGTCCAGTGCTTTGCGTATCTCTTTCAAAAAAGATTTCACGGCAGATGCCGCTTCATCCGGTTTTGCACTCTCCAGTTCCTGGATAATCCGGCTGCCGATAACGACGGCATCGGCAGAGGCGCCAAGCGCCCTGGCAGTAGCCGCATCACGGATTCCAAAACCGACACCTACCGGAATGGTAACGTGTTTTTTGATTTTTTCAATCCGGGATGTTACCTCATTTACGTTCAAATTTCCTGAACCTGTGACACCTTTCAGTGAAACATAGTAAATATAGCCACTGGCAATCCGGCCGATTTCCCTGATGCGTTCATCGGTCGACGTCGGCGCCAGCAGAAAAATCATATCGATGTCGTTCGCCTTCAGCTTTGCGGCGAATTCTTCACTTTCTTCCGGGGGATAATCGACGACGAGAACGCCATCAACCCCTTTTTCAGCCGCTTTTTTAATGAAAACATCCACGCCCATGCGCTCGATCGGGTTGGCGTATCCCATCAGAACGACTGGCGTGTTCTCATCCCTGATCCGGAATTCCTCAACGGTATCCAGTACCTTTTCCAGCGTCATGCCTTTTTGCAAGGCGACTTCGGAAGCGTGCTGGATAACCGGGCCGTCTGCCATCGGATCGGAAAACGGAACGCCGAGCTCGATAATATCGGCACCGCCTTCAACCATGGCATGCATGACGGGTACAGTCAGTTCCGGAGAAGGAAAACCGGTCGTGACGAATGGGACAAGCCCCTTTCTGTTCTGCTTTTGCAGACGATTCAATGTTTGTTGTATGCGAGACATAATCAATCCTGTTCCTTAAATTCGGTTAACGGTTCATGCGTTCGTCGTATTAAACGACCTCACCATTGAATGCCGGCTCTCCGGGCGACAGTATGCATATCCTTGTCACCCCGGCCGGACAGATTGACCAGAATTAATTTGTCTTTGGGCAGCGTTGGCGCGAGTTTCGCGGCATAAGCCAATGCATGGCTCGATTCCAGAGCGGGAATGATGCCCTCGATCCGGCAGCAGTCGTGGAAAGCGGCCAGCGCTTCTTCATCATTGATGCCCACATACTCGGCACGCCCGATATCTTTCAGCCATGCATGTTCTGGGCCGACCCCCGGATAATCCAGACCTGCCGAGACGGAATGGGTATCGATTATCTGGCCATCGCCATCCTGCAAAAGATAGGTACGGTTGCCGTGCAGAACGCCCGGTATGCCCCCGCTCAGGGAGGCGGCGTGTCGTCCGGTTTCCATCCCGTCACCGGCCGCTTCCGCACCGACCAGTCTCACGTCCTTGTGGTCGATATACGGATAGAAAATGCCCATGGCATTGGAACCGCCGCCGACACAGGCGACGACAACGTCTGGCTGGCGTCCAGTCAGTTCCGGCATCTGCACCAGACATTCCTCACCGATGACAGACTGGAAATCCCGTACCATCATCGGATAAGGGTGAGGTCCCGCTACGGTACCGATAATATAAAAAGTCGTTTCGACGTTGGCGACCCAGTCGCGCATGGCTTCGTTCAGTGCGTCTTTCAGGGTTTTGGAACCGGATTCGACCGGAATCACGTTAGCACCCAAAAGCTTCATCCGGTAAACGTTCTGTGCCTGACGTTCAACGTCTTCACTGCCCATGTAAACATGGCATTCGAGACCGAAACGGGCACAGATCGTGGCTGTCGCCACACCGTGCTGGCCTGCACCGGTTTCCGCGATGATACGCTTCTTGCCCATGCGTCTTGCCAACAGAGCCTGCCCGATCACGTTATTGACCTTGTGAGCGCCCGTATGGTTCAGGTCTTCGCGTTTCAGGTAAATCTGCGCGCCACCCAATATGTCGGACCAGCGGGAAGCGTGATAAACGGGAGAAGGGCGACCGACGTAATGTTTCAGTTCATGGCGGAACTCGGCCAGAAAATCCGGATCGTCCTTGTAACGCGCATAAGCCTCGTTCAGTTCATCCAGTGCGTGAATAAGGGTTTCGGAAACGAAACGGCCACCGTAAATGCCGAAATGGCCTTTGGCATCCGGCAAATGATAGTCGGATGTTTCGAACAGCGCATTGGAAGCGCTGCAACAACAGTCTTTGTCTTTCATGGAAATTCTCTCGATTGTGCAATTGCGTTTTCAACTCAATGAAAACGGAACAGGCCCGAAATCCGGTTCAGATAGGCTCGCCCGCCTGACGGACAGCTCTTATGAAAGCCCGGATTTTCTCGGCATCCTTGATGCCCTTTGCCGCCTCCACGCCACTGCTGACGTCAACGGCAAACGGGCGCAGTTCAGAAACTGCACCAGCGACATTTTGCGCACTCAAGCCACCACTCAAAACGACCCGAGGCCCTATTTCTTTTGATACGAGAGACCAATTGAAAACCTTTCCTGCTCCGCCGTAAGCGTCCGTCCAGGTATCCAGAAGCAAACCCTTGAAATACGGACTGGCATTGCGATAAATCCGTTCATATTGTAGCAAATCATCGGCTGTTGTATCCGGTTTGACGCGAAAAACGCGGATAAACGGCCTGTTCGTCGCAGCGGCCGCTTCGGCACACCACTCTGGCGACTCGTCGCCATGAAACTGCAAAAGAGATAAATGTGTCGTTTCGACAACAGCGGCAATGTCGTCGATATCGGCATTGACGAAAAGGCCGACCGATGTCACGAAAGGAGGCATTTCGGCCATCAGTTCCGACGCTTTGTGAGCAGACACATAACGCGGGCTGGCCGGATAAAAAACGAAGCCCAGTGCGTCAGCGCCAGCGTCAACTGCCGTTTGTACATCTTCCCTGCGGGTCAGCCCGCAAATTTTTACTCGGGTTCGATTCATGATTTCGTCATTTTAAAACCGGATTGTAAACCGCCTGATCTCTTCATATTTCAAGGAAAAACATCTTCCCGTTGCGGCAAGCCCCATTTCGCCTCGTAATGCACGCGCGACAGATACAGGCCGTCCGGCATGAAAGTCGGAGCCGCCAGGGAACGGTCTTTCGCATCGAGCAATTGCTTCATCCATTCAGGCGGATGATTGCCCTTTCCAATGTACACCAGCGAACCGACGATATTGCGCACCATATGATGCAAAAATGCATTAGCCTCGAACGTGAACACGATCAGATTGCCCTGTTTTTCAATGTCGATGCGTTTGACGGTTTTGACCGGCGTAATCGACTGGCATTCTGCGGCACGGAACGCTGAAAAATCGTGCTCACCCAACAACAAACCGGCCCCTTTTTGCATCAGTCCGATATCCAGTGGCTTGAAAACCCATCCGGCACGGTTTTTCCATAAAGGCGAACGTACCGGGCTGTTATAGATCAGGTAGCGGTACCGTCGCGCCATTGCACTCGAACGCGCATGAAAACCATCCTTTCCTCCCGGCACTTCACATGCCCAGCGTACAGCAATGGATGAAGGCAGATAGGCATTGACTCCCCTCACCCATGAAACGGGCAAGCGGTCGAGTTCCGTATCCAGATGGACGACCTGTTCGCTTGCATGGACGCCCGCATCGGTACGTCCGGCACACATGGTTGAAATGCGGGTCCGGGTAAACCGGAAAATCGCTTCCTGCAACTGGTCCTGAACGGTCATGCCATCCGGCTGGGTTTGCCACCCCCGCCAGTTTGTTCCGTCATATTCGATGCCCAGTGCGATGCGTTTCATTTGTCGGTTTTATTGTTTCACCTGTCCCCTATTTTACCTGCGCAAATTATATTCATCACCTCCGGAAACGACTTATCAAACAAAAATATGATTTTCATAATATTGATTTTTTAAAAATGGATCAATGGTAACCGGCGTCATCGAAAAGATTCGCATTAAAAGGCTTCGCCCTTGCAAACGGCAGTCTGTCAAAAGAAATATCATCAATGTGAAAATGATTCTCATTCTCACATTGATATACCGGAACAACAAGACTACAATATGAGAACGATTTTCAAATTCAGAAAAAAGGATCTCTTTTGAACAGGTCATCGCAATATCAGACCAGACACCGGAAAACGCTGTTTTCGTATCTGGAATCGTTATCGGGAAAACACGTGACGGCAAGCGATATTCATCACCATTTCCAGCAACTGGGCATATCCATCGGTATGTCCACCATATACCGGCATCTGGAAAGAATGATCGATGAAGGCCTTGTCAATCAATACCTTCTGGACAAGACCGACGCTGCCTGTTTTGAGTATGTGGGTTCCCATCAGGAAGATGAAAAGACCTCATGCTTCCATTTCAAATGCGAGTCATGCGGAAAACTGATTCATTTGCATTGTGATGAACTGGGACTGATACAAGATCATCTTTTGAAAAAGCATGGGCTCGATATCAATTCCCTGCGCACGGTTTTGTATGGAAGTTGCACCCAGTGCATGAATTCGTCTCATCGTTGAGCGTGCAGATTATCCAGATTCAAGGCATTTCATGAGAATTTTTCGACAAAATAGAACCCTGGCGATCTTTTTATGTATCGCACTGGTTTATCTTGCCATTTTCTCAACATGCCACTTTCATCACGACACCGGCGATGAAGGTTTTGGTGTTCCCTGCCCTGTCTGCACATCTCTCAAACTTGCTGACCACCCCATTGAACCGGCCGGATTCATGGAAATCCTTTCGTTCAGTTTGATTTCGGGGGCACTCTTCCTGTTAATACCTCTGTGCGCTGGCCGAATTCTCCTTTTATCCCATGCCACGCCAATCAGCCAGAAAACCAGAATGAATAATTGAGACTTTCCTCTGGTGTTACAACACATTTTTTACTGGCCAACTCAGGCATCTGCCTGTTTTTGCCTGTGTTTGACTGTCCTGGAAGGTTTTAAACAAATGAAACGTTTTTTTTCTATTCTGATCATGGCGGTATTGTCTCTTTGCTTTCTGGTTGCCTGCCAGTCGCGTACTCAGGAAGACAAGCCCAACCCGCACAAACTGAAAGTTGTTACCACGATTTTTCCGCAGTACGATTTCGCACGGCAGCTGGCCGGTGACAAGGCAGAAGTTACCATGTTGCTCAAACCGGGCATGGAAAGCCATACTTATGAACCCACTCCGCAGGATATCAAGCTGATCCGGAATTCCGACCTGTTCATTTATACAGGAGGCGAAAACGACGTCTGGATTGAAGAAATCCTGAGTTCAATGGGTGACAAAAAACCGGCAACCCTGAAATTGCTCGATATTGTTCCGACCGTCAAGGAAGAAGTCGTCAAGGGAATGGAACACGATCATGACGACGGCGAAGATGAACTGGACGAGCATGTCTGGACTTCCCCCAAAAACGCCATGGCGATTGTAAACAGCATCGCCGCGAAGATGAGTGAAAAAGATCCGGAAAACGCAAAAGCTTATGAAACAAACCGCGAAAACTATATTCTTCAACTGAAATCGCTGGATGACGCTTTCCGAAACGTTGTAAAGAACGCCAAACGCAAAACGATACTTTTCGGCGACCGTTTTCCATTCCGTTATTTTGCCGATGAATATGGACTGAAATACTATGCGGCCTTTTCAGGTTGCTCCACCGAAACCGAGGCCAGCGCCGCAACGATGGCATTCCTGATCGATCGGGTAAAACGGGAACATCTTCCCGTCGTTTTCACCATTGAATTTTCAAACGGCAAAATTGCGGACGCTATCAGTGACGCCACCGGTGCACGGAAAATGACCCTGTTTTCCAATCACAACATCACTCGTGACCAGTTGGAAGCCGGCGAAAACTTTCTTTCCATGATGAATAAAAACGTCGAAAGCCTGAAGGCTGCGTTGAATTGACGATACCCGGGGCGGTAATTTTCAGATCACCGCCCTGACGTGACGGGAATATTTTAATAAAAAGATCGGTCAGCTAATGAACATGATTTCCTGCAAAAACGTTTCTTTCGCTTACGACAATGTCGTTACCGTTAAAGATCTCAATTTCAGCATAGTGGATGGCGATTATTTTTGTATTGTCGGAAAAAACGGCTCGGGAAAAAGCACCCTGCTCAAAGGACTTCTTCACCTGAAAAAGCCATTCGCCGGCATTATTGAAATGCATAACCGGCTTGCACCCGCCGAAATCGGCTATTTACCCCAACAGACAAGTATCCAGAAAGATTTTCCTGCCAGTGTTTATGAAGTCGTTTTATCAGGATGCCTGAACAGACTGGGTTTCAGGCCATTTTATTCAAAAAATGAAAAAAATGTCGCCGAGCACAATATGGAACGGTTGGGAATCGGTCATTTGAAAAACAAATGTTACCGTGAACTGTCTGGTGGACAGCAGCAACGGGTCCTGCTTGCCCGCGCCTTGTGCGCGACAAAAAAAGCGATATTGCTGGATGAACCGGTGGCGGGGCTGGACCCCGTCGTTTCACAGGAAATGTACGAGCTGATTCAAACAATAAACGGACAAGGCATTACGGTCATTATGGTCTCGCACGACATTCCATCTACCATGAAATATGCGAAACACATTTTGCATCTTCACCATACCCAGCTTTTTTTCGGGACTGCCGGGGAATACCAGAACAGCGATATTGGCCGGAGATTCATTGGAAAGGAGACATATGTTCAGCCTGATGCTTGAAATATTTTCCTATCCTTTCATGGTACGGGCCATTCTGGTCGGTACTTTTGTCGCATTGTGTTCGTCATTGCTGGGTGTCAGCCTGGTATTGAAACGTTATTCCATGATCGGAGATGGTCTTTCACATGTCGGGTTCGGCGCTCTGGCACTGGCAACTGCACTGAACGCCGCTCCGCTTTCCGTTGCGATTCCCGTTGTCGTGGCTGCCTCCTTCGTGTTGCTCAGAATCAGCGAAAACAGCAAAATCAAGGGCGACGCGGCTATTGCACTCATTTCAACCGGAGCGCTGGCAACGGGCGTCATGATTCTTTCAATGACCACGGGGATGAATACCGATGTTTGCAATTATCTTTTCGGCAGCATTCTCGGCATGTCCCGTAATGACGTTTACCTGAGCCTCGCCCTTTCCATTGCCATTCTGCTGATGTTCATCCTGTTTTACAACCGGATCTTTGCCATCACTTTCGACGAATCGTTTGCCAGTGCAACTGGAAACCGTTCCGGATTTTATAACATGCTGATTGCGCTGATGTCCGCCCTGATTATCGTTCTCGGAATGCGGATGATGGGAGCCTTGCTGATCTCCAGCCTGATCGTCTTTCCTGCCCTGACGTCAATGCGTCTTTGCAGAAAATTCAGGACTGTGATCATCAACTCGGCTGTTATATCCGTCATATGCCTGTGGATCGGCATCGTGATTTCTTATGAGTATGCGACTCCAACCGGTGCCAGTATCGTGATATGCAATATTGCGGCTTTTCTGCTTTATTGGCTGATCCAGACAATCAAAAAAACATTTTTCCATGAGCAAATAATATGAAGAAATTCTGCATTACAGTGGCGCTATGTCTTCTTGTTTCAGGCTGCAGCAATCCGGCTGGCCGAATGGGATTCGATGCAAAACCGCCGAAAATGGACGACACCCCAACAATTTATTCGGATTCCCTGGCAGACACTTCCAGGGAAGAAGTTTCTGATGAAGAAGAAGTACCCGAGCCATATAATCCGAATCCTGATTCGGATATTCTTGAAATCAGTGAAAAAATGTTCCTGACGCAAATCAACGACATTTATTACAATTTTGATGAATACAAAGACAAAACCATTATTGTGGAAGGGATGTACGCCTCGTTCACGACCCGTGACGGCAGCCTGAAGGTTCCGGTTATTTATCGTTACGGCCCGGGTTGCTGCGACAACGATGGCTGGGGCGGTTTTCTGCTGAAATATGCAGGACAACTCCCACAGGAAAAAGACTGGATTCGTGTAACCGGAACACCTGAACTGACACGAACACCTGAAGGCTACACCAATCTCGTTCTGAATGTCATTTCCATCGAAAGGAAAACGCAACATGGCAAGGAACTGGTAACGCAATAAAACAAAAGGGTAAATCTGCATGGCGCGATTTACCCTTTTTAAACTCTCTATAGCCTGCTCCATTCATGTCAAGGCAATAATGGCGGCCCTGCACTTACAGTTAAAGAATGGTGAAAAGCCTTTCCTGCCTGGAACGTTCAAATCAGGCAATCATTCCGAAAACAAACCATCCCGTCATTCCAGGATGATTCGCAGCATGCGACGCAACGGTTCGGCAGCCCCCCAAAGCAACTGGTCGCCGACAGTAAATGCGGAGAGGTAATCATTACCCATTTCCAGCTTGCGCAAGCGTCCGACCGGAATCGTCAGACTACCGGAGACGGCGGCAGGCGTCAGGTCACGCACCGAATCCTCTTTCGTATTCGGCACGACTTTCGCCCACTGGTTGTGGCTTTTCAGGATATCGGTGATTTCGTCCAGCGGCACGTCTTTTTTCAGCTTGATCGTCAATGCCTGGGAATGGCAACGCATTGCACCGACACGGACGCAGAGGCCGTCAACGATAACCTTGTTGCCATCGTTTTTGCCCAGAATCTTGTTGGTTTCGGCGCCGCCTTTCCATTCCTCGCGTGACATGCCATTGCCCAGATCGGTATCGATCCAGGGGATCAGGTTACCTGCGAGAGGGACACCGAACTGTTTCGTTTCATCGGCCGTCATGCCACGCTGGCGAGCCAGCACCTGACGGTCGATTTCAAGAATGGCCGAAGCCGGGTTTTCCAGATTCATCCTGACTTCGGTATGGATGGAACCGAACTGGGTCAGCAGTTCCCGCATGTGTTGCGCACCACCGCCGGAAGCGGCCTGATACGTCATCGACGTCATCCATTCGACGAGATCGTTTTCAAACAGGCCACCGAGGCCCATCAGCATGCACGAAACGGTGCAATTTCCGCCGATGTAGTTCTTGATACCTTTGGAGAGGCCATCTTCAATGACCTTGCGATTGACCGGGTCGAGAATGATCAGTGCATCGTCGTTCATGCGCAGCTTGGAAGCGGCATCAATCCAGTAACCATCCCATCCGGCTGCCCGCAACTTCGGAAAAACGTCAACGGTATAGTCACCGCCCTGGCAGGAAATCAGGATGTCGCATTTTTTCAGTTCGTCGATATTGAAAGCGTCTTTCAGGACGGTTTCGTTTTTCGCCATTGCAGGCGCCTTGCCTCCAACGTTCGACGTCGTGAAGAAAACGGGCTCGAACAAATCGAAATCGTTTTCTTCCTGCATACGCTGCATCAGAACGGAACCGACCATTCCGCGCCAGCCAATCAATCCTACCAGTTTCATTTAATCACCCGATCAATCATCCAGACATGTCTTACAGAGCGGCGACGACAGCGTCACCCATTTCCTTCGTACCGACACGTTTGGTGCCTTCTTCATAAATATCACCCGTACGCAATCCATCCGCCAGCACTTTCTTGACAGCTTTTTCAATACGGTCTGCCTGTTCGCCCATGTTCAGGGAGTAGCGCAGCATCATTGCGGCAGACAAAATCTGTGCCAGCGGGTTGGCAATGCCTTTGCCGGCGATATCCGGAGCGGAACCGTGAGACGGTTCGTACAGCCCCTTGTTGTCTTCGTCCAGCGAAGCGGACGGCAGCATGCCGATCGAACCGGTCAGCATCGCAGCTGCGTCGGACAGGATGTCGCCGAACATGTTGCCGGTCACGATAACGTCCAGTTCTTTCGGTGCGCGAACCAGTTGCATGGCGGCGTTATCGACGTACATGTGATCCAGTTTGACGTCAGGATATTCCCTGGACACGTCGATCATGATTTCACGCCAGAGCTGTGAGGTTTCCAGCACGTTGGCCTTGTCGACGGACGTCAGGCGTTTGCCGCGTTTTTTGGCCGTCTGGAAAGCGATGTGAGCGATACGACGGATTTCCGGTTCAGCGTAACGCATGGTATCGAAACCTTCACGGGCACCTTCAAAAGCACCGTCCGGTGCAGAACGGTGGCCACGTGGCTGGCCGAAATAAATGTCACCGGTCAATTCGCGGACGATCAGCAGATCCAGTCCGGAAACGACTTCCGGTTTCAGCGTCGAAGCGCCTGCCAGTTCAGGATAGAGGATGGCCGGACGCAAATTGGCGAACAGTTTCAGGTTTTTGCGCAGGCCTAAAATAGCCTGTTCCGGACGCAGGGAACGTTCCAGCGTGTCGTATTTGAAATCGCCGACGGCACCAAAGAGGATCGCATCGGCTTCCTTTGCCAGCTTCAGTGTCCCTTCCGGCAACGGATGGCCGTGAGCGGCATAACCTGCGCCACCGACGTCGGCCCATTCCATTTCAAATTTTTCATCAAGCGCATTCAATACGCGAGCGGCCTCATTCAGAATTTCCGGGCCGATACCGTCACCCGGCAGCATTGCAATCTTCACGTCTTTCCTCTCGTATGGGGTTCCGCCTTCGTCGGGAAGAACCGTTTTTATGTATTTATAAAACAATCAAATCGTATTGGCCAGCCAGGGCTGTTCGCCGACATGGCGTTTTTCGTATTCCCGGATCTTGTCCGCCTTTTGCAGTGTCAGGCCGATATCGTCCAGACCGTTCATCAGGCAATATTGGCGGAACGGGTCAATCGCGAAAGTGAACGCGATGGAAGCGTCATCGTTTCTGACGACCATTTTTTCCAGATCGACCGTCAGCTGATAACCCGGATTCGCTTCAACGGCCGTAAACAGCTGCTCGACCTGTTCTTCCGACAGGGTAATCGGCAGAAAACCGTTCTTGAAACAGTTGTTGAAGAAAATGTCGGCAAAGCTCGGTGCGATGACGGCTTTGAAACCATACTGTTGCAAGGCCCAGGGAGCATGCTCGCGGGAAGAACCGCATCCGAAATTCTTGCGTGCCAGCAAAATCGAGGCGCCTTCATAACGCGGCTGATTCAACACGAAATCCGGATTGACCGGACGGATGGAATTGTCCATACCCGGCTCGCCATGATCGAGATAGCGCCATTCGTCAAACAGGTTCGGGCCGAAGCCTGTCCGCTTGATCGATTTCAGAAACTGCTTGGGGATAATCGCATCCGTGTCCACGTTGACACGATCCAGTGGCACGACCAATCCGGTATGTACGGTAAATTTTTCCATGATTCAAATCAATCCATGTGTCTTTCGTTCGAAAACAAAAGAGCCGGCTTCCCTGTCCAGTGCGTCGGAAAGCCGAAAACAAAACAAATTCACTTCCAGAATAAACGTTATTTCTAACGTTTATTTAGCAGCTTTTTCTACGGCAGAACCTGCTTTCTGCACATCCTTGCCTACACCTTGCACGGTATTGCAACCCGCCAGAAAAGCCACTGCTGCCAGAACAGCGATCAAAGCTCTCATCTTATTCTCCTTCTTTTAACGGTTTTCACGCACATCAACAAAATGTCCGGCAATGCCAGCTGCTGCTGCCATTGCAGGTGATACTAAATGGGTTCTGCCACCCTGTCCTTGTCGTCCTTCAAAATTCCGGTTCGACGTGGATGCACAACGTTCGCCCGGAGCGAGCCGGTCGTCGTTCATCGCCAGACACATGGAGCAGCCCGGTTCGCGCCATTCGAAACCGGCTTCGATAAAGATCTTGTCCAGACCTTCTTTTTCCGCCTGTTCTTTCACGAGACCGGAACCGGGAACAACCATCGCCAGCGCCACGTTCGGGGCACGTTTTTTACCCTTGACGACAGCTGCGGCCGCTCTCAGGTCCTCGATACGCGAATTGGTGCAGGAACCGATGAAAACCTTGTCGATGGCAATCGACGTGATGGGCATATTCGGCTGCAAATCCATGTACTTCAGTGCGCGAACGATCGCATCACGGCGGATCGGATCGGCTTCGTTGGCCGGATCAGGCACTTTTCCATCAACCGAAGTCACCATTTCCGGGGACGTACCCCATGTGACCTGAGGCTGGATTTCGGAAGCATCCAGTTTGACGACTGCGTCGAATTTTGCGCCTTCATCGGAATGCAGGGTCTTCCAGTATGCGACCGCTTTTTCCCACTGGTCGCCTGTCGGAGAGAATGGACGGCCCCTGACGTATTCGATTGTCGTATCGTCTACGGCGACCATACCGGCACGGGCACCTGCCTCGATCGCCATATTGCACAGGGTCATCCGGCCTTCCATGGACAAACCACGGATGGCGGAACCAGCGAACTCGATGGCATAACCGGTACCGCCGGCCGTTCCGATCTTGCCGATGACAGCCAGTACAATGTCTTTCGCGGTAACGCCTTCGCCCAGTTGCCCTTCGACTTCAACAAGCATCGATTTCGATTTTTTCGCCAGAAGCGTCTGGGTTGCGAGAACGTGTTCGACTTCCGACGTACCGATACCATGAGCCAGACAACCGAAAGCGCCGTGGGTCGAGGTATGCGAATCGCCGCAGACAACAGTCATGCCCGGAAGGGTTGCACCCTGTTCAGGCCCGATGACGTGCACGATGCCCTGACGATTGTCGGCCATGTTGAAATAGGTCAGATTGAACGCTTTTGCATTCATATCCAGCGTTTCGACCTGCAAACGTGAAATCGGGTCGGCAATCGGACCCTGGCGGTTCTGCGTCGAGACATTGTGATCGGCTACCAGCAGATTGGCAGAATCCCTCCAGGGCTTGCGGCCTGCGATACGCAGTCCTTCAAACGCCTGCGGGCTGGTGACTTCATGCAGAAGGTGGCGATCGATATACAAAATCGTCGTACCGTCTTTTTCCGTATCCACTACATGGGATTCCCAGAGTTTGTCGTAGAGAGTTTTTGCCATGATGCTTATATACTTTGTTGACTAATAAATTATTATGCCACATTCAGCGGCAAACCTGACAGAGCATAGGGTTATTGCGTTTTATTTTGGCACTTGCCAGCGAAATGATTGCCATGCTGCAAGAAATGCGATGAGTGCAAAACCGGATGCGACCCAGTAAACGGCTTCCGGCGTGAAATCCTTCCACACCCACGACAGGAAGAACCCGCCGAGCGTACCGCCGACACCGTAGGAAGCGCTGATGAAGAGCGCTTGTCCTCTCGCCTGCAAGGGACCCGCAAACCATTTCTGGATGCTTAAAATGGAGGCAACGTGATGCGAGCCGAAAGTCGCGGCATGCAAAATCTGGGCGATCAGCAAAATGATGAACGACTCAGCCCCGAACCCGATCAGGGCAAAACGCACGACCGCCAGAAAGAGGCTCGTCAGCAAAATGGCCTTGATACCGAAGCGCTTCATGATCGGTGCCTGATAGATGAAGAAAATGATTTCAGCGGAAGCGCCGATCGCCCACATGATGCCGATCGTGACGCTGCTGTAACCGATCACGGACAGGTAAAGCGAATAAAACGCATACAGTGCCGAGTGCGCCGCCAGCATAAAACAGCCCGAAACCATGAAAGCGATCACTTCACGCTGGCTCATCACCTGCCAGACCGACACCATTTTTTTGGCGACAAGTGTTTGCGGCGTCTGGTAAAGGCACAGGCTGACGACGAGAACGGCTCCGAGAATGGCCGCACCGACCCAGGGCATGAGGCCGATCCCCGTCCAGTCCAGCACAAAACCGGAAGCCGCCGTCATGAAGACATAGCCGACCGACCCCCACAGACGCAATTGCCCGTAACGGGACATATTGCCCTGCATTTCCGACAGGATCAGGGCATCGGACAAGGGGCCTTGTGCACTGGTGAACAGATTGACGGCAATCATGAAAAAAGCGAAATACCAGAAGCTGCCGCCGAAGAAGAAACCGGTGAATGCAATCAGCGCCGAGCCCGCCGTGAACTGGAGCACCCGGGCACGCTGCCCTGTCCAGTCCGCCATCCATCCCCACAGGTTCGGCCCGACAATACGCATGGCCTGCATGAGCGACATCAGAATGCCGATTTCAAACGCACTGATACCCCTGAACGCCAGGTAAAGGGAAACGAAGGTCGGGAAAACACCGACGAAACTGTAATAGCTGAAATAAAACGCGCCGAAACCGAGCGACTGTTTAGGCCATGAATTGTCTGACACGACTCGATCCGGTAAACATCCTTATTCGCCGTCGATGGACTGCGGCAAATCTCCTTCGACAGGAGGAAACGGGGGAAGCACGTCGGCGCACTGCGCACGATGCTGCAAAACGGCATCCATCAATACCAGCGCCAGCATCGCTTCCGCGACCGGAACGGCCCGAATGCCGACACATGGATCGTGGCGGCCTGTCGTTTCGACAGTGACCGCCTCACCCTGCCCGTCAATCGACTGGCGTGGCAGACGAATGGAAGGCGTCGGCTTGATGGCGATGGACACACGGATATCCTGACCGGTGGAAATTCCACCCAGAACACCGCCCGCATGATTGGTCTGGAAACCATCAGGCGTGATTTCATCGCCATGCTCGGAACCTTTTTGTGCAACCGAAGCGAAACCGTCGCCGATTTCAACACCCTTGACTGCATTGATGCCCATCATCGCAGCAGCGATTTCAGCGTCGAGTTTTTCAAAAAGCGGATTGCCAAGACCGACGGGCACTTTGGTCGCCATGATATCGACTTTCGCGCCGATGGAATCGCCCGCTTTGCGCAAGGCGTCCATCTTTTCCTCGAGCGCACTCAACAAGGCGCTGGAATCCGTCGCCGCAAAGAATAAATTGTGCGACGTGAAATTCCATGACTGGAATGGAATCGGCGTATCCCCCAGCTGGGAAAGACAAGCTTTGATTTCGACACCGTAACGTTTTTTCAGCCATTTTCTGGCAATCGCCGCTGCGGCAACGGTCACAGCCGTCAAACGGGCTGACGAACGGCCACCACCTCTCGGGTCGCGCAAGCCATATTTGAGAAAGTAGGGATAATCGGCATGGCCGGGGCGAAAAACGTCGGCGATATTGCTGTAATCCTTGCTGCGCTGGTCCTGATTTTCGATCAGAAGCGCTATCGGCGTACCGGTGGTTTTTCCCTGATAAACGCCTGACAGGATTTTGACGGCATCCGGTTCACGGCGCTGCGTGACGAAACGGGAAGTGCCGGGTTTGCGGCGATCCAGTTCAGGCTGGATATCGTCTTCCGACAAGTCCATTCCCGGAGGGCAACCGTCGACAATACAGCCAATGGCCGCGCCGTGCGATTCCCCGAACGTCGTTACCGAAAACAGTTTTCCGAAAGTATTGCCAGCCATAGCTCGATCCGTAAAATATTTGAATTAACCTGATTTTAACATCCCCGGTTTATAAACGCGCCACGATAAATGCCGGTTTACTTTCAGACAGACGCAACACCCGGTTAAAGCAGGAAAGCGCTGTTGATGGCAAACACGCACCAGTCCAGCAGACTGCCCGGCAAAATGCCCAGCACGATGATCAGCAATCCATTGACACCAAGCGCAACCGACATATCCAGCGGGACGCTGATTTTCCGCTCATCCGCAGGCTCGTCAAAATACATGAACTTGACGACCCGAAGATAATAAAACGCGCCGATCACGGCAAAGACAATCCCGACGATTGCCAGCCAGATCAGTCCTGCATCGACCAGTGCCTGAAACACGGCGAATTTGCCGAAAAAGCCGACCAGCGGCGGAACACCGGCAAAAGAAAACATGCAGACGAGCATAATCAGGGCATACCATGGATTGCGACGGTTCAGGCCACGAAAATCGTCCAGTCTGTCCGCTTCCAGTCCCTTGCCGGACATCATCAGGATCACGCCGAACGCACCGAGCGTCGCCAGCACGTAGACTATGGTGTAATACATGGCCGAACTGTACGCGAAAGTGGAAGCGATGACGCGAGTCCCTTCCCTGACTCCGGCCAGCATGCCCAGCAGCATGTACCCCATCTGGGCAATCGTCGAATAGGCGAGCATGCGCTTGATGTTTTTCTGCATGATCGCGGCGACATTACCCAGTGCCATCGACAGGATAGCAATGATCATCAGCATCTGCTGCCAATCGAAAGCCAGTGGCAACAGCGCTTCGACCAGAATGCGCAGGCAGATCGCAAACCCGGCCAGTTTCGGTGCACCGGCGATCAGCAGGGTAACGGCTGTCGGCGCGCCTTCGAATACGTCTGGCACCCACATATGAAACGGTACGGCACCCAATTTGAAGGCGATACCGGCCACGACGAAAACGATACCGAAAACCAGAATCGTCCGGCTGATACCGCTGTAAGCCGATATTCTTGCCACTTCGATAAAATCGAGCGAGCCTGTCGCCCCGTAAAGCATGGAAATCCCGTAGAGCAAAAGGCCTGAACCCAGCGCGCCCAGAATGAAAAACTTGGTTGCTGCCTCGACGGCCTTGCTGTCGTTTCGTTTCAAAGCCACCAGTGCATAGAGCGGAAAAGACATCAGTTCAATGCCCAGATACATCGTCAAAAAATCCGCAGCGGAAATGACGACCATCATGCCGAGCATGGCAAAAAGAGACAGGCTGTAAAACTCGCCACCCAGATGACCCGAGGTCAGATTCCGTTCATTGATATAGCGGCGTGCATATACCAGCGTGAATAGCATGGCGATATAAGTACACAGCTTTAACAGAATCGATACGGCATCGGAAATGAAAGCCCCCCCGAAGCTATAGGCAATATTTTTTTCCTGTGGAAAAATGAATGTGACGGCGATACAGCCAAGTATCGCCAATATCGACAAACCGAATGTGACATCCCGCCTGTTTTGCGGCAAAAACAGGTCGATAAGCAATATCGCCGGTACCGATGCGATCAGTATCAGTTCTGGCAGGGCGGGAAGCAGGTTCATCGAATTCATGTCGTCTTATCCGCCTCTTACAGTTTGGACTGCGAAACATGCACCAGCAGATCGGCAACGGACGTCTGCATGACATCGGTCACCCATGCAGGATAAATCCCAATCGCAAGCACGAAAGCACCCAGAACCACCAGCATGAAAAATTCCCTCGCACTGATGTCTTTCAATGCCGCAACCTGTTCGTTTTCAATTGGCCCATAGAGTACACGCTTGATCATCCAGAGCGTATAAGCCGCGCCCAGAATCAGGGCCAGCGCACCCGCGGCACCGATCCAGACATTGACCTTCACCGCTCCCAGAATGACCATGACTTCACCCACGAAACCGGACGTTCCCGGCAAACCGCAATTCGCCAGCGCAAACAGAACGAAGAACGCCGCAAAACGCGGCATGACAAAGGCAACGCCACCGTAATCGGCAATCTGGCGGGTATGCATCCGGTCGTAAAGTACGCCGACACAGAGGAACATGGCGGCCGAGACGAAACCGTGCGAAATCATCTGTACCAGCGCCCCATCGACGGTGATGTTTTCAAACAGGAAGAAACCGAGCGTCACAAAGCCCATATGCGCAATGGACGAATAGGCGATCAGTTTCTTCATGTCTTTCTGGACAAGCGCGACCAGCCCGATGTAGATCACGGCGATCAGCGACAGCGCGATCATGAGCCATGCCAGCGTCCGGCTGGCGTCCGGCAGGATCGGCAGGGAAAAACGGATAAAACCATAAGCACCCAGCTTCAGCATGAGGGCAGCAAGAATGACCGAGCCACCCGTTGGCGCCTCGACGTGGGCATCGGGCAACCAGGTGTGTACCGGCCACATCGGAACCTTGACGGCAAAGGCCGTCAAAAACGCGATGAAAAGCCATATCTGCACGTTCAGGGGAATCGGCGCGTTATACCAGGTAAAGATATTGAAACTGTTCGTTTGGAGATAGAGGTACAGGATACCGATCAGCATCGGCAGCGACCCGAAGAAGGTATACAGGAAAAACTTGAACGCTGCATAAACACGCCGTTCACCACCCCATACGCCGATTATGACGAACATTGGGATCAGGGTCGCCTCGAAGAAAACGTAAAACAAAAGCCCGTCAAACGTCGAGAACACACCGATCATCAGGCCGGACAGGATCAGGAAAGCCCCCATGTATTGCGCGATCTGTTTCTGGATGACGTTCCATCCAGCAATGACGACGATCAGCGTAATCAGCGCCGACAACAGGACGAACCACATGGAAATCCCGTCCACACCCAGCGCGTACTCAACATGAAAGAGTTTGATCCATGAATGCCGCTCGACGAATTGCATGCCGTGTGCGCTTCTGTCGAAATGGATCGCCAGTGGCAAGGTAACGGCAAAACTGACCACCGCGCCGAGAAGCGACAGCCAGCGAACGAACAAGGCTCTTTCATCCTTCCCGGTCACGAGTACCAGCAAGCCGAAAAACACCGGGCACCAGATCGCTAGCGACAGGACTGGAAAGGCTGAATACGACAGATTAGGCATATTTATCCGATCAAACTTTTATCTCAAACTGATGGGAACAAACCAGAACAGCAGGCACAACAGGCCGATAATCATGGCAAAAACGTAATGGTACAGATAGCCCGACTGGAAGTGCCGGACGATAGAGGCGATCCAGCCCACCATTTTCGATCCCCCGTTTACCAGCACACCGTCGATCATGACGACATCGACCACCTTGAACACGACACGTCCGAGCTTTTTCGTTCCTTTCACAAAGAAGCGGGAAATAATCCAGTCGTCGATCAGTGTTTCGTCAATTTTCTTCCACAGGACATTGCCCAGCCACAAGGTGCCGTTCACAAATACTCTTTCATACAATTTGTCCAGATAATACTGTTCAACCAGCAGCCGGTGCAGGAAGCGGAACCGGCGCCGCAGGCGGATCGGAACCACCGGATTGCCCATGTAGAAATACCATGCCATCGCAATACCGGCTATCGCCAGCCAGAAAGTCGGTGTCATGATTTCATGCAAAGTCATCGACAGGGCATTATCGAAATGAAGCGCCAGCGCCTGCATACCCGCATGCTTCTCGTTATCGACGAAAATCACGTCCTCGAAAAAATTACCGAACACCATCGGCTCGATCATGAAATATCCGGCGATGACCGACGGAATCGCCAACAGTATGAGCGGCAAGCGGATGATCCAGGACGATTCCTGTGGTTTTTCGCCGGGAAGCAGGCCGATGATATTGCCCTGCGGGATTTTTTCCTTTTCAGCCGTCTTCAGATTGACCAGTTGCTGCCGCTGGAAGCGTTCTTTTCCGTGAAAAACATAGAAAAACAGCCTGAACGTATAAAAACCGGTAACGAACAAACCGGCAATAACGGCGACCAGAGCGACAGTCGAACCGGTCACGGATGATGCCCTGACCGCGCCGATAATCGTTTCCTTGGAATAGAAACCGGAAAAGAAAGGCACGCCAGTCAGGGCCAAAGAACCGATCAGTGCCGTTATCCATGTCAGCGGCATGTATTTGCGCAAGCCGCCCATGTTCCGGATATCCTGATCGTGATGCATGCCCAGAATGACCGAACCAGCAGCAAGGAAAAGCAAAGCCTTGAAGAATGCATGCGTCATCAGGTGGAAAACGGCGACAGAATAGGCCGAAACTCCGAGCGCGACGACCATATAACCGAGTTGCGACAAGGTCGAATAGGCAATGATCCGCTTGATGTCGGTCTGCACCATCGCGACCAGTCCCAAAAAGAGTGCCGAAATCGCACCGACAACGACCATGACGGAAAGCGCCGTCTCGGACAATTCATACAATGGCGACAAACGTGCCACCATGAAAATACCGGCGGTCACCATCGTGGCGGCATGGATCAGCGCGGAGATCGGTGTCGGGCCTTCCATCGAATCCGGCAGCCAGACATGGAACGGGAATTGGGCCGATTTACCCATTGCGCCGACAAAAAGGAAGAGGCAAATCGCCGTAATGACGAGCCAGCCGGTTCCCGGCAAAGTCATCATCGCCAGTTGTTCACGTATGGTGAAAACGTCCTGATAGTTCAGCGAACCGGCAAATGCAAAGACCAGCCCGATCCCGATAATGAACCCGAAATCGCCCACACGGTTGACGAGGAAAGCTTTCAAACCGGCTGACACGGCCGTCGGTTTTTCCAGCCAGAACCCGATCAGCAGATAGGAAACGAGTCCGACCGCTTCCCAACCGAAGAAAAGCTGCAGGAAATTGTTGCTCATCACGAGCGAGAGCATGGAAAAGGTAAAGAGGGATATATACGAGAAAAAGCGGCTGACGTTGTCGTCGTTTTCCATATAGCCCATCGAATAGATGTGGACCAGCAGGGAAATGAAGGTGACGACGACCATCATCATGGCTGTCAGCTTATCGACCAGAAAACCGATTTCCAGTTTCAGATTCCCGATAGTCGCCCATGTATAGACCGGCCCGTTGAACTCCGCTCCGGAAATGACTTCCAGCAAAATCAACAATGAACAGACGAACGAAATGGCCACACCCAAAACCGTGACAGCTTTCGACGTTCTCCGGCGGATGAGATGGCCTCCGAACATCGAACCCATCAGGCCGGCGATCAATGCGCCCGCCAGCGGCGCCAAAAGCGCAGCCAGCAATAAATGGACGTTCAGTTGATCCGGCATTCCCGTTCTTTCCTTAAATTATTCTGTAAATGCTTGCGTTCATATAATCACGTCATCCCTTCAGGCTATCCAGATCGTCGGTCTTGACCGAACTGATCCGCCTGAAAAGAACCACCAGTATTCCCAGACCGATTGCCGTTTCCGAAGCGGCTACCGTCAGGATGAAAAACACGAAAACCTGTCCGGCAATATCCCCGAGATAGTGGGAAAAGGCGATGAAATTCAGATTGATCGCCAACAGCATCAGCTCAATCGACATCAACAACATGATCAGATTACGCCGGTTGATGAAAATGCCCATCACCCCGATCGAAAACAGGATCGCCGCCAGAATCAGATAATGCACCAGTGAAACGGTCATCATGGCGCATCCTCCCGTTTGGTTTCCTGTTCAAACGTTTCCGCTTTCATCTCGACAATGCGTATCCTGTCTTCAGCCCGGACATGAATGGCCTTGTTGGCCGACGTATATTTGGCGTCCGTTCTTTTCCTAAACGTCAGTGTCACGGCCGCGATCAGCGCGACAAGCAGGATGATCGCTGCAATTTCAACATTGAAGAGATAATCGGTAAACAGGGCTTTCCCGATCTCCGCCGTCAATCCGATTTTCGACGCACTTTTCGGAACGTGTGAATCAATCATCCAGAAGCCGCGGAAAAGAACCGCCGACATTTCAAGCACGATCGCCACGCCCACAATCGTGGCGGAAATCATATTCTTTCTGGCTGCCCTTTTCAGTTCGGTCAGATCCAGATCCATCATCATGACGACGAAAAGGAAGAGCACCATGACAGCCCCGACATAAACCAGAAGCAGGATCAGGGCGAGAAATTCCGCTTTCAGCAGTATCCAGATCGCCGCCCCGGTGAAAAAAGAAAGGACAAGATACAGCACGGCATGCACAGGATGTCGCGACGTAATGACGCGCAACGCCGCCAGTACCATAATGGCGCCAAACACATAAAAGAGAACGTTTGTCAGTTGCATGGCATTCATAAAGCGATCAGGCCTTTAACGGTAGGGTTCATCGGCATCCTTCGCTTCCTTTATTTCTTCCTTGTATGTATCGCCTACTTTCAGCAAAACTTCCTTCGAAAACAGCAAATCGTTTTTCCCGTCGGCACTATATTCGAACATCGGTATCTCGACAATGGCATCGACCGGGCACGCTTCCTCGCACAGGCCGCAGAATATGCATTTGCTCTGGTCGATATCGTATCGCGTCGTCCTTCTCGTCCCGTCCTCCCGCTCTTCCGTTTCGATCAGAATGGCCTTGGCCGGACAGACAGACTCACACAATTTGCAGCCGATACATTTTTCCTCGCCGTTTTCATCGCGCATCAGGGCATGCATGCCGCGGAAACGGGGCGACAAAGGCGTTTTTTCTTCCGGATAACGAACCGTCGCCTTGCGCCTGAACATGACTCTCAAAGTCAGGGCCATTCCCTGAATCAGTTCGATCAGGGAGAAGGTTTTGAAAAAATGTTTTATCGTTTTCATCCGCTTTGCC
The DNA here is from genome assembly GCF_002127965.1 of Oxalobacter formigenes. Lineage (GTDB taxonomy): Bacteria > Pseudomonadota > Gammaproteobacteria > Burkholderiales > Burkholderiaceae_D > Oxalobacter > Oxalobacter formigenes. The sequence goes on along the minus strand of NZ_CP018787.1, from coordinate 792,452 downwards.
TCATTGCCATATATTGAAAGGCGTCTGCATCCAGCAGGCGATGAAAACGAGGTAAGCCAGTGTAAGCGGAATCAGCACCTTCCAGCCAAGCCGCATTGCATGATCGTAACGGTAACGCGGGAATGTCGCCCGAACCCAGATGAATATGAAAACGATGGTGAACGTCTTGGAAGCCAGCCAGATCCAGCCCGGCACCCACGCGAGAAAAGACCAGTTGACCGGCGCCAGCCATCCTCCCAGAAACATGATGGCCGCCATCGTCGAAAACAGGACAATATTGGCATACTCGGCCAGATAAAACATGGCAAACGCCATACCGGAGTATTCAACCATATGACCGGCGACGATTTCGGATTCCCCTTCTGTCGTATCGAACGGATGCCGTCCGGTTTCCGCTATCGAGCAAATGATATAAACAACGAAAATCGGAAAAAGCGGAATCCAGTTCCAGGACAGGAAAGTGAATCCGTAACTGGCGAAAAAGCCATGACTTTGCCCGATGACAATATCCGAGAGATTCAGGCTTCCAGAGACCAGCAGGACGATCACGAGCGAAAAACCCAGGGGAATCCCAAAAGAAATCATGAGTGCCGCGGCACGGACCGCTCCCATCAGGGCATATTTTGAATTGGATGCCCACCCGCCGATGATGATCCCGTAAATACTGATCGACGTGATCGCCATAATGAACAACAGGCCTGCATTGACGTTCGCCAGCACCATATCCGGGCCGAACGGAATCACAGCCCATGCCGCCAGCGCAGGCGCCATCGCCAGTACCGGAGCCAGCCAGAACAAGACCTTGTCGGCCTTTTCCGGGACAATGATTTCTTTCAGAAGCAACTTGATTGCATCGGCGATCGGCTGGATCAGGCCAAGAGGGCCTACCCGATTCGGCCCAAGACGCGCATGCATCCAGCCGATCACTTTCCGTTCACCGAGAGTCAGGAAAGTGACGATACCCAGAATCGGCGCAAGAATGATGCCGATCCGGATCATGATCCAGACGACAGGCCACAGCGATCCGAAGAACAGATTGCCGTAGTGGTGCACCAGATTGAGCAATTCCGTCATCATGTGCGTCCGACTCCAATCCAGCCGTTTATCGGCCCCAGCATCGCGGTTGAAGGATGACCCGTCGCCAGCCTGACAACGTTATCCGGCAGTGTTTCGTCTTTTACGGCAGGCAGAACGGCTTCGCCTTGCTCCTGCCAGACTCTGACCTTGTCCCTGTCGTTCAATCCCATTTCATCAAACAGCGCGGCAGGCAGATGAACAAGCGGTTCTGCGGCAGCCTGTGTCTGTTGCAGGGAAGGTGCTCGACGAACGATCATGTCCGAAAAATAGAGCGGGACGTCGGCTATACGCCTAATGCCCGTTTCAGAAACGGTTTCGGATGCATCGAATTCCAGCAGGAGGCCACAGACATTGTTCAATTCTGCGTCAATATTCCGGTTGTGCAGGCATTCATCCCGGACCTGTTCAGACGAGTCATAGTCGAACTCAGGCAAATCAAGGAAATTGCCCAGCACCCGAAGCACTTTCCACGCAGGGCGCGTTTCACCCGGTGGCGCAACCGCTCCTTCAAAAGACTGCACACGCCCTTCGAAATTGATATAGGTTCCGGAGGTTTCGGTAAACAGGGCAACTGGCAGCAACACATCGGCCACATCGAGACTCTGTTTGAATGGTGTCAAGGCCACGACCATTTCCGCCTGTTGCAGTGCTGCCTTCATCTTCGGCTGATCGGCGACATCCAGTTCCGGTTCCGTCTGCAACAACAGGAAAGCTTTCGTCGAATCCGATGCAATATTGCTCAGGGTTTGTCCCGAACCCGGTGTCGGGAAAGCATTTGCCAGATAAGCGCCAGTCGCATTGGCTCCTTCTGTCAATACACCGAATTTCGCCCCGGTATTTTCTGCCAGCCATTCGGCCGCCATATGCAAGGCTGAAGCCTGTTCATGTTGCAGGGCAAGCGCTCCCAGAATGATCGCCCTGTTTTCTCCATCCATCAGTGACGCGGCAATACGGTCAGCCGTTTCAGTCACCGGCAGATTTCCCAGCCAGTCGGGAACAGGCATTCCTTTTTTTATTGCCACCGCAGTAATGATCTCGCCCAGCATGGACAACCATTTTGCGGGTGATCCGATAAACCTGTTTTCAACCGGCATCAGCCAGTCGTCATCGACGGCATGCAACATGCTGACTCTTGCACCGTTTATTGCCGCCTTTCTGAAACGGGCAGCCAGGAGCGGTGCTTCAGAGCGCAAAAACGATCCGATAACAAAAACCTGATCCAGACTCCCGATTTCTTCAATCTTCATACCCAGCCAGGGCAGGATTTTTCCATCCAGTGTGAAATCCGACTGGCGCAAGCGGAATTCGACTTTTTCCGATCCCATCTTGCGCACCAGTTTTTGCAGCAGAGACAACTCTTCCAGCGTTGCCTGCGGGGAAGCCAGCGCAGCCAGCGACGAGGCGCCATGATCCCGGCTGATACTCTTCAAACCATGTGTCACGTAATTCAGTGCCGTTTCCCAATCCGTCTCGATCCAGCGGTTATCCTGCTTGACCATCGGAACGGTCAAACGTTCAGGACTATTCAAGGCTTCATAAGAAAAACGGTCACGGTCGGAGAGCCAGCATTCGTTTACGGCTTCATTCTCGATCGGCAAAACACGCATCACCTGACCCCGCAGAGTCTGGACATTCATGTTCGATCCGAGACCGTCATGCGGGCTGACCGAACGATGCGACGCCAGTTCCCAGCCACGCGCCGAAAACCGGAACGGTTTGGATGTCAGCGCCCCGACAGGACAAACGTCGATCATGTTGCCGGACAATTCGGAATTGACGTTTTTATTCAGGAAAGTCGTGATCTCTTCACGGTCACCCCGGTTGACCATACCGAATTCCATCAGGCCACCGATCTCTTCGCCGAAACGGACACAACGGGTGCACTGGATACAGCGGCTCATTTCCTGCATGGAAATCAGCGGCCCGGCATTTTTTACGAAAACAATGCGTTTTTCCCCGGTAAAACGGGCTTTTGAAGTGCCATATCCGACCGAATAATCCTGAAGGAGGCACTCGCCTCCCTGATCGCAAACAGGACAATCGAGTGGATGATTGATGAGCAGGAATTCCATCACCGCTTTTCTGGCTTCGATGACTTTTACGCTATCGGTATGGACAAGCATGCCTTCCGTCACCGGAGTGGCACAGGCAGGCACCAGTTTCGGTGTTTTGTCGACTTCGACGAGGCACATGCGGCAGCTGGCCGTAATCGACAGTTTCTTGTGATAGCAGAAATGCGGGATCGGCTTGCCCGAGTCAAGCGCGACCTGAAGCAGTGAACTGCCCGGTTCCGCCTTTATTTTCTCGCCATCAATCTCGATTTCAACCATATTCATCTATTCCCGTGGGCCAGATGCTTCAGGGCACCGTTTGTGTTCAATGTGATATTCGAATTCCGCTCTGAAATGCTTTATGAACGATCGGACCGGCATTGCGGCAGCGTCACCCAGCGCGCAAATCGTCCTGCCCATGATATTGGCAGCGACATTATCCAGCAAATCCAGATCTTCCGTTTTTCCCTGACCGTTTTCGATCCGTTCGATCAGACTGACGAGCCAGCCGGTTCCTTCACGGCAAGGCGTGCATTGCCCGCACGACTCGTTCCAGTAAAAACGGGACAGGTTCAGCAGCGCTTTCACCATGCAACGTGTTTCATTCAATACGATCACTCCGCCTGTCCCCAGCATCGAACCGGCTTTCGCGATCGAGTCGTAATCCATATTCAGCTGCATCATTGTTTCAGCCGGCAACACCGGTGAGGACGATCCTCCCGGAATAACCGCCTTCATCGCAAGTCCGTCCTTCATGCCCCCGGCCAGTTCCAGCAATTCAGGAAACGAAATACCCAGTGGCACTTCATAATTGCCTGGTCTCGCTACGTCGCCGGACAGGCAGAAAATCTTGGTACCGGGACAATTGTTTCGCCCCAGAGCCGCATACGCATCGCCCCCCATCGCCATGATGAAAGGCACATAGGCCAGTGTTTCCACATTATTGATCGTCGTCGGCTGTCCGTACAAACCGTTCGTGGCAGGGAAAGGCGGCTTGAACCTCGGCTGCCCGCGTTTGCCTTCCATCGATTCCAGCAGTGCCGTTTCTTCCCCGCAGATATACGCGCCATAACCATGAAACGCGTGCAACTCGAAATCGAAACCCGAACCCTGCAAATCCCTGCCGATCAGCCCTGCTTCACGCGCCTGCCGGATCGCTTCCCCGAACTGTTCGTACACTGCCCAGATTTCACCGTGAATGTAGATATACCCGGCTGTAATGCCCATCGCATACGCTGCGATCAGCATCCCCTCGATAACCGCATGAGGGTTGTAACGAAGAATGTCCCTGTCCTTGAACGTACCCGGTTCGCTTTCATCGGCATTGCAAATCAGGTACATCTGTCCGGGATGATCTTTGGGCATGAAACCCCATTTGACCGCCGTCGGAAAACCTGCTCCGCCCCGACCGCGCAAACCGGAAGCCCTGACTTCATCGATAATCCGTTCACGCGGCATGCGTTCGGCAAGGATACGTTTGAATTGTTCGTATCCTCCGCGCGAAACGTAGTCCGCCAGTGTCCAGTTATCGCCCGTCAGTCCCCTGAAAAGCAGAGGTTCGGCATGACGGCCATGCAGGCAGGTCATTGTTTCAGTTCCTCCAGCAGTCTGTCGATCTTGTCGTTCGTCATGCGCATATGCATGTTTTTGTTATTCACCATAATGACCGGACCATCTCCACATGCCCCCATGCATTCGCTTGCCACCAGCGTGAAAAGTCCGTCCGGCGTGGTTTCACCGAATTCGATCCCCAGCTTCTGCCTGAGATACGCCGCAGCCTGATCGCTTCCCGTCATTTCGCAAGGCAGATTGGAACAGACCGCGATCTTGTACTTGCCGACGGGACTGGTATTGAACATGCTGTAAAAACTGGCGACTTCGCCCACCGCTATCGCAGGCAGTCCCAGATAATTAGCAACTTCCTTTATGACGTCAGGAGACAACCAGCCTTTTTCATCCTGTGCAACTGTCAGGGCGGCAATCGCCGCCGACCGTTTTTTTGTCGGCGGGAACTTTTCCAGTTCCCTGTCGATTTTCCGGTACGATTCCTCACTCAACAACATGTTTCACCTGTCAAATTTTCTAGCGGTCCACTTCACCGAACACGATATCGATACTGCCGATCACGGCAACCGCATCGGCAATCAGATGCCCCTTGACCAACTGTTCCAGTCCCTGCAAATGTACAAAAGACGGAGCACGTATTTTCATCCGGAAGGGTTTGTTCGCCCCGTCGGAAACCATGTAAATCCCGAATTCACCCTTGGGCGCTTCGACAGCCGAATAAATTTCCCCTTTCGGCAAATGAAAACCTTCCGTAAACAGCTTGAAATGATGAATCATTTCTTCCATTCCCGTTTTCATTTTCGCCCGTGGTGGTGTCGATACCCTGTAATCATCCGACTTGATCGGGCCGGGGTTCTGTTTCAGCCAGTCCACGCATTGCCGGATGATCCGGTTGGACTGGCGCATTTCCTCGACCCTCACCAGATAGCGGTCGTAACAGTCGCCTTCCTTGCCGACCGGAATGGCAAAATCCATTTTGTCATAGACGGCATAAGGCTGTTTTTTCCTCAAATCCCATTCCACCCCTGAACCGCGCAGCATCGGGCCTGTAAACCCGGCTGCCAGCGCGTCTTCCGGAGAAATGACGCCGACACCGACCAGCCTCTGTTTCCAGATCCGGTTATCGGTAAGCAGCGTTTCGTATTCATCCACACATTTCGGGAAACGGTTCGTGAAGTCTTCGATGAAATCAAGCAAAGACCCTTCCCGGTTGGCATTCAAGGTCTTGATGCGCTTGTCACTCTGGAATTTCGTCTTTTTGAATTTCGGCATCGAATCCGGCAAATCCTGACTGACGCCACCCGGACGGTAATAGGCAGCATGCATACGAGCGCCACTGGCCGCTTCGTAACAATCCATCAAGTCTTCCCTCTCACGGAAAGCGTACAGGATGACTGCCATCGCGCCCATATCCAGTGCTTGCGAACCCAGCCAGAGCAAATGGCTCAACAGCCGGGTGATTTCATCGAACATGACGCGGATGTATTGCGCGCGGATCGGCACGTCCAGTTCCAGCATCTTTTCGATCGCCATCACATAGGCATGCTCGCTACACATCATCGAGACATAATCGAGCCTGTCCATATAAGGGAGTGCCTGCAGATATGTCCGCTGTTCCGCCAGTTTTTCAGTAGCGCGATGGAGCATCCCGATGTGAGGGTCTGCCCGGACAATTGTTTCGCCGTCGAGCTCCAGAATCAGTCGTAACACGCCATGTGCGGATGGATGTTGAGGCCCGAAATTGATGGTGTAATTGCGAATTTCGGCCATCACTCCCTCCCGAATTTGTCATCACGGATCACGCGCGGCGTGATTTCGCGGGGTTCGATGGTAACGGGCTGGTAAACCACCCTCTTCTGTTCTTCGTCGTAACGCATTTCGACGTAGCCCTGAATCGGGAAATCCTTCCGGAAGGGATGACCGACAAATCCGTAATCGGTCAGGATGCGACGCAAATCAGGGTGCCCGTCAAAGAGGATGCCGTAAAGATCGAACGCTTCCCGCTCGAACCAGTTGGCTGAAGGCCAGATATCGACAATCGAAGGCACAGACGGCATCTGTTCGTCTTCAGCGAACACTCGCACTCGCAGACGGCAGTTGAATTCCAGCGACAGGAGATGGGAAACGACTGCAAAACGCTTGCCCTCCAAACCATTCGGGTCATTGTTGTAACCTGCATAATCAATGCCACACAAATCGATCAATTCCGCAAATTGCAATTCCGGAGCGCCTTTGAGCGTTTTCATCACGTCGAGATAATCGGATTTGCCAATGACAAGCGTCACCTCTGAAAAATCTTCACTTAAATGGGTGATACGCTCGCCGAAAACGGCGCGCAGGATCTCGATCAATTGTGCAGGATGTCTTCGCATATATTTTTATCCTACTGGCGCGCAATCGTACTGGTACGCTTGATTTTCGTTCTCAACTGGATCAGCGCATACAGCAAAGCCTCGGCTGTCGGTGGACAGCCGGGAACGTAAATGTCGACCGGAACGATTTTGTCGCAGCCTCTGACGACAGAATAGGAATCGTGATAATAACCACCGCCATTGGCACAGGACCCCATCGACACGACCCAGCGCGGTTCAGCCATCTGGTCATACACCTTCCGGAGCGCAGGCGCCATCTTGTTGCAAAGCGTACCGGCCACGATCATCAGATCGGACTGGCGCGGGCTGGCGCGGAAGAAAGTGCCGAAACGGTCCATATCGTAGCGCGGCATACTGCTGTGCATCATCTCGATAGCGCAACAGGCGAGACCGAACGTCACTGGCCATACCGACCCTGTTCGCAGCCAGTTGATGGCCGTATCCAGCGTCGTTGTGACAAATCCCTTGTCCATCAGGCCTTCAATCGCCACAAGCTTCTCCCTTTGCGCTTATTCCCAATTCAGCGCTCCCTTTTTCCATATGTACCAGAAACCTGCCACCAGTTCCGCCAGAAAAATCATGATTGCGACAAAAGCCTCCCAACCCAGATCCTTCATGGCCGAAGCCCAGGGAAAAAGGAAAGCCGTTTCCAGATCGAAAAGAATGAACAGGATCGCGATCAGGTAAAAGCGAACGTCAAACTTCATCCGTGCATCGTCGAAGGGCGCGATCCCGCACTCGTAAGGAGAATTTTTTTCCGCATCGGGACGATGAGGCGCAAGAATTCTCCCGAGAAACAGGGAAAAAACACCGAAAAACAATGCAACCAGAAGAAAAAGCAGAACGGGGAAGTAATTTTCTAGATTCACGTTCAGGCTTAAACACAGGAAATGTTGAAAGACAGGCCAGGCCCACCCATATGGCGCGAATTTCCGAAGGACAATTCAGTCTGGATCTTGTTGAAAAAAGATGAAACCGAACCGAAGCGACTCAGGAAACGTTTAGCAGACATACTAAAGCTCTATGATACACCGAAAATGGATTTTCCCCAAAACCCCTTCAGGATATCCCGGGTGAATTCCTTTTATTCCGGACTCAGTTTTTTCTGCACCAGATCGAGCACCTCATTCCTGTCGGCACGGTTCAACTGGCAAAACCCCAGAATCATTTCAGCAAGACTGTCGTCTTCCGCATAAAAATAGGCCAGTGGAACTCCCAGAACGTGTGCCAAAAGAATGGCCGTGGCTTCATCAGCCTGATGGACTCCCTTTTCATAACGATTGATACGCGTACTGGCTACGAACTCGTCTATGCCGGCCTCTATTCCAAGCCGTTTCTGGGAAAGTCCGGCTTTTATCCGCGCATCTTTTAAACGACGCGAAAAAAGCGGGAAATATTTTTTAGGCGATTCGGGCATCGTAGCTCTTTCAGTTGGCTACGATCATCGTAATTTTTGCTTGCAGACGATACTACGTTTATCGTAGTATCGTAGATAAAGATCAAAACTCCTGTTGATATTTTTCAGAAAAAAAAGCGACGCTGGAGAAAGTTGCCTGAGAGATACTATGAAAAGCCGTTTTTACCGCTTCAAACATCATTTTTCTTATATAGAAAAATGGGTGATTTTCAATGTTGTTTTTTTGACCATTTCTGCTTCGTCGTTTGCACAAACGCATCCGATAACCGGAACATCTGATCCCGACAGTCAACATACTCAGGTTCATCAAAAACTCCTGTCTCTCGCAGAAAATGGCGATCAGGATGCGCAGTACAATCTCGGACGTATATACCTGCAAGGAAAAGGAACACGTCAGGATTATCAGGCCGCCCGTAAATGGTTCATGCGCGCCGCCGAAAAAGAGGATGCCGGAGCCCAATACAATCTGGGAAATATTTATCAAAAAGGACAAGGGATTCAACAGGATTGCAAAAAAGCCTTTTTCTGGTACAAAAAGGCAGCTGCAAAATTCTATGCGCCGGCTCAGTACGCTCTTGGCAAGCTTTACTCAAGTGGATGTGGTGTCAATCAAAATTCATATAAATCGACAGAATGGATTCTTAAGGCAGCCTATAATGGCATGCCGGAAGCCCAATTTCAGATAGGATATCGGTATCTCACAGGCTATGGAATTCAAGTCGATAAAAACAAGGCCTATGAATGGCTGTTGAAGGCGGCAAAACAGGATAACCCAGCGGCAATAAAGGTTCTGAAAACAAATTTTTCCACAGAAATATGAAAGTTAGATCTATCTTGAAATGAAAAATCCATTTCACTAACTTTTTATAAGTCCGCCAATACACTGGCATTAAAAATTCAAAAAACTTTATGGTTACCGCAAGGGAACTATGCTGTGCTGCGGAATCCCGGTATTCAGGATTCAAATTACAGATCTTTTTGCTGTCGAACGTCAGCCCCCCCGAGTCTTATCCAAAAAACGACAATTTCATCTTTCCCACAGGAAAAATTAATATTCAACAACCATTTCATATCATTACATTTGCATAAAATGCAATCAAACACCAATAGTTTATATTTATTGTTTTTTAGAAACAAAAATTCTTAACTTTTTGTATGAACAAAGCTTGGTCTCTCTTGATTCTGGCCTCTTGAAGAGCAACTGAGATATATTTGAAGTCAAGCCTTTCCATTCTGTCGGAATTTCATTCGCCAGAGTTTGGAACCCTTTGGGGACACTTCCATGTACAGCCCGCCTCCGTCAAAGAGCGAGTAGCTTTTTTCTTTGGGTTTGGCGTTATCGATCTGTTTTTGGTTCAGTGGAACGATGATTTTTGCCATTGCAGAGCCTTTTTGGGTATATGCAAAAATGGGTATATCCAATCTATACCCGAAATAGCTGGATTGCATAGAACGTCACTATACCGCAAAAAACAAAAAACCCGCGTAAACACTTGGTTTTACACGGGTTACTGTACTTTATCGCACTGCTTTGAACTAGCTTTTGGTGCCGACGGCGAGACTTGAACTCGCACGACTTTCGCCACTACCCCCTCAAGATAGCGTGTCTACCAATTCCACCACGTCGGCATAAGCATAAGATTATCTCAACAACCGTCCTTTTCATCAAGTTTTTATGAGATCGGAAACGGTATATTTTTTATTTTGATGTATTTTTACCCTGTTCCATTGACTGGGTTGCTCCAGGAATGGCAGCAGCGCCGGAAGCGTCCTTGCTCATCGATGGTTCCGGTGCCTTCGGCTGTTCCACAGGCGCAACCGGTGCAGACTGCAATTTTTCGATAATACCACTCTGGGTCGGTGCACGGCTATTTCCGATATATGCCATCACAAGAGTCGAGACAAAGAAAATAACCGCCGCAATAGCTGTCGATTTGGACAGAAAATTGGAAGAACCTGAAGCGCCGAAAAGACTTCCACTACCGGATGAACCTGCGCCGAAAGCTGCGCCCATATCAGCGCCCTTGCCTTGCTGCATCAAGACCAAGGCGATAATGGCCAGAGCCGAAATGACCTGAATGATAATAATAATGTTATACAGCATTTTCCTGCTTTTCCTTTAATAACTGGTTAGCCCAACTTGGATGCCTGACGTGCGATAGCCAGAAAATCGGAAGCTTTCAAAGCAGCCCCGCCGATCAGTCCGCCATCAATATCAGGCATGTGCAACAATTCTTCGGCATTACCCGGTTTCATACTGCCGCCATACAAAATCCGGACACATTCTATCGCATCCGGGTTCTTGCGTATCATTTGTTCCCGCAACATGGCATGTACTTCCTCCACGGCGAGGGGAGAAGGCGTTTTACCGGTTCCAATCGCCCAAACCGGTTCATAAGCCACAACGATATCGCAAACTTCTCTTTCTTCAAGGACTGACAGCACTGTATTGATCTGTCTCCCGACCACTTCGGCAGTCCGTCCTTCTTCCTTGTCATAGAGTGACTCCCCGACACAGACGATCGGAGTCAGGCCACCAGCCAGGGCCCGCTGAACCTTGTTGGCAACCAGTTCATCAGACTCATTGCAGTATTCGCGCCGTTCCGAATGACCGACAATGACATACTTGCAGCCGAAGTCCAGCAACATTCGCGTTGAAATCTGGCCTGTGTACGCGCCTACCGCATGAGCGGAAACGTCCTGTGCTCCCAGAGCGACATCGGTTCCTTCAAGAGCTGCCTGACATTGGGGAAGATACGGAAACGGAACACAGATCGCCAGATCACAGTCAATACCAGCCAGCCCTTCCCTGATGCCGCTTAACAATTCGGCATTCATGGCCAGGCTGCCATTCATTTTCCAGTTTCCGACAATCAGTTTACGTCGCATGCTGCTCCCAGAATTCAAGCAATCTGATATTTTAGCGTGACCAGCCAATACTGGTCAATCATGGAAATGAAACAATGACTTAGGTCAATGCAAAACGATGCTTCTGAAATGGTCGTTCCCGCTCTCATCGTCATCCTGATCGTCTATGTCATTGACATGGCCCTGTTCGATCTCTTTCTCTGTTGCTGCACGAACGTCTGTCACCGTCAGTTCGAAACGCAAGGCGATGCCCGCCAAAGGATGGTTACCGTCAAGTATGACCTTCCCGTCAGCTATATCCGTCACAACATAAATGGCAGGTTCATCAGCAGGATCGGCATTATCTGGTATACCTTCAAACTGCATCCCGATTTCAAGGGCTTCGGGAAAAAGCTCTCTTTGTTCAATTTTCAAAAGCGCCGAATCGTATTCCCCGAACGCATCTTCAGGTTCCACCTGAATCATTGTCTTGTAACCGATATCCTGACCATCAAGCGCTTTCTCAAGTGCAGGCAAGGTATCGTCGTATCCACCATGGAGATAAACAATCGGTTCCTGCCCGTCTTCAAGCATATTGTTTTGTGCATCAGACAATTTGTAGTGAACGGTCACTACTGTATTTTTGGCAATTTTCATACTTTCTCCTGATGGCCTTGTTATGCAGATGAAAAATTATACCTGCTTCACGAGTTTTTAAACGCAAGCCTGCATGTATATAACATCAACTTGCACAAATGATTTACTTTTTTAAACCGGAAAACAGGATTTTCAGCGGCACTTTTAATTTCCTGTTAATCATTAATTAATTATTTCACCGATTCCCTTTATTTCTCGACAGAAACAAAACTCCATTTTTTATAAAAAAGCAGCTGCTTTTTATATAATTTCTTCACATAAAAAAAGCATTAAATACCTGTTTTCTAAATATAAAAACCGCGAAACCATTATTTTAGAGCAACTTGCGGGCATGAAATTCAATTATGATATTTCTCAATCTTTTGTTTGAGCCAGCCTAAACCATTTGAACATAGGTCAAAACCTGTTGCGAGATTGCAAAACAGATGCAAAAACATCAAAAAGCAGCGACTACATCCGGAAAAAGTGGCTATAATCTGCGCTATTAGAGAGTTGTCGTTGCGTAACACAAGTTTTCGATAACACTCTATTCATGTAGTATTTTAATTACCGGTAATAACCTATATTTAATTAAGGATTACAAATGAAAAAGTCTTTATTGCTCGTTGGCCTGATGGCTCTGGCTCTGACCGCATGTAAAGTTGGCGAAAAACCAGCTGATAAAAAACCTGCTGAAGCAACTCCAGCTGCTGCTCCTGCTGCTCCAGCTAAAGACGCTGCTGCTCCAGCTGCTAAAGACGCTGCCGCTCCTGCAGCTAAAGACGCAGCTACCGCTGCTAAAGATGCAGCTGGTGCTGCTAAAGACGCTGCTGGCGCTGCTAAAGACGCCGCTGCTGCTGCTAAAGACGCTGCCAAGAAATAATTCTTGCTTCGCAAAAAAAGCCGATCTCCGGATCGGCTTTTTTGTTTCCCAAAACCCTTGCTGCTGACGATAAGGTCACATTCCGGTCAGCTTCTTCCAGCCGAACCCTTCTTCCTGTGTAGCAATCACCACTTCTATTGCATTTTTACCGACAACAGCATCGATTGCCGTTTTTGCCAGTTCAGGCAAATTGTTATTCTGGCTTAAATGCGCTCCTATAATGGTTTTCAGACGTGACAAACCATGTTCACTCAAAAAACCGGCTGCGCAATCATTGGATAAATGACCGTAAATACTGCTGATCCGTTTTTTCAGGTAATAAGGGTAAACCGATTTCTCCAGCATTTGCTCGTCGTAGTTGCATTCAATCATGAGCGCATCGCACCGAGCCAGAGCATTTGAAATATGTGGCGTTACCTGCCCCGTATCGGTCAGCATCCCGAATTTGGCATGTCCGTCGTCAATGGAAAACTGGAGGGGTTCACGTGCATCGTGAGAGACTGTGAATGCATTGACCTGAAAGTCATTCACGGAAAAAGAATCGCCATCCCGGCAAAAATTGAGTTCGACCCCGGAAAAATCTTTTCCAAGCGATTGAAAAGTGCCATAACTCATCCAGAGAGGGATCTGGTATCGTTTTGCCAGAGTCAGGGCACTTCCTGCATGATCGCTATGCTCGTGAGTCACGATAATGGCAGACAGATCGGCCGGTTCGCAACCGGCCCGATTGAGCCGCCGCGTCATTTCGCGTATCCCGAAACCGCAATCCACCATAACGGTCGTGGATGTCAGTCCATCTTCAGTCGACACCAGCAGGGAATTACCCTTGCTGCCACTCCCCAGACTTGTAAACCTCAAACCGGATCGTCACTCAAAAAAGTTTTAGCGCAATTGCTCATATAGCAGGTTCATAATCTTCTTGCCTGTCGATGTCGTTTCCGGCTGGCCCTTGTCAGTCAGGACAACGATATCGCACTTGCCGTCAAATTCCCTGACAGCGATCTGGAAACGCTGGGCAACTTTTTCGTTTTCAGAGAAAGTAAACATTTTCTCGAAAAAGCCTTTTTGTTTTTCAGGAGTATTCTTGGCATCCTTGTCCTGATCGACGTAACGGACGTAATACAGCCCCTTCGAACGATCGCGGTCTTCAACAGTGAAGCCGACACGATCCAGAGCCAGACCGACACGCCGCCATACACGGTCGAAAGGTTCATGAACCTCGACCTTGGAAATATCACTTTCCTTGACCAGAGTGGCTTTTGGAGCCAGCACGACAGTCTTGCTTTCCGCAAGCGCCTTGGCCTTGACCTTTTCTTTCTGATTGATATCGCTTAACTGAACCATCAGACGGGACAGGAATTCCGCTTCCAGTTCAGGATCGGAGGGACGGGCTGTCCATACTGTCGAATCCTGATTCACGCCAACAAGTTCTTCCTGTGCACCACGATGGCTGATATAAATTTCGGTCGTGCCGTCAGCATTTCGTTCCAGACGGGTTCTGAATTTATCGCGTTCACCGGTGGAATAGAGCGAATCAAGTACCTTGCCCAACGTCCGGCGGATGAAATCCTGCGGGATCTTGGCACGATTCTCTGCCCAGTCCGTTTCCATAATCCCTGTATCGGGAGAATCCACATTAATCAGGAAACCATTATCCTGCCAGAATTCCTTGATTTCAGGCCATAACACTTCAGGAGACCGATTGACGACCAGCCAGCGCTGGCTACCGTGTTTTTCAATGCGAATGTCGGTTGCCTCTTTCGGCGCGACGACACCCGGGGTGCCTGCCAAAGCCGGTCTCGCTTCCAGCTGTTTCTGGTTATAACCCGAAGCTGTTACCACTCCCGAAGAAGATGTTTCAGGAATTGAATACCGGTTGTCTCTCTGCATCTGGGTGAGATCCGGCGGAATTTCCAGTCTCTGGCCCGGAGTCTTCGGCGTTTCGCTTTTGTAATCGATGCGATCCGCTTCCATAAGGGTGTCGAATGCACTACAGGACGTCAAGCTTATGACTGTCAACGATCCCAGTAAAAGAGAACCAACTTTTTTGTTCAAAACCATAAGTCTTAACTTCCCGTCATCCGTTAGATTTGGAAACCTGATCCATTACAATGTATTTGGCTGCCTGAAATCAGGCGAGCACGCCACTTTCCTTCAACGCCTTGCGAACGCCATCCTGATACATATCGGAAAGTGTCACGAGCGGCAACCGGATTCCGGAAGGAATGATACCCATTTCCATCATTGCCCATTTGACAGGAATCGGATTGGGTTCGACAAACAATTGCTGGCTCAATGGGAGCATCAGATTGTTCAGCTTGCGAGCGGTTGCGATATCGCCCTTGATTGCCGCAGCACACATCAGATGCATGTTTTTCGGAGCGACATTGGCGACAACCGAAATATTGCCTTTGGCGCCGCACAACATGAGCGCCATTGCCGTAGAGTCGTCCCCGGAAAAAACGGAGAAATCATCCGGTACCTGGCGCAGCAGATCGATGCCACGGGCAATATTGCCTGTTGCATCCTTGACACCAATGATGTTTTTCACTTTCGACAATCTCACGATTGTCTCGTTGGACATGTCGGCAACCGTTCTGCCCGGAACGTTATAGAGTACGACCGGCAAATCGACTGCTTCGGCAATACTCTTGAAATGCTGGTACATGCCTTCCTGGGTCGGCTTGTTGTAGTAAGGGACAACCTGCAAGGTCGCATCTGCGCCAGCCATTTTGGAATAACGGGTCAGGACAATGGCTTCAGCCGTCGAATTGCCACCGGCTCCGGCGATAATCGGCACCCGTTTGCCGGAATGCTCAACCGCGACCCGAATCAGTTCGGCGTGTTCATCTACATTGACCGTAGGCGATTCGCCCGTCGTTCCGACAATAACGAAAGCGTCCGTACCTTCTGCAATCTGCCAGTCCATCAGGCGACGCATGCTGTCGAGATCGACGCTGCCATCGGCATTCATTGGAGTGACTAGTGCAACTATGCTGCCCTGGATTTTCATAATGATATGAATTGAATATTAAAAGAAATATTTTAACGGATGCCGGACACAATGGCACCATTATTTAATTGCCAGCAATGATACTACCTTAACGGACACAATATAACAGACCGCCATCAATAATTGACGACATTGGATGCGATTTTTGTATCAGATTGTTAATTCGCCCGTTCCGTCAAAAAACGATCGACCGCTGCCGCGCATTCCCTGCCTTCGTGCAATGCCCAGACAACCAGCGACTGGCCACGACGGGTGTCTCCAGCCGCAAACACTTTTTCGACCGAGGTCTGAAAACGTTTTTCCCCCTCTGCTGCCGCCATGACATTACCGGCCATATCCCTTTGGACACCGAATGCATCAAGCACCTCTTTGGCTGGCCCGGCAAATCCCATTGCCAGCAATACCATATCCGCTTCTATGGAAAACTCGCTGCCCGGTTCATCCATATAACGGCCACCAACCGAATTGACCCGGCAGGCAATGATTTTCTCGACCTTGCCGCGTTTTCCTTCTATTCGTTTCGTCTGAATCCTGAAGTCCCGTTCGCAACCTTCTTCCTGCGAAGAGGAAATCGTGAACTGTTTCGGCCAGTAAGGCCAGACCAGCGACTTGTCGATGGTTTCAGGCAATTTCGTATTGCGATCGATTTGTAAAATGCTTGCTGCACCCTGACGGTTTGCAATCCCGACACAATCCGAACCTGTATCGCCACCGCCAATGATGACGACCCGTTTGCCTTCTGCGGATAGACGGTTCTTTCCCCTCTCTCCCGCATCCTTGCGGTTCTGTGCACATAAAAATTCCATCGCATAATGGACACCCTGCAAATCCGCGCCGGGCACATCCAGCGTTCTTGGCTGTTCCGCACCACACGCCAAAATGACGGCATCGAATTCTTTTTCAAGCGTTTGTGGATCAATGACTTCAGTCGCCATATTCTGGATTTGGGACGGTAACGCCTTGCCGACCAGAACACCCGTGCGGAAAACGACTCCTTCCGCTTTCATCTGCTCCAGCCTGCGATCGACAATCTGTTTTTCCAGCTTGAAATCCGGAATGCCGTACCGCAGCAAGCCACCGATTTTGTCGTTCTTTTCGAAAACAACGACATCATGTCCGGCACGCACGAGTTGTTGTGCCGCCGACAACCCGGCCGGACCGGAACCGACAATCGCCACTTTTTTGCCAGACTTTACCTTTGCAGGATGAGGCACAACCCAGCCTTCTTCCCAGCCTTTTTCAATGATGAAACGTTCGATGGAACGGATACCGACCGGTTCACTGATCACGCCCAGACAACAGGCCGGTTCGCACGGCGCAGGGCAAATCCTGCCCGTAAATTCCGGAAAATTGTTTGTCGCCTGTAATTTGTCGAGTGCCAATTTATACTCGCCCCGATAAACCAGATCGTTCCAGTCCGGAATCAGGTTATGTATCGGGCATGCGTTGTTACAGAAAGGAATCCCGCAATCCATACAGCGTGCCCCCTGTTCACGCGCCTGATCATCTACCAGCGTCATCGTGAATTCCCGATAATTTTTAACCCGCTGACCAGGCGCCAGATGCGTTTCCTCGATACGGCCAAATTCCATGAACCCAGTTACTTTTCCCATTTTTTCACCTCAATCCGCTTTTTCCCGACCATGCCCGATTCAGGCTGCCGCCACATCCGTTCTTTCATTTTTCTCCGAATACAATTCCTTCAGGGCACGCTTGTATTCCATCGGGAAAACCTTGACGAAATTCTCACGGCAATTCGACCAGTTTTCCAGCAAATGCCGCGCCGTCATGCTGCCGGTATGCGTGAAATGGTTTTCGATCAGCTGTTTCAGAATCGCTTCATCCGTCTGTGCCTCTCCATTCAGGCCAAGACGATGCCAGATGGCCTTGTCGATACCGGCTTCCTGATCGAAGCAGGAGAGCAGCGGTTCCAGTGTAACCATAGACAGATTGCATTTGCGCCTGAAGGTTTTGTCCGGATCGTAAACATAGGCGATACCTCCGGACATGCCCGCTGCAAAATTGCGCCCGGTTTCCCCAAGCACAACGACCGTTCCACCCGTCATGTATTCACAACCGTGATCGCCACAGCCTTCGACCACCGCCAGCGAACCCGAATTGCGGACGGCAAATCGTTCACCGGCAATACCGTAAATGTAGGCTTCGCCGGAAATGGCGCCATATAAAACCGTGTTTCCGGCAATCATGTTTTTATTCGGCTCGCCACGGAACTGGGCATGTGGCCGGATAATGATGCGACCACCCGACAAGCCTTTTCCGACATAGTCATTCGCTTCACCGACCAGATCCAGCGTGATGCCGTGAGACAGGAAAGCACCGACTGATTGCCCGGCCGTACCCTGCAACTGGACATGGATCGTGTCGTCAGGCAACCCATCATGACCAAACCGTCTGGCGACTTCACCGGAGAGCATCGCACCGACACTGCGGTTGGCGTTTTTGATCGGATAAATGAAGGAAATCTTTTCCCCGTTTTCCAGTGCAATCGCCGACTGGGCAATCAGACGGTTGTCGATCGATTTTTCAAGTCCGTGATCCTGTGTTTCACAATGCCGTTTGTGTACGCTTTCATCGACGACCGGATCGTAAAAGAGACGGCTGAAATCAAGACCGGATTCTTTCCAGTTGGAAATGGCTTTTGCTTTCTCCAGCAAATCGACACGACCGATCAGGTCTTCGTATTTCCGGATGCCGAGCTGTGCCATGATCTGTCGCATTTCTTCTGCGACGAAGAAAAGATAATTGACGATATATTCCGGCTTGCCGGAAAATTTCTTTCTCAATTCCGGGTCTTGTGTCGCCACCCCGACCGGACAGGTATTCAGATGGCATTTGCGCATCATGATGCATCCCTGTGTGACCAGCGGAGCTGTCGCAAAACCGACTTCATCGGCACCTAAAATAGCGGCGATCACGACATCACGTCCGGTTTTCATCTGGCCGTCGGCCTGAATGCGAACCCGGCCGCGCAAATTGTTCAGCACCAGCGTCTGTTGCGCTTCCGCGAGCCCGATTTCCCAGGGGGAACCGGTATGCTTGATCGACGACAGAGGCGACGCACCTGTACCGCCGTCATGACCTGAAATCACGATGTGATCCGCCTTCGCCTTGGCAACACCTGCCGCAATCGTACCGACGCCGACTTCGGAAACCAGCTTGACCGAAATCGTCGCGCGCGGATTGACGTTTTTCAGGTCATGAATCAGCTGTGCCAGATCCTCGATCGAGTAAATATCATGATGGGGCGGAGGCGAAATCAGGCCGACGCCCGGAACGGAAAACCGCATGCTGGCGATATATTCCGAGACTTTTTCACCCGGCAACTGGCCGCCTTCACCCGGCTTGGCTCCCTGCGCCATCTTGATCTGGATTTCGTCGGCCGAATTCAGGTATTCTGCCGTCACACCGAAACGTCCTGACGCGACCTGTTTGATTTTCGAACGCAGGGAATCGCCTTCCTGCAATTCAATGTCGGAAACGACCCGATCCTTTCCCAGAATCGACGACAGTGTTTCACCGTTTCTGATCGGAATACCGGCCAGTTCATTTTCATACCGCCTCGGGTCTTCCCCTCCTTCACCGGTATTGGATTTGCCGCCGATCCGGTTCATCGCGATTGCAAGCGAAGTGTGCGCTTCCGTACTGATCGACCCAAGCGACATGGCACCTGTCGCGAATCGTCTGACGATTTCCTTTGCCGGTTCGACTTCATCGATTGCAATGGCATGCACCGGATCGATCCTGAATTCGAACAAACCTCGCAAGGTCATCTGGCGACGTGACTGGTCATTGATGATCTGGGCATACTCCTTGTACGTCGCATAATTGTTCGCTTTCGTCGAATGCTGCAATTTGGCAATCGCATCCGGTGTGAACATATGCTCTTCGCCCTGATGACGGAAAGCGTATTCACCGCCGACGTCCAGAAAACGCACCGGCTGCTGATGGCGGCCAAACGCTTCCTGATGCAAGCGCAATGATTCTTCAGCGACTTCAAAAACGCCAATCCCCTCGACACTGGAAACGGTACCCTTGAAATATTTGTCGACCAGTGCACTGGAGAGGCCAACTGCCTCGAAAATCTGTGCCCCGCAATAAGACCGGTATGTCGCGATCCCCATTTTCGACATAATCTTCATCAGGCCCTTATTGATCGCCTTGATGAAATTGGCCTGCGCTTTTTCCGGTGTCAGCTCGGCCGACAGTTTTGGCGCAAGTTCTGAAACGGTTTCAAGGGCCAGATAAGGATGAACCGCTTCGGCACCATATCCTGCCAGCAGGGCGAAATGATGCGTTTCCTTTGCCGAACCGGTTTCAACGACCAGACCGGTAGAAGCACGCAATCCTTTCGAGACAAGATCCTGATGAATGGCCGATGTTGCCAGAAGCGCGGGGATGGCAAGCTTGTCCGGCCCGATCAGGCGATCGGAAACAATCAGGATATTATGGCCGGATTTCACGGCATCGACCGCTTCCGCACACAGGGAAGCCAGATGGGCTTCGATACCGATTTTCCCCCACGCAACCGGATAACAGACATTCAGCTCATACGAACGGAATTTGCCGTTTGTATAGGCGTCGATATTCCGGATACTCGCCATTTCGGCAAATCCCAGAATCGGCTGTGTCACTTCCAGCCGCATCGGTGGATTCACGTTATTCGTATCCAGCAGGTTCGGCTTCGGCCCGATATACGACAGCAAAGACATGATGATTTCTTCCCGGATCGGATCGACCGGCGGGTTCGTCACCTGTGCAAAAGACTGGCGGAAATAGTTATACAAGGGTTTTGAATGGTGCGACAAGACTGCCAGAGGGGCATCGTTACCCATCGAGCCGATCGCCTCTTCCCCGTTCAGTGCCATAGGAGGCAAAAGCATTTTCAGGTCTTCCTGCGTAAAACCGAAAGCCTGCTGCCGATCCATCAATGGAACGGAAGACTGGAACAGGTCATGAGCGTGTTCTTTCAACTCATGCAAACGGATACAGACCGAATTGATCCATGCACGATATGGCCGTGCGTTGGCGTATATGCTCTTGATTTCGCTGTCGTCGATGATGCGCCCGGCATCCAGATCGATCAAAAACATCTTGCCGGGCTGCAAGCGCCATTTCTTGATGATGTGCGATTCCGGAATCGGCAATACGCCCGTTTCCGAAGCCATGACGACCAGATCGTCATCGGTGACGACATAACGGGCCGGACGCAAACCATTCCTGTCGAGCAAGCCCCCAATCTGGCGGCCGTCTGTAAAGGCAATCGCTGCAGGACCATCCCACGGTTCCATCATGGCGGCATGGTATTCATAAAAGGCACGCCGGTTGTCTTCCATCAACTTGTGGTTTTCCCAGGCCTCCGGAATCATCATCATCATGGCGTGCGCCAGCGGATAACCGGACATGACGAGCAATTCGAGTGCATTGTCGAAACACGCCGTATCCGACTGGTCTTCATACATGAGCGGATACAGTTTTTGCAGGTCATCGCCCAGAACGGCCGAATTCATCAGCCCCTCACGTGCACGGAACCAGTTGAAGTTTCCCTTGACCGTATTGATCTCGCCATTATGCGCAATCAGACGGTACGGGTGAGCGAGTGGCCACTCCGGAAACGTATTCGTGGAAAAGCGCTGGTGCACAAGTGCGAGCGCCGACACGCAACGTTCATCCTGCAAATCGAGATAATAGCCCTGTACCTGATCGGCCAGCAAAAGACCTTTGTATACGATCGTTCTGGCCGACATGGACGGCACGAAAAATTCCTTGCAATGCTTCAGATCAAGCGCCTGAATCGCATGGCCTGCTGCCTTGCGGATGACAAATAACTTTCTTTCCAGCGCATCGGTCACCATGATGTCAGGGCCTCGTCCGATGAAAATCTGGCGAATGACCGGCTCCTTTTCCCTCGCCTTTTCCGACATCAACAGTTCCGTATTGACCGGAACGTCGCGCCAGCCGAGAACCACCTGCTTTTCAGCACGCACGGCGCGTTCGATTTCTTTTTCACAGGCCAGACGGGAAGCGTGTTCTTTCGGCAAAAAAATCATGCCGACACCGTACTCGCCCGGAGGAGGCAGGCTGATACCCTGCTTTGCCATTTCCTCGCGAAAATACTGGTCAGGTATCTGGATCAGAATACCTGCCCCATCCCCCATCATCTTGTCGGCACCGACGGCACCGCGATGATCGAGATTTTTCAGGATAAGGAGTCCCTGTTCGACTATCGAATGGCTCTTGACCCCTTTGATATGGGCGACGAACCCGACGCCGCAGGCATCGTGTTCAAATGAGGAGCGGTATAAACCCTGCGCACACATAATGACCTCTTTTTGCAATGTATTTCATTAACTTGTGCAAAAAGAATAAACCGCTTTTTTAATGATGACAACAAAAATAAAAAGGGTCAGAGTTATTTAAATGTAACTCAGAAAAACCATAATATATAATAGGGACATAGTAAACATCATTAAATAACAACGAATTAACAAAAAATTATCAGAAAATTACTATGAATTTGGATTGTTTTTTTGCGGGCGCCCGCGTTTCCCCATTCGGAACTGGCGTTCGGTTTGAATTTCCAGCTGTTTTTTGAATTTTTCTGACCCCAACGGCCATCCAGACATCAAAATCCGGTCCAGTTTTTCACTCTCCCAATGATCGAAACGGTTGAAAAATTCCTTGTAGGCGAGTTCTCTTGCAAAAGGTGTATTCCCGAGATTCCAGTAAACGGCATGGTCCCGGATGACCGGATCAGGTTTGATGCCTGCATGATGGGCGTAACTTGACCATTCATATTCTTCCGGTCTGGCAACCATTCCATCCAGCACCGGTTTTTGTTCGATATAGCGGCTGCATTCAAGCAAACAATTGTCTGCATCGACGAGCGATGTCCTGAAACGCCCTTCCCAAAGCGTTCCTGAACGCTTGTATTTCTTGTTGAAATAAGGCACATAATAACGTCCGACCCATTGCATCATGCGGGCCAGCCCGATCCCGTCCGTTGGCGTCACCAACAGATGAAACGCATTATGCAAAAGGGTATAGGCATGAATATCGATTTTGAACTGTCGGGACGATTCTTTCAACCAGCTCAAAAATATATCGAAATCTTCCTTGTCGAAAAATACGGTTTGTCTGTTATTTCCCTGCTGATATACATGATGCGGCTGACCTGGCAAAACCAGTCGGGCGGTACGTGCCATTAAATTCTCCCGATGCATGAAAGAAGCTGTTTTCGATAACTATGTCCCCAATACTAAATGCCTGATTAGAATTTTGCAACAACTTTGTCCCTGTTTTTTACAGAAAACTCTCGTTTTCTTTTGCTTTTTCACATTTGTATTTTTGAGCCCTGTCAAAAACCCTGAAGTCAGACACGTTATCTTTTATACAAAGGAATGCGTCCTTGTATGAATTGACCTTCAAATGTGACAGGCCCCAGACAGTCAGGAGATACCCATGGCAAACAATCTTCCAAATATCCATCCGTTCAATGAAATTTCACGCTTTGAGCCCATGCGCAATATGGATGACTTCTTCAATAACTTCCGGTTGAGCGCTCCATGGAGCAGCTGGGAACCGGAACCACGTATCAAAATCGACGTTTCCGAAACGGACGACGCTTACGTTGTCAAGGCCGATGCTCCCGGCGTTTCAAAAGAAGACATCAAGGTAACGGTTGAAGGCAATTTCGTTACGATCGAGTACGAGCTGAAAAAAGAAGAAAACAGGGAAGAAAACGGCAAGACCGTGCGTAACGAACGCTACTACGGCATGCAATCGCGAAGCTTTGCGCTGGCGCAGGAAGTGGATGAATCCAGAGCCGAAGCCATGTACAGAGATGGTGTGCTGGAATTGAAACTTCCCAAAAAACCGGGGTCGACCAAGACCCGGTTGGCAGTAAATTAGTCCTTCTTTATCTTTTCCTCCATTTATGGCATCTGTTTCTCGCAGATGCCTTTTTTATTGAAAATGGCATTCAATCGCTCACTTGAAAAAAATTAAAACGCCCTTTACCTCAATTCATACTCCTCAAACCGACTTTCGTCATAATTCCGTCATATTTTTTTGTTATCATAAAAGAATAGCGACCAAGATCAGGATATTCCGTGCCTTCTCAAAGTGCATCACCGGTGACAAAACCCATTCAGAATCTGCCAACAGGTTCCCTTGAACCGAACCTGTATCTGAACCGCGACCTTTCCCTGCTGGAATTCAACCGCAGAGTCGTGGCACAGGCCGAAGATGAAAGCCTTCCCTTGCTGGAAAGGTTACGATATCTGTGTATCGGCAGCAGCAATCTGGACGAATTTTTCGAGATCCGTGTTTCAAGCCTGCATGCGCGCCAGACGTCGGACAGCCCTGTTTCCGTCAGCGCCAACAGCTTGCTGAACAAAATAAATGTCCAGTGTCATACGCTGGTCGATTACCAGTATGCCATTCTGAACCGCAAGATCCTGCCCAGACTGGCAAAAAACGGCATTCATATAGTCAGCCACAATAACCGGACTGAAGCGCAACGCGCATGGGTCAAATCGTATTTCGAAAGCCAGATCCGTCCATTGTTGACGCCTATTGTTCTGGACCCGGCGCATCCTTTCCCGCAGGTCGCGAACAAAAGCCTGAATTTTATTATTTCCCTCGCTGGCAAGGATGCCTTCGGACGGGGAAGTGCCATCGCCATCGTCAAGGCACCCCGTGTTTTGCCAAGAGTGATCAAATTGCCGGATGAATTGTCAGAAGACGGCTATACATTCTGCCTGCTGACCTCGATTATCCATGCCCATATATCCGATCTCTTCCCTGAACGCGAAGTGATCGCCTACTCACAATTTCGCGTTACCCGTGACAGCGATTTATGGGTCGATGAAGAAGAAGTCAAAAATCTCCGTGAAGCCTTGCAGGTCAGCCTGCAAAACCGTCATTTCGGATCGGCTGTGCGGCTTGAAATCGCCAAAAACTGCCCTGACGATCTGGCCCGATTCCTGTTGAATGAATTCAATCTGGATGAGAGCCACATGTACCGTGTCAATGGCCCCGTCAATATGGTACGCCTTTCCGAAATCTTCAATTTCGTCAAAACGCCGTCGATGTATTTCCCGCCATATCAGGCTTCAATCGCTTCCGACGCGCAAAACGACGTGTGTCTTTTCGATGCCCTGAAGAAAAGGGATATTCTTCTCCACCATCCTTTCCAGTCGTTCCAGACCGTTGTCGATTTCGTCCGTGCAGCTGCCGAAGACCCGGATGTCGTTGTAATCAAACAGACGATCTATCGTGCAGGGGTGACTTCAGCCCTGATAGAAGCCCTGATGGACGCCGCGAACAAGGGCAAGGAAGTCGTCGTCATCGTCGAGCTGAAAGCCCGTTTCGACGAGGAACAGAATATCGACTGGGCACAGCAGCTAGAACAGGCTGGTGCACAGGTGGTTTATGGCGTAATGGGACTGAAAACACACGCCAAGCTGGCACTGGTCATCCGCCGCGAAAACGGCGCATTCCGGAATTACGCCCACCTTGGCACAGGCAATTACCATCCGGCCACGACCAAGATCTATACCGATTTCGGCATCCTGACCGCACATCCCCAGATTACCAATGAGGTCAGTGAAGTCTTCATGCATTTGACGAGCCTGACGAAACCGAAAAAACTGGAACATTTGTGGTTGGCTCCGTTTACCCTGCACAGGAATCTGATCCGCGCGATTCTGAATGAAATCCGCATCGCCCGTGCGGGCCGTCCCGCAAGAATCGTCGCAAAAATGAATTCACTGATCGACGAATCCGTTATTCGTGCACTCTATCTGGCGTCTTCCTCCGGGGTCAAAATCGAGCTGATCGTGCGTGGCGCCTGCGCCTTGCGTCCAGGTGTCCCCGGCCTGTCGGAAAATATCCGTGTCCGTTCCATTATCGGCCGCTTCCTCGAGCACGAACGCATCTATTATTTCAGGAACGACCTGAAACACGATCTGTACATTTCCAGTGCGGACTGGATGGCCCGTAATCTGTTCAGACGGATTGAAGTTGCCTGCCCGGTTCTTGACCCGGCGCTGAAAAAACGGGTTATAGAAGAAGGTCTCAAATACTATCTTAAAGACAATACGAATTCCTGGGAACTGCAGCCGAATGGAAGCTATAAACGGCGTAAAATTCGCAAAAAACAGTCGGCATTCGGTGCCCAGCAATGTCTTGCGAAAACCTACGATGCCGCATTGCAAAAGGAATTGATTGAAGACGTGAAACCGGCTCCGGAATCACTGTCGTCCTCAATCGATGTTCTTGACGATACCCCACAGGCCACAGAAGTCATGACAGAAATGCCTCTTGTCGAAATCTCGCCAATCGTAACGTCTGAAGAAAAAACACTCGAAGTTGTTCAGACACATCCATCTGAAACAGAAGATGAATCCGAGGGACAGGCAGAGGAAGCCGTTGACACGGAGAATGTCTGATTCATTGATATCCGGCAGAAAAAAACCTTCCATCCATAGCATTATTCACTTCCTGAAGCGACCCGGTTTTATCCTTATTTAAGGATACCCAATACCGGGTTCGCAATTCTGTATACAATACCGTTGTTTGCCGGTTATCTGCTGAGATTGATGTTTTCAACAGGCGGTAAACCTGTTCGAATTCAATTAACGTGTATGCCTACGAGAAGCGGTCAAAACCCTATATGAATCTGCCGATAGACGATATCGAAAAGCTGAAAAGCAAATATGTCGGTTTTCTGAACTGGCAGGACATCATTGCCGGCCTGTCCATTGCCGGATTGCTCCTGCCACAGGCACTTGCATACTCCAGTATCGGCAACCTGCCTGCACAGGCCGGTATCATCGGCCTGTTTGCCGGGCTGCTCTGTTACGGTATTTTTGGTTCCAGCCGCTTTGCCCTCGTTTCTCCCACATCGTCGTCAGCTGTCGTCCTGGCTGCAGCGACCCTGTCTCTGGGCGGGGACAATCCCGGTTACCGATTGATGCTTGCCTCGGGCCTTGTCGCCATGACCGGCCTGATTTTCATTATTGCCGCCCTGACCCGCATGGGGAACGTCACCGATTTCATTGCAAAACCGGTTTTGCGCGGCTTCACCTTCGGGCTGGCCATCGTCATTATCATCAAGCAGCTGACGACTGTTTTGAATATCCATTCCTACAAAAGCAATCTCTTCGCTTTCATGGTCGACATTCTCAAACAGGCCAATCTGTGGAATATCGGCTGTCTCGTCACAACCGTGCTTGCCCTGATATTTCTGTCGCTGGGAGAATGGCTGCGACGGATAAAAAACGGAAAATACAAGAATTTCCCAAGCGGCACGCTGGTCATCATTCTCGGTATCCTCGCGAGCAAATGGTTCGATTTGCCTTCAATGGATATCCCTAACGTCGGCCTGATCCAGCTCAACCTCAACAATCCGACGATTCCCGACCTTCCCTATTCCGACTGGGTCCAGCTGTTTGAAATCGGCGTTGCTCTGGTATTCATTCTTTACGCAGAATCTTATGGTTCAATCCGCAGTTTTGCCATCAAACACCACGACACGATTTATCCAAACCGTGACTTGTTCGCGCTCGGTATTTCAAACATCGTTTCCGGTCTTTTTCAGGGGATGCCGGTAGGAGCCGGTTATTCAGCGACAGCGGCCAATGAAGCCTATGGCGCCCGCACACGGATCGCCGGCATCGCCGCCATGATCATCACCTTTTTGATTATCCTGACGGTGCTTCCCTATATTGAATGGATACCCCAGCCCGTTCTCGCTGCCATTGTCATTTTCACGATGGCAACGACCTTGAGCCTGTCCAGTTTCAGACTCTACTTCACATGGAAAATCGACCGTGCGCTGATCGTCCTGTCCGTTCTGGCCGTTCTGGTTCTCGGTGTATTGCAAGGCTTGATGATCGCGATCGCAATCAGCCTTCTGATCATGTTGCGCCAGAACTCGAAGTCCACTGTTTCGGTTCTGGGACGACTGGGTCAAAGCCACGACTTCGTCAGTCTGACCGCTTTTCCCGAAGCCCAGCCCGTTTCCGGTATCCTGATCGTCAGGCCAGATCAGGCCATGTTCTTCGCCAATTCAGACCGTATTCTGGTACAGGTCAGGGATATCATTTCTTCTTCCAAACTGCCCATTCATACCGTTATTTTAAGTCTGGAACAGACACCCGATCTGGATGCGACAACAGTCGAGGCATTAAGGGATTTCTTTGAAAACATGAAAAAGGAAAGCAAAAAACTCATTCTTGCCCGATTGAAACCACCGGTACATGATGTTCTGCTTTCAGCCCTCTCCGAAGAACATCCGGAAGTATCGCTTTCCCGACTGAGCGTGGAACGGGCCGTGAGATTGGCCCGTATCAAGGAAAATCCGAACAGGGCGGCCGAAACAGCCCTCCAGTGAAATATCAGCTAGAGCGCACAGTCATGGTTATGCCGACATCTTCCCACCACTCGCATTCTTTCTCCAGCCAGTAAAGCAGTGTCGGATAAGTATCGAGCCATTCTTTCGGCACCGTCATTTCAATACGGTTTTTGACCCTGACTTTCAGTTTGTCCGCCTTGAAATTCACCTTTGCATGCTGAAGCATGACCGCCAGTCTCAGCGCGACAACCGCTTTTAGTGCATCCGAATTGGTCAGCACTCCATTCAATTTTCTCAGGTTGCCCTTCTGGCCGAGGACAAGCTTGCTCATCTGCTTTTGCTCGCGGGCGGTAAAACCGGCCATATCCGCATTTTCGATCAGATACGCCCCATGCTTGTGATAGTTGGTCGGCGAGACGAAAATGCCGATCTCATGAAGCAAGGCACTCCAGTACAACTGCTTCAGGAATTTATCCGCTTCAGGCCCCAATTGCTTGTATATCGCCAGCGCATAATCAGCGACCCGTATGGCGCGCTGTTCATCCACTCCGTAGCGCCGGAGCATGTCGCGGATCGCTTCTTCACGGCGGTCTTTCTGGGTTTCCTGCAGATAAATATCCCACATGATCCCCATTCTCAGGCCAGCCTCAATCGGTTTGATCACGTCGATGCCGAAATCTTTCGTCAGCACGATCAGAATCGTCAGACCGCCCAGAATCGACGAAGCCCGTTCTGTCTTGACTCCGTCAAGCCCGGCTTTATTGATATGACCGGCCTCGATCAATTTCTTTTTCAGAAGCTCGAGATTCTCCAGTGTCATACGCCCGTCGCCAATCCCGTTCATCGCCAGAATTTCTGCTGTGGCCCGAATCGTGCCGGATGAACCGTACACCTCCGTCCAGCCACAGGAACGGTAATAATCGACCGCATCCTCGAACTGGCTTCTGGCTGACAGAATGGCCGCTTCGAAAGACGCTTCATCGATAATGCCGTCATGGAAAAAGGCAAGGCTCTGCCTGACAGTACCGACGCTGAAAGATTCCGCCCTGACGATTTCCTGACCTTTTCCGTAAATCAGTTCTGTCGATCCCCCACCGATATCGATGACAAGCCGTCTTTCCTCGGGTCTTGCCAGAACGTTCGCCACGCCGAGATAAATCAGGCGGGCTTCTTCTTCACCGGAAATGACTTCGATAGGATAACCGATCACCTTTTCGGCATCCTGCAAGAATTCAGAGGCGTTGGTGGCAATGCGAAGGGTGTTGGTGGCAACGACTTTCACGTCGGATAAAGGATAGGCATCCAGTATTTCCCGAAGACGCCTCAATGCGTCAAGTCCTTTCTGGAACGCTTCGGCGGAAAGAACGTTCTTTTTGTTCAGCCCCGCAGCGAGCCTGTTCGGCTCGCGTGCGCTTTTGATGACGCAAATACTGCCGTTTACATATTCACCGATATGCAACCGAAAACTGTTCGAACCCAGATCTATCGCAGCAAACATTAAGACTTTCCCCTGTAATCCGCGAACAAAACAAATTTGAAACCGGACGATTATGCCGGTACAAAATGACAGTTTGTTGAAAAAACCGGAATTAGGCAAATGAAATTTCAGCCAAGTGTCGTATCGAGAACCATCATCAGGGCAAATCCGACCATCAGCCCGACAGTCGCAGGGGTCTGATGACCGTTTCTGTGCGTTTCCGGAATCACCTCATGCGAAACGACAAAGAGCATGGCTCCTGCCGCAAAACCAAGACCGATCGGATAGGACAAGGCCATACCGCTGGAGAGACTGACCCCGAGCAAGGCCCCCAATGGTTCGAAAAGCCCGCTTGCGGCGGCAATCAGGACAGCTCGCAAACGGCTGACGCCTGCACTTCGCAAGGCAAGCGCCACAGCCAGCCCTTCGGGAATATCCTGCAAAATAATGGCAATCGTCAGTGGCAAACCGATCGCCATATCCGCATGGGAAAAACCGACACCGATCGCCATGCCTTCCGGCAGGTTATGCAGCGAAATGGCGAAAACGAACAGCCAGACCTTGTTGAAACGCTCGTTCCCCGGACCGAAAGAACCGATTGTTTCATGTTCATGAGGCGTAAACTTGTCCAGCGAAAGCATCAGGATAACGCCACAGGCCATCCCGAAAACGACTACACCGGAGCCGAACACCTTGCTTGACGTCATTTCCATTCCGGCCGCCAGCCCCGGCAGCAAAAGCGAAAAGGCACTGGCTGCCATCATCATCCCGGCTGCAAAACCGAGCATGGTATCTTCCACTTTTGTCGGGAGCTTGCGAACGACAAGTGCGGGAACCGCGCCCAGAGCCGTTCCGGCAAAACCGCCCAAACCACCGATAAAAGCGTATTGCATCGCCAGACTGACACCGTTACTGGCGACATCAAACAGGCTTTGAATAAACAGGATCAGAATTGTCAGCGAGGCCAATGCCAGAAAAGCGGCATAAAACCAGTGCCGCCTTGAATAGTGCAGGCACGAATTCCACCAGCTGAGTGCCACCGGTGTTTTTGCTTCATGTGTGTGTTCCGGAACCGACATAATCCTGACAATCCGATTGTTTTATAAATAGCCGAATGAATTTCCACTCGGCAAAAACGAAAAAAACGCGTTCAAAAATATACCAGACACCGCCAAGGCCGCGTCTGTTTGGTCAGATTCGAGTATATCCCAGTTCCAAAAGGCCCGTAGTGAAGCAAAAACAAATGAGATGTGCAAAACGACGTTTTTCCCCGAAATTGCCTGAACCGCGCATTCATACCCGGAAAATATAAATCTGCGATAAAAAAAATATTTTTAACGGCAGCCTTTGTTGGGTAAGATGAAATTCATCGATTTTGCCAATGAAAATCGTATCCGATTAACAAGGAATAATCACTAACATGTTTTCCTATATCTGGTTTCCGGCCCTGATCAGCGCAATGGGTGGATATCTTTTCATGAGCGTAGCTCCCCTAAGCACGCAGTTCATGGCACTTTTCGGGGTGGGCTATGCCGGAATGTCGCTCTTTCTTTCCGGACTCCTGTGGTCGCACAGCCTCGTGCAACTGCCTGCAGGCCTTATCCTCGACAAACTCGGCGTCTACCGTGGCTTTCTGATCGCCATCATCATCGCACTTGTCTCAAACCTGCTGCCCTTTCTTGCTCCTGAAAACCTGGCACTCGCAACCGCCCTGCGTTTTTTCGGAGGCCTGAGTTCCGGTGTCCTGTTCCTTGCCGGCGTCAAAGTCACCGCCATGATGGCACCTCCGGAAAAAATCGCACAGGCACAGGGTATACAAGGCGCGGCCTTCAGCCTCGGCACCATGCTACCCTTCGTGACACTACCCTATCTCGGCAACGAGGCATGGCGATTTTCATACCTGATACCTGCTACCCTCTCACTTGTCGTCATCGCCCTCTCCCTGCTCTTGCCAGCCTCGGTCAGGAAAAACAACGCAGGCAACAGCAACAGCCTTGCCAATCTCTTGAATGCCCTGAAATTCGTAGCCACATCGGTACCGATCTGGACACTGGGCATGTTTCATGGACTCTCATACGGCACACTGAATAATCTCGGGCAGTGGCTTCCTTCCATACTGGCCGACCTGCACGGCCAAAGCACGGCATTGGGATGGAGTCTGGCAACCGGTGCCGTATTATTGCTTGGAACTCTGGCACGTGCCTATGGCAGCGTATTGCTGCGCTGGTATACACGCAGCTGGATCATCAACACAGCCGTCATGTTGATCGGCATCTGCTACATCGTTCTGGGATTGATCGGGAATGTCTACGTCGGACTGGCCGTCGGTATCGCACTGGCGCTGTTCGGTGGTTCCAACTACGGCTCCATCTTCAGCCTGACCGGCCAGACTGTCTCCCCGGTTTATGTCGCCACGGCGGCAGGTTTCATGAACATGATCGCCAACATCGCCAATGTCATGCTGACCCTGATTCTGGGAACGGTCAGGGAATATACCGGGAGCTTTTCTATGGCTCTTTGTGCAACGGGGATTTTTGCGTTACTGGTTTGGGGATGCGGGAGGAAAATTATTAACAGTTTATCTGAAGATAAAAAAACTTTTAACGTTAAATATTAAAGATGAGTTATTTTCCTGTTCTCGTCTGATTGAAAAGAAAATTAATTGCTTTCAAATCAAAGCCATCATAATAAAACCTAGAGTACTTTTCATCAACAAAGCTATAACGATTTTTTAACTCATCTTGCAATTCCAAAGTTGATCGATAATCAACAAAACGTACATAGTCTTTATATTTACCCATTGCTGGTGTATCCCACCAAGAACTATAATTTTCAAACATTTTATAAAGAGCAATCCGAATATAATCATCGTGTTCAGGTAAAGAAAAACCGATAACTGAAACTCCTAAATTGTAACCACCGCTTCGTCCTAAGCCATTCCAAAAACTTAGAATTGGTTTTGCATAAACAAATTTAACGTATGACGGAGAGAGGATCAGTGGCGTATTGAAATCACTAGTTTTGTAATAGTAATTATTCATATTACGCATACAGAAGATATGTTTAAGAGCATCATCTTCAGGTAAAATTCCGTCTACTAAAGGATATAGGCCATAATATCCCGAATTATTGAATAATAAATTCGTATTAGGTTCAGAGTTGCTTTCACGAATTAACGAATTTTTTATATCAAGATAATGTCTATCATCAAACCAATCTAGTGAGCCATGAAGTTTCAACAGTACAACCTCTTCCGTATCTGTATCGAGTATGCCCCCATGTTTATTAATTGACTTGAACCGATTAGGATAACGACGGAAAGGTTTTCCCACTTTCTCAAGTGCATTTTCCAAAACTAAATCATAGTTGAAAGTTAATACCGAATCATGGATTGAAAGAGATTCAGCAAAATTTAAGTAAACTTCTGGTATGTCATCCGGAGAGGGAGTGCGATCATGAATAACATAACCTATAGCTTTACGAACCATTAATTGCGACTCATTTCCTTCTTGACTCCAAGTATCACTTCCTCTAAAACGAAGAAAATGTTCAATATCTAAATAAGACATAAATTGTTCAAGATTTAGATTTTCTTTTGATTGCCCTGTATATCCGCAAGCAGAACAATAATTAAGATACTCGTTTACATCTCTGCTGAAATTCGTATCTTCTCCATACTGTCTTTTAATATATTGAAACACCAAAGGATAAAGTTCTGATGCGATAGGGAGACCCGCTGGTCGAGAAAAACCTGCTCCAAGCACAAAAATTCTAAATCCGGGATGTGAGTTTTCCGTCATTATTTAACGCCAATTAGGATTATATTCTATTAAAAGATATCTAAAATATGACATTTAAATCAATGATTTACTTTAATTTTACATACTAAACAATTGAACAAAGAAGTTCTAAGTAAGTATATTGGTTATTGTTTTTTAAACAACTTTTATAGCTTTGAACGGTCCAAATTTTTAGACAATAATTCGAACTTAATTAAAAAGCCCTGTAAAAAACAGGGCTTTTTAGATATCTGAAAAAATTCCTAGAACGGAATATCGTCATCCATATCCGGTGACAATCCGGCTGGCCGGTTGCTCTGTTGCGGACGTTGCTGCTGGGTGTTCTGTGCCGGACGGGATGGCGGCTGATAGCTGCCACGTTCTTCCGGCGGCTCACCGGCACCCTGACGGCTGCCGAGCATTTGCATGGTATCGGCGATGATTTCGGTCGCGTAACGGTCGATGCCTTCCTTGTCGGTGTATTTGCGTGTTCTCAGGCGTCCTTCAATGTAGACCTGCGAACCCTTTTTCAGGTACTGGCCTGCAATTTCAGCCAGTTTGCCGAAGAAGGAAATACGGTGCCATTCGGTCTGTTCTTTCTGCTCGCCCGAGGCTTTGTCACGCCACCGATCGGTCGTGGCTACAGCGATACTGGTGACCTGTTCACCACTTGGCAGATAGCGATTTTCCGGATCGCGGCCGAGATTACCGACAATGATAACCTTGTTGATCGACGCCATGACTTTCTCCTGATAGACGTATTTAATTTGTTCAGTTCAGATTCATGAATGAGTCAAAACAACTCATTTATAAACCACAATTATGCAGCATTATAAGCCAGCAGCGCCCCGATCTGTACAAGTGAAGCGATCCGAACAACAAATCTTTTATTTGCCTGCTTTTCGTCAATATGAGGTGTGTCCTGTGAAAGATGGTCAAATAGGTTATAGTATCGAATTGGCCTGTATATATTAACAGTTCACTTTGTTTGACTATATTGCCTTCCATGACTGAAGAACAAGGAAAAATCGTTATCCGGGGCGCACGTACGCATAATCTGAAAAACATTCAGATCGACTTGCCGCGTAACAAGCTGATTGTCATTACCGGACTGTCCGGCTCCGGAAAATCTTCGCTCGCATTCGATACGCTCTATGCCGAAGGGCAGCGCCGTTATGTGGAATCGCTGTCGGCTTACGCGCGCCAGTTTTTGCAGCTGATGGAAAAACCGGACGTCGATCTGATCGAGGGGCTTTCCCCTGCGATCGCGATCGACCAGAAAGCGTCGTCGCACAATCCGCGTTCGACGATCGGGACCGTTACGGAAATTTACGATTACCTGCGTCTTTTGTACGCTCGCGTCGGAACACCTTTTTGTCCGGAACATCCGGAAAACCCGCTTGCCGCCCAATCCGTTTCGCAAATGGTCGATGCCGTGATGGCCATGCCGGAAGGCACGCGGCTGATGATTATGGCTCCTGTCGTCGCCAACCGGAAAGGTGAACACGTCGATCTGTTCGAGCAGATGCAGGCACAGGGATATATCCGTTTCCGCGTGCAAAGCGGAACGAAAAAAGCGGCTGTTTTCGATGTGGACAGCATTCCATCACTGAAAAAGAACGAAAAACATACGATTGACGTCGTTGTTGACCGTGTGAAGGTCAACCCTGACATCAAGCAGCGTCTGGCCGAGAGCTTCGAAACGGCCTTGCGTCTGGCTGAAGGCCGTGCATTGACAGTTGATATGGATACCGGTGAGGAACAGGTTTTTTCCAACCAGTTCGCCTGCCCTGTGTGTGGCTATTCGATTCATGAGCTGGAACCACGACTGTTTTCATTCAACAACCCGATGGGCGCCTGCCCGGATTGTGACGGGCTCGGCCATATCGAATTTTTCGATCCGAAACGGATCGTGCTTCATCCCACCCTGCCACTGGCTTCGGGTGCGATCAAAAGCTGGGACAGGCGCAATCCGTTCTATTTCCAGATGTTGCAGGCGCTCGCCGACCATTATCATTTCAACGTCGAAACGCCTTACGAGGATTTGCCGGAAGACATCCAAAAGGTCATCCTTTTCGGTTCCGGCAAGGAAAAGATCGCCTTTACCTATATCAATGCTCAGGGCCGTCCATGGGTTCGGGAACATACGTTTGAAGGTGTTGTCAACAATCTGGAACGGCGTTACCGCGAAACCGATTCGATGGCTGTCCGTGAAGACCTTTCCAAACTGATTAATGAGCGGGAATGTCCGACCTGTCATGGTGCGCGTTTGCGCGTGGAAGCCCGCTTCGTCAAAGTCGGCGATGGCGATCAGGCCCGCACAATCGATGAAATCACCCGCCTGCCCCTGAACGAGGCACTGGCCTATTTTGAAACATTGTCGTTGACCGGCGCGAAGAAAGAAATCGCGTCGCGTATCGTGAATGAAATCGTGTCGCGCCTGCACTTTCTGAATAATGTCGGGCTGGATTATCTCTCCCTCTCCCGCAGCGCGGAAACATTGTCAGGTGGCGAATCGCAACGCATCCGTCTGGCGTCACAAATCGGCAGCGGCCTGACCGGGGTCATGTATGTACTGGATGAACCGTCCATCGGCTTGCATCAGCGCGATAATGACCGCCTGATTGCGACCCTGAAGCATTTGCGTGACATCGGCAACACCGTCATTGTCGTCGAACATGACGAGGACGCCATACGCACAGCCGACTTCATCGTCGATATGGGTATCGGCGCAGGCGTTCACGGCGGCAATGTCGTTGCCAGCGGATCACCTGCCGACATTCTGCAATCGAAAGAATCCCTGACGGCAAAATACCTGAACGGTTCGCTTGCCATCGCTGTTCCGAAAAAACGGATCAAAAGGGATACTGACAAACAACTCGTCATCAAGGGTGCCACGGGCAACAACCTGAAAAAAGTAACGCTGAAACTGCCGGTAGGCTTGCTGACCTGTGTAACGGGTGTCTCCGGTTCGGGCAAATCGACCCTCGTCAACGACACGCTCTATGCAGCCGTATCCCGTCACATTTACGGTTCCCAGACTGAACCGGCGCCTTTTGAATCCATCGAGGGACTTGAACATTTCGACAAGGTCATTTCAGTCAATCAGGCTCCGATCGGCAGGACGCCGCGTTCGAATCCGGCAACTTATACCGGACTGTTCACTCCGATCCGAGATCTGTTTGCAGGTGTTCCGCAGGCACGTGAACGGGGTTATACGGCTGGCCGTTTTTCGTTCAATGTCAAAGGCGGTCGCTGTGAATCCTGTCAGGGTGATGGCGTCATCAAGGTTGAAATGCACTTCCTGCCAGACGTGTACGTTCCCTGTGACGTCTGTCATGGCAAACGATATAACCGGGAAACGCTTGAAGTCACATACAAGGACAAAAACATTTCTGACGTGCTGAACATGACGGTTGAGGAGGCGCATGAATTTTTCAATGCTGTCCCGTCCATCGCCCGCCGTTTGCAAACCCTTCTCGATGTTGGCCTCGGTTACATCCGGCTTGGACAAAGTGCGACGACCCTGTCGGGAGGTGAAGCCCAGCGCGTAAAGCTGTCGCTGGAGCTATCGAAACGGGATACGGGACGGACACTCTACATTCTGGACGAACCGACCACCGGCCTTCATTTCCACGATATCGACATGCTGCTGAAGGTTATCCATCGCCTGCGCGATCAGGGCAATACAGTCGTGATCATCGAGCACAACCTTGATGTTATCAAAACGGCTGACTGGATCGTCGATCTCGGGCCGGAAGGCGGAGCCGGAGGCGGCCAGATCATTGCGACAGGCACACCGGAAGATATTGCGAAAGAAAAAGCCAGCATGACAGGGAAATATCTCGGTTCCATGCTGAAAAAGAAATAAATTTTCAGTACAGCACGAACAAAACCGATTTCCGGTTGTTTCAAAAATAAACCCCTCATGAGAGGGGTTTATTTATTTTCACGCCAATTTATTGCCGCCTTATTGCCAGATCTGACTCATGAAGGCGATTCAAACCCCTAAAGCAATACGTTTTCAGCCAGATTGATTCCCTCTGACGTTCCCCGCAATACGAGAACATCGTTCTCCTGAAAAACCAGATCGTCGGAGACCTTGATTCTTTCCTTGTCGCGTCTGACCAGCGTGATTTCAACCTGAGAGACCGGCAGATCGACTTCCTGTGCCGTCTTTCCGATCGCGCTTGCACCGGGCGGGAGTGTCAGGGCATGCAGCCTCCAGTAAGAATCCGTTTCGGTCGGAATGGTATCGCTTTCCCCGAGAAAATATTCCCGGAGTTTGCTGTAACGTGATGAGCGAACATGCTGAACCCGCTTGAGAATACGCTTCATCGGAATGCCATAAAGCATGTACGCGTATGAGGTCAAAACCAGACTGCTCTCGATGATTTCCGGAACGACTTCATCCGCACCGGCCGCCTTCAATTTGTCGAAATCACTTTCGTCATAACTGCGAACGATAACCGGCAAATTGGGCGCCATTTCTTTGGCAAAATGCAAAATTCTCAAGGCCGCCTGCGTGTTGGCGAATGTGATGATCAGGGATGATGCGCGATGAATGCCTGCTGCCACAAGGCTTTCCCTGCGTGTGGCATCGGCATAGGAAACACTCGCCCCGGCTGTTTCCGCCTTGCGAACCCGTTCGAGATCGAGATCGAGCGCCCGGTAAGGAATCTGTTCCTCTTCAAGCAAGGTCGCAATATTCTGACCGGTGCGTCCGAAACCGGCCATGATCACATGTTGCTGTAATGACATGGCACTGCTGGCGATCTTCGTCAATTCAAGCGACTGCTGCACCCACTCGTTGGAAGAAAAGCGCATCACGATCTTGTCGGAATTCAAAATGATGAATGGTGCAATCAGCATCGACAATACCATCGAAACCATCGTGACCTGCAATAGCCAGGGTTCGACCATATTCAGGCCGGCAATCTGGTTAACGAGCACAAAGCTGAATTCGCCTGCCTGCGCCAGAGCCAAACCGGTTTTCAGGCTGACCCCTTTGGAAGCGCCAAACAGTCTCGTCAACCATGCTGCCAACGCAAATTTGTACAGGAAAGCGAGAACGACAATCAGGATGACAAGCCACCAGTAGGTAAAGACGACGCGCATGTTGAGCATCATGCCGATGGTGATGAAGAAAAGCCCCAGCAGGACGTCACGGAACGATTTGATATCGACGTCCACCTCGTTTTTGTAACGGGTTTCCGAAATCAGCATGCCGACGATAAAGGCACCCAGTTCCATCGAAAGCCCGGCTTTCTCCGTAATCCATGCTGCCCCCAGTGTGATCAAGAGCAGGTTCAGCATGAACAATTCCTGGGAATTCCGGCTCGCGACCAGAGAGAGCCATTTGCTCATCATCTTTTTGCCGAAGAAAAGCAACAACATCAAAACCAGCGCCGTTTTACCCAGTGCCAGTCCGATCAGAAGCCAGATGTCGCCCGTTCCCCGTGACAGGGTCGGAACGATGATCAGGAGCAGGACGACGGCCAGATCCTGAAACAACAGGATGCCGATGACACGCCTTCCATAATCCGTTTCCAGTTCCATGCGTTCCGCCAGCATTTTGGAAACGATGGCAGTCGACGACATGGCCCATGCGCCCCCCATTGCCAGCGCAGCCTGCCAGGATGTCGTTCCAAGCGAGGGAAGAAGAAACACGATGGCAAGAGTGATGATGATCGATCCGAGAATGGAAATCGATACCTGTGCCAGTCCGAGTCCGAACACGATTTTTCTCATCGCAAGCAATTGCGGCAGGGAAAATTCGAGACCTACGGTAAACATCAGGAAAACGACCCCGAATTCAGCCAGTCCTTCAAGGGACTGGGCATCGCTTACGAGCCCTGTCGAGTATGGTCCGATGACCGCCCCGACAGCCAGATATCCCAAGATCGATGGGAGCTGAAAGGAACGGAAAATCACCACCCCGATCACGGCAGCACCCAACATCAAGAGGACGAATTCCAGGGAATGCATGGAAAGAAATGGCTTTCTTTTCAGATTAAAAATAAAATTCGGACAAAAATATCAGGACATGAAAAACGTCCTTTTTCCAAACCGGCAAGCAAACTCGAGAAATGTAACAAATCGGCTTTTTCCTGACTGCCATTGTATCGAAATTTATAGCCAAATGACGCCCGGGTTTGTGACTAAGTGTTACAAGTTATATCGATAACAATATGAACGTCGGTAAAATACGACTTTTGGACAGGATAACCCTTGCGAGCAGATATTTTTCTTTATCGTTTGACGAAATCCTGTCCGGATAATTCGTTTATACTTTCACAATGAACTCTGATGCCATAAAAAACAAACCGTCTGTAGATTCAGATCGCATGTTAAAGCTCGCGGATGAAACGCTGGCAATTGAATCGCATGCACTGGAATCGCTGAGAAAACGGTTTATTGAAGAAGACGCCGAACATTTCATTCAATCTGTCACCCTGCTATTGAATTGCAAGGGACGGGTTGTCGTTTCCGGCATGGGGAAATCCGGTCATATCGGCCGGAAAATCGCAGCGACACTGGCTTCCACGGGCACTCCCGCCATGTTCGTCCATCCCGGCGAAGCAGCGCACGGCGATCTGGGCATGATCACGCATGACGACGTTTTCATCGCTCTTTCCTATTCAGGAGAAGCCAACGAACTGATGTCGATCGCTCCCATCATCAAACGGATGGGAACGAAACTGATTGCCATGACAGGACGCCCGGACTCCAGTCTGGCCCAACTGGCTGACGTACATTTGAACGTACACGTTGAAAAAGAAGCCTGTCCACTGAATCTGGCACCGACTGCCAGCACCACGACAACACTGGCCCTGGGCGATGCTCTGGCAGTAGCCGTTCTCGACGCACGTGGATTCCGTGAAGACGACTTTGCACGCTCGCACCCGGGTGGAGCACTGGGACGCAAGCTGTTGACACTGGTGTCTGACGTTATGAGGGCAGGTGATGATGTACCGGTCGTCAAGGCGGACACGCTTTTATATGACGCCCTCTTCGAAATCACAAAAAAAGGCATTGCCATGACGGCAGTCGTCGATGAAGCAGGTCATGCCATCGGCGTTTTCACGGATGGCGACCTTCGCCGTCTGATAGAAAAACAGCAACACTTTTCGAATCTCGTCATCCGTGACGTCATGTCGAAAAACCCGAGAACCATCAGTTCCGACAAACTGGCAGCAGAAGCCGTCAGCATTATGGAAAAATTCCGGATCAACCAGCTTCTGGTAACCGATAATGACGGAAAACTGACCGGTGCATTACACATACACGATTTGACGGAAGCCAAGGTAATCTGATGAATATGGAATTGTTAGGCAAATTAGCCAAAATCAAATTGATGATTTTCGATGTCGATGGTGTTCTGACCGATGGCAAAATGAATTATGGCCACGATGGTGAAATCATGAAAAGC
This sequence comes from Oxalobacter formigenes, assembly GCF_002127965.1. Lineage (GTDB taxonomy): Bacteria > Pseudomonadota > Gammaproteobacteria > Burkholderiales > Burkholderiaceae_D > Oxalobacter > Oxalobacter formigenes. The sequence goes on along the minus strand of NZ_CP018787.1, from coordinate 751,523 downwards.
TTCAATGTGCTCGACGGACACGGCATCAAACTTTTGAAACACGCCGATGTCAAAACGGCTATTGTCAGTGCGCGTAATACACCCATTGTATTGAAACGTGCCGCCGATCTGGATATCGACCACGTCATTCAGGGAGCAAGCGACAAACGTGCCGCACTGGAAACCCTGCTTGAAAAAACAGGACTCGAAGCCGACCAATGCGCTTATATTGGTGACGACATCCTCGATTTGCCCATATTAACCCGTGTCGGAGCGGCTTTCACCGTACCGAACGGTCATGTCGAAGTTCTGTCACGTGTCGATCACATCACCCATCGTCAGGCAGGCGACGGTGCGGTTCGCGAAGTCTGTGACATGATTCTGACTGCCAAAGGCTGCTATACCTCTGTTCTGGAAAGTTTCCTGAAATGATAAAGAGTGCCAGGTCCGCTTTAAGAATACGTTTGACCATTATTTTTCTGGTCGTGCTGTTTCTTACGTTGGGCAGTATGTGGGTCAACATGGTCATCAGGAAAACGGCCACGGATGCTTCTTCCGATGTGCAAAGGACCGAACCGGACTATATTGTCGAAAATTTCCGCTATTTCAATATAAAACCGACCGGAGAAGCTCAATACGAGGCCAATGGCACCAAAATGACCCATTACCCGGCTGACGATACTTACCTGATTGACAATCCGGTACTGATCACACAGAACAAGAATGGCCAGATCGAAACGATTTCTTCGAAAGAAGCATTTGTGGAAGATTTCAACAGCAAGGTTCACATGCGTGAAAACGTCGTCATGAAACGGGAAGCTTCCGCCGGGAAAGGGCCTCTTACTCTGACTTCTGAATATGTACTTGTTTTTCCGGATGAGGAAATCATGACAAGTGACCGTGAAGTGGTCATCAAGAGCGACAATTCAACCGTGACCGGTGTAGGCCTTCATGCGAACAATGCAACGCGCGAAGTGCGGATATCCAACCGGGCCAGAGTCACTTATAATCCTCCTGGCGCTGCCAAAAAATAAATAAAAGTCCACTAGACGATAATGAAAATTTTCAAGCCTTTCAAATTTCTGATCCTGGCGTTTTGTATCGGATTGTCCTTTCCGGCTCTTGCAGAAAGAGCCGATGCCAACAAGCCGACCAATATTGAAGCCGATCAAATGACGGTCGATGACGTCAAGCAGGTAACGACATTCACAGGGAATGTTATCGTCACGAAAGGTACATTGCTTATCAAGGCAGCCAAAGCCGTTATTGTTCAGGACCCTGAAGGCTATCAATACGTCACTCTCTATGCTGCGCCCGGAAAACTGGCTTCCATGAGGCAAAAACTGGATGGTGGTCCCAACCTCTGGATGGAAGGCTACGGTGAAAAAATCGAGTATGACAACAAACATGAAGTTGCCAAGTTCTACACGCACGCCCGGGTAAAACGCATGGAAGGTTCAGTCGTAACGGATGATCTGATGGGGGAATTCATTGCCTATGACGGCAAGTCGGAATCATACCGGGCCAACAATACGTCGCAAGGCGTCTCGAAACCGGGAGCCGGACGGGTCAAGGCCGTTATCCAACCTCGTGAGAAAAAGACTAAATAATGAGTAATAGCAAACTGGTTGTCCGGCATCTGCAAAAAACGTACGGCAAGCGAACGGTTGTTTCCAATGTTTCGCTCGATGTCGCCAGTGGCGAAGTCGTTGGATTGCTTGGACCGAACGGCGCTGGCAAGACAACCTCGTTTTACATGATCGTCGGCCTCGTTCCTGCCGATGACGGTTCCATTGATCTGGATGGAGTCGATCTGACCCGCCTGCCTATCCATAAACGTGCATCGATGGGACTGTCTTATCTGCCACAGGAAGCGTCCGTCTTTCGCAAGCTGAATGTTGAAGACAATATCCGTGCCGTACTGGAACTTCAGAAAAAAGACGGCAAACCCTTGTCGAAAGAAGAAATAGAAGCAAAACTCGACAGTCTGCTGGCTGAATTGCAGATCGAAAAGCTGAGAACCAATTCCGCCATGTCCCTGTCCGGTGGTGAAAGGCGCCGCGTTGAAATCGCCAGAGCTTTGGCCAGCGATCCACGATTCATTCTTCTGGATGAACCTTTCGCCGGCATTGACCCGATCGCCGTCATTGAAATCCAGCGCATTGTCCGCTTCCTGAAAGACAGGGGCATCGGTGTTTTGATCACAGACCATAATGTACGTGAAACACTGGGTATCTGTGATCACGCATACATCATCAATCAGGGAACAGTACTCGCCAGCGGCCATCCGGAAGAAATCATCGAAAATGAGTCAGTCAGACGTGTTTATCTGGGAGAACACTTCAGAATGTAATAAATGGGAAAGGCATGAAACAAAAACTTCAAACCAGCTTTAGCCAACATCTAGCCTTAACCCCGCAATTACAGCAGTCCATCCGTCTTCTGCAACTGTCGAGCCAGGAACTGAATCAGGAACTGGAACAGGCCTTGCAGGAAAATCCTCTTCTGGAAAGAGTGGATGATCCTTTAGCCACTTCAACGCGCCTGTCGGGGGATGGTTCTGTCATATCGACGACAAAACAGCCGGAAACAGCCAGCCATACCGATTCCGGAGATTTTTCCGGCGAAAGAACGGGTGACGTTTCCAGCAATGAAGAACATACCTCCGATTCAGAACGGATGGACAGTCTCTGGAATGTCCCGGTACCATCCGAGCGTCAACCGGACGACGAACGTTCCAAACCCCAAATCGAAGCACCCCCTGAGTCCTTGCGCGAACATTTGATTTCGCAAATGAGACTGTCCGTCATCAGCCAGCGCCAGCGTGCATTGGTTGAATTGATCATCGATGCCCTGGATGCCAATGGTTTCCTGCAGGAGAGCTTGCCTGAAATGCTCGAATGGCTCCCTCAAGAACTCGATATCAGCCTAAAAGAACTGGAAGAAGCCCTCTCCTGCGTACAGGATTTCGAACCTGCCGGGGTAGGTGCCAGAACGAGTGCTGAATGCCTCGCCATCCAGATCCGTCTGCTGCCCCGTATCCCGTATGTCGTTCGGAAACGGGCCATGAATATCGTTGAAAACCACCTCGAGCTGTTTGCACGACACGATTTTGTCCGTTTGAAAAAAGTTCTGGAATGTGACGATGAAGACCTGAAGGAAGCTCAGGAAGTCATTCACCGATGCAATCCACATCCTGGGGCGATATATGCTACCGACACGGCTGAAACGGTCATTCCTGAAATTATCGTCAGCAAAAAGGAAAATTGCTGGGTTGCCGAGCTGAATCCTGACGCCATGCCGAAAATACGGGTCAATCAGTTGTATGCAAATATTTTGAGAGAATCGGGCAGCAAGGCAGCGCTTTCAGTTCAGCTTCGGGAGGCTAAATGGTTGATCAGGAATATAAATCAGCGATATGAAACCATACTCAAAACCAGTCAGGCCATCGTGGAGCGCCAGCAGAATTTCTTCTCTTTTGGGGCAACATCAATGCGCCCTCTTGTTTTGCGTGAAATAGCTGATACACTAGGACTACACGAGAGCACAATATCCCGTGTAAGCAACCAGAAATTCATGCGAACCCCGCATGGCATTTTAGAGTTGAAATACTTTTTTGGAAGTTCGGTCGCAACGGAAACTGGTGGGGAAGCGTCTTCTACAGCCATTCGGGAAAAAATCAGGCAACTGATTGAAACCGAAGACAAGAAAAAGCCACTTTCTGACAACAGGATTGCACAGCTTCTGGAAAGACAGGGTCTGGTCGTGGCAAGAAGAACGGTGGCAAAATATCGCGACATTCTGAAAATACCTCCAGCTTCCCTGAGAAAAAAATTGTAGTACCTGTTCAATTCATTTTGGACAAACAGAGTTAAAACGATTAGGTGACATCATCAAGGAGAAGTGTATGAACCTTACCATCAGTGGACATCATCTCGAAGTAACGCCTGCAATCCGTAGTCATGTTGAAAGCAAACTTGAAAGAATGAAACGGAATTTTGATGGCGTCATCGATATTTCGGTTTTATTGGCTGTTGACAACGTTTCCGACAAGGAAAAAAGCCAACGTGCCGAAATCAACGTGAATATGAGTGGAAAGACATTGCATGTCGAAAGCGTCGCATCCGACCTTTATGCTGCAATCGATCTTCTGATGGATAAACTTGACCGACAGATCGTCAAGACCAAAACAAAATCCAAGGAACATTCCAGAGACTCAGTCAAAAATATGCCTGGCAAGGATGACGCATCCGCCTAAGCTTTTTCAATGACTGAAAAAAGGGCGCAGACTGCGCCTTTTTTCTTTTGTAGAGCTGACTGTAAACCTCCTCCCTGGAAAACAAGACCCCGCTGCAAGCCGCATATTTACTGGCCTCATCCATTTTTTGTCTTGCTTTCACTTGCGTTATTTTAAACAGTCGATTCGAAAAAAATGCTTAAATCGAAACACTTCATTCACGAATCATCATTTGAAAAGGGCTGAATTATGGATATGGAATACGAATACAACCTGCTCCTGCATGTCGATAGTGACGATGTAAAAACACTGGATCTGGCACTCGGCAATGCTCATCATTTTCTGTCCGCATTTACGAACGAAACGATAAGACTCGTTATCGTCGTCAATGGACCCGGCGTAAAACTGATGACGCCACAATATCCTGATCAAGCGAGAAAAGCAGCGGAAATGACAAAAAAAGGAGCCAGTATCCTTGTCTGCGGAAATGCCCTCAAAGCATACAATATGGACAATAGCGAACTTTGGCCGAACGTAGAAGTCGTCTCGAGCGGTATTGTTGAAATCGTTCGATTACAGGACGATGGAATGGCGTACGTCAAACCCTGAGTCTTGGACAAGATTTGATTCTGGATTCCAAAACTCTTTTTGTTCAATTCAGACCGACTGCCGCATGACAGGTTTCCAGTTCGAAACCTGTCGCAACTTTAATTAACGTCTCACATTCCATGTCAATTTTTACCGGACACTGTTATAATGCCCGCTTGTTCGGGGCGTAGCGCAGCCTGGTAGCGCACTTGCATGGGGTGCAAGGGGTCGGAAGTTCGAATCTTCTCGCCCCGACCAATAAAATCAATAACTTATATATCAATACAGCACTGTATATTATACAAAGTATAATATCTTTCAAAAGAACGGGCTTTCAGGCCCGTTTTTTTATGCCTTGTTTTCGCCAGAATTTGACACCCCAAAGCGTGAAAAACAATCGCCCCAATTACATGCGCATGTCCCTTGTATTTTTCTTTCGGTAAGTCCCATACAGTCGATACAAAGAGAAATATTCAAAATGATCCAGTTCATTCGCTACGCAAAATAAAAACTGAATCGATTCTTTAAAAAATCACCTGTTTCATGACATAAATTAAAAAGCAATATTGCAAAAACGACAACATATGTATTGGTGTAATCCTCTTTTCCCATAATCAACGAATTTATTCGTAGTTTGTCAGTTTTTCAGGAGTAAATATGCTTTACCTCTCTTCACCTGGAGGGAAAAACGGTTTGAATCACAGAAACAGTTGTCAAAAATTCCGTCAAAAGCCAACTCTCTTCGCCTTGTTAATCTCACTGTTGTTCGCACCCCCCGTGTTTGCCGCAGACATTGTTTACGACGGCACTAATACGGGTATGTTGAGACCCAATCCGGAAGTGTCGAACAATACGGCCAATTCCTTGTTTCCCGGTTCCAACGGCTTCAGCAACAATACCGTACTCGTCAGTGGTGGAACGCTCACGAACGTCTATGGTGGAGTGAGCAATAATTACAATCCGAATCTGAACGACGTGGGAACAGGGGCAGAAGATGTCTCGAACAATCAGGTCACCATAAGTGGAAGCGCCAATATTTCCTCCACTATCTATGGAGGCCGTACAAAAACAGGGAATGCCTCAGACAACAATGTCAGCATCGAAGGAGGTACCGGTACACCGTCGGTTTATGGCGGCTATTCTGAGAGCGGTCTGGCGATGCGTAACACTGTCAGCGTCAGTGGTACGACCGGGACAGTGACTGGCGGTAATGGATCAGGTGGTTCAACGTACAATGGTGTGACAGTCAATGCAGGTTCGGCAACTGGAAACATATATGGTGGTTTCAGCTTTAACCTGGGAAACTCGACCAATAATACGGTTCTTTTCATGGGAAATAGTGCCAGTACTATTTACGGAGGAGCTTCCGAGAGAGGAGCTGTCAATGAAAACAGTGTCACCATCACAAACGGGTCAGTATCAAAAGTGTATGGTGCCTATGTCAGCTCATCTTTGGGAACAGAAAATGTAACGGCCAATACGGTGATGATTACGGGCGGAACGATCGGTGAAGTTGCCGGAGCCTATATTCCTTCCGGAACAGGTTCAGCCATACGAAACGAGGTTACTGTCGCAGGGGGCACCATCACGGGTGATCTTTACGGGGGGAGGGTATCCCGTGGGGACGCTTCCCAAAATAAAATTACCATTAGCGGCAATGATACGAGAGTCAGCACATATGTTGTCGCGGGACATGCCGCATCGGGTTCTGCGTATGACAATGAGGTTACCGCAAACGGAGGAACGATCAATACCATTCGCGGTGGCTATGCAACAGGAGGGGCCCAAAATAACAGTGTCATTATCAACGGCGGTAAAATCACGACCATTCAGGGAGGTATTGTCCCGTCCGGTTCCAATAATTCGACAAACAACGAAGTCACTGTTCACGGAGGGGAAGTCAGAGACATCACAGGCGGGACCGCCGTTAACGGAAACTCTACCGGCAATATTGTGACACTCGATGGCGGAAAAATCACTTCTACGGTCTATGGTGGCTCTTCTTCAACGGGCACCATCAGCGATAATACCGTGATCGTCAAAAACACTCCTGATCTGACGACGGCTACCCTGTATGGGGGCTATACTCAAAACGGAACCATCGTCAATAATACTTTCCAGATCTGGAGCACCGGTCTGACCGCCAATAATATCGGCAATTTCGACAATTACCAGTTTATCCTGCCATCCAGTGTCCAGTCGGGCGATACCGTTTTAAATCTGACCAATTCCAGTGGAACGAATGCAAGTTATGCAAAAGTCGGCGTGGCGGTTGCCTCCGGAGGAGCTCCGACTCTCCAGCCCGGTGACCGTGTCACGCTGCTACACAATACAAGTGGTGTGGACAGTAGCGGCGTTACGCAAACTTCCCTGACCGGTATGCAGGGAGTGACGCTCGAGTATGATTTCGAACTCGAATCCGGAGCGGACTATCTGGACGCTGTCCTCAAAAAAATCGGACTCGCTCCCGGTACAGGGATATTCAATAGTGGAAGACTGGCGACATTGGGATTTTTGAATCAAGGAACAGACTTTGCTCTGGACCAGGATATGGAATGTGCCCGTCGCCCGGATGGAACGCTGGATAAAATCTGCGTTTATGGAGCGGTCAGCGGACACGACCTGCACTACGATATCGGCGGAAACAATGCACGGGCGAAAACCACGGGAAGTCACTGGCTGGTCGGCATAAAAGGAAAACTCAATCAGGCGAAAGAAAACGACATTTTCGGTTCCGCCTTCGTCGAGGCCGGTTGGGGCAATATTGATGAACACAGTTATTGGGCCAAAGGGCACGGCGATACGCATTACTATGGACTTGGTCTGACAGCCAGATTTCGCCAGAATGAAGGGACGTTCAAAGGCATTTATAGTGAAGCCAATATCAAAGCCGGACGAACATCGACCAACTTCACCAGCAATCTGAGAGATGCCAGCGGAACTTATGCAGGTTATGACAAGGGTGCCACTTACTATGGTGCCGGTATTGGAGTTGGATACTTGTGGGCATTGAACCAGAATTACAATCTGGATATTTCTGCCAGATATCAATGGATGCACCTGAAAGGGTTCAATGCGGCCATTGTCGGGGACCCATATCATTTCGACGATCTGGACAGCCACCGCACACGAATCGGCGGCAGGCTGAACTATACGTCCGATCCTCAATTCACTCCTTACATCGGCCTTGCCTGGGAGCACGAATTCAATGGGAAGGCTCATGGAACGGCATATGGATATGATCTCGAAGAAGCCAGTCTGAAGGGTGATACAGGTGTGGGAGAAATCGGTGTCCGTTTCAGCCCGTCGGCAAAAAGCCCCTGGACTATCGATGCGAGCATTTTCGGTTACGTGGGACAAAGAGAAGGTGTTGCTGGCAATCTGGTAGTGAATTATAGCTTCTGATGAAACCGGGTCTGACGAATACAATTGGCCTTGAAAAGACAAAAGTAATAATCGTTGGATCCGTCATTCATAAATGGCCGGAAAGACCTGAATTTGTTCTGGCAAAGTTTCTTGTGACTCCTGCATCAGACGATGCAGGAAAAAATAATTCGAACGCTTTATTCGATACCTAAATGAAATATCTGAAACGGTTGAAACTGGTCTGACAGTTAACGATCCGGTTTTCTGCAAGAACCCGATTCGTATTGTTTCCCGGCAACAATTTTTTCCAGCTATGGTTCATTAGTTCAAGCAAGTCTGATGAATATCACTTAAAATTAGCAGAATTTTCCATTTGTAAAAACAACAGCATCGCGATTGCAATATGCCGGTATAAGTGCATAATTGCATCGTGTTTTTTTTTTGAACCAGAAAATGCAGTTTGCATGAAATCCGTCTGTGTTATATATCCCAGACAAAAGATCAAGCCATGTTTTTATCCAAACCGTATTCATTACCGGAAACGACCAGTTCCACTATATCCATTACCGTATTAGGGCGCAAAATGGCAAGGCCGCTTATCTTGTGCGACTTCGACAACACCATCAGCACGAGCGATGTGACGGATACATTGTTGCAACGATTTGGATTGCCGGGTCATGAAGAACTGGAAAAAGACTGGGTCGCAGGCAAGATTGGTTCAAAAGAATGCATGAGTGGCCAGATTGGCCTTTTGAATGCCAGTTTTGACGAATTGAACGATTGCCTGAATCAGATCACGATAGACCCGTTTTTTCCGCAATTCGTAAAAACTGTTAAAAAATACAATATTGACTTGCACATCGTCAGTGACGGTCTGGATTACGCCATTGATGCAATTCTGCAGCGTTACGGGCTGGAATCCATCCCCATCTATGCCAATCATCTGATTCAGACAGGTGAACGAAACTGGAAGCTGGATTTTCCTTACGAAAGTACAAACTGCAAGAAAAAAAGCGGACACTGCAAGTGTATCCATACACGGCAACAGACCGGTGAGCAACGCCGGATTATTTATGTAGGCGATGGTGCTTCCGATTATTGCGTTTCACACCAGACAGACTGGGTACTTGCAAAAAGCAATCTGATCGATTATTGCCGCAAGAACCAACTGAACCATTCGCCGATCCAGACCTTCGCAGACGCAGAAAGACTTCTGCCTGAATTATTGCCGGAAATCTTCGTGCCTGTCACTGAAGACGCCATTCTGGTTTAAACCTGTTTTTCGCATAATAATAAAATGATTCAGAATGCCGAATTCATCCTGCCGGGCAACCGCACAGGTGTTTTATTGATTCATGGTCTGACCGGTACGCCCAATGAAATGAGGATCGTCGGCAGAGGCTTGAATCGCGCCGGTTTTACTGTCTATGCCATGCAACTGGCCGGTCACTGTGGCGATGAAGCCGATCTGAACAAGACGACATGGCAGGATTGGTATAAAAGCGTTGAAGAAGCGGCTTTCAAACTCCAGGAACAGGTCGATCACATTTTTGTCGCCGGTTTGTCCATGGGAGCCCTTCTCTCGCTGAAGCTGGCAGCCGAACATCCGGAATTTGTCAAAGGCGTCGGAGTTTACGGCGTCACATTCAATTACGATGGCTGGAGTATGCCCCTTTGGGCAAAACATTTTTTCTTTCTTCTTACCTGGCTCAAGCGCTTCAATCTTTTTCAAAAAACGTCCTTTCTTGAACAGCCGCCTTATGGACTGAAAGACGAACGGATCAGGGCAACCGTTGCGGAAAGCATGGCTAGCGGAGACAGCACTCAGGCAGGCCTGGCAGGAAATCCTTTTCCGGCGCTGGCAGAGATGCAAAAACTCGCTGCCATCGTCAGAAAAGAGCTGCCGAAAGTGCATTCGCCATGCCTGATCCTGCATTCCAGCCATGATGATATTGCCGATATCAATACCAATGCAAAAGTGGTCGAAAGCAACGTTTCCGCCCCTACAAAATTCGTTCCGCTGGATGACAGTTACCATATGATTACGATCGACCGGCAACGCCGTCAGGTTATTGAAGAATCAATTGATTTTTTTGAGAAAATTGTGGCATCTTACGCTCTGGATTCCAACAGGCAACAAAGATGAATACACTCATTATTTTCACCTGGCTTGGCAATGTCATTCTCGATACGCTGGGACAGCTTGCCTTTAAACGGGCAGCGACAGTATCCAAAGAAGGCGAAGGCTGGCATTACTGGGTCAACCTGTTTTCCAATGGCTGGTTATGGGTGGGAATCGGTTCATACGTCGGCGAATTCCTGTTATGGCTGGCTTTCCTCACTCTGGTTCCCCTCTCGGAAGGAATTCTTCTCGGTTCGGTCAATATCATCGCTGTGATGGTGGTAGGACGTATTCTGTTCAAAGAAAAACTGACCCCTTTGCGTCTGACAGGCATTCTGCTCGTCGCTTCAGGCGTTGCTGTTGTGGGAGCGTTTTCATGAAACGGATTACCTTTTATCTTGTCGGGTTTGCGTTCCTGATGTTTTTCGACACACTCGGGCAGTGCAGTTTCAAGATGACCGCGATTCATGCGCTGCCACTGACCTTCGATCTTCCCTGGCTCGGTCGTGTTTTCTGGCAACCCTATGTTTACATGGCTATTGGTGGCTACATTGGCGCCTTTTTCACCTGGATGACCTTGTTGAAACGTGCGCCGGTCGGTCCCGCATTTGCCGCATCGCATCTGGAAGTGGTTACGGTCATGATCGCATCCGTCTGGGTATTCAACGAAGAAATCACGATACCGGGCCTGATCGGTGCAGCCCTTATCATAGGTGGTATTATCTGTCTGGCATTTGCTGAAAAAGAACTGGCTGATAAAGAGAAAGTGGAAGAAACCGGAAAAGCACTGGAATAAAAATGGCGAGGCACTACGAGGTTCCCCCTACAGCAGGCCTACCTCCCTCCATCAGTGATCTGTTCACCAGCGGAGGCGATCTCGCCGACATGGCTTCCCGGGTAATGGGACTGACATCTCCACAAGTCGAATGTTCCGGGACAGCATCCCTTGTCATTGCCCTCGAGACACTTAAAAAGTCTTCCACACGCAGTGAAGTCATCATTCCTGCCTATACCTGCCCTCTGGTTCCCATCGCCATCGCTCATTGCGGTTTGCAAGTCAAATTGTGCGATCTGGCTCCCGACGATTTCGATCTCGATATGAAGCAGCTTGCGTCTCTTGTCACGGAAAACACGCTTGCTGTTCTCCCTACCCACCTCGGTGGCCGTGTCGCCAATATCGGAGAAGTGAAAAAACTGGCTGCTCCATTCGAAGTGACAGTCATTGAAGATGCTGCCCAGGCACTGGGCGCCGATGTGGGCAAACACGGGGATATCACCTTTTACAGTCTTGCTGTCGGAAAGGGGCTGTCAACTTTCGAAGGCGGCCTCATGACGGCAAATAACGGCGAATTGCGTCAGGGACTTCTGAAAACGAGTCAAAACATCATACCTTCCGATATGCCTTTCGAATTGCGCCGGTGCATTGAAATGATCGGGTATAGCTTCTTCTATAATCCGAAAGGTCTTCATTACGTTTACGGCCAAACCAGAAGAAAAGCCCTTCAGGCCAAACAACCGGAAGAAGCCATTGGCGACGTTTTCGATTTTGATATCCCCTTGCATCGTGTCAGCCGCTGGCGTATGAAAGTCGGTGCAAACGCCATGAAACGACTACCTGAATTTATTGAACAAACCGGCCGTCAGGCATTGAAAAGATGCGACCGGCTCGATGCCATTTCAGGTATCAGGGTCATCCGGGATAAAAGCGATGCACGTGGAGTCTGGCCCTTTCTGATGGTGCTTATGCCCGACAGAACAAGCCGGGATGCAGCGCTGAAAAGTCTTTGGTCGTCACCGCTTGGTGTCACCAGACTGTTCATGCACGCCCTGCCAGATTATAACTACCTTGGAAAAATCGTCCCGGCCACTCATGCCCCGAATGCACGTGATTTTGCAAACCGGATGTTGACGATATCAAACAGTCTCTGGCTGGACGACGAAAGGTTTGGGAAAATCTGCCAGACACTGGAACTGGCTGTCGGTCAGAACAAATAAAAAGCATTACATGCCCTTATCGCTGCAAGGCGGCCAGAACGCGTGAATTGAATTCCTGCTGCTGTTTCTGCCACACCTGTAACTGTTCTCCCGGCACCGGTTCCTGACCGTCCATCCAGCTCAAAAACCGTTTCCAGCGATTCTGATATGTCCAGTTGGACACTTCGCCGTTAATATCGCTCGCGATCAGTCTGGACTTCAAAACATCGATTATCCGCAAGAGATTTGGTTCGGTCATCCGCCCCTGATCCCAGTTGGTACACACTGTTTCTTTCGAAAAAGCATCCTTGTCGATGGAAAGATATACCGGCAACTGTCGATGACGCTGGATTTCGACAAAAGCTTCCACCAGTTCATCAGGTGAGTCGAAACGTCGAGCGGCATGACCCAGTCCGACCGTTTTCATCCAGCCTATATCGACGTCCATACACCAGTAAGTCAGCTTTCCGGCATACAACGGCCTTAAACGGTTTTCCCACGCATGAGCCACTCCAATGTCACCGGATGTGATTCCCAGGACATGAATGTGGCTGACCCGGCTCAGTTTTGCGGCATGGGAAACCCATGAGCCACAATGAATTCCAAAAGGAAAACGCATGTTGTCGGGATGATTGTCGAGAATGACGAGTTCAAGAGAATCCGAAGGTTCAAGTTTGCGGCATGCTTTTTCAACCAGCAATGCGCTTACATGATGAAAATCACCGCTTCCCATGAAAACGGTCCCGTAATCCGGCGGCATTTCCCGATCGAGCAAATCGCCAAGACGTGCGAATGCATGCATGGAACAGCCATAGCGTATCTCGTCCTGCCAGTCAGCCAGATTGATGATCACCGACCCCGGAACATTTCCGGTGCTTTGGTCGAAATCGAGAATGACGGGCTGAGCCATAATATTCAATCAGTTTTTACTGGAAGCTTTCGTTTCCTGCCACTGGCTGTCGCTTTCAAACAGGCGTTTCAAACGGCTTAAAACGAATCTCAATACCGGATTGCGGATATAAACCGCATGTTTTGTAAACGTGAAACGTGCGCCAAGATACGATTTGATTTCCGGGTCAGTCCAGCCGGCAACATAAGTCTTCAGTCCCTTTTCCAAAGCATAATTCAGATTTTCGAACCAGCTCAGGAAATAAAGATTGCATTCTCGTGCAGCCGGATATTCCAGCCCGATATATTTGTCGATCAGGATGTCATCCCTGACGAAACAGATATTGTATCCGATCAGTTGCCCGTCACGATAATAGGTGAAGATGACGCTGCCCGCTGCCTTGTCCTGCAACAGTGCCGAGAAAAATTCTTTTGATAATAAATCGAAATGGATTTCACTCTGCTTGAAGACATTCAGATAAAGACGATAGAACAACTCCAGCATTTCCGGTTTATGAAAACAGGGATCGTCTCCATTCAGAATGCGTACCTCGACGTCACTGCGTTTTTTCAGTTTACGTTTGAGATCCTTGCGGCGCGAGCCTGACAAGCGCCCCAGATAATCAGCCTCATCGCGATGATTGACGGGAAGCCATGCGAGTGCCTGCCCTTCCATGATCAGAAAACCCTGTTTTTCCAGCTCATCAATACATTGGCGTGCATAGATATTATCGGAATCCGAAAGAAGCGGAGACTCCAGCGGGATATCCTTGACGATCAAAAGAGGAAAATGTTTCGCCTGCGTCTGCTTCAGTTGAAGGGCAAATTCAGCTGGTGAGACTGTTTCAGGCAAAAGGGTGTATTCCGAGACTGTCGTTCCGATAAAACATGAAAAAAAACGGAGCCATTTTCCCCAGAAACGATAAAGCGGAAGATGAAATATTTTTTGCTGCAGGGCCGGTTCCATCGTCGTCAGCAAATCGAAATTCATGCAAAATGCTGGCACATTTCCTGCAACGGACGAAACGGAAAACCCCTCTGGGGGATGTTGGATAAATTGACTGACCAGAGTATCGGGTTCGAGCTGGTTCCGGTAAGACAATGCGTATCCCCGTTGAAAAATGCAATTCCCCTTCCCGGTAAAATCCGGAAAGGGGAATTCGTACAGTTAAGCGTTTTTGGCTCTTGTGATCAGTTGATCCAGCAATGCCAGACCCTGATCGATTTCTTCAGTGGTGATATGCAAAGACGGCGCCAGTGTAATGACGTTCTTGTAATATCCGCCCACATCCAGAATCAGGCCCATTTTCTTGCCCTTCCAGTCCAGATCGCCAGACAGGCCGATTTCAACCATCTTGTCGAGCAAAGCCTTGTTCGGCGTAAAACCGTCATCGGTACAGATTTCGGCACGAAGTGCCAAACCCAGACCATCAACATCACCGATTTCCTTGTGACGTTTCTGCAAGTCTTTCAGGCCTTCGAGGAAATGGGCCCCTTTTGCCATGACCATCGTTTCGTAATCCGTTTCCTTCAGCATCTGCATGACTTCCAGACCCAATGCTGTACCCAGCGGGTTGGACGCAAAGGTGGAATGGGTTGATCCCGGCGGGAAGATGGTTGGATTGATCAGCTCTTCACGTGCCCACAAACCACCCAGCGGATTCAGGCCGTTCGTCAGGGATTTGGCAAATACCAGAATATCCGGGGTGACGCCGAAATGCTCGATCGACCATAATTTACCGGTACGGTAAAAACCCATCTGGACTTCATCGACAACCAGCAAGATACCGTACTGGTCGAGTACCTTTTTGATTCCCTTGAAGAAATTCATCGGTGGTACGACGTAACCGCCTGTACCCTGAATCGGTTCGATATAGAAAGCGGCATATTCGGACTCGCCGACTTTAGGATCCCACACCCCGTTGTATTCGGTTTCGAACAAACGTGCGAATTCATTGACACAGTGCTCACCATATTCTTCGGCCGTCATGCCTTTCGGACGACGGAAAGGATACGGGAAAGGAATGAATTGCGCGCGATCGCCGAAATGACCGTAACGGCGACGATAACGATAGCTGGAAGTAATGGAAGACGCGCCCAGCGTACGACCATGATAGCCCCCCTCGAAAGCGAACATCAGGCTTTTTCCGTGAGTGGCATTACGGACGAGTTTCAAGGAGTCTTCAATACTCTGTGATCCACCGACGTTGAAATGGACACGCCCATCCAGACCGAATTTCGACTTCATGTCTTCGGCAATCACTTTCGCCAGCTGGATTTTTGTCGGATGCAAATACTGGCTGGCGGTTTGTGGCAGGATGTCGATCTGTCTTTTCAGGACGTTATTCAGGCGTTCGTTGCCATAACCGAAATTGACCGCCGAATACCACATCTGGAGATCCAGGTAAGATTTTCCGGCCGTGTCATACATGTAACTCCCTTCGCAATGCGCGAAAATATTGGGATGTTCGACATAATGGACAGTATCGCCAAACGAACAGTATTTCGCTTCGTCCGCCAGCAACTGAGCGTCATCAGGCACTTGCTGCCCGGCATGCAACTCATTCTTGGTCATTTTCATTCCTTTAAAAGAGACCGAATTTCGATTATAAAAGAGCGTCCCTGTGTGAAGGCAGCCTTTTGGTAAAACGTGTTTGAGCGACCGATTGTACCCACCTTTTTGAATGAATCGTCAAGCTGGGTTGATCTATGAAAAAACTCGGCAATGACTCTGAGGTAAAGTTACAATGCAACTACATCGGGACGAAATGATATCACGAATATTTTAAGGATTTTTCCTGTAATGTTTGCTGAAATCAATACACATCTTTAGCATCCAAATTTCCTTACAATTTGTTACACTTTGCCAACTGTTTCCATACAATCATTCAAATTGATTATTCAAAATAAACTTTCATGAAAAAATACCGGATTGGCAGGCTGGGTGTAACGGCATCGGCTTGCCTGTTTTTAGCGACATCAAGTTTTCCCGTTCTGGCCGATACACTCACCATAGGCGCAGGCACTCACTACGCGAATACACCATACAAGAATTACAATAATCATGGTGAATTCATGCCGGTCATCATGTATGACAGCGACCGCTTTTACATTGACGATGACGTTGCAGGAATTTATCTCGTCAAAAACAACACTCATGAAGTCGATGTCGGCATCGGCATTACCGACCTGGAATTCAATAACGATCATGCAAGCGGTGTCATGAGAAAATTGCGCACGCGCAAAATAACGGCGATGGCAAGCCTGAATTACCAGTACAAAACGAATGTCGGCAATTTCTTTGCCTCAGTCGCGGCCGACGTTCTCGACCGGCATAACGGTTTCACGGCAGACGCCAGCTATGAAGCCCCTTTCCAGATCGGACGATTCGGTATGGCCATCCGCGGCGGCTTGCAGTGGCAAAGTTCGAATTACAATAAATATTATTTCGGTATCAGCAATGAAGAATCGCAATTCACAGGATTGTCGTCTTACAATCCCGGCAGCACCGTTTCCCCATACATAGACGCTTCGGCCATGTATTCCATCACGAAAAACTGGGGGATTTTCCTGACCGGGCGCTACGAAAGAATGCCATCCGAAATCAAGGATAGCCCTATGGTCTCCCGTTCTGGCAATCTTGTAATCGAAAGTGGAATCACTTATTCATTCTAGGAAAACATTTTTCCGGGATAATACAGCCTGTTTCAATAGGTTTGAAACAGGCTTTTTTCTAGAGCGCATCCATAAACATCAAGGGTTTCGATTCATTGAAATAAGAGGACACTTCCCCGGAATAAATCTGATTGTTTTGAAGATCCAGTTTTTTCACTGGCGCCCCTTTCCTGAAATCCACTTTATCGAACGCAACCCAGATCACATTCGGTCTTGTCGCGGAATCAAAATAGTAAATCCGGTTTTTCTGGTCCGATATGGTTCTCCAGATCGTGGAAGACAAATTGGGCTTGTCCGGTATTGAAATGCCCAGCGGGACACTGACTGCACGTGAAATGCTCATGACTTGTGCGACCGCCTGATAATCATAGGACCTGCCCGGTACACCGCTGATGTAGTTCGGGTCTTCTTTTTTTGGAATGGCATCGAGATAGAAAGAAGCCCGGGCAAACCGGTCGGACGATTTGTTCGTTCCGGGAAGGAAAACGAAACCGCCGATTTCTTTCCAGTAATTATTAATGGCCAGTTGCTGGTTATAAACCGGAGAATTGGTGAGGACTTTATATTCCCGACCATGATAAATATTCAGCTTGCCGTCAACGTATTCGAAAATGGCAGAATCTCCTGTCGAATCGGAAACGGACAAGTGCAGACGCGGTTCTGAACCATTCGGGATGATTTTGGAGTAAACCAGATGCAACGGGTTCTTTTGCTGGGCCGCAACTGCTTCAGAGACAGTAGCGTAATTATCGAGAAAATACTGCAGCCAAAGACTCAGGGCGAGAACCTTTTCGTTTTTGGATGGTTTGCCATAATCGGTTTCAACCAGAAAAAGCAAATTGGCGACGAGCCCTTTTTCATTCATGCCATCGGTACTTCCCGCACCATACCCGGAAGTGATTACACTGCCATATCTGGATTCCCAGTTCAGTGAAGCCGAACCTGCCAGACCATTACGCACCATTCCCCGCGGGAAAATCCAGAGATCGGATTTCATATCCTCCTTCCAGTCCATGTTACGGCCTGTCGCGACCATATTTTGTTCCCCGACATATAAAATGCGGGTACAGGCAAGTACCGGCTGACTGCTCAACGAAATACCGAACATGGTCATCAAGCCGAGTGCCAGAGCAGAAATCTTTTTTTTGCAAATCATGGTTTTCCCTTTGAAAAGCCCGTTTCAAACTTATCCATTCTTCATCATTATTGATAATGAACGCAAAAAAAATTTCACTTTTTACATTGATCAATCTCTCATCTTTTTATTTCCCTTCTGCATCTGATATCCTTGAGAAATGCATTCGTATGCATATGCGCGTATTTCATCCTGTTCCGTTTTACGCATGAAACGAACTCCCTTACAAGGACATTATCATGAGACGTCTGTTTTTCATTTTCTTGCTCGCCATGTTGGCATCACCGGTTTACGCAGCTCCCGTTCAGGATGCTTCCATCGAAAAACTGCTGAGCCTGACCGATGCAAAAAAATTGCATGACTCCGTTATTGCAGATTCGGACGAAATTGTCGATTCGACGTTAAAACCTATGCTGATGCGTGAAAAAACGACTCCGGAACAAACAGCGTTTGTCGATTCATTTTTAATGAAATACAAAAAAATAATCAGGGATGAACTATCATGGGAAAAAATGATGCCTTCTTATATCCGCATCTATCGCGAGACTTTCACTGAAAAGGAACTGAATGACCTGATAGCCTTTTACGAATCGCCGACCGGAAAAATGTTTGTCAAAAAAACACCCGTCATCCTCGAAAAGACGTCCAGTGTGATGCAGCAGAAGATGGTATCCATCCTGAGCAGGATGAATGCCATGCTGGAAGAAAGCATGAAGCAAATGTCCGCAAAACATTGACGGGAAATATGGAAATATCTAGCTGTGTGCCTGCGTTCCTGCAAGAGAGCGTTCTGTTTGCGTCAGGACTGGATACGTGATCAGGCGATCATTCGCACCGTTTTTTTCTGTAATAAACAAAACGCACCTGACTGAAACGGGTTCAATTCAGGTGCGTTCTTGGAAACGGGAATCAATTCAGTCCGGAGCCTTCAAGCTTGACGGAACGCATGTTTTTTCCACTGCAGAACAGTTTCCATCCTGCATCGGACTTATCCAGTTCCCCGTCAACAAATGAGGCTTTCGATTTTTTCAGTTTCCCCAGTTTGTCCTTCTCGCTATACTGGAAACACAAGACAGAACCGTCTTCGTTGGATTGTACCGATTCCAGTTTCATCGAATCAGGATTTTCAATTCGTGTTCTCAAAAGCAATGCCGCCGCAGTAGCTCTTCGCTGAAGCTTTTCATCGAGTTTTTCTTTCAAAACCTCTTCATAAGGTTTTTCCACTTCATCTTTCTGGGCATAGTAGCCTGCTGCAAAACCGATCACGATCAGTATCATGACCCCCAGCAATATCAGCTTGATTTTCTTCCCTCTTTTGGGCCCCAGAGAATCGCAACGCGGACATTTTGGAATGGTTTCCTCTATCTCTTCACCGCAAATTTTACACTTCACTATTGCCATAAGTACACAACCCGTATCCAATTGAAGAAACGTCTAGTATATCAATTAATTTATTCGTAACGACTCTTATTTATCCGTTTTTTCCGGCAACCATGCCGATCAGTCCCGACATTCCCGTATGCCTTGGCCCCTCACTGATAAAGGCATCATACGTTTTCAGTTCAAGAATATCGAGAGAAGCAAAGTAATCGCGAAGCATTTCCTCAGTGTAAAGATGCCCGAGTATCGAAGGGCCTCCTGTCTTGTATTCCAGCTGTTTCGGGGTATAGCCCTGCAAAATCAGCAGACCGCCTTTTTTGAGGGTTTTGATGCAATTGGCGAACAGGCGTGTCCGCATGTTCGGTGTTGCAAACTGAACGAAGATCACGACAACAACATCGTATTTCGCTTCCTCCCAATCCCACTCATCCACACCACTGATGAAATAATTGACCGAAACGCCTTTTTCCGCAGCCAGTTTTTCCGCCTTTTCAACCGCTTTTTCCGAAAGGTCGAAAGCGTCGACATCGGCACCGAGTGCCGCTGCCCAGACACTGTTCCTGCCCTCGCCATCCGCAACCATCAATACTTTTCGCCCCGGACGAAAGTACTCTTTTTTTTCAACAAGATAATCGTTCGGTTCGGTACCGAAGATATAGTCTGGCTTGTCGAAAATATCATTCCAGACTTTCGCAGGTTTGCTCTCTGGCTTGTCCATATTTTTATCTCAGCGATAAACAACAAATTAATCTGACCGGATTCAACCCGGTCAGATTAATACTAAAAGACACTTTTTGCCATTCATAATTGCATCATTCGAACTGAAAATCTTTACCAGACATTCATGTAAAAAAAAGCGCCGGAATGACCGGCGCTCTTTCGTCAGCATATTATTTTCAATGCAAATCTTTTCGTGGAGAATGTTTGGTGTTTTCCTGAAGCTCATCATTCAGATCCTGACGACGATCCGGTGTTCCGCGAGGTTTCGAGCGTCTTTCAGCAACACGCCGTTCACGGAATTCATTCAATTCCTGACTGGCTTTTTCATATAAATCTTTTGGCTTGTCCATTTCCTTGTCCCATCATGTAAAAATAAGTGATCCAGAGTTATGCATCAAAATCAGCCGGTTCTGAAAACCTTCGATGATTTCCCCTGATCAACATACTAACTTCGGATTCATTCCCGACATTTGAAATGGATCAAAAGTATCAAATATTTCCCTTTGCCAAAATTTTAAAGCTCAATCGGTTCCACATTCCAGATGTTGCGGGCATATTCCGAAATGGCGCGATCCGCCGAGAAGTATCCCACACCGGCCACATTGGCGATCGCTTTCGTATCCCATCGGATCGTCTGGCGGTAGAGGGTGTCTACCTGTCTTTGCGTTGCCATATAACTTTCATAGTCGGCCAGCACGAGATATCGATCCCCGTAATTGATCAGTGAATCGTAAATGGCCCTGAACCGTCCCGGTTCATCCGGCGAAAAGAAACCGTCACGGATCTGATCCAGAGCCTGTTTCAATTCAGGTATCCGTTCGTAATACTCCCGTGGCTGGTAATTATTGGCCTTTATCTGCTCGACCTGCTCGGCTGTATTACCGAAAATGAATATATTGTCCGACCCGACACGTTCCATGATTTCGATATTGGCCCCATCCAGCGTACCGATCGTCAATGCACCATTCGCTGCCAGTTTCATGTTGCCCGTACCCGACGCTTCTGTACCGGCCATCGAAATCTGCTCGGACAGGTCGGCTGCAGGGATGATCATTTCAGCCAGACTCACCCCGTAATTCGGGATGAACACGACTTTCAGCTTGTCACCGATATCCCTGTCATTGTTGACCTTGACGGCAACATCGTTGATCAGCTTGATGATGTCCTTTGCCATCTGGTAAGCCGAAGCGGCCTTCCCGGCAAAAATGATCGAACGGGGAACCCAGTTGACGTCGGGATTGGCCTTGATCTGGTTATAGCGTGTAATGACATGCAAGACGTTCAACAACTGGCGCTTGTATTCATGGATACGTTTGATCTGGACATCGAAAAGTGAATCCGGATTCAGGTTCACGTTCAATACATTTCTGACCCAGCGTGCCAGCCGTTGCTTGTTCTGGCGTTTGACCGCCTTGAAACTTCCCAGGAATGCGGGATCGTTTGCATAAGGTTTCAGACGACCGATTTCTTCAAAGTGCCGGCGCCAGTTTTTTCCGATCCGGTCGTCGATCAGTTCAGACAGGAACGGATTGGCCTGCGACAGCCAGCGGCGTGGCGTAATGCCGTTCGTGACATTCGTGAACCGTTCCGGAAAGATCCGTGCAAAATCGGCAAAAATAGATTCTTTCATCAGTTCCGAATGCAATTCGGACACACCATTGACCTTGTGGCTGGCGACGACAGCCAGATAAGCCATCCGGACACGACGTTCACCCGCTTCATCGACCAGCGAAACCCTGCGCAAGAGATCATTGTCGTTTTCAAATTTTTGCGCGACCATCGACAGAAATTCGTTGTTGATATCGAAAATGATCATCAGATGGCGGGGCAGGATACGGCCCAGCATTTCAACCGTCCATGTTTCGAGCGCTTCGCTCATCAGGGTATGGTTGGTATAGGAAAAAATCTGCTGTGCAAGCGACCATGCCTGTTTGAACGAAACGCCCTGTTCATCGACAAGAATGCGGATCAGTTCGGGAACGGCCAGAACCGGATGTGTATCGTTCAGATGGATAGAGATTGTTTCAGCCAGATTGTCAAAGCTCGCATGATTGAGCTGGTGACGGCGGATGAGATCCTGCAAACTCGCCGACACAAAGAAATATTCCTGCATCAGGCGCAATTCCCTGCCCGAGGCCGTCGAGTCATCCGGATAGAGCACACGGGTCACGTTCTCAGACATGTTTTTCGCTTCAACAGCTCCGGCATAATTGCCCTTGTTGAAAGCGGACAGATTGATTTCCGACGTCGCCTTGGCCGACCACAGGCGCAGAGTCGTTGCACATTCAGTGTCATACCCCGGGATAATGGTATCGTACGCCATCGCCAGAACGCGATGGGAATCCACCCAGCGTGCCCGGCCATTCTGTTGTTCGACATGACCGCCATACCGTACATTGAACTGTAATTCCGGACGCGGGAATTCCCACGGATTGCCTCTGGTCAAGAGCCAGTAATCCGGCGTTTCCACCTGATACCCGTCAATAATTTCCTGTTTGAACATACCATAGTCGTAACGGATACCGTAACCGATATTGGCAATATTCAAAGTCGCCATCGCATCCAGAAAACAGGCCGCCAGACGTCCGAGACCACCGTTACCTAACGCGGCGTCAGGCTCGTAACTGGTGATCTCTTCCATATCGACAGCCAGATCCCGCAAGGCTTCTTCCATGTCTTCCCGTATATCAAGACATTCCAGTGCATTCTGGAAAGTACGCCCGATCAGAAACTCCATCGAAAGATAATAGACGACCTTGCTGTTTTGCGTATAGTAAGCTGTATTCGATTTCATCCAGCGTTCCACCAGCCTGTTACGCACGGCCAGTTCAGCCGCCAGCAACCAGTCGCCGCGCGTCGCCGTCAGGGGAATCTTGCCCGACCGGTAACGCAAATTGTTCGAGATGGAACGCTTCAACGCTTCCACATCGCTGGCCAGATATCCTTCATGCAAAGGCTTTTCCATACTCATATTTTCTCCAAAGAAATCCGGGACAAAAAAACGCCTGTGAACGCCGTATTCTGAAACTGGACTCAATTACATGATCAACTGAAAAAAGATTCGTTCAATGAACGATACATGATAAGAAATATAACCGTTCAGGCGGTTTTCTTGCAAGTGCAATCCTCAAGCAATTTCATGCAAAATCGGTACAATTCAAACCAGTTTCCCGAAAAATCATGTTTTTTAACGAATTTTTATCTGTTTGTAGAGTGAAACGTACTGTTCTGCGGAATGACTCCACCCGAATGATTGCAGCATGCCGCGTTTCTGGACTTTTCTCCATTTGGATGGTTTGCCATAAAGAGCGAACGCGCGAAGGACAGCCGATTCGAATGCACGAACATCGAACTGGTCGAATGAAAAACCGGTCGCCTTGTCTTCTGCCAGATTTTCCAGTGTGCAATCCGTTACCGTATCGGCGAGGCCACCTACCCGATGAACGAGCGGCAAGGTACCATATAGCGAACCGTACATCTGGACGAGTCCACATGGCTCATACCGTGAAGGAACCATGACGACATCACTTCCGGCAAAAATACGGTGTGCCCGCATTTCATCGTAACCGATACGAACGGCAATCTGTCCGGGATAATCCCTGGCGAAATTTTCAAATTGTTCTTCCAGCCAGCGCTCGCCATTTCCCATGATGACGGCCTGTCCCCCATTGGCAATAATGGCATTCATGCCCTCGACAACGAGATTGAGACCTTTTTGAGAGGCGAAACGGCTGATGACACAAAAGACCGGTTTGTCAGCCTGCAGATCAAGCCCCATTTCTTTTTGCAGGGCCAGACGGCATTTTTTCTTGCCTGTCATCGACCGAACAGAATAAGATGCCTCGATGTTACTATCCTTTTTGGGGTTCCACTGACTTGTGTCGACGCCATTCAAAATACCGACAAGGTCGTTTGAACGGAACTGGACAATACCCTCTAGCCCACAAGATTGCTCGCCATGCTGGATTTCTTTTGCATATGTCGGACTGACAGTCGTCACCTTGTCCGCATAGTAAAAACCGGCTTTCAGAAAAGATACCTGTCCATAAAATTCGATACCGTCGGGATTCAACATGGAAAACGGCAAATCCAGTTCACTGAACACATAAGCCGGGAAATTGCCCTGATAAGCCATATTGTGAACAGTGAACACGGTTCCGACAGCTCTTTGACCACTGTTCCATTCCAGTGCCTTGATATAGGCGAATGCCAGACCGGCATGCCAGTCGTGTCCATGAACGATATCCGGTTTCCAGAACCAGTCGAATCCCTCGACTATTCGTGCGGCGCACCAGCCCAAAAGTGCAAACCGGAGATGATTGTCGGCATACGGCTGTCCATTCTGATCGTTGTAGGGATTGCCCTGCCGGTCATAGAGATCGGGTGCATCGATGTAATAGACGGGAATGCCCGTGTCCGGCATTTTGCCGAACATCAGTTTGACGGAACGTGCACCGAATTTGGCAGGCAGTTCCGCAACGAGATGCTGATCGAAAATGCCATGTTTGAATTCAGGAAACCCCGGAACCAGCATCCTGACATCGCAGCCCTCTTTATCAAGTTCGGGAGGCAACGCAGCGGTGACATCCGCCAGACCGCCGGTTTTCAGTAATGGAAAAATTTCGGAACAAACGTGTAAAACCCGCATCAGTGACCTTTTTTCCTGTCGTGTTCAAAGACTTATTCAACTTTTGGAATATGTTCAAAATTGTAGAGTTTTGCGAACATTTCCTGTGTAACCAGGACAACACCATTGGGACTTCTGTAAAAACGCTGGGCATCCAGTTCAGGGTCTTCACCGATAATCGTTCCTTCCGGAATCCGGCATCCCCTGTCGATAACAACCTTCTTCAGCTTCGACCCCTGCCCTATTTCACAATTCGGCAAAACGACTACCTGATCGAGATTGCAGAAGGCCTGCACTCTCACTTTGGAAAACAGGATGGAATTGGACATTTTTGACCCGCAGACGATACAGCCACCTGAGACCATCGTATTGGAAATGACTCCATCCATTCCATGTGGGTCGGGAACGAATTTGGCGGGAGGTTCCTGTTCCTGATATGTCCAGATCGGCCAGTCTTCGTCGTAAATGTTCAGCTGTGGCATATTAGACGTCAAGTCCAGATTGGCTGACCAGAAAGAATCGATTGTTCCCACATCGCGCCAATAGGGAGGAACGAACTGTGCCGAAGGAACGCAGGACATGGAGAAATAGTGTGCCATTGCATTGCCCTGTCCGACGATCTTAGGAATGATGTCTTTACCGAAATCATGCGAAGACGTATTGTCTCCACAATCTTCATCCAGCAAACGATAAAGATAATCGGCATTGAAAACATAAATACCCATGCTCGCCAGAGATTTGTCGGGATTATCCGGCATGCCTGGCGGATCGGCCGGTTTTTCGAGAAAACGGGTGATTTTCCGGTTTTCATCCACATCCATGACACCAAAACCGCTTGCGTCCTCTCTCGGCACTTCGATGCACGCCACTGTACAGAGCGACTTGCTTTCCACATGATCTAAAAGCAGCATCGAATAATCCATTTTATAGATATGATCGCCAGCCAGAACCAGAATGTATTCAGGTTCATACGAACGCAAAATCCCCTTGTTCTGGGCTACCGCATCAGCCGTTCCACGATACCACAGCCCTTCTTCCATCTGCTGCCCTGCCGGCATCAGATCGACGAATTCGTTCTGTTCCCCACGAAGAAAACTCCAGCCGCGCTGCAAGTGCCTGATCAGTGAATGGGGGCGATACTGGGTAATGACGCCGACACGACGTATTCCGGAATTGATGCAATTGGAAAGAGCGAAATCGATAATCCGGAACTTGCCACCGAAATAGACTGCCGGTTTCGCCCGGTTATCGGTTAACTGATGAAGTCTGGTACCACGACCGCCTGCCAGAACCAGAGCGACGGTACGCTTGGGCAACTGGCTGGCTACAAGCATTTTATCTTCGACAAATCTCATTCTGCTCCCCGATGCGATTTAATTTTTATATCAAAAAACGACCGCTTATATTCTTCAATCTAACATACATTCATGTCTGTATGGCAGATTTGCCTGCTGTGTTACAAAAAACCTCAGGTCACGACTGAAGGTTCTTTCATCCCCGTATAAAACGCTATCTTTGCGACTGTTTCGGCAATGTCGATCAGCTCACCCAGAGCCGTTTGCATCTCCATATCGAGCAGATCTTTTTCATACCGGTCGAAATAAACACGAACCGTAGCACCGACTGTTCCGGTTCCGGACAGACGGAAAACGATGCGTGAGCCATCCGTAAAGAAAATCCGGATACCCTGTCTTTGGGAAACGGAACCGTCAACCGGATCGGTATAGCTGAATTCATCGGCCCGGTCGATAACGCAAGTGGCGAACCGTTTGCCGGAAAGGGAATCCAGCTGTTCACGCAAATGTTCCATCAATTCTTCGGCCCGCTTGCTGTCGATATTGACATAATCGTGGCGTGAGTAATAATTGCGGCCGTATTTTTTCCAGTGGTCTTTTACGATATCGGCCACCGGTTTCTTCGTCACGGCCAACAGATTCAGCCAGAACAGAATCGCCCAGATACCGTCTTTTTCACGAATATGGTTCGAACTGGTACCGTAACTTTCCTCGCCGCACAAGGTAATCTTGTTATCGTCCAGCAAATCGCCGAAGAACTTCCACCCCGTGGGGGTTTCGTAACAGGGCACGTTCAACGCGGCCGCCACCTTGTCGGCAGCAGTCGATGTCGGCATGGAACGGGCGACTCCGACAATGCCTTTTGAATAACCGGGAATCAGGCTGGCATTCGCCGCCATAATCGCCAGACTGTCGGACGGGGTAACCGCGATATGCCGGCCGACAATCATGTTCCGGTCGCCATCGCCATCCGTCGCAGCGCCCATATCGGCAGCATTTGGCCCGTGCATGAAATCCATCAGCTCTTTGGCATTGACCGGATTCGGGTCGGGATGATGCCCCCCGAAATCTTCCAGAGGGATATTGTTGACGACGGTTCCTTTCGGCGCACCGAGCATGCCTTCCATGATTCTTGTCGCGTAAGGGCCGCAAACTGCATGCATGGCATCGAAACGCAGGGTAAAACCTTCCGCAAACATCTTCCGGATGGCACCGAAATCGAAGAGCGATTGCATCAGTTCGGCATAATCCGTTACCGGATCGATCACTTCGATCGTCATACCATTCATTTCCGTAGTACCCTGCCGTCCCAGATTGACATCGGGCGCGTTGACGATTTTGTATTCTTTAATGGATTTCGAACGGCTGAAAATGGCGTTCGTCACTTTTTCCGGTGCCGGACCGCCGTTGCCGACGTTATATTTGATGCCGAAGTCCCCGTCCGGGCCACCCGGATTATGGCTGGCCGACAAAATAATACCACCGAAGGTTTTGTATTTGCGGATGATGCAACTCACCGCCGGGGTCGACAGGATACCATCCTGTCCGACCATGATTTTTCCGACACCGTTGGCTGCCGCCATTTTCAGGATGATTTGTATGGCCGTGCTGTTGAAATACCGGCCGTCCCCACCCAGCACAAGCGTCTTGCCCCTGATGTCACCGACAGAATCGAAAATGGACTGGACAAAATTTTCGAGGTAATGCGGCTGCTTGAACACTGCAATCGTTTTGCGCAGACCGGATGTGCCCGGATTCTGGTCGTTAAAAGGGGTCGTGCTTACTGTCTGGATGGACATATATCTGCTCCCGTATTTGATTTGAACGACTCGCAATCAGATACCTCTGTACAGTCTGTGCATTCACAACAGACTGTACTGTCATCTTAGCAAGATTGTCATGGAACCGCCAGCAAAATGGAGTTTCCTGGCAGCAATACCTGAAATTCCAGATTGGATTTAACTTCAAACGTATCGCTGCTGTCTGCCTGCACTTTCCACCGGCCCGGCGGCAACCGGAAAATGATGGAATGAAGCGAGGCATTCAACAATATAAGGCAGGTATTGGGAGGGTTATTGGTGCGTATCAACATTCCCATGCAAAAAAGACTTTTATCAGTCCATGCGCTTCCCATTTTTTCCGACCCTGTCGGGGACAACCAGCGGATAACGGCATCCGTATTGTCGAAGGTCATATTATCTTCGGTAAACCATTTACTCTGCCGCAGAGCCGGATAACGCTTGCGCAAGGCAATCAGGCTGGCGACAAATTCCTGCAAGGGTGTGTCCGCCTTTTCCCAATCCAGCCATGTCAGCTCACTGTCATGGCAATACGGATTGTTATTCCCCTGTTGTGAATGACCGAATTCATCGCCCGCCACCAGCATCGGCGTTCCCTGCGAGAACAGGAGTGTTGCCAGCAGTGCCCTGCGCAATTTCTTCCTGCGCAGGATGACCTCACTCAAAGTTGCCTCCCCCTCCTGTCCACAATTCCAGCTCAGATTATGGTCAGTCCCGTCCCGGTTGTTTTCACCGTTCGCCTCGTTATGCTTGTGGTTGTAACTGACGAGATCCATCAGGGTAAAACCGTCATGCGCCGTGATGAAATTGACGCTGGAAATGGGCTGTCTTTCTTTATGACGGAACAAATCGGCCGATCCGGCAAAACGACGGACGAATTCACCCAGCGAGGGCCCCTGATGAAGCCAGAAAGAACGCATGACATCACGATATTTGTCGTTCCATTCCAGCCAGCCGAACGGAAAATTGCCCAGCTGGTAACCGTCCGGCCCCATATCCCAGGGCTCGGCAATCAGTTTTACGTGAGTCAGGACAGGATCTTCGGCAACTGCCCTGAAAAAACCGGAATTGATCGAATATTGAATATGGTCACGGGCCAGAATAGGAGCCAGATCGAAACGGAATCCGTCGATATGAAATTCCTCGACCCAGTACCGGAGTGAATCCATCACCATCTGCAAAACCCGGGGATGGCCCAGATTCAGGCAATTGCCACATCCCGACCAGTTTTCATATCGGGCAGGATCATCCGACAAAAGATGGTAATACATGGCGTTGTCGATACCCCGGTAAGAAAGCGTCGGTCCCCTTTCATCCCCTTCGGCAGTATGGTTGTAGACCACGTCGAGAATGACTTCGATTCTTCGCCGGTGCAAAGCCTTGATGGCATCTTTCAATTCAGACATGGGGGTCGTACCCGGCCGTCCTGACCAGTAGGCATTTTCGGGTGCAAAGAAACCGATCGTGTTGTATCCCCAATAATTGACAAGCCCCATTCGGGTAAGACGTGCCTCGTTTGTTTTGGAAAACACCGGAAGCAGCTCTACTGTCGTTACGCCCAGTTTTTCCAGATAATCGAGAACTGCCGGCTCGGCCAGCGCGGCATACGTTCCCCTGATGTTTTCAGGAACGTCCGGATGCAGTTTGGTGAATCCCTTCGGATGCAATTCATACAAAACCGTTTGTGCTGTCGGAATGCGCGGTGATACGACATTTTCCCAGTCGTAAATTTCGTGGACGACCTTGCCTTTCAATGCAAATACGGCTGTATCGATCTCCGATTCTCCGGAAAACGCGTCCTGTCCGTCATAGTGGCCTATGACCTGCCGTGCATAAGGGTCGAGCAAAACCTTGTTCGCGTTATATCGCAGGCCTTTTTCCGGTGCATATTCCCCGGAAACACGATAGGCATAAACCAGTCCCGGACTTGCGTCGGGCAGATAACCGCTCCACACCCCATCTTCCACAGACGGCATCGGCAAGCGTACTTTTTCTTCCAGCCCGACTTCGTCGAACAGGCAAAGCGTGACCGATTGGGCGGAAGGGGCAGCCAAAGCGAAATTGATGCCTTTTCCATCCCAATGGGCGCCAAGTGGTGACGATGAACCCGGTTGCAACTGAAGAGAATCATCCATTTGCATCACTCCTCTTTTTTGACCAGCATGCACGTTGCCAGGGGAGGCGCCGTCACTTCCACCGACCAGTCATAGCCATTGCAGGGAATCGGCTGCGCCAGCAACTCATTGTTATGGATACCACTTCCGCCATAAATGACAGCGTCGGTATTGATGATTTCCCGATACCAGCCTGCTTCGGGAACGCCGAAACGGTATCCGTATCTCGGAACAGGCGTGAAATTGCTCATGACGATGACGAACCGTCCGTTTTCATCCTTGCGTATGAATGAGAAAACCGAACTGTCCAGATCGTCATGGATAATCCATTCGAAACCGTCCGGATCGAAATCCCGTTTGTAAAGAGGAGGAAAATCGCGATAAACGGTATTCAGATCCCGGATGACGCGCTGTATTCCTGCGTGGAGTGGATATTGCAGGAGGTTCCAGTCAAGACTGCCGTTCGAGTTCCATTCATTGTACTGACCGAATTCACCGCCCATAAACAGGAGTTTCTTGCCCGGGAATCCCCACATGAAACCGTAATATGCCCGAAGGTTGGCAAAACGTTGCCATTCATCCCCTGGCATCTTGCCGATCAGTGAACCTTTGCAATGAACGACTTCATCGTGAGAAAGCGGCAAAATGAAATTTTCAAAATAGGCATACATCAGGCCGAAACGCATCTTGTCGTGATGCCATTTCCGGTGAACCGGATCTTCATGCATATAGGCCAGCGTATCGTGCATCCAGCCCAGATTCCATTTGTAATGGAAACCAAGGCCGCCGTCCCAGACCGGACGCGAAACGGATGGAAAGCTGGTCGATTCTTCCGCCATCGTGACCGCTTCAGGCCTTTCGACTCCCACGATTTCATTCATTTTGCGCAAGAATGCAATTGCTTCCAGATTTTCCCGGCCACCGTATTTGTTCGGAACCCATTGTCCGGGAGCGCGGCTGTAATCCCGGTAAAGCATGGAGGCCACCGCATCGACGCGAAGTCCGTCCACTCCGTAACGCTCGATCCAGTACAATGCATTACCGACGAGATAATTGCTGACTTCAGTACGGCTGTAATTGTAAATGACACTGCCCCAATCCTGATGGATGCCTTCTTTCGGATCGGCGTACTCATAAAGGGCCGTCCCGTCAAATCTCACCAGTCCATGGGCATCGGCCGGAAAGTGGGCAGGAACCCAGTCAAGGATGACACCGATCCCGTTGTCATGCGCCGTCTGTACGAAATACCGGAAATCTTCTGGAGTGCCGAAACGGGCTGTCGGCGCATAAAGGCCAGTCGGCTGATAGCCCCATGAATCGTCGAGTGGATGCTCGTTTACCGGCATCAGTTCGATATGCGTGAACGCGAGACTTCGGACGTAAGGAATCAATTGTTCCGCCAGTTCCCGATAACTCAGCCAGCGACGGCCGTCCTGTGGCAATCGCCATGAACCGAGATGCACTTCGTAAATGCTGACAGGCGCGTCAAGCGCATTGGCATTTTTGCGTTTTTGGTCCGAAGCAATGAGTGGGGGCAACCAGTGCACGACTGAAGCCGTATCGGGACGCAATTGTGAACGGAAAGCATATGGGTCAGCCTTGAGCTGTATTTTTCCATCCGGGGTCAGAATTTCATACTTGTAGAAATCCCCCGGCATGACATGTGGAATAAACATTTCCCAGACGCCGCATTCATGGCGAAACCGCATCACGTGACGGCGGCCATCCCATCCATTGAAATCGCCGACGACGGAAACACGTCTTGCATTCGGTGCCCATACAGCGAAACTGACGCCCTGTACACCTTCCATCCCGATCGGATGCGCGCCCAGTTTTTCATAGGGACGATGATGCGTCCCTTCAGACAGGAGCCAGACGTCGATATCGCCCAAAACAGGAGGGAAACGGTATGGGTCTTCCATTACCTGAACATGATCGCCCCAGTCGATTTCAAGACGATAGGGAAACAATTCCTTTTTTCCTGCAATTTCGGCGACAAACAGGGCCGTAACGCCCCATCTTTGCATGGGCGAGATTTTTTTGCCTGTGGATGAGTCGACGACAGCGACGGAAACAGCTTGTGGAAGCAAAGCCCTGACAATGAGTTTCCCTTTTTCCCTGTGCATTCCCAGCACGGTAAAAGGGTCTTTGTAATCGCCACGAATGACGAGTTCCAGCACTTCAGGCGTCACTGCATTTCGCATCGCATTTCCTTCAGGTCCGAGAGCTTCGAATTTTTCGGGGTATCTCTTTTATCTTACCCCATTCCCTCTCGTGAAATGCAGAACTTTCTCAGAAAAAGCGACGCCTTCCGAAAAAAACGGACTGATTTATGGCATGAATAAAACGTTTTTACATATTCGGGTAGTTCGGGCCGCCGCCTCCTTCGGGAGCGATCCAGATAATATTCTGTGTCGGGTCCTTGATATCGCAGGTTTTGCAGTGCAGACAGTTGGCGGCATTGATCTGCAAACGTGTTTTTCCATCGGAATCCGTCACGAATTCATAAACGGCTGCCGGGCAATAACGGGCTTCGGGACCGGCGTATTTCGTGAAATTGACGGTTACAGGAATATCCGGATTTTTCAGCGTCAAATGAGCCGGCTGGTTTTCCTCATGCATCGTACCGGACAGGTAAAGGGATGAGGGGATATCGAACGTCAGCTTGCCGTCCGGTTTTGGATATTCGACCGGTTCGCACTGGTCGGCAGGCAAGAGATATTCGTGATCCGCCTTTTTCCTGTGTAGCGTCCAGGGCGCTTTCCCCCTGAAAATGACCTGATCGATACCGAACATCAGCGTCCCCCAATACAGATTATTGCCCATCAGAGGTTTGAAATTACGCATCCTGAACAGTTCGTCATAAAGCCATGACCGTCTGAAAGCATCCGGATAAGCCTGCAAGACATCCTGCTTCCGGTCTTCACCGATGGCGGAAAAAGCCGCTTCGGCAGCGAGCATGCCGGATTTGATTGCTGAGTGAATGCCCTTGATGCGGCCACCGTTCATGAAACCGGCATCGCACCCGAGAAGGGCACCGCCGGGGAAAGCGACTTCCGGCAAAGCCTGAATTCCACCTGCCGCAATGGCACGCGCACCATAAGCGATCCGTTCGCCGCCTTCCAGAAAATGCGAAATGGCCGGATGGGTTTTATAACGCTGGAATTCCTCATAAGGAGAAAGATACGGATTTTTGTAGGCCAGTCCGACAGTAAAACCGATAGCGACCTCATTATTGTCCATATGGTACATGAACGACCCGCCATAGGTATCGGCATCCAGCGGCCAGCCTGCTGTATGCATGACCAGACCGCTCTGGTGAACTTCAGGCCGGACTTTCCAGATTTCCTTGATCCCGATGGCATAGCCTTGCGGATCGCATCCGGCATCGAGCTCATATTTTTCAATCAGTTCTTTCCCCAGTTGCCCCCGTGCTCCCTCGGCAAAAAGGGTATATCGTGCGTGCAGTTCCATCCCCGGCTGGAAGTTATCCGTCGGTTTCCCGTCTTTGCCGATTCCCATATTGCCAGTCGCGACACCTTTGACAGCGAGCTTATCGTCATAAAGTACTTCAGCTGCGGCAAAACCCGGAAAAACGTCGACGCCCAGTGCTTCCGCCTGTTCGCCCAGCCACCGGACGAGATTGGCAAGCGAAATAATGTAGTTACCCTTGTTATGCATCGCTTTGGGCAACATGAAACCGGGTGTTTTGATCGCCCCGCTCTTGCTTAAAAAAAGAAAACGGTCTTCCGTGACAGCGACGGACACCGGAGCGCCTTTTGCCTTCCAGTCGGGCAGCAATTCGGACAAGGCACGAGGGTCCATAACCGCGCCGGACAAGATATGCGCCCCCAGCTCCGACCCTTTTTCAAGCACACAAACGGAGATGTCCTGCCCGTTTTCAGCGGCAAGCTGCTTGAGACGGATGGCTGCCGACAGTCCCGACGGACCGCCACCGACAATCACGACATCATATTCCATCATTTCGCGCGGACCGGATTCTTCAATGCCCGGCGTATTGTTTTGGGCCATGCTTTACATACTTTTCAGGGTTAATCGGGATGTAACGATAATGGAGCTTATCGCAAAATCATGACATGATATTGGCTGATGTCCAAATTTCAAAGTATCCACAGGAGAAAATCACGATGACAAGTGACCCGATATTATCCGACAAAAAGCTGGTTCATGTTTCCCGGATGCCGATCCGCTGGGGTGATATGGATGCGATGGGCCATGTCAATAATGTCACTTATTTCCGTTATCTCGAACAGGCCCGTATCGAATGGTATTCCAGTATCGGAAGGGAACATGCCGGTTCGGAAACTGTCGTCGTCAGCTGTTACTGTCATTATTATGCTCCTGTCGTCTATCCGGGGAACCTCGAAATAAAAACGTATGCCGGTTCTCCCGGGCGTTCCAGCTTTGAAATCGTACAGGAAATCCGGCGCACAGATGCGCCCGACGTGCTCTGTGCACTGGGTGGCTCCAAAGTCGTCTGGATCGATATCGAAACCGGCAAATCGATGCCTGTCCCGTCCGAAGTACGCCAGTTGATGACGCCATAAACGTTCCTGAACTATTTCCGTCAAAACAGTCCAACCGGATATGAAAAATCCGCCTGTAACAAATTGATACGCTTTTCACGGACTGCCCTCTTTCATTCCGGCAACAGAAGCAGTAACGTCACTTTTAAGCAGTGAACGTGACTGAATCCGTTATAATGTGCCCCCTGCAGACTCCGGTTTGACAAAAACAGGGCCTGTAGCCACACATTTGAACCGGCAAACATCCGGAAAAACAAAAACAATGGCCCTTCCATGAAAACCGAAGAAGAAGCACAACTTGAGAAAGTATTTCCATTTGGCTCGAAGGGTCTGATCGCCTTTCTGGCATTTCTGAATGCCTTCGTCCCCCTTTCCATCGACCTGTATCTGCCGGCCATGCCGACGATGGCCGAGTATTTTTCCGCCACACCGGAACTGACGAACTTCACGCTCAGCTTTTTCATGCTGTTCTTCGCGATCTCGATGCTGTTGTGGGGGCCGTTTACCGACAAATTCGGCCGCAAGCCGATTCTCTATATCGGCATCGTTTTATACATCCTTGGCAGCCTGACCTGTGTTCTGTCCCAGAGCATTTATCACCTGATTGCCGGTCGCGCCATTCAGGCAATCGGCAGCGGTGCGATCCAGGCGGTATCGATGGCGATCGTAAAAGACAATTTCAAGGGACTGGTCATGGAACGCGTGCTGGTCTGGATTCAGACGCTGACCATTCTTTGCCCCATGCTTGCCCCGATCATCGGCGCCTTCCTGCTTGAATTCATCTCGTGGCGAGGTTTGTTTGTCGTACTGATCCTTTGCGGCATTCTCGGCCTGATCCTGTGTTTCTTCCTGAAAGAAACATTGACAAATGCGACCGAAGGTTCGGCGCTACGATCCCTGACACGCATCGGCTTCGTCCTGAAGAACAAAGGCATTCTGATTCTCCTGTTCACGTTCTCGCTCATCATTATGCCGGTGATGTCTTTCCTGTCGACATCGTCCTTCATTTATATGGACCTGTTCAAACTGTCTGCACAGGAATACAGTTACTTTTTTGCATTGAACGGCTGCTTTGCCATGCTGGCGCCGATCCTGTATCTCAGGGTGCTTCGAAAAATTCCACGCGTCCTTTTTCTGACGATCTGTTTCGCCTCTGTCGCGGCGTCCGGTGCGATGATCCTTATTTTCGGAACGCTTTCGCCTTATGCCTTTGCCTTCCTTTATATTCCGGTTACCTTTTTTGGTAGTGCCAGCCGTCCGGCGGGTACCATGCTGATCATGAACCAGATCGATACCGATAATGGAACCGTCGGTTCCCTGTGGGGATGTATCGCCCTGCTCTTCGGCAGCCTGTCCATGATGCTCTGTTCACTCGACTGGCCGAATCTCACGATGGCGGTCGGCACGATCAGCCTGGTCTCGGGAAGCCTGTGTGCCCTGTTATGGCTGTTCGCCTGGTCAAGAAAAATGTTTCGCATACCCGAGAATCGCTGATTCCATTGATGCATTTTATTCGTCAGCGGATATAAAAAAAGGAATGCAAATGCATTCCTTTTTTATTTATTCGGGTCGTTCGATTCCCGATTTACACAAGGTAAACGAGAAAAACCCAGACTGTTCGATCAAACAGTCAACGTCATTTATCAGATAACGTCGATGTTTGCAGCCTGTTTGCCTTTAGGGCCGGTCGTGACTTCGAAAGAAACACGCTGGTTTTCTTTCAGGGATTTGAAACCGTCCGATTTGATAGCGGAAAAATGCGCGAACACATCTTCACCACCTTCATCAGGAGTAATAAATCCGAAACCTTTGGAATCGTTGAACCACTTAACAGTACCTGTTGCCATTACTAATTTCCTATTTCTTCAGTTAAACCAGGCTTTCGCCTCACAAATCGTTTGAAGCAGAAACGACATGACAGTAGATACCGCACCGCTACCTAAACCTCAAAAACGACAGCAAACATCATAAACCAAATTTTCATTTGTCACACAACTTTTTCGGCTTCCCATTGATTATTTACAATTTTTTCAAGCCAAAACGATCCAATGACGGTTTTGACGTCAGTAATTGTGCCATTTTTGACCCATTCAAGCAGTTGGGAAACCGGAGTTCTGAAGGTCTGAACGAATTCTTCTTCATCCGGACGCGCGCTCCCGGCCTGCAAATCCTTCGCCAGATAAACAATCAATTGCTCGTCGGAATATCCGATTGCATTGTGGATAGTCGTTACATATTGCCAGTTCGACGCGGAATACCCCGTTTCTTCCTTCAACTCTCTTTTGGCGGAATCGAGGGTATCTTCTCCCTTGTCGATTTTACCGGCAGGAAATTCCAGAAAAATCCGGTTTACCGGAAAACGGAACTGCCGCTCCAGTAAAACCGTCCCATCATCGAACAGGGGCAAAATGACTACAGCCCCCGGATGACGGATATATTCCCGGGTGGCAATCGCACCATTGGGCAAACAGACCCTGTCTTTTTCGACGTTGAAAAAACTGCCCCTGTAAACGGTTTCCCCGTCAAGATACGTTTCAATCAGATCGGAATCTTCAAATCCTTCCGGATTTCCTTCCCTGTTTTCAGTTGTACTCATAAGCCAGTCTGTCCGATTTCAAAAAACGAATAGTAATCCCAATCGCTTCACGGCGAAACAGAAAGAACAATGTTTCCCCATTACGTTTACCCTTCCCGACAAATCTGAAAATAATCCGTCAATTTTGAAACCTTTTTGCAGGACAGGCGCTCTATCGGATAGACTTCTCTTTTTAAACCGGATTTCATCTTTTATGTCACAAGCTCCTCTGGCGGAACGCTTGCGTCCCAAAAACATAGACGAAGTTGTCGGGCAGCAGCACTTGCTGGGCCCCGGCAAACCCCTGCGCGTCGCTTTCGAATCGGGGGAACCGCATTCGATGATTTTATGGGGTCCGCCAGGTGTGGGCAAAACGACGCTGGCGCGACTGATGGCCGACGGTTTCAATGCCGAATTCATTGCCCTGTCCGCCGTTTTGTCAGGTGTAAAAGACATTCGTGACGCAGTGGAACACGCCAAAATTATCCGCTCCAATTCGGGCCGCAGAACGATCCTGTTCGTCGATGAAGTCCATCGCTTCAACAAAAGCCAGCAGGACGCTTTCCTCCCTCATGTGGAAAGCGGCCTGTTCACTTTTATCGGCGCCACGACGGAAAACCCGTCATTTGAAGTCAACAACGCCCTGCTGTCACGCGCGGCAGTGTATGTCCTGCAATCACTCGGCAACGACGATCTGAATACCCTGTTGACCCGTGCACTGGATGAAATCCTGACGGATTTGACACTATCCGGTGAAGCGCGTGACATGCTGGTGATGAGTGCCGACGGGGACGCCAGAAAACTGTTGAACAACCTTGAAATCACCGCTCAGGCGGCAACGACGAAAAAACAGGCTGTAATCGATGTGACGCTCTTGAAAGAGACACTGGGCGACGCCATGCGCCGTTTCGACAACAAGGGCGATCATTTTTACGACCAGATATCGGCCCTGCACAAGTCGGTACGCGGTTCCCATCCGGATGCTGCGCTGTACTGGTTCACCCGCATGCTCGACGGTGGTGTCGATCCCCGCTATCTGGCACGCCGGATCATTCGCATGGCATGGGAAGACATCGGGCTGGCTGATCCCAGAGCGGCGCAGATCGCCAACGAAGCCGCCCTGACGTATGAACGCCTCGGCAGTCCTGAAGGTGAACTGGCACTGGCGCAGGCTGTCATCTACATGGCCATCGCCGCCAAGAGCAATGCCGGATATATGGCTTACAACAAGGCCAGAGCCTTTGTGAAACAGGATACCAGCCGTGAAGTGCCCGTTCACTTGCGCAATGCTCCGACCAGATTGATGAAAGAACTCGGTTACGGACATGAATACCGGTATGCCCATGATGAACCGAACGCCTATGCCGCCGGAGAAACCTACTTGCCGGATGGCATGAAAGAACCGGGCTGGTACCAGCCCGTTCCAAGAGGACTGGAAATCAAAATAGGTGACAAGCTCGATTTTCTGGCTGAACTGGACAGACAGGCAGAAAAAAAGAAGAAATAGAAGATACATCAAAAAGGCATTTTCCACCCAGGAAAATGCCTTTCCGATCCCATTCAGGATATCACAACAGATTGCCAGCCATTCACCTAATCGAACTGATGACTGATATTGAGCATGGCACTTTTTGATTTTGCATCGTCGGATTTTTGATAACCGACTTTGAGGCCGAAACTGGTATTTCCTTTTTGTACTTCCAGTCCCAAAGCACCATTCCATGAAACACCATCCATCACTTCGGCCGAAGCAACATCACTAGATGAAACACCCGGTACGCTCACACGTGTCGAGGCATTCTTGTCTCCGGCAGTCGGAATGATGGAAATATCGAATTTCGGTTTGATTGTCCAGCCATTCTCTGCAACGTAATCCTTGCTCAAAGTGACCCCTAACGGAATCTGCCACAGATTTTGTGTATCTCCGCTGGTACGGAATACGGTTCCCGAGTTATTACGCGTATCGAATCCATCTGTTTTGACATTCAGGTAACG
The DNA here is from genome assembly GCF_002127965.1 of Oxalobacter formigenes. Taxonomy (GTDB): domain Bacteria; phylum Pseudomonadota; class Gammaproteobacteria; order Burkholderiales; family Burkholderiaceae_D; genus Oxalobacter; species Oxalobacter formigenes. The sequence continues at coordinate 712,507 of NZ_CP018787.1, read as the reverse complement.
AACACCCACATGAGGCGTGATATCCAGAGATTGAGTCCTGAAACGGTATTCGCCCTTCAGACCGGCAGTCCAGACCTTGGTATCCACATCGGCACGCAAGGTTCCTCCCAAAGCCTCCGGCGCTGACTGTTTCAGTTCATTGTCTCCTTTCAGGTAACCGACATCGACAACAACATTGGTATTTTCATTATTCCATCCACCATAAATATTAAGACCATAAGTGTTGTAATCGTTTTTGGTGTGATTGAAATCACCTCTTGAGTGGCCATCACCTTTCCCGATACTTAACGCCACACCTGCACGGAGTCGTCCGTTATCGGCCACTTGCCAGGAATAGTCAGACCCGACCATGATGCCGCCAAAATCGTTTTCATAATTGGCGTTGAATCCTCCGGTCCTGATGCCACTGCTGTCAGTGTCACGATAGAGCATACTGGCCCACAAATCGGCACCTTCCCTGTGCAGTGATGGCGCACCCTTTTGACTGACGGTACTGTTTAACGACAAATGATCCCACAAGGTGTTGTTTACGGAGTCAGATGCCTGAATTGTCGTTCCCTGAACCCCGGCTGCAATAGCGATTTGTGCCGCGCCGTTGATCTGGCGAACCGCGTCGCCACGTGCAATGTAGCGTTCGTCGGCCGCTCTTGAGAGGAAAGCAATACCAGCATTGGCAGACCCGGTATTATTGATGCCTTTGCCATCACCATTGACACCCTGACCGTCAGCAGCCCAGATTTTATCCATGGCATTGCCCATCATCACACCCGGAAGAACATCTTGCGCACGATTGGCGGTCGCTTTGACACTGACTGTACCCCCGGCATTTTCAAGTTCCAGTTTCCCGATCATGACGTCGCTGGAAGTCAGATTGTTTCCTGTCCAGCCATTGGCATCGATGCTGGTAGCCCCATTGTCGAAGCCTTCGAGTATTTTCGTTTCAGAACCGGCTTTTACATTGGCAAGATGCAAAGCTGCCGAATCAGCTACTGTTGCGATACCACTGCCTGCACTGATAATGGCTGCCTGTGCATCCAGTTTTGCAGCATCGACAATCAAAAGTGAATTGGCAGCGAAACTGACCGTATTTGCATCTATCGATCCCGGTGCCCCCGTCAGGGAACCATCCACGACGATCGCCCCGTTTGCGCTGTCCAGTGTCATCGGTGCACGGACAGCGAGTGCTGCAGTGATTCCACTGGCCGACCAATCCTTTCCGCTATTGGCAAATTCGTCTCTGGACCAATCGGCAGAGGTATCACCCAATACCAGCAGGGAATTTTGTCCTGCCACCAGTTTGCCGTTCACCTCATTGTTATTGAAATTGACAACTGCGCTCGATGCACCGTCTATACCGACTCCGTCTTTCCAGGCCGGATCGAGAAACATCGTTGCGCCGTTCAGGTTGGCATTACCGATGACAATCGATCCTTGTGATTGATTATTGCCAACTGTGATTTGCACGTTGGAACCGGCCGTCAATTCTGCCACATTGGCTATTCCGTTAACCGCCATGGTGCTGTTGCCCAACAGATTGACTGTGTCTGCCAGCAATGCTGCATTCTGGCCTATACTGGCAACACCGGAGTCCTTGATCTCCAGCGATGCATTCAATGTAGCGCCACTGGCAATATTCAATTCACCACTGGTGGTAATACCTGCCTTTCCGCTTTCACCTGTCACAAGCTGATTGCCTCCGGCAATATTGACGACAGTATCGGCACCCGCATTGATCGTACCGCTTAACTGTCCATCCTTTTCCGTCACCGCACTTCCAAGATTCAGGCTGGTTCCGTTTCCTTGCAGTTCGACTGTCACGGCCTGTTGCTGACCGCCTGGGTCCTTGCTCTGTATCAATTCTCCGTCATTACCGGCCAGTGTCAGGGATTTACCATCGTTGACTGTAACAGATTGCGCATTGCCCATGTCAATCGAACCCAAGCCAAGGCTTCCATTGACTTCCAGACTATCTGGAGACGAGCCTGTACCAATAACCAGATTCTGATCTGTCTTGCCGGTCACTTCGTTCAGGACAACACCTGAGGGAACACCACTAATTGCAATTTCAGTCTGTTTTTCACCATTGACATTTACCATTGTCCCTGTCATTTCTATCTGTGATTTCGACTGGATTGAATCAGATACCGATTTGACATAATCCAGATTGTATTTGGCATCGGTCAGTGCAAGTGTACCGCCATTGTAAGAAACCGACACGTCGCCTCTCGAACTGCCAGCATCCTTGTTTGTCCCGGTTTCATCCAGTCCGGTTGTCATCACCTGACCTGAAGCCGTTTTCAAAATGCCTTTGTCGCTTAATGCAATAGTCGAACCTTGTTCGATTGTAGCCGTTTCAAGCGTGCCACCTGAAACATTGACCGTTCCCGCACCTTTGCTCATCACTGTATTCAGGATACCGCCCAGAATATTGACCGTGCCGCCATCACCGGAAATTCCACCTTCAAGCGTGGTTGTACCGTTCACGATGTTAAGGGTTCCCAGATTGAAAATATCATTGTTTTTCAGATTGTCACCGGTTCCTGCCGTATTGCCTGAAAAGTTATTGTTTCCGGATAAAGCCAGCGAGGTATTTGCCGAATTGTAAATCGCGCCTCCCGCCTCATCGGCATGGTTTCCGGTAAATGTCGAATCAGCAATTGCCATGGAAGCGTAATTATTGACCTTGTCGATCTGGCTGTCGTTATAAATCGCTCCGCCCTTTCGGCCAGCAGTATTGTCTGTGAATGTCGTCTGGACAATCGTGACGGCATTTGCATTTTCCAGACTGGTATAAAAACTGTTCCGGATGGCGCCGCCATTTTCTACGGCCTTGTTACCGGTAAAAGTGGAATCGGCGATACTCAGCCCGGCGCCTGAATTATTGGCGACATCCCCCTTGCGGGTATCGATGGCACCACCGCCGGATGTGTTGGATTCGTTGCCAATAAAAGTTGAAGATGAAATGACCGTCTGGCTTTCCGCCCCCAGAAAGAGCGCACCGCCACCATCGGAATCACCTTCAGCCTTATTACCGGTAAAAACAGAATCAGAGACAGAAAGGCCTTCCAGATTGATGATTGCCCCGGCAGCTCTCGCTTCATTATTGGTAAACGATGAGGAAACGATATTGACCTGACTACGCTGGACATTGTCAGCTTTCTGGTCATTATTGCGCAACTGCACAAAAACAGCCCCACCGCGATCGGCCTTGTTTGAACTGAAGTTGCTATCCGCGACATCGACTGTCACACCACTTGTCGAGAACGCTGCCCCACCGCCCCATTCATTCCCGTTGACACGTTCAGAGACATCATTGCCGATAAATGCCGTCCGGACAATTTCGGATGCCTGAACACCATTAACCGTATTTTCAATAAAGACTGCGCCTCCATTTGTTCCAAAATTACTGGCCGTTTTGCCAGCGGTCTTATTTGCGCTGAAAGTGGAATCCGAAATCCTGACACTGACATTTTTTGCACGGACAGCACCGCCGCTGCCATTTCCCGATACCTGATCATTACTATTCACCAGTCCGGAAATCGTACTGCCCGACATTTCCAATGTACCCCCGACTTTGTCATTTCCGTCCGAAACAACATTGATTGTGCCATGAGAAGACGTTTGTCCTGCGGGAGACAAACCGGACACACTCATCATTGCTCCGTTTGCAATCTGCACCTGAGCTGTCATCTCTTTTGAAAAATAACTGCCCTTGAGCGCCAGTTCTCCGCCATTGACCGTTGTCGTGTCGAAAGCTGCCCCGGAAAGATCGGAATTGATCTGGAACTTTCCAGCATCGACAGTCAACGCTCCGTAATAACGGCTCATGTCACCATTGACGACAACGGTTCCGGTTCCGGTTTTGACAAGGTCGTTATCATTGTCGGTCGGAATCATATGCGAACTGGCAATCGAGTCCATATTGCCTGTTGCGCCTGCTTCGCCAATCGTGAGCGTTTTTCCATCTGCAATATCGAAAGTCGCCTGTGCATTACGATCCAGAAACAGGAAACCACCTCCCGATTTCGTTTCATATCCATAGGTTTCGAAACTGGCGTCCGGAGTGGCAGTCACAACATTATTGCCGCTATAAGTCATGTCCCGGTTCACCCTGAATGTGACCAGTCCCTGAGTATTATTCGGATTGGATGAGCCAGACATCTGGGAATCGACATAAACGGCACCACCCGCAGCAAAACCGCCGTATCCCCCTGTGGTACTTTCTGCCACATTATTGTTGAATGCCGTATCGACGAAAGTTATCTCCGAACCTTTCACCATCACGGCAGCACCGATAGCGGCATTGACAGCCTCGGGAGCCAGGGAACCTGCAGGATTATTGTTCACTGTTGTTCCAGCCACGCTGATCCGGTTTCCGTCAAACACACCATTGGCGACAGTGGCTTTAGCCTGACTGTCGGCACCCAGTTCTGCCGTTTTATGCACGGCAAGTGCACCGCCCATATTCCACCCCTGTTGAGCCGCACTGGAGTTGTTTATGAACTGGACGTTCTCCAGTGTACTATCGACATTGTATGTCTGGAGACCTGCCGTCCCGCCACTTGATGAATTCACGTTTTGTCCGCCAAACGCCACGTTCTTCATCGCGAGGTTTCCCCCCCTGACACCTTTATAGTTTCCGTTTGCATTTTTTTCGGGCGCAACCAGCATGGTTTTACCAGCCAACGGATTTCCTGATTCACCAGTATATGTTTGAGTATCGCCTTGATTGATGACAACACTTCCTTCAGGTAATGAAGGGTTTTCCGCCATAACTGCCGACACGTTTCCCATCATCGCTGCCACTGCAACAATCAGAAGAACGCATTTCAGGCTTTTCGATTTGCCTCGAGTCAGCCGGTTCTCGTCGCAGACGATGTAGGTACCACGCACGTCACTCCATATCACCCTAAATACCTGATTCATACACTTCCTCCTAAAAATAACACGTCAATTTGCAAAAAATCCACTAAACGTCGTTCTGACTCTACGTTCATTTTTCGGGCATCTGCCAAATACGCTTTAAAGAAGGAACCAACTGTTTCTTTAATTTATCTGGCAATTAATCTTTTTATAATTAATGTCTTGTTGTTCTGTTTCGATAAGAAGCGACACAACTTCAGACCATGCAGGGAAACTCTTCTTTTCTCGAAATACATTCTTGATATTTTTGTTTCACCTTCACTTCTCATCGGAAACCATTCCGTAAAACCAAGCCTTTTGAAAGTTTTGCTTTTCTCGTCCATCGCACTTCTCCTGATTTCACTGGTCAAAACATTTATAAAGAAACGCGATCATCCAAATAATGAAAGAATGTCATGAAATTCAACTTAATGAGATGAATTTCAACTCAATAAGTACTTCATGTCAATATATGGATGCCCAACCATTCAGCATGAATGGAGGCTTTGATGCAAAAAAATAAAGAAAAAGCTATTGCCAAGGCGATTGGCAGGGCGATTGCAAAAAAACGAACTGAAAAAGGATTGACTCAGGAAGATGTTGCAGAAAAGTTGAATATCGGCAATGAAGCGGTTTCAAGGATAGAGCGGGGAACAGTCATTCCCAATGTTGTCAGGCTGGTTGAACTCGCTGAGATTTTCGAATGCGGAACAGATGAACTGCTGATTGAATCACGGCTGAGATCAATGGATCACGCAAAGTATTTATATGAATTGTTTGAACGATTGAATGAACAGGACAAAGCATTGTTGTTGCATTTGATGACAACCCTTGCCGAACGGCTCGGCCCGGATAATAGTTGTCCGATCTCGTGACATCGGACAAGAAAAAACGGATGTTCGAAAATCCGTGTCATCCCCAAAATCGGCGATCGCTGGAACCCTGTTTTCCAATATTGCGCAAGTTGTCTCATTCATTGAGTCATATTGATCGAATTGGAAATCAGGACTTCCGAAAAGGAGCCTCCTTCGCGATACGCTGATGAACATGCAGGGAATGGCTCGTCAAAATGCTAGCAACATTCTATCTTGCTCTGCAACAATACCTTCACCTTCGGCCATTCAAGATCGACAATACTGTAAATAACGCTATTGCGCTTCCGGACATCGGACATGATGCGTTCGTGCCGGATGATCCCTTCTTCCCGCGCTCCGATACGTAAAATCGCCGCTCTCGATTTTTCGTTGAGTTCATCGGTCATGAACTGGACACGAACCATGTTCATCACTTCAAACGCGTGCGTCAGCAGGAGGAATTTCGTTTCCGTATTGACGCTCGTTCGCTGTGCTGACTGTCCAAGCCAGGTATTCCCGATTTCAAGGGTTCGGTTGGAACGGTCGATTTTCCATAAGCGGGTTGTTCCGACAACTTTTCCGGTATCACGCCTTGTGATCGCGAATGGCATCATGGTTCCTGCCCGTCGACCTGCAAGCGCCGTGTCGATGCAGGAATCGATTTTTTTCGTCCGGGACCAACGTCCATTTGTTATTCCATAACTGGCCATCTTCCGCGGCCCGCAGTAATGGTGCGGCATGCTCCCGTTGAAGCGGCTGAAGTTCAACATGCTTTGATATCAGGGTCGGCTGGACATCAAAGGAATCATTCCGGTTCATATAAATCTGCCAATAACAATTCAAGAGAAAACGCAGTTCTTCGCCATGATATTGCCAACACGGCCGTACGATGTCCAGCTCCTTTCCGACCTGATTCTGAACAAACAAAAAATATTTCCATAAGGCATTAATCCTGAATCAGGATATACAATATCGTTCAATAAATTTGAGCGATGCAAAATTTCGTCTTTAAACGACTGGATTCATTTTGAGAAAACACTCACTCCTAAAAACCAATATTCTGGTCTGTACGATTATTCTGATTGGCTTTTTCATTACTGCCATTGTCAGCTATCGCTCCAATATCGGCGTTTTCGAAAAGGATGTCGAGCATGTATCGACTCTGGCGACAGAAGGCATCAATTCCCAAATCGAATCGATTTTCTCACGTCCTGTCAGCGTTTCTCTGACGATGGCCAACGATCACCTGCTGAAAAGCTTTCTGACCGAGGAAATAAAACACCCCGGCAACCGGGCTTACATTACAAAAATGCAAGCTTATCTGGACGCATATCGAAAGAAATACAACTACGACTCAGTTTTTCTCGTTTCGACCAGGACACGTCATTACTATCATTTCAGCGGGCTTAACCGGACGCTTTATGAAGGCCATCCTGAAAATGTCTGGTACTACAATTTCCTCAAAAACGATGAGGAATACTCACTGAACATCGATAATGACGAGGCGACCGACGACAGCATCACCGTTTTCGTCAATTGCAAAATCCGGGATGCCAACGGCTTCATTTTGGGTGTCGTCGGCGTCGGTTTCAAAGTCGATTCATTGCAAAAGCTGTTGCATAACTATGATGAACAATTCAACGTTGAAGCTACCCTGATCAACGAAAAAGGATACATTGAAGTCTCATCTCTGAAAAACGGCCATGAGCCCGTCAATTTCTTTGCAGGCGACGCTCTTGCGAAATTTAAGGAACGTATCCTTGAAACAAGCGAAAAACCGCAGACGTTCTGGTATTCCCATGACAATCGTGATGGGTATGTCGTCACCCAGTATATTCCCGAACTGAAGTGGCATCTGGTCGTTGAAAACGACGTATCCGCTATCAGGAGCAAATTCCGTGAACAGATTGCATGGGGATTTTTTATCATTTGCGGTGTGATCGCTCTTGTCTTGTTTGCCATTACCAGTCTGATCAAGAAGTACAATGCCCAGATCGTCAAGCTGACCGTATCGCAGGAAACGGAATATCACCGCCTGCTTCATAACGCTACAGAAGAACTCTACGAAAATATTTATGAAATGGATATCTCCCGCAACCGGGCCGGTGGGGAAACGACACGACGCTATTTTGAAAGCCTTGGTATCGGTGCAGACGGTTCTTACAATCAGGCACTTGAAGCCTTCAGCAGGAAAATCAGGGAAGAGTACGTTGAGGGCTATCTGGACACGTTCCATTCCACTCATGTTCTTGACGCTTTTGAAAAAGGTATACACAACCTGAGCTATGACTTTTTGTGTACTGATGATGGAAGCAATTATCACTGGATGAGAATCAGCGCCCAGATTTTCTTCTGGCATTCCGATCAATCAGTCCGGATGATCACTTATCGCAAAAATATCGACACCGAGAAAAGACGCGAGCTTGGATTGCTGGAAGAAACGCTTAAAGATTCGATGACCGGTCTTTACAACAAGCGTGCAACGGAACAACTGATTGCAGAAGAAATTGAAAACGGCAAGGGCACAGATAGAAAACACGCTTATCTTATTATTGATATCGACCGTTTCAAAACAATCAATGACCAGTATGGACATGCTTTCGGTGACGAGATCATTTCCGAATTCACTGCCGAACTGAAATCGCAGTTCCGCAATGACGATATTGTCGGAAGAATCGGCGGAGATGAATTTGCCGTCCTGATGAAAAATGTCGACCAGACTGACAACATTCGTGAAAAACTGGATCGGATCTGCGCGAAATTTGCCAGAAAAGAGTTCGGCAAAAACCGGAAATTCCATTTGACGGCCAGTATCGGCACCGCTCTCTTTCCAGAACAGGGAACGTCATACCGGGAACTCTACGAAAAAGCCGATCAGGCACTCTACTTTTCGAAAACCCATGGGCGGGGCCGTTTTACCATATTCGGAGAAGAAGTATCGGTGTCCGATACTTCACGAATCGACCAGCGCGATATGGAAGCGCTTTTGCATAATGCAACCGATGGCATTGCCAAACTGGCCTGTATCGACAATCTGAGTCTTCTTTATTTCAACGACAAGTTCGCAGAATTGACTGGTGCACCCGACAAGATGTTGTCGTCATTGCATTTCAGCGGATGGTCGCTGATCCATCCTGACGACAAGGAAAAAGTTCAACAGGCGATCGTTCGCGCGATGCCGGAAAAAACGCCATTTACCCTTTTCATACGGCTTCGGCACTATCCGGACGGCCACAGCATTCCGGTGCGCATAAGTGGCTGGTTTGCCGATGAGCTGTATGAAAACCGTTATCCTCTTTTCTATACCGTCGTCACCGACCTGTCGGATGTAAAATCGTAAACCGGGCAACAGGGACGAAACGTTCAGGCCGGGCAACCGCCCGGTTTGCGCCAATAAAAAAAGGACCCGGATCCTTTTTGTCCCGGGTCCCCTTGTTCAGGTGAATTTGGATTAAATGACACCTTGTCCAAGCATTGCATCCGCAACCTTGACGAAACCGGCGATGTTGGCGCCGCTGATGTAGCTGACCGATCCGTCAGCACGTTTACCGTATTTGACACATGCATTGTGAATATTCTTCATAATTTCGTTCAAATGCCGATCTACTTCTTCGCGTGACCACGACAGACGCAGTGCGTTTTGCGACATTTCCAGACCTGAAGTTGCCACACCACCTGCATTGCTTGCCTTGCCGGGAGCGTACAGGACTCGTGCTTCTTCAAACAGTTTGGCTGCCTCTATCGTCGAAGGCATGTTGGCGCCTTCCGCGACACAAATGACACCGTTTTTGATCAGTGCTCTGGCATCGTCACCGTCCAGTTCATTTTGCGTTGCGCATGGCAATGCAACATCAACCTTGACGTTCCACGGTCTGGCGTTAGCAATGAATTTCGCACCGACTTCTTCAGCGTACTCGCTGCAGCGGCCGTAACGTACATTCTTGATTTCCATGAGTTTTGCCAGTTTTTCAGGAGTGAAACCCGCTTCATCGACAACCGTGCCGCCCGAATCGGAAACCGTAATAACCTTGGCACCCAATTCCATGGCTTTTTCGACAGCGTACTGTGCAACGTTACCAGAACCTGAAACGGAAACACGCATTCCCTTCAGATCCTTGCCGACCGTTTTCAGCATTTCTTCCACGAAATAAACGGTACCGTAACCGGTTGCTTCAGGACGGATCAGGGAACCGCCGAAAGACAGGCCTTTACCAGTGAAAACACAATCAGTACGATTTGCGATTTTCTTGTACATGCCAACCATGTAACCGACTTCACGACCACCTACGCCGATATCACCGGCAGGAACGTCCGTATCGGAACCGATATGTCTGTACAGTTCGGAAATGAAAGCCTGGCAGAAACGCATGATTTCGTTTTCGCTCTTGCCCTTCGGATCGAAATCCGAACCGCCTTTGCCTGCACCCATTGGCAATGTCGTCAGTGCATTTTTGAATGTCTGTTCGAATGCCAGAAATTTCAGGATGGACAGATTGACGGATGGATGGAAACGCAAACCACCCTTGTATGGTCCGATCATGGAACTGTGCTGAATACGATAACCGCGATTGACCTGCACTTCGCCATTGTCGTCTACCCAAGACACACGGAACTGAATGATACGTTCCGGCTCAACCAGACGTTCAAGCAGTTTTTTGTCCGCATATTTTGGATTCTGTTCAATGAACGGCCACAGACTTTCCATTACTTCTGTGACTGCCTGATGAAATTCAGGCTGATGAGGGTCACGATGCCTTACACCCTCTAAAAACGCTTCAAGAGTTTGTTTCATTGAAACATCCAATCTAAAAAAAATATCAAAACAATGCACGGTTTTGGACATCCCCGGACAACTGATGGGAATACCACCCCGCGCCTTCCCCATTAAGGGGCATTAATTATTGCAAGATAATGATCGCAAGTAAATGTTCTAGGGCGCCAGAAGTATCAAAAAATTCAATTTTTTCCAGTATCGGGAAACCGGTTTTTCCGGCAATTAATAACTGATAAACATGTAATGATGGTTTTTCGGCCGGCTATTTAATTTTTCCAAACAACTCACAAGTTGTTACAATGTCTTTTTCGTAACTAATGTTTCCTACCATGATCGATATTCAGCTCCTTCGCAAGGACATCGATGCTGTTGCAGCAAGGCTCAAAACGCGCAAATTCGAACTAGACGTCAATGCATTCAATGTACTCGAATCGGAACGTCGCCAGCTTCAGACACAAACCGAAGAAATGCAGGCGCGCCGCAATTCCCTTTCCAAACAGATCGGTATTTTAAAAGGCAAAAAAGAAGATGCTTCCGCTGTCATGGCCGAAGTCAGTGGCATTGGCGACCAGCTCAAGGCAAATGAAGTCGCTCTCGCCGAATTGCAGGCGAAACTCTCGGAATTCATGCTTTCCATTCCCAATGTTCCGCATGAGTCCGTTCCTGTAGGGCAAGACGAATCGGCCAATGTCGAGGTACGCCGCGTCGGAACGCCTCGTGAATTCGATTTTGAAGTCAAGGACCATGTCGATGTCGGAACCCCTCTCGGACTGGACTTCGAGACGGCCACCAAACTGACCGGCGCCCGTTTCTGCCTCATGCGTGGCAACATGGCCCGCCTGCACAGGGCGCTTGCCCAGTTCATGCTGGATTTGCAAACGACCGAACATGGTTATACCGAATGCTACACGCCATATATGGCGAATGCCGACAGCCTGTACGGTACAGGCCAGTTACCCAAATTTGCGGAAGACCTCTTTGCCGCCAGGAAAGGCGGACAGGAAGGCGAAGGGGAAAATCTCTATCTTATCCCGACTGCTGAAGTGACACTGACCAATACCGTTCGCGGTGAAATCCTTTCAGCCGAACAACTTCCTGTCAAACTGACTGCTCACACACCGTGTTTCCGTTCCGAAGCGGGCAGCTATGGTCGTGATACCCGTGGCATGATCCGCCAGCACCAGTTCGACAAAGTCGAAATGGTTCAGGTCGTTCATCCGGAGAAATCATACGAAGCGCTTGAAGAAATGGTCAAAAACGCCGGTCGTGTGCTGGAAAAACTGGGCCTGCCATACCGCGTCGTATCCCTGTCAACTGGCGACATGGGTTTTTCAGCTGCAAAAACATACGATCTGGAAGTCTGGCTGCCAGCACAAAACACCTATCGTGAAATTTCGTCCGTTTCGAACTGCGAAGCCTTTCAGGCACGCCGCATGCAGGCCCGCTTCCGAAACGACAAAGGTCGTCCGGAACTGGTCCATACCTTAAACGGTTCAGGACTGGCCGTCGGCAGAACGCTTGTCGCATTGCTGGAAAACTTCCAGCAGGCTGATGGCAGTGTCACGATTCCGACTGCTCTCCAACCGTATATGGGCGGGTTGACGCGACTGACACCACCAGCTCCGGTTGCCAAAAAATAAGCTTCTTTTTTAATAAAAAACCGGTTGTATTCACAACCGGTTTTTTTATACTTTCCTTCGGAACTTGAATGAAAAAGTCGCCATACCTGATTGCCTGATTTTCGCAAGCCTGACTTAACCTGAAATATATATTTTTACATATCGAACCCGGACCTCCATCAAATGATCTTTCATCCATAACCCTGTTTAAGACGCTATCTGAAGCTGATGTGCCAAATACGCGAATTCTGATTGTGACGTCGACATCGCCGTGTGATGGAACAACAGACAGATCCGGTTCCGGTTTTATTGTCTGGTCATTAAAAAACGGCGCATTTTTCAATGCGCCGCCAAAGGAAAGGATATTTACGATGAACTTGCTTTTCCAGTGATATCAGGCAAATATCATCGATTGAAACACGGACTATCTGGCCTAGAAGCGATATGTCATGCCAACTGCATACGCCATTGAAGATTTTGCGTAATCCGGGTAAGCGCCTCTCAAGGCTTTCGTCAGCTGATAACTGTCATAATCCGTATAGGAAATGTTTCCGTATATGCTGACTGTTTTGGACAATTTATAGTCATAACCCAGTGCATATTTCATGACGGCATTGTCATCATTGCCGACAGTAACATTGTTTTTCAGTTTGCTGTATTCAACAAGTCCCAATACCGTTCCCGGCCCGACATTCCATTTCAGTGCAACAAAAGCCGTATCCTGTTTTCCGGCGTTCGTTAAGGCTTTTCCCAACAACCAGCCTTTATTATCCGTTTTTTCATACGCGACTGAGACCAGCGCCGGCCCGAATTTATAGGAAGCGCCAAGATTCCAGATATAAGAATTGTCAGAATCGGCCTGTCGTGCCCAGCTTGCCTGCAAAAGTACCGGCATCACATCATACTTGACGCCGACACCATAACCGTCATTGTCAGTTCCGGTATCTGTCTTGGTACTCAGCGAATAACGGACAGACACGTTAACCCCTTTCATGCTGGGGCTGTCGTAGCGTATCGTATTGCCAATACGGATGGCACGCTGCGTACTCCAGATCATGGAGCCGACACCGTTCTGGAAGAAGGGGTCCAAAGACTGGATATATTCATTGGAAATTTCATTCATCCGCCCCATACGAACTTTCCCCCATTTTTCGCTTGCCAAGCCTACGTTGGCAGCGCCTTCCCAATCCAGATCCGTTGCAGACGTCCCGTCATTAAGGTTAAAACGCCTTTCCAGCTGAAAAGTAGCGGCAAGACCGCTTCCCAAATCTTCCGTTCCAGTAAAGCCAATACGGTTATTGGTATTTTCTCCCATTTTCCAGTCTGCATCAGTCTGTTTGATGAAGCCGGTATCCACAATACCGTAAATCTTGACGTTCGTCTGTGCATGAGCGATTCCTGAAAGAGTGCCCAGAACCGCTAAAGAAATTATGGTTTTTTTCATAATCTTTCTCCATATCAAGGAGAATCAGCCTCGGCACAACAATCGCGACCATGACACATTCATACAATGAACCGGGTCCCGATTTTTGCCGTTGAAAATTCTTTTGATAGACCTGTTACCAATGGTTCAGAAAAAACGGCATACTTTCATCGAGGAAGTATGCCGTTCTTTTTCTACCCATAGATAGTCAGAAAAGTGTTCAGATCATTTTCTGCATATCAATAGCCGACTGCCAATCCATCACCACGAGGATCCGTGGCGCTATACCTCAGATTGGTAGCTGGATCGATAAGAATGGCACCTGCGTGTCCCATGCTGTCGGTAAAGTCGTCCAGTTTGGCAACCGGATGGCCCCGTTTTTTCAGCTCATCCAGAACACTTTGGGAAATGCGGCCTTCCATCTTCAGATCGTTGGAAGCTGCGCCCCATGTCCTGCCGTGCAACCACCGGGGAGCGGCAACCGCATCCTGGGGGAACATACCGAAATCGACGATACGTGTTGCAATCGCCGCCTGGGTCTGTGGCTGTCCTTCACCGCCCATCGTGCCGTAAACCAGATACGGTTTTTTGTCTTTCAGGAGCATCGCGGCATTCAGGGTATGGAAGGTACGTTTTCTAGGTTCCAGACGATTGACGTTTGACGGATCAAGCGAGAAGAAGCTGCCACGATTTTGTAAAAGAACACCGGTACCCGGCGGAACGATACCGGACCCGAAATCGTGATAGATACTCTGGATCAATGAAACGGCATTACCGTCTTTATCGACGACGCCGATCCAGACTGTATCGCCTTTTGGATCGAGTGGTTTCAGGTCTTTGGCAGCCATATCCATCTTGATGCGGGCAGCCTGTTCCTTGCCATGCTGCTTGGAAAGCAGATAATCCAGAGGGATCTTGTTGAAATCAGGATCGGTCAGATATTTATCGCGATCGACAAACGCTTCCTTGGTCGCTTCGACGAGAACGTGATAGTAATCGGCAGAACCTTCGCCCAGTTTCTTGACATCGATATTGTTCAGGATATTGAGAATTTCAAGCGATGCCATGCCCTGAGTGTTAGGAGGCAGGTTGTAGGCGGTAAAGCCGCGATAATCGACGGTCAGAGGTTTGACCCAATCTGCTTTATGATCGGCAAAATCCTTTAACGTAAGAACGCCACCATGTTTTTGCAAGTCAGCCACAATTTTTTTGGCAATGGACCCACGGTAAAAAACTTCAGCTCCGTCTTTGGCAATCAGTTTGTAAGTATTGGCCAGCTGCGGCAATTTCATGACTTCGCCGACTTTATAAGCCGAACCGTCCGGTTTCAGATACATTTGTCTGAAGCCGTCGAAACGCTGCATGTTGCGGAATTCGGAATCTTTCGGATCGACATTGATTTCCTGCCAGCGATGCAGGGAAGTCGTTACCGGAAAACCGTCTTGCGCATACAGTATCGCGCTATTGAACAGATCCTTCCATGGCAGCCCCTTGTTGCTCATGTTGGCGCGGGAATACTTGTGAGCGGCATCCCATCCCGAAACAGTACCCGGCACGGTATTGGCCGCCAGATAACCTCTTGATGGAATTTTGTCGTATCCCTTGCTTTTGTAAAACTCGATGGTCGCTTTTTCACCGGAACGTCCACTCGCATTCAAGGCTTTGACTTCTTTGGTTTTGGCATTGTAAATAAGCCAGAAATTGTCACCGCCCAAAGTCGTCATCTGCGGATAGACGACATTCATTGTGGATGCCACAGCAATGGCCGCGTCAACCGCATTACCGCCATTTTGCAGAACTTCCAGACCGGCCACTGAAGCCAGATAGTTTGGAGATGTCACTGCACCATATTTGGTGATGGGATTGGTACAACGTGAAGGAGTGTCACAATATTTACCGGGAGATTTTTCCGCTGAAACGGAACCTGCTGCCATTAACATAGTTAAAGCCACCGCTGAGAGAGTTAAAGTTGAAGAACATTTTCGCATAATCAGACCTTTCATGATAAGACTCAAGACAGGAAATAAGCCAATTTCTTTTGGAAATTCAAATGGCGCGACTACTTGCCTGCAAAATACATGCCAGCAATACTTCTGATGTGCGGTTACGTTGATCACGATACCGGGTTCAACTTTAACCCAAATATTTGGCATACAAACTATTTATTTGTACGCATGATAAAAAACACACAGATATTTATAATTGGCTTCTGGTTTTTGCCCAAAGTGAGTTATATTGCTGAGTTAACGAAATGAGGAAATTTCAATTTCAAAAACGTTTATTTCCCGACAGAAACTAAACAAAATCAATCTCTTGCAAAAACAATCGGCACATAACAAGCCAATAAGGATGTCAGTTTGTTTTCAGTTTTTCCCTTCGTGCAAAATCCATGGCCCTCTTCAATATCGCTTCGGGCAATTCATGTGATGCCATCATGAAAGTCATGTTTTTGAATAAAATGTATGACCATGTTTCTCGTGGCCGGACTTTTGTTTTCGTGATATCCGTCTGATGAACAAACCGCCCAATTTCAGGATTTGAATTCAAAAAAACAGCTCCCTGAAAGTATCCTGACCTTCGAAAGACTTCATAAAACACAGAAATTCAGGCCACTTTTTTGCGTATCGCCGTCTCTTGAGATAGGATTGCAGGGTTTTTAAAAATATCGGACGTTGTTCTATAAAAATCGGTCAGTCGATTTTTATAGGGAAAAGAGAAATCATGCTGAAATCTGTTTGCGTTTACTGCGGTTCTTCAATGGGGGTATCGGAAACCCATGCCGAAGCCATGCGTGCACTGGCACGGGAAATGATCAATGAAAATATCGCCCTGGTGTACGGCGGTGGAAAAGTCGGTTTGATGGGCGTTCTGGCTGATGAAATGATTCGTCTCGGTGGAGAAGTCACGGGCATCATTCCGAAAGATCTGATGGACAAGGAAGTCGCACACGAAGAACTGACACGCCTTTATATCGTCAAGGATATGCACGAACGCAAGGCCATGATGTCTGATCTCGCCGATGGATTCATCGCCGCTCCCGGCGGTATCGGAACGATGGAAGAACTGTTTGAAACGTCCGCATGGTCGCAACTCGGGCTTCACGACAAACCGATTGGCGTTTTGAACGTCAACGGTTTTTATGACAGCCTGATTGTCCTGATCAACCATCTTGCGAAAGAAGGTTTTGCACAGGAAAAATATGCTGATTCCCTGATCGTTGAAAGTGATCCCAAAGAAATGTTGCGTCGCCTTCGAATCGCCGCCACACCGGAAGAAAAACCGGCCAAACCTTCCGGCCGGTTCCTCATTTAATCCAGCGTACTCAGTGCCTGTTCAAGATCCGCAATCAAATCGGCTGGATCTTCAAGGCCAATATAAAACCGGATCAGCTGATGATCTCGCTGGTTCCAGTCTTTCCGGTCAGGCCTGATCCGGTAGGGAACGGAAAGACTGTGCGTTCCACCCCATGAAAAGCCCATTTTGAACAGCTTCAGCGCTTCCAGAAAACGGTCGGTTTGCGCTTCGGTATAACGTTCGTCAAACAGCACTGAAAACAGGCCACCGGTTCCGGTAAAATCCCTTTCGAAAATGTCATGTCCGGGACAATCCGGAAAAGCGGGATGCAGGATTTTACTGATTTCCGGCCTTTGCTTTAACCAGTTCGCCACGATCATGGACGATTCACCGCTTTTTTCAAACCGGACTTTCATGGAAGCCAGACTTCTCAATACCAGATAGGTATCGTCAGGGCTGACGCCCATGCCAAGCCGCATGTGTGCCATGTTGATTTTCCGGTTCAGTTCTTCATCACGAGTAATGACCGCGCCCATTAATAAATCGGACGCACCTGCCTGATACTTCGTAACCGCCTGAACAACCACATCAGCGCCGTGACCGAATGCATCGAAAACCAGTCCGGCTGCCCAGGTATTGTCAACGGCGACAATAACCCCTTTTTCATGGGCTGCCTTGCAGAAAGCGGGAATGTCCGGCACTTCCATCGTGATGGAACCCGGTGTTTCCGCCCAGATCAATCGTGTATTCGGCAAAATCAGATCGGCAATACCGGCACCGATCAGAGGATCGTAATAACGGACACTGACGCCAAAATCCTTGCTGAGCCAATTGCCCAGTTCGCGGTTCGGGTTATAAATATTTTCAGGGATCAAAACATCGTCGCCGGTTTTCAGAAACGCCATATCGACGATCGTAATAGCGGCCAACCCACTGGGAGCCAGTACACAATGATTTCCGCCCTCGATATTGGCCAGTTGCGCTTCCAGCGTAAAGGTCGTCGGAGTGCCGTGCAAGCCATAGGTGTAAGAATCCCGGCCAATCCACTCCCTTGAACGCAAGGCTTCAACCGTATCGAAAATCACTGTCGAGGCATGGTAAACCGCTGGTGGAAAAGCGCTGAAACCGGCAGGCGGAACATAATCGCTATGGACGATTCCGGTTTGTTTTGATTTTGTCTTTGCATTCATTTCATTTTCCCGACTGTTTGATTTTTCGACTCTTCCGGCACGAAAAGTCCCCACAAATCATGGGCATCCGCATCTTCGATCGTGACATTCACGAATTCACCCGGCAGCAGTTTGCGGCGCATTCCTTTCGGTTTTCTGACATAAACGACGCCATCGATTTCCGGTGCATCTGCAGACGAACGCCCTGCCGCACCTCCACGGATCGTTTCATCGACAAGCACGCGAAGAGTCTTTCCGATCTTGCCTTGCAATCTCTCGAACGAAATATCTTCCTGCAACTGCATCAGACGCGCCCTTCGTTCTTCCCTGACTTCCCCGGGAACAGCGCCCGGCAGTGCATTCGCAGGCGCACCTTCAACAGGCGAATAAGGGAAACAGCCCAGACGATCGATTTTCGCTTCTTTCAGGAAATCGAGCAGGTACTGGAATTCTTCTTCGGTTTCGCCCGGGAATCCGGTAATGAAAGTCGACCGGATAGTGATGTCCGGGCACATTTTCCGCCATCTCTGAATCTGTTCCAGATGTCGTTCACCACTGGCAGGACGTTTCATACGCTTCAAAACGTCCGGATGGGCATGCTGGAATGGAACGTCCAGATAAGGTAGCACTCCACCCTCATTCATGATGGGAATAATGTCATCGATATGAGGATAGGGATAGATGTAATGCAAACGCACCCATGCATCATATTTCCTTGCGAGTTTGCCCAATGCGCCAGTCAGTTGGGTAACGTGCGTTTTCACCGGACGACCACCCCAGAATCCTGTTCTGAATCTGGTATCCAGACCGTATGCCCCGGTATCCTGCGAAATGACCAGCAATTCTTTCACGCCCGAGGCAAACAGTTGTTCGGCCTCGTCGAGCACTTTTCCGATCGGATAGGAAACAAGATCACCGCGCAGATCAGGAATGATGCAGAACGTACAGTGATGGCTGCATCCTTCCGATATTTTCAGGTAGGCATAATGTTTCGGAGTCAGTTTGATGCCCTGAGGAGGAATCAGATCGACAAAGGGTTCATGCGGACGCGGCAGATAACGGTGAACGGCATCCATGACTTCGGAAACCGCATCGGGACCGGTCACGTCCAGCACTTTAGGATGGATGTTGCGAATGAAATCACTGCCGTCCTTGTCTTTTTTCGCCCCCAGACAGCCAGTCACAATAACCTTGCCGTTTTCTTCCAATGCTTCCGCAATCGCTTCCAGCGATTCCGCTTCCGCAGCATCGATAAATCCACAGGTATTGACGATGACCAGTCCGGCATCCTGATATGTTTCGGCCGTCTCATAGCCTTCAGCCCGCAATCTCGTCAGGATTTTTTCCGAATCCACCAATGCTTTCGGACACCCCAGCGAAACAAATCCGATTGTATTTTCTTTATCCATCTTTCAAGCCATAAAAGCGACATCACAAAGTCTGTCGCGAACAGAACCAAAACGCCATTTTGCCCGATTATGGAATCTCAGACCTTTAAAATCAGGGCTGTATGACAAAAGAACAACTGATTTTCAGTCAGCCAGCCAGATACCGGTCGCCATTCTTCCCGTGACACCATCGCGCCTGTAAGAATAAAAACGCTCTTTATCCGTCACGGTACAGAAGCCGCCACCGGATACATCGGTTACACCCAGCTCATCCAATGTCATCTTTGCAAGCGCATAGATGTCAGCCAGATATTTCCCCAGATTATCTTTTCTGGAAACAAATGCCGATGCCATTACAGGATTCTTTTGAACAAATGCATCCCGGACGTCCTCACCTACTTCAAAAGAACCGGGGCCAATAGCGGGCCCCAGCCATGCCATGATTTCTGAATCTGTCTTGCCTCTCATCACGGCAATCGTATTTTCAAGAACACCTCCGGCGAGTCCTCTCCAACCCGCATGAGCGGCTGCAACGACGGTTCCTGCCCTGTCGCACAGCAAAACAGGCAGACAGTCTGCCGTCATGATTGTGCACACGATACCTTTTTTTTCTGCAAAAGAAGCGTCTGCATCGGGTACTCCTGTCACGTTTTCCCCATTGACTACCGTAGTCCCGTGAACCTGATTGAGCCAGACAGGCTCAGCGGGTAATTCTTCCCGTAAAATCGCCCTGTTTTTTTTAACGGCCAAAGGACTGTCACCAACATGCATGCCGAAATTCAGGCCGTTCTTTCCGGTATCGTCGCCCTGATAAGGTGACTCACTGACACCACCATGCCGCACCGTCGAAAATGCCCTCACATTTTTCGGGGCACTCCATTCAGGAATAATCAGATTCATACCATTTCCCGTTTTCTTCGATAAAAGACTGTTCCAGCAATGCTTTCATGTCCTGTGGCAATGGCGCTGTCCATTCACATACCTCTTTTGTGCACGGATGAATCAGCCCCAGCCGGAACGCATGCAATGCCTGCCTCGGAAATACAGAGGCCAAATGGGATTTGCCATAAACCGGATCACCCACCAGAGGAAAACCGATCGACTGGAGATGAACCCTGATCTGATGTGTACGACCGGTTTCCAGCCTGCATTTGACCAGACTGACATTCATGTTATTGCAAACGCCTTCGGCTATTTTTCTGAAATGGGTTACCGCAGGTTTTCCTGATTGCGTATGGATGACAGCCATTTTGACCCGGTCCCTTGGATGCCGCCCGATCGGTTCGTCAATCGTACCGGACTGCGGGGTATCGCCCCAGACCAGCGCCAGATATTCCCTTTTTACGGTTCTGGCCTGCAATTGCCTGACCAGATCGGTTTGCGCCTCGATTGTTTTGGCAACGACCATGACACCACTCGTCTCCTTGTCCAGACGATGGACGATCCCTGCCCTTGGAACCGTTGCGCTTTTCGGATCACGATACAGCAATCCATTCAAAAGCGTGCCTGACCAGTTTCCGGCCGCCGGATGAACGACCAGAGACGCCGGTTTGTTGACGACCAGTATGGCGTTGTCTTCAAACACGACAGGAAAGTCGACCGCCTCCGGTGTAAAAGCCAGATCTTCCTCGGCCAGTTGCGGGATGACACAAATTTCCTCATCGCCGATCACGGTCTGTTTTGCCTGTGCCTTTTCCCCGTTTACTGTGATATGTCCATCTTCTATCCAGCGTTGAAGCCGGCTGCGGGAATATTGGGAAAGCCGCCCTGCCACGAGTTTATCCAGACGCTGGCCGCCGTCTTTCAACGATAAAACAAACCTTATCGGCTCTTGTTCTGTTAATATCTCCTCTTCGTCGGATTCAATTTGAAAAAGTTCGGGGATATTTGACTTTTCATTTTCTGTCACACTGGGTCCTATCGGCTATAATTCTGAAATTAAACGTTTTTTCCAGACAAACTGCATTCTGCAAAAATTATGCGCAAGTATTTAACCATCCTTCTGGCCTGCATTATCGCCCTATCCATATCCGCTTGTGGCTTGTTGCCTGAAAAAATAGATGAAACGGCTTCCTGGCCTGCAGGCAAATTGTATCGCGAAGCCAAAGAAGAATTAAACTCGGG
Organism: Oxalobacter formigenes; assembly: GCF_002127965.1. Classification (GTDB taxonomy): domain Bacteria; phylum Pseudomonadota; class Gammaproteobacteria; order Burkholderiales; family Burkholderiaceae_D; genus Oxalobacter; species Oxalobacter formigenes. Next base: position 690,960 of record NZ_CP018787.1, on the reverse strand, counting down.
CAATTACGAAAAAGCCGTCGAATACTTCGAAAAGCTGGAAGCACGATATCCTTTCGGCATATACGCCCAGCAGGCCCAGATGGATATTGCCTATGCCTACTACCGCCAGAATGAACAGGCGCAGGCTTTGGCGGCAGCTGAACGTTTCATCAAACTGCACCCGAATCATCCAAACATCGATTATATGTATTATCTGAAAGGCCTGATCAATTTCAACGATCGTTTGGGCCTTCTGAATTTCGCATTCCGGCAGGATTTGTCGGAACGTGACCCGAAAGCGGCACAGGATGCATTCGATGCGTTCAAGGTTCTGGTGACCCGTTATCCGGACAGCGTCTATGCCAAAGATGCCATGCTCCGCATGAAATATCTGGTTACCATGCTCGCCAAGTATGAAATTCACGTTGCCAAATATTATTACCGGCGTGGTGCCTATCTGGCAGCGGCAAACCGTGCACAACGCACGATCAAGAATTACCCGGAATCCCATGTCGTCGAAGAAGCGCTCTACATCATGGCACAGTCATACAAAAAACTGGGGTTGTATGACCTGAGTGCTGACGCGGAACGCGTCTTCAAACAGAACTATCCCGACAGCAAGATCCCTTATGGCGCTGCGGATAAAAAATCCGATCCCTGGTGGCAATTCTGGTAAAAAATGCCTGACTTAGTAATGGCTTTTCAATAGGACTGATTTTAAAAATGGTTCAACCCGCACAAGCCGTATCAGGCAGTTCCCTGATTACAGTAACCGCTCCATCCGGAGCCGGTAAATCGTCTCTTCTTGCCGCATTGATTCAGGCAGATTCCAGCCTGCGCCTGTCCGTATCGCATACCACCCGGCAGCCGCGTCCGGGAGAACAAAACGGCCGCGAATACCATTTCACGACCGTGGATGATTTCAAAAAACGCCTGAAAGAAGGCGAGTTTCTTGAACATGCAGAAGTTCACGGAAACTTTTACGGGACTTCCCGTGTCGCAGTATTGAACCAGTTGAATGAAGGTTATGACACCATTCTGGAAATCGACTGGCAGGGCGCCCATCAAATCAGAAGGCTTTTCCCTGAAACGGTCAGTATTTTCATCCTGCCGCCTTCCATAACGGCGCTGGAGGAAAGGCTCAACAAACGGGGCCAGGACTCGCAGGAAATCATAAAACAACGGATTGCGGCTGCCGACGAAGAGATCCGGCATGCATCCGAATTTGATTATGTTATTATCAATAATAAATTCGATCAGGCGTTATCCAAACTGGCCGCCATTGTTCAGACAGCACGTTGTCGATTGACACGACAAGCCATAAAAAACAGGGACTTGTTTGAACAATTCGGCATTAACTGCTGCAACAACCAGTAAAATAACGCTCCGATTTACTTTTCAGGATTAAGAAATGGCCCGTATTACTATTGAAGATTGCTTGAAAGAAATTCCAAACCGCTTTGAATTGACCTTGTGTGCAACCTATCGCGCCCGTCAGCTGTTACAGGGTCATACACCTAAAGTCGAGGCCAAGGACAAAATGACGGTTATCGCATTGCGCGAAATCGCCGCAGCCAAAGTCGGCAAGGAAATGTTGAAAAAGGTGCCAAGCTAAAACGGTTTGGATACACCCACAAACGGTACGTTTTGCCTGGCGGTTATTAAACTGTTTCGCTGATTCAGGAAAACACTTATGACGCTGAACGGAACCGCTTCTTCGACCAGCCAGACCGGCATTGTTGACCCGAACCATGCCGCGTTGCCTGTCAACCAGTTTGACAGCGCTGCCAACATCGCACCCCCATCAGCCAAACCGCTGGTGGTGACGTTCTCGAATCTTGCCAAAAAACTGGAGACCTACCTTTCTCCCGCTGATATGAAGCGGATTCTGGAGGCTTTCCGTTTTGCCGATGAAAAACATCTTGGGCAGATCCGCAAGTCCGGTGAACCGTACATTTCCCATCCTCTTGCTGTAGCAGAAATCTGTGCAGGCTGGAAACTGGACGCACAAGCCGTCATGGCAGCGCTCTTGCATGATGTCGTCGAAGATCAGGGCGTTACCCTTGACGAGCTGATCGAACGGTTCGGGGCGCCGGTCGCCGCCATGGTAGACGGCTTGTCGAAACTGGAAAAACTCCAGTTCAAGACCCATGTCGATGCGCAGGGCGAAAACTTCCGGAAAATGCTGCTTGCCATGGCGAGAGATGTCCGTGTCATCCTGATCAAGCTGGCTGACCGCTTGCATAACATGCGTACACTGGATGTCATGAATCGCTCCAAGCAATTCCGTATCGCCAGTGAAACGATGGAAGTGTACGTTCCCATCGCGCATCGTCTGGGTATCAACAACCTGTACCGTGAAATGCAGGATCTGGCATTTCATCGTCTGTATCCCTACCGTTACGAAGTACTGTCCAAAGCCATTCAGGCTTCCCGCGGCAACCGCCGTGTCCTGCTGGGCAAGGTACACGATTCCGTCAGTACTGCGCTGGAAAAGAACGGCATTCATGCCGAAATCTACGGACGCGAAAAAACCCTTTACGGTATTTACCGGAAAATGCGTAGTCAAAACCTTTCTTTTTCACAGGTTCTGGACATTTACGGTTTCCGTATCGTTGTCGAAACGCTGCCTCAATGCTATATGGCGCTCGGCGTTCTGCATGCCCTGTACAAACCGATTCCGGGCAAGGTGCAGGATTACATTGCCATGCCGAAGTTAAACAGTTACCAGTCTCTGCATACAACCCTGATCGGCCCCTACGGCGCTCCGGTTGAATTTCAGATTCGTACGCCTGAAATGCATCACGTTGCGGAAACGGGCGTGGCCGCTCACTGGCTGTACAAGTCCGAAAACGAAACACTGACCGACCTTCAGAAACACAGTCTTGGATGGCTTCAGTCCCTTCTGGACATCCAGCAGCAAACCGGCAACTCCGCCGAGTTTTTCGAACATATCAAGGTTGACCTTTTTCCGGATTCCGTTTACGTTTTCACGCCGAAATCCAAAATCATCGCCCTGCCGCGTCAGGCAACGGCTCTGGACTTTGCGTACAACATCCATACAGACGTGGGCGACCATACGGCCTCGGTCAAGATCAACAACAGTTCCGTCCCGTTACGTACCGAATTGCAAAATGGAGACATTGTCGAAATCATCACTTCGCCAAATGCCCATCCAACGCCAAAATGGCTCGAGTTCGTACGGACCGGCAAAGCCCGTTCCTGCATCCGCAGTTACCTTCGTTCCGTCAATCAGTCTGATTCCATCAAGCTCGGAAAACGTCTCTTGCAACAAGCCTTCAAGTCACAGCACTTGAATGAGGCAGAAATCCCTCAGGCCGTTTTCGACAAGCTCCTGTATGAAACCGGGTCGAAATCACTGGATGATATTTATATCGATATCGGGGTGGGCAAAAGGCTGGCAGCACTGGTAGCCCGTCGGGTTGTAGGTCTGATCGATGAAGTCAACCGCAAAAAAGGCATGTCGACTGCCGAGGAAGAACCACAAAAAGTCGAACCGGTTCTTATTTATGGCAGTGAAGGCATCAATGTCCAGCTTGCCACCTGTTGCCTGCCGATTCCGGGTGACTCCATTATTGGCGAACTCAATATGACCCGTGGTCTGGTCGTTCATAATGCCGAATGCCAGCAGGCCAAGAAACTGATGGCAAAAGAACCTGAAAAATGGATTAATGTCGATTGGGGCGAGGATCTGGGCAATCGCAGCTTCGACTGTTATCTGCGCGTACTGGTTCATGAAGAAAAAGGCGTTCTGGCCCGTGTCACATCTGAAATCAGTGGCGCGAATGCCAATATCACCGCCGTTTCGATGGAAGCGCAAGGTGAGTTCACCATGTTCAAATTCACGATTCAGGTAGAAAACCGAGTCCATCTGGCCAATCTGATCCGTCGGGTTCGTCACGTCCCGAGCGTCAGGAAAATCGGCAGGGATAACATCTGAACCGGATGTTATCCCCCTGCATTTGCCTGAATCAGGCTAAAGTTACTTTGGCGAATTTGCGTTTGCCGACCTGAACGACAAAACTCCCTGCTTCCACTTTCAGGCCCCTGTCGCTGATCGTCTGGCTATCGATACGAACGCCGCCCTGATCGACAAGGCGCAAGGCTTCCGATGTGGAAGCGCACAAACCGGCCTGCTTCAACAATTGCCCGATACCCAGCGGGGCACCGGAGAGGGAAACGGCAGGAATGTCATCCGGAATGCCACCACGTGAACGGGCGACGAAATCTTCCAGCGCCGCATCGGCTGCTGCACCCGAGTGGAAACGGGTGACGATTTCCTTGCCCAGTTCAACCTTGACGTCACGCGGATTTTTGCCGTTTTTCACTTCCTCTTTCAGACGTTCGACATCCTGTATGGACTTGAACGACAGGAGATCGTAGTAGCGCCACATCATTTCATCGGAAATGCTCATGAGTTTGCCGAACATGATATTGGCCGGTTCAGTGATACCGACGTAATTCCCCTTGGACTTGGACATTTTCTCAACACCATCCAGACCCTCCAGAAGCGGCATCGTCAATATGCATTGCGGTTCCTGATTGTAATGACGCTGCAATTCACGACCGACCAGCAGATTGAATTTCTGGTCCGTGCCGCCCAGTTCCAGATCGGATTGCAAGGCAACGGAATCATATCCCTGCATCAATGGATAGAGCAATTCATGCACGGAAATCGGAAAACCGTTTTTGAAACGGTTGGCAAAGTCTTCGCGCTCCATGATCCGTGCCAACGTATATTGCGAAGCGAGCTGGATCATGCCAGCCGCACCCAGCTTGTCACTCCATTCCGAGTTATAGCGGATTTCTGTCTTTTCGGGGTCCAGTACCAGGCTGGCCTGTGCAAAATAGGTCATGGCATTTTCCTTGACCTGTTCGCGTGTCAGTGGGGGACGGGTAATGTTTCTTCCGCTGGGATCACCGATCATCGACGTGAAATCACCGATCAGGAATATCACGACATGTCCGAGATTCTGCAACTGGCGCATTTTATTCAATACAACCGTATGACCCAGATGCAAATCCGGTGCAGTCGGATCCAGCCCCAGCTTGATGCGGAGCGGTTTTCCCGTTTTTTCGGAACGGGCGAGTTTCTGGGCAAATTCGGATTCGATCAGGAGTTCGTCGCAACCACGCAATGTAATCGCCATCGCTTCCCTGACGGCATCGGATACAGGCAACTCATCGGCAGCAGGCGCAGAATTTTTTTCGTTCATTTCATTAATTTATGACAGTTTGTATTGGTATAATGTGGACTTCCGGCAATTTTGCAAATGCCTGATCCCATAAAAATAATAAGAAGAGAATGGTGCAGAAAAGTGAATTTTAACTGATTGCGGCAATAAGAGGAATTTAATGCGGTTCATCGAGAAACTGAAACATCTTCTATCTATCGGGAAAGCACAACGAATTCTCTCGGTTCAGGAATTGAAACAGCATCCATTATTCCAGAAAGCAAAAAAATCGCTTCTGGGCCGATGCCAGAAAACCCGTGGTGTTTCAGTAGTCGCTCTCTCTTTCGCCTTTATTGCATTCGGCGCCGCCGCAACCGCTCCCGGTTCTCCGCCTGACAAAGATAACATCACTGTTACTACCGTTAAAGAAGACATCCCGCTTCCCTCCCTTTCTGACCAGCTTGAAAAATTGCGTGGTGAAAAACAATTCTTTGCACGGGAAGACAAGATTCGTCCGGGCGACACGCTCGGCACGCTTTTGACACGACTCGGAGTGGATGACCAGCAAGCCTTCCAGTTCATCAAATCGGATGAGAAAGCCAAAGCGTTCCTGCATTTGAAAGCAGGCAGGACCGTTCAGGCTAAAACTGACGACAAGGGTACTTTATACTGGCTCTCTGCTGCGACAACCGATCCACAGGAAGGTGTCACCATCGTCGTCACCCGAACCGATGCCGGTTTTACCTCGTCCAACGAAGTGGCAAAAACCGAAAGAATTGTCGAAATGCGCTCCGGGACGATACAGTCTTCCCTCTTCGGTGCAACGGACACCGCCGGTGTCCCGGACGCCGTCACGAAAAAACTGATCGAAATGTTTTCTACCCATATCGATTTCAATTCCGATTTGCGTCGCGGGGATCACTTCAATGTCGTTTATGAAACGTTCTGGCAAAACGGGAAATTGTTAAGAACGGGTAATATTCTGGCTGCCGAATTCGTCAATGCGGGCGAGACTCATCAAATTATCTGGTTCGAACGCTTGCCCGGCAAAGGCGATTATTACGATTTCAGCGGCAAATCCAACAAAAAGGCTTTTTTGAAATCGCCTCTTGAATTTACTCGCGTCTCATCCGGTTTTGCAACGCGTGTCCATCCGGTCACGGGCAATATCAGACAACACAAAGGCATCGATTTTGCCGCTCCGACGGGAACCCCGATCCGCGCGGCTGCAGACGGTACAATCAATTTCTCGGGATGGCAAAACGGCTACGGCAACTTTATCGTTTTAAAACATTGGGGTGCATATTCCACTGCTTACGGACATATGAGCCGCATCGCTCCGGGTATGTCCAGAGGCAAAAAGGTAAGTCAGGGCGACATCATCGGATACGTTGGATCAACCGGCCTCAGTACCGGCCCACATCTTCATTATGAATTCAGGGTCAATAACGTCCAGCAGAACCCGACGAAAATAGATATGCCGAATGCCCATCCGTTGACTGCAAGGGAAATGGTAAAATTCAAGGCGAATCTGGCCGATATGCAACACCGATTTTCCCTGATGGATTCGTCGTCCCATCAGAGACAGGCTGCCAGCAACTGAAAAGCATCATCCTTTAACGTTATGTCTCTTTACATAGGCCTGATGTCAGGCACCAGTCTGGATGGCGTTGACGGCGTCCTGAGCTCTATACCGGATGAGTACGATGGCGGAGAAATCGGTATTCTCGAAACCGCCCACGTTCCGTTCGATGGGCCATTGCGTCAACAGCTGATGTCCCTGCAATTACCCGGACACAATGAAATCGAAAAAGAAGCGCTTGCCGCCAACAGGCTCTCTGTCCTGTATGCCGAATGCGTTTATACGCTGCTTCAGAAAAAAAGCATCTCCGCGGAAAATGTACGGGCTATCGGCGCTCATGGCCAAACTATCCGTCACCGCCCAGAACTCGGTTTTACACGCCAGACCAATAACCCGGCTCTTCTTGCCGAACTCACGCAGATAAACGTTATCGGCGATTTCAGAAGCAGGGACATTGCAGCGAATGGACAGGGAGCGCCTCTGGTTCCCGCTTTCCATTACGCCGTTTTCGGCAGCCAGCATGCCTCCCGCGCCGTGATCAATATCGGTGGTATTGCCAATATCAGTATTTTGAATCCTGACGGGTCCGTTTCCGGTTTCGATACCGGCCCCGGAAATATGCTGATGGACGCATGGGTCGGCAAGCACCTGAAAAAAAATTACGATGAAGACGGCAAATGGGGAAAAAGCGGTGTCTGCTCGCCAGAATTGCTCATGGCATTACTGAAAGAGCCCTTCTTTGGACAAGTTCCTCCCAAAAGCACCGGACGCGATCTTTTCAATCTGAACTGGCTGGATTCCGTATTCTCGACATCGGATTCTTTCGAACGGCTCGAACCTTCCGATGTTCAGTCAACCCTGACGAATCTGACTGCAGAAACGATCACTGACGCTATCCGTGATCATGCATCCTTTGTAGACGACATTTATATTTGCGGCGGCGGGGCAAAAAACCCGTTTCTGATGAAACTGATCGGACAATTGCTCAGAAAGAAAAACATCCCGGCCATGTTGCGAACCAGCGATGCACTGGGAGTAGACCCGATGCATGTCGAAGCGCTTGCCTTTGCCTGGCTGGCGCATCGTTTCATGATCGGCAAACCCGGCAATCTCCCTTCTGTTACCGGGGCAAGGGGACTTCGGACACTTGGTGCACTGTATCCTGCCTGAAACGGCAAAACCGGATTTTATGCATCCATTTGCAGGGAAACCTATTTGACCAGTTGATAGCTGTCGACCACGTTTGTCAGCACAGTCTTGAAATCGGAATTGCCCATCGTTTCATTATAAAACGCATAACCGTTCTTGCCTCTTTCCTTGGCATAGTACAGTGCCCTGTCGGCATTATGGAAAAGTTCTTCATAAGTCTCTCCATCACGCGGGAAAAGGGAAATGCCGACGCTGCAGGATACATTGTATTTGTCGATCAGCTCCTTGTAGGTATTCCTGAACAGGTCGCAAATATCCCGCGCTTTCTCGGCAACCGCTTTCTCCGATGAGGAATTGCGCAGAAAAGCGACGAATTCGTCACCACCGATGCGACCGACAATATCGGTTGAACGGACTTTCCTCTTGATTTCGCTGGCTATATATCTCAGGATTTCGTCGCCGAACATATGACCCAGATTGTCGTTGATAGCCTTGAAATTATCAATATCGATAAAGAAAAACGCCCCCTCTTCCTTTTTGTTTTCCTCGAAAAGGCTGATAAGCCGTTCCCGGATGCGTTTGCGGTTATCCAGCTCGGTCAGGGAATCCATATTGGCCTGTTTTCTCAACAGATTGGCTTCAGTCTTGCGTTCGTGGATATTGACGAGCTTGCCAAGATAACCGACACATTCCACATTGGTTTCCGTATTCCACAACGCGTTCACACTGACTTCGAACCACTGGAAGCCCTGATCAGGCACCATCATGCGAAGTTCGATCCGGCAACTTGGAAACTTGGGAGTCAGCTCGGTCAAACGCTTGAGAAAGAGAGATCGATCGTCGGGATGAATGACTTCCGAGCGTTCTATCGTATCCCGTGCATCCGGAATCCGGATATCCCGGTGGAAAAGATCGTAATATTTCTCTGAAAATTCCAGTACATCCGACTTTGTATCGTAATTGAAAACGATATCTCCCGACAGTTCGGAAAGAATGCGATATTTTTCCCGTTCCAGTTCCAAGAGCCTCAATGTTCTGGAAGACAATCCGGATTCTTCCTGTTTGGCCTGAACTTCCTGTGCAGGAACAAAAGAACATACCGAAAATTCCGTATCGGCGATTTCTTCATTGGACGCCAGATCCCGTTCAAGAACAGGGGCAACCTTGATGAATACCTTCAACAATTTCGGATTGAAAACGCCACATTCACCACCCAGTATCATTTTCACCGCTTTTTCGTGCGAATAGGCATTCTTGTAAACCCGTTTGCTGGTCAGCGCATCGTAAACGTCTGCCAGTGAAACAACCTGTGCCCAGATGGGAATATTATCGCCCTTCAATCTGTCCGGATAACCATTGCCGTCCCACCGTTCATGATGGTGCCTGCAAATCTCGTAACAGAAACGGAAATATTCCTCATCCTGCGCATAATGAATGCTCTGGAGGAACTCGCATCCACGAATGCAATGTGCTTTCATGATTTCGAATTCTTCAGATGTCAGTTTGCCCGGTTTGTTCAGGATGTAATCGGGAATGGCGATTTTTCCGATATCGTGCATGGCAGAAGCGCTGGATATCTTTTCGATATGATATGGCGACAATGCATATTCCGGATATTCCTTTGACATCGCCTCGAGAAGAATCTGGGTAGTGTGACGGATTCGCTTGATATGCTGTCCCGATTCGCAATTACGGAATTCGACGGCGGTACTCAGGGTTTCAATGAGGAAATTATTGACCTGATTGAGTTTGTTCGCCTGTTTTTCCAGTGTTTCAATCTGTTTTCCAACCAGCTTTTCCAGGTTGGATTTATGCATGAACAACTCGATAACGTTGGCGACACGTCTTTTGACGACTTCGGGATTGAACGGTTTGTTGATGATATCCGAAACCCCGAGCTGATATCCCTGAAGGGCCGCCCTGTCAGAATTTTCGGAAGTAATCAATATGACAGGGACCTGTTCGATCAGTTTCCTGTCTGTCATTTCCTGCAAGACTTCAAAACCATCCATTACAGGCATGACAATATCGAGCAATACCATCACGACCTGATCGATATCTTTTTCAAGAATATCGAGGGCTTCCCGGCCGTTCTCGGCTTCCAGGATATGGTAGATATCGCTGAAAAGTTCGGCCAGAATAGCCCGGTTCAATTCGACATCATCAACAATCAGAATGGTTTGTTTATCCATCAGAACATTCAACTAGTCTAAACGATTTACACAGGAAACAACTTTTTCGTATTCTTCTGCCACTCTGGAAAAGGCAATTCCGATATTGTCCTTGTCGTAATGATCGGATCTGACAAGATTGACCACTTCCGCACTCAGGTCGGACAAATATTGAAATCCGAGATTGGCGGCAATTCCCTTCAACGTATGCGCGGACCGTTCAACATCGCCATAACGCTTGTCACCAACAGCGGCATCCAGTTCCTCAAAAGTCTTGTCATTGGGGAATTTTTTCACAAACCTTTCCAAAAGCATCGCATTATTGGAGAACCGGTTCAGGGTCATTTCATAATCGACTCCTGCCAGTTCCAGTGCATCTTTAAGATTCATATTCCATCTTCTCCAGTTGTCCAGCGATCGTTCGATACAATAAGTCCATATCAACGGGTTTGCCCAAATGACCGTTCATACCTGCCGCTTTGGAAGCAGCAATATCGCTGGCGAAAACATTTGCCGTCATGGCAATGACAGGTATGGATTTTGCATCATGACGATCCAGACAACGAATTGCTTTCGTTGCTTCATAGCCATCGCAATAAGGCATTTGGATATCCATTAATATAAGATCATATGTTTCCGGAAAGGAATTGGCAAACTTATTGACAACTTCAATCCCATCTTTTGCAATATCGACTTTCGCGCCTGCCTGTTTTAGCAACTCTGTCATGATTTCCTGATTCAAATCATTATCTTCTGCGACCAGAATCCTTTTATCAGCCAAAACCTTATCGATATTCCGTTCATGTATGGGCGAATGTGTCTTGTACGATACTGAAACAAGTGTCTGGTAAATGGATGAAGAGAGCATGGGTTTGGAAATGAACGCATCGGCGCCGGCTTCACGAGCCTCTTTTTCTATATCCGACCAGTCATATGCACTGATGATGATAATCAGGGTGTCCGGACCCAGTTTTTTTCGTATTTGCCGGGTTGTTTCGATCCCATCCATTTCCGGCATCTTCCAGTCGATAAATACGACATCGTAATCATCTCTGCCGGAATGGGCATCAACGACCTTTGCAATCGCATCATTACCCGACATCACCCACTCTGCCGACATTCCCATCCTGTCAAGGATGAGGGCAGTGTGTTCACATGTATCCATATCATCGTCGACAACGAGTATTTTGAGTTTTTCAATATCCAGTCGCTGTCTGGAGTGTTTTTCGCCAGATGTACCGAAACCGATATCCACTGTGAAAATCGAGCCTTTGTCCACTTCACTCTGGACATTGATGGCGCCATCCATCAAGGTAACCAGATTGCCTGTAATGGGCATCCCCAGTCCGGTCCCTTCCACCAGCCGTGTCGTTCTGGTTTCCTGTTCAAAGGGCGTGAATATTTTCTCGATGAATTCAGCACTCATGCCACACCCGTCATCCGAAATGGTAAAACGTAACCAGACACGACTGTCGAAACGTTTCTTCATCTCTTCAATCCTGAGACGGATATGTCCTTTTTCCGGAGTGAATTTGACCGCATTGGAAAGAATGTTGATCAGTATCTGATTGGTCCTCAATACATCACCTGTCAGGCATTCGTGGCTGACATTGACGTTGATTTCAAACTCCTGTTTCTTGAAAGCCGCCTGTGGATAAATGATGGAACCGATATTCGAAATCAGATCGGAAAGCTCGAACGGTTCATATGTCAGGGTCAGTTTGCCACTTTCGATTTTGGACATGTCCAGAACATCGTTGATCAGCATCATCAGGTGGCGCGATGAAAACGCAATTTTGGAAAGACAGTTTTCAATTTTCGACCGGTCATTCAGCGCGGTTGTCGCAATGGCAGTCATTCCGATAATGGCATTCATCGGAGTCCGGATCTCATGACTCATTCGCGAGAGAAACGTGCTTTTCGCATTATTGGCATTCTGTGCATTGACCAGTGCATCTTTAAGCACTTCCTGCGTTTTGCGTATTTCTGTCAAGTCGGAAATCACCAGAATATAACGATCACCAAAATCGTCAGCTTTCTCGCGAACCGGATACAGACTGGCCAACATCCAGCAAACCTTGCCAGAAATGGGGTTTTTAAGGCGCACTTCATGAGTGACCGGTTCCTTTAAAGAATGCACACCCAACATTTCGGAAACTGGATTGGCATCTTCGGAAACACACAAATCGGATAATTGCTGCGGAGTCTGTCGCAAATCCCTGTAATCTATTCCCAGAATACGTTTTGCGTTATGTGAAACGTATTCGACCATTCCGGACCTTGAATTGAAAAGAATGAAAACATTCTCGACATTTTCCGCAATGATTCTCAGAATATTGTCATGAAACTGTCGTTCCCTGAAATTTCTGGCAGCCCTACGCTGTAAAAGCAAGGCCAGACCGACAATCAGCAATAGCAGGGACACGGAAACAACAATGCTGAAATAAACGAAAAAAGCGGATTTTTCCGCTATTTCCCGTCTTTTTATTTTCGTGAAGTCGACAATTTTCAATATCTTCCTGTCAACATCGACGTAATATTTCGCCATTTCACCATAAATATAATCATTGAGACTGGCATTTCCGGCAGCCATCGAAAGAACCTTGTCCTGACGGGAATACAGTTCTTTCAATGCCGTCTTGATATCCGTGACATTTTCTGGAGGCCCCAGAAAATTGGAAGCGAGATAGGTCAGGTTTTTTTCAACTTCGTTTTTGCCTTTAGCCAATTCCTGTTTGACCAAACGGATATTTTTCGCCGAAGTATCGCTCGTCAATCTTCCCAGTGCCACTTCCATGTGAGAAATATTTTTTCTCATTTCATGAGAATTGGAAGTAATCTCCAGAGGATATTTGTCATGAATATCCAGATTTTTATTCAGAGTAAAGGCACTGAAGATAAAAACGGCAGAATAAACGACGGCAAACACAATCGCGCTGATCACGGCTATTGTGCCGTAGAAATTCTGGCCGTCGATTCTTGAATGTTTCAACATTTGATATGTCCTCGCCATCAGTCTGGCAAGAAAACTTCAGAACAAGTTCGGAAATAAGCTTGATCACATTATACTTTAACTTCATATTTACCGCAGGCAAGTTTTTGAATGTTTTACAAAAATCATCTCAACTCATCCATTCTGAAAACACTCTTTTATTTTGATGATGTTTTACTTTGCTGATTGTAAAATTCATCATTTGATTTTCCATTTATGAGGATGATGCATGATCTCTCTGCTACAACGCGTCAGCCAGGCCAGTGTCACGGTCGACAATCAGGAAATCGGACATATAGGGAAAGGTCTTCTCGTACTTTTGTGTGCCGAAAAGAACGATACGGAAAAAGAAGCTGATGTTCTTTTGAACCGCTTGCTCGGCTATCGTGTCTTTTCGGATGAAAACGATAAAATGAACCTGTCAGTCACAGCTATCGGTGGCGAACTGTTGATCGTTCCCCAATTCACGCTGGCTGCCGATACAAAATCGGGAACGCGACCGTCCTTTTCTCCGGCTGCCCCTCCCGATATCGGGAAAAAACTGTTCGACTATTTCGTCGCACAGGCAAAACTGAAATTGCCCGGCATTCAGACAGGCCAGTTTGGAGCTGACATGAAAGTGTCGCTGACCAATGACGGGCCGGTCACGTTCTGGCTGGATACATCCCGAAAATAATTCAGAAATCCGCTGTCATCTGGCAAAATAACGCTATCTCTTTTTTACCATCGGACTATCAGGAGCTAATATGAAACTCTGGAGCAACTCTTTTCAGGATGGTGCAGTCATTCCGTCACAATTCGCTTTCTGTAAAATCGACCGGGCTACGCATGCCGCCATGTCGGACAATAAAAATCCCCACCTCCAATGGAGTGATTTGCCTGCTGGCACCCGCTCACTCGTGCTGATATGCCATGATTACGACGTTCCGTCCAAAGGGGACGATGTTAACCAGGAAGGCAAAACCGTTCCTGCCAATCTGCCCCGCGTGGATTTCTATCATTGGGTGATGATCGATCTGCCCGCTTCAATGAATTCCATTTCCGAAGGCGAATATTCCAACGGCATTACCGCCCGTGGAAAAAACGGCCCGGACACACTTCATAGCGCCCGTCACGGCATTAACGATTACACAGGATGGTTTGCAAGCGACAAGGATATGTCCGGCGATTATTACGGATATGACGGCCCATGCCCTCCCTGGAACGATTCCATCCCGCATCATTACGTTTTCACACTTTATGCTCTGGATACGGACAAACTGTCCCTGTCAGACCGTTTCACCGGTCAGGATGTGCTCTCGGCCATGAAAGGACACATTCTGGACAAGGCCAGCATGACCGGCGTTTACTCCCTGAATCCTGACGTCAAGTTGCCAGCCTGAAGAAATGGATCAAGCGACTGACATCCTGATCATTCGTCATGGGCAAACGGCCTGGAACAAAAAGAAGCGTTTACAGGGACACAGCGATATCCCTTTGAATGAAGAAGGCCGTTTGCAGGCACTCACTCTAGCAAAAACCTTGCAAATTGAGCCGCTGGATGTCATTTTTTCAAGTGATTTGCAACGGGCACGGCAGACGGCGAATGAAATCGCCCGCTACCATCAATTGACTGTTCATACAGACCAGGCACTCCGCGAACGCTGCTATGGCATTTGTGAAGGAATGATGTCTGATGAAATCAAGGCGACTTACCCTGATTTGTATGAAGCATGGTACGCTGCCGATCCGGATCTTTTCTTTCCGGACGGAGAAAGAAAAACGGAAAGCCCGAGGCAATTCCATCACCGTGCGTCTGACGCCATTTTCAATGTCGCGGCGAGACATCCCGGTAAAAAACTGGCCATCGTCACACACTTCGGCGTCATCGAAACAGCATATCGTATTGCCCAAAACATTCCACTGGGAACACGGTGCCAAATGCCGGTCCTGAATACCAGCATCAACCGTTTCAGATTCACTGACGGAAAGCTTGAGCTGCTGAAATGGGGTGAGTCCGCTCATCTTGAAGAAGCCAGAAAACCGGCCGTCGATTATTACAAACATTTCTGACTTTCCATTTTGCCTGTTTTTTAGGCAAATCTTTTGATAAAATAATCCTTTTTTCCTTTCGGATCATGCAGATAGGCCCTTATACATTGAGCAACAAGCTTGTTGTCGCTCCAATGGCCGGTATTACAGATCGTCCTTTCCGCCAGCTGTGCAAAAAGCTGGGGGCCGGATACGCCGTGTCTGAAATGGCTGCGGCAAATCCCTTGCTGCGCAACACGCCCAAAAGCCGCAGAAGGATTATTCACGAGGGTGAAGTCGAGCCTCGTGCTGTCCAGATCGTCGGTTCCGATCCAGCCACGATGGCTGACAGTGCACGTTACAACGTCGATCAGGGCGCCCAGATTATCGACATCAATATGGGATGCCCAGCCAAAAAAGTCTGCAATAACTGGTGCGGTTCCGCGCTTTTGCAAAATGAACCGCTCGTCGGACAAATACTGGAGGCCGTAACGGATGCCGTCTCCGTCCCGGTCACACTGAAATTCCGTACCGGCTGGGACCGTTCGCACATCAATGCCCCTGAAATCGCGAAAATAGCCGAGTCGGCCGGAATCGCCGCCCTGACCTTGCATGGCAGAACCCGTGAAGATGCGTACCGTGGGATGGCCGAATACGATACGATTGCCGAAGTCAAATCGCTGGTATCCATTCCCGTTGTCGCCAATGGCGATATCGATTCACCCGAAAAAGCAAAAGCCGTTCTGGAAAAAACGGGGGCCGACGCCATCATGATCGGACGGGGTGCCCAAGGAAAGCCCTGGATTTTCCGCGAGATCGATTATTTTTTGAAAAATGACGCATTTTTACCACCTCCGGATTTCAATGAAATCCGGCAGATTATGCATGAGCATTTACAGGAACATTACGCTTTTTATGGCGAAGCTGTCGGAGTGCGTACCGCCCGTAAACATATCGGATGGTATGCAAAAAATCTTCCGGACGGGGAAAAATTGCGCAGTGCAGCCAACCACGCCCAAACATGCGAAGAACAAATAAATGAAGTCGATCGCTTCTTTATGACTCTACTTCAAGGCCTGTAGCGGTTACAATAACGTAATATTTGAAAATCTGATTGGCCGATGGGTGGCGAATCACCCGTCGATGGAAATAGACATGAGCAAAGAGCACATTCAGGATGTCGTCCTGCAAAGTTTACAGGAATATTTCAAGGATCTGGACGGTCAGAAGCCTACCGACATTTATAACATGATCATGCACACGGTTGAAAAACCGGTTCTGGTTGCGGTCATGGCTCATGCAAGAAACAATCAGTCCCATGCAGCCGAAATACTCGGCATCAACAGAAACACGCTTCGTAAAAAACTGCTTGAACACAAATTGCTTTAAAACCGTTTTTCGGGCTTAACCTCCATCGTTATTTACCACACTCATCATGATTCAATCTGCTCTGATATCCGTCTCCGACAAAACCGGACTTGTCGAATTTGCCAAAGAACTGGCTGCAATGAATGTCTCCATTCTTTCCACTGGCGGAACAGCTGAATTGCTTAAAAAGAACGGCATTGCCGTGACTGAAGTCGCCGATTACACCGGTTTCCCTGAAATGATGGACGGTCGCGTCAAGACCCTGCACCCGAAAGTTCACGGCGGCATTCTGGCCAGACGCGATATGGCTTCCCATATGGACGCTATCGCAAAACACGGCATCAACACGATCGATATGGTAGTCGTCAATCTGTATCCCTTCCAGCAGACGGTTGCAAAAGAAGATTGCACGCTGGAAGATGCGATTGAAAATATCGATATCGGCGGCCCTGCCATGCTTCGCTCGGCCGCCAAGAATTACAAGGACGTCGCTGTCGTATGCGACCCTGCCGACTATGCCGATATCATTGCTGAAATGAAAAAAAATGACGGCAGCCTGTCGACAGACACCAAATTCGAATTGTCGAAAAAAACGTTTTCCCATACCGCACAGTACGATGGTGCAATTGCCAATTACATGTCCAGCCTGAAAGCGGACAAGAAACATCAGAACCGCAAAGCTTACCCTGAAATTCTCAATCTGCAATTCGAGAAAGTCCAGGACATGCGCTACGGTGAAAACCCGCACCAGTCCGCCGCTTTCTACCGTGAAAAAGATATCAAGCCGGGAACACTGGCCAGCTACCGTCAATTGCAGGGAAAAGAGCTTTCCTACAATAATATCAGCGATGCGGATGCCGCCTGGGAATGCGTCAAGAATTTCGACGAACCAGCCTGTGTCATCATCAAGCACGCCAATCCATGTGGTGTCGCTGTCGGCAAGGATTTGCTCGACGCATACCAGAAAGCCCTGCAGACCGATCCTGAAGCTGCCTTCGGCGGCATCATCGCGTTCAATGGCGAGCTGGATGCGTGCACTTCGGAAGAAGTTTCCAAACTCTTCGTTGAAGTCCTGATCGCCCCTTCTTTCACGGAAGAAGCGAAAGGTATTTTCAACCGCAAGAAAAACCTGCGCCTGCTGGAAATCAGTCTGGGCAAGAACACCAATGCGTTTGACATGAAACGTGTCGGCGGTGGTTTGCTGGTGCAATCACCTGACATCGTCGACGTCATCGCAACCGACCTGAAGATCGTAACCAAACAGCAACCGACTCCGCAACAGATGGCTGACATGCTCTTTGCATCCAAAGTCGTCAAATTCGTCAAATCGAACGCGATCGTTTTCTGTGGAAACGGCATGGCGCTGGGCATCGGTGCCGGCCAGATGAGCCGTGTCGATGCAGCCCGTACGGCTACCATGAAGGCCGAAAATGCCGGACTGTCGCTGAAAGGTTCCGTTGTCGCTTCCGATGCGTTCATCCCATTCCGTGACGGCCTCGACATCGTTGCCAATGCCGGTGCCACGGCGGTCATCCAGCCGGGTGGCTCGGTACGCGATCCTGAAGTGATCGCTGCCGCTGACGAACACGGCATTGCGATGGTCTTCACATCAATCCGCCATTTCCGTCATTGATGGATAAGGGATTTTCATGGCTGTGACACATCACATTTCGAGAGGTCTGCCATGAAAATCCTCGGTATCGACCCGGGTCTCAGGACAACCGGTTTCGGGATCATCCACAAAAAAGGAAATTCCCTTGTTTATATTGCCTCAGGCACGGTGAAAACACCGGCTGAGGCTGGTTTGCCTCTGCGTCTCAAGACGATCTTCGACGGTATTTCCGAAATTATTGCCGAGTATCAACCCGATTGTGCGGCCATTGAAAAAGTATTCGTCAACGTCAATCCGCAATCGACGCTGCTTCTGGGACAAGCCCGTGGTGCGGCGATCAGCGCCCTGGTCGCTTCCGAACTGGCCGTCTATGAATTTACCGCCCTGCAAATCAAGCAGGCCGTTGTCGGCCACGGCAAGGCACAAAAAAAGCAGGTTCAGGAAATGGTTCAGCGTCTGCTATCGCTTCCCGGCATTCCCGGAAGTGACGCAGCCGATGCACTGGGTGCCGCCATTTGCCACGCTCATGGATTCGATGCGATAAAAGCACTGGAAAAAGCAGCTGTTTTGAGCAATCAGAACACATTCCGTATTAAACGGGGCAGACTTATCCGGTAATATAAAGATCATTTAATTCATTTCTTCATACATCTCATGATTGGTCGCATACAGGGTATCTTGCTGCAAAAGAATCCACCACAACTGCTGGTCGATTGTCAGGGCGTCGGTTACGAAATCGACGTACCGATGAGTACCTTCTATAATCTGCCTGCTGTAGGCGAGAAAGTCACGCTGTTCACGCATCTGGCCATCCGTGAAGACGCTCATGTGCTCTACGGTTTCGGAAGTCTCGACGAACGCGCCCTTTTCAGGCAATTGATCCGCATTTCCGGTGTTGGTGCACGTACTGCGCTTGCCTTGCTGTCCGGTCTGTCGGTTAACGACATGTCTCAGGCGGTCGCCCTTCAGGACGCTTCCCGTCTGACCAGTATTCCCGGTATCGGCAAGAAAACGGCTGAGCGATTGTTACTGGAACTGAAAGGCAAACTGGAAACCGGTGCCCTGTCTGCCATTTCCAGCAGCGTCCAGAACGATGCAATGGCAGACATTCAAAACGCCTTGCTTGCGCTGGGCTATTCCGAGAAAGAAACGATACTGGCAATCAAACAGGTACCAAACGACTGTAGCGTTTCGGACGGGATTAAAATGGCACTGAAAGCCTTGTCCAAAGGCTGATTCAGACAAAACGGAATTCAGGTATGAGCATTCAAACGGACGACTTCAGCGAAAAAAGAATTATCGATGCCTCGCCCGCTTCTCCTAACGAGGAAGCGATCGAACGGGCCTTGCGCCCGAAATTGCTCAACGAATATGTCGGGCAACATAAAACACGCGAACAGCTCGAAATCTTCATTGCGGCAGCCAAAAAACGTAATGAAGCGCTGGACCATACCCTGCTCTTCGGGCCTCCCGGACTGGGCAAAACCACGCTGGCCCATATCATCGCCCGTGAAATGGGCGTCAATCTCCGGCAAACGTCCGGGCCTGTTCTGGAAAGGGCCGGCGATCTGGCCGCTATCCTGACCAATCTCGAAGCCAATGACGTGCTGTTTATCGACGAGATCCATCGTATGTCGCCAGTGGTCGAGGAAATTCTGTATCCGGCACTCGAAGATTACCAGATCGATATCCTGATCGGCGAAGGCCCTGCCGCACGATCCGTCAAACTGGACTTGCAACCGTTTACCCTGATCGGTGCAACGACTCGTGCAGGGATGCTGACCAATCCGTTACGGGATCGTTTCGGCGTCGTGGCACGGCTCGAATTTTACGATATCGACGACTTGACACGAATCGTGACACGAAGTGCCATGCTCCTGAAAGCGCCGATAGTCGAAGAGGGCGCCCGGGAAATCGCCCGCCGCGCCCGCGGAACACCCCGTATTGCCAATCGTTTGCTCCGGCGCGTCAGAGACTATGCTGAAGTCAAAGGCACCGGGAAAATCACGCACGACATGGCTGACGCCGCCCTGAAAATGCTCGATGTGGACCCGGTCGGATTTGATCTGATGGACCGGAAACTGCTGGAAGCCGTTCTGTTCAAGTTCAGTGGCGGCCCTGTCGGCATCGCCAATCTGGCGGCCGCCATTGGCGAAGAAGTGGATACCATCGAGGATGTTCTGGAACCCTACCTGATCCAGCAGGGATATCTCCAGCGCACTCCACGTGGACGTATCGCCACGACAGCAACCTATCGGCATTTCGGCATTGCAGCCCCTGCTGCCGATCCCAACGGCTCATTATGGGATAACAAGGAAACCAGGTGAAAAAAAACGATCCGATCGATGTCGCCGTCGGCATTCTGATGAAAGACAACGGCGATATCCTGCTTGCCGAAAGACCTGCCGGCAAACCTTATGAAGGGTATTGGGAATTTCCCGGTGGAAAAGTCGAGGCCGGAGAAACGATCGAAGAAGCACTCAAACGCGAATTCATGGAAGAACTGGGAATCGCCATCGCTTCAGCCGATCCATGGTGTGGTGTTGAATTCGTCTATCCCCATGCCCATGTTCGCCTGCATTTCTACATCAGCCATGACTGGAAAGGTGTTCCTCAAAGCCGGGAAGGCCAGAAATTCTCATGGCAGGGATCGATCCACGTCGAGCCCTTGCTGCCTGCAACGATCCCGCTCGTCAAGTGGATCGACGACATACGCTATCCGACAGCGTCAGGCTTGGCAAGTCAGCTTAATGCAGTCATCAGCACCCAATGTTAAAATAAATTCTTTTACGGACAGGAAAACAACATGATCCTTGAACTGGTCGACATTCTGATTCATCCCGGCAAGCAGGCCGAATTCGACAAAGCCATCGAACACGGCATCCAGGAACACCTTATCAACGCCAAAGGTTTCGTGGGTTACCAGATCAACAAGTGCCTTGAATCGCCTGAACGTTACGTTCTGATGAATTACTGGGCCTCGCTGGAAAACCATACCATCGACTTTCGTGGATCTCCGGCATTCCTCCAATGGCGTGGTGTAGTCGGCCCTTTTTTCGTCCGTCCACCAGTCGTGGAACATTTTACGATTTTAGACACAAAACTCCCTCAAAAATAAGCGTTTCAGTTGCTCTCCAGAGGCAAATCAGCGATAATGCTCAAGCGTTGCCGGGGTGGCGAAATTGGTAGACGCAGCAGACTCAAAATCTGCCGGTGGAAACACCGTGCCGGTTCGATTCCGGCTCCCGGCACCATAACGCTTGGCAATTTATTGATTCTACCTATTCAGCCTTGAAACAATTGTTTCGAGGCTTTTTTATTGTCCTTCCCATCCCTGTCGATATATTCCGGTTTAGCCAGGGCGACAGATTCTTCCGTGTATAAAAAAACAGCTTCCCGAACGAATCGGAAAGCTGTTCAATAAAACCTTGTGGAAACAATCAAATCCTGTTTTCACTCATTTCTTTACTTCACGAGCAACAACAGCACCTGAACTGTTCCTTGGCTCTCTGTCTCCAGTTCTGGAGCAGTGGATCGGTATAGCCGGATGGCTGTGACAATCCCTTGAAAACCAGATCGCAAGCAGCTCTGAATCCCGGAGAATGTTCGAGGTCTTCGGTCATTTTCCGGTATGTCGGATCATCGGCATTCTGCTGGTCGACCACGGCAGCCATTCTCTTTAAGGTATCCATGACCTGAGGAACGTTGGTGATGCCATGACGCAGCCAGCTGGCGATGTGCTGGCTCGAAATACGCAGCGTTGCGCGGTCCTCCATCAGGGCGATGTCGCGAATGTCAGGTACTTTGGAGCAGCCGATACCCTGATTGACCCAGCGAACGACGTAACCCAGAATACCTTGCGCATTGTTGTCCAGTTCCTGCTGGATTTCTTCAGCAGACCAGTTTGGCTGGTCGGTTACCGGAATGGTCAGAAGGTCGTCGAGTACGTTTACGAAAGGCTGTTTTTCCATTTCGGCCTGCGTCTTCTCGATATTGACCTGATGATAATGCAGCGCGTGCAGACAGGCTGCCGTCGGCGACGGTACCCATGCCGTATTGGCGCCCGCTCTCAGATGGTCGCCTTTTACGGCAATCATGTCAGCCATCAGATCCGGAGCGGCCCACATGCCCTTGCCGATCTGCGCCACGCCACGCATGCCGCATTCCAGTCCGACCTGAACGTTGTTGATTTCGTAGGCACTGATCCATGGCGTTTTTTTCATGTCGCCTTTGCGGATCATCGGGCCGGCTTCCATTGAAGTATGGATTTCATCGCCGGTACGGTCAAGGAAACCTGTATTGATGAATGCGAGACGCTGCGGGATTTCTGCAATGCAGGCTTTCAGGTTGGCACTGGTACGGCGTTCTTCATCCATAATGCCGATCTTGACGGTATTCGGAGCGATGCCAAGCAGTTTTTCAACCTTGTTGAACAGTTCGTTTGTGAAAGCCGTTTCTTTCGGGCCATGCAGTTTCGGTTTGACGATATAAATGGAACCGGCTCTCGAACTGATCTTGTTTTCCAGATCGCGCTTGACGATCAGTGTCGTGACAACAGCATCGAGAATGCCTTCGAAAATATCGTTTTCGTCTTCATCCAGTATGGCAGGATTGTTCATCAGCAATCCGACGTTACGGACAAAAAGGAGGCTGCGGCCCGGCAATGTGAATTTTTCACCATTGACGGACTGGTATTCGCGGTCCTTGCTCAGGCGGCGTACAAAAGTCGTGCCGTTTTTGGCAACGGATTCCTGCAAATCGCCCTTCACGACGCCCAGAAGATTCCGGTAAATGACGACCTTGTCTTCTGCATCGACTGCAGCGACAGCGTCTTCACAGTCTAAAATGGTGGTCGTTGCAGCTTCAAGAATGATGTCGCGTATACCGGCAGGATCATCCTTGCTGATCGGATCATTTTTATCGAACTGGAGATCGATATGCATGTAATTCTGCCTGAACAGCAAGGAAGCAGGATTTTCAGCGTCTCCTGTATAGCCTGCCAGCCATTCCGGCTGTTTCAGCGTTGTTTCGGAACCATCTTTCAGGACAACGGCCAGTTTTTTATCCTTGACATAATACCTGACCGCATCCAGATGAGAACCGGATACCAGCGGGATAAATTCATCGAGTTGTTTGCGCGCGAAAGCGATAACCTTGCGGCCTCTGACGGGATTGTATGCATTTCCGCGTGTGGCGCCATCTTCTTCGCTGATGGCATCGGTACCGTACAGAGCATCGTACAGGCTTGCCCAGCGGGCGTTGACGGCATTCAGCACGTATCGCGCATTCGTCAGGGGAACGACCAGTTGAGGGCCTCCCTGTGTGGAAACTTCGGTATCGATATTTTTCGGATCGATTCTGACGTCGGCGGGAACCGGCACCAGATATCCGATATCATTCAAAAATGCCTTGTAAGCGGACATATCCTTTACAGGGCCTGGATTCAGACGATGCCAGTTGTCCAGTTCTTCCTGCAAACGTTCACGCTCTGCCAGCAAAGCCCGGTTTTTCGGACCCATTTCATGTACGATGGAATCGAAACCGCGCCAAAATGTATCACTATCGATTCCCGTTCCGGGAAGTGCTTCTTCTTCAATAAAACGGTAAAGACTATCGGCTACCTGCAAGCGGTAGCATTTTGTACGTTCACTCATATAACGTTTCTCTTGTCCTAATCTGTGCGTGTTGACAACTCTATCGGTGCCATTCGCCCTGCGGTCAGCCTGGCAATTCTCACTGAATGGCTCATATATAAGCGCAAATAACAGGCGCAGACTCTTACTGCAGCTCTGTCCGGGCGGGCAATCATGCGTTGTCTGATGCAGTTGCCTAATGGCCCGTTTCAAACGCGTATTCTTGGTGTGAACACGACTTGTGCGCATAGAGAAGGGTTACTTCTTTTTACGGGTATATATGTTAGCAATAAAGTCCATCAATGACATACTATTTTTTTGTACAACTGTCCGCTTAATGCAATTAAACGGCCTCTTTCCGCCATGTTTCCAATAAAAAACTGTTTACTCGTTCAACTTTCTTATCTTTTACCGAACAAATTATCCAAAAGCAAATTTCATAAAACACATTCGGGCATTTATGACCATGCAAAGATATTTCTGCTACGCCTGTACTGAGCGATCACGACAATAATCAGAATCGGCAAAAGGCATTCCAGAAATTCTTCCTGCGAAGTCTGCAAGGCAACAAGCCATTCAGGGAAATGCATCTGATAGAGTTCAGTCAGCATGTTCAGGGAACGATCCAGTACCTTGGAAGTGACGAGCGTGACAAGAAACATGAGAATACTGACGGCATACCCTTCTCCGTCCCAAAGCGCTTTCCAGAACTTCTTTGTGTAATTCCAGACAAAATAAACCAGCATCCAGACAATTGGTAACAAAATGGCAATAGCCAGCAATTTGTCGGATACCGGAATCTGGCCGTTAAGCCAGAATTTGATTTTCAGGATGCTTTCACTGCTAACCGACTTATGCCAGTCCGCCTCCCGCATAAACATGTAAGCCAGCATGATAATCGTTGCCAGTTTCGTGGAAAAACGCGCCTGAATCTGGCCAAAAACAATGACAAGAATAGCGACCCCGTAAAAAAACAGGGTCAGATTTTCAACCGTGCCGTTTTCCTCAACGAATTTCAGCATATCGGCACTGGGCAATACGGCCCATACAATCAAAGCGGTTAAGGATGTCAGAATGACCAGATACAGGGAGAAGAGGGGAGATTCGACATATGTCGCTTTCCACTCATGCGATTCACGATATTGCAACACACCGACCATGACAAGTACTGGCAAAATACATTCAAGAAACTCTTCCTGAGCCGTGACAAGTGCTTTCAGCCATATATCGAACTGCCATCCCCACATCTCGGTCATCATGTTCAGGGATCGGTCGCATATCTTGGAAATGACAAGAACAGCCAGAAAAACGAAAATACTGACGGCATAAGCTTCCTTGCGCCAGAAGTCAGTCCAGACCTGTCGCGCATAATTTTTCAGGAAATAGTAGAGCATCCACAAAACCGGCACGAGAATAACGACAGCCCAGAACTTGTCTATCAGGGGAATTTCACCGGAAAGCCAGAATTTGATTTTTAAAATAGAGAGGCCGTTCAACCACTTGTGCATATCCGCTTCCCTCATGAACATATAGGCAAGCATGATGGATAGCGCAAATCTTGTCCGGACAAAAAGGACATTGCGCCCGTAATACAGAATGGCGGCTATCGCCACAACGTAAGCAACCAGAGTGACGTTTTCTACAGGGCCGTTTTCCTGGACGAAATAATCGACCATGTAGTGATAATCGAGAATCATCCAGCAAAAAAAGGCTGAAAGTGACGTAAGGATAGCAATACAGGCTGTCAAGTACGGAGATTTTAAAAGCTTCATTTTGAAAACTTTTTAGTGAATATGCACTAACAACAGAACATGTTTTTAGTACATATTTATGGAAAAGCTTAGATTCTAGTTGATTCCATCTCCGCTGTAAAAAATTATTATCCCTTACAAGATGTTACAAAACAGGCTTGCGAAAGTAGAAAAACCAATAACAGAAAAACCCTATTGGCTGATGAGCTTAATATATGCTGCAGCAAGACGGTGATTCTTAATGATTGTCAGAATTTTGCGGTTGCTTGCCACTCTGACTGGAATCGTCGTTTTTTGACGATATGGAAATACGGGAATTCCAGGTATAGGCGGACCAGGCTGTTGCACCACACTGGTCGCATGACGGTCCTGACGCGCCTCCTTGTGTACGCCATCCGTCAGGCAAGGCGTCGCCACCACAAAAAGGACACGGCAACAACTCGGCCTCTTCGTCAAATCCCCGCCATACGGCAACGAACATCTCCCTGAATTCCGCACAAGCGCCCAGGACGCCCTTGACAAACCTGATTCCAAAAATCAGAGGAAAATAGAGAGGCGAAACAAGAAGGAGAAACAAGCGTCTGAAAAAGACAGACTGGATATGGATAAGCGGAGGCATGATTGCAGACCTGAAAATGAAAGCGGATTATTTCAGATTCAATCCAGCTTAATAAAGGTGAAAAAGCCATCAATGAACGCCACGAAAATGACGTTCATGAGTGAAACAATCAATCAAGTTTACCTTTGTGTTTAAGCCATTTCATTGCAATAAATCCGAGAATGGCAGCAATCAGTAGCGCATCGAGAGCCCATTCCTGTATTCCCTCGGAAGAGAAATTGGTGTCAAACAACTTGTAAGACATGATTGCGCCGCCCAGAAGAAGCGTAGTCAAAAACAAATACAATTTTTTCATTATTATCCCAACTTTTCCTGTCTTTCGGTCGTTCCCTGAAATGACGGAAAACCGACCAATGCATCGTTTATTTCAATAGTTTAACAGTTAAACCTGTCTTATAAAAAAGTTTTCCCAAATCGGATGAAGAGCTTCGGAAAACGTGCTACTGAAA
Source organism: Oxalobacter formigenes (assembly GCF_002127965.1). Classification (GTDB taxonomy): domain Bacteria; phylum Pseudomonadota; class Gammaproteobacteria; order Burkholderiales; family Burkholderiaceae_D; genus Oxalobacter; species Oxalobacter formigenes. The sequence continues at coordinate 664,450 of NZ_CP018787.1, read as the reverse complement.
TTCAACAAAAATGTGAAAATATCATATCTGCATTTCAATGACGCTTTACCTCGGTCACTCCATTGATTTCGCCAATCATCTGAAGCGCTTTTCCAAGGTTGTCCGTCGATGCGATCTCAGCGGTGAACGACATCCTCGCCTGACCCTTGTGGCTCTGCGTATGAACACCGATAACATTGATTTTCTCTCTCATGAAAATATCGGACACATCGCGCAACAATCCCTGCCGGTCATTGGCCAGAACGTAAATATCGACCGGATAAACCGTATCGGGTTCCGGAGTTCCCCATGCCGTCTGGATGACACGTTCGGGAGCCTTTTTTTCCATTTCCAGAAAATTCTTGCAGTCTTTCCGGTGAATGGAAACCCCTTTTCCTCGAGTTACAAAACCGACAATCGGATCGGGTGGCGCCGGCTTGCAGCATTTTGCCATCTGGGTCAAAAGGCCTTCCGTTCCGACGACCAGAATGCCCGACTTCGCTCCGCTGGCAACGCTTGACGACCGGCTCTTGCGAATAATATCGTCGTCCTGTTTCGTCTCCTTCGGTGTGTCATTGCCATGCAGAATCGCCTCGACATTGCGAAGATTCAGCTTGTCCTTGCCGGCAGCATAAAATAATTCTTCAACTTTGGAAAATTCCAGTTTGCGTGCGAGATCTTCCAGATTGACCGCCGTTTTTCCTTCACGCTGAAGCAGCTTTTCGATAATGCCGCGGCCAGATGCAACGGTTTCCTGATATTCGACCCCGTTGAACCACGCACGGATTTTTGCCTGCGTTCTGGGGTTGACGGAATACTCTGGATTCAACCAGTCACGGGAAGGACCGATATTGCCTGTCGCGCCCTTGGCAGTGATGATTTCGACTGTTTGTCCGCTTTTCAGTGGCGTAGAGAGCGGTACCATGACGCCATCGACCCTTGCGCCCCGGCAACGATGACCGACGTCACTGTGAACCTGATAGGCAAAATCAATCGGTGTCGCTCCCTGCGGCAAATCGATCACTCGCGCCTGTGGAGTCAGCACATAAATCCGGTCATCGAGTGTCGTTGCCTTGATCTTTTCAACCCATTCCTTATGAGCGTTGTCTTCATCGACAACGACATCATCCACTTCTGTCTTCCATGAGAGAAGCTGTCTCAAATACGAGATTTTTTCGTCATACTGCTGGGCAACGAAAGTCGAACCGCCTGTTTCCTTGTATCTCCAATGGGCTGCCACACCGTATTCAGCCAGCCTGTGCATTTCCTGCGTCCGTATCTGCACTTCGAAAGGTTGCCCGTTCTCGGCAACGACAACCGTATGCAGAGACTGGTAACCATTGGGCTTCGGACGGGAAATGTAATCGTCGAATTCTTCCAGTATCGGCGTCCACAATCTGTTGACAATATCCAGTACGGTAAAGCAGCTCTTGATGTCATCGACGATAATCCGCACGGCGCGCAAATCGTACATTTGCGAAAAATCGAGGGATTTTCCGCGCATCTTGTTATAAATACTGTAGATATGTTTCGGACGGCCATAAACTTCCGCCCTGATATCGACTTTTTCCAGCTCTTTTTTCAGGCGTTCGATCATGAGCCGGATGAATTCTTCCCGCTCGGTCCGTTTTTCTTCCAGACTTTTGGCTATGTTTTTATAAGCATCCGGTTCGATAAACCGGAAAGAAAGGTCTTCAAGCTCCCACTTGACCTGCCAGATGCCGAGCCGGTTCGCCAGTGGCGCATAAATTTCGAGTGTTTCCTTGGCATACTGGCGTCTGTCACTGGTATCTTTCTTGATCTTCGCCAGATATCGCAAGGAAGCCATTCGCGCAGCCAGCCGTATCATCACGACACGCATATCGGCAGCCATTGCCAGAAGCATTTTGCGCAAGGTTTCGGCTTGTGCCTTCCTGATCTGCGCAGCATTTTTTCCCTGGGCGATCTCTTCCAGATTGCCGGTGAGATCACGCAGTTTGAATAATTTGATGACGCTATCGACCAGATTGGATACTTCCACCCCGAATCGCGATTCTATTTGCGAGGCAATCTCCGGGTTATATCTTGGCAAAACAGCCAGCAAACCGGCACTTCGCGTCTGGGAATCCGTATTCAGTTCCGCCAGTATCAAACCGATGGCTTTCGAATAGTCAATTGCCAGCTCACCACTTTCAATATGGATATCACCATAGGACTCTTTGGCAAATACATAGGCTTCCATCACCTTTTTGCCGTCTTCAGGAGTAAGTCCCGCTGTCAGATGTTCGACTGCATCACTGATCAATACTGAAGAAACCATAATTAAACCTGTACCATTTTCAATTTCCTGCCCTTCTTTTCAGTCAGGCAAAGTTAAAAGCGATTGAAAAGAAAAACAACAATAGCAACCACAACAGTAAAGCCCGCCAGATCAAGCCGAGCGCGCTTTGCAAATATCTTATTTTCGGCTCTTCGCCCGGGAAAGACTCGGATTCATATCCCATCGTGACAAACGAATTCAGATCAACAAATGTCCCACGGATGGCCCGTTCAAAAGGTGTCCCGAGCTTGACACCCATCGCGCCGCCGGCGGATGCCAGCAATATGCCGATATTCCGGTTTTTCCAGCGTCCTGCAAAATTTCGCCATGCGTAAATCGCATCTTCAAAATTGCCGACTATTGCGAACGACAATGCCGTCAGCCTGACCGGTACCCAGTCGATCCAGTAAAATATTTTTTTTGCAAATAACCCGAAACTGTCGCTATCGTCCGGTTCATTCCAGCTTTTTTGCAAATAGGATGAAAACCGGTACAGTATTGCACCTGCAGGACCGAATGGCAAAACGAACCAGAAAATAATGCCGAAAACATCCTTCTGGACGCTGATCAACGCTTTTTCGATCGCCATACGGGTAATATCAGCCGTGTCCATTGCCGACGCATCGCAATCACACCATTCTCCAAGCAAATTTCGTGCCTGCATTTGTTCTCCGTTTAACAGAGCCATCTGTATGGCTGAAAAATAATGGTTGTAATTTCTGAATCCCATACACAGATACAGGATAAGAATACTCCACAGCAGGCCTAAAAGAGGATGAATCAGCTGGCAAATCCAGTACACCATCAATACCGGTATGGCGAGCATGGCATTGGCGACAATCCAGCCCAGACAGCCATGATGCGACGTTCCCGTATCGCACCAGGATCTGACATGTGCACCTGTCGCGCGCAACAGGGCCAAAAAAAGATTATTTGTACGCATTGGCCGAAAGTGGTCAATGAGCAATGCACAAAGAATCGAGAAGAAAAACATGGGAATCCAGAAAAAGCCGACCTGTCGATACATTAACCGAGCCGGTCATTGGAATCAAACCTGACCATCTTTCCGGCGCCTGAAAAACGTATTGGCAAACTTGTCGAAGCCAGCCAATATCGCCATTCTAATGCCAGTTTCGGATAATTGTAGGGGATTGACGTTTTTCGGCACTATTATTTTGCGCTGAGAAAATGGTACAAATTACGCAACATCCCGGCCGTTGCACCCCAGACAACACGGTTTTCATAAGGGATGGTATAAAAAGACCTTTTTCCCGCGCCATTCGGAAACTCTGCCGTTCTCATCTGGTAATTGGTTCCATCCATAAAAAACGGAAAGGGAACTTCGAAAACCTCAGCGACCTCATCCGGATTGGCATGCAGATCGAATGGAGGCGTGACAATGGAAACCACCGGCGTAACCCTGTAACCGCTCCCCGTCCGGTATTCCGGCAGGGTTCCCAAAACACTGACGTGCTGGCGATCGATACCGACCTCTTCTTCCATTTCACGCAAGGCCGTTTCAATACGGGTACTGTCCGTCAAATCGACGCGGCCACCGGGAAAACTGATTTGTCCAGGATGATCGTGCATATGGGCGGCACGCTGCGTCAGCATCAGGGAAAGGCCGTCTTTTCTGTCCACGAGAGGCACCAGTACAGCGGCCGGTATCCATCTGTCACGATGGACGAAAGCCGGTTCCGAATTGATTTCCGGTTTCCAGACAGGAGGATTGGAAAAACGTTTGCGTATCCATTCCGGAGTCAGTTTTTCCGGGTCAATTGCCTCTCCGCTGCCGACAAAATCGACAGGAAGATTTTCTGGTTCAAATCCCAATTTAGCCACGTTTCCTCCTTGCAATGCAAAAAAGGGGGCTCCGAAGATGCCCCCTTACGTAACTGAACTGAAAGCTCAATTATTCAGCGCTTTTTGCGCTCCGGCTAGGCAGTTTTTCTTTAATACGTGCAGACTTGCCAGAACGTTCACGCAGATAAAACAGTTTTGCGCGACGTACATCACCACGACGTTTGACTTCGATGGAAGCGATCAGTGGAGAGTATAACTGGAATGTACGTTCGACACCTTCACCTGAAGAAATCTTGCGGACGATGAAGTTTGAATTCAAACCACGGTTACGACGGGAGATAACCACACCTTCGTAAGCCTGTGCACGTTTACGGTTGCCTTCAACAACCATAACGCTGACAATGACGGTATCGCCTGGTGCGAAGTCAGGGATGCTTTTGCCCAGACGTTCGATTTCTTCTTTTTCTAATTGCTGAATCAGATTCATTTCAACTCCTGATGCCATCGTGCCGGCGTACTGGAACAATTCCTTTTATGTCTGGCGACTGATACCCGGTATAGGATGACGGTTAATAAAAAATGAACACAAGGTTCATCCTGCTACTATACACCATACTGCTTGTTACGACTACTTAAAAACGCTTTATCCTCACGGGAAAGACTTCCCTCAAGATCGGCCTTTTCGATCAGATCCGGCCTTTTCCTTTGCGTCATCAGAAGTGCCTGCTGACGACGCCATTTTTCGATTTCAGCATGATTGCCGCCTGTCAGAATGTCCGGGACCGCAACGCCTTTGTATTCCGGTGGTCTGGTGTAATGCGGACAGTCGAGAATTCCCGAAACAAAACTGTCTTCCACTGCCGACAATTCATCATGCAAAACGCCTGGCAACTGGCGGATAACGGCATCCATCAAAGCCATTGCCGGAATTTCACCGCCGGACAAGACAAAATCGCCCATGCTGATTTCTTCATCGACAAAGCTGTCGATCAGCCTCTGATCAACTGCTTCGTATCTGCCGCACAACAAAATCAGACCCGGCAAATCCTTCAGCTCCATCACCTTCCGATGATCAAGCGGCTTTCCCTGCGGTGAGAGATAAATGACTTTAGTTTCAGTTACTGCCGACTGACGCTGCCGTTCTTTTGCTGCATTGATGGCGTCTTCCAGAGGTTGCACCATCATGACCATACCCGGACCACCGCCATAAGGCCGGTCATCCACGGTTCGATGTCTGTCCTGCGTAAAATCGCGAGGATTCCACAAAGAGAGGGAACATTTTTTTTCTTCAAATGCCCTTCTTGTAATGCCCGAATCCGTCAAAGCGGAAAACATTTCGGGAAACAAGGTGATGATGTCAAATTGCATCACAAACGAATCGAAAATGACTGTTCATAAAACCTGACAGGAAATCAATAATCCAGTTCCCAGTCAACTGTTATTTTTCCGCCTTCCCGGTCAACATCGTCAATAAACTGATCGACAAACGGAATCAGCAATTCCCTGACCTTGTTTTCGGAATCTTCAACAGCCACCTGCAAAACAGGATGAGCCCCATTGTCTATAAGGCCCCTGACCGTTCCCAGCGCGTCGCCGCGAAGATTGAAAACGGAAAGTCCGATCAGATCGACCCAGTAATATTCGTCTTCCGGCAATTCCGGAAAACGGCTGCGGGAAATGCAAATGACAGAACCCCGCAAGGCTTCAGCAGCCTCGCGGTTGTCTATACCGGAAAAATGGGCGACGATTTCATCGCCCTGTCTTCTGGCCTGCATAACCTTGACGTTATGCATGTCAGGCAAATCCAGCCACCAGTCTTTTACTCTCAGCATCGCTTCGGCTTCTGCGGAATAAGGCACAATTTTCGCCCATCCGCGGATGCCATAGGCACCGCTGATATGACCGACCTCAATCAGGTCGGATGGAACCTCGATATGACCGGCCCTGTTTGCCAAATTTAAAGCAGCCGATTATTTGGCCGAGGCAACGAGGCGTGCAACCGTCGGGGACAGTTTTGCACCAACGCCTTGCCAGTAGGCCAGACGGTCTGTTGCAATAGTGATACCTTTTTCGCTTTCAGCTGCGAAAGGATTGTACGTGCCGAGGCGTTCGATGAAACGTCCATCACGACGATTGCGGGAATCGGTTGCGACGATTTGATAAAAAGGGCGTTTTTTTGCGCCACCACGAGCTAAACGAATAACGACCATAAGTCTTCCAAAAAAAAGTTCGAACGGAAAACCTGAGATTATATCCGAATTCCCTTCAACGCAATAGTTAATTTACGACAAGGTGTCGTAAATACTTCATTCAAAACGCTATTGAAAGGCTTGCCTTACCATGACGCCATTCATTTTTTGACAATAACGAGCTTCTGGTAAAGACCACCAAAATACGATTTCATGTTTGTTACAGAATAATTTGCCCCCTTTGGAAAATAATCCGCCAGTTCATGGCGCCACATATCCATCGCAAACGGTTCAAACAGTAAAAATACCAGCCGCTGGTACCATTTCAGGGGATGCCACCAGTTCGGATTGTGAAACTCGACCAGAACGATTTGCCCACCCGGCTTGACGACCCTGAAAGCTTCGGCGAGCGCTTGCCGTCTTTTGTCTTCAGGCAATTCATGCGGCAGGAAAAACATCAGCGCCCTGTCGTAAGATTCATCCGGACAATGCAGATCGGTTGCGTCACACTGGATCAGCCGGATTCTGTCGTCCGGCCGTCTCAATTTCCGGCGGACATTCTCGAGCTGGACATTCAATACATCGATCACATCCAGAGTGCCATCTTTGCCGAGATGGGTTTGCAGGCGCGGTGTCAGTTTCCCGTATGCGCACGAAATCTGCAAGGTCGATCCCGTCATGGGGGAAGGGAATTCTTCCAGGACAGCGTCCACAAGACGGTCGTAATTGCCCAGAAGGATCAGGTTGATGAGCAAGCCATGATCCCAGAAACGGACAGCCAGAGGATGCTCGTACGCCCACCAGTAAATTTTATGGAGATATCCCGGAGTAGCCAGAGGAACAGAAGGCCCCTCGAACTCGACGATATCTTTTTTCAACGGTTCAGTCGGATTCATATTTCACGTCACATGCCACCCTTTTTAGCGGCAGCCTCCATCAATTGTCGGATTCTATCGCATTTATGGTGCGGACTTGTAAATGAAGTTTTTTCTATCCCGAATTTTTTGAATCAGTTCCTGTTTCCTCACAAGAAATCATCTCTGGAAAAACAATAAAGTACGCGTATGAAAAAACCTTTTTCTCGCATATCGCCTGTTTATGAACAAATGACGAAACAAACGGGCTTTTCAATGCCAGAGAAAGTCGCGTTTCATTTAGAATAGTAAAAAAGCACATACAGGAGCGCCCGGATGAGTGAATTGGACACACATGCAAACCAGCGTTTTTTCGCGGTGATTAATGCCGGCTCATCCAGCCTGAAATATTCCCTGTTCGCCGAAACGCATGACAAACGGCTTGAACGCCGCACGGATGGCGGCATTGAAGGCATAGGAAGCGACAAACCTTTTTTTATTGCTTTCGATGATGACAAGTACCAGATTGACGAATACCACTGGGACAAGGCGACATCGCTCGATGAACTGCTGGCATTTCTGATTGAGTGGATCGAGAAATTTCTGGCGCCCGACCATCTCAGTGCCGTTGGTCATCGCATGCTCCACGGCGGGACTCTTTACGACGAACCGATTCTGGTCACACCCGAAGTTCTTGAGAACCTGCGCAAACTCATCCCGCTGGCTCCCCTTCACCAGCCGCGCATTCTGACGGTTATCGACACGCTCGCAGCCCGCTACCCCGGCCTGTGCCAGATCGTTTGCTTCGATACGTCTTTTCACAAGACGAACCCCTATATCGCCAAGCTCTATGGCTTGCCCCAGTCGCTGACGGACAAAGGCCTGTTGCGTTTCGGCTTCCACGGCCTTTCTTTCGAATACGTCAGCATGGAACTGAAACATATCGACATGCACGCCGCCATGGGACGAACCATTATCGCCCATCTTGGAAGTGGTGCAAGCATGTGTGCGATGATCGGCGGAAAAAGCGTCGCCAGCACAATGGGCTTCTCTGCACTCGACGGACTCGTCATGGGAACCCGGTGCGGCCAGCTCGACCCGGGCGTCATTTTGTATCTTCTCCAGCACGAAGGCATGAACGCAAAGGAACTGGAAACGCTGCTCTATCAGGAATCGGGATTGTTGGGGGTTTCGGGTATCAGCAACGATGTCCGTGACCTGATGAAGAGTGACGCACCGTCGGCAAAAACGGCGCTTGAACTCTTCGTCTATCGGGTCGTCAGGGAAACCGGTTCTCTCGCAGCAGCCTGCGGCGGACTGGATTCATTCGTATTCACCGCAGGCATTGGCGAACGTTCGCCGGAAATCCGCGCAGCAGTATGTGAACAGCTCGACTGGCTCGGTCTGGAGCTTGACGAACGGGCAAACCAGCTGGGCGAACTGAAAATCAGCAAGGACACGAGCCCCGTGTCCATCTGGATTCTGCCCACTTATGAAGAACTGATGATTGCGCGACATGGCGCACGCCTTTCGGCAGAATGCGAAGCCCATCAGCCGTAAGACAAGGTACTGTTAAACGGTCAGTTCTTCCAGTGGCCATCTTGGCCGGACAGTGAAAGCGTAATCTTTCTGTGCAGCATCCGGATTCTGCATCAGATGCATGGCACCGGCAAAAGCGATCATCGCACCGTTATCGGTACAGAATTCCAGTTCCGGATAAAAAACCTGACAACGCCGTTTCGCCGCCATGCCATTCAATGCTGCCCGCAGTTGACGATTGGCTCCGACGCCACCGGCCACAACCAGTTGTTTCAGGCCAGTCTGTCGCAATGCCAGGGCACACTTTGCAGCCAGAACCTCGACAATCGCATTGACGAAGGCCCTCGCAATATCGGCTTTGACCTGTTCCGAAGGCGAATCCCCCTGCTTCTTCAGGGTCGTCAATACCGCTGTTTTCAAGCCTGAAAAACTGAAATTCAAATCTTTTGAATGCAACATCGGACGCGGCAAATGAAACACCTCAGGATTTCCTTTTTCCGCCAGAAGTGATATTTCAGGGCCGCCCGGATACGGAAGCCCCAACAGTTTTGCCGATTTGTCGAAAGCTTCACCGGCAGCGTCATCGAGTGTTTCCCCCAACAACTCATAGCGGCCAACACCATCGACGCGCATCAATTGGGTATGGCCACCGGAAACGAGCAGGGCCACAAACGGGAAAACAGGAGGTTTTGAAGCCAGCAGTGGAGAGAGCAAATGTCCCTCCAGATGATGCACTCCGATAAGGGGCTTGTTCAGGGCAAGCCCGAGACTGGACGCAACGGAGCTGCCGACCAGAAGTGCGCCAGCCAGTCCGGGCCCTTTTGTATAGGCAATCGCATTCACGTCCTGTGGCGTCAATAACGCTTTTTCAAACGCCTGTTCAAGAAGCGGGACGATACGACGGATGTGGTCCCGTGAGGCAAGCTCAGGCACCACACCGCCATATTCGGCATGCAATGCAATTTGTGAATAAAGCGCATGCGAGAGCAATCCCTTATCGGTATCGTAAAGCGCAATTCCGGTTTCGTCACATGACGATTCAATGCCCAAAACAATCATAAGAAAAAAATGTGAAAATTTGAATACAATATATTCTACAAGTTCTTGACAGTAACATCTATCGGTCTCTATAATGCATGTCTTTCGGGTCGTTAGCTCAGTTGGTAGAGCAGCGGACTTTTAATCCGTTGGTCGCGTGTTCGAGTCACGCACGGCCTACCAGAAATACTGAAGGGTTACGTTTTTGACGTAACCCTTTTTTGTTTTCCGCGTGTCAGTTATGAGAATAACCCATATATAAGACACGAAAGATATATTTACCCTCCCCAAGACAAATCTGCCGGTACAAATTCGCCAAATGACTGGCAGATGACTGATGCCAATCAAGCGTCATGACTTGCAGCTGGCTGGTAATTTTGGATACAGTACCGGTATGTCCACCAGCCCGCTCCTTTGCATATTGCCAGATGAATGATATTGCCAGAAAACCCTTGTCCGGATTGAGCCTCCATCTGCGTTCCTGGGCTGGCGTTGCCTTGCCTGCCAGAGAACTTCGTGAAAATATGGATTTCGGGGAACGCATTAACCATATCCTCACGATTTCACAGATAGTTCTTTTCTGTCGGCGCCCCCGTTTTTCATTTGATCCGGATTTTTCCGTGGATGGCGAACGTATTTCCGGCAAGCTGCTTTGCCGCGTTGAAGGTAAGATCAGGACAATCCCTTTTTCACTTGTGATTCCGCTCGGCGAAAATGAGAAATCCTTTGTTCTGGCCCCGGCCCCGCATAATGAAATCCATATCGTAGACGGACAAGGCGAACCGGTTGGAAAGCTGTCTGCTCATACCCTCTCGCAACGCCCCGAAATCCTGAAACAGGAACCCTGGGTTAATGATCTGGAAGTGCTGTACGCAGGTAATGTTTACAAGGAAGGAACTCTTTCCGCTTTTGAAAAGGTTCGGAGTAATAAAGCCCTGCAGGAATTGCTGGCTGGAATGCGCAAGGCTCTGCCGGACGATGACATTATCGTTTATGCCTTTGAATATCTTCCCTATGATTTGATTCCGATGCTAGGTGCCCTGATGCCACAAGGCTTGCAAGCACAGGATGCCCGTTTTCTGTCCACAAAGGATCATCCCCTAAATGAATTCCAGAAAACCTGTATGGAACAGGCGGCACTGATCGAGTATTTCCGACCGATATGGAATGCGCCTGATAAACAGGTCAACAACCCTGAATCGGAAAGGGTTTTTCAAAGTTGTGAAATACTGGATTTTTCCGGTGTCGTGATAGAAATTTCGACTGTGCGCAGCCATTTCCGGCTGTATTCCAGAACCGTTCCTCCCATGCATCATCATATGAACATACTGGATCTTTCCGACCCTGTAAAACGGGCCGAATTTTTTGCGATAGCACTTTAACAAAGAAAACGTTTTTCAAAAGCCGGACAACAAACCAACGATGACGTGTTGTTTATCCCTCCGGCTTTTTTCACGCATATACTGCATTAGCCCACGATCAGCCCGTTATCCAGATAAAGCCTCCCATCGTAATCACGGACAGAATGGTACTCCAGAATAGCGTTGATGCCATTTCCTGTTCCGCTGTCTTGTACTCGACGGCAAAAATCACGGCAATCGACGCGGTCGGAATCGCCAGAGTCACCGAAACAAGACCGTTATCCGCTGCTGGCAATCCCAGAAGGAACATGGCACACAATATAATCGCGGGCAAAACGATGTTCTTGGAAAGCACGTTGATAATGACTTCACGGGAAACGCTCACCTTTTGTGCAAACAGAACAGCACCGACAGCAAACAGTGCCACACCTCCGGTCGCCTGTCCCAGCAGCATGAATGAGCCTTTCAAAAATTTCGGCATATCGAGCCCGATAAGCAAAAGGACAAAAGCCAGAATCGGTGCCCACACAACCGGTTGCAAAACAGCATTTTTAATACTTCCAAAAGCAATTTGCAGAGGTGATTTTTTTTCTCCTGCCGTCCCTCCATTGCCTACCAGAAAAACCAGCGCTAGCGGCACCTGAATCAGGTTCATCAGAATACTGCCTGCGGCAATGGCCAGATCGGCGTCAATGGGAAAAAGCACGCCCAGAACCGGAGTTCCCACAAATGGAACGGCAGGCCCGGCAATGGCAATCGCCCGCAATGCCGCCACTTTCGAATCCGATTTGAAGATAAACCGGGAAATAAGGAAGACAAGTATGAATCCCCCTACCATACCGACGGAGATCCACAGAAAAACATCCATGCTTTTCGAAATCTCGGAAAGTGGCGTACTCAATATGCCGGTAAAAAGCAGTAATGGCAAAGCATACAGCATGACCATCCGGTTCAGGACGGACGCCTGATCCTGACTGAAGTCATGCCTCAAACCGGCAAAATAACCCAGCAAAAGGGTCACGACAATCGGCAATAATGCGGTAACAATCGTTTCCAGCATACGAATCCTCCCAACGTGTCAGAAATAGACAGGATCGATGTCAATCTGAAAACACATCGATCCTGTCGCCTGTCATCAAATCGGCAGACTCTACAACAGAGGCGGAACCGTTGGAATGACAGGCACTTCGATCACTGTCGGCACATCGCGGGAAAAGGCTTCGGAACACACTTTGCGAATCGCATCCGGCGTTTCCACTTTTTCGGCAATGCATCCATACCCTTTCGCAAGAGACACGATATCCAGGCCCGGCAAATCCAGTCCGGGCACACCCGGAGAGTTTTCAAGTTCTGCAAAGGATTTCAGAATCGCATATTCACCGTTGCGGGCCACAACAAACAGAATCGGCAACTTGTGCTGTACCGCTGTCCAGAGCCCCTGAATCGAATATTGGAGAGAGCCGTCCCCGATAACAACGACAACAGGGCGGTTTCTGCCACTATCGCGTTCAGCCATCGCAATGCCGATACTGGCAGGCAGGTTCCAGCCAAGACTGCCACTGGCAAAGGTGTAGAATGAATCGGGTTTGTCGATGGGCCAGGCCGTATGCAGCTCTCCAAGGTTGGAAGGAGATTCTTCAACGAGGATAGTATCCTCAGGCGTGGAGGCACGCAGGGTCAGAAATAATTCCAGAGAGGATATCGGGCCATCCGGTTTTTTCTCCGGTGTTTTTGCTGCCGGATACGGTGCCATCCGATGTTCCTGTCTGGCGATGCCGGCTGGAGCGGCCTTGCGTGGTTTCACTCTTGCCAGCAATTCTTCCAGTGCAAGTACCGGATCGCTCAAAAGGCTGTCGCCAACCGGCGCCCGTCCCGCTTCGGCAGGATCGTCCGTAATGTGCAGCAAGCGTAATCCGTCCGGAATGTATTGACCGGCGATATACGGATAATAGCGGAATACCGGCGCGCCAATCACAATGGCAAGATCGTGTCCCTCCAGCTTCTTCGATAACGGAGCGATCGCAAAAGGCAAACCACCAGCGTAAAGCGGATGGGTCTCAGGGAAAGGAGTGCGCTCGGATGCGGGAGCCGCCCAGACTTTGACATTCAGTTTTTCTGCCAGTTTGATACCGGTATCCCAACCTTCTCCACGCGCTATGCCTGAACCATAAATCAGTGCCGGATTTTTTGCGGACGACAATGCATCAGCAAAGGCCGAAATTTCATCCGGATCAGGACCGATTCTTCTCGCGACAGAACGCACTACAGCAGGGCCTGTAGCCGGTTTGTCGCAATCGTCCAGAGGAATCGACAGGAATACAGGGCCGGCCGGTGGTTGCAGCGCCATAGCGTAAGCACGCATGAATGCAGCGGGGAGGTCTTCCGCGCGAACAGGCTGATAACTCCATTTCACCCACGGTCTTGGCAGAATGGTCGGCTCGACATTCATCAGCCAGGGCTCCATCAACAACATTTCACGCGTCTGGTTACCGGCCGTAATAATCAATGGCGTCTTGTTCATCGCGGCGGTCATGATATTGCTCATCGAATTGGACAGTCCTGCGGATGTATGAACGTTTACAAGTGCCGGTTTGCGTGTCGCCTGTGCAAAGCCATCTGCTGCGCCGACGGCAGAAGATTCATGAAGTGTCTGGATATAGCGGAAATCGTTTGGAAAGTCTTTGAGAAAGGTTTCTTCAGTAGAACCGGGATTACCGAATATCGTCGTCAACTCCAGTTCCCGCAACAGATCGAAAGTGACCTCTCGAATTGTTCTGGATGCCATTTTGTCTCCCTGAAATATGAAAAAGGTGACAAAAAGTGTATTTCTTATGCACAGAAGCGATCTTGAGGAATTCGACGAACGAATATCCTTTCAAAATGTTTTACGGGTATTCCTGAAAAAGAACAATACTGAAAATGATCAATGCTGTTTTATGGTTGAATTTGCCAGCAGGAAAGCAAATAAAAAAACTCCTGACATTATCAGAAGCTTTTTAACGATGCCTTATCAGGCATTCAATGCAACAAGTATTGTTGTCTGAAAGCCAGTTCCTCGAATTTACCAATCGGTACCGGCATGGAATAGTAGTATCCCTGCGCGAATGGACAACCGGCATTGAGAAGGAATTCAGCCTGTTCCTGATTTTCGACACCTTCTGCAATGATATTGATATTCAGTGCTTTCGCCAGTGAAATGGTGTGCGCGACGACGGTCTTCCCTCTTGGCGTGACAATCACTTCATTGAAAAATCCGCGATCGAGCTTGATCGTTTCGATTGAAAGGTCTTTCAACATATTCAGCGAGGAATATCCCGCGCCGAAATCGTCCAGTGAAATGCTGAAGCCATCCTGTTGAAGTTTTCGTATTGTCCCGACAAGCAATTCCTCGTTTTCAAAGAAGATACTTTCCGTCAGTTCCAGTTCAAGTAACTCAGGAGGCAAATCATACTTCCTGATCAACTCAAGCAGTTTTTCGTTCAGCTTGTTATCGTGGATATGCATTCGCGAAACATTGACGGAAACTGGAACCGGTTCCAGTCCCATATCGACCCAGCGTTTCAGGCAGATACAGGCCTGTTCCCAGATGTATTCATCCATCTGGATAATGAATCCGTTTTTTTCGAAAAGGGGAACGAAGCGATCCGGTGGAATCAGGCCTTCTTCCGGATGATTCCAGCGAACGAGCCCTTCAGCTCCTATGATTTTCGACGTGGCAATATCGACCTTGGGCTGCAAATACATCAGGAATTCTTTTCTCAGCAAGGCCAGATCCATTTCACTTTCAATTTTCTTTTCCGAAAGGATCTGGTGACGCAAGGTTTCATCGTAAAAAGCGTAAATCGGATAAAAACTGCCTTTTACCGTCTTCAATGCCAGATTCGCCCAGTCGCACAACACATTGATCGGCGTCTGGACATTATCGACCTTGCAAATACCGAAGGATGGAATGATCTTGCTGGCCAGAGGATATTCGGCAAGCCTTGCTGCCACATCCTGTACAAAATGGATGATTTCTTCCCGGGAGTAGGCCACACAGGCACAGAAAATATCGCCACTGATTCTGCCATATGCGGCATTTTCTTTCATCCGGTCGCTCAAAAGACCCGCAATCGTTTTGAGGAGACGGTCGCCCTCTTCAAGACCGTACAGATCGTTGATCACCTTGAAACGATCGATATCCAGACGCACTATATAATACTGGCGTTCCGGATTGTTTCTCATCATTGATGACGCCCTGTCGTAAAAAGCCTGCATGTTATATATGCCAGTCAGGACATCGTATTCGGCCCGGTATTTCAGGGTTTGTACCGAACGGGTTGCGTTATCGACATCATTGATGGTTCCGATATAACGATGAGGCTTGCCATCCTGAGCATACAGGCACGACAAGGTCACCCTGTTCCATGCATAACTGCCATCCCGTTTTTTGTAACGGGCGACCATTTCAACATGGTTCTGTTTCCTTATTCCCTTGAGAAATTGTTCAAAGAGAATCATGTCGTCAGGATGGATGACATGATCGTCACGCCAGATCCACATGATGTCACGATCGTCATAATTGCCGGCAAAACGCTTCGGTATTTCCTGGGAAATATAACGTTCGTTCGTATCGACGACCCATTCGAAAACCAGTGTATTCGTCTGTTCCACAATCGTCTTGTAACGCTCGTCGGCAAAACGCTGCTTTTCCAGAAATGCATTCTGAAGCGCGATTTCTTCCACCTGCTTGCGTGCATCTATATCCATGATGAAAACGAGATACATTTCATCACTGCCCGCATCTCCCGAAAGCGGAAAGACAGTCAGGGAAGCCCAGCGCCAGCTTCCATCCTGCAAAAGTTTTCTGAACTCGGCAATCCGGTAATCCAGTCCTTCACTGAAACTTCGGCGCATATTGTCGATATCGAAAAATTCCAGGAAACGGTTTGCATCCTCAGGATGAATCATGTCCCTTGCGATATTGTGAACGGCACTTGTCAGCTCTCCCGATATGGCCGGTGTCTTATATTTCCCTTCCACATGATACACAATGCGGTAAGAATCAGTGACCACATTGATTTCATACAATTCATCATAAATCTGCCGAAGTGCGTGATCATATTGCTCATTGATGCGTAATTGCTGCTCCTGTTTCTTCTTTTCGGAAATGTCCCGAATGAAACACAAACCTCTGTTCGGAGAACTGTCATAGCTGTTGTATTCCGGAACAATGATGGCAGAGACCCAATACCACTGCCCGTCATATCCCAGACGACGGTAATCGCCATGAATCTCGTTCTTTCCGGAAGCGAACTCCTTGCTCAAATTGTCTCCGACAATCGAGTTTTTGAAAAACGGCCTGTCATCGGGATGGACGAAACGATCGGCAAATTTATCCAGACTGTCTTCTTCCGGAAGCGACATCAAATTCTGGCTGTTGGAATAAGTCAGTTTGCAGGTATTGTTTACCAGATCGACTTCATAAATTTCGTTATATGTATTACGGATCGCCAGATTGAAGCGTTGTGTTTCTATATTGCGCTCTTCTTCGATCTTCTTCTGGGCGGTTATATTTCTTGCCAGCACAAAGGCCGTCACCACATCGTCTTCTTTCAGGAACAGAACACGGCTGAACATCCAGATATATTCGTCGTTGAACAAAATCCTGTACTGGCAAAGATTATCGCCTTCCCCATTCCTGTACAAACGACGAAGTGCATCGATACTGCGAGATTCATTGACCGCTTGCCTGTCGTTTGGATGAACCAGATCGAGGAATCTCGTGAAATCCTCGTCATATTTCCCTTCTTCGAAAGAATCTGTTTTTTCCAGCAGGAAAAACGTTCTGGAATATTGCGCCGTTTCAAGATTGACTTCAGTCGAAATATCGTAAGACAGACGGAAAAGGGCGTTGTATCGCATTTCAAGCCCCCGGACTGTTTTTTCCATCTGTTTCAGGTCAGTCACATCACGCAATAACAAAAGAGCCTTCTGTCCATTACCCTCTACAGGGCGGATAGTCGCGACTACCCATTGGTAGCCACCACCTTCAACCTGTCTTTTCAGATATTCCAGTTCGCTTGCTTCCCCTGCCGCACATAATTTGCGAACCCGATCGAGCTCGTAAAAGTCGAACGTCTTCTGAACATAATCAGGATGCAGCCTGTTCATCCCACGCTGATGAACATAATCCATATAGTTCATCGAATCGGCAATCGGAATCTGGTCACTGTTGTAATACAGCGGTGAAATCAGTCCCTTGTCCAGATTAATATGAAATATCTCCGAATAATTGCTTTGAAGTGCAAGAATGAAATTGTTTTCTTCCTCTTTTCTGCGTGCTTCTTCCAGTTTCTTTTCCGTAATGTCCCAGACATAAAAAAGTATATGTTCCGAGCCATCCTCAAGTTTATGCAAAAAGGCCGTTCGTTCTTTCCAGACAGGAACATCACTCTTTTCCGAAAGCAGTTCATATTCCAGACTGATATTGCCTACTCCCTCGGCAAAGGCTTTTTTCATTTCAGGCAGGCTGAATTTCTCCAGAAAAACCGGACGATGGGACGCCTTGATATGATTTTCACAGATGAATTCGAGAGACTGCTGATAATCCCTCATTTCCGGCATTTCGTAATTGTTGAACTTTTCTGAATTGGCCAGAATTTCATAAGAATCGGCATTCAGATCGATGTCTACAATGTGATCGCAGGTATTGCACAAAGCGGCAATATAGGTCGCTTTTTTCCTTTGCTGCTCCTGCTCTTTTGGCGATGCGGTATGTTCGGAAAACAGAACGATATATGCCCATTCCCGGTTTTCCCACAAAACCCGGGAAGCGGAAACATTCATGCATGGACCGAAAGGCGTATCGAACAGAACTGTACTGAATTGCCCTTTTTCCTTGAGGATTTTTTCAGGGCACGTTTCACATGGATGCAACCGGTTCTTGAAAACCTTGAAACATTTCGTTCCCGGTTTCAGGTCAGGATAGCTTCGTGCAGCGTTGTCGTTGTAATACAGGATATTCCTGTTTTCGTCGACAACATAAATGTAAATGCCATGGATACCATTCAGGATACTGCGTGTGGATGAATAACTGTGATGCAAAAGACTCAGGGACTGCTGTTGCCTGATACTTTCGCCGATCAGTTTCGACATCAGAATCAGTGCATCGATTTCCTGCTGTGTCCAGATACGTTTCCTGTTTCTTTCTTCAAAGCTGATATAACCAATGATTTTTCCATCCTGCACGATATTGCATTGAAGATGGGAAATAACGGGGTCGCCTTTGAAAAACGCCTTTTCCTGCTGCGTCAGAAGTGTGGTATCGCTGCAGTAATAAATCCCGTTGGCATCCTGTGCAACCGGCAAATGTATTTCATCTGGCGAAAAGTTCTGGTATAGCTCCTTGTTAAGCCATTCCTTATGAGCAGCCCATTCATGCGTGACACTCAAGGTCATCAGATCAAGCGATTTTTCCACCACCCGGATCTTGCCGATATTGAATGCATTTCCGATGAATTCCAGTACTTTTTCAATACCCTGCCGGATGTCCGGCGTGCTGAACAGGATATCGATAATATCGACCAGTATGCCTTCACGAGCGGCACCGATTGTCATTGAAGCGGCATTTCGTACAGGTGTATCTTCAGAATTCAGTTCCTGTCCGTAAAAAACACTCTGGTTTCTGCCATTTGCCTTTGCGTTATACAAGGCAACGTCCGCCTGCCGGTAAAGCTCATTATATGTGTTGGCCTGTTCGGTGTTCGAAATGCCAATACTGATGGTAATGGTGTAATTCTGCTGATGATTTTCAAACATCTGCTCGACCGATTCGCATAAAGCTTTGGCTTTTTCATATACGAATACAGTATCTTTCACGTCCTGCATATAGACGATGAATTCATCGCCTCCGACTCTGCCGATAAAATCATTTTCCCGGAAAGTTCTTCTTAACTGCCGTGCGATCTGCATAATGACTTCGTCACCGGCCAAATGTCCCAGTGTGTCGTTCACGTTTTTGAACAGGTCGATATCGATCATCATCAACACGCCAATACTGTCGGATGTGGCTGTCGCGATCGCCGTTTTGACGGACTCTTCCGTCGTCGACTTGTTCAGAAGTCCGGTCATGGAATCGACGCGGGATTTATCGAACAATTGCAATTGCTCTTTCTTTTGCCTGTCGATGTCGCGGATAATGCCCAAAGCCTTGACTGGCTCACCTTTTTCCCCGTTTATCTGCATGCAGTACAGGGAAAACCATTTGTATTCATTGCTGACGGTATCCACACGTGACTGGCTGGTTTCACCCGATGAGGAGAGCATGTCAATGAACTGGTTACGGAATACATTCGTCAGGCTGTCGATGAATTCGTTACCGGAAAGTCTCTCACGGAAGCGTTCAATCACCGGATTACTGCCGAAAACCGTTTTGTACTTGTCGGCAAACCAAACTGTATCGGTAGCGAAATCGTATTCAAAACTGATGTCTTCCGACAGACCGGTAAGAATATCCAGCTTTTGTTTCTCGAATGCGATCAGTTGCTTCAATTCCAGAATTTCCGTCTGATCGGAAAACACAAGTTGGTAAACGGCAAAACGGTTTTCATGAAGAGGCTCTTCAACCCTGACGGCGGTTACATGAAAAGGACGATGGTTTTCCTCTTTTCTCAATAAAACACGGTTACACTGGGATGAAACAGGACTGGATGATATAGACTCGCAAAGCCGGGAAGATGAATCGTCATCAAGCAAATCGGTCAGGGCATATTTCTCTCTGGAAATAGCATCAGCGGAAATGCCAAAACCGATGCAAAATGCATCGTTGGCATTTATTAACGTCAATTTCGAATCTGCAACAATCGTCGCAACTCCATCAAATAGATTCGAAATGAAACTATTTTCAGACGTACGGCTCATTTTGGAAGACTTGGCGTCTCGATCGAAAACCTCTCTGCGAACAGGTCGGGTCAGTTATTGAAATAAAATTACTTTTTGGCAATGATTAGTCATCTTATCCCTTTTTTGAATAATTTGTTCCCCGATTGCAATTTTTTCCTTAAACACTGTGTTAAATATGCCAATCACTGAAAACACATTGAACTTTCTCATTGAAAACAGGCAAGAGAACAGCAAAGACTGGTTTCATGAAAACAGACCAGCCTACACAAGCGATGTTCTCGAACCTTTGACAGAACTGGTGGAAGCGCTCACTCCAGTCATGCTGGATATCGATCCTCATTTCGAAACAAATCCCAGAGTGGACAAAACCATTTCACGGATTTACAGGGATACTCGTTTTTCCCGAGACAAGTCGCTTTATCGTGACGTGATGTGGTGCGGTTTCCAGCGTCCGAAAATCGGCAAGGAAAGCCATCCCGGATTTTTCCTGGAATTTTCACCTTATCGTTTTCGCTATGGTTGCGGCTTTTATCAGGCCAGCACGGAAAAAATGCGTGCCATTCGTGAAAAAATTCTTGACGACAGTCTTTCATTCCTGCATGCCCAGTCCGCGTTCACGAACCAGTCTGTTTTTGAAATGGAAGGAGAAACATTCAAAAAAATCCATTATCGTGACCAGCCGTTAGAGAAACAAAACTGGCTTGAACGCCGCAATATCTTTTTCGTACACAACAGCGTCGATTTTCCATGGCTCTTTGCAGAGGATCTGGCATCGAAACTGGGCGAAAACTTTACATTGCTCAAACCGGTTTACGACTTTCTTTTAACAGCCTGAACAAGTACCCGGATGCCGGGAAAAGTCTTGTGACAGGATAATACGATTAACAGAAAAACCAGAGGCTTTCAAACGGCCTGATTCTTCCTTTAAAATGGGAAGTTAATGCCGTTAAAGATATTTGCGTCTGCACACGTCCCGATTGAAAACATCATTTGATACGGCACTTTATAAAGTCGACAAAAAGGAAAACCATGAAGATTCTCGTTACCGGCGGCTGCGGAAATATGGGTCCGCACATCATTCGCAAACTGGTCGAAGCAGGAAATGCCATTCGTGTTCTGGACAAGGACAAGGACGGTCTCGCGCAATTTGCCAATGCCGGAATGGAAACCTGTTGCGGCGATCTGGCCGACAAGGCATTTGTGGAATCTGCCATTGATGGCAGCATCGACGCCATTATTCATCTTGCATGGAGCTTTTCCGACAATCTTCCCGACCTGCTCGATATCGACGTGAAAGGCTATCAGTATCTTCTGGATGCTGCCATCGCAAACGGTGTCGAATACGTCGTCAATACGACAACAGCCGTATCCTACGGAAAACCGCTTTCCAACCCGGTCGTAGAAAGTCAGGCCCATCTGGTCGAACAATCCAGAAATCCGGTTTACGCGCTCGCAAAACTGATGACGGAAGAACTCACGAAAATCTATGCTTTCCAGCATGGCCTGAAAGTCAATAATCTCATGGTCTGGTATGCCTACGGCGATGTCATCGGCGGCAGGAACATTCGTGCCATGATTCGTGACGCAATTGAAAAGGGAAGCATTGACGTTCCGGCAAAAAGCGGTGGCAGTTTCCTGCAACTCGATGATTTCGTTTCTTTTATACAGGCGCTTTTTTCAAGCGACGTAAAAGGCGAACTTTTCAACACGGCAAGTATCTATCTGACATGGGAAGATGTGGCACAACTGATTATCGACCTCGCCAATCCAAAAGCGAAAGTCAATGCCATTGATGCAGCCGATTGGGGTGGAAGCGCCTTTTTGACGGACGACTGGCCCCTGTCTATTGAAAAAGCGGAAAAAATGCTGAATTTCAGAACCAATTTGTCGAGAGACGAAGCCATTGCCAACTTGTCAGGCGCCCTGAAAATTTCCGTTGACAAAGTCCGGTCCCAACTTTAATTTTGACAATGCCGACATCCCGATGTTTCATTCCGATCCATCGGGTTTCAATCGTGATAAGATAGAAACTTTAATTGTCTGAAGATGGTTGTACCCATCATCTTTGCAGAACATTTTCCATTCCAAAACAAAGCCCATCACTGTATTCTTAGGAGTGAGCATGGAATTCGAGCTTTCCGTAACGCAGGTGAACAATCTTCTTGCCAGGGTTGGCGATGAAACGCCCCTGGCAAAACGCCTGTCTGCGCATGGCCTGACCAATGGCAGAATCCTGATTCCCGACGGCGTTTTCGATCAGACGGCGCTGGATGAACTCTGGAAACTGGCTGAAAAAGACAATGATCGCGCCCTCATTTTTCAATTGATCGCATTGAAAAATGTACGGGAAGCTCCGGGACATGATCTTGTCGTGGCGCAACTGGAAAATCTCGTTCCGGCGCTGGTGGCTTATTTCAGCGCCAACGCAATCGACGGGTGGATTTACCGCCGCAATAAAGATGGTGTCCTTTTGCCCTGGCTGATTGATGGCATCGAATATGTCCAGCCACGGGAAGGTCGTCCCTTTGTTAGCGTCCAGCTGCTTGCCAATACCGTCTGGGCCGCCACACGGAGCAGTGACAATGCACCCGACCAATGGCGTAGCGGGATGACAAACAGCATCCTGTTTTACCAGCGTGAAATGGGCGGAATGCCGATTCCCGACCTGCTGGCCAGAAAAGGATTTTACAAGGAATGTCCCGAATTCAAGGCTGAATACGAACTGCAATCAGAACGTTTCCGGACTTTCCAGCCTTTTTACGGAAAACAGTTTCTGGCACGCAATTCCTGTTTTCTTATACATAATGAAAACAAGGTCAATTACAATCTCGAACTGTTGCGGATTTTGCCGGGAACGACAGTCAAATGCGTCAATGACGAGGAAATGCTGGAACGTCGCATCGAAACCAATTCGGATCGTCGCAGTTGTTTCGACAATGACTTCAACAAGATTCCACTCCATTGCTATCTGTATATGTTTCATCTGGAACTGCACCAGAATATATGGGTGCACGTCCAGAATCTGGAAGAATATCAGTACAAGCCCGAATTGCGGACGAAACTGGTCCTTCCACCGGAACACCGGACACTGATCGATATCCTGACCTCGCATAACGATGTTTTGATGGACGATATTATCGAAGGGAAGTCCGGAGGAACGACTATTCTGTGTATGGGCGCAGCCGGACTCGGCAAGACCCTGACGGCAGAAGTGTATTCCGAAGTCGTCGGCAAACCGCTTTACCGTGTTCATTCCGGTCAATTGGGAACGTCTGCTGTCAGCGTGGAAGCAGCTCTTTCCGATATTTTGCGTCGTGCCGCCCGTTGGGATGCCATCCTGCTTCTGGACGAAGCCGACGTTTATATCCGCAGGCGCGATAATGATTTGCAGCATAACGCGATTGTCGCCGAATTTCTGAGGACACTGGAATATTTCGACGGTCTCCTGTTCATGACGACCAACCGGGTCGATGACGTCGACGATGCCATTCTGTCGCGGTGCATCGCCGTTATCCGCTACGAAACGCCGTCACGTGAAGATGCCGTCAAGCTCTGGAAATCCTTGTCCAGCCAGTTCCAGGTCGAACTATCCGACGACCTGATTGAAAAGCTGGTACGTGATTTCCCGAATTCCAGCGGTCGTGACATCAAGGAACTGCTCAAGCTGACGAGTCGCCTTTGCATCAGTACAGAATCACCGGTTACACTGGAAGCTTTCCATCAGTGCGCCGTATTCAGGGGAAGAAAACAATAAGCGGGCAACCAAGCAAAAAAGGCGAATGATTCGCCTTTTTTGCCCCTGTTTCTTCCTGATTCAAAACGCATTTCGCAATGCTAGAATATATCCTTTAACCATTCTTTCTTCCTCACATGCCATACGCTCCAGTCAGTTACGTCGACCCTGTCTTTCGCCCACCCAGTGAAGCCAATTCGCTGATTCTTCAGGTGACGAATGGATGCAGCTGGAACAAATGCACGTATTGCGACATGTACACCCAGCCGCAAAAACGTTTTTCCGTCAAACCGGAAGAAGACGTTATAAAAGAAATCGAATGGTTCAGCCGGAATTATTCCGGCATACAACGGGTTTTTCTGGCTGACGGAGACGTGATTTCCCTGTCACCCAGAAGGCTTTTGAATATCCTGAACGCCATTCGTGAATATCTGCCGAATGTTACGCGGGTGGCGTCATATTGTTCGCCCCGTAATGTTTCCAATAAATCCGACGCCGACCTCAAAGCCTTGTATGATGCAGGACTGAAACTGGTCTATGTCGGCGCAGAATCCGGAGACGATTTCGTATTGAAAAGCATCAACAAGGGAGATACCCACGACTCCGTCGTCGATTCATTGAACCGGCTCGCCGATGCCGGCATCAAGCGTTCCGTCATGATCATCAATGGCGCCGGAGGCACCCGTTTCTCGGAACAGCATGCCCTGAATTCGGCGCTTCTGGCAAACAAGACCCAGCCGGAATTTCTGGCGACACTTGTCCTGAATCTTCCGCACGGTGAAGATCGTTACCAGAAGGGATATGAGGGACAATTCATCAGGATGTCGCAATATGAGCGTTTTAAGGAAGTACGGCAATTCATTGACGCGCTTGAGCTGAAGTCGACTATTTTCAGAAGCGATCACGCGTCCAACCAGCTGGTTCTTCGTGGTGTCCTGAACAAGGACAAGGAAAAACTGTTAAAACAGATCGATACGGCAATTGAAAAGCCACAGGAAGCTCATTTGCGAGCAGAATGGATCAGGCCTTTTTAGATTATCCTGTTCTCCTGTTTCAAACCACTTCGGCATGTTTCGTTTTCTGGTGACAACGGATGAAAGCATTTGAATGGCATCTGTTGTTTCTTCTGACGAAACGTATGCCATTATCATGTTTCATTCCCTGATTTTTTCTGAATGGAATCAGCCAGGTTAAACAATATGTTTAATCCGGTGCACTCTATTTGTTACGCGCCTGTAAACCGTTTTCATTGAAAACGAAAAGACCCTGAACTATCGCTCAGGGTCTTCTTCACAGAAACGGAAAACGGAAAATCGGAATCGTCATTCCCGAAATCGGGTTACAGACGACCGGTCTGAAATTTACTACAAAGGTAAAACGGTCCGCTCGTAGCGTTCGTTCAGAATAAGCGCAGAAGCTTCATAAAAAGCGAACCCTCCACACAGTATCCCGACATAACCGGCAAGCGTATGCAGGAAATGGCTTTCCATGAAATTGGCGAACGCCAGCATGAAAAACAGAACGACAAGCGTCCCGAAAATACATTTTCCAATCGTATTGCCTCTTAGCGTACACAGGAAAAGTACTGTCGTGAACAGCCCCCACATCGTGAGATACCATCCCATTGAAACGGGATCAGCCGATGTCAGGCCCGCATGAGGCGCAACCCAGATGAAAATCAGGGTCAGCCAGAATGAACCATAAGATATAAAAGCCAGGGCACCGAAACCATTGGCTCGTCGCCATTCAAGGATTCCGGCAATAATCTGGGCGATTCCTCCAAAAAATACGCCCATACTCATAATCATTACACTTAAAGAAAAGAAACCCGCATTCTGGATATTCAGCAATATCGTTGTCATTGCAAATCCAAAAAGCCCTAGTGGGGCTGCGTTGGCAAAAATTTGATTTTGTCTTGTTTTCATTGGGTCAATTATCGAGCAAAAAAATGATACAAAATTTTTCCGTTTCTGCAAAAAAATTCCATGTTCTCCTTTCTTTGAGCAAGGATTCATTCTGGGAAAAAATCCCGATACACGCTTTAAAATGTGCACGCAATTTTCAGCTTGCCGATTGCAATCAAGAAAATAAAAGTCATGTTATAAGAAATCAGGATTAGTTTTATATTGCCAAAAAGTAACACTACGTTATCCTTGCGAATTTCTTTTTATTAACATTTATTGCCAAGATAAAAATCGAGCGAGCACTCTACCATAACTTTCTGAATTTTGTTAAAAATTTTCTCCCCGTCAAAAAATGACCATAAAAATAGTCAAAGGATGATTGGGAATGGAAATATTGAATGGCAGAAAATATGAAAAAACACGCCGGATGTGTCTGGTACCACATCCGGCGTGTCTTGTCATGAAATGAGGAAACAATTCTGAAAGTGAAATCCAGTTACGTAAGATACCGGCTTTTTACAGCAAGAGACTTTTATCGTGTCGTGGCAGTTCAGCTGTTTCTTCAATAGCCCTACGGCGACGGTCCAGCAAAATGAAACGGTTTCTGCCGTTTCTCTTGGCATCATAAAGCGCTTTATCGGCTCTGCTTAACAACTGTTCGCAATTCAGACATGACGGGTCCCAGAAAACGCCCCCTGCACTGATGGTGACAGGAAAGACAAAACCGCCCGTATTCATTATCGTACCCGATACCTTTTCAACGATTTTTTTCATCAGGGTATTGACTTCTTCCCAGTTGACATCGTCCAGCAGAATGATGAATTCATCGCCACCGTAACGCCCCATCTCGGCACCTTCCGGCAGCAGTGTCCTGATCATGGAAATCTTGTTTTGCAGAGTGGCGTCGCCTGCCTGATGTCCATATGTATCGTTGATGTTTTTGAAATTGTCAAAATCCAGCATGACAAGCGCAAAAACATCACTCTTTTTAAGTTGCCTGAATCGGGATTTAAGAGATTGCATGAAAGCAACCCGGCTTGACGTACCGGTGAGGGAATCGTAATACGCAAGTTGTTTCAGGCCGGTATTCTGTTCAATTGTTTGCACCAGTTCTCTCAGATCCCTGCAATAAGCCGCTATGGCATCGTTCCCCTGATAGGAAACGCGCACAAGGGTCATATCGCATGGAATCAGTTCACTCTGTTTATTACAGAAAGTCCATTTGAATACGCTTCTTCCTTCCGAAAATGCCTCCCGGATTTTCTGGCGCATCAAATCCTTGCTGCGCCCACTGTCCGGCTGGTAAACAGGCGAAAATTCATCATAACGATTCAGAATATCCGATTCGTTTTCCACGGCAAACATTCTCACCGCTTCCTGATTACAGGTGATAAGTTGCAGGTCTTTATTCCACAGCAGACATGACAGGGGCATTGCATCCAGCGAAAAACAGCTCTTCCTGTTTCCAGCGCTTCCTTGATTTTGGCCGGGGCCATGATGTCAGAACGTTCGCCATTCGGCTGGAATTCAGGTGACAGCTCAAAGAACCGCTCCAGATATTCGTTCTCATCGCGCAAGCCGAACAATTTCACGGCTTCCTTGTTGCAGACAATATTTTCGAAATTCTGGTTCCACAAGTTAAGGCAAAGCGGGGTTGCATCCGCCAGCAACTGGAGCAATTCCTTGTCACCCAGAATTTTCTTGATCGTGGCAGCCTTGTCCTGACGCACCAGAAGCATACTGCCATCAAACGGCTTGACGACAAATGTACTGAAAAACTGTTTTTCCGGTACCGGTTTTGAAACGTAAAACCCTTGAATCGTATCGGCATAGAGCCGGTTGACCATATTCAGCTCTGCCCCCGTTTCCACGCCTTCGATACAGACCTTCATACCGACGTTATGGCACAAACGGATAACGGATTCGATAAAGTCCCTGTTATACCGGTCACTGTTGGAAGTCTTTACAAACAGGCGGTCGATTTTGACAATATCGACGTCAAAATCGGTCAATCGGCCCAGAGACGAATAGCCTGTCCCGAAATCGTCCATGGCCAGACGGATTTTCAACTGCTTCAGACGCTTCAAGGTATCGTTGATCCGCTCGCTGTCGGTGATGAAATAACTTTCCGTCAGCTCAAGAACGATATGCTTCGGCAAAAGCCTGTGTTCTTTCAAAAGCGCTTCGACCCTCGAACAGAAATTCTTGTCTCTTAACTGCAGATAGGAAACATTGACCTGCATGACGAAATCAGGAATATAAACCGTCCATTTTTTGCAAGCAATGATTGCCTGTTCCAGCACCCACCGGCCGACAGGAATGATCTGGTTGGATGACTCGAGAAGAGGAATGAATTCAACGGGGCTTAAGGCGCCACACGCCTCATTTTCAAAACGGAGCAATGCTTCTGCACCACAGACCCTCAATGTACTGGCATCGTTAACCGGTTGGAAAACAACTGAGAAACCTTCGAATCCAGAACGGATACTTTCCCCGAGAATCTGAATTTTTCGTTGTTCATCCAGCTGGAGCGACAACATCCCGGCTGAATAAAAGACACATTTGTCTTTCCCGTTCAGTTTGGCTTTCCTGAGAGCGACCGCTGCACATTTGAGCAAATCATCACCTTGCCCTCTTTGATCGGGGTACAAAACGGCACCTGCCGAAATCGTAAATTGGTAATGGACACCGTGACTGATGTAGACTTTACCGGTATACGACTGAACGTTTTCATAAAACCGCTCCAGCTTTTCCCGCGTCGCATCGGGATAGACAATGATGAACTGGTCTCCGTCAAACCGGCAAATCAATGCCGATTCCGGAAGCATATTCCGGATGTCCTGAGCGACATTACGCAGTACCAGATCACCGAAACTGTGATTGTTCAGGGTATTGATCATGGTGAAGTCGTCAATACCCAAAAGCATGATGCCTATAGGATGGCTGTCGTCCAGTTTCTGCATCCTGTCCATGTATTTCTCATGGGTATACAGACCGGTTACCAGATCGACCTTGCCACCGTTTTCGACTTTGCGCGCGATTCCAACGACTCGTTCGGGCCTTCCGGTACCGGCATTTTTCTTGACCCGAATGACTTCATGAATCCAGATCAGCTCACCGTTTTTCAGGCGAACCTGATATTCCTCATTCAATCGGTCTTTACGTCCCGAGACTAGATCATTGGCAGCTTTATAATATCTTTCCTGATCTTCCGGCTGTATCAGTTTCATCCAGGTTGGCAATAGGCCTGTGATTTGTTTATCAGGAAACCCGAAATCGTCCGCCATATTCTGGCTGACGGAAAAAATATCCTGTTCGATATCACCGATAAAATAATAATCCCCTGTACTTTCAGAGAGGACTTCCTGTAAAAAATCGTGATCCGTTATCTGCCTGAGTATTGTATCCATCGATGCCAGCCTTGCGGTTTTCCAAACCGCGACACCCTGTTGAAATTGAATGCTTCCTGAAACAAACCAGACTGTTTCAGATATTCGTATACTTTGATAGATTTTTTATCGAAGGAAGATGTATAAAACACTTGTTTTCATCTTGAGAACAACAACGCCCCGAGTACTGACAGAAAGTCATCCAGCTTCTTCAGATTACGGAAAAATCCATCATGAACTAGCTTGAAATCATATCATTGTTTAAACAATTTGTTTCTAACGGGAAATAAATTGTTTAAACAATGTTTGTAATCCAGGTTCTCCTTAATGGAACCTGGAAAATTCTTTCCCGTGAATTATTACGAAACCGGTGGCAACACCGGTAATTCGACATTTTTTGCCGCGTCGATACCAACAGAAATGATTTTCGTTCGGGAGGATACAAAAATGGCACGAACGATTTGTTCGAGTCCCCCGGCGAACAATCTTTCATCCCTATTATCGATGCCTTCAACGAGCATATCGACATAGTCATCCACTTGCAGACGAGGCTCGATGAAAATAAGTGGATATCCCCATAACAGAAGGTCTTGGAGCCGGAGATATATTTCGCAAATTGCAGAAAGGTTGCTGTTTTCAAGCAGAATCGAAAAACAGATCCCGCAAACGGCTTCGGTATATCCCGATTCTTTTGCCGCAAGAAGCTCTTTTCTGAGAAATGCCAGTCTTTCTTTGTCGATACGAGGAAATAATGCCTTTGCCACTGACGTGCAACTTATTGCAAAAATATGAAGTGCATAAAAATAGGTCATGATACTTTTGCGAACGGAAGGCTCGATCCATCTGATCTTTTTTCTTCCTTCGGCAATGGATAGAACTTTTGTCCCCTTTCCATTGATGGATTCCGTCACCCCCAGTTTGTTCAATAAACCGATCGCACGCCTGATGGTAATAATTGCAGAGGAAAATTCCTGTGAAAGGGTTTTGGGTGAAGGCAAAAAAGTATCGACCGGATATTTTTCACAATAAATTCGATAAATCAATTCCCGCGCGATGGAATGACAAATATCCGGCTTGCCCCATGTATACGCTTTTTTCAGATCTGCCTGGCACTTTCCACTTGCGTAATCCTTGTCGTATTCAAGATAAGCGGTATGAATCAAATCCCAAAGTTCTTTTTCTTCCCCCTTTCTTCGCAAGTCGATCATTTGCCGTAACTCGATCCCCAGTTTTTTATATTTTTCCCCCCACCCGGATTCGTTGAAAAACCGTAGAACATGAACAGGATAGGCATAAAGTATAGTGTCGGCGTACAAATCGTTTATAAGCGGATTATTCAATCGGCTTACAAGATAAAACAGATAATAAAGTGTCTGTTCGCCCAATACGTCGTCAAAACGATCGAGAATGACGCCAAGCCGATCCAGCTCCTTCGTGCTGCACAAGAAATAACCCTGGTAAAAAAAGGAAGGAATTAACAGATACAGGCTCTGAAAAAGATCCTGAAGTGTTTCTTTTTCAGCAAAAATTTCCTCGGGAGGTTTTCCGGAATTGACACGATCGAATATGACTACAGTACGCTTCCCTTGCGACCCGGTTACAAAACCTTTTTCTTTCAGAAGCCTGATTGCCTCACGAGACGTTATGGTCGAGACTCCAAACATTTCACTTAACCGGTAAATGGATGGAAGCGCTTTGCCTTTTGGGTAAAATCCAAAATAAATCCTTGCAAGAAGATAGCCATAGAGTAAAGCATACCTGTTCTTGTCCATTCCTTATAAGCCTCTCTTTTATCCCGCAAAAGTTATCGAATATGCCGTCATTTTTCAGTTAACCCTTTTTCTCCTGAGCTGACAGCCAGTTTTATCGTCATGATATTAAAAAAGCAAACTGTGATATTATGATAAAGGCAACTTTTTTTCCTTTTAACAAGATTTGGCCACTCCAGGAGAGGGCCATGCCGAAAATGGACGACAGTAAAAACAGAACAGGGATAGACGGTAATGAAGCAGTTGCCGATTATGAATATCACACCCTGATGCGTCTTTTGGGAGTCAGTGTCAGCAAGCATTTGCTGGATGAAAATTACACGCTGGTCTGGGCAAACGACTACTACTATCGACTTATCGGCTGGCCTAAAGAAGAATATGAAGCCAGGTTCCACAACCGGCCCGATCTCTATTACGCAAACCATCAGAAACAATGGAACGAACTTGTTGAAACGGTGACATCTACGATCAAGGCCGACCGCAATGGCTACAACCTTGTCACCACGATGCCCCGCAAGGATGGAAGCCATATATGGGTCAATATATCCAATGTGTTTTCAGACGAGTACGTAAACGGTTACCAGGTTTCCTACACTGTCATCACAAATATCGACGACCAGATCAGGATGCAGAAGGAACAGTCCGTCACTTATGACAATCTTCCGGGTTTTGTTGCACGGTTTCAGGTCAATGAAGAAGGCTTCCGCTTTCTTGGAGCCAATGAACGTTTCAGGGATTTCTTCGATAGCAGCGAGCAGGAAGGTCTGGCTTTCGGTCTTTCCAATGTAAACACGGAAAAAAACCGAAGAGTATATCTTCAAAACTTTTCGCGGATGCGCAGGGGAGAACGTGTTCATTTCACCCTTCAGGCAACGGATAAAACCGGTGGCAACTTGTGGTTTCAGGTCAATGCAAACTGTATCGACTGGATCAATGACAATCCTGTTTATCTTGTGATTTATATTGATATCACCGATATTACTGAACAGCGTGAACTGCAAAGACAACTCGAAGAACGTTCAGTCATGCTCCATGACGCCCTTCAGACAGCTGAACGGGCGAATCGTTCAAAATCGGAATTTCTTTCACGTATGAGTCATGACATCCGTACTCCGATGAACGCCATCATTGGCATGACAGCCATTGCCGGAACACATATCGACGACAGGGACAGGGTAAAGGACTGCCTCGGGAAAATAACTCTCTCCTCCAAACTGCTGCTGGGCCTGATCAATGAAGTTCTGGATATGTCGAGAATCGAAAGCGGCAATCTTGCTATTACAGAAGAAGAATTCTGCCTGAATGACATGCTGCAAAATCTGGTTACGATTCTGCAACCATCCGTTATGGCCAAGCAACATACTTTCGACATACGGGCCCATCATTTACGTCACGAAAATGTTATTGGCGACCCCCAGCATATCCAGCAAGTCTTTCTGAACATATTATCCAATGCCATTAAATACACGCCTGCCGGTGGAAAAATCATGTTCGACATCCGTGAAAAACCATCGAATACAGCTGGTTATGGTCTTTATGAATTTACGTTCGAAGATAACGGTTACGGAATGAAACCGGAATTCATTGAAAAACTATTTTCTCCCTTTGAACGCGCTGACGACGCCGATGTACTGGCTGTCCAGGGGACAGGACTCGGTATGGCGATAAGCCGGAATATCGTGAAACTGATAAATGGGGATATCAAGGTAAAAAGCACTTACCGGAAAGGTTCCACCTTTACAGTCGAACTCCCTCTTAAACTCCAGAATGAAAGCTCCGTCGATTACTGTCTTTTCATGAAAAATGCAATTCTGGTCGTGGATGATGACCGGATAGCCTGTGAAACGACTTGTGAGCGGCTCGATGAATTGGGAATCCGGAACGAATGGGTTCTTTCAGGTGAACAAGCCATTCAGAAAATAGCGGAAAAACATCAATCGGGGAAAGATTTTTCGATGGTCATCATCGATCTGAAAATGCCGAAAATGGATGGAATCGAAACGACAAGACTGATCCGGAAACAAATCGGCTCCGACATTCCCATTCTGCTTGCCTCAGCCTATGACTGGATGGAATACGAATCAAAGGCACTCGCTTCAGGCGCAAATGGTTTTCTGGTCAAACCCATGCTGAAATCCGCTCTTGCTTACGCGATCAAAAAACATGCCATGAAAGAAAATGAGCACGCGTCTGTCGTTGAATCCTCAAGACAAAAACGGGATTACAAGGGAAAAAAAGTATTACTGGTCGAAGATAACGAGCTGAACAGGGAAATAGCGGAAGTCATCCTTGCCGAGAGCGGCATCCGGGTTGAAACCGCCAAAAACGGGCAGGAAGCACTGGAAAGGTTCATGTCTTCATCTGAAGGATATTACGGACTGATTTTCATGGATTTGCAAATGCCGGTCATGGGAGGTCTGGAATCAACACGCAAAATCCGCAGTCTTTCAAGAAAAGACGCGCAAATAGTCCCGATTGTCGCGATGACAGCCAATGCTTTCAGGGAGGATGTGGAAGCAGCGAAGACAGCCGGAATGAACGAGCATCTGGCAAAACCGCTGGATATTGACCGTCTTCATCAAATACTGGACCGATTTATCAGCCGATAATCCCCATTATCGTTTTTATCTGCATTCACTCACTGAACGCCATTTTCCGACTTTTTCAAAACCCTGACGGACTCGTTCCCTGGACGAATGACAAATGACGGAGCCGGAAGCTGTTTCAGTACTTCCTGTTTTGCATGCAGGAATTTATGAGCGATGAAACTGTTGACTTCATTCCACGCTTCCCTGCTTTCCGGGGCAACGTCTCCCAGTATCTGGAAAACATGGAACATGCCAAAGTATCGTGTCAGCGTTGCATCGACACCGGCTTTCACGGCACTTTGATAAACCAGCTCGGAATCGCTTTCCAGTACCTCTTCCGTGCCCACCTGAATCAGCATGGGTGGAAATTTGTCATATTTCGCATATGCCGGCGACAAATAGGGATTTTTGAGATCCGTTTTTCCGACATAACTCAGGATGAAAGGCAAGACTTCCGGCATCACGCCGTCTTTGGGTGGCAAGTATTCGGGAGTATTGCCGAAAAGTGGATCAACCGTCATTTTTTCCATATGCGATTTCCCGCTTCCAGCCATATCGGTCCAGGGCGACATACAGACAATTGCACCCGGCAATTCTTTGCCCATGTCACGCAATTTCAGCGTCAGGGCCAGTGTCAGGTTACCGCCAGCGCTGTCGCCGACAATAAGAATGTCTTTCGGTTTGTAGCCTTTGGCAAGCAACCAGTTCCAGGCTTCAAACGCATCTTCGAGCGCGGACGGGAAAACATATTTCGGCGCAATCCGGTAATCGGGCATCAATACATCGGCGTTATCGGTCATTTTCGAATACCGGATTGCCATGTCACGATACATATTGGACAACTGGATAAGGTAAGCACCGCCGTGTAACAGCAGAACCGCTTTTCTGGAATGAGCACCTTCCTTGTGAAGCAATTCGGCCTTGAAATTGCTGAAAGCCACCTGATCAAGCTTATATCCTTTCGGTGCGTCCCATCCGGATTCACTGTCGATGAACGCTTTCATCTTGCGCAGGAAGTCATCCCCTTTCACACCGGGGATACTCGTCAACACCCGAATGCCATCACCTGCAAGACCAGATGACGCCGATTTCAGGGGGCCGTTTATTTCATCATAACGATAATAGCGTGTGGTATCTGCCGCCATACTGGAAGTGACACCAAACAGCAATGCCAGAAAACAGCCAGAAATTTTCATCATGATCCCTCGGGTGAATTCCAGAAACGGATAAAGACAGGATGTAACAAACCAGTGAATTCATCACAAGGTTTATACAAGCGCCTCACTCCAGCAAACCGCCGTCTGGATAAAAATTGTAGCATGGCAATTTATTAAGTTATGGCAATTTTACGGACCAACTACAGGCTTCATATTTCAAGCATATCTACATATAAATCGTTGTATGAATGACATATCCGGCAAGCCTTCTGAAATTGCTTTTTTCACAGGAAACCAGTTTTTATCCATGATTTTTTCTACTGCGAAAGATGAGAAAAACGCATTTCATACTGGCGTATTGGGCAATTATTTGGTCTAATGTTTCGTTTTACCCGATCAATATCCGGACAGTCAGGCATGAACGTCGATACACCGCTTTTAATTACTTTCATTGTTTATATCGTTGCAACAACCGGCATCGGTTTCATCGCATACCGTGCAACCCGGAATCTTTCCGATTACATTCTGGGCGGCCGCCGCCTTGGCAGTTTCGTCACGGCCATGTCTGCGGGTGCATCGGATATGAGCGGCTGGCTTCTCATGGGATTGCCCGGGGCCGTTTTCCTTTCCGGTCTGTCGGAAAGCTGGATTGCAATCGGGCTTGTCATCGGTGCATGGTTCAACTGGCTTCTGGTAGCCGGGCGGCTCCGTGTCCATACCGAATACTGTGGCAACGCACAAACACTGCCGGATTACCTGACCAACCGGTTCGAAGACACAAGTAAAGTTCTGCGTATTCTTTCCGCACTCGTCATCCTGATTTTCTTCACGATTTACTGCTCTTCAGGCATGGTGGCCGGTGCGCGTCTTTTTGAAAGTACTTTCGGCCTGTCCTACGATACGGCTCTGTGGATCGGCGCTTTCGCCACCATCACCTACGTCTTTATCGGTGGTTTTCTGGCAGTCAGCTGGACGGATACCGTTCAGGCGACCCTCATGATCTTTGCCCTGATGATTACACCGCTGTTTGCCATTCTGGCAATCGGCGATGTTCCAAGCGCGCTTTCCATGATCGAGATAGAAGCACCAGGCAAGCTGGATATGTTCAAGGGGCTGGATTTTATCGCCATTATTTCCCTTCTCGGGTGGGGACTGGGCTATTTCGGGCAACCGCACATTCTGGTGCGTTTCATGGCAGCCGATTCCGTCAAATCCATTCCCAAAGCCCGTCGTATCAGTATTACCTGGATGATTCTCTGCCTGACCGGCGCTGTGGCAACCGGCTTTTTCGGTATTGCCTATTTTTCAGACAACCCGGCTCTGGCTGGTGGCGTCATGCAAAACAATGAAGCCATCTTCATGGAACTGACCAAGATCCTGTTCAATCCGTGGATTGCCGGTATCGTTCTGTCCGCTATCATGGCAGCCGTCATGAGTACATTGAGCTGCCAGTTGCTGGTCTGTTCCAGCGCTCTGACTGAAGATTTTTACAGAGCATTCCTTCGCCCGAAAGCGTCACAAAAAGAACTTGTCTGGACCGGGCGCATCATGGTCATGCTGGTTTCTGTCGTTTCCATCATCATCGCATTCAATCCGAACAATAAGGTCTTGAGTCTCGTCGCCTATGCATGGGCCGGATTCGGTGCTGCGTTCGGTCCGGTGATCCTTCTCTCACTGATCTGGAAACGCATGACACGCAATGGCGCACTGGCTGGTATCTTCGTCGGCGCTGTTACTGTCATTCTCTGGAAAACATGTCTGGATTCCCTGGGTATTTATGAAATCATCCCGGGATTCATCTTCTGCGCCATCGCCATCATCGTCGTCAGCCTGCTCGGCAAAAAGCCGACAGAAACCATGACGACACAATTTGAAAAAGCGGACGAGGCTTATCATGAAGCGATGCTCGAGCTTCGCTCTTCCAGAACAGGCAAAACGGCAAAATAAAAAAACGATACGATTTAAAAAAAGCAATACATTTTTCAATCCGGATCAGCACTAAAAACCTGAAAAAAACGCCGCTGAAAATGCGCTTTCAGCGACGTTTTCATTCTTTGGTTGCGGGTACACGTATTGATCGGCCAAAGAATGAATGGATAATCACTGAAATGCCTGATCTTCGGATTGTTGATCAGGAAACATGGAACACTGTCAATCAGTGGATTCACAGCGGACGCGTCGGAAAAGTGAAAAAAGGCGGGCCGAACCGGACATACTTTGGCGGATTGATGAAATGTACGTACTGTGGCGGTTCTATAGTTGCCATCAATGCCACTCAATATGGATGTGCCGCGCATAAAGACAGGGGCACTGCGGCATGTCCCGGTATCAGTTTTCCACGTGAGTCCACAGATAAAACTCTGTTGGGTATTATCCAGAACGAAATACTGTCAGGGGCGTCCATTCGCCGGATCGAAAGCAAAGCAAAAAAGATGATTGCTGAACGTCCGCGGCGTGAAAGTCAAAAAGCGAAGTTGACACCCCTTGTTCGGCTGGAACAAATGGATAAAGAAATATCCCGACTGGTTGACGCTATTGCCGCAGTTGGAATTTCCGACGCACTCAAGGAGAAATTACAAAACGCTGAGACTGAGCGAAAAAACCTGCTGAGTATGCAAAACGAAAAACCGGCAGACGTTATCGTGAACTTCGACGAGGTGAGCAAACGAATAAAAAAATACGCAATGAATTGGAAAGAGGCTCTGGACGATGTTCAACAGGCCCGCAAAATATTGTCCGACCTGATGGGTAAAATTGAAATCAAGGTGAAGGATGACGGCATTTATGCCGAATACGACAACGCCGCCGAAAGACTTTTATCTTGCGACGGCGCATATATACCGGTGGTTGCGGGGGCAGGATTTGAACCTACGACCTTCGGGTTATGAGCCCGACGAGCTGCCAGACTGCTCCACCCCGCGTCTGTAAGCATTGGATTATAATGGAAACCCTCTATCATTACAAGGGTGAATAAGCACTTTGAGGGGCTTATTCACCCTTTTATTCGTTTTTTTCGTCCTTTTTGTCCATTTCATGGACATTCACTACCCTGTCTTTTGAAGTTTTCCAAAAGAGGGTAAGATGGCTCCCGTTCTGTCAAAGCTGTATCCGGCAAGTACTTACGTGCTTTATACTGTGACATCTATTTTTAAGATCAATATACCGGCAAGCGTTCCGATTCATGAAATTCTGTTCACAATGCGGCCATCCTGTCATTATCGACATTCCTCCTCTGGACAATATGCCGAGGCATGTTTGCCCCAACTGCAAAACGATTCATTATGAAAATCCCAAGATCGTCGTGTGCAGTATTCCTTCATGGGAATCGAAATCGCATGAAACATCGATCCTTTTGTGCCGCCGTGCCATAGCGCCTCGTCACGGGTTCTGGACACTGCCAGGTGGATTCATGGAAAATGACGAGACGACCGAACAGGCAGCTGTGCGTGAAACGCAGGAAGAAGCTGGAGCGAA
Organism: Oxalobacter formigenes; assembly: GCF_002127965.1. Taxonomy (GTDB): domain Bacteria; phylum Pseudomonadota; class Gammaproteobacteria; order Burkholderiales; family Burkholderiaceae_D; genus Oxalobacter; species Oxalobacter formigenes. The sequence goes on along the minus strand of NZ_CP018787.1, from coordinate 626,491 downwards.
TGTCAAAATTTCAAAACTGTTTTCGCTGATGAACCTGCCGGTTTATCATCAGGTGCATCTTTTCTATCTGGCGCAGCTTGAAAATACGGAATTTTCGCCGGGTGAAGAAACACTTGAAACCCGATTGTTCCGCGAAAGTGACATTCCCTGGGATAATCTGGCTTTTTCAACGATAAAATATGCGTTGAAATTTTATCTGGAAGACAGAAAGAAGATTCTGAATGGCGGCCATTTCGGTTTCCATACATTGGACTTGCCCAAATAACCGGCCTGACCGGTTGATTGTTATAACGAACTGGAGATTGTAATTTATGGCGACGTACCCCATTTTTCTCAGCTACAGCTGGGCTGAGCAGGACGGCACTGAAAGAATAACGAGTCTGATGGAAAATTACCGCCTGAGAACAGAAGATTTCGCTTATGAATATTACAGCGTATCGAAAGACGACCCGGTCCAGTTCCTGCCTTCCAACAAGGCCCTTGCCAGTGCTATCGAAACACAGATGAAACAGTGTTCCTGCCTGATCATTCTGGCTGGCGTTTATGAAGAATTTACACGCTGGATCAATCTGGAGCTGGACGCAGCAAAAAAACTGAAAATTCCCGTCATTCTGGTTGAAGCGGTCAGTCCGAAACATACGAATTTCAAGGAAAAAAGAGCGGCTTGCGCGACGGTGAAATGGGATGTTCAGGAACTCGGCGACGCCATCGTCAAACACGCAAAAATGAAGAAATAGGCTTTATCGAGCCGATTCCGGACTGACCGGAAATGAAAAGAATTATCGGCACGATTTCAAACTGACGACACTCAATGATTCCCTGGCTAAAAGAGGTTGATCCCTTTCCGGACGTTTCCGATGCACTGGATGAAACGACCGGTTTTCCCGGCTTGCTGGCCGCCGGAGCGGATCTGTCACCTGAGCGACTTGTCAAAGCCTACAGGCAGGGTATTTTCCCCTGGTTTTCAGAGGGCCAGCCGATTTTATGGTGGAGTACCGATCCCAGAATGGTCTTGCCGACTGACGAGTTTGTCGTTTCCTGCAGCCTGAAAAAAAAGCTGAAACAAATTCATAAAAGCATCCATTCCGATGGCCATTGGAAACTGACTTTCGACACGGCTTTTATCCGGGTCATTCTGGAATGCGCCGGACCAAGAAGGAATGCCGACGGTACATGGATCACGGAAGAAATCATCCGGAGTTATGTGGCGCTGCATAAAATGGGCATCGCGCATTCCTCAGAGTTATGGTTCGACAACCAGCTGGTCGGAGGAGCATATGGAATCTGTCTGGGAAAAATGTTTTATGGCGAATCGATGTTTGCCCGTGTCAGCGATGCATCCAAGGTCGCTCTGGCCCATCTGGTTTTCTTTCTCAGGCAAAATGGCGTCGAGCTGATCGATTGCCAACAGGAAACACCTCATCTCGCTTCTCTTGGCGCGCACCCGGTTTCCCGCAAGCGATTCAACGAACATCTGTCTCGAGTCGTCGATTTGCCGACGATTTCTTCCTGGGACACAAGCACAAACTGCCCGCTCTGCCATTTCCCTGAATAAAACCCATGAAGTATAAAAGGGTTACTTACGATACAATATTCACATACTGGAATACGCAATCGATGGATTGCCGTTTTGATCAACCGGGTTAACCTGTCGATAAAGTGAGATCATGATCCCAAATTTTATGTATGCCGCGATCCGGCCATTTCTGTTTTCTCTGGACCCGGAAAACGCTCATCATTTTACGATCTCGTCCATGAAGATGGCTTCTTCAATGGGCCTGACCGCCATGGCACCGTCAGTATCCCCTTCACCACGCGAAGTCATGGGTCTGACATTTCCGAATCCTGTCGGGCTGGCAGCCGGGCTGGATAAAAACGGGGATTGTATTGATGGACTGGCGTCTCTCGGATTCGGCTTTCTGGAACTGGGGACGGTCACCCCGAAACCGCAGCCCGGGAATCCCAAGCCACGGATGTTCCGCATGCCGAAAGCGGAAGGCCTGATCAACCGGATGGGATTCAATAATGAAGGCGTTGACGTTCTGGTTGAAAATGTCAAAAAATCGCGTTTTCATCAGGAGAAAAAAGGCATCTTGGGTCTGAATATCGGCAAAAACGCCATTACGCCGATTGAAAATGCCGTCGACGATTATCTGATCTGTCTCGAAAAGGTCTATCCGGTCGCCGATTATATCGCCATCAATATTTCATCGCCGAACACAAAAAACCTGAGACAGTTGCAAGGGGAATCCGAACTGGACAATCTGCTTTCCCAACTGAAAGCTGCCCAGAGTCGATTATCAGACCAGCATTCCCGTTATGTTCCACTGGCATTGAAAATCGCACCGGATATGGACGACAATCAGGTCAAGAACATTGCCGATGCGCTGATACGCCATAAAATCGACGGCGTCATCGCTACCAATACGACGATCACCCGGGATGCCGTAAAAGACCTGCCTTATGCACAGGAAGCCGGAGGCCTTTCCGGTGCGCCCGTCCGCGATGTATCCACACACGTGATCCGTTTGCTGAAGCAGGAACTGGGCGACGCCCTGCCGATTATCGGTGTCGGCGGCATTCTTTCCGGGGAAGATGCAAAGGAAAAAATGGAAGCGGGTGCATCACTCGTTCAGGTATTGACCGGTATGATTTATTCCGGGCCGGGACTGGTGCGTGAATGCGTGCAGGCCCTGAGAAGAGAATAAACTGTCTGACAGTCCGCGACGAGGAGCAACGTTATGAAAAAGATCCCTCTGGGTACCAGCAAGATGTTCGTTTCCAAGATAGGCCTTGGAACGATGACTTTCGGCGATCAGAATAACGAGGAAGAAGCTTTTCGTCTGCTCGATTATGCTGTTGAACGGGACATTAATTTTATTGACACGGCAGAGATGTATCCTGTCATGCCTCAGGCAAAAACACAGGGGCTTTCCGAAATCATTATAGGAAACTGGATGCAAAGCCGTGGCAATCGCGACAAAATCGTTCTCGCGACCAAAATAGCCGGCCCTTCCCGTTCGATGCCCTGGATTCGCGATGGGAAAAACGATCTGGACGAAAAGAATATCCGCCTGGCTGTGGAAAGCAGCCTGAAGCGTCTGAAAACGGATTATATCGATCTTTACCAGCTCCACTGGCCGAGCCGGAACGTCCCTTTTTTCGGGAAAAACGTTTTCAATCCAAAAAACGACCGTCCATGTATCCCGATTGAAGAAACACTTGTCGCCCTCGACAAAATGATCTCCGAAGGCAAAATCCGGCATATCGGCATTTCAAACGAATCGGCATGGGGACTGATGGAATACATCAAATTGTCGGAAATGCGCGGGCTGCCGCGTATCGTCTCTATCCAGAATGCCTATAACCTGACTGACCGGCATTTCGAAATCGGAATGGATGAAGTCTGTTTCCGGGAAAATGTCGGCCTGATCGCCTATAGTCCGCTGGCTTTCGGCCAACTTTCGGGCAAATATATCGATAATCCGAAAACGCGTGGTCGCATGACGCTCTTCACTTCCGACTGGATGATGCATTACCGCCGTCCTGCCGTACTTGACGCGACACGTCGTTACGTTGAGCTGGCAAGAGACAATGGCATGACGCCCGCACAGCTTTCACTGGCCTGGTGTTATTCACGCTGGTTTATCGACGCCACTGTTATCGGTGCCACGCAAATGTCGCATCTTCAGGAAAACATCGATGCCATCGATATCTCCCTCTCCGACGAAATCGTCGATCACATCAATGGAATCCATGCATCGATTACCAATCCCGCACTTTGAAACTGAAAAAAGGAGGCTCTGAAATATAGCCCCCTTTTTTCACTCAGGAAAAAATCCGTCACATTCCTTCTTCTGCCAACACTTCTTTAACGCTCGGACGCGAGGCGATTTTCTGACGGTATTGGTCCAGTGCTTTCCATTGTCTGATATCCAGTCCAGCCGCTTCGATCCAGCAGGAGACGGTAAACAGATACGCATCGGCTACAGTGAACTGCTCGCCCATCCAGTAGGGTTTCTGGGTCAACAGGCGATCGACATAATCGAATTCGACCGTCAGCTTGTTCTTTGCCGCTTCTTTTGCGCCTTCATAGGCCGGATTGAAGATCGGAACGAAACTCTTGTGCAATTCCGTAGCAATATAATTCAACGCTTCCATCAGCCGGTACCGTTCCATCGTTCCGGCCTTTGGGGCAAGCTGTTTTTCCGGAACCAGATCGGCCAGATACTGAAGGATGGCGGCTCCTTCTGTCAGTACCTCACCGTTATCCAGCATGAGTGACGGGACAGAACCTTTCGTGTTGACAATATAGTAATCCTCACCGTCTGCGGTTTCCTTGGTGGTCAGATCAACCTGTTCCATCGTGAATGGCAGCCCTGTTTCACGCAAAACGATATGAGGAGAGAGCGAACATGCTCCGGGTGTGTAATACAATTTCATGGTTCCGGCCTTTCAATAGAATGGACATTTTTTAAACTTAATATGCTTGCGCCCGTTTCTCAAGTATCTTAAACATCTCGTGTCATATTTTTGCTCTTTAACGTCATTTCGCGTTAATTCAGACCAATCTTTTCCAAAAATCATTGCAGAAACAGAAATAATATTAAAAAATTAACAATTATCTCTTTACCGATATTTTTCCATATTGAAGGAGTCGTTGTATGAAACGAGTGACGCTTTTACTGGCTGCGATTTTATCGGGAGCCTTTTTTCTTTCAGGATGTCAAAGCACGACCGCCGGTGGCGCCACCAATTCATCCCGCAGCCAGCTGCTTTTGATTTCGTCAGCGGATGTCAATGAAGGGGCCGCCACAGCTTATAAAAAAGAACTGACCAAAGCCCGTGCATCCAACGCACTGAATACGAATGCCAGCTATACCAGACGAGTCAACAATGTTTCAAAACGTCTTATCGCACAGGTCGGCGTATTCCGGCCTGACGCCCTGAAATGGAACTGGGAAGTCAATGTCTTGAACAGCAACGAAGTGAACGCTTACTGCATGCCCGGCGGAAAAATCGCGGTTTATACCGGCATCATCAGCAAGCTGAATCTGACGGACGATGAACTGGCCGCCGTCATCGGACATGAAATCGCTCACGCCCTCCGTGAACACAGCCGCGAACAGATTTCCCAGCAGATTGCGACAGAACAGACCATATCGCTCGTCGGCGCACTGGCCGGATTCGGTTCCACTTCCCAGTCGCTGGCAGGACAGGCAAGCCAGCTGGTCATCGGATTGCCGTTTTCGAGAAAAATGGAAACCGAGGCGGATGTCATGGGAATGGAATTGATGGCCCGTGCCGGTTATAACCCGGAAGCTGCCATCAACGTCTGGAAAAAAATGGCAAAACTCGGCAGTGGCTCGTCACCGGAATTCCTTTCAACTCACCCGTCCGATTCCTCACGCATAGCCAATCTGCAGGCGCAGTTGCCGAAAGTGATGCCGCTTTATCAGGCCACCAAAACCAAAGGCAAAACAGCTGCCGTGACACGAAAGAAAAAGAAATAAGCAACCCTGATATGTAAAAACGGATATAAAAAATCCCGCTTTGAAAGCGGGATTTTTTTATTTCATTACTTCGGAAGATTTACTTCTTTTTACCCCATGAATCCCGCAGGGTAACGGAACGGTTGAATACCGGTTTTCCGGGTTGGGAATCCTTGAGGTCGGCGACAAAATAACCGTGCCGCTCGAACTGGTAGATGTCTCCCGGCTGTGCTGCCGCCAATCCCGGCTCCAGATAGGCCTTGACGATTTCCTTCGAATCCGGATTCAGTGACTGTCGGAAATCCCTGTTATTGGCGTCCGGCGACTCATCCATGAACAGACGGTCGTAAATCCGGACTTCGGCTTCGACCGCGTGGGCACAACTGACCCAGTGAATGTTGCCCTTTACCTTGTATGTGGCGCTGCCTTCCGTCCCGCTTCTGGAATCAGGAAAGTAATTGCAATGAACTGCAGTGACGTTACCGGCTTCATCCTGATCGTAGCCGGTACATTCGACGACGTAACCATAACGCAGACGAACGCGATTTCCCGGGAACAGACGGAAATAGCCTTTTTCAGGATCGATCATGAAATCTTCACGCTCGATCCACAGTTCTTTGGTAATCGGGAAGCGGCGCAAGCCCCGTTCCGGGTAATGCGGGTGAACCGGTGATGTGCACTCTTCCTGCAAGTTGTCAGGAAAATTGTCGATAATCAGTTTCAGCGGATGCAAAACAGCAGCCGCTCTTGGCGCTTTCGGGTCGAGATCGTCTCTCAGACTGCCTTCAAGCGTACTCATGTCGATCCAGCCGTCAGCCTTGGCAACACCGATCCGTTCACAGAAAAGCTGGATCGATTCCGGCGTATAGCCCCGGCGGCGGATACCGACAATGGTCGGCATGCGAGGATCGTCCCAGCCGTCGACGATTTTTTCCTCGACGAGCTGCAGGAGTTTGCGCTTGCTCGTAATCGTGTATGTCAGGTTCAGTCTGGCAAATTCATACTGATGAGGCACAGGCTTCTCAAGGAACCCGCCGATAACCCGACCGTCCGGCAATGTCGTCGTTTCCGAAAGACGTTCCAGAATCCAGTCATAAAACGGCCGGTGATCCTGAAATTCCAGCGTACAGATCGAATGGGTGATGTTTTCCAGTGCATCGGAAATCGGATGCGTGAAATCGTACATTGGATAAATGTTCCATTTATCGCCCGTCCGGTGATGGTGTGCATGACGAATACGGTAAATGACCGGATCACGCATATTCATGTTAGGGGAAGCCATGTCGATTTTGGCTCGCAGGACCCGGGAACCGTCAGGAAATTCTCCCGCTTTCATCCGTCTGAAAAGATCGAGCGATTCCGCTACCGGACGATCCCTGAATGGCGAGTTTTTGCCGGGTTCCGAAAAACTGCCACGGTTTTTGGCCATTTCTTCAGGAGTCTGGTCATCCACATAAGCGTAACCTGCCTCAATCAGATATTCCGCCATCATATAAAGCGTATCGAAATAATCACTGGCGTAATGAAGATAAGGTGTTCCGTCCTGTTCCCAGCTGAATCCAAGCCACTGGACACTGTCCTTGATCGTATCGACGAATTCCTGATCTTCCTTGGTCGGATTGGTATCGTCGAAGCGCAGATGGCAACGACCTGCATAGTCTCTTGCCAGACCGAAGTTCAGACAGATCGATTTGGCATGTCCGATATGAAGATAACCGTTCGGTTCAGGAGGAAAACGGGTGATGACTTTGGGCATCCCCGGACGAGCATAAGTGCCTTTTTCGTTATCGGATTCGATAATGGCACGCAGAAAATTGGATGTTGGCGTGGAATTGCTGTTTTTGTTATCGGCGTTCATGACTTGAATTTAAAAAACGAGTAAGCTACATTTTACCGCGACAATGCATAATGTATAGTGTCGTCACAGTATCTGTTTGACTTATTGGCACCATCGGCTGTTAAACACGGATTAATCCGGCTTTTCAATCATTCATCCCTGGACAACGATATGATCAGAATTGTTATTGCGGACGACCATACCCTGATGCGCGAAGGCCTGAAACGGATATTCGAAGGCAATGATGAAATTACGGTTGTCGGCGAAGCCATCGATGGTTTTTCCGTGATCAGTCAGGTCAGAAAAGGCGGATTCGATATGTTGTTGCTCGATCTGTCGATGCCGGGAAGAAGCGGAATCGATCTGATCCGCCAGATCAGGACCGAAGCACCCAAACTGCCCATTCTGGTGCTGACGATGTATGAAGAAGAGCAATACGCCGTACGCTCCATTCGTGCCGGAGCGCAAGGTTATCTCACCAAGGAAAGTGCCGGCGACCAGCTCGTCAATGCCATCAAAAAAGTGGCTTCCGGACGCCCTTACATCAGCATGGAAGTGGCCGAACAACTCGCTCTCGGCATCATGACTCCCGAAAAGGAAATGCCGCATACGCAGCTCTCGGACAGGGAATTCGAGGTTTTCAATCTGCTTGCCAGTGGCAAATCCATTACGGATATCGGCGCCCAACTACACTTGAGCGTAAAGACAGTAAGCACTCACAAATCGAGAATTCTCACTAAAATGGGGATGCACTCTCTGGCCGAGATCGTCCAGTACGCTGTTACGCAGAACCTGCTCGCCCCTTTTGAAGGCTGATTATTGCGCCGGTCAGCCTGCTTTTTTCTTGCTGCCGATTTTGCTTTCTTTTCCGGAAAGCAGATTGCCGATATTTTTCCAGTGACGACTGATCAAAAAAGCGCTCATGACCACAATCGCCATGAAATAGAGATTGAATCCGTAAAGCAATCCGTAATAGATCGGCGCGAGAATCGCTGCAATCAGGGCTGACAATGACGAATAGCGTGTCAAAACCGCAACACACAGCCAGGTCGCCAGAACGAGCAGACCCAGCCAGGGACTGATTCCCAGCAAGACACCCAATGCAGTCGCGACACCTTTTCCGCCCTTGAAACGGGCGAAAACAGGAAAGAGATGTCCAAGGAATACCGCAACACAAACCATGGCAATACCGGTTTCATTCAATTGAAAATCCGGGCCGAAATGAAACGCCATCCAAACGGCAAACCAACCCTTTGCAGCGTCCCCAAGCAGTGTCAGCAGGGCAGCGAGTTTGTTCCCGCTCCTTAAAACATTGGTCGCTCCGGGATTGCCGGAACCATAGGTGCGTGGATCGGCCAGTCCGAATATTTTGCTGAAAACCAGTGCAAAGGAAACGGAACCGACAAGATAAGCTGCAATGACAAATAAAACCGTATTCATATTTTCAAGGGGCCATATCTTGTGACAAAACAAAATATGGTTACGATGGCATTAGAAATAATGGTAGCGTTTGCTAAGATAGCAAAAAAGAAAATTGTTGCCTATGTCCGCATTGTAGTGGCGAAAGGAAAATTATGCAGCAGGAAATTCGACTTGCGACCTTTAACGTGCGTAATCTTGTATTGCCGGATACCGCCTATTACGACGATCTCGCCGCCTATACTCATGACGAGTATGAAGCGAAAACGGAATGGATCGCCAAAAAGATCGATCAGTCCGATGCGGATGTCATCGGTTTTCAGGAAATCTTTTCCAAAAAGGCGCTGGAACATGTGATTGAAAAATCCCGGCTTTACCGTGATGCCGAACTGATCTGTTTCGATCAGAACAATCCTCCTGCAACGTTGAAACCACAGGTCGCTTTACTGACACGACTGCCACTGGCCGGTTCACCACAGTCACACAAGACATTTCCCAGACAATTCGAGATCACTCTCCCGATAACGGAAACCGTCATCAACCAGTTTTCCCGCCCGGTTCTTGAAGCGCCCGTTTTGCTTCCAAACGGACAGATACTGAATATTTTCGTCGTTCACCTGAAATCGAAACGCCCGGATTTCCTTAATTTCGTCAACAAATCGGACCCGTATCAATATGGTCTTGCCGCCTTGCGTTCTTTGATGAGACGCTCTGCCGATGCGCTCGGTGTCCGTGCACTGGTATCCGAATTCAGGGAAAATAACGCGCTGCCAATCGCCATTTTAGGAGACTTCAACGATTTCTCCCTTGCCATTACAACGACAATCGTTTCCGGGCAGGAACATGAAAGTGAGCAACCACTTCCTCCTTTCTACAAGCTATACGACTGTTACGAAATCCAGACCGACCCGGCCAAAAATCAGGACAAGATTCTGCGTTTTATGGAAGAAAACGGAACAGCCAGAATCGATCATATCTTTGTTTCCGAAGAATTCACGCCAGAAACGGGATACATTACAGGGGCGGTAAAACGGATGATTTACCTTCCAAATGAAGCGGGTCCGGAACGAATCGAAATGTCTGACCATACTCTTGCACTGGCGACAATTCGTCTCAGTTAGACATACAGAAAACTGCAAAGACAAAATTTATCCGTACGTCAGCTCAATCTCCTGATGTGCTTCCTCTTGGATGATGCATGGCATGCAACTGTTTGAGACGCTGTTGGGCCACATGCGTATAAATCTGGGTCGTCGATATATCCGCATGGCCCAGTAATAATTGAACCACTCTCAGATCAGCTCCATGATTCAATAAATGGGTGGCGAACGCATGTCTTAGCGTGTGTGGGGAAAGAGGCTCATGAATACCTGATTTCAATGCGTATTTTTTGATCAGTGTCCAGAACATTTGCCTGGTCATGGCCGTTCCTCTCGCCGTCACAAACAGATAATCTGACATTTTCCCGGCAAGAATCAGGCTGCGAGCGTCCTGCATATACCGTTCCAGCCAAACCCGCGCTTCTTCACCGAACGGGACAAGCCGTGTTTTTTCCCCTTTTCCGATAATACGCAATACGCCCTCGTTCATGCCGACTTCCACCAGTTTCAGGTCCACCAGTTCAGACACGCGCAAGCCGCTCGCATACATCAGTTCGATCATGGCACGGTCACGCAAACCAAGCGACTTTTCCTGATCGGGAGCACCCAGAAGCGCTTCGACCTGAGTCTCGGATAGTGTTTTCGGAAACCGGGCAGCTTGTTTGGCTGCCTTCAGTTTCAGGCAGGGATTTTCAGAGATGCGTCCCAAGCGGAGTTGCAGGCGATAAAAGCGTTTCAATACAGTCAGACGGCGATTTGCCGAAGTTGCCTTCGATTCGGCATGACGAGCCCAGAAGTAATCGTTCAGATGGTTTTGATCGACTTTTAAAAGATCGATGTCAGGACAGTTTTTTTCCAGCCAGCGGGCAAAAAGCAGAAGATCGCGACGATAGGCGTCAAGCGTATTTTTCGATAGTCCGTCTTCCAGCCAGACCGTATCGCAAAATTCGTCAACAAAAGAGTGATTGGCAGAAGACGCCTGCCTGCTGTCTTTTTCCGTCATACGTGCAGAAAACCTTCATGTTTCAAAAGCCAGTATTTGATTCGAACCAGAGGATGGGATGGATCGCCTTCTCCGACGGGCCCTTTCGGTCCTGAAATGGCGATGGCACGATGACTCGGGATGTAAAGCGCCAGCGGGTTTGCCTCGCAAGCCTCACTGATCACTTTAGGGGAAAAATGGAGAATACTGCCCAATTCCCCGTAGGTTTTGACCTCTCCGCAGGGAATCGCCATCAATTCCATCCATATTTTTCGGTGGATCTCCATACCGTCCATATCGACCGGCAAATCCAGACGCATTCCGGGCTTTGCCAGATAATGTTGTATCTGTCTGACCGCTTCAGCTGATAAGGCGTCATGAGGCATTTTTTCCAGAAACATACCCGGAAAAATATGAATGGCCTTAACTTTTCCGAATTGTGTCAATACACCGATAGATCCAAAAGAAGTTTTGACAACGGCACTGCAGGTTTCAGGCAACAAGACTTTATTGTTCATGATTTTCGGCTGAATAAGCCGCTTCTAAAAAAAGTGACTCCAGAATAAAAAATAATGCTGAAATATTCAATCACTTTCATTGGACTGGTTCATTGCCCAGTCGATATGTTCGGTCACCATCTCCGACGCATGTTTTCTTTTTTCAGATAACATGTTCAAAATTTGTTTTCCGGTTTCGTCATCCAGTTTGCTCCTCAAGGCATTTCCAAGGGCAATTGCAATATTTCTGCACCAGCATTCATAACCGATACGACGGATGGGACTCCCTTCTGTATTGTTCAAAAATTCCTTTTCCGTCCATGCAAACAAATCACAAAGTGTGGCGCTGTCCAGTTCATGACGCACACTGAAATCGTCTATATGTGTTTTTTCGGCGAACTTGTTCCACGGACAGACGAGCTGACAATCATCGCAACCATAAATACGGTTACCCATCAATGGACGGAATTCTATTGGAATAACGCCTTTGAACTCGATTGTCAGATAAGAGATGCATTTTCGTGCATCGATCAGTTTATCCCCGATAATCGCCCCCGTCGGACAGGCATCGATACACCGTCGACACTGGCCACAATGCGACGTGACTGCCTCATCGACAGGCAAAGGCAAATCAACCAGCATTTCTCCAATGAAAAAAAGGGAGCCAGCATTCCTGTTTATCAAAAGATTGTTTTTTCCCTGCCAGCCCAGGCCGGCTTTACTGGCAAATGCAACTTCCATGACCGGAGCGGAATCGGCAAATACCCGATAACCGAATGATCCGATTTCCTCTTGCATGCGGTCGGCCAGTTTTTGCAAACGGGAACGGATAACCCGATGGTAATCCCGGCCCCGGGCATACATGGAAACTCTTGCAGCGAGTACATCACTCATTCTGGCCTGTTCTGTATCCTTCCAGTCCAATGCGTCAGAAGACAGATAGTTCATACGGGCAACAATAACACGACGGGTACCTGGCACCAGTTCATCCGGCCGCGACCGCTTCGTCCCGTGCCCGGCCATGTAATTCATTTCCCCGTGGAAATGACATGCAAGCCATTTCTGAAGCCGGATCTCGGCGATACCGGGATCGACATCGGCAATACGAAGTTCCGAAAATCCCAGCTCACGTGCCCAGGATTTGATTTTTACAACAAAATCAGTTAATTGCCCTTCGAATTTCATCAAAATTAACAAAACTTGTTGCCTAGAATGGGAGGATTGTTGGTACTATATGACGAATCGCTCATGAATAGTAAAAATTGTCCCTTGCGAGTGATTTGAAACATCTTTATCAATGCAACAACTGACATTTTATTTAAACGACGAATCCGATACGTGTGAACTGGGAAAATCCCTCGCCCGTGTTCTGGAAAGTGGTCTGAAAATCTATTTGCATGGCGATCTGGGGTCTGGAAAAACGACTTTGACCCGCGCCTTACTGAAAGAAGCGGGACATACGGGCAAAGTCAAAAGCCCGACTTATACTCTGGTTGAACCTTACGTCATCGAATTGAACGGCCATACCGTCGATTTGCTGCATTTTGATTTATATCGAATGAGTTGTCCCGAAGAGTTTCTGGAAGCTGGTTTTCGGGATCATTTTAACGAAGAAACGGTCTGTTTCATCGAATGGGCGGAAAAAGCGGAATCCGCTTTGCCTGCCGCCGATATCGATGTTTCTTTTGAAATAAGCGGGGATGGCAGAACGGTCGAGTTGCGATCTTTATCCGAAAAAGGTTTCCGCTGTCTGGAAAATTTGCGTTTTGTGCCTCACCAATGAGCTGAAAGATGAAACTGTCATTTAGCAAACCCCTCAGCTGGGCTTATTTATTCTTACTGTCGTTCATCTGTGCGATGTCCTTTCCGACATCGGCAATCAGTGGCGATATTGTGGCTGTGAGAACCTGGCCTGCAGAAGACTATACCCGTATCACGCTGGAACATGACGGGAACGTCAAGGCCAAACATTTCCTGCTTTCAAACCCCAACCGGCTGGTGGTCGATGTAGAAGGTTCACAACTCAATGGCGCATTGAAAGAACTGATTTCAAAAATTCAGGCAGACGATCCTTATATCCAGCATGTGCGTGTCGGTCAGTTGAACCCCTCTACCGTTCGTCTGGTTTTCGATCTGAAAGTTGCGGTAAACCCTCAGGTATTCTCCTTGAATCCGGTCGGCAAATACAAGCACCGTCTCGTTCTGGATCTTTATCCGAAAGATCCGATCGATCCGATTGCAGCACTCATTTTAAAGGGCGAATGGAAAACCGAACCCGAGCCGGCAAAAACAGCGGTTATCACCCCACCTAAAAAATCGGCTGTCATCGATCCGCCTGCATCGACTTCTAAAACGTCTTTCTCGCCACCAGTTGCGTCCAAACCCGAAAAAATGCAGCTGAAAAGAATGGTCACCATCGTGATCGATCCGGGTCATGGCGGTGAAGATTCGGGCGCTATCGGAGCAAGGGGAAGCAAGGAAAAAGACGTCGTGCTCTCAATCGGAAAACGCCTCAAGGCCAAAATCGAGCAGCAACCGAACATGCGCGTGGTCATGACTCGTAATGCAGACTTTTTCGTTCCGCTGGGAACGCGCGTACAAAAAGCGAGAGCCGTACAGGCAGACCTGTTCATTTCCATTCACGCCGATGCATTCGTTCAGCCTTCGGCACGAGGTTCCTCTGTCTTTGTCCTGTCTGAAAAGGGCGCATCTTCCACAGCGGCACGCTGGCTCGCCAAACGCGAAAATGCAGCTGACCTGATCGGTGGCGTCAATATCAAGAAACACGACCGTCAATTGGCAAGTGTCTTGCTCGACCTTTCAACAACGGCGCAAATCAACAGCAGTATGAAGCTGGGTAATGCTGTTTTAAGAGAGATGGGCGGTATCAACAAACTGCATAAAGGTTCCGTCGAACAGGCGGCATTCGCCGTCCTCAAAGCGCCTGATATCCCCAGCATTCTGGTGGAAACCGCCTTTATTTCCAACCCGGAAGAGGAAGCCAAGTTAAACGATGATGCCCATCAGGATCGTGTTGCCGATGCCATCATGAACGGGGTGAAAAAATACTTCGCGAAGAACCCGCCGCGTGCCAGAAACAACCTGATTTGAGGCAGATTTAATTAATTGGCCCGGTTTAAAAAACCGGGTATCGGCAGGCCAATTGAGGTAGAATACTGCCTGCATTGTTCGAGTCAGGAGTTTGGTCGGCTTGAACGACGTTTCTTTCCGCGCTCGTAGCTCAATGGATAGAGTACTGCCCTCCGAAGGCAGGGGTTGTGGGTTCGATCCCCGCCGAGCGCGCCATTACCTTCTCTCCACCAAACCTTTTCAATATATCTCCCGGAAATAAAAGCCTTATAAGTTTTTTTGTCTGCTCTTCTATAAGAAAGCTTTTTTGACAGCAAATTCTTCAGGAGAATGTTTCCAGACAAGTTTTTCCTCAAAAACATGCATGTCAGGATTTCTGATCGCACCCAGAGCGATTTCAGTACCCCTACGGGCAAGTTGTGTTCCATCCAGAGGATGATACTGGAAGGAACCGAACAAAGATTCAAACCCGCCCTCTACATGCGAATAAATCGATTGCATCATCGTATAGTCTTCTATAAATGAAACCCCATCCACATGAAGCCTTTTCAGATCACAGACTTTTTTCAGACGGGGGGGGGGGGGGGGGGGGGGTAACAAAGATTGGAGCATAAAAGTGTAATATACCCGGATTCCATCAACCTCCTGCATGACATTCAAATCCGTAGTGGCGTTTGCATCATGGATATTTCATGAATGTTGCCAGGAGAAACGCCACGATCGACAAGGGCTTCCCGACAGGCATTTACTGTCGCATTGCTCAGTGGAACGTTGTACCGGTTTACAAAAATCCCGAAGGTTTTGCATCCCGGACGCAATTGTCGCCCTGCCGCAAAAATGGCATCTTCTTTCCAGTTGGTCGTAAATTTGAACCCCGGTTTTCCCTATGCTTCCTGCTGCTCCAATTGAAAGAAGACTGCAAAAATCAGAAAAAGCTTTTTCATGATACAAAGCTCACGACAGCATAAAACCATCGATTGCCCTGTTTCAAAAAATAAAAAAGCCCGGCGGAAAGCCGGGCTTTTTTGTCTCTTGACGCTATGCGCCTGATTGCTATCCCATGTTTCGGGAATCACATGTTGCTAGCTTAACATTCTGATTAATGTACAGCTTTTTCTTCTGGAGACAATTTGACCATTTTCTTGACTGGACGGCCCATTCTTGGAATAACGAAGGTAGCCAGAGCAAATGCGATGAAAGAAGTAATCGCAGTAATCAGGAAAGCGGTATTCCATCCGAAGTTGGTTGCAATTGCAGCACCCAGACCACCACCGAAGATCGAGGCAGTTGCTTTTGCAGCCCAGAAGAAACCATAGTTTCTGGCAGAGTATGCCGTACCGAAAATATCGCTGTTGGTCGATGGGAACAGAGCGTAGCTACCACCCCATGTGAAGAATGCGATTGCCAACATGGCGATAAAGGCTACATCGCCCAAGGCAGCAATCGTCGGGAAAAGTGCGAGAACAACAGCATTGATACCGAAAACGACGGACATGGTTTTGTAACGGCCGATTTTATCGGAAACGAAACCCCAGAAAGGACGGCAACCACCATTGAACAGGTTCTGGATCGAAACACCGATCGTCAGCACACCTGCGGCAAGACCGAGGCTGCGACCGTAAGGGACGCTGTTGGCAACCAGCAGCAAACCACCAAAGTTAACGGAAAAGAATGCGGTCCACAGAACCCAGAATTGTGGTGTTCTCAGCATTTCGCCAGAATTGAAATCCTTGTCGGTAACAACGATTTGTTTTTTGGCGCCTTGCTGGCCAGGGAAACGGATAACGAAAGCGATCAGGATAATCAGGATACCCATGATCAAACCGGTGTACATGAATGCTGCGCCAACACCTTCAACTTTCAGAACGGAGCTGATCAGTGGCAGGAACGGCAGAACACCCAGACCGTAACCGGCAGCGGTGAAACCGGAAGCCAGACCGCGTTTGTCCGGGAACCATCTGTTAGCCGTGTTCATCGCGATACCGTAAACGATACCAACACCTGCACCGGCCAGAGTATAAAGAGCATACAGAGCAGGAACACTGTCAACCATACCCATGAAGGTCCAGCCAGCGAGAACCATCGCACCACCGAACATCAATGGAATTCTTGGACCGAATTTATCAACGAAGTAACCACCACCAGGCTGAGAACCAGCTTGAATGACCTGAGAGAGTGTGAAAGCCGTCTGAACCGCAGCCAAAGAAACGCCAAGGTTGTCTTTAACCGGGTTAGCGTACAGTGTCCAGGAATATTGGACACCCGAGATCATACACATCAGCAAAACTGCTAATACCAAGTAGAACCAACGATTGCCCAAGAGGCCTGTTGATTGTCCTGTTTGTGGATTATTCATTTTTACAAATTCCCAATCTAGTTAATCCGAAACAGAAATTTCTAAGTGTTACTGTCATTGGAAGTCGCGTATTGAAACGTGCTAGAAATGGCATTTCAAAACACTAACAACGAAATTTCATATTATGTTGCACAACATATGAACTCAGACTACATATTATGTGTGCTACATATGAGATCATATTTCACATTAGCAATTACTTCAAATAAATATATTTCATATTGTCTCTGTGGATTATGATTTTCAGGCATATAAAACAGAGCAGAAAATGGCATGCGAATTCATATTACATTTCATAACATATGCTGTTATATTTCATATGCCGTAAAAAGCAACATCTATTTATTCTTTTATTTACCGGATTCGTTATTGAAAAACGACTGGTTGATTGATGAGTGGCAGATTGAATGGATCTGGAATGATCCGATTGAAAAAGCGGTGCAATGATAACCTGATATTTCTGGAAGAAACATCAGGTAAAAACTGAGTTAAGTTTCCTGAAAACAGAAGAATCGCCGATAAAAAACCCGTCAGGATGTATTCGGCCATTTGGTCAACCGAGCAATCCGGACGGGAACAATTCAGCAAACAGCCGTCATTCGACAATAGTCTGAGGTTCGTCACCTGTACGCTGACGGATTTCACCGATACGGTAAACAGTTTCACCGGCTGATTTCAGTTGAGCCATTGCTGCATCTGCATTTTCCCTGGACACGATAACCACCATGCCAATACCGCAGTTAAAGACGCGATGCATTTCACTGTCAGCCACATTGCCATGTTTTTGCAGCCAGCTGAACAACGGCGGCATCGGCCATGCCTCTTTTTTCAGAACGGCGGTCAGATGTTTTTGCAAAACACGTGGGATATTTTCTACAAGGCCACCACCTGTAATATGAGCCATTCCTTTTACTTGCATGGAATCCATCAGCGCCAGCAGCGGTTTGACGTAAATTCTCGTTGGCGCCATCAGGGCATCTGCCAGAGACCGACCATCCAGATCGGCGTTCAAATCCGGGTTGGCGACTTCGATAATTTTTCGAACCAGTGAAAAACCATTGGAATGAATGCCGGAGGAAGCCAGTCCAAGCACAACGTCACCAGGAACAATCGTGGTGCCGTTGATAAGCTTCGATTTTTCAACCGCACCGACGGCAAATCCGGCCAGATCGTATTCACCATCCGGATACATACTCGGCATTTCTGCCGTTTCACCGCCAATCAATGCACAACCAGCCTGTTCACATCCAAGAGCTACCCCCTTGACGACATCGGTCGCTGTTTTGACATCGAGCTTTCCACAGGCGAAATAGTCGAGAAAAAACAAAGGTTCTGCACCTTGAACCAAAATATCATTTACACTCATTGCCACAAGATCGATACCGACCGTATCATGTCGGTTAAGATGAAATGCGAGCTTGAGCTTCGTACCTACACCGTCGGTACCGGAAACAAGTACAGGTTCCTTGTATTTCTTGCTGATTTCAAAAAGAGCGCCGAATCCGCCAATGCCGCCCAGCACGCCTTCGCGCATGGTACGTTTGGCAAACGGTTTGATAGCCTCTACCAGTGCATCGCCTGCGTCGATATCGACACCGGCATCGCGATAGGAAAGAGATTGATTTGTGGTTGAATTCATGATGAAAATGGGCTGGTGAAGCGTAAAATTATAATAATGTACTATACAGTAGTGTAGTATTTTAACAAATTGATTCCGCAAGTACGAGGCAATGGCAATATTTACCCCACAACAAAGACAAACGGCACTCTGGACGGGTATCGGTATTTTACTGATATTACTCCTTTTGCTGCTGGGTCCGATTCTGACGCCATTCATTGCGGGAGCCATTCTGGCCTACGCCTTGAATCCTGTCGTTGACTGGTTGCGTTCCCTGCGCATAGGCAGCTTCCGGATTCCCCGTCTCGCATCTGTTGTTATCGTCGTCCTCTTTCTGATTTCGCTTGTCACGACTTTTGCTCTGATCATGATCCCGATGCTGCTCAAGGAATGGCCCATTCTTTATGAACAGATTCCTGCTTTCGTCGCAAAGGTAAGCAATCACCTGAACCCTGTCTTAAATGAAATCGGCATACAGATGCCGGTCGATAATGCAGGCGTCAAAAAAATCCTGACCGAGCAATTCTTTCCCAAGGGCGATGGCGTCTGGAAATCATTGATTGCTTCGGCAAAATTCGGCGGTACCGCTGTTTTGACGTGGGCATGGAATCTGATCCTGATTCCTGTCGTGCTGTTTTACCTCTTGCTGGACTGGCATATCCTGACTCGCAAGCTGCGAGACATGATTCCCCGTCGCTGGGTAGGCAAGACTATCCGTTTCTGTCACGAAGTCAACACCATGCTGGCCCAATATCTTCGCGGACAGTTGCTGGTCATGCTGATTTTGTCCATTTATTATTCGCTGGCTCTTGCACTCGCAGGATATAACGTCGCATTGCCAGTCGGTATCATGACCGGCCTGATGGCTTTTGTTCCCTATATCGGCATTTGTATCGGCCTTTTTCTGGCCATTACGGCAACTCTGGTGCAGTTTTCCGGCATGGAAGCATGGGTAACGCTGGGTATCATTTACGGTTTCGGTTATTCTTTCGACGGGTTGTTGATGACACCGAAACTGGTTGGCGACCGGATTCAGCTGCATCCGCTTTTCGTTATTTTCGCCCTGCTCGCTTTCGCACAGCTCTTCGGATTTGTGGGAATTTTGCTCGCCTTGCCGTCTTCAGCCATACTGTCGGTAGCCTATAAACATTTACGAGCCCTCTATCTCGACAGCAATTTCTATAAAAACTGATTTCAACCATGCAACAACTGCTGTTAAACCTGGACACCGGGAATGCACCGTCCCTGGATACCTATCTGACGGGACAAAACGGAGAAGTCGTGCATCTTCTAAGAGAAATAGCCTACCGTACATCCCGGGAGCATTTCGTTTACTTATGGGGCGACAACGCTACTGGCAAAACGCATTTGCTAAAAGCCCTGTCGCAGTTTTCTCCCGCACGCTATATACCTTCTGACGCGCCAGAAACCGATTTCAGTTATTCCCCACAATGTAATCTGTATCTGCTGGACGATTGCGAACGCCTCGATTCCCAAAAACAGATTGCCGCTTTCAATCTTTTCAATCAGGTCCGTGAAAACAACGGTTACATGATCACTTCGGGCCCATGCACACCACTTGCTCTTGATTTGAGAGACGATCTGAAAAGCCGGCTTTGCTGGGGACTGGTTTATCAGATAAAAAGCCTGTCCGACGAAGAAAAAATGGCCGCGTTGAACGAACAAGCCAGGCAAAGGGGATTCACGATTTCGCCAGGTGTGCTACCCTATCTCATTACCCATTATCAACGCGATATGCATTCCCTTTCCATGATACTGGACGCGCTCGACCGTTATTCCCTGCAAACAAAACGTACGATTACATTGCCTTTGCTGCACGATCTTCTGCAGCAAAAACAGGAGCCTGCTGTATGACCAAGACGCTCGCCTTATTTGACCTGGACCATACATTGCTTCCAATCGATTCCGATTATGAGTGGGGACAGTTTCTCGTCCGTATCGGCGCAGTCGATAAAGACCGGTTTGAAAAACGCAACGCCGAATTTTTTGCCCAGTATCAGGCAGGCACGCTTGATGCGGCCGAATATCTCGCCTTCGCGCTGGGAACGTTGGCACAATTTCCAAGACCCCGGCTAAACCGCTGGAGACAGCAATACATGGACGAGGTCATTTCTCCAGCTATCCGATCTTCTGCACGGAATCTGATAGAAAATCACCTTAAAAACAATGATCTTGTCGCTATCGTGACCGCAACCAACAAATTTGTCACCGAACCGATTGCCAAAGCTTTCGGCGTCGATCATCTGATCGCCGCATTGCCTGAAGAAACGGACAGTGGTGAATTCACAGGCGGACTGATTGGCGCGCCAACGTCAGGTGAAGGTAAAATTGCCCATACGGAAAACTGGTTAAGGCAGATGAACCTGTCTTTCGACAGTTTCGACGATACCTATTTCTATAGTGACTCGGATCGGGATCTCCCTCTATTGTCGAAAGTAAATCATCCCGTTGCTGTTAACCCAAACAGTCGTTTGACTGAATATGCCAGAACACAAGGCTGGCCTTTAATGCATTTGTTCCATGATTAACAAGCTGATCCAAAAGATTTTTGGCTCGACACCCAAAACACGGCCATCAGGGAAACCCGTTTCGCTCTCTAAAGAAGAACACGGGATCGATCCCCGTCTTTTGTCCAATAATGCGGTCAGAGTCGTACGTATTTTACAAAACGAAGGCTACGATGCCTTCATTGTCGGGGGTGCCGTTCGTGATCTCCTGCTTGGCTTGAAGCCCAAGGATTTCGATGTCGCCACCAATGCAACACCTGAACAGGTCAAACGCCTTTTCAAGCGTGCATTCCTGATCGGTCGCCGTTTCCAGATCGTTCACGTCATGTTCGGTCAGGATCTGATCGAGGTCACGACATTTCGGGGAGCTTCCGACAAACCCGCCATCAAGGATGAGTCTGGCAGACTGCTTCGCGACAATAATTTCGGAACCCAATCCGAAGATGCGGCCAGACGCGATTTTACGATCAATGCCATGTACTACAATCCAGCCAATCAGGTATTGCTCGATTATCACGGTGGGATCAAGGATCTTCGCAGCAAAACGCTGAGAGTGATCGGCAATCCGGAACAAAGGTACAGGGAAGATCCTGTGCGTATGCTGCGTATCGTCAGATTCGCTGCCAAACTGGGTTTTTCCATAGACAAGACAACCGGCGCACCGATCGCCGCACTTGCACCGTTGATGAACAATGTCCCCTCCGCACGCCTCTTCGACGAGATGCTGAAATTGCTGATGAGCGGACATTCGATGTCCTGCCTGAAGGAATTACGCGCCAGAGGATTGCATCAGGGCTTGCTTCCTTTGCTGGATGTGGCTCTCGAACAGCCAGAGGCGGCTCATTTTATCGAACTTTCTCTTGAAAAAACCGACCAGCGTATCAGGCAAAACAAGCGCATTTCACCGGGATTTTTATTCGCGACATTGCTTTGGACCCAGGTTGAAGAAAAATGGGCCGAGTATCGTGCAAAGGGCGAACATCCTATCCCTGCACTGGTAGCC
This sequence comes from Oxalobacter formigenes, assembly GCF_002127965.1. Lineage (GTDB taxonomy): Bacteria > Pseudomonadota > Gammaproteobacteria > Burkholderiales > Burkholderiaceae_D > Oxalobacter > Oxalobacter formigenes. The sequence continues at coordinate 604,569 of NZ_CP018787.1, read as the reverse complement.
GCTTCCAGCGATGTACTCGACGTTCAAACGGAAAAACTGGCTATCCAGCGCCGCATTGCAACCGATATGCGGGATATCTGGCTTTTACAGCCGAGACTGGAACGCAGGACAGGCAAATCCCCTTACCGTTTGCTCGAAAACGAGCGTTTCCGTGCCGCTTACGACTTTATGCTGATCCGTTGTGAAGCCGGTGAACTCGAAGCTGAACTGGGCCAATGGTGGACCGAGTTTATCGACGCGTCAGGCGATCGCCGGCAGGAAATGATCGATACGCAGATGAAAAGGGCTCCTGCAGGAAGTCAGGCCAAAAAACGTTCAAGACGTTCAGGACATAGACATCGCAAAAAATCGTCAGCTAAAACAGCTTCTGAAACACAAGATATTATTGAAAAAACGGAATAACCACCCGGATGATGAGTCATACAGCTTATATCGGCATCGGTTCGAATTTGGGGAACGCCCTTCAAAATACGCAACAGGCCATTGATCTTCTGCGAAAAATCCCGAAAACCAGCGTGGAGGCATCTTCGTCCTTGTACCAGACCGCACCGGTGGATGCGTCCGGTGACGATTACATCAATGCCGTTGTCCGATTGAAAACAGAACTCGATGCCTTGACGCTTCTTGAAGAATTATGGCGTATTGAAACCCTTTTCGGCCGCGAGCGCCCTTTCCGAAATGCGCCGAGAACACTGGATATGGATATCCTTCTTTACGATTCGGACTGTATCCAGACAGAGCGCCTCTGCATCCCACATCCCCGCATGACGGAACGCGCTTTCGTTCTGGTACCGCTTCATGAAATTGCACCGGATTTGAATATTCCCGGAAAAGATTCACTCGATACGCTTATCAGGCATCTCGCCCATCAAAAAATCAAACGTGTGACGGCATAAGTACTTTCAGGAGTTTGTCATGTTTCATATTCCCGTTTTTCTGCAAACCGCCGGATTGCTCGTTCTGTCAAACGTGTTCATGACGTTTGCCTGGTACGGCCATTTAAGGAATCTTTCTTCAAGATCCTGGCTGGTTGCCGCCCTGATCAGTTGGGGAATCGCCCTGTTCGAATATCTGCTTCAGGTTCCGGCCAACCGTATCGGTTTTTCCCAGTTCAGTCTGGCCCAGCTGAAAATTCTTCAGGAAGTCATTACCTTAAGCATCTTTGTCCCGTTTGCCGTTTATTACATGGATCAGCCTTTCAAACTGGATTATGTCTGGGCCGCCTTATGCCTTGTCGGAGCGGTTTATTTCATATTTCGCTCATAATTGACATGACATCGTGACAGATCACAAAACAACAGGATATGGTTACGTTTTACAAGCGGTACGCCACCATGTTTTAGTTTTAATAAGGATTCGATATGGCAAGCTATCTTCAGGAACGCAAAACCGTTACAGGCAATACGCTGGCGGCTCTTTACAAAAAACAGGAAAAAATCACAATGCTGACTTGTTACGATGCCAGTTTTGCATCGCTGATGGATCTCTGCGGGGTGGAAATTCTCCTGATCGGCGATTCGCTTGGCATGGTCTGTCAGGGCAAGGATTCAACGCTTCCGGTTTCCATAGAAGAAGTCGCCTATCACACCGAATGTGTTGCAAATGGCAATAAAACGGCCATGATCGTGGCCGATATGCCTTTCGGCACGTATCCCACTCCGGAAGCCGCCTATGAAAATGCGGCTGAACTGATCAAGGCCGGTGCCCATATGGTCAAAATCGAAGGCGGCAGATGGCTGGAGGATACGATACGCTTTTTGACTGAACGTGCTATTCCGGTATGCGGCCACCTTGGCCTGACTCCCCAGTCGGTGCACCAGTTCGGCGGATATCGCGTACAGGGCAAAACCGAGGAAGATGCGGAACGTATTATTGAAGACGCAAAGATTCTTCAGGACGCGGGTGCCAGTATTTTCGTTCTTGAAGCGATTCCTTCTCAATTGGGCAAAAGAGTAACCGAGGCCATATCGGTTCCAACCATCGGTATTGGCGCCGGGCCTGATTGTTCAGGTCAAGTTCTGGTCATGCACGATATGCTGAACGTTTATCCCGGTAAAAAAGCGCGATTTGTCCGTAATTTCATGGAAGGGCAAACGACCATCGAAGGCGCCATCAAGGCGTATGTCGCCGCTGTAAAGGATGGAACATTCCCTGCAGAAGAACATTGTTTCTGACATGAAAAAAAATAAATAAAGCCGACATCATGTCGGCTTTATCTATTTCTGAAATTCATCTGACTTCTTTCTTTGTGTCCAATTCGGCCTCTTGAATAATCGCTTTACATCCTCATCTAAATCAGGAAACGCTTACAGTCAAATACAGGAGAACGCCATGCAAATCAGTGCACGCAATCAGCTCGAAGGTATCGTTCGATCTATCAAGGAAGGCCCAATCAATTCAGAAGTTCAAATCGAAATCGCGCCGGAAATCATGATCACAGCTCAAATCACGACATCTTCGGTCAAACGACTGCAACTGGCTATAGGAAAACCGGCATACGCGCTTATTAAAGCTGATTCAGTCATGGTGGGAGTGGATTAACTACCCGACGCTATCTCAAGGCATACCGATTGGCCGCTCTTTTGGAGGGTCGGTTTCGTAATGGGCAAGACTTTCCGCTTTTTTGGCATGCAATTCTTCCATTGAGCTGATTGTCATGCCCAGATCACGGATCAGGCCGTCATGAACGCCATAAACCCAACCGTGGACGGTCAGTTGCTGACCGCGATTCCATGCGTCCTGAACAATAGTCGTCTGGCAAACATTGGCAACCGATTCGATAACGTTCAACTCACACAGGCGATCGTATTTCACCCTTGGAGGCAAGGTATCGCCAAGGTATTTTTCATGTTTTTGATGAACGTCCTGAACATGACGCAACCAGTTGTCAGCCAGACCGACACGCTGACGCATCATGGCAACGTGAACACCCGAACAATCATAATGGCCTGTCACCATAATATGGCGAACCCTGACGACATCCACTGCAAATTGCATAACGGAGAGACAGGAGAGATCGGTATATGACACGACATTGGCCACATTTCGATGAACGAAAATATCACCCGGCAGCAGATTGGTAATCTGGGTCGAAGGAACACGACTGTCTGAACAACCGATCCAGAAATATTTTGGCAACTGTTGTGTTACCAGACGTGAAAAATAGGCAGGATCGTCTTCAACCATTTGAGCTGCCCATTCTTTATTGCGCTCAAACAGTTGTTTTAGTTCAATATCCAGTGGATCGTATTCATTAAATTTATCTGGCATGTCGGCTCTCTTGAAATTTAGAAATCGTTATCGGCAGGTTTAATCACATCAGGCTATTTTTCAAATCTTTTAACCACTTTTTCGCGTCCAAACCATACTTTTCGCTGATTTGCACAGCGCGGGCGTTCAAATCGTCAATCTTCAATTCGGGTTTTTTCCTGAAAGCAAGCGCGACGACATTGCCTTCCTTGCTTGGTGACAGGCAAATGACCTCCGCAAATGTTTTCTTCATGGCGTCTATATTTTTCTCATAACTGGGATGATCGCCAAACAAATTGACTGTCATCATTCCATTAAAAACGAGACATTGCTTGCATGCCGCATAGAACTCAGGTGTATCAAGAACAGGGCCTTTTGCCGTTGCATCGTATAAATCAACATGCAAAACGTCAAAATGATTGAAATTGTGCTCATCTTGCACGAAGTTCATGGCATCCATTTCCAAAATACCCAATCTTTCATCGGGTTCAGGTACAGCGAACATGGAATGGGCAACAGCGATCACATCCGGATTCAATTCAACGGCTGTAACGATACTATCGGGAAACTCGTGATAACAGAATTTGGTTAATGAACCGGCACCCAGACCCAGTTGTGCAATAGAACGGGGATTCAGATTGAAAAGCAGCCATGCCATCATTTTCCGGCTGTATTCCAGCTCGAGCCAGTTCGGTTTTCTCAAACGCATGGCACCCTGAATCCATTCAGTTCCGAAATGGAGATAGCGCACGCCACCTTGTTCTGAAAGGGTAACTGGGGCGTATCTGATTTTACGCGTCCTGGTTTTTTTGATTCCATCGACAGGAGGTCGGAGTGACTCTTCCTTTTCAATAGACTTTCGTTTAAGAAGCATGATTTGACCGATGATCCGGACAACATTCGAAACGGTTTGATTATCCCGTTTCATGGAAAAAAAAGCCAGCTTTAAAAATGTGTTTATGGCAATTTTCAATAAAAAAGAATGTTTCTCGTGGCTTAAATCTGCTTTTCCGCTCTGAATACTTCAATTTTTCCTGTTTATAAACTGCAAGGTAAAAAAATGCCCTTCAAGTAAACTTGAAGGGCATTCGAACACTTTATGTGACCGGTCGTAACCGGTCATCAAAGTTGGGCTAATTATTTCTTGCCAACTTTACTTACAACGTTCAGGCTCTTGATACGGCCAGATTCGACACCAGCGTCTGGATCGATCATCGCGTTGATCAGGCATGGTTTGCCGGAAGCAACAGCTTCTTCCAGAGCAGCTTTCAGTTCTGCTGGAGTATTGGCAACATAACCTTTACCGCCAAATGCTTCCATCATCATGTCGTAACGACCACGGGTCAGACGGGTACAGGAGATAACGCCTGGTTGTGGATCTGCTTCGTTACCTTTATAGATACCACCATTGTTCATGATGATAACGGTAACTGGCAGGTTGTAACGGCAGATGGTTTCCAGTTCCATACCGGAGAAACCGAATGCGCTATCGCCTTCAACAGCGATAACCGGTTTGCCGGTAACAGCAGCTGCAGCAACGCAGTAGCCCATACCAATACCCATAACACCCCAGGTACCGGAGTCAAGACGTTTGCGTGGTTTCAGCATGTCAACAATCATACGAGTGTTGTCGAGTGCATTAGCGCCTTCGTTAACCAGGGAAATATCCGGATTTGCCAGCATGAAGTCACGAACAACGCCCAGGGAATTGGAGTAGTTCATCATTCCGGATGGGGTTTCGGCAGTCATCTTGCCAGCCAGTTTGGCTTTGTTGCCGTCAACTTTGGCTTTCAGAGCGCCGGTCCATTCAGCGTCAGCTTTTGGAGCGCCTTTCAGTGCTTTGCGGAGCAGGGAAACGGCGGACTTGATGTCACCAACAACTGGTGCAGCGATAGGCTGGTTGCTGTCCATTTCGTTAGCCTGGATGTCGATCTGAACGTATTTCTTCAGTTCGTCGCCCCAGGTTTTGCCTTTACCGTGCTGCATCAGCCAGTTCAGACGAGCGCCGATCAGTACGCAAACGTCACACTGTGCCAGTGCGAAAGCACGGGTTGCAGCAGCGGATTGTGGATGGTTGTCAGGCAGCAGGCCTTTAGCCATACCCATTGGCAGGAATGGGATGCCGGTTTCTTCAACCAGTGCGCGGATTTCGTCGTCGCATTGTGCGTATGCAGCGCCTTTACCCAGCATGATAACTGGACGTTTGGCGTTCTTGATCAGGTCAGCAGCGCGAGCGATAGCGTCTTCAGCAGGAATCTGTGCCGGAGCTGGATCGATTGGTTTGAAGAGCAGTTTGTTAGCTTCTTCTACAGAAATGGTCTGACCGAACAGTTTTGCTGGCAAGTCAACGTAAACACCACCTGGACGTCCGGATACAGCGGTGCGAACTGCACGAGCGATACCGATTGGAATGTCTTTGATGCTGTTGATACGGAAAGAAGCTTTGCAGTGTGGACGTGCAACATTCATCTGATCCATTTCTTCGTAATCGCCCTGTTGCAAATCGACGATTTCACGTTCACTGGAACCGCTCAACAGGATCATTGGGAAGCAGTTGGTGGTTGCATGAGCCAGGGAAGTCACGCCGTTCAGGAAGCCAGGGGCGGAAACGGTCAAGCAAACGCCAGGTTTTCCTTCGATGTAACCGGCGATAGAAGCTGCATAACCTGCGTGTTGTTCGTGACGGAAGCTGTAAAAACGCTGACCGTCATCTTGCCACATACGAGCCAGGTTCGTGATAGGAATGCCGACAACACCATACATGGTATCGATGTCATTCATTTTCAGGGCATCGATCAAAACATGAAAGCCATCAGTCAACTCTACATTGTCGTCGTTACTCATGAGTAATACCTTTCTTTGGTTGGTTTTGATAAACGTTGTTTAACGTCAATTCCGAGTATGCCGCATACCCTTTAAAAATCCCGTTGACCTAGGTCAATTTGGCACCATTGACATAAGTCAATTTGACTTCATTGACCTAGATCAATCCGGCAATATTGATTCAGGTCAATTTAAACAAATCCGCCTGAATACAAATGAAATGCATCTGAAAATTTCACTGCCGGAAAATTGTCCATACAGCATTAAAAACCATAGATTCATTGCATTACACCCAATTTGGAAAAGTAAGGAATAGCCGGGATACCGGCGGCAAAAATGGATTCCAAAACCACATGAGATCTTTGGAGATGTCTGGCACACCGGAAGTAGGGAAAACACGTGCCGTCAATATATTCCTGATTGCCACAGAGGAAGGACATCTCATCTTGCTCAGCAAAGATCAGGGAGCAAAAAGTCAGCTGACTGATGACACGGATTTTCTTCTTTTATCACAGATAACGTTTTTTCAGACTGAAAAGAACGTTGTTTGCCAGCCACGCACTGAATGCTCCGATAGCGAATCCTGACACAACGTCAAACGGGAAATGCATTCCCAGATTGATCCGCGACAGTCCGACCCACACTATATATATGAGCAGAATTGCTTTCAGCATGATCTTGTTCGTTCTCATCCAGAATGTGGCGGCTATCAGCATGGCGAAAGCCGAATGGCCACTTGGAAAACTGTATGGTGAATCCGGTATTTCCCATGAATGAACGACATATGAACCGAAGACAACTGAAGGTCTCGGCATATGCAATCCGAACTTCAGGACTGTTACAAGGATGCCCGTGATGATATAGCCGACCAAAAGCAAAAACACTATTTCGGATATCTGTATTTTTCTGAATCCGGGAATGGCTATTTTCCGCATCGGAAAAAACAGTCCGGCCACGAGAAAAAGAGGAAGCACCCAGAACATATTGAAAAAATTGCCCAGCACCGTTCCGACATTCATAAAAATGTCGAGGGATGGATATCGGTATTGATTGATGATACAAAAAAGAAAATTATTCATTAGCCTGCTGCTTGTCTCTTCTGAGCCGGTTTCAATTGAATCAGAACAGTTAGTATTTATATGCCCAAACAGATGTTGATTTTGATGCAGCAAAGAATTGAAAAAAAATTTGTTTTTAAAAATTTCAAACGCCGTTTATCAAACTCATTGTCTGCAAACCTTTTCTGATGCTATAGTTGCTAGTTCGGTGTCCCCGTAGTTCAATGGATAGAACGAGTTCCTCCTAAGAATTAGATGTCGGTTCGATTCCGGCCGGGGATACCAATCATCCGCGCCAATCTGCACCTGTGTTTGATATCACTCTATCGTTCATGCATTCAAGCGGTAACCACTAAACATCTCAAATGCTTTTCAACAGGACAGTAAACGCCCGTGTCCCGGAGTGTTATGACGCATATTGACCCACGCAAATAATTTTCCGGACTATATCTGCAAAATACTTGCCGTTACAATACCGTTCTCACCCATTCGCACGATTACCGTTTAATTCACTATGGCTCTTATTACGCTCTCAGACGCTCAACTCGCTTTCGGTCATTTTCCCATGCTGGATCATGCGGAATTTTCTCTTGAAGAAGGCGAGAAAGTCGGCCTGATCGGACGCAATGGCACGGGTAAATCCTCATTGCTTCAGATACTCGCAGCAAAAGCGCACCTTGACGATGGCATTTTACAGGTACAAAACGGTTTGCAAATAGCCTACGTGGAGCAGGAACCATATTTTCCGCCGGAACAAACCGTTTATGAAGCCGTTGCCTCCGGATTGTCCGACGTTCAGAAACTGCTGGCAGATTATGAAACATTGACCGCGACACTCGGCCAGAATGACGATTCAAGGACACTTGAACGACTTCATGAATTGCAAACCCGTCTTGACGCTGCTGATGCATGGAATCTGAATAACCGGGTTGAAACCATTTTAAACCGCCTTTCCTTAAACAGAACAGATAAAGTCGGCACTCTTTCGGGCGGCTTGCACAAAAGAGTCGCGCTGGCTCAAGGCCTTGTCAGCTCACCCGACGTTCTCATACTGGACGAACCGACCAATCATCTCGATTTTGAATCCATTCTCTGGCTTGAAGAATTGTTGAAAGAATTTCGCGGCAGCCTTATTTTCATTACGCATGACCGCCGCTTTCTGGATCATATTGCGACCCGAATTGTAGAACTTGACCGTGGAAAGCTTTTGTCGTTTCCGGGTAATTTCAGCAGTTACAAAACCACAAAAGCGGAACAGCTTGCAGTCGAAGAAGTGGAAAATGCCAAATTCGACAAATTTCTGGCACAGGAAGAAGTCTGGATCAGAAAAGGCGTGGAAGCGCGCCGTACCCGCAACGAAGGACGTGTCCGCAGGTTGGAAGCCCTGCGACTTACCCGCTCTGGCCGCCGGGAACATCAGGGACAAGTAAAGATGGACGTGTCCCTTGGCGAACGTTCCGGGAAACTGGTTACCGAACTGACGGATGTGTCGAAATCATTCGGAGACAAGACTATTGTGAAAGCGTTTTCCGAAACGATTCTTCGTGGCGACAAGATCGGCATTATCGGTCCCAACGGCATCGGCAAAACAACTCTTCTGAAAATGATTCTCGGAGAACTTGCTCCCGATTCAGGCAATATCCGGCTTGGCACAAAGCTTCAAGTCGCTTATTTCGACCAGATGCGCGCACAACTGGATGATGAAGCCAGTCTGATCGACACCATTTCGCCCGGCAGTGAATGGGTGCAAATCGGCGAGCAGAAAAAACACGTCATGAGTTATCTTTCCGATTTTCTCTTCACACCTGAACGCGCGAGATCGCCGGTCAAATCCCTGTCGGGAGGAGAAAGAAACCGGCTTTTGCTGGCTCGTCTTTTCGCGCGTCCTGCCAACGTTCTGGTTCTGGATGAACCTACAAACGACCTTGATATCGATACACTTGAATTGCTGGAAGAACTGCTGGAAGAATACAGCGGAACGGTTTTCCTTGTCAGCCATGACCGCGCCTTTCTCGACAATGTCGTCACACAGGTTATTGCAGCTGAAGGAAACGGTATCTGGCGCGAATATATCGGCGGTTATAGCGACTGGGAAAAACAACGTCCTGCCCCGCTCGTTGACGAATCTGTGAAAAAAACAACGGAAAAAGAACCACCTGCCCCCGAGGCAAAAAAAGAAATGTCAGGCACGGCAAGACGAAAAAAACTGAGTTACAAGGATCAGCGGGAACTGGATGAGCTTCCCGGTAAAATTTCAGCGCTTGAAAATGAACAAGACCAGATTTCCACACGCCTGAACGACCCGGAGCTTTATAAAAAAGATGCGTCTGAAGGTAAACGCCTTAACCAGCGTTTTGTCGAAATCGAGGAAGAGCTGATGAATTGCATGGTCCGCTGGGAAGAACTCGAAGCCAAAACGAAAGATTGAAGAAGCTATTGGGCAATCCGGCGAAAATGCCGTATCCGGAAACCGAGCAGCAAGAGTGCGCCGAAATAAACGACCCCACATACAATCATCACGATAGCAAGCGCACCCATTCTGTAAAGCGGGTGTGCCTGCATCCCGATCCAGTCGAAATAGCTGGCCGACCAGATGGATACAACTGCCAGCAGAACCAGCGCTACAGCCAGCTTCAGAAAGAAGATTTTCCATCCCTTTTCAGGCTGGTAAATCCCTTTCTTTCTGAGCATATAAAACAGAATGGCTGCGTTACCACAGGCTCCAATTCCGATAGACAGCGCAAGACCGGCATGAGCAAAAATCGGCACAAAAAACAGGTTCATCAGCTGCGTCAGAATCAGGACGAATACGGCAATTTTAACGGGCGTCCTGATATCCTGTTTGGCATAAAAACCCGGCGCGAGAATCCGTACGACTATCAGGCCAATCAAACCGACCCCATAGGCAATGACTGCGTAAGCTGTCATGTTAACGTCCACCGCATTGAATTTCCCGTAATTGAACAGGGTCGCCGTAAACGGAACAGCCAGCGTCATCAAGAGGATCGATGCCGGCATTGCCAGCAAAAACGTCAGCCGAAGCCCCCAATCCATAAGGGAAGAATATTCTTTATCGTCATTATTGGCGTGCGCCTTTGAAAGGCTTGGCAATAATATCGTACCCAAGGCGATGCCCAGCAAGGCATTGGGAAATTCCATCAGGCGGTCTGCATACGAAATCCATGACACGCTGCCATGAACCAGTCTCGATGCGATATTGGTATTGATCATCAGACTGACCTGCGCGACCGAGACGGCGAAAACGGCCGGGATCATCTGTCTGATGATGCGCTGGACACCCGCATCGCTGAAAACCCCGACAATATTGAAGGAAATGCGAGGCAACATGCCGATTTTCTTCAATGCCGGAATCTGGATTGCCAGCTGCAGCAGACCGCCGATAAACACGGCTCCTGCCAATGCCAGAACAGGTTGTGACAAATAAGGGGCGACAAACAGGGAAGCGATAATGAACGATACGTTCAACAGCACTGGCGTGATGGCCGGAATACGAAATTCACGCCAGGTATTTAAAATGCCGCCTGCCAGAGCGACCATCGACATAAAGAGAATGTAGGGAAACATAATCCGCGTCATCAACACGGATAGTCCGAAAATTTCGGAATTGCCATCCAGACCTGTCGCAACCAGATAAACGACAGCCGGAGCGGCAAGAATTCCGACAACCGTGATCAAAAGCAGCGTCCACATAAGCGCTGTCGCCACTTTATCGATCAGCTCTTTTGCCGGGTCTGTTCCTTTTTTATTGGCGTATTCAGCCAGAATGGGAACGAATGCCTGCGAAAAGGCGCCCTCCGCAAAAAGGCGTCTTAACAAATTCGGTATCCTGAATGCGACGAAAAACGCATCGGTAAAACCCGATGCGCCAAAAGCGCGTGCAATCAACAGCTCCCGCAACAAACCGGTTATGCGCGAAAGCATGGTCATGCCCGAAATGGTCAACAATGTTCTAAGCAAATTCATGTTGCGGCATTATAGCGCTCAACTATAGTTGATATACTTGCTTATCTCTTTATTTTTAATGAGTTAAATAAACATCAAACCGCCAAATTCCTTTGACGGAGGCTCCAAGCCACTGTATAATTTGACGTTTTCCAGTTTCACCCCTGAGTTTTCAGGATTTTTTACACATTTATTGATGGAGTTTCCATGTACGCGGTCATAAAAACCGGTGGCAAACAATATAAAGTTGTCGCTGGCAAAAAATATAAAGTAGAACAGATACCGGCAGACATTGGTTCCGAAATCACTCTCGATCAGGTTCTGGCAGTAGGCGAAGGCGAATCCATTCGCTTCGGCGCTCCACTGGTTGACGGTGCCAAGGTTCAGGCTACGGTTGTAGCACAAGGTCGCCACGACAAGGTCAAGATTTTCAAGATGCGCCGTCGCAAACATTACCAGAAGCGTCAGGGCCATCGCCAGAATTATACTGAACTGCAAATCGTTTCGATCAATGCTTGATACCGGCCTTGATTCATTGTTTGAATCAGGTCATAAAGAATTTATACTGGAGTTTTAAAATGGCACATAAAAAAGGCGGCGGTACCACCCGCAATGGTCGTGAATCGGAATCGAAACGACTGGGCGTAAAAGTTTACGGTGGACAGGCCATTAACGCTGGCAGCATCATCATGCGTCAACGCGGCACCACTATCCATCCCGGCGAAAACGTCGGCATGGGCAAAGACCACACCCTGTTTGCTTTGGTAAACGGTACGGTCAAATTCGTTCGCAAGGGCGAAGCCAACAAACATTTTGCAATGGTTGTTCCAGCAGCCGCTGCATAAAAACTGTTTACAGGCTTGATTCATGCGAGCCTTTTCAGACACGAGAGGGCTCTGCCGATGGCAGAGCCTTTTCATATTGATCGGACGACTCTATGAAATTTATTGACGAAGCACGAATCGAGGTAATCGCCGGTAACGGAGGCAATGGCGTCGCTTCGTTCAACCGCGAAAAATTCAAACCATTTGGCGGCCCTGACGGCGGCGATGGCGGGAAAGGCGGAAGTATATGGGTCGTTGCCGACAATAACGTGAACACCCTGATCGATTATCACTACACCAAGATGTACCGCGCCAAAAATGGTGAAAACGGTCGTGGTTCCGATTGTTACGGCAAGGGAGCGGATGACATTGTTCTCCATATGCCTGTCGGAACGATCATTACTGATCGCAACACCGGCGCAGTCATTGCCGATTTAGTTGAAAACGGCCAGAAACAATTGCTGGCACAAGGTGGCGAAGGTGGATGGGGCAATATCCATTTCAAAAGCTCGACCAATCGCGCGCCACGCCAAAGGACAGAAGGCAAAACAGGCGAACGTTTTGAACTTCAGCTGGAATTGAAAGTATTGGCAGATGTTGGCCTGTTGGGAATGCCAAACGCAGGCAAGTCCACTTTCATTTCTGCTGTTTCCAACGCACGCCCGAAAATTGCCGACTATCCATTCACGACCTTGCAGCCAAATCTGGGCGTCGTTCGTGTCGGCGCTGAAAAAAGTTTCGTTATCGCCGATATCCCCGGTCTGATCGAAGGTGCCGCAGAAGGCGCCGGTCTGGGACATCAGTTTCTAAGACACTTGCAACGCACTCGCCTGTTGCTGCATATGATCGACATTTCTCCTTTCGATGAAGCCGATCCGGTTCATAATGCAAAGGCGCTCATTGCCGAACTTGAGAAATACGATCCTGAACTGGCACAAAAACCCCGCTGGCTGGTTTTGAACAAACTCGATCTGGTACCTGAAAATGAACGCGCAAAACGGGTAAAGGATCTTGTCAAAAAGCTGAAATACAAAGGTCCTGTCTTTGAAATTTCCGCCTACACCAAAACAGGATGCTCGGAACTGACGGATGCCATTTACCGTTATTTCGAAGAATTGCGTCAGGAAGAAAAACAGGCGAACAAAACGGATATCATTGAAGAAGCCCGCAAGATCGACTCTATTGATGCGGACGATCCACGTTTCAAATCCATCGATTAAAACTTGACTCTGCCATCATGAATTCGGTCATACAAAACGCCCAGCGCCTCATTATCAAGGTCGGTTCTTCTCTTGTCACCAACGACGGACACGGTCTTGATCATGCAGCCATATCGAAGTGGTCTGACCAGATCGCCAGATTGCGACTACAGGGAAAAGAAGTTATTCTGGTCAGTTCCGGGGCCATTGCCGAAGGGATGCTTCAGCTGGGTTTTGAAAAACGCCCCAGCGATATTCATGAATTGCAGGCCTGTGCGGCAGTCGGCCAGATGGGACTGGCGCAGATTTACCAAACCAGCTTTCAGAGTCATGGATTGCAAACTGCACAGGTTTTGCTGACGCATGCCGACCTGGCCGATCGCGAACGTTACCTGAATGCACGCTCGACCCTGTTCACGTTGCTTCGTCTGGGCGTCATTCCGATCATCAATGAAAACGATACCGTTGTAACCGATGAAATCAAATTCGGTGACAACGATACGCTGGGAGCGCTTGTCGCCAATTTGATCGAGGCGGACGCCTTAATCATCCTGACTGATCAGAAAGGCCTGTTTACTGCTGATCCCCGCAAAAATCCCGACGCAAAATTCGTGACGGTTGCGCAGGCGGGCGATCCGAAACTGGAGGAAATGGCAGGCGGTGCGGGTAGCAGCATTGGCCGTGGCGGCATGTTGACTAAAATATTGGCCGCCAAACGGGCTTCAAGCTCGGGTGCCCATACTGTTATCGCCTGGGGTCGTGAAAATGACGCTCTTATCCGTCTGGCGAATGGCGAACTGATCGGTACGCAACTTGTCGCACCCAATAGCCATTTGCAAGCCCGCAAACAATGGATGGCCGATCATTTGCAAACAGCAGGAAGCGCCATTCTCGATTCAGGCGCAGTCCAGAAAGTCATCCACGAAGGAAAATCTCTTTTGCCGATCGGGGTAACACGTATTAAAGGCGAATTCGGCCGTGGTGAAATCATTTCCTGTCTGGATGAATCCGGCAGGGAAATCGCACGAGGCCTTTCCAATTATTCCAGCGCAGAAGCCCTGCTGATTTTGCGGCACAAGTCATCAGACTTCATGACTATACTCGGTTATGATGGTGCGCCCGAACTCATACACCGGGACAATATGATTGTTCTTTGACCCAGTGATTACATCCCATCGACACGCCAGGTGTTCTTATTCTTGATGGAACGGTTGTATTTGATCCGGAAAATCATATCTTCCTTCTTGCCGGCAATGGCTTTTTCTTCACAAAAATAATCCTGGGCCAATGCGCCGTGTGGCCTGTTGGATGAATAAAATTGAATGTCACGCCAAACGGCATGTTTGGATACCGTCCACTTGCCGTCTTTTGAACCGTAAGCATATCTTTTGATTTCAAACGTTGCGCACTTCATGCCTTCATAGGTGATATTGACAGCTCCGGCACGGCTTTTTGAAACCATCGTGTAACGGATTTCATCTTCTCCGACAGTCAGGGAATTACTGTCGATAAAAAATTCCTGTGTCTGGGTAGGACTGACTTCGAAAGGCAAAAGATTTTCTTCTTTTGGAAAGGCAGGAAGGACAAGGGGCATTTCCTTTTTTACTTTTGGCGCCTCTTCTTCATCTTCGTCAAGACCACGCTCGCCAAAAAAGATTTCAGCATGCGCGGCATGAATGCTGGCAGAGACAATCATCGCTGCCAGCAACATTCTGGCCAATATTTTCAGACAGACAAAGAATCTATTTTGTATCCGTTCCACCATCTTTAACGGCTCCATTTTCTTTTACTCCTTCTCCGGTGTTCCTGTCTTTTACAGGAATACCGGATTGGGGAGTGTAAATCCTGAAATAATTCTGGTTATCAGGTTTTGGCGCCGGGTTCAGAAAACGGGACAATTCCTGTAATGCCTTCAGATAAACGTCTCGCTTGAACTCGATCACGACATCCAGCGGTACCCAATACTGGTGCCAGCGCCATGCGTCGAATTCGGGCGTATTCGTTATTCTGAGATTGATATCACTGTCGCGACCAATCATCCGCAACAAAAACCAGATTTGTTTTTGCCCGCGATAATGCCCCCTGATTTCCCGACGGATGAAATGAGGTGGCACCTCATAACGCAGCCAGTTTCGGGTTCGCCCGACAACCTTGACATGTTCCTGCCGCAAACCGGTTTCTTCCTGCAATTCACGGTACATGGCCTGTTCCGGTGTTTCGCCATACTTGATGCCACCCTGTGGAAATTGCCAGGAATGTTCCCGTACCCTTTTACCCCACCAGACTTCATTATTGGTGTTAAGCAGAATAATACCGACGTTGGGGCGGTAACCTTCTCGGTCCAACATTTTTCACCTCAATGTCTCTGCAGATTGTCATTTCACCAGTTTGATCTTTTGTCATCGGCAAAACTCTTTACGATAGTTACAACAAAACAAACATCTATTTTGCCTGATTAGACAAACTGTGAACGCATCTGCCAGCCAATCCTTTAAAATTACAGGAATTATAACCCTGTTATGTCAAGAAAAGAATTCACTCTCATGCGCGCATCACAATTTTTTATCTCTACTCTGAAAGAGGCTCCAGCGGACGCTGAAATTATCAGTCATAAACTCATGGTCAGAACCGGCATGATCCGACGTCTTGGGTCCGGTATCTACGCCTATATGCCAATGGGTTTGCGTGTCATTCACAAAATCGAAAATATCATCCGGGAAGAAATGAATCGCGCCGGAGCTGTCGAATTGCTGATGCCTCTCGTCCAGCCGGCAGAACTCTGGCAGGAAACCGGACGCTGGCAGAAATACGGCCCGGAACTCCTGCGCATCAAGGACAGACACGACCGTGATTTCATTATCCAGCCGACTTCGGAAGAAGTGATTACCGACATCGCACGTAATGTCATCAAATCCTATCGACAGTTGCCGATCAATTTTTATCATATACAGACGAAATTCCGTGATGAACGACGCCCGCGTTTCGGTTTGATGCGCGGCCGTGAATTCACGATGAAAGATGCGTACTCTTTCGATCGCGATGTTGACGGGTTGAAAAAATCGTATCAGATCATGTTTGACGCCTACGTCAAAATCTTTACCCGCTTCGGCCTTAAATTCCGTCCGGTCGCCGCAGACAATGGGGCTATTGGCGGATCGGGTTCGCACGAGTTTCACGTTATTGCAGAAACCGGTGAAGACGCGCTGGTTTATTCAAGGGAATCGGAGTACGCCGCCAATATGGAAGCGGCTATTGCACTTCCTCCTTCTGCAGAGCGTGCAGCAGCTACCCGGTCAATGCAAAAAGTGGCTACGCCGGGTCAGAAAGCCTGTGAAGATGTCACCAATTTCCTGAACCAGCCACTTTCCCAATCACTGAAAGTCATCGCCGCGATCCGTACGGATATTGCCGCAGGCGAAAAAGGACATTTTGTCGTCATCCTGATGCGCGGCGATCATGACTTAAATGAAGTCAAAACACAAAAAATCATCGGTGAATTCCGTTTTGCCAGTGAAAGCGAAATCATTCACCATCTGGGATGTCCAGCAGGTTATCTGGGCCCAATCGGTCTTGAAAAACGGGAAGACATCGCTCTTTATGCCGATCATGCCGTGACTGTCATGAGTGACTTCATCTGCGGAGCCAATGAAAAAGACATGCATTTTACCGGTGTCAACTGGGAACGCGACTTGCCATTGCCTGAAAATATCGCTGACTTTCGTAACGTTGTCGAAGGCGACCCATCTCCGGACGGCAAGGGAACGCTTGCCATTCAGAGAGGTATTGAAGTCGGCCACGTCTTCCAGCTGGGAACGCGTTATTCCGAGGATATGAATGCGAGCTATCTCGACGAAAACGGAAAACCCCAGTTAATGCAGATGGGTTGTTATGGAATCGGCGTCACTCGTATTGTGGGTGCGGCTATTGAACAGAATAATGATGACAAGGGCATTATCTGGCCGACGTCGATTGCTCCGTTTGAAGTTGTCCTCTGTCCGTTGGGATACGATCGTAGCGAAGCGGTCAAGAAAACGGCTGACGAACTGTACGAATCCCTGAAACAGTCGGGCATCGACGTTATTATGGATGACCGTGGTGAACGTCCTGGCGTGATGTTCTCTGACTGGGAACTGATCGGGGTACCTCACCGGATCGTTATCGGCGACCGCGGCTTGAAAGATGGCAAGCTTGAATATCAGGGAAGACGGGATACCGAAGCCACGGCGATACCGGTTGGAGACATGGCACAATTTGTCATTGCCAAAGTAGCCGCTGAAAAATGATGGCCTGAAGCTTTTCAAACCGGCATTCAACGAATGCCGGTTCATCGGTCAGAATAAAAAACGCCAGATTGCTCTGGCGTTTTTTTATTGAACTGGCCGGAAACGCAAGTTAGTTATTGCATGGCACCGTTAAAAGCATTCTCTTTCGCACGGAAAAAACCCGCCATGCCAGTGAAACTGGCCTTCATTCCAGCCTTTCAAACACGGGTCGACGCTTATTTCAATTGAGCGGAAACCAGTTTTGTCATTTCAAACATGGAAACCTGTTTTTTACCACCGAAAACCGGTTTCAGTTTGTCGTCGGCATTGATCATGCGACGATTGTCCTTGTCCTGCAAATTGTATTTCTTGATGTAATCCCAGACTTTCTTGGTCACTTCAGTACGCGGCAAAGGCGCTGCACCCACAATAGCTGCCAGCATGGCCGTAGGAGTTACCGGTTTCATGAATGCTGCATTTGGGGTACGTTTCTTTGCTGGTGCTGCGGTTTTAGCCGCCTTTACGGGAGCTTTTTTGGCAGGCGCAGCACTTTTTTTGGCTGGTTCTGCTTTTTTAGCTGGGGATGCTTTTTTAGGTTTTGCTGCAGATTTTGTTGTTGCCATAACGATGCCTCATATACAAAGTACGAAAGGGAATTTATGTAACTTGCTGCAGGAACAAATATAGGTGCTAAATCCGGCACAATGCAAGCACTTTTTCCCCATCCTTTAACAAAGTGTGGCTAATGTGCTTCTTAATATGGCAGGCAATGCATCAAACCCAAATTTTTTAGTGGTATAAACGCCAATTTATTGATTTAAAAGACGTTCTCCACCCCTTAAAATCGCTTAACGCATACCCGGCATCATTCCTTTCAAGCCACGCATCATTTTCATCATTCCGCCGCCTTTCATTTTTTTCATCATCGATTGCATTTGCTCGAACTGGGATAACAGCCGGTTGACATCCTGTACCTGGACACCAGCTCCTGCAGCGATTCGACGTTTGCGGACTGCCTTGATAATTTCAGGTTTGCTGCGTTCCTGCGGTGTCATGGAATGGATGATGCCTTCCATTCTTCGAACCTGCTTTGCAGCCTGATCCATATTCGTTCCAGCGGCAGCCTGCTGAAACTGTGCAGGCATTTTGCTCATCATGCTCGACAAGCCGCCCATATTTTTCATTTGACCAATCTGTGCCAGAAAATCATTGAGATCGAAACGTCCTCCGACCTTGAGTTTCTTTTCCAGTGCCTGTGCAGCCTTGATATCGACATTTTTGCGGGCTTCCTCAACCAGCGCGAGAATGTCGCCCATACCGAGAATGCGATTGGCCATCCGGACCGGATCGAATTCTTCAAGACCATCCAGTTTTTCAGAAACGCCGACGAATTTGACCGGTTTGCCTGTAATATGACGAACCGACAAGGCAGCCCCCCCGCGCGAGTCGCCATCGAGCTTCGTCAAAACGATCCCTGTCAGAGGCAATGCATCGTTAAAACTTTTGGCAACGTTGATGGCATCCTGCCCAAGCATGGCATCGACAACAAACAGGGTTTCGATAGGCGAGAGAGTTTTGTGTAATCCGGAGATTTCCTGCATCATCTGCTCATCGATACCCAGACGACCGGCTGTATCGACAATCAGGACATCGTAAAAATGACGTTTGGCATGATCCAGTGCCGCTTTTGCAATCTGGATGGGTTCGGAAGCATCGGATCCATAAAAATCGACACCGCTTTGTCCCGATACCGTTTCCAGCTGCTTGATTGCCGCAGGACGATATACGTCAGTTGAAACAGTCAGTACTTTTTTCTTTTTTTCCTGTTTCAGATAGCGTGCCAATTTACCGACGGTCGTCGTTTTACCCACCCCTTGCAGACCTGCCATCAGGATAATCGCCGGGGGTTGCGTCGCAAAATTCAGTTGCGATGCCTTTTCACCCAGATCGGCGCCCATTATCTGTGACAATTCCTGCTGGACGACACCGACAAGCGCCTGCCCAGGAGACAATGAATCCATTACCTCTTTTCCGACCGCCTTTTCACGGACTTTACCGATAAAGCTTTTTACGACAGGCAAGGCAACGTCGGCTTCAAGAAGGGCCAGGCGGACTTCGCGAAGCATTTCCGCTGTGTTGGTTTCCGTTAAACGGGCTTCACCACGAATGGTTTTAACGACCTTGGCCAGCCGCTGGGTCAGATTATCAAGCATATCAATATAAAAAATGATGAGATTAACCGGTCAATGTCCAGGACATTGGAACTTCGCCGATATTGTAATCGTATTTTGAATCTGTCAGAAAAATTCAGGGGCTTTTCTCTTTATTCCCGATTCATTTCTGCTGAATTTACTCTATTTTCAACGCTTCTTGTTCTACAGACATTATTCATTTTTACAGGGAAAAAAAGAATAATGAAGAATAAATGCTTCTGACAGGCATTTTTAGTTGCGAACCGTACTTTGTATATTCTACAATGGCCTTTAACTTTGAATTCCTGTAACCTTTTTTCCTGCAGAGAAAGCGAGACTCAAACATGACATCAGATATTGCAATTGCTCAAAGTGCGAAAATGCTTCGCATCAGCCAAGTTGCTCAACGCTATGACATCGAGGAAGAATACCTGGAACCGTATGGTCATTACAAAGCCAAAATCTCCCTGGATTTCCTTGACACTCTGAAGGACAAGCCGGACGGTAAACTGGTTATGGTCACGGCCATCAATCCGACCCCGGCAGGCGAAGGTAAAACAACGACGACTATCGGTCTGGGCGATGCACTGAACCGCATTGGCAAGAAAGCAATTATCTGTTTGCGCGAACCATCCATGGGCCCGGTTTTCGGCATGAAAGGCGGTGCTGCTGGCGGCGGCTTTTCGCAGGTTATTCCAATGGAAGACATCAACCTGCATTTCACCGGCGACATCAGTGCCGTTGCACTGGCCAACAACCTTCTGGCTGCCTTGATCGACAATCACATTCATCACGGCAATGAGCTCGGCATCGATGCCCGTCGTGTTGTCTGGAAACGCGTTGTCGATATGAACGATCGTTCCCTGCGCAGTGTTACTGTCGGCCTGGGTGGGCCTGCAAATGGTTACCCACGTGCTGACGGCTTCAATATCGCCGTCGCGTCCGAAGTGATGGCAATTCTCTGTCTGGCCAACAGTTTGCAGGATCTGAAAGAAAGACTGGGCAAAATCGTTATCGGTTATACCCGCGATCTGAAACCGGTTCTGGCGAGTGATCTGAAAGCGCATGGCGCCATGGCTGCCATTCTGAAAGATGCCATCAAGCCTAACATGGTTCAAACGCTGGAAAACAATCTGGCCCTGATTCACGGCGGCCCATTCGCCAACATCGCTACGGGCAGCAATTCCGTCATCGCGACAAAAGCGGCATTGAAACTGGCGGATTATGTCGTGACTGAAAGCGGTTTCGGCGCTGATCTCGGTGCTGAAAAATTTGTCGATATCGTTTGTCGCAAATCCGGCCTGCGCCCTGACTGTGCTGTCATTGTCGTCACCATTCGTGCATTGAAATATCACGGTGGTGTCAACCTGCCTGATTTGGGCAAGGAAAATCTGGAAGCGCTTGAAAAAGGCATTGCGCATCTGGAACGCCACGTCAACAATATCCGCAATCACTACGGTTTGCCTTGCGTCATCTGCATTAACCATTTCACACTGGATACAGAAGCTGAAATCCAGTTGCTGAAAGACAAAATGGCCAGCCGTGGCGCGCCTATTGTCGTTTCCAAACACTGGAGCGAAGGTGGCAAGGGAGCGGAAGAACTGGCAAAAACCGTCGTTAACGTCATCGATACCACTCCAAGCAATTTCAAATTCGTTTACGACGAAAAAGAATCGCTCTGGGATAAAATGTCGACTTTGGCTACCAAGCTGTATGGTGCCAGAGATGTTGTTGCAGACAGCAAAGTCAAGGCTCAAATCAAAAAACTGGAAGAAGACGGTTACGGCAATTACCCTATTTGCGTTGCCAAAACACAATATTCCTTTGCAACCGATCCTGCATTGCGTGGCGCTCCATCAGGCCATTCTGTGAACATCCGTGAAGTGCAACTGGCTGCCGGGGCGGAGTTCATTGTCATGATGTGCGGTGACGTTATGTTAATGCCGGGTTTGCCGAAAGTCCCATCTTCCACTATGATTGACATAGATGCAGAAGGACGCATTGTCGGATTATTCTGATTTTGAGTTATTTTTCGGCCGAAAAAGCTGAAAAACAAAATAATTGGTTGGGCTATTGTTGCGCTACCAGCGCATGATTTAGCCCTTCCATTATTTGTGTTACACAATTTAAGAAGGCTGAACCTGATTCGATTTCGATGTCAGGTTTTGATAAAACCGCCCTCCACGACACTGTCTATCAGACAGTGTTCAATAAACCTTTTGTTACCTGCAAGGTTCTGGAATGATGGGCATGGGTTTTTCTCATATGTACGAGAACTTCATACATAAAAAACGAAAATATATTAAAAATAAGTAAACGGCATTATCGGAAAAGCGTGGGCGCACGCCACCTGATCATAAAAGAAAAAAATTTCGATAGCCGCGAAGCTGGAACTATATTTAAAAGGGAAAGAACATGAAAATTGCGATCATAGGAGCCGGAGCGATAGGAGGCTACGTAGGAGTGAAACTGGCGTTAGCGGGAGAAGACGTCACCTTCATCGTGAGGGGAGCCAACCTCGAGGCCATCAAGAACAACGGCATGAAGCTGATAATGGAAGATGGAACCGAGCACGTCGCAAAAAACGTCAAAGCCACGAACAGCTACGATGAAGCGGGTCCGCAAGACATGGTCATTCTGGCCTTGAAAGCCCATCAGGTAGACGCGGTAGCGGAAGACGTGCCCAAACTGTTCGGGCCGGACACCGTCGTCGTCACCATGCAAAACGGCATTCCGTTCTGGTACTTCCACAAACACGGAGGTCCACACGAAGGCAAGCGCGTCCAGAGCGTCGATCCGACAGGACTCATCAGCGCCAAAATTCCGGCAGACCGCATATTGGGTTGCGTCGTCTACCCGGCTTCCGCATTGATCGCTCCTGGCGTCGTCCAGCACATCGAGGGAGACCGTTTCCCGATCGGCGAACTCGACGGAAGCATCACCGAGCGGGCCCAGAAAGTGTCCGAAGCCTTCATCAACGCCGGCTTCAAATCGCCGATTCTGGAAAACATCCGTTCGGAAATCTGGTTAAAGCTGTGGGGCAACCTCACCTTCAACCCCATCAGCTCCCTGTCGCACTCCACATTGGTCGACATCTGCCAATTCCCGTTATCGAGAGAGCTGGCAGGAGACATGATGATAGAAGCCCAGAGAATCGCCAACAAACTCGGCATCGAATTCCGTGTTCCACTGGAAAAGAGAATCCGTGGAGCTGAAAAAGTCGGCAAACACAAAACCTCCATGCTGCAAGACGTAGAAGCGGGAAGAGCGCCGGAAATCGACGCCCTCGTTGGATCCGTTGTTGAACTGGGACGCATCACCAACACAGCCACCCCGCACATCAACACCGTCTATGCGTTGGTCAAACTGCTGGCCAAAACCATGGAAGAAGAAAACGGCAAAGTCAAACTGGAATCCTGTTGAATCGGCGATAAAAAAAAACGACACAAACCCCTGTCCTGTCCCAACAAACAGGACAGGACAACCAGAAAGCATCCCAAGAGACCCAAAATGGGGGAAAATAATGCCCTAGGACATTAATTCTCGTTAGGCCCCAAAAAGAAACCTGACAAACCCTTTATTTCCTATAGAGACATAAAATCATGGCAGCAAAAAAAATCAGCTCATTCCATCCACCACAACGCGTCCTGATGGGCCCGGGCCCCTCCAACATCAACCCGCGCGTATTGGCCGCAATGAGCCTCCCCGTCATCGGATACATGGATCCGGCCTTCGTCGACATGATGGCCGAACTCAAAACCCTGTTACGTTATGCCTTCCAGACAGACAACCAGCTGACCTACCCGATCTCCGGGCCCGGTTCCGTTGGCATGGAAAGCTGCTTCGTCAACATGGTCGCTCCTGGCGACAAAGTCGTCGTCTGCAGAAACGGCGTCTTTGGCGGTCGCATGATCGAAAACGTCGAACGCTGCAAAGGCACCCCGATCATCGTCGAAGGCACGTGGGGAGAACCCGTTGACCCGAACGCTGTGGAAGACGCATTGAAGAAAAACCCCGACGCCAGAATCGTCGCGTTCGTTCATGCCGAAACCTCCACCGGTTGCGTTTCCGACGCCAAAACCCTGGCAGAGGTCGCTCACAAACACGACTGTCTGACCATCGTCGACGCCGTCACCTCCCTGGCAGGCTGTCCGTTGAAAGTCAAGGAATGGGATCTGGACGCCGTCTACTCCGCCAGCCAGAAATGTCTGTCGTGCACTCCGGGCCTGTCCCCGGTCACCTACTCCGACCGCGTCATCGACTATGTTACGGGAAGAAAAGACAAGGTCCAGAGCTGGTTCATGGATTTGAATCTCATCCTGAACTACTGGGGTCACACCGTTCGTACCTATCACCATACTGCACCGATCAACGGCCTGTTCGCCCTGCACGAAGCCCTGTTGCTGCTGAAAGAAGAAGGCATCGAAAACACCTGGGCAAGACACCAGAGACACTATCAGGCCCTGAAAGCCGGCTTTGAAGCCATGGGTCTGAAATTTCTGGTCAAGGAAGAAAAAGACAGGTTGCCGCAGATCAGTACCATCATGGTACCGGAAGGGATTGACGAAGCGGAAGTCAGATCGAAATTGTTGTCTGAATTCAACGTTGAAATCGGTGCCGGATTGGGACCGTTGGCAGGCAAGGTCTGGCGTTTCGGTCTGATGGGATATACGGCGAACTCGGCCAATGTGATGTTGTGTCTGTCGGCTCTGGGTTCGATTCTCTCGAAGATGGGGTATCCGGTCAAGGTCGGTGAGGCTGAGGCTGCCGCTCATCAGTCTTATGCCAATCAGCATACGTCCATGGCTCAGAAGGCTCGCTCCCGCTCCTGATTCCTCTCTTCTATCCCTTTATTCATACGCCCGCTTAACGCGGGCGTTTGTATTTTTGCAGAAGCACCTACACCAGCAGACAAACGCACGCGGGCAAAACAAAAAGGCACAACGCCATGTTGTGCCTTTTTATCAAGAGTTTTGTAATCTGTTTAAAACTGATCCGGCTTTTCCCCAAGCCGTATTCCTTTATTCAACTCTTCGAGTGCCAGCAATGCCGCTGCCTGGTCAGCCGATTCATGGGTAGCCAACAGGCCGTCAAAAAGATCAGCGACCAGAGCGGTCAGCGGTAACTGCAATCCGGCATCTTCTGCCGCCGCCATGATATTGACGTGATCCTTGGCCTGACTCTTTATCTGGCCTCCCGGTTTGAAGTTCCGGTCCAGCATTCTTTGTCCATGGACTTCAAGAATGCGGCTTTCCGCAAATCCTCCGCGAATAGCGGCGCGCATGGCGGCCGGATCTGCACCTCCTGCCTCTGCCAGCAACATGGCTTCAGCAACGATCGCCACAGTCCCGCCGACTATCAACTGATTGCACAGTTTGGCAACCTGCCCTGCACCATTCGGGCCGACAAGCGTCGGACGACCCATGACCTTGAATACCGGTTCTGCACGTTTGAAATCGTCCTCTGATCCGCCAACCATGATGGCAAGAGTACCGGCTTCGGCCCCAACGACGCCCCCCGAAACCGGAGCGTCAAGAAAGGCGATTTGTCGTGAGGCCAGTAATCCGGCTACCTCTTTCGCCTCCGACTGTCTGGTGGAACTCATGTCGATAACGAGCGCGCTCGCCTTTAAAGAGGGAAGCATGTCTTGAACCACTCTTTTGACGATAGGCCCTGCTTCAAGCATGGTAATGACGATATCGGCAGAAGCGACGGCTTCTTTGAGTGAATCAGCCACATCGGCACCCAGCTCAGTCAGAGGAAGCGCTTTTTCCTTTGTCCGGTTCCATGCGGACAGAGGATATCCAGCCCTGAGCAAACGGCTTGCCATAGGCAAACCCATCAAACCGATGCCGACAAAAGCAATGCGAGGTAACATATCTGTTTTCAAAAAACTGTCCTGATGTTTTTAAGGATCAGAAGCGGTAAGCACCGCGAAGAACAACGAAGTTTTCACCACTATTCGGTTTTTTGATGCCCGCATTGGAATAATGTTGCAGTCTCAAACCAAGATCGAAGTTATTGTTGAAAACATAGCCGACGCCGATGTGATCCGCAAATTCAAAGGCTGTCGACATGCGATTGCCGTTGTTGTTGTAGGTTTTGGAGAAAAGGCTGGCACCGATACCGCCTTCAACATAAATTCCTTTTTTGTTATCGTTTTC
This sequence comes from Oxalobacter formigenes, assembly GCF_002127965.1. Classification (GTDB taxonomy): domain Bacteria; phylum Pseudomonadota; class Gammaproteobacteria; order Burkholderiales; family Burkholderiaceae_D; genus Oxalobacter; species Oxalobacter formigenes. Next base: position 578,835 of record NZ_CP018787.1, on the reverse strand, counting down.
CCAACGGAATACAGGAGTGATGCCGATTACACCGATGTTCTGGGAAGCGTTGCGATCTTCGTAACGATCACCGTGCCAGTAACCAAGGTTCAAGTCCCAGTAACCGTTCAGATGCATTCCACCGGTCTGGAGCCATTTTTTGTTCCAGTCCCATTGCAAACCCACCCGATATAGTTGAACGTGTTCACCCATACCGACTTCAAAAGAAGTCCCGTCAACTGCATGGGCGGGAATAGCCGCGAATCCCAGAACGGCGATCAAAAGTCCAGCACAATAACGGAAAAATCGCATAATTTACTCTCCAATTTTAAAGTGTTGTTATTCTTAAATCTTTTCAGCCAGTTTTGTAGCAATTCCGGTATAACTCGCCGGAGTCATTTTCAGCAACTCGTTTTTCGCAGACTGAGGCAAATCCAGATTCCGAATAAATTCCTGCAAATCCTGTTTTTCAATACCTTTGCCGCGGGTTAAGGCTTTCAATTGTTCATAAGGGTTTTCAATGCCGTAGCGACGCATGACGGTCTGCACAGGTTCCGCCAGAACTTCCCATGCATCTTCAAGATCATGAGTGATGCGTTCGGCATTGACTTCCAGTTTGTTCAAACCACGCAGGCAACTGTCATATGCCAACACGGTATAGCCCAAAGCCATCCCGATATTGCGTAATACAGTCGAATCGGTCAGATCGCGCTGCCAGCGGGAAATCGGCAGTTTTTCAGACATATGCTTCAACAGGGCATTCGCCATACCCAGATTGCCTTCGGAATTTTCGAAGTCGATCGGATTGACCTTGTGCGGCATCGTACTTGAGCCGACTTCTCCAGCCTTGGTGATCTGCTTGAAATACCCCAGAGAGATATAACTCCAGATATCCCTGTTCAGGTCAATCAGAATAGTATTTGCACGAGCAATGGCATCGAACAGCTCGGCGATATAATCATGCGGCTCAATCTGGATGGTGTATTCATTGAAAGTCAAACCAAGACTGTTTTCAACGACATTTCTCGAAAAGTTTTCCCAGTCAAAATCCGGATAGGCGGAAAAATGGGCATTGTAGTTACCAACAGCGCCATTCATTTTCCCCATGATCTCGACGGCAGCAATTTTCCCGGCTGCACGTTGAAGCCGAGAGACAATGTTGGCGATTTCCTTGCCCAGTGTCGTTGGGCTGGCGGTTTGTCCATGCGTTCTTGCCAGCATGGACAGGGATGCATTCTGATGCGCAATTGATCGTAACTGTTCGATAACGGCATTCAATGCCGGCAAAACGACTTCATCTCTGGCAGCCTTGATCATCATGCCATGAGAAGTGTTGTTGATGTCTTCCGAGGTACAGGCGAAATGAATGAATTCAGCCGCTGTTTTCAGTTCATCCGTGACAATTGCATCGACAGTAATCGGGCGCGCCTGCAATCTGGACAACTCCGGAGGAAGAGAAAGGCCTATGGATTCCTTGATCCAGTATTCCACCGCTTTGACGTCGTGGTTAGTGATGGCTTCAATGTCCTTGATACGGGCGGCATCGTCAACGGCAAAATCGTTGACGAGTGCATCGAGAAATTTATTCGTTACGTCGGAAAACGGTCGTATTTCAGAAAATCCGGCTTTGGACAAGGCTTTCAGCCAGGCGATTTCAACTTTGACACGATGCCGCATAAAACCGGCTTCAGAAAGAATCGGACGTAAGGCGCCTGTTTTTCTGACGTATCTGCCATCAAGTGGGGAAAGGGCGGAAAGGGCAGAGAGTTCCATTTGAAAATGCTCATTTATAAATCAGTACGGTTGAATAGTTTAACATTTTCTTGAGGTCATTTATCGATTCTTCACTTCATACTGACGTTAATCAGACACTAAAATGTTATACTTTCATCGTTTTTTTCTGTTCTGGCACATTATGAAACTGATTGGCATTCTCACAAGTCCTTACGTGCGTAAAACGCGAATTGTATTGAATGAAAAGAAAATTGAATACGAATTCGTCCTTACCGATCTGGATTCACCCGACAGTATCATCAATGAATTCAATCCCCTGGGCAAGGTTCCCTGTCTGGTGATGGATGACGGCAAAACACTGTACGACTCCCGCGTCATCGTTGCCTATCTCGATACGACTACCCCTGTCGGTAAATTATTGCCCAATTCAAATCGTTCACGAGCTGACGTCAGATGTTGGGAAGCCCTGGCTGATGGAATTATGGACGCGGCAGTTCTGATCCGCCTTGAAGGAAAGCGCCCGGCAGCACAACAAAGCCAGGAATGGATTGACCGGCAAATGAAAAAAATCCATTCCGGTTTAAAAGCGATGTCTTTCCATTTGGGAAATCGGTCATTTTGCCACGAAAATGCTTTTTCACTCGCGGATATTGCCGTCGGATGTGCGTTAGGCTGGCTTGAATTCAGATTCCCCGGGATCGAATGGCGAAAAGAATATGAAAACCTGTCACAACTTTTCGACAGACTTTCAGAACGTCCATCGTTTAGGGAAACGAAGCCTTTGTGACCGGCCAACCGGTCGCAGCACCGACTGAAACCGGCCTGACGAGAAAGCACTACTCTTTGGAATTGTTGTCGATAATTCCGCCCCCAAGACAAACGTCGCCTTTATAAAACACGGCAGATTGTCCCGGCGTTACTGCCCATTGCGGTGCATCGAAATTCACGGAAAACGCATCGTCACCTTTCACATTCAAGGTTCCCGCCACATCTTTCTGGCGATATCGGGTTTTGACAGATAAAGCCTGATTTTCAGGTGAAAAACCCGCAATCCAGCTGGATTGCGTTGCGATCAATTCAGGAGACAATAACCAGGGATGATCGTGTCCCTGCACGACATACAGGGTATTGTTCTGAATGTCTTTTCTGGCAACGTACCATGCGTCGCTGGTACCGTCCGGATTCTTGAACGACTTCAGGCCGCCGATGCCGATTCCTTTTCTTTGTCCTATCGTGTAAAAGCTGAGCCCGACGTGCTGGCCGATTTCCTTTCCTTCAGGTGTTTTGATCGGCCCCGGTTCATATGACAGATACCGGTTCAGAAAAGCACGAAACGGCCGTTCACCTATGAAACAAATCCCGGTGGAATCTTTCTTTTTCGCATTCGGAAGCCCAAGCTTTTCAGCAATTTTCCGGACTTCCGTTTTCCGGATTTCTCCTAAAGGAAAAATGGCTTTCGAGAGTTGTTTCTGATTCAGGCGATGCAGGAAATAACTCTGGTCTTTGGTATCGTCCACGGCCTTCATCAATTCAAACAAACCATTGTTTTCCCGAACACGAGCATAATGTCCAGTTGCGATCTGCTCTGCCCCCAGAGAAACGGCATGATCGAGAAAAGCCTTGAACTTGATTTCAGCATTGCACAAAACATCCGGATTTGGGGTTCTTCCTGCTTCATATTCGCGTAAAAACTCCGAAAAAACCCGTTCCTTGTATTCTGCGGCGAAATTGACGACCTCGATATCGACCCCGATGACATCGGCGACGCTGACAGCATCCAGCCAGTCCTGACGGGCGGAACAATATTCGCCGTCATCGTCGTCTTCCCAGTTTTTCATGAAAAGCCCGACGACCTCATAACCCTGTTCTTTGAGCAACCATGCCGATACGGAAGAATCGACACCGCCCGACATACCGATAACCACTTTTTTCTTGCTCACAACTTATTTCCTTTCCACAAAGAATGTGGATAAAACCGAAAGGGGCATGCGTTGTCCTTTCCGGTAATCATCAATGGACTTTAAAACCAGAGCGCTGCGATGTCTTTCCGGACACGCGACAATTTCCTCGTATGTCATCCAGACTGTCCGCAAAATATCGGGGTCCAATGGCCGATCCTGCTTCAAACCGATATCGCCTGTGAATGTAAAACGGAGAAAAGATACCTTCTCATTATTTTTCAGATTATATTGAAGCAAATAAACGCCAACGAGTGCCTCCGGAATCAGTTCGCAAGCAGTTTCTTCCAGTGTTTCCCTGACAGCGGCCTCGGCCAGCGATTCATCTGCCTCAAGATGCCCTGCCGGCTGATTCAATAAAATCCCATATTCCGTTTCCTCTTCGACAAGCAGGAAACGATTATCTTTTTCAATAACGGTCGCGACGGTTATCTCGGGCTTTATCATAATGACCTCTATTTTACTTTGTTTTTCCCGAAAATTTCGGAATGGGCTTCTTTCTGCAAAACCAGGCCTGAAGAGGTAAAATAGCTTAAAAGCATGATTTTTCGGTCAGGTTTTACCATTTTTTGATTTTTCGACGAAAAAATTCGTGTATCATAAAAAACTTTCCAAAGTGTAGAAGATTTTTTCGGAAATCGACTTTTCTGCCAGATTCCATTTATAGTTTCAATAATTTGGGCTAACCAACTTGAACCGACCTGAAAAATTGAATCCGGCCTGATAATCAGGCAAAACATGGATGGAAAATCCCAGAACACGACTACTTTTGGTTTTTAAAGTGCGTATAGTACGTACGCGATTACTTCAAACGACTTTTAGTCACCCTGAGAACAGCGTGTCAGGGCTTTTGATTTAAAAAACGAAATCGTTGAAACGTTACAATGTAAAACGAATATTTCGTAAACAGGAGAAACTGGAAATGCAACGGATTATGTTACGCGGCAAGATTCATCGTGCTACCGTCACACAATGTGACTTGGCTTATGAAGGCTCGTGTTCAATTGACGAAGACCTGCTTGAAGCTGCCGGTATGGCCTTGTACGAAAAAATTGATCTTTACAACGTCAACAACGGCGAACGTTTTTCCACCTATACCATTCCGGGCAAACGCGGAAGCGGAGAAATCGGATTGAACGGCGCCGCTGCCCGTCGCGCACATCTTGGCGATCTGTTGATTATCTGTACATTCGGCCCGATGACCGATGAAGAAATCAAGACATGGAAGCCCAAGGTTGTACTGGTTGACGAAAACAACAAAATCACTGCCGTCAAGGAATAAGCGATTCAACAGGCAATCAGTTTGATCAAACGACTGTTGATCATTATTTGAAGCGTGAAGGTCTGTTCATAAAAAACCTGATTGAAAATCAATCAGGTTTTTTATTGGCTATTGCATTAAGCCTGTCGAGTTCCTCGATCGTATTGACGTTTTTCCATTCACCACGGTAGATTTCCCCTCCGACAAGTCCTCTTGAAATATATTCCCTCAAAAGCGTGCCCAATTGCATTTTTTCTCCCGCCTGAACGGAGTCAAACATCGACATCCGGAAAACACCGATACCTGAATAAGTCCATTTTGGTTCTCCTTCATTTTTGACTGTAAAAGAATTCAGCGCAAAATCCCCATGCGGATGAAAAGGGGGATTCGGAACCAGATATAACCAGGCGACATCCCTGGAAGCCAGATCATACGGTTTCCCCCAGACATCATTATCCTGAAGAACGGTTTTCACTTCTTCAAAATCAAAGTAAGGACAATATACATCTGCAGCAATGGTGACAAAGGGATCTTCTCCAAGCAGATGACGAGCCTTGGCAATGCCTCCGGCCGTTTCAAGAGCCGACTCCTCATGAGAATAGGAAATGGCAGCACCATAACGCGAACCGTCTCCCAGCATTTCTTCTATCTGCTCGCCCAAATGAGCATGATTGATGACAATTTCAGTAATGCCGGCACGAACCAGATTGACGATATGCCAGACAATAAGGGGACGCCCCCTGACTTTCAGCAAAGGTTTCGGACAAGTGTCAGTCAAGGGGCGCATACGATTTCCACGCCCGGCTGCAAATATCATTGCTTTCATTTTCTATCGCTCTCTGCAAATGACTTGAATTCTAAAAAGAATAAGTGACGTCCTGTTTCTTGTCCTGAATTTCATCAAGCAAACGGGCCAAAGGAGCCAATTCACTGTATCGTCGCGCTGTTTTATCGGCATATTTCAGGACAAGCGGGATATCGTTTAAATAAGCTTCTTTTCCATCGCGATGATATAGACGGGCAAAAATGCCCAATACCTTGAGATGACGCTGGATACCCATGAATTCGAAATCCCTGTAGAAAAGGTCGATATCCGGATTGACCGGCAAACCGATCCTCTTCGCTTTTTCCCAGTAACGGATGACCCAGTCCAGTACTTTTTCCTCGTCCCATTCGATATAGGCATCTTTCAATAACGAAACAAGATCATAGGTAATAGGGCCAAAGAGGGCATCCTGAAAATCCAGAATTCCGGGATTATTGTCATTCTGTCCCAAACGCATGAGATTACGGGAATGGTAATCACGATGGACGAAGACCTGAGGCTGTGACAGATTGTTTGCCAGAATCAGCCTGAAAACCTTGTCAAGCTCTGCCTTCTGTTTTTCGCTCATCTGAACATTCAGATGTTTGCCAATGTACCATTCCGGGAAAAGTTCCAGTTCACGCAACAGGGCGGCCCTGTCATATTCCGGCAATATATCCGGCTGGCTGATCGATTGAATACTGATCAGGGCATCGATGGCATCCAGATAAAGTCTATTGGCCGTTTCATCGTTCAATTCGTTCAGATACGTTGTCACACCGAGGTCGGATAAAAGCAGGAACCCTTTTTCGATATTTTTTGCCAGTACTCTTGGAACAGCTACCCCACTCCGGCCGAAAATGTCAGCGATATGAATAAATGGTTCGACTCTTTCCTTGTCAGGAGGCGCATCCATGACAACATATGAGCCGGTTGGCGAATCGACCCGGAAATACCGGCGAAAACTGGCATCAGAAGATGCCGGTCTTACTGTTTGGACATCAAGGTGAAATTCCGACAGTGACGCGAGCCATTCAAGCAGGGAAATCATCCGGGAATCTGAAGTATTTTGAGAAGTTATTGACATGAAAGATGAAACGTTACGTTTTTAATGACAAAGTTCCCATATAATAAGCGATTCTGAATAATATATTGCAGCCTAATTTCTTTGTGCTTTTTTCATGAGCCGTTTTTTTGCATCTTTTACGCCGTGTGTCTTATTTTCGTTGCTGGCTACGTTCTCGGCGAGTCTTGTTGTCTCTCCAACAGCACAGGCAAAATCCAAAAACAGTTCTGGCACGAAAAAGAAAGTCGAACGTCCAAAACGGGTTGAAAACAAGGATGCGCCAACCATTCTTCAGGCGGAGCAAATTACAGGGCGTCCCGCACGTGACTTATATCTCGATTATGAAGTCGAGGTTCAGCGAGACCAGACACTGTTGACAGGTGATCACGGTATCTTCCGTCAGGAGGAAAACGAAACCGAATTAATCGGAAATGTTTTCATACAGCGATTCGGCGACCAGTTTACGGCTGAACGGGCCAATCTGAATCTTGATACTGGCGAAGGCCAGCTGCTCAATACGACTTATAAATTCGAAGAGACAAACGGTCAGGGCAAAGCCAGCAAAATCGAACTTGTCGGTGATGACAAGACCAATATTTTCAAAAGCACTTACAGTACTTGTGAGGGTGTCAATCCTGACTGGTACCTGAGCTCAAACAAGCTTCATCTGGATAACACCCGTAACATTGGCTATGCCACAAGTCCAGTGCTTTACTTCAAGGATGTGCCGATTATAGGCGCACCTGCAATGACCTTTCCGATCAAGGCAGAGCGTAAATCCGGTGTTTTGCCGCCGACTATGGGCATGACATCGAAAAACGGTTTAGAGGTTATCGTCCCTTACTATTTCAACCTCGCTCCCAATTACGATTTGACCATTTTCCCTAATCTGATGGCCAGAAGAGGTTTGCAATTAGGTGCTGAAGCCAGATATATGGGGAATAATTATTCAGGCACCACTTATGTGGAATATTTGCCCAACGACAAGGAAGCTGACCGCGACAGGTACTTTCTGTCAACCAAACACCAGCAGGCTTTTAACAACGGCCTCTCATACTACTGGGACGTAAAATCGGCATCGGATGATAAATATCCCGACGATTTTTCGAGCCCACAAAACCGCGATTTGCAACGTCTGCTTTTGCGGGAAGGTGGATTCAAACAGAAGCTAGGAGTCTGGAATGCAACCCTGCGGGCGACCAATTACCAGGTTCTTCAGGATGTTGAAGCGCCTATCATCAAACCTTTCGACCGCTTGCCCCAATTGACCATCACTGGCGGGCAAGAAGACGTTCATGGCTTCGACTGGCAAATGTATGCCGAAATGACCCGTTTCTGGTTATCCAATGAATATCTGGACCAAATGCCTTTGAAACAGCAACAGGCTCGCGGCAACCGTTTCATTATGAAACCGGAAATTTCCTATCCGATTTATCAGAGCGGTTATTTTTTCACACCAAAGGCCATCCTGAATATGGCGAAGTACGACCTGGATGAATCGCCCTATAATGTCAAGTCGCTGACACGCGTTTTGCCAACATTCTCTCTGGATGGTGGTCTTGTATTCGAAAGAGACGCGTCGTTCTTTGGCAAGGGAATGACCCAGACACTGGAACCACGTTTGTTCTATGTTTATACCCCGTACAAGGATCAAAGCAAGTATCCTATTTTCGATTCGGGTGAACCCAGCTTTGGATATCCCTTGTTGTTTACTGAAAACCGTTTCGATGGCTATGATCGTGTCGCCGATGCGAATAATCTGACCGCTGCTGTGACAACACGTTTTCTTGAAGAAAATGGTGCTGAACGCATGCGTTTCACTATTGGCCAACGTTATTACTTCACAGATCAACGCGTTTATCTTTATAACACCAACCTTGAGGAGTCCCAGAACCGGTCTGATTTGCTCGTCATGGCCGGTGGAAAAATCCTGCCGACTTTTTCAGTCGACTCTGCATTTCAGTACAATCAGAGTACCAGGAAAATGTATAGTGCAAACTTCAGCACTCAATGGAAACCGGGACCGATGCAATTGCTGAATGCGGAATACCGCTACCTGAGGGACACCGTTGACTTTTACGGCAACAAACTGGATCAGGTCAATGTATCCGGCCAATGGCCTATTGCCAAGCGCTGGTATGCTATCGGACAAGTCAGCTATTCCCTTGCTGATAGCAGAACGATCGAAAATATTTTCGGATTCCAATATAACGCGGACTGCTGGATTTTCAGGCTCATGGCTCAACGTTATGCCACCTCATCGGTGGAAACGAATACAGCCCTTTACTTCCAGCTTGAACTGAAAGGTCTTTCCAGTATCGGCTCCAACCCGTTAAATGCCTTGCGCAGAAGCATTCCCGGATATGAACCGCTTTCACCTTGAATGAATTTTCCTATATAGTAAGAACCGAATTTCATCCCTGAAGGATCAGCCTTATGTTTTTAGCAAATTTCTTTCGTCGCTGTCATGTTTCATGCCCGGCCCTGATTTTGGCTTTCGGTGTCTTTTTCTCTGCCACCGTTCTTGCCCAGGACAATCAGGCCCAGCCATCCAAACAGGTCGTTGTTGATTCGATTGCGGCAATCGTCAATAGCGATGTCATCACGAAAGGTGAATTGAATGAACGGGTTACTCTGGTCGAAGCACAGTTGAAACAACAGAATATCGCGCTTCCTCCACGCACAGAATTTCAGAAACAGGTTCTTGAACATATGATTGTCGAAAGGGCCCAGTTACAACTGGCAAAAGACATGGGACTGCGGGTTGACGACACACAACTGGATCGTACGATTGCCCTGATGGCCGAACAAAATCATATGTCTCTCGCTCAATTCAAACGTCAAACCGAGCAAAACGGAACGCCATTTGAAAAATTCAGGGAAAAAGTCCGTGAGGAAATCACGATGTCACGATTGCGTGATCGTGAAGTTGTCAATAAAATCCAGATCAACGACGCCGAGGTTGATAACCTCCTGGGCGCCGACTCACAGCTACAGATGCCGGAGCAACTCCGATTGGGCCATATTCTCATCCGTATTCCGGAAAATGCTTCTCCGGAACAGATCGCTGAAAAACGTGCACGTGCCGAAAAAGTTCTGGACGTTCTGAAATCGGGCGGCGATTTTCAACAAACTGCCGCCAGTTATTCCGATGCAGATGAAGGCCTGAGTGGCGGGGATATCGGCTGGAGAAGCACCGATCGTCTGCCAAAATCGTTTGTGGATGCCTTGGCGGGAGTCAAACCCGGAAATGTGACAGGCATCATCAAGAGTCCGAATGGATTCCATATTTTGAAAGTTCTGGATCGCCGCAAAATGACGAACGGCGCGGAATCTGTCGCAAGCGCTTCCGATAAAAATACTGTCCAGCAGATTCACGCACGTCATATTCTTATCAAAGTCAATCAACTCGTTTCTGCCGATGAGGCAAAACGAAAACTGATCGACCTGAGACAAAGAATCATCAACAAATCCGCAACATTCGAGGAATTGGCCAAAACATATTCCAACGATGGCTCTGCCAGCCGCGGAGGGGATCTTGGATGGATTTATCCCGGCGATACCGTTCCGGAATTTGAAAAAGCCATGGTGGCTCTGAAACCCGGTGAAATCAGTGAGCCGATCGAAACGCAGTTTGGATTTCATCTGATTCAGGTTCTGGACAAGAAAACGGATGACGTTTCAGCCGAAAGAAAACGTATTGCGGCAAAACAGGCTTTGAGAGAACGTAAAGTGGCTGAAGCAACTGAAGAATGGCTTCGCCAGCTGCGTGACAAGGCTTACGTCGAATATCGTCTGGATGAAAAACATCAATGACCAGAACGCCTGTCATTGCCATAACGACAGGAGAACCTGCCGGAATTGGTCCCGAAATCTCGATTCGCGGAGCATGGGAATGTCGTAAAACCGTCCTTCCTGTCCTGATCGGCGATTACGCTTATCTGGAAGAGCTCGCACAAAAAATCGATCCGGTCATCGTTTTGAAGCGTATTGATCGAATTCATGCCGAAAGACTGGAGTCTTCACACCATTTCGACGGGATTTACGTCGTTGACTGCCCGCTTGAACAAACTGTGACCCCGGGCAAGTTGAATCCGGCAAATGGAATAACCGTTTTAAACTCGCTCGATATCGCCATTGAAGGTGCCCTGAAAAGAAATTTCGATGCCATTGTGACGGCGCCTGTACAAAAAAGCACGATTAACGATGCCGGTATTCCATTTACGGGACATACTGAATACCTTGCGGAGAAAACGGCGACCAGACAAGTCGTCATGATGCTGGCAGGACCTACCAAACCGATGGGAAACGATATCCCGGGCTTTGCCTTGAGAGTTGCTCTGGCAACCACTCATTTGCCGATTAAAAACGTTTCAGGCGCTATTACGATTGGCTCTTTAATGGAGATCCTGTCTATCATCGACAATGATCTCAAAAACAAATTCGGGATCGCTTCTCCAAAAATACTGGTTACAGGCTTGAACCCGCATGCAGGTGAAAACGGTTACCTTGGTATGGAAGAGATTGACGTGATTTCTCCTGCACTGGAAAAAGCACGGAAGGCTGGCATTCACGCTTGCGGTCCATTTCCCGCAGATACCTTGTTCCAGCCCCGTTTCTTGCAGAATGCAGACTGCATTCTTGCCATGTACCACGATCAGGGCTTGCCTGTACTGAAATATGCCACTTTCGGACAAGGTGTCAACATCACCTTGGGGCTTCCCCTGATCAGAACGTCTGTCGATCATGGTACCGCTCTGGATATCGCTGAAAAAGGCTTGGGTCTGGCCGATCACGGCAGTATGATTGAAGCCATCAACACGGCCGCCCTCATGGCAAGCCACTGGCGAAACAATATTCATTTTTAGAATATGAAACATATTCCCCGCAAAAGATTCGGACAGAATTTCCTGAAAGACCAATCCGTTCTGGACGATATCGTTTCGGCGATAGCTCCGAAACCAACGGATCACATGCTGGAAATCGGTCCCGGAATGGGAGCCATGACGGAAAACCTGCTCCCGTATTTGTCACAGATGGACGTGATCGAACTGGACAGGGATCTGGTCGTTTACCTGAAAAAACGTTTCCCTGCGGATAAACTGACTATTCATCAGGGGGATGCATTATCTTTCGATTTCAGAACGATAGGCGCATCCAGTGAAAACAAATGGCGTATCGTCGGCAATTTGCCCTACAACATCTCCTCGCCTTTGTTGTTTCATCTGATGAATTTTTCTTCGTGTATAGAAGACCAGCACTTCATGCTACAGAGAGAAGTTGTCGAACGAATGGTTGCTGAACCGGGCAATAAGGCTTACGGACGCCTTTCCGTGATGCTGCAATGGCAATACGATATGGAATTGCTCTTTATCGTCCCTCCGACGGCATTCGATCCGATGCCCAGGGTCGATTCAGCCATTGTCAGGATGATTCCGCGTGAAACCCCCGAAGCATGCTCGTCTGTTGCTCTTGAAAAAACAGTGACGCAAGCCTTTTCCCAAAGAAGAAAAATGCTGAGGAACAATCTGGCCCCGTTGTTCTCCGAATCGCGTCTGATTGAATTGGGGATCGATCCAACGAGACGACCGGAAGATTTGACTGTGGAGCAATTTATCCTGCTTGCCAATCATCTGAACTAGGTCCTGCGCCTGTTCTTCAATCTTTTAAAAGATTTTTCCCTTGTGTGCTGCAAGAATGGCTTCAACAGCAGCGTGTTTGATCTTCATTTCCGCAGAAATCGCATAATACTGTTCCCTGACTTCAGTCAGTTCTCCGATTGGAACCGATCTGAACTGGTCTTTCATTTCTTTTTCAAGTGCGATCGGGGCGTGGAACATCCCCAAGCCATTGCGACCGAATGTTTTCAGCAGCGCACTATCGGAAAATTCACCGACGATGAATGGCCGGATGCCATGCACTTCAAACCATTGATCGAGACGGGTTCTGATCGCATTTCCCCGAGTTGGCAATAAAATCGGCGCTCCTGTAAGACATTCAGGGAAATTGGGGCGATACTTTTCAGCCAACTCTTCCGATCCGAACAGCCAGACAGGACAATCCCCCAATTCATGGCTGAAAACCCGCAAACTGCTTCCCATATTGATCGGGCGATCCGTCAGGACAACATCCAGTTTATGCAAAGCCAAATCCGCCAAGAGCGTTTCAAATGAACCGTCATAACACTCCATTCTCACGAACTGGGGCATTTCAAGAGCGGTTTCAAGCAAACGATAGGCGATCATTTTAGGCAATGAATCGGAAATACCGACCGTCAGACGCATACTCTTGCCGATATCGTCTTCCGCCAATGCTTCCTGTAACTGCTCACCGAGCAGGAAAATCTGGTCGGCATAATTCAAGGCCAGTCGCCCGGCTTCTGTCAGGACAAGACGCCTGCCCTGCGGGGCGAATAAAGTTTTTCCCACCGCTTTTTCCAACAGTGACAATTGCATACTGATTGTCTGGACCGCAACGCCCAGCCTTTCTGCCGCACGCGTGACTCCGCCTTCTTTTGCGACCACCCAGAAGTAATAAAGATGTCTATAATTTAAGTTTAAAGCGCTCATTGTTCTATTTTATTGAAGTAACATTACTATTATCATCCCTTTTTATTTCTTTTGGGAATGGGTAATATACTGAAAAAGCAATAAAGAAGTAATTAAGGAGTGAGTTTTTATGGCACCAACTATTATTACCAAGGGTATCAAGGCCGGTGAGGCTATTCAGGAATACATCCAGGAACGTATGGATACGATGTTATCTCACACCCAAAATAGCATCGACTATATTATGATTCGTTTGTCAGATACAAACCGGATCAAAAGCGGCTTCAAGAAACGCTGCCTGATTCAATTGTCTCTGCCCGGGATGTCTCCGATTGTCGTGACCGAATTTGCGGCCGATATGAAGAGCGCATTCGATTCGGCAACGCGTCGTGCCTCCCGTCTTCTGAACAAAACCTTGTCAAAGGCAAAAGAGATATCGCATACGACAATGCCGTTATACATTAACCGGCCTATTCTGGATTTAAATTAACATACCATGACCAGACGTTACCGCTTCTACGATAACACGACAGAGAACGCCAATATCAGCTCCGTACTGGACGTTTCGTCCAGACGGGTGTTGAGAAATACGTATTTTCTTTTGTCTATATGTCTGGCCTTCAGTGCCATTACGACAGCGGCTACGATTGCCCTGCAGTTGCCCTATCCCGGTTTTCTGATCACGATAGTCGGCTATTTCGGCCTGTTGTTTCTGGTGACAAAAAACCGAAATAGCGGACTTGGTATCCTGTTTGTATTGGCATTGACGGGATTCATGGGTTATACGCTCGGTCCCATCGTCGGCTATTACTTGCGCCTGCCCAATGGCGCCCAGACTGTTATGATGGCCCTGGGTGGCACGGCTCTTATTTTCCTTGTCATGTCAGGGATCGCACTTTTTTCCAGACGTGACTTTTCGTTTTTGTCCGGATTTCTGACGACAGGCATTCTGGTGGCTTTCTTCGCTGGTCTGATCGCCCTGTTTTTCGATATCCCGGCCTTGTCACTGGCCGTTTCATCCGTTTTTGTTTTATTGATGTCCGGTCTGATTTTGCATGAAACGAACAATATCGTTCGTAACGGAGAAACCAATTACATTATGGCAACCGTGACCCTGTTCGTTGCCATTTTCAATCTTTTTACCAGCCTTTTGCATTTACTTGGATTTGCAAGCCGTTCTGATTAGAATCGTAATCATGAGCCTGGCCATCCTTCCTCGTACCAGTGAAGGATGGCCTTTTTTATAAATAAAACGGGAAAAAAATGTCGGCAAGGCTTACAATTCAAATGCTGGGAGTACCATGAAATCTTATCTTTCATATTTCACATCATCATTTATTGTTTGCGTTGCTGCATTTGTAGTTGGCTATGCTATTGGCGGACCCGCAGCTATTGCGACCATTTTCTTTCTGACCGTTCTTGAAGTCGCCCTGTCATTCGACAATGCCGTTGTCAATGCCGGCATTCTGAAACACTGGAGTCATATCTGGCGCCAGCATTTCCTTCTCTGGGGTATTTTTGTTGCCGTTTTCGGCATGAGACTGGTTTTTCCTCTTCTGATCGTCTGTGTCGCTGGACATATGGGCCCAGCCGAAGCGCTCAACATTGCCATATATCTACCACATGAATACAGCCGGATAATGGCATCAGCCCATCACGAAGTAGCCGCCTTCGGAGGTGTTTTTCTATTGATGGTTTTTCTCAGTTTTTTTGTGGCACGGCACAAAACCGAACATTGGCTGGCATTTATCGAAAAACCTTTGACGCGCCTTGGCCAGATGGAAGCGATTCAGGCCGCCCTGACGCTCATAACCCTGACTGCCATCACGTACTTCGTTTCACCCGACGAAAGATTTGAATTCCTTCTCGCCGGCATGTGGGGACTTGTCGTTTATGTGCTTACCAAAGGCGTAGCATCGCTTCTCAGCCCGCACGATCAGCAGATTGAACAGCATATCGTTCATCAGGGTGTAGGTGGATTTCTTTATCTGGAACTGATTGATGCCAGCTTTTCATTCGATGGGGTTCTGGGCGCTTTTGCCATGACGAACAATCTGTTCATCATTGCTCTTGGACTGGGAGCGGGCGCCATGTTTGTCAGAAGTTTCACCATTCTGCTCGTTGAAAAAGGAACCTTAAGTCATTACCGCTACCTTGAACATGGCGCTTTCTGGGCAATCGGTTCGCTGGCACTTTTAATGCTTTTGGGAGTGCTCTTTCCAGTACCGGAAGCGATTACAGGCCTGTTGGGAGCTTTGTTGATCATTGCCGCACTCGGCAGTTCCATCATCGCCAACCGGCGCAAATCATAAGAACTGGGTGCCGAGCCACCATGCAATGGCAGCAAGAAACGCCGATGCAGGAATAGTCAGAATCCATGCCCAGACAATATTGCTGGCAACGCCCCATCTGACTGCCGACATTTTCTGTGAGGACCCCACCCCGACAATAGCGCCTGTAATGGTATGGGTTGTCGAAACAGGAATACCTAACGCAGTTGCGACAAACAAAGTCAGCGCGCCGCCCGTTTCCGCACAAAAACCGCCAACCGGTTTCAGTTTGGTGATTTTCTGTCCCATCGTTTTGACGATACGCCATCCGCCGAACAGGGTTCCCACACCAATTGCCCCGTAACAGCAAACAATGACCCAAACAGGCAAATGGCCATCATCCATGGCATAACCTGAAGCGATCAGAAGCATCCAGATCAGCCCCATTGTTTTCTGTGCATCGTTACCCCCATGTCCCAGGCTGTACAGGGAAGCAGAAACCAGTTGCAATCGTCTGAACCATCTATCGATCGACCTTGGCTGGGAACGGACAAAAATCCACGACACCAGCAACATCATCAATGATCCCAGAATGAAACCGAGTAACGGGGAAATAACGATGAAGGCGATAATTTTCAAAATGCCGGAAGCCATCAGGGAACCGCTTCCTGCTTTGGCAATGGCCGCACCAATCAGTCCACCGATCAGGGCATGCGAAGAAGATGAAGGGATGCCGTAATACCAGGTGATGATATTCCAGCCAATGGCGCCGACCAGTGCGCCAAAAATAACGTAATGATCGACGATAGCTGGATCGACAGTTCCTTTTCCAACTGTTGTTGCCACATGCAGGTCAAACACGAAAATAGCGACAACATTCATGAATGCGGTCATGGCCACCGCTGTATGCGGTTTCAACACACCGGTCGAAACGACTGTTGCAATCGCATTGGCCGCATCATGAAAGCCGTTCATAAAATCAAAAATCAAAGCCAGAGCGACAAGGAAAATGATGGTGTAGAGACTAACGTGAATGGCGTGCATGAATGGTGAACTTTATTTGACCTGAAAATAAAAAAAAATGCCTTGATTTCGAAAGAAATCAGGCATTTTCAACAACAATTCCTTCAATGATATTCGAAACGTCCTCACAAACATCGGTTACGTTTTCCAGAATTTCGTACAAGGCTTTCAGTTTGATCAGATTGCGGACATCCGGCTCATCGCGGAACAATTTCGACATGGCGGCATGCATGACATGATCCGCATCCGATTCAAGCCG
Organism: Oxalobacter formigenes; assembly: GCF_002127965.1. Classification (GTDB taxonomy): domain Bacteria; phylum Pseudomonadota; class Gammaproteobacteria; order Burkholderiales; family Burkholderiaceae_D; genus Oxalobacter; species Oxalobacter formigenes. Next base: position 561,932 of record NZ_CP018787.1, on the reverse strand, counting down.
GTCGACTTCCTCACAGATTTCCAGAACCTGCCGCGAATTGTTCATGTTGTGCAACAGGGAAACACCTTCCTGGAGTTTATTGCAGCATCCCAGACACAGTTCAGCCAGACGAACGGCTTCAGGAGTGATGAACTGGATATCGTAAAGGGAAACAGTCTGGGCAGCGTCTTCCATCAAGTCGAGAATATCGTCCATTTTGGTAATGAGTCGATGGATGTCTTCACGATCCAATGGGGTGATAAACGTTTTATGAAGTATTCCGATAGTGTGATAGGTGATTTTGTCTGCCTGTTTTTCGAGACCTTCAATAGCGTGCAATCTTGTTTCGATGTTATTCGAATCTTTCATGAGCTCTACAAGCTCTTTTGCACCTTTGACGCAGAATTCTGCATGCTGATTGAACAAGTCGAAAAACTTCTCTTCTTTAGGCATTAAACGTCCGAACATATCACTTTCCCTGAATATCAGCTTGTTTTTAAATACAAAGACCTGTCTTAACAGTATTTAAGGTTCAAAGACCTAGTCATTATACGACCCTGAACCCGTCGCGTAATTATCGAATTTGGTGAATTGGCCCAGAAATGTCAGTCTGACGTTGCCAATCGGGCCGTTACGTTGCTTTCCAACAATAATTTCGGCCGTACCTTTATCTGCAGAATCGGGATTGTAAACTTCATCCCGGTAAATAAACAAAATCAGATCGGCGTCCTGTTCGATCGCGCCCGATTCACGCAAATCGGACATGACGGGACGCTTGTTCGGTCTTTGCTCGACGGAACGGTTCAACTGCGACAAGGCAATGACAGGACAATTCAATTCTTTTGCGAGCGCTTTCAGGCCTCGTGAAATTTCGGAAATTTCCGTTGCCCTGTTTTCACCTGCCGAGCTTGGCGACATCAGTTGAAGATAATCGATAATGATCAGGCCCAGTTTGCTGCATTGCCTTGCCAGCCTTCGAGCCCGCGCCCTCAAATCCGTACAGCTCAAAGCCGGTGTTTCATCGATATAGAGCTGGGCTTCATTCATTTTCTGAATGGCATAGGTCAATCGTGGCCAGTCCTCATCGGCCAATCGTCCTGTTCTCAGGCGATGCTGGTCCAGACGACCGACCGATCCCAGCATACGCATGGCCAGCTGTGCACCGCCCATTTCCATCGAGAAGATGGCAACAGGCAAACCACTTTCGATCGCCACATTTTCTCCGATGTTGACGGAAAAAGCCGTTTTACCCATGGAAGGACGTCCCGCCACGATAATCAGATCACCGGGCTGCAAGCCTGAGGTCATTCTGTCCAGATCCATAAAACCGGTCGGAACACCTGTAATATCGTTACGATTGTCGCGGTTATACAGTTCATCGATACGCTCGACTACCTGAGTCAGCAATGGCTGGATTTCCTGAAAACCCTGCGTTCCCCTGGCACCTTCTTCGGCAATCGCGAAAATACTGGTTTCGGCTTCATCCAGAATCTGCTTGACTTCTTTGCCCTGGGATTGAAAAGCGCTGGCCGATATCTCATCCGATACGGTAATGAGCCTTCTCAATACCCCTCTGTCGCGAACGATCTGTGCATAATGCCGTATGTTTGCAGCAGAAGGCGTATTCTGGGCAAGTGCATTCAGATAGGAAAGGCCACCGATTTCTTCCGCCTTTCCGATTCCGGAAAGGGATTCATAAACGGTAATGACATCAGCCGGTTTGGAAGCGTTGATCAGTTTGGAAATATGCTGGTAAATCAGGCGATGATCGAACCGGTAGAAGTCGTCCTGATTGACCAGATCGGCAATCCTGTCCCAGGCCGCATTGTCGAGCAATAAGCCTCCCAATACAGACTGTTCCGCTTCAATCGAGTGAGGCGGGAGACGCAGGGATTCAATCTGGGGATCTGTCGAGGTACTCATGGCGCGCATTATACTACCTAATTGTTTTTGGACAGGCATTTTTCTTGACGAACATACCTGCAACAAACAGTTTTTTTTACATGCACGCCTGAAATGGCGACAGGAGTAAAAAAATGTTCATTTCTTTTACAAAAACATGAAACAGCATCCTGCAATAATTGTCGGCGGCAAGGCGTACAGGAAAAGCATTAATGGATTGATCGATCCATGTTCGAAAGTATTTTTAAGCAGTGAAAAACTGACCGGATTCGGCGCATTGGCAATCACAGTCAATCCGCCCCCCGTTACGGCCCCGGCAACCAGCGCATATTTGCTTGCATCCGACAAATGTTCGACAAGTGATCCAAGATAAGTCAGTGCAGCATTATCGGTAATGGCGGTCAGCCCCGTCGCTCCAAAAAAGAGCGTTGCGCTGTTCATCCCCGCCAGTATCGGTTCAAGCCACCATTTTTGCATGCCGCCAAGAACAACCAGTCCCGCAAGGAAAAAGGCCACGAGCAATCCCTCCCGAAGCATCAGCGGGCTCTGGTACCGGTGATAAGCCTCTGTGTATCCAAGAAAAAAGAGGAATAGTCCCATGAATACAACAGGATGATGACTGAAAATAACGACCAGAATGAGTGTGGACAAATGAACGAGCAATACCAGAGGAGGAACCCTTCCGATTTCATAAGCGTCATTCAAGTCATCCATCGACAACAGCACTTTCCTGAAAAGCCATGTTGCGGCCAAAGCATTGATGAATACGGCCAGAGCCGCTTTCCAGCCAAACATGCTTAACATGAAATCGAGTCCCCAACCCCACTTGCTGGCGACCATCAATACAGGAGGAGCCGCATATGACGTGAGAACACCACCGATGGAAACGTTGACCAAGAGGATCGCAATGGTCAGATATTTCATCGCCTCTGGGATGCCTTTGGAGAAAAAACGGTCCCGCAAAATAATGGCGGCCAGGGTCATGGCTGCCGGTTCGGTAATGAAAGACCCCAGAAGCGGCACGATGGACAGTGTCAGGAAGTAATATGACACCATTCCCGGCAAGGGAATGATTTTGTCCATCTTGTCGATCAACAGCTGGACTGCCTGCAAAATGGGACGCGTTCCGGCAATAACCAGAATGACGAAAACAAATAAGGGTTCGGTAAAATTGCGTGTATCAAGATATTCGACGGCGCTTTCATATCCGCCGATGGCTGCCATGAAAGCAAGCAAAATAAAGGCCCAGAAACCGAAAACGACTTCAACTTCACCGAGCATCAGCCACAAGCCCGTATGATGGCTGTCTTTCGTCGCCAGCTTGACAAAATATTTGGTCGAAAAAGTGTGCACCAGCGCCAGAAAAAACAGCACTGCTCCGATATATTCAATCCAGGATACCTGCCCCATAATTCGATACGCCTATGTAATGAGATCTGAGCCGATTTCTGGCAATAAATGACTGCATTTTCAGAACGGATCGTGTTCTGAAGAGCGGTTATGTCAAACTATCTTTTTTCAATCGACGTTATTTAGGCTTTACAGTCTACCATTGTCTTGCTTTGATTCGTTATCGATAGCATCATAATACAAACATTTACTTGATCATTTTTAAGCGTCTTTTAAAACCCTTTCGCATTTATGCTTTCAGAATTCGATCTCATTTCCAAATATTTCAAAAAACCGGCTGTTTCCGCATCTCTTGGAATCGGCGACGATTGTGCATTACTGGTTCCAACTCCGGGAACTCAAATGGCAATATCGACCGATATGCTGGTTTCCGGTACCCATTTCTTTCCGGACACCGATCCCAGACAACTCGGTCACAAGTCTCTGGCAGTGAATCTTTCCGATCTGGCGGCAATGGGGGCACGTCCCGTTGCTTTTACGCTGGCATTGTCTCTTCCCTCCCCGGATGAACCCTGGTTGAAATCGTTTTCGGAAGGTCTTTTTTCCATGGCCGATATCTGTCGCTGTGAATTGATTGGTGGCGACACTACCCGCGGCCCCCTGAATATCTGTATTACCGTTTTCGGGGAAGTTCCGGTTGGACAGGCCTTGAGACGAGACAAGGCACAGTATGGCGATGACATCTGGATTTCGGGTTCTATCGGGGACGCCCGTCTCGCACTGGCTCATTGCCTTGAAGAAATCGAGTTGAAGCCGGAAGAAGTCAAGGCGGTCGTTCCCAATCTGCAAATGCCGATCCCACGGGTCGCACTGGGTATGGAGCTGAGAAAAATCGCTCATGCAGCCCTTGACCTGTCTGACGGGCTGATGGGTGATTTAAACCACATTCTGGACGCGTCCAATGTCGGCGCAACAATTAATGTCGATGCCCTTCCCATCAGTCCGGTGCTGGCAAAGCAGCCAAGAGAGCGGCAATTGTACTGTGCCTTATCCGGAGGCGATGATTACGAGCTTTGCTTTACGGCACCTGTATCCATGAGAAGCCGTATATTGGAAGCTTCTACCCGGACGGGTGTTCCCGTTACACGAATTGGATACATTGAAAACGAGAAGGGCTTGCGCATTAAAAATTCAGCAGGTGAGATACAGAATCTTTCATTCACCTCATTTGATCATTTTTCAACGGCACAATAATGGATACTGTAAGGGAAAATGTCCCTGACAAACGATTTTTACTGTCGCATCCCTGGCATTTCATTTCGCTCGGATTCGGTAGTGGTTTGTCTCCTGTCATGCCAGGAACGGCTGGCACGCTCTTCGCATGGATCAGTTACGATTTGCTCACATGGCTCGCGCCCGGCATTTTCAACCCGATTACCTGGGGCATCATTTGCGTTGCCGGTTTTCTGATAGGGATCAGGACTTGCCAATTCACTGGAATCGCCCTGAACAGTCCAGACGATGGCAGCATGGTCTGGGACGAAATCATTGCCTTCTGGCTTGTACTGATATTTGTTACTCCCGGATCTTTTTTGACCGAATTTCTCGCCTTTATCGTTTTCCGCTTTTTCGATATGCTGAAACCGCCTCCGATTCGCTTCTTTGACCAGCGCATCAAGGGGGGATTCGGTGTTATGCTGGACGACATTATTGCAGCATTTTTTACCCTGCTCGTTTTCGCATTATGGAAAACCTGTTTTATGACCACCTGACTGATCGGGAAATACTATGACACCTTACGAGCTTGCTCAACGAATAGGCTTTTTACTGTCACAAAAAAAACTGAAGCTGGCAATAGTTGAATCATGTACTGGCGGCAGTCTTGCCAAACTGGTTACCGACGTTCCCGGCGCTTCGGAATGGTTTGACTGTGGCTTCATCACGTATTCCAACGAATCGAAAATCCGTTCCGTCAATGTGCCGGAAGAATTGATTGCCCAAAACGGCGCGGTCAGCCAGAAAGTTGCACTGGCTATGGCAAAGGGCGGTCTCGACGTTACAAACGCCGACATCGTCATTTCTACCACGGGAATTGCCGGCCCGGATGGCGGGTCACTGGAGAAACCCGTTGGAACGGTTTGTTTCGGGTTCGCGACAAAAGAAAGTTATTTCAGTACCGATAAACAGTTATTCGACGGAGATCGCTCAAAGATCAGGGAAAAGAGCGTGATATACAGTCTGGAATGCCTGTGCAATTATCTGGAAACAGGCCATTTCTGATAAAAAAATGCCCGGTTTATACCGGGCATTTTTTGTTGACTGAACAATTATTTCAGAACCGATTTCAGCGTCTTGCCGATTTCAGCCGGATTGCGGGTAACCTTGATACCGCATTCTTCCATAACAGACAGTTTTTCCTGTGCAGTGCCCTTGCCGCCGGAAATGATGGCACCTGCATGACCCATACGTTTTCCTGGAGGCGCAGTTACGCCGGCAATGAAACCGACGACAGGTTTGGTCATGTTTTCCTTGACCCATTCGGCAGCGGTTTCTTCATCGTTACCACCGATTTCACCGACCATAATGACAGCTTCGGTTTCAGGATCGTCGTTGAACATCTTCAGAACGTCGATATGTTTCAGGCCATTGATAGGATCGCCACCAACGCCAACAACGGTAGACTGGCCCAGACCGAACTCAGCCAGCTGGCTGGCGGCTTCGTATGTCAGGGTACCGGATTTGGAAACAACACCGATAGAGCCTTTCTTGTGGATATGGCCAGGCATAATGCCGATCTTCAGTTCATCAGGAGTGATGATACCCGGGCAGTTAGGCCCAAGAAGAATGGTGTTTTTGCCCTGCATTTTATAGCGGGTACGCAGCATGTCTTCAACAGGAATGCCTTCGGTAATACAGATAACGAATTCAATACCTGCTTCAACGGCTTCATCGATTGCAGCAGCGGCGAACGGAGGTGGAACGTAAATAACGGAAACGTTTGCACCGGTCTGTTCTCTGGCATCCTTGACGTTATTGAAAACAGGAAGGTTCAAAAAGGTCGTGCCGCCTTTTTTAGGAGTGACGCCGCCAACATAGCATTCTTTACCGAAAGCATAGTTCATGGACATTTCCGTGTGGAATGCACCGGTTTTACCAGTCAGACCCTGAACGATGACTCGGCTGTTTTTGTTAATCAGAATAGACATAATTAATTACCCTTTGCTGCGTTAACCGCCTTTTGTGCAGCATCAGCCATGCCGCTGGCAGAAATAATCGGTAAACCGGACTTGGCCAGGATTTCCTTGCCCTGATCGACGTTGGTGCCTTCGAGGCGAACGACCAGAGGTACTTTCAGGGAAACCTGTTTGGCTGCTGCCACGATACCTTCTGCAATAACGTCACATCTCATGATGCCACCGAAGATGTTGACCAGAATGGCCTTGACATCAGGGTTGGACAACATGATCTTGAATGCTTCGGTTACTTTTTCTGTCGTTGCGCCACCGCCAACGTCCAGGAAGTTTGCAGGTGCACCACCATACAGTTTGATGATGTCCATGGTTGCCATGGCAAGACCGGCACCATTGACCATACAACCGATATTGCCATCCAGGGAAATATAAGTCAGATCGAATTTGGAAGCCTGGATTTCATCAGGATTTTCTTCGTCCAGATCGCGATATTCCTGAATTTCAGGATGACGATACATGGCGTTGGAATCGAAGTTGAATTTGGCGTCCAGAGCGATAACGCGATTGTCTCCCGTACGGATCAACGGATTGATTTCGGCGAGAGATGCGTCGGTTTCAACGAAAGCCTTGTAAAGACCCTGCATGAATTTGCAGGTTTCCTTGACGGCGGCTTCCGGCATACCGATCTTGCGAGCGATATCTTCACCTTCAGCATCGGTCAGACCTTTGACCGGATCGATAAATACCTTGTGAATCAGTTCAGGAGTGTCTCTGGCAACGTCTTCAATGTTCATGCCGCCTTCGGAAGATGCCATCAGGGCAACACGTTGGGTTGCACGGTCAACGACCATACCGACATAGTATTCTTTCTGGATGTCTGCGCCTTCTTCGATCAACAGACGTTTGACCAGACGACCTTCAGGACCGGTCTGGTGCGTTACCAGCGTCATGCCCAGAATTTCAGAAGCGTACTTCCTGACTTCATCCAGAGATTTGGCAACTTTGACGCCACCGCCCTTGCCACGGCCGCCAGCATGAATCTGGGCTTTGACAACCCAGACGTTACCGCCCAGTTTTTTTGCTGCATCGACGGCTTCGTCAACGCTAAAGCAGGGAAAACCACGTGGGGTGGTTACACCATATTTACGTAAGATCTCTTTTCCCTGGTATTCATGAATATTCATACTCGTCCTTCAAAAATAAGGGATGGGTGGTGGTTTGCCACCCATCCTGCAGAAAGTTTAATGAATCACTTCATTAAAGCAATACCACCAATTATTTCGCTTTTTTCGGTGGCAGGGAGAAAGCACCGCCTTCTCTCAGTTCTGCGATATCCGCTTCAGACATGCCGCAAACTTCTTTCAGCACTTCTTCGGTGTGTTCGCCCAGCATTGGAGCCGGCGTGATCTTGTCGACGTTACCGTCTGACAGTTTCACTGGCATACCAACTGTGTAGTAGTCTCCTTGTGGGTGACCTTCTACCTTGACGATCATTTCACGATGCAGAACGTGTGGATCTTTCATCAGTTCTTCTGTCGACAGAACAGGGCCGCATGGGATGTTCTTTTCGTTACAGAAGGCTGTGAATTCGGTTTTGGTGTAGTTCTTCGCTACGTCCGCAATCATTTTCCACAGTTCGGTCTGGTTTTTACGACGTTCTGCCAACGTGGCAAAGCGTTCGTCTGTTACCAGGGATTCGTCTCCGATCGCTCTTGCGACGATTGGCCAGTTCGCTTCCTGTACAACCAGATAGCAGTAGTCGTTGGCACCGAATGGTTTACATGGAATACAGTTACCCAGCTGACCACCACCGGAGTCGTTACCGGCACGTGGCACGGCTGTCAGACCCAGGGTCGGACGGCTGTATTCTGGCAAGGCACCTTTTCCACCCATCAGACGACCCTGGTCACGGAATTTGACGCGGCACAGGTTCATGACGGATTCCTGCATGGCGGCTTCGACCTGCTGGCCTACGTTGCCATTGTGGGTTCTGTGGTACAGGGCTGCGCAGATACCGATGGCCAGATGCAAACCGGTACCGGTGTCACCAATCTGGGCGCCGGTAATGGTCGGGGGGTTTTCAGGGAAACCGGTTGTGGACATGGAACCACCCATTGCCTGGGCGATCGGTTCGTAGGCTTTGTAGTCACTGTATGGACCGGATGAACCGAAGCCTTTGATGGTGGCGTAGATGATGGATGGGTTGATTTCATGGATTTTTTCCCAGGAATATCCGAATCTTTCCAGAACGCCCGGTCCAAAGTTTTCCATGATGACGTCGCATTTTTTCAGCAGTTCTTCAAATACTTTGCAGCCTGCCTTGCTTTTCATGTTGGAAATGATGGAACGCTTGTTGCTGTTCAACATGGTGAAGTACAAGCTGTCTTTTTCCGGATCATGGCGCAATTGCTTACGCGTGATGTCGCCGGTCGGGTTTTCGAATTTGATAACGTCTGCACCCATCCATGCCAGCAGCTGCGATGAGGTTGGACCTGCCTGTACGTGGGTCATGTCCAGGATTCTTACTCCGGATAATGCTTTGCTACCCATACTAATCTTCCTCCAATATATTGGTCAGTTTTACTTCTTTTATCTGGCAAATGCCAGTCTTCCTTACAATGAGAGAGGTCACCCTCTCCCCTCGTATTCTTTACATTATTTTCCTGCCGTTACCATACGCGACTTCAGACGTGCCTTGGTACCGGGTGACCATTCCTGCGGATCAACCCAGATATTGATGACTGCACATTTTCCTGTTTTCGCCACAGCTTCCCTGCCGCGCTGCAAGGCACCTGCAATGTCCTCTGGATTGTGGACTTCTTCTCCATATCCACCCATCATTTCAGCAAATTTACCATATGGCAAGTCACTTAACAAATTACCAACGTTTCCCCTGTCTCCATATTTCGCCAGTTGTGCATAACGGATCTGGTTCATCGCCGAATTGTTACCGACGACAGCCAGATAAGGCGCATTGAAACGATTGGCCGTTTCCATATCAAATGCGGTCATGGAAAAAGCGCCATCCCCGTAGTAACAAAGAACTTCTTTTTCGGGATGAGCAAGCTTTGCGGCAATAGCGAAACCGGTTCCGACACCCAGACTGCCTAACGGGCCCGGGTCCATCCATTGGCCCGGATTGTGCGGACGTACTGCCTGCGCTGAAATCGTAACGACGTCGCCCCCGTCTCCGATATAAACTGTATCGTCATTCAAAAACTCATTCAGTTCATACGCGACCCGATAGGGATTGATCAGCCTGTTTTCCGAGTGGAACAAAGGCATCAGTTTCTCAAGTGCCTTTTCTTCAGCGACACGTAACTCTTGCATCCATTGCCGGCGTTTGGCACGCGCTCCTTTTTCGACTCTTCCGGAAGCAGACTGAATCACGGCATTGAAAATGGTACCAGCGTGCCCCAGCAAGCCCAGCTCTATATCCCTGTTTTTCCCGATTTCGACATAATTCTGGTCAATCTGGACTACTCTGGCTTCCGGATTCAGTTGTTTTCCATATCCGAGACGAAAATCGAAAGGAGTCCCTACAACCAGAATGACATCCGCACTGGCCAATGCCATGCTTCGGGTACGATCGAATGAATGGGGATTGTCGCTTTTCAGAATGCCACGTGCCGAGCCATTGGTATAAGCGGGAATATCGAACGCCTTGACCATCTCTGCCGCCTCGACATGACTGCGGCTGTTCCATACCTGGCTCCCGAAAAGTACTGCCGGTTTTTCGGCATGAATGAGCAAATCGGCCAGCTTTTCGATTTCTTCCGGGGCACACATGACTTTGGGAGAACAACGGTAATGACCGGCAGCAGGAATGGTGCAGCTTTTGAACTCGACGCTTTTATCGAGAATGTCTCGTGGCACTTCAAGATAAACCGGACCGGGCACTTCACCTGTCGCTTCTCGACAAGCCATGGATACCATATCGGCCACGCGTTCGGTCGTTTTCACGCTGCTTGCCCATTTTGTGACAGGAGACATCAGCTTGACGTGATCGTATTCCTGTAACGAACCTTGCAAATACTGGGTCGTGGCACCCTGACCGCCGATATGCAAAAGAGGCGTTTCGGAACGCAAGGCAGTCGCCAGACCGATCACGGCATTGCAACATCCGGGACCTGCTGTGGTGACAAGACAACCTGTTTGACCGGTTTGCCTTGCATATCCGTCTGCGGCATGTGCGGCGACTTGTTCATGACGAAAATCGATGATCCGGATGCCTTCACTGACACATCCATCGTAAATATCGACGATATTGCCACCAGATAATGTGAAGATGGTATCGACGCCTTCGTTTCGAAGTGCTTTTGCCACCAGATGACCACCTGAAATGGTCTCCGGATTCAACGAATCTTCTGCTGTCGTGCCCATGTATGTGTGATGACTATGTCGCTTAACGCCAATTAAACGACAATAACGTTTCTTTGCGGAATCAAACGCTGAAGTAACTGTTTCATCAGGCAACTGTTTGCATGCGGAAACAAGTGCTACAGCCAATTTTCAAGCTAACGGGTATCATAGCTTCTCAAGCCGAAAAACCTGCTTGACCACAGTCAATTTTTCCCTCATCCCCCGGCTTTATCCGCTTATTTCCCGAATTGCAAACAGTTCATTCGACTTGTCTTTTTGACAGCCTTATTTCATGATAGGCGCCCACACCCTCCAAAATAATAAAAATGCCATGTCGATATTGCTTTCCACTTTGAATGCCCGTTACGCTCATACAGCTCTTGGCCTTCGTTACCTGAAAGCAAATATGGGGGCGCTTCAATCCAGAACCGAACTGATGGAATTCGTCATTGGCGCAGATGTGACCGTTCTTGCCGAGAAAATACTTTCACGAAAACCACGTATATTGGGATTGTCGGTTTACATCTGGAATGTGGAAGAAACAACAAAACTCGTTTCTCTGATTAAAGCCGTTTCTCCTGATACCATCATTATTCTCGGCGGCCCTGAAGTATCCCATGAAACGGAAGACCAGCCTGTCGCCCGGATGGCTGATTATGTCATCAGGGGCTGGGGTGAAATGACACTGCCCACATTATGCCGGCAGATTCTTGACGGCAAAGCGCCTTCTACGAAAGTCCATCAGGGCATTCAGCCTGCCATGACGGATATCACTCTGCCTTATGATCTTTATACTGATGAGGATATCGCCCATCGCACTCTTTACGTAGAAGCGTCACGTGGATGTCCTTTTCGATGCGAATTCTGCCTTTCTTCGCTTGATAAAACGGCCTGGGCTTTCGATACAGACCTGTTTCTCGATGAAATGGAAAAGCTGTACCGGCGCGGGGCAAGAAATTTCAAATTCGTCGATCGCACTTTCAATCTGAATATTAAAAGAAGTCTCCAGATTATCCGGTTTTTCCTGAAAAAACTGGAAGATGCGCCAATGGACCCTGTGTTCGCTCACTTCGAACTGGTTCCGGATCATTTACCCGACGCGTTGAAAGAAGCCATTCTGAAGTTTCCCGAAGGTTCCCTGCAACTGGAAATCGGAGTCCAGTCTTTCAATACCGATGTACAAAACCTGATCAGCCGAAAACAGGATAATGAAAAATCGGAAAAAAATATCCGCTGGCTGAGAGAGCATACTCACGCCCATATGCACGCTGATCTGATTGTAGGACTGCCCGGAGAAAATATCGACAGCTTTGCAAAGGGTTTCAACCGCCTGGTCGATATCGATCCGCACGAGATACAAGTGGGTATTTTAAAACGTCTTCGGGGCACTCCGGTATTAAGACATATCGAAGCATACCGGCTGGTTTTCGATTCCTCAGCACCTTATACGATTTTGTCCACCGCCGATATCGGATTTCAGGATATGCAACGGATGAAACGTTTTGCGCGCTTTTGGGATCTGATTGCCAACTCAGGCCGCTTTATCAAAACATTGCCATTTATATTGAAGGATCAGCCATTCGAACGTTTCATGGCACTGTCCGACTGGATCTATCGGAAGACAAATGCCATGCATGGCATTGCGCTGGAAAGGCTCGCTTCTCTGATCACGGAATGGTTGTCCGAAAATGGGGAAGAGTTGGCAACCGCCCGGGCAATTGTGGGCGCTGATTTCATCCCGCGGGCGGAAAGAGGCAAAAAAGGGGAAGACAACAAACATCCTGCCAATATGGCACTGATCCGGCAAAACCGGCGAAAAAACAGTGAATAACGGCATGAAACCTGTTTATTTCAGCCAGCCCCTGTGACGGAAATACCAGAAAGGCGCCAATGCACTAGCCACCATCAGAATCAGCGCGAACGGATAGCCGAAATCCCAGGCCAGCTCCGGCAAGATACGGAAGTTCATGCCGTATATACTGGCGATCAGTGTCGGCGGCAGGAACGCCACACTGGCAACCGAGAAAATCTTGATGATCTTGTTCTGGTTGATGTTGATGAAACCGACCGTCGCATCCATCAGGAAGTTGATTTTTTCAAACAAAAATGATGTATGGCCATCGAGCGATTCGATATCCCTTAAAATCTGGCGCGCTTCTTCAAACTGGTCCGAATCCAGCAAACGGCCTCTCATCAGAAAGCTGACCGCCCGACGTGTATCCATCATCGTACGCCGGATACGTCCATTCAAATCTTCTTCCTTGGCAATCGTGGAAAGAGTAGCCGCCGCGTCCTGATCGGTAAACTCTTCCTGCAATACCTTGCTGCTGACTTCTTCCAGATTGCGGTATATGCCTTCGAGTGCATCCGCAGAATATTCCGCGTCGGTAGCGTACAGATCGAGAAGAACGTCCTTGTAATCGGTAATGGAACCGGGTCGCGATCTGGCCCGCATCCTGACAAGTCTGAAAACCGGCAGGTCTTCGGGATGCATGGAAAACAGCATGTTGCGTGTCAGGATAAAAGCAACGGTAATGGTCTGTGAGGGGCCCTCATCGTCGTCATCGATCCGAAAGTCCGTTCGCAGATGCAAGTCACCGTTTTCCGCCTCGTAATACCGGGCAGACGCTTCGATGTCCTTGACGTCGTCTTCATCCGGCATCGTCACATCATAGGTGCTTTTCACCCAGGAACGCTCTTCTTCCGTCGGATCGGTCATATCGACCCAGATAGGGGCGACATTTTCCAGATCCGCTCTGGATTCGATAGGCACCTGATTCAAGCGACCGTTTTGAAGGACGAAGACATTGATCATGAGAAAAAACTTTCAGACACATTAACAGGGTTTCTGTCGGCAGAAATCAGGGATGGATCACATCACATAAAGATTTCAGTTTAATGACAAACGTTCAAATTGCGTTATTTTGAATGGTCACCAAATTATTGCCCAACTGAAAATAGCGCAAGTGTACTGATAACATGTTTACGAGGCAAGTTACTTGCGAACAATTAATTTCTTTTATCTTGGCACGTCAGCCGACCCCATTCTTCTTAATATAAGAGAAGTCCGGCGCATCAGATAAGCGGAATTTCTGTGAGAATCGAAATAACGGGGTTTGGGTAACATGGCCGCAAGCCTGGCTGCCTGCCCGGCACTGAGATTGGCAGCGGATGTCCCGTAATAATGGCGTGCCGCGGCTTCAGCGCCGAATACACCCGTACCGAACTCGACCAGATTCAGGTAAAGCTCGAATATTCGCTCCTTTTCCATCCAGAACTCGAGCATGTAGGTAATGACAAGTTCCTGGACCTTTCTCACATAACTGCGACTGCCGGAAAGAAAAAGGTTTTTGGCCAGCTGCTGCGTGATGGTAGAACCGCCTGCGACGATTTTTCCTTTCTTGCTGTTTTTTTCATACGCCTTTAACAGCGCTTCCCACTCCACACCTTCGTGATCGGTGAAATTCGAGTCTTCGGATGCAATGACCGCCCGTTTCAAATTTCGCGAAATACGTTTATACGGTACCCATTTATGCTGCAACTTCGCTTTGGGATTCTTTTCCTGCAAAACGGACAATTGTTGCCGCATGAAGCTTGTCGAACCCGGATTGAAATGAACCCACCATGCAATCTGGAAGAAAAAGTAGATCTGCATCGCCAGTATGAGTCCCAATGGAACAAAGACGATCCAGCGCCAGTATTTTCGGCAAAGTGCGACAAGTTCCCTTATTTTCGCCATTATTCGCGTCCGAAATGAGAAAATACCGGTTTCGTCTGCGGTTTGACACCACGCCAGACAAAAAAGGATTCTGCCGCCTGTTCCACCAGCATACCGAAACCATCACGTGTTCTGGCACCACATTGCCCGGCAAATTGCATGAAAGGAGTCGGCCTGTTTGCATAAACCATATCGAGTGCCAGTGTGTGCTTTTCAAAAACGGGAGAAGAAACCGGCGGCATCGCATTTGAAAGCCCGGCAGAAGTTGCATTGATGACAATGTCGTAAGGCTCGTTCAATTCGTCATATGATGAAACCCTCGTCTTTCCGAATCCGGAAAACTGTTTCGCCATTTCATCCGCTTTTTCGACGCTCAGATTGGCAATATGAACGATGTCAGGTTTCTGCTGCAAAAGAGGCAGCATCACACCGTAAGCCGCACCACCAGCACCCAAAAGTAAAATACGACTATTTGATAACGAAAAACCGGCATTTAGCGTCAAATCGGCGACAAGTCCAGCTCCGTCCGTATTATCGCCATATATGATGCCGTCCTTAAAGTGAAGTGTATTAACGGCTCCGGCCATTTTCGCCCTCGACGTCAGCTTATTCGCCAAACTGAAGGCCTCAAATTTGAAAGGGACAGTGACATTCAATCCTTTTCCGCCTTCATCAATGAATTTCCTTACGGCATCAACAAACCCGTCAAGTGGTGCCAACAGACGTCCATATTCCAGATTCTGCCTGGTCTCCAATGCAAACAGGGCATGAATCTCAGGTGATTTGCTATGGGCGACAGGATTTCCTATAACGGCGTAACGATCAGGCATAACGATGCATTATATGTGAAGTTAAACGATTTTAATGAAATTTAAGGTAAATTTGCATGAACGATCAAGAAGTCGTCGTTACAACCTGCGATTTCAGCCCCTGATCACGTGTAAAATTCAAACGTGTAATGATGCTTCGGACATTCCCGCTAAAACGGCCAAAAGGCGCAGCGCGCCGTACAATTTTCAAAGCGGCCGCATCCAGAGCCGGATTGCCGGACGACTTGACCACACTGACCCCACCGGCTTTTTCATAAAGAGAGCCGTCATGATACACGTTAATCCGGACAGTCAGCTGCCCATACAAACGGGTTCCATTTTTTTGTGGGAAATTTATGACACCAATGCTTTCGACTTTTTTCTGCACTGATTTGAAATACATGGCATCGCCGACATCTCTGGTTTGTGAAGTAATGGCCTGACCGCTCCCGTTGCCATAGGCATAACCTCCCCTCGCATTCCGGTTGAACACAACGGAATCGCCTTCACCTCTTCCCCCACCCGTTCCGCCATACCCGTTCTGAGTGCCGCCTTTATTGGAAGAATGGGCGTTTTTTTGGACGGGATTGGTCTTTGTTTCCGGAACAGGGATACTTTTCTGATTGCCTTGTTTTGAAAGGGACGTAATCGGGCGGCTTTCGGCCGGTTTGTTTTTCAACACATGTTTCTCAGGCATTTTTTCTACGGCTGCCTGAGCATTGACGACGGTTGCGCTGATATTGTTGTTTGCACCAGCCGAACCTGTTCCCAGGCCATTCCCCCCTCCGCCACTGAGCACGACTTCAATAACGGGAGAAGTATGTCTGAAACCGGATGTCGCAGGAGTAACGAATTTAACCGACAACACAATAGCGTGTATCAGAACGGACACAGCGATTGCTATACCTAATCCACGATTTTTCAGTATTGAATTTGTCGGCATCGGATGAATCACCAAAAATAATGCATGCGCCTGAATTTCAAGGGAATTTATGCGCGATCACTATACACCCATTCAGCATTTTACTCCGTCAATTCTTCTTCGTTTTCGTCTGATGCCGTTTCATCGACATTTTCCGTCACATCAAGAAGTCGCGCCTCGACAGACAAATCGATTTCATCCCAGCGTATCAGATCGACCCGCACCTGCGTTCCTCTTGCCAGCGGACGCATTCCCGGCATGGCAATCGTCAGAGGGATATCGACGAGACGCAGCATTTCATCCCTGATGACAACAGCTTCCACTTGTCTGACATTATTTTGAGACAGCCACCGCAAACACCAGTAACGTTCCATTTTCGACTGAAATTCGCCATATGCGCTATAAACGGAATCGAATGCACTTACAATGGCAAACAAATTGGCATCTTTTGGCTTGAACGGAGCAGACAAAGGAGCTGTGATCCCATAATTGACACATGCCAGAATCTGCCACTGATTGACCAGATCCGTATAGCGTCGCAGCGGTGAGGTACACCATGCATACTGGTCAACACCCAGGCCCTGATGGGGCGCTGCATGAGTGACCATTTTTACCTGCATGCGGTTCAGCCAGCTTCCTGTACCCCCCCCCTGACTTCTGTAAATACCGGGAATGCCGTGTTCGTGTAACAGTTTTCCCCATGTACTGTTGGCGAAAATCATCAGTTCGGCAACGATTTTATCCAGTGGCGCTGTTCGTTTGCGACGTTCGATTGTGACGATATCGTTCTCATCCACATAAAAATTGAAATCGACGCGATTATTCTGTTCGGGCCTCAAGCCGAAGCCTTCGCGCTTTTCCATCCGTTTTTTCTCGAAAACCTGCGAACAATGCCATAAAACAGCAATATCGTCTTTATGAGGGTATTCTCCCTCTCTTTTTTCAAGACTTTCAGCGGTAATCAGGCTGTCAAGATCGTTATGTCGGAGGTTTTCGGCAACACGGATCATTTCTGCGCGTGTTTCCGTTTCAAGGACAGACCAGTCCTGCGGATTTAACGTCGCATACAGGCTCATTGCCGGACGTTTTTCACCTGCACTGAGCGTAAACTGGTTGACCAGTTCATCCGGCAACATGGTGATTTTGTCACCCGGCATGTAAACCGTCGAAAGGCGTTTTTTTGCGATTTCGTCCAGTGAATCGTCCGGTTTCATTCCCAGAGCCGGTGCTGCGATGTGAATACCGATGCGGATGTTGCCATCGGCAAGAGTGGTCACTGAAAAAGCATCGTCGATTTCAGTAGTGGTTATATCGTCAATTGAAAAGGCGTTGACCTCCGCTTCCGGCAACTCAAGAGCGGTATCGGGTATATCGATTTTCGGGAACCGTGTTCCTTTCGGAAAATTCTCGAACAAAAACCGGGCGAGGTGTAATTCTTTCGGATTGCTTATCCCGCCCAGATCAAGCAAAAGACGTTCAGGAGAAATGTGCAACTCGTCACAAGCTGCAAGCAAGGCTTTGTATTCGATACTGTTTTTATCTGGCTTGCATAAAAGAGCTACGGTATTCGTTCTGATCGCGTCAGGCAATCGTCCCTGTACCAGTTCGTCAACGTATTGTTGCTGAATAATCGCCTGCTGCCGTTTTTTTTCAAGTCCAGCCAATGCGGCCTGCAAGGATTTTTCAGGCGCCGCCTTATAACGGCCCTTTCCTTTTTTGTAAAAATAGATCGGTGCCGAATGCAGCCTGAACAACAGGCCAGCGGCTTCTTCAGGTTTCGGATCATGCCCGAAATACTCCTTGCCAAGATCCTGATAGCCGAATTCATTTTCTCCGGCAACTTCCCACAAGAAGTCCAGATCGATTTCTTCCGATACCTGAGAAGCTTCCGAAATCAGTTCTGCGGGCTCATGCGAACTGAACTGGAACAATACATCCTTTGCACGAACCTTTGTTCGCTTGCCTCCGGGCAATTCAACCTGAAAGGCCTCGCCGACCTGATTCAGGATACCACCCGTTTTAAATTCACCGGATTCTTCAAAAAATAAATTCATTAACCGCTCTATTCAATACTCAAACTTGATATATGGCACCAGCTTATGTTCGGCCGGAATGTTCAATTTTACAAAAAGAAAGCACATTATCGAGATATTTCTCAAAATCGGACAGGCCGTGATCACTCCCGTCGATGATGGTCTGGTTTGCACCTGCATAATGTTTTTGCATCATTTGCCAATCCAGCAACTGGTCTCCCTTTGCCGCAATCAGCATATATCTTTGCGGGTTTGTGATTTTCCTGACTTGAATCGAATGCAATTCCGCTTCATACCGTTCAACAAATTCAAGCCATTCTCTCACCCTGAGGTCACTTCTGTCCGGACTATCGCCCAATATCTTGATTTTCCATGGATCGATCACAGGATTCAGAAGTACAGCACGACACTGCAACTGTTCAGCAATCCAGTTGGCGTAAAAACCTCCCAGCGAAGAACCGATAACCGCAAGAGACTCCGAGGGGCAACCACTCACCAAATTCAGGGCAATTTCAACCGATTTAACCGGAGATGGAAACAATTGAGGGCAAATATATTCTCCCTCACCATTCAACGCCTTCAGTCTGTCTTCAATCAGCTGCGCCTTGAAAGATTGGGGAGAAGACTGAAATCCATGTAAATACAAAATCATGATGATTGCCTATTTAACGGATAACTTATCCAGTATTTTCTGGTGAATGCCACCAAATCCACCATTACTCATCACCAGAACGTGATCGCCTGGCTGCGCAGCCATAATGATTTCATCGACAAGCCTGTCAATATCACTGAACGCTTTGGCCCTGTCACCCAACGGCAACAGCGCCTGCTCCAAATCCCAGCCAAGTCCATTTTTTCCACCATCAGCGCCATAAGCAAAGACCATATCCGCTTCCTGCAGACTTTGCGGCAACGCCTGCTTCATGACACCGAGTTTCATGGTATTGGAACGGGGTTCAAGTACCGCCAGAATACGCTGGCCGGGTACGGAGGCAGTTTTCTTTTTCAAACCGGCAATCGTGGTTGCAATTGCGGTAGGGTGATGAGCAAAGTCATCATAAACGGTAATACCGCCTACGTTTCCACGACATTCCATACGCCTTTTGACGTTTTTGAATCGGGAAAGCGAATCGATGGATTGTTCAGGCCGTACCCCAACGTGTCGCGCTGCTGCGATGGCAGCCAGCGCATTCAAACGGTTATGCTCGCCGGTCAGGTCCCAATGAACCGTTCCCTGATATTGCCCGTCAAAAAACACGTCGAAATCGTCATCATCTTTCTCTGCCATCGACCAGGAGTCTTTTCCTTCATCACCGAACCATTCTTTTTCACTCCAGCACCCCCGTTCGACCACCCGTTCCAGCGCCGGTTCACGGTTATTGACGATCAGTCGTCCATTTCCGGCCACCGTTCTGACCAGATGATGGAATTGTGTTTCGATAGCGGAGATATCGGAAAAGATATCGGCATGATCGTATTCGAGATTGTTCAGAATGGCCGTTTTTGGCCGATAGTGAACGAACTTGCTTCTTTTATCAAAGAAGGCCGTGTCGTATTCGTCCGCCTCAATGACAAAAAAAGAGGATTCTTTTTCACCATGCAATCTTGCAGAAATACCGAAATTCAATGGAACGCCACCAATCAGAAAACCGGGGGAATATCCGGCATCTTCCAATATCCATGCCAGCATGGAAGTCGTCGTCGTTTTGCCATGCGTACCGGCAACGCCAAGAACCCATTTGTCATTTAAAATATGCTCACCGATCCATTGCGGGCCCGAAACATAAGGCAGTCCGCGATTTAAAATGGCTTCCATTAGAGGATTGCCTCTTGAAACGACATTACCAATGACAAACAAATCCGGTTTCAATTCGATCTGGCCTTCATCGTATCCATTGATCAGTTCAATACCCTGTTCCTGCAATTGCGTGCTCATTGGCGGATAGACATTCGCATCGCAACCGGTTACTGTATGCCCTGCCGCTTTTGCCAAAACAGCGACCCCTCCCATGAAGGTTCCGCAAATACCTAGGATATGAATATGCATGATGCTTCGATCAAATAATAAGTTCAGAAAATTTTAAACGATACGCAAGTGTTTTCGCCGGGATTTACACAAACATGACAATCAACCGTTTAATCGATATTGCCAATTTGCGACAGGAAATCGCTATCGCTGCTGCACGCATGATAGCAGAGGAAGGAACCAGTTACGAAGTGGCCAAACGCAAGGCAGCCCGTCAGATACTGGGAAACAGCCGCATTACCGGAGAAATCCTGCCGGACAATATGTCGATCGAAAAAGAAGTCAAACTGTATAACGAACTTTTTCTTGCAGATTCCCAACCGGCGCGATTGTTGCACTTACGCACACTTTCACTGAAATTAATGCAGGAACTTGAAGAGTTCAACCCATATATCACCGGTGCCATCCTGAATGGTACGGGAGGAGAACACAGTGACATTCATATACAGTTATTTACGGATAACGTAAAAGATGTCGAGATTTTTCTTTTAAACAAGGCCATCGATTTCGATGTGTCGGAATTGCCTCATTTTCGTGGCAAGGGTCACACAATCGAAACGATACATTTTATGTGGCACGAGGAAATTGCTCATCTATCCGTATATGAATCTGACGATATCCGCAAATCCGTCAAGCTTTTCGGCGCAAATTTTTCCCGGACAGATATTAACGGGTTGCAGCGATTAATTACCCAAAGCACCCCGTCTGAAAATGAATAATTTTTAATATTTCAGGCGTTTTTCCTTGCCTCTTTACGACATTTGACGGCAAAATGCTGAAAATCCAATTAAAAAAGCAATTTTAACAAGCCATGGCAAAAAACATACTTCTGCTGAACGGCCCGAATCTGAATCTGCTTGGCACACGCGAACCGAACGTTTATGGAAAAACGACTCTGGATGATATCGTTGCGTCCGCCAGAACTCAGGTGGAAATGGCCGGGGGACAATTTGCCAGCTTTCAAAGCAATCACGAAGGTGACCTGATCGATCGTATTCATCAGGCCCGTACCGAAAACATCGATGCCATTGTCATTAACCCGGGCGGACTGACTCATACAAGCGTTTCATTAAGAGATGCCCTGTCGGGAGTCGCCATTCCCTTTTATGAGGTTCACATCTCTAACATCCATCAACGTGAGCCTTTCCGTCATCATTCTTTCCTTTCTCCTGTCGCAAAAGGTGTAATATGCGGCTTTGGAGTGGATGGATACCGTATGGCTATCGAACACGCACTCAAATATTAATTACCAACATTTAACAGCATTTTTCCGGGATTTATATGGATTTACGTAAATTAAAGACTTTGATTGACCTCGTTGCCGAATCCGACATAGCCGAGCTTGAAGTGACAGAAGGCGAAAGCAAAGTACGCATTGCGAAAAACTCTGCCGTACAGGGTCAGCAATTCGTCATGCAGGCACCTGGCGTCATGCCACAACAATATATGCAAGCGCCTGCTGGCATTCCTCAAGGTGTTGCCGCTCCTGTCGCAGCCGAGGTTCCAGCCGAAAGCGGCATCATGGAAGGCCATGTCGTTAAATCGCCAATGGTCGGTACTTTCTACAGCGCGCCTGCTCCTGGAAATCCGTCTTACGTTGAAGTGGGTTCTCCTGTCAAACAGGGCGATACGCTTTGTATTATTGAAGCCATGAAGCTCCTGAATGAAATCGAAGCTGAAGCTTCGGGTGTCATCAAACAGATTCTTGTAGAAAACGGCGAACCTGTCGAATTCGGCCAACCGCTGTTTGTTATTGGTTAAATACGGTTAATTTGAGCCAAATACGTTCTATTTACCGTTATTTTCGATTTACGGAACAATCGCCACCAAATTATGTTTGAAAAAATACTTATCGCCAATCGTGGTGAAATTGCGCTGCGTATCCAGCGCGCCTGCCGCGAACTGGGCATAAAAACCGTTGTTGTCCATTCCGAAGCGGATCGTGAAGCAAAGTACGTGAAACTTGCCGATGAATCCGTTTGTATTGGACCTGCTTCTTCGGCGCAAAGCTATCTGAACATGCCTGCCATTATCAGTGCGGCTGAAGTTACCGATGCACAAGCAATTCACCCGGGCTACGGTTTCCTCTCGGAAAACGCCGACTTCGCCGAGCGCGTTGAAAAATCCGGCTTCGTTTTCATTGGCCCCCGTTCGGAATCCATCAGGGTAATGGGCGATAAAGTCAGCGCCAAGCAAACCATGATCAAGGCAGGTATTCCTTGCGTACCGGGTTCGGAAGGCGCATTGCCGGACGATCCACAGGAAATTATCGCCACTGCTCGCAGAATCGGCTTTCCTGTCATCATCAAGGCTGCCGGCGGCGGCGGCGGCCGGGGAATGCGTGTCGTTCACACAGAGGCCTCCCTGTTGAATGCTGTCACGATGACAAAAACCGAAGCGGGTGCCGCTTTCGGCAATCCTGAAGTTTACATGGAAAAATTCCTTGAAAACCCGCGTCATATCGAAATTCAGGTGATTGCCGATGACCATAAAAACGCCATCTGGCTGGGTGAACGCGACTGTTCAATGCAGCGCCGACATCAAAAGGTTATCGAGGAAGCTCCAGCTCCGGATATTCCCCGCAGACTGATCGATCGTATCGGCGAACGCTGTGCCGATGCATGCAAAAAGATCGGTTATCGTGGCGCGGGTACATTCGAATTCCTGTACGAAAACGGTGAATTTTATTTCATCGAAATGAATACGCGTGTTCAGGTCGAACATCCGGTTACTGAATTGATTACCGGTGTGGACATCGTTCAGGAACAAATTCGCATTGCTGCCGGTGAAAAACTGAGTTTCCGTCAGCGTGATATCCGTCTGATAGGCCATGCCATTGAATGCCGCATCAATGCTGAAGATCCTTTCACGTTTATTCCGTCACCGGGAAAAATTACCTCATGGCATGCACCGGGGGGTCCCGGCATGCGCGTGGATACACACGTTTATGCAGGATATCGTGTTCCACCGTATTACGACTCCATGATCGGCAAGATCATTTCCTATGCTCCGACTCGGGATATGGCTATCCGCAGAATGCAGGTTGCCTTGACTGAAATGGTGGTCGAAGGTATTCAGACCAATCTGGCGCTTCATCGTGAATTGATGCATGACCCGAGCTTTATCAAGGGTGGCACCAATATTCATTATCTGGAACAGAAACTGGCTGAAATGTTCCCGGAAACCGAAAAATAAACAAACCGGTCAATCTGTCTGGAGCTTATAGTGAACTGGAATGAAGTAGTTGTAGAAGTCGCTTTCGATATAACGAACGCGTTTTCAGACGCTCTCATGAATGCGGGCGCCCTGTCCATTACAGTGGAAGATGCTGATCTGGGCACACCGGCAGAGCAGCCCCTGTTCGATGAACCCGGCGCAGATTCGAACGAGTATGCATGGAAACGCAGTCGTGTCATCGCCTTGCTCCCAGCCGACGCCAATGCCGGCGCAGTATTAAAAAAGGCTGCAGAAGAGTGCAAGTTAACCGAAGTTCCGGAATTTATTCTTCGGGAAGTACCGGATGAAGACTGGGTTCGCGTAACCCAGTCCCAATTCGATCCGATTCACATCGGCGAAAAAATCTGGATTGTGCCAAGCTGGCATGAAATCCCGGATCAAAGCGGGATTGTTCTCGAACTGGACCCCGGCCTCGCATTTGGGACGGGTTCTCACCCGACAACCAGACTGTGTCTTGAATGGCTCGAAAAGAACGTCAAAAAAGAGCAGACCCTGCTCGATTATGGATGCGGTTCCGGCATTCTGGCGATTGCCGCCATCAAGCTCGGCGCCAGCAACGTGACGGGTGTGGATATCGATCCCCAATCGATTATCACGTCGAACGAAAATGCCGAACGCAATCATTGCAGCTTTTCGTGCCACTTGCCGGATGAGTTTCCCTCTTTTGAACCTGACCGTCAATATGATATAGTCGTTGCCAACATACTGGCCGGCCCATTGAAGACGCTGACAAAAACTCTGACCGAACGAATCAGAAAAAACGGATCACTGGTTTTGTCCGGTATCCTCGAAGAGCAGGCCAATGATGTGATCGAGGCATATGCCCCTTATATTAATTTGACGGTCTGGAAAAGCCATGAAGGATGGGTCGCTTTATCAGGCCAACTTAACCGGCTTTGATCCCAAGCATGTCACTGGCTACACGTTGTCCCAAATGCAATACGGTTTTTCAGGTTAACGAGGAACAGCTCAAACGCTACTCCGGCGTCGTCCGTTGTGGTGTCTGCCATAACCCGTTTAACGGTATCGACCATTTGATAGGTCGTCTTTCCCATAGCGAACCTGACTCTGCCCTGTCAAAACCAGAAAACGTTTCTTCTGCTCTCATTTCTCGCGATTCAGCCCCAACCAAACCCGGGGAACAGGGAAAAGCGCCTGCAAAAGAAACCTTTTCTTCAAATTTGGCACCATCTTCTGAAAAGATAAACGAAGATGACGAAAATACAGCAATAAACGAGACAATAAGTGCACAAGAAGCCGCTCTCAGGCAATCCTTTGAGAAACAGATTCAGTCGATCAGTTTTGACCTGAATCTGTCTTCACCTGAGGAAGACAAACCGGATTCTTCCGTTACTGACACCACGAATCCAACAGCTGGCGATACTGAGGCAAAACCGGCAGAATCCATACCGTTTACGGCCAATATCGAAAGAAAAGAGCCGTTTTTGCCGACAGACCCCGTCAAAGACGATATCGCACCGGCTGTCATTGTCGATGCGCCTAAAAAAGATGTTGAAACACCCGCCTCGACGGAAGAACTGGTCAAAATTGTCAACAAGAAGAAAAAAAGGTCCCGTTTCTCCCAATTCCTCTGGAGTATCGGCACTCTCTTATTGCTCGCATTTTTGGGACTTCAGGGCATTTACCGGTATTCTGAAGAGATTACGGCCTGGTGGCCTCCTGCTGAAGAACTGGTTAATACTACATGCGAGTTATTGTCGTGCCCTGTCAAAGCCCCAATAAAGAAACCTGCGCTGACAATCGAAACAGGTGTGCCCGAAAAGCTTGAAAACAGTGCTGATCAGTATACCCAGAATATGACGATTACCAATAACAGTCCGGACTTGCAGATCTGGCCTGCGCTTGTGATGGAACTGACGGATTCGGATAACAAGGTCTTGTTGCGCCGTACTTTCCAGCCGGAAGAATATCTGCCTGAAGAAGCCGGAACGGCAAAAGGACTTGCCCCGACGTCAGCCATCACTTTTAAAATGACTTTCGAATTTACACACAATTCGGCTGTAAAGAGCCGGGTATTCCTTATTGATAATCCCTGATCACAACACTATTTAAATTATGAGCTCTCTAATTTGCGGGTCGCTTGCTTACGACACGATTATGTCATTCCCGGAACGATTTTCCGAATCCATTCTTGCCGACCAGTTACACAATATCAACGTCTGTTTTCTCGTTCCCAGCATGAGACGGGAATTCGGCGGCTGTGCCGGCAATATTGCCTACAACCTCAAGCTTCTGGGTGGAACGCCTTACATCATGGCAACCATCGGTATGGATGGCGAACCCTATCTTGAAAGACTCGCTGAACAGGATATTTCCCGCCGCCATATCAAGACGATAAAAAGAACCTATACGGCCCAGGCCTTCATTACTACGGATAAAAACAATAACCAGATTACGGCTTTCCATCCGGGCGCGATGTCTTTGTCCCATGAAAACAAGATTGAAAATACGACGGGAGACAATATTCAGCTGGCTATCGTCGCACCTGACGGTCGCGACGGCATGATCCAGAATGCTGACGATTGCGCCAGACTTGGCATTCCCTTCATTTTCGATCCGGGTCAGGGTCTCCCCATGTTCAATCAGGAAGAACTGAGACATTTCATTGAAATCGCCACTTATGTGGCCGTCAATGAATATGAAGGCGAAATGCTGGCTCAGGCAAGCGGCTGGTCTTTGGCTGAAATCGCCTCAAAGGTCAAGGCACTTATCGTGACCTGTGCTGAAAGAGGCGCGGTCATTTACGAAAATGGCGAAAAATTTGAAATACCTTGCGTCAAGGCAGCAAAAGAGGCCGACCCCACCGGTTGTGGCGATGCTTTCCGTGCCGGCCTGATTTATGGCCTGACCAACGGCAAGGACATGCTGACGTGCGGCCGTCTTGGCAGCCTGATGGGCGCCATCAAAATCGAATACTTTGGCCCGCAAAGCCACAAAATGACGGCAAAAGAAATCGCCGACCGTTTTGAAAAAGAATTCGGTTACCGCTACTGAAAACGGAAACGACAAAAGGCACGCTTGCTACAAGCGTGCCTGATATACAGCAAATAATCCGAAAGTTGCCAGCTGAAAATCAAGCAGCAGCGGACATTGCCTTCAATGCAGCGGCCAGACGGCTTTTATGACGTGCGGCCTTGTTTTTGTGAATACGTTTCTTGTCGGCGATACGGTCGATAACCGAAACGGTATTGTTGAAAACGGAAGCGGCTGCTTCCTTATCGCCAGCAGCAATCGCTTTTTGTGCCGTTTTGATTGCAGTACGCAATGCAGAACGCTGACTGGAATTGTGTGCATTCAGTTTTACTGCCTGACGAGCACGTTTGCGTGCCTGAGCTGTGTTAGCCATAAAATTTCCTAAAAACCTGTGTTAGTTGTTGGATTACGAACCTTTTTCGCAATACAAAATCTGTTTAGCCTTTGATTTTAATCGATACAACGGCTTATGACAATCTTTATGTTGCACTTATGCCGTTAAAAAGGAAAGAATCCAGAAGAAAAGTACTTGTTTCCCCTGTCAGCCATCATAAAAACGATAACGGCCTGATCGACTGTTTCAGACAGGTTCAAAGCCACTTCGCAAGCGCAGGCAGAAGATAACCCGCAGAAAATTCCCTCTTCAGAAGCCATTTTTCTGGCCCGGTATTCTGCGCATGCCTGACTGATTTCTTCAATCTGATCCACCCTTTTCTTTTCGTAAAACCGCGGGCGTTGATTTTCCTGCCAGTGATACATGCCGGTAATGTGATCCCGGTTTGCCGGTTCAACTCCGATAATCCGGATTTTTTTGTTCTTTTCTTTCAGAAAGCGGGAAACGCCCATAATCGTACCCGTCGTTCCCATCGGACAAACGAAATGGGTAATCTTTCCCTTGGTCGCACTCCATATTTCCGGGCCGGTCGTTTCGTAATGGGAAAGAGGATTGTCCGGATTGTTGAACTGGTCCAGCAATACTCCTTCTCCGGCTGCCGCCATTTGCTCGGCAAGATCACGCGCATATTCAATGCCACCGCTTTTCGGCGTCAATACAATTTTCGCGCCATACACTGCAATGCTTTGCTGTTTGAAATAATTGGCGCTTTCCGGCATGACCACAATGGCGCGATAACCACGGGCAGCAGCCATCATCGCCAGCGAAATTCCGGTATTGCCACCTGTTGCCTCGATCAGGGTGTCACCTGGCCGGATTTCGCCACGTTCTTCAGCGTGGCGGATCATTGTTTTAAGGACACGATCCTTGATGGAGCCGGATGGATTGCCACACTCCCATTTCCCGAGAACAAGGTTCCTGCGACTTTTTGCATTCTCACTCGTCGAACGGAGCAACTCCACCAGGGGAGTGGAACCGATTGTCCCTTCAATTGTTGTATATGGCATATTCAGGTAGACCGCCTATCCAGAAAAGCGCGCGCTATGGTACCGACGTCGACATATTCGAGTTCCGCACCAACCGGAACACCTCTTGCCAGTCTGCTGACCCTGATACCCCGCACCTTGAGCATCTCGCTGATGTAATGGGCGGTTGCTTCGCCTTCATTGTTGAAACTGGTGGCAAGGACGACTTCTTTGACAATCCCGTCCGTTGCCCGCTTGATCAATTTGTCGAAATGGATTTCTTTCGGCCCTATTCCATCCAGTGGAGAGAGGCTTCCCATCAGGACGAAATAATAACCTTTGAACGTCAATGTCTGCTCGATCATCATCTGGTCGGCAGGTGTCTCCGTGATACACAAAAGAGAGGCATCTCTTTCCTGATCACTGCACATTTCACAGACTTCCGATTCGGTAAAGGTATTGCAACGTTCGCAGTGACGTACACTGGAAATGGCGTTTGCAAGGGCGACGCTTAACTGTTGTGCTCCATCCCTGTCGTGTTGCAAGAGATGATAAGCCATTCTTTGCGCCGACTTCGGACCGATACCCGGCAGATGCCGGAAAGCCTCGATCAGTTGCTGAAGTGAGGAAAGCGATTTCACGAATCGGGAAAACCGGATTAAAAGGGCATTTTAAAACCTGGAGGCATCGGCAATCCTGCCGATACGCTGGCCATTTTTTCCTGCGAAGTCGCTTCCGCTTTGCGAACAGCATCATTGAAGGCGGCTGTAATGAGATCTTCCAGCATTTCCTTGTCGTCACTCATCAGTGCCGGATCGATCGAGACTCTGGAAACATAATATTTGCAACTCATCAAAACGGACACCATTCCCGCACCAGACTGTCCTTCAACAATGGTTTTGCCCAGCTCTTCCTGAGCTTTTTCCATATTCTGCTGCATCGCCTGCGCCTGCTTCATCAGGTTTGCCAATTGATTTTTCATATCCATTTCCGTTCCGGTTAAACAGGTTTGACAGAACCCTCGACGATATGTCCGCCAAATTCAGCAATAACGGATTTCACATAAGGGTCATTTGTTATGGCTTCTTCAGCCTGACGCTGCCTTTCGGCACGCGCTTCAATCGCATTCTGATTGGCGGTTTCTTCAACCTTGCCGATTTCAGTCGTTATTTTAACGGGCTGACCAAAATGTTCCGCCAGAACTTCTGTCAACCTGTTGATATTATTGGGCGTGCAAAGAGTAGCAATAGGCGACTTCAAATGCAATACGCAAGCGGAATCTTTTTTTTCCCAATGAACCAGTTCTGTCTGTTGCGCCAATTGCTGAACCATTCCCCTTACCGGCAACACTGCGGCCAATTCCGGCCAGTTTCCATTCCAGCTGCCTTCTCCGGGATTCTTTTTTACCGGAACGTCAGCAGGTGCCGCAGGCATTTCAGCTGACATTGCCAAAGCAACAACCTCTGTAACCGGCGCACTTTCATTTTTCTTTACTTCCGGAGACTTTGCCGTTTGACCTCCCTGATTCGAAAAAGATTCATCGTCTACCCAGGGCGGAATGGCGGAAACGGTTTCTTCCGGTTTCTTTTCAGGAACCGGAATTTTTTCCACTACCGGAGAAGAAGGAACTTTTTGTTCCACTGCCTGCCCTTTGCCCGAATCAGTTTTTGGACGATTTGCTGGTGTCCTCTCGCTTTTCGATACAATTTGAGGGATGCTGCGGTTTCCCTTGTCAGGACTGAATGCAAGCATTCGCAATAGCGTCATGGAAAACCCGGCATATTCGTCCGGCGCCAGCCCCAGCTCGTTTCGGCCATGAATGGCAATCTGGTAATACAGTTGCAATTCTTCAGGGGAAAAGATCGCTGCCAGACGCGATAAATTGTCGGAATCGGCAATATCGTCCAGAGGGTAATCAGGCACGCTCTGGATCATGGCAATTTTCTGGAGCAACAATCCCAGATCCTGCAAGGCAGTGCTGTAGGATAAACTGCGAAACGCCATTTCATCAGCCACTTTAAGCAGACTGGTTCCATCCCGGTTGGCCAGATGATCCAGCAGGCGAATCAGATAAGTCTGATCCAGTGCACCCAACATATCCTGAACCGCTTCATCCGTTACATGACCTGCCGTATAGGCGATGGCCTGATCCGCAAGTGACAAGGCATCGCGCATGGAACCCTGTGCTCCTTGCGCCAGCAAACGAAGGGCCGGTTTTTCAAACGGTATGTTCTCAAGCTCGAGGATGCGGCTCAAATGATCGACGATATGAGATACCGGCATTTGCTTGAGATTGAACTGCAGACATCGGGACAAGACTGTTACCGGAATTTTCTGCGGATCAGTTGTCGCCAGAATGAATTTGACGTATTCAGGCGGTTCTTCAAGTGTCTTCAGCATGGCATTGAATGCCTGCGAGGTCAGCATGTGAACTTCGTCAATCATGTAAACCTTGAAGCGGGCGGCAGTTGGCGCATAAACAGCCTGTTCCAGCAATTGCAACATGTCCGCAATACCGCGATTGGAAGCGGCATCCATTTCGACATAATCGACAAAACGGTCGGAATCGATGGCCTTGCATGCTTCGCAAATGCCACATGGCGACGCCGTGATGCCTTTTTCACAATTTAATGATTTGGCAAGTATTCTCGACAATGTTGTCTTGCCGATGCCTCTCGTGCCGGTAAACAGATAAGCGTGATGCAAACGCTGACTTTCCAGCGCGTGCGACAGGGCACGAACGACATGATCCTGCCCGACGATATTTTCAAAATTCTTCGGGCGATATTTTCTGGCTAGGACTAAATAGGACATGGGACAATTGTACCTTATTGCTTCCAGATTCGTTTAAAAGTAAGGCAATATACTGCCTTCTTCATTATCGGAGCAATGATACTGCACAATCGTGATTTTTCGTGACGTTTCAGCTCAATTGCATCAGCTGAAAAAACGTCTGAAAGAGAAATACAAAGGCGAGCCTTGACTGCGGCACTCGCGGAGATTGGCTGTGGCTGCTTCGTTCCCGACCTGACCAGATTCACCATTCCGCAATGCGCAGGGGCCCGCCAACCGGCATTGTACAGCAAAGAAACCGTTCTGCAAGAAAATAAGCGCGGTTTACAGACCGAGATCTTTCCAGATACTGTCCACTTTCTGTCGCACCTCATCTTTCATGTTTATTTTCGTACCCCATTTCCGGCTGGTTTCACCGTCCCATTTGTCCGTTGCATCGATGCCCATCTTGCTTCCCAGACCACTGACAGGAGAAGCAAAATCGAGATAATCGATCGGTGTATTTTCCACAAGAATTGTGTCTCTTGCCGGATCGACCCGCGTGGAAATCGCCCAGAAAACCTCTCCCCAGTTACGGATATCGATATCCTCATCAACCACAATGATGAATTTCGTATAGAGAAACTGCCTTAAAAAGCTCCAGACACCGAACATGACCCGTCGCGCATGTCCCGGATAAGCTTTCCGGATTTTCACCACGGCAAAACGGTAGCTGCATGTTTCCGCGGGTAGATAAAAATCGATTATTTCGGAAAACTGTTTTTGCAAGAGCGGTACGAAAACTTCATTCAATGCCAATCCCAGCATCGCGGGTTCATCAGGCGGTTTTCCGGTATAGGTTGAAAGATATATCGGATTTTTACGCATGGTAATCCGGTCTATCGTCAATACAGGGAAAGAATCCCGCTCATTGTAGTAGCCCGTATGATCGCCAAACGGTCCTTCCATTGCATGTTCATAACCCGATTCATGCGACTCGTCAGGATAAATATGCCCTTCAAGCACTATTTCAGCTCGCGCAGGAACCTGTAAATCACTGTTTTTCGTTTTGACCAGTTCGGTACGCTGACCGCGCAAGAGTCCGGCAAACTGATATTCCGACAATTCATCCGGAATCGGTGTTACGGCACTTAATAAAGTGGCAGGATCGGCGCCGATCACGACAGCGACAGGAAAGGGCTTTCCCTTGTTGGCAATCTTGTGTTCCCTGAAATCCTGTGCGCCACCCCGGTGAGCCAGCCAGCGCATGATAACTTTGTTGCCGGAAATCACCTGCTGGCGGTAAATACCCAGATTCTGCCGTTTTTTGTTGGGTCCCCGTGTTACCACAAGTCCCCATGTGATCAATGGGGCGGCATCCTCCGGCCAGCACGTCTGAATAGGCAAGGAGTGAAGATCGACGTCTTTTCCTTCAAGAACGATTTCCTGACAAGGCGCGTTTTCAAGCTCTCTGGGTCGCATATCCATCAGTGACTTCAGCATCGCCCCCATTCCAAGAAGGTCTGAAAATTTTTCCGGCTGCCTTGGTTCTTTCAGGGATGCCAGAAATTGTCCTATTCGCCTCAAATCTCCAGTCGTTTCCCCCCCCATCGCTTTGGCAATACGACGGCTTGTCCCGAAAAGATTGGTCAAAACGGGGATGGAAAAACCGGACGGATTTTTGAAAAGAAGAGCCGGGCCGCCCTGATGAAGCACACGACTTGAAACCTCCGTCATTTCCAGATCGGGCGATACGGAAACAACAATTTCCTTTAATTCACCGTCTCTTCCAAGTTGTTCGATGAAGTCTCTCAAGTCACGATATTTCATTTATTTTCTCTTAAATTTTTTCGAAGTTTCCAACCTTTAATTATTTCATAAATATATGATTTTTATGAAAATTATTCTATTTTTACACTTTTACTATATAATTATAAAGAATACAAACAGCTATCTTTATAATTGACTTGATATAAAACCGCACATAAAATGCGCCCAGTTTCATAACAAAATATTTTTCAAAACCAAATATACCATTCAATAAATTGATGCACGTCATTGCATATCGGAAACAGACTAAATTCGATAATGGCGCATCAAGAACTCTCAGGTAGGCAAAGAGCCTTTTTTGTAGTTTAACGGTTGCGAAGCTCAACCTCTCGAGAAAACTGCAACTCCATTGAGTTCATCTGTTTACTGTCCACAAGACATAAACGGAAATAATTCGGAAAAACGATGCCAGCAGACAGAAGAAACCCTCTTTTGTTTTGTTCGTTTTGACACCGTTTCAAATCCGGGGGAGTTAACATGTTTCAGGATTTTTTTAAAAATTTGTATTTTCAGAATTTGAAAGTTAAAGCACACAATCTGATCGGCCAGAAAAAACTGTTCATTCATACACATCCCAGAATGTGGATGTTTTTCGCCAGTCTGATGCTTGTCGCCATCACTCTTTTGTGTGTCAAACCGGAATTTGCCAAAGGCGTTTCCGAGTCTCTGCCAATCAAGGAAGCGAATGCCTCCAATGCACCTGGCACAACTGCCGAAACACCCAACTGGGTTAAAACGGATGTATTGACTGCACAGCAAAAAGAAGAACATTCAAAACTGGATGAATTGAAGCAAAAACAAAGAGTTGCGTCATGGATTTCGAAACGCTACAAGATTGCCAACAAGGCGTCCAACCTTTTTGTGACAACCGCTTACAAGACAGCATTCGATATCGGTCTCGACCCGCATCTGATTCTGGCTGTCATGGCTATTGAATCGCGTTTCAATCCATATGCAGAAAGCTCGATGGGCGCACAGGGCCTGATGCAGGTCATGGCGAAAGTCCATGCCGATAAATTTGAAGACCACGGGGGTGTTCAATACGCTCTGGACCCTGTCGTCAATATCAAGGTCGGGTCCAGAATTCTGAAAGAATACGTCAGGCAGACCGGCAGTGTCGAACGTGCCCTGAAAACCTACGTTGGTGCGGCGCAGATGAGTCATGACAACGGATATGGCAACAAGGTCATTGGCGAATACAAGATGCTGAAAGCCGTTGCCAGCGGATCGAAAATATCCACTCTGGCACAGGCAAAAACGACAGACAAACGTTCCGCACGCCAGCGCAAGGTCATCAATCCTTCTTCCCTGTCCACACAGGAAAGAAAGGAACAACGCATTCATGACAACCCGGCATTGCTGTAAAAGCGCGCCTGTCGTTTAAATCGACATCGGGTCGACTTCAATATGCCAACGGATACCGGTCTTCATATTTCGCAAGACCGGTATCCATTCTTTAAGCATCCCCTGCAATCTGCCTCTTGAAGTCGATTCAATCAGAAGTTGTGCCCGTTCGACATTGGCAATCCGCATCATTGCCATTGGAATCGGCTCATTGATAATAACCGCTTCCGGCTCGGGAATCGCGTCAATCGCCTGACGCAAAAAATCCAGCGCATTTTCCACTTTTCTTGCCTCTGCAAAAAGCAGCACCTGAAAACCGAATGGGGGCAATCCGGCATTCTGTCTTTCCATCAACAAATCGGAAACATAATTGCCATAGTCATGTGTCAGCGCAGCCTGATACAAAGGATGCATGGGATAACGCGTCTGGATCAGCACTTCGCTCCGGTTGCCATGTTCGGATACTCCTCCCCTTCCGGCCCGTCCGGCAACCTGCATGAGTTGCGAAAACAGGCGTTCGCCTGCCCGGTAATCATGTGAAAAAAGAGCGGTATCCGGATTCAGGACACCAACCAGCGTCATGTTCTGGAAATCGTGTCCTTTCGATATCATTTGTGTCCCGATCACAATATCGATTTCACCTTTGTGAACCATTTCCAGTGCTGCTTCCAGACTGCCTTTTTTACGTGTCGAGTCGGCATCGATTCTCAATATGCGAGCGTCGGGAAAATAACCGGCCAATCCTTCTTCAATTCGTTGTGTACCTCTCCCCAGCGTCTGCAAATCAATATTTCCACAATCCGGACAAACACGCGGTATGGGCCTTTCCAGCCCACAGTGGTGACAGCGCAGCAAATGATGAGACTTGTGATAAACCATATAGGCGGTACAGCGTTCACAGACGCTGATCCAGCCGCAGGCTTCGCACGTAATGACCGGAGCATAACCACGCCGGTTCAAAAACAGAAGTGACTGCTCACTTTTCTCCAGACGCCGCTTTATTGCATTGATCAGTGACGGTGAAAAACCGTTTTGAAGTGGCTCGCGCGTTGCATCGATCAATCTGATCGCAGGCAAAACGGCATCCTTGACGGCCCGTTCGGGCAATTCCAGCTTGACGTAACGACCGGACAAGACGTGCTGCCAGCTCTCCAGAGACGGTGTCGCAGACCCCAGCACGACAGGAATGCCAAGCTGATTTGCCCGCCAAACGGCCAGATCCCGGGCCGAATATCTCAAGCCTTCCTGTTGCTTGTAGGAAGGATCGTGCTCTTCGTCGACAACGATCAGCCCCAATTGCGGCATGGATGCAAGAATCGCCAGACGTGTCCCCAGAACAATCCGTGCGACTCCCGTATGAATCTGCAACCAGTTTTTCAAACGTTCACTTTCCGTCAGACGACTGTGCAAGGTCGCGATGGTAACGCCGGGAAAGCGTGATCTGACCGATACTTCCAGCTGTGGTGTCAGATTGATTTCCGGCACCATGATCAGAACCTGCATAGCATCGGACTGCTTCAGTTTTTCTTCGATGGCTTGCAGATATATTTCCGTCTTTCCGCTACCGGTCACGCCATAAAGAACGAACGGTTTGAATCCCCGTGTCTTCACAATGGCCGAAACCGCTTGTTCCTGAGCCTTTAGCAGAACGGGTTTTTCCATATTCGTCGCCACAATATTACCCGGAACCTGAACAAGCGCCTTGACCGCACGTTTCAAGGCCAGTTTCTTATTGGCACGGATATTTTTCGGGATTGAAGGCAAAGCGACTTCACCCAGAGGGCGCTGATAATATCCGGCAGCGAAACGGCACAAGTCGATCCAGTCGGTTCTCAAGGGAGGTATTTCGCTGATAACGGATACAACGTCTTTCAACTTGTTTTCATCGATTTCCGACTCTTCTTTTACGTCGACGATCAGTCCGGCTTCTTCACGGCGTCCGAAAGGCACAACGACCAGCATACCGATTTTAGGAACCGGAAAATTTTCCGCTTCAACCGGATAACGATAGTCAAAATAAAAGTCAAGTGGTGTATCAAGAACAACCTGAACGATGCAATGCTGTATCAACTTAATGTAAACCCTGCAGAGTATGGCTAAGCTTCGAATTTGTAAGGCCTTTTTCAGCTATCCACAAAGTCTGTGGATAACATTGTGGAAAATCAGGTATTGACACCTCATCGCCCTAGTATTTATGCGCCTTTCAATAATTTGCTCATCCGGAATGCAAAAAAATTATCTTTTAAAATCAATTACTTAAAAATTACACAGAAATAATGAAAAAAAAATTTTGTTTATTTCAATTTTGTGACTTTGTGCATAAGTGCTGTTTTTTGTCAGAAAAACATTGACATTTCTCATCGCTTTTCCTGCGCGATTCAAGTCTTTATTTTTCAAGGTTTTATATCGTCACCATTTAAAAAGGAGTGCGATCGCTCACACTCCTTCGCTATTTCAGACCCCCATACTCTGGAGGATATCTGCCAGCTGCCGGATCAGTCCACCGACATGTGGGTGTTTCACTTCAAATTTGGCGGCAATACGTCTGGCATCGCTATCCATAATGGCGAGGTCGCTTGCTGCATTTTCATTTTTGACCGCCATCATTTTCCGGATATTGTCATCCAGTTCCCTGTATTCCTGTTTCAGGGCAGGATCAAGCCCTTGTGTCGAGGACAGGTGTGTCTGGATCTGGTCGAGTTTATCTTTAATTTTTTGCATACGAACGTCTCCTTTCTCGTTAAAGCATATCATTTATTTTGGGTCATAATGGATTTTAAAAAGTTGTTCCGATGCACCATCTTGACTCACATCATGGACTCGTCACATCAATAGTGGCACCCTGCTTTCATCATTGATAATGGAGGTTTCTATGTACAGAAAAATACTTGTGCCCAGCGATGGCACTGTCCTTTCCGAAAAAGCCATCATGGCTGCCATTCAATTTGCCGCTTCTCACCCGGGCTGCAAAATTGTCGGTCTTTCTGTTGCCGAACCTCTTTCATTCAACCAGATCGAAGCTTTGACCAAATCCACCGAATCCGATTACCTGCTTCGTGAGCAACTTTCTGCCCAGTCGAGAGTGAAACGGATCGCCGAAATGGCTGAAGAAGCCGGTGTTCCCTGTGAGACCGTCGTCGCACAATCGACAAAACCGAACGAAGAAATCGTCCGTATCGCCGACGAGCACGATTGCGATTGCATCTTTATGGCATCTCACGGCCGAAAAGGTCTGAACAAGCTTTTCATCGGCAGTGAAACCCAGAAAGTCCTTGCGACCGCTCACGTTCCTGTTCTGGTTTACCGCTGATTCAACTTCAGTTCCCTGTTTTCCCGTCTGGCTGTTTGGGTAACAGCAGCCAGACTTTCAGTTTCTGCTTCATCTTGCCAGCCTGTTCGCCTGCTTCATTCCCGAATCCCCAGAAGTAATCTGCCCGGACAGGCCCTCTTATTGCACCACCCGTGTCCTGCGCCATCACCAGTTTTTTAAGCGGAGTCGTGCTGTAAGGTCTGGTCGTATCGATGAATACAGGTGTCCCCAGCGGAACATAACGTGGATCGACGGCAATGGAACGTTCAGGCGTCAAGGGAACGCCTTGTGCACCATTGGGCCCTACGCTGGGATCACTGATTTTTTCTTCCCGGAAAAAGACATAACTTGGATTGGAGTCGAGCACTTCACGAAAACGGCGCGGATTGTTCTTCAGCCATTTCTTGATTTGCTGTGCAGATGCCTGTCCCGGTTTCAGCTCTCCCTTGTCGATGAGATAGCGCCCGATGGAACGATAAGGACGACCATTCTGGTTGGCATAAGCAACGCGAATGGTTTCATTTGTTTCCGGGATATAAACACGGCCCGATCCCTGAATTTCAAGGAAGAAGGCATCCAGCGCGTCATCGACCCAGACGATTTCATTGCCTGCAAGCTTGTTCGATTTTTCCAATTCGCCACGGGTTTCATATGGTACGACACGATTGCCTTCCAGTTTTCCCCGAAGGCGAAGTCCTTTCAATTGGGGATAGGCGCTCGCCAGATCGATCGTCAACAGATCGGAAGGCTCACGATATAAAGCCGTCTTGTAAGCTCCTTTTCTGGCACGGCTGCCTTTTAGCAAAGGCTCGTAATATCCGGTCGCCATACCCGTTTCGGAACCGTTTTCACCGATAACACGATAGGGTACGAAATTCGATTCAAAAAAATGTCTGACGGCAAGACCATCATTGGAGTCAATCGACCGGGCATCCTGACAGATGTCGCGCCATTGTTCTTTTTTTCCGAGAGCACGACAGGAATTCATGAAAGCGGGCCAGGCTTCCCTGACGTCGTCGTCATTCCATCCGGGAATATCCGAAAATGAAACCTGATGGCGACCTTCGATGAATGTTTCTCCCGGCACTTCCGGCGTCGTCGGCGGCGTTGTCGTACAGGAAGCGAGTAAAAGGGACAGACATCCCAGAATGAAGTAAGGAAAAAGACGTTTAAAAGACATGATGGATATCCGTATTGCTTATTCAGTCAAAAGCGCGATCTCACTTACCGGAGTTCGCCAATGTGCACCATTATAGGTAAATAAAACGGGCACGGCATTCTTTTCCCTCTAAAACGTCGAACTAAAGCTTCTCAGTGAAGCGTTCTTGGCAAAGACAGCAAAAATTCCGGAATTTCCACACTGAACTGTTCTCCCTGTTCCGTTACACACAAAAACTCTCCCTGCATCGATCCCTGTGGAGTCGCCAGAGATGTGCCGCTGGTATATTCAAATTCCTCTCCGGGCTTTAACAATGGCTGGCGACCAACCACACCCAGACCGCGAATTTCCTCAACATGGTTATTGGCATCCGTAATGATCCAGTGGCGTGCAATCAATTGCGCGCCGACCTGCCCTTTATTTTTGATTGTCACCGAATAGGTAAATACGTAACTGTCCCGATCAGGGGCGGACTGATCGTCTATATATCTTGTCGTCACGGAGACATCGAGTAAATCAGGACTCATTCCAACCCTCTTATTGAAAAAATAAAATTCATTATGGATTGATACAAAAACCTTTAATTTGCGGCTAACCAAAGTTCCTGATCAATCAACCGGTATAAAATAAAACTTTCTGAAATCGATTTTTATATTTCCATGACCCAATATCGCATTGCACCCAGTATTCTTTCCGCCGATTTTGCCGAGCTGGGCAACGAAGTCCGCAACGTCGTCAAGGCTGGCGCCGACATGATCCATTTCGATGTGATGGACAATCATTATGTCCCGAATCTGACAATGGGGCCCATGGTTTGCGCGGCAATCCGGCCTCATGTCGATGTACCCATCGACGTTCATCTCATGGTCAAACCTGTCGATCGCATCATTCCCGATTTTGCCAAGGCGGGCGCGAACATAATCTCGTTCCACCCAGAAGCATCAGAACACATCGACCGTACCTTGCAGTTGATTCATGACAATGGTTGTAAGGCCGGATTGGTATTCAACCCGGCCACACCGCTGGATTACCTGCTTCATGTCATGGACAAGCTGGACCTGATCCTCATCATGTCGGTCAACCCCGGTTTCGGCGGCCAGTCGTTCATTCCCCATGCCCTGAAAAAAATCGAAACGGTCCGTGCCATGATCGATTCTTCCGGCCGACAAATCATGCTGGAAGTCGATGGCGGGGTCAAAGTGGACAATATCGCCGAAATAGCGGCGGCAGGTGCCGATACGTTCGTGGCCGGTTCCGCCATTTTCAGCCAGCCGGATTACGCTCGCGTCATCAGGGAAATGCGTGAACAACTGGCCTCCGTCACTCCCAGACTGGGCTAAAACCATGACAGCCATATCAGAGAAAAATCCTTTGAAAGACATTCGCGTCGTCATCCTCGATCTCGATGGCACGATGATCGACTCCGTTCCCGATCTGGATGTTGCCTTGAACGGCATGTTAAAAGAGCTGACACTGCCGCCTGTCGAAGTAGCCTCGATACGGATGTTTGTCGGACGCGGTACGCAAAATCTCGTCAGGAGCACCCTTTCGGTTCATCTTGAATCCGATGAAGTCGAAAAAACGATGGATATCGCCATGACACTGTTTTACAAATATTACCGGATCGTCAATGGTGAACACAGCACGGTTTTTCCCGGAGTGAAAGAAGGGCTTCAAGCCATGAAAGAAAAAAGGCTTGACATCGCCTGCGTGACCAACAAACCTTCCATATTCACCGAACCCCTGCTTGCCAAAAACGGATTGTATTCGTACTTCAATCTGATTTACTGTTCCGATACCTTTCTGGTCAAAAAGCCTGATCCTTTCCCGATGCAGATGGCCTGCAAAAAATTCGGCTATCAACCGGCACAGGCTGTTGCGATCGGGGACTCTGTCAATGACGCGCAGGCAGCGCGGGCAGCAGGATGTTCGCTATTTATGGTTCCATATGGTTATAATTACGGAAAACCTGTAGGTGAAATGAATCCGGACGCCACGGTGTCCAGTTTGCTGCAAGCAGCCAACCTTATTTCCTGAAATTTTTTATCGATCATGTTTCTCATCAAAAAACCCGTGTTTTCACAAGCCGCTCTGATTTCCGGAGGGTTGTGGCGACGCTGGCAAACTTTATCCATGTAAACAAGTTTGCGGCCGTCCATATTTATCGGCCTGTTTTTTGAGCTATTTCGCTATGGCGAACCGGAGAAAATCATGACTGAACTCGAATTCAAGGCACTGGCCAACCAGGGCTATAACCGTATTCCCTTAATCATCGAAGCCATTGCCGACCTCGACACCCCTTTATCTCTTTACCTGAAACTGACCCAGCAGAACAACGGCGGCAAGAACTCGTTTCTGCTTGAATCCGTCGTCGGCGGAGAACGTTTCGGACGTTATTCATTTATCGGATTGCCCGCCTCTACCGTTTTGCGTGCACACGGCATGAAAACGGAAGTCGTCAAAAACGACAAGGTCATCGAAGTCAACGAAGGCAATCCTCTGGACTTTATTGCCGAATACCAGTCCCGCTTCAAGGTAGCCATTCGTCCCGGCCTTCCCCGTTTCTGCGGTGGTCTGGCAGGTTACTTCGGTTATGACACGATCCGTTATATCGAACCTCGCTTAAGAGAAAGTGCACCTGTAGACGACCTCGGTTTTCCGGACATTCAACTGCTGTTGACCGAGGAA
The DNA here is from genome assembly GCF_002127965.1 of Oxalobacter formigenes. GTDB lineage: Bacteria > Pseudomonadota > Gammaproteobacteria > Burkholderiales > Burkholderiaceae_D > Oxalobacter > Oxalobacter formigenes. The sequence continues at coordinate 520,947 of NZ_CP018787.1, read as the reverse complement.
CTGGCTGTCATCGACAATCTGTCAGGCAAGCTCTACCTGATCGTTTATGCCGACCCGACCCGGCCTGAAGCGTATTCACAGGCCAGACAACGCCTGCGTGAACTGCGTGCCATGCTCGACAAACCCGCCATTGCACCTGCGATGGATGGCAGCGAACGCACCGATGTGATCAGGGACTTCAAAAAAGAAGATTTTCTGGCTGCTGTCGAGAGAACCAAGGAATATATCGCCAACGGCGACTGTATGCAGGTCGTACTGGCCCAGCGACTGAAAAAACCGTTTACCGATTCGCCGCTTTCCCTTTACCGCTCCCTGAGAGCGCTGAATCCGTCGCCCTATCTTTATTATTATCATTTCGACGACCAGTACATTATTGGATCGTCGCCGGAAATTCTTGTCCGTCAGGAAAACGTACCCGAAGGCAGAAAAGTGATCGTCAGGCCATTGGCCGGTACACGTCCACGTGGAGCGACTCCGGAAAAAGACATGCAGCTTGCCTCCGAATTGCTTGCCGATACAAAAGAAATCGCAGAACACGTCATGCTGATCGATCTGGCCCGAAACGATATCGGCCGTATCGCCACTATCGGCAGCGTCAAGGTGACCGAAAAGATGGCGATTGAAAAATATTCCCATGTCCAGCACATCGTCTCAAACGTCGAAGGTCTGCTTAAACCCGGCCTGTCAAATCTGGATGTGTTGAAAGCAACTTTTCCGGCCGGCACGCTTTCCGGTGCACCGAAAGTCCGGGCCATGGAAATCATCGACGAAATGGAACCGGTCAAGCGCGGCATTTATGGCGGTGCCTGCGGTTACCTCTCTTTCGGTGGAGAAATGGATCTGGCCATTGCCATCCGAACCGGCGTCATCTATAAAGATATGCTCTACGTGGGTGCAGGAGCCGGAATCGTTATCGATTCCATACCCGAATCCGAATTGCAGGAAACCGAAAACAAGGCAAGAGCCGTCATCCGTGCCGCAGAACAGGTACAGGATGGGATGGACGACAGTTCCCTGCAATAAACGTTCAAACTTTTCAATGAAATGGAGCCACTGTGGCCAAAGATAAATCTTCCGATTTTTTTAAAACCACACTGGCTCCCGAATCGCTGGCTTTCAGATTGCTGGGAACGGCGCATGCGGTTGCGCGCGTCGAAGAAGGCCAGTCTCTTCCTTCCGCGCTGGCGTCTGTTTTTTCCCATCCCAAAATGGATGCCGCCACACGAGGCGCCATTCAGGATATTGCATACCTTACCGAGAGAAAGCTTGGCCTGTGCGAATTTCTCATCGAGCAACTGACCAGACAGCCTCCATCGCCGCCTCTTCTTAAAACACTCCTGGCCTCTTCGCTGGCTCTTCTTGTTGGCGAAAATGATGAAGCCGATCTGAAATATGAACCGTATACAACGGTCGATCAGGCCGTTGAGGCAGCAGCATCAGAGGGAACGCTTGTCAGGGCAAAAGGGCTGGTCAATGCCGTATTGAGGCGTTTTTTGCGGGAAAAGGAAATTCTGCTTGAAAAATCAAATCTCTCTTTAACGGCAAAATGGAATTATCCTTCCTGGTGGATCAAGGAAACCCGGCGAATTTATCCAAAAAACTGGGAATCCATTTTGCATGTCGGCAATACCGCGCCGCCTCTTACCTTGCGTGTCAACAAGAGAAAAACGACCGTTGAAGGATATCTGGCCGATCTGGAAGCGGCAGGACATCCGGCGACGGCGATCGGCCCTTATGCCATCCGCCTGGACAATCCGCTTCCTGTTTATCGTATTCCCGGATTTTCAGAAGGTCTTGTTTCGGTTCAGGATGCCGCGGCCCAGCTGGCAGCGCCCCTGCTTGAATTGCAGGATGGCATGCGGGTACTGGACGCCTGTGCCGCACCGGGCGGCAAATCCGGCCATATGCTCGAGATGGCTGATATCGATTTGCATGCGCTCGATAGCGAGCCGGAAAGATTGAAAAAAATCGATGAAAATCTTACCCGCCTCCAGTTGCATGCAACCATTATGGCAGGCGATGCTTCCAAAAAAAACTGGTGGGACGGCAATGCATTCGATTGCATTCTGGCAGATGTTCCCTGTACGGCATCGGGCATTATCAGACGACATCCGGACATTCGCTGGCTTCGAAGACCTGAAGACGCGAAAGAACTTGCCGTCATTTCAGCGAGAATCCTGGATAATTTGTGGGAATTATTGAAACCCGGTGGAAAACTGTTACTGGCAACCTGCTCTGTCTGGCCGCTTGAATCCGAATGGCAGGCCGACGCTTTCGCCAAAAGGAATAATGCCGCGAGACTTGATGCCCCAGGACAACTGTTTCCGACTTCTGATAAACTGAAGGATCATGATGGTTTGTTTTATGCTTTGTTTAAAAAGCAATAAGCGGATATTATATTAATTCCCTGACCCTATCTGAACGATATCGTGATACGTCGACTTTCACACTTCCTGCTTTGCCTTGCCATAGCGCTTCTGGTCGTCAAACCGGCTTTTTCTGCCAGTAGCGACATCCAGATCAATACGGCGAGGATTGAGTATTCCGGAAAGACGTACAAACTGTTCACCAGTTTTTCCATGGATTTCAATCACAGTCTGGAAGAAACCCTGCTCCACGGTATCCCTTTGTATTTCAAAACGGAAATCGAGATTATTCGCCCGAGAGCTTTCTGGTTTGATGACGTACCGGTATCGAAATCAAGGACGACTCGTATTTCCTACAATGTATTGACGCGTCAATACAGCATTTCCATTCCGGGAACCCTGCAGCGGAATTACAGTTCCCTGGAGGATGCCTTGTCCGCTATCCGGTATCCACCACGCTGGACCATCGCCGACAGCTCGGACCTTGAAGCAGGTGAAAAATATGATGTTGGCGTCCGGATAATGCTGGATGTATCCCAATTGCCCAAGCCGTTTCAGATAAACGCCTTGAATAATCGCGACTGGAGACTGTCTTCCGACTGGAAGTGGTTTTCATACAGGCCCTAAAAGACTTTAAAAGTGACTCGCGCATTACGTTATCTCTGGATCGTCGGTGGTGCCATGATGAGCATTTTGCTCTTTCTTCTGGCTTCCGCTTCTGAAAACACCGACTTTTTCGACAAGAATTACTCATGGCTCGTCGGCATGAATATTCTTGTGGCTGCTGCACTCCTGATTCTGGTCGTCTGGATGCTGATCCGCTTGTACAAACGTTACAAACGGGGAAAATTCGGTTCAAAACTGATGACCAAGCTGGTTGTGCTCTTCGCCCTGATGGGGATATTACCCGGTGCAGTCATCTACGTCGTTTCGGTTCAGTTCGTTTCACGATCGATCGAATCCTGGTTCGATGTCCGCGTTGAATCGGCACTGGACTCGGGCGTCAAACTCGGACAGGCCATTCTGGAATCGTCACGGGAAGATCTGAACTTGCAAGCTTCCAATCTGGCCGTCGAACTGGGTGGATTGTCTGCGACGGACCAAACCCTTCTCCTGTCCAGATTCAGGAACGACAAGGAAGGAATCGAAGCCAGCATTTTCAACAGCAAGGGGCAGCTTATCGCGACATCCGGATCGAACCGGACCAGCCTGATGCCGGACATGCCGACGGACGCCATGTTGCGGCAAGTGCGCATGACATCCCATTATTCGGCAATCGAAGGCGAAGTCGACGACCCATCCGGAGAAAATAATGAAAATACCGAAGATACCCATCTTCTTATCCGGGTCATCACGCTGATTCCCGACAAACACATTGCCATTTCGCTCAAAAACGATCCGTACTTCCTTCAATTGACGCAAAAAATGCCCGATAACGTGGCAAATAACGCCGAGGCGCTTCGGGTCGCCTATAGTGAATATCAGGTGCGTTCCCTTTCACGCTCGGGCCTGCGCAAGATTTATATCGTGACCTTGTCGCTGACCTTGTTGCTTGCCATTTTCGGTGCAATCGCCAGCGCGTTCCAGATTGCCTCCAATCTGGCAAAGCCCCTGTTGCTTCTGGCGCAAGGTACAAAGGCTGTAGCGGAAGGCAATCTGTCCCCGCGCCCGATTGTTTCAGGCTCGGATGAACTGGGCTCATTGACCCAGTCCTTCAACGCCATGACGCGCCAGCTTGCCGAGGCACGTGCGCTTGCCGAACAAAACCGTGCCGATCTGGAAGCAGCCAAGGCCTATCTCGAGTCAGTCCTTGCCAATATGTCTGCCGGAGTGATCGTTTTAGATCACAATTTCAGGCTGATAGGCTGCAATGACGTTGTATCCAGGGTTCTTCGTCACGACCTGACGCCATATGTCGGCAAGGAATTGTCCGACGTTGAAGGACTTGAAACTTTTTCGACGGCGTTAACGAAAGCGTTTTCCGAGTTTGCCGCGCAAACAGCCGGAAGCGCCAACCCACAGAATCTTCACTGGCAAAAGCAGATAGAAATTCCACGTGACACGACAGAGGACTCCGGGCATGACACCGGTTCGTCCAAAAATGAAAACGTCATTACCCTTCTGGCACGCGGATCGTATCATTCCGTCAATAATGAAAATCGCTACATCGTCGTTTTCGACGATATCACCGATGTGATTTCCGGGCAGCGTTCCATTGCATGGGGTGAAGTCGCCCGCAGGCTGGCCCATGAAATCAAAAATCCATTGACGCCTATCCAGCTATCAGCCGAACGCCTGCAAATGAAGCTGCATGACAAACTCGATCAAGCCGACTCGGCCATCCTGCAGAAAAGTACGGACACGATCGTCAATCAGGTCACCGCCATGAAGCAAATGGTGGATGATTTCAGGAATTTTGCAAAAACGCCGCCAGCCCTTTTGAAACCGCTCAACCTCAATGCGCTGGTGGAAGATATCGTTCATTTATATTCCGGAAACGATTCACACGACATCATTCATACCCGTCTTGAACAGGATTTGCCGGAAATAATGGGCGATGAAACACAGTTGAGACAGGTTATACACAATCTGCTGCAAAACGCGCAGGATGCAGTCAGTGAAGTCGAAAATACCGGTGAATACGTACCCAGTATTGAATTAATGACCGAAAAAGTCCACTATCAGGACGCTTCCAATCAAATCTGCATTGCAGTTCGACTATCTGTCATGGATAATGGTCCTGGGTTTGCAGAAAAAATATTGAGTCGTATTTTCGAGCCCTATATCACGACCAAGGAACGCGGCACAGGCCTCGGTATGGCAATGGTCAAAAAAATTGTCGATGAACACGGTGGCCGTATCGACGTGCACAATCGAAAAGACTCAAATGGCGCAAAAGTTTCAATTCTGCTTCTCCAGCTCGCTTCGACGGACAGTCAGGTAGCAGGACAGGTTGAAAAGGGATAACAAATATTCAAGATCTAAAAATATGGCAAATATCCTGGTTGTAGATGATGAAATGGGAATACGTGAACTTCTTTCGGAAATCCTTTCCGATGAAGGTCATGTCGTACAAACCGCTGAAAACGCACAGCAAGCGCGTGAAGCCCGCGCGGCTGAAACGCCGGATCTCGTTTTGCTGGATATCTGGATGCCGGATACCGATGGCGTTACCCTTCTGAAAGAATGGCAGCGGGACGGCAACCTGACGATGCCGGTCATTATGATGTCGGGACACGCCACGATCGATACGGCAGTCGAAGCGACCCGTATCGGTGCTATGAACTTCCTCGAAAAACCGATTGCGCTGCAAAAACTGCTGCAGGCGGTTCAGCAGGGGCTGGCAAGAAATCAGGAAAAGAGTCGCATGGTTGCCACTCCGATTATGCCATCCGTTTCCGTCACCGAAGTCCGGACAACCAGTACCGTCATCAATAACGTGCAGATGCAGGCACCTGCCTCGACCACCGGAAATACCTCCCTCATCAACACATCGCTTTTGTCTTTCGATCTGCCTTTGCGTGAAGCGCGCGATATGTTCGAACGGATTTATTTCGAACATCATCTGGCACAGGAAGGTGGCAGTATGACTCGTGTTGCGGAAAAAACGGGGCTGGAAAGAACCCATCTCTATCGCAAGTTAAAACAATTGGGAGTGGAACCTGTCAAGGCATCCAAAAAGAACAGCTAGCTGAAAGGATCACCGATGGAATACGTCAATCTTGGTTCAAGCGGTCTTAAAGTTTCACGCATCTGTCTGGGAATGATGACTTACGGTTCGCCAAAATGGCGCCCGTGGGTTCTTGACAAGGCGGCATCCCGTCCTTTCATTCGCCGTGCAGTCGAAGCCGGAATCAATTTTTTTGACACTGCCAATCTCTATTCCAACGGTCTTTCCGAAACGCTTACCGGTAAACTTCTCAAGGAATACGCCAAACGTGAAGAAATCATCATCGCCACCAAGGTGTATTTTCATGTTTCTGATGAAATCGGGGCCGACGCGGCTTCCGCCAGTTCAAAAAACATTCCGCCGAACACCAGCGGTCTGTCCAGAAAACATATTTTCGACGCGGTTGACGCTTCATTGAAGCGCCTGAATACGGATTACATCGACCTGTACCAGATCCATCGCTGGGACAATGCCACACCGATTGAAGAAACGATGGAAGCGTTAAACGATCTGGTTCGATCCGGCAAGGTTCGTTATATCGGCGCTTCCAGCATGTGGGCATGGCAATTTGCCAAGGCACAGCAAATCGCGAAGGAACGTAACTGGTCGCGTTTCATCTCGATGCAAAATCATTACAATCTCGCTTACCGGGAAGAAGAACGGGAAATGATCCCGCTTTGCAAGGATCAGGGAGTCGGTCTGATCCCCTGGAGCCCTCTGGCACGGGGATTTCTGGCCGGAAACAGAAAACCGGACGATAAAGACGCATCCAAAAACAATTCCGCGACCTCAAGAGCCAAAACCGATGAAATGGCACTGCGGGTTTTTTATTCCGGCGCTGATTTTGACGTCGTGAATACCCTGACGAAAATAGCCAATGAACGGGGATTGTCAAATGCCCAGGTCGCTTATGCGTGGCTGCTTCACAAGGGAGTGACAGCGCCGATTGTCGGCGCCTCCAAACTGCACCAGCTGGATGAAGCTATCTCGGCAACAACGGTCAAACTGTCCGCAGAAGAAATCCGGGAACTTGAAAAACCATACCAGCCTCATCCGGTACTGGGACATCGTTAATTCCCTCAAAATGTAAAAAAAGGAGGCCATGCCTCCTTTTTTATTGTCCTGCCGACGGTGACAAAATCATTCCTCTTTTTTCTTTGGAGCCGTTTTTTTCGTCGTCGTTTTTTTCACTGTCGCTTTTTTCGCGGTCGTTTTGGAAGCTGTCTTCGTCGCTCTGCCTGCCGTTTTGCTTGTCGCGGTTTTTGCCTTCGCTGTCGTCGTCGTTTTTCTTCTTGCGCCAGCTGCCTTTCCAGTCGCTTCCTCGAACTTGAAGCCTATTTTCCCCTCCTTGCCCAAGGCAAGGTAAGCCTTGAAAGGCCGGTGTGTGCGCTGCGACACAAAACCGGTCAAAAGATCCGTCTGGCCTTCCGAGAGCAGTTTTGTCATTTGTTCCGGCAGGATTTCCTGCTGGAGAATAATCCGTCCGCTTCGGAAGTCGCAGCTCTTCGGTCTGGCGACAGTATGTTCACAAACATAGGACAAGCCTGAATCGTAAACACTTCCCTGACATTTCGGGCACTTTCCGACAGGTGTTTTACCGGTAAAGTCCGGTGCTTCGGTGTCCTCTTCCTTCGGCTGACCGAAATCGAATTCCAGTTTGAAATTGTCTTTTTCAGTATCAGGAACAATTTTCAGAATAGCAGCAAAAGGTCTGCCCATTTTCGAACGGAATCCCTGCAACGGCCCGATTTCTCCCTTTTGAAGCAATTCCTCGACTTCGGCAATGGAGAACTGACGTCCGCCCGGTGTTTTCGTCATGGAAAATTCGCATTTCGTACAGGCGAAACGACGATAGTTTTCCTTGATTTCACCACCACATTTAGGACAGCGGGTCTGCAATGTCGCATAATCGCCCGGAATGGTATCTTCATCGTATTCCTTGGCACGTTTGACGATCACCTGTGTCATCTGGGCGATTTGTTGCATGAATTCTTCGCGGCTGATCTGCCCTTTTTCCATCTGGGACAATTTGAATTCCCATTCACCGGTCAGCTCGGGCAAAGTCAATTCCTTGACACCAAGTCCCTTTAACAAAGTCATCAGCTGGAATGCTTTTGGCGTCGGAATCAGTTCGCGACCTTCACGCAAAAGGTATTTCTCGGTAAGAAGCCCTTCGATAATCGCGGCACGTGTAGCAGGTGTGCCCAGGCCTTTTCCCTGCATGGCTTCCCTAAGCTCGTCTTCCACAAACTTGCCTGCTCCCTCCATAGCCGAGAGCAGGGTTGCTTCAGAATATCGTGCAGGCGGCTTTGTAGCCAGTTCCTCGACAAGCACCTTGTCGGCCAGGACTTTTTCACCCTGAGAAACCGGTACCAGAATACGGTCGTTCTCGCTTTCCTTGCCGGAAGCAGGCATTTCCCTTCCGTAAATCGCCAGCCAGCCGGGCTTGGTCATGATACGGCCCTCGCTCTTGAAGCGATGGCCTGCCACTTCCGTAAAACGGGTTGTGACCAGAAATTCAGCGGCCGGGAAAAATACGGCCATAAACCGTTTTGCGACCAGATCGTACAGTTTCTGTTCCGGTTCGGACAGGTTTTTCGGCGACTGGGTCGTCGGGATGATCGCAAAGTGATCGGATATTTTCTTGTTGTCGAATATGCGTTTGTTCGGATGAACCCACCGGTTTTTCAGAATCTGTAACGCAAATGTCTGGTAATTGGCATTTTCCGACAGGCATTCGAGCGTCTGCATGCTCGTTTGCAGATAGTCTTCCGGCAAATGGCGTGAATCCGTTCTCGGGTAAGTCAGTACCTTGTGTTTTTCATACAATGCCTGAGCCAGTGCCAGTGTGTTTTTCGCCGAGAAACCGAAACGGGCATTGGCCTCACGCTGAAGGCTGGTCAAATCGAACAGGGCTGGTGAAATGGACGTTGTCGGTTTCGATTCTTCCGTAACCGTTCCCTGTTTGCCAAGGCACGCGGTAACGATCGAATCTGCAGCAGCTCGGCTCCAGAGACGCTCTGCGCGTTTTTCCGGATCGGCTTCGTCTTTTTTGAACGCGGCATCCAGCCAGCGTCCTTCGTAAACGCCCTGTGCGCAAACGAATTCAGCATGGACTTCCCAATAATCGCGGGAAACGAAATTCTTGATTTTTTCTTCACGCTGGACGACGATCGACAATGTCGGGGTCTGAACCCGGCCAACCGTCGTCAGGAAGAAGCCGCCTTCTTTCGAGTTGAAGGCTGTCATGGCGCGAGTGCCGTTGATACCGATCAGCCAGTCCGCTTCGGAACGGCTGCGCGCTGCTTTCGCAAGCGGCTGCATTTCCTCATCGCCACGCAAATGCTTGAAGCCTTCCCGAATAGCGTTCGGCGTCATCGACTGGAGCCAGAGCCGTTTAACGGGTTGTTTCGCCTTCGTATATTGCGCGATCAGCCTGAAAATCAGCTCACCTTCCCTTCCCGCATCACAGGCATTGATGATTTCGGAAATATCTTTTCGCTTGATCAGCTTGTTCAGCATTTTCAGTCTGGATTCCGTTTTTGCAATCGGTTCCAGCGCAAAATCGGGGGGGATAACCGGTAAATTCGCAAAACTCCACTTGCCGCGTTTGACCTCATATTCTTCAGGCGCCCGGATCTCCAGCAAGTGCCCCACAGCGGAGGTCAAGACATATTGATCAGACTCGAAGTAATCACCCTGTTTGGTAAACCCGCCAAGACTCTTTGCAATATCATTTGCAACAGAAGGTTTTTCGGCGATGATGAGTGTTTTGGTCATATAAAACGATATAAATAACTCTGACTGATTCAGCGACAGTAATCTGCTCACGCGGCAAAGCAACGTGGTATGAAGCGGGAAATGATAAAGGGAGAACGATACAAACTGCAAGCAAACGATTCAATGTCGAAAAAGAAAAACCTTATTTTCCTTTTTTCCCAACAATTTTCCCGATTTTATTTACACATTCCTGCAAAAACAGATTTTCGTCTCGTTCAGGAAACCGCCAGACGGCGATAAAAACCGCCGGGCAGACTTTCCACATTTCCGGACAATTCCAGATTAAGCAATTCGACACTCAAGCTGGCGGCGTCCATATCACATCGCTCGCTTAATATATCGGCATCGACCGGATCATACCCCATTTGGGCAAGAATGAGCTTTTGTTCGTCAGAAAATTCGTCTTCCGCCCTTTCTCCGGACGATTGATTGACGACGATATCCTGGAAATGTTTCAATTCCTCGAGAATGTCTTGAGATGACTCAACGAGTTTTGCACCTTGCCTAATCAGTTCGTGACATCCTCTTGACAGAGGAGAATGAATGGAACCGGGAATGGCGAAAACGTCGCGCCCCTGATCGATAGCTGCCTTGGCCGTGATCAGTGAACCGGAACGGGCAGCGGCTTCAACGACCAGAATGCCGCCGGACAAACCGCTTATCACCCGGTTGCGTCTTGGAAAATTGGAAGCAACAGGGCCGCTTCCAAGAGGGAACTCGCTGATGATGCATCCTTCATTCGCAATCCGGTGAGCCAGTTCACGGTTTCTCGCCGGATAGACTATGTCGGCTCCGGTACCGATGACTGCGACTGTGGACCCGCGTCCTTTCAGGCCACCTTCATGAGCAGCCGTATCGATTCCCAGCGCCAGACCGGATACAATCGTCAAACCGGTATCACTTAAGGAATGGGCGAATTCTTCTGCATCGAGACGCCCCTGAGTCGTGGCATTTCTGCTTCCGACTATCGCTATGGACGGAGAGGTCAGCAATTCAACCCTTCCCTTGACGTAAAGTATCAACGGCGGATCGGCGATTTCAAGCAATTGTCTTGGATACCGGTTATCCGACAGGGTAAGAACCATATTTGACGAATCGTCAAGCCACTCTTTTGTCCTGTCGATCTGTTCCGTAATAGCTGGATCGACCGGCGCATATAGCACATCTGCCATCTTTGGCGAGACGATACGGGCAATTTCCTCGTACGGAGTCATAAATATATTCTGCGGCAATCCGTATGCCGACAACATTTTATGAGCCGTCTGGATACCGACACCGGGGGTCATCTGAAGCCGGATCCAGGCTGCCAGCTCTTCCTCATCATACTTTTCCGATATTTTCACTGTTGACTTTCAATCTTCTGCGGTTGAAAAAAACACCTGTTTTTCAAAACGATCGGGGACATGTACCGTAAAGCATAAACCGGGGCGCTATGTTAAACTTCCAACTTGTCCGGACGCAGGATTTGCGCCGGGAAATTGCTGAAAACCGGATGAATGCATCTGTTTTCACTATCGATTCTGCACAGTAATGTTGCTGTATGCAAGATATCGCCTTCGACTGTTGTTCCTGAACTGATACAAATGGCACGTTTACCTATTCTTCGTTACCCCGACCCGCGTTTGCTGAAACCTTCCAGACCGGTTACTGATTTCGGCGATTCCCTGAAATCGCTGATCGCCGATATGGCGCAAACGATGTACGAAGCTCCCGGAGTCGGCCTTGCCGCCCCCCAGATCAATGTCCACAAACAGTTAATCGTCATCGACGTTTCAGAACAGAAAAACGAACTGAGAGTTTTCATCAACCCCCAGATCGTCAAAGCCAGCGAGGAAAAAGCCATATTCGAGGAAGGTTGCCTCTCGCTTCCCGGCATCTACGATGAAATCGAACGCCCTGCCAAAGTGACTGTCCGGGCACTGGATGCCAATGGCAAGGAATTTGAATTGGAAGCGGAAGGCTTGCTGGCCGTTTGCGTCCAGCATGAAATCGACCATCTGAAAGGCAGCATTTTCGTCGATTATCTTTCCCCGATGAAGCGTAACCGCATCAAGAAAAAACTGCTCAAGGAAGAGCGGGAAATGAAAAAAAGCAACTCCGGCTCAACGGGACGCAAAAAATGAAAATCGTTTTTGCAGGCACGCCTGAATTTGCCAGCATGGCACTGGAAGCCGTCAAAAGAAACGGCCACGATATTGAACTGGTATTGACGCAGCCCGACCGGCCCGCAGGCCGTGGCATGAAAATGCAGCCCTCAGCCGTCAAAAAAACCGCTATGGAATACGGCATTCCTGTCGAACAACCGGTTTCGCTTAAAATCAACGGCAAATACGGCGAAGAAGCGCAACGGGTTTATGACAAAATCCGGCAAATCGCTCCTGACGTCATGGTCGTCGTCGCTTACGGCCTGATCCTGCCGAAGGAATTTCTCGACATTCCGAAATATGGCTGCCTGAACATTCACGCGTCGCTGTTGCCGAGATGGCGAGGTGCTGCTCCGATCCAGCGTGCCATCGAAGCCGGGGACAAGGAAACGGGTATATCGATCATGCAAATGGAAGAAGGCCTTGATACCGGTCCTGTCCTTTTGCAGGAAAAAATTGCCATCGACAAAAACGTCAATGCCTCGCAACTGCACGACCAGCTGGCTGTGCTGGGCGGTAAAATGATCGCATCGGCACTCGAACGGCTCGATACGCTTGTACCCGTGCCTCAAAACGAAACCGAGGCCAATTACGCTGCCAAGATTCTGAAAGAAGAAGCCACTCTGGATTTCACGCTGGACGCAACGGCAATCGCTGACAAAATCCGGGCATTCAACCCTTTCCCCGGATGTGTTGCCCACTATAACGACGTACCGGTCAAGATATGGAAAGCTGAAACAGCGAATGCCAATTCCGGTGCACCTGCCGGTAAAATAGTATCGGCTGATGAAAACGGTATTGTTGTGGCTTGCGGCAATGGTACCCTGAACATTCTGGAATTACAGAAACCCGGAGCCAAACGTTTGCCCGTTTCGGAATTCATCAAAGGCTTTTCATTTGATAATGGTGACTTCAAATAAAATTGAGCGAAAGCTTCGTTTTATGCACCATAATCCCTACACCCGAACATTCATTAATCGACACCAAGCTCATGAGATTTGAACACCTGATCGAAGTCAATAATCTGGAAGACCCGCGTGCGGATGTGTTAAGCCGCGAACAATTATGGAATGGTCTGCTGTTGAGGGCAAAAGCCCCAAGCCTGTTCATTCCCCATATGGATGGTTTTGCCATTGTCGAAGAATCCGACAATGCCCTGACGCGCACGCTGGATTTTGGAAAATTCAAGGTCAATGACCGGGTTGATTTCGTACCGATGGAAAAACTTCATTTTCACATCCCTGCACAGGGTGAAATCATGGAGTCGAGGCTTGAAATCGCGATCGAGGAACCCTTTCCTGACCGTTTCTTTTTGCGTTTCATTTATGAAGACTCTGCCGCGGAAGAAGGGCCTGAAGCGATGTATAACGATTTCCGCCGTTCCGCCTACAAGGAAATGGATGTCGATTCGATGCGACTCATTCGCCAGTTTGCGTCTCAGGGTCGTCTTGACGGCCCTGAGACAAACGAAAAAACGCTTTTATCGTAAGTATTTACAAAACGTCCAGCGGCATCTTGTGATCCGGCGGCGGGAAAATGGCGTCCAGTTCGTCAAGAACGCTCTGGTCCAGTGTGATATCCCATGCCTTGCGGTTTTCCTCAACGCGCCTGAGGCTTGACGATTTGGGAATAGGCACCGTTCCCTGATGCAGCAACCAGGCCAGCGCAAGCTGGGCTGGCGTAATGGACAGTTTTTCGGCAACCCGTTTCAGGCCTGAGCTCTTCAGCAAGCGGGTCTGATAAAGCGGCGAATAGGCCATGACCGGAATATTCCGTTTTTTCTGCCATGGCAATAAATCCCATTCGATGCCACGGGAAGCGAGGTTGTACAAAACCTGATTGACGCAGATATTGCCGTTGTCATATTGCGCCGCCTCTTCCATGTCGTCCAGATCGAAATTGGACACACCATACGCACGGATTTTACCGGCATCGACCAGTTGTTCCATGGCCTCGAACGTTTCGGACAAGGGATAACTGCCTCTCCAGTGAAGCAGGTACAGATCAAGGTAATCCGTTTTCAGTCTCTGGAGACTGCGTTCGAGCGCAGCAACGGTTCCTTTCCGGCTGGCATTGCCCGGAAGCACTTTGCTGACCAGAAAAATTTTGTCCCGTCTTCCGGCAATCGCTTCACCGGTTACCTTTTCAGCTCCACCTGAAGCGTACATTTCCGCAGTATCGATCAGCGTCATGCCCAGATCGATCCCATGTTGCAGGGCGGCTATCTCTTCTTTTTTGGCGGAAGACGACTCTCCCATAAACCAGGTTCCCTGGCCCAATGTCGGCATCGTGATACCATTCGGCAATCTGACTACATGTTCAGGCATAATTGATTTCCCAAAAAATGATTAAGAATCCGGTTCCGGCAATGTCATTCATATTCAATGCCAAACCGTTTGGCGATATGCCATGCATTATTGCACTGGATACAAGCCGTGGACAAGAAGCTTTAAAATACCGTGGCGATGAACGACATTGAAAAAGACCTTTTCCGAAAAACGGTAGTCATCAAGACGACAAGTTTAAAACCTGCCGAATATTCCGTGTTATCTGAAGACAAGTCCATTCGTGCTGATGAAACTTTTCCCCATTCTGCCGACAGCCTTTCTCGCATTGAAAAGGTTTTGAGACATCACAGGAAAGCTGTATCCCTGATTCAGTGGCTGGTCGTCCTTCTTTATTTTTCCCTTTTGTTATTGCCGGCCTTGTCGGGCAATTTTATCGATGAACGCGTTTATGACAGCATTTCCGATTTTTCGCGACTGATATTCTGGGGGACAGGATGGCCCCTGATCGTTTTGAGCATGATGGTCTGCGGACGAATCTGGTGCGGCCTTTTTTGTCCCGATGGGACACTGACTGAATTCATCAGCCGTCACGGGCAAAAACGCTCTATTCCCCGATGGATTCGCTGGAAAGGCTGGCCATGTACTGTTCTGACCGGTACGGTTTTATATGGACAGCTGATTGCTGTATACGACAATTTCCCGGCCACTCTGGTTCTGCTTGGAATCCCCACGTGTCTGGCACTGCTTACCGGTTTTTTATATGGCAACGGAAAACGTATCTGGTGCATGTACCTTTGCCCCGGCAATGGAATTTTCGGCTTGCTGGCCAGACTGTCGCCCATTTATTACAAAGTCGACAGGGAAAAATGGGAACAATATTCCGGACAGCAGGAACGCCTAGATTGCCCCACGCTGATCAATGTCCGCCAAATGCAGGGCATGTCCGGCTGCCATGCCTGTGGCCGCTGTCTCGGTCACAGAAATGCCGTTGAACTTGGATTCAGATCGCCTTCCTCTGAAATAGTGACGACTCCCGAAAACAGAATATCAGGTTCCGAATTGTTTTTGCTTCTATGGGGTGTGACCGGGATCTGTACAGCGGCACTGGCGTGGCGTGGAAACGTTCTTTATAGCCAGTTCATTCTTCGACTTGCACAGCTGGACGTTTTGGCAGCCAGCGATTTGCCCTGGTGGCTGTCTGCCAGTCCATCGAGTCCGTTTCTCCTGATTTTCATCATCATCAGCGGCTCGGCACTGGCACTGATGATAGTCGTCCTGCTTCGTCTGGCTGCTCTTGTCTCAGGCAATGGCATCCTGTGGAAACAATTGGCGCTTTGCCTGATTCCTGTCACTGGTTTCGGTATTTTTCTGGGTATCAGCCAGATCGGTTTTTCACTTTGGGAAGCTTATGGATTTCATTCAGGGTGGAAACCGGTATTTCAATTCATGGTCCTGACCGCTGCGTCCCTGTTTTCGGTCTGGCTGGGCATCAGGATAATTTTTGGCCGCATTCATCTTGCCAACATGATCGCGTTTTTTATTTACTGCTTGTCAGTGGCCTTGCTTTTCGCCGTCTGGACGAATTGTTTCCTGACATAAAAAAAGCCTGCTCCGGAAAGCAGGCTTTTTAAACGGATTGAGAATCAATCCAGTTCCAGCGCGTTGCTTTCCGGCAGCTGGAACTTGTCCGATACACCGGCATTTTCCGGAAATTCCAGTTTGATCTCTTCCTTGTCGTCCAGATCGACGATAACGGAACCACCGGCCACCAGTTTGCCGAACAGCAGTTCGTCTGCCAGTGCCTTGCGGATCAGATCCTGAATCAGGCGCAACATCGGACGGGCGCCCATCAATGGATCGAAACCTTTTTTCGCCAGGAACTTGCGCAAGGCTTCGGTAAAGATGGCTTCGACTTTCTTCTCGTGCAACTGTTCTTCAAGCTGCATCAGGAATTTGTCGACGACCCGCAGAATGATGTCCTCATTCAGGGCGGAGAAGCTGATGATGCCGTCGAGACGATTCCGGAACTCAGGCGTAAACATTCGCTTGATGTCGACCATTTCGTCACCTTTTTCCTTCTGGTTGGTGAAACCGATGGACGATTTCTGCAGACTTTCCGCCCCCGCGTTGGTCGTCATGATGATGATGACGTTACGGAAATCAGCCTTGCGGCCATTATTGTCCGTCAGAGTACCGTGATCCATGACCTGCAAGAGGATACTGAAAATGTCCGGGTGGGCTTTTTCAATTTCATCGAGCAACAGAACCGCATGCGGTTTTTTCGTAATGGCTTCCGTCAGCAAACCTCCCTGATCGAAACCGACATATCCCGGAGGCGCGCCGATCATGCGGCTGACGGCATGGCGTTCCATGTATTCAGACATGTCGAAACGGATCAGATCGATTCCCAATGTGAAAGCGAGCTGTTTTGCCACTTCGGTCTTGCCCACCCCGGTCGGCCCGGAGAAGAGGAAGGCGCCAATCGGTTTGTCGGTCTTGCCCAGACCGGCACGTGCCATCTTGATGCTGGCAGACAGTGCGTCGATAGCGGCATCCTGACCGAAAACCACGCTTTTCAGATCGCGATCCAGATTCTGCAATTTGCTCCGGTCGTCCTGATTGACCGACTGGGCAGGAATACGGGCAATCTTCGAGATGATGTCCTCGATTTCGGCCTTGCCGATCGTTTTCTTCTGTTTCGATTTCGGCAAAATGCGCTGTGCAGCACCGGCTTCATCGATCACGTCGATTGCCTTGTCCGGCAACTGCCGGTCGTTGATGAAACGGGCAGACAGTTCGGCCGCCGATATCAATGCAGACACAGAATACTTGACCTTGTGGTGTTCCTCGAAGCGCGATTTCAGGCCACGCAATATTTGCACCGTCTGTTCGACCGTCGGTTCGTTCACGTCGATTTTCTGGAAACGGCGTGCCAGTGCATGGTCTTTTTCAAAGACGCCACGATATTCGGTAAAGGTCGTTGCGCCGATGCATTTCAGCTGACCGCCAGACAGGGCCGGTTTCAACAGGTTGGACGCATCCAGCGTACCACCCGAAGCCGAACCGGCTCCGATAATGGTATGGATTTCATCGATGAACAGAATCGAATTTGGATTGTCGCTCAACTGTTTCAGCACGGCTTTCAGACGCTGTTCGAAATCGCCCCGATATTTCGTTCCTGCCAGAAGCGCACCCATATCGAGTGCATAAACGACGGCATCGTGCAAAACATCCGGCACGGAATTCTGGGTGATACGCCATGCGAGCCCCTCAGCCAGCGCCGTCTTGCCGACACCGGCCTCGCCGACCAGCAGGGGATTGTTCTTGCGTCTGCGGCACAGGACCTGAATGACACGGTCGATTTCTTCTTCACGGCCGATCAGCGGATCGATTTTTCCCGACGCGGCCTGTTTGTTCAGGTTAAGGGTATAAAGATCCAGAGGTGAATCCTTGCCGGCAACGCCTGCCTCGCCCTGCATTTCCTCGGCACCCTCAGCCTGTTTCGGCATTTCGGACTGGACGTTCTTGCGAACGCCATGGGAAATGTAGTTGACCACATCCAGACGGGTCACGCCCTGCTGGTGCAGGTAGTAAACGGCATGCGAATCCTTTTCGCCGAAAATGGCGACCAGAACATTTGCGCCGGTTACCTCTTTCTTCCCGTTCGATGCGGACTGGACATGCATGATCGCCCGCTGGATAACACGCTGGAATCCGAGGGTCGGCTGGGTATCCACTTCCGCGGTACCCGGGACGATCGGGGTGTTATCGCTCACAAAATCGCTGAGCATTTTTTTCAGCGCGGGAATATCGGCATTGCATGCTTTCAATACTTCAGACGCAGAAGGATTGTCCAGCAGTGCCAAAAGCAAATGCTCAACAGTTATAAATTCATATCGTGCCTGACGCGCCTCTACAAAGGCCATATGCAAGCTGACTTCCAATTCTTGCGCAATCATGCTTCCTCCATCGTACATTGCAATGGATGCCCTTCGCCACGGGCATGTTTCAAGACCAATTCCACCTTCGTGTTTGCGATATCCTTCGGGAAAATTCCGCAGATTCCTTTACCCTCGTGATGCACTTTCAGCATTATCCGGGTAGCTGCTTCCCTGTCCTTGAAAAAATATTCCTGCAAAACGGATATCACGAATTCCATTGGCGTGAAATCATCGTTTAACAAAACTACCTTATACATCGGAGGCGCTTTTAAAATGGCTGCCTCTTTTTCCAGTAGTACCTCTTTTTCCTGCTGTGTAACCATTGCTTTTACTTTATACCGAATTAAAAGTTTCTGCTTGTGCGCGAACGCAAAGTTCACATTTGATAATACGTGTTTTTAACTCTTCGTGCAGCCTGTCGCCACCCGACGGTTGCAGCGTTGCCATCAAATTTTTAGCCTACATCAAAAATCCGCCGTTTTTTGGGAAAATCGCTTGACTTTGACTATCTTTGCGCCAACAATGGACTGGTTGACAGGCGCATGGTCCAGTGCCTGGCGACAGCAACATTATAAAAAAGGACTGGTTCGGATCAAACTCGTTTTTTCCGTTGGTTTCACAAGCATAATGCGTTTTTATAGAAAGACCCTCTTTTATGGCAACTGGTACAGTCAAGTGGTTTAACGATTCTAAAGGTTTCGGTTTTATTACCCCGGAAGACGGTGGTGAAGATTTGTTCGCACACTTCTCCGCAATTAACATGAATGGCTTCAAAACCTTGAAAGAAGGACAAAAGGTTCAATTTGAAGTCACTCAGGGCCCAAAAGGCAAACAGGCTTCCAACATTCAATCCGTATAATTACCGGTTGGATGAGACCTTAGAAACCCCGCTTCATAGTGGGGTTTTTTATTGCCCTCGGTACATATAATGACATAAAAACGATTTTCGCGTTTTTGTGCAGGAATTCTTTTACAATGCCAACTATGGAAATGACATTGGAAAAGATTCTTCAACGCCAGGGCTTCGGCAGCAGAAAGCTGTGTCGCACGCTTGTAAGGCAAGGCCGCGTTCATGCAGGCGATGTCGTTTGTACCGATCCTGACCGTCGTTTCGAAACAGATGCACTCCATTTTTCAGTTGACGGTGAAGACTGGGTTTACAGGGAACACCTGTACATCGTCCTGAACAAGCCGTCAGGCTTTGAATGTTCCCATCAGCCACAGCATCACTCCAGTGTTTTTACCCTTTTCCCTACCCAATTCATCCAGCGGGGCCTGCAATGCGTCGGACGGCTGGATCAGGACACGACAGGATTGCTTCTCCTCTCGGATGACGGCGATTTCATTCATCGCTACACGTCCCCGAAAAAGAAAGTGCCGAAAGTTTATGAAATCTCAACAAATGCAGAGATTGATGAATCCCAGCTCGAAAAACTGAAAAACGGTGTCCAGCTGAAGGATGAAACCGGTATGACAAAAGCGCTCTCATGCGAAAGTTTCGATGAATACCGGATGAGGCTCGTCATTGCCGAAGGGAAATACCATCAGGTCAAACGCATGGTTGCCGCCGCGGGCAATCGGGTTGAAAAGCTCCACCGGTCAGCTATTGGCGGATTCGCTCTTGAAGAGTCGCTTCCCGCTGGAGAATGGCGATATCTGGACGTTAACGATTTGAATAAACTGGATGAGCCGCTTGATCCTTGAGCAGCTCATCGTGCAGGACAATACCCCTAATTATTTTTTTCGGGGTATATAAAGGTCTGTAATCGTCCCCAGCCCGATTTCCGCCGCGAACATGACTGTTTCCGATAAAGATGGATGGGGATGGATCGTCAGGGCAATATCCTCCAGATCGGCACCCATTTCGAAAGCCAGCGTCGTTTCGGACAAGAGTTCGCCTGCACCCGTTCCGGCAATCGCGGCGCCCAGCAGGCGTTTCGAGGATTTGTCCCACAACAGCTTGGTCAGGCCATCCCTGCGCCCCATCGTCAGGTTCCGGCCCGAAGCGTTCCATGGAAATACTGATTTTTCGACAGGTATTCCTTTCTTTTCCGCTTCCTCTTCCGTCAGGCCCATCCAGGCAATTTCGGGATCGGTATACGCGACGGAAGGTACCGTCATGGCATCGTATTCGGCTTTCTGCCCCGCAATCACTTCAGCCGCTATTTTGCCTTCATAACTGGCCTTGTGTGCCAGCATGGGCTCGCCACAGATATCGCCGATGGCATAAATATGCGGCACGTTCGTCTGCTGTTGTCGGTTGACCGGTATGAAACCGCGTTCATCGACCTGAACACCCGCTTTTTCCGCTCCGATCAGTTTTCCGTTAGGACGACGGCCTACCGCAACCAGTACAAGATCGTATTGCCCGGATTCCTTCGGCGCTCCCTGCCCTTCGAAACTTGCCGTCAGGCGATCGCCGTTCTCTTCCAGCCTCGATACTCTGGTATTGGTATAAATGGCCTCATAGCGTTTTCTGATCCGTTCAAGAAGCGGCTGGACGACATCCCTGTCAGCTGCAGGAATCAGGCCATCCGAAAACTCGGCAATCGTGACTTTCGCGCCCAGTGCATCATATACACAGGCCATCTCGAGTCCGATGATTCCCCCACCGATAACCAGCATTTTTTCAGGGATTTTTTTCAGATCAAGCGCACCCGTCGAATCGACAAGCGCAGGATGCCCATATGGAAAACCGGGCAATTTGGCAGCAGACGAACCGGCAGCAATGATCGCGTTTTTGAATCGTACTGACCAGTTTTCATTCTCGCCTGTCACTTCCATTTCATACGCGCCGGTAAACTGGCCTTTTCCCTGCAGAATCTGTATCTTCCGTGCTCTGGCAAGCGCGGCCAGTCCGCCAGTCAGTTTGTCCACCACACCCTGTTTCCACTGGTTCAGTTTCCCCGGATCGATTTCAGGTTTGGAAAAACTGACTCCGGCCTCATTCATTTCTTCCGCTTCCGTGATCACTTTGGCGGCATGAAGGAGTGCCTTTGAGGGAATGCATCCGACATTCAGGCAAACACCGCCCAGAACGGGATAACGTTCGACAATGACGACTTTCTGGCCCAGATCGGCAGCCCTGAACGCTGCCGTATAGCCTCCCGGACCGGCTCCGAGAACCAGCGTATCGCATTCAATGATGTTTTTTGTGCCATTTCTTCCAAGAGCAGGAGAAACAGCTTTTGCCGGATGGTCGTTTTGTTCACTGCCAGCCTTCGGTTGTTCGACAGAAGAAACCGGTAAATCTTCGACATCCAGTGTAAGTAATAGTGTCCCTTCGGAAACCTTGTCCCCCAGCTTGATTTTGAGCTCCCGGACTTTCCCCGATTCCGGCGAAGGGATTTCCATGCTCGCCTTGTCCGATTCCACCAGCACGATTGACTGGTCTTTCGCGATCTCGTCCCCTTCCTTCACCATCACTTCGATGACTTCCACATTCTCGGAATCGCCTATGTCCGGCACCCTGATTTCCACTGTTTTCATCGTCTGCATTTCCTTGTCAGTTCTCTCTGGCAGTCCAACCGGTTTTCATTTTAAAGAAGCGTTTCTTTCATATCGCCCAGTACCTCGGACAGATAAGTGATGAAACGCGTGCCTTCCGCCCCATCGATAACACGATGGTCGTAAGACAAGGACAACGGCAGGATCTGCCGTGGCAGGAATTGCAGGCCATCCCACACGGGTTGTGTCGAAATGCGTGACAGGCCGACAATCGCGACTTCAGGCGCATTGATCAAGGGAGTGAAATACGTGCCTCCGATCCCCCCTAAAGACGTTATCGTAAAACTCGCACCCTGCATATCGGACGGATTGAGTTTTCCTTCACGGGCGAGTGCCGACAACTGGGCCAGTTCCCGCGAAATTTCCAGCAATCCTTTTTTATCGGCATTTCGGATGACTGGCACCACCAGACCGTGAACCGTGTCGGCAGCAAATCCGATATGGTAGTAACGCTTTAAAATCAGGTTTTCGCCGGTTGCATCGACGGACGCATTGAACTGCGGATATTTTTTCAATGCTGCCACGCAAGCCTTGATGACGAAGGATAAAACGGTCAGTTTCACGCCTTCGTTTTTGTGCCTTTCATTGGCCTGTTTCCGGAAAACTTCAAGATCGGTCACATCTGCCTGATCATACTGGGTCACGTGCGGGATCATCACCCAGTTACGGTGCAGGTTGGGGCCGCTGATTTTCTTGATCCGTGAAAGAGGCTGCAATTCGGTTTCGCCGAACTGGGCAAAATCAAGAGATGGCCAGGGCGGCAGATTCATGAAATTGTCGAACCGGTTGGACGATCCGTCCCTGTTCAGCATGGTTTTCACATAGAGCTGGACGTCTTCTTTCAAAACCCGCTTTTTCGGGCCTGACCCGCTTACCCGTCTCAAATCGACACCCAGTTCACGGGCATATTTTCTGACTGAAGGCGAAGCGTGCGCCGCAACGGTATTCAGCTTGTGATCGGGAACGGAGTCTTGTGCTTCATAGATCGCGACTTCCACCTTCGGTGATGTTTGCGCCGGCTTTTCCTCAACCACCACAACGCTGGCTGGAGGAATGGCGTTCGCAGCCGCTTTGGCAGGTACACTTTCGGCAGGTTTTTCGTCAGGATCAGCCTTTTCAGCCTCTTCCGAATCCAGCACAAGCAAAACCGAGCCTTCGGAAACCTTGTCTCCCAATTTGACTTTCAGTTCCCTGACTTTCCCCGATTCCGACGAAGGGATTTCCATGCTCGCCTTGTCCGACTCCACCAGCACGATTGACTGGTCTTTCGCGATCTCGTCCCCTTCTTTCACCATCACTTCGATGACTTCCACATCCTTGAAGTCGCCTATGTCAGGCACCTTGATTTCCACTGTTCTCATTCTTGCATCCCTTTATGTCTTAATGCAGGAAATACGATATTTCACTTTTCAGGCAGCTTGCTGTTACAGGTCGACCGGGTTCGGTTTTTCCCTGTTAATGCCGTATTTTTCAATTGCCTTCGAAACCGTTTCAGCCGGTATGTCGCCTGATCTGGCCAGTGCTTCAAGAGCGGCAACTGTCACATAATAACGATCGATCTCAAAGAAATTGCGCAAATTGGCACGTGTGTCCGAACGGCCGAAACCGTCCGTACCCAAAACGGTGTAAGAACGCCCTTCAGGGATATATGCGCGGATCTGTTCGGCAAACAGGCGAATGTAATCCGTCGACGCGATTACAGGGCCCTTGGTATCCTTCAGGCATTGGGTCGCATAAGGCACTTTCGGTTCTTCTCCCGGGTGCATCATGTTCCAGCGTTCAATATCGTTGCCTTCGCGCGCCACCAGCGTAAAGGAAGTCACCGACCAGATGTCTGCCGCAACCTTCCAGTCATTTTTCAGCAGTTCGACCGCGGAAAGCATTTCGTGGGTGATCGTTCCGGAACCCAGCAACTGGACACGATGTGGCAGGTCTTTTTCACCTTCAGCCAGCAGATACATGCCCTTCAGAATGCCTTCTTCCTGTCCCGGCTTCATTCCCGGTTGAGGATAGGATTCATTCATGACCGACACGTAATAAAAAACGTTTTCCTGATTCTCGACCATACGACGGGCACCGTCCTGTATGATGACCGCCACTTCATGGGCAAAACCCGGATCGTATGGAAGACAGTTCGGAATCGTCGCCGCCATGACATGATTATGGCCATCCTCATGTTGCAGGCCTTCGCCGTTCAATGTGGTACGTCCGGCAGTCCCCCCGATCAGGAAACCCCGGGCCATCATGTCCGCTGCCGCCCACATCAAATCCCCCGTGCGCTGGAAACCGAACATCGAATAATAGGTATAGAAGGGCAGCATGATCTTGTTGCTCGTCGAATAACTCGTCGCCGCCGCAATCCATGAACAGATACCTCCGGCTTCAGTAATGCCTTCCTGCAGAATCTGGCCTGCCTTGTCTTCCCGGTAATACATGACCTCGTCCTGATCGACCGGTTCATAAAGCTGGCCTTTCGGGTTGTAGATACCGATTTGCCGGAACAGGCCTTCCATACCGAAAGTACGCGATTCATCCACCATAATCGGCACGATCCGTCTGCCGATATCGGTCGATCTCAGCAGGATACCCAGTGTGCGCACATACGCCTGTGTCGTCGAAATTTCGCGTCCCGGATGCGTCGGCTCCAGCACGGCCTGAAAAGCCGACAAGGGTGGAACACTCAGATGCTCATCTGCCTTCTCGCGGCGATGCGGGAGATAACCACCCAGCAATTTTCTCCGTTCATGAAGATAAATCATTTCAGGTGCATCTTCAGGAGGCATGTAAAAAGGCACTTCATCCAGTTTGTCGTCCGGAATCGGTACGCCTGCCCTGTCTCTCAGGGAACGGATTGTCTTGTCGTCGAGTTTCTTGACCTGATGGGCGATGTTCAATGCCTCACCAGCCTTGCCCATGCCATACCCCTTGACGGTCTGGCACAGGATGACGGTCGGCTGTCCGGTATGTTCCTGCGCCACCTTGAACGCCGCATAAACTTTCTGTGGATCGTGACCGCCACGAGACAGACGCCAGATTTCATCATCCGACATGTTTTCGACCATCTTCAGAAGACGAGGGTCTTTCCCGAAGAAATGTTCACGGACATAGGCGCCATCCTTGGCCTTGTAGGTCTGGTATTCGCCGTCAACGGTTTCCATCATGACTTTTTTCAGGATGTTGTCCTTGTCCCTTGCAAGGAGTTCATCCCAGTCGGAACCCCAGATGACCTTGATGACATTCCAGCCAGATCCCCTGAAATCCGCTTCCAGTTCCTGAATGATCTTGCCATTGCCACGCACGGGGCCGTCCAGCCGTTGCAGATTGCAATTGATAACCATGATCAGGTTGTCGAGCGTCTCGCGGGACGCCAGACTGATCGCGCCCTTGGCTTCCGGTTCGTCCATTTCGCCGTCGCCACAGAAAACCCATACTTTCCGGCCTTCGGTATCGGCAATACCCCGTGCCTGAAGGTATTTCAAAAAACGTGCCTGATAAATCGCCATGATCGGGCCGAGTCCCATCGATACGGTCGGAAACTGCCAGAAATCCGGCATCAGTCTGGGATGCGGATAGGAAGACAGGCCGTTTCCATGAACTTCACGCCGGAAATTTTCCAGCTGTTCCCCGGACAACCGCCCTTCCAGAAAAGCACGTGCATAAATGCCGGGAGAGGAGTGTCCCTGAAAATAGACGAGATCGCCGTCGAAGGTTTCTGTCGGCGCACGCCAGAAATGATGGAAACCAGTGCCGAACATGGTTGCCAGCGAGGTGAATGAGGCGATATGACCGCCCAGATTGTCGCCATCCTTGTTGGCGCGAACGACCATTGCCATCGCATTCCAGCGCATCCAGCCTCTCAGACGGGCTTCATAATCCATATTCCCCGGCGAACCCTGCTGAAGATCGGGAGGAATGGTGTTTATGTAGGCGGTATTGCTGGAAAAAGGAAGATTGACGCCTTTCTGTCTCGCGACATCGGCCAGCCGCTCCATCAGATAGTGAGCGCGGTCTCGCCCCTCGCTTTCGATAACGGAATGAAGCGCTTCGAGCCATTCCGACGTTTCCTGCTCGTCAGGATCAAAAACATTGACAGAAATGTCGTCCTGCGGGTTCGTCATAAACACCTCCCAATTTAAAACGGCAAAAGAAATGCACAACTGGAGAATCAGAAAAACGCGTTTACGGATTGATCATAAACCATAAAAACAGAAAATCAAAAAACAGTCTTATGCTTGAATGATGGCCGGATATATAGCAGAAATGATAGCCAGAACGGCTTCTGTTTTGTTGCAAACATGAAAAAATCCTGATTCTCTTCAATAAATTGCCTTTTTCGTGTAATTTATAAGGCTTTTACTCATTATGCGTTTTCTACATACGCAAAAAAGAGATAAATTGTTCATCGTATAATTATTTTTTTAACGGTTTTTATTCATCAAGCAAAATGACTGCCCAAATTATCAACGGAAATGAACTGGCCAAGGAAGTTCGCGAAGATATCGCTGCACGTGCAGCCAAATTGACCGCAGCAGGGGAACTCCCCGGACTGGCTGTTATTCTGGTCGGCGACAGCCCGGCCTCCATGGTGTACGTACTGAACAAGGAACGTGCCTGCAAAGCGAACGGCATCCGTTCCATTCTGGAAAAATACGACGCCGATTTCTCCGAAGCCGAGCTGCTCGAACGCATTCGTGTCCTGAACGAAGATCCATCCGTTCATGGCATTCTGGTCCAGTTGCCTCTGCCAGACCATATCGATGGACGCAAGGTTATCGAAGCAATCGATCCTGAAAAGGATATGGACTGCTTCACCGTCGTCAATACCGGCCTTCTGATGACCGGACAGCCAAGGATCAAGCCATGCACCCCGTACGGTGTCATGAAGATGCTGGAATCCATCGATTATCCATTGCGTGGCGCCCATGCCGTTATCGTCGGCGCTTCCAATATCGTCGGCAAACCGATGTCCATGCTGCTCTTGCAAGCCGGCGCTACCGTCACCATCTGTAATTCCAAGACACGCGACCTGGGTCACCACACCCGTCTGGCAGACGTTCTGATCGCCGCAACGGGCAAGCGGAACATCATCACGGCCGATATGGTCAAACCGGGTGCTGTCGTTATCGACGTCGGTGTTGAGCGCGATGAAAACGGAAAACTCTGGAGTGATGTAGACTTTCCGAATGCCAAGGAAGTGGCTGGTTACATCTCCCCTGTACCGGGCGGTGTCGGCCCCATGACCATTACCATGCTGCTGTTGAACACGATTGAAGCGGCTGAAAGACGGCTGGAAGCCAAAAAGAAATAAACGCAAAAGCGGAAAAAAAGGTACGCAATGCGTACCTTTTTTATTTGAATCGACCAAAACTGTCCGGAAGGAATATCTGATGAAAAACCCGTTATTGAATTTCGAGGGGCTGCCCCGCTTTGATGAAATCAGGCCTGAACACATTTCACCGGCCATCGATACCTTGCTGGAACGCTGCAGGACAGTCGTAACCGGACTGGAAGCGCCCATGCCGGAAATCAGCTGGGACAATTTCATCACTCCTCTGGACGATTGCACCGAACAGCTCTCCCGTGCATGGGGCATCGTCGGCCATCTGAACGCTGTCGTCGATACACCTGAACTGCGCGCGGCATACAATGAAAACCTGCCGAAGATAACCGAATTCTGGACAGCGCTGTCCCAGAATCTGGCCTTGTTCGAAAAATACAAAGCCATCAGCAACAGCTCTTCTTTCAACAGCCTTGATGACGCCCAAAAACGGGTCATCGACAATTCCCTGCGCGATTTCCGTCTCGGTGGCGCCGAATTGCCGGAAGACAAGAAGAAGCAGTTTGCCGACATTCAGGAAAAAATGGCTGCGCTTTCCACCCGTTTTTCCGAAAACGTGCTGGACGCGACCAACCATTTCGAGCTGCTGGTTGAAAACGAAGCCGATCTGAAGGGCTTGCCCGAAGACAATCTGCACGTCGCGCGTGCCATGGCACAAAACGAAAACAAGAGCGGGTATAAATTCACCCTGCACTTCCCGTCTTTCTATCCGGTCATGCAATATGCCGAAAACCGGGAACTGCGCGAAAAAATGTATCGTGCCAATGCAACCCGGGCATCGGAACTGGGTGCCAACCCGGAATGGGACAATACCGGCAACATCAATGAACTGCTGCGCTTGAGAAAAGAAGAAGCCGATTTGCTTGGCTACACCAATTATGCGGAAGTTTCGCTGGTCGCGAAAATGGCCAGGACACCGGATGAAGTGATTTCGTTTCTGGAAGACCTTGCGAAAAAAGCGAGGCCGTTCGCTGAAAAAGATCTGGAAGAACTCAGGGCATTTGCCAAAACAGAACTCGGCATCGACGAGATGAAAGCCTGGGACATGGCGTTCGTTTCCGAAAAACTGCGCCAGAAACGTTATGCTTTCTCCGAACAGGAAGTCAAACAGTATTTCCCTGAACCGAACGTTCTGGAAGGCCTGTTCAAACTGGTCCAGACACTTTATTCCGTGACCATCCTTCCGGATACGGCTCCCGTCTGGCACAAGGATGTCAAATTCTTCCGTATCGAAAAGGATGGGAAACTGATTGGCCAGTTCTATATGGATTTATACGCCCGTACCGGAAAACGCGGAGGGGCATGGATGGACGATGCCCGCAGCCGTCGCATTACGCAAAATGGCATCCAGACGCCGGTGGCCTATCTGACCTGCAATTTCTCTTCACCGATTGAGAAAAACGGAAAACTCCAGCCTGCGCTTTTCACACACGATGAAGTCATGACGCTTTTCCATGAATTCGGTCATGGTCTGCATCATCTCCTGACGAAAGTGGGCGAACTGGGCGTATCGGGTATTTCAGGTGTGGAATGGGATGCGGTCGAATTACCGTCGCAATTCATGGAAAATTTCTGCTGGGAATGGGATGTCATCCAGAACATGAGTTCCCATATCGAAACGAAACAGCCTTTGCCGAAAGCGCTTTTCGACAAAATGATCGCGGCAAAGAATTACCAGTCCGGACTCCAGATGCTGCGTCAGGTCGAATTTTCCCTTGCCGACATGCATCTGCATTACGATTACGACCCGAACGGCAGGAAAACGGTGCAGGATGTCCTCGATGCTATCCGGCATAAATATGCCGTTGTCATTCCGCCTGAGTTCAACCGTTTCCTGCAATCGTTTTCCCATATTTTTGCAGGTGGCTACGCGGCGGGTTATTACAGCTACAAATGGGCTGAAGTGCTCTCCGCCGATGTCTATAGCGCATTCGAGGAATCGCTGGCTGACGGAAACGATCTGATTTCACCGGCCATGGGTGCAAAACTGCTTGAAGAAATCCTGTCCGTGGGAGGCTCGAGGCCCGCCATCGAATCGTTCGTCGCCTTCAGGGGAAGGCAGCCATCGATTGACGCCCTGCTCCGGCATAATGGGCTGGCGGCATAAAGCCTTTACTAATGCAGCGAAAACGTTTCATAATTGACCCGATTTTCATTCGGGTCAATTCACGTTTTTAATCGATATCCGGCAACCTGTATGACCAACATTGAATTCCGCACACATATTGCAGACAAAATCCACTATACCTGTCGATGGGTACGGAAAGCGCTCGCCAACTCATCCGATTGCCGCGTCGTCATTTACGCGACGGATCGCAATTTGTTAAACAGGCTTGACGATACCCTGTGGACTTTTTCCGATTCGGACTTTCTCCCGCATGCCGTCCTAGGCGACAGACATGCTGCGCGCTGCCCTGTCATCCTGACCTCCAGCGATACCGATGAACTGCCACACAGCCAGATTCTGCTCAACCTGTCGCCGGACATCCCGGCTTTTTACGCACAATTCGAACGTTTGCTCGAACTGGTATCGACCGATCCGGCCGACACGGAAGCCGGACGACAACGATACGTTCATTACCGCGAACGTGGATACACCCTTCATCACGAGACTGCAAAATAATGAACAGCAATGATGATTACATTTCCCCCGAAAAAAAAGAAGCGATTCCTGAAGATCATTCCATACAGGATGATGACGGTATTCCCGTCCTGACGGAAATACTCTCGACACTGCCCGATCTTGTCGATTCCACGCAGAATGAAACGGCTTGGGAAGAGCTGGAACAGCGGCTATCAGAAAGAATCTTGAAACGCGTTGAAGAACGCATCCAGTTCGTGCTTGAAGAAATCATTCAGCAGAATCTGGCAGCGAGTGTCCAGAAAATGACCGGAACGCTCGTATCCGAAATCCAGAAAGACTTGCAAAGCACGCTGGACGTCGTCGTCACGCATGCCGTTACGGACGAATTGCATCGCCTTCGAAAAAAAGAGTCCTCTTCCGAAAACAATCATTTTAAAATAACGGAAAAAAATGAGCCGGAATCATCCGGCCGGACAGAGAATCAATAAAAAAGAGGCTAAATTGTGAAAGTCATTGTATTAGGATCGGGTATCACCGGAACGGCAGCGGCATGGTTTCTCCGACAGGCAGGACATGACGTGACCGTTATCGAACGGCGTCCGGGCGCTGCGCAGGAAACCACTTTCGGAAACGGCTCCCAGATTTCCGTTTCCCATTCGGAGCCCTGGGCAAACCCTTCTGCCCCGTCGAAAATCCTGAAATGGCTGGGCAAGGAAGATGCCCCTCTTCTTTATCGTTTTCGTGCAGAACAATTGCAGTGGGAATGGGGTGCCCGCTTTCTGCTGGAATGTTCCCCGAGACGCACGGCACACAATACGCGCCAGTGCGTTGCCATGTCGGATTTCAGCAAGAGAACACTCCGTGCCTTGCGGGAAGAGACAAAGCTGGACTATACCCATTCAAGCCACGGCATCATGCACTTTTATACCGACAAGGAAGACTATGAATCCTCCAAGGCTGGCGCAAAGCTGATGACGTCGCTTGGTTGTCCCCGCAATACTATTAGCCCCGATGAAGTCGTACAGATCGAACCGGCTCTCTCACCTGTCCACGACAAGCTGATCGGCGGCGATTTCACACCCGACGACGAACATGGTGATTCCCGTGAATTCACGGTTGCCCTCTCTGAAAAAGCGATTGAAAAAGGGGTCGAGTTCCGTTTCAATACAACGGCAACACGCCTGATCAAGGAAGGAAGCGGAGCGGCATCGAGAATCGTCGCCGTCGAAACCATTACGCCAACCGGTGAATTCGAGGTTCTGAAAGCCGATGCCTTCGTCATTTCCATGGGCAGTTTTTCCGCACCATTTTTAAAGCCGCTCGGCATTTCGCTGATGATTTACCCTGCCAAGGGATATTCCGCCACTTTCCCCGTCACCAATCCGGACAAGGCTCCGCTTGTATCCCTGATCGACGCCGGACACAAATTGGTATTCTCCCGTCTCGGCAACCGGCTGCGGGTTGGCGGAACGGCGGAAATGAATGGTTACGAACGCCCTTTGAATGAAGCGCGATGCGAAGCACTGATCAGACGTACCTCGGAATTGTTTCCGGAGGCCTGTGATTTTTCCGCACCTCATTTCTGGACAGGCTTGCGTCCGATGACACCATCGAATATTCCCTACATCGGAAAATCGCAAATCAGCAATCTTTTCCTGAATACAGGCCATGGCACGCTGGGCTGGACCATGGGCTGCGGTTCGGGGCGCTCGATTGCCGATATCGTTTCCGGACGACTCCCGGAAGTCGATTTCGAGTTTTTCGGAATGAAGTAATTTGCCCATGTCGAAAACCGAACAGAAAGCATGTCCCTGCGGCAATCCTTCCTATGCGGATTGCTGCCAGCCGTATCTGGAAGGCAAGGCACGTCCACCTGATGCAGTTTCCCTGATGCGTTCCCGATACACGGCGTACGTTCTTGAAAACGAGGAATATCTTCGTTTGACATGGGCGGAAGAAAACCGTCCTTCCGGCGTGATCATCGAAAAGAAGCAGCCGACCAAGTGGATCGGGCTCAAAATCCTGCGCGATCAGGAACATGAAGACCGTGCAACCGTAGAATTCATCGCCAGTTACAAGGTAAACGGCCGAATGCAGAAACTTCATGAAATCAGCCGCTTTGTCAAAGAAGGCTCGGAATGGGTATACTTCGACGGTACTTACTTCTGATTTTTTAAAAGACAAATTCCGTGAAAAAGTCATTTTCCCGTTCAGCAGGCTGGATAGATCGCAGCCTGAAAAGCGTATGGCACCCATGCACGCAGATGCAGCATCACGAAACGCTGCCACTTGTCGCCCTGAAAAGCGGCAAAGGCGCATGGCTTTTCGATCAGGATGGAAACCGTTATCTTGACGCGATCAGTTCATGGTGGACAAATATTTTCGGCCACGCCAACCCGTTTATTTCAAAAGCCCTGAAAGACCAGCTCGACACCCTTGAACATGCCATGCTGGCCGGTTGTACGCACGAACCGGTTGTCGAACTGTCAGAAAGGCTGTCGGTACTGACGGGAAATACCCTCGGCCACTGTTTCTATGGTTCCGATGGGGCTTCCGCTGTGGAAATCGCCCTGAAAATGAGCTTTCACTACTGGAAAAACAGCGGCCACCCGGAAAAACAGGAATTCATCTGTCTGAAAAACAGCTATCACGGTGAAACGATCGGCGCGCTTTCCGTCACTGACGTCACGCTTTTCAGGGACTCTTATGCCCCGCTGATCCGCAATTCCAATATCGTTGAATCACCGGACAGCCGACACGCGAAAGACGGGCAAACGGCTACCGATGTCGCCAATGCAGCGGCAGACAAACTGGAAGCGCTGTTGCAGGAAAAATCAGCAAAGATTGCAGCCATTATTGTCGAGCCGCTCATCCAGTGCGCTGCCGGTTTCGTCATGTACGACCCGCTCTATCTGAAACGGGTAAGGGAACTCTGCGACCGTTACAAGATCCATTTTATCGCCGATGAGATCGCTGTCGGCTTCGGTCGGACAGGCACTTTCTTTGCCTGTGAACAGGCCGGTATCTGGCCGGATATGCTCTGTCTTTCAAAGGCGATTACAGGAGGTTTTCTCCCGCTATCCCTCGTCATGACGACAGATGACGTATTCAATGCCTTTTACGACATGGACATCACGCGGGGTTTTCTTCATTCACATTCCTATACCGGCAACCCACTGGCTTGCAGAGCCGCACTCGCCACACTGGATCTGTTCAAAAACCATAACGTCATTGCTCGCAACCAGACCGTGTCCAGACAGTTGTCCGAAGCCCTGAAGCCGCTTGAAATTCATCCCAGGAACAAACATTTCCGAAATAAAGGTATGATCTGGGCTTTCGACGTCGACCTGGAAACGGAAAAGCAGGCTACTTTCCCGAGACGTTTTTTCGAGAAGGCTTTGCAACACGAATTGCTGATGAGACCGATTGGAAATACCGTTTACCTGATGCCACCTTACATCCTGAATGGAGAAGAAATCGGACTTCTGGCACACAAAACGATCTCTGTATTTGAAGAAATGATGAAGTCATGACCCGCTTGTCCTGTTTTATTACCGGCACCGATACCGAAATCGGCAAAACGACCGTTTCCTGTGCCATTATCCGCGCACTAGTCAAAAAGGGCCTGCAGGTCGCCGCAATGAAACCGGTTGCCGCCGGTGCTTTCGAATCCGATGGCGCCTTGCACAACGAAGACGTCGACGCGCTGACAAAAGCGTCCAACATGAGTCTTCCGCTTTCGTTGACAACGCCCTATCTGTTGAAAACCCCGATCGCCCCCCATCTCTCGGCCGAACTGGACCAGGTGGTGATCGACAATCATCACATCGTGTCGTGTTACCGTGCAATCCGCGATCAGGCCGATGCCGTCATCGTCGAAGGCGTTGGCGGTTTTTGTGTTCCATTCACGGATTGTACGGACAGTGCCGAACTGGCCGTACAATTGGCACTTCCTGTTATACTGGTCGTTGGTATGAAGCTGGGGTGCATCAATCATGCCCTTCTGACTGCCGAGGCTGTCCGCTCGCGAGGCCTTAAACTGGCTGGCTGGGTCGCCAACACGATTGATCCGCGGATGCCTTTTTGCGACGAAAACATCCATACACTGGAAGCGAGACTGAATGCCCCGAAACTGGGAACGCTGCCGTATCTCGAATCCTTTGCCGATGCAGATACCTTCCTTGATTTGCATCGCCTGACCGATTGGTCCTTATAAATAACTGAAGGTTTGAAAGAGTATTTCATGTCACAACCCATTAATTTTTACCGTCCTGTCTCCGATAACGAAGTGCCCGCATTTGAAACCTGGCCGGTTGCGGAAATTCTGGCTTTATATGAGCTGCCTTTTAATGAACTGCTGTTTCGCGCACAGGAAATCCATCGTGCCAATTTCCCGGAAGGCGATGTCGAACTGGCAACGCTCATTTCCCTGAAAACCGGCGCCTGTACCGAAGATTGTGGCTATTGTTCCCAATCCATTCATCACAATACGGAAGTCGAACCCAGCAAAATGCTGTCGCTTGAAACCGTTATGGCTGCTGCGAAAAAAGCGAAGGAAAACGGCGCGAACCGTTTCTGTATGGGCGCATCCGGTCGTTCCCCTAACGACCGCGACTTCGAGAAATATCTGAACATCGTCCGTTCCGTCAAATCGCTTGGTCTTGAAACCTGCATGACGCTGGGGATGCTGAAAGAAGAACAGGCAGAACAGCTGAAAGAAGCCGGACTCGACTATTACAACCATAATCTCGATACGGCCCCAAGCCATTACAACAACGTCATTTCCACCAGAACGTATCAGGATCGTCTCGACACACTGGGACGTGTCCGCAAAGCCGGCATCAAAGTCTGCTGCGGCGGCATCATCGGCATGGGCGAATCGCGCCAGCAGCGTGCCGAACTGATCGCCCAGCTCGCCAACCTGAATCCCTATCCCGAAGCCGTACCGATCAACCATCTGGTTCCGATTCCGGGAACACCGCTGTTCGGCGTTGAGCAACTTGATCCGCTTGAATTCGTCAGGACAATTGCCGTTACCCGTATCGTCATGCCACAAGCCCGTGTCCGTATGTCGGCGGGACGCCATGAACTGGGTGAAGCCATACAGGCTCTCTGTTTCCTGGCTGGCGCCAATTCCATTTTCTACGGCGAAAAACTGCTGACAACGGATAATTCCGAGGCGGAAGAAGACCGTGCCATGCTCGCCAAACTGGGACTGAAAACTCGCGAATCCACCGAAGTCAAGGCAAGAATGCCGGGACTGGAGGAACACGACCATGCGCATTCTGTACTATAACGAAGGCGAAGACCCGAATGAATGGCTGCCGAAACTGGCAGCCGCATTGCCGGAAGCCGATATCCGGCTCTGGCAGGAAGGCGATACGGAACCGGCCGATTATGCACTGGTCTGGCA
Source organism: Oxalobacter formigenes (assembly GCF_002127965.1). Taxonomy (GTDB): domain Bacteria; phylum Pseudomonadota; class Gammaproteobacteria; order Burkholderiales; family Burkholderiaceae_D; genus Oxalobacter; species Oxalobacter formigenes. The sequence continues at coordinate 485,916 of NZ_CP018787.1, read as the reverse complement.
TCCCCCTGCCGCCCTCTTTGAAAACCGGCAAGGACTGAAAGCGATTTTCAATCTGGCAGCCGGGGTGGATTCCCTGCTCAGGTTAAGCCACGTCATTCCTTCCACCATTCCCATTTTCCGGCTTGAAGACGCTGGCATGGCGATTCAGATGGCTGAATACGTTACCCATGCCGTGCTGCGTTATTACCGTCGTTTCGACGAATATGAACGACTTGCCCGCGAAAAAAAATGGGAAATGCTCGATCCCTTCAAACGACAGGATTTCACGATCGGAATCATGGGGATGGGTGTGATGGGAACCGCAGTAGCACAAGCGCTTTCGCCGTTCGGTTTTCCGGTCCGTGGCTGGAGCCGCCACAAGAAAAACATCGGTTTCGTCGATGATTTTCATGGCGACAATCAGCTGGAGGCCTTTTTGAAAGACTTGCGGATTCTGATCTGCCTTTTGCCACTGACGCCGGAAACAAAAGATATCCTGAATATGGATCGCTTCCAAAAGCTTCAGAAAGGGGCATACCTGATCAATATGGGCCGCGGAGCACATCTTGTCGAGGAAGACCTGTTAACCGCACTTGAAACAGGACAGATCAGGGCGGCTACGCTCGACGTCACGCGTGAAGAACCGCTGCCGGAAAATCATCCTTTCTGGAAAAAGGAAAACATTACCATTACCCCCCATATCGGCGCATTGACGTTCTGTCAGGCAACGGTTGAACAGGTCACCAGACACATTCACGCTTTTGAAAAAGGGGAAAAACTCACTTCTCTTGTCGACCGGAATACCGGTTACTGAAAAGCCTCTTCCCAAATGAAAAACGGTTGCAGGAAAAATCGCTGCAACCGTTTGGAATGAGACCCCGCCTGTGTCGTTTTGCCGGCATCTTGAACCATAGGTTCAAGTGGTCACGGTAAGCCGGATTTCGGGTTCATCGAACGAGCGACGAGCACGCCCATCCAACAAAATTCCGTAACCTGTGCTCAGAAATGGTTCAAAGAATATATGGCAAATCACGAGCACCGCAGGGTAAATTCAGTCTACCTGAATGAGAACATCTGTCAACCTTTAAAACCGAAATATTTGTCAGTAATTTATAAGGAATCAGAAAAGGTCTTCCTGCGGCATCAACGCTTGATCCAGAACACGATTCATCGTCTCCATTTTCTGCCTGATTTCGGACATCGACATTTCGGACAAAGGACCATTCGGCGATTTTGTCGCCAGCAATTCGGCAGCGATCGCCAATGACGCCATGACGGCAATCCTGTCATTGCCCTTGATTTTTCCACCGTCCCGGATGGAACACATTTTTTCGTCCAGATAGGCGACTGCTTCACGAAGCATTTTTTCCTCGCCTTCGCGGCAAGCCAGACGATAGCCCTGACCCATGATGCTGACATCAAGCTGAATCATTCGGCAACCTCCTCATCTACAGTTCCGGGCAATGACTGAATCAGGGATGACACCCGTTCATATGCGCCACTCATCCGGTCGGCCAATTGCTGGTTTTCCAGCTTCAGCTCCGCATTTTTCAATCGCAAATCGGCATTTTCGCGTCTCAGAACATGAGCCATCTCCGCCAATTGATTGATTTTTTCCGACAATATATCGAATTCTGAAATCATTTTTTAATGTCGCCGTCAAATTAAGGAAGCAAAACCGGTCAAAAAATCACGGGTTGCGCGATGTTCATCACTTGTGTACCATTTTTATCCCAGATTCTAACGCTGCCTGTCAAGATTCAGAAGAAATATGTTTCAATTGAACAGCATATTTGTTGCGAATTAATGGTACTCACAGACGAAGTCCGGCATTTCACCTAACTATTACAAACGTGTCAAACTCATCCATAAACATTCCTGTCATCACGATCGACGGTCCAACCGCTTCCGGCAAGGGCACCGTTGCCCGGATCGTTGCAGAAAAACTTCATTTTCATTATCTCGACTCGGGCGCATTGTATCGTCTGACCGCGCTGTCGGTTCTGCGTTCAAACATCAAAATCGAAGATGTCGGACAAATTGCATCTATTGCTTCACACCTTCCATGCCGGTTTGCCGACAGCAGGATATTTCTTGCAGATGAAGACGTAAGCGATGCCATACGAAAAGAAGAAGTCGGGATCATGGCGTCAAAAGTAGCGGCCATACCGGAAGTCAGAAAGGCTCTGGTCAGTCTGCAAACCGGTTTCAGAAAAGCGCCGGGACTTGTTGGAGACGGCCGCGATATGGGAACCGTCATCTTTCCGGACGCCATATTGAAAGTGTTTTTGACCGCCAGTGCAGACATTCGGGCGCAAAGACGCTATAAGCAGTTGATGGAAAAAGGAATTCCTGCTAACATTGACAGTCTGCGAAATGATTTGATTGAACGGGACTTGCGTGATACCCAGCGAAAAGAGTCTCCACTTGTTCCGGCAAAAGATGCATTGACGCTCGATACGTCCCATCTGGGCATAGACGAAACCGTTGAACGTATTCTGGATTGGTTCGCACAAAGAAGTAAAAATTGAGACCATCTGGTCTGTTTGGCCCCGTAAAGGTGCAAGGCCCTAACGGGTATTTTTAAACCTAACCCGGATTTATTCTTTTTTGGATAACCGGTTTTTCACAATTAACATATGCCTACAGTTGCATCTAACCCTGTTTCCGGAATGGAAAGTTTTGCGGCTTTATTCGAAGAATCACTCGCCCGTCACGACATGCGTTCCGGCGAAGTCATTTCTGCTGAAGTCGTCCGTATCGACCACAACTTTGTCGTCGTTAACGCCGGCCTGAAATCCGAATCTTTCATTCCTATCGAAGAATTCAAAAACGACGTTGGCGAACTTGAAGTCAACGTCGGTGATTACGTTTCCGTTGCGATTGAATCGCTTGAAAACGGTTACGGCGACACCATCCTGTCCCGTGACAAGGCCAAACGCCTCGCTTCCTGGCTGGCTCTTGAAAAAGCAATGGAATCCGGTGAAATCGTTACCGGTACCGTCAATGGTAAAGTCAAGGGCGGCCTGACCGTTCTGACCAACGGTATCCGTGCTTTCCTGCCAGGTTCGCTTGTCGATACCCGCCCTGTCAAGGACACCACGCCTTATGAAGGCAAAACCCTGGAATTCAAGGTCATCAAGCTGGATCGCAAACGCAACAACGTTGTGTTGTCCCGCCGTGCTGTCGTTGAAGCATCCATGGGCGAAGAACGCCAGAAACTGATGGAAACCCTGAAAGAAGGTACTATCGTCAACGGCGTCGTCAAGAACATTACCGACTACGGTGCATTTATCGATCTGGGTGGCATCGACGGTCTCCTGCACATCACCGATCTGGCATGGCGCCGTGTTCGCCATCCGTCCGAAATGCTGACGGTCGGTCAGGAAATCACCGCCAAAGTCCTGAAATACGATCAGGAAAAAAATCGTGTTTCCCTGGGCGTCAAACAGCTGGGCGACGATCCATGGACCGGTCTTTCCCGTCGTTATCCACAGGGCACCCGCCTGTTCGGCAAGGTGACCAACCTGACCGACTACGGTGCTTTCGTTGAAGTCGAACAGGGTATCGAAGGTCTGGTACACGTTTCCGAAATGGACTGGACCAACAAGAACGTCGCACCTAACAAGGTTGTCAAGCTGGGTGATGAAGTTGAAGTCATGGTTCTGGAAATCGACGAAGAACGTCGTCGTATCAGCCTGGGTATGAAACAATGCAAAGCCAACCCATGGGAAGAATTTGCAGAAACCCACAAAAAAGGCGACAAGGTTAACGGCGCGATCAAATCCATTACCGATTTCGGCGTATTCATCGGGCTGCCGGGCAACATCGACGGTCTGGTTCACCTCTCCGACCTGTCCTGGACCGAAGCTGGCGAAACCGCTGTTCACAACTTCAAGAAAGGCGACGAACTGGAAGCTGTCGTTCTGGCTATCGACGTCGAACGTGAACGTGTTTCCCTGGGCGTCAAACAGCTCGAAGGCGATCCATTCAACAACTACATCGCCATGAATGACAAGGGCGCTGTCGTTAACGGTGTCGTCAAATCGGTGGAACCGAAAGGCGCTGTCATCCAGTTGAATGACGAAGTTGAAGGCTATCTGCGCGCTTCCGAAATCTCCCGCGATCGCGTGGAAGATGCCGGTACCCAGCTGAAAGTCGACGACAAGGTCGAAGTGATGATCATCAACATCGATCGTAAATCACGTACGCTTCAATTGTCGATCAAGGCCAAGGACCAGCAGGAAACCCAGGAAGCCATGCAGAAAATCCAGAGTGATTCCAGCGCAGCCTCCGGCATGACCAGCCTTGGTGCTTTGTTAAAAGCAAAATTCGACAACAAGTAATCATTTAATCAAGAGTGCGAAATGACCAAATCCGAATTGATCGTTTCTTTGGCTGGCAGTTATCCACAACTGCTTGCGAAAGACGCTGAACTGACAGTAAAAACCATACTGGATGCCATGTCCGACGCCCTGGCCAATGGACAGCGCATCGAAATTCGCGGTTTCGGCAGTTTCGCACTCAGCGTTCGCCCTCCACGGGTCGGCCGCAATCCACGCTCCGGCGAAAAAGTGATGGTCGAGGAAAAACGCGTCCCTCACTTCAAGCCGGGCAAGGAATTGCGTCAGCGAGTCGATGTAGCGGCAAACCAGAACTGATTTTCAGTTTGATCAAATCGTTTACAGCGTCAAAAAAGGGCATCTTCGGATGCCCTTTTTCACGTACAATCATGTCTTGCCGCCGTGATAGACGGCGATTCATATTCACCCGGGAAAAGGACTGAATCATGAAGTGGTTGTCTCGTATAATAGCGATAGTTTTTTTTATTTTCTTTTTCGGCCTGGCCCTGAAAAACACGCAGGAAACGGTGCTGTACTTTTTCTGGGGATATGAACTGCGCGGTCCTCTGGTACTGGTCGTACTGTGCTTTTTCATTGCCGGTTGCATACTTGGACTCCTGGCGATGACACCGATGATATTCAGGCAGCGCAGGGAATTGGCCCGTTTCAGAAAAAACAGTCAGGAATCCGTCAAGCAGGAAAGTGTCGAAAAGAAAGAAGAACCGACTTCCGCCCCGGGAGACGGAATACCTTCGTAAAGCAGTTTTATATAGATATTGAAAACGTATGGAATTTGAAATCTGGTGGCTGCTCTCCATTCCGATCTTTTTCGGTTTAGGCTGGATAGCGGCACGTATCGACATCAAGCAGTTACTCTCCGAATCACGCAGCCTGCCGAAAGGTTACTTCAAGGGACTGAATTTTCTGCTGAATGAGCAACCGGACAAGGCTATCGACGCTTTCATCGAAATCGTCAGGCTCGATCCTGAGACAGCCGATCTGCATTTTGCACTCGGCAACCTGTTCCGCCGCCGCGGCGAAACGGAACGCGCCATCCGTATGCACCAGAATCTCCTTCTCCGCCCTGACTTGCCTGCCGAACAGCAAATGCAGGCTCAGTACGAACTGGGTCAGGACTTTTTGAAAGCCGGTCTTTTGGATCGTGCTGAAGAAGTTTTCCAGAAACTGACGGAAACCCCTTATTCCATACAGGCACGACGAGCCCTGCTGGAAATTTTCCAGCGCGAAAAGGAATGGCAACAGGCTATCGAAGCAGCCGAAGCGCTCCAGAATTCTGGTACTGGTAACCGCAATAAACAGATTGCGCAGTTTTATTGTGAACTGGCTGAAGACGAACTGGTCAACAGGCATCCTGAAAAAGCGATTCCCTTGCTCGAAACTGCACTGGCAACAGACCGGATGAGTGCCCGCGCAACCATTTTATACGGTGACGCCCAGCTGGCAATGGGTAACACGGAAGAAGCCCTGAATACATGGCGCAGAGTCGAAAAACAAAGCATTTCACACACGGTTCTGGTCGCACAGCGCCTGATGGATGGTTATCAGGCCGTCGGACGCCCACAGGAAGGCATCAGCCTTCTGAAATCCTATCTGGCTGAAGCCGCTTCCATTGATCTGCTTGAAGTCGTCTTTCAGGCAGTATTGAAAGAAGACGGTATTGAAGCAGCCAATACGCTGGTTCATGACGAACTGAGAAGGACGCCAACCCTGCTTGGCCTCGACAAACTGCTTGAAGCACAGTTACTGGTCGTTCCGCCTGAAATCAGGCAGGATCTTTCATTTGTCCGTAACCTTGTCCAGCGTTACGCATCGAAGCTTTCCCGTTACAAATGCGACCATTGCGGTTTCGAAGCTCGCCAGTTCTACTGGCAATGTCCGGGATGCCACCAATGGGAAACCTATCCACCGCGCAGAACGGAAGAACTGAAAATATCGGCCTGATTTCATCACCTTTCACAGAATGCCCGAAGCTCTCATGAACAAACAAAACGCCACCCCCCGGATTCTGATTGTCGGCGACATCATGCTTGACCGTTACTGGTTCGGTGAGGTCAACCGGATATCGCCGGAAGCGCCTGTCCCGGTCGTTCTGATCGAAAAGAGCGAAGAACGGCTTGGTGGTGCAGCCAACGTTGCCAGAAACGTATCGGCACTCGGAGCAGGGTGCAGTATTTTAGGCATTGTAGGCAGGGATGAAGCCGGTCGTACTGTCGAGAATATGTTGAATGAAGGAGGCATCACTCCTTTCCTGCATGTCGATCCCCACATATCGACAACCGTCAAATTGCGGGTAGTCGGACGCCAGCAACAGCTCTTACGGCTGGACTTTGAAAAAAAACCGACTCAGGAAACGCTCGCCAACAAACAGGTTCAATACCGAACACTTCTGGATTCGCACGATATCATCGTCTTTTCCGACTACGGCAAGGGTGCCCTGTCGAATGTATCTTCCATGATTGCCGAAGCGAAACAGGCAGGCAAAACCACACTGGTCGATCCGAAGGGAGAGGATTTTACGATTTATACCGGCGCGACCATATTAACGCCCAATAAATCAGAACTCCGTCAGGTTGTCGGTGGATGGAACAACGAGGAAGAGTTGACAGCAAAAGCGCAGAAACTGAGAGAATCGCTCCAGCTGGATTATCTTCTTCTCACCCGCTCGGAAGAAGGGATGTCTCTCTTCGGCAAGGACGAAGTCATCCATATTCCAACCGTCGCCCGTGAGGTTTTCGATGTATCCGGTGCAGGCGACACCGTTATCGCGACTCTGGCAACCATGCTGGGCAACGGCAAAACCGTCGCCGAAGCGGTTGACATCGCCAACCGTGCCGGAGGCATCGTCGTCGGAAAACTCGGGACCGCCACCGTTACGTCTGAAGAACTGTTCGGCTGACCGATCACGAAGCGTGTTCAAGCTTGGCAATGGAAAGATCAAGCAATTTCATTCCATGCCGCCCGAAATTGATATTCGCCCGGACATTCGCTCCCTGCCCTTCAAGACCGACAATCACGCCTTCACCGAATTTCTTGTGAATAACGGTTTCACCGATCCGCCATTCACTGTTTTTATGAAAAGAAGCAGGCGCTTGCATTTGAGGCACAGATGACTGGTCAAAACGGGCTGTCGGTTCATGCCGGGGATTGAGGTATGAAGACTGCTTTTTAGGTGTCAGCCATTTCATTGTCTTGTCCGGCAATTCGGCGACGAAGCGTGACGAGACGTTATAACGCATATGACCGTGCAACATCCGCGTTTGCGCATAGCTCAGATAGAGCCGTTTTCTCGCGCGGGTAATGGCGACATACATCAATCGACGCTCTTCCTCGAGACCACCGTCTTCCCTGGCACTGTTTTCATGCGGGAAAAGCCCTTCTTCCAGACCGGTAATGAAAACGGCGTCGAATTCCAGCCCCTTGGCCGAGTGAACCGTCATCAGCTGGAGCGCATCCTGCCCTTCCTGCGCCTGATTTTCTCCCGCTTCCAGTGAAGCGTGCGTCAAAAATGCCGACAATGGCGACATGATCATGGAAAGCGGCACATCCGCATCCATGACTTCATCGACGGTCAGCATCGACTTCTCTCCGGCAGGAGTGACCGCTTCGGTCATCAGTGCCGGCGCTTCCTGCGAGAAGCCTTCTTCAGACAGAAACAACATGGCTGCCGAGACAAGCTGTTCGAGGTTTTCGAGCCTGTCCGCCCCTTCCTTTTCCGTCTGGTAATGCATCATCAGGCCGCTTTTTTCCAGCACAGTCTGGATAAGTGTCGGCAAATTCATCGGCTGCACCTCGGCGCGGATACTCTGGATCAGCCGTATGAATGATCCCAGTGCCGTGCCGCCCTTGCCTGAAACATAGGGAATGGCTTCAAAAAGCGAAATGTCATGCATTCGTGCCATTTCCTGCAGATTTTCGATCGTCCGGGCACCGATACCGCGAGCCGGAAAATTGACGACCCGAAGGAAAGCCGCATTGTTGGCAGGATTGTCGATCAATTGAAGGTACGCAATGGCATGCTTGATTTCGGCCCGTTCGAAGAAGCGGAGACCACCATAAACCCGATAGGGAATACCTGCACTGAAAAGCCCATGCTCGATCACGCGCGACTGTGCATTGGAACGATAAAGGACGGCGATCTGTTTTCTCTCCATCCCTTCCCGTATCAGGTGATTGACTTCTTCCAGAATCCATTGCACTTCGTTCAAATCGGACGGCGCTTCACAAATCCGGATCGGTTCCCCTTCACCGGCATCGGTATGCAGGTTCTTGCCCAGACGGTTCCGGTTGTGTGCGATCAGGGTATTGGCCGCTTCGAGGATATTGCCGTGTGAACGGTAATTCTGTTCCAGCCTGATCAGGTTCTGGACATTAAAGTCCTGCTGGAACGAAAGCATATTGCCGACATTGGCGCCACGGAAAGCGTAAATGCTCTGGTCGTCGTCACCCACGGCAAAAATGGACGAATCGTTCCCCGCCAGAAGCTTCAGCCATTTGTACTGCAAATTATTCGTGTCCTGAAATTCGTCCACCAGAATATGCCTGAAACGGTCCTGATAATGCTCCCGTAAAGTCTGGTTCCGCTCCAAAAGCTCGTAACTTCTCAGCAGAAGCTCGGCAAAATCGACGACACCTTCCCGCTGGCACTGGTCTTCATAGAGGCTGTACAGCTCAACCATCTTGCGCTCGTAGTCATCCTGTGGCTCGACGTGGGATGCACGATAACCGCTTTCCTTCGCATGATTGATGAAATAAACGAGATTTCTCGGCGGATATTTGTCGTCGTCGATGTTGTTCGTCTTCAAAAGGCGCTTGACGGTCGATAACTGGTCCTGCGAGTCCAGAATATTGAAGGATTGCGGCAACGCGGCATCCTGATAATGCGTTCTCAAAAGACGGTTGCACAAGCCGTGAAACGTCCCGATCCACATGCCTCGCGCATTGACCGGAAACATGACTGAAAGGCGTGACAACATTTCCTTTGCCGCCTTGTTCGTAAACGTCACAGCCATGATGCCGGAAGTCGACACCTGTCCCGTTTTCAACAGCCATGCTATTCGGGTTGTCAAAACTCGCGTCTTGCCGGAACCGGCACCAGCCAGAATCAGCGCGGATTGGGAGGGTAATGTAACGGCAGCGAGCTGCTCGGGATTGAGATTATCGAGAATGGTATCCATAAACGATATTATCCCGTAAATGAACGATGATTGCTTAATGATTTCATGTTCAATCCATCGCAAAACACGTTCATGACTCCGTAAATTTCATGACATGATGAAACCTGTTTATCGATTTGCGATCTCAGGAGGTATGATACTGTTTACGCAAATTTCCTTGCTGAATTGAAAAATTATCCTTTATGTCCTGTCTGAATCTGAACCATGTTTCCTTACATTGAACTGTCCGGTTTTTCTTCGACAGCCCATTCGTTCCTGAAATGGGTGGGGCTGGCATGGCTCGTTTACATCGTTTGCCTTTCCGTCTGGATCATTCTCCAGAAAAGGGCACCTGTATCGACTCTCTCATGGATCTTCGCACTGGCTTTCATCCCCTACGGCGGCTTCATCATTTATCATTTTTTCGGACCGCAAAAACTAAAACGCCAGCAGTTCAAACGTCTGCTTTCAAAAACAGCCCTGAGAGAACATTCCAATCTGTTGCAGGTTCGCAATCACATACTGGCAACCAGTGCCCATTCAACCGAGTTGATGCAACTGTCGAACATGATCCGAACCACGACAGGCTTTCCGCTGACGACAGCCAGGACACTCCGCCTGCTCGTCGACGGTGAACAGACTTTCACCGCCATTCTGGAAGCGGTTGCGAATGCCACCCATCACATTCATCTGGAATATTACATTTACGACCCTGACGAAATCGGCATGACCCTGCGTGATCTGCTGATCGCAAAAGCGGAAGAAGGCGTCAAGGTTCGCCTCCTTGTCGATGGCATCGGTTCGTCACGGCTGAAAAAAGCGTTCATATACCCCCTGATACAAGCCGGCGCGGAATTTGCCTTCTTTCACAAACCTCACATTTCCCAATTGATGAAACCGCTCGTCAATTTGCGAACACACCGCAAGATCGTCATATGCGACGGACTTGTCGGGTTTACGGGAGGACTTAACATCACCGATCAGGAAGACGAACGGGTCCATACAAATGCCTATCATGACACACACCTCGAAATGACCGGGAATGCTGTTCATTGGCTGCAAATGGTTTTCATGGAAGACTGGGTTTATGCCGCAAAACAGAATGTCATTCCCGATATAGCGACTTATTTCCCCTTGCAGGCATCGGGCCCTTATCCCGTCCAGATTGTCGCTTCAGGACCGGACAACGACTGGGAAATCATTCACCGCATTTATCTGAACATGATTTACGGTGCCAAGAAACGGATATGGCTGACAACGCCTTATTTCGTTCCGACAGAAGCGACCCTTTTTGCCCTGACATCTGCCGCGTTGCGGGGTATCGATGTCCGGCTGCTGGTTCCGAAAATGAGCGATTCGCATCTGGTCACGGCTGCCGCCCGTTCCTATTTCGACGAAATGATGCGTGCCGGTGTGAAAATCTGGGAATATGACGATCGCATGCTGCATTCCAAGACCCTTGTCGTGGACCACCACTACAGCCTGATCGGGACAGCCAACTTCGATGCCCGCAGTTTCAGGCTGAATTTCGAAGTTTGCATCGCGGCTTATGGTCCTAAACTGGCAGATATGCTCTCTGCGCAATTCGAAACCGATCTGCTTTCCTCCGAACGGGTATCCAAGACACGCCATCTTTCATTTCCAAGAAAGATGTTCGAAGCGACGGCACGCCTTTTTTCACCACTTCTCTAACAACAGTAATTCAAAAGAAAAAGGGATGCAGTTGCATCCCTTTTTCCATCATTGATCATTTTTATTCTTATTTGAACAGCTTGACGAATTCGCGCGCAGCGGCCTCGGGATCGTCCTGAAAGTAAACGCCACTGACGACAGCGACCATTTCAGCCCCTTTTGCCACCAAAGGTGCGCCTTTTTCGACATCCATCCCGCCGATGACACAAACCGGCATATCCGGCTGTTCCTTTTTCCACTCGGATACGATATCCAGCGGAGTCGTCACCGGATATTTTTTCACCCGTGACGGATAGAAGCCACCGAATGCAACGTAGGTCGCGCCATCATGAGTCGCAGAACGCGCCAGATTCAAATCACCATAACAGGAAGCGCCGACGATCTTGTCCGGTCCGACAGCGGCACGGACCTTCTTGACGGGAGCGTCCATGCCACCGACGTGAATACCGTCTGCATCCAGTTCCAGACACAGATCGACGTAATCGTTGATGATGAATGGCTTGTTATATTTTTTGCAGACAGCCTGAAGCGCTTTCGCCTGTTCCAGACGCAATTGGGGACCGGCCGTCTTGTGACGATATTGCACGATTTCCGCACCGCCTTTTAAAGCCTTTTCGGTCACTTCGACCATCTTGGCGGTATCGTCCCAGTCGGGAGTGACTATATAAAGACCTTTCATCGATTCCTCATCCTTTTTCAATAAAGCTTCATTCAAACAAACAGGCATTACTTTAACAAACTTCGGACTAAAACTCCCGGCAAATATGGCGTCCCGGAATTTTCTGCCCGTCCGCGACGGAAAAGGCTTTTGCCAGCGCAGTCTGCGTCAACTCCTGCCCTTTTTCCAGAGCGACTTCCATCGACATGCCGCAAGCGAGATATCCAGCAATCGCCGATGCCAGTGTACATCCCGTCCCGTGAAATTCGCCTCCAATGCGGGTCCATTTCCATTCTTTCGACCTGTTACCGGTAAACCAGCAATTGACGACTGAGTTTACATCATTGCCGTGGCCACCCTTGACCAGCACATCCCTTGCACCTAGAGACAAAAGATATTTTGCCTGTTCTTCAATATCATCCGACCTGGGGTACAGCCGTTTGGCTTCCGGCAAATTCGGTGTAATGAGTGTCGCCAGACCGATCAGGGGAGACAATGCGTATTCCGGCAAGCCGTCAGACAAGGCAAAACCGTGACCACTTCCCAGAACAGTATCCAGAACGAGCGGCAAATCCGGCTGTTTTTGCCTCAAACGCCTGATGACATCGGCAATCGTCTCGGCATTGGCCCGATTGCCGACAATACCGATCTTGACGGCCGCGACCGGTATCTTTTGAATCAGAACGTCCGCCTGCCTTGCAATGATATCGGCATCCACGGAGTTGACGGCATAGACCTTGTCATTATCCTGAACAGTCAGGGCTGTAATAACGGAAAGCGCATGTGCACCTGTTGCACCGATGGCCTCGATATCGGCTCCAATCCCGGCCCCACCACTTGGATCGAGCCCGGAAAAAACAAGCACACAAGGACGTGACTGGCTGGAACTGGATTCATTCATTTTGGTGCACCGGAAAAAACTATGGCATTTTATGGGTGAAACAGGTGGGCCAGCCCTCGCGAGAAGACTGGCCTTGATCACCAACCAAAATCAGGCATTGATGCGGCCAGCCATCGGGGAAGACGGCGAAGCGGCAAATTTTCTCGGAATACGACCGGCAAGGAAAGCTTCACGACCGGCTTCAACGGCCAGTTTCATGGCACGGGCCATACGGATCGGGTCCTGTGCACCGGCAATCGCCGTATTCATCAGGATACCGTCACAGCCCAATTCCATCGCAATGGCAGCATCCGATGCGGTACCGACACCGGCATCGACGATGACCGGCACTTTCGTCTGTTCAATGATCAGGGAGAGATTCCAGGGATTCAGAATTCCCATGCCGGAACCGATCAGGGAAGCCAGAGGCATGATGGCGGCGCAGCCGATATCTTCAAGCATTTTTGCCTGAATCGGATCATCACTGCAGTAAACCATCACGTCGAAACCGTCTTTTACCAGAATTTCCGCCGCTTTCAGCGTTTCCGGCATATTCGGGAAAAGAGTTTTTTCATCGCCGAGCACTTCCAGCTTGACCAGTTTATGACCATCCAGCAATTCACGGGCCAGCTGAAGGGTATAAACCGCATCTTCGGCGTTATAACATCCTGCCGTATTCGGCAAAATGGTGTATTTGCTTGGGGGTACGGCATCCAGCAAACTCGGTGCATTCGGGTCCTGACCGATGTTTACCCGGCGGATCGCAACGGTGATGATATTGGCGCCACTGGCTTCGGTCGCTTCGCGAGTCTGGTCCAGATCCTTGTATTTTCCGCTACCCACCAGGAGACGCGAACTGTACGTTTTTCCTGCAATTAAGAGACCCTGATCCTGCTTGTTCATTGTTCTTCCTTTTTCCGGTTTCAATAATCCGGCAAAGCCCGTCAAAAGCTTTGCTGCTCTCAGCTCATTAAAGACCCGTTCAGCCCCCGCCGATCGCACGCACCAGTTCCACCTGATCGGCCGGCTGCAAAATGCATTCCTGCCATGTCTGGCGCGATATGACCTTACGGTTGACCGCAACTGCCAAAGCACGGTTTGGCAGTTGCAGCGAACTGATCAAGTCTTGCAGAGTGCACCCGTCATCGACCTGGCGGGTTTCTCCGTTCAATTTGATCTCGATACTCATAACATTATTGCTTGTGATAGATTTCGGAACCCGTCTTGACGAACTCGACGGAACGTTCTTCCATGCCTTCTTTCAATGCAGCCACTTCGGAAATGCCTTTCTTCGCAGCGTAGTCGCGAACTTCCTGCGTGATTTTCATTGAGCAGAATTTAGGACCGCACATGGAACAGAAATGGGCAACCTTGGCAGAATCCTTCGGCAGGGTATCGTCATGGAACTGACGCGCACGATCCGGGTCCAGACCGATATTGAACTGGTCTTCCCAACGGAATTCAAAACGCGCCTTGGACATGGCATTGTCGCGAATCTGGGCTCCCGGATGGCCTTTCGCCAGATCAGCAGCATGCGCAGCCAGTTTGTAAACGATGATGCCTTCCTTGACGTCGTCCTTGTTAGGCAGGCCAAGATGTTCCTTCGGCGTGACGTAGCACAGCATCGCAGTACCGAACCAGCCGATCATGCCCGCGCCCATGGCGGAAGTGATGTGGTCGTAACCCGGAGCGATGTCGGTAACCAATGGCCCAAGCGTATAGAACGGTGCTTCATGACACTGTTCCAGTTCGATATCCATGTTTTCCTTGATCATGTGCATCGGAACGTGTCCCGGGCCTTCGATCAGGACCTGAACACCGTGTTTCCATGCAACCTGGGTCAACTCGCCCAATACTTTCAGTTCACCCAGCTGGGCTTCATCGTTGGCGTCATAGATCGAGCCCGGGCGCAAGCCGTCGCCGAGGGAAATCGCGACGTCGTACTGTGCCAGAATTTCACAGATTTCCTCGAAATGGGTGTACAGGAAGCTTTCGGTATGATGAGCCAGACACCATTTGGCGATGATAGAACCGCCACGGGAAACGATACCCGTCATGCGGTTGGCCGTCATCGGAACGTGGCGTAACAGGAGACCGGCATGAATCGTGAAGTAATCGACACCCTGTTCAGCCTGTTCGATTAGCGTATCCTTATAAACTTCCCATGTCAGATCTTCAGCGATACCGTCGACTTTTTCCAGTGCCTGATACATCGGAACGGTTCCGATAGGTACCGGTGAATTGCGGACAATCCATTCACGGGTTTCGTGAATGTGTTTGCCGGTCGACAGATCCATAACGTTGTCACCACCCCAGCGAATCGCCCAGGTCATTTTTTCGACTTCTTCGGAAATGCCGGAAGACAAAGCCGAATTACCGATATTGGCATTGATCTTGACCAGGAAATTGCGGCCGATAATCATCGGTTCGACTTCAGGATGGTTGATGTTGGCAGGAATGATGGCCCGGCCGCGCGCGACTTCGTCACGGACGAATTCAGGTGTGATTTCGGAAGGAATAGCCGCACCGAAAGACTGGCCGGGATGTTGTCTCATCATGAGAGCAGCCATTTTTTCACCAGTGGGGCCAGATGCTTTCAGGCTTTCCATATATTCCTGACGGCGCATGTTTTCACGAATGGCGACGTATTCCATTTCAGGTGTGATGATGCCGCGTCTGGCATAATCCATCTGGGTGATCCTGGCGCCTTTTTTGGCGCGGCGCGGTTTGCGGGTCAGGTTGAAACGCAATTCGTCCAGACTCGGGTCCGCCAGACGTTCACGGCCATAGGCGGAAGTCGGACCATCCAGTTCTTCCGTGTCGTTTCTTTCCTCGATCCATTTGGAACGGATCGGTTCCAGACCGGAACGGATATCGATTTTGGCTTCAGGATCGGTGTAGGGACCTGAGGTATCGTAAACATAAATTGGAGGATTTTTTTCCGAGCCGAACATGACTGGCGTGTCAGAGAGGGTGATTTCCCGCATCGGAACCCGAATATCGGGACGCGAACCCTGCACGTAGACTTTTCGCGAATTCGGAAATGGTTGGACCGCTGCTTCATCTACTTTCGCAGTAGCGGACAAGAATTTTGGATTGGCGCTCATATCGATTCCTTAAACATTTAACACTAATCCAGCTCAGGAATCTTATGAGGCGCAG
This sequence comes from Oxalobacter formigenes, assembly GCF_002127965.1. Lineage (GTDB taxonomy): Bacteria > Pseudomonadota > Gammaproteobacteria > Burkholderiales > Burkholderiaceae_D > Oxalobacter > Oxalobacter formigenes. Next base: position 470,028 of record NZ_CP018787.1, on the reverse strand, counting down.
GCGGAATCACCGCATGCACATTTTTCGCTTCCCTTCGCTGGCATTACCCAGATCAGGTTCAGAGGGTGTAATCTCGCCCGGCCTTTCGGCCAGAACCCCTAGCATTCTGATGAAATTTACTACATTTGGACAATTATAACGATATCTTTCGAGTTCGTCCCTGTCGTCGTCCATTATAATAATGGCTTTATCGAATTTTAGCAAAACATAATCAGATCATGGAATTAGCCAAGTCCTTCGAACCTTCCGAAATTGAAAAACACTGGAGAGAAATCTGGGAACAAAGCGGATACTTCCGCGCGTCTCTGGACGAAAACAAACCTTCTTTTGCCATCCAGCTCCCTCCTCCAAACGTGACAGGCACCCTGCATATGGGACACGCCTTCAATCAGACAATTATGGACGGACTGGTGCGTTATCACCGTATGCGCGGTTATAACACGGCATGGATTCCGGGCACCGATCATGCAGGCATCGCCACGCAGATCGTCGTCGAGCGCCAGCTTGATGCACAGAAAATTTCCCGCCACGACCTCGGCCGTGAAAAATTCCTTGAAAAAGTCTGGGAATGGAAAGAAAAATCCGGTTCGACCATCACTGGCCAGATGCGCCATATGGGCACCTCTCCCGACTGGGAACGCGAATATTTCACGATGGACGAAACCCGTTCCAAAGTCGTTGCCGACGTTTTCGTCCGCCTTTATGAAGAAGGCCTGATTTACCGCGGCAAACGCCTCGTCAACTGGGACCCGGTTTTGGGAACAGCCGTTTCCGATCTGGAAGTCGTATCGGAAGAAGAAAACGGGTCGATGTGGCATATCCGTTATCCCTATGCTGACGGTTCGGGTTACATGACCGTTGCGACCACCCGTCCTGAAACCATGCTGGGCGACGTTTGCGTAGCGGTCAATCCGGAAGACGAACGTTACAAGGCTCTGGTCGGCAAGACGATCAAATTGCCTTTGACCGATCGTGAAATCCCGATCATCGCCGACGAGTACGTCGACAAGGAATTCGGAACCGGTTGCGTGAAAATCACTCCTGCGCATGATTTCAACGATTACGCCGTCGGTGCCCGTCACGGTTTCGAACCGATCAGCATTTTCACGCTTGACGCAAAGATCAATGAAAACGCTCCGGAAGTCTATCGCGGACTTGACCGTTTCGTCGCCCGTAAAAAAATCGTCGCCGATCTCGAAGCACAGGGATTGCTCGATTCGATCCAGCCTCACAAACTGATGGTTCCCCGCGGAGACAGAACCGGCGTTGTCATCGAACCGATGCTGACCGACCAGTGGTTCGTCGCCATGAGCAAACCGGCACCGGAAGGCACTTTCTTCCCCGGCAAGTCACTGGCAGAGGTCGCACTGGAAAAAGTCCGTGACGGTGAAGTCAGGTTCATGCCTGAAAACTGGACGAATACCTATAACCAGTGGCTGAACAACATTCAGGACTGGTGTATTTCACGCCAACTCTGGTGGGGTCACCAGATTCCGGCATGGTATGACGATGAAGGCAATATCTACGTTGCCAAAACCGAAGAAGAAGCCAGGGCAAAAGCCGGTGGCAAAGCCATCCATCGCGATCCTGACGTTCTCGATACCTGGTTCTCGTCGGCACTCGTCCCCTTCTCGACACTGGGCTGGCCTGAAGAAACCAGAGACTACAACATGTTTTTGCCGTCTACGGTGCTGGTAACCGGCTTCGACATCATTTTCTTCTGGGTCGCCCGCATGGTCATGATGACCCTGCACTTCACCGGCAAGGTACCGTTCAAGACCGTTTACGTCCACGGCCTTGTCCGGGATGCCAGCGGCCAGAAAATGTCCAAGTCCAAAGGCAATACGCTGAATCCGATCGACCTGATCGACGGTATCGACGTCGAATCGCTTGTCCAGCAACGGACTTTCGGACTGATGAACCCGAAACAGGCCGATTCGATCGCAAAGGCGACCCGCAAGGAATTCGGCAAAGGCATCCCGGCTTTCGGTACCGACGCCCTGCGTTTCACGATGGCAAGCTACGCATCCCTTGGCCGGAACATCAATTTCGACCTCAACCGCTGCGAAGGTTATCGCAACTTCTGCAACAAGCTGTGGAACGCGACCCGTTTCGTGCTGATGAATACAGAAGGCGAGGATTGCGGTTTCTCCGGCAACGATGCAATGGAATTTTCCCTTGCCGACCGCTGGATTGAATCCGAATTCCAGCGCGCCGCATCCGAAGTCGAAAAAGGGTTTGCCGAATACCGTTTCGACAATATCGCTTCAGCCGTTTACCGTTTCATCTGGGATGAATATTGCGACTGGTACGTAGAAATGGCGAAAGTCCAGATTGCCGAAGGCAATGACACGCAGAAGCGGGCAACCCGGAACACGCTGTTGACCATTCTGGAAAAAGTGCTCCGTCTGGCTCATCCGGTCATCCCGTTTATTACGGAAGAACTCTGGCAAAAAGTCGCGCCGCTGGCAGGCAAGACCGTCAGGGAAGGCGATACGATCATGTTGCAGACCTATCCTGTTCCGGAAGCAGGCAAAGTGAACGAACAGGCCGACCAATGGATGGCACAGTGCAAAAATCTGGTCGATGCATGCCGGAATCTGCGCGGCGAAATGAAATTGTCTCCGGCTCTGCGGGTTCCACTCTTCATGGAATCGGCGAACAAGACTGAAGACACCCGTCTGGAATCTTTCATTCCACATCTGAAAGCTCTGGGTAAACTCTCCGAAGTCAATATCGTCAACATGTTGCCACAGTCACCGGCCCCCGTTTCCATCGTTGGCGATGTCAAGCTCATGCTGAAAGTGGAAATCGATGTAGCAGCTGAACGTGAACGCCTGTCAAAGGAAATTGCCAAGCTGGACAATGAAATCGGCAAACTGGCAGGAAGGCTGTCCAATGAAGGATTCGTTTCCAAGGCACCGGAAAAAGTCGTGGCAGCCGAACGTGAACGTCTGGCCGGATTTTCATCCACGATGGAGAAATTGAAAGACCAGTTGTCCAAGCTCGATTCACTTTGATCGATTGTTTCGCTTATAAGATCATTGTGTGAATTCAACCACCAGACCGGGCAGTGGCAAGCCTGAAATTGCAGTCAGCCACACATTCCCCGGTCTGGCGTCAACCGGTCTTGTCCAGGACCCCGAGGCAATGATGTCGCCTGCCTGCAAGGAAGGGAATCGGGCCTGCAGGCCCAGCATCTGATGCAATTTCAGAAGTCCTGTCAGAGGATTGCTGAATGTATCGCTGCCAAAACCGGCTGTCTGGATGACTTCCCCGCATGCCAGAGACATGCTGGCGCATTCCAGTACATCGGCGAGACTTTTCCGGCTTCCTTCAGACACGATTTTGGGTTCCCCTACCAGCAATGCGCCGTGCATGCCGAAACCGGCAACGGCGTCGACAAGATTCCGGGGCGAATCCACAAACGGATATTCCGTCACTTCGATACCGTGAGCCATCCATTCAATACAATCTGCCATTTCACGGATAGTCGCATTCTCTGGAGGTACTTTTCCCAACCTGAAAACGACTTCTGCCTCGATACGGGGTTGCAGCATTCCTTTCAGGCTGAAAGAGCCTTCGCTGTTTTCCATAAACCGGACAGACGAATCGTAAAGCCACCCCCAGAACGGGAGCTGGGCCTTGCGATGATCTACCGGGGAAATACCATTCAGATAATCGAATTTCCGTCCGACTATGGTTTCACCTTCGGCGGTTCGTATATCGCCAATCCGTTCCGCAATTTCATAAGCATCTTCGACGGTTATCGGATACCGTGAAGCCAGTGATGGCATGAGTTCCGACTTCTGTCGTGCATCGAGCAACTGATGTGCATAACGATTGGCGAGGGCAGTCATTAACATGGCGACCTCTCACGTAAATGTGTTCTTTTTCAGTCAGAATCACTTTACGCAAGCAGGGTTCCGTGCCATTGCGCATTCTCATCAAAAATGCGATTAAAGACCGCCTGATGAATCAGAAACCGGTAAAAAAGGAAAAGAGTCGATCGCCTGACGTGGTTTACAATACACGCCCGGAATAATCGCGCGCGAATTGCCATGCCGTACGGCCGGAACGGGAACCACGATGCAGTGCCCATTGCAGGGATTCATCCCGCGACTGCGCTATCTGGTCTTCAGAGCATCCAAGCGACCTTAACCAGTGAGCGGTAATGAAAAGATATTCATCCTGACTGTACGGATAGAAAGAAAGCCAGAGGCCGAAACGGTCGGAAAAGGATATTTTTTCCTCGACGGTTTCGCTAGGGTGCAGGTCGCCGTTCGCATCGTGGGAATATCCTTCGTTATCGGACATTTTCTCCGGCAAAAGATGCCGCCGGTTGGATGTCGCGTAAATCAGGATATTGTCAGGCTGTGCAGCCACGCTGCCGTCAAGCGCGACTTTCAGCGCCTTGTAACTGCTATCGCCCTCGTCAAAAGACAAGTCGTCGCAATAAATGATGAAACGTTCCGGGCGCGTTGCCGTCAGAACCGAGATTTCCTCAAGATCGATCAGGTCGTCCTTGTCGACTTCGATCAGACGAAGCCCCTGATCGGAAAATTCATTCAGGCAGGCACGAACCAGTGAGGATTTTCCCGTACCGCGTGCACCGGTCAACAAGACGTTATTGGCCGGTTTGCCCTGCAGGAACTGGCGCGTATTCTGTTCAAGCAAGGCTTTCTGCCGTTCGACATAAAACAGATCGACCAGAGATATCGGCGAAATATGGGCGATTGGCACAAGCGTTCCGCGACCGTTTCTCTTTCTCCAGCGGAAAGCCGATGTCGGAGAATTCCAGTCAATGTTTTCCGCTGTCGTCGAAGGTGGCAACAGTTCTTCAACGCGGGCGAGAACCGCTTCCGCGCGTGCCAGAAATTGCTCAAGCGTCGTCATTATGAACGGTAATCGGCATTGATCGAAACATAGTCATGCGACAGATCGCATGTCCAGACCGTCGAAGTGGCGTTGCCACGAGCCAGTGTGATACGCACCAGAATCTCATTTTTCTTCATCACGCGCTGGCCGTCTTCTTCCAGATAGTCCGGATTTCTGCCGCCATTTTTGGCAACCCAGACATCATCCAGATACAGGTTCAGCTTTTCAACGTCCAGGTCATCAATACCGGCATATCCGATAGCGGCAAGAATCCGGCCCAGATTCGGGTCGGAAGCGAAAAACGCCGTTTTGACCAGCGGAGAGTGTGCGACGGAATAAGCGATCTGACGGCATTCGTCTTCAGACTTGCCTTCTTCAACTGTGATGGTAATGAACTTGGATGCGCCCTCACCGTCACGGATGATTTTCTGGGACAGTTCCTGAGCCAGATCCGTCACGGCATGAAGCATCGTCTGATAATTGCCGGATGCCGTACTCGTGATACCGATATCGACTTTGCCAGTCGCCATCAGGATCAGGGAATCGTTGGTTGATGTATCGCCATCGACAGTAATGCAATTGAATGACTTGTTGACCGCCGATTTCAACATAACTTCCAGTACATCCTGAGGGATGTCTGCATCAGTGGCAATGAAGCCCAGCATCGTTGCCATATTCGGCTTGATCATGCCCGAGCCCTTGCACATGCCGGTAATCGTGACGGTTTTGCCGTCAATGATAATGACACGTGAAGCTGCTTTCGGAATGGTATCCGTCGTCATGATGGCTTCAGCGGCATTCAGCCAGTTATCTTCTTTCAGATCGGCAATAGCAGCCGGTAATCCGGCAATGATTTTATCGGCAGGCAACGGTTCCAGAATGACACCTGTCGAGAAAGGCAAAACCTGTTCAGCCTCACACCCCAGTAATTTCGCCAGTGCGGCACTGGTGTCGACAGCGTCTTTATAGCCCGACTCACCCGTACCGGCATTGGCGTTCCCGGTATTGACCATCAGTGCACGAATTGGCTTGTTATCCTTTCCGGTTTTCTCCAGATTGGCCTTGCAAATCTGGACCGGGGCTGCGCAAAAGCGGTTTTTGGTAAACACACCTGCAACAGTCGCTTCCGGCGCCAGTTTCATGACCAGCAGGTCTTTTCTGTCGGCCTTTTTGATATTGGCTTTCGCATAGCCGAGTTCAAGACCGGAAACAGGTTTCAGTTCCGAAGCGAGGGGAACGGAAAGATTGACAGCCATAATATTTACTCCAACAAACCAGATTGACCCAAAAACTCCAACATTAATTCAGGACTGTCCTTATTCCAGACGACCGTGGCAATGCTTGTACTTCTTGCCACTCTGGCATGGACAAGGATCGTTTCTGCCGACTTTCGGAACCGTATTGACGACAGGTTGCTGTTTCTCTTCAGTTTCAGCCCCATCAATTCCGGAGTCCGAATCGTCTTCGATTCCAGGACGATCGTAGCTGACGTCGGAATACTGCGCCTCTTCCTGCATCGCAGCAGCCATTTCGACTTCCTCGCGTGTCTGGATTCTCACCAACATGAGCACTTTCGTGACATCGTTCTTGATCATGTCGAGCATCTGGCTGAACAGCTGGAACGCTTCAAATTTGTATTCCTGTTTCGGGTTCTTCTGGGCATAACCGCGCAAATGAATACCCTGACGCAGATGATCCAGAGCGGCAAGATGTTCGCGCCAGTAATTGTCAAGACTCTGGAGCATAACACTGCGTTCGTATGCGGCGAACGCTTCCTTGCCGACCAGATCGACCTTGGCCTGATAAAACTCGTCCACCGTCTTGATGATATGCTCGAGCATATCTTCATCTGTCAGCGTTTTGGATTCTTCCAGCATGGACGCCAATGGAATATCGAGTTTCCACTGGTTGGCGAATTCTTTTTCAAGCCCTTCAATATCCCACTGTTCTTCAACAGACTGTTCCGGCACATAGGTTCTGAACATGTCCGTGAAAACACCGTGACGCAGGGAAGTCACCAGCTCCGTCGTATCGGTCAGTTCCAGCAACTCGTTACGCTGCTGGTAAATGACCTTGCGCTGGTCATTGGCGACATCGTCATATTCCAGCAATTGCTTGCGCATGTCGAAGTTGCGGCCTTCGACTTTCCTCTGCGCCGATTCAATCGAACGTGTCACGATACCGGATTCGATCGGTTCGCCTTCCGGCATCTTCAGGCGTTCCATAATCGAACGCATCTTGTCACCGGCAAAAATACGCAGCAAAGGATCGTCCAGAGACAGATAAAAACGGGATGAACCCGGATCACCCTGACGGGCCGCACGACCTCTCAACTGGTTGTCGACACGGCGGGATTCATGCCGTTCCGTACCGATAATATGCAAACCTCCCTGTGCCAGAACAAAATCGTGCAGGGATTGCCATTCGTTTCGCAACTGGCTGATTTTCGCTTCTTTCTGGTCTTCCGGAATGGAATCGTCTGCCAGCAGAAACTCGATCTGTTTCTCGACATTGCCGCCCAGCACAATGTCCGTACCACGACCGGCCATATTGGTCGCAATGGTGATCATCTTCGGACGGCCGGCCTGTGCAACGATTTCCGCTTCACGTTCATGCTGTTTCGCATTCAGGACGTTATGCGGCAAACCGGCCTTGTTCAGAATACCTGAGAGCAACTCGGAATTTTCAATGGAGGTCGTACCGACGAGTACCGGCTGGCCGCGTTCATAGCAGTCCTTGATGTCTTTCAACATCGCGCCGTATTTTTCCTCATCGGTCTTGTAGACCTGATCCTGCTTGTCTGTACGCTGATTCTTTTTGTTGGGGGGAATAACGACGGTTTCAAGACCGTAAATTTCCTGAAATTCATAGGCTTCCGTATCGGCTGTACCCGTCATGCCTGACAGTTTTTCGTACATACGGAAATAATTCTGGAAGGTAATCGAAGCCAGTGTCTGGTTTTCGTTCTGGATCTTGACGCCTTCTTTTGCCTCGACAGCCTGATGCAGGCCATCAGACCAGCGACGTCCTTCCATCAGACGACCGGTGAATTCATCGACGATGATGACCTGACCGTCCTGAACGACATAATGCTGATCGCGATGGAACAGGGTATTCGCACGCAAAGCGGCGTACAGATGATGAACCAGAATGATGTTGCTGGCGTCGTAAAGCGAGGCACCTTCAGCCAGCAAGCCCATACTCGTCAAAATCTTTTCGGCCTTTTCGTAGCCGGCATCGGTCAGATAAACCTGATTGGCTTTTTCATCCTTGGTGAAATCGCCCGGAACCTCGATCTTGCCCTTGCCGTCTCGCGTTTCTTCGCCAATCTGCAGGGTCAGCAGTTTCGGAACCGAATTCAGCTTGTAGTACAAATCGGTATTGTTTTCGGACTGTCCGGAAATGATCAGCGGCGTTCTGGCTTCATCGATCAGGATCGAGTCCACTTCATCGACGATGGAGTAAACCAGACCGCGCTGGACACGGTCTTCGGTGTCATACACCATGTTGTCGCGCAGATAATCGAAGCCGAATTCATTATTCGTACCGTAAGTAATGTCGGCTGCGTAGGCGAGCTGTTTTTCATCGTGATCGCTGTTGGACAGGTTGATACCCGTTGTCAGTCCGAGCCAGCCGTACAGGCGGGACATCCATTCGGCATCCCGCTGGGCCAGATAATCGTTGACGGTCACGACATGAACGCCCTTGCCGGTCAAACCGTTCAGGTAGGCAGGCAAAGTCGCGACAAGCGTTTTACCTTCACCAGTTCCCATTTCGGCAATTTTTCCGGCATGCAGGGCCATGCCACCGATCAGCTGGACGTCAAAGGGGCGCATTTTGAGAACGCGCTTGCTGGCTTCGCGACAAACGGCAAACGCTTCCGGCAAAATACTGTCGAGCGATTCACCTTTTGCAAGCCGTTCTTTGAATTCAGGAGTTTTCGCCTGCAATTCGGCATCGGACAATTTTTCCAATGCGGGTTCAAGCGAGTTGATTTTGGCTACGGTCTTGCCGTACTGCTTCAACAGCCGTGAATTGCGGCTGCCAAAAAGGCTGGTCAATATGGACATGTTACGTTCTTGAAATTGTACAGTGGCATTGACTACAGAAAGACGAATCCTGCTGAAGTCAACGTTAACCCCGGTAAAAAACACATTTTATCACGCCCCATTACGGGCAATAGAACAACTTTAATATCTCTTTACATTTTAGGACAAAGAGAATTCGCAATTAACTCATCAATTTCGTCATTGCTGTTGTTTTAAAACGGCAAATTCGACCATCACTTGCAAAAGATGGATGGGTTATACTTGGCTCGTGATTATTTTGAACTTGCATTCGATTGACGAGCTGCCGCTTTCAGCATGAAAATCAATAAGCTTTTTTCTACCGCCACAGAATATCTCGATTCGCATGAAAACATGTCGGGACTGCTGCAGGTCGCCCAACGGCTGTCCGAAATTCAAAAAGCGTGCCAGTCGATTCTGCCACGGCACTTTTCGGCCTGTTCTGTTTTCAAACTGGAAAGCGGCAAAATGATCATCGGAGTTCCGAACCAGTCCATCGCTGCACGCATACGGCAACAGATCCCGTATCTGCAGGCTGAACTGGGCAAGGCCGGCTGGCCAGTCGATTCGATCCGCCTGAAAGTCCAGCTGGCACAAAAACGTTTTTCGGAAATACCGATAACGAAAAAAACACTGTCTCCAAAGGCTTATGAATCCCTTGTCGATTTGTATTCCAGTCTGGAAAAGACGAAGCAGAACGACAGGCTGACGTCCGCATTAAGCGAACTGATCAAAACCCATCAGCAAAAATCCGGACAAGACTGAAAAAATCCTGCCTCTTCAGGCCGGAAGCCATTCCAGTGTGGATTGTTCAAAGAGTGAATGCGGCGCTTCCTGCTCTGTCGTGAACGTCACGATCTCATATGCGTCAGGCTGTGCAAGCAATGCACGGATAAGCTGGTTATTGAGTGCGTGACCAGACTTGTGGGCCGTATAGCTCGCCAAAAGCGGATGTCCGATGTTATACAAGTCACCAATCGCATCCAGTATCTTGTGGCGGACGAACTCATCTTCATAGCGAAGTGCGTGAGCGTTCAGAATACGATACTCGTCCATGACAATGGCGTTTTCAAGAGAACCACCACGGGCAAGACCCATGCCGCGCAACGTTTCCACGTCCTTCACGAAACCGAAAGTACGTGCTCTGGAAACGTCCCTGACATAAGAAACTTTTCCCAGATCGATAACCGCTCTCTGGTGAGTCGAATCGATGGCCGGATGATTGAATTCGATAAAGAAGTCCAGTTTGAAACCGTTGTAGGGTTCAAGCCGCGCCCATTTCCTGTTCGCGCCTTCGCCTTCACTGATTTCAACCGGCTTTTTCACGCGAATATATTTTTTCGGAGCATCCTGCTCTTTCAGGCCTGCCTGCTGCAGGAGAAAAACAAAAGAAGAAGCGGAACCGTCCATGATCGGAATTTCTTCCGCATTGACGTCGACATGCAGATTGTCGATACCGAGCCCCGAGCAGGCCGACATCAGGTGCTCGATTGTGGAAATGCGAACACCATCCCTGACAAGAGTGGAAGCCAGCATCGTTTCGCCAATGGCTTCAGCGCCGACAGCAATCGATACCTCAGGCTTCAGATCGGTACGATGAAACACGATACCGGTATCGGGAGCCGCGGGCCGAAGCACCAGTTCGACTTTGTATCCGGAATGCAATCCGATCCCGACCGTGCGGGTTGGATATTGTATGGTACGTTGCTTCAGCATGATTCGGGTCGCTATATCGTTATTCAAACACCGGACAGGACAAAATGTCCGCTCAGGGCTTATTTTACCTTGTCATGAAATATCCTGCCAAAACCAGCAATCCATGACAATGACGGCTTTTACTACTTATACTCTTCAGGCAAAAACGGGCAATCTTTTTTTACACTTGTAACAATTTAAAAAATAGCCCGTTCTTCCAGCCGGATTCCCGGCTGGAAATGATCTGTCTGAATCAGTCTGCCTGTCTGCGCAGGAAGGCAGGAATGTCATACGTTTCCATGCCGTTCTTTTCCAGTGCGCGAACGGTATCGGTTGCCGATTCACGTCCATGACGCCAGACAGCCGGTTTCTGAAGTGTTTCAAAAGATGTGGTCTGTTCCTGCTGAGTGGCAATCGCATCTTCTGTAACAGGCATGACGACGTCATTGTTGGTACCGGTTCTGAGCTGCGGGGTCTGGATCAGGCGCATCGGTTTTTTGCTGCGTCCCAATCCGGTTGCCACAACGGTAACGCGGATGTCTTCGCCCATCGTGTCGTCATAAGCGATACCCTGTGCAATCGTTGCGTCCGGTGAAGCGAAAGCGCGAACCGTTGCCATGACTTCCTTGATTTCCTTGCCTTTCAGGCCACGGCTTGCAGTGACATTGACCAGGACACCGCGAGCTCCGGAAAGATCGATGCCATCGAGCAGCGGGGAAGCGACAGCCTGTTCCGCTGCGATTCTGGCGCGATCGACACCGGCTGCCACAGCCGTACCCATCATCGCCTTGCCCTGTTCGCCCATAATCGTCTTGACGTCGTTGAAATCGACGTTGATATGGCCGCGAACGTTAATGATTTCGGCAATGCCGGCAACGGCGTTGTTCAGCACGTCGTCGGCATGTTGCAGCCATTCGATCATGCTGTCGTCTTCATAAATATCCTCGAGCTTTTCGTTCAGGATAACGATCAGCGAATCGACATGAGCTGAAAGCGCTTCGAGACCTTCCTCGGCGATTTCCATGCACTTGTCGCCTTCGTACGAAAACGGTTTGGATACGACGGCAACCGTCAGTGCGCCCAGCGACTTGGCGACTTCAGCCACGATCGGAGCAGCACCCGTACCCGTTCCACCGCCCATACCGGCTGCGATGAAAACCATATGGGCACCTCTCAATGCATCCTCGATGCGGCTGCGTGACTCTTCCGCCAGCTGGCGACCCACATCAGGACGCATGCCCGCTCCGAGACCGGTTTCGCCGATCTGGATAATATTGTGGGCATCCGAATGCGACAAAGCCTGCGCATCCGTATTGGCCGCAATAAATTCAACACCGGAAACACCCTTGTTGATCATATGCTGGACAGCATTGCCGCCAGCACCACCTACGCCAACCACCTTGATGATGGTACCCAGCGTTGCATTGTCGACCATATCAAATTCCATGATTTCACTCCTGTCAGAAATGCTGTTTTTATTTGGCAATTCTCGCGCGATGCGACAACTTCCAACTAAAAACGGCTTTTAATAAAACCTTCAATCCCGATAAATCAAAAATTCCCCATAAACCATTCTTTCATCCGTTGCAGCACAGCCTTGCTCGACCCTTGCTGCTTCGTGACGACACTGCCCCTTAAATATTGCTTCTTTGCCTCGCCCAGCAAACCATGTGCCGTTGAATATCTCGGGCTTCTGACGACATCGGCCAGTTGCCCGTCGTAATGCGGAATGCCCAGCCGTACCGGTTTCAGGAAGATATCCTCAGCCAGTTCGGCAATACCCGGCATCAATGCCGTACCACCCGTCAGCACAATCCCTGACGAAAGGACTTCTTCATAATCCGATTCCCTGACTACCTGCAAAGCCAGCGCAAATAATTCCTCGACCCGCGGTTCGATTACTGCCGCCAGCATCTGCCGGGACAGGGTACGCGGGCCACGATCGCCGAGACCCGGTACTTCGATCGTTTCGGCAGGATCGACCAGCACCTGCTTCGCAATGCCGTAACGCAGCTTGATTTCTTCCGCTTCCAGCGTCGGCGTACGCAAGGCCATCGCAATGTCATTGGTGATCTGGTCGCCCGCAATCGGAATGACAGCCGTATGCCGGATGGCGCCTTCCGTAAAGACGGCGATGTCGGTCGTTCCGCCACCGATATCGATCAGGACGACACCCAACTCCTTTTCATCTTCCGTCAGGACGGCATCAGCGGAAGCCAGTGGCTGGAGAACCAGATCGGATACTTCCAGACCGCATCGGCGAACGCATTTGACGATATTCTGGACAGCGGAAACCGCACCGGTCACGATATGAACCTTGACTTCAAGCCGGATACCGCTCATGCCGATCGGTTCACGAACGTCTTCCTGATTGTCGACAACGAATTCCTGCGATACCGTATGCAAAAACTGCTGGTCCGTCGGGATATTGACGGCACGTGCCGTTTCAATGACCCTTGCGACGTCAGCCGCCGTCACTTCCTTGTCCTTGATCGCAACCATTCCACGGGAATTGAAACTGCGAATATGACTGCCTGCGATACCAGTATAGACATTCCGTATCTTGCAGTCGGCCATCAGTTCCGCCTCTTCCAGAGCGGCCTGTATCGATTCAACCGTTGCCTCGATATTGACAACGACTCCCTTTTTCAGGCCCTTCGATTCATGCTGCCCCAGCCCGATCACTTCGTGTCTTCCGTCCGGCAGGACTTCAGCAACGACAGCAACGACTTTGGAAGTCCCGATATCCAGGCCGACAATCAAATTTTTAAGGTCTTTAGTCATAGCGCCACACTATCCTGTTTAATATTTGAAGCAGAAAGCGTTCCCTTCACTTTCAGTGCCACTCCGTTCGGATAACGCATATCGATGCTTTCGATACCGTTAGCCGCCTTTTGCGCCAGTTGCGGATACGCTTTTAGCAAACTATTCATCAGACGATTCATCGTGTCCTGATTCTTTTCGCGACCGAATTCGACTTTCATGCCGTTATCCAGTCTGACAGACCAGGCGTACCGGTCCGACAACATCACTTCTTTTGGAACCAGATGAATCCCTGCAAACTGCTTGCAGAATTCCTTGTAACGGTTCAGAACCTCCTTTTCACTGCCTTCCGGACCGCCAAATTTCAACAAATCGTAATCTTCTTCAGCCTCAGCCATGTTTACGGTAAAGAGATCGCCTTTGGTGGAAATCAGCTGCCCTGCATTTCCCCAGACACCCAGAGGCTCATACTCTTCCAGCGACACGATCAGCTTGTCAGGCCATTCCCTTCTGACACTGGCTTCCCGCACCCAGGGAACCGTCTCGAAAGCTGCCCTGACATCATTCAGATCCACGGTAAAGAAATTGCCTTTCACATTCGGCAACGCGATATTTCTTACCGTCAGCGCATTCACATGTTTCAGCTCTTTCCCGTCTGCAGACTGGACACGTACCGTCTGCAAGGCATACACCGGTTTCTGGATCAGCCAGCCGATAACGCCCGCTCCCACTGCCAGAATGAAAATGGCGAAGAAGGTATTTGAAATGGCATTCAATAAGCGGACGTTGTGCCACATAGCCTTATCAGTTTCCCTTATGTTTAATATGATCCAGTGTCGCTGCCGCAAGGAGCGTCACACACAAATCTGCATAATCCAGTCCTGCCTGTTTTGCCGCCATCGGCACCAGCGAATGCCCTGTCATGCCCGGCGATGAATTCAGTTCCAGCAAGAACGGTTTGTTGTCCGTCGAACGCAACATCACATCGACACGCCCCCAGCCACGGCATCCCAATGCCCGGTAGCTTTGAACCACATACTGCTGGATGCTCTTTTCAAGCTCTGCGTCCAGACCGCAGGGACACAGATACTTCGTTTCATCGCTGAAATACTTGTTTTGATAATCGTAATTCGCACCCGGTGCGATAATCCGGATCATCGGCAGAGCCTCCGGCTTGCCATCACGTTCAAGCACCGCACAGGTCAACTCCATGCCCTCAATGAACTCCTCGGCCAGAACCGACTGGTCGTGTGTCGCCGCCAGCTCGTAAGCTTCTTTCATCTGGCTGGCGTCCGTAACCCTGGTCAAGCCCAGCGTCGACCCTTCACAGGCAGGCTTGACGATCAGCGGCAGTCCCAGCTTTGCAACGACTTCATTAAAATCGGTGTTCGCTTTCAATTCCGTATAACGCGGTGTCGGCAGTCCTTCAGCCAGCCACAGGCGCTTGGTCATGATCTTGTCCATCGCGATGGCCGATGCCATCACGCCGGAACCCGTATAAGGCACCTGCAATTCTTCCAGCAAACCCTGCATGCAACCGTCTTCGCCATAGATACCGTGCAAGGCGATGAATACCCGGTCAAACTTTTCCTTTTCCAGTTCGGCTACCGTATGCGTGCCGGTATCGAACAGATGCGCATCAATGCCTTTGCTTTTAAGGGCTTCATGAACCGCTTTTCCGGACATAAGCGAGACCTCGCGCTCTCCGGACTTGCCGCCGTAGAGAACACCCACTTTTCCAAACGCATCCGATTTCATCTTTTTATCCATTATTTTTCCAAAGCCTTTTCCAGGAGTTTTCCTGAAACACTGCTGATCGAACCCGCGCCCATCGTAATCACGACGTCATCGTCTTCAATCACATTCAATATCGCGTCCGGCATTTCGGCGATGTTTTCGACAAAAACCGGATCGACCTTGCCTGCCACCCGAATGGTTCTTGCCAGTGTCCTGCCGTCAGCTGCGACAATCGGCTGTTCGCCCGCAGGATAGACCTCACCCAGAAGCAATACGTCAGCACCGGAAAGAACCTTCACGAAATCTTCAAACAGATCGCGCGTTCTTGTGTACCGGTGTGGCTGGAAAGCGATTACCAGCCTTCTGTCCGGATAAGCGCCACGTGCCGCAGCAATGGTTGCCGCCATTTCCGAAGGATGATGCCCGTAATCGTCCACCAGTTCGACCTCGGCAATCGAGGTGCCTGTCTTCTGGGGAAGACGGACCGTTCCCAGTCTTGTAAAGCGGCGATTGACACCGGTGAACTGTTCCATTGCCCGTTGAATCGCACTGTCTTCGATACCCAGTTCCCGTGCTATGGCAATCACGGCACAGGCATTCTGGACGTTATGCATGCCCGGCTGGTTCAGGCGAATCGAAATTGGAGGATGGTCTTTCTGCAAGGCGGTGAACGTCATCATCGTACCTTCCGCTTTCGGGTCAATCGCCCTGACGTCCGCATCTTCGTGGAAACCGTAAGTCGTGACCGGTTTGGATATGAACGGCTTGATTTCGCAAACGTTCTTGTCGTCGATACACAGCATGACGCGACCATAGAATGGCAGGCGCTGCGTGAATTCGACGAATGCCTGTTTAAGACGTGCAAAATCGTGACCATACGTATCCATATGGTCGGCATCGATATTGGTAATGACTTCAATGACCGGATACAGATTCAGGAAAGACGCATCCGATTCATCCGCTTCCGCGACGATAAAATCACCGGCACCCAGACCGGCATTGGCTCCCGCACTGTTCAAACGGCCACCGATAACGAAGGTCGGATCGAAACCGCCTTCCGCAAGTACGCTGGCAACGAGACTGGTCGTCGTCGTTTTGCCATGTGTACCGGCAATGGCGATACCGCGTTTCAGTCTCATCAGCTCTGCCAGCATCACGGCTCTTGGAACGAGTGGAATATTTTTCTTGCGGGCAGCCAGCACTTCCGGATTATCGTCCCTGATTGCGGTTGAAACGACGACGGCATCGGCATTTTCGATATTTTCAGGTGCGTGCCCCAGCATGACGCGGGCACCCAGCGCCGCCAGATGTCGGGTGGACGAATTGCTTGTCAGATCGGAGCCGGTGATTTCATAACCGAGGTTGACGAGCACCTCGGCGATGCCGCTCATACCGCTGCCGCCGATTCCAACAAAATGTATTCTTTTGACTTTATGTTTCATACAATCAATCTTTTATCTGGTTGCCGCTTTAATGAGAACCTCGGCAATTTTTTCGTTAGCATCCCGCTTGCCCAGCGAATAAGCCGTCTTCGCCATTACAAGGCATTTTTCGCGGGTCATTTCTTTCAGCAGTCCGGCCAGATATTCCGGCGTCAGACTGGTTTGCGGCAGATGTGTGGCCGCCCCTTCCCTGTCCATGAAAATCGCGTTATCCCGCTGGTGCGATGTACTCGATGCAATAAACGGTACGAGAATGCTGGCAACCCCCGCCGCTGTCAGCTCGGAAACCGTAATTGCTCCGGCCCTGCAGATAACGAGATCGGCATTTGCATAACGCACAGCCATATCGTCGATAAAATCGAGAACCTCCGCATTAACCTGCGCTTTCCTGTATTGCTGCCGGACTTGGGCCACATGTTGCCTGCCTGTCTGATGCGTCACATTCGGTCTTGTCTCAAATGGCAAGAGTGCCAATGCAGCAGGCAAACAATCATTCAATACTTTTGCCCCCAGGCTTCCGCCGACAACCATAATGTTCAGGACACCTTCGCGTCCGGCAAAACGTTCTTCCGGTTGCGGCAATTCCCTGATTTCCTGCCGGATCGGATTGCCGGTCAATACCGCTTTATGAGCGACTTCCCCATATTCACCCGGCAAACCGAACAACACATGTTTTGCCGAAGAGGCCAGTGCCTTGTTCGACAACAGCAGTTTGGCGTCCGCATTGACCAGCACGACAGGAATACCGAGCATTCTCGCTGCCATGCCACCCGGAACGGTGACATATCCACCCATTCCGACAACCAGATCGGGCTTGCGCCGTTTCATGATTCCCCTGCACGTCATGAAACTCGTCATCAGCTTGATACTTCCACCAATCGTATGCGCCAGCCCCTTGCCTCTCAATCCGGCGAAATCGATCGACTCCATTTCGATTCCCGCAGCAGGGACGATTTTTCCTTCCATGCCGTGCTGCGTTCCCAGCCAGGTCACATCCCAGCCTTCTTTCTGCATGGTTGCGGCGATAGCCAGCCCCGGGAAAATATGTCCTCCCGTTCCTGCGGCCATAATCATGAGTTTCTTACGTTCGCTCACGGCCACCTCCACGCATGATCTTGCGGTTTTCGTAATCGACCCTCAAAAGGATCGCCAGCCCCACGCAATTGATCAGAATCCCCGATCCTCCATAACTCATCAGCGGCAAGGTCAGGCCTTTCGTTGGTAACAGCCCCAGATTCACACCCATATTGATGAACGTCTGAACACCGATCCAGATACCGATACCCTGTGCCAGCAATCCTGCAAAAATGCGATCCATCGCAATGGCCTGACGCCCGATTTCGAAAGCCCGCTTGACGATCCAGTAAAACAGGGCAACCACTACAGCCACACCGACAAAACCCAGTTCCTCACCGATAACCGCCATCAAAAAGTCCGTGTGCGCTTCCGGCAGATAATGCAGTTTTTCGACGCTGCCACCGAGTCCGACACCGAAAATTTCGCCCCGGCCGAACGCGATCAGCGAATGGGAAAGCTGGTAGCCTTTACCCAGTGCGTTTACCTCATCCCACGGATTCAGGTACGCGAAAATACGCTCGCGCCGCCAGGGTGACATGACGATAACCATACTGAAGATACCCACCAGCGTCGCCGCGATCCCTCCGAACCACACCCCGTTAAAACCGCCCAGAAAGAGAATGCCCATCGCAATACAGATCACGACGCCCAGAGCACCCAGATCGGGTTCCAGCAAGAGCAAAAGACCGATCAGGCCAAGGGCGGTCGCCATCGGCAGGAATCCCTTGGTCAGCTTGTGCATGAAATTCTGTTTTCTGACGGTATAATCCGCGGCATACAAGACGATGAAAAGCTTCATCAATTCAGAAGGCTGCAAATTGAATATCCTGAACGACAGCCAGCGTCTTGCGCCGTTAACGCCTTTCCCGATTCCCGGAATCAGAACGAGAACCAGCAAAAAGAGCGTAATGACGAACAAAAGAGGAGCGTATTTCTGCCAGGTGTCGATCTTGACCCTGAACGCCATCACGGCGGCAATCAGGCCGATCACAATGAAAATGGCCTGCCGGATAAAGAAATGCTCATTCCGGTAACTGGCGTATTTCGGCGAATCGGGCAAGGCGATGGAAGCGGAGTAAACCATGATGAGTCCAAGAATCATCAGTGACAGGACAGCCCAGATCAGATAAAAATCGATCTTCATCATTCGGGCATTTTTGGCTGCTGTCACACGGCTGGTGCTGCTGCCGAAAATGTTGCCGAAAAATTCCTTGACTGTACTCATATTCAGATTGAGGTTCATGGCATTACCTCCCCGCAAGCTGAAGCGACTTCCCTGACCGCATTGACAAACACTTCCGAACGATGGGCATAGTTGCGGAACATATCCATGCTCGCGCACGCAGGAGAAAGCAGTACCGTATCGTTGTCCTGAGCCATTTTCGCCGCTTCCCCAACGGCGTGTTCAAGACTGTCGCTGTATACAAACGACGCGCCCGTTTCGGCCAGTGCATCATGAATCTGCCTTGCGTCCTTGCCGATCAGCATGACCGCCTTCACGTATTGTGCAACGACTTCAGACAAAGGCGAGAAATCCTGATCCTTGCCCAGACCACCGGCAATCAGAATGATGTTCTTGCGTCCTTTTTCACCCAGACCGTTAACGGCAGCGACCGTCGCGCCCACATTGGTACCCTTGCTGTCATCGATGTAAGAAACTGTTTTGACGGTAGCGATCAGTTCGACGCGATGCGGCTCACCGCGATAATCGCTTAATGCCTGCAAGAGAGGAGCGAACGGCAAGTGAATCGCACGGCACAAGGCCAGTGCCGCCAGCGCATTGCTGGCATTGTGGCGACCGCGGATTTTCAGCGCTCCGGCAGGCATCAGGTTCTGCACGGCATATTCAAGCGGTGCATCGTTCTTTTTGTTTCTTCTGACAATGCCATCTTCAACCGGCGACATGACAGCAAGCCATTCCATATCGCGATCCAGATGCAAGCCGAAAGAACTCGGTTCAAGCGGTTCATCCGTACCGAAAGTAACGACAGGCGCATCAGCCGATGCCATTTTCATCACAGCAGCATCTTCCCGGTTCAATACCCGGACTGTTTTTTCACCAAAAATTCTCGCCTTGGCTTCACCGTACGCTTCCATACTGCCATGCCAGTCCAGATGATCCTGCGTCAGGTTCAATACGGTTGCCGCATTGGCCTGCAAGGTATATGTCGTAAACAACTGGAAGCTGGACAGTTCCAGAACCCATACGTCAGGCAACTGTTTTTTTTCAATGACATCCAGCAGAACGTCCAGAGCCGCCGGGCTGATATTGCCCGCCAGCCGGACCGTCTTGCCAGCACGTTCACACATATGTCCGGTCAGGCTTGTCACTGTCGTCTTGCCATTCGTTCCGGTAACGGCAATGACGTCCGGTTTGTACGCAGTCCCTTCTTCAAGCCCTTTCAAGGCCTGCGCGAACATTTCGATTTCGCTCCAGACAGGAATACCGTGTTCTTTGGCAAATGGCAGTATTTCTTTCAGTTCAACATCCGGGCGCAGTCCGGGACTGACGGCGATGATATCGAACTGTTCCAGCCCTTCCGTCGCAAACGGCCCCGACATGAACCGGCTTTCGGGAATCAGTTTTTGCAACTGTGGCAACCTGTCCGGGTTTTCCCGCGTATCGGCAACGCAAACGCTCGCCTTGCAATACGCGCTCCAGCGCGCCATTGCCAGTCCGGACTCACCGAGTCCCAACACGAGAATTTTTTTGCCTGCCCAGTTCATATCATCTAATCTTCAAAGTCGATAAACCAATCAAAACCAGAATCATGGTGATGATCCAGAAACGGACAACCACCTGAGTTTCTTTCCAGCCCTTTTGTTCGAAATGATGGTGCAAGGGCGCCATCAAAAATATCCGGCGTCCTGTTCCGTATTTCTTTTTCGTGTACTTGAAGTACGTCACCTGCAACATGACCGAAATGGTTTCCACCACAAAAATGCCGCCCATGATGAACAGCACGATTTCCTGCCTGACGATCACGGCAATCGTTCCCAGTGCACCGCCCAGTGCCAGTGCACCGACGTCGCCCATGAACATTTGCGCCGGATGGGCGTTGAACCACAAAAACGCCAGCCCCGCCCCGGCCATCGCGCCACAGAAAACCAGCAACTCACCTGCACCCGGGATGTACGGGATGAAAAGATATTTGGAATAAAGCGAGTGGCCGGTCAGGTACGCGAAAACACCCAGTGCCGTACCGACCATGATAGTCGGCATAATCGTCAGACCGTCGAGGCCATCGGTCAGATTGACGGCATTGCTCGTCCCGACGATGACGAAATAAGTCAACGCTATAAAGCCCCACACACCCAGCGGATAACTGATCGTTTTGAAAAAAGGAATGATGAAGTCGGCCTTCGGCGACAGGTCCATATTGAAACCGGATCTGACCCAGTCTATAAACAGTGTCCAGACTTCTGCATTGGATTGTCCCGATACCGCAAACGCCAGATAAATGGCTGCCACGATACCAATCAACGACTGCCAGAAATATTTTTCCCTTGACGACATGCCATTCGGGTCCTTGTAGACGACCTTGCGATAATCATCCACCCATCCGACGATGCCGAACCCGATCGTCACAATCAGGACAACCCAGATGAACCGGTTCGACCAGTCACACCATAGCAGAGTCGAAACCGTAATGGCGATCAGGATCAGAAGGCCGCCCATCGTCGGCGTGCCCGATTTGACCAGATGCGTCTGTGGACCGTCAGTACGGACAGCCTGTCCGACTTTCAGTCTTGTCAGCAAACGGATAACGGCTGGCCCGGCTAACAGTCCGATAGCCAGTGCAGTCAATGTGGCAAACACCGCTCTGAATGAAATAAAACTGAAAACCCGGAGCGGTCCCACATCCTGTTGAAAAAATTGTGCCAGCCAAAGCAGCATATCAACTACCTTCCTTATTATTTTTATTCATCAATTGATTGACGACCCGTTCCATTTTCATGAAACGCGAGCCTTTCACCAGTACGGTCATGTCCGGTTCAAGCAATTGTTCCAGCACGGCATTCATTTCGTTCATATTGTCGAAATGTCGCCCGCTGTTTCCGTAAGCTTTCGACGCAAATCGGGCCATTTCACCAAAAGTGAAGAAATGGCTGATCTGGCGCTCTTTTGCATATTCACCGACTTCGACATGAAAACGCTCACCATCATTGCCGACTTCGCCCATATCTCCCAGAACGAAAATCCCTTTACCGGAGAGTTCAGCCAACACATCGATAGCGGCCCGGACCGAATCCGGGTTGGCATTATAAGTATCGTCAATCAGAAGTGCACCATTAAAAGCATTTTTCTTTTCAAGACGACCGTGAACGGGAGAAAATGCTTCAAGGCCCTTCACGATCGTTTGCCAGTCGATACCGGCAGAGCGGGCACAGGCTGCCGCTGCCAGAGCGTTTCTGACATTGTGTTTTCCACTTGTTGCCAGTCTGACGGAATACGATTTGCCTTCACTTTCGATCAAAACCGACGTGCTGCCATCTTCGTTTTTGTACTGCCCGGATACCTTCGCATCCTTGCCCAGTCCGAATGTCCTGATCTGGCGTGCACCGGCATACCGTGTCCACAAGTCCGAATACGGTTCATCGGCAGGGAAAACGGCTGTCCCGTTTTCAGGCAAAGAGCGAATCACTGTTCCGTTTTCTTCTGCAACCGCAAGAACGGTTTGCATGAATTCCTGATGTTCGCGCTGTGCGTTATTGACGAGCCCCACCGTCGGCTGCGCGATATCCGACAGATAAGCCATTTCCCCGACATGATTCATGCCCAGTTCGATGACGGCAGCACGATGGTTTTCATTCATCCGGAAAATGGTCAGCGGAACACCGATATCGTTATTGAAATTGCCAGATGTGGCCAAACGGCCGTCTTCCCCGAAAGCGGTCTTGAAGATGGTGGCAATCATTTCCTTGACTGTCGTTTTTCCGTTGCTGCCCGTTACGCCGACGACCGGGATGGAAAAATTCCTGCGCCATTCTCTGGCCATGTCACCCAGAGCCAGACGGGTATCGGCCACGATCAGCGCAGGCAGAGGATAATTTTCAGGAATGCGTTCTGCCACCACAGCCGCAACGCCTTTTTTCGGCAGTTCGGCCAGGAAATCGTGCGCATCGAAATTCTCGCCTTTCAGTGCCACAAACAAATTGCCTGCGCCGACAAGACGGGTATCCGTCGAGACACCGTCAAAGGATGCGTCGGCAGTCATTTTGCTGCCGTTTATCCAGAGGTGGAGTTGTCCAAGAGTCGTTTTCATGGCTCCACCTTTTGAGTTGTAAGACGCGATGCAAGAGCGAGTGCCACGTGATCCGCGTCGGCAAAAGGCCTTTTTACCCCTTTGACTTCCTGATACGCTTCATGCCCTTTTCCGGCAACGAAAATAACGTCGTTTTTCGATGCCTGCTTGACCGCTGTCAGGATAGCCGTCGCGCGGTCTTCCACCTGAATCGGATCTTTCGTCATACCGGAAACGATTTCTTCCATGATCTTTTTCGGATCTTCACTGCGAGGATTGTCGCTCGTGACAATGATGACGTCTGCCGACTCGGCTTTTTCACCCATTTCAGGGCGCTTTCCGTGATCCCTGTCACCACCGCACCCGAAAATGCACCAGAGTTTTCCGTTACGATCGTCCGCCACATGGCGCAAGGTGGACAAGCCTTTTTCCAGCGCATCCGGCGTATGGGCAAAATCGATCACGACAAGCGGCGCTTCCTTGCCGCCCATCTGTTGCATACGTCCCGGAGGAGCAGCCAGAGAAGTAAGAGACTGGACAGCGGAATCCCAATCGATACCGTTAGCCAGCAAAACCCCGAGAACACCCAGGACGTTACTGACATTGAACCGGCCGATCAGTTGTGTCCTGATTTTGGAGTCGCCATAGGGCGACTCGATCCGGAATTCATCACCATGGGTCCTGTTGCGGATATCGACTGCGTTCAAAACCGGGATGTCGGCCCTGGCGCCATTAATCGAATACCCTGTCAGCGCCATTTTCGACTTCAGTTCACTTGCCAGCTCAATCCCCATCGCATCGTCGAGATTGACGACAGCGTGTTTCAGGCCTTTCCAGCCGAACAGGCGCCGTTTGGCTGCCTTGTACGAAGCCATGTCATGGTGATAATCGAGATGGTCACGCGTGAAATTGGTAAACAGGGCGATATCAATCGTCAGGCCATTCAATCTGCCCTGATCGATTCCGATGGATGACGCCTCGATTGCGACACACTTCACTTCCCGTGAATGCAAATCTGCCAGAATCCTCTGCAATTGCACCTGATCGGGCGTGGTATAGCCTGTTTCTTCGCTGGCCCCGCTCTCGCCGTTTTCAAAAATGCTTACGCCCAGCGTGCCGATGACGGCCGTCTTTCTGCCAAGTCTGGACAAGGCTTGCGCAATCCACTGAGTCGTGGACGTTTTGCCATTGGTTCCGGTCACCGCAATAATCGACATGGAACGGGCAGGTGATCCATAAAAAGCGTCTGCTATCGGACCTGCATTGGCCTTAAGGCCAACAACGCCAAGATGATCCACTTTCCAGTCGGGATTCCATTCGAAATCAGACGACTCGTATACAACCGCTTTGGCGCCGCTTTCGATAGCTCTGGCTATGTAATTTCGTCCATCTGCCGAGTCACCTTCATAAGCGAAGAAAACAGCATCGGTTTCATATTTTATTTCGCGGGAATCGGAAAACAGCTGTCCATTCGGACAAATTCCTTTTATCCACTGAACGATTGGCATCAATTGAAGAGCTTTATCCATCACATGCCTCCCTTCGCCAATTTGTTTGCAGCCAGAACTTCTTCAAATTTCGCATCCGGAGCAACGTTCATCGCTCTTAAGGTATCCGCAGCAATAGCCGAGAAAACCGGCCCGGCAACCGTACCACCGTAATGGCCTGCGGTCGGTTCATCGATCATGACTGCAATCACGACACGTGGGTCGGAAGCGGGCGCAAACCCAACGAAGGAACCGACATATTTACGGACATAACGGCCGCCTTCGATCTTGTAAGCCGTCCCGGTTTTACCGGCAACCCGATAGCCCGAAACCTGCGCACGACGGGCCGTTCCATGTTCGCTCGTCACCATTTCAAGCATCTGGCGCATGTCTGTGGCCGTTTTTTCGGAAACGATTCTCTGACCGGCGGGCATTTCATTTCTTTTCAGGAAAGAAAGCGGGATCGTATCGCCGTTACGCGCAAAAATCATGTAGGAATGAGCAATCTGGAACAGGGAAACAGAAATGCCGTGTCCGTAACTCATCGTGGCCTGTTCGATAGGTCGCCATGATTTATAAGGCCGCACACGTCCGGCGACCGCGCCCGGGAAACCGAAACGGGGCTGCTGCCCGAACCCGAGGGAAGTAAACATTTCCCACATTTCGACAGGTTGCATCTGCAAGGCGATTTTCGCCGTCCCGATATTGGACGATTTTTCGATAACCTGAGCGACTGAAATCGTTCCGTTCGAATGGGTATCGCCGATTGTCGCCGTGCCGATCGTCAATTTGCCGTTGCCTGTGGCAATCATGGAAGTCGGTTTGACGATACCTTTTTCCAGTGCCAGCGCAACAGAGAAAGGTTTCATGATCGAACCGGGTTCGAACGTATCCGTCATGGCACGGTTACGCAACTGCGCCCCGGTCAGGTGACGTCTGTCATTCGGGTTGAAACTCGGCAGGTTCACCATCGCCAGCACTTCGCCGGTATGCGTATCCAGAACGATGGCACTTCCCGCCTTGGCCTTGTGTTTCTCGACAGCTTCACTCAAATACTTGTAGGCGATGTACTGCAACTTGCTGTCGATGGATAAAACCAGATCCTTGCCATCCAGCGGCTCCTTGATGGCACGCATATCCTCGACGATATGTCCCAGACGGTCCTTGATGACCCGCCGGCTGCCCTTTTCACCTGCCAGAACATTCTGGGATGCCAGCTCAATCCCTTCCTGGCCGATATCCTCGACGTTGGTAAACCCGACGACGTGAGCCATCACTTCGCCTTCAGGATAGAAGCGCTTGTATTCTTTTCTGGTCTGGATACCGGCAATCCCCAGCTTGACGATCTCGTCAGCCACGTCGTTATCGACCTGCCGTTTCAGGTAAACAAAGCTTTTGTCGGAATCCAGCTTTGCGTAAAGGCTGCTTTCAGTCATACCGAGCAAGGCTGCCAGTTTGCTGATCTTTTCCTTCGGTTGAGTCAGAACGTCTTCGGGAATCGCCCAAATCGCTTTCACCGGCACCGAAGAAGCCAGAACATGACCGTTCCTGTCGAGAATCTTGCCACGGGTCGCCGGCAATTCAAGCGTTCTTGCATATCGCGACTCACCCTGTTTCTGGAGAAAATCTGTGGAAATCCCCTGAAGCCACAAGGCTCTGGCGATGAGTCCGGCGAATGCCAGAAACAGCATAAACAACACCAGCCGCGAACGCCAGGGAGACAAACTGACCTTCAGTTCAGGATTTGCAGAGAAAGACACCCCCTTTGCCGCAGCAACGCGCGAATTTTTCATGAATTTAATATTGCGTATCATGGTGGTGTCATTTTCAAAAATTGGGTATTCGCAGGCGATACCCGCATCATGTTCAGTTCGTTTACCGCTTTTTCCTCAATGCGTGCATGCTTGCTCAATTGCGACTGTTTCAACTGCAATTGCGACCATTCAATTTCCAGCTGGCGTGTCTGCGACTGCGCAAACTCCAGTGCCATAAAAAGCTTTCGTGCCTGATACTGGGAATTGACCAGCAACAGGGCCGATACCGCCAGCAGCGCAGCCAGAATGAGGGGCAATCTAATCTTCATTGCGCCCTCCATTTTCATAAGAAACCCTTGTCGCAATACGCAAAATAGCCGAACGTGAGCGCGCATTCTTGCTCACTTCGGCTTTCGAGGGTTTTTGCTTGCCCAGTAACTTCATTTCAGGCTGCGGCAGGTCAATCGCCCTGATCGGGAGACGACGATCCGGCATGTCCACCTTTGCCTTGCCTGACAAAAATTTCTTCACTATCCGGTCTTCGAGAGAATGAAAACTGATGACCGACATCCGCCCGTTCAGCCGCAAATGCTGCCAGGCTGCCTGAAGGCCTATTTCCAATTCCTCAAGCTCTCTGTTGATGAAAATCCGTATAGCTTGAAATGTGCGCGTGGCCGGATTTTTGCCCTTTTCAAAAGTCTTGACTGCCCCTGCCACGATTTCGGCAAGTTGTTTCGTACTATCAATGGGCTTGATGGTCCGGCAAGCAACAATCGCCTTTGCAATCTGAAAAGCAAACCGTTCTTCCCCATATTGATGAATTACCTCCGCAATTTTTTCTTCCGTTTCAACTGCCAGCCATTCGGCTGCAGACAATCCTCTGGTGGAGTCCATGCGCATATCGAGCGGTCCTTCCAGGCGAAAAGAAAAGCCGCGGGCAGCGTCTTCTACCTGTGGCGATGAAATACCGAGATCAAGTAAAATTCCGTCAATCATCTCGATGCCCTTTTCTTCAAGAACCTCGCCCAGATCCGCGAAACTTTTATGCACTATTTCAAAACGCGGATCAGTTATTTTCCCCGCTACCGAAACCGCTTCCGGATCCTTGTCGAATGCGATAAGTCGCCCTTCCCCCCCCAAACGCTCAAGAATTAATCTGCTGTGCCCTCCCCGGCCAAACGTTCCATCAATAAAAATTCCATTAACACGATCGCCTTCTATCGCCAGAGCATCTACTGCTTCTTTCAGCAATACCGAATCATGAGTCAATTCCGGCACGTTTATCCACCCTGACACTTAAAATGAAAAATCCTGCAAAGCTTCCGGCATTCCTGACGCAATCGCTTCCGATTCGTTTTCCTGCAATCTGGATGCATCCCAGATTTCAAAATGACTGCCCATCCCCAACAACATCACATCTCTTGTCAGCCCCACTGCCTGACGCAACTCCGGTGAAATCAGAATTCTTCCTGCAGAATCGATTTCCACATCCGAAGCACTTCCCAGAAAAATCCGTTGCCAGGCACGGGCAGACATCGGCCATGCAGCAATCTTTTCCCGATGGGCCTCCCATACAGGACGCGGAAAGAACAAAAGACAACCGTGTGGATGACGCGTCAATGTCACACGTCCGTCACATTGAAGTGACAGAGCGTCACGATGCCTTGCAGGAATGACCATCCTTCCCTTTGCATCCAGACTGATCGACGAAGCACCCTGAAACACGGTTAATATCCTTTCTGATTTGCTTTTAAACGAAGCACCGGAGCATGAAATTTATCCCACAAATACACACTTTTTCACACTTTTACCCACTTTATTAGATGCTTAATATGTGGTCAAGAGCTTTTTGTTAATAAATTGAGAATTTCTTAATGAAGTCAAGGACTTAGACGATGGCAAGGCTCAATGATGCAAAATAAATAACCAAAGAAATGAATCACTTACAAGGCATATTGAAAGCACTCTCTCACGCAAATACATGGGTTTATACAAAATCAAATACTTTGCATTTGGTTATGCAAACGCAACTCAGCAATAAACGCGAGGTTAAAAAACATGTATATGAGAAAGGAGGCAGAGGGGAGAAAAAAGAAAGAAGAAAAATAAAGCAAGCCGATAGGCCGGATTCTGTTACGGTACCGAAAACGGTACTATGACAGCCATTCATCTAGGCACAGGATTACTCCTGCACTCGAGCTTCCTACCCGCACGCTCCGCGGACCGCCTCATAGCGTGCCTATTTGGAATTGCACCAGGTGGAGGTTGCCGCGTTTCACCGTAACTTAATACGCTCGTCTCTGTGGCCCTGTTCCTCGCCTTATCCCTCTCGGTTTTCAGCGGACGGCCGTTAACCGTCACCCTGTCCTGTGGTGTCCGGACCTTCCTCCCGTTTCCTTTGCAAGGCATTGGAAACCGGCGGCTGTCTGGCTTGCTTCATTGTCTATTTTACAGGGAATATGGCGACAATGCCAAAAGCCTTTCAGGTATAGTCGCCCCAGGTTATCGTTCGCATGATGAAACGATAAATAAGAAAAGCCGTGCCATACCAGAAACGTTTGTACCATGGACGGTTTGCAAAACTTTCCGGACAGATCTCGACGGCTTCCGACAGGGCGGCTTCGATGTCTTTCCTCAAGGTTTTGGCAAAATCGACATCCCTGACGACGACATTGGCTTCATGATTCAAAAAGAGGGACAAACCATCGCAATTGCTTGAGCCGACCGTTGCCCATTTATCATCGATAACGGCAACCTTCCCGTGAAACTGGGTCTTGTTGTACTCAAAAACCTTGATCCCGCTTTTCAGCAATTTTGGATAAAAAGACTGCGCAACCGAATCCTGAACCCAGAACTCACCACTGCCGATCAGGAGGATGACCTCGACTCCTCGCGAAGCCGCCGAAGCCAGTGCATTGCGAAAGCGCCGCCCCGGTGCGAAGTAAGGAGTCGCCAGAATAATGCGTTTTCGTGCCTGCCCCATCGCACGCAAATAAGCGCGCTGGATGGTACGCCGGTTCCGGAAATTGTCCCGGACGATAAAACCGGCAAGCGCCGTCTTCGCCCTCCTGAATCGCTCTCTTGTTCGAATAATGGCACGATACCGGTCGAAGCGTTCCCACAAAGTCCGTTTTCCGGTCTGTTCCCAGAGACGAATGGCTTCCTGATAGATCCGCATCGCCAACGGACCTTCGACCCGTACTGCAAAATCCTGCCGGGGATAAGTCAACAGCGATTTCTTGTTATAGTCATAGCGGTAATCGTTCAGGATATTGATGCCGCCGACAAAGGCAATCAGATGGTCGACAACGCAGATTTTCCGGTGCAAACGCACAAATCCCCGGCGAAACCACCGGTTGAATACATGGCACTCGATACCGGCTGCCTGAAACTCCCGGTTCAGCAACTGGCACAATTTGCGGCCTGTTCCAAGCCAGTCAATGATCACATGCACCTGAACGCCTCTTGCAGCGGCCTTTTTCAATGCATCGATCACCCTGCGCCCGACTTCATCAGGATAAAAAATATACGTTTCCAGATAAATCTCGGAATGCGCGTTTTCGATTGCGTCCAGCAAGGCCGGGAAAAAATCCTCGCCATTTTGCAATAGCGTCAGGTTATTGTCGTAGGTGTAATTGACGACACGCATCCTCACTTGATCCGCAAGGAAGCGACCAGTGGCGCATGGTCAGACAGCGATGTCCAGGGAGAACCCTGCATCACGCTGGCGGAATCGACCTCAAAACCGCGAACGTAGATACGATCCAGTCTGAAGAAAGGAAACAGCGCAGGAAAGGTTCTGGCTGCCACCGGTTTGGGAACCTGACCGGTCAATCGGGGAAAATAACTCCTTTTCCCGTTTTGTTTCATATCCAGTTCATCGAACACTTCCTTGACCTGCAAGGTCCGCATCAGAAAACCTGACAATTTATTGTTCCAGTCATTGAAATCACCCGCAATGATCACAGGCGCATCCTTGGGAGCGGATGCCTGCACCGTACGGATCAGGGCACGCGTCTGCCGGATACGGCTGCCGTTGAAAAGGCCGAGATGAATGACGTAACAATACACTTTCGTTTCCGGCGTTTGCAAAACGCAGTGCAAGATCCCGCGCGATTCGAGCGCATGATCGGAAACATCCTGATTGAACTGGGAAACGATAGGATAGGTACTCAACAGGGCATTACCATGATGACCGTAGTTATAAACGGAATTCTTGCCGTAGGCACAGTAAAGCGAGTCGCCGGCAAGATAGGCATGTTGCCCCTGTTCCTGCCATAAAAGCGCCTGCCGGTTTACCTGCAAATCATGGCGCCCCTGTACTTCCTGAAGAAAAATGACATCGGCACCCAAAGACCGGATAGATCTTTTCAGTTCCTGGATGATGGGCCGATGATCGATCGACGCCCCTTTATGAATATTGTAAGTCGCAATGCGAAGTTCCATGGCAGCCTTAATAAACTTACATACCGAATTGAACGATTCCGACTGACGATCGGTCCATTTCCGGAATCAATAATGAAAGCTATATTAATCATTATTTCCAATAGTGATATTGTACTTTGTAAAAAACATTCGGGTGTAGCGTGCAAATATGCAATTTTTAGCTATTGGGGAAACATTTGCCCGGCAGATTCGGGGATAATAGAGCCCGTTTAAACTTGACGATCATTTCATGCGACGTTTGTATTCGTTAATCTGGTGGCTGATATTGCCTCTGGCGATTGCCCGGCTTTACATAAGAGGCCGGAAAGAGCCGGGCTATCGCCAGCATATTCCGGAACGACTGGGGTTTTTTCCGCCAGTCGCTTCCCCAAAACAGAGAATCTGGGTACACGCCGTATCGGTCGGTGAAACGCGGGCGGCCGAACCACTGGTACGGGCGCTTCTTTCCCGTTATCCGGATTGCGATATCCTCCTGACGCACATGACCCCGACCGGTCGCGCCACGGGACGTTCTCTTTTCGAAACGGAAAAAAGGCTCATGCAAGCCTATCTTCCCTACGATACAAACTGGATGATGGGTCGCTTCATCCGGCACTTCCAGCCATCGCTTTGCATATTGCTTGAAACCGAAATCTGGCCCAACCTGATTTCACAATGCGTCAAACACCATGTTCCGCTTGCGCTCGTCAACGCACGCCTGTCGGCGCGGTCACTGAAAAAAGGCAAAAAACTTGAATCGATCATGAACGAGGCAGCACAAGGCTTTTCAGTCGTTGCCGCCCAGACCAGAACGGATGCAGACCGCCTTTCCCAGTTCGGAGCAGGCAATATTGCCGTAACAGGCAGCGTCAAATTCGACATCACCCCACCGGATGAAGCCGTCGAAAAGGGCAAACTGCTGAAAAAATGCATCGGTAACAGACCGGTTCTGATGTGCGCCAGCACCCGTGACGGCGAAGAAAACCTGATTCTCGATGCACTGGATCATCTCGATAAAAGAGCCCTTCTTCTTCTCGTTCCACGTCATCCACAACGGTTTTCTGAAGTCGCCGACCAGATTCAGGCTAGAAAAATTCGCATGATGAAGCGTTCACAACTCCAGAACCTCTCATCCGATATTATTCCGGATGATGTCCGGATATTGCTGGGCAATTCAATGGGTGAAATGTTCATGTATTACGCGGCTTGCGATGTCGCGTTTATCGGAGGAAGCCTGCTGAAACTGGGAGGCCAGAACCTGATCGAGGCCAGCGCTTTGGGCAAACCGGTTCTGATTGGCCCTCATACGTTCAATTTCGAAGCTATTACGAAAGACGCTATCAGTGCAGGTGCTGCCATTCGTATCCAGACGGCATCGGAAATGATGACTGAAGCGGACAAACTGTTCAGCCAGGACACCTCGCGTAGCGAAATGGGAATAAAAGCGCAAGCATTCGCACAAAACCAGCATGGCGCGACCGATCGCACGATGGCTCTTCTCGCACCATTGCTGGAAAAGTAAACAGGCTTACTTCGTTTTCAGAGGAATCCTGAACGTCAGGGTTGTCCCGGTATCGCCCGTTGCAATTCTGAATTCACCATTCAGCATGCCTATACGCTC
Organism: Oxalobacter formigenes; assembly: GCF_002127965.1. GTDB lineage: Bacteria > Pseudomonadota > Gammaproteobacteria > Burkholderiales > Burkholderiaceae_D > Oxalobacter > Oxalobacter formigenes. Next base: position 437,836 of record NZ_CP018787.1, on the reverse strand, counting down.
CCGGATACCTGCCAGACCGTAGGATTTGATTTTCCGGTTCCGTACTTTCGGCATGCCGATGCCATTGTCGGAAATTTTCAAAACCAGAGTATCGTCATTTCCATCCAGCTTGACGCTGACCTTGCTAGCTTTGGCATGCTTGACGATATTCGTCAGCGCTTCCTGAAGCACCCTGAACAAAACCGTCGCACGTTCGTCGTCCACTTCCAGATTTTCATCGTGCGTTTCAAAAACACACTCGATTCCGTTTCTGCGGGTGAAATCTTTCGCCTGCCAATCAAGCGATGCAACCAGTCCCAGATCCAACACGGCAGGGCGCAGATTATTGATCAGGTTACGGACACTTTTGACTGTCGAATCGAGCTGCCCGAGCACCTCATCGATCCGCTCCGAACGCTTTTCACGTGAATCAAACGTCTCCTGCTTCAGCAATGTCACCTCAATCCGCAAGGCCAGCAGACGCTGGCCCAGTTCGTCATGAATTTCCCGTGCAATGCGCTTGCGTTCGTCTTCCCGTATTCTCTCCTGATGATCGATCAGTTCACGCAACTCTTCTTCATCGACAACCGTGCTTTGTAAAATCATATTCTTCTCACAATCAAAAGCGCCGTATTCGAAACGATTAAACCTTGATAAAGTGTTCCCGGTAATATTTCAGCTCATCGATGGATTCCATAATGTCCGCCAGAGCCGTATGTTTCTGCTGTTTTTTGAAACCATCGATCAGTTCCGGCTTCCAGCGGCGTGCCAGTTCCTTCAGGGTCGACACATCCAGATTGCGATAATGGAAAAACGCTTCCAGTCTCGGCATCGTTTTTGCCATGAATCGCCGATCCTGACAAATCGTGTTTCCGCACATGGGCGATTTTCCCCTGGGAACGTAATCGATCAGGAAATCAATCAATGCATCTTCAGCCATCGCTTCCGTGATATTGGACGCCTTGACACGGTCGATGAGACCGGAGCGTCCATGTGTTCCCTTGTTCCAGGCATCCATGCCGTTCAAAACTGCATCGGACTGGTGGATGGCATAAACCGGTCCTTCGGCAAGCACATTCAGATTCGCATCCGTTACAACGACAGCCACTTCGATAATCCGGTCGGTTTCCGGATCGAGGCCTGTCATTTCAAGGTCAACCCAAATCAAATTCATTTCACTGCGCAATTTTTTACCGCCTTTATTTTGAGCAGACGCTGGTTGCGATTCCTGAGCTTGTGACATAATTTCATTCCTTAATGACATAATCGAACATTTTCTCACAAGGACATAATGTCAGCATCCGCGTTTACGCAATTATTTATTTTTTTTCTGATTCTGACCTTTGTTGTCCGTTGCTGGCTGTCGATACGACAAATACGCCACATCAGGGCTCATCAGGAAAAAGTGCCGGAACAATTCGTCGGCAGCATCAGTCTGGCATCGCACCAGAAGGCGGCTGCCTATACGGTTGCCAAAACGCGATTTTCCCTTGTTTCCCTGATCGTCGAGACGGCCGTCCTGCTCGGCTTCACCCTTTTCGGAGGACTGGAAAAGCTGTCGGACTGGGTTCTTGGCATAAGCGGCAACGACATGATTTACCAGATTGCATTGATCGCTCTGGCTAGTATTATCGTCGGCGCCATCGATCTTCCATTCGATTACTGGCAGCAATTCGTTCTTGAAGAAAAATTCGGTTTCAACAAAATGACGCCACCCCTGTTTGTCGGCGACATCGTCAAAAGCGCGATACTGGGCGTCATCATTGGGCTGCCGGTGATATGGGTTTTGCTAACCGTGATGGGAAAGGCCGGTACATGGTGGTGGCTGTATGCATGGATACTCTGGACCATTTTCCAGTATCTGATGCTGTTTCTGTATCCAACGTTCATCGCCCCGCTTTTCAACAAATTCACTCCCTTGCAGGATGAACAGTTGCGCCTGAAAATCGAGGACCTCATGAAACGCGTGGGTTTCCAGTCCAAAGGCCTCTTCGTCATGGACGGTTCGAAGCGGAGTGCACATGGAAACGCCTACTTTACCGGTTTCGGCGCCGCCAAACGGGTCGTTTTTTTCGATACCCTGATTGAAAAGCTGTCACCGGAAGAAATAGAAGCCGTTCTGGCTCATGAGCTGGGCCATTTCCGCCTGAAACACGTCATGAAACGCATGCTCGCCACAAGCATTCTGTCTCTTGTTTTTCTTGCCATTCTCGGTTACCTCAAAAACCAGAGCTGGTTTTATGCCGGACTGGGCGTCGATTCCATACCGGCTGGCGGTAGTGACGCCGTGGCGCTTATTCTTTTCGCCCTGACTCTGCCTATCTTCACTTTCTTTTTGTCCCCCCTGATGGCAATCAGTTCACGCAAACATGAATTCGAGGCAGATGCCTTTTCGGCAAAGTACACACAGGCAGACGATCTGGTTCACGCTCTCGTCAAAATGTATCAGGACAATGCCTCCACTTTGACACCGGACCCGCTCCATTCGGCATTTTACGATTCCCATCCGCCAGCCAGCCAGCGAATCAATCATTTACTGGGACACTCATGACAAAGAATATGATGCACGCCCGGATTATTGCCGCACATGGCCGTCATTATCTGGCGAGCACAGGCAGTGAAATGCTTCATTGTGTCACTCGCGGAAAGAAAAGCGACGTTGCGGTCGGAGACAGCGTCAATATCATGCCGACAGCCAAAGGGCAGGCCGTCATCGAATCCATTTCGGAACGGCATTCCCTGCTATATCGCTCGGACCAGTATAAATCCAAATTGCTGGCGGCCAATGTCGACCAGCTGTTCATCGTCATTGCCACGGAACCCAGCTTTTCCGACGACCTTGTATCTCGCGCGCTTGTGGCGGCTGAAGCAGCCGGAATCGAGGTTCATCTCATCCTGAACAAAATCGACATCACCGATCAGCTTGAGAGAGCCCGCCAGCGTGCCGGTTTCTATAAAAAACTCGGTTATGCCGTCCATGAAGTTTCGGCGACAGCGAATCCGGAAGAAACGCTTTCGATCTTGTTGCCGATTATTGAAAACCGGTCGACCATTCTGATTGGACAATCCGGAATGGGTAAATCCACCATCGTCAACCTGCTGGTACCGGGTGCCGATATTGCCACACGTGAAATTTCCACTGTGCTGAACTCGGGGAAACATACCACTACGTTCACCCGGATGTACCAGATCGATGACAATACCGCCGTCATCGACTCTCCGGGCTTTCAGGAATTCGGCTTGTATCACCTGACTGAAGGGATGCTCGAGCGGGCTTTTCCGGAGTTCAGACCCTGTCTCGGACACTGCCGTTTCTACAATTGCCATCATCTGACCGAGCCGGGATGTGCCGTTCTTGAAGCTGTGGCAAAAGGCGACATATCACCTATGCGCCACGAACTGTACAAACAGCTCGTGCATGAATCGGAACAGAAAGTGTTCTGAAAGCTTTTGCCATGAATGGACTTTTTTGAAAACCGTGCATTTTCAGACTGAAAATGCCAGAAAAAATGAGCAAAAACCCCGTTTTTTTTAAAATTTCGAAAAATCAACTATAATCAAACATTAAAAACGTTCACGCAGCACACTTTTTAGCTGCCATAGTCGTATATGACCATCAAACACTATCTTCAATTTTCCGATTTAACTCTGGCTGAATACGAACACCTGATCAAACGCGCGCACGTTATCAAGCGCAAGTTCAAGAATTACGAGCCATACCACCCTCTTCTCGACCGTACGCTTGTCATGGTTTTCGAGAAAAGTTCCACCAGGACACGCCTCTCTTTTGAAGCAGGTATGCATCAGCTCGGCGGTACAGCCATTTACCTCAACACACGCGACAGCCAGTTGGGCAGGGGAGAACCGATTGAAGATGCGGCACAGGTCATGTCCCGCATGTCCGACGTCATCATGGTCCGTACTTTCGGCCATGAAATCATCGAACGCTTTGCGGCCTATTCACGCGTGCCGGTCATCAACGGTTTGACGAACGAGCACCATCCATGCCAGGTACTTGCCGACGTTTTCACCTTTATCGAACATCGGGGTTCCATCAAAGGCAAAACCGTCACATGGATCGGTGACGCCAATAACATGCTGTATTCCTGGCTGCAGGCGGCGGAAGTTTTCGGCTTCCACGTCAACGTCTCGACTCCCAGGGGATACGACATCGACTTCAAACTGGTTTCACCGGATCACAGCCACTTTACCCAGTTCGACAACCCCGCAGATGCATGCGAAGGCGCCCATCTGGTTACGACCGACGTATGGACCAGTATGGGCTTCGAGGAAGAAAACGCAGTACGCAAGAAAGCGTTCGCCAACTGGAACGTCGATGCTGAAAAAATGCGTCACGCCGCACCGGATGCCCTGTTCATGCACTGCCTGCCTGCCCATCGTGGCGAGGAAGTCACTGCCGAAGTCATCGACGGCCCACAATCCGTTGTGTGGGACGAAGCGGAAAACAGGCTGCACGTCCAGAAAGCCCTGCTTGAATATCTCGTCAAAGGCAAGGTAGAAGAATAAATCCTTTCCCTGTCATGCATTGCGTGACAGGGTGTTTCCTTGTCTGGCGTTTTCCACACTGACATGTTCCCGTTTTACCTGAAACGGCATAAAATGAGAGTTTGCTATATCTGAACGATATTCCAGATTCAAATTCCGGATTCCTTTCAAACTGAAACAATCGAAAGACACTCTATGAGCGACATTAAAAAAGTTGTCCTGGCCTATTCTGGCGGTCTGGATACCTCGGTCATCCTGAAATGGCTGCAAGACACATACCAATGTGAAGTGGTCACCTTCACAGCCGATCTCGGACAGGGCGAAGAACTCGACCCGGCCCGTCAGAAAGCCCTTAAATTCGGTATCAAACCTGAAAACATTTTCATTGACGACCTGCGTGAGGAATTCGTTCGCGACTTCGTGTTCCCGATGTTCAGGGCCAATACGATTTATGAAGGTGAATATCTGCTGGGCACCAGTATCGCCCGTCCGCTGATCGCAAAAAGACTGATCGAAATCGCCCGTGAAACCGGTGCAGACGCGATCGCTCATGGCGCAACCGGCAAGGGTAACGATCAGGTCCGTTTCGAACTGGGCGCATACGCCCTGATGCCGAACATCAAGATCATCGCCCCATGGCGTGAATGGGATCTTCTGTCCCGTGAAAAACTGCTGAAATACGCAGAAGACGCCGGGATCGAAATCGACATGAAACACAAACAGGGCGGCGCACCTTATTCGATGGATGCCAACCTGCTGCACATCAGCTACGAAGGCAGACATCTGGAAGATCCCAACGCCGAACCGGAAACCTCCATGTGGCGCTGGACAGTCAGCCCTGAAGAAGCACCGGATCAGCCAGAATACATTGACGTTGAATTCGAAAAAGGCGATATCGTTGCCATCAACGGCAAACGCATGTCGGCAGCAAGCGTTTTGACCGAACTGAACCGCCTTGGCGGAAAACATGGTATCGGCCGTCTGGATCTGGTCGAAAACCGTTACGTCGGCATGAAGTCCCGTGGCTGCTACGAAACCCCGGGAGGCACCATCATCCTGACCGCTCACAGAGCCATCGAATCCCTGACGCTGGATCGTGAAGTCGCCCATCTGAAAGACGACCTGATGCCACGTTACGCCTCGATGATCTATAACGGTTACTGGTGGGCTCCTGAACGTGTCGCCCTGCAAAAACTGATCGACCATACACAGGAACACGTCAACGGTACTGTCCGCCTGAAACTGTACAAGGGCAACGTCATCGTTGTCGGCCGTGATTCCAAGTCCGATTCCCTGTTCGACTCGACCATCGCGACTTTTGAAGACGATGCCGGTGCATACGACCAGAAAGACGCGGCTGGCTTCATCAAACTGAATGCTCTGCGCCTGCGCATTGCAGCAAAAGCTCGCCAGAAATAAGAAACGTTCCGGCATCCTGTAAAAGCGGTTTTTATCCTGACTGGGATTAAAGCCGCTTTTTTTACGGGAAATTATCCTCTTGCCATCCCGGCATGCATTCCTGAAAGCTTGCATAATCATTTCTGTCATTCAATAATGACGTCTGAAAATGACAACCAGCAGGAATACACATGATCGGCATCATTGGCGGCAGCGGCATCTACCAGCTTGAAGGGCTTGCGGACAAACACTGGGAAGCAATAGCATCCCCTTTCGGTGCTCCTTCCGACGAATTATTGTTCGGACAGCTCAACGGACAGCAACTGGTTTTCCTGCCACGGCATGGGCGCGGTCACATATTGTCCCCCACCGACATCAATTACCGCGCCAACATCGACGTTTTGAAAAGAGTGGGCGTGACCGACATCATTTCCGTCAGTGCAGTCGGTTCACTGAAAGAAAACCTCAGACCCGGCACCTTCGTCATCGTCGATCAATACATCGACCGGACGATATCCCGTGAACGGTCGTTCTTCGGACGCGGTTGTGTCGCTCACGTGGCGATGGCTCATCCGACTTGCTCCCGCCTTTCGGATCTCATTCATCAGACCGCACAGGAAATCGGTATCGACACCGTCTTGGGCGGAACGTATCTGGCGATGGAAGGCCCCCAGTTTTCGACTTGTGCCGAATCGGAAATGTACCGGAGCCTGAACTGCGACGTTATCGGGATGACCAATATTCCCGAAGCCAAACTGGCCCGTGAAGCGGAGATGTGCTACACGAGCATTGCGATGGTCACGGACTATGACTGCTGGCATCCCGAACATGATCATGTCACGACGCAACAAATTATCAAAACCCTGTCTGAAAATGCAGCCAATGCACAAACCCTTCTGAAGAACATCATACCCCGTATTCATTCCGATTCATCGGCGCCAGCCTGTTCATGTCGCTTCGCGCTGGATAATGCCATCATCACGCCACCTGCTTCCAGAGACCCCGAAATCGTCTTGAAGCTCAGTGCAGTGGCCGGTCGCGTTTTCAAAAACGGAAAACCGTGATGGCAACCCGATCTGTCTCGCTTTCAGGCACGGATAAAGAAAAGGCATCGCAAATTGTCGAAGCCAGTCAACGCCTCGTATCCATTGGCATGAATCGCGGTTCCTGCGGCAACATCAGTGCACGATGCGAAACGACGTTCAAGGGTTCAGACAGTTTTCTGGTCACGCCAAGCGGCATCGATCCCGAAAAAATGACACCGGAGTCCATCTGTCTCATGAACATGTCGGGTGAAACCGTCGAAGGTGGCAAACCCAGCAGTGAATGGCGGATGCACCGGGACATTTACGATTCTCGTCCGGAAATTCATGCCATAATGCACACTCACTCACCGTTCGCGACTACACTGGCGTGCTTGCAGCTTGAAGTCCCGCCCTTTCATTACATGATTGCCGTAACCGGCGGCAACACGATCCCCTGCGCACCATATGCCCTGTTCGGCTCACAGGAACTCTCGGACAGTGCACTGGATTGCCTTGAAAACCGGTATGCCTGCCTGCTTGCCCATCACGGCATGCTCGCACTGGGTCATAACCTCGAACATGCGATGGCAATCGCCATCGAAGTGGAATCCTTATGTGAACAATACTGGCGCATACTGCAAACCGGCCATCTGAAAATTCTGTCCGAAAAACAGATGAGTGCCGTTCACGAAAAATTCCGCGATTATTTCAAAAAATAAACCACCAGCCAGAGAACCGAAAAATGTCATTGACCGATTACATCCGCACCATTCCCGACTATCCCAAAAAAGGCGTCCAGTTCCGTGATATCACAACACTGTTGCATAATCCGGAAGGGTTGAAAGCCGCTGTCAATCAACTCGTTGAACAATATAAAGACCTGAAAATCGACCGCATCGCCGTGATTGAATCCCGAGGGTTTCTTCTGGGGGCACCTCTTGCCTACTGTCTGGATGCCGGGCTGGTTCTCATCCGCAAAAAAGGCAAACTGCCCTGCGAAACACTGGAAGAAAGTTATGATCTCGAGTATGGAACGAGTACCATTGAGGTCCATACCGACGCCATCATGCCGGGCGACCGGATTCTGCTGGTAGACGACCTTATTGCAACAGGCGGAACGGCGGAGGCGGCCATCAAGCTGATCCGGAAATGTGGCGGCGAAGTGGTGGAATGCGCTTTTCTCGTCAATCTGCCCGAACTGAAAGGTGACAAACTGCTGGAGAAACTGGGCTGTTCCACTTTCGCCCTTTGCGCTTTCGACGGGGAGTAAACCAGATGGGCAATCATGTTGAAACCCTGCGCTGGAACGGCAGCGCTATCGAAATGATCGATCAGCGTATCCTGCCACATCGCATCGAATACATCGCGTGCGATTCTGCGCAAAGTGTCGCCAAGGCCATTCGTGACATGGTTGTCAGAGGTGCTCCCGCCATCGGTGTTGCGGCCGCTTATGGAGTCGCGCTTGAAGCGATTCTGCGAAAAAATGAAGCGTCAAACGTTTTCTCCACCTCTCTTGAAGAAGGTTTCAAGGCTCTGGCGGCCAGTCGACCGACTGCCGTCAATCTCTTCTGGGCGTTGGACAGGATGAGAAAACTGTGGGAAACCCATCAGGCTAAAAACCAGCCGGAACTGGCCGATATTTTCCTTGGCACGGCGCACGAAATTCTTGAAGAAGATATCCGGATCAACCGGGCAATGGGCGAATACGGCGCGTCTCTCTTGCCGGATGGTTCACGTGTTCTGACCCACTGCAATGCCGGAGCTCTCGCAACGGCAGGCCATGGCACCGCTCTCGGCGTTTTCCGTTCCGCTGTCGAAGCGGGCAAGCGCATTTCCGTTTTCGCCGATGAAACACGGCCTTTTTTGCAAGGTGCACGTCTGACGGCGTGGGAAATGGTTCAGGAAAACATACCGGTGACACTCATCACGGACAACATGTCCGGCCATCTGATGAGCCGGGGCGAAATCGATGCTGTCGTCGTCGGAACCGACAGGGTGGCTGCCAATGGCGACGTCGCCAATAAAATCGGCACCTATATGGTCGCCGTACTCGCAAAACGGCACAATATTCCTTTTTACGTCGCCTGTCCGCTTTCCACTATCGATCTGTCTCTGGCGACAGGCGAAGAAATACCCATCGAGGAACGTCCTGTCGATGAAATAAAAGGTTTCAGGGATTGCCACTGGGCGCCGGAAGGCGTTTCGATCCGTAATCCCGCATTCGACGTCACACCGGCAGAACTGGTTACCGCGCTGATCACGGAAAAAGGAATCGTCGATAACACCACACTGACAGCTGGCGAGCTGGCCGACTTCGTCAAAAAGAATCAATGATCAGACGAAAACCGGTTCCGGTTCCAGCCTGATCCCGAATGTGTCGAAAACGTCTTTTTTTATCGCCTCGGAGAGTTCGGCAATTTCCTTGCCGGAGGCATTCCCCCGATTGACCAGCACCAGCGCCTGTGTTTCGCAAACCCCTGCATTGCCATAGTGTTTGCCCTTCCAGCCGCACTGGTCGATCAACCAGCCAGCCGCCAGCCGGTAAGTGCCGTCAGGCTGTTCATAGGACGGCATGGCAGGATAGTCTTTTTTCAGTTCCAGCAGTTTTTCCGCTTCAACTGTCGGATTTTTGAAGAAACTGCCTGCGTTTCCAGTGACTGCCGGATCGGGCAATTTGCGTTGCCGGATATCGATAATCACTCTGCTGATGTCAGCTGCTGTGGGATTGGCCATTTTTCGGGCAGCGAGTTCTTTATCCACCTCGGCATACGCCACATTGGGTTTCCATGCCTTCGGCAACGCGAAACAGACATCGAGAATGATGAACCGGTCCTTGAAATCAGTCTTGAAAATACTGTGCCGATAGGCGAACTGGCAATCGGACTTGCTGAGTTCGACGACTTTTCCACCCCTGAAATCGAACGCCTTCAGAGAATGGAAACAATCCTTCAATTCGGAACCGTAGGCACCGATATTCTGTACAGGCGCCGCCCCGACCGTTCCGGGAATCCATGAAAGATTTTCCAGACCACCATATCCCTGTTCCAGTGTCCAGCTCACGAGATCATGCCATTTTTCACCGGCTGCCGCGCGGACATAAACCGCATCGGCATCTTCCCGCTCGACGTTCATTCCCTTCATTGCCATACGCAGGACAAGTCCTGAAAAATGGTCCGTCAAAAGCAGATTGCTGCCCCCACCGATCACCAGCCGCGGCTGCGACATCAGTTCCGGATTGTTGAAAACCTGAAACAGATCATCGGAAGACGTTATCTCCAGATAAGACGACGCATTTGCATCGATGCCGAAAGTATTGAAGGAACGAAGTGAAAAATCGTGTTGCAGGGAAGGCATGGAGTTCATGAGTTTCGTAAATGGGTAACGGGGTCAGGACGCAGAAGGTAGCCGTTCAGTATTTTGTCCGATACAATAGACTTTACTATCTTAATGACTATTGACGTCTTCTGTCGAGAAAATAAACGAAAGGATCGCTATGCCATCTTTTGATGTAGTTTCCGAAGCCAACATGGTTGAAGTCCACAACGCCGTCGATCAGGCCAACAAGGAAATCGGCACCCGTTTCGATTTCAGGGGCAGTGATGCCCGTGTTGATCAAAAAGAACATGAGTTGACTGTTTTTGCCGATTCCGAATTCCAGCTGGGTCAGGTCAAGGATGTCCTGAACAATAAAATGACCAAACGCAAGGTCGATATCCGCTTCATGGACGAAGGCAAAATCGAAAAAATCAGTGGCGACAAGGTCAAACAGGTCGTTACCATCAAAAATGGCATTCAGGGTGACAGTGCCAAAAAAATCGTCAAACTGGTCAAGGACAGCAAACTGAAAGTCCAGGCCAGCATTCAGGGCGATGCGGTTCGCGTTGCCGGAGCCAAACGGGATGACCTGCAATCGACGATGGCCATGCTCCGCAAGGAAGTGGCCGACCTGCCACTGGACTTCAACAATTTCCGCGATTAAAAAAAGCCGCCTTTTGCATTCAGGCGGCTTTGATTATTTTCTTCATTTTTTCAATACATCCCTGCGACGTTTAACGGTTTCAGCCAGTTGACCCAGCAATTTGCTGCTGTCTTCCCAACCGATACAGGCATCCGTTACGGATTGGCCGTATACCAGTTTCTTGCCGACTTCATGATCCTGACGGCCACCAACAAGATTCGATTCGATCATCAGGCCGATGATACGGTCATCGCCTTTGGCGATATTTTCACCGACTTCCAGAGAAACCGGCACCTGATTTTCCGCTTTCTTGGAACTATTGCCATGAGAAGCGTCGATCATGATTTTCGGTGCCAGCCCTGCCGCTTCAACTGCCCTGGCTGCTTCGTTCACACTGGCCGCATCGTAATTCGGCTTGTAACCACCACGTAAAATGATGTGGCAATCCTGATTGCCTTCCGTTTCGAAAATGGCGGTATGGCCACCTTTTGTGACGGAAAGGAAATGGTGCGGATGTGAAGCTGCCTTGATGGCATCGATGGCGATCTTGATATTGCCGTCGGTTCCGTTCTTGAAACCAACCGGGCACGAAAGACCCGAAGACAATTCACGGTGAACCTGCGATTCCGTGGTTCTGGCGCCGATCGCACCCCAGCTGATCATGTCGGCAACGTATTGCGGGCTGATCATATCGAGGTATTCCGTTGCGGCAGGAAGACCCAGTTCATTGACGTCACGGAGCAACTCCCGGGCAATGTGAAGACCTTCGTTGATACGGTAGCTGTGATCCATGAAAGGATCGTTGATCAAGCCTTTCCATCCGATTGTCGTACGCGGTTTTTCGAAGTAGACGCGCATGACGACAACCAGTTCATCGCCGTAACGTTCTTTTTCTTCAGCCAGACGGTGAGCGTATTCCATGGCTGCTTTCGGATCGTGAATGGAGCAGGGTCCGATAATAACGACAAGCCGATCGTCCTGATTGTGCAAAACGCGCTGAATCGCTTTTCTGCAACCCGAAACCGTTTCGGCCGCCTTTTCCTCGCAAGGAAATTCACGGATTAAGTGAGCGGGTGGTGTCAGTTCTTTCATAGCAAGAATTCTCAAATCGTCAGTAGTGTCCATGATCTTTCCAGTTTTGATAAAACAAAAAAACCGCCAGATCCTGGCGGTTTTTAGAATGTGGTTTGTTCTCTTTATACGAGCGCTTGCCGCTTCTCCTCCGCCAATGGGCTGGAATAGCTAAAGTAAAAAAACCAGAAATAAACGAAGTTAAACATTTTTATGTGGCAAGCAGTTTCGTTGATCTATTTATTTATTCTATACCAAGTTTTCAAGTCTGACAAAATTTTCTTTTTTTTGTCTTCAAACCGTTCCGCCAACTGTGACATCTTCGATACGAAGTGTCGGCTGGCCGACTCCGACCGGAACGCTTTGGCCTTCTTTACCGCAAACGCCGACGCCGGAATCCAGTTGCATATCGTTACCGACCATTGTAACGCGTTTCAAAATGTCAGGGCCGTTGCCGACCAGAGTGGCTCCCTTGACCGGATAGGCGAGTTTGCCATTTTCTATCACATACGCTTCACTGGCCGAAAAAACGAACTTGCCGTTGGTAATATCGACCTGACCGCCCCCGAAATTGGCGGCATACAAACCATTTTTGACCGACGCGATGATCTCTTCGGGATTCCTGTCTCCCGCGAGCATGAAGGTATTGGTCATACGGGGCATCGGCAGATGGGCAAACGACTCACGACGTGCATTGCCGGTCACGGCCATATTCATCAAACGGGCATTTAAGGTATCCTGCAAATACCCCTTCAAAATACCGTTTTCAATCAAAACCGTCCTTTGTGTCGGATTGCCTTCATCGTCCATATTCAGCGATCCCCGCCGGTTCCGGATGGAACCGTCATCGACCACCGTAATGCCATCGGCCGCGACCTTTTCGCCAAGCCGTCCGGAAAAAGCGCTCGATCCCTTGCGGTTGAAGTCGCCTTCCAGACCATGTCCGATCGCTTCATGCAACAATACGCCAGGCCATCCGGAACCGAGCACAACCGTCATCGGACCTGCCGGAGCCGGTTTCGCTTCCAGATTGACCAGTGCCGAACGGGTCGCTTCGTTGACATAATGGCTGATGAGCTCATCCGTAAAATAGGCATAGCCGTAACGGCCACCGCCGCCACTGGTTCCCATTTCACGACGGCCGTTCTGTTCGGCAATCACCGTTACCGACAGGCGGATCAACGGTCTGACATCGGCAGCCAGAACACCATCGCTGCGCGCGACGAGAACAACGTCGAATTCACCGGCCAGACCAGCCATGACCTGAACGATACGCGGGTCGGCGGCTCTGGCAAGTTTTTCCACTTTTTCAAGAAGAGCGACCTTTTCTGCCGCGCTGATTGTTTGCAACGGATCATTGGGGATGTAAAGGGAATGATTTTCGACCGGTTTTATCACCGAAGCCAGTTTGACCTTCCCTTCTCCCTGACGCCCGATGGTACGGGTCGCCTTGGCAGCGTCTTCCAGTGCCCTGCCGGATATATCGTCAGAATAGGAAAAAGCCGTCTTGTCCCCTGCGACAGCCCGAACGCCGACACCCTGATCGATGGAAAAACTTCCCGTTTTGACAATGCCCTCTTCAAGACTCCAGCTTTCATTTTTCGTAAACTGGAAGTACAGGTCGGCATAATCGACCTGATGGTTGAAAATAGTTCCCATTGCCCTGATCAGGGCAGGCTCATCCAGCCCGAATGGTTCGAGAAGAATAGATTTGGCCAGATCAAGACTGTCTTTTTCGGTCGTTTGCGAAGGCATGAAGAAAATCCTCGTTATCGGTTCAGACCCTGATTGTAGTGTATTGTCCAAAAAGGTGCATCCGATGCTCCAATTTGACGTGGAATGAAGTCAATATAAGCGATAAAACCATTCATGAGATTGCGTCATGCCAACACTTCTGCTGGCATGTCTGAAATCGGGCGAATTCAGGTAATCGGGATAAATATCAGAGTTTGCGATGTTTCAGGGCAGGCAATTTCTCGCGAATCGATGCAAGCAGATCGACGTCCAGTTCACCGGCAATGACACCTTCGCCTTCTGGCAAGACAGCCTTGACCTCACCCCACGGATCGATCAGCATGGTATGCCCCCATGTTCGCCGACCGGTAGCATGACGCCCTCCCTGGGCTGCCGCCAGAACGTAGGCCTGATTTTCGATGGCCCGTGCACGAAGCAACACTTCCCAGTGAACCTTGCCCGTTGTATACGTAAACGCTGCCGGCACGACAATCAATGTACACTCCCCGAAAGCGCGGTACAGTTCCGGAAAGCGCAAATCGTAACAAACCGACAGGCCGACTTTCCCAAATGGCGCATCGAACGTCACAACATCATCCCCACCGCAAATCGAAGCGGACTCATCATACGACTCGCGTTCCGTCGCAAAACCGAACAGGTGAATCTTGTCGTATCGCGCAATGTTTTCACCTTCGGGGGTATAAACCAGCGAGCTATTCAGTACTTTTCCCGGTTGCTGTGAAACAAGGGACAAGGTCCCACCGATCAGCCATATGCCGTATTTCCGGCTCATCTCTGCCATAAAGTCCTGAATGGGACCCGAACCAAACGGTTCGGCATGATGGATGCGCTCGGCATCGTTTAAGCCGATACTGGGCCAGTATTCAGGCAAAAGCACCAGTTGTGCACCGGTTTGTGCCGCTTCGCCGATCAACCGCCGTGCCGTTTCGATATTTTCACTCACGACAGGGGTGGAGACCATTTGAACGGCGGCTACTTTAGTCATCTTCAACTCCTTATTCTATCGACAGGTTTTCACGAAAGCGGACAAGGAATCCCTGATTGATTAGCGTTTTATCTCGCTGATTTCAGGATTCGTCCATGAACCGGTAATTTGATATTCATGCGTCAGCTCTTTCATCAAAGGCTTTTGCAGGAATAATTGAGCAAGGAACGTGCCAATTCCAATGGCAGGATTGATAAACCCGTAAGCCAGCGAAACGGCGGCAGCATTGAAATCGGGGATCACTGCAACATGCAGGTTCTGGGTTTCTTTTGCAATGTCAACGCTGCCATCCATCAGCACAGTTGCATTGGGGCCCATCATCTTCATATTGTCCGTTTTCATGATGCCTTTCGCAATCTGTGCAGTCGCGCTGATATCGTCAAACGCAAAACCCTTGGAAAAAACATCCCTGAAATCAAGGGTCAGCCTTCTGGGCAATGATTGCAGACTGATAACACTCAAGAGCCGTGCCGCCCCGGCATCCGCTTTCAGGAATTGTCCCGCTCCGATCTTGAGTGAGAGTTTGCCGTACATGGACGGGATATCCAGCGCGAACGGCAAGCCATCCCAGCTCACCTCGCCTTTCATTTCGCCTTTTCCACGACGGATCAATCCCTTGTAACCGAAGCGGTCCAGCAATTTTCCGGCATCCCTGATATTCAGGACATAGTTCAGTTTCGTCTGCTGCTTATTGCCTGTTGAGGAAATCCAGCTTCCCGATGCATCGAGAATGGCATCGGGATTGGTGATTTTCAGTTTGTTGATCCGCCATTCCCGTCCTCCCTGAAAATTGACATTGTTGGCAATGATTTCTGTCCTGCCGAGATGTTTTCCATAAAGGACCAGATCGTCAGCGATAATATCGAGTGCCGGAATACGACGGACATTTTCCCTGCCAGACATATCGGAGGCTTTCTTGACCGAGGAAGGCAAAATGTTCATGGACGAAAGTCGCGCAATGAGCTTCCCTTCCACCTGACGGATATTGCTGTCAATCCACTTGATCTGCCCGTTCATCTGATCGGACCGGATAGACGCCTCGATCGAGTTTTTCGACCGGGAACCATTCAGACTGACATTCGTCAGCCAGGTATCCATCGACATCAATTCATCCGCGACAATCGAAAAATGATCCGGATCGATATATTGTTCCAGGCCTCCGCCAGAAGCCGCATCATTTGCCCTCCCTCTGGCAGCTTCCGAAGACAGGGAACTCAGTACATTGGCCCATTCGTTGAAATCCAGATTGTGCATGCTGAGATCAAGGGTCACGCCGGGTCGCGTACGTACCGGCCTGTTTATGGCAAGACCGCCCTCGACGACCTGCCAGCTACCCTGTCTTGTCTTCTGGCGCAGATATCGGGCAGCGATATTTTCGCCATAGGCAATATCGATGACATCGCGCGAGATGCCATTGACCGCAGGCCGGTTATCCATCTGGAACTTCAGGGGAACCGTACTGGCTGCCTGTTTGCCCAATGGGGCAGGCAGATCGATTTTAAGCCCCTTCAGGCTGGAATTGACTTTCAATTCATTGTCGGTAATATTGACCAAAAATGGCGTGCTGCCGGACAGTTTGCCGACAAGCTGTTTCATGATACCCCCGGAATAAACCTGCTGAAGCCCCCGCGAACTCAATGTTCCCTCCGCACGGACGAGGAAACGTCCATTCGGCTGGGTTCCACCGCTTATCGAAGCGGGTTCATGCAGGAAATTGGCACTGATTTTTTCAAGCGCAAATCCCTTTTCCGAAAAATACAGCTGCCCCTGTGTTTTGGCAATTGTCGGAAGCTCCCTGAACAGGACAATATCGTTTCCACCGAACTTCAGAGTGCCCTTGACGACGGACTTTTCCATCTTTTCGAGAGGCAATTGCATTTCAAGCAGCAAATCGGCATTACCCGTTGCAGTCGTTTCATCGGTCAGATGACCAATCCAGTCGATAACCGGCGTCGCATTTACAAAACCGACAAAATTCTGGAGTGTCCCGTTTGCTTTTCCATCGACATTCAAAACGGGATTGTCGGCCAATACATTCGGAATGACCACATCGACATCTTTCAACCCGACATTATTGGTTGAAGCCTTGTCGGCATGAATGGAAAGCAGGCTGCCATCCATACGAAATTCACCCTGTATTTTTTCAATAATGGGCCATGCCGGTTTACGCGTATTCCTGTTAACCATGTCAGGAGCGTAATTCAGCACACCGTCCACGATTTTTGCATTGACCTTGAAAACGCCAGTGTTCTTCTTTTTTTCGACGGAATAAGGAAAATCGGCCAGATTACCTTTAATCTGAATCACCCCTTCACTGACCTTGCCGCCTTTCAGACCACCGGATAACCATTCTTTAAGGGTTTTTGGCGTTTGTAGGGGAATGTAGTGCTTTACCTTGTCGATATCCAGATTTTCGATTCTGGCTGTCGCATCAACCGAACCGTATAAATCCTCTTTATTGGCCAGTTCTTTCGTGTATTGTCCCGACACCTTGACCTTCACATCGGCTTGCCTGAAAGCGATATCTTTCATTTTGACGGTCAGGACATTTTTCAGCGAACGTTGCCATTGCACATCCATTTTCAGCTCATCGAATTGCTGAGGCACCGCACGGCTGTAAACCGGTAAAATCAGGGTTGACTTCGGTGAATCGAGTTCCAGGTTACCGCCGTATTCATTCACGGAAGCGGAACCGGTCAGATTTTGAAATCCGATATTGGACGGCAAAAGACCGGGCTTGCTCGATTGATAACCGTCTGCCGTTTCACGCAAGGTCAATTGGCTGAAATTTCCATTCACGGAATAAGCCTTCAATTCATCCTGTGCGTTTTCCCAGCTCAGACTGAAATTGGACAACTGGCCGCCAAGTTCATATCGCCTGATCTGCTGGCTCAATTCTTTATCAAGCGGCAGATAGGGAAGAAAATTTCCCAGCTCGCCCAGATTCAGTCTTTTGACATCGACCTTTGTCTTTGCCAGCTGATTATCTCCCTCGGGAGACAAATAACTGGCCGTAAAACTGGCATCATTCAAAACCTTGCCCAAAACCGTTTTCAGGGACAATTTGTCGACTCCGTAGGAATAGAACGGATGCGCCTGCAAGTCATCCTCTGCCCCGGCATTCACCAGCCTTTTCATATCGAACCGGCCTGTCGCAAAAGCCAGATCGAGTACAGGAAGATCTTTTCGCAACCTGAGTTTCAGGTTTTTCAGATCAAGCTCTGCAGAAATTTCCGTCAATCGGGATTTATCTACACCGGCCCATACCTGTATGGAACCCGTTCCCCCGTCCAGTTCGACCGGAAGATCGACGTATTTTTTCCATTGGTCGGCGTTGAGGTTGGGCAAGGCAACATACAGATCGCCTTTCCATTTTGAAACATCGGATACTTTCTTTTCAAACCGGGGGTGAGACAAATTGCCCCGGATATCGATGGAATCGGCAATATGCGCATCCGGAACGGCAGTGAGCCGGAATCGATGCTTTCGGCCACGGTTTTTCATAGCGAAGTTGAACTGGTCCAGATTCAATTCGGCGGCATGCCTGAAATCGTCTTTCCAGTGAATGGCTCCATCCCTGACAATGATTTCATGCTGCTTTAAAATCCAGTCGGCGACGCCACTTTCAGTTTGCTTTTCCGGATCGACAAGAATACCGGCAACGTAAAACCTGCCGTCCCTGTCTCTGGAAATATTGATATCCGGTTTGTCGACGACAAGAGAAGCCAGTCTCAAATCCATCAGTGGCACAGACCACCATGAAACAACCGCTGAAACATTTTTCAGCCTGACATATTCCTTGCCACGATCGTCTGAAAGCGTCACGTTTTCAAGGTCGACTTTCGGTTGCAAGCCATACCAGGAAGCAGTGATTTTCGAAAACCGGACGTTCTTTCCGATCGATTCGCTCGCCAGCTTTTCTATTTCTGTCTTATATTCATTGACATGAGGCAAAACGACATAGCGCAGGCCGAGAAAAATCGCTGCGAAAGCAAAATAAAAAATGAAAAATACGACCAGCGCCACCTTGATGATCGTCTGGTAGCGATAAGCGAAATCGGCAAAAGCATCCGCGGAACGTGACCACCATGCGCTCCGGGATTCGTGTTTATTCTGATTTTCTTGCCGATCAGGCTGCATTAGATAGAAGAATTAGCGTTAATAAACGTAAAATACCACAACGGCATACCGATTATTTAATCAATCATGAAGAATATTGATTGCGATACCTTCATGAAACGATATTTACCCGATGTTACAAAATATGAAGCCATCCCTCATTCCTGCAGAACAGGCGTCCCATTTTTACATGCACTGGATGAATGCCAGCCGTGAAAAACGGACAGCGAAAATCCAGTCGCTCATTACTCAACCATTGAACCGGCTGAATCTTGAAGCCCTGTTAAAGCGCGAAATGGACGATGGCTATCCTTTGCCGAGAGCGATGCGGCGCCTGAGAAACCTACTGATATGCGCCATCATTGAACGCGACCTGTCCGGAAAAGCCGATTTATCGGAAGTCGTCGAAACGATGACGCGATTTGCCGAATTCGCCATCCGTACCCATCTGAAAACACTTTCCGAAGAATTGACAGCCGCTCACGGTACACCGATCGGAGCCCATTCTGGCACACCTCAGGAAATGATTATTCTCGGAATGGGGAAACTTGGGGGGGGAGAACTGAACGTTTCGTCAGATATCGACCTCATCTTCGTTTATCCCGAAAACGGGGAAACAAAAACGACTGAACCGGGACAACGTCCGCTTTCCAATCAGGAATTTTTTACCCGGCTGGGCAAACGGTTCATCAAGGCTCTCTCGGAAATTACCGAAGACGGCTTCACTTTCCGCGTCGATATGGCCTTGAGACCCAACGGAGAGTCCGGCCCTCTTGTAGCCAGCACCAATATGGTCGAGCAATATCTGATCGTTCAGGGACGAGAATGGGAAAGATACGCCTGGATCAAGGCACGTCCGATAACCGGCAATCCGGATGATATCCGGGCGCTGCAGGAAATCGTGCATCCATTCATTTATCGCCGGTATCTGGATTTCAGTGTCATCGATGCCATCCGGAACCTGCACCAGCAGATTCGTGCAGACGTCATCCGGCAGGAAAAGCTTCACCCCGAACGCAGCAACAACGTCAAACTGGGACGCGGTGGCATACGGGAAATTGAATTTCTGGCCCAGATGTTCCAGCTTATCCGGGGTGGAAGAGAACCTGCCTTGCAAGACAAATCAACCCGGAACATCCTTCATATTCTGGTCGAAAAAAGACAGCTTGATGACGACATTGCGAATGCCCTGCTCGATTCATACACTTTCCTTCGTAATCTGGAACACCGTATCCAGTATCTCGACGATGCCCAAACCCATTCCCTGCCTGCCAATGAAAACGAGCTTCTCCTGATTGCCAACTCGATGGGAATGGAAACCACTTCAGAACTGCTTGATGAGCTGAAAAAGCACAGAAGCTTTGTATCGTCACAGTTCGATGAAATATTCAGTGACAAATCCTCGAAGGAAGACAACTCGAAACCGGTTATTCCGCAACCGCTGCTTTCTTCCCAGTCGGAAGATGAACAGATTCATTCTATCCAGACAAAACTGGAATCGTTCGGTTTCGCTGAAGCCGACAATGCGGCAAGACGACTTTTGTCATTCTGGAAAACCAATCGTATTCAATCCCTTTCAGACAGTACCCGAACCAGACTGGTTACCTTTATCAACACCACACTGCCGGAACTGCTGAAAAGCAGCCATGCGCCAGTCGTCACACTGGGCCGGCTTCTCGACTTCCTTGAATCGATTTCCCGCCGTACGGCATATCTATCGCTTCTGACTGAATTTCCGGCAGCGACACAACGGTTGATACGCATGCTCGATGCCAGCGAATGGGCTGCCCGCTATCTGACACGCCATCCGATCCTGCTGGATGAATTGCTTGATGCCAGAACACTGCTGGCGCCACCCGACTGGCCTTCTTTCACGGCCGAACTGGAACAGCAACTCGAATTGCAACGGGGAGACACCGAACTGATGATGGATACCCTGCGCGAAGCCCATCATGCCCAGCTGTTCCGTTTTCTGGCACAGGATCTGGCGGGTGGATTGACAGTCGAGAGACTGGCCGATCATTTGTCCAGGCTGGCGGACATCATCGTTGAAACCGCCTTGAAGGAAGTATGGCTTGCGATGCCAAAACGCCACAGGGATATCCCCCGTTTTGCTGTCATCGCTTACGGCAAGCTGGGTGGAAAGGAACTGGGATATGCTTCCGATCTGGATTTGATCTTTTTGTACGACGACGACCATCCCGACGCTCCGATGCTATACGCACGACTGGCACAGCGCTTCATTACATGGATGACCAGTTCGACATCGGCAGGCATCCTGTTCGATATCGACATTGCCTTGCGCCCCGACGGTGCCAGCGGCCTGATGGTCTCTTCCATCGATTCTTTCGAACGTTATCAGGCAGAATCGGCATGGGCATGGGAACATCAGGCGTTGACCCGTGCCCGATTCTGTGCAGGAGACGAAAATATCGGCAAGCGGTTTGAGGCATTGCGTGACCGGATACTGCGCCAGCCACGGGACCGGCAATGGCTCAGGCAGGAAATTTTGAAAATGCGTGAAAAAATTCACGAGAGCCACCCTAACCGGTCGACCCTTTTCGATCTGAAACATGATGCAGGAGGGATGATCGACATTGAATTCATCGTTCAATACCTCGTGCTTGAATATTCACGCGAATATCCCGAACTGACAGACAATTTCGGCAATATCGCGTTATTGAAGATGAGTGAAAAACTCAATCTGATTCCTGAAGAGGCAGGCGAAAAAGTATCCGCCATTTACCGGCAGTTCAGAAAGCGGCAACACGAAATACGCATGCAGGGAGCCGATCAGGCCAAGGTTGAACCCGATGAAGTCACCGATCAGGTCAACGAAGTCAAAAAACTGTGGAATC
Source organism: Oxalobacter formigenes (assembly GCF_002127965.1). Taxonomy (GTDB): domain Bacteria; phylum Pseudomonadota; class Gammaproteobacteria; order Burkholderiales; family Burkholderiaceae_D; genus Oxalobacter; species Oxalobacter formigenes. The sequence continues at coordinate 416,182 of NZ_CP018787.1, read as the reverse complement.
TGGTTCTTCTGCATCCGTCAAATGAAGCGGACTGATAAAAAGACACTGAAAGAACCGCCGTTTTACGGTTCTTTCAGATAAAGAGTATCCGCTTCATCGCGAACATGACGGGCAAGCAGCTGGGATACCGTACTTTTGATCGATACCTTGTCGAACAAAACACCTACAACCGCATTCGTAATCGGCATTTCCACACCGGCCTTGGCCGCCAGCATCCGGACAGTCTGGGCACAACGGACGCCTTCGGCAACGTGCCCCAGCTCGGCAATGACCGTTTCAAGCGTCTTGCCTTTTGCCATTTCAAGACCGACACGACGATTGCGTGACAAATCGCCAGTACAGGTCAAAATGAGATCCCCCATTCCCGTCAGCCCCATAAAGGTTTCAGGCCTTCCCCCAAGAGCGACTCCAAGCCGGGTAATCTCGGCCAGACCACGCGTAATCAGGGCTGCACGGGCATTCATTCCAAAACCCACCCCATCGGACATACCCGTTGCTATGGCCAGAATATTTTTGACAGCCCCACCGACTTCAACACCGGTGACATCATCACTGGAATAAATGCGCATATTGCCGCCGTTGGCTGCTTCCACCACGATTTTTCGCAGTGACATCGACATGGATGCAACGGTCAATGCACAGGGTAAACCGGCAGCGACTTCCTGAGCAAATGACGGACCCGACAATACGCCCATATCGACCTGACTGCCGAGCGTTTGCGCAACAACCTGATTCGGCAACAGACCGGTATTTTCCTCAAAACCCTTGCACAGCCAGATCAGATTGATGACCCCGCTATCTTTCAGCCTGCCGGAAACCGAACGCAAACCTGAAACGGACGTGGCAATGATCGTCAATGCATCCGAGCCTGAACCATGAGCGACGGCATCTTCGAAACGGGAAGTCAGTATGATTGATTCAGGCAGGGTAAAACCCGGCAAACCCGTCATATTCTGACGTGTCTGGACTGTTTCACTAACGACCTTTTTATTGCGGTCCCAGAGCATGACCGAATGCCGCTTTGCCAGATGAATGGCAATAGCGGTTCCCCATGCTCCCGCACCAAGAACAGTAATGTTCATTTTCTGTCGTCCCGTTTTAAAACTGAAGGAACTTTATCAGTGTGGTTTTGCTTCGTTTGCCGTTTCCTGTGCCTGCTCCTGAGCCTGCATACGATCCTGGAAATAGGTTTCGAAATTGATTTCTGCAAGATGAACCGGAGGGAAACCGGCCCGTAAAATCATGTCGGCAATATTCGAACGCAGATAAGGATAAATAATGGAAGGACATGAAATGGCAAGGATCTGGTCCATCGCTTCTTTCGGAATACCGCGTATTTCAAAAATCCCTGCCTGTTTACCTTCAACCAGATAAGCGGTCTTGTCACCGATTTTTGCCGTTACGGTTGCCGTTACCGTCGATTCGAAAGTCGTTTCACCCAGTGGTTCGAAACCGACATTGATCGCCACTTCCAGTTCCGGCATTTGCTTTTCCAGAAAAATGGCCGGGGAATTGGGTTGTTCAAGAGACAAGTCTTTTAAATAAACGCTTTGAATATGAAAAACTGGTTGAGTAGCCTCGGAAGACATATTTACTCCGGATTGGTTTTATAAAATGGTTAAGCTTTTTCAAGCAGCGGCATCAGTTCGCCGGCTTTGTCCAATGCTGAAAGATCGTCGAAACCGCCGACATGCGTATCGCCGATAAAAATTTGCGGCACCGTACGCCGGCTGGTTTTTTCCATCATTTCAGCACGCAGTTTTTCATCATTGTCGATCAGGATTTTTTTGATCTCCGTTACCCCGCGGTTTTTCAGCAACTGTTCCGCCATGCGGCAATAAGGGCAAACCGTTGTGCTGTACATCACGACATTAGCCGTCATATCCGTATTCCCTTCTCATCTGTTTATTTGGTTACAGGCAAACCTTCACTGACCCATTTATTCATACCGCCAGACAGGCTGTTGACCGGCTTGAAGCCAGCTTTTTTCAGTATGGCTGCCGCTTTCCCGGCCTCCTTTCCTGCCTCATCGACGACAATAATAGTCTGGCCCTTGAATTTATCAAGTTTTGGAAGTCTTTCTTCAAGACCGGTCAAAGGAACATGAACCGCATTCAAAATATGTCCGGCCTGATACTGCTTCACATCACGGACATCTATAATAGTCGTTTTTCCCTTATTGATCATTTTTGTGGCTTCGGCGTGAGAGATTTTTGCTCCCTTCCGGATATAAGGCCACACCAGCGCACCGATACAATACAAGGCTACACAAATCCAAAAAATGTTGTCTTTAATAAAATTCACGAGATATACCTGCTAGAAGTCAACGATAATCAAACTGATACATTATAAAATAGAAAGACACGAGACATTCGAGATAACTTATATTCATTTCGATTATGCATAAAATTGTTTTCATGCGGCATGGGCAGTCCATCTGGAATTTCGAGAACCGGTTTACCGGCTGGACCGATGTGGACCTGACGGAAAGAGGCAAGAAAGAAGCCAGAGCCGCTGGCCGCGTCTTGCGGGAAGCAGGTTTCGAGTTTGACCTGGCTTACACTTCAGTACTGAAAAGAGCCATCAGAACACTGTGGATCGTGCTTGATGAAATGGATTTGATGTGGGTTCCGGTAGTATGCGACTGGCGTTTGAATGAACGTCATTACGGTGCGCTTCAGGGCCTGAACAAGGCCGAAACCGCCAAAAAATACGGCGAACACAAGGTTCATATGTTGCGCAGAAGCTACGAAATAGCCGCCGATGCGCTCCATCCGGGCGATCCGAGAACTTCCTATAATGACCCCGCTTATGCAACCTTGAAACGTGAACAGATTCCGCTGACCGAAAGTCTGAAAGACACAGTCGCTCGCGTCAAACCTTTATGGATTGAATCGATCGCACCTGAAATCCGGAAAGGAAAACGCATTCTCGTTGCTGCCCACGGCAACAGCCTGCGTGCCCTGATCAAGGAACTGGATGGCATCAGCGACAAGGATATCGCCCTTTTGAACATACCGACCGGCCAGCCCCTTGTTTACGAACTGGATGACGATTTGAAACCGATACGTCATTATTTCCTGGGCGATCCGGCACAAATCGCCGAAGCCTTGCAGGAAGTGGAAGCACAGGGCAGCGCAAGTTAATTTTGCGATCCTTACCTTTTTGAGGCAAAATGATCCGATTCAATTTTGCCTCGCAAAATGCATGAAAAAAGCACTCTTTTTCCTCTTCCTGCTTGTCTACGCGACAGCTTCGTCGCTGACTGTTCACGCAAAGCAAAAAGCGACCTCAACCAAGCAGCAGAAACAGGTCAATAAAAAAGCCGCATCTAAACGTGGCAAGTCAAAAACGACCTCAAAAAAAGCAGGTGACACGGCCAGACAGAAACAGGCCGCCGAAACCGAACAGAAAAAAGTCCACACCCGATTGAATACCCTGAAAAAGGAAATCGGGAAAACCGAAGTCGCAAAAGGCAAGGCCAGCGAAGCGTTGACCCAATCCCAGAAAGCCATATCGACTACCGAACGTTCGCTGGCAGAGCTCGGACAGAAAAAAGCGGTAACTGAAAACAAACTGACCCAGCTTTCTTCCGAACAGGCACAGCTGACGGCAACCGTTGCCAAACAACAAAAACAACTGGCAAAACTGATGCAACAACAATATGTTTCAGGCGGTGAAGACCGGATGAAACTGCTGTTTTCCGGTGACAACCCGAACCGGATCAGCCGCGAAATGCAATACATGAACTACTATTCGACGGCATACTCGCAACTGATCGCATCCCTTCGCCAGAATATCAAGGCAGTCGATGCCAAAAAGTCGGAAACAAAAGAAACAAAGCAGGAACTGGATAAAATCGCCAGCAAGACAAGCGAACAAAAACAGGTTCTTGAAAAGGAAAAAGCCCGGCACGCCGCTCTTGTCGCCCAGCTCTCCGACAAGTTAAGCAACCAGAAAAAAGAAGCCGAACGTCTCGCACAGGATGAAAAACGTCTGGGTGGTCTGGTCGACCGTTTGTCCAGAAAGATTGAAGAGCAACGAAAAGCGGCTGAAAAAAGGGCGGCACAAGCACGTCTTGCCGAACAACAGGCCAGAAAACAGGCAAAACAATCGAGACAGACGAAACAGGCCAGAAAAACCCAATCCCGTCCTCAAAAACAGGAATCACAGGCTGAAATCGTCAGGGAAACGCCTTATAAAGCCGATACTGCAAGCGCATTCGGCAAGAAACGTGGCTCTTTGAGAATGCCTGTACAGGGAACCATTACCGCCAGATATGGCATGAAACGCGCTGACGGCCCGAGCTGGAAAGGCATCTTTATCAAAACATCGGCAGGTGCCCCCGTCCATTCCGTTGCAGGCGGCAAGGTTATCTTTGCCGACACCCTTCGCGGTTTCGGCAGATTGATTATTATCGACCACGGTGATCATTACATGACGATTTACGGAAATGCTCAAACCCTGAACAAACGGGTAGGAGATACTGTCGGCAGCGGCGAGACCGTCGCTACCGCGGGCAACAGCGGTGAAAACGGGGAAACCGGGTTATACTTCGAATTGCGACGTAGTGGACATGCTTTAAACCCTTCGGACTGGATATCGACTAGGTGATACATGCGTAATAAATTTCGTAACATTCTGCTGGTAGTTCTCGGAGTGATCATCGGCGTTTTCGCGTCGGTACAATTCTCCGCCATGGCCCAAAAGCAGACGGCACCTTTGCCGCTTGATGAATTGAGACAACTTGCCGATGTATTCGGATTGATCAAATCCGACTATGTCGAACCGGTCGAAGACAAGAAACTGCTGACTGATGCCATTTCAGGCATGGTGGCTTCACTTGACCCCCACTCGGCCTATCTCGACAAGAAAGCCCTCCAGGAATTGAAAGAAGGGACTCAGGGCAAATTCGGCGGTCTGGGCATTGAAGTCGGCACCGAAGACGGTTACGTCAAGGTCATCTCACCTATCGAAGACACACCTGCCTACCGTGCAGGCATCAAGCCGGGCGATCTGATCACCAAACTGGATGGCGTATCTGTCAAGGATATGACACTCGACGCGGCAGTCAAGAAAATGCGCGGCGATCCCAATACGAAAATCACGCTCACGATTGCCCGTAAAAACGTCAACAAACCCATCGTTATTACGCTTGTCCGTGAAGAAATCCAGGTCAAAAGCGTGAAATCGAAAATGATCGAACCCGGATATGCATGGCTGCGGGTCTCCATGTTCCAGGAACCGACTGTTGAAGACCTCGTCACGCACATTAGCAAGCTCTATGCCAAGAATCCGAAGATCAAAGGTGTCGTTCTCGATCTGAGAAACGATCCGGGCGGCATCCTGCCGGGAGCGATCGGCGTGGCATCCATATTCCTGCCACAGGATTCGGTCGTTGTTTCGACCAACGGCCAATTGCCGGAATCAAAGGCGGTCTTTTACGCCCGTCCGGAATATTATGCAGGCAGAACCCTGAATGACCCTCTGGCAAAACTGCCAGCCCAGATCAAGAACGTTCCGGTCGTCGTACTGGTCAATATCGGCTCGGCTTCCGCTTCTGAAATCGTTGCCGGTGCTCTGCAGGATCACAAACGCGCCACTATTATGGGTACCCAGACATTCGGCAAAGGGTCCGTACAAACGATTCGCCCCCTTTCGAAAGATACGGCAGTCAAGCTGACGACCGCCCGTTATTACACACCAAGCGGCCGCTCCATTCAGGCAAAAGGTATCGTACCGGACCTGATGGTCGATGAAACGGCAGAAGGCGATGGAATCAATGGACTGCGCCTTCGTGAAGCCGATTTGTCGAAGCACCTGACGAATGGCACGGATGAAGTCAAGAACGAAGACCGCTTGAATCAGGACGAAGAAATCAAGCTGCTGGAATCGGCCAAGAAATACAAGCCGATCGAATACGGCACGAAAAAAGACTTCCAGCTGATGCAGGCACTGAACCACCTGAAAGGGAAACCGGTTCAGCTTTCCAAAGTCAAACCGGAAGAAAAGAAAAACGACGAAACCAGGAAAAAATAAACCGGCAAAGGTCAAAAGTGATGAATGAAGAACAGGAAGTACGCTACTCGCGTCACATATTGCTGAAAGATCTTGGTTACGAAGGTCAGGATAAAATTGCCAACTCGCATGTTCTGGTGATCGGGGCAGGTGGACTCGGCTCCCCTGCTTCCATGTATCTGGCTTCCGGCGGTTTCGGCAAGTTGACACTGGTCGACAACGATCAGGTGGAATTGACCAACCTTCAGCGCCAGATACTTCACTCAACAGACCGGATCGGCAAAAACAAGGCTGAATCAGGAAAACAGACACTGACCGGCATTAACCCGACGATCGATATTGTTACCATAACCGATCGGATGGATGAAACGTCTTTGCCCGAACTCGTCAGGACTGCGGATGTCGTTCTTGATTGCACCGACAATTTCAAAACACGCCTGATTGTCAATCGCGCCTGCATGGCCGCTGGCGTTCCACTTGTATCCGGTGCCGTCGTCCAGTTCGACGGGCAAATCTCGGTTTACGATCCACGGCGTGATGATTCCCCCTGTTACGCCTGCCTGTTTTCGGAAGACCAGCATTTCGAGGATCTGAAAGCCGCGCAGGTTGGCGTTTTCGCACCGCTGGTCGGGATTATCGGCACCATGCAGGCAGCCGAAGCCTTGAAACTCGCCGCCGGTATCGGCACGTCTCTGGCAGGTTCCCTGCTTCTGCTCGATGCATTGACAATGGAATGGACAAGGATCGGGATCGACCGCAATCCCGACTGCCCTGTCTGTTCCGCCCGGAACAAGCTCAAACAAGCTGTCTGACATAAAAGAAAAGCCCCTTTTAAGGGGCTTTTTTCATCAGTTTACTGAACCGTATTTGTCGCGATACGCCTTGACCGCCTTCTGGTACTGGTTCATTTCCGGGGAAGCACCCGCTTTGGCGAGATAGCCCAGCAGGTCATCCAGATTGGCAATGGAAAGGACTGGCATATCGTATGCCTTCTGTACTTCCTGAACGGCGGACAGTTCAGACAAGGCGTCATCCTTCCCGGAACGTTCCATCCGGTCCAGTGCAATCAGAACAACTCCCGGAGTCGCATTTGCATTCCGGATGATATTGACAGATTCATTGACAGATGTGCCTGCCGAAATCACGTCATCGATGATCACGACCTTGCCTTTCAAAGGCGCGCCGACAATCACACCGCCCTCGCCATGATCCTTTGCTTCCTTGCGATTGTATGCAAACGGGACATTGCGGCCTTTTCTGGCCAGAGATATTGCAACAGCCGCCACGAGCGGAATGCCCTTGTAGGCAGGGCCGAACAACATGTCGAAAGAAACACCGGATTCCAGCAAGGTATCGGCATAATAATCGGCCAGTGTCCCCAGCGACTGTCCGTCATTGAACAAACCCGCATTGAAAAAATACGGAGACGTTCTGCCTGCCTTGGTGATAAATTCCCCGAAACGCAACACTCCGCAGTCAACTGCAAAGCGGATAAACTCTTCTCTTAACTGACTCACTTCAATCCCCAATCTCTCAAAAAGAACATCGATATTGTAACGTGTCATCAATCGGAGAGGTAGCTCGCACGTGTTCGTTTTATTTTTAGTATCATGTGTACTTTCAGATATTCATGACACTCATGTTCTCCATTACTTCCGTCAATCTCAACGGTATCCGTTCCGCCGTCAAAAAAGGATTTCTCGACTGGATGAACCGCTCCGGTTCAGACTTCGTCTGCCTTCAGGAAATCAAGGCCCAGTCCTGTGATATCACGCCCGAAGTCGCCACACCTGACGGTTATCAGGGCTACTTTGAATGCGCGGAAAAAAAGGGCTACTCAGGAACAGGCATCTACACGAAAACAATGCCCGACAAGATCGAAAACGGTTTCGGCAGCAAGGAATTCGACGCGGAAGGACGTTATTTCCAGTGCGACTTCAGGGATTTCAGCCTTGTCTCGCTCTATGCCCCCTCCGGTTCCTCTTCACCTGAGCGACAGGAAGCCAAATTCCGTTTCATGGATGAATTCTATCCATACCTGAAAAAACTGAAAGACAGTGGCCGCGAATTCGTCATTTGCGGCGACTGGAATATAGCCCACAAGGAAATCGACCTGAAAAACTGGAAGAGCAACCAGAAAAATTCCGGTTTTCTGCCCGAAGAACGGGCGTGGCTGACCGATGTATTCGATGAACTGGGATGGGTGGATGTTTATCGCCTCCTGCATCCGGATACGACCGGTGAGGCCTATACATGGTGGAGCAATCGCGGTCAGGCTTACGCAAAAAACGTCGGGTGGCGAATCGATTACCAGATCGCTACACCGGGTATTGCGAAAAAAGCGGTTTCAGCCGACATCTACAAGGGAGAGCGGTTTTCAGACCACGCTCCCCTGACGATACGGTACGACGCAAAAATCTGATCAGTTGATGCCCAGATAATTGGCGATAAAGTCAGCGTCCTTGTCGCCTCTTCCGGACAGATTGACCAGAATGGTTTTGTCCGGACCGAGTTCTTTGGCGACTTTCATCGCATAAGCCACGGCATGGGAGCTTTCCAGCGCTGGAATAATGCCTTCAATACGCGACAAAACAAGGAAAGCGTCCAGACATTCCTCGTCTGTAATCGCTTCATACTGGACGCGGCCGATATCTTTCAGATAGCAGTGCTGAGGGCCGACACCCGGATAATCGAGTCCGGACGCAATCGAATAAACCGGCAATGGATTGCCTTTTTCATCCTGCAGGTTATAGCATTTGAAACCGTGGAGCGTTCCCTTCGTGCCAAGGCTCAAGGTAGCAGCATGATCCGGCGTATCCAATCCTTTACCGGCAGGCTCGATACCGACCAGTTTCACGGATTCATCCGGCAGGAATTCAGTAAAAATACCGATCGCATTCGAACCGCCACCGACACAGGCCGTCACGACATCCGGCAGTTTGTTTTCCCTCTGCAAAAACTGTTCACGGGCTTCCTTGCCGACAATACTCTGGAAGTCCCGTACCATTTTCGGGAACGGATGAGGCCCCACAACGGAACCGATAGCATACAGGAAGTTTTTCGGATCTTTCAGGTATTCCTCAAAGGCACTGTCGACAGCGTCTTTCAGCGTTTTGGTACCGCGGGTAACCGCAATGAGATTACATCCCAGAATTTTCATCTTGGTGACATTGGGGTGTTCTTTTGCGATATCGATTTCACCCATATGGATTTCACATGGGATACCGACCAGCGCACACGCCGTTGCCATGGCCACACCATGCTGTCCGGCACCGGTTTCGGCGATCACTTTTGTCTTGCCCATATGCTTGGCCAACAGTGCCTGTCCCAGACAGTGATTGATCTTGTGCGCACCGGTATGGTTCAGGTCTTCACGCTTCAAAAAGATACGTGCGCCGCCCTGACGTTCTGTCAGTCTTTTTGCATAGAATATAGGGCTCGGGCGACCGACATAATGGGTGTAAAGATCGGACAGTTCATCCTGAAATTCCCTGGAGTTGCGAACCTCTTCATAAGCGTTGGCGATGTCATCCATCACCGCTTTCAATTCAGGCGGAATCATCTGCCCGCCAAATTCACCAAAGAAACCGTCCTTGTCGGGCATTTCCAAAAATTCCTGCGCCATACTTTCTCCCATTTTCAATTCATTTTCGAATGTTCATCCCTGCCGGTGGGGGATGCCATCCGTCTGTTGCCTGATTATTGCCATAAAAATCAGGCAACAAGCGATTTATTTTTCAAATCGGAAATTTTACACTCATCGTGGAAATTTTTTTATTGTTCTTGTGCCAAATGCCGTTTTTGTCGCCAGGGCGCAATTTTTGGCAACAACATCATGCCCGGTAACGCCAGAATGAAGCACAGGTTGAAAAACATGAACCAGCCTGTCTGATCCACGATATACCCGGCAGACGCATTGATAAACGTCCTTGGAACGGCAGCAAGACTGGTGAACAGCGCAAATTGTGTCGCCGTATAACGTTCATCCGTTGTCGTTGCAATATAAGCCACAAACGCGGCTGTACCGAGACTGACGCCAAATGCCTCGAAACCGATCACGGCGGCAAGCAACATCGGATTGGGGCCTTCCAGCGACATCCATGAAAATCCGAGAATAGCCAGCGCCTGAACGGCGCCGAAGACCCACAAGGCCCGGTTGATTCCCAGCCCGATTATCCATATGCCGCCCAAAAGGCCGCCGATAAGACTTGCCCAGAATCCGGTTGTCTTGGCAATCACGCCGATCTGGGTCATCGTAAATCCCAGATCCAGATAGAATTTGGTCGCCAGCGCAGTCGCCAGACTGTCGCCCAGCTTGTACAGGAAAATGAACGATAAAATGAACAAGGCGCTTTTCCAGCCAGCCCGCCCGATGAATTCCGTGAAAGGCAGCACGACCGCTTCACGGATGGTTTTCGGTGGCGCGCCATGAATTTTCGGTTCACTGATGACGAGCGTGCAAATCAGGCCGGGCAGCATGAAGGCAGCCGTTACCCAGAAAACGCCGGACCAGCTCATCATATCGGCCAGAATAAGCGACAATGCGCCGGGAACCATTCCCGACACGCGATAGGCATTCACGTGAATCGCACTGCCCAGCCCCTGTTCCTCATCCGGCAAGAGTTCACGCCGGAAGGCATCCACGACGATGTCCTGACTTGACGAAAGAAATGCGATCACAGTCGTCAGGATGGCAACCATCGTCAATTCCGTGACAGGATCGAGCCACCCCAGAAAACCGATACAGAAAAAAAGCAAAATCTGGGTCAATGCCATCCAGCCCCGACGCCGGCCCAGCAATGGAAAGGAATAGCGGTCCATCAGAGGTGCCCACAGGAATTTCCATGTATAAGGAAACATGACAAGGGCAAAGAGCCCAAGCGATTTGATGGAAAGACCGGATTTCGTCAGCCATGCCTGCAAAAGCGTCAGCAGGATAAACAAGGGCAATCCGGATGAAAAGCCAAGGAACACACAGATCAGCAAACGCGGATCGAGTATGGCTTTCCATTTTTTATCGAGGGACATTATGTGCGTTTGGAATTAATTTTCTTCTGAAGCCGGAAAACGGCAAGACTGCCCCGCCAGTTCGGCATGAAAGTCACCGGTTTGCCGTCATGCAAGGCCACGCAATCGGCTACCTTCCACCCGACCAGATCGGCCAGATTTTCGAAATCCTTCAGCGTTGCGCATCTCAGATTGGGCGTGTCATACCATTCATAAGGCAATTCCAGCGAAACCGGCATTTTGCCACCCAACAATGAAAAACGATGGGGCCAGTAGGCGAAATTCGGAAAAGAAACGATCGCTTCATTGCCAACCCTGGCCATTTCACGCAACAACCCTTCAACATGCTGCATCATCTGCAAGGCCGAAAGACATAAAACCGTATCGAACGAATCGTCCTTGAAAAAGGGCAATCCCTTTTCAAGATTGTGCTGAATGACACTGATACCGCGAAGAACGCATCCGGGAATTTTCAAATCGTCGATTTCGACGCCATAACCGGTACAGTTTTTCGTCTTCTGAAGATATTCAAGCATTGCCCCATCGTCACACCCCAGATCGAGCACATGAGCACCGTCCTTGACCCAGCTGGAAATGAAAGCGAGGTCTGCCCGCAGATTTTTCAGTTTAGGCATATTCATGACCGTATGCCTCCGTTAATTTCCTGCCAGATACGCTCATAATAAGACCGGACCACTTTATGGTAACGCGAGTCTTCCAGAAGAAAAGCGTCATGCCCGTGTGGCGCGTCGATTTCCGCATATGTGACTTTTCTGCCATTACTGACCAGTGAACGGACAATCGCACGACTGCATTCAGGAGAAAAACGCCAGTCTGTCGTAAACGAAGCCAGCAGATAATCCGCTTTCGTTCCTGCCAAAGCCTTGTCGAGGTCGCCTCCATACTGCGCAGCCGGATCGAAATAATCAAGCGCGCGCGTAATCAGCAAATACGTATTGGCGTCGAAATAGGCCGAGAACTTCTCACCCTGATAATGCAGGTAGGATTCGATTTCGAACTCGACACCATAACCGAACTTGTATTCACCCGAACGAAGGTCACGACCGAACTTTTCCGACATGTCGTCGTTGGAAAGGTAAGTGATATGACCGACCATGCGGGCGACACGCAAGCCGTTCTTCGGCACGACACCATGCGCGTAAAAATCGCCGCCATGAAAATCCGGATCGGAGAGAATGGCCTGACGGGCCACATCATTGAATGCGATATTCTGGGCAGACAGGCGAGCAGTCGAAGCGATGATGACAGCATGACGGACACGGTCGGGATATTGCATGGTCCATGCCAGTGCCTGCATGCCACCGAGCGAGCCTCCCATAACGGCAGCAAAACAGTCTATACCCAATGCGTCCGCCAGTCTGGCCTGCGCATCGACCCAATCTTCGACAGTCAGAACCGGGAAATTGGCGCCATACGGCTTACCGGTCTCGGGATTGATATCCATCGGCCCGGTCGATCCGAAACACGATCCCAGATTGTTGACTCCAATTACAAAGAAACGGTCTGTGTCGACCGCTTTACCGGGCCCGACCATATTGTCCCACCAACCGGTGTCTTTCGGATTGTCGACATAATAACCGGCGACGTGATGTGAGGCATTCAAGGCATGGCAAACCAGAACGGCATTCGTTTTATCCGCATTCAGTTCACCATATGTCTCATATACCAGTGTGTAATCCGAAATCGACGCCCCGCTCTGCAAAACAAGCGGTTCGGCAAAATGCATGGATTGTGGTGAAACGATTCCAACTGATGGCATGAAAATTCTGTCTTAATCGATGATCGCCAGGCTTTGTTGCAACGATCATTCCGTTAACCTGTTCCTGATAAAAAAGAAGCCCAATAGCGTCAGCATATCGGGCTTGCATCCAAGCTCGCTTTAGCCGTATTTATTTATTCAGGATCCCCTTTTGCGCCCGCAAGCTGTCTCGTTCAAATCGGCGCAATATCGCTAGCATAACGAAGTCATTTCATATCGTCAAACCGGCACACAAACAAGCTCATACTATTTTTCTGTATGAAAACCTTTTTTAACTTTGATCGGCAGTTTTTTCAAGCTGTAATTGCTGGACCGCCTCTTCGATAGCCGCTTCTTCCACCAGCGACAATACCTTGTCCACCTTCGGTTTCAGCAATTTCATGTTGCTTGAAAGAATTTCCTGTTTGACATTCAGGAGCTGGGCCGGGTGCATTGAAAACTCGCGCAAGCCCATACCGAGCAACAGCCGCGTCAAATGAGCGTCACCCGCCATTTCGCCGCAAATGGACACCGGAATATTTGCCTTGTCCGCCGCCCAGATCGTCATCGACAACATTGTCAGAATGGCCGGATGCAATGGATTATAAAGATGGGCGACCTCGGGATCGACCCGGTCGATTGCCAATGCATACTGGATCAGGTCGTTTGTACCGATCGAAATGAAATCGAGGCGGGACGTGAACATCGGCAATCCCAGAATGGCCGCTGGCACTTCCACCATGGCACCGATCTGGATTTTCTCGTCGAATTTGATTTTCGCTTCACGTAGCTGCGCCTTCGCCTCTTCAATGAAAGCCAGCGTCTGGTCGATTTCAAAAGCGTGCACCAGCATCGGGATCAACAGTTTTACGGGGCCAAACGCCGAAGCACGCAAGATGGCACGCAACTGGGCAAGAAACAGCTCGGGCTCTGCCAGACAATACCGGATAGCCCGTTTGCCCAGCGCCGGGTTCAATGTACTCGTCTCCGGCGTGCCGAGCGGTTTGTCAGCACCGATATCGATTGTCCGGATGGTAACCGGACGGCCCTTCATAAGGGTAACCGCTTTTTTATAGGCCTCGAACTGTTCTTCTTCACCCGGAATCCGGCTGATATTGCCGTTGCGTCCCATGAAAAGAAATTCTGACCGGAACAGGCCGATTCCGACTGCCCCGTTTTCAAGTGCGGCCTTGCAATCGTCCGGAAATTCGATGTTGGCAAGCAGGGTGACAGGAGTACCGTCAATTGTCACGGCAGGCGTCTTTTTCAGTTTGCTCAGTTTTTTCCGTGCCCTTGCCTGTGCAGCCTGTCTGGCTCGATACTGCTCAAGGACGACAGACGTCGGATTGACGATAACGATTCCCGCATCAGCATCGACAATCAGCCAGTCATCCTGTCTGATAAGGGATAATGCCCCGGCCAGACCGAATACGGCAGGCGTGTCGATACTGCGAGCGACAATGGCGGCATGCGAATTGCGTCCGCCGATTTCTGAGACAAAACCGCTGAACGTATCGTCCCGGAACTGAAGCATATCCGCAGGCGAAATGTCGTAAGCAACGACGATCATGTCAATGCGTTCGCCATCCGGTTCAGTCATGACCGGGGTGAAATCGGTTTGCGTGCCGGTCAGCACTTTCATGATCCGTTCGGCGACCTGCTCGATATCCGCTTTTCGTTCCCTCAAATAGGGATCTTCGATATTATCGAAGCGTGCAGACAATTCCTCGATCTGGGTCAAAAGCGCCCATTCGGCATTGTAACGGCGCGTCCGGATGATATTGAAAGGCTCCTTCGCTATCATCGAGTCGGCCAGTATCATGGCATGCACATCCAGAAATGCGCCCAGCTCGACAGGCGCATCCTGCGGCAGGGTTGTCCAGATCGCTTCCAGCTCTTTCTGGACAGTATCGAGCGCATTCTGCAAGCGAAGCACTTCCGCCTCCACCTTTTCCTGGGGAATGAGGTAGTGCCGGGTATCCATGGCCGCACGGGCAACGAGATGAGCCCGGCCAATGGAAATGCCGCGTGAAACCGATATTCCGAACAGTGCGAAAGATGCCATATTTTTACCGGCCTGCATTCAATTATTCCGCTTCACCAAATTTGTTGTTGATCAGCTTTTTCAGGGCATCCATGCATTCTTCTTCATCGACGCCATCCGTTTCGAGCAAAACCTTTGAACCTTTGCCAGCGGCCAGCATCATGACTCCCATGATGGATTTGGCATTGATTCGCTGATTGTTGCGTGTCATCCAGACCTCACAGCTGTACTTCGATGCCAGTTGCGTCAGTTTGGCAGATGCCCGGGCGTGCAAACCCAGCTTGTTAATGATTTCCAGTTCCGTCTGTACCATATTCGTATGTAATGAGATTAAACCGCAAGCGGACGAAAGTTCTGTTTATAAACAATGCATTGAACTTTTCCGGCAAATAAGGCCCCATCGGCTTTACTTCGATGTGCTGTCTTCGCAAGGATCGATACGAACCGCTCCGTTTTTTCCTCCGGACAAAGCTTTTTCGATAACCGTTTCCAGATCGTTCTGCCGATATGTAATCGCCCGGAGTAACATGGGCAGGCTGACCCCTGTCAGAACCTGAACCTTGTTTTCAGCAGAAAGCTGGTGACAGCAATTGGAGGGGGTACCACCAAGAACATCCGTCAAAACCAGTACGCCGGACCCATCGTCGAGACGCCTTATTGCCTCGATGGCAATTCCGTTGACCTCACAAATGTCCTGGTCAGGCTTGACATCGATTGCCTCAATGCGTCCCTGCTCGCCCTCGAACAGGTGCATCGCTGTCGTCATGAAAGCGTCTGCCAAAGGCTCATGCATAAGAAGGAGTATGCCTACCATCTCGTCCCGTCAATCAGTGAAAAGAAGAACGTCCCAAATGTCGTTCAATTATGATCAAAAGCCAGCCATCCGGTTTGATCCGGCATCAAAGAGCTGACATATTCAATACATTGTAATGAATAAAATCCGTCGGTCAAACCGTTTTTTCAAGCTCGTCGACAAACATCCTCGCCACGTCGAATCCGGTCTGGCTCGTGATTTCCCGAAAACAGGTGGGACTGGTCACGTTCACTTCGGTCAGCCAGTCACCGATAATGTCGAGCCCGACAAGGAACAATCCCCTTTCGGCCAGAACGGGCGCCAATGTTTCGGCTATTTGCCTGTCGCGTTTCGACAGCGGCTGCGCCCTGCCGAGCCCGCCCGCCGCCAGATTGCCACGGATTTCGCCATTCTGCGGGATTCGCGCCAAAGCAAAGGGAACAAGCTGTCCATTGATCAGCAATACCCTTTTATCCCCCCTGGCGATCTCGGGAATATATTTCTGCATCATGACGGTTTTATGACCGTTTTCCGTCAGCGTTTCAATAATGGCGCCGAGATTGATGCCATCTACACGGACACGAAAAACACCCGTACCGCCCATTGCGTTCAAGGGTTTCAAAATGACGTCATGATGTTCCCGATGAAAAGCACGCAAACGGTTTTCATCGGAGGTGACCAGCGTCGGTACGATAAACTCGGGAAACTGTGCGATCGTCAGTTTTTCATTATGGCTGCGGATAGCTTCGGGGCGATTGAAAACTTTTGCACCTTTTTTTTCCGCCAGTTCAAGGAAATAAGTCGAGTTGACATACTCGACATCGAAAGGCGGGTCCTTGCGCACGATAACCGCGTCAAACGATTCCAGTCGCCGGTTTCGGGTTTCAAGGACACGGAACCAGCTGGCGTCCTCTTTCCCCGTCAACTCGATATGGGATGCCCTGACCGTGACTTCATCCCTGTCAAGCGCAAAATCGCCCTGTCCGAAAGCGACAATACGATGTCCCCGCTTCGCCGCTTCCGCCATCATGGCAAAAGTGGAATCTTTTTCAAGCTTGAACTCGCCAAGCGGGTCCGCAAAAAACGCCAGTTCCATAGGATTCGATTACCCCTGCATGTCAGGATCGGTTCTTTCCAGTTCAATAGAAGCCGCCAGAAGTGCCAGACGGGCCACGACTCCGTACATATAGAAACGGTTCGGCGCAGCCGTACCCGGTTCGGCGCTTCTGTCCGGAATGGTATGCTGTTGCGCAAAAGCCAGAGGAACGAAATGTGCACCGGGTGCATTCAGGTTTTCATTGATATCCCGTTTTTCATTGACCCGGTAAAAACCACCGACAACATAACGATCGATCATATAAACAACCGGTTCCGCAACCGCTTCATCGACCCGTTCAAATGAGTGAACACCCTCCTGAATGATGACGTCACGTACCGGCAAGCCTTCCTTGCCGACAGACATCTTGTTACGCTGCTTGCGATTCAGATCTTTCACTTCACTTGCATCGGTCACGGTCATGATACCCATGCCATACGTGCCGGCATCGGCCTTGACGATAACGAACGGTTTTTCCTTGATGCCGTACTGCTTGTATTTGCGACGGATTTTCGTCAAAACGGAATGAACGCTGGCCGCCAGACATTCTTCACCTTCATGTTCGCTGAAATTGACATGACTGCATTTCGAGAAAAACGGATTCAGCAACCAGGGGTCGATTCCCAGCATTTTCGAAAACCGCTTGGCAACATCGTCATACGCCGCGAAATGATTACTCTTTCGCCGCACTGTCCAGCCCGCATGCAAGGGCGGAAACAGACTTTGTTCATAAACGTTCCTCAATATCTCCGGAGTCCCCGAAGAAAGATCGTTATTTAACAAAATCGTACACGGATTGAAATCATCGACCCCGACACGACGACCGTTATTGATACGTTTCAAGGGTTCCATCATCAAGGTCGTGCCATCGGGCAAGATCAGTGGCGTCGGTTCCTTGATGTCTTCCGAAAGCGATCCGATCCGGACATCCAGCCCCGTCTGACGCAAAATCTTGATCAGGCGTGCGATATTCTGGAGATAATAGGTATTGCGGGTATGACTTTCCGGCACCAGCAAAAGATTTTTTGCATCAGGACAATACTTTTCGATCGCCGCCATCGTCGCCTGCACAGCCAGCGGCAACATCTCGACCGACAGATTATTGAATCCGCCCGGAAACAGATTGGTATCGACCGGCGCCAGTTTGAACCCGGCATTTCTCAAATCGACCGAACAATAAAATGGCGGCGTATGATCCTGCCATTCCAGCCTGAACCATCTTTCGATGGCAGGCGTCGAATCGATAATCGTTTTTTCCAGCTCTAGAAGAGGGCCGTTCAATGCAGTAACCAAATGAGGAACCATAAAAATCCTTCAGTACACAACAAGTGCATAATTGGACAACTTCCGATAATAAAGCATCCGGAAATCGGCCTGTTGCTGATGCTCAGTTATTCGTAACTGTATATCATTTTCAGCAGGCATCAAAATCATGCCGCGTGGAAATTAATATACTAACCGTTCCTGAAAAATATTGCTGAGCCAGCCGAAAAAACAGGAATCCATACATACGTTTTATGCGTTTTTTACGATGGATCGGGTAAAAAAGTCACGTTTATCGCAACAGGCTCGCCAATAGCGCCACCAAAATAGACTCATCCGTCTAAAATCCTTTAATATTGTGTCGTCTGTCCCACTTATTGTTCAAAACATTCTTTTTCCGGAAAAGGAGATGAAATGAGTAAAAAAATACTGGATGAACTTCAATCGAAACTGGGACAGATCATGGATAGCTCCCCGGCAAAAGATATCGAACGGAACGTTCGCGCCATATTGACACAGGCTGTCTCCAAACTGGAACTGGTCACCACTGAAGAATATGAAGTCCAGAGACTGACGATTGTCCAGTTGCAAAACCGCATCAACATGCTGGAAAAGCGCCTGTCCGATCTTGAAAACCGGATACAGCAATCCGAAAGCGCTTCTTCATCCGATAAAAAATGAGTCTTGCCATCCTCAAAAGCCGTGCGCTGGCTGGTATGGACGCGCCTGAAGTCACCGTTGAAGTGCATCTGGCGAATGGATTGCCTTCTTTTACGATAGTCGGGCTGGCGGAAACGGAAGTCAAGGAAGCCAAGGACCGAGTCAGGGCCGCCATCCAGAATGCCCGATTCGAGTTCCCGGCCAGAAGGATCACGGTCAATCTGGCTCCGGCTGATCTGCCCAAGGAATCCGGACGCTTCGATTTGCCCATCGCACTGGGTATTCTCGCAGCTTCGAAACAGATCAATACAGACCATCTGGACAAATACGAATTTGCCGGCGAACTGTCTTTGTCCGGTGAACTGCGTCCCATTCGGGGCGCACTGGCCATGTCGTTCGCCATTGCGAAATCGAATACAGCTTCATCAAGACAGGGGTTCATCCTGCCCTACGACAATGCCGATGAAGCGGCCTTTGTGCGCAATCTGACGATATTGCCAGCAAAAACCCTGCTGGATGTGTGTGCCCATCTGAATGGTTTGCCTGAGACTCCGGTGCTGGCGCCTCATGTTTCAGGCACGGATAACGTTTATCCCCGGTATCCCGATTTTGACGAAGTCAAAGGCCAGCAAAAGGCCAAAAGAGCGCTCGAAGTCGCTGCCGCAGGAAATCACAGCGTCCTGATGAGCGGACCTCCCGGAACCGGCAAAACAATGCTGGCATCCCGCTTTCCCGGAATATTGCCGCCCATGACGGAAGACGAGGCAATCGAATCAGCCGCCATTTCATCCGTGACCGGCAAATTTCAGGCGTCCCAATGGAAAACCCGCCCCTTCCGCTCGCCGCATCATACCGCATCTGCCATTGCCCTGATCGGTGGCGGTGGTTCACCCCGGCCGGGTGAAGTTTCACTTGCACACAGAGGCGTTTTGTTTCTGGATGAATTGCCCGAATTCGACCGCCATGTTCTGGAAGTTCTGCGCGAGCCGCTTGAATCAGGCCATATCGTCATTTCCCGTGCAGCGCGACAGGCCGACTTTCCTGCACGTTTCCAGCTGATCGCAGCCATGAATCCCTGTCCGTGCGGATATCTCGGCCATCCATCCGGAAAATGTCACTGCACACCGGACGCCGTAGCCCGATACCAGCGAAAAATATCCGGCCCCCTGCTCGACCGGATCGATATCCAGATTCAGGTCAATGCGCTGAAACAGGAAGAACTGTCCCGACAGCCTCCCGGAGACTCATCCGCAACGATTGCCAAACGGGTTTGCGATGCCTGGCGCATTCAGCTTGAGCGGCAGGGAAAAGCGAACAACCTGTTGAACACGAAAGAAATCGACGAATTCTGCAGACTGGATGAAGCCGGGGAAAATCTGCTGAAAGAAGCGATGAACCGTTTCATGTGGTCGGCCCGTGCCTATCACAGAATCCTCAAGATCGGTCGCACTATCGCCGATCTTGCACAAACTGTTAATATCAAACAAGAACATATTGCAGAAGCCATACAATATAGAAGAACATTACGCGAAACCTGACTTGCCCGGTTAACGTATTCTGGCTCGTCACATTTTCAGGGAGAAAAATATGCTGGTGATATTCAAATCCAAAGCTGGCGGCGACATCATCATGTTTGAAGAAAATGCCAAACAGATCCTCGATCTTCTGAACAAAGATACTGACAAAGGCATCATTACTGCTGAACAAACAGCCGACGCCATCGTCAAACTTGAAAATGAAATCGAGCGCCGCAAAATGATCGAGGCACAGGAAAAGGCCGAACGCGAAAGAATCGAAAAAGAAGAACGGGAAAAGAAGGAAAAAGAAGAAGAGGAAGAAGGCAAAGATCCAAAGGATGACAGAAAAAAAGAAGTCACCCGGCCCGAACCTCCTGTCAGTTTTTCGGCACGAACCTATCCCTTCATGCAACTGCTGAAAGCGGCCAACAAGAAAAAGAAAGACATTTACTGGGGCGTTCAAACGTAAAAGACGCATAAATGGGTTTCAAACGGGCCAGTTTGGTGTACGCTACAATATCTTTTGATCTCATTGGCAACATTTTTGTAAAATAGTCAAAAGACTTTGCACAACCTGACAGGCCCCGACGAATGATTTTCAGAAATTTGACCCGATACAAATCCCTTTTATCCTTTTTTCTTATCGCATCACTGGCATCCATATTGACGGGCTGTGCACGCCCCAATGATGAAGATATGGTGGAAATGCTCTCCGACGCCTACAAGTGCAAATGGATCAAGGTTGACGATTACAAGAAAACCGACTCCCTGCCTGGCCTGTGGACATATGTCGCACAGTACGAGTTCAATCTGACTTTCGCAGATGGCGAAGCTGGCGCGATAAGATTCATGAAAGGACTGTACAACACCGTTCCGGGTGAAACCGACTGGCAGAAAGTGCTTCAGAATCCGAATGCCCGCGCTTACATTCGCGACAACTGTTCTCCGCCAGCCCAGAAAATCATGGAACAGATCGCTATCCAGTCTTACATGCAACTGGCTGACAAGAAAAACGCCACTGTCAAAATCCCCTTGTCCATTCCTCTTTCAGGATGGGCTGAAACGACTTCCGGTCGCGGTGGATGGGCAATGGACATGCGGCGAGACAAGGTCAGGGAAATCAAGGTCTGGTCTGAACCGGTCAAACGGAAAGACCTGACTTCGAAAATAGTGACAAAAACAAAAAAATAAAGCTTTTCGTCCTGTCTACAAGCGCCCGCTTTTATCGATATCCAGCATGAAAGCGGGCGGTTCTATTTTGTGTCCCAGCACCATCACCTTGAACAACTCGCCCATTTCAGCTGGCGAAAGCAGTTTTTGAACGGCCTGTAATTGTCCCGCCCGGCTGTTGCCTGACTCTGCCGAACCGTTTGAAAGCAAATCCGGCAACCCCGAAGCCAGCAAAAAGGAGGCCTGGCTGGCATAGCAAATCACGTCCAGTCCATGATCGGACGCCATTTGGGCCATCCCCGTAAAATTGACATGAGCCGTAATGTCTTGCAGACCCGGCAGAAAAAAAGGATCGTCATGTCCCCTGTGTCGGAAATGGCACATCAGCGTACCGGCACTTCTGTCCGGATGATAATATTCGTGCGCCGGAAATCCATAATCGATCAGAATCGCCGCTGCACAAGCGCTCTTGGCCAGCATTTCCGAAAGCGTTTTGATGAATCCACGAGCATGAATATGCACTTCCGTCTGATAACCGACAGGCAAATTCACATGGTCGGGAATGCTTTGCCGGATGGTATCGACAAGAGATTCTTCACATGGAATATCCGCGAATACCAGCCGATTGTCATGAACAGATACGCCCGTTTCGTACCATCCGCTCCCGTACTTTTTGACCAGATGAACCGGCATCGCGTCCAGCACTTCATTGGCGAGCACCACTCCGTCAAATCGCTCTGGCAAAACTGTCAACCACTCGACATTGTCGAATCCTTTCAAGGATACCTGTTGCCGTTGGCGCAATTCGGCAGACAGTTCCAGAATCCGGTATTTTCCGATCCGGATACCGGCCCCGGCCAAAGCGGTCAGAACATCGAACGCCAGCTTTCCCGTTCCTGCGCCCAGTTCAAGAATGTTCGCCCCCGTCTGTTCAAGCAAAGGGATCATTGCCTGTGCCAGAGTACGACCGTATAAATCCGTCATTTCAGGAGCCGTCGTGAAATCTCCCGCTTCTCCCAGCTTTACCAGAGAACCACTGTAATATCCCAGCAATGGGGTATACAGGACCTGCTGCATATAATCGGCAAACGATATCCATCCGGATTTTTCTCCGATATCAGCCATAATCCGTTTTTCAAGCGAAGCGGACAAAGCCGGCAAATCCGGGGAAAGCTCAGATAAATTCATGATTCAATATGAAAAACAGAAGGTCGGCTGCAAAATCGGTCGAAACGAATCGACAACAAGGCGATAAATTACCCTCCATCATAAGGTAATATGGTGCGATCGTTTATGATTCACGTACAATTTCATAATCCTTATCTGACGGGAACCTGATATCAGGCATGACTGAAAATCGACAAAAAATCGCTATCGTAACCGGCGCAGCCCGTCGGATCGGGCGGGTTATCGCCCTGACCCTCGCCAAACATGGCTGGGATGTCGCTGTCCACTACCGGTTTTCCAAAATTGAAGCGATTGAAACAGCAGAAGATATCCGGAAAATGGGAAGGCGTTCAGTTGCGCTCCATTGCGACCTGACCGACGAAGATGCCGTCAACCAGTTGTTAAACCGTGTTCGTGAGTCTCTTGGAACGCCAGTCTGTCTTGTCAATAACGCTTCCGTTTTCGAACACGACAGCGTGACCGATTTCTCGGCCGATGCCCTCGATTTTCATATGCGTACCAACCTGACTGCGCCTGTCCTGTTATCACGGGCCTTGTATGCAATGACTCCGGAAGGTTCCCAATCCGTCGCCATCAATTTGCTCGACCAGAAACTGGACAATCTGAACCCGAGTTTTCTGTCCTATACCTTGTCGAAAGCGGCACTGAATACGGCCACAACCTTGCTGGCGCAGGAACTGGCTCCGAAACTGCGCGTTGTCGGCATTGCGCCCGGCATTACACTTGTTTCAGGCGAACAGACGGAACAGGACTTTAAAATTGCCCACAAAAATACACCTCTTGGCCGTTCCAGCACACCGGAAGATATCGCCTCGACCGTCTGTTTTGTCGCCAATTCCCCCGCCATAACCGGAACCACCATCGTCGTCGATGGCGGACAACATTTAATTCCCCTCTCGCAGGATGTCATGTTTGTCGCTAAAATGAGCGCACAAAACAATTCGTAAACTCATGCATACTCTTCTTCATCCAAAACTCAAAGATTGCCGTCGCCTCTTTTTGCACAACTACGAAGTCCCCGTCAAAATCGGCGTTTATGATTTCGAGAAAAAAGGCGCACAGCGTCTGTTGATCAACGTCGACCTGTACATCCCGCTGGCGATATCGACCCCAGTCAACGACCAGCTCGGCGAAGTGGTCGATTATTCGTTCATTCGTGACACGCTGTATGAACGCACGTCGAAAGGCCACATCAATCTTCAGGAAACCCTGTGTGACGACCTGGCGAAAATGCTGCTCTCTCATCCGCAGGTCATGGCAGTGCGCGTTTCCACTGAAAAACCGGATGTTTATGAAGATTGCGACAGTATCGGTGTCGAAATTTTCCGTTTCAAAGACGAAGACTGACTCACCCTCATTCGGCTGGAAAAATGGTTACACGCAGGCAATTTCTGAGAGCGGGCTTTGAAAACAACAAGCTGACGAAACGGCTTTATCGGGAAGTCGGCAGGGCGATCGGTGACTTCAGGCTTATCGAAGAGAACGACAAGGTCATGGTCTGCGTTTCAGGGGGCAAGGATAGCTTTGCCCTTCTTGACATTCTGGTCGTGCTCCAGTCAAGAGCGCCCATCCACTTCGACATCGTCGCCGTCAATCTTGACCAGCAGCTGCCCGGATTTCCGACCGACATTCTTCCGGCTTATCTGGAAAAAAAACAGGTACCGTATCACATCGAAGTACAGGACACTTACAGCATCATCCAACGCCTGATACCGGAAGGCAAAGCGGTCTGCTCACTCTGTTCACGCCTTCGCAGGGGTATTCTTTATAAAGTCGCCAGTGAACTCGGCGTGACGAAAATCGCGCTCGGACACCACCGTGACGATGTGCTGGAAACCTTTTTCCTGAACCTGTTTTTCGGTTCGAAACTGAAAAGCATGCCGCCCAAGCTGAAATCGAAAGACGGCAAACATATCGTCATACGTCCACTGATCAACGTAAAAGAAACTGATCTGGAAAAATTTGCACAAATGCAGCAGTATCCCGTTTTTCCGAAAAACCTCTGCGGTGCCAAGGAAAACATGCAGCGACAGCATATCAAATCCATGCTACGCGACTGGGCCAAGCGATACCCCGGCAGAATCGAGAATATATTTTCATCCCTGTCCACCGTTGTTCCTGCCCATTTGATGGACAAAAATCTTTTCGATTTCAACCAGCTGAATACGGATTCAGCGGATGATGACGATGCGTTCTAGCCAGAAAAAACTGAAGTATCAGCTTTTTCTTACCTTTTTCAAAAGAGCAGTCGTCGATCTGTCGAACTCGAATGCAATGGCTTCAACCTTGCCACCGTAAGCAAGTACTTCCTTACCCTCCGGAATGGCGCTGACGTCGTAATCGCCACCCTTGGCATAAATGTCCGGTTTGCATTCACGGACGATTTCCTGCGCCGTATCTTCATCGAACGCGACAACGGCACTCACCGATTCCAGTGCCGCCAGTACCGCCATCCTGTCTTCACAGGAATTGACTGGCCTGTCATCTCCCTTACCCAGTCTTTTCACGGATGCGTCCGTGTTGACGGCAACAATGAGTGAAGCGCCCAATTCCCTTGCCTGTGCGAGATAAGTGACATGTCCCCGATGCAGGATGTCGAAAACCCCGTTCGTCAGAACCACCGGTTTGGGCAAACTCCCGATTTTCGATTTCAGGTCAGACCGGTTCCAGATTTTTTTATAAAAAGGCGCCATGAGAAAAAATGGTAAGGATGATCACTTCATAGCCGTCATTTCCTTGCTGAACGAATGGAAAGGATGGCTGTCTTATACGGGTTACGCACAAATTTCCGATGAATCCAGACTCAAAGTCGCTATTTTCCGTTTGTTTCCTTTTGTATCAGGCATCGACTTTTGATCTGTTTTCATTCATATTGCCTATATCATAAGCCAATCGTGAGTTTGAAATGAAAAGTTTCCGTCAAATTGTTGTCTGGCTGTGTTTATTAATAGCGACATCCGCTGCCTGTGCGGCCACTTCCCAGACAGCGAAAAACGTCAATATTCCACCTTCCGCCGATCTTTCATACGCTGTTTCCACCCAATATAACGGCTTGAACATCAACGGAAACTCATCCATTCAATGGAAAGCCGATAAACAATCGTACACATTGCAGACAGAAACGCGTGTCGGATTACTCGGCAAAATCATGGAAGCTACCAGTTCCGGACAAGTAGGCCCGAAAGGCCTCATGCCGGAAAAATATGTGGAAAAACGTTTGCGCAAGGCATCGATGGCAACGATTTTCAACCGTGTTGAAGATACCATCGCCTACCCTTCCGGTAGCACCTCCAAAATGATGGACATGACGCAGGACCGTTCCAGCATCGTCTGGCAACTGGCCTCAGTTGCCCGGGCAAACCCGGACAAATTCATCATGAATTCGAGTTGGACATTCAATGTCGCAGGCAGCAGCAAAACCAGTCCCTGGGTATTCAAAGTCGTCAAGATCGGCGAGCTTTCAACCCCGATGGGCCAGATCAAAACAGTCCAGCTGACCCGGCAAGATGGAGGCCAGCAAACCAGTGTCTGGCTGGCGCCGGGGAATAACTGGTATCCGGTTCAAATCCTGCTCATCGAAAAAAACGGCACGCAGATCAAACAGACTATCAGGAAAATTACACCAATTTAAGCCTTTATCCTGACAAGTTTGCCGTCCTAGTCGAATTTGAAGTCATAGAGCAAATCGATAGCGGTCACCGTTCCCGTTTGTCCGACCAGAGACAGGCGTCTGGAAATAATGTAGCGTAACTTGATCAGGTTGGTCGCGCCGGTAAGGCCCTGTTCATAGCTCAGGTACAGACGTGACGAGATCCGCTTGCTCAGGGTAAGCACGGTTTCTTCCAGATCGGGAGATGAGGAGAAACCGATATCATCCAGCCCGATCGTGCTGGCGATCTTCGAAGGAAGGCCGCCCGACTGTTCCGAACTCAAAATGGCTGCTGCCGCTGCGGCAATCGCCGCGCGCTGTTGGCCATCGCCATTTTCACCCCCACCATAGCCCAGCACAAGCCATGACAGTTTTTCCGTATCGGAGACTTCCGGTGTCGAAACGAGTTTGACCCTTGGTGACTGCGCCGTTCCCTTGACGGAAACACCTACCTCGACCGAATCATCCGTATCCGGCACTTCACGCACGGCCAGAATATCCAGTGTCGGGTTTTCAACCGGCCCGGAAAACGTGATCTGTCCCTGTTTGATTGTCAGCTTCTGCCCGAATGCGCTATAGGAGCCATCCACTGTATTGATGGTTCCGAAAACACGTAATCGGTTATCCTGTGCGGAAACGGCCTGAATCTGTCCCGAAAGCCGGGTATTGATCCCTTTGCCTTTCAGATAGAACTTGTCGCCCAGATTGACTTTAAGGTTGAATCGCAAAGGTATGGGAGTATCCGCTTTTTTCTCGGGCCGACCCAGCACAATGACGTCCTTGCTGTAAGTGACGTTTTTGGAATCGGTCAGAACAATTGTCGCCCGGTTCACATACCAGTCGCCGATCAGTTGCAAACGATCCTTGTCCAGCGAAAAATGCCCCTGCCCGGTAATGGCCAATTGCCGGTCGACGTTCGACAAAACAAGAAGCTTGTCCGTTTTGAACTGGAGATTGGTACTGATCTGTCCCTTGTTGAGCTGGACGCCGCCAGTGAGCTGTAAATTCCCTTCGGGGCCATAAATGATCCCTTTCTGGATCTGTACCTGATTGCCGTTCAAAACGGCCACTAACTCACCTCTGGAAAGATTGACCCCCATACTCAGCCAGTTAACTGCCAGATCTTTTCCATTCAGGCTGCCCGACAGACGTGGAGAACCCAATGTGCCATTGGCGCTTATCGCCATATTCAGCGAACCTTTCAGTTCCATATCGGGCTGCCCGGTCAAAGGCCCCATCCATGCAATCGAAGGGATATCGGCCTGAACCGACAGTTGCAAGGGACTTTGGCTGGAAACGCTCCAGTTTCCATTTTGCTTGCCCAGTCGGGTCATCCCTTTGGCCTGAATCATACCGGCCTTGTCGCTGACAATCTGCGCATTGAA
Source organism: Oxalobacter formigenes (assembly GCF_002127965.1). GTDB lineage: Bacteria > Pseudomonadota > Gammaproteobacteria > Burkholderiales > Burkholderiaceae_D > Oxalobacter > Oxalobacter formigenes. Next base: position 388,633 of record NZ_CP018787.1, on the reverse strand, counting down.
ATTGACGCTGTTTCCGGAAAGAAGCACCTGTATGTCGAACGTACCAAGTCCCAGCTTGATCCGGTTGTCACCCAGTAAAGTCACATCGCCTTTTTCGCGATAAATATGGAATTTCCCGTTCAATGTCCTGTCGGCTTTCAGGGACCAGTCCGCGCCAAGGGTCAAATCGCTTCTGACTGTATTTTTCGAGTCCGGCGACATGGCGAGCAAATAAGCCAGTGGAATGCCACGGGCATTGCCCGTCGTTTCAAGAAGAGAACCACGCTTGATCAGGGATTGAACCGTCAACTGTCCATTCGGTAACTGCAATACCAGATTTTTCAGCGAAAAACCGTCAGGCCCTATACTGACCGGAACAGACGAGTCGAGTGCAAAAGCCATTTTCCCCTTGTTTTCGAGGGTTTCGAGCTTGCCTTGCCAGACATTGTTTCTTCCAAGGCCGCCAGAGGCTTTCGCTGTCAGGTCGAATGACTCGTTTTTCGCTGTGAGCGTGATGACGTGCGACCTGAGAGTCCCGTTCACTTCCCCATGAACCAGCGCCCATTTGTCCGAGCCGATCAGTGCATCATCCAGACGGATATCGACAGCGATCCGGTCATTCAACTCCATACCGAATTCAAGTTTTGCCTGAATCTTTCGCGCGCCATACCGGCCCATGACAAGAACGTCGTTTCCTTCAAAATTCATGCCGACCCGAAGCGAATTCAAGGCTCCGGAGACTTCCCCTTCCCCGGCGATGCTTCCTTTGTAACCTTTGCCGAAAATACCGAGATCAGGCGCATTCAGTTTCCACGACAGACGATCCCCGAAACGTCCCAGATTTCCAGAGGCTCGAATCGAATTCACTCCCAGTGCCAGTGATATGTCGGCATTGCGAACTTCTTTGTCTTTTAACCGGAAACTGCCTTTTCCGGATAATGGCTGGTTAAACAAACGGCTCGGCAAAAAGCTGTAATGAACCTCAATATCCGGTTCCGGCTTCAAATGACCCGAAGCATCAAAGTCCAGATTCAGGTCAGACTGCGGGAAACGGCCAAAAGCGGCGAAATTGAAACGGCTGACCTTGCCCTTGAATTCAAAGTCCTGCGGTTCCTTCAGATCCAGCTTGCCACTCATCCGCATTTCACTTTGATCGGCCTTCAGCGATACTTCTTCAAGTGTCATCAGGTCTTCAACCTTCGTGACGCGCGCATTCAACCTGATCCGCGCTTCTTCCAGTTGTATGAGAAACAGCTGTTTTTTATCCTCATCGACAAAAGCGATTTTCCCGGCAACATGTGTCGGCCGGATGCTCGAGTAAATCTCATGAAGATCGAAACGGGAAGTTTTCAATGTCACTTCTGTTTTTTCAGTCGAAAACTGCCCATTTCCAGCAAACTGCCCCGCTTTGCCCATATCCAGCAACACATCATCTATCAGGACATTATCGACATTGCCCGCGATTTTCGCTTTCACGGAATGAATGGGTAAATAATTTTCGTCAAATGGCCCCGGCTTCGAATTATCGACAGAAACCGACCCTTTCAGGGTTTTGTCTTCGTGTGCAGTGACATGAATTTCCGCATTGAACTGCGCCTGTGGCCAGCTTGATTCGATTCTGGATGGATCGATGCCCTTTGCGCTTAGATGGACCGACTGGAAAACAAATGGGGCAAAAGGCGTGACGACGGCTTCCAGTTTCGCTTTCGCATCATAGCCATCCAGATTTCCGGACACATACAGATTATTCAGGTCACCACCCAGCTTGAGGCTGGCTGTCGCCTTGGCAAGTTCATTATCGAACTGGAGCGTCCCCCTGATTTTGAACGGCTGTGTGGTTTCAAGATCGACATTGATGGACGCATTGCCAAACGGGCTGTCAAAGCCCAGATTCTTCAGCTCCCAACCATTCCTGTCCGCAGTCAGCGAAAAATGCACGTCTTTCAACTCAACACCGACTCCCATGCCTGAAACGGAAACGGTATCTACGTTTACCCCGGAAATCATGATGGCTACGGGAGGTGCCAGCGATTGCGGCATTTTGAAAGGCTCATCCGACGACTTTTTCATATCAATCACCAGTTTCGAGGCTGAAATTTTTCCAATATCCAGTTGTCCTGACAGCAATTGCCAAGGTTGCCAGTCGAATTGCAAATCCGTTACTTCGATATCACGTTCAGGACTGGTGTAGCTGATTCTCTCAATTTCGAATGAACTCGCCAGTGTTCCACTGACTCCCTGTATTTCAATATCGCCGCCACTTGCCTGTACTACTCTCTGGACGATCCATTGCAATGCCCACTCCTGGCTGACGAACCATACCAGTCCTCCCACCAGAAGGAATGGGATGAAAATGAGGAGTAAAAGGCGGCGTCGCATCAGAATGTAAATCCCAAAGAAAAGTGAAGCCTGAATTCCCTGCTTCTTTCACCGTATGCCAGATCAACCCCGATTGGGCCTGCAGGGCTTCGCCAGCGACCGCCGATGCCATAGCCGAAGGCGGGATCAAGTTCTTTTATCGTATCGCCTGCATTACCGGCATCGACGAAAAATGCCACTCCCCAGTTTTTGATGAAATAGTACTGGTATTCAACACTGGCAACTGCAAGATAACGACCTCCGACAATAGCACTTCCATCCTTTACACCCAGACTTTCATAGGCATAACCACGCACCGATTGGTCGCCACCGGTTCTGAATAAAACAGTCGAAGGAACGCCTTCTTTTCCGTTGGAACCGAGTGCGCCCAGTTCACCACGAAGAATCAATTCACCTTTTTCACCCAGTTGCTGGAAATGAATACCCTTCATATATCCGCGTACAAATGATTTGTCAGTCAAAACGTGCTCTACCGCACCACCTACTTGTGCCTCGAAGGCATATCCTTGTGTCGGCGCAAGCCTGTTATTCAGGCGACGGGTGATGATACCGAACGTCAATGGCAAAGCCTGACTTTTTTGATAGGATTGTCCCGTTATGCGATTGTTTTCATTCAGATATTGCAGGGACAGGTATTTTTCCAGCCGTTGCGTACCCCAGGCCCGACGGTAATTGGCACCGACCAGCCGGGTGTCTTCTCCCTCGATCTGCGAACGGTCATAAATAACACCGAAACTGTTCCGGATTCCTCCCGGTTCCTGAGGCAGAAAAACATCCGCCTTGGCCGTTTTCTGTTTCGTCTGCAGGACAACCGAACTCTTCAATTTGTAATCACGGCCGAGGAAATGCAGGTTATCGTAATTCAGGCTGATCCGTTTGCCGGTATCCGTACTGTAGCCGACACCGACGGCAGCGTGTTTTTTCTTGTTTTCGACAACCGTTACGGTAATAGGAACTTCTTCTTTTCCCGATTCAAGATCGGCCGTTACTTCAACCGAGCTGAAATAACCGCTGTCCTGTATCCGGGACTGCCAGTTCAGCAAAGCGTTTTCCCTGAAAGTGCGCCCCTCTTTTACGGGATTCAAGCCCATGATGACATCCTTGCCGTAACGTTCGAGCCCGACGATTTTGATCGGCCCGAACCTGACGGGATCGCCACTGTTGATCACGACTTTCAGGGTCACTTCATCTGTCTCGGGATTGACGATCGCTTTGGTATCTGCCAGTTCCGCCCTCGGATAACGTACTCTTGTAACCTGTCTCAACAAGGCAATCTTAGCCGCTTCCCAATCGGCCATCCTGAAAACCGAACCAACCGGCAATTCCCATCCTTTTTTCAGCTGTTCAATGCCAGGTTTGAGAGATTCGGCCTGTTTGGTGATCGCTCCCTCGAATGTGATATCGACAGCCGCGACCTTGACCGGTTTGCCCGGATCGACGTCAATAATGACCTTTCGGGAATTGTTGTCGGTCTTTTCCATTCTGGTATGGATGACAGGAGAATAGTATCCTTCCGTTTCAACCAGCTGACGTATTTCATCCGGAGTATTGCGATAAAGCCTTCTCAACTGTGTCGTATCCATCTGTTCGTTGCCTTTCCAGCGCAACAGATCCAGATTATTCATCAGTATTTTTTTGACCGACTCAGGTGCATTGATAACGACGTCATAAGCAACCGGTTTGGCACAGACCACCGATGAATATAAGACGAATAAAAAAACGAGCAGACTTTTCAGAAACACAGACGGTGAAAAAACGGCAAAATCCGCCCTTCTCATGTTCCCGATGCTGTCTGTTTCAAAGTTGACCATGCAATTTACAATCTTATTCGTTTAACCTACCGACAATTGATGAATATCTTATCTGTAAAAGGAAAGCATTCATTCATTATTGCTCAAACCGTTCAGGATTTCCCGATCGTTTCTGTTTGTGTTGTCTTTTTATCGAAATAACGAAACCGTCACAAACGACCTGAAAAAAAACAATCCTGTAAAATGCCAATCTGTTAATCCCTGACGGCAATGACATGAATACTACCCGGCAAAACCATTCCATAGAATCCACGAAAAAAGCACTTGTCCTTTTCAGCGGCGGACAGGATTCGACGACCTGCCTTGCATGGGCCTTGAACCATTATGACAAGGTCGAAACCATCGGGTTTTCATACGGACAAAGACATGCCGTTGAATTGACTGTCCGGCCCGGCATTCTACAGAAAATCAGAAATTTTTCCGAAGAATGGAATAAAAAACTGGGTGAAGACCACGTTTGCGACCTTTCATTGATCAGTTCCCTGTCGGAAACGGCCATGACATCGGATGTCGAAATAAGGATGATGGAAAACGGATTGCCCAATACTTTCGTTCCGGGTCGAAACCTGATGTTTCTGATGGTCGCCGCCATGCTGGCCTACCGTCGCGATCTGAACGTTCTCGTCGGAGGCATGTGTGAAACCGACTTTTCCGGATATCCGGATTGCCGGGATGATGCCATCAAGGCCATGCAGCTTGCACTCAATATCGGAATGGATGCACGCCTGAACCTTGTCACACCGCTGATGTGGAAAAATAAAAAAGAAACCTGGCAGCTCGCCGCTGAACTGGGAGGACAAGGACTTGTCGATCTTATCGTCAATGAAACGCACACCTGTTACGTTGGTGAGCATGACAAATTGAATACATGGGGATTCGGCTGCGGAGAATGCCCTGCCTGTCTGCTGCGAAAAAAAGGCTTTGAAGAATTCATTTCCCGGGGAAAACCGGAATAATCCAGCCAGCCCATAAAAAAACATCCACCGGTTTCCCGATGGATGTTTTACGACCTTCGGTCAAGACATCGACCATCAATCAGGACTTGCCATCCGCCCAGTTCCAGTCACGGATATTCGGCATGTCTTCACCGTATTTGTAGACATACTCCTTGTGTTCCAGAAGTCTGTCACGCAAATACTGTTTGGTGTAAGCCGCCCGTGAACCCAGGCTCGGCAGTCTGTCGATGACGTCCCCGGCAAGATGATAACGATCCAGATCGTTCAATACGACCATATCGAACGGGGTCGTTGTCGTACCTTCTTCCTTGTAGCCCCGGACATGCATATTCTGATGGTTCGTTCGTCTGTAAGTAAGACGATGAATCAGCCACGGATATCCATGATAGGCAAAGATGATCGGCTTGTCCTTGGTGAACAGAATGTCGAATTCCTTGTCCGACAAACCATTAGGATGTTCACTCGGCTGCTGCAATGTCATCAGATTGACGACATTGATCACGCGAATCTTCACTTCAGGCAAGCGTTCACGCAGAATCTTGACAGCTGCCAGCGTTTCAAGCGTCGGGACATCACCGCAACATGCCATGACGACATCCGGCTCGGAACCCTTGTCATTACTTGCCCATTCCCAGATACCGATACCGGCGGAACAATGCTTGATCGCATCATCCATATTCAGGTACTGCAAGGCAGGCTGTTTACCGGCGACGATGACGTTGATACGATGGCGGCTGCGCATACAATGGTCGGTCACCGACAACAGACAGTTTGCATCAGGCGGGAGATAAACACGGCTGATGTCGGCTTTCTTGTTCATCACCAGATCGATGAAACCCGGATTCTGGTGTGAGAGGCCATTGTGATCCTGACGCCATACGTGGGAAGTCAGCAGATAGTTGAGCGATGCGATCGGACGACGCCATGGGATATGACGCGTGACCTCCAGCCATTTTGCATGCTGGTTGTACATCGAATCGACAACATGAATGAACGCTTCATAGCAAGGGAAGAAACCGTGACGCCCAGTCAGCAGATAGCCTTCCAGCCAGCCTTCGCACTGATGTTCGGACAGCATTTCCATGACACGGCCGGTATGGGATACCTTGTCGTCGGTCGGCTTGATTTCGTCCATCGAGGAACGTTCCGTGACTTCAAAAACGGCACCCCAGCGGTTTGATGCCGTTTCATCCGGGCTGAACACGCGGAAGTTCTTCGCTTCTTCGTTAAGAACGAAAACATCGCGGATCATATTGCCCTGAACGCGAGTGCTTTCGGCGACGACAACACCCGGTGACGGTACGTCAACAGCATATTTCCGGAAGTCCGGCATGCGCAATTCACGCAGCAGAATACCGCCGTTGGCATGGGGATTCGCACCCATTCTGCGCAAGCCTTTCGGCGCCAGTTCAGCCAGTTCAGGTATCAGGCGACCCGTTTCATCGAACAGCTCATGAGGCTTGTAGCTCAAGAGCCATTCATTCAGAATTTTCAGATGGGCCGGGTTTGTCTTGACTTCACTGACCGGAACCTGATGCGCGCGGAAAGTGCCCTCAATCTGCTGTCCATCCACGACATGCGGGCCAGTCCAGCCTTTGGGGCTGCGCAAAACGATCATTGGCCACTGTGGACGTTCCTTGAAACCGTTTTTGCGTGCATCGTCCTGGATTTTCCTGATTTTGGTAATGACCGTATCCATGGTCGCGGCCATTTTCTGATGCATGATCAGCGGATCGGAACCTTCGACATAAAATGGTTCATAACCGTAACCACGCATCAGTTCGTCCAGCTCATTCGGAGGAATGCGACCCAAAACGGTCGGCCCTGCAATCTTTGCATCATTCAAATGCAGAATCGGCAAAACGGCACCGTCGAAAACCGGATTGATGAATTTGTTGGAATGCCAGCCGGTCGCCAACGGCCCGGTTTCGGCTTCACCGTCACCGACCACACAGGTCACGATCAGATCGGGATTGTCGAAAGCCGCGCCGAAAGCGTGCGACAGGGAATATCCCAGCTCGCCACCTTCATTGATCGAGCCCGGCGTTTCGGCGGCAGTATGGCTTGGAATACCGCCCGGGAAAGAAAACTGGGTAAACAGCTTTTTCATCCCTTCCTCGTCTTCGGAGACGTTGGGATAAAATTCGCTGTACGTTCCTTCAAGGTAGGTATTGGCAACCAGAGCAGGACCACCATGTCCCGGACCGGTAACGAAAATCATGTCCAGATCGTATTTCTTGATCACACGATTCATATGGACATAAACGAAATTCAGGCCCGGTGTCGTACCCCAGTGTCCCAGCAAACGCGGCTTGATATCGTCAGGCTTTAAAGGTTCGCGCAACAAAGGATTATTGAACAGATAAATCTGTCCGACGGACAAATAATTGGCTGCACTGAAATAGGCATTCATTTTATGCAGCATGTCAACCGACAAAGGTTCACTGCTCTTATCAAGCTTTCCCGCTTTAGCCATATTCATTTCCTTTCTATTCTTTCGAACTCGGCCTGCCAAATGCAACAAGATCCAAATGACAATTTTTTAGGTAAGTGAACATCTATTCTTTTTGAAATAACAGAACCTTGCCATCAGTCGTGGCATGGCAAAATTATTTACTCGAATAGGGAATAACTCTCTTTGACTGGCAAAGACAGCCTCATCAACAATATAACAGGAAAAAAACCCATTTAGCCACTTTGACAGCGCCAAGATTTGAAAAACTGCGATTGATCAATTTTTGAAGTGAAAAGAGCTTATTTTTTTTCTTTTTCAGGTCTTTTCCAGTCATTTATCGTCGTTTGTTTCGCACGGGAAACCGTCAGCGATCCGGCAGGAACGTCTTTTGTCAGCGTCGTACCGGCTCCGACAGTCGCACCGCTACCCACCTTGACAGGTGCAACCAGTTCGCAATTGGTACCGATGAAAACATCGTCCTCAATGACCGTCTTGTGTTTGTTGGCGCCATCGTAATTACATGTAATCGCCCCGGCACCGATATTCACACGTGAACCGACCGTCGAGTCGCCGACATAGGCAAGATGATTCGCCTTGCTGTGTGAAGCAATCTGGCTATTTTTGACTTCAACGAAATTACCGATATGCACTTCTTCACCCAGTTCGGCTCCCGGCCTCAAACGGGCGTAAGGTCCGATCAGGGAAGCCGAACCGACTTTCGCGCCTTCGAGATGACAGAAAGGCCGGACTTCTGCATTCTTTCCAATATCACAATCCCTGATGACACAATTCGCCCCGATAAAAACACCATCGTCCAAAACGACATGGCCTTCGAAAACACAATTGACGTCGATAAACACGTCACGGCCGCATGTCAGGGAACCGCGTATGTCGATGCGATCGGGATCAGCCAGACCGACACCTTTATCGAGCAGGGCTTCTGCCATATTCTTCTGGTAAATCCGTTCCAGTTCGGCCAGCTGTCTCTTGCTGTTGACCCCCAGCGTTTCCCAAATCGCATCCGGCTGGGCCGAGGTCACTTCAATCTGTTCTGCAACCGCTTTGCCGACGATATCCGTCAGGTAATATTCCCCCTGCGCATTGTTATTGGAAAGAGAAGACAACCAGCGTTTCAGGGGAACCGTCGGAATCACCATGATTCCTGTATTGATCTCATTGACGGCAAGTTCAACGGAATTACCGTCCTTTTGTTCGACGATGCGGTTTATCTGTCCGTTATCACGGATGATTCTTCCATAACCCGTCGGATCGTCCAGTTCGGCAGTCAGGATTGCGAGCTTGTTCGCTCCTGCTGCCTCAAGCAGTCGCGACAAGGAAGCCTGTCCAATCAGGGGAACATCGCCATACAAAACCAGTGTCGGCATGGACTCATCCAGCAAGGATACTGCCTGCATGACAGCATGGCCGGTACCAAGTTGCGGTTCCTGTTTGACGAATGCCAGATCGTTTTCCGTTATTTTTTTCTGCACCAGCTCACCACCATGTCCATACACCACAATCAGTCTGCCGGGGTTCAACGAACGGGCGGTATCCAGAACATGTGCAAGCAGGGGCTTTCCGGCAAGGGAATGAAGCACTTTGGGCAAATCCGAATTCATGCGTTTGCCCATACCGGCAGCCAGAATAACGATATTCATGAGATCAATAGATAAAAGTTAACAGATGAACAAAAAACCGGACAAAACCGGCACAGGTACTATGATACCGCTTCGAATACACCGATAGGACGGTTTTTAGTCACTTTATTCCATTTGAAAATTTGTCCGTTCATCAGGATATACACACCTGTGGGCAATAACTGGACAGCGCTGACGGCAAACCCGAGATTGAAAAAAGCATCGGAACGGTCGAATTCATACGGAATCATGGCGCCGGTCAGGACAATCGTTTTTTCAAGTGCCGCTTTTCCCAGTACCGCCGCCGTGTCCTGCATCGTATCCGTTCCATGTACGATGACAATCCGGTCGGCCGGAATTTCGCGACAGGACTTCAGGATATTCTCACGATCAGCGTCCTGCATGTCCAGCGAATCCAGCATCGTCAACTCTTGGAATGTATACGATTGAGATACCCGGGCGCGTTCCATCATGGCTGGAATGTGGCTCGATGTAAAAACGAGCTCACCCGTGATTTCGTCATAATGTTTTTCAAAGGTTCCGCCAGTGGCGATAATATGCAGGTTCATATATTCCATCAGAAATAACAGAAATGGCGCGGGATCGGATTAACGTAGTGAAGCTTGCTCCACCCCGGCGGACATGGCAATGACGGGCCGTCGTAATCGGGGACACCTTGCCTGAGCGGATAAACAGGCAATACATTGGACACGGAGCCGTCCGGGTTCAGCCTCTTTTCAAGGCTATACATGTAATCGGGAAGCACAGCCTCACAAATCCGCCTGAACCAGACTGCATGCTCCTCATCTTCCCCAAGGGCATTCGCAAGCCCTTCCGGATCGAATCTGGCGAGGGCATCGATCAGTTCATCTGCCGTTGCCCCCGGCAAATCACCCCAGCCCATCACAGGATTGAATATATAGTCTGCACCTGAACCGTACCAGCCCTCTCTCCAGGGCCTTTGCAGCCATGTCCTGCAACCGGTAAACAGATGCCATCTCCAGTGCATTCCGGCATCCTTGGGCCATGAATAGAGATAAAGACGCTGATATCCGGCAGTGTGCAACTTCAAAACCATCTCCATCAGACGGCCGTGGGGCATCCTGTCAGGTGGAGAAAGCCTGAACAGAATCGGTTCGCCATCGGCATGCTGGACTTCATCCGTCGACAAATTCAGATCGAGACAACGCTGCTCATTGCCGAAACGGGCCGACACCCAGCCAGTCAGCAAATTGACGGCTGTGAGCACACCGTAACCACGGTAACGGTGAAAAATAACGGTTCCTGGAGCAATCGGTTTCATTCAAATATTATAAACATTATCCATATCCAGACAGTCACAAGCAGTGTGACGGATTTATTCTTTTTCAGGTTCTGGTTCTTCGGCCACGGACGATTCCATCATTTCCTTTCGGCTCTCCGGCGTTTCCAGACTGATACGGCCGATCGCGCCGGTGCGATAATCCTGAAGGAAAGAATGGGCACCTTTTTCGACATCCAGTTCACCGCCACGGATTTTGAATCCGCGTTTCATCGCCACTCCTTCGACAACGCCATAGCCATCGAGTTCATCGACCTTCAGACCATACCGGGCTTCAAGCAAGTGCGGATAACGCTTTAACAAAACCTCGCCAAGGAAGGCAGCGACCTCGTCCTCGATCAGGGCATTCACCCCGACTGCATGGCTTGCCGCCAACATATATCCATCGCTGGGATACATGATCTTCGGCCAGAGCAAACCCGGTGTATCCGTCAACACCATATTTTTGTTCAGATAAAGCCGCTGCTGTGTTTTCGTGACCGCAGGTTCATCACCCACAGCTGCCACACGCCGTTTCAACAGCATATTCATCAGCGTTGACTTGCCCACATTGGGAATTCCCATGATCATTATTCTGGCCGTTTTTCCGGGACCGGTTCGATGAGGAATGATTTTCTGACAAATACCCGGAATTTTCGCCACTTCCGCAGGATTCCTGCATGACAGGGCAATCGCATTGACCCCCTTCTGACTATTATAGAAATCAATCCATTGCTTTGTCGCAACCGGATCGGCCAAATCGCTCTTGTTAAGAATTTTAAGACAGGGACGCTGGCGATGAAGCCTAAGCTGTTCCACCATGGGATTGCTGCTGGCTCCGGGAAGCCTTCCGTCGAGAACCTCGATCACGAGATCGGTCGTCTCCATTGTTTCCGCCGCTTTTTTTCGTGCGGCATTCATATGCCCCGGAAACCATTGAATTGCCATTTTTTCGTTCCTTAATCGACCCGTGCCAATGTTTTCACGTGTGCGACAACACTGTTCGCCAACGCTTTCAGGTTATAACCGCCCTCCGAAAAACTGACGACACGATTCTGGCTGTACTCAGCTGCGATATCCATCACCTGCTTCGTTATCCAGGCATAGTCTTCCTCAACCAGATTCATATCGCCAAGAGGATCGTCCCTGTGCGCATCGAAACCGGCAGAAATAAAAATCATCTCCGGTTTATGTTTATGCAAGGCTGGAAGCCATTTTTCAGTGACTACCTTGCGAATGACATCGCCGCCAGTGCCCTTCGGTACAGGCACATTCACCATATTCGCCCGCGCTTTCTCATTGCCGCAGAAGGGGTATAAATACTCCTGATAATAACTGACCATCAAAACACTGGGCTCGTACGAGAAAATATATTCCGTTCCATTTCCGTGATGAACGTCAATATCGACGATAGCGACGCTTTTCAATCCATGAATCTTGATCGCTCTCATGGCAGCGATTGCGATATTGTTGAAAACACAAAAGCCCATCGCTTCCCCAATAGTCGAATGATGACCGATAGGACGTTCGATGCAAAACGCATTTTCGATTTCACCGGCCAACACGGCATCCGTTGCAGCGACAGCCGCACCAGTCGTTCGCAAGGCTGCCTGCCAGCTGTATTGATTCAGGGGGGTTTCATCCACGTAAGAATAGTCGCCCGGCGCAGGAATGTCGTTTTTCACTTTCAAAATCATGTCCTGCGTATGGACACGGCGGATATCTTCTTCCGTGGCTTCAGGAGACAAACGATATTCCAGAACACGGTCCAGTCCGTTTTCTTTCAAGGCGTCCATGATCACCTGCATACGCGCAGGACTTTCAGGATGATTTTCTCCCATTTCATGCAACTGGCAAACCGGATGATAATAAAGAGCAGTAGTCATATATTCTCAAATCTTGAATTCGGTCAAACTAGACAGATACTTTGATGGCGCATGCGCATACTCCAGAGAGCAGTCCATCAATACAATTGCGTTTAAAAGTTGTTTAACTGATTTTTTATATTGCGCAACGCTTTCCAATCGTTATACTTCATTTTTCGATGGATTGTTCCAGTATTTCATCCCATGATGATATTTGATTCCGGCAGAAAAACTGCCCTGATGTTCTTTATTTCGATCCTGTTTCCGCTAATTTGTTTCGGACAGGTTTCCGAAAAAAACACCAGCCAGCCCGAATCGACATGTTCTTCTTCTCCAAACATGCCGGGTTCTGTCGAGTCTGGCGAAGCCGCTATTCCATTTACGATCGAACCACCGCTGGCCGATTTCATCGACCGTTTTTCAACAAAATATCATGTCGATAAAAACCGGTTAAATTGTCTTTTCCAAGGAACAAGGGTCAATCATACCGCAATCAGGCTGATGAAACCGTCGGGCTCGGGTAAAACAAAAAACTGGCAGGCTTATCGGCAAAGAATGATTGAACCTGTCCGGGTCAATGCCGGCGTTCGCTTCTGGAACACCTATGAAAAATATCTCGACAGGGCCGAAAAAGAATACGGGGTTCCTGCCTACATTATCGTCGGTATCCTCGGTATTGAAACCATTTATGGAAGAGACACTGGCCGTTTCCGGACACTCGATGCACTGACTACACTGGCCTTTTACTACCCCGAGACACCCAACAAGGCCAGCCGACAGGAATTTTTCCGCAAGGAGCTCGAACAATTCCTTCTGTTAAGCTCCCAAAACCAGGTAGATCCGTTAAGCATCTACGGATCGTACGCTGGCGCCATAGGCTGGCCGCAATTCATGCCCGGCAGTATCCGCGCCTATGCAGTCGATTTTGATAAAGACGGAAAAATCGATCTGGAAAATTCTGCTATTGACGCCATTGGCAGTGTCGCCAATTTCCTGAAACAGCACGGCTGGAAAACCGGCAAACCCGTTATTTTCCCGGCTACAGCTGACGTGGATTGCCCACTTCCCGAAACCCTCTTCAATCAGGGATTGAAAGCGACATACTCTTTAAAAGAATTGAATGCACAATGCATTTCAACCGATCCCCTCGCCCCGGACAATCTTCTTTACGGTCTCGTTGACTTGCCCAATGGACCATATCCGACCGAATATCGGATCGGCACGGATAACTTCTTCGCCATTACCCAATATAACCGAAGCTACTTTTACGCCATGTCCGTAATCGAGCTTGGCAAAAAAGTTCTTCTCGAAAAAACAGGGCGTTACGCAGAGTGATGCATAAATCCTTATCTTTTTGTCATCTTTTACTTTATTTGTAATTGTTAAAGTTGTAAAATTATAAACATATTGAATTGATGCAAGATTTCCTCTTTTTTCATATCCGATAGAATCGAAATTGAAAAAAGTCTTGATCAGTTAAAGAAAATAGACGATATTGACGTTAGGCAACTTAACGTGATGAAAAAACTTTTGCCAGTTTTCTCACGGCACACTAAATATATCTTGTCAGAGACAATTTTATTTATGCATAGATAAGTGAATTATACAAAACAGGATTTTTTAACATGACGAACAAAGCCAAAAATCCAACGATACAGCCAGAAGAAGACCGTCTGGAAGATCGTATATATGATCCAAACCGTCTGCTGGATACTCTGATTGTCCACCTGAACCTCAAAAATGATGCAGCGTTGTCACGTGCGCTGGAAGTCGCACCTCCTGTTATCAGTAAAATCAGACACAACCGGTTGCCGGTTGGAGCATCATTACTGATTCGTATGCATGAAGTCAGCGACTTGAGTATCAAGGAATTGCGCAGATTGATGGGTGATCGCCGTTCGAAATTCCGTATCAGCGACAAACAGTTCAAACCCAAAAGATCGACAGACAAATAAGGACAGCCGGACTTTTTTGCCAGTGTGGTTCTTATATTTACCGGGCTCAAAATACGCGATTTTGAGCCCTTGTCATCTCAGGCAGAAGCCTTCAGCCACGTATCGAGCGCTTGACGCAGCAGTTTTTCACCCTGCACGATATGCTCATCCTTGATAACCAACGCAGGGACATAGCGGATAACGTCATAACCCGCCAGTAATAAAAGCAAACCCTGTTGTGCTGCGGCAGCAGTTATTTCAGCTGCTTTGCCATGATATTTGTCCGACATCACCAGGCCAAGCATCAGGCCTTTTCCGCGAACACCGGCAAACACACCCGGATAATCAGCGACAACCCTTTCAAGACTTGCCTTCAGTTTATTGCCTGCCTCGGTAATGCGGGACAAAAATTCCGGCTTATTGATAATTTCAAGAGCCTTGTATGCAACGGCTGCGGCCAAAGGATTACCGCCGTATGTCGTTCCATGGGAACCGACCGAAAAGGCGTTGGCAATCTCTGTCGTCGTCAACATCGCCGCAATAGGAAAACCGTTTCCAAGCGCTTTGGCAGAGGTCATGATGTCCGGCGTAACGCCGTATCCCATATAGGCAAAAAGATCCCCTGTCCGTCCCATACCACACTGGATTTCGTCGAAAATCAGCAATGCATTTTTATCATCGCAAATCTGGCGCAATGCTTTCAGATACTCGGGACTTGCCGGGAGAATTCCCCCTTCTCCCTGAACGGGTTCAACTACAACGGCACAGACATCGTCACCTATTGCAGCACGAGCGGCCTCAATATCATTGAACGGAATATGATCGATTTGTTGCGGCAAGGGTTCGAAACCTTCCGTATATTTCGACTGTCCACCTACAGTAACGGTAAACAGGGTTCTTCCATGAAAGGAATGCAGACAGGAAACGATGCGGCTCTTCTTTGCGCCAAAGTGGTTGTGAGCCCATTTACGCGCCAGTTTGAAAGCCGCTTCATTCGCTTCGCCACCCGAATTACAGAAAAATACCTTCTCGGCAAAAGTGGCTTCAGTCAAGGCTTTCGCCAATTTCAGAACAGGCTCGTTGGTAAAGTAATTACTGACATGCCACAGCTTCTTTGCCTGATCGGTCAATGCTTCAACCAGCTCGGCAGGCGCATGTCCCAAACCGGAAACAGCGATACCGCCCGTCAGATCAAGGTAATGTTTGCCATCCTGATCCCAGAGATCAAGGCCCGATCCTCGAACCGGAATGAATGCATTTGGTGCAAATACAGGCACCATCACTTCATCAAAAGTCTGGCGATTCACTATCTTTTCATTATTGTCGACCGAAGTATTTGCCGGGGCATTCATTCCATGACTCCACTTTAAAAATTCAAATCAGAAAACAAAACTGCAATTCCCGGTTTCAGGCAAAACGATAAAGCCCGGAATCCTTGCAAGGAAATACAGTGTAAAAAGGAATTTTATACTTATCTCGCCTTCATGAGAGACAAATTCACCATTTTTGTATCAATACAAATTTGTCGGCAGGCAACATTAGCCGAAACATCCTGAATCTTTGTAAAAAATAACACGTTCACACCCGACAATTCACTCTAAGACTTTTCATTTTCCGTCACAGCAAGGATAATGCATTAGAAAAATAACCATCAGTTATGACAACCTGTTTTGATAGATAATCTACAATGAAAACTGATTCTTCTCCTATCGTTGCAATTGCCACCCCACCGGGACGCGGAGGTGTCGGCATTGTTCGTGTTTCAGGCAAAAATCTGGACCCACTTATCAACGAGCTTTTCAAGGACACAATGGCCGATTTGCCATTGACCCCTCGTTACGCTCATTTTCTGCCTTTTCTGGATGCCGATAAATCCATCATTGATGAAGGTCTTGCCATTTATTTCAAGGCACCGAATTCTTTTACCGGGGAAGATGTTCTCGAATTGCAGGGTCATGGCGGTACAACGGTACTGCAGATGGTACTGAAAAGATGCCTTCTAGCTGGTGAAAAAATCGATCTCAGAATGGCTGAACCCGGTGAATTCACCCGCCGCGCCTTTTTGAATGACAGAATCGACCTTGCTCAGGCCGAAGCGATCGCTGACCTGATCGATGCGACGACAGAAGAAGCCGTCCGTTCTGCTTCCCGCTCCCTGTCGGGTGTCTTTTCAAAAGAAATTCACGAACTGGTTGCCAATATCATTCAACTGAGAATGATGGTTGAATCATCACTCGACTTCCCGGAAGAAGACATCGATTTTCTGAAAAAGGAAAATGTCGAAGGACAGATCGCCAACATTCAGGAAGCGCTTTCAGCCATCATTGCCCAGTCCGCTCAGGGCGCATTGTTAAGAGAAGGTATCCACGTCGTACTGGCTGGCCAGACCAATGTCGGCAAATCGTCCTTATTGAATACCCTGGCCGGTTCCAATGTCGCCATCGTCACCCCGATAGCCGGAACGACACGGGACAAAATTACCGAAACCATCCAGATTGAAGGCGTTCCCGTCACCCTGATCGATACGGCAGGCATTCGTGCCAACAGCGCCGAAGATGAAGTCGAACGCATCGGTATTGAACGGACATGGACAGAAATCGGCAAGGCAGATGTTATCCTGCATTTGCTCGACGCCAGCCTCGGGCCAACCCGCGCAGACGAAAAAATCGCTGCAGACTTCCCGGAAAACATTCCTGTCATCCAGATCTGGAACAAAATCGATATTTCCGGACACAGGCCTTCCGTCGATTCCATGTTCGGCATCACGCAGGTCTACCTGTCGACCCAGACAGAACAGGGCATCGACCTGTTAAGGGATGAATTGCTGAAGATCGCAGGATGGACACAAACGGGTGAATCGACCTATCTCGCCCGTGAACGTCATCTGACCGCCATGAAAGTAGCCGAACAGCATCTGGCAATCGCCTCAGAACACGCAACAGCGGCAAATCCATCTATCGACCTGCTGGCTGAAGAATTGAGGCTGGCTCAGGATGCCTTGAACAGCATTACCGGCGAATTCACGTCTGACGACCTGCTCGGCCTGATATTTTCCCGTTTCTGTATCGGCAAATAATTCTCCCGCTTTGAGCACTCCATGAAATTCGCCCGGATTTCATGGAGTTTGTTTTCTGCGCCGTTCTGTTCTGTCCTTTACACAACCGCAACCTTCTCCGGCAAAAAACTGATTCATTTCATTCAAACAAGTAAATATGTCTGTTTGGAAGATATTCATTTAAAATAGAGGGTTCCAAAGGAACTACTTATGTCCATTTCCCCTACACAAGAAATTATTGACGAGCTGCGCGCCGGTCGCATGGTTATTCTGGTTGACGATGAAGATCGTGAAAACGAGGGTGACCTGATGATTGCCGCTGATTTCGTCACCCCGGAAGCCATCAACTTCATGGCCAAATACGCGCGTGGTCTGGTTTGCCTGACACTAAACAGGGAGCGGTGTGATCAATTGGGCCTTGCCCCGATGGCTCGTGACAACCGCAGCTCATATAACACGGCATTCACTACTTCGATCGAGGCTGCTGAAGGAGTGACCACCGGCATTTCGGCCTACGACCGTGCCCGCACCGTACAGGTTGCCGTGGCAAAAAATGCAAAACCGCAAGACATCGTGCAGCCCGGACATATCTTTCCGATCACGGCAAAAGAAGGTGGTGTATTGATGAGGGCAGGCCATACCGAAGCCGGATGCGATCTGACGGCATTGGCAGGTCTGACCCCGGCGAGCGTCATTTGTGAAATCATGAATGAAGACGGTTCGATGGCACGACTGCCGGAATTGCTTGAATTTGCAGATAAACACCATCTCAAAATCGGTACGATTGCCGATCTGATCAGCTATCGTAACCAGCACGAAAGCATCATAGAACGCATTGCCGAAAACGAACTGAATACGGCAGCTGGGGCATTTCATGGCATCGTTTATCGCGACAAACCCAGCCTGTCCGTCCATCTGGCCCTTGTCAAAGGCGACATCACACCGGATGAAGAAACACTCGTCAGAGTCCACCAGCCTCTCTCTATGGTTGATCTCATCGAAACCCGTTTCACATCCCATTCATGGAACCTTCTGGATTCCATGAAAAAAATACATGCATCCGAACGTGGAATACTTGTATTATTGAACTGTAGCGAAGAATCGGCAGAATCATTTGTCGACAATTTCAACGCTCTGGGCAAACAAAAAACAAACGATTCGGCGTCAGCAAAAAGTGAAATCATTCGAAATCACGGAATCGGCGCGCAAATTCTTCGGGATATCGGTGTCGGCAAAATGAAACTGTTGGCCAATCCCAAGAAAATGCCTTCTATGACAACCGGCTTCAATCTGGACATAACCGGTTATCTGGACAGTAAAGACATTTAACATTCATCCACGACCAAGGAGAACGATGATGACCGTCAACACTTTTGAAATTGATCTTCAAGGCCAGGATCTGAGAATCGGTATTGTCCAGTCCCGCTTTAACGAAGAAATCTGCCGCGGTCTTTTAGGCGCCTGTCTGGAAGAACTCAAACGGCTTGGCGTCGCCGATGAAGACATTCTTGTCGCCACTGTTCCGGGAGCACTGGAAATCCCGACAGCGCTCCAGAAAATGGCTGAATCGCAACAATTCGACGCCCTGATCGCCGTCGGTGGGATCATCAAGGGAGAAACCTATCATTTCGAACTGGTTTCCAATGAGTCCGCCGCCGGTATTTCACGTGTCGCCCTCGACTTCGACATGCCAATTGCGAATGCCATTTTAACGACTTATACGGATGAGCAGGCTGAAGCGCGCATGGTTGAAAAAGGAACCGAAGCCGCCCGCGTCGCTGTCGAGATGGCCAATCTTGTCATGGCAATCGATGAGCTGGAACCACCTGAAGAAGACGAATAACATTTTCACAAAGCATTTTTGTTTGTGACATTTCCTGCATTATTAAAATGAAAACTACATCAGTCCATGCCAATCCATCCAAAAACCGTTCACCCCGGCACCGGTCGAGGGAATTTGCATTGCAAGGCTTGTATGAATGGTTATTGAACCGTGATGACGCACCTGTCATCATTGAGCATATCCGGCAGGCACACGGATTCGACAAGGCAGATACGGGCCACTTCGTCACGCTTTTGTCAGGCAGCATTCATCAGGCAGACAAATTACGCGAAGAACTCGCACCACATATAGACCGTCCGCTTGAAGAATTGTCCCCTGTCGAACATGCCATTCTGCTTCTGGGTGCATTTGAGCTAAGCAATCACATTGAAATACCGTATCGGGTCGTCATCAACGAAGCTGTCGAACTGACCAAATCGTTCGGTGGGATTGACGGCCACAAATTCGTGAATGGCGTTCTGGACAAGCTGGCAGCGAAATTGCGGCCCGTCGAAGTGGAAGCCGATCGCAAGGCATAAAACAATGGCGCCGTTCAGTAAACTGAACGGCGCCACATTTTCAGACCTGAACGGCTTCGGCTTTTTTGTCGGAGCCGATTTCTTTTCTTTCATCCAGCTTCAGGCGATGCCAGATTTCCCGGGTCGTTGCAGCCTTGTTCAGGCTATAGAAATGAAGACCCGGCGCACCACCTGCCAGTAACTGTTCACACAGTTCCGTGACGACATCCAGACCGAATGCGCGAATCGAAGCCAGATCGTCGCCATAACTTTCCAGCCTCAGGCGAATCCAGCGTGGAATTTCCGCTCCACACATATCGGAAAATTGCGCCAGTTGTTTGAAATTGGTAATCGGCATAATACCGGCAATAACAGGAATATCGACACCCGCTTTCTGCACATTTTCCATAAAACGAAAATAAGAGGAAGCATTGTAGAAATACTGCGTGATTGCAGCATCAGCTCCCGCCTGCGCCTTACGAACAAAATTGTCTACATCATCCTGCAAGGACTTTGCCTGAGGATGCATTTCCGGATAAGCAGCTACATCGATGCGAAACCAGTCGCCCGTTTCGGCTCGGATAAATTCAACCAGTTCATTGGCATAACGGAATTCTCCCAAAACACCATAAGAACTCGGCAAATCGCCACGAAGGGCAACAATATGTCTGATACCGTTTGCACGACACTCATTCAGTCGTTCCCTGACAGACTCCCGCGTCGTTCCGATACAGGTTACATGAGGAGCCGCCTCAAATCCTTCCTTCTGGATTTCCAGAGCGATATTGTGCGTTCCCTGTTGTGTCGAGCCACCCGCACCGTAAGTGATCGAAAAGTATTTTGGCGATAACTCGGCCAGTTCTGCACGTGTCTTTCGCAGTGCTTCGATCCCTTCCGGCGTCTTGGGAGGAAAAACTTCAATACTGAAACTTTTTTGTGTTGGCATTTAATTTTTCAATAGCAAAGTGGACAATGCCCACGAAATGATACTGTAAAGCAGTGCTCCCCCTATCGCAGCCCAGAAGCCGCTGACATAAAAACCGTCCACCATTCTGGAAACCAGCCAGAAAAGCAAACCGTTGATGACAAAAATGAAAAGACCCAGTGTCACCAGCGTTACAGGCAATGTCAACACAACGAGAATCGGCCGGATCAGCGCATTGACCAGCCCAAGTACCAGCGCCGCTATCAACGCAGTCCAGAAGCCGGAAATCCTGATCGACGTCATCAGATAAGGTAAGACGAGCAAAGCAACCGTATTAATCAGCCAGACGATGAGAATACGCATGATTCCCCTCCAAAAAAATGGTGGAACACTTGTTCAGACTTCAGATGGTATTTGATACCGTATGAGCATCATATCCAAAATTCGTCTGGCTAAAGTGACGGAAAATGAATTCCGTTCACTTTTTGATATCGATTAATATCGGTAGTGGTTCGGTTTGTACGGACCTTCCTTTTTGACACCGATATAAGCGGCCTGTTCATCCGACAGTTCGGTCAACACCGCATTCAATTTCTTCAATTGCAAGCGGGCGACTTTCTCATCAAGATGTTTCGGCAGGGTATAAACGCCGACTGGATATGCTTCGGTATTGGTAAACAGTTCGATCTGTGCAATCGTCTGATTGGCAAAAGACGAACTCATGACATAAGAAGGATGGCCTGTACCACAACCCAGATTGACCAGACGGCCTTCTGCCAGAAGAATGATTCTGTTGCCGTTCGGGAGAATAATATGATCGACCTGAGGTTTGATATTGTCCCAGGTGTATTTTTTCATCGAGGCGACATCGATTTCATTATCAAAGTGACCGATATTGCAAACGATAGCCTGATCTTTCATCTTCACCATATGGTCATGGGTAATGACATGGTAATTGCCGGTACAGGTAACGAAGATATCAGCCATTTCTGCCGCATAGTCCATCGTAACGACCCGATAACCTTCCATCGCAGCCTGAAGCGCACAAATCGGATCCACTTCAGTTACCCAGACCTGTGCCGAGAGTGCTTTCAAAGCCTGGGCACAACCCTTGCCGACGTCACCATAACCGCAAACCACAGCCACCTTGCCTGCGATCATCACGTCTGTCGCCCGTTTGATACCGTCTACCAGCGATTCACGGCAACCATACAGATTGTCGAATTTGGACTTGGTAACGGAGTCGTTCACATTAATGGCGGGGAACTTCAGTTTTCCTTCTTCATGCATCTGGTACAGACGATGAACACCCGTTGTGGTTTCTTCAGTAACGCCCTTGATTTCCTTGATACGTTTGGAATACCAGTTCGGATCGGTTTTCAAATGACGTTTGATGGCATTGAAAAGACAAACCTCTTCTTCCGAACCCGGATTATCCAGAACCGTGGCATCTTTTTCAGCACGGCTTCCCAAATGAAGCAAAAGGGTTGCATCACCACCATCATCTAGAATCATGTTCGAATAACCACCGTCAGGCCATTCAAAAATGCGATGAGTGAATTCCCAGTAGTCATCCAGCGATTCACCCTTGAATGCGAACACAGGCGTGCCATTGGATGCGATCGCTGCGGCAGCGTGATCCTGCGTAGAGTAAATATTACAGGAAGCCCAGCGCACTTTTGCGCCAAGCGCTTCCAGCGTCTGGATCAATACAGCGGTTTGAATAGTCATATGCAGCGAACCGCTGATACGTGCGCCCGACAAGGGCTTGGAAGCAGCATATTCTTCCCGAATAGCCATCAAACCCGGCATTTCGGTTTCTGCAATCCTGATTTCCTTATTACCCCATGCAGTTAAATCGGGGTCGGCAATGTAAAAATCCTGTTCGGTTTTGGATACAGCGTTCATCACGCTCTCCTTTCTAAAATAATGAGAAAAAAGTAACGTGAGCGCCGTTTTGAAGAATCCGAGCCTGGCTAAAATATTTCCGTATTTTTCAACTATATGGCAGAAATGACGGAATCATTTTGTTGCAACGCTCCTCGGACGTGCGGCAATATTACATGAAAAAAGGCAACTTGTTAAATTTTCGCAGTCACTACGATAAGTATCGACAATAAAACCGCTTCAGTTGCCCAGAGGTGAACCGGCTTGCAAGCCATTTTGTCTTGCAAAATCCGGTGCCGGTATTTTTTCTCCTGATTCAAGCTGGATCTGGAAAATCCGGATTTCACCACCTTGCCCTCCGACAAAAACGCTCTTTTCATCCACTTCAACGATCGAACCCGGTCTTCCCCGAACGCTATCAGCTGCTGCATGAAGATGTTTTCTCGCATCCAGGACGATAAATTTCAGACCGTTTACCGTACTCCATGCTCCCGGCTTCGGATTGCATCCCCTGATGAGGTTATAAACCTGATTGACATGATTATTCCAGTTAATCCTCGCATCTATGGTTCTGAACCAGCCTTCGTAACTGGCTACAGTATTATCCTGTTCCTTTTCTTCATAATCGCCAGAAGCAATACGGTCTGCCGTCTCCAGCAAAGCGTCAATGCCCAAAGGAAATAAACGCCGGTGATACAAAGCGCCCAAGGTCTCATCCGGATCTATCGAAACCCTTTTTTGCAGAAGAATCGGCCCTTCATCCATTCCATCTGTAGGACGAAAAACGGTAATGCCCGTTTCTTTTTCACCACACACAATCGCCCAGTTAATGGCACTTGGCCCGCGATATTTCGGTAACAGCGAAGGATGAAACTGAATCGTGCCGTACTTCGGGATTTTCGTGAACTCTTCCGGAACAAACTGGAGCACATAAGCCATGACAGCCATGTCGGATTTCAAATCGGCAATCGCCGACAGAGCCTCGGGACTTCCCAGATCGCTAAACTGGAATAAGGGAATACCTTTATCCATTGCATAAAGTTTCAGGGTATCCGGCTCAGCCCCTTTTTTATCAGGCGCGACAAATACTCCGACAATCTCATGCCCACGAGACTGAAAAGCCTCAAAAACCGCTTTTCCGAATCTACGTTGCCCGACAATGACAATACGCATGGAAACCCCTTATGCATAAAAAAAGATGGGTGGACAAGCCACCCATCCTGCAGAAAGTTTAATGAATCACTTCATTAAAGCAATACCACCAATTATTTCGCTTTTTTCGGTGGCAGGGAGAAAGCACCGCCTTCTCTCAGTTCTGCAATTTTCGCGTCAGACATGCCGCAAACGTCTCTCAGCACTTCTTCGGTGTGTTCGCCCAGCATTGGAGCCGGCGTGATCTTGTCGACGTTACCGTCTGACAGTTTCACTGGCATACCAACTGTGTAGTAGTCTCCTTGTGGGTGACCTTCTACCTTGACGATCATTTCACGATGCAGAACGTGTGGATCCGTCATCAGTTCTTCTGTCGACAGAACAGGGCCGCATGGGATGTTCTTTTCGTTACAGAAGGCTGTGAATTCGGTTTTGGTGTAGTTCTTCGCTACGTCCGCAATCATTTTCCACAGTTCGGTCTGGTTTTTACGACGTTCTGCCAACGTGGCAAAGCGTTCGTCTGTTACCAGGGATTCGTCTCCGATCGCTCTTGCGACGATTGGCCAGTTCGCTTCCTGTACAACCAGATAGCAGTAGTCGTTGGCACCGAATGGTTTACATGGAATACAGTTACCCAGCTGACCACCACCGGAGTCGTTACCGGCACGTGGCACGGCTGTCAGACCCAGGGTCGGACGGCTGTATTCTGGCAAGGCACCTTTTCCACCCATCAGACGACCCTGGTCACGGAATTTGACGCGGCACAGGTTCATGACGGATTCCTGCATGGCAGCTTCGACCTGCTGGCCTACGTTGCCATTGTGGGTTCTGTGGTACAGGGCTGCGCAGATACCGATGGCCAGATGCAGACCGGTACCGGTGTCACCAATCTGGGCGCCGGTAATGGTCGGGGGGTTTTCAGGGAAACCGGTTGTGGACATGGAACCACCCATTGCCTGGGCGATCGGTTCGTAGGCTTTGTAGTCACTGTATGGACCGGATGAACCGAAGCCTTTGATGGTGGCGTAGATGATGGATGGGTTGATTTCATGGATTTTTTCCCAGGAATATCCGAATCTTTCCAGAACGCCCGGTCCAAAGTTTTCCATGATGACGTCGCATTTTTTCAGCAGGGCTTCGAATACTTCACAGCCTGCCTTGCTCTTCATGTTGGCAATGATGGAACGCTTGTTGCTGTTCAACATGGTGAAGTACAAGCTGTCTTTTTCCGGATCATGGCGCAATTGCTTACGCGTGATGTCGCCGGTCGGGTTTTCGAATTTGATAACGTCTGCACCCATCCATGCCAGCAGCTGCGATGAGGTTGGACCTGCCTGTACGTGGGTCATGTCCAGGATTCTTACTCCGGATAATGCTTTGCTACCCATATTTATCTTCCTCCAATATATTGGTTAATTTTTCGCTGTTAATCTACAACTTTCTCCTAACAATCAACTTTTTACAAAGCGTTAACCACCAGGAGAATTAAACCAAATGACCTAGAACATTTGACGGAAAAACAATACTTTCACAAAAACATCCAGTTATCCGCCAAATATTTAAGCTAATGTCTATCATAGCTTCTCAACTCCTGATATATTCTTGACCACAGTCAAGTTTCCAGACTCAAACTGGGACTTCTTGACCTTCGTCAATTTTTTTCAAGCGTTTTTTAACGTTACGTCAACTAAAGCTGAAAAACTCATGGCATTAATAGCAAATCATCCTGAGAAAAACATCATTCGTGTGCAGCTTTCTCAAAATTGTATATTGAAAGAATTGGCGCAAAATGAACTGGCGGAGCTGGAGCCTCATCTTGACGTATCCGATCACTCCAAGGGCGATTGTCTGACCCATCAGGGAGATCGTGATCTGGAAGTCATCTTCGTTCTGGATGGTATTTTAAAAAGATCGGTTGCGAACCAGCACGCCAAGGAAATGATTCTCCGCTTTACAAGCGAACGCTACATGGAAGCCACTTACGCCTCATGGAAATTCGACAAGGCAGCCCCATTCAGCGTCATTACTGTTACAAAAGCCCGTATAGCCCGAATAGCGATGCCCCAGTGGGTTGCATTCATTGAAGAGCATCCTGCCTTAAAGCAGAAATTTGAAATGGAAGTCATGCGCATTATGAGCAGCATTATGTCCCATACCATTTCATTACACCTGTTGGATGCGCCGGGTCGGGTACACCGCTTCCTGAGAAAACACCCCGACCTTTTCGACCGTATGCCAAAAAAAGAACTGGCTTCCTACCTGAACCTTTCTCCCGAAACACTGAGCCGCCTGAAAAATCAGGGCAAGATCTGAACGAAAACAATCAAGCCAGCCGGATCTCCTGGTCAAACACATCCGTTTTCTTGATTTATTCAACACAAATTACGCCTCACCAATAAACAGAACAGAATTAATACAAAAAGCGGTAACTCATAAGAGTTACCGCTTTTTTGTTTCAGATTCACCGAAACTTCAACACTGGAGAGCCGAAACTCTCCAGTTGGTTCGGGAAATCAAGCCTGTTGCTGTGCAGCAGCCAGAGCTTCCATTTCCTTGTTGTTGTTTTCGATGAATTTCCGGCGCCATGGCTTGAGAACGAACAGAGCCAGTATGGAGCAGGTTGCTGCAATACATGCAGACAGAATGAAGGTACGGTTCCAGTTACCGCCTTTAGCCAGACCAGCAGCCAGCGGAACCAACAGGGAAGAAGTACCTTTTGCCGTATACAGCGTACCAGCATTACCCGCAGCGTTCTTGCTACCGAAGGTATCAGCACACATGGATGGGAACAGCGAGAAGATTTCACCCCAGCATGCGAAGGTCATACCTGCGAAGAACATGAAGCCGATTGGCGTACGACCGAATTGCATCAGGCCCAGCAGAGCGGCTGCTTCACCCATAAACACGACAAACATAATGTTTTCACGACCGAAGCGATCGGACAGGAAGCCCATGATTGGACGGCTGGCACCGTTACAGATGTTATCGATGGACATAGCCATGGTCAACAGAGGCAGGGTAACACCCAGTACCGTAACAGGAATCTTGTCGAGACCGTAGTCGCGGGAAACAGGGCCGAAAGAAGCCGTTGCCATAATACCGCCAGAAGCAACACCAACGAAGCAAACATAGATCAGCCAGAAAATCGGTTGTCTGACGATCTGGGTCGGGGTGAAGTCTTTTTTACTGGAAATAACACGTGGAACAGCTTTCGTTCCTGGTGGCAGTTTTGCACGTGGCATGAAGATTGCGCAACAGAAAATGACGATACCCTGCAGAATACCGAATACGAAGAAAGCTTGTTCGTAGCCGGAAGAGTTGATCATGTTAGCGACAGGAACAACGGTAAATGCAGCACCGGCACCGAAACCTGCAGCGGTTGCACCAGCAGCCAGACCACGTTTGTCCGGGAACCATTTCAAAGAGTTACCGGAACAGGTACCGTAAACAGCACCAGCGCCCATACCTGTAATAACAGCAGCAGCGTACAAAAATGCCAGGCTGCTTGCCCAGGAGTACATCACCCAACCAATGGTTGCCATGATGGCACCGAACATAATAACCGGACGTGGACCAAATTTATCAACCGCCCAACCTTCAATAGGCACCAGCCATGTTTCGAAGAAAATAAAGATCGTGAAGGACAATTGAATTGCGGTACGAGCCCAATGATATTTATCTTCAATTGGGGCAACGAACAGCGTCCAACCGTATTGACAGTTAGCCACTGTAGCCATACAGACGATACCCAGCACCAGCTGCACCCACCGATTAGGGTACTTTTCTTGTGTAGCCATATATCTACTCTCCTTTAATGATTACTACAAACATGGTCACTGCGGATGTTATTGCCTCCGCTTATTTTGGACTATGCACTCTTACCAATTTAGCAGCAAAGAAATTATGAGATTCATAACCTATTTGCCTGATTGCTCTGTTATTGTGCGAGAACAATTTTCTGCTGACCATGACCTCGGTCAAGATTAGATTTTTTATATCCACTTTACGACACAGGAAAAAATGAAGAGATTTGACTGGAATTATCAGTTGTAATGCCCTGAAAACATTTGAAGAATCATCTGCTTTTCTTTTTGAGAAGTCTTTCGAGTGTGGCAGTTTTTGTCACAATGCGTTTGTGAATTCCTGTGGCAATCCGGCCGGAATTGTCGAATGCACTGATTTCAAACGTTAAATCCTTGTCGTCAATACTGACAAGAATGGCATGGATTTCGACATCAAGGCCTGCCGGTGTAGCAGAATTATGCTCCACACTGAAAAAAGTACCGATCGACTGCCAGTCGTGAGGAATACCGGTATCAACGATTTTCTGTGCCGTGGCTTCCATGTATCGCACCAGTGCAGGCGTCGCCAGAATTTCGCTTTTGCCACTGCCATAATACTTTGCAGTATCTTTTTCACCAACAGTAAATTCCATTTTTGCCGAAAGGCCTTTTTCAAGCGTTACTTCAAACGGTTTCATGACAACTCCTTTCTGCTGACGTAGTAAAAGATGGCCTTGTTTTCATCATTACAAGCTTGCTGCTTCATAAAAAAACAGGGCCTGTACGGCCCTGTTTTTTCAAAATGAAAATTTATTTCTCAATTTCGGCTATACGCAACAAATTGGTCGTACCCGGTTGTCCAAACGGCATGCCCGCTGCAATGGCCAGCTGGTCGCCCGGCCGGGCAAATCCCTCGGTAAAGGCCGTTCGGCAGGCTGCATCGACCATTTCATCCACATCCTTGACATCATGATCGATGACCGTTGAATGAACACCCCAGACAAGCGCCAGCCGACGAGCCGTAGACAAATGGGGCGTTATGCTGAGAATCGGTGCCATAGGCCGCTCCCGGGCTGCTCGCAAGCTTGTATTACCGGAATCGGTATAAGTGACATTGACGACAGCCCCGATCATCTGGGAAACCGATCTCAGAGCCGAACAAATAGCGTCGCTCTTCGATGGCAAAGATTCTTCGTGCTGGGCATTGATCATCATCGGATAAATCGGATCGTTTTCAACTTCACCGATGATTCTGTCCATGATGGAAACTGCCTGCACCGGGTAAGCGCCACTGGCCGATTCCGCCGAAAGCATCACGGCATCTGCACCATCGTAAACAGCACTGGCCACGTCAGAAGCCTCGGCGCGGGTCGGTGTTGGCGCGTAAATCATCGATTCGAGCATCTGGGTAGCGACAATGCTCGGCTTTCCATAATGGCGGCAGGCACGCAATATCCTCTTCTGTGCACCGGGCACTTTTTCCGGCGGCAATTCAACACCAAGGTCTCCACGGGCAACCATGACTGAATCGGATGCCATGACGATTTCATCGAGATGGTCCAGTGCCGCCGGTTTTTCCAGCTTGGTCATCAATCCGGCACGACCGGCAATCAGATTGCGTGCTTCGACCAGATCTTCAGGACGCTGTACAAAAGACAGGGCAACCCAGTCAACACCAAGAGACAGAGCGAATTCAAGATCGCGACGATCTTTTTCAGTCAAAATGGGAATCGGCAGGACAACATCCGGGACATTGACCCCTTTCCTGTCGGACAATGGGCCACCCGTAATAATGGATGCGCGAATCTGGTCGGGATTGCTGTCAATCACTTTCATTCTGATCTTGCCGTCATCCATCGAAATGGAATGGCCAGCAGACATTACCCCAAACAGTTCCGGGTGAGGCAGGTTCACGCGTTTTTCATCGCCATCAGCCGTATTGCGGTCGAAAATGAATTCATCGCCGGTTTTCAGATTGACCTTGCCTTCTGCAAATTTGCCGATACGCAATTTTGGCCCCTGAAGGTCTGCCAGAATGGCAATAGGCCTGCCGACAAGCCGTTCGACTTCACGAACGGCTTCATGACGCGCACGGTGATCGTCCTGAGTGCCATGACTGAAGTTAAAGCGGAACATATCCACGCCTGCTTCAAACAGGGACAATATCATTTCCTTGGTAGAACTGGCGGGTCCCAGTGTCGCTACCACTTTTGCTTTACGTTGACGACGCATAATTAAACTCTTTCGAATTCCTTGAATCTTAAATGATCAAAATCGCACGAAAATCATTGACGTTGGTTCTCGACGGCCCGGTTACAATCAGGTCATCCAAAGCATCGAAGAAACCGTAACCATCGTTATTCTCCAGCAATTTGCGTGGGCGTATTCCTTTTTCTTCCGCACGTGCGACTGAATCCGGAGCATATACCGCTCCGGCATTGTCTTCCGAACCATCGATACCGTCTGTGTCACAGGCAATCGCGTACACACCAGGCTCCTTGTCCAGCGCAATCGCCAGACTCAACAGGAATTCCGCGTTGCGACCACCACGACCATTGCCTTTTACTGTCACGGTGGTTTCGCCGCCGGAAATGATCACACACGGTTTTTCAAACGGCTGGTTGCGGTCGATAACCTGTTTTGCCATAGCGGCATGCATCAGGGCGATATCCCTTGATTCACCTTCGATCCGGTCGGACAGAATATATGGGGTAATACCTTGTGCACGAGCCATTTCGGCAGCGGCTTCCAACGCTTCCTGAGCCGTTGCAATAATGTGGTTTTCATTACGTGCAAAACGGGGATCACCTGGCTTCGGCGTTTCCCCTTCACCCGATTCCAGATGCTTGACCACGTTAGCCGGGACATCGATCTGGTATTTCTTCAGAATTGCCAATGCATCTTCGCAAGTCGTCGGGTCCGGCAATGTCGGGCCGCTGGCGATAATGCCGGGATCGTCCCCGGGAATATCGGAAATCAGCAAAGTAACGACCTTCGCCGGTGCACAAGCCAATGCCAGACGGCCGCCTTTAATGTCGGAAAGATGCTTTCTTACGCAATTCATTTCCGAAATGCTGGCACCGCTTCTAAGCAATTTACGATTGATTTGCTGTTTCTCTTCCAGTGTAATATTTTTGGCAGGCAACGCCAGAAGAGCTGAACCACCACCGGAAACAAGACAGATAACCAGATCTTTTTCAGTCAGCCCCTTAACCATTTCCAGCATACGTTTGGCTGCGTCCCGACCGGCTGCATCCGGCACAGGATGAGATGCCTCGACCACTTCAATATGCTTGCATGGGAGGCCATGTTCATAGCGTGTGACCACCAATCCGGACAGCTCGCCATCCCAGTGATCTTCCACAGCCTTGGCCATTGCAGCAGCGCCCTTGCCTGCGCCAATAACAATTGTTCTGCCACCTGGCACCGGTTTTGGCAAATATTGCGGCAGGCACTTTTCGGCACTCACTGCCGAGATAGCGCTGGAATACAGATCCAGCAAAAACTGTTTGGGATTATCGATAGGCATCATCACAATCAACCCTGAATAAAAAAACCATCAAACGATAAACGCAAAAACTCGCTTCAAGCGACTCCATTCCGCATTCGATTTGATGGCCTTAGTTGAATTAGCCCGGTGAAAGCAACGCTTTCACCGGTTAATACAGAAATGTCAGATTTATGCTTTGGCAATTTCGTGTGCTGACATGATTTCTACTGCACGGCACAATGCGGAATGGTCCATTCCGGAAAGACCGTTGGCAGCGCAGGCATTCATCAATTCCTGTGCAGTTGCAGTGTTAGGCAGGGAAATGCCCAAAGCTTTCGCACCTTGCAAAGCCAGGTTCAGATCTTTCTGATGCAGATTGATTCTGAAACCAGGGTTGAAAGTACGATTGATCATGCGTTCGCCATGAACTTCCAGAATACGGGAAGAAGCGAAACCGCCCATCAGGGCCTGACGAACCTTGGCAGGATCGGCGCCGGCCTTGGAAGCGAACAACAGGGCTTCAGCAACAGCCTGAATGTTCAGGGCAACGATAATCTGGTTGGCTACCTTGGTGGTCTGGCCGTCGCCGTTACCGCCTACCAGAGTGATGTTCTTGCCCATCAGTTCAAACAGGGGTTTGACCTTATTGAAGGTTTCTTCCTTGCCGCCGACCATGATGGTCAGGGAACCGGCCTTGGCACCGACTTCACCACCGGATACAGGCGCATCCAGATATTCGCAGCCGAGATCATTGATCTTCTTGGCAAATTCCTTGGTAGCGATTGGGGAAATCGAACTCATGTCGACAACGATCTTGCCAGCGGACAGACCCTGTGCAACACCATTTTCACCGAACAGGACAGCTTCCACATCCGGTGTATCAGGAACCATGATGAAGATGATGTCGGCATTTTTAGCCACTTCGGCGCCGGTTGCACATGCTTTTGCACCACCGTCCGTCAAAGCTGCAGGAGGAGCTTTTTTATCGTTAACGAACAGTTTGTTTCCGCCATTTTGCAGATTGACTGCCATTGGCACGCCCATGATACCCAGACCGATAAAACCCAGATTTGCCATATTTTTCTCCAATTATTTCGTTATCGTTATTGTCAATTACTTAACGCCGTATTCTTTCAGCCAGCCCAGACCTTCAACAGTGGTTGTCTTTGGCTTGTATTCGCAACCGATCCAGCCATCGTAACCGATATCGTCGATGAACTTGAACAGGAAGTGATAGTTGATTTCACCAGTGCCCGGTTCATTGCGGACAGGATTGTCAGCCAGCTGCATGTGCTTGATCAACGGCAGGTTGGCCTTGATGGTATTGGCCAGTTCACCTTCCATACGCTGCATATGATAGATATCGTACTGGATGAACAGGTTGTCCGACCCGACATCGCGAATGATATCGACAGCCTGTTGCGTACGGTTTAAGAACGCATTTTTCATGTCGAAGGTATTGACCGGTTCGGTAACCAGACGAATGCCTTCGGCTTTCAGCTTGCCGGCGGCGAATTTCAGGTTATCGACAAAGGTGGCGCGCAATTTGTCTTCGGAAACGTCTGGCAGAACCGGGCCGGACAGACAGTTGACCTGTTTGACGCCCAGTTTCTTGGCAGCATTGATTGCCTTGCCAACGCCGTCCTGGAATTCGCCTACACGATCAGGATGACAGGCGATACCGCGTTCACCCGCTTCCCAGTTACCGGCAGGCAAATTGTGGAGAACCAGTTCCAGATTATTCTTTTGCAGTTTTTCCGCGATTTCATCCAGATTGAATGCATACGGGAACAGGAATTCCACACCTTTGAAACCTGCTTTGGCAGCAGCGTCAAAACGGTCCATGAAAGGAACTTCATTAAACAACATGGACAAATTGGCAGCCATCTTTGGCATTGTCATTCTCCTTTTTATTATTCGTTAACGTCCAGGGCACCGCCAAATTCATTGATCTGGTCGAGATTACCGCCCATCGGGATATTGGTTACTCTTTCAAGAATTGCTTCCACAACCACAGGAACCTTGAATTCTTTCATCAATTCGCGAGCTTTCTTGAATGCGGGAATCAGTTCGTCCGGCTTGTGAACACGGATTGCCTTGCAGCCCAGGCCTTCAGCAACCTTGACGAAGTCAATACCGTAGCCATCCACTTCTGGCGAATTGATATTGTCGAAAGAAAGCTGGACACAGTAATCCAGATTATTGAATCCCAGCTGTCCCTGACGAATCAGGCCAAGGTAAGAGTTGTTAACCAGAACATGGATGTAAGGCAGGTTGAAGTGAGCGCCCACGGCCAGCTCTTCAATCATGAACTGGAAGTCAAAGTCACCGGACAAGGCCACGATGTCTGCATCCGGCAAAGCGGCACGAACACCCAGCGCAGCCGGAATTGTCCAGCCAAGAGGACCTGCCTGACCGCAGTTGATCCAGCCGCGTGGCTGCTGGACTTTCAGGTGCTGTGCAGCGCCGATCTGGGACAGACCGATAGCGGTAACGTAGTGAACGTCCTTACCGAAGAAATTGTTCATTTCCTGATAAACGCGCTGTGGTTTCATCGGAACGTCATCATAATCGGTACGACGCAACATGGTACGTTTGCGCTTCAGACATTCAGCACCCCATGCGGACCGATCTTTCAGCTTGCCGGCAGCTTTCCATTCCTTCGCAACTTCAACGAGCAGTTCCAGAGCGGCTTTTGCATCGGAAACAACGGCATAATCAGGACAGAAAACCTTGCCCAGCTGGGTCGGTTCGATATCGATGTGAACAAACTTGCGGCCCTTGGTATAGGTATCCATGCCGCCGGTATGACGGTTTGCCCAGCGGTTACCGATACCCATGACGAAATCCGATGCCAGGAAATTGGCATTGCCATAACGATGGTGGGTCTGGAGACCGACCATACCGGCCATCAGATCGTGATCGTCAGGAATGGAACCCCACCCCATCAGGGTTGGAACAACCGGCGTTCCGAGAAGCTCGGCCAGTTCAACCAGCAATGGGGAAGCGTCAGCCAGAATGACACCACCACCAGCGATCAGCAGCGGTTTTTCAGCGTCGTTCAACATGGTCAGCGCTTTTTCGATCTGGGCGCGGGTTGCTTTTGGTGGATGGACTTCCAGCGGAGTGTAGGTATCGGGATCGAATTCGATTTCACCCATCTGGACATCCAGAGGAAGATCGATCAATACAGGACCCTGACGACCGGAACGCATCAGATAGAAAGCCTTTTGCAAAGTCCACGGAACCAGAGCAGGTTCACGGACGGTAACAGCCATTTTGGTGACTGGAGCGGCGATTTTTTCAATGTCTACGGCCTGGAAATCTTCCTTGAAAAGCTTGGCGCGAGGAGCCTGACCGGTAATGGCCAGAATCGGGGTAGAGTCAGCCTGTGCAGAATACAGACCGGTAATCATATCGGTCGCAGCGGGGCCGGACGTACACACACCGACACCGATATTACCCTGTTTGGCACGGGTATAACCTTCCGCCATGTGAGCGATACCTTCACCATGACGAGCCAGGATATGTTTCATGGTGCCACGTTTTTTCATCGCCGCATAAAACGGATTGATACCAGCGCCGGGAATACCGAACAGCTGGGTTACGCCTTCTTTTTCCAATACACAGACAGCCGCTTCGGCTGCGGTCATTTTTGCCATGAAGCACCTCCAGGTTCAACAATTCAAATTTATTAAATGCAATTAATTCGCATTATATAGATGATTTTTTTGTTTGATAAGATAATAAAATATCGCTTGATTCCATACTTTTTGTAAGGAATGCCACATATGGATAAAATCAAACAAATTGAAGCATTCGTTAATGCAACAGAAAAGGGAAGCCTTGCCAAAGCTGCGCTTGGGCAGGGAGTGACTCCGGTTATGCTGGGGCGGCGTATAGATGCGCTCGAACGACGTCTCGGCATTAAACTGATGCATCGTACAACTCGACATCTTACACTAACTGAGCGTGGTACGGTATTTTTCGATCAATGTAAAAAAATACTCGACGAACTGGATCAGGCGGAAAAAATGATCGGCGAAGGCCTGAACAAAGCAACCGGCCACCTCATCGTCTCCGCTCCGGCTGCGTTCGGAAGAAAGCATGTAGCGCCGCATGCCCCGGCTTTTCTGGCTGCCAATCCCGATGTCAAGATATCATTCAACCTGAGCGATCAAGTCGTCGACCTTGTCCGTGAAGGCTACGATCTCAGCATTCGCATTGGCGGGACAATCGATCCCAGTCTTATCGCCGTAAACCTGTATTCAAACCATCGTGTCGTTTGCGCCGCACCGGATTACCTTGAAAAACATGGCGTTCCGAAAAATCTAAAGGATTTGAGCCAGCATAATTGCCTGACATTCAACCTGCAGGGAGGCCAGCAACGTGGCTGGCATTTCAATGAAAACAACAAAACCGTCATTATCCGGACTGCCGGCAATCTCGACTGCAACGACGGAGAACTCCTGCACCGCTGGTGTCTGGAAGGATATGGGCTGGCCTGGCGTTCGACATGGGAAATACAATCCGAACTCGCTTCCGGCAAACTGGTCACCGTACTGGACGATTACGCCCTTCCCAACTACGACATCATGGCAGTTTACCCCCAGCAAAGATACCTCCCCTTGAAAACCCGCCTGTTCATTGATCATCTGAAAACAACGTACATGCAAACGGATTACTGGACACAACCACACTAAAGCATCCCGGCCTTCATTTCTGCAAGAAAATGGAGTTTTCTTACAAGAAGCGTGTGCTATCAGCAGCGATTGTCGTACAAAATAAAAACCGCCGGATCAACCGGCGGTTTTTATTTGACGAACCGAAATGCTTATAAAGCTGTTTCAGGCATTCCTGCTTAGGATTCGCTCGAAACTTCCGTTCCACAGAATGGACAGAATTTGGCATGTTCATCCGTAATCGGATAGGAACATTTCGGGCAAAGTTTCGGTACAGGCGACAGTTCGACAATAAGCTCTCCTTCGAGTACCGGCACCATACGATGGTCTTTCTTGAAGTCGGCCGTCTTGACGACCCGCTTGACGATCCCGTTAACAGGAGCCAGAACCGATCTTTCCTGCTTCATGATGGAGACATTGAAGAGTTCCTGACCCTGCTTGACGATATCGCCTTCCTTGACGTGGACAATCCAGAGATCGGCCTTGCGCGGGCTGGCGACATGATACTGGTTACCGCTTTCCGCAATAACCGAACCACTGCCGCCACCGGCAGCCGTTACGGGAGCGTCGATCTGGACTTCGCTTGTGAGAATTTCGGAATCCAGAACGTACCGTACTGTGGCAACGCCGTCATCATTAACCGGATCGATACTTAAAAGAAGCATCTGGTGCGGCTTGCCGCTGGTCGTATTGAAATTGAGCGTCTGGCCCGGTTTGATACCTTCAAACCACACATCCAGCGGCAAATGGTTCGGGTTACCGAATTTTTTCTGGAATTCGATGGTCTTGATCGCATCTGCCGGATGGTTCAGGTACATGACAAATTCTTCATCGGTCGGATCGCGTTTCAGAAGTCTTGCCAATTCAGCCCTTTCGACTTCCATGTCGACTGGTGCCAGATTTTCCAGAGGAGATACTTCCGTACGGGAAGCGATGGCATTTTTCCAGTCGGCGCCGAAGGCACTCTGGTAAACCCAGTCATCCGGGAAACCGAGCGGCAAACGTCCGAACTTGCCCAACAGAAGATTCTGGAAGGCTTCGTTACAATCACGATAGGTATCAAGGCGCTTCTGCTTGATTTCTTCCGTAAGGTCTTCTTCTTTGGTTTCAGTAACCGTTTTGAGCACGGAAAGAAGCTGCTGGACGGCTGGCAGGCCACCACGCTTGTATGCCCCGGTCACGGCCAGAAAAGCGGTATTCCATGTCGTTTGCGAACCCGGTGTCACATCGTGGTAGCGAACGATCTGGCGCGTATAGGCCAGAAAGTCGAGCATATAAGGAAGCAACTGGATATAACCCTGCTTGACAGCACCTTCCTGCGAAGAAGAAGTTGCACCACCCGGCATGGCGTAACGGATAACGTCATGGTCAACGCCCTGGAAATAAGGCGAGCAGTAACGGTCGAAATATGGCATGAACTGCTTGCAAACGAAATTGGCATCGCGCAGCGCTTCCCGGTTGAGGCTGGTTTGAAGACCCAGTTCATCTTCCATATAAGCGGCCAGCGAACCGATATCGCCCTGACCATAGCTGCGAACCGAAGCGCCGAGACCGGCATCGACGATCTGGCAACCTGCTTCCGCAGCAGCTGCACAAGCAGGCAGGAACAGGCCATCGGTGACATGGCGATGGTAATGCAGAACCAGTTCAGGCCAGCGTTTTCTGAGTGCCGTGACCAGTTCACGCATGAATTTCGGCGGACAAACGCCAGCCATATCCTTCAAGCCCAGAATAAATTCACGGGTAACCGCTTTTTCCGACAAGCCTGAAACCCTGGACATCATGGCGATGATGGATTCAGTGACTCCGAGATAGTGGTTGATATCGAAGCCCTTGGCATAAGACAGCGACAGTGCCGGTTCAAATACCTTGTCCTTGCGGTCCATGACCACTTCCGTAA
Source organism: Oxalobacter formigenes (assembly GCF_002127965.1). Taxonomy (GTDB): domain Bacteria; phylum Pseudomonadota; class Gammaproteobacteria; order Burkholderiales; family Burkholderiaceae_D; genus Oxalobacter; species Oxalobacter formigenes. The sequence continues at coordinate 351,104 of NZ_CP018787.1, read as the reverse complement.
TCGGCAACATATTGGCCGGTTCATTCAGGAAGTCAAAGCAGCGAACCACGTCATAGTGATCACAGATCATTTCGCCAGTCAGCCTCATCAAATTTCTTGGCTGCGGGCTGTAACCCAGTACATTGGTCGAACGGATCAGCAGCTGTTTCAGGGTCTTCGGCGCAAAACTGTTCCATTCACGCGCTTCCCTGAACGGATACGTCATGTTGGCAAGCATGGCCACATGGAAATGGGCACCACCACCGTTTTCGATGGAAAACAGGCCGAGATTGTCCAGATAAGGTCCCACGAGCCTGTCTTCCGCCAAACGCATGCGATTGCCATTATTGGACTGGGTCATGTCGCGAGTCGTGGTATCCGTAAAGTGGATTTTGCCGCTATCGCGTACAAAATCAAGCAGAGCGCGGCGGTCACCACGTGGATACGGCGATGGAGTCCGTTTTGCTTTCTGGGTGATTTCCGGCAGGATTGCCTTGAAACTGCCCAGTGATGGTGTATTGCGATTGCGATACGTTCCCAGCGAGACATAAGGGTTGTATCCACGCGCGGAAATTTCAGCCACGAGTTTGGCCAGACGTTCTTTTTCAGGTGCAAGATCCGTGTAGTTGAGCAGTTCCGGATGATCGTGAATATAGGTCGTCGTGATATTGCCGTTACGGAAATTTTCATCGCTGATGATTTTTTCCATAAACGGAATGGTTGTTTTCAGCCCACCGATCACATATTCGGAAAGCGCACGCTCCATGATACCCATCGTTTTCTGCCAGTCGTGCGAATAGGTAATCAACAGGGCACCAGCCGAATCATAATTGGACGGGAATTCGTAACCGGCCGACAGATTCGAATCGAGACGGACACCGGGACCGCCAGTCGACACGTAACGGGTAATCAGTCCCGAATTTGGTGTAAATCCATCCTGAGGGTCTTCCAGATTCACCCGTACCTGCATGGAGGTGAAGATCGGGCGGGTATTTTCTTCGTTGAAACGCAGTTCCGAACCGAAAGCGATAGCAATCTGTTCTTCCACAAGGTCAACCCCGTAACGGCTTTCGGTAATACCGTGTTCAACCTGCAAACGGGTATTGACTTCAATCATGTATGGCGTCGAGTCTTCGGTCACCAGAAACTCGACCGTGGCAACCGAGTGGTAACCGACTGCCAGAACCATCCGGCGGGCATATTCCTTGAGTTGCTCACGCAGTTCCGGCGTGATGCCCTTCCATGGCGAAGGCGTGATTTCAATCAGCTTCTGGTTATTACGCTGTACGGTACAGTCGCGTTCGTCAAAGGCAAACACATTGCCCCAACGGTCAGCAATCACCTGAATTTCAATGTGATGGACATTGGGCAGATATTTTTCGACAAACAGGCGTGGATTGCCGAAAGAAGCCTGAGCCATGGCCGACGCTTTCATAAAGGCATCTTCCAGTTCTTCCTGATTGGTCACACGGAAAATACCTCGTCCGCCACCACCGCCTTCAGCTTTCAGCATGATCGGCAAACCGATTTCCTCGATGATGGCCCTTGCCTGTTCAACGTCAACCGAATCATCCGACCCCGGAACAACAGGAACGCCTACCTGACGGGCGATAATACGAGCCTGAACCTTGTTGCCCAGTTTGTACATGGCATCGGCAGAAGCGCCAATGAAGGTGATACCGGCTTCTTCAGCCAGTTTCGGGAAAAGCATGTCTTCGCTGGCAAAACCCCAGCCCGGATGCATGGCCACAACATTGCGTTGCTTGGCCAGTTCCATGATCCTCTCAAGATGGAGGTAGGCACGTGGATCAGAACCCAGAAGAATCAATTCCTGAGCGGAAGCGGCCGCAGGTTGCGTCTTGTCGACATCGGTAACGGTCATTGCAGAAACAGCTTCGAACCGTTCTCCAATGGATCGGCAAATACGACGTGCCGGGATACCGCGGTTTACAACCAGAATGACTTTGCCGCGGAGAGACTCCCGGACTTCCTCAAAGGTTCTTTTTTTAAGATTCATTTCTCTTCTCAGCACAGTCGCTGATTCAATCTGTTATTGGAAATACACCAAAAACTCCGCCGTTTCTGGCCAAGATAAAAAACGGATGGCAAAACCGCCTGAAGCAGGGTCGGCAAACGTGGCATTGTTTCACCAAATTCAGCCAAACCCGGCTTCAAAAGCCAAATATGTTAATTTTAAAGCAAATTATAAAATATGTAATGACGTTGTTTCCCATGAAAAACTCTGAAAACAAAGAAATTTCCATTTCTGCACAGTTTCATCACTTAAAACTCCCGATGAATGTACCCAACATGCTTTAAAACGGAGATTCATAATGTGGAAAACGGGATTGTGCCATCTGGCAACCAGATCACAAATAATGTAATTGCTCCCGGAATGACCAGAAACATGCTCTGATTCCATAAAAACGAAAACGTCTGTCACTCAGACACTTTTCTTATCGCGCCTCGCATGAATGTCTGGATGCCCTCCCCGGTTGCCAGCAACAAACCGCCGCGCTCATCAATACCCACCAGTACGCCAGTGACAAGTGATCCATCTACGTCAAGACATACCTTCTCATTCAGCCACAATAGCCGGGAAAACGCCTCGTTTCGCCAGGATGTCGAAAAGCTGCCAAGATCAAGCTTCGCCAGTCGATCAGCCAGATTTTCAACAATAATTTCCGGAGTCAGATTTCTCGCTACCACAGGATCGACGCCATACAGGCTGGTAGCTGGAAGTGCCGCATTTTCGCGAAGAGAAAGTGAATCCGGAGAAGAAACCAGATTGATGCCAATACCGGCGACCAGTTTCTCGCCTTTTTGCTCAAGGAGGATGCCCGCGACTTTACCTCCTTCAATCACCAGATCATTTAACCACTTGATTTTGATGTCGAAGCCGAAATCCGCAAGTGTTGCAGCAATGCAACAAGACAATGCCAAAGCCGCTTCCGTATTATTAAAAGGAGCCGTATAGGGAAGCCGGATAGCGGCGTAAACATTCCCTTGAGGACTGATCCATGAACGGCCATATTGACCGCGGCCGGCAGTCTGTTCATAAGAAATAAGCGCATCAAAAACGGAAAAACGGGAATCCGCCACCATTTTCCAGGCCGCATTCAAAACCGAATCGGTACTTTCAAGTACAGTAAGCATAATTTACAAATTGAATAGCATTTTTTTCACCATCTTTCACCTTTTGAGAAAAAGGGATTTCAGATTTCTGATTAATGACAGTCGAAAAAAGCGACCGTTTCGGGTCGCTTTTCAAACTGCGTCAGCAAACGGATTACAGACTGTCGCCGAAATCTTCTCTGAACTTGGCAAGCAATTTCTGTGGCCAGTCGGAAGACGCTTCCAGACGACCGACAAAGAAACGCAGCACTTTCGGTTCTTCGGTGAATCTCAGACCACCGATCAACTCACGGTTTTTCCACAGCCATTCAATACGGTCTTCCGCATACTTGACCTGAGACAGAGTAAACACACGGCGTGGGAAAGCGAGACGCAGCAATTCAACTTCAGACGGTACGTCATTACCCTGTTCGTCACGGTCCATCGAAATCGTACCACGTTCCATACCACGGACACCGGAAACGATATACAAGGCAGCAGCCAAGGCACCGGCAGGATAATCGAAAGAACTCAGATGAGGCAGGAATCCTCTGGCATCCAGATGGCAACCGAGGCCACCGGCTGGCGTAATGACAGGAATGCCTTTTTTGTCCAGACTGTCGACCAGATATTTGATGAATTCTGGCGAATGACGGATAACGTTCCAGTCAACTGCTTCACGCATGCCAACTGCCATCGATTCGATTTCACGAACGGAAATACCACCATAAGTAAGAAAGCCTTCGAACAGAGGAATCATGTCGCGCATTTTCAGATACAGTTCCTTGTTCTTCGTAGCAATGCCACCCCCACGGGAACAGCTGATCTTGCGGGCCGAGAAGTAAATAACATCAGACAAATCGCAGAGCGTACGCAGGATCTCTGCAGGGCTCTTGTCCATGAATTCCGGTTCACGCATCTTGATGAAATACATGTTTTCGCAAACCAGACTGATATCCAGAACAATCATGATACCGTTTTCGTCAGCGACCTTGCGGACGGCACGCATGTTTTCAACCGAGAAAGGTTGGCCACCAATCAGGTTGGTGCCGGCTTCCATACGGATGTACGGGATATGTTCCTTGCCGTGAGTTTTGATCAGGTCTTTCAGCTTGCCGATATCCATATTGCCCTTGAAAGGCTTGTCGGATTTGATTTCAAGCGCGTCATCCGTAAACAGTTCAGCCACTTTGCCGCCAGCCAGTTCGATATGTGCTTTCGTCGTCGTAAAATGGAAGTTCATCGGAACGATATCGCCCTTTTTGACGAAGACCTGCGAAATGATATGTTCGGCAGCACGCCCCTGATGAGCTGGCAGGAAATATTCCGTGCCCAGCACTTCTTCAACAACTTCCTGCAAACGGTTAAACGATTCGGAACCGGCATAAGCATCATCGGCAACCATCATCGAAGCGATCTGCTGATCGGACATGGCATTCGTACCGCTGTCTGTCAGCATGTCCATAAACACATCGCGGTTCTGGAGCAGGAATGTATTGAAACCGGCGTCTTCCATCGCTTTCAGTCGTTGCTCAATCGGCAAAAGATTAAGTTTCTGAACAACACGCACCTTATGCATTTCAATAGGAACGTACTCACCGCTGGTCATCTTGATTGTTTCGTTGGACATAAAAATCTCAGTAGGTTGGATCGTAAAAAATAAAAGACTTCCCGTCTGGACAGCTAAACAGCAGGAAGTCGGCTTATCTGAAAAATCAATACTTCATTGCCTCTGTTGCATGACAAATACGTCGATTTTATTCCATTTTTATATCAAAAACGCAATTCGATATAAGAAAAACCTGTTTTATTTGCAGCAAAAAAACAAATTATTCGCACGGATAATTCCAAAGAAATCTTTTATCACGGCAGCCGTATGCAAGGTCTTCATAAAGGACAATTACCCAAACTCCCTTTTCTTCAGCCGTACAGACCATAAAAATGGAAAATTGCAAACGAAAATGAAAAACGCCTTGACCGGGAAGGAACAAAAGGCATGAAAAACAAGGAAGGGAAAATAAATTTGAACTGGTCGGGGTGAGAGGATTTGAACCTCCGGCCTCTACGTCCCGAACGTAGCGCTCTACCAGGCTAAGCTACACCCCGAATTGAAAAAGCGGAAATCAATAATTTCTTTCCGCTGAGAAGGTCGATAATTTTATCAGAGTTTCCTTGTATTGACTATCCCGCAAACAGGACAAGGCCTGTGCTGCATCATTTGCCGCATCCTGAGCCTTCCGGGCGGTATAGTCGAGCGCATCGCTGGCCTTGACCGCCTCAAGGATGAAAGGAAGGGAAGCCTCGTCATGGTTTTCAATACACTCCCGAATCGTTTTCCTGATACTCTCGTCACAATGCGACATCAGGAAAATAAGCGGCAAGGTCATTTTTCCTTCACGCAAATCATTTCCCACCGTTTTCCCCAGAACATCCGTTTCACCGGCGTAATCGAGCAAATCATCGACCAGCTGAAAAGCGATCCCGAGAGAACGACCATACGCAGCCGCAGCTTCAATCTCTTTCTCAGAAGCATGTGCAATCAAGGCGCCCAAAACAGCGGAAACTTCAAACAACCTGGCTGTCTTCGCGTAGATGACCTCCATATACCGTTTTTCATCGATAGCGGGATTGCGCACATTCACAAGCTGCATCACCTCGCCTTCGGCAATAAGATTCGTTGCATCGGACAAAACCGGCAGAATACGCATATCGTTGACGGCAACAATCATCTGGAATGCGCGGGTGTAAAGAAAATCGCCGACAAGAACGGAAGCGGCATTCCCGAAAAGGGCGTTGGCGCTTGATTTCCCCCTGCGCAAATCGGCTTCATCCACTACATCGTCATGCAAGAGCGTCGCGGTATGAATAAATTCGATCATGGCGGCAAGCATCTGATGCTGCGTTCCCTGATAACCGAAAGCCCTTGCCATCAATAACACCAAAGCCGGACGAATCCGTTTGCCGCCTGCATTGATGAGATATTCCGCAATCTGGCTGATAAAAGGAACATTTGAATGCAACTGTTCCCGGATAATCCGGTTGACGCCTTCCATGTCGGGCGCAATCGTACTCAAAAACGAATCGTGGGAATCGGTGCTTTGATGTTGATTCAAGGGAAAATCCGTTCAGTTTTGTTTTTATGGACTCGCTGCGATTATACGATGAGATGTCTGGTGAGGCTAACTCATCTTTGCAAAAGATCAGGCATCATGCAACAGCGCAGTATCATGACAACTCATCCTCAAAACCATCTTCCGGAACCTTGACTTTGGAAACCAGCACTTTATCGACCCGGTTCTTATCCATATCCATCACTTCAAACCGCCAGCCATCGATTTCAAAACTATCCGCCGGTGCAGGAATTTTGCCCAGCATATACATGACGAATCCGCCAACTGTGTGAAAACGATGGGTCTCCTCCCCCGGCAAAGTTCCTTTTATGCCCAACTCGTCCGTCAGCCGCTCCATACTCATTTCACCATCCGCCAGCCAGGAACCGTCGCCACGCCGGACAAGATCGTTTTCAGCCGTGATTTCCGGACTGGAATAGTCCCCGACAATCGCCGCAAGGACATCCGTCAGGGTTACCATCCCTTGTACTTCACCATACTCGTCGACAATCAGGGCAAACGAATTGTTCGAGCGGCGGAAGTTTTCCATCAACTGGATCGTACTGACGGCCTCGGGAACATAGGCCGGACTACGCAAGACATGCCGGATATCTTCAAAAGTAACGGCATTTCCGTTCACCGTCTTTTTCAATAAATCCCCTGTCCGGAGAATTCCGAGAACATGTTGAAGACCGTTTTTGCAGACCACCAGGCGCGTATGATCCGATTCGACAATCCGGTTCCTGACTTTCTCGATCGAATCGTTCAAATCGATTATCGCCATATCGTGTCTGGGCGTCATGATTTCCATAACCGGTTGCTGGTCCAGCCTGAGGACATTGGAAACAATCTCCTCTTCGCTCTCATGAAAAACTCCGGCCCGGGTTCCCTGTACCATCAATGCTTTGATCTCGTTATCGCTGACAGGAGGCTCATTGTCCTTCTTCACTCCAAATGCTTCCAGGAGCCACTCACTCGATCTCGCCAGTAACAGCACCAGAGGACGGGAAACAAAAGCAACCCAGCTCAAAGGTCTTGCCATCAGCGAAGCCCACCTTTCCGGCGCCAGCAGCGCCAGACTTTTGGGGACGAGTTCACCGATAACCACTGTAAAATACGTCAATGCAATGACGGTCAAGGTCAAAGCGATACCGTGTGCATATGGCTGAAAAAACGGAACTTCCGCAATCCATTTGGCCAATGGCGCAGACAAAACCTTTTCACCGATAGCACCGCTCAATATGCCGATGGATGTAATCCCGACCTGAATGGTCGACAGAAAACGGGAAGGAAAACGAACCAGTTCAAGCGCTTTTCTGGCGCCTGAGTTACCTTTATCCGACAGGTTCTGCAAACGAACCTTTCTGGAAGAAACGAGCGCGATTTCCGACATGGCGAAAAGGCCATTTACCAAGGTCAATGCGACCAGCAGCAACACATCCGTCAGAAAACCGTCCATATCCGTCACCAGTCAAAACCAACAAAATCATGGTAACGCAGTCAATCATCCGGCATGTTCAGGATATTGATTTGTTTGATAAAACTTAAGCCATATGCTGAGAAATATTCAATGGCGTTGTTTCACGACCGGAAGAAATTGCTCTATGGATGCGATGATTTCTTTCGAGACGGCCTGAGTGCGTCTGTTGACAAGATCCCGGTATGGTTGCAAAACCAGATGGCTGACACCCAACTCCATCAATTGTCTCGCCATTTTTCCGGCATTGTCGGGATTGAAGAAAAGAGGATCGACGGTACAGCGCAATTCAAAATCCTTTCCCGAATCCAGAATCCGGATAAGGGAGTCTTTTGCACGCTGTCCATTACCACCGCCGGTAATGAGTTCATACTCATCGAAAGGAGCCTTGATATCCAGTCCGACCCATTCAATCAAAGGAAGGACCTTTGACAATCTTTCCGGATAAACTCCTGAAGTATGCAAGGCAACCTCAAAACCGTTTTGATGAATTTGCCCGATCGCTTCAGGCAATTGCTTTTGCAACAAAGGCTCACCACCACTGAAAACCACTCCATCAAGCAGCCCCCGTCGGGTTTCAAGCCATCGGAAGGTATCGTTCCAGGAATACTGTCCGGCTTCTCCTGACTCGAGCAAATGCCGGTTATGGCAGTAACGACAACGCCAGGGACAACCCTGACAGAAAATAACGGCTGCCAGTCTGCCGGGGAAATCGATCGTCGTAAACGGCGTGATTCCCCCCACGTGAATATCGATATTATCGACCGCAACCACAAATCTTATCCAGCTCGGCAACGGGGGTTTCAGCAAAATGAACACGGTCGTGATGTTCGCTTTGCTTTCCCGGATTGAATTCGGAAACTGGTCTGTGATAACCCATTACGCGTGTCCAGACTTCACAGCGCTGTCTTTTTTCCTGTGGCAATTGTGATTTATCCATTTTCATTCCTTTCATTAAAAATCATTGCGGGGTTTTCGACATTTCAGCCATAAGCTCTTCGTCGCAAACCGGACAAAATTCGTGTTCTCCTGCCAGATAACCATGCTTCGGACAAATCGAGAACGTTGGGGTCACTGTCAGATAAGGCAGGCGATAATTCGTCAATGCCGTTTTCACCAGTTTCCTGCAGGCTTCCGGCGACGAAATCTGTTCCTGCATATACAGGTGAAGCACCGTACCGCCGGTATAACGGATCTGCAAATCATCCTGACAATTCAGGGCTTCAAACGGATCATCGGTATAACCGACAGGCAACTGGGAAGAATTGGTGTAATAAGGATGCTCTTTTGTACCAGCCTGCAAAATACCCGGATACCGTTTCTTGTCTTCTCGGGCGAACCGGTATGTCGTTCCTTCAGCCGGTGTGGCTTCCAGATTGTAAAGACTGCCCGTTTCTTCCTGATATCCCTTCATCCGTTCACGCAAATGATCCAGCAGGCGCAAGGCCAGCGCATGACCGAACTCGGTCGTAATATCGTCTTTGTCATCGGTGAAATTACGGACCATTTCATTGATACCGTTAACGCCAATTGTCGAAAAGTGATTGCGCAGCTTGCCCAGATAACGGCGTGTATAAGGGAAAAGCCCATCATCCATCAAACGCTGCACCACTTTCCGTTTGATTTCCAGACTGTCCTTTGCCATGTCCGCCAGATAATCCAGACGGGCCAGAAGTCCTTTTTCATTCCCTTTGAACAGATAGCCGAGACGCGCACAATTGATCGTCACCACACCAATCGAGCCAGTCTGTTCCGCTGAACCGAACAGGCCGTTACCGCGTTTTAGCAGTTCCCTCAAATCCAGCTGCAAACGACAGCACATAGAACGGACCATATTCGGTGAAAGGTCCGAATTCAGAAAATTCTGGAAATACGGCAAACCGTATTTCGCCGTCATCGCAAACAGGCGCTCGGCATTTTCAGATTCCCAGGGAAAATCGGACGTGATGTTGTATGTCGGGATCGGGAAAGTGAATACCCTGCCACGCCGGTCACCTGCCGTCATCACCTCGATGTAGGCACGGTTCAACATATCCATTTCTTCCTGCAATTCACCATACCTGAACGGCATCTCCTGACCGGCAATCACCGGCACCTGTTCGCGCAAATCTTCCGGGCAAACCCAGTCGAAAGTCAGGTTGGTAAACGGTGTCTGCGTTCCCCAGCGTGATGGCACATTCAGGTTGTAAATGAATTCCTGCATGCTCTGGCGAACATTGTCATAGGAGAGCTTGTCATTTCTGACATAAGGAGCCAGATACGTATCAAAGGAACTGAATGCCTGTGCACCGGCCCATTCGTTTTGAAGCGTACCCAGAAAATTGACCATCTGGCCCAACGCGGTCGAGAAGTGTTTGGGAGGGTCCGCTTCAGGTTTACCGGCAATGCCATTAAAGCCTTCATACAGAAGCTGTCTCAAAGACCACCCGGCACAATAACCGCACAGCATGTCCAGATCGTGAATATGATAATCGGCATCCCGGTGAGCCTGTCCTATTTCAGGGGAGTAAACGTGGCTCAGCCAGTAATTGGCTGTTACCTTGCCGGAAACATTCAGAATCAGGCCACCAAGCGAATATCCCTGATTGGCATTGGCCTGTACGCGCCAGTCGGCACGATCGACATATTCTTCAACCGAAGAAGCGACATCGACCAGCGTCCTTCTGTCCTGACGCAAACGATGGCGCTGGTCACGATACGTGGCATAGGCACGGAAAGTCTTGGTGTGATTGGCATCGACAAGCATCTGCTCGACGACATCCTGAACCTGTTCAACTGTCGGGGGTGCTCCGACAAACCGATGGCGCAAAACCTTAAGCGTTCTTTGCGTGAGCAACTGGGCTTCATCTTCACCAAAATCTCCGGTAGCTCTTCCGGCTTTGGTCAGCGCGACAGTAATCCGGTTGGCATCGAAAGGAACATCGGCCCCGTCACGTTTGATAATACGTTGCGGCAAGGGCGGCAATACGGATGGTGTGGGCGATACGGGATCCCTGTCGATAACGGCGCTTTCTTCCGCTTTCATTCAATAACCTCTGTTCGTTCTGGACAGGGCACGCAAAGAAAACAGATCCGGAGAGCCACAGAATTCGACCACAAAAAAAGTGTACAAACATTCCGGCAAAGACAGTTTTCCTTCAGGGCACCCCGCCCTGGTTTCGGGAAATTCATGCAATGGCAGGTCTCCTGGCTTGCGGATTAACGCACTACATCTTCCTTCCCGGTTTCCCAGTGGTTTACAGATGCATCACTACCGCATACAGTTGCGGGGGCAGCTTCGGAATAGCCCGTGTGGACGGAACCGAATTCCCTTTTATCCCCTTTTTTGGGGAACCATTACGGATGAAGTATAGCTTAACTTTAAAGATCGTGCTGTTGGCAAAGGTCAAGCGATGAGTTTAATTTTCACTTTTTCACCCTTCTTTTTCATTAATTCAGTTGGCCGGATTTCGTCATAAATGGATATGCCACATATGTTCAAACCTCACAAGGATCTAAATTGTAATAATCCTGAAAAAAATATTTTTCAATAACTTATTAGGGTACTATTTAGCAGACGCTCTCCATTTTCTTTTTCCGACAAGGCATTTAATGACACACCCCATCTCCGTGATTATCAGCACTCGTAACTCACCCGAATGGCTTGAGAAGGTATTGTGGGGTTATGAAAACCAGAACTATAAACAATTCCAGCTGATCATTGCAGACGACGGCTCGACTCACCAGACCAGGACCCTGATTGACAACTTTCGCAAAACCTCAGGCATGGAAGTTGAGCATTTATGGCATCCTCAAAATGGCTGCCAGAAAAGTCGCATGCTCAATCGGGCTGTCATGCATGCCGAAGGTGATTATCTTATTTTTACGGAAGACAATTGCATTCCACGATTTGATTTTGTGAAGAACCACAAAAACAAGGCGACCCCGAATCATTTTCTGTCAGGTGGCCACAGCAAATTGCCGATGTGTTGCAGCTTGCAGATAGGTCAGGAAGAAATTCTGTCAAATGATGCATTCGACATTATGTGGCTCCAGTCACACGGATATCCTACCTATGCCAAAAAACTTCGGCTGATCGCACGCTGGCCATTCAACGCACTGCTCAATCTTATCCCAACCGAAAACAGATGGAATGGACACAATGCCTCGGGCTGGAAAAGTGACATTATCAGCGTGAACGGTTTTGACGAGCGGATTCTGGACGGCGGCGAGGATAAGGAAATAGGAGATCGCCTGAAAAATTCAGGTGTCAGGGTAAAACGAATACGCTATTCTGCGGTCTGCGTACATTTGTCCCATATATTTGGATTTGACGATAGCGTCATAACCGAAGCAACGCGCCTTATCCAGAATGAGACAAAATCAATGTTCAGCAAATATACTGATCATGGAATACTCAAAAGTTAGGCCATGTCCGGTCAATGTCAAACCAGATCATCCAGAACACGGCGCCTGAACTTGACGCCCAGATCGTTGGCAATCGCCTCACATTTCGCAATGTCGACACCCGGTAAACCGTCGATAGCCGTCACCGTTACATCGCCACCGGCCTTTTTCGCGCTTTTGATAAAATCAATCACAGCCGCATAAGTTCCGGCATTTTTTGGACGGCAATGACGATCGTAGGTTTCTTCATCCTGCGCATTCAATGAAACGGAAAGCGTCGGTATGACAGCGACCAGTTCCGCAGCGATATCCCGACCATTGAGCATGCTGCCTGTTCCATTGGTATTTAAGCGCAACTTCGCCCCCTTTTCCTTCAGCTTTCTGCCCACTTCCAGCATGACGTCGAGACGCATTGTGGATTCACCCATACCGCAGAAAACGATTTCTTTATAATCCGCAGGATTACCGGCCGCCTCCACCAGTTCCTCGACAGATGGATTATGGTGAAGCCGCATATCGTATTCCTTGACAGACCATGCACCATTGAATTTCGGACAAAATGCGCACCGCAAAATCCCACAACGGTTCGTCACGTTCAGATACCGGCTGCCGTGCAGGGTATAACCTATCGTATCCTCGAATTGGCTTTTTTCTTCTGCCATAAGAAATAACCTCGATTCTGTCTATTCAAAGAAAGTGAGCCGGGGGACATCCCGGTATTTCCATGATAACTCAACGGGCGGCAAACCAGCTGATCAATAACATGACAATACCGATATTGACGACAATATTCAGTTTTGGCATGACCCTGCCCCGGGCCCGAAGGAGATTGACCAGTCCCCATGCCCCCCATAACACGATTTCTCCCGCTCCCCTGAAGAGATCCCATCCGTTCCGGGCGATGACAATACCGTAAACGCCCTGTATCGCCAGCAAGATACAAAATGCCGCCAGGACAAAACGGACACTTCTCTTGTTCACAAATTCCCAAAAAGCATCCATAGATACTCCTTGCTTCAATTCAGGCAAGCGAACCGGCCAGACTGGCGCCGATCAGCTACCTGTTTTTATTCTACCGTAACAGATTTTGCCAGATTACGGGGCTTGTCGACATCCGTTCCGCGAACAAGTGCCGTATGGTAAGCCAGTAACTGCAATGGAATCACATGCAGGATCGGCGAAAGCAAACCATAATTCTCCGGCATGCGTATAACGTGAATACCTTCTTCCGAAATCATCTGCGTGTCCGAATCGGCAAAAACATAAAGCTGGCCGCCACGAGCACGAACCTCCTGCATATTGGACTTCAGTTTTTCCAGCAAATCATCTTTCGGAGCAATCGTCACCACCGGCATCTTGTCGGTCACCAAAGCCAGAGGACCATGCTTCAATTCACCGGCCGGATAGGCTTCCGCATGAATATAGGAAATTTCCTTCAGCTTCAAGGCTCCTTCAAGAGCAATCGGATAATGAATACCACGCCCGAGGAAAAGCGCATTGTCATATTTGGAAAACTCTTCGGCCCAGGCAATGATCTGCGGCTCCAAAGCCAGCACGGCAGAAATAGCCACTGGCAAATGGCGCAAGGATTTCAGATGTGCCGCTTCCTGTTTTTCAGAAAGTTTTCCACGAATTTTGGCAATCGTTAACGACAGAAGGAAAAGCGCCGTCAACTGGGTAGTAAACGCCTTGGTCGATGCCACCCCGATTTCAACACCGGCTCGCGTAATATAAGAAAGCATGCATTCGCGCACCATGGCACTCGTCGACACATTGCAAATGGTCAATGAATTCAACATACCCAGTTCGTTGGCATGGCGTAATCCCGCCAGCGTATCCGCCGTTTCCCCACTCTGGCTGATCGTTACAACCAGCTTGTTTTCATCCGGAACGCTATCGCGATACCGGTATTCGCTGGCGATCTCGACTTCAACCTGAATTTTCGCTATCGACTCGAGCCAGTACTTGGCTGTCAATCCGGCATAGTAACTGGTCCCGCACGCCAGAATCAGTAAAGAATCGATTTTACCGAGAACGGAAGCTGCTTCTTCTCCAAACAGTTCCGAACTGATTCCTTCAACCCCTTGCAAGGTATCCGCAATCGCGCGTGGCTGCTCGAAAATTTCTTTCTGCATGAAATGGCGATAAGGTCCCAATTCAGCAGCGCCTGAAAAAATGCTGACAGTCCGTACTTCACGCGATACTGCCTCACCATTTTCAGAATAGATCTGGCAATTATTCAAATGGATATCGACGATATCGCCTTCTTCAAGATAAACGATCCTATCCGTCGTCCCGGCCAGCGCCATCGCATCCGACGCCAGAAAATGCTCATTTTCACCGACACCGACAACCAGCGGTGATCCTTTTCTTGCACCGACCAGCCTGTCCGGTTCGTCCTTGCAGATAACGGCAATCGCAAAAGCTCCTCGCAAACGTCTGACTGCTCCCTGTACTGCCTTTAAAAGATCGCCCTGATACAGCCGATCGATCAAATGGGCAATCACTTCCGTATCGGTCTGGCTTGAAAAAACATAACCTTGTGAAGACAGTTCTTCGCGCAGCTCTGCATGATTTTCAATAATCCCGTTATGAACCAGTGCAATCCGTTTGCGTGAAAAATGGGGATGGGCATTATCCGTCGTAGGAGCGCCATGCGTCGCCCAGCGGGTATGGGCGATTCCCAGAAAACCCGAAAGGTTCTGGTGATCGACCTGCTTTTCCAGTTCCGCGACACGTGACGTACTGCGTGAGCGTTCAAGATGTCCGTTCGTAAACAAGGCAATGCCACAGGAATCGTATCCCCTGTATTCCAGCCTCTTCAACCCTTCCAGCATGACCGGAACCACATTTCGTCTGGCAACAACCCCTACAATCCCACACATGTAAAAAACCTCATTCAGAATTCATACACAAATACAAAAGATTGATTATATCGCGCTCTATCGTTTGAGAAGCGACAAACACCCGATTCACGGTTCAATAGACTATCACAAGCTTGCCTTATATGCTCAAAATTCACATTTCAAAATCAACAGCTAAAAATCCACCTGATCCTACAGGCAAAATATTTTCCCGGAAAAGAAATAATAAAAAAGGCACACATGCGAGCATGTGTGCCTTTCGTTCTTTCTTATCAGGCTGCCATTCCAATCAGATTGGAATCACATCCCAAACAATTAGAACTTGTGGGTGATACCGACCTGTACACCGGTGACGCTGTCACGGCCTTTGTAACCGTAATATCCAGCAGCCTGTTCATCATCGTAATCGGTATAAGCAACGTTACCGTAAATCGATGTACGTTTGGACAGGTTGTAGGTATAGCCAATAGCGTATTTCAGGTTGTCTTTATTGTCATTCCAGCTAGCAACGTCTTTAATCTGGTTGTAGTTGACGGAAGCATTCAGACGGCCTGGGCCAAGAGTCCATTCCAGACCCAGCAACCAGTTCTGCTGTTTGGATTGTTCACCCAGAGCCATGCCAGCAGCGGCATTTGCGGCGCTTTCATCACCCAGTTTCCAGCCTTTGTTTTTGGTATTTTCATAAGCCAGAGAAACACGGGCTGGGCCGAATTTGTACGCTGCACCCAGGTTCCAGGTGTAGGACTTGTTGGAATCTGCCAGACGGCTCCAGTTACCTGCCAAAGACAGAGGGCCATTGTCGTAACCCAAGGAAATTGCATAACCGTCGTTATCAGCACCTGCCTGATCTACCGCTATCATTGCGCCTTTAATGCTGTCTTTATTGGTGTTGCCACCCAGCGAATAAGATGCGCCAAAGTGGAAACCGCTCCAGTTCAGGCTGTCGTAACGAACGGTGTTCGAAATACGGGCAGAACGCTGTTTGCTCAGGAACATGGAAGCAACACCGTACTGATAGAACGGATCGAATTTACGGATGGATTCGGTGGTCAGTTCGTTAACACGACCCAAACGAACAGCACCCCAGTTGTCGCCTTTCAAACCAACGTTGGCTGCACCATCCCAGTCAGTGGTCTTGCCATCAGCCTTGTAACCATTGCTTTCTTTCAGCGTACCGTCAGCCAGTTCGAAACGTTTTTCCAGTTCGAAAGTGGCTTTCTGACCAGAACCCAAGTCTTCTACACCACGGAATCCGATACGGTTGTTGACGTTTTCACCCATCTTGATGTCGGAACCGGATTCCTTGATGAAACCGGTGTCAACGATACCGTAGATGGTTACGTTGGATTGTGCATGGGCTACGCCTGCAGCAGCACCCAACACAGCCAATGCGATTAGAGTTTTTTTCATTTTGCCTTCCCTTTTAATAGGTATGTGTAAAATCTGTGAAAATCAATCCCACCTGATTTATCCAGACAGGGTAAAAATACTATGTTCTGATGGAAAAAGCTGGGAAATTAGTATCTGGCATACTTTTTTATGGCTGATTTTTTTAAATTAGCCAATAAAATGTTGTATTTACAAAACACACATAAGCTTGTTTCGATATTTTTTAATTAATCCACATATCAAATTTTCCATACCCCGAATAAAGGTTTTCCCTTAATCTTTTCAAATCCTTTTGCGGTATGTTGTCCAAATTTCCCGATCATTACGACACAAAAAAAGGCACACATGCTCGCATGTGTGCCTTCCGTTCTTTCTTATCAGGCTGCCATTCCAATCAGATTGGAATCACATCCCAAACAATTAGAACTTGTGGGTGATACCGACCTGTACACCGGTGACGCTGTCACGGCCTTTGTAACCGTAATATCCAGCAGCCTGTTCATCATCGTAATCGGTATAAGCAACGTTACCGTAAATCGATGTACGTTTGGACAGGTTGTAGGTATAGCCAATAGCGTATTTCAGGTTGTCTTTATTGTCATTCCAGCTAGCAACGTCTTTAATCTGGTTGTAGTTGACGGAAGCATTCAGACGGCCTGGGCCAAGAGTCCATTCCAGACCCAGCAACCAGTTCTGCTGTTTGGATTGTTCACCCAGAGCCATGCCAGCAGCGGCATTTGCGGCGCTTTCATCACCCAGTTTCCAGCCTTTGTTTTTGGTATTTTCATAAGCCAGAGAAACACGGGCTGGGCCGAATTTGTACGCTGCACCCAGGTTCCAGGTGTAGGACTTGTTGGAATCTGCCAGACGGCTCCAGTTACCTGCCAAAGACAGAGGGCCATTGTCGTAACCCAGGGAAATTGCATAACCGTCGTTATCAGCACCTGCCTGATCTACCGCTATCATTGCGCCTTTAATGCTGTCTTTATTGGTGTTGCCACCCAGCGAATAAGATGCGCCAAAGTGGAAACCGCTCCAGTTCAGGCTGTCGTAACGAACGGTATTCGAAATACGGGCAGAACGCTGTTTGCTCAGGAACATGGAAGCAACACCGTACTGATAGAATGGATCGAATTTACGGATGGATTCGGTGGTCAGTTCGTTAACACGACCCAAACGAACAGCACCCCAGTTGTCGCCTTTCAAACCAACGTTGGCTGCACCATCCCAGTCAGTGGTCTTGCCATCAGCCTTGTAACCATTGCTTTCTTTCAGCGTACCGTCAGCCAGTTCGAAACGTTTTTCCAGTTCGAAAGTGGCTTTCTGACCAGAACCCAAGTCTTCTACACCACGGAATCCGATACGGTTGTTGACGTTTTCACCCATCTTGATGTCGGAACCGGATTCCTTGATGAAACCGGTGTCAACGATACCGTAGATGGTTACGTTGGATTGTGCATGGGCTACGCCTGCAGCAGCACCCAACACAGCCAATGCGATTAGAGTTTTTTTCATTTTGCCTTCCCTTTTAGAGGTTTCTTAAATCTGTCGATTCAATTGATGCCAAGCTCAATTAAGCACTCGGATATGTGAAAGATACCGTTTGATGAAAATCAATGCCACAATTTCGTTACAAAAACGGCAGAGATGTTGTTCTTACGACCGTTCAAAATCAAAAATGTTGTATTTTCATCACACTCAAAGCATTTTATCCGCGACAAATAAATAAAATGAAGAGAATCATTCAACTTGCTGTAATTCAACATTATTTCTTTTTTCAGGAAATTTTATTGAAGTATGCAATCAGACAATACCAGGCAAAAGACTATTTCTGTTACCAAACCATTCCGTCATGTCATCTTCCTGACATTTCCTTTATAAAAAGGCGGCGATCACACTATCCATACATTTTTATTCAAGACTCAACCCGTAACATTCAGCCTTCCAAAATGTTGCGTTTATGTCGCAAAAAAGTTTCCTAATATACGAAATAGGGTTATATATCTGTCTGACAAACACAAATTTGTTAATTTGAAAATTTCTCTTTCCAAAACCGGAGAAAAAATTTATCGCCCATAAACCTTGTTTGAGAGGAATGGAACCGGTCGATTTGGTTTCTCATCGTTAAATGGCTAATCGAGAAGAATTACAACTGTTGCGTGAAGCACGATCCAACCATCACGAAGCCCAGCTCCAGTTGGGCAAACTGTATTTGTTCGGAACAAAAAGCCTGCCGCAAAGTCTGACGACCGCCCTGCACTGGTTAAGCCGTGCGGCGACACAATCCAATAAGGAAGCGTGCCTTCTGATTGGCGACCATATTCCTTATGAAATTGCCAGAAATTTTCCGGATCAGGTGGCGATCCAGTCCTGGTACAGAACAGCCCTGACAGAAGGGCATTATGAGGCTGGTCTGGTATTGGCCCGGCTGATTCTTTCAGATCCCAATCAGATCGATGACAAAAAGTATGCCGAAGCGATTCGCATTCTCGAAACAATTGCAGATCATGATATTGCCGAAGCACAATGGTTACTGGCTGAATTGGCCAAAGATCCGAATGCCCGGCCATCCATTATTAACAATGCCCTTAAATGGACAGCGAGAGCCGCCGATGCCGGCATTGTCGATGCACAGATCGCCCTGATTGAACATGCCTGGGAAAACAGGGACTACCCCGTTTTTCTGCAGCATGCCTTGCCGATTGCCCGATCGATTACTCAGGCAGTCCAGCAGGGTGATGTCATTAATATTGACGAACAATCTTCCCGTTTACTGTTTCGGTGCGGGCAACTGCTCCTGAAACAGGACGGTCATGCATCAGAAGAGATTCAGTCCATGTGGGAATTGGCCGCCAGACAGAAAAATGCCGAAGCCGCTTTTTCATTAGGCCTGTGGTACGCGCGCATGAATGAAGACGGTATCCGCGTCAGTATTGGCGCGGCCGCGACCAGTTTCAAAAAAGCGATTCGATGGCTGACTCAGGCCGGTGAACAGGGTCTGGCCAAAGCATGGTACGCACTTTCACTTATTTACCAGAAGGCGGAATTCTCACAGAGAAATATGAATGATGCCCAACGTTATCTGGAATTGGCAGCAGATCTTGGACATGCAACAGCCCAGTATGAAAGAGGCATGCATGCGTGGCGGGCACGCCGGGATGATGAATCAAATGACATTCAGGCTGTTTACTGGCTGCAGAAAGCAAACGGAAACGGAAAAGCGGACGCGGCAGCTGTCCTTGATAAAATTGCTTTCAAGGCGAATCCTGCATCATGGGCGGTAAGCGCACGGGAATGCCTGACTCACGAAATTTTCAGCAGCCATCCATTTCTGGCCGCCCGTATCGAACTGGCTGCCGTATTCGGACTGACACGTCCGGAAGCGCTCTTGCTCGATATCCACAATGCCGACAAAGGCCATTGCCTTCTGGTCGATATTCGTGAATTTTACAGACGCAGCAAGCGCAAGCTCATCCTGATTCAAACTGGCCAGGAACGCCAGATTCTCTCCCGAATCGGACGTCTTTTTGAAAAAGTGGATTGCGGCCTGAATGGTCCCGAGGGTAATTACAGACAACGTCAATATCGCCTCAAAACGATGCTCCCGGCCGCTTATCAGGAAAATTCAGATGATGAAGAATATCGGGAAACAGCCGAAGCCTAGTTTATTCCTGATTTCCCAGAACATCGATAACATCTGTATTTTTCGCATTACTTACTGACGGTGAGCATGCGTTCCACATAACGGGCAATCAGGTCGATTTCCAGATTGACTCGGGAACCTGCCTTCAGATTCTTCAGTGTCGTTACCTCAATGGTATGGGGAATCAGATTGATCGAAAACAGGCACCCCGTTTCGATATCAGTCACGTTGTTGATCGTCAGGGAAACGCCGTTTACAGCCACCGATCCCTTGTAGGCGAGAAATTTTGCAAGATGAAGAGGCGCTTCAATGACCAGCTCCCATGATTCAGCGACAGGCGAAAACTGGCGAACGATACCGACCCCATCCACATGACCGGAAACCAGATGGCCGCCCAGCATATCGCCCAATGCCATCGCCTTTTCCAGATTGACTTCATTCGTGCCGTCCAATCCGGTTGTTTTATCCAGACTTTCATGAGACACATCTATCTTGAAACCATTTTCCGTTTTTTCAACAACGGTCATACAGGCTCCGTTCAAGGCAATCGAATCGCCCGTTTTGACATCGTCCATGGGCAACGTCCCTGCATCGATTTGCAAACGGACACCGGCATTTTCATCCTTACCCTGCGGTGTTACCGATTCAATTTTCCCCACTGCCTGAATAATTCCCGTAAACATGTGTTTCCCCGATTATTTGGTTAATCTCGCTATGATTCTTATATCGTTTTCTATCGTACGGATTTCATGAAATTCGAACGATATTTTATCGGCCAGATTGGCAATATCGTTCAGGCTCACCATGTTCTTGCCGCTTCCCAGAAAACACGGCGCCAGATATATCAGCATTTCATCAACAAAACCGGCCTGAATCAGCGCGCCATTCAAAGTAGCACCGGCTTCGACATGGACTTCATTGATTTCCTTTTCCGCAAGGACTTTCATCATGTCAGCCAGATCGACACGGCCGGTATCATTGATGGCAGAAAATACTTGCACACCCTTTTCCTGCATCGCTTCAATTTTATAAGGCGAGGCATTGGCTGAAAAAATCCATGTATCCCCCCCGTTTTCCAGAACACGTGCATCTATCGGTGTTTTCAGCTGGCTATCGACCACTATTCGTTTCGGCTGTCTGATCGTATCCGGCAAACGTACATTTAACCGGGGGTTATCCTTGATTACGGTCCCGATGCCGGTCATGATGGCATCGGCACGCATTCTCCATTCGTGACCATCTCTTCTGGCCGCTTCAGACGTTATCCACTGGCTTTCGCCATTGGTGAGGGCAGTCTTTCCATCCAGACTGGCAGCGACTTTCATCCTCACCCAGGGGCGCCCATGCTCGAAACGGGACAAAAATCCGCGGTTCAATTCCCTTGCTTCATCTGGCAATACGCCGCAGAGCACCTCGATACCAGCAGCCTTAAGCTTTGCCAGACCTTTTCCCGCAACCTGCACGTTTGGATCTTCAATTGCGGCAACAACCCGTTTCACGTTTGCCCTGATCAATGCATCTGCACAGGGAGGTGTACGCCCCCGATGGCTGCATGGTTCCAGAGTGACGTAAACCGTTGCTCCCCGGCAATCTTGTCCGCGTTTCGCCACATCGTTCAATGCCTCGACTTCGGCATGATTGCCCCCGACGGGTTGAGTAAATCCTTCCCCGATAATTTCCCCATCCCTGACGATCACACACCCCACCCTTGGATTGGGGGATGTCAGGACAGAACACTTCCTGGCCAGTTCCAGCGCACGTCGCATGAATTTTTCATGATCGGCCAGTGAATCATTAGCTTTTTTCAGTTCGCCCATATTCGCTTTGAAGAAAAAAATGTATCGAAGACAAACCGGAATTTTACCCTATAAAAAAAGCCACCTGTATTCAGGTGGCTTTTTGAGAAAAAACCGGATCAGTGCTGATAAACCGGGAAAGCCGTCGTCAGTTTCTTGACTTCGGCGCGTACCCGTTCAATTGTAGCCTGATCGTTTGGATTTTCGATCACATCAGCCAGCAGGTTACCGACGATTGCCGATTCGGTTTCCTTGAACCCGCGAGTCGTCATGGCAGGGCTGCCCAGACGGACGCCGGAAGTGACAAATGGCGTTTGCGGATCGTTTGGAATCGCATTCTTGTTACAGGTGATATGACCGCTGTTCAAAATCGTTTCTGCCTGACGGCCAGTGATATTCTTGCTTTGCAGATCGACCAGCATGACGTGGGATTCGGTACGTCCGGAAATAATGCGGAAACCACGGTCAACCAACGTTTTGGCCAGTACGCTTGCATTTTTGAGAACCTGTTCCTGATACGTTTTGAATTCAGGCTGCAAGGCTTCCTTGAAAGCCACTGCCTTGCCAGCGATGACGTGCATCAATGGACCGCCCTGCAAGCCAGGGAAAACAGCGGAATTGATCTTGCGTTCGAATTCCGGTTTCATCAGAATGAAACCGCCACGTGGGCCACGCAGGGATTTGTGAGTGGTGGACGTCACAAAGTCAGCGTAAGGAACCGGGCTTGGATACACTCCTGCCGCGATCAGACCGGCATAGTGTGCCATATCGACCATGAAGAAAGCGCCGACATCCCTGGCGACTTTGGCAAAGCGTTCGAAATCAATACGCAGGGAATAAGCGGATGCACCGGCAATGATCAGCTTCGGCTTGTGTTCGTGAGCCAGCTGTTCCATCCTGTCGTAATCAATCTCTTCCTTTTCATTCAGACCATAGGAAACGACGTTGAACCATTTGCCGGACATGTTCAGGGCCATACCGTGGGTCAGATGACCACCTTCGGCAAGGGACATCCCCATGATGGTATCACCGGGATTCAACATTGCCAGGAAAATAGCCTGATTGGCCTGCGAACCGGAATTGGGCTGAACGTTGGCCGCTTCGGCACCGAACAGTTTTTTTACACGATCCAGAGCCAGTTGTTCGGCAATGTCGACGTACTCACAACCACCGTAATAACGTTTGCCGGGATAACCTTCCGCATATTTATTGGTCAGCTGAGAACCCTGAGCCTGCATGACGGCAGGTGAGCAATAGTTTTCGGAAGCGATCAGTTCAATATGTTCTTCCTGACGGGTATTCTCACGCAAAATAGCGTCCCACAACTCGGAATCCACCTGAGCGAGGGAATAATCTTTAGCAAACATGTCCTACTCCAATGATTGAAAGTGACCTTTTCCACATTAAAAGGAAAAGATGGAATCTGATAAACGGCCTGAAAAGGTTCACACAATGAGCCTTTTCACTTGAAAAAACTGAAAAGAGCCGAAAGATAAAGCGCAACAAAAATAGAGAAGAATTTTACAAGATGCCCCCGGTTTCAGCAAGGCAATGATCTTCAATCATCTTTGCCTGTAAAGCTTCGTTTTGCAAGTGCTCACTCATTTCAGGACGCTCATCGTATAATCTGTCCGGTCAATTTTGTATGATTTATTATTGAAAAGGAATGATATGCCAACCATCAACATTCAAATTTTCGAAGGCCGTACTGTCGAACAAAAGCGTGAACTCGTCAAAGCCATTACCGAAGCGACTGTCAAAACCCTGCAATGCAGTGAAGGTGCGGTCGACATCATTATTCAGGACGTCAAGAAGGAAAACTGGGCCACCGGCGGCAAGCTCTGGAGTGACTGATTATGTCTTATGCGGTTTCATGGCAGTCAGGCCATGAAACCTTTTACAGGTTTATTTCCAGAAACGGTGTAGTAAAGGCCTGACGGTGACGCCATGAAACAGAATGGATAGCGTAATGACGATCAGCGTCAAATGAATAAGCTCCAGAGCCAGCGATTCCGACAACCCTTTGTCGATTGCATACATCAGATAATAAAGCGAACCGATTCCGCGAACGCCGAACCATGCGGACAATCCCTTTACCCGTTTCAGTCCTCTTAACGGCAACAATCCGATATAAACACTGACCGGACGGGCCACAAAGAAAAGGAAGAGCGCCAGCCCTACCGCACGCCAGCTCCATGAATTGACAAAAAGTGTTCCCCCCACCAGCAAGATCAGAACCAGCTCGGAAAGACGTTCAAGGTATTCGTTGAAGACCAGCGAACTGGAACTGACAAATGGAGCGGGTTCCGTCTCTGCTGATGTCGTGTCTTTCACTTCAATGCGCTCTCCGGATGCTACAGCTGCACGATATTCAGCCTGTCGCAAGGCAACCGCTGCAAAGAAAACGGCCAGAAATCCCCATGCATTGCACATCTCGGAAACACCATACACCACCCCGATCAGGCCAAGCCCCAGAAAATCATCCAGCAATCCATGCCGGTATTTCTGATGAACCTTGCTGATCACACGCCCCAGCCCATATCCTGCCAGCCAGCCGATGACGACACCGGCTGCGGTTGCCCAGACAACATCCAGAAACAGCCATCTCCATCCCATAAAACCTATTTTGTGCAAACCCAATAGACCCATGCCCAATACGACAAAAGGAAAAGCACTCCCGTCATTCATGCCTGCTTCGCATGTCAGGGTAAACCGCAATTTATCGGAATCTCCGGGATGACGGCTCTGGACATCTGTCGCCAGAACCGGATCGGTCGGAGCGAGAAGCGCGGCAAGCAGAATGGCTGCGCCTATCGGCAAGCCAAGCACAAACCAGCCAAACGCTGTCATCAGGCCGACGCTTACCACCATGGAACCGGAAGCCAGCAGAATCGGTGCACGCCATCGCCAGATTTTGACCGGAACAGGCATTTTGACCCCCGCCGAAAACAGGGAAATCAGCACAGCCACTTCCGTCAGCGCCTCCAGAAACTGGGATTGTTTCAATGGATTGAAATGAAACAGATTCAGGCCGGTCGGTCCGACAAGAATACCGATAGCCAGATAGAGAATGGCTGTCGTGACAGGCAAGCGACGCAGTACCGATGAGGTGACACCGATAAACAGTAAAAGACCACCTGTCAGGACAAACCAGTGAGCGTTATCCATGGTTGGATGAATTTAATAAAAGATATTGCACAGATCAATTGTAAAAGAGGAAGGAACTTGAGAACATGATTTGCGATCAAATATTCATCTCTTATTGTTACAAAGTTTTTCAGTTATAAAAAAACTCGGTCCAGACATGGATAATGATGTGAATTCTAGTCCTGTTTCAAATTGACGAACAACCGTTTTATTTTTTTGTACAAAGGCACAAAGATGAAACGTACCCTGTTTTTTCTGGTTTTTATTCTTTCCGGGAGTCTCGTTTCCAGTAACGCATTCGCAGACAGGTATCACGGCCATTATCATGGACGTTCAAGGACGTCCATCGGAATCATGTTCGGCGGCCCGATCTGGCCTTCTCCGGCATATGCTCCCTATTATCCGTACTATCCTTATGCGCCCTATTACCCTTATCCGCAAACGGTCGTTATCCAGTCGACGCCCACCACTTACATCGAAAAAGCGCCTGAAAACAATACCCAACATTACTGGTACTACTGTTCTGACCCGAAGGGATATTATCCGTATGTCCTGAAATGCAACGCCAATTGGCAACGAGTCATTCCATTCCCAGAAGGAACCCAATGATGACACCGACAAAATCCAAACTCTGCAATCCGGGAGAGTTGAAAAAGCCACGTCAATCCCGATATTTTCTGTTTCTCCTCCCGCTTGCACTGGCAGCCTGTTCGTCAATGCCTTCCGGCCCGAACGTTATGGTACTTCCGGGGAAAGGGGTCAGTTTCGAACAGTTCCGTGCTGATGATTTATTGTGCCGCCAATACGCAGCATCCCAGACAGGCACCAATTCAAATGACGCGGCCATCAACAGCGGTGTCAAAAGCGCGGCGGTAGGAACGGCTCTGGGCGCTGCAGGAGGCGCACTGATCGACGGTGGTCATGGCGCGGCAGTCGGAGCCGGAGTGGGTCTGGTATTCGGGGGATTGACGGGCGCCGGTTCCGGTACGACCAGCAGTTATCAGGCACAGCTACGCTACGACAATGCCTACCAGCAATGTATGTATTCAAGGGGCAACAGCATTCCCGTTACGACGAATTACTCAAGCGGAAATACACAGAATGCTCCCCAGCGACAGCCGGATTATGGACCACCTCCCAATACGCAGACACCACCCCCAGCCCGATATATCGTTCCGGGCCAATAATACGACAAAAAAGACGGCTGTTTTTCAGCCGTCTTTTTATTTGCTTTCAGTCTGACCTGTTCAGCTGACCAGCTGTGCATCAACCGTTATCTCGGCATTCAGCAATCTTGACACCGGGCATCCTTCCTTTGCCCTTCCCACAGCAGTCTGGAATTCGTAGACATCCCCTCCAGGAATTTTCGCTTTAACGTCCAGATGGATTTTCGTAATGGTAAAGCCCTTGTCCGTTTTTTCCATCGTCAGCGTTGCCGTTGTGTCGATTTCATCTGCCACCATATTGGCCGCACCTAACCTTCCGGAAAGATCCATGGTAAAACATCCTGCATGAGCGGCTGCAATCAGTTCTTCCGGATTGGTTCCGCTTCCATCTTTAAAACGTGCCGAAAAGGAATAAGGTGTATTTGACAGCGTATTGCTCTCCGTCGTGAGTGTGCCTTTGCCATCTTTGATACCGCCATACCAGCGGGCTGTTCCTGTGCGATTCATAATTTCTCCCGGTAATATTCAATTTAGGTAATACAAATGAAAAATCGTTTCATTAAGGAAAATAATATGGGCAGCTACCGAAATCTTTTTGATTTATAGCAGAGGACGGCTATTTAATTAAAACAGATAACAATCGTCATGTGGAATTGTTCAAGTGTCCAAAAACTATTGTTATACTATTTCCTGAACTCTTTTCCTTTAATCCCACCACCACGGCCTGCTTATGTCTGAAAACAATCAAAACGAAAAAGATAATGAGTCGATCCTGAGCGATCTCGACGATTTTTTGAATTTCAACGACCAGTCTGCCAAACTGACAGACAAACAGATGGATGCACTGGAACGCTATCTTGATGCCCATGCCGCTCAAAATGCCATGCATCTGGAAGTGCTGGATGGTTTTCTCTGCGCGTTGATCACAAGCCCATCCCCTGTCTCTCCTGAAGAATATCTGCCATATATCTTCGGCGGCAAAATGCCGGAATTCAAAAATCAGGAAGAGGCTGATGAGATCATGGGGGCGTTAAAACAGCATTGGGAATACATTGAATCTGTTCTGAAACGCAATAATGAATATTACCCGTTCCTTTATGCCGATCCTGATGGAAAATGCAGCGCCAATGAATGGGCATACGGCTTCATTCTGGGTATGGATCTGCGTCGGGATGCCTGGAAGGAAATGGTCGAAACAAGCAAACAAGAAGGGTTATTGACCCCGATTCTGAAACTGTATTCCGAATACATTCCCGAAGTGTCCGGATGCCAGCAAATCCCGGCAGAAGAGCGGGAAGAAATCGTTACAACGATCGTTTCGAACCTTCCCAAAATTTATGACCACTTTGAGGAACAGCGCGAAAAAAACAGGAAATCCTCTCCTCTGCATTAATCAAAAAAAGGACAGCAAAGCTGTCCTTTTTTATTTCTGTTTCAACGAATATCGTTCACCCGCCCATCCGGAATGTCTCCGGCAAGTGCCTGCAAAATGCTTGTGGCACAATATCGTTCGATTTCGATCCTGATTTCATCAACAGCGGAACCGAGATGAGGAGTAAAGAAAGTTTGCGCCGTATTATCCAGCAATTCTTGTGGGATTTCCCTCGGACGATCGGAGCGTATCCAGTCTTCCATTTCAAAAACATCGGCGGCATATCCTGCCAGTTGGCCTGTTTTAAGAGAATGTACAACTGCTTTCTCGTCAACAACCGACCCCCTGCAGGCGTTGACCAGATAACTGCCCTGTTTCATTTGCCCCAGAATATCCTTATCGAACAAATGAAAGGTCTGTTCAGTCAGCGGCAATAAAGGAATGACAACGTCGCTCGAGTGCATCAGCTGCGGCAAACCTGTTCGGGTCAGGCCCAGTTCCCTCTCTTCTTCCTGCGATAAAGGGGATTGATCCGCATAAAGGATATCCATACCGAAACCTTTTAACCGCTCGGCAACGGCTTTCCCGACAAAACCCATTCCGATAATACCCGCAGTTCGTTTGTGAAGCCCCAAGCCATAAAGTTCAGGCCGCCATCCATTGAACTGCCCACTGCGGATATGGCGATCCCCTTCAAGCATATTGCGCGTTATTGCCAGAACAAGACCTACTGTCAGTTCAGCTGTCGGGATCGTCAACAGATCCGGCGCTATTGTCAGCCATACGCCACGTTCGGTACAGGCTTTCACATCGAAATTGTCGTAGCCTTTCAACGCAGCTCCGATCACTTTCAGCTTCGGGCAAGCCTTTAGAAAATCCTCATCGATACAATCCGGCATAAACGCCATCAATGCATCCGCAGCAGCTGCTCGTTCGAGCAGCTCATCCCTTGTAAAGGTTTTTCTGGATAAATTGGCGACAACATCCGTTTTTTCCTGAAGCATTTCAACAATCTCAGGATGAACCCAATGGGTCAGCACGACTTTCTGTTTATTCATTTCGAACTCAATACTATTGTGTTTTTTTACGCAAATACGAACTGAAGGCATCGACCAGCGTCACCATCGCCAGAATCACGATCAGAATGGCAGACACTTCCTGATACTGCATGATCCGTAACGAACCGATCAATTCAAATCCGATGCCACCGGCACCGACCATTCCCATAACGGTTGAAGCGCGGAAGTTATATTCCCAGCGATAAATAGCGGTATCGGCCATTTGCGAAAAAACCTGCGGGAAAATTCCGTGAACAATAACCTGTAATGAACTACAGCCCGAGGCCCGCGCCGCTTCAACCGGCGCAGGATCGACATGTTCAATGGACTCGGCAAAAAACTTGGCGACCATGCCGATCGAATGGAAAGCCAGAGCAAGAACCCCCGGCAATGCGCCGAAACCGACTGCTGCCACAAATACAATGCCCATAATCAGCTCGGGAATGGAACGCAGGCCATTCAGCAAACCTCTGAAAACATAAAAAACCAGTGGGTGCGGGCTGGTGTTCCTTGCTGCCAGAACAGCCAGTGGAATGGAGACGATGACGGCAATGGCTGTTCCGCCCACACTCATCGCCAGTGTATCGACAAGCGGTTTGACCCAGGATTTCCATTGTTCAAAATCCGGCGGGAACATTTCCCCGATCAGGCTGACCAGACTCGGGAACCCTTCGGTCAAACGTTCCACATCGAACAATCCTGCGTAATAACAGCATCCGGCAACAACGACCGCAAGGATTACAATCGTTACCAAGGCCTTGTTCCATGCGAGCCGACGTGCACGTAAAAAGGGAGAAAATTCAGCAGATAAAGACATGACGGTACCCGATCAGAATTTCGACAGATCCAGTTTCAGCAAACTGCCCAGATTCCGGACGACGTTATAGTCCTTGTCTGTTACGGCACCAAAACCTTCCGCCTTGAATGGTTTCAGCACGGCAGGATCGTTGATTTCAAGAAAAGCTGTTCTGATTTTCTGTTTCAGCTGCGGATTCAAATCAGATCGCATCGTCCACGGATATTGTGGAAATGGCTTAGAAGTGGCGATTACCTTGACCTTTTGAGGTTTGATCATCCCACGCTGAACAAGCGTTTCATAAATAGGCTTGGAGAGGCCACCGGCTTGTGCATGGCCATTCTGGACAGACATCGCAACAGCATCGTGCGCGCCAACGAAATGTTCCTTGTAATTTTTACCGGCATACAAATTCTTTTCAGCCAGCATCGACTTTGGAATCAGGTGACTGGAAGTGGATGCCTTGTCACCAAAAGCGACGTTCTTTCCGGCAATATCGCCAATCTTGTTGATACCGGAAGACGTATTGGCGATCAGGACGGCCTGATACGTCGTTTTTCCCTTCTGTTTTACCGCAGCAAAAGGTTCAATATCACTTTTTTGCCTGGCCAATACATAAGAAAGAGGCCCGAAATAAGCCAGATCGAGACGGCCATGACGCATCGCTTCAATCATGGATGAGTAATCCGTCGTGACGATCAACTGGACTTTCTTGCCCAGTTTCTTTTCAAGATAGTCCTGAAGCGCTTTGTTTTTCTTGATGATCGTTGCCGCATTTTCATCAGGCAGCAAAGCGACTTTCAATGTTGAAGGATCGGGATTAGCAGCATTTGCAAATGCAGACAACAAGGCGATAACAGCTATACAGCATATCGAAAACAATTTTTTCACAACAACTCCTTAACTGACAAATGGAACGGGAATATTCATTAATTGACCAGACCTTGCAAATTCGGAATCAACAAGACGGTTCTGATAGAGCGCCTCGACCTGTCTTTCGCTCAACTCATCCGGTTGGCCATCGAAAACAACGCGCCCAGCAGCAAGACCGATAATGCGATCACCATATTTCTTGGCCAAATCGACCTGATGAAGACTGACGACGGCAGAAATGCCATCTTCCTTGCAAATGGTATGAATCAGATTCAGGACTTTGTCTGCCGTTGCCGGATCAAGGCTGGCTACTGGTTCATCCGCCAGAATCGTTTTGGGCTTCTGTGCCAATACCCGGGCAATCCCGACACGTTGTTGCTGTCCACCGCTTAATTCATCGACCCGGCACAAAGCCTTGTCGAGCAGACCAACCCGCTTCAGACATTGAAGCCCCAATTCCTGCTCAGCTTTGGACAATGGAAAAAGCGTCCGGAAAAACGAGTGATATCCGAGCCTACCCATCAAGACATTCTGAAGTGCTGTTTGCCGCTCAATAAGCTGATGCTGCTGAAAAATCATGCCCGTTTCACGCCGAAGTATTTGCAAGGCTCTTTTCTCCCAGCTTCCCTCGAATCCACTTACACGGATATTTCCGCTTTCAAGCGGATTCATCAGATTAAGGCATCTTAAAAAAGTGGATTTTCCTGCACCGGACGAGCCCAGTAAAACAGTGAACTGGCTATCCTTGATATCAAGTGAAACCGGATGCAGCGCAACTGTTTTTCCATACTTGACTGAAATATTTTCCAATTGAATCATGGTTTGACCTCTCCTTTTTCCGATTCGCTATATAAGCGAATCCAGTCGATAAAACCATGTTAGAAAAACTGTATGACGTTTCCGTGACGAAAAGAATAAAAAAATGGCTGACAGTATTTGTCAGCCATTTTTTTGTTGAATACGTGATCAGGTCAATAAAAAGAACAAACCCCAGAATTCAGTGAAAATAATGCCGAAAAGCCACGCTGCCAGTTGTTTCCAGTAACCTTCTTTCCAGAAAGTCGAATTATCCGACTTGTTCTCTCTCCACCAGTAAAAGACACGCATCAGCGTTCCCCAAACCAACATAACCGTCAAGGCCAGATTGGATGGTGCAAATGCTTCCAGCCTTTGCTGTGTTTCATAACTGTAAGGCTCGTTTTTCAAATACCATACGCATATGAAACCGACTACCAGAAGAATGATATTAATCGTGACAAGACGCCAGAACGAGAGATATTTTTTAATCGGTTCGATTTTGGCGCCCAGACGCTTGAATGGGCCAGGTCTTGTAGTCTTCGCCTCATGAAAAGTCGTTCCCGCCTTTCTCAGTTCGCGACATCTTGGACAATACCGTGCTCGCGGATTCCCAGTAAAGGCATCTCCACAATCAAGGCATACTTTTTCTTGTGACTCTTTCGCCATACGAAACTCGATAATTGATAGTTAAGATCGGCAGCAACTACTTCTGACAATAAAGAGGAAATAGAACGGCCAAAGTACAAATTATACTTTGAAATGCGGCAACCAAATGGCAAACAGGAGATTCGGGCATCTGTTTTCAAAAATAATCGCCATAAACGCAAAAATAATTTCATGCATCTTTCCCGGCAAAAGATTTTTCGAGAATCTGTTTTTACCGGAGAACTCTTCCTGAATATCCCGACAATCCTGCCAAAGTGCCCTTTATCCGGCTCAAGCTGATCTTTTAAAAATTCGCTCGGGTACTGCTTGACAACAAACTGGAGATTAATCACAATCATAAACATTCATATCAAATGAATGTTTATGATTGTGATTAATACTCGTTGAGGAATACATTATGTTTTGCATGCAATGTGAACAAACCATATCTACCCCTGCTGTCAAGGGCTGCGTCTTTGCACAGGGAATGTGCGGAAAAACGGCAGAAGTCTCAGACTTGCAGGACATCCTTGTCAGATATCTTCAAGGTGTTTCATTCTGGGCAAAACTTGGCGCAGATTACGGCTATAACGATAATGAAATCAACCGCTGGTGTGCACAGGCCTTCTTTTCAACATTAACCAATGTGAATTTCGACCCTGCACGGATTTATGAATTCATCAACGAGGCAAAAAGGAACAAGGACTCGCTTGAAAAACAAGTCAGGGACATTGTGGCCCAAAAGCAGGGAGCCATACCCCCATTAACTGTAGCGGCTTCCCTTGCCATCCCGACCGGTACCGAAGCGGTCATTCAGTTCGCGCCAAGCATTGCATTGAATCACAATAAGGAAAAAGTCGACGACGTTCTGGGCGCTTATTTGCTTTGCCTCTACGGATTGAAAGGTGTGGCTGCCTATATGGAACACGCCGCCGTGCTGGGACAGACAGACGATGTCGTCTATAAAACCTTTCACGAAATCATGAGTTTTCTGGGCGACAAGCCGGACGATTTGGAAGAACTTCTTGGCACTGCCCTCAAAATCGGCGAATTGAACTACCGCGTCATGACCATGCTCGATCATGGTGAAACAAGCCGGTTCGGAGATCCTGTACCGACAACGGTCAATATTGCCAAAACCAAAGGAAAATGCATTCTGGTTTCCGGTCATGACCTGGAAGACCTGTACGATATTCTCGTACAAACGGAAGGCAAGGGAATCAATGTCTATACCCATGGCGAGATGTTGCCTGCGCATGGATATCCCAAACTGAAAGCGTTCAGCCATCTGATCGGCAACTACGGTACAGCATGGCAAAACCAGCAGAAAGAATTTGCCCAATTTCCGGGTGCCATCGTGATGACCTCAAACTGCATCATCAATCCCGACATCGGCCGATATAAAGACCGCATCTTCACACGCAGTATTGTCGGCTGGCCCGGTGCAAAACACATTATCGGGAATGACTTCAGCGAAGTCGTTAATTGCGCCCTGTCACAAGCTGGATTTACTGAAACAGATGAGCCGCATAATATTACCGTTGGATTCGGCAGGGCCGCTCTGGCAAATGCTGCACCCGCTGTCATACAGGAAATCAAGTCAGGCAACATCAAACATGTCTTTCTGGTAGGCGGATGCGATGGTGACAAAAAAGAAAGAAACTACTTCACCGAATTTGCACAGAAAACACCGGCAGATACCCTGATGCTGACACTGGCATGCGGTAAATACCGTTTCAACAGTCTTGATTTCGGCGACATCAATGGCATTCCCCGCTTGCTCGACGTCGGTCAATGCAATGATTCCTACTCTGCCATCCAGCTGGCATTATCACTGGCAAAAGAATTCAATTGCGGCGTCAACGATTTGCCCCTCACGCTGGTTGTATCCTGGTTTGAACAAAAAGCCATTGCCGTTCTCCTGACTTTGCTCTCACTGGGGGTCAAGGGAATCTATCTCGGCCCATCAATACCGGTTTTTCTGACACCGAATCTGGTCAAGGTGCTGGTTGATAGCTTTGATATCCACCCGATTTCAGATCCCGATACGGACTTGAAAAACATGCTGAACGCCTGAAGGATTCATCAATCCGGCTCATCAAAACGTTCCGTGAACGCTACGGGACGTTCAAAAATCGGGGAACAATCATATGACTAATAACGAAAACGGCTTATTGACTCTGGTTGAATCGGCATTTGAAACGACCGACACGAAAAGCTTTTTTCTCCACCACCCAACCGGAACACCGGATTTCAAACCCGGACAATTCATCAATATCGGCGTGACAATCGATGGCACAACGTACTATCGCGCTTATTCCATCAGCTCTCTCCCATCTGATAAGCTGATCCAGCTGACAATCAAGCGCGTACCGGGAGGAACCGTATCGAACTGGATGATTGATCACCTGAACATCGGCGAGCAGCTCAGGCTGCATGGTATTGCCGGCACGTTCAATATCATCGATTCTCCTTACAGGGAAAATATCGTTCTGATCAGCGCCGGATGTGGCATCACACCCGTCATGTCCATGGCGCGCCATCTTCTTTCACTCTCTGACGAGCGCATCAAATCCATTCAGTTCATTCACTGCGCCCGAGACGAAGACAACATTATCTATTTCAAGGAACTCTGCAAATTAAGCAATGAATACAATAAATTCAAGCTTGCCTTTTATTGCAGCCGCTCCACAAAAAAATCTGACAGCCTGATCCACAAAGACAGATTGAATATGGATTCGCTCATGATACACATGAAGGACTGCTTCAACGACAGCTCGATTTACCTGTGCGGCCCAGACGAATTTATGGACATGGTCAAAACGGAACTCGAAGCGTCCAGTTTCGAGATGAATCACTTCCACATGGAAAGCTTCGCCATTTCGTGTGAAATCCCTGAAACATATAATGCTTCCGGTCATGAAGGGAAAAACCACAAGGTATCCGTACTTGATTTCGCTTTTGAAAAAGAAGTACCTGACGGAACTATTCTGCTGGATATATTGCAGGAAAACAGCATCCCTGTTGTCGCTGCATGCCGCGCCGGCATTTGCAGCTCATGCAAATGCAAGGTCGAAACCGGAAAAATAGAACTGACAGTCGATGCCATTGCCAACGGCACACTTACCTTGGAAGAAATTGAAGAAGGTTACACATTGGCGTGTTCGAGCAGGATTATCGACGACATCACTGTCACACTCAAATGATGTCTTGCCTGAAAAAATTCCGGCAAACTTAAGCAATATTATGGAGGGCACCAATAACGGTATAATCGAACAAAATTCCAAAAGTGCACGCTATCCGATCGACATATGCAATTAACCCAACAAACCGATTACGCGTTACGCATCTTAATGTATGCGGCGGCACACCCTGAGCGGCTGGTCAACATCACCGAAATAGCCGAGTTGTATGGCATTTCCAGAAGCCATCTGACAAAAATCGTCGCCAACCTCGCCAGTAGCCAATACCTTGAAAGCATCCGCGGTAACAAAGGCGGAATCCGGCTCAACAAACCAGCCAGCGAAATCAACATTGGAGAAATCATCCGCCGTTTCGAACCATTGGCCATAGTCGATTGCATGTCAAAAACCAGAAGCTGCGTCATTACCCCCAACTGCAAACTGAAACACGTTTTCTTCGAAGCAACCGACGCCTTCCTGAAAACCTTCGATCAATATACCCTCGCCGACATGCTCAACCCTACGCTCATCCGGCAGCTGAATCCTTAACAGCTAATTAATTTCCTGTCAGACAACATTTCGACATCTGACATCAACGGACGGACTCGGACTTACCCGGACGATAGATACAAAAAACCCGCATAACTCATTGAATTTATGCGGGTTAATGTACTTCTTGGGACGGCTTGAAATAATCTTTTGGTGCTGATGAGAGGAGTCGAATTGTGCAAATAAAACAACAGTTTAAATGACTTCGCAATAAACTTGCCCCTATTCTTGCCCCTAAAAATCTCTATAGCACACAAGAATAAGAATGGATATATTTTTTCAAAAGATAGATGAGCCTCAAATTTTTTTAGTTAACAATTTTATGAGTGTGTTCTTAATTACAGAAAAAAATATTGTTACAATGTTCTAATAACTTTTAGCAATATTGCCAAAATATTGAAAAAAGGACAACTCAGCAACGAATCCTTATGAAATTCTCATGGGAGCAAGCTCTCAGTTGAATCAAAATTGTAAGCTAAGTAACACTCTTGATGTGCTTTTTACTGTTTTTTGTATCGCATTCCACTTAATAATATTTTCTTACGAAAAAGATCATGGCAATAATACAAAAAGTTGTTATTTCAAAATTTCGGGGGTTCTCAAATGCTGAATTTGAGATGGGAAATCAAATAACAGTAATAGCTGGGCAAAATGGAACTCAAAAAACAACTCTACTTGGTTTACTGAGCCAGCCCTTTAGTTTGACAAATCATGAAAAAATGAAGGATGCAAAACCTTTATGTGGTGGTAATTACAGATCAAGTTTTGCCGAGAAATTTAAACTTTCAACGAATTATGATACACCTAACAGCCACGAATGGTCTCTTTACTTACACGATGAGTCAGAACCTTTCGTTCTCGAAAGTATTGCAAGAGATAGATCGACAGGACAAATAAGATTTTGGAAAAAGGGAGATAGAAGGCAGGGTTCAGGGTATATACATTTACCCGTAATTTATCTTAGTCTAAAAAGACTTGTACCTATTGGAGAAGATACCAAACTTCAAGAAAGTGAAAATGTACAATTAACTCTTGACGAGAAAAAATTATATCAAGAATTACATAACGAAATCCTAATTTCATTAGACAAAATTGATCATGCTGATTATCTTGAAAGTCCAGATAAAGCTACTTTAGGTGTTAATACAGATTATTATGACTGGATGCAGAACTCTGCAGGTCAAGATAATGCTGGCAAAATTATCCTTGCTCTTCTTTCTTTTAAACGACTTAAAGAAGAATATAAAGATTATTATAAAGGTGGATTACTTGTAATAGATGAAATTGATGCTACTATGTATCCGGCTTCTCAAAACAAACTTCTAGTAGTTTTGAGAAAATATGCGTCAAGATTATCTATACAAATAGTTTTTACAACACACTCTCTTTCTCTACTTGAAAAAGCTTGTAATTTACAAAAAGAGCTATCAATAAATGAAGCCACAAAAAATCAAGTCAATGTTCTTTTTTTAGAGAAAATAGACAAGAATATTATAATTAATAGCAATACATCATACGAAACAATCAAAAATCGGCTTAATGTTTCTTTACGAGAAGAGAGAAATATTAAATTGAATGTGTTTACTGAAGACAAAGAAGCCATTCTCTTTACAAAAAAATTACTAGGCACAAAATCGAATAAACTGAAATTTATAAACATAACAATGCCTTGTTCCTCTTTAATAGATCTTTCCTATAGAAAAGTCCCATCTTTTTCATTTCCAGAATCTCTTATTATTATTGATGGAGATGTACGTAACGATAATCAAAATAAAAATAAAATAAAAAAAACAAAAAACATTTTATTATTACCCGGCATCAAATCGCCAGAAAGAGCTATTGCCGAATTATTATATAATCTTAGTGAAGCTGATGAACTATGGAAAGATATACATCGAGACTATTCAAAACAATTATGCTTCTCAGAATATAAATATGAAAGAATTTGTAGAGACCGATACGATGCAAAAAAATGGTTTATACAACAAAAAAGTCAACTGAAGGATAGGTGGTGCACGAAGACAATTAAACGCTGGAAAAAAGAATACCCGGATGAATTTCGTAATTTTATATCTGAATTTACAGAAATGTATAATAAATTTGCATTTGAACTAGGCATAGATACTCTATAATCTTGTATTTATAAAATAGATATTTCATACATTGATTGCCACAGCTGACAGATCAGCTAAATAGATGTTAAAATTTTTCTATGAAATTCTACACTCCTCTCAGATACCCTGGTGGTAAAGCAAAATTCGCGCCCTTCATTGCTTCCATAATGGAGAGTAATGAGTTATCTGGAGACTATTTGGAACCTTATGCAGGCGGTGCAGGCGTAGCCCTTTATCTTCTCTTCAACGATATCGTTCCCCACATACACATTAATGACTTCGATCCTGCCATCTATGACTTTTGGATGTGTGTAACACAGTATCCAGATGAGCTTCTGAGACTAATACACGACACTCCTGTAAACATGGAGCAATGGTACTACTGGCGTAATATTCTTAGAGGAGAAATCAAAACATCTCAAGTTGAAAGAGGTTTTGCAACACTTTTTATGAACCGAACAAATCGCTCAGGTATTCTCAAAGGTGGTGTTATCGGTGGTCAAAAGCAAAACGGAAATTACGCGATTGATGCACGATATAAAAAAGACGTTCTAAAAAAGCGAATCGAAGAAATTGCAAAACTCTCTCACAAAATTTCTGTATATAACGAAGATGCTCTTCAACTATTAAAAAATTGCCCAACATTTTTAAAAGAGAAGTCGCTTATTTATTTAGATCCGCCTTATTATATTAAAGGTAAAGGACTATATCGCAACTTCTATGAACATGATGACCATAAACAAATAGCTCAACAACTTTTTCATATTACTTTTGATATTTCTTGGGTTGTTTCATATGACAATGTTTCTGAAATTCAAGAAATATATGGATTAACTAAGCAACTTAGTTATAAACTCAATTACACAGCACAGAAAAGTTATATTGGTTCTGAAGTCATGTTTTTCTCAAATAATATAATACCTCCGTCTAATGAAGTATCAATATTTCCGGCTGCCTCTTAATAATTTTACTGCCAATTATTATTCATAACATTTAATTTGTTGTCGCAAACTCTTTGCTGATCTAAATTTATTTCTTTACAATCTTTAAAACTTTTTACTTTTCTCCCTGTCAGCAATTACGATGGGGTGGCTTACCTGAATAAATCTTACTATCACGCCAACTATTTCCTTTTCAACACAGATTATTTAGCAATTTCAGTGTCATTCTTCCCGCCACCTTCATTTCTTCTGCTTCCGCATACATAGATTAGGGTCAAGACTTCCTTTGCGATATCAACTGAATAATTGATATCGCAAACCAATTGGTTTAACATTGAAGCATCTTACTTCTCTAAAGCTTAAGAAATTGCGCTCAGTCCATTGTTGATAACATTAAAACCTTGGCAATCCTATATTTATCCATAAAAAACAATGGGCTATATGATTAAAAATATTTGCCAAAGGAGCAATTGTGCTTAAAACAATAGCCACTACCTCTGTATGTTTACTACTGTGCATTACGCTTACTGCATGTAAAAAGCCAGCCTTTTTGGAAAAACTTAATTTCTTTAAGAAGCAACCTGAACTCTCTATCAATGAATTAGCTTTCAAAGCAAGGCAAGGCGATCTCGATGCTTTAAAACGATTGCAAGAAGCAGCCGAGCAAAATGATGCGAATGCCCAGAATAGACTTGGGGTTATATATGCCGATGGCAAAGGCATCCCGAGAAACGAGAACTTGGCTGCTGACAGGTTCCAAAAAGCAGCTGAATTAGAAAACGCTGAAGCACAGGCTAACCTAGCCGCCCTATATAGAAATTCATTAGTTGTCCCACGTGATAATGCGAAGGTTATTTACTGGGCTCAGAAGGCTGCTGAACATGGAAATCCTAGAGGACAGAATATTCTAGGGTTTATGTATATGATCGGAGAAGGTGTACAGCAAGATGACGCCAAAGCAGCTTCTTGGTATCAAAAAGCCGCTGAGCAGGGATTCGCAGGAGGGCAGAGGAATTTAGCGTTTATGTATCTCAATGGAAAGGGTGTTCCGCAAGATGACGCTACAGCAACTTATTGGTATCAAAAAGCGGCAAATCAAGGTGACATACAAGCGCAAAAAAGTTTAAAGATGATTCAAGAAAAAAGTAAAGAAATGAGTAACTATAATTTAAATACGGTACAACAATCACCTCCCCAGGCATCATCTCATCAGCCACTTCCCAAAGCATCACCTTCAAATGAAAGAAATTTATCACCTTTAAAAAATATCTTTGACAAACTGAAGCAGAATTCTGCAAAGATGAAATCTGCTCCTCCCGGCAACGAAGAACAGGATTACCTGAAATAGTATTGGCATTCAGTTAAGTAAGATTCAACTTTCAGAATGCATCTGTCCTGAATATTGTGTGATTGTTTGCGAAGGAAAAGTGCCTTTGAAGCCCGAGTCAAAAACAATTGAACATATCAGGGCAGAATATATTATGAACACTTCCACCTAGATTTCTAAGAAATTGCTGAGACTGGCTCAAGCGAGCGTACTCTGTCTGATCCTTTTAAATAATCATTTTTTTGTGACTTCGATTATCAAATTCAAAAAAGCTTGTTTTTGAGTCGGATTCAGTTTCTGAAAATACTCCAGCATGAGCTTATCAATATCGCTCATCCGAAGTTCTTGCTTCACACCATATCTTAGCCATTCGTAAGATACATTTAACCATTCGGATAAGGTACGAACCTTGTCAACAGTCGGAAATGACTGTCCTGTTAACCACTTGTGGACAGCTTGAGGCGAGATGGGCTCTTTGCTGTAACGCAAATTAAATTGTGTGGCAATTTGTGCCGCGTTTAGCGGTTGATTTGGCAATGATTTCAATGCCAAATTTAGCCTCTTACTAAACTCGACTTTGTCGGACTCTGTATGCATGAACACATTATCCGATCTTGCTTTATCCATTTTATAACCGTACGGTTGATATCTACAACCATTTAGTTATAATATTTCTTGCAAAAACTGCGTCTTTTAAAAACATCAACTACGCAAGGATAAGTGTATGAAAAAAATAATAGATATAAGCAATGAGGTTGTTTACATAGGAAATGAAGATGGCAGTTTTCAAGAGGTGCGACTAACTGACTGCAACTTCACGCCAAATGCTGGAGACTGTGTCAATGTGTTCACCAATGGTTCTAAGGTGATTGTTACCAAAATTGAATCAGCTAAACCTGTTGAGTCGATAGATGACAAAATTCACATCAATATCGTGAATGAAAACAAAAATGAAGACAATTCCGCCCCCATACATAGAGGGAGAGTCGTCAATAAAGTGGTCTACTGCCTCCTTGCTTTTTTCTTTGGTTGGTTTGGAGCCCATAAATTCTACTCAGGTCAAGCAGGAGCAGGATTTGTTTATCTCATATTTTGCTGGACATGTATTCCTGCCCTTATAGCTTTTTTTGAGTTCCTATTCGCTCTGTTTAAATCAAGTGACGCTGAGGGCAATATCGTTATTTAAACCATTTATCGTGCAATCAAATTTTTGCACTTCCTACTAACAACGAATTGGCTGTACCTAATCGTTCTAAATTCGTTATTTGGACTTCTTAGACCTAACTTATTTTATAAGAGATCAAAAATGAAAAAATATCTAACAACCATATTCTGTCTTTTGTCTTTATGTTTGTGCTTTTCTAACCAAGCTATAGCAGCTAGTACACCAGAATCTGTCGCTATCGACCTTACTAAAAAAATGTATTCTGGAGATGCAGCTGGTGTGATACAACTATTTAATATGGAGAATTATGACCAAGCGACCAAAGCAATGATGATACAAATACTCAGCACAACAGCAATTTCAAGCAAACAAAAAGCTGACATGCTTGGCGGCGTCAGAACAGTTACTGCCACATCTATAAAGTATGACTCAACTAATGAGCGAAACAGTACGGAAGCATCGGTAAATGTCCGCGCCATATTTGGTTCCGGTAGTATGAAAGAGCATCATTTGATACTAATAAAAACTAAAAAAACAGGTCAATGGAAAGTTCTAACAGCCAAATCTTAATTGACGATATTTTTCGAGTGAGTTCTGTTTCTTGCCATACGAACCATTAAAAAGTTTAATTACCGTATTACAGTTTCATTTATAAATTGATGAAATGATCGAAATCAGCCTAGAACCCCTCCTCACAACCATCCAAAATGAGTTCAAAACAGACTGGAATGGATTGCATGGGATTCATCACTGGAACAGGGTTCTAGGTCATGGCATCAGAATTGCCAAGAAAAGAAATGCTGATCTTGATGTCGTGACCTTGTTTGCTCTCTTGCATGATAGTTGCCGGTGGAGTGATGGTTACGACTCAAGGCATGGGGAAAGAGGGGCTGAATTTGCTTATGGCTTGAATGGCAAATTATTCTGTCTAGATGATTCCCAACTGGATGATTTGTGTTTTGCTATTCGTCACCATCCAGGTGGTGAAATTTCTACCAATCCGACGATTCAAACTTGTTGGGATGCTGACAGATTAGATTTGGGAAGAGTGGGAACGAGACCGTCAGCTCAATTTCTTTCTGATATTGCTTCCAGAATGATTGATGATGCTTATAAATTGAGTAGGAAGATTTATTAATATATTTAGGTAATACTAATCCATTTAATATATTTAGGTAATACTAATCCATTAAAGGCATATTCAAATGCCGATTTGAGAAGAAATGTGGGGTGAAACAGCTTGTTTCTGATGTTCCATCCCACCAAGTCAAAGACAACTGACATGTGCCGGTAAGACTTTTTTCGTACCTAGTGCTTGTCATAACATGAACCTTTTGAAGGTTTGATCGCGTTTTTAAACGTTTATGCCAATGCAGGCAAGTGCATATTCGTTACGTCCAGAATGTCTGGTTTTCTTTCGATATCCTTGAGGATGTAACTGATCCATCCATCAACGTCTTGTATCCCTTTATGATGCCTCACCAAGTTTTGAGCATGTTTGTCGCTTTCACACCATCTCAACTCTTTAGCGGTATCAAGAACCAGAACACAAAATTCATCGAGATCGTATTGCATATAGTCGGGAATACTCAAGAACATGTGTATATGAAGCCTTCCCATTTTGTTCGCTTCAATCACAGGAATACAAAGCAATTTCTTACCATGCCGTCTATATGCTTTTCCGTAAACTTTTATGTTGAGTCGTTTGAGCAGTTCTTTGATAAATTTGCTTGCTTCATCGTGACTCAATCTTTCATAGTCACCCCATTCTTGGAAAATATAGGGTTTCAACGATAAAGTCACATCGCACCAGTCCGTATTTTTGTAAGAATGTAGAGTGTCATGAATATGCTCAACCCAAACTTCATAAAGGCTACCTTCAATTTCGTACGCTTCGTTATACCAGTTCATACCGATGCCCTTTGTTGCTGTTCTATCCATGCATCGATGTCACTCTCCAGCCAAGCGACGGCTCGTTCTCCTAACTTGAACTGTTTTGGAAATGCCCCGTGTTTCATCTTTTCGTAAATGGCGCTTCGGGAGCATGCTGTTCTTTCCATTACATCTCTGATTTTTAATAGTTTTTTTATCATTGTTATCTGTTCTATAAATTTTTAAAGTGCGATTTTGTTTTAGAAAACCCAATAAGATCCTTTGGGTTTCATATGTATTTATAAAAACAGATAATTTTTTTAAAAGAATTTCTTGATTGTCTAAAAATACCTATCCTAATAACCACCTCTAGAAACATTCTGCTTGAACGAAAAAACCATTTATTTTGTGCTGTCATTAGTTCAAAAAAGAACCCCCTCATGAAAAAGAGAACCATTCCACACCTCCAATGCAGAACAGATGCCCGTGTCAGAAACCGGCTTGCCCAGAAAAACAGAGAGCCTGATGCACAGCCGATGGTGGATGTTACAGATGAAATGATAGTGACACGCCTGACAGACGACATGAAATTCGGCGTCATGCCTGTCGCGTTCAAAAACAGAATCGCAGAACTCCTCTGGTGGTTCGATCCCCACCAGACATATTGCAATTCAGTTGAAGACATGGAAGATGAATATGACACACTGGCAGACTGGATAACCAGACGTGCCCTGAAAGGGCGACTCCCTGACACCAGAACAATCAGCCCGTTGTTTCATTATTACTTCTGGAATCCAGCCATAGATGAATATGACCATCAACGATGCAAACCGATCATTCAGGATCTGGTGACAAAATTAAGAGCCGCATTTTTTGATACGGAAACGCGAAATCAGATATATGCTTCATATCGGGCAGGGCTGCGTTCAGTAAGAGACAGAGATGCCTGTCCGAAGTATGAAAAGACGCCTGCTGAGGTTAGGGAGGAATACCAGGTTTTGTTTGATACGATTATGAAAACATCAAAATAAAAGTGACACTTACAAAACTACTTTCTTTTTTACCAGATAGGTCAATTTTTCATTTTTTGGTTCTTTAAAAGAATTCAAATAATTTGCCCATCTCTGCATCATCTTCTTACGCTCTTCAAGGTGCTGTGCGTTATTATAAGCAGCCTCAATGGCATCACCTTTTTTATGACCTAATTGTACCTCTACCAAACGTGGCGTGAACCCCAGTTCATTTAATCCCGTGCTGACGACACTACGCAATCCATGTCCTGTCATTTGAAAACCCATTCTTTCAATAGCCTGCCCTATTGCTGCTTCGCTCATCTTTAACTGCCCAGCAAAAACACTTGGAAAAACGAGATTTTCAGAGTTACCCGTTGCTAATAATTGAATGTCTTTCAGTAAGCTAATTGCCTGTTCTGGCAAAGGAATGATATGAATATTTTTATCAACTTTTTCAGGTTTCCGATTCCAGATACCTTTGTTTAAGTCAAAGTCACTCCACTGCGCTCG
The DNA here is from genome assembly GCF_002127965.1 of Oxalobacter formigenes. Classification (GTDB taxonomy): domain Bacteria; phylum Pseudomonadota; class Gammaproteobacteria; order Burkholderiales; family Burkholderiaceae_D; genus Oxalobacter; species Oxalobacter formigenes. Next base: position 306,818 of record NZ_CP018787.1, on the reverse strand, counting down.
CCGGATACTGGTTTGCCGCATTCCGGTATAGAGCAACATCCAAATGGCTGATTTGGTCAGAATATGTCCACCATATGCTTCCAGCGCTTGTATGAACTGAGGTAATTCAGTAAATCCAATTCGTGCCATATGCTCAGTTTGATGTTTAGGCAAAAACTTGATGACAGAGCGACAAGGATTATTCAGGGCAAAACTGCTATTCTCGACATTCGCTAAGTCGTAAACTTCCGCTGCCCACTGACATAGTTTTCTTGCCATGTATGTCATTGGCTTGCCTTTACTGTTCAATTTTTCTGATACGGCTTTGAACAACGTAAAGAGTTCCCGTCCTTCAATTTCAGCAATATTCTTCTTTCCTATAGCCGGAAAAAGATGTAATTCAAACTGACGGAGCATCGTATTTCGATAGTCGTCTGTTGTCCTCCCCTTCTTGCTGGCATATAAACGCATGGCAATTCGTTCGAACATTCTGTCATCTTTGAATGCTCTGATTACGTCTTGTTCCTGTTTCGCTTCTTTTTGCTCTTTACGATCCTCTGATGGATCTATACCTTGAGCCAGCAAACGACGTGCTTCTTCGCGTTTTTTTCTTACCTGCTCTAATGAGACATCAGGATAAGCACCTAAAGAAAGTCGGCTTTCCTTACCACTTGGTTTCTGAAACTTTAAACGCCAGAGTTTAGAACCCGATGGGAGTACCTCCAGATACAAACCACCTCCATCAAATAATTTGTAAGCTTTTTCTTTAGGTTTGGTATTTTTAATTTGAATCGGGGATAAAGGTTTAATGATCTTCGCCATTTTTGGGGCAAGTTAAATTTTTAAGGGTATTCGCAATAAACTTGCCCCTATTCTTGCCCCTAAAATTGTCAATGTCAAAAGGAGAAAATTGGAATTTAATTGACAATACATACAAAAAAACCCGCATAACTTGTTGAATTTATGCGGGTTAATATACTTCTTGGGACGGCTTGAAATAATTCTGTGGTGCTGATGAGAGGAGTCGAACCTCCGACCTACTGATTACGAATCAGTTGCTCTACCAACTGAGCTACATCAGCGAAGCGTGCATTGTAGCAAAAAAAATGCACATCTTGTCGCTATTCATTATATAAGAATGATGTTATTCAAACCAGCAACACAATTATTCATTTTTAGCTCTGCCTTTACGGCTAATTCAACCGAAAATCTCCAGGAAAATCCTCCATATTCAATAGACTCCTTTTACTCTGGCACGTATCTGCCACTGCAGGAGTTTCCGATATGCTTCCATTTTCTGCTCATGGCCTGACTTCACTTTTTTATGTGTCTCCAGTGTCATGTAGGGATCGTCAGGATCGAACTCGAAACATGCTTGCAGATTGCGCATGGAATAAACGCATTTTTCATCTGCCCATAATTCAACGTTATACCCGAAAGCACGCGTCTGATCGTCAACGGTCGCCATGATGTTACGGCCACCGACGGCAAGATATTCTTTATCGGAAAGGCTGAAGTGATAAAGGGTGGGCATGATATCTTTATGAGATCCAATGCGCCTCGGATCATATTTGAATCGTACATTGTCTTTTACCGTTTCAGGAATGTGCAGATAGAAAGGCACCGCATATTCATTGAACTGCTCACGCAGCAAGAATTCCTTCATCCTCTGCATTTTGTGATCACCGGTAGCGGCAATGATCGTTTTGTCCCCTTCTTTTGAAGATATAACTCTGTCGATGAAATTGCCTAACGCGTTGGTGGCATATTGATAGGTCTGCATCACAATCGTTTCACCCTGGGCTCCAAAGTCTCCTCTCGCTTTCAAAGCGGGTGTCGGCTTGACTGGAAGAGGTTTGTATCCATCCGGAACGGCAAAAGGTGGATGATTGGTGACGGACAGAATCACGATAAAAAGGGGTTGTTCACTTTTCTTTTCGAGCCATTCATTCGCAAACCTGAAGGCATACTCATCAGGAACACCCCATTCCGATACGTCCGTCAGCTTATAACGATCCATCAAGTCAGTCTGGTCGTATATCTCGTCAATCCCCTGAACCTTAAGATAATCCCCCATTTTTTCCCATGTTTTGGTACCCGGAGTGACAAATATGGTTTTATAACCAGCCTTTTTGTAATTTTCAAATGGCGTATCGGGCAATTTTTCATGGCTCAACATCGACGTACTGAGGTTTGGTATGGGACTGATAAAGAAGAGTGCCGAGAAAGATTGAATCGTGTGAATATCTTCGGATATGAACCGGCGAAAAACAAAGTCTTTTTGAAAATGTTTTCGCAAGCTTCCCAACAAATCCGTTTCCGGTAAATGATCGTAGGTCAGCATGTTTTGACCCATACTTTCCATGAGACAGAAAATGACATTGGGTTTATTTTCAGCTAGCCAGTCGTTTTTGGGTGTTTTACCGTAAAGTGAATCCAGGTTCGCCTGTTTTAAAAGCTCATGTAACTCATTGCCTGGAACCTTTTCCAATTCCTTGTTTTTATGGAAATCGCTTAAAGCCCATGCAAATGCGATAGACCCATTCGGAACTGTCTTGTTAAGCATCTCGATAACAGATACCTGTGCATTGTTTCTTCTGAGCGGATAGCGTGAAGTCATACTTCCCCTGATCAGGGTATAGATCAGGATGATGGCAAGGATGGAGATAAGGAATGCAGGCAACAGGCATATTGAAATGGTCCGTCCATCAAAACGAAGTCACATTATCCACATTCTCTGCAAATCATCGTGCTGAATCAGATCAGGCGCAATGACATTATTGATGAAGATGCTTTGCTGGCACCACCTTACTATGACAAGGAATAATAGAAGGAAGGCAAAAATCGTAAAAAATGAAAATACTGTTGTCCTGGCTCTGGACTGGAAGGAAAAGGAATGATCGGGAAAATCAAAAATACCGTTGAATGAACTTCTTGCCTTTTTTATTGACATGATCTGTTTGCCGCCCGTGTTTTAAACAGGACAGGCACTTTTGATTACAATCAGGCATGCTAACGAATTTTTTAAATAATTATCTTTATAATCAGTAGCTTGTAATAAATTTTAGAACCCAAAATTAGAACATAAATCCAAATGCAAAATTTTCGGTAAACTGTCTGAACAATTCGCCATGTTTTTTTAAGGATCAATAATGAAATATTTCCTCGCAACTTTTCTGAGACGTTTTTCACTCGCTGCCCTGCTGCTGACAGGATGTTTTGCGCATGCGGCGGCCACTTCACCGGAAACCCGTATACAGCAACGCCTGCAAAATTATCTTGGCGTGGATGTCCAGAAGAGTGCCATTGTCAAAACACCTTATCTGGGTTTGTATGAAGTCAGGCTTGGAAATAATCTCGTTTACACGGATAAACAGGCGCAATATCTGTTTCTCGGCGAAATCATGAATCTGGAAACGAGAGAGAATTACACTGAGGAAAAGCTTAAAAAGATGGTTACCCGATTTGCCGATCTGCCAAAAGATCTGGCTATCAAAATCGTGAAAGGAAACGGGAAACGGGAAATTACCGTTTTTTCCGATCCGAATTGTGGCTATTGCAAAAGGTTTGAAAACAACCTGAAACAAATCGACAATGTGACGATTTATCTTTATCCCTACAATATCCTTTCGGCAAGTTCGGTTGAGATTTCAAAAAATGCCTGGTGCTCCTCCAATCCGGCAAAAGCATGGGAGGACTGGATGCTGAATGGAAATGTACCGGAAAAGGCAAAATCCGATTGCAACTTCCCTAACGAAAAAATTCGCGAGCTGGGACAAAAACTCAAAGTCAGTGGAACTCCGACTATTTTCTTTACTGACAATACTCGTGTAGCGGGTGCTATCGATGCGGAATCGCTCGAGAAAAAATTGAAATCGCTGAAGTGATTTGACCCGGATAATAAATAATCCTGTCCATCAGCAAAACGGACAGGATTTATTTTTGCGTGATTTTATGGGCAAACGCCTTGATGGCGGCCAGAGACATATTGAGAGACTTGCCCAGAATAATGACGATCACCGCCAATATGATCATGAATATGCCGACGGCCATATTGACGGTCAGCGGTTCGTGAAACACGACAATACCTACAAAAACAGCAGTTAAAGGTTCGAGTGCTCCGAGAATGGCGGTGACGGTCGATCCGACATTGTGAACAGCCCACACCATTGCAACACACGATACGACGGTTGGAACCAGCGCCAGCATGACGACATCAAACCATGAATCGAAACCCGAGATCATTTCCAGATTCGTTCCGAATTTGAGTTTGATGAAGAAAATGCCGCTTCCGACGAGCAGTGCATAAAAAGTCAGTTTGTCCCCATCCATAGTATTGACGCGTGTTTTATTGACGCCGACGATATAAAGCGCATAAGCCAGTGCCGACAGGAAAACGATGAAAATGCCGAACATACTTAAAGGCATTCCCTTGTCTCCTTTGTAGAGCAGGCCAATACCGACGAATGCGAGCATGATGGAGGTGATCGTCGCCCAGGTAATTTTCTCCTTGAAAAAAATCGCCATGATCAGCGTCACCAGAATCGGATAGAAAAATAGGATGGTCGAGGCAATACCCGATTCCATGTAGAGATAGCTCATGAAAAGAAACAGCGACGACAGCGCGAAAAGACTTCCCAGTCCCATTAGAGGCAGGATATCGGCACGCTCGAGCCTGAATGATTTGCCGGTCAATTTCAGAACGCCCCCCAAAAACAGGGTCGCAAAAAAATAACGATAGAAAAGGATGCTATCGTAGTGCATTCCACGGGACATCAGAGGCAGAGTAAACAAGGGAACCAGCCCGTAAGTCGCGGAAGAAATACAGCCATAAAGGTAACCTTTGACTTTATTCATAGTATTTCTGACTGTATTGCGGAAAAAGACTGTAAAAAAGCCTCATCATACCGAGTTCCTACATGGAAACATCTATTTTTTCATTCTTCGTTCATCAATCTTTATATCGTTTATCAAATATAAAAGTAAATCCGTTTTTCCATTTTATATATGACAAATGAGACGATGTTGGGTTTGGACAATCCATATCAACCGGGCCGTTCGTCTGGTCTGCTTGATTACAGTATAATTTTCACCTTGTTGCTCCCTTTTTGACACAATCGGAATCCGGAAATAATTAAACAGTTTTCATCAATAAAAATGACCTCGACAGAAAAAACCTCTACTGAAGCCCGTCTTCGCGAAATCATGTCCAAACGCATTCTGGTTCTGGACGGTGCAATGGGTACAATGATCCAGCGCTACGGACTGACCGAAGAGGATTATCGGGGCGGCCCGGAAGGCCGGTTTGCGAATTTCGCCCCTCCTGCGTCCGAAAGCGAACGGGAACTGTTCGTCAAGGGCAACAATGAACTGTTGTCACTGACCCAGCCGCATATCATTTCAGCCATTCATGAAGAATACCTGAAAGCTGGTGCCGACGTGATCGAGACGAATACGTTTGGCGCGACATCGATTGCCCAGAGCGATTATCACATGTCACATCTCGTTTATGAGATGAATGTGCAATCGGCGAAAATCGCCCGGGAAATTTGCGACAAGTATTCAACGCCTGATCACCCCCGTTTCGTGGCAGGTTCTATCGGGCCGACTCCCCGAACCGCTTCGATCTCTCCAGACGTGAGCGACCCGGGTGCCCGCAATGTGACTTTCGACCAACTGGTCGAGGCCTATCTGGAACAGATAAGGGGACTGGTTGAAGGAGGCGCCGATCTGCTGCTGGTCGAAACGGTTTTCGATACCTTGAACTGCAAAGCAGCTCTTTTCGCAATCGATACGTTCTTCGAAGAGTCCGGCAAAAAATTGCCCATCATGATTTCCGGTACTGTGACAGACGCGTCCGGACGTATCCTGTCGGGACAGACAGTGACGGCTTTCTGGTATTCCATCCGCCATGCCCGTCCCCTGACGGTCGGGCTGAACTGCGCGCTGGGGGCTGCGCTGATGAGACCTTATGTTGAGGAAATCTCCCGGATTGCCGATACACATATCTGTATTTATCCAAATGCAGGCTTACCCAACCCGATGAGTGAAACAGGCTTTGACGAGCTGCCTGAAGATACGTCGGCCTTCCTGAAGGAATTCGCCGAAAGCGGATTTATCAATGTTGTCGGCGGATGTTGCGGTACGACGCCCGATCATATTCGCGCTATCGCAAAAGCGGTCACACCTTTGCCTCCTAGAAAAGTCCCGACCATTCCACCTGCCATGCGCCTGTCCGGACTGGAACCATTTACTATCGACGACAGTTCATTATTCGTCAATGTCGGCGAACGGACTAACGTAACAGGCTCCAAAGCATTCGCACGGATGATTTTGAACGAGGAATACGACAACGCGCTCGCAGTCGCCCGTCAGCAGGTTGAAAACGGCGCCCAGATCATCGATATCAATATGGATGAGGCGATGCTGGATTCTGTCAGCGCCATGCATCGTTTTTTGAATCTGATTGCGTCCGAACCGGAAATCTCGCGTGTTCCGGTGATGCTGGACTCGTCCAAATGGGAAGTGATCGAAGCCGGGTTGAAATGCCTGCAAGGCAAATCGATCGTCAATTCCATTTCACTGAAAAACGGTGAAGAAGAATTCATTCATCACGCCAAACTGTGCCGCCGTTATGGTGCAGCCATTATCGTGATGGCATTCGATGAAAAGGGGCAGGCCGACACGTACCAGCGTAAAATCGATATCTGCAAACGGGCTTACGACCTGCTGGTCAACCAGATCGGTTTTCCTTCCGAAGACATTATTTTCGATCCGAATATTTTTGCTATTGCGACCGGTATCGAAGAGCATAACAATTATGCAGTCGATTTTATCGAAGCGACCCGCTGGATCAGGGATAACCTGCCGAATGCAAGAATCAGCGGTGGTGTTTCCAACGTCAGTTTCAGTTTACGCGGCAACAATCCTGCCCGTGAAGCCATCCATACCGTTTTCCTCTATCACGCCATTTCAGCCGGAATGACGATGGGTATCGTCAACGCTGGCATGATGGGTGTTTATGACGAAATTCCGGAAGCCTTGCGTGAACGGGTTGAAGACGCCGTCCTGAACCGCCGGGAAGATGCGACTGAACGCCTGATCGACGTGGCCGGAGAATTCCAGTCCGGAGCCAAAAAAGAAGGCGAAAACCTTCAATGGAGGGAGGACTCGGTCAATAAACGCCTGTCTTACGCCTTCGTACATGGCGTAACCGATTTCATCATTGAGGACACGGAAGAAGCGCTGCAGGATACGCTCAAAAATGGCGGCAAACCGATTGAAGTCATCGAAGGCCCTTTGATGGACGGGATGAATGCTGTTGGCGACCTCTTCGGACAGGGCAAAATGTTCCTCCCTCAGGTTGTCAAGTCCGCACGCGTCATGAAACAGGCCGTCGCGCATCTGATCCCTTACATCGAGGAAGAAAAGCGCCAGAGCGGAAGCAGCCAGTCGAACGGAAAGATCGTTATTGCCACGGTCAAGGGCGATGTTCACGATATCGGCAAAAACATCGTCGCTGTCGTTTTGCAGTGTAACAACTTTGAAGTCATCAATCTGGGTGTCATGGTTCCATGTGAGGAAATCCTTGCCAAGGCCAAGGAAGTCAACGCCGATGCCATTGGCCTGTCCGGCCTGATCACGCCGTCTCTGGAAGAGATGATGTACGTTGCCGGGGAAATGCAGCGTGACGAATATTTCCGCTCACGCAACATTCCGCTGTTCATTGGTGGTGCTACCACCAGCAAAACCCATACAGCCGTCAAGATTGCGCCGAATTACGAAGGCCCGGTTGTCCATGTCACCGATGCCTCCCGAACAGTGACTGTCATTCAGGCGCTCCTTTCGGACAGTATCCGCGAGAAATATCTCAAGGTTCTGTCGGACGATTACGAGCATATCCGGGAATTGCATGCCCAGAAAAAACCCCAGAAACTGCTATCTATCGAAGATGCACGCAAGAACAAGGCTCAGTTGTCGTTTGAAGGGAAAGACGCACCGAAACGACCGACCTATCTCGGCCAGCGTTTCCTGAAAAACATCGATCTGGCCACGCTGGTCGATTACATCGACTGGTCGCCGTTTTTCAGGGTATGGGATTTGTCCGGTTCTTATCCGACCATCCTGAACGATGCCGTTCACGGTGAAATGGCCAGAAAGGTTTTTGCAGACGGACAGAAGATGCTGGAGAAGCTGATCAAAGGTAAATGGCTGACGGCAAACGCCACGCTGGCGCTGATGCCGGCCAACTCCGTCAACGATGACGATATTGAAATCTATACCGATGAATCGCGTTCCAAGGTCGCCTTCACTTATTACGGTGTCCGTCAACAAAACGAAAAACCGGTTGTCGACGGCGTTGCACGTCCGAATCAGTGCATGTCCGATTTCATTGCGCCGAAATCTTCAGGAATAAAGGACTACATCGGCATGTTCGGCGTCACGGCCGGTCTGGGAATCGAAAAACATCTTGAGCAATTCGAAACTGAACTGGATGACTATGACGCTATCATGCTCAAGGCGCTTGCCGACCGTCTCGTCGAGGCATTGGCCGAGTACCTGCACGAACTGGTCAGAAAGGATTTGTGGGGATATTCTTCCAATGAAACTTTCACGAATGAACAGCTCATCAAGGAACAATACAGGGGCATCCGGCCTGCTCCGGGTTATCCTTCCTGTCCTGAACACACGGTGAAAGATGATCTCTTCCGGATATTGAGATGTGAGGAAATCGGCATGAAGCTGACGGAGTCATACGCCATGTTGCCGACGGCATCCATTACCGGCTTTTATTTCGCCCATCCTGATGCCCATTACTTCACCATCGGGAAAATCGGGAAAGATCAGGTAAGCGATATGGCTAAAAGAAGGAACGTGTCGGAAGAACAGCTTGCAAAATGGCTGGCTCCGATTCTCTGAATGGACTGACTGATTATCAAGTGAATTGCCATGACACAAGCTATTCAATATTGTATTGAACCTTTCGATCTGAACGGTCATTTGTTCAGGGTATCGATGACGGTAAGCGATCCTGACAAAAACGGCCAACTGTTCAGGTTGCCTGCATGGATACCGGGTAGCTATATGATCCGGGAATTTGCCAAAAATATCGTCCAGATCCGTGCGACCTGCCAGAACAAAACCGTTCAACTGGACAAAATCGACAAACATACATGGCAGGCCGAAGCTTGTGACGGACCGGTTACAGTCAGCTATGAAGTGTATGCCTGGGATTTGTCTGTGCGATCAGCGCATGTGGATCAGACTCATGCTTTTTTCAATGGTTCAAGTGTTTTCCTGGAAGCAGTTGGACTGGAAAACCGGCCACACATCGTCGATATCAAAAAACCGGATTCACCTGATGCGCATACATGGCGGGTTATAACGGCACTTCCGGAACACAAGGCTTCCCGTTATGGTTTCGGAACGTACATGGCGAAGGATTACGATGAATTGATCGATTCGCCTGTCGAAATGGGTAACTTCATTTTGGGCCAGTTCGAGGCTTGCGGCGTGCCCCATGAAATCGCCATTACAGGGAAAGTTCCCAATCTGGATCTAAAACGCATTGAAGACGATCTCAGGAAAATCTGCGAAACCGAAATCACACTTTTTGAGCCTGAAACCCGAAAGGCACCTGTTTCACGATACGTATTTTTTGTCATGGTCGTCAAGAATGGCTACGGGGGTCTTGAACATCGTGCATCTACCGCCCTGCTCTGTTCAAGGTCGTCGTTGCCATCGAAAAACAGGGCGGAAAATCCACAACAGAAAATCGACGAGGATTATCTGCAATTTCTCGGACTGTGCAGTCACGAGTATTTCCACACATGGAATGTCAAACGGATCAAGCCGGCCGTATTCGCCCCTTACGATCTGCGACAGGAAACCTATACACGCCTTTTGTGGATGTTCGAAGGTTTCACGAGTTATTACGATGACTTGACTATTGTCCGGAGCGGCATAACGGATGTAAGCACTTACTTGCACCAGATTGCGCAGACTATCAATAATGTGTCACGTGGACGCGGCCGATTCAAACAGAGCATTGCCGAAGCGAGTTTCGATGCCTGGATCAAGTATTACCGACAGGATGAAAATACACCCAATGCGCTGGTCAGCTATTACACCAAGGGTTCGCTTGTTGCGCTTGCGCTTGATTTGACGATCCGGCTCGGTACCGGCAATAACAAATCGCTTGATGATGTCATGCAGGCATTGTGGCACCGGTATGGCCGCGATTTTTACGATGGTAAAGACAGCGGCATTACCGATACGGAAGCGGAAGCGATTATTGAAGAAATCAGCGGACTGGAATTACAGGAGTTCTTCAGGAAATACATTTACGGAACAGTTGAAATTCCGTTGGCAGAGCTGTTTTCTCCTTTCGGCATTTCCATGAACGATGCCAATATCGATGTAAAACCGGGTCTCGATATTCGCGTCAAGCGTTCCGGAAGCGATTGCGTCGTGACTCACGTATTTGAAGGCGGAGCGGCCCACCGTGCAGGTATCTCGGCTGGCGATGTCCTGCTTGCCATCGATGGTTTGAGGGTCTCTTCGGAAAACCCTGCGGTGAATCTGGAAAAACAGCTTTCACGCTATTCAGTCGGCGAAAAGGTAGAGGCTTTCGTTTTTCGCCGGGATGAGTTGATGAAGTTTGACGTTATTCTTGCCGATGAACACATCCCGAAATTCATTCTGACCTTGTCTAAAGACGAAACGCCTTCAATGAAGGAATCCAGACAACTCTGGCTTCAGAAAACAGAATAACCGGAATTTGCAACACCCCGTTCGCCTGATGGCAAATTCGTCAGGCGAACAGTTTCGCCAGCTCTTCCCCCGGCTCTTTCGCACGCATGAACGCTTCGCCAATCAGAAATGCATTGACACCGGCCTGACGCATTTTCTGAACGTCTTCCTTTTGCAAAATGCCCGATTCCGTGACAACCAGTTTGTCTTTCGGCAAGCCGGGCAACAGGTCGATCGTGTTTTGTATGGATGTCTTGAACGTCCGGAGATCGCGATTGTTGATTCCCAAAAGGCTTGTTTTCAAGGCAAGCGCCCTTTCCAGTTCTTCGGCATTGTGAACCTCGACCAGCACATTCATCCCCAATTCGAACGCGCAGGCTTCGAGTTCCGCCATCTGGCTGTCAGACAAAGCGGCGACGATCAGAAGAATACAATCGGCACCCCATGCTCCGGCTTCATAAACCTGATAGGGATCGATCATGAAATCCTTGCGTAAAACAGGCAGCGAACAGGCCGCTTTCGCTTGACGCAGATAATCGGGAGATCCCTGGAAAAAATCCTTGTCAGTGAGTACTGACAAACACGCCGCGCCATGTTTTTCATAGCTTCTTGCGATTTCATCAGGATAAAAGGCTTCACGAATTACCCCTTTTGATGGCGACGCTTTCTTCACTTCAGCAATGACTCCGGCATGACCTGCTGCGATTTTCCGGCGAAGCGCTCCTTCGAAATTCCGGCGTATCCCTTCCAGGTCAATATCGTTATCGACCCTATTTCGCAAAGCGGAAAACGACTCCCGGCTTTTGGCGGATTCGATTTCAACCTCTTTGACGGAAAGGATTTTTTTCAGTATGTCAGACATGTTGCCGCCCGTTATTTGTCGTTGATCGATTGGGTAAACCCGACGAACTGGTCGAGCTTCATTCTCGCTGCTCCCGATTTGATGGCCGCCTGCGCCTGTGCAAGGCCATCGGCAATCGAAGTGGCATTACCTGCCGCGTACAGAGCCGCTCCTGCATTCAATGCGATGATATCGGTTGCGGGTGTCGCTTTATTGTTCAGTGCATCCAGAACGATTTTTTTCGATTCCTGTGCATTTTCAACCTGAAAATTGCGGCTGGCATACATTCTGAGCCCGAAATCTTCCGGATGAATGTCGTATTCGCGAACCTTGCCGTCGGACAACTCGCCGACCAGCGTACTGGCTCCAAGCGAGACCTCATCAAGATTGTCCCGGCCCCAGACAACCAGCGCTCTCTTGACGCCCATTTTCTGCAAAACACGAACCTGAATGCCGACCAGATCGGGATGGAATACCCCCATCATCATATTGTCGGCATAAGCCGGATTGGTCAAAGGGCCGAGGATATTGAAAATCGTCCTGACGCCAAGCTCTTCACGCACAGCCTTGGCATGTTTCATCGCCGAATGGTGATTAGGCGCATACATGAAGCCGATACCGACATTATCGATAGACTGGGCTATCTGTTCCGGAGACAGGTTGATATTGACGTTTAAGGCTTCCAGCAGATCGGCGCTTCCTGAAGAAGAAGAAACGCTACGGCTGCCATGTTTTGCAACCTTGGCGCCACAGGCTGCTGCAACAAACATGGATGCGGTCGAGATATTGAAGGTATGCGCTCCATCACCGCCGGTTCCGACAATATCGAGCAGGTTTGCCGTATCGTCGACTTTGACCTTGAGGGAAAACTCTCGCATCACTTCGGCTGCGGCAGCGATTTCACCGACGGTTTCTTTCTTTACACGAAAACCGACAGTCAAGGCCGCGATCATGACCGGGGTCATTTCACCGCTCATGATACTGCGGAACAGGGACAACATTTCATCATGAAAAATTTCACGATGTTCAATGCATCTTAGAAGCGCTTCCTGAGGTTTGATACTGGCTGTCATGATTATTCCGCTATAAAGTTTTTGAGCAGGGCATGTCCCTCTTCGGACAAAATGGATTCAGGATGGAATTGCACCCCTTCAATGGCGTATTGTTTGTGGCGCACGCCCATGATTTCGCCATCTTCCGTCCATGCCGTGATTTCGAGGCAATCCGGCAGGCTTTCTCTCTCGATTGCCAGAGAATGGTACCGGGTTATCGTTACCGGATTCGGCAAGCCACGGAAAACGCCTTCATTTTTATGAAATACGGGAGAGGTTTTTCCATGCATGACCTGCCTGGCACGGATGATTTTTCCACCGAACGCCGCACCGATGGACTGATGACCCAGACATACTCCGAAAAGAGGGATTTTTCCGGCGAAATGTGTCAGGACTTCAAGGGAGATGCCGGCTTCATAAGGGGTTTTCGGTCCCGGAGATATGCAGATATGGTCAGGTTTGAGTTTCTCGATTTGATCGAGCGTAATTTCATCGTTCCGGAAAGTCCGGACATCGACCCCCAGTTCACCGAAATACTGAACGAGGTTATATGTAAACGAATCGTAATTATCAATCATCAGTAACATGATCGTCACCTTGCAATTGTGTAAAAAGGAAAAATGATTCGTGCAATAGTGATGGCAAAAAACAATGGCCGTCAAAAATAAAGGATTGCTGCGCGCACGAAAGGCGCAAGAGGATATCAGGCGACAGGCTTACGCCAGCGCAAGGTAAGGAGGATAACTGCTGATTGAACTTTTTTGCACATGGTGCAGATTATTACTTAACTTGTTTAACTTATCAAGTGAACGTGCTTATTTAAAAACAATAACGGATATCGGTCAAGCCTAAACAGGCTCTTCCCGGTCATTTTCATCTTCTGCCGCACCCGGAACCTTGTATTGTTCATCCGCCCATGCACCCAGATCGATTTGCTTGCAACGTTCGGAACAGAATGGACGATAGGCATTCGCCTCTTTCCATTCGACATCTTTACCGCAAACGGGACATTTAACAACTGTAACCATATCAGCACAAAGTCAATTCACACGATACGTCTTCTTCCAGCAGTTTCGGCTTCAGATCGCCATCCTGCTTCGTGAACCGTATCCATAACATGTATTTGTTTGCCGACGCTTCGGGAATCGCGCCACTCTTTTCTTCCACCTTGATACGCAGCATCTGATGGACCTTGCCCTGCAGCATCTGCTGGTAGCTTCCCGATTCTGCAATGACCTTGAATTGTACACCGGAAGCCCTCAACAGTCGCAAGACCAGCCCGACCGCATCCAGTAATGACGCCATCGGAGAAAACCAGTTCTGGATGTCCTTGTAGCGTTCTTCCGTACTCCGGTGCTGCCAGGCATAATAGGACGGCAAGTCGAATTCACAGGCGCCACCTGGAATCATGGTTCTTCCGCGGACACTCATCAGCCATTCGTTTTCACGAATGCTCTGCCCCGTTTTTCCGAGAGTATTGACGAGCGCGGCACTGACCTGATCGATTTCTTTCAATACATCGTCAAGGACTTCTTTTTGAATATTCGGATGTTCCCGGTATCCCGCCAGAATCTGTTTCTGACGTTCGAGCTCCTGAAGCAGATCCGATTTCAAATCGGAACGGGAAGCGACTTCAAGCATTTCGAAGACGAGAGTTAACGCAACATGATGTTGCAAGGCATGATTCTGATGCAGGAAAAAGTTGAATCTTTCATGCAAATCCTCAAGCCGCAACAGGGTGCGGATACGTTCGTTGAAAGGGTATTCGTAAGTTATCAAAATGATTCCTCTTTCAATTCCGATGTTTCATTTAAATAAGATTCTGAACGAAGCATTGAAAAAATACAAACAAAGCGAGCTCACAAACCGGTTTTTTGCGCCATTTCAGTATATTTTGCATGCAAAATAACCACTTCTTTCAAAACTTCTCCAACACTTTTGTCATTTACGATGACATCGTCCGCAATTGCCAGCCGCTGCTGGCGAGTCGCCTGTGCCGCCATGATGGCGGTAACCTGTTCACGGCTCATGTTATTTCGTTTCATGACACGTTCTATCTGTAACTCTTCCGGACAGTCGACTGCCAGAATCCTCGTCCCCATTCCATGCCATATCGGCAACTCGACCAATAGCGGAATGACAAATATGACGTAAGTCCCTGTAGCCGCCTCTGCCTGTTCAATCGATACTTTCCTGATCAGCGGATGCAATATCGCTTCCAGTTTCAGGCGTTCATCCGCCCTGGAAAATACCAGCTCACGCATCAGTGAACGGTTCATCGCCCCGTCCGGTTGTATGAATTCCTCACCAAACTCTTTCCGGATCGGCTCGATTGCCTCTCCGCCCGGGAGTGTCAAATTCCGTGCCACGTCATCCGTATCCACGATAGTAGCGCCCTGCTCTGCAAACAAATTGGCAACCATGGTTTTTCCACTGCCGATTCCGCCGGTCAAACCGATTGAGAAATCCTTATAGCTCATTTTAGGCAAATTCTTCATCAAAAATTTAAGAAAAATCATTCAGGGTCTGCATTAGTATTCTTCCATATAAAAGAATCGGCAGTGTGGCTATCGACAGATAGGGGCCAAATGGAAAAAATTTCTCAAAACGGGTCCGACCGGAGAATATTCCGACCAATCCGATAACGATCGCCAAAAGCGAAGCCATGATAACGATAAAGACCAGGCATATCCAGCCGAACCATGCTCCGAGTGCCGCAATCATCTTGAAATCGCCATAACCCATTCCATCGTTTCCTGTGACAAATCTGAAAACCGCATTGGCCGTACGACAGATCAGATAAGCGGACAAGGCACTTATGACAGCTATGTGAAGCGGGACGAACGCAGCCTTTATATTGACAAGAAGCCCGGCCCACAAAAAAGGATAAGTCAGACAATCCGGAAGATACCCTGTACCCGAATCGATGAATCCGAGCGAAATCAGAAAATAAAGACATAATAATGCCGCCATTCCGTTTAACGTCGCCCCGAAGTGCCACGCAACGATTCCGGAAAAAACCGACGATATCAGAACGAGAAGGCTTGTCTTTACTGTCAGAAATTCAAGATTGCGACCGTTTTTAAAGATGGGGTGGATATATCCTGCCAGTAAAGCGGAAATACCCTTTAACGGAAATTCTCTGGCAAAAAAAGTCTGCCTTGCAGGAGCACAGGAGATTGCACCAATCTCGGTACCTTTTTCTTTTTCATGAATAAAATTGACGATACTCGACACCAGACGATCCAGTAAGCAACCAATGAAAAAACCGGCAACCAGAGCGATAAGGATTAGCAGCATACCGTCAACTCCATTTGAATCGAAACTGCGTGAGATACTCCCGAAAAAAGGCCTGACAGAAGAACAACGGCGAAAAAAACGGCAAAAGTCCTGTTTTGACAACAATAACAAGAAGCCGTCTGTTTCAGCAATCAGATATCACAGGTATCAGCTTAAAATGAAATTGATCTGGGGAATCATGTCTTCAGTCGGATTCTGTTTGAACTGGGTTTTGACAAAACGGTACAAACGGCCGATCAGATAGCTCATCATCAAATTGCTTCTCGAATTGATGTTTTCTTCGCTGAATTGTCCCTGTGTCACCGCAATTTTCATGCTTTGTTTCAACGCCAGTTCGATACGGTCAAAAAACTGGTTCATTCTCAACTGCAGGCGTGCATCTTCATTGATCAGCGCATCACCGATCATGACCCGGGTCATACCGGGATTTTTTTCGGCAAAATTGAGAATCAGCATGGCTACAGACTGGGCCTGTAACAAGCCATTTTCTTCCTTTTCATCGATCTGGTTGATCAGCCCGAATATGCTCGATTCAATGAATTCAATCAGTCCTTCAAACATCTGGGCCTTGCTTGCAAAGTGCCTGTAAAGGGCCGCTTCAGATAGCGAGAGATGCTTTGCAAGTGCTGCAGTCGTTATCTTTTCACTCCGTGGTTGTTCGAGCATTTGCGCCAGCGCCTGCAGGATTTGTAACTTTCTTTCTCCGGTTTTGGTATTTCCCATGATGGATAAAATATATGAAAAGAATTAATGAATTCGGTTTAAACGTCGGGACAGCTGACGAACGGATGAAACTTTCAGATCGACATAAGGCGGTCTGGAAAATGGCTGTTTCCGGTACACGACAGGATAGGCATGATTTGAATGTCGGCTCTCATTCAGGTACCGGGTCACCAGAACGGTTTTTATTCCCAAAGATTTGGCTGTTTTCAAAATATGGATGTTATCTTCAACCAGTATGCAATCACCTGGCTTCACTTTTTTCTTCATCAGGAACTTGCGAAAGAATTTCTTCGATGGCTTGGGTTCCAGTATTCCATGCACTCGCATCGATTCAATTGATATATGCTCATCGAAAACAGATGACAGCCCGAGTATTTCCAGCACGTTTTTCGAATAGCTGTAAGCCGAATTCGTCAATAGGATTTTTTTGCCCGGCAGATTTTTCAACAGTACGGACAAACCTCTTTCTGCATGAATCAGTGAATCCAGATTGTCGAACTGATGCGCACTTTTCAGAAAATCCCTCGCTTTGCTGTTATAAATCCGGCTGATTCCCAGCAATGTCGCACCAAAGCGCTTCCAGAAAGCGATACGTAACTGATCCGCCTGTTCCGGGGTCAGTTTCTTCCCAACAGAGCTGTATTTCTCTGCAATATAGCCATTCATGTTCTGACTGATTCTTGGAAAAATCGCCAGAGATGCATTATGCAGGGTATTGTCCAGATCAAATAACCAAATCATTGATGAATCCGCAGTTCGCTCATAAAAAAGCCCATGCATGCACGGGCTTTTTCACTGTCAGAAACCAGATTTCAGGCCGGTTTCTTCGTTTTCGTATTGTCATATTTCTTCGTAATCCAGTACTGCTGTGCAATCGACAACAGATTGTTGACGACCCAGTACAGAACCAGACCGGACGGGAAGAAGAAGAACGTAATCGAAAAGGCGATCGGCAAAAACATCATCATTTTGGCCTGCATCGGATCAGGCGGTGGCGGGCTCATCTTTTGCTGGATGAACATCGAACCGGCCATGATAATCGGCAAAATGTAATAAGGATCAGGCGCTGCCAGATTCTGAATCCAGCCCAGCCAGGGAGCGTTTCTGATCTCAACGCTGGCGAGAAGTACCCAGTACAGGGAAATGAAGACCGGAATCTGGATCACAACCGGCAGACACCCGCCCAGAGGATTGATTTTTTCGGCCTTGTACAAGCCCATCAATTCCTTGTTCATGCGTTGTTTGTCGTCTTTGTATCTTTCACGGAGTTCCGTGATTCTCGGGGTGAACTGCTTCATTTTCGCCATGCTGCGATAGCTGGCCGCAGACAGCGGGGCGAAAATCAGCTTGATCAGACAGGTCAGGAGAATAATGGTCCAGCCCCAGTTGCCCACTTCATTGTGAATGTGAGTCATCAGCCAGAAAATCGGCTTGGCAATGATCGTCAGCCAGCCATAATCCTTGACCAGTTCAAGACCCGGAGCCGTTTTTTCCAGCAGTTTGGATTCCTGGGGACCGACATACAGTCTCGTGTCATTGGAAGCGCTGGCATTCGGGGCGATCGTACCCAGTGGAATGACCGTACCGATGGCATACAGGTTCTCACCCACTTTTTTCGTATAGTTTTCGCGGGCAACTTTATCCTGCGGAATGAAAGCGGAAACGAAATAATGCTGAACCATACCGACCCAACCATTGTCGGTCTTGATCGCATGATCCATTTTTCCTTCGCCGATATTGTCGAATTTGATCTTCTGGAATTTGTCCTCTTCAGAATAAACCGCCGGCCCCGTAAAGGTACTGATGAATCTCGACTGGCCTTCCGGTCTTTCGCTGTCCCGGAGCAATTGCAGATACAGGGACGCATTGATCGGCTCATGACTCAGATTCGTGACTTTCTGGTCGACATCGATGACATAACTGCCGCGTTTGAAAGTATATGTCTTGGTCAGGCGAACGCCATCCTGTTCGGCATCCATAACGAGTTTGACTTCATCGCTATTCTCACCAAGCGTTCTTTCACCGGGACGGATATGGAAACGGGTCGCATGATTCGGATACAAACCACCGGTCAGGCCGGTTTGTGCCAGATATATTCTTGGGGGCGCCGATTCAAAAAGAACCATATCCTTGGTGGAATCGACATTATCCGGATACTTGAGCAATTCCAGATTCTGGAAAACGCCACCGTCCGGATTGATCTGGACCTTGAAAACGTCGGTCGTTATCGATACCAGTTCGACAGGCTGTTTTTTGGGTTCTTCTTTTTTGGCAACTGCATTTGATGCATCTGCGGCAGGATTTTCTTCTGCAGTAACAGAAGCAGTCTGGACAGGTACTTCAGGCAGTCCGGTCTGGGTTTCGGATTTTTTCGCTTTTTCCTGTGTAAAAATAAGGGACTTGCCGCCTCTGTACACCTGCCAGTTATCCCAAAGGAAAAAAAGCGAAACCGCCAGAATCAGCAACAACGTAGTACGTTTTTTGGCTTCCATAATCTACTTTTCAAATATCTTTGTCATCATTTTTCAATGATGAACTACAGGCACAACCGGATTTTCTCGCGGGGACGGGATCGACTCCTCCCGGATGCAAGGGATGACATTTGCACAGCCGTATAAAAGTGAGATAACACCCTTTCAAACAGCCATGAACCGAAATGGCTTCGATTGCATATTGAGAACAACTCGGGTAAAAACGACAATTTTGCCCTATGAATGGGCTAATGCACAACTGATATCCCCGAATTAAAACGATAAGCAACCATTTTAATGGTGATTGCATCATTGCCTGCTTTTCTGGTTCATTCCCGAAGAGGCGATCAACTGGTCCAGTTCCGCCCTGAGAATGCGTTTTACCTGCCGGTTTGTGGCAGGATCTTTCCGTGTATTAACTGGTGACGTCAAACGGATAATACAATCCATTGCAGGAATTTGTATACAGCGGAATGTTTCGCGACACAGCCGTTTGATTGTATTTCGCGTTACGGCCCGATGTGCGAACCGCTTGGCAACGACAATTCCGAGTCGTGCACTTTCCAGCTGGTTGGGGCGTGCGTACATAACAAAATGTTTCGTCCGCGCACGGGGACGCATACGAAAAACGGATGAAAAATCATCCGTTTTAACGATACGCCGATCGGAAGAAAAATTTCTGTTCACACAACCAGCTGAACATCGTCTGGTTATACAGCCAAACGTTTACGGCCTTTGGCACGACGTGCATTTAAAACTGCACGGCCGCCTTTGGTCGCCATACGGGCACGGAAGCCGTGGGTGCGTTTGCGACGCACAACTGAAGGTTGATAAGTACGTTTCATGATGGTCTCGCTAATCAGCAAAAAAAATTCAAAATCCGATGCCAGTTGCCCCGTTAAAATACCGGCTGATCGGTCATATTAACCATGGCAAGGCATCAATTATGCGCAAGGAACCAATGATTAGACCGTAATTTTCACCATCCTGTCAATATGAATCTGTATTTCATGACAGAAATAGGTGAAAAAACAGACGGCGCCTGTGGATAACTTGCCTAATTCAAGGTAAAATAGCAACTTATTGGAAAAGTGTTTATTGAATATTTTGACTTTCCCCGGACAGTGCATCCACGCCTTTTTGTCCGGAATACTGGCAATGACCAGCCGCGTCAAGTCAACCGGTAACTGATGTTTAGTCGATTGGAATTATGGAAAAATTTTGGCAGAGCTGCTTGTCCCAACTGGAATCGGAACTGACTCCGCAGCAGTATAGCGCCTGGATCAAGCCTCTGGTGCCGCTCGATTACAAGGACGGCATTTTACGTGTTGCCGCTCCCAATCGCTTCAAGCTGGATTGGGTAAAAACACAATATGCCGATCGTATTACCTCCCTGGCCTGCCAGTTTCTGGAATCGACGGTTGATGTGCAGTTCATGTTGAATCCGGGAACACGTTCGGCGTCTCCTTCAAAACCGGCTCCGTCACAACCGAAGCCTGAACCGGTTATGCCTTCGGAAACAGCTGAAACCAGTCAAAGAAGTCACGTTTCCGATACCCCTACACGCGAACAGAGCCGGATCAATGTTGAAATGACTTTCGACAGTTTCGTCACCGGCAAAGCAAACCAGCTTGCCCGTGCGGCAGCCATTCAGGTTGCCAACAATCCGGGCGTATCATATAACCCGCTTTATTTGTTCGGTGGTGTCGGCCTTGGCAAAACCCATTTGATTCATGCCATCGGCAATCAGGTTCTTGCCGACACACCTTCGGCCAAAATCCGTTATATCCACGCCGAACAGTACGTCAGGGATGTCGTCACCGCCTATCAGCGCAAGGGGTTCGACGACTTCAAGCGTTACTACCATTCACTGGACATGCTTCTGATCGACGATATCCAGTTCTTTTCCGGCAAGAGCCGTACACAAGAAGAATTTTTCTATGCCTTTGAAGCGCTGATTGCAGCACGAAAACAGATCATTATCACCAGCGACACCTATCCGAAAGAAATATCGGGGATGGATGACCGGCTGACTTCCCGTTTCGATTCCGGCCTGACGGTTGCCATCGAACCGCCCGAACTGGAAATGCGTGTGGCCATTCTGATCAAAAAGGCCTGCCAGGAAGGAATCCAGCTTTCCGACGACGTCGCTTTTTTCGTGGCAAAACACCTGCGTTCAAACGTTCGTGAACTTGAAGGCGCTCTCAGAAAGATACTGGCTTTCTCCCGTTTCCACGGCAGGGATATCACTATCGAGCTGACAAAGGAAGCTTTAAAGGATTTGCTGAACGTACAAAACCGCCAGATTTCGGTTGAAAATATCCAGAAGACGGTTGCCGACTTCTTTCGTATCAAGGTTGCCGATATGTATTCGAAACGACGTCCGGCCAATATTGCAAGGCCGCGTCAGATCGCCATGTATTTGACAAAAGAATTGACTCAAAAAAGCCTGCCCGAGATCGGGGAATTGTTTGGTGGACGTGACCATACGACTGTTTTGCACGCTGTTCGCAAAATTGCACAGGACAGGTTGAAAAATCCTGAATGCAATCATGAGCTTCATGTGCTGGAACAAACTCTGAAAGGTTGACAGCATTACAATTGGAAGATCTTGGGATAAAGAACAATTAAATTTTCAAGGATAAGAACATGCAACTGGTAAAAACCGGCAGAGACAATCTTCTTCGCCCACTGCAGATCGTTAGCGGTATCGTGGAACGCAGACATACCTTGCCGATTCTGGCCAACATTTTGATCAGGAAAGAAGGTGAAGCGGTTTCTTTCCTGTCGACAGACACGGAAATCCAGATCGTCACGCATGCCGAAATCGGTACGAATGAAGAAAATACGACGACAACGGTCGCCGCACGCAAGCTTCTCGACATTCTTCGCGCATTGCCGGATACGTCCGATATCGCCATTTCCCAAAATGACAAGCGACTCGTTGTTCAGGCTGGCAAATCCCGTTTTTCCCTTCAGACCTTGCCTGCCGACGATTTTCCGATCGTCTCGCAACCGGCTGAATATGAAACGTCTGTCACAGTCTCTCAAAAGGCACTGAAGAACCTTCTGGGGATGGTTTACTTTTCAATGGCGCAGCAGGACATCCGTTATTATCTGAACGGCCTGCTTTTGCAGGTTGACGGTAATAAAATGACGGCTGTCGCGACCGACGGTCACCGTCTGGCCTTCTGCCAGATGGAAACCGATCAGGAATTTTCCAAAAACGACGTCATCATCCCGCGTAAAACCATTCTTGAATTGCAAAGATTGCTTGAAGACAGCGACGAACCGGTCCGTATCGATTTTTCCGGCGGTCAGGTCAGATTCGTTTTCGGTGACGTCGAACTCATTTCGAAACTGGTGGAAGGCAAGTTCCCTGATTACACCCGTGTTATTCCAAAAGGCTACAAAAACAAATTCACACTTTCGCGTGAACAGTTGCAAAGAGCCCTGCAGCGTGCCGCCATCATGACAAGTGACAAATTCAAGGGTATCCGTTGCATACTGGCCCCCGGCAGTCTGAAAATCAGTTCTACCAATGCCGATCAGGAAGAAGCCATCGAGGAAATCGAACTCGACTATGGCGGTGACAGTATCGATATCGGATTCAACGTCACCTATCTTTTGGATGTTCTGGGAAATCTGAAAAATGAACAGGTCAGCGTAGAACTGGGTGACGCCAATTCTTCCGCACTGGTCTCCGTTCCCGACAATTCGGATTTCAAATATGTTGTTATGCCGATGCGTATTTAATCGTGCAACAGACCCGTTATTGATGATTTGAAGATCAATGCATTGAGTCATGTCGTAGTGCCCTACCCGGCATTACGACAATCGGCGTTTTAAGGAAAACAGTTCCATGTCGCAAAATTCACAAAACGATGTTCAGCAGAACGAAGAAAACTATGGCGTTTCCTCCATTCAGATTCTGGAAGGCCTGGAAGCTGTTCGAAAACGGCCCGGGATGTATATCGGCGATACGTCGGATGGTACCGGTCTGCATCATCTGGTTTTTGAAGTGCTGGATAACTCGATCGATGAAGCCCTTGCCGGTTTCTGTACAGAGATCCACGTCACGCTGCACGCGGATAATTCCGTATCCGTGGTCGATAACGGCCGTGGCGTTCCGACCGGTATCAAATTTGACGATAAAAACACACCCAGACGCAGCGCTGCCGAAATCGTCATGACTGAACTCCATGCCGGAGGCAAATTCGACCAGAACTCGTACAAGGTTTCCGGTGGGCTGCATGGCGTCGGCGTTTCCTGCGTCAATGGCCTGTCCACCCTGTTGAAGCTGACCATCTGGCGCGACGGCAAAGAGCATTACATGGAATTTGCACAGGGACTCCCGCAAAACAATTCCGTCGAGATGATCAATGGCGTCGAATGCTCGCCAATCAAGATTGTCGGGGTATCCGACAAACAGGGCACACGCGTCCAGTTCTGGCCTGACCCGACGATTTTCACGACAATCGAGTTCCAGTATGAAGTTCTCGCCCGAAGAATCCGTGAATTGTCGTTTTTGAACAATGGCGTCCGTATTCGCCTGACCGACCAGCGTACCGGCAAGGAAGAAATTTTTGCCTACGAAGGCGGCACGCGCGGATTCGTCGAATATATCAATCGCGGCAAAAGCGTCTTGCACCCTACGATTTTTCAGGCAACCGGCGAACGGATGTCCGAGTTGGGAACACCGATTTACGTCGATATTTCGATGCAATGGAACGATTCGTACAACGAACAGGTGCTTTGTTTCACGAACAATATTCCGCAGCGTGATGGCGGTACCCATCTGACCGGCCTGCGTGCCGCGATGACACGCGTTATCAACCGCTACATCGAGGAAAACGAGCTGGCCAAAAAAGCCAAGGTTGACGTTACCGGCGACGATATGCGTGAGGGACTCACCTGTGTGCTTTCGGTAAAAGTCCCGGAACCGAAATTCAGCTCCCAAACGAAAGACAAGCTGGTCTCTTCCGAAGTCCGTGGCCCTGTCGAGGAAATCATCACGAAAACCCTGACCGACTTCCTGCAGGAAAAGCCGAACGACGCAAAAATCATTTGCTCGAAAATCGTCGAGGCCGCCCGTGCCCGTGAAGCGGCACGCAAGGCACGTGAACTGACACGCAGGAAAGGTGTTCTGGATGGACTTGGCCTTTCCGCAAAACTGGCCGACTGTCAGGAAAAAGATCCTTCCATGTGTGAACTGTATCTCGTCGAAGGGGATTCGGCGGGCGGTTCGGCAAAACAGGGAAGAGACCGCAAATTCCAGGCGATCCTGCCTTTGCGCGGCAAGGTGTTGAACGTCGAAAAATCCCGATACGAGAAAATGCTTTCTTCCGAGCAGATCACGACCCTGATTGCGACACTGGGTACCAGTATCGGCCCGGATGAGTTCAATATCGACAAGCTCCGTTATCATCGCATCATTATCATGACCGATGCCGATGTGGACGGAGCCCACATCCGTACATTGCTCTTGACCCTGTTCTACCGCCAGATGCCGCAGCTGGTCGAAAGAGGCTACGTATACATTGCCCAGCCTCCTTTATACAAAATCAAGAACGGCAAGGACGAGCGTTATCTGAAAGACGATCTGGAAGAAGCCAATCACATGATGTCGATAGCCCTTCAGGGCGCTTCATTGACGCCACGTGAAGGTGCAGAACCGATTGCCGGTGAACAGTTGAAGGAAATGGCTGACCAGCACACCATCGCCTATAACATCATCCAGCGTATTTCAAGAATGATCGACATGGATGTATTGTCCGCCATTATGAACGGTGCGAAGCTGAACCTGAATTCAATGGAAGAAGCCGAACAATCGGCCCGGTCGCTGGCGAAAATCATTAACGATCCAACTGTTGAAGTCAACGTCGAGAATAATGAAAACGGTGATATTGCTCTCTCCGTCATCAAAACTCATTATGGCAATGCCCACGTCACCAGACTCGACAAGGATTTCGTATATGGCAATGATTACCGGACTCTGGAAAAAACGGCCACAGCATTTTTGAACCTGATCGGACCCGGTGCCATGATCACTCGTGGTGAAGGTGACCGCATGCGCCAGCTGGCTGTGAAAAACTTCCATCAGGCAATGCAATGGCTGCGTTCCGAAGCTGAAAGAGGCATTTCCAAGCAACGTTATAAAGGTCTGGGTGAAATGAATCCGGATCAGTTGTGGGAAACGACGATGGACCCGACCATGCGTCGTCTTTTGAAAGTCAAAATCGAAGACGCCATCACCGCGGACCAGATTTTCACGACGCTGATGGGCGACAATGTCGAGCCACGCCGGGCGTTTATTGAAAATCATGCACTTCTGGCCGGCAATATCGACGTCTGATTTTCTTCCCGCCTTTATTCAAAGCTGTTTCACGAAAACGTGAAACAGCTTTTTTCATACGTTCACTGCTTTTCATTCACCCTTGAATTTCCTTTCGGCTTTTCCCCTCTTGAAAAAACCCGAGCTGAACGTCATTTGACTTCACTCATGGCCGATATATGAATTTAACGTAACGTGACATCAAAGACACTTCGAATCACTGCCACGTTTTTTCATGTCAGCGCCATGAATACGAATGAAATCAGGGAAGAAGCGCTTCTTCCGGAAAAAGAAGACTGGAAATCCCGCAATCATATCCGGTCTTTCATACAGCTCGGGATAACGATACTGGGGGTATTCCTCTGCTATCTGATGACGGTTCCATTCCTGTCTTCACTGGCATGGGCCCTCGCGCTGGCGGTTTTATTCATGCCTATTCACAGGCGTATTTTAAAAAAACTGAAGAAGAAGAATATTGCGGCCATGCTCACATCCGCGCTGGCGATAATCATTGTGGTCATTCCGGTCATGTGGATGGTCATTCGTGTCGTTCTGGAAGTCGACAGGGGCGCAACATTAATCATGGACAGGGTCAGTTCGGGAGAATGGCAAGACAATCTGGAAAGCATGCCTTTTGTCGGAAGAGCTGTATACTGGCTTGAAAATCACCTGAATATCCATCAGGCCGTCAATAATCTTACGTCATGGCTGACCGCTCAGGTGACTTTGTTTTTACGATCGTCTTTCATACAGATTATTGTCATTGTCCTGACGTTTTATCTTCTTTTTTATTTTCTCAGGGATCGTAATGAAATCCTGCGGACGGTGAGACGATTTTCGCCGCTTTGCGGCCGGGAAACGAACGGTCTTTTCAAGGTCGTCAACGACACCATTCGAGCGACTGTTTTCGGTACTCTGGCTGTTTCGGCAGTAAAAGGTTTTCTATCCGGTTTCATGTTCTGGGTTCTAGGACTTCCCGCACCCCTGTTGTGGGGATCGATTATGGGAATTCTGTCGATCATTCCACTTTTGGGTTCCTATATTATCTGGATACCGGCCGCGGTCTATCTGGCTCTGGATGGATATTGGGCCCAGGCTTTAGTTCTGGTTATCTGGGGGATTGTGGTGGGAGGAGTGGTAAACAATGTCCTTTATCCCATTCTGGTCAGCAAAAAACTCAAATTACATACGATTGTTGCGTTCATCGCGCTGGCAGGCGGCATTCTTGTCTATGGCGCCTCCGGGGTCATTCTGGGCCCCATTACGCTAACGGCCAGTGCCTTTCTGCTTCATCTGTGGCGGCTCAAGGCCACCGGATACAAAAGGGATATTACTTTGCCAACCGCTTTCGATGATTCGGCGGAATCTTTGTAGCAATGAACTTTTCCATATGTCTCAATTAAAAAGGAGGGTGAAATGAGAGTCGACATTTTCAAACGTGAAGAAGCTAACGGAATTTATTCCTATCTTTTGATTCCTGCGGGAAAAAACATCCCCGGAGAAGCGACAAATACGGACTGGGAACTGGATGCGAAAGAAGTGGACATTAACGTCGATGAGGAAAGTCTTGACGATTTCTCCATCGTTTATCCGGCCATACAAATCAGGGACAAGGGCTATGCCATCAGTAACTTGTCGAGCCTGTCGAATTGATTGATTTTTTATATACCAAACCCGGAAAATTTTTCTTTGAAGAACATTTTTTTGAAGTGCATCAAACTGATTACCTTCAGCCTGGTTTTCAATGAACCCCTGAATGATTCAAAGACATTTCATCGATGTCTGCAAAACAGTAAAGGAACACCAGTATGAATACAAGTTGGGTTATCGTGACAGACAGTACACGAGCACGCATTTTTGAAAAAAAAGGGGCTAACGAACCTTTGATGGAGTTCGAGGATCTGGTCGATCCGGCCGCTTTTGAAAATAAAAACGAACTGGAACATCACACCCGCGGTCGTTATCATGACGTCGGAACAGGACACAGCCATACCGACGACCCTTCTGTGAGTCCACTGGCACACCAGAACGATCTTTTCGCAAAATCGATCGCACTTTATCTGGACAAGGGAAGAAAGGATTCAAAATTTCACCGTCTATACCTGATTTCTTCGCCTCATTTCCTTGGAACGCTCCGCAACAAACTGGGCAAGGAAGTCAACCGTCTGATTGAAAACGAATGGTCAGAAGAAATTTCGGACTATTCAGCTGCCGAAATTGAACAATTTCTCAGGGACAAAACTGTCTGGCACTGATTTTCAATTTATTCACTTCCAGCAAAAAAAGCGTATTCAGGAATGAATACGCTTTTTTTTGAATGACATTTTCAATAATTGTTCATCCGTCTTTGAGCTTCCCATGACTGGACACATTTGGCACGGTTCATATCGTTGATATCGAAAATCAGAGTTGTGCCGGCAGGACAATCCCTGTCCGTCAATTCAGCCGTAATCTTGCTGGCCGGTATTTCCTCGACGATGTAAGTCGTGGTTGTCGTTACGGTCGTATTGGGATAATAGACCTGTGCCGAAGCAATGCCGGATACACCAATGGCTGCCATTAACAGAGCGAAACGTATTTTTCTCATAGTATTACCTCAATATAAATGATAAATGTTCAGGCTTTCCGCCATCATTGGCCCACCTCCGTCAGACGGGGAAAATTCAGGGTAGTTTCATCCTCTGTTTTAATTTCGAGGTATCCTGAGTTACATCAATTGTCCTCTTGCAATATCAACCCTTCATCTTCGGCCGTTTACCTGTTTTATCAAAGAGGTTCCGTACGTCTGATTAGCCAGTTCCTGACGTGTTCCGGGACGAAAGGCATGAGCTTTTCACGCACACCTTCATGATACCGGTTCAGCCATGCGATTTCATTTTCGTCGAGCAGATCTTTTTCGATGCATCTCGTGTCGATGGGGCATTGGGTCAATGTTTCAAAATTCAGGTATTTTCCGAATCCGGTTTCCCTGTAAAACCGGTTGACGACCAGATTTTCAATCCGGATACCCCATCTGCCTTCTTTATAGAGCCCCGGTTCCACAGATGTTACCATTCCCTCTTCCATTGCAGTCTGTGGTTCCGGTTTGGCATGATACGAGATACCCTGCGGGCCCTCATGCACGTTCAGGAAGTATCCGACCCCATGACCCGTTCCGTGCCCGTAATCGGCTCCATGAGCCCATAAAGGCTTTCTGGCTATACTGTCGAGCATGGCTGCCGGTATCGATTGCGGAAAACAGGTTTCGGACAATGCAATCATTCCTTTCAGAACGAGTGTGAAATCCTTTTTCTGTTCCTGACCCGGCAAACCGACCGGAATGACTCTTGTCATGTCCGTTGTGCCACCCAGATACTGCCCCCCTGTATCGATCAGCAGCAGGCCGTCTCCTTTAATGAAAGAAAAGTCTGTTTCCGTTGCCTGATAATGGGGCAAAGCGGCATTTTCGTTGAACCCTGCAATCGTTCCGAAACTGGGCGAAATATAATTCGGCCTTTTCGACCTGAATTGCTCGATTTTTTCAGCGACAGTCAGTTCGGATACAGGGCTGTTTCCGCTTTCAATGGCATCATCGAACCAGGCCTGAAACTCGCAGAAAGCGGCGCCATCCTCGATCATCGTCTTTCGGATATTCTCTATTTCGAATGTTTCTTTTCTGGATTTCAAAAGTACGGCCGGATTGACGGTTTCAACGAATTTCACGCCTGAATTGGCCTGACGGTACATGAAGTACGATGTCCTTCTTGGATCGAGCAGCATCGTCGAACCTGAAGGTATCCGATGCAGGATTTTTTCGGTATCTTCATAAGCCATTATCCCGATCCCGTCAGATACAAGGGATCTCCTGATTTCATCAGGCAGTTTTTCATTATCGATAAACAGAGTTGTCTTTTCAGGGCCGATCAGGGCATAAGCAATGAACACCGGATTGAATTCGATATCGTTTCCTCTCAGATTGAACGTCCAGGCGATATCGTCAAGCGTCGATAACAAATGCCAATCTGCTCCCGACTCTTTCACAAGATGTCTGATACGTTCGATTTTATCTATCCTGGATGTGGCAACAAATTGCCTTGTATGCTCGAACACAGGTGTTTTCGGGACAGATGCCCTGCCTTTCCAGATGGGAGAGATCAAATCGACGTCAGGTCTGAACGACAATTGTTTTCTGAGCAGCGCCTCTTCCAGCAGCCTTCCCTGATTCAGGGAAAGAAGTCGTCCATCCATACCGACCGTTGCACCCGCAGGAAGATGAGCCCCTATCCATTCAAGATAGGGTATCTGGCTTCCTCCGGAAATTTTGCACATTTCAATCCCCGATCCTTCCAGCTGTTTCAAGGCTTGTGTCCAGTATCGGCTGTCGACCCACAACGACGCCTTTTCCATTCCCACAATCAGGGTACCGGCTGAACCGGTAAAGCCTGAAAGCCACTCCCTGCTCCGCCAGTGCAAAGGCAAATATTCAGAAAGATGCGGATCGGAAGTGGGAACAATCAGGGCATCGATAGCCTGCCCCTTCATTTCCTGCCTTAGTGCTGCCAGACGTGTTGTGACGTCATTCAATATGGAGGGTGTATTCATGTTTTTCTTTTTGGAAGCTGATGAAACAATTATCGTCAAACAATCATCAAACGATATCATCTTTAAGACAATATGAATTGTCAAAAGAGTGATTTTCATCTTATAGTCGGCTTGTTGCGAATTTCATGAAATTGAGTGAAAGTTTCCGTTATGACAGAATCGATCAATGCAAAAGCCCTGGATATCCTCAAAAATTCCGAGCAGATTTTTTCACCTGAACAAATCCGGAAAGCGATAACTGACGTCGCTGCGAAACTGAATCATGACTTCGATATTCCAGACGTCAAAACGCCGCCTCTGGTATTGAGTATCATGGGAGGTGCGGCTATTTTCACAGGTCAGTTGTTACCTTATCTGACGTTTCCGCTTGAATTCGATTTCATACATGTTTCCCGCTACGGTAACGAAGAGTACGGCGGCGAATTTATCTGGAAAGTCATACCGAGACAAAACGTCATCAACAGAACCGTCATCGTTTTGGATGACATTCTGGATGAAGGACAAACCCTGCTTCACGTCCGTGACAAATTGATAGATATGGGAGCGGCAAAGGTGGTCATCGCCGTTTTTGCAGACAAACAGACAGGCGCAACAAAACCGATCAGGGCCGATTACGTCGGTCTGGATGTACCTAACCAGTTCGTTATCGGCTTTGGAATGGATATAGGCGGTTTCTGGCGTAATCTGCCCGATATTCGCGTTCTGACAAAGGAATTGTAATCAGGTCTTGTGCCAATACCACAATTAGTTGTCAAAATGATAACTAATCAATGCATCGGTCTTATTTTTTGAATCAGCCCATCCAGAATATCGAGATTGGCAAAGTCGATGACGAGCTGTCCACGTCCTTTGGAACCCAGTCGGAAACTGACTTTGGTCGCCAGCAAGTCTGACAGCTCTTCTTCCAGCTGTACCAGATCCGCCGATTTTTCCAGAGCGACTTTCTTTACGGAATTCCTGTTATTCAATTCCTGTGCCACGAGCTTTTCAGCTTCCCGGACCGACATCCTTTTCGCGACAATCTGGGTCGCCAAAGCAATCTGGGTCGCTCCGTCCACCGCAAGCAAAGCGCGGGCATGTCCCATATCGATATCGCCGGCCACAAGCATTGTCTGGACAGGACGTGTCAGGTTCAGAAGGCGCAAAAGGTTCGAGACAGCGCTTCTTGAACGACCGACGGCCGAGGCTGCCTGTTCATGGGTAAATTCGAAATCCGTGATAAGACGATGAATACCCTGTGCTTCTTCAAGTGGATTCAGGTCTTCGCGCTGCATGTTTTCGATCAGCGCCATTGCTGCGGCTGTTTGATCGTCGACATCTTTCACGATGACCGGCATATCGGACAAGCCAGCTATCTGGGCAGCACGATAACGGCGTTCGCCGGCAATGATTTCATATACCGTTGTATTTCCACTCCCGGAAACGGGTCTGACGAGAATCGGCTGCATAACCCCCTGTTCGCGTATGGATTGGGCCAGTTCATTCAAGGCTCCCTCATCCATACGGTTACGCGGCTGGTATTTGCCCGCCTGCAACCGGGTGATTGGCAAACTCGATACCGGCGATGGATCGGCTGAAAAATCAGGAGCAGACCCAAGTAATACTTCAAGTCCACGTCCCAAACCTTTTTTCTTTTTTATGGTCATTTCACTCATTTTTATCGCCCGTATCTTTATTTAAAAAAGTTCAATTCCGGTCTTTCAGCCATCCCAGCATTTCTTCGGCGAAAGAAAGGTAAGCCTGTGCCCCCCTTGAAGATGGATCGAAATCGATGCCAGGCAAACCATATGAAGGTGCCTCCGCCAAACGGATATTTCTGGGAATCACGGTTTTAAAGACTCTGTCCCCAAAATGTTTTTCAAGTTGTTCGGAAACATGTTGGGACAGTGTTGCCCGCTTGTCGAACATGACTCTCAACAAACCGATTATTTTCAGATTACGGTTCATATTGGCATGAACCTGCTTGATCGTGTTGACCAGATCGGACAAACCTTCGAGAGCATAATATTCGCATTGCATCGGGATGATGACACCATTTGCCGAACAGAACGCATTCAGGGTCAGGAGGGACAAGGCCGGAGGACAATCGATGAGAATGTAGTCGTATCTGTCAGAAATGGCATCCAGCGCTTCTTTAAGGCGTATTTCCCGGCGATCGATATCGACCATTTCGACTTCAGCACCTGCAAGATCACGGTTCGACGGAAGCAAATCATAATTGCCTGTAGATGAACGCATGCATGCCGATTCGATATTGTCGAGACCCAGAAGCACCTGATAGACGGATGTTTCCAGTTCCGATTTCTGAATGCCACTGCCCATCGTTGCATTGCCTTGCGGATCGAGATCGACCAGAAGCACTTTCTGATCCAGTCGCGCAAGACCGGCTGCCAGATTGACTGTGGTTGTCGTTTTTCCGACTCCACCCTTCTGATTGGCGATACAAAATATTGTGGCCATAGCTATGCTCTATAAAAAGACAATGATCGATGCATGCTGATACTTCCGGCAATTATTTCTTTTTATCGATAAAAAGAAGATGACGTTGTGCATCAAGCTGCGGTACTTTTAGTGCTTCAATACGTTTTACAGTCCAGCCAGATTCAAGGTTACTGATTTCATCCTCGGGAATCAATCCTTTCATGGCATAAAAGAGACCGTTTTCCGACAACAGATGAGCAGAGAGGCTGACAAAATCATGCAGGCTGGCAAAAGCGCGTGAAATAATTCCGTCAAACGGCTCTTCAACTTCCAGTTCTTCAACCCGTCCCGTATAAACCGTCACATTATCCAGACCAAGTTCAATCTTTACCTGATTCAAAAATGCTGTCTTTTTATGAACAATATCAATCATCGACACTTTCATATCAGGATAGACTATGGATAAAACCAGTCCAGGCAAGCCTCCTCCGGAACCTACATCCAGCAGTTTTCTTGTTTCCGGCAAATATGGAACGACAGCAAGCGAATCCAGCAAATGATAAGTCAGCATTGCCTGAGGGTTTCTGACAGCCGTTAAATTGTAGGTAGAATTCCACTTGTCCAGTAAAACCAGATAATCCAGCAATTTTTTTACCTGATCATTTGTCAGTCTGATATTCAAGGCGATAATGCCATCTATCAGGTCAGTCCGGATTTCATCCCAATCAATCAGATTTTTCTGTTTTTTTTGCATAAAACGATCAGGCCTCCAATTCAGCAAAATCGATCAAGCCCTGCTTCTTAAGATAAATGAGCAATAATGAAATGGCGGCTGGAGTGACTCCAGAAATGCGCGACGCCTGTCCAAGTGTCTCAGGTTTTTGCTTGTCCAGTTTTTGTCTGACCTCTATTGACAAGGCACTGACTTCCGCATAACTCATGCTCTGTGGCAAACGCAGGTTTTCATAATATTGCTGGCGTCTGACTTCACGGGTTTGTCTTTCAATATAACCCGCATATTTGATCTGGATTTCAACCTGTTCTTTTACCTTTTCATCCAGTTCTTCTTCAGCTGCCCAATTTTTTCCTTCGATTGAGGTCAGACTTGCCAGTTTGTCATAATCCACATCGGGACGTTTCATCAGGTCAGCCAGCGAATATTCCCGTTCGATTTCCTTGCCGATGACCCTTTCGGCCTCTTCTGAATTCAACATGGAAGGATGAACCCAGGTCGATTTCATTCGTTCGATTTCACGTGCAATTTTTTCACGCTTTTGCTCGAAATCGATCCACTGTTCCAGAGGCACGCAACCCAGTTTATAACCGGCTTCAGTCAGGCGGATATCTGCATTATCTTCACGCAGACTCAATCTGTATTCAGCGCGACTCGTAAACATACGATATGGCTCCTGAACACCTTGCGTGATCAAATCGTCTACCATGACACCCATATAAGCTTCACTGCGTTTTGGTACCCAGGGTTCTTTTTCCTGAACATAGAGCGAAGCATTGATACCTGCCAGCAAACCCTGTGCCGCGGCTTCTTCATACCCGGTCGTTCCGTTTATCTGCCCCGCAAAGAAAAGTCCCTTGATCTGGCGCGTTTCCAGTGACGATTTCAGACAACGTGGATCATAAAAGTCATATTCGATTGCATAACCGGGCCTTAAGATATGAGCGTTTTCAAGACCCGGAATGGTTCTTACGAGATCAATCTGCGTTTCAAATGACAAACTGGTTGAAATACCGTTAGGATAGTATTCGTTCGTTTTCACTCCCTCAGGTTCCAGAAAAATCTGATGGGAATTTTTATCCGAAAAACGATGAATCTTGTCTTCAATAGAAGGACAATAGCGCGGCCCCACCCCTTCAATAACTCCGGTAAACAATGGACTCTTATCCAGACCGGCCCGGATAATATCGTGCGTTTTCGTATTCGTATGCGTTATCCAGCATGGCAGTTGTTCCGGATGCATGGATGCATTTCCCCGCAATGAGAAAACAGGCACAGGATCGAGATCGCCAAGTTGTTTTTTCATCACTGAAAAATCAATGGTATTTCCATCGATTCTTGGGGGAGTTCCTGTTTTCAATCGGCCCTGAGGTAAATTCAGTTCTTTAAGTGAATGAGATAAAGCCAAAGCAGGAACATCCCCGGCTCGTCCACCCGGGTAGGAATTCAGTCCGACAAAAATCTTCCCATCAATAAAAGTACCCGCTGTCAGAACAACAGAAGTGCCCCGAAATTCAACACCACCCTGTGTTTTAACCCCTACAACTTTTTCCCCTTCCAGAATAAGGTCATCGACCTGTTGCTGAAATAAAAGAAGGTTTTTCTGGTTTTCCAACTGATAACGAATAATCTGCCGATAAATAACCCGATCAATCTGTGCACGAGTAGCTCTGACAGCCGGACCTTTGGAAGAATTCAGAATTCTGAATTGAATGCCTGCCTTATCTGTTGCCAGGGCCATTACACCACCCATTGCATCCACTTCTTTAACAAGATGACTTTTACCAATCCCGCCAATAGATGGATTACAGGACAACTGACCAAGGGTTTCAAAGTTATGGGTAACCAATAATGTTTTCATACCCATTCTTGCCGAAACCAGAGCAGCTTCTGTCCCGGCATGACCACCACCAACAACTATGACATCAAATTGAACCGAATAAAGCATAACGTTTTTATCAGTAGTTTTAAACTGAGAAATTGAAATGTTTCACGTGAAACATTGAAAAAATGGAAAGGAAATTCGAGAATCAGAAAAAAGATATTTTAGATCGTTTTTTCTTTCAATCACAATTTGAAGATTTTTTAATTTCCCAAATGTTCTAAAAACCAACAAAAAGAGAATAAAATATGTTAACAAAATTGTTGATAAGTTGTGAGCCTTTTGGGAACAACCTTGCATAAAAAAAAGGCAGAAAAAATATACAAAATATATACTTCACTTATCCAGAAAGCTTATTTTTCGTAACATATTGATTTTAAAAGAATTATAATACTTATTCCCATAAAAGTGGGATTCTATTATTCCTATGTATATATATGAATAACTATTAAATAAATACATCTCGGCGTCATCAAGCTGAACAATTTTAGCTTTAGTTGTTCATCTGATAGAATGATGCCTGTTCAACATGGCCTTTTAATTTGAGAAGACAAAACAAATGAATTCGCAAGATCAAAAAAAAGAGCTGCTTAAAAAAAATGCACTCGCCTTTCACCGTTTTCCTATTCCTGGAAAAATCAGTGTAAATCCAACCAAAGAAGTCAGAGACCAGAATGAGCTGGCTCTCGCCTATACTCCGGGCGTAGCCTGTGCCTGTGAAGAAATTCACGCTAATCCTGAAAACGCCTATATCTACACAACCAAGGGAAATCTGGTTGCTGTCATTTCAAACGGAACAGCCGTTCTGGGTCTTGGCAATATTGGTGCACAAGCCTCGAAACCGGTTATGGAAGGCAAAGGCGTTTTATTCAAAAAATTCGCTGACATCAACGTTTTCGATCTGGAAATCAACGAACTGGATCCGGACAAACTGTGCGATATCATCGCCTCTCTGGAACCCACTTTCGGCGGTATCAATCTGGAAGACATTCGCGCACCTGAATGCTTCTATATTGAAAGAAAACTGCGTGAAAAAATGAATATCCCTGTTTTCCACGATGATCAGCATGGTACGGCTGTTATCGTTGGGGCAGCTGTTCTGAACGCCCTGAAAGTCGTCGGCAAAAATATCAAGAATTGCAAAATGGTTGTGTCGGGTGCAGGTGCAGGTGCCATGGGCTGTCTGGAACTGCTGGTGGATTTGGGATTTCCTGTTGAAAATATCTGGGTAACCGACATCAAGGGTGTGGTATATAAAGGCCGCAAGGAACTGATGGATCCGGAAAAAGAAAAATATGCTCAGGAAACAGACGCACGTACCTTGATGGACGTGATTTCCGATGCGGATATTTTCCTTGGATTGTCAGCAGGCAATGTTCTGAAACCGGAAATGGTGCTGAAAATGGCAAAAGATCCTGTTATCTTCGCTATGGCCAATCCAATTCCTGAAATTCTGCCGGAAGTTGCACACGCCACTCGTGACGATGTCATCATGGGTACGGGACGTTCCGACTACCCGAACCAGATCAACAATTCCATGTGTTTCCCTTATCTTTTCAGAGGAGCTCTGGATTGTCGCGCAAAAACAATCAAC
This sequence comes from Oxalobacter formigenes, assembly GCF_002127965.1. Taxonomy (GTDB): domain Bacteria; phylum Pseudomonadota; class Gammaproteobacteria; order Burkholderiales; family Burkholderiaceae_D; genus Oxalobacter; species Oxalobacter formigenes. Next base: position 270,155 of record NZ_CP018787.1, on the reverse strand, counting down.
CGTGAAATGGAACTGGCAGCTGTTCGTGCCATTGCCAGTCTGGCTGAAATGGAATGTCCGGAAGAAATCGTGGCAATGTATGGCAAAAAATATACCTTTGGCCGTGATTACCTGTTGCCGTTCCAGTTCGATCCACGTCTGTTGTGGGTCGTTGCTCCTGCTGTGGCTCAGGCAGCTATGGATTCTGGCGTGGCGCGCGTACAGATCGCTGATATGGATGCATATCGCGCAAAACTGAAAGAATTCGTGGGGTAATTCCCGAAGATAAAAAAAACCGCGCATAGAGCGCGGTTTTTTTTATTTCAATTGCCAGTTTAGGGTTTCACCTGCCATGAGGGGAATCACCCTGTTCTCACCAAATGGAAGATCCTGCGGGATTGTCCATTCTTTTTTAACCAGTGTGATTTTGTTCCGGTTAACGTTTTGATTGTAGAATTTTGGTCCGTTGATGCTGGTAAACCACTCGATTTTCTCCAATGCACCGATTTCATCAAAAGCCTGAACATAGAGTTCAATGGCATGCAAGGCGGTATAGCACCCCGCACATCCGCAAGCGTTTTCTTTCGCGCCCTGCGCATGAGGAGCCGAATCGGTTCCCATAAAGAAACGCCTGTTCTCTGTCGAAACGGCTTTTAGCAGGGCTTGTCTGTTTTCTTCCCTCTTCAGGATAGGCAGGCAATAGTAATGTGGCCTGATACCGCCCTGAAAGAGGCTGTTACGGTTGAAAAGGAGGTGGTGGGCAGTAACGGTCGCCCCGATGTATCCTTCGGCCTCTGAGACGTATTGTGCGGCTTCCCTGGTGGTTATATGTTCGAATACGATCTTCAGATCCGGCAGTTTTTTACGGAGTGGTATCAGAACCCTGTCGATGAAAACGGCTTCCCGGTCGAAAATATCGATAGAGGGATCAGTCACTTCACCGTGCATTAATAAGGGAATACCCTGTTTTTGCATCTCCTCGAGTGTGGCAATGCAATTGTCCAGAGAGGTGACTCCGGCATCGGAATTGGTCGTTGCGCCTGCAGGATACAGTTTGGCGCCGTGAATGATCCCGCTTTCTTTTGCACGTTTGATATCTTCCGGGCTTGTGTTGTCCGTTAAATAAAGCGTCATAAGCGGTTCGAAATCACTGCCGGAAGGTAATGCATCCAGTATCCTTTTACGGTATTCAAGAGCTTTTTCCGTTGTTGTGACGGGCGGTTTGAGATTAGGCATGATAATGGCACGATGAAATTGCCGGGCAGCCTGTGGCACGGTTGATTTCAATACATCTCCATCTCTCAGATGAAGATGCCAGTCGTCTGGTTGAATGATCGTCAAGGTTTGCATATCGGATTCTGGCATAGTAAGTAATAGGTCTTGGCTCTTTGAAACTTTTATTTTATTGTATTTGTTCCGGTTCATTCATCTTTTTTATAAGGTTTTCGTCAAAGTGAAAAATCGCATATCGAGAGTGGTTACCCGTTCAGGCGATCAGGGAACGACAGGTCTTGCCGATGGTAGCCGTGTGTCGAAGGACAATCTCAGAATCGATGCTATCGGTCAGGTGGATGAGCTTAATTCGGTAATCGGTCTGCTTGTCAGTGAAGGTTTGTCTGACAAAATGAGACAGGAACTTCAGGCCGTTCAAAACGAATTATTCAATATCGGTGGGGAATTGGCTGTTGTGAAAACTTCTTTGATGACGGAAGACAAGGTTCTCGTTCTGGAAAAACTGGTTGAAGAGTATAACGATGAGTTGCCTCCTCTTCGCGATTTCATCCTGCCAGGGGGGACAAAGACTGCCGCTTTATGTCATCTTGCCAGAAGCGTTTGCAGACGTGCCGAGCGCGCTATTGTGGCACTGGGAAAACAGGAAAATATTTCTCCTGTTCTTTACCAGTACCTTAACCGTCTTTCTGACCTGTTTTTTGTTTATGCACGCGTCGCCAATCAATTGGCGAATCAGTCCGATATTTTCTGGAAAAAATAAGCTTACTGTTTTCGTTTGTCGAATTCAATGCAGGCGTAAGCGGAATGATTGTGTATCGATTCGAAATTTTCCGCTTCCAGAGAATAAGCCAGTACACGCGAGTCGGCATTTAACATGCCTGCCACGTCACGCACCAGATCTTCGACGAATTTCGGGTTGTCGTAGGCGTGTTCTGTGACGTACTTTTCATCCGGACGTTTCAACAGTCCAAACAATTCACAGGAAGCCTGTGCCTCGATTTTGGAAATCAGGTCTTCAATCGGCAAGTCATCCTTGATAATGGCATGGACGGTAATGTGCGAGCGCTGGTTGTGAGCACCGTAAGCCGAAATTTCCTTGGAACATGGACACAGGCTGGTTACCGGAACGAGTACCTTCTGCGAAATTTCGATTTGGCCGTTTTTCATTTCCCCGATCAGACCCACTTCATAATCCATCAGGCTTTTGACGCCGGAAACCGGGGCTGTCTTGGTAATGAAAAACGGAAAAGACAGTTCGATCCGACCGGATTCAGCGTCAAGCAACTCCAGCATATTGCGGATCAGCTTGCCGAAAACATCGACATTCAGCGGTTTGGAATCGGAACTCGTGAATTCTTCCAGCAAAGCCATGAAGCGCGACATGTGTGTGCCCTTCTTCTGTTCGGGCAGGTGCACAGTCATATTCCATGTACCGACGGAAGACTGGATACCGTCTCTGGTCTGGATCTGAAGGGGATGGCGAACGCCTTTGACACCAACCCTTTGTATGGCTATGTGTCTTGTATCCAGAGTATTTTGTACGTCCGGAATGGAAAAGTTGTCGTCTGCATTCATGTTTGGTGCCGATGAACTGGTTATGGTTGTATGAATGTTTGAGCAGTCATCCCAGTTACATTCAAAAGAGTGTGAATCTCGGAAATTCATTATTAAACCTTAAAAAACGGCGGTCGGTACAGGAAAGAAACAAAAAAGTTGATGATTTACTCTTTACCGGAGTCGTCAATCTTTCCGAACCGTTCGATAATGGATGCCATGATGCCATGTTTATCCAATTTGTGCATGGCAAGCAATTGTCCCACATCGCCGTGATCGATGAATTTGTCAGGCAATCCCAGTAACAGTACCGGATGAGTCAGTTTTTCTTCTGCAAGTGTTTCCATAACGGCAGAGCCTGCACCACCATGAATGGTTCCTTCTTCCACTGTGACCAGACAAGGATGGGTTTTCGCCATTTCACAAATCAGTTCCTTGTCAATCGGCTTGACGAAGCGCATATTGACGACGGTCGCATCCAGTTCCTCACCAGCGGACAGGGCAGGATTGACCATGGTACCGAAAGCCAGTATGGCTATATTTTTTCCCTTGCGCAGGATATCTCCTTTGCCAAGCGGGAGTGCAGTCAATTCTTTTTCGGGTTCAATACCGATTCCTGCACCACGAGGATAACGCACGGCTGCCGGTCCATTGTAACGATAGGCTGTCGTCAGCATCTGCCGGGCTTCATTTTCACTCGATGGAGCCATGACGACCATATTCGGTATGCAACGAAGATAAGCCATATCATAGTTGCCCGCATGGGTTGCGCCGTCAGCGCCGACAAGACCGGAACGGTCCAGCGCAAATGTCACATCCAGATTTTGCAGGGCAACGTCGTGGATCAGCTGGTCATAAGCCCTTTGCAGGAAAGTCGAATAGATGGCTACAACCGGTTTCAGGCCTTCACAGGCGAGGCCGGCAGAGAAAGTGACGGCATGTTGTTCGGCTATACCGACGTCAAAAAAGCGCTCGGGGTAATCTTTTGCAAACTGGACCATTCCCGAGCCTTCTTTCATGGCCGGGGTAATGCCGATCAGCTTTTTATCAACAGCCGCCATATCGCATAACCAGTTGCCAAAGATATCGGCGTAAGTCGGTTTGGCAGCCAAAACCGGCTTGATCCCTTCTTCAGGACAGAATTTGCCAAGGCCGTGATAAAGAATGGGATCAGCCTCGGCCAGTTTGTAGCCATGTCCTTTTTTCGTCACGATATGCAGGAATTGTGGGCCTTTTCTTTCCTTCAGATTTTGCAGGGTAGGAACCAGCGCTTCGAGATCATGACCGTCAATCGGTCCGATGTAATTGAATCCGAATTCCTCGAACAGGGTTGCAGGAGCGATCATGCTCTTGGCGTGTTCCTCGAATTTTCGGGCGATATGTCTCATTGGAGCTGGCAGAACTGTCTTGCCGACGTTTTTCGCTGCCGCATAGAATTTGCCGGACATCAGCCGTGCAAAATAACTGTTCAAGGCACCGACTGGCGGGGAAATCGACATATCGTTATCGTTCAAAATAACCAGCATGTTGATGTCGTCGTAAACGCCGACATTATTCATGGCTTCAAAAGCCATTCCGCCTGTAATGGCACCATCTCCGATAACGGCGATGGAATAGGTATCTTCCCCTTTCAGTTTTGCAGCGAGTGCCATTCCCAATGCAGCCGAAATGGACGTCGATGAATGGGCAGTACCGAAGGAATCGAATTCACTTTCATCCCGTTTCGGAAATCCGGAAAGGCCGTTTAACTGGCGAAGCGTATTCATCCGGTCTTTCCGGCCTGTCAGGATTTTATGGGCATAACTCTGATGACCGACGTCCCAGATCAATCTGTCGTCTGGCGTATCGAAAATGTAATGGAGAGCGATAGCCAGTTCGACCGTACCCAGATTGGACGATAAATGTCCTCCGGTTCTGGAAACGGATTGAATAATGTAATCCCGCAATTCATCTGCCAGAAGCGGTAATTGCGATGCCTGAAGGCGTTTCAGATCAGCAGGACTGTTAATCGTATTCAGCAGCTTCATTATTTCTTTCTGCGTACAACCAGATCGGCCAGTTGACGGAGATAATCCGCTTTTTCATCAAAAATGGAAAGCGCTGCATACGCGTCATTCCGCAGTTTTTCAGCCAGTTGCCGGGATTCTTCCAGTCCCAGCAGTGAAACATAGGTAGGCTTGTTGTCAGCACTGTCTTTTCCTGCCGTTTTGCCCAGATCGGCAGAATCAGCCGTGACGTCCAGAATGTCGTCGACAACCTGAAAAGCCAGTCCGATGGCCTTTGCATAAGCATTCAAGGCATTTTTTTCCTGTTCGGTCGGAATTTTCGAACAATAAGCCCCGAGGAAAACGGAAGCAGTCAAAAGCGCACCGGTTTTCAGCCGGTGCATGTTTTCGAGTTCATTGACTGTCAGGGATTTGCCGACGCTGGCAAGATCGATTGCCTGACCACCGCACATACCCGCTGCACCGGCGGCTTCAGACAACAGTCGCATCATTTCAACGGTCAGGACCGGGTCGCATTGCTGGTTTGACAAGACGACAAACGCCTGAGCCTGCAAGGCATCTCCTGCCAGAAGGGCAGTCGCTTCACCGAATCTGACATGAACGGTCGGTTTTCCCCTTCTTAACACATCATTGTCCATACACGGCATATCGTCATGAACAAGCGAATACGCGTGGATCATTTCGACAGCTGCAGCAGCCCGGGCCAGTGCAAGCTTTTCGGCATCGAAAAGATATCCCGTGGCAAAGACCAGCAATGGACGAATGCGTTTTCCACCATCTAAAACGGCATAACGCATGGATTCATGCAGGGAAGAAGAAGCGAGTTTTCCTTCCGGCAACAGGCTGGAAAGGCTTTCTTCCATCGTTGACTGGACGTTACGCATCCAATCGTCAAAACTGGCGGGTACGGTCATTATTCGATATCACTTTTGTCGGAAGAGAAAGGCTTCAACAATTCCTTGTCGAGGATTTTTATCTGGTTTTCCACCTTCTCAAGTCTGGAAGTACATAACTGAACGAGTTCAACTCCCTTTTTGTAGGCGGCAATCGATTCTTCGAGAGGTAATTCACCGGCTTCCAGTCGGGATACGAGCGATCCGAGTTCGGCAATGGCATCTTCAAAAGACATTTCGTCTTTTCGTTCCTGATCTTCTGTCGTCATATGGCAAGAGAGAAAAAATACAGTTTAATTAAGCCGTTATTATACCCTTCAGGCGTTTTCAGACTGCGTTTTTCTGTTTTTTAAACCAGAGAAATGGATCTCTGCCGCAGTACGATCCGGTTTTGCCTGAGACAGGCTGGAAGCCTTTTCCATCTGTATTCTGAAAGTAAAACTTGTCAAAGCACCAAATCGGTATAAGATCACTGTTTCAGTCCTTTTTGTTTTTCATTCTTTTCAGGTTTTTTCATGCAGTCTCTCTGGATGCTCGTTGCCGCTTTTGTATTTTCCCTGATGGCAGTATGCGTCAAGCTCGTCTCCGATACGTATTCCACTCCTGAAATCGTTATGTATCGCAGTCTGATCGGAGCTGTTTTTCTTTTTTGTATGGTGCTGGTCAAAGGCGGTTCGTTCAAAACGAAGTATCCGCTTCAGCATCTCTGGCGGGGAACGGTCGGTGCAACGGCATTCGGCCTGTGGTTTTTTTCCATGTCGCAATTGCCTCTGGCAACGTCGATCACCTTGAATTACATGTCGCCGATCTGGATCGCGGCAATTCTCTTTGGAATAGGCCTGTTTCACGGCAGGCTCCAGTTTGAATGGCGACTTGCCTGTGCAATCATCGCCAGTTTCATCGGTATATACATTCTTTTGCAGCCGACTCTGGCAGAAGATCAGTGGTTGGGCGCCCTGATCGCTTTCATATCGGGCATTCTGGCTGCGCTGGCGTATTTGCAGGTAAAACATCTGGGCAATCTGGGAGAGCCGGAATATCGCGTCGTGTTTTACTTTTGCGTCATTGGAACAATAGGTGGAGCGATTATGGCCGTTATTGCGGCTCATATGCCCGGCGGGGACGGCATTCCTTTTCACGGACATTCAGTTTTAAGTGTTTTTTATCTCGTTTTCATCGGCGTGTCTGCCGCGCTCGGCCAAATGGCCATGACGCGGGCTTACCATCTGGGCAATACGCTTGTCACGGCCAACCTCCAATATTCCGGCATCGTTTTTTCCTGCATATGGGGATTGCTGATATGGAACGATAATTTGAGCTGGCTCGGATGGCTTGGCATTGCCATCATTATCGCCAGTGGGGTCACTACGACATTCTTCGACGTGCGTCATCGTATGGCAGCGACTGCGGCTACGTATGACGCGGCACGTAAAAAGCTGTCACAACAAAATCAGCCCGAAAAAGCCTGATATTTCTAATGGGCCTGGTCCCAGTTGTCTCCAACGCCGACTTCGGCTATCAATGGCACTTTGAGTCTGGCGACCTGCGCCATCAGTTCAGGCAGTTTTTCCCGAACCAGAACCAGTTCTTTTTCCGGCACATCCAGAACCAGTTCATCGTGTACCTGCATGATCAGTTTCGAATCCAGCTTTTCTTTTTCCAGCCAGTCCTGAACGGCGATCATCGACAATTTGATGATATCGGCCGCTGTTCCCTGCATCGGCGCGTTGATAGCCGCCCTTTCGGCAGCCTGACGGCGCGGACCGTTTGGCGAATTGATTTCAGGTAGCCAGAGTCTTCTTCCAAAAACCGTTTCCACATAACCCTGTTCCCGGGCCAGCTGGCGGGTTTCATCCATATAACGGGCAACACCCGGATAGCGCTCAAAATAACGGTCGATATAGTTTTTGGCGTCTGTGCGGGAAATGCCCAGATTGGAGGCGACACCGAAAGCGCTCATGCCATAAATGAGGCCGAAATTGATGACTTTGGCATAACGTCTCTGGTCGGAGGTCACTTCCAGAGGAGTGATGTCGAATATTTCGGATGCTGTCGCACGATGGACGTCCTGTCCATCGTGGAAAGCTTTCAGCAAACTGGCGTCGTCGGAAAGATGCGCCATGATCCTGAGCTCGATTTGGGAATAGTCGGCCGAAATGATTTTGTTTCCGGGTGAGGCGATAAAAGCTTCACGGATACGCCTGCCCTCTTCCGAACGGATCGGAATATTTTGCAGATTGGGGTCGTTCGATGCGAGCCGGCCGGTGACAGCTACAGCTTGTGCGTAATTTGTATGAACGCGTCCGGTTTCCGGATTGACCATTCTCGGCAATTTGTCGGTATAAGTCGTTTTCAGTTTCGACATGCCCCGGTAATCCAGAATGATTTTCGGAAGCGGGAAATCTTCAGCCAGTTTTTCCAGCACTTCTTCGCTTGTCGAGGGTGCGCCCGATGGCGTTTTCTTGATCATCGGCAGTTTGAGCTTGTCGAAAAGCAGTTCACCCAGCTGTTTGGGTGAATTGAGGTTGAAAGGCTGTCCTGCCGTTACATAGGCATTTTCCTGAAGGCTGTCCATTTTCACGCCCAGTTCACGTGATTGGACATTCAGTTTATCGACATCGATCAGTACGCCATTGCGTTCCATTTTCTGAAGGACGATGGACGTCGGGATTTCGATTTTTTCATAGATAAAACGAAGGCCATCGTTTTCTTTCAGGCGTGGCCACATGGATTGATGAAGTTGCAAGGTCACGTCGGCATCTTCAGCAGCGTAGTGGGTCGCGACATCGATGGCGATTTCATCGAAGCCGATCTGGGAAGCACCTTTGCCACAGATATCGGTATAGCTGACCGGTTTGTAATCCAGAAACCTTTCGGACAGGCTGTCCATGTCATGTCGCCTGTGCGATTCGAGGACATAGGATTCCAGCAGGGTATCGTGAACGATCCCTTGCAACCGGATACCGTAATTGGCGAGCACATGGCTGTCATACTTGAGATTCTGGCCGACTTTGTGTTTCTTCGGGTTTTCCAGCCAGGGTTTGAGTTTGTCGAGAACGGATTGCAGTGGAAGTTGCTCGCTTTGTTCCATGCTGTGATGAGCGAGAGGAATGTAAGCGGCATGACCGGGTTCGATGGAGAGGGAAATTCCGACGAGTTTTGCGTTCATGACATCCAGTGATGTCGTTTCAGTATCGATAGCTGTCAGGTCAGCCTTGTCGATTTTTTCGAGCCATTTTTCGAGTTGTTTTTCAGTCAGGACGGTTTCATATTCCTTGTCATTGACAAATCCTGATTTTTTATCTTCCGACTCATCAAACAGTGCAATCTGTCCAGCTGCTTTCGGAGTTTCCTGACGGGCAGCATTCAGCTCTTTTGCCCAGCTCTTGAAACCGAAACGTTCAAACGCTTTTTTCAGGCCTTCGGTGTTTTCCGGTTTTTTAAGGAGCGATGTTTCGATGGAGGCGAATTTGTCCGGCAGTTCGCAATTCGTCCGGATTCTGACCAGTTCATGCGCCTGCGGAAGCCAGTCCAGCGACTGTCTCAGATTTTCACCGACCGCTCCGCCAATGTTTTGCGCGTTTTCGATGACGCCATCGAGAGTATGGTATTGCGTCAGCCATTTGACGGCTGTTTTCGGTCCTACCTTGGCAACACCCGGCACATTGTCGGATGTATCACCAACCAGCGAAAGATAATCGACGATTCTTTCTGGCGGTACGCCAAACTTTTTGATGACACCTTCCCTATCCAGCACTTCATTGTTCATGGTATTGACGAGTGTTACCTTGTCATCGACCAGCTGGGACATATCCTTGTCGCCGGTTGAAACGATGGTATCGAACCCGTCTTCATGTGCCTTTACCGCCAATGTCCCGATAACGTCGTCCGCTTCGACTCCTTCCACCTGTAAAATGGGCCATCCCAGCATATCGACAAGCTCGAGAATATGACCTGTCTGTTCGACCAGATCGTCCGGCATGGCAGCCCTGTTCGCCTTGTATTCCTGATAGAGATCATTGCGGAATGTTTTACCCTTTGCGTCAAATATACAGGCACGGTATGCTGTGGGATAATCTTTCTGCAAACGGCGAAGCATATTCAGGAAACCGTAAATGGCTCCGGTAGGTTCCCCTGCGGAGTTGCGAAGGTCTGGCAATGCATGATAGGCGCGGTAAAGATAACTGGAACCGTCAACTAATAACAAAAGTTTGTTCATATGGAAGAAAACTCAAAAAACGCGCAAAAGCTGCACGAAATTACTGACGTCAATTATGCAACGATTTTGAAGGCACGAGAATCGTGGAGCATGTTCTCCATTATGTCAGAGTTTATTGAATCGACAGAGAGACTCTCGGAAATAAATCCTGCCGTGACGATTTTCGGGTCTGCCCGACTCCATCCTGACAATCCTTACTATATCAAATGCATGGAACTGGCGAGACGATTGTCCGATGCCGGTTTTGCGGTTATTTCAGGTGGCGGCCCCGGCATTATGGCAGCGGCCAATCGGGGTGCCTATGAAGGCAAATCGCTTTCAGTCGGTCTGAATATCGAATTGCCACAGGAACAGGCCCCCAATCGCTGGCAGAATGTGTCTTTGAATTACAGACACTTCTTCGCCAGAAAAGTTGCGTTTGCCAAATACGCCGATGCTTTCGTTCTTTTCCCGGGCGGTTTCGGAACGCTGGATGAAATGAGTGAGGTGCTTACCCTGATCCAGACAGGAAAATCCCGTCGTATTCCGGTTATACTCGTCGGCAGCAAATTCTGGGAAGGTTTCATGAAATGGCTTAACGATACGATGCTTGCCGAGGAAATGATTCACAAGGAAGACATCGAGCTGATGCAGGTTATCGATGACGTCGACAAGGTCATAGGAGCCATTTTCACCTTTTATGAAAAACGGGCTATCGGCCCTTCCGAAGAAGAAAGACAGAAAATGCTTTACCTGTAAAACTCATCCCTTTGTTACAATAGCAGCATTCATTTACTTTAAGGTGCCACAACCATGCCAGTTCTTTTTCACTTCAGAAAAACCATAGCGTTGGCCGCGCTTGCGGTAACGTCTGTGGCTGTGGGACAGGAAGTTCAGCAGAAAGCTCCGCCTGCGGATCTTGAAATTATCGACGAAGTCGATCAGCCGGCCATTACCATCCGCAAACCGGATACGACAGGCGAAATTACCGAAAAACGTCAGGGCGGCATGGTTGAGGAAATCAAGGTGAAAAGTGGTCCGAGTACCTATTATCTTTATCCGAACGGCCCGAATGGCGTTCCGGGTTCTTTCATGAGCAATGAAGTCAGACCGGCACTTTTCCGCGTCCATGAATTCGATGTCGGTGAAAAGAAACAGGATGAAAACAAGGAACAACAGCAGGAACCACTGAATGCGCCGGCACTGCCGCCTCCTTCCATGAAGTGAAGCGGGTCTTGATGTCGAATTAATTTAGTCAATCACCATTACATCTCATGGCAGTTTTTACATCGGTCAGTTTGCAGGATCTGACTCCCTGGATTTCATCCTTTTCTCTGGGGCAGGTACACAGTATCAAAGGGATCAGTTCAGGTATTGAAAACAGTAATTTTTTTGTCAGGACCGATAAAGGTGAGTATGTACTTACTCTCTTTGAAAAGCTGACTGCAGAAGAACTCCCGTTTTATCTGAACCTCATGCAGCATCTGGCTCAAAGAGGAATCAAGGTGGCAGCGCCTGTCCCCGACAGGGATGGACGGATTCTGCACTTCCTGTGCGGCAAACCGGCTTCTCTGGTCACCAAACTGGAAGGCGACTGGCAACCGGAACCCAAACCGGTTCATTGCGCAGAAGTCGGTGACATGATGGCGAAAATGCATCTGGCCGGACGGGATTATCCTCTGGAGCAACCCAATTTGCGAGGTATCGACTGGTGGAGAAAAACCGCTCCTCTGGTTCAGGATTATCTCCCGGTGGAAGCTTCCCTCTTTCTTCAGAATGAAATGCGTTTTCAGGAAGAATTTGCCGATTCGGATCTCTACTGGAAATTATTTCGCGGACCGGTTCATGCCGACCTGTTTCGCAATAATGTCATGTTCAATGGCGACAAGCTGTCCGGTTTTTTTGATTTTTATTTTGCCGGTTGCGATACCTGGTTATTCGATGTGGCTGTTGCCATCAACGACTGGTGCATCGATCTTGAAACCGGTGAGCTGGATGACACTCGTGTCCGGGCATTTCTTGATGCCTATCATGCTGTGCGCCCTTTTACACTTGACGAATGCGCTGCCTGGAAAGCAATATTGAGAGGTGCAGCCTTGCGGTTCTGGCTTTCCAGACTGTACGACTACTATTTGCCTCGTGAAGCTGAAATGCTGACGCCTCACGATCCCCGTCATTTTGAACGTATTTTGAGATTACGGGTCAATAAACCCGCTCCTGAACTGATTGCATGAATTCGATTACAGCTAAAACAGGCTTCACATGGATTGTGAACGGTTACGGCATTTTCCGTCAAAGGCCGTTTTTAATGACCAATCTCTTTTTCGGCTATATGATTGGCCTGACGGTGCTTGGCATCATTCCCTTTATCGGCCAGATTCTTCCCATCGTAGTGATGCCGGTATTTTCGTTCCTGTTCATGCAGACCTGTTACAAAATCGATTCGGGCACATATGTTTCATTTCGGGATCTCTTCAATATCTTCACTCGTCAGACAATGAACCGCCTGCTCTTGTTAGGCAGTTTGTACCTCTTGTATACACTGTTGTTGGCCGTCATTGCGATATTTGTCGACGGTGGCCTTCTGATTGGGACGGTTTCCCAACAGGCAGCAGAGGAACTGACTTCTTCACAGCAGGTCAAATTGTTCATGACGCTTGTTCTGGTCATTGCGCTTTATATACCCTTTGCCATGGCAGTCTGGTTTGCAACACCCTTGATCGGCTGGCAAAAGATGAGTATCGGAAAAGCCATTTTTTTCAGTTTTTTTGCCGTTCTCCGTACATTGAAAGCATTTCTTGTTTATATCTTCTGCTGGCTGGTACTCGGAATGTTTATGCCAGTCATTATCGGAAGTGTTTTGATCCTTTTGGGATTCCAGAATGTGGCCATGTTTATCATGGTGGTTTTATCCGTTTTCCTGAGCATTCTGGCCTATTGTTCTTTTTATCCCACGTATAAGGATGTTTTCGGACAGCCTGATACAGACAATTGATCATTTTTGAATTTTAAACGGTAAAATTCATCTTTATTCCCGTTTCGCCAATCCATTTTTTCATGCCATCGTCAAGAGGCTGTGAGGAATTCAAATGAGTGATCTCGAACCCAAAATCAAGGCAGAAATATTAGCTGAAGCGCTGCCTTATATTCAAAAATTTCACGGTAAAACCATCGTGATCAAATACGGCGGCAACGCCATGACGGAAGAAAAGCTCAAACATGGCTTTGCCCGTGACGTTGTTTTGCTCAAACTGGTCGGCATGAATCCCGTCGTCGTTCATGGTGGCGGACCGCAGATCGACAATGCACTCAGAAAAGTAGGCAAGAGCGGCACCTTCATTCAGGGGATGAGAATTACCGATGAAGAAACCATGGAAGTCGTGGAATGGGTTCTTGGCGGCGAGGTTCAGCAGGATATTGTCATGCTGATCAATCAGTATGGCGGTCAGGCTGTAGGCTTGACCGGTAAGGACGGCGGCCTCATCCACGCCAGAAAGCTGCAGATGCCGGACAGGGAAAAACCCGGTGAATTCATCGATCTGGGTTTTGTAGGGGAAATCACTTCCATCAATCCGGCTGTGGTCAAGGCACTGCAGGATGATGCATTCATTCCCGTCATTTCACCGATCGGTTTTTCTGACGATGGACAGGCTTTCAATATCAATGCAGACGTTGTCGCAGGTGAAATCGCCAAGATTCTCAAGGCGGAAAAACTGATCATGATGACTAATATTCCCGGTGTCATGGACAAACAGGACAATCTTCTGACAGACCTGACTGCGGTCGAAATCGACCATCTGTTCGCCGATGGGACCATATCTGGTGGTATGTTGCCGAAAATCGGATCGGCTCTTGAAGCGGCGAAATCAGGTGTTAATTCTGTTCATATTATCGATGGCAGAATCGAGCATTCCCTGCTCCTCGAAATCCTGACAGAACAGCCTTTCGGTACCTTGATTCGTTCTCATTGAGAAAGTATATTGACCAAATAAAAAGGGCAGCGAAAGCTGCCCTTTTTATTTAAATGACCGAAATCATTAATGCTTGCGCCGCAATTTTTTAATCATGGCCAACTGCGCGACTGCCATTGCAATTTCTGCTTGAGCTTTGGCATAGTCGATCTGGGATTCACGATTCAAAATAGCGTCCTCAGCCAATTTCTTCGCTTCACTAGCCTTGGCTTCATCAAGATCTTTTGCACGGATTGCCGTATCAGCCAAAACGGTGACGGCATGCGGTTGAACTTCAAGAACACCACCGGCGACAAAGACGTATTCTTCTTCTTCCTTGCCGCTGACTTTAATACGCACAGCACCAGGCTTGATACGGGTAATCAGGGGAGCATGTTTTGGAAGGATACCCAGCTCGCCCAGTTCACCCGGCAACACGACGAATTCGGCTTCTCCAGAAAAAATCAGTTCTTCTGCAGAGACTACGTCAACATGTATGGTGTTTGCCATGTTTGAAACCTTTATGATGGTTCTTTGCTATTCGATTTTGTTTCTGTGTAAGAGTATTTTTTACTCTCACACAGATAACCCAATCACAAGCTATTACATTCTTTCTGCTTTTGCGATTGCTTCTTCGATGGCACCGACCATATAGAACGCCTGTTCTGGCAGGTGATCCAGTTCGCCGTTGGCGATCATCTTGAAGCCCTTGATCGTGTCTTTCAACGGAACGTATTTACCTGGAGAGCCGGTGAACACTTCAGCAACGGTGAAAGGCTGCGACAGGAAACGCTGCATTTTACGGGCACGGGCAACAACCAGTTTGTCTTCAGGAGCCAGTTCGTCCATACCCAGAATGGCGATAATGTCACGCAATTCCTTGTAGCGTTGCAAAATACCCTGAACCTGACGGGCAGTCTGGTAATGTTCTTCACCGACAACGAGTGGGTCAAGCTGACGGGATGTCGAATCCAGAGGATCAACGGCCGGATAAATACCCAGAGATGCGATGTCACGGGACAGAACGACGGTCGAATCCAGGTGGGCGAAGGTTGTGGCAGGCGATGGGTCAGTCAAGTCATCGGCTGGCACGTAAACGGCCTGAATGGACGTAATGGAACCGGTCGTGGTCGAGGTAATGCGTTCCTGCAGTTTACCCATTTCTTCAGCCAGTGTCGGCTGATAACCCACAGCGGAAGGCATACGACCCAACAGAGCGGAAACTTCGGTACCGGCCAGTGTGAAACGGTAGATGTTATCGACGAAGAACAAAACGTCACGACCCTGGTCACGGAAACTTTCCGCAATGGTCAGACCGGTCAACGCAACGCGCAGGCGGTTGCCCGGAGGTTCGTTCATCTGGCCGTAAACCATGGCAACTTTATCCAGAACGTTGGATTCCTTCATTTCGTGATAGAAGTCGTTACCTTCACGGGTACGTTCACCAACACCTGCAAACACGGACAAACCGGAGTGCTGTTTTGCGATGTTGTTGATCAGTTCCATCATGTTAACGGTCTTGCCCACACCTGCACCACCGAACAGACCGACTTTACCGCCTTTCGCGAACGGGCAAATCAGGTCAATAACCTTGATGCCGGTTTCGAGAATTTCCTGTGATGGGGACAGTTCGTCGTAAGCTGGTGCCTTACGGTGAATCGATGCACGATCTTCGGTCGCAATTGGACCTTGTTCGTCAATCGGGTCACCCAGCACGTTCATAATACGGCCAAGTGTTGCTTCACCGGTTGGAACCATGATTGGGTTGCCGGTGTTCTGAATTACCATGCCCCGACGCAGACCATCGGATGAACCCAGCGCAATGGTACGGACAACGCCGTCACCAAGCTGCTGCTGAACTTCCAGAGTCAGTTCGGAACCTTCCATTTTCAAAGCATCGTACACCTTAGGCATATTTTCACGTGGAAATTCCACGTCAACCACAGCGCCGATACACTGAACGATTTTGCCTTCCGCCATTTTTCGTTCCTTCAATATAAATTATTCGTTTAATGCAATTCCATCTAACCGGTCACGGATCAAACCGCTGCCGCACCTGCCACAATTTCAGACAATTCTGTTGTAATCGCTGCCTGACGGGTTTTGTTATAAACCAGTTTCAATTCTGAGATAACGTTACCCGCATTGTCGCTCGCGGCTTTCATAGCAACCATCCGCGCAGATTGTTCAGACCCGATATTTTCAGCGACTGACTGATACAACAGTGCTTCAATATAACGCTGCAACAAAGTATCGATAACGGCAGGTGCATCCGGTTCGTAAATATATTCCCAACTGTGGCTTTTGGTTTCCACCTTGAGAGTATCTTTAGGTAATGGAAGCAACTGATCGATTACCGGTTCCTGTTTCATCGTGTTGACGAACTTGTTGTAGCACAGGTAGATGGCATCCAGATTTTCCGCATTGTACTCATCCAGTAAAACTTTAAAAGGCCCAATCAGCTGTTCGAGACGGGGTGTATCACCGAGCTGAACGACAGAGGATAAAACCTTTGCGCCAATCCGGTTCAAAAATCCCAGACCTTTGGTGCCGATAGCGACTGTTACGATACTGTTACCCTTGGCTTCTTCTTCACGCATTTTATTGGTGACGACCCGTAATACATTTGTATTCAAGCCACCACACAAACCCTTGTCAGTCGTAACGACAACCAGACCGATTCTTTTGGCTTGCGCACGTTCAACGGTAAATGGATGAACGTAATCAGGGTTTGCTTCTGCCAAGTGAGCTGCAATATTGCGAACAATTTCGCTATATGGACGACTGGAGCGCATCCGGTCCTGCGCCTTGCGCATTTTGGATGCGGCCACCATTTCCATAGCCTTGGTAATTTTCCTCGTGTTTTCTACGCTGCTGATTTGGCCGCGTATTTCCTTGCCTGATGCCATGAGGCTTTACTCCTTGTCGCGTCAGTTAAATCGTTAATCAGGCAGCTTCCTGAGAACGGATCTGTTTGAAATCCGTAATCGCTGCTGCGAGAGTCGATTCATCGTCCTTGTCCAGCTTCTTGTTTTCATCAATTCTTCTCAGCAGATCAGAATGATTGTCTTTCATGTAAGCGTGCAGTTCGGCTTCGAATGGCAGGACATCCTTGACTTCGATGTCATCCAGGAAACCGCTGTTGACGGCAAACAGGGAAACGGACATCAAGGAGATAGGCAGTGGCGAGTACTGATTCTGTTTCAACAGTTCGGTAACGCGGGCACCACGGTCGAGCTGACGTCTGGTTGCTTCGTCCAGATCGGATGCAAACTGTGCAAACGCAGCCAGTTCACGATACTGTGCCAAGTCGGTACGAATACCGCCGGAAAGGCTCTTGATCGCTTTTGTCTGGGCGGCACCACCCACACGGGAAACCGAAATACCGGCGTTAATTGCAGGACGGATACCGGCGTTGAACAGATTGGTTTCCAAAAAGATCTGACCGTCGGTAATGGAAATAACGTTGGTCGGAACGAAAGCGGAAACGTCACCAGCCTGGGTTTCGATGATCGGCAGAGCGGTCAATGAACCGGTTTTGCCCTTGACTTCGCCATTGGTGAATTCTTCGACGTAATGTTCGTTGACACGAGCAGCACGTTCCAGCAAGCGGGAGTGCAAATAGAAAACGTCACCAGGGAATGCTTCACGTCCAGGTGGACGGCGCAGCAGCAGGGAAACCTGACGGTAGGCAACGGCCTGTTTGGACAGATCATCATAGACAATCAGGGCGTCCTGACCGCGGTCACGGAAGTATTCGCCCATTGCACAGCCGGCATATGGTGCAATGTATTGCATTGCAGCAGATTCGGAAGCGGTTGCAGCGACGACGATGGTGTAATCCATGGCGCCATTGTCTTCCAGGGCGCGAACGGTATTTTTAATCGAGGAGGCTTTCTGGCCGACAGCGACATAAATACAGATCATGTCCTGGCCTTTTTGATTGATGATGGCATCAATTGCAACAGCAGTCTTGCCTGTCTGGCGGTCGCCAATGATCAATTCACGTTGTCCACGTCCGATTGGTACCATGGAGTCAATCGCTTTCAAGCCGGTTTGCATCGGCTGGGAAACGGACTGACGGGCAATAACGCCCGGAGCGATTTTTTCAATCGGGCTGGTCAGTTTGGCATTGATCGGGCCTTTTCCGTCAATCGGGGCACCCAGGGAATCAACGACACGACCGATCAGTTCAGGACCGGTTGGAACTTCCAGAATACGGCCCGTACATTTGACGGTATCGCCTTCTGAAATGTGTTCGTATGCACCCAGAACCACGGCACCAACGGAATCACGTTCCAGGTTCAATGCCAGGCCAAAGGTATTACCAGGGAATTCAAGCATTTCCCCCTGCATAACGTCAGAGAGGCCATGAATACGGCAGATACCGTCAGAGACGGAAATAACGGTACCCTGATTGCGAATCTCGGCCGAATCACCCAGATTCTCTATCCGATTTTTAATCAGATCACTGATTTCGGACGGGTTTAGTAACATGCTAACTCCTAATATTGTTCTATCGGTTCGCGCCGCTCAAGCAGCTTGATTACGAAACAAGGGTTTCCTGCATTTTTTGCAGCTTTCCACGCACAGACAGGTCTAAAACTTCATCACCGACAGTAGCACAGATGCCGCCGATGAGTGAATCATCGACTTCGACTGTAGGAATAAGCTTGCGTCCAAACCGCTTTTCCAATTTACTGACGATGTCATCGACCTGAGCTTCGGTTAATGGAAAAGCTGTGGCTATTTTTGCAATTGCCGCTCCCTGGCTTGCGTTTTTCAGTTCTTCAAACTGATGGGCAATTTCAGGAAGGAGAGAAACACGGTCATTGTCAACGAGGACCTGAATGAAGTTTTTCACCAGTTCATCGTTTTCACAACGGAAAATCGAGAAAAGGATTTCAGCAATCTGATCTTTTCTCAAATTCGGATTGTTCGCAACCTCAAGAACCTGAGGATGCGATCCAATATTAGCCAATGCTTCAATCAGCTGAGACCATTGTGTCAAATCCTGCTTTTGCGCTATCTGAAACAAAGCTTCAGCATATGGGCGCGCTACTGTAGCTATTTCCATAATTAAAGTTCAGCAGAAATTTTGTTTAACAGATCAGCATGGGCTTTAGCGTCGATTTCTCGTTTGAGAATCTGTTCTGCGCCTTTAACTGCAAGGGAAGCGACTTCTGCACGAAGTTCTTCTCTTGCCTGCTTGATCTGCAGGTCTGCCTGGGCTCTGGCCTGAGCGATAATCGCTGCGGCTTCGCTTTCGGCATCTTGTTTTATGTCATCCGCAATTTTCTGTGCGCGAGTTTCAGCTTCCTGAACACGTTTTTGACCTTCTTCCCTTGCTTTGGCAAGTTCGGTCTGGACATGTTTTTGTACTGCAATCATTTCCTGTTTGCTGCGGTCGGCTGCAGTCAAACCTTCTTGAATTTTTTTCGCGCGTTCGTCTAGTACTTTCACCAAAGGTGGCCAAACTACTTTAGCCGTGAATATGGCAAGAATAATAAAGACCACAAACTGCGCGAATAATGTCGCATTTAAATTCACGGTAAATTCCTTTTTAGAAATAACTTACGCTAACAATCAACTGTCCGGTTGAATCCCGGACGCCGTGTCGGAAAATTATTTAACAAACGGATTAACGAATGCAAACATAACGGAGATACCGACAGCGATCAGGTAAACAGCGTCGACCAGACCAGCCAGAATCAGAACGTTGGTACGCAGTGGGTTCATCAATTCAGGTTGACGAGCAGATGCTTCGAGGTATTTTGCAGACATGATCGAAATACCAAAAGCGGCTGCGATAGCTGCGAAAGCGATAATCAGGCCACAAGTCAAGGCGATGATAGCGGTGTCAGTCATTATATTTCCTTCCAAGTTGTAATAAATAAAACAAAAAGTTAATAAAAAAGGGTTTTACAAAATTTTAGTGGCCTTCATGAGCAAGACCCAGGTAAACAAGCGTCAAGATCATGAAAATGAACGCCTGCAAAAACACAATAAGAATATGGAAAATCGCCCAGATGGTACCGGCAATCAGATGGCCGACGAACAGAAATCCGCCTCCAAGCGACATCGCAGCATAAGCACCCAGCATGGCGATCATCAAGAACAGCAATTCGCCTGCATACATGTTGCCCCACAGCCGCATTGCCAGTGAAATGATCTTGGCGATGTATTCGATGATGTTCAGGGCGAAGTTGAACGGTGCCAGCCAGATGCCGAACGGCGCGGCAAACAGTTCATGAATGAAGCCCTTGAGACCCTTGACCTTGATGCCGAAGTAGAACATCAGAACGACAACACCCAGTGAAATACCAACCGTACCGTTCAGGTCAGCGGTTGGAACGACACGATGGTAGGGAATGGTGTCGCTTAATCCGAGCCATTTGAATGCCTGTCCGAAAAGATCGACTGGCAAAAAGTCCAGACAGTTCATCAGGGAAATCCAGACGAAGATGGTCAGAGCCAGAGGAGCAATGAAACGGCGGTCTCCATGGATCTGGGCTTTCGACTGGGTATCGGCCATTTCAACCAGCATTTCCAGAATGGACTGGACACGGTTGGGTTTGCCTGACGTTGCCTTGCGGGCAACGATATACATAAAGATACAGGCGAGAGCTCCACAAAAGACGGACCAGAAAACAGTATCAAGATTGATAATAGAAAAATCTACGATCTTATCCTGATGACTTGTTCCGAAATTTTGAAGGTGGTGGGTAACGTATTCTGCCAGTGAAGGCGCATGGGCATCTGCAGACATGATCAACTCTTCGATTTCGACAATAATAAAATATAACTTTTCAGAACTACGATGTAGCTCACTAAAAAAGCAATCCAGTTGATTTCCCGGTATGACCAGAAAATCAAGATTACCAGAACAATCGATATGGCAATCTTTAAAAATTCCATTACAAAAAATGTGGCAGGGCTATTTTTATGGAGAATTTTTTCAGCAATATAAAAACCGAGAAAAAATATCCCATTGGGAATAACACAACTCAATCCGGCAAGAATTGAAGCTATTCCGGCGGAATTGCCTCCAATCGGTACCGCAATCAAGGCAACTATCACGGCTACCACCAGCTGCCACAGAACTACGCGCCCCATTTTGATCTCAAAAAAATTTTGGTCCAGATCAGGAGCATGCAATCAGAACGGTCAATCTTTCAACAAAAGAAAAATCTTGCGCGCTAATCAACATCAAACCCCCGAATTATACTTGTGCTAAAGAGTGTCAGTCAACGAAACTTTGCACAATAAATATGCAAAATATTTCTTATTAGGTAATTCGCTGAATCCGTTTTTTTCTTTAAAAATTAGTTGGCTTTGCAATATTTTTAAAGCAAATTATTAAAACAGTTTTTATCCCTTGACGAATGCATTTCCCTTGCGTTCGTATCCGATGGAAGAAACGGGGCCATGACCCGGGATGAATTGAACGTCATCACCGAGCGTGTACATGTTTTCCTTGATCGACTTGGACAACTGGGTAAAGCTGCCTTTGGGAAGATCGGTACGTCCAACCGAACCGGCAAAAAGCACATCACCGGAAATGGCGACTTTTGACGGGGCATGGAAGAAAATAATATGGCCAGGGGAATGTCCCGGGCAATGAAAGACCTTCAGCGTTTCGTTTCCGACAGTGACTTCATCGCCCTGATCCAGCCAGCGAGTCGGCGTAAACGGTTCGCCTGCTGGCAAGCCCCACATGCGGGATTGTTCCGAGCCAAGTTGCTCGAGAAGATAAGCGTCGTCTTTATGGGGACCTTCAATAGGTACATCGAATTCTTCGGCCAGTTTTTTTGCGCCACCACAGTGGTCAAGATGACCGTGTGTCACGAACACCTTTTCAAGCGTAAGGCCGCGTTGTTTTAAGGCATCACTGATTTTGCTGATATCTCCGCCCGGATCGACGACGGCCGCTTTATTTGTGTTTTCATCCCACATCAGCGTACAGTTTTGCTGAAATGGCGTTACAGGAATGATTTGAAACTTCATGGCTGCTCACATTATAAAAGTTTGAACGGTAAGTCGGAAGCAACGACTCTGATGTCATACCCTACTCAATAGCGTTGCCCGGGTCAAAACCGGAACATTATAGCCATAATTGACCGATTTGAGACAAATCAATTCCAGTATCTTTATGTTTTTGTGTGGATTTAATTGTCTTTGGCAAAATTATTTTGCTATTGACAGTCTTTTTTCGACACTTGCGGAAAGTCGGCAAGAATGAGCTCCAGCTGTTGCAACTGGCTCTTGTCCGGATTTCGTATCAAAAATGATGCCGTTGACGATGGTTTGCTCCGAACGTGCGTTTGCGCATCATCGAATCCGAGTTTTTGCAGTTCTGCGACCAGATTTTTGGCGGCTTCTTCATTTTTGAAGATGCCGAGTGAAATGGCATTTTTGAATTGTGTCCCGTTTGTAATGAGGAAGTAGTTGCCGATGCCTTTTTTCTGCAATTCACCTATTCGGTTTTCTGCTGCCTTTTTGTTTTTGGCTGAAGGAAGATAAACCATATAACTCGATGGATTTTGGGTTTGAAGCTTTTGTACAGAATCGGAAGGCAGTAATTTTTTTATCTTTTCTCCAAAGAGTCTGGCACCTGTTGTGTCGAATTCACCAATTTCAAGACAGCTTGTTGTTTCACTGGCCTGTTCTGCTGTGATCGCCTGCTGGACTGGTCCGGATTGTGGCGTTATCAGTATGGAGGGCAACAGACGGATTTTTTCCGGTTCGACAGACTGGAGCTGTTGCGGCTCATCCTTTTTTTCGGGGAAGTCGGTATAAGTTTGTGTCGCGGCAAACATGACGACGTTGGCCGCTAAAAGAATCCAGAAAGTCAGTCTCAACATAAGTTATTCAAAAAGCTTATTGTATGGATGATCTGTGCAAGCCGATCAATACCAGATTATCTATGATTCTGTGCGGGAGTGAAAGATTGGGAGCGATATATCTGGCTGCTCCGCCTGATAACAGACATTGCACGTTGTCATACTGTTTCTGGTGATCTGTGACGGCTCTTTCGATCGCACCGGCCTGGGCATTGATGCAGCCACTCAAAATGGCTTTTCCCGTTTCGTTGGCAAAATGGCTTATTTTGCTGTTGTGCTGGGCGACTTCGGGGAGCTGTGCCGTGTTTTGTGCCAGCGATTCCGCCATCAGTTTCAAACCGGGCAAAATCATCCCTCCCATAAATGTCCCGTCAGGTGAGATGGCGTCGATGGTGGTGGCCGTGCCTGCCGTGACGACAATCAGCGGCTGATCGGGATGTAAAGCTCTGGCACCGACCATGGAAGCAAAACGGTCGCTTCCGAGTTTGCGAAAATCCAGATAGGTATTTTTGATGCCAGCCAGCGAAGGTGCGGAATAAAACCAGTCGATTTTCTGCGGTCTGGGTTCCAGTGTTTTGAGAAAATCAAAAAGGGTATTGCCCAGGTTTTGTCCTGCGACATTGGAAATGATGACGCGTTCGAATGGTGATTCGCGGTGCAGGGCTTGCCAGGTGTCTTTCAGCGACGACAGTTCATGATGGCGAACTGCACCGAATTCTTTCCAGCTGATGGATTCAGCCGAAAATGACTGGTCAGGATGAGTCATCGCCCATTTTATGAAAGTATTTCCAGCATCGACTAACAGCATTTCGGGGTTATTCCTTTTTCAATCATAAAGAAAGATTGTCGGCTCCGATGGCAATACAGCCATCTGCCGTCAACGAGAAAGTCCGACCGATCCGTGTCAGACAATTTTCCAGCCAGTTTTTATTATCCTTTAAAACATCGTTCAGCCATTTTAACAAAACCGGGATATTGTTTTGTCTTGATATTCTGGTAATGGAAGGTGCAATACCAGCGAAAAGCTCATGAATGAATCAGGAAAAGAAGTCCTCGCATTTGCTTTGCATTTTCTCGTGGCAGCTTGTATACAGGAAGCCTGTAGTAAAGGAATCGAATCCATTGCGGATTTTCTGTGAATCGGAGTCGATGAATTGTTGTTTTCAAATTTGAAAGAATGCAAACAGGGTCAAATGTTTCTTTCGTGCAATGCCAAGGAACGGTATAGTGTTAAAAATATGATAAATAACATAGTACGATGTGAACGTTATTCTTGTTTTAACCTTATTCGTGTTTAATAAAGTTATTATGTTATTTATTAATAAATGATCTGTGCAACTTGCTTAAGTTAAAATCTTCTGCCGGACATTTAATCTCATAATTTATTTCAATGCCGACTGATAAGGACAATTCTCCCAGACTGGACCTGATTGACGCTAGCAAAGTGGTTGCTAGGGGCTGTTGGCGTGTCGAGGTTTTGGCATCGGCAGGAACGATCAATCGCCTGAAATCGACAATCCATAGCTATTCAGGCAAAACCGGTATTGTCTGGGATCTGACCCGTATACGGGAGCTGGATTACATCAGCGCCCAGTTCTTATGGGAAAGCTGGGGCGAAAAAAGGCCTGCCAATCTGGCCCTTACCGAAGAACAGGGAAGGTTTTTTGCCCGTCTGGAACAGGCAGGCCAACTGAAACTGCCGGACACGACCAAACCTTTTCTCTGGCCATGGCAACGTTTCCGCAATATTGTCCACAAGGTTTCAGAACATTTTTCCGGTATGGTCGCGCTCGTCGGACAGTTGATGATCGATATTGTCAATTTTGCCAAAGCGCCCCGCCGGGGCCCCTGGACGGAAATTTCCGCCAATATTTATCACGCCGGTGCACAGGCTCTGGGAATTACCGCCGTAGTCGGTTTCCTGATCGGTGTCGTTTTATCCTATCTTTCGGCACAGCAGCTGCATATGTTCGGCGGTGACGTTTTTCTGGTCAATTTATTGGGGATCAGCGTTCTTCGTGAACTGGGACCATTGCTCGCGGCCATCCTGGTAGCTGGTCGGTCCGGGTCTTCCATGACGGCCCAGCTTGGGGTCATGCGAGTGACAGAAGAGTTGAGTGCCATGCAGGTCATGGGGTTGCCGCAGGGATTCCGCCTGATCATGCCTAAAGTCATCGCCCTGTCTATTGTCATGCCGCTTCTGGTTATCTGGACGGACGTGATTGCCCTTTTGGGTGGGATGCTGGCAGGCAGTTACGAGATCGGCTTGTCCATGTCATATTTTCTGGCTTCTTTGCCAGATGCGGTTCCGATCGCCAATTTCTGGATAGGGGTTGGAAAAGGTTATGTGTTCGGTATTCTGATAGCGTTGATCGCTTGTTATTATGGCCTGAAAATCAAGCCCAATACTGAAAGTCTGGGTGAAGGCACGACTCGTTCCGTGGTGACTTCCATTACCGTTGTCATTCTGGCCGATGCCATTTTCGCCATTGTTCTTCAGGGAGTGGGATTCTGATGAAGACAAAAGAAGAAATCGCCATCGAGATTCGTGGATTGTGGACACAGTTCGGAAGTCATGTCGTTCACAAGGATCTGGATTTGACGATCAGGCGAGGTGAAATCGTTTCCATTGTGGGAGGGTCGGGGTCAGGAAAAACGACGCTTTTGCGGGAAATACTCGGTCTCCAGAAACCGGCACGCGGGACGGTGAAA
Source organism: Oxalobacter formigenes (assembly GCF_002127965.1). Taxonomy (GTDB): domain Bacteria; phylum Pseudomonadota; class Gammaproteobacteria; order Burkholderiales; family Burkholderiaceae_D; genus Oxalobacter; species Oxalobacter formigenes. Next base: position 244,787 of record NZ_CP018787.1, on the reverse strand, counting down.
GTATTGGGCATCGATATCGAAAAAGCGGACGCTGCCACCATGAGAAAGCTTGATGACAAATGGGGTGTCCTGTTTCAGCAGGGAGCTTTATTTTCCGCCCTGTCCGTTTTCGACAATGTGGCTTTGCCATTGCGCGAATTGAGGGGGTTGCCTGAATCATTGATTGAAGAGGCAGTGTTATTGAAGCTCCAGATGGCAGGCTTGACTCCGAATGACGCCATCAAGATGCCGTCAGACTTGTCCGGGGGAATGGTCAAAAGGGTTGCACTGGCCCGTGCCCTGTCGCTGGAACCGGATCTGCTTTTTCTTGATGAACCGACGGCTGGACTGGATCCGGCCCTGTCCGACAGTTTTGTGGAACTCATCCAGGGTTTGCATGATGAGTTGGGGCTGACCGTCGTCATGGTTTCGCATGATCTGGACACTATTTTGGAGTTATCTACTCAAATAGCGGTATTGGCCGATAAAAAGGTCGTCGCAAGCGGGCCTCCTGAAGAGGTATTGAAAGTCAGACATCCGTTTATCGAGGATTTCTTTTTGGGTAAACGGGGCAGCAAGGTTATAGAGGCATTGCCGGAATTGAGTGCCGAAATTGGTATAAGAGGGAATGATGGAAAATAAATCTCATGCGTTTATAGCAGGATTATTTACAGTTTGCCTGGTAGCGGCAGCCTTGTTGATCGTCTGGTTTCTCAATATGGACAGAACGGTCAAGCAGCCATATATGATTGCGACCAATTTGTCGATCCCGGGATTGAACCCGCAGGCAACCGTCCGGTTTCGCGGTCTGGATGTCGGTAAAGTCACCAATATCGGTTTTAACAAAGATGATCCCGGTGAAATCCTGATTTATTTCGAAGTCAAGGAAGATACGCCAATGACGGAATCGACCTTTGCTACCCTGAGTTATCAGGGGGTAACGGGTATCGCTTCCATTGAACTGAATGATGACGAGACCAGCGACAAACGGCTGGTGACATCGGCAGAAAATCCTGCGCACGTCGAGATGCGCTCCAGTTTGCTGAATGAATTGCAGCAGAGAGGTCTGGATATCCTGAAACAGGTTCAGAGTGTTTCAACCCAGTTGACCGTCCTGTTCGATGAAAAGAATCGGGAAACGATGGTCCGGACGTTTGAAAATATCAGCAAGGCCGCGGCGGCATGGGAAAAAGTCGGAAAGCAGCTTGAACCGACAGTCAGCCAGCTTCCTGAAACCGCGATGGAGGCCAGAAAAACGATTATTTCCATTAACGAAGCATCTCAGGATGTAAAAGCGTTGACACAGAAAGCGAATGCTTTGATGGAAAGTGACGTCGACAGCGATACGGTACAGCGTCTGGATTCACTTGCGGAAGATGCCAAAACGACGCTCTATAACGTCAATAAGGTTTTGCAGCAATATAAACAAAGACCGTCAGGCTTGTTATTCGGCGCCAGGGGACCTGCTCCGGGACCAGGTGAACCCGGATTCAGCGCTAGCGGAAATTAGTATATTTACCTGAGTAAGGGACTCGTGATGTCAAAACAGTTCAGACTTTTCGTCGCCGCCATATTAAGTGTCTTCCTGCTGGGTGCATGCGCTCTCGGCGATGGCAGACCGCCTGCAACCCTGTACGATTTCGGACCGTTGAAAACGAATGGCCTTGTTCAATTGCCGGATGACATGCCTGTGATCAGGACGAGAGTCCATTCGCCGGAATGGATGAGCGAAAATCTGATGTATTACCGCCTGAATTACGTTAACGACCAACAGGTACGGTTTTACACGGAAAGCAGCTGGAATACCAATCCTGCGAAACTCTTCAAGAACCGGCTCGATTCCTATCTTGCTTCAGCCGGCAGTACCGTTACGGGATTCAGAACCACGTCGCCTACCCTGACCGTTCGGGTTTATATCGAGGATTTCGGCCAGCATTTTACGAGTCCTTCTGCCAGTGTCGGTCATGTCTCCCTGAGAGCGTCCCTGTTCAGGGGAAAAGACCTGATCGCGCAAAAAAGTTTTACACGCGACATTCCGGCAACGACGGCAGATGCTGCCGGTGGAGTCCGTGCCATGGCTCAGGCGACCGATGCCGTTATCGGCGATATCCTGAACTGGATGGTGGCTTCCAGATAGTGCCACCCGACAAAATGCTGCCGGGGTGAATTTCAATTGTTTGTCAGTCTGCCTGTCTGGTTCTGTTTACAAGACAGACAGTAATTATTAACATGAGGCGACTTTTCCTTATTTAAGGAAAAGTCGTTCAATGTGCAAATCAAGCTGACCGAGGTGATTTTATGAATGCAGACACTCAATTATTTTTTGTTACCGGAGCAGCCGGAAAACTGGAGTGTGCGCTGGATTTGCCAAAAGCAGATCCGTCGGGCATTGTCTTGATCGCTCACCCTCATCCGCTTTATGGCGGAACAATGAGCAATAAAGTGGTCCAGATGATTGCGAGAACGTTTGTCGCGCTGGGCTATATCGCTGTACGCATGAATTTCCGGGGAGTTGGCGCTTCTGAAGGCTCGCACGATTTCGGGAATGGTGAAACCGACGATATGGCCGTTCTTCTCGACCATATCAAAAAACAATATCCCGGCTTGCCTGTCGTTCTTGGCGGTTTTTCATTTGGAACTTACGTCCAGTCCAGATTGCGACAGAAACTCGCAGCGGAAGGCCAACCACCGGAACGAATGGTATTTGTAAGTGCCACAGCCGGAAAGTGGGCCGTCGATTCCGTTCCTGCCGATACATTGCTGATTCATGGCGAACTGGATGAAGTCGTTCCCTTGCCGGATGTGTTCAACTGGGCGCGACCGCAGGATTTGTCCGTTGTGGTTGTGGCTGGTGCCGATCATCTTTTCAATCATAAACTGCACCATATTCGTAATATCATCACCACCGTTTTCCATCATTGAGCCGAAAGCTGCAAGGATCGGGTACCGATTCTCACTATATTTTCATGAAAAAAAGCAAGTTCGTCGTTTTATTCCTGTTTTTCTGGTGTTTTCTCTTTAACGTCCATGCCGCCGGTGTAGCTGCCCCGACACTCACATCGAGATCGTGGCTGCTGATCGATGTCGTCAGCAATCAGGTTCTGGCGTCCAGTAACAGTCAGGAACGTATCAGGGCCGGGACGCCTGCCCGCCTGATGACGGCTTATCTTGTTTTTGGCGCGATAAAGGATGGAAAGCTGAATCTGGACAAGACTGTTTCTGTCAGTGATGAAATCGGTGCAATGGAATCGGGCGGTCCCAGAATGTTCCTTCAGCCGGGCAGTTCAGTGACGATACAGCAACTGCTTGACGGGCTGATTGTTCAGGGGAGCGAGGATGCTGCGCTGACACTCGCATTGGCCGTTTCCGGAGACGAAAAGTCATTCGTTGACCTGATGAATCGGGAAGCGGTTCGTCTGGGGATGAAATCGACAAATTTTACGCATCCATACGAAACGGCCGATAAGGACAGCTATTCAACACCGAATGACTTGTCGGTACTGGCAGTCAATCTGATGCGTGACTACCCTGATTATTATTCCGGTTTTTCCACGCGGGAATTCACTTATAACAAAATCACCCAGCGCAATCCCAACCGGCTTTTGTGGGTCGATCCAACGGTAGATGGCCTTGTGGCTTCTGCCGGTGTGAGGGATAGTATGGTCGTTTCTGCCCGACGCGACAGTATTCTGGGGGAACGCCGTATGCTGTCCGTTGTCGTCGGTGCCGTATCTGATCAGGCCCGGGCGCAGGAAAGTCTGAAGCTGTTGAACTGGGGATTCCAGAACTTCGATACGATCAGGTTGTATGAAAAAAATCAGGTTGTCGCATCGCCAGAAGTATGGAAAGGATCAAGCGGGGATGTCGATATCGGGTTTAATGTCGATACCTATGTATCGGTCCCGAAAGGGGAAATATCCCGGCTTAAAACGGTGCTGGAACGAAACGATCCACTGATCGCCCCAATTAATGAAGGATCACAGGTGGGTGTACTGAAGATACTCGTTGGTGATAAAGTCATTGCCGAGCTGCCTGTGCTTGCGCTGGAGCAGATCAATGTAGCCAGTTTTCTGGGCATAATCTGGGATACTATCCGGTTATGGTTTAAATAGAAGGAGTCCATTATGAGCTGCGGTTGCAATGAAGATCCCATCCAATATCCCTGTGATTTCCCGATCAAGATCATGGGAGAAAAAAGAGACGATTTTGCCCAGACAATGACAGACGTCATTCGTTTGCACGATCCTCTTTTCGATGCCACCACGCTTGGTATGCGTTTGTCTTCGCAGGGTAACTATCTTTCCCTGACGGCGACGGTCAAGGCAACCAGCCGGGAGCAACTCGATAACCTGTACAGAGCCTTGTCTTCCCATCCGATGGTGAAGATTGTCCTTTAAGTGACAAGGTTCGGGCATTCATGGAAAACGCCTGTGTGAACGATAAGACTGCCGCTGTCCCGTTGATTGTCAAACGGCTCGGTCGCATGGCGTATGAAGCTGTTTTTCAGAAAATGCGCGAGTTTACCGTGTGTCGTAACAGGCAAACACCGGATGAAATATGGGTTGTGGAGCATGAGCCTGTTTTTACCCTCGGTCAGGCGGCCGACATGTCCCATATCCTGAATGCCCATCAGTTACCTGTTGTCCAGACAGACCGGGGTGGTGAAGTCACTTATCACGGTCCGGGGCAGGCGGTTGTTTATCCCCTCATTGATTTGCGCCGGCGCTTTAAAGATAAATTGCTCGTGCGCGAGCTGGTTTTCAGAATTGAAGCGGCCATCATCGATGTACTGGCTAGCCATAATATCATTGGTGAACGACGTGCCGGAGCGCCGGGCATTTACATTCCGCAGCTGCCGGAGTATGGCATCCATCAGGGCGCCAAGATTGCGGCGCTGGGCCTGAAGGTCAAAAGCAACGGGACCGTTTATCATGGAATGGCATTGAATGTTGCCATGGATCTTGAACCCTTTACATGGATCGATCCGTGCGGATATGCGGGATTGAGCGTCACTGATATGAAATCGCTTGGTATCGATTGCTGTCTTGAAGACATTCAGTCCGAACTGGTCGATGCCTTGGCCACCAGGCTGGATTTGACGCGGGAACAATAAAAAACGGATGGAGTCAGGATAATGTCTGAAAAAGATTCAGGAACGAAAGTCCCGTCGAATGGCGACATTCACAGACAAAAAGGAGCGCTGAAAACAGCGCGCATTCCCATAAAGATCCAGCCCGCTGAAAAATTGCCCAAACCGGGATGGATTCGGGTAAAGGCCGGTTCGTATTCATCCCATTTTCATGAAGTTAAAAACCTGTTGAAGGAACAGGAACTCGTAACGGTTTGTGATGAAGCGAGTTGTCCGAACCGGGGAGAATGTTACGGGAACGGGACAGCCGCTTTCATGGTGATGGGCGACAGGTGTACACGTCGCTGTCCTTTTTGTGACGTTGCACATGGCCGTCCTGATCCGCTCGATGAAAAAGAACCTCTGCGACTCGCCAAAACCATATCGGCTCTGGGCCTGTCTTACGTCGTTGTCACTTCAGTCAACCGGGATGATTTGCGCGATGGAGGGGCTTCCCATTTCGGGGAATGCATCAGGGCAATCAAACTGCATTCCCCGAATACCCGGGTTGAAATACTGACGCCAGATTTCCGGGGGAAAGTGGACAGGGCACTTGACGCGCTTTGCCAGAACCCGCCTGATGTTTTCAACCATAATCTTGAAACGGTTCCGCGTTTGTACCTGCAGGCTCGACCCGGGGCCGATTATTCGATGTCCCTGAATCTGCTGAAAGCCTTTGGTGAAAGGTGCCCCAATGTCCCGACAAAGTCAGGGCTGATGGTCGGACTTGGAGAAACGGATGAGGAAATTATCGAGGTCATGGAAGACCTGAGAAAACACGGGGTTTCCATGCTGACGATTGGACAGTATCTGATGCCCTCTTCCAGCCATTTGCCGGTTTTGCGGTATGTCGATCTTTCGACGTTTGACAAATGGCGGCAGCTTGCCACAAGGATGGGTTTTGTACATGCCGCCATCGGTCCGATGGTTCGCTCGAGTTACCATGCAGATTTGCAGGCCAGAGGCGTTGAAGTGAAGTAAAACCCTCACTCCAACGGTCCATTGATATCAGAGTCTTTCGATCAGGTCGATCTCATCTCTTGTGACGCCGAAAAGTTCGTAAACGACGTGGTCGATTTCATATTCGGCATGAGCGATGTCGGCATTCAGGTCGAATACTTTTTTTCTTTCCTGATAAAAATAATCGTTCCATAACTGCAAATCGTCTGCCGCAATATCCGTATTGAAGGATGTGTTGATTTCGGAGCGGAAGGCATCGAATTCATGCGCGAACCAGTTATGAAGTTTCTGGGTCAGTTTGGAAGACAGGCCATCCGGCAACAGGTTATATGCCGTCATGCCCCGGAAATGTTTGACCAGATCGTTGCGGGTCAGAACCGTGTCCTGGCAGTAATCGGAGAGCTGTCCCATTCTTCCGCGGATCAGGCCGGGCGCATCCGGAATCGGCAGGTTTTCAATCTGTGTGGCGGTCAATTCATAGACGCCATCTTCTTTTTTGGCTGAGCTCTGCCTGATCAGATACCAGAACAGGGATGAGTTCAACAAGGCGACGAGATAGTAATCGGATTCGGTCGTGTAAAAACCGCCCTGTCCGAAAACGTCTCCGGATTTATCGACAGAAAAAGTCGAATTGACCGATTCTTTCGCAAAACCGAGCTTTTGGCCGAACATTTTTTCCGGATGGGCGCCGGCATGCTGAAGCTCATACCATTTCTGGGTACCAGAGCGTTTTTCCAGTTTATCCCTGAATGATTCCAGATGTTTTTTGATGGCCGGATAGTCGTCGATATTGTATAGATTTGCGGGGGTATAGATCAGCCAGAGCGAGCGGCTTTCCGTTGCCCATTTTTCGATATCCTGTTTATCTGCAAATGGTTTCAGGATATCGGCAGAACGGGGATCTTCTTCAACCAGTTTTGTTTTGGTCGCTTCATCGACAATGAAAGCTTCGTCCAGCCCGGTGGTAATACCCTGATAAACAGGGCCGTACATTTCTTTCAGGGTCGGATAAGTCCCTGTCAATTTTTCCTGCAGCAACTTTACGGCACTTTCATGAAGCCATTTTGCCGTTTTGCCCGACATAAGATTGTCGGCATTCATCAGCAGGTAGAAACGTTTGAACGCGGCATCGTCTTCCAAAAGGTCGGTGAGGTTGAAACGTTCAAAGCTTTTTTCTTTGCGGGAAGCGGGATAAAGACGGATTTCGTTCAGGTTGGTCATCAGATAAAACCCGCTTTTTGAGACTTCCTCGTTTTTCCATGCTTTTTCAAGGAAAGTCTTTTCCTGTGCGGAAGAGATGCCGAAACCGTCAATGATCTTCACGGCAGCGCCTGTTTCATCTTTGGCGGTATTTTTAATGAATATATCGAAAAAACGGTCAGGCGACGTGTTCAGTTCAAGTGTACTGGCGTCATATCCCAGCAGTTTTTCGAGAATGCTAAAAGCGAATGCCGAACATTGGGCGGAGCTGTCTTTTTTCCTGAGTTCATCAAGCCCTTTTATCCATGCTTCCAGAACCGTTTTTGAAGGAGGCACGCTGGACGGAGAATTTAATTCGTTCTCAAGAATGCCAGTATGGAAAAGAGAAGTTACCGGTTTGTTGTCTGTGTTTTCCATCGATTTATCTCATAAAAAAAGAAAGTTGGACGAACTGGTCGAAACCACAAGTTTAATCGGTTGAGTACTCAAAAAACAATATATAAACGTCGATTGTACTAAACATTGATGAAAGAAAAACGGATTTGCATCGGACACGAATCCCTGATGGGTTACCGGGCACGAAACGGCTATAAAAAAACGGCCCTTTGACAATGCAAGAGCCGTTCATCCTGTTCGGTTCAGGTATTTATTACTTCGCTTTTTTGGATCCTTTTCTGGATACCGCTTTTTCCTTTTGGGCTTTGGCGACGAGGGCATCCATTACCTTCAGGGTCTGGACATGCATTTCCTGTTCGGTCAGGTCCATCTGGTTTCCGGAGCTGACGATGGCGGGAGAAGTGAGGTATTTCCCGTCGATAATAATCATGGGAACGCCTTCGATTTCGTAAGTGGATTGCATTTCCACGGCCTTGTTGCCCAGCATCTTGACGTAAAAAGACTTGTACATTTCAGCGAATTTCTTGCGGTCGATGCCGTGCTTTTCGACGAAATCGAAAATCTGTTCATCCGTTCTCAGATTGACTCGCTGCACCTGTACCGCTTCAAAAATCTTGTGGTGAAGTTCGTTGGTCAGTTCGTCCATGGCCGACAGGGTATAAAACATTCTCTGGTGCGGTTCCATCGATTCACTGAATTTGACGGCAACGCGTTTGAAAACAATGTTCTTTTTCTGCTTCCGGGCCCAGTTGGTCAGCGTCGTATCGAATGCGTAGCAATGAGGGCAGAAATAACCGAAGAATTCGATGACCTCGATTTTATTGCCGGTATTGGTTGGTTGAGGTACTTTCAGAACCTGATAATCAACGTTTTTTTGTGGATTGGCGGGAGAAGCGAATGCTGCCGTTGCCATCATGCCGACCAGTACGGCGGCGATTAGTCGATAAAATAATCTGATCATTTTATTTATTTGGTTCGGGTTATCGTCGTTTTAATACCGTTTTGCGTCAGTTTGCTGTGAGCGCTGTTTACATTACTGCTCTTGTAAGGTCCCAAGCGTACACGATAAACTTTTCCATTGTTTGATGTCGCTTCAGATATGGACGATTCAAACCCGAGCAATGCCAGATTGCCCCGCATGTTTTCAGCATCCGTTCTGTTTTTGAAAGCGCCTGCCTGCAGCCAGTAAACCGACTTGTCTTCCGCTTTCGCCGTTTCTTTCTGTTTGATGGCGGCAGCGATAGGATCTTTTTCCTCTGTCGACACAGCAGCAGAGCCAGTGTTATTCGCCGGTGTTGTCACCGTCGCACCGTTCATACCCGTAGTGACTGGAGCTGTCGCTGCATCGGTCGCTGGTTTGGCATCTTTACCATACAGGGCCTGATTCGGGTCAGTGGCCGGTGTGGTGGCCGTCGCAGGTACCGGTGCGCTTTCAGGTTTATCCTGACGCCCGGCAAAGGGGATCGGTGTTCTGGTTATCAACAAGGCCACGATGACGGCAATAACCAGTCCGGTAATCAGGCCAATGATAAATCCAAGGAATGTACCGCCTTTTTGATTTTTCAAGTTCATCATAGTGAAATCACATTTTGGTTGGTGCGGAAACGCCCAGCAAGGCCAGACCGTTACGCAAAACCTGTCGGGTTGCTTTCAAAAGTGCAAGACGCGCCAGTTTGACTGTTTCGTCTTCTACCAGAAAACGCTCTGCATTGTAATACCCGTGAAGTTCACCAGCCAGTTCACGCAGATAGAAAGCGACCAGATGAGGACTTAATTCTTCCTGTGCTCTGGTCAGGATGTCCGGATAATCCGACAGCTTGGACAAGAGCGCATATTCATGAGGCGATGTCAGCGGCGACAGATCGACGTTGTCGAGAGCGGATTCATCGCCACCCCATTGCGAAAATACGGAACAGATGCGTGCATGGGCATACTGAACGTAATATACGGGATTTTCATCCGACTGGGATAGTGCCAGATCGACGTCGAAAACGAATTCCGTATCTGCCTTACGGGATATCAGGAAGAAACGGACGGCATCCCTTCCACGGACGACATCACCTGCACCGGACCATTCGATCAGATCACGAACGGTAACGTAGGAGCCGGCACGTTTGGAAATTTTCACTTCAGCGCCGTCCTTCATGACGGTCACCATTTTATGCAGGACATAATCCGGGAAAGCTTTAGGTATTCCCTTGTTGACACCCTGCAAACCGGCGCGAACGCGCGCTACCGTACCGTGATGGTCGCTGCCCTGAATATTGATGACCTTGTCGAAACCGCGCGAGAACTTGTTGATGTGATAGGCGACATCCGGCACAAAATACGTATAAGTACCGTCGGTTTTGCGCATCACACGATCCTTGTCGTCGCCGTATTCGGTCGTTCTCAACCAGAGAGCGCCTTCGCTTTCAAATGTTTTTCCCTCTTTGGTCAGGGTATCGACCGCATCCTTGACCTTGCCATCGCGATACAGGGACGATTCAAGGAAGAAATTGTCAAAATGGATGCCGAATGCATTCAGATCGTTATCCTGTTCGTTGCGCAAATAAGCCACAGCGAATTCACGGATCGATTTCAGGTCGTCCGGATCGCCGGATGCCGTAACGGTTTCGCAGTTGCGGGCCGCGACCGTTTTTTTGGCAAGAAAGTCAGTGGCAATGTCGGCGATGTAATCGCCGTTATAGGCGCTTTCCGGCCAGCCTTCTTCACCCGGTTTCAATCCTTTTGCACGGGCCTGAACCGACAAGGTCAGGTTATCGATCTGGACACCGGCATCGTTATAGTAAAACTCACGCGTGACATCGTAGCCCTGTGAAGCAAAGAGTGCCGAGATGGAATCACCCAGTGCGCCCTGCCGTCCATGGCCGACATGAAGGGGACCGGTCGGGTTGGCAGAAACGAATTCGACCATGACTTTCCTGCCGGTACCGGTATTGCTGTATCCGTATTTGTCTTTTTGATCCATAACCGCTTTCACGACATCCTGTTTGGCCGATGCAGTGAGTCGCAGGTTGATGAAACCGGGACCGGCTATTTCACCCGATTCAATCAGACCCTGATGCAGAGGGTTGGTCATCAAGGAAGAAAGGATTGTCTGGGCAATCTCCCGCGGATTTTTTTTCAGGGGTTTCGACAACTGCATGGCAATATTGCAGGCAATGTCTCCGTGAGAGGCATCCCGTGGTCTTTCCAGCGCAACGACTGGTTGTTTTTCGAGACTTTGTCCATCAATGATGGCATTGACGGCATCCTGTAATAAACCCGAGATGAGTTGTTTCTGTTGTGCAAGCATGGAAATGGCGAAAATCTGTAATCAGTAAAAGACGGCTTCGGCCTTATTCTGCCGAAAATAGAAATTATACTGTTTCGGCAAAATTAAAGGGGATTTGCGGGCCTTATTCCATAAAAAAACGCCTGACAGTCTTGTCAGGCGTTACAGGAAGGAGAGTAATGAATACGATTGCTTATCTTGGGCCCGGGCCACCTCTGTGACCGTAACCGCCACCCCTGTGGTAACCACGATTGAACAGGGACTCGTTGTCGAAGGTTTTCTGTTGTTCCGGAGTCAGTTTGTTATAGAACGTTTTGAGGGCAGCCAGTTGGTTGGCCATTTTGCCTTCACGTTCTTTCATGCGGTCCAGCATGGTTTGCATGCGTTGGGGTGCCGTCATTTTTTCAATGTCAGCGCGTGAAATGGGCTTCCATGAATTGTAGTTGGCGTCGACGACAGCCAGATAATTTTTCCATGCCTTTTCCTGATCCGCATTCAATTTCAGCTGATCGTGAAGGGCCGTCTGGCGTTGCTGCCTGTAATGATGCCAGCGTTCCATATGGTAGCCACGGTTATCCTGATCAACGTAGCAGTTACCCGGACCGGGGCCGCCCATATTCATCGGACAGCCGTCATAGCCACTGTCTGCAGGAGCCGCGATGGCGGATGTACCAAGAATGGCCCCACTTAATCCGATTGCTGCGATTCCGGCAATCAGGCATTTGTTCAAGATTTTCATTCTTTTTCCTTTCGGATGAATTAAACGAATTGTGCACGTGAAGAAGTATACGTTGCCATGCTTTTAAGCGTAAGGTTTTGAGCAAATGAATATGTAACAGTTTGTTTCGACTGATTTTGATCAAATTAATGAAAGATGGCGTGAGATAGCGGGAAGAAAGAGGAAGAAGCCGGGGTGCAAGAGGAAAAACAAAAACGGCAAACAGTTTGTTACTGTTTGCCGTTCGTTTGAACGTAATACGGGGATCAGGCTTCGTATTTGTTGACGAGATGTCCAACACCATCGATAACAACTTCAACTGTGCTGCCCGGTTTCATGGAACCGACGCCGACGGAAGTACCGCAGGAGATGATGTCGCCTGGTTCAAGGGTCATGTCATGGGAGATCATGCTGACCAGTTTGAATGGACGGAAAATCATGTCGGCAACAGGATAATTCTGGCGTTCCTGATCGTTCAGAATGGTTTTGATAACCAGTTTGTCCGGATCATCGATACCGGAAACAATGCCGGGGCCGAATGAACCGAAGGTGTCGAAGCCTTTTGCGCGGGTCCACTGTGCAAAGGTAGGATCTTTCTGGATCAGCTGGCCGGCAGTAACGTCATTGGAACAGGTATAGCCGAAGATATAGTCTTTGGCTTGTTCTTCGGAAACTTCCTTGCAGCGTTTGCCGATAACGATGCCAAGTTCGCCTTCGTAAACGACTTTGCCGTCGTAGGAATTCGGTTTCCTGACGATTTCGCCGTCAGCGATATAGGAAGTACTCGGTTTCAGGAGATAAAGAGGTTCTTCCGGAATGGCAACGCCCAGTTTGCTTGAAAGGGCGTAAAAGTTGTTCCACAACAGGATCATCTTGCTGGGTGAACAAGGCGTCATCAGTTTGACATCTGCACGCTTTACGGTTTCGCCGGTAGCTTTTGGATTGTCAAACATGTTACCACTGTAAACGCTGATGGTATCTCCTTCCAGTGTACCGAATTTGACTGCATCGCCTTGTTGGAAACGGACCCAAGTTTTCATCTTCTCTCCTTAAAAAACATTGCAGGAAGCTTTTTTGCAGCATCCTGAAAATGGTATTCCTTAAACAGGAACAACTTCGCCCGGTTATTTGCCAGACTATTGTTTTAAATTAACCAATGGTTTAGAAAAACCATCATAACCGAACTGCTTCAAAATTGGTATAAACAATGAACCAGTTTTTTATTTTTGCGACTGAAAGTGAATATGTCTGCCAGTCCTGAAATCGCAAAAGAGCAACAGAAATAAAAAAGGCCGGAAGGATAATACCTTCCGGCCGGTTGATTTCATTACATGAAGGAAATCATGATATCGCCGAATTCAGAAGTCGATACCTGTTTGGCATCGTTCATCAGGCGGGCGAAATCGATGGTGACCTGTCTGGAAGAAATGGCTTTCTGCATAGAGTTAACGACCAGATCGGCGGCTTCTGTCCAGCCGATGTGACGCAGCATCATTTCTGCGGAAAGGATCAGCGAACCCGGATTGACGTTATTCTGCCCGGCCATCGTTGGCGCTGTACCGTGAGTCGCCTCGAAAATGGCGACGGAATCGGAAATGTTGGCACCCGGTGCGATACCGATACCGCCAACCTGTGCAGCCAGTGCGTCGGAAACGTAATCGCCGTTCAGATTCAGTGTTGCCAGCACGCTGAATTCGGCAGGGCGCAGCAGGATTTCCTGCAGGAATGCGTCAGCCAGCACGTCCTTGACGACAATTTCCTTGCCGGTTTTCGGATTTTTGAATGTGCACCATGGGCCTTTGCCGATGAGTTCGGCGCCGAATTCACGTTTTGCCAGAGCATAACCCCAGTCACGGAAGCTGCCTTCCGTGAATTTCATGATGTTGCCCTTGTGAACAAGCGTGACGGATGGACGGTCATTGTCGATGGCGTATTGAATGGCCTTGCGAACCAGACGTTCCGTACCTTCACGGGAAACCGGCTTGATGCCGATGCCGGAAGTTTGCGGGAAACGGATCTGGCTGACGCCCATTTCCTTTGTCAGGAAATCGATGACTTTTTTGGCTTCCGGGGAGCCTTCAGCCCATTCGATGCCGGCGTAAATGTCTTCGGTATTTTCACGGAAAATGACCATATCGGTTTTTTCCGGTTCACGCAACGGTGATGGGACTCCCTGAAAATAACGGACAGGACGCAGGCAGACATAAAGGTCAAGGCGCTGTCTCATCGCGACGTTCAGTGAGCGGATGCCGCCACCGATCGGGGTCGTCAACGGTCCCTTGATGGAAATGACGAAGTCTTTCATTGCTTCGAGGGTTTCGTCAGGAAGCCAGACGTTTTCACCATAAACTTTCAAGGATTTTTCGCCTGCATAAACTTCCATCCATTCGATCTTGCGCTTGCCACCGTAGGCTTTTTCAATGGCAGCGTCGATAACCTTGCGCATGACTGGCGTTACATCGATACCGATGCCATCGCCTTCGATGAAAGGAATGATTGGACGGTCGGGTACGTTCAGTGAAAAATCGGGATTGACCGTGATTTTGTCACCGGACTGGGGTACTTGAATATGTTGATACATCAGAAGCTCCGGAATAATCTTTTAAAACAATAAAGCAAAACCATTCATAAACACGGATCAGACAACAGCGCCGTCGGCGTTGCCTTTTTCCTTGACCGGCTTGACCAGATCTTCACGTTTGATGCCAAGCCAGATAGCGATGGCGGCAGCAACGAAAACGGAAGAATAAATGCCGAAACAGATACCGATGGTCAGTGCAATGGCAAAGTTGTGCAGGGTCGGGCCACCGAAAATCAGCATCGATAAAACCATGATCTGGGTACAGCCGTGGGTGATGACTGTTCTTGAAATCGTGCTGGTAATGGCGTGGTTCACGATTTCCTTGACGGACGCTTTGCGCATCTTGCGGAAGTTTTCGCGAATCCGGTCGAAAATAATGACCGATTCATTCACCGAATACCCCAGAATCGCCAGTACGGCCGCCAGAACTGAAAGCGAAAATTCCCACTGGAAGAATGCAAAGAACCCGAGAATGATCACGATATCGTGAAGGTTCGCGATAATCGCCGATATGGCGTATTTCCACTCGAACCGGAATGCCAGATAAATGATGATGCCGATGACCACCATTCCCAGTGCCATCAATCCGTTATGGGTCAGTTCATCCCCGACCTGCGGCCCGACGAATTCGACCCGTTGCAAATGGACATCAGGATTCTGCTGGGTCAGCGCAGCCATTACCCTGGCGCTTTGTTCTGCGGAGGTCACATCTTTCTGCAGGGGCAGGTTGATCATGACATCCTGTGCACGACCGAAATTCTGAACCTGAAAATCGTCACCGAATCCCAGTTCCCTGATCGTGCCACGAATGCCTTCCAGATCAGCGGCTTTCTGGTAATTGACTTCCATGACTGTACCGCCGGTAAACTCGACGGAAAGATGCAATCCCTTGTGCCACAGGAAAAAGACGGCAGCCAGAAAAGTGATCAGTGAAATGATATTGAATATCAGCGCATGGCGCATGAAGGGAATATCTTTTTTGATTCTAAAGAATTCCATAATCGGTCCTGTTAATTATCCGTATATAAATTAATTTTTTGTGTAATCCGACGGGGTATGGCCTCTCCATACCTGACCGATCGAAAGTGACGTGAGTTTCTTTCTTCGTCCATACCAGAGATTGGCGATGCCTCTGGAAACGAAGACGGCAGAGAAAAGCGACGTCAGAATACCGATGACGTGAACGACCGCGAAGCCGCGAATCGGTCCGGAACCGAATATCAATAGTGCCAGGCCGGCGATCAAAGTCGTCACGTTCGAATCGAGAATGGTTGCCCATGCATGTGCGAACCCGTTTGAAATAGCCGTTTGCGGGGAATGGTCCATCCGGAGTTCTTCACGGATACGTTCATTGATCAGGACGTTCGAGTCGATCGCCATACCGAGAGCCAGCGCAATAGCGGCAATACCCGGCAGTGTCAGCGTAATCTGCATGAGAGACAGAATGGCGATCAGCAGCAGAAGATTCACCGACAGGGCAATGACGCTGAAGAGACCGAAAACCATGTAGTACAGAATCATGAAGATGGAAACGACGGCAAACCCGTACAGGGTGGACAGGAAACCTTTCGTGATGTTTTCTGCGCCGAGTTGAGGTCCGATCGTCCGTTCCTCGATAATCTGCATCGGGGCGGCCAGTGAACCGGCGCGCAAGAGCAGGGCCAGATCGGTCGCCGCTTCAGGTGTGTTCATGCCGGTGATCTGGAATTTGGAACCCAGTTCGTCACGGATGGAGGCGACAGTCAGGACTTCGCCCTTGCCTTTTTCAAACAGGACGATGGCCATCAGCTTGCCGATTTTGCCGCGTGTTGCCTGACGCATCTTGCGACCGCCATCGCCGTTCAGGTCGATACTGACGGCTGGTTGCTGGTACTGGTCGAAGCTTGCGGAGGCATTGGAAATGTAATCGCCGGTAATGACCGGGTCTTTATACAGGACGACTGGTGCACCCTTGCCGAGGCGGAAGAGTTCAGAACCCAGCGGTACGGCAACGGATTCCTCGGTGCCGCGGGTAACCGATTCATCCACCATGCGGACTTCGAGTGTGGCGGTACGGCCGATAATGTCTTTGGCGCGCGAAACGTCCTGAACGCCCGGCAACTGGACAACGATACGGTCTGCCCCCTGTTGCTGGATGACCGGTTCGTTAACGCCGAGTTCGTTGACCCGTTTGGACAGGGTGGCGATATTCTGTTTGACACTGTTTTCCTTGACCTGTTTGACGGCTTCAGGGCTTAAGGAAAGGATCAGTTTGTTGCCGCCATCTTCACGCAGCGTGACATCGGACATCTGGCCCTTGAAGATTTTTTCAGCCTGCTGGCGAGTCTGGGCATCGGTAAACTGCATTTCGATCGTATCGCGGACACGGATCAGGCCGGAATAACGGATGTTCTTTTCACGCAAGAGATTGCGTGCTGAAGTCTGCATACCCGCGATTCTGGAATTCAAAGCCGCATCAACGTCAACCTGCATCAGGAAATGAACACCGCCACGAAGGTCAAGACCGAGATACATCGGCAAGGCATGCAGGCTCTGGAGCCATTGCGGCGTATTCGGCAAGAGATTGAAAGCGATACTGTAGGTCGGGTCAGCCGGATCGGCATTCAGTTTGCTTTCGAGCACTTCTTTTGCCCTGAACTGGACTTCGGTGTTGGTAAAACGGACCTTGATGGTCGAATGCATGCCGCTGTTGTCGAAGAAGATGCCGTCAGTCTCGATATTGTTGTCTTTCAATATGCTTTCGACCTGCCCCATCATGGGAGTATCGATTTTGACGGTCGACCGGACACTGCTGATCTGGACGGCAGGTGATTCACCGAAAAAGTTCGGAAGTGTGTAAATAATGCCGAAAACGATAGCTACGGCAATGACGAGGTATTTCCAGAGTGGGTAACGATTCATAATGATTCAGGGTTTGAAAATGCCGGTTCATTCTGAACTGGCAATCCAGTCGCAATATTCTGGGTCTGTTACAGCGTTTCGATGGTGCCGTTCGGGAGCATTGAAACAATGGATGCTCTCTGAATGAGGATTTCCGTGCCTTCTGCGATCTGCAATGTCAGAAAGTTGTCGGAAACTTTCGTGATTTTTCCGACGATCCCGCCGGAAGTCAACACTTCGTCGCCAACCGTCAAGGCACTGATCATTTCGCGCTGTTCTTTCTGTTTTTTCTGCTGGGGGCGAATCATCAGGAAGTACAGGACGGCAAACATCAGTACGAGTGGAAGAAAACTTCCCATGCTATCGAAGCTGAAACCGGATGCAGCGGTTTGGGCGTATGCGTTGGTAATGAACATAACATCTCCAGTTTGGATTTTTGTTTAACACAGGATTCTAGCACTATGCGCTGTGTTTTCATGCATTTATGCGGTTTGCAGGAAAATATAACGTTTTTTTTGGCCAAATCCATTGAATATTGAAAGCGAAATGATGTCATTTCAATAAAACAGGGCAATGACAACCCGTCAATATTAAAGAGATCGCTTATATGCCTCTTTGTCGTTCCGCATGAAACTGTGCGGTAAATTCGTTGAACCGGTCGTTTTCAATGGCTTTACGCATGTCATTCATAAGCTGCAGGTAATAGTGAAGATTATGGATCGTACTGAGTTGCGCCCCGAGAATTTCGCCGACACGGTTCAAATGATGAATGTAGGCACGGGAAAAATGACGACAGGCGTAACACTGGCAGGTTTCATCCAGTGGTTTGCCGTCGTCCTTATATCGGGCGTTGCGGATTCGGATATCGCCAAAGCGTGTGAAAAGCCATCCGTTGCGGGCATTCCGGGTTGGCATGACGCAGTCGAACATGTCGATGCCATTGGCAACCCCGGCAACCAGATCTTCAGGAGTGCCGACGCCCATCAGATAATGGGGCATGTGTGCAGGCAGGCGCGGCCCGATATGGGACAGGATACGGTTCATCTCTTCCTTTGGTTCACCCACGGAAAGACCGCCGATGGCAATGCCGTTGAATCCCATCTGTGACAAGCCGGCCAGAGATTCGTCACGCAAATCGGTGAACATACCGCCTTGTACGATGCCAAAGAGGGCATTTTTGTTTTCATTCCGGTCGAATTCGTCTTTTGAACGTTGTCCCCAGCGTAAAGACAGGCGCATCGATTGGGCAGCTTCGTCTTTGGTCGCCGGTCTGTCATTGATCAGATACGGTGTGCATTCGTCGAATTGCATGACGATGTCCGAATTCAGCACATGCTGGATCTGCATGGATATTTCGGGCGACAGAAAAAGCTTGCTGCCATTGATGGGGGACGCGAATTTGACGCCCTCTTCGCTGATTTTGCGCATCGCGCCGAGCGAAAATACCTGAAATCCACCTGAGTCGGTCAATATCGGTTTGTCCCAGCCGATGAAATCATGGAGGCCGCCAAACTGCCCGATGACGTCGAGTCCGGGACGAAGCCAGAGGTGGAAGGTATTGCCGAGGATGATTTGTGCCTCGATATCGTCCAGATTTTCCGGCGACATGGCCTTGACGGAACCATACGTTCCGACTGGCATGAAAATCGGGGTCTCAACGGTGCCGTGTGCCAGTTTCAAACGCCCTCTTCTGGCATTTGACGAGGTGTTGATAAGTTCAAAATCAAGCATGTGTCTGATTCCCGGTTGAAATGGTCAATAATCGGCTCAGCCGTTTTTATGGGAAATGCATTTCAGCAACATGGCGTCACCATAGCTGAAGAAACGGTATTTTTCGGCAATGGCATGCGCATACGCTTTTTTGATCAGGTTGTATCCTGCAAAAGCGGAAACCAGCATAAGCAGGGTCGATTTCGGCAAATGGAAATTCGTGATCAGGTGATCGACTGTCTGGAACTGATAACCCGGAGTGATGAAAAGCGACGTTTCGTTACTGCCGGCTTTCAGTTTACCGGTTTGAGAAGCGGATTCCAGCGCACGAAGGCTGGTCGTGCCGACGCCGACGACCTTGTGTTTGCCCTGCTGCGCGGTTTTGACGGCTTCGACGGTTTCTTCGGGAATGGTGTACCACTCGGTATGCATCTGGTGTTCTGACAGGTTTTCACTGCGGACGGGCTGGAACGTGCCTGCGCCGACATGAAGCGTCAGATAGGCGAAACTGATGCCTTTTTGCCGGAGTTTTTCCATCAATTCGTCATCGAAATGCAAGCCGGCAGTCGGTGCGGCGACCGCTCCCAATTCCCTGGCAAAAACAGTCTGATATCGTTTTTCATCGAATGAGTCGGCCGCCCTTTCAATATAGGGAGGCAAGGGAAGATGGCCGTGTTCCTCCAGTATCTTGAAGATATCGGAAGGAAATTGCAGGATAAAGAATTCTCCATCCCTACCCGTAACGGACACGTCGATTTCATCGTCGATACGGATGATGCTGCCGGCTTTCGGGGATTTGGAAGCCCTGATTTTGGCCAATGCATTCCGGTTATCGAGAATACGTTCGATCAGGATTTCGATTTTACCGCCGGAAGCCTTGGAACCGAAAAAGCGGGCTTTCAAGACTTTGGTATTGTTGAAAACAAGCAGGTCGCCTTCGGACAGATGGTCGATCAGGTGGTAAAAACGGGAATCGGCGATCTTTTTTTCGTCAACAAGCAACAGGCGTGAAGCGCTGCGTTCAGGTAAAGGGAATTGGGCGATCAATTCCTCTGGTAAATCAAAATCGAAATCGGAAAGTGTATACATGCCAAAACAGGCCATTCTTTACTTCAATAGCCTAAATGAATAAAAAACAAATAGTTTTCAGGAAATCGACAGTATATCCGTGTTTAATGGCGAGAATAAGTGCGTCCGTATATTTCTGTCATTTGGGCAAGGAAATCGGAATACCAGCCTTCAACCTGATCCCACGAAAAACGCCAGCCCCACGCGCCGGTGCTGTTACCCGGAGTATTCATCCTTGCCTCTGAACCAAGGCCAAGGACATCCTGATAAGGCGTCAATGAAAACGCCGCTGTTGACGACCAGGCTGAACGGATCATGTCCCATTGGATCCACTCGCCGTTAATACTCAGGTAACGGCGCGTAAAGTCCCTGTCCCATTCGGAAAGCGAGCTCCACCAGCCACGGGTCGTATCGTTATCGTGCGTACCAGTATAGACGACGGTATCCGGTTTGTAATTGTGAGGGAGATAGGGGTTGTCGGGGTTATGGTCGAATGCAAATTGCAGAATACGCATCCCGGGCAATTCGTACTTCTTTCTCAGTTCATTGACTGCCGGTGTGATGACGCCGAGGTCTTCCGCTATGAAACCGAGCGAACCGAGTTCTTTTTTCAGGGCATCGAAAAAAGAATCCCCCGGCCCCGGCATCCATTGGCCTTCTGACGGTTTTTTTGCATCGGCAGCAATGGCCCAGTAAGCCTGAAAACCGCGGAAATGGTCGATCCGGACAGTGTCGTACAGTTGCAGCATGTATTTCATGCGACGGGCCCACCAGTCATAACCGGTATTGGCATGCATTTTCCAGCGATAGAGGGGATTGCCCCAATGCTGGCCGGTATCGCTGAATTTGTCAGGAGGAACACCGGCAACGGCAGTCGGAAAACCGGTTTCATCCAGTTCAAACAGTTCCGGATTGGCCCAGACATCAGCACTGTTCAATGAAACGAAAATAGGCACGTCGCCAATAATATCGATATCTCTTGAATGGCAATAAGCGTGTAAATCCGTCCATTGTTCGTGAAAGCACCATTGGCAGAATTTCCAGAAGCGTATTTCTTCGGCATGATTGTCGGAAAACTCTGACAGGGCCTTTTTGTCGCGTTGCGCGAGAGGCTTTGGCCATGTTTGCCAGCCGGATTCTTCAGTCTTGTAAATGTCAGTGATGGATTTGAAAAGAGCGTAATTATCGAGCCAGAAAGCCGCTGTTTGGCAAAAATCGAGAAAGGATTTCAGCGGATTTTTTTCTGTCGAGTCAAAAAATCGCTTTGACGCCAGTTTCAGGCGTTCAATCCTGTATCGCGAAACGGCCGGATAATTGACACGAGCCGTTTCGAAAGCGGAATCCGGAATCAGTTCTTCACTTTTCAGCCATCCTGCATCCCGGCATTTTTCAAGGCTGATCAGCAGGACGTTTCCGCCGAATGCAGAAGGGCTCATATAGGGGGAGTTACCAGCACCGATATCGCCCAACGGCAACATTTGCCATAAAGACTGACGTGCGGATACCAGCCAGTTGACGAAGTTATAAGCCTCGGTTCCCAGATCTCCGCAACCGTATGGGCCCGGTAATGAGGTAGGATGAAGAAGTATGCCGCTTTTCCGTGTCAGTTTCATAAATGGATAAAATTTTTGAATCCGTTCGGGGTCAATATAAAATCAAGGCCTATGATAACGGATTAAACTATTCTCATACGGATTTTGAAATACGGTCTTGTGAAAATTGGATAAATTAACCATCTCTCCGGACAGACGATTTGAATAAAACGAATACAGGCAAGCTGGAACGTCTCGGTATCCACACGGATATGGAGCTGGTGCTGCATTTGCCGTCCCGTTATGAGGATGAGACGAAATTGACCAGTCTTGCCGAGGCCATGTTCCGCCGGATCGGCCATATACAGACCGAGGGAGTCATCACTTTATCCGAAATCCAGTACCGGCCACGGCGGCAACTCGTCGTTTTCCTTTCAGATGGTGCAAACCAGCTTGTTTTGCGTTTTCTGCATTTTTACGCCAGCCAGCAAAAGCAGCTGGCGCTCGGGAAGCGGGTTCGGGCGCGCGGTGAGCTGAGGCAGGGGTTCAACGGCATGGAAATGGTTCATCCGGTCTATAAAATCGTCGATGAAAACACGCCTCTTCCCGATGCATTGACCCCTGTTTATCCCACGAGCGAAGGAGTTTCCCAGAATTTTTTGCGCAAGGCGATCAATGAGGCGCTGGAGAGAATCGATCTTTCGGATACATTGCCTGATGCGCTTTTGAACAAACTGGATTTACCCGGGTTTGAAAAGTCCATTCGTTATTTGCACAATCCCCCGGCCAATGCGGATGAAAATGCCTTGCTTGACCGTACTCATCCGGCCTGGGAACGCATGAAGTTTGACGAACTTCTGGCGCAGCAACTGTCGATGAGGCGCGCCCAGATCGCGCGGCGCCGTCAAAAATCGAATGTCCTGAAAGCGCCGGGTTCACTGACAAAAGCATTCATCCGGAGTTTGCCTTTTACCCTGACGGACGAACAGGAGAAAGTAGTTGCCGAAATCCGCGAAGACCTTGTGAAGGCCTGGCCGATGCAGCGATTGCTTCAGGGCGACGTCGGCAGTGGCAAGACGGTGGTGGCCGCCATTGCTGCCTGTCAAGCCATCGATAATGGTTTTCAGGTAGCGATGATGGCTCCGACTGAAATTCTGGCCGAGCAGCATTTTCAGCGATTGAATGAATGGATGGCGCCTTTGGGTATTTCTGTTGTCTGGCTGAACGGCAGCATGAAAAAGAAGGCAAAGGAAGAGGTATTGTCCCTGATCGGGTCCGGAGAGGCGCAATTCATTGTCGGAACACATGCCCTGATTCAGGAGAGCGTCCGTTTCGCCAATCTGGGGCTGGCTATTATCGACGAGCAGCATCGTTTCGGCGTCGGCCAACGGCTTGTGTTGAGAAACAAGGGAGGAAATGCCGAGTCAATCATTCCGCACCAGCTGATGATGAGTGCCACCCCGATTCCCAGAACGCTGGCGATGACTTTTTATGCCGATCTGGACGTTTCCGTTATTGCAAAGCTTCCTCCGGGCAGAAAACCGGTTGTGACGCGACTGATCGATCAAAAACGTCGTGATGAGGTCATCGAACGGATTCATGCGGCGACACTGGGCGGACGGCAGGTTTACTGGGTTTGCCCGCTGATCGAAGAGTCAGAAGCCTTGCAGTTGCAGACAGCGGTCGAAACGCATGCGATTCTGACGGAAGCACTGAATGAATTGTCTGTCGGGTTGATACACGGGCGCATGAAAGCGGCGGAAAAGCAGGCGGTCATGACGGATTTTCTGGAAAAGCGGATTCATGTGCTTGTTGCAACCACGGTTATTGAAGTCGGCGTGGATGTCCCGAACGCGTCCCTGATGATTATCGAGCATGCGGAACGCTTCGGTTTGTCGCAGCTTCACCAGTTACGGGGACGTGTCGGTCGGGGAAGCATCGACAGTGTTTGTCTTTTGATGTATCAGAAACCTCTGGGAGACACGGCGAAGAAAAGGCTGATGACGATGCGGGAAACGAATGACGGGTTTGTCATATCCCAGCGCGATCTGGAAATCCGGGGGCCCGGAGAATTTCTGGGCGCCCGCCAGTCCGGACAGGCCATGCTGCGTTTTGCCGATCTGGAAAAAGATGTTGACCTGATCGGAAAAGCGGCGTCGCTTGCCGAAGACCTGTTAAACGGCAAATTGCCGGACAGCGATACGATTATGTCAAAACATCTTGCGCGATGGCTGGATTACAGGGAAGAATACCTGAACGTCTGATCGGGTTTTAATTTATCAATTCAATTGTTTTGCCTTGGAATGACCACACAATCTGATGTAATGGAAAACCGGTTTATGCTGTATTTGCGACTTGTGCGTCTCGACAAGCCGATCGGTTCCCTTTTGCTGTTATGGCCGACTTTATGTGCCCTGTGGATCGCTTCTGATGGCAAGCCCGACTGGTATCTGGTCCTCGTTTTTGTTCTCGGGACGGTCTTGATGCGTTCGGCCGGGTGTGCTATCAACGATTTTGCCGACAGGGACTTTGACAGGCATGTCAAAAGAACCGCCGATCGACCGCTCACGTCCGGAAAACTGAGGCCGCTCGAAGCTGTCTGGGTCGCCTGCTCATTGGCGTTTTTGTCCTTTTTGCTGGTGTTGTCCCTGAATTGGCTGACTGTCGGTTTGTCCGTCATTGCCCTTGTCGTGGCGGCCACTTATCCACTGTTCAAGCGCTTTTTTGCCTTGCCTCAGGCTTATCTCGGTATCGCCTTCGGGTTCGGCATTCCGATGGCGTTTGCAGCGGTACAAAATAATGTGCCCTGGATCGCATGGTTTTTGTTATTGGCTAATATCTTCTGGGCGCTGGCATACGATACTGAATACGCTATGGTGGACCGTGACGACGATTTGAAAATCGGGATTTTCACGTCGGCCATTACCTTCGGCCGTTATGATGTGCTGGCGGTGATGGCCTGCTATTTCATGATGCTCATCATCGTGTTGTTTGCAGGAATTTTCACCGGTTTGGGAAAATGGTTTGTCATGGGCTGGTCACTGGCTGTCTTGTGTGCAGCTTATCATTACAGACTGATCAGAAATCGTGACAGAAACGCTTGTTTTTTCGCTTTTCGTCACAATAACTGGCTGGGTGCGTTTATATTCCTCGGCATTGCACTGGACTATGCGTTACGTTAAGGTTTATCCTATGAAAAACGCATAAAGTTTTTGGCAATTGTCGTGCTTGTCTGTTAAATTATTCATTGTCGAAATACACTTTTTACATAAGTTAAAAGGGAGGAAAGAATATGGAAATTCTGGAAAATGCAGGACAATCCGGTAACAAACTGATGGGAAGCCTGAAATCGATCATCAACGACGCTGAAAAAGTACTGGAAAACAGTACGCATCAGGGAAGCGAAACCTACCAGAATGCCAAGAAGAAACTGGAATCGACGCTCGTCGACGCCAAATTCGCTTTGGGCGAACTGGAAGACATCGTTGTTACAAAAGCAAAAGATGCGGCAGTCTGTACAGCGGAATATGTCAAGGAAAATCCCTGGAAAGCAGCCGGTATCGTTGCCGCCGTCGGTGTTCTCGTCGGCATCCTGATTGCTCGTAAAAAATAAAGTTTACGGATAGCTTATGGCATTGGGCGATTCTTTTGTCAGGGTGGCGGGTACGGTACTTGCCATCCTGAAGACACGTTTCGAGCTGATTTCAATAGAAGTGGAAGAGGAATGGACTCGTCTTCTCGCTTATCTTTTGTTATCGCTCGCGGGTCTCTTTTGCCTTGCGCTGACGATATTGCTTGCCGTTATCCTGATCATCGTCCTTTGCTGGGAATCCTACCGGATACCTGCCATGATCGGGCTGATTGTCTTTTTCGGACTGGTCACGCTGGGAATCGCTATCGGAGTGAAGAGAAGCTTTGCCAGAAAACCGAAGATGCTGGCCCTGACATGTCAGGAAATAGCAAAAGATATCGATCGTCTGACATCCTGAGCATAAATAAATCTATACCCGATGGCTGACTCATCCAACAAAATGACGAAACGAAAGGCGGAACTACTGGTTCAGAGCGCTCTTTTGCGCGAGAAACTGGCGGTCGAGGCGCTTTCACTGTTTCAGATGCCGGATATTGTGTCGAAAGGTCTCGGGTTCCTGAGCGGCTTTAACAAGATCAAGAAAAATCCTCTTGTTGTCGCACCTGTTATTCTGACATTGCTGGCGTTGCGCCCACGCCGCATCATTTCATGGGCTGTATCGGCAACAGTCCTGTTCAAAACATGGCGCCGGTTCAAACCGGTTCTGTCATTCGTGCTGGGGTTTCTTGCCAGACGAAAAAAATAATTTCCGGCTGGCTTAAAAAATTTGTCCGTTCACTGTTTGTCCGGATAACTCCGTTTGCCAAAGATGGCTGTGCCGATACGCACGGTTGTCGCGCCTTCCTGTATGGCGGTTTCCATATCGTCCGACATGCCCATGGACAAGGTATCCAGATCGTATCCTGACTGAACCAGCTGGTCGAACAGGGTTTTCATTGCAGAAAAAGGCTCGCGCTGTTTCACCGGATCGCTTTCCGGTTCCGGGATAGCCATCAGACCACGCAATCGCAGATTCGGCATTGCCGAAACCGCTTTTGCCAAAACGGACACTTCTTCGGGCAATACGCCGCTTTTGGTTTTTTCCTTGCTGATATTGACCTGAAGGCAGACATTCAGCGGCGGAAGATTTTCCGGTCGTTGTTCGGAAAGGCGTCGTGCGATTTTTTCCCGATCCACTGAATGCACCCAGTCGAAGTGCTCGGCAATGGAACGGGTCTTGTTGCTCTGGATGGGGCCGATAAAATGCCATTCCAGTTTCAGATCCGGCCGGGATTGGCGGATAGACTCGATTTTGGAGACGGCTTCCTGTTCATAGTTTTCACCGAAAGCGAGTTGCCCCGCTTCGGCTGCTTCAAGAATATCTTCTGGCGGCCGGGTTTTGGAAACGGCGAGCAAATGAACCGTATGGGGACCACGATTGGCTTTGCTGGCGGCTGCCTCAATGTTTTTGGTAATAGTTTGTAAATGGTTTGTAATGTCGGTCATGATTGAGAACGTCAATGTGATAGACTCAATATTGTTTCGTTTTCATTATAAAGACGAAGAGAAAATTAATCATTGTCGTAAATGATGTTAAAGCCGCTTTACTGGACAGGCGACTTTGTACGGGAGACTGGAAATGGGATGGATGTGGTTACTGATTATCGCTTTGGTCATCGCTGCAATTATTGCCAAATTGCGGCGCAGTTCCCGTATTTTCATCATCAGACAGAATTTTCAGCACGGTGAAAATCCATTCCGGAATGCCTCCCCTCCTCCACGTCCCCATATTCAGAGGCGGGGTGAAGTGGAACAGATGGTCTGTTGTGAAGAATGTGGAATTTATATCCCGGATTCGGAAGCATTGGAACATTCCGGAAAAATTTTCTGTTGCCGGGAACACAGTGCCGCTTATTTCTCATCCAGGAAATCCTGATTGCTGTTCCGGTATTCGTCCCGGGTGATCCGGTAAATGGTGTGAGGCATGTATACGTTATAGTAAAACTTGATTGTCTCGCCGATCTTTTCCATGCCGTTTCTGGTGGCCACTTTTTGGGACGGGATATTATTGTCCCGTATGATGGAATACACTTCATTGAACCCGAGTGTCTCAAAGGCATATTGTTTACAGGCTGAAGCGGCTTCGATTGCATAACCCATATGCCAGTGTGCCTTGTTGAAGATGTAGCCTATCTCAGGAACATGACGGCCATTCCAGTCCTGCAGAGTGATGCCCGTTTGCCCGATCAGTTCATTTGTCGCTTTCAATATGACGGCCATCAGGCCGAAACCGTTTTCCCGGTAGCGTTCCAGTTGTCGTTCCAGCCAGACAGTCACTTCAAGATCGGTAAAGGCATGTTCGTATGCCCACATGACATCAGCGTCCTGAAGCATTTTGCAAAGATCGGGAAAATCTTTTCGGGTGATTTTGCGCAGGACAAGGCGTTCTGTTTCCAAAAGCATTTGAAAGAAAGGCAATAATGGTTTTTAATTGAAAATACTTTCACTCGAGTTACTACTGCCCATGGATATCGACAAAGAAGGCTGGTGCCTGCAAGCGACACGTCTGGCTTCGCCCAACCAGAACGATCGTCCCGACAATCAGGGAATCGATCTGCTGGTTATACACAATATCAGCTTGCCTCCCGGACAGTTTGGTGGCCATTGTATCGCCGATCTGTTTCTTAATCGACTGGATTGTAATGCGCATCCCTTCTTTGACCAGTTACGCGCACTGAAAGTGTCTTCCCATTTTTTCATACGACGTGATGGCAGCCTGTTCCAGTTCGTATCGGCCGATAAACGTGCATGGCATGCCGGTGTTTCATCTTTCAAGGGGCGGGAAGGATGTAATGATTTTTCTGTCGGAGTCGAACTGGAAGGGACGGATTTTGTTTCATTCGAGCCCGAGCAGTATGAGACGCTTGTGTCCCTGACGGATGCGTTGCGTCGGCGTTATTCCCTGAAAACCATTACTGGTCATCAGCATATCGCTCCGGTCAGAAAGACCGATCCGGGCCCGTTTTTCGATTGGCAGCTTTATAAAAAAATGCTGGGAGAAACCAGTACATCTGAAACAGGAAATGCCTTGCCTGATTTCTGGATTGAATAAACGTTCAGGAAGAAAGCAGTTGTTTTTCGAGCTCTTCTTCCGGGATGTCGGGCAAACCGATTTCAAGCAGTTTGTGTTTTGCGGAAAGACCGTGCGTTATGCTAACGTTCCTCTTTGGGGTTCGAAGTTTTTTCGCAATGAATTGAACCAGCGCTTCATTGGCTTTGCCGTCAACAGGTGGTGCCTGTAATCTGATGCGCAAGGCTTCACCGTCAGACGAAACAATTTCCGTTTTTTTCGCATTCGGGCTGACCTGTACGGCAATCCGGTATCCTGCGTTAGTTCTGGATAACCATTCCTTCGTCATATCAGATTGGACAGGATAAGGTTGGTGACGACTCGCGAAATGATTTGAAGCAGGAAAAAAGCGATCAGGGTTGAAAAGTCGAAACCGCCCAGCGTCGGAATGAATCGCCGGATCGGATTCAGCAAAGGTGCATTCAGTTCACGGACGAACGACGCGACCGGCGCAAAAGGATTGACCCAGCTGAACACGGCTTCGATTACGAGCAGACCCATGAAACCATAGATAATCCAGTGCAAAAGGGACAGGGCTGTCAGGAAAACGATGACTTTTACGGCAAAATAATTGATCAGCCAGGTGTCGAACAGGGCTGAAATTACCGCCATCAAAACGGCTGCAACGATGGATGCCCAGTCATAGCCGCCTTTACCGGGAATAGCCTTGCGCAAAGGCTTGATTGCCCAGTCGGTCAACTGGAAAATCAGATTGGCAATTCGCATCGGGGGTCTGGCCCGGACGACCTGAATCAAAAATCTCAGCAGAAAAGCGCCACCCAATATGGTTGTGGCGGCATCAATGATCATTTTCAGAATACTGTACAGCACGGTTTATCCTTTACATCAATTCGATGACTTGTCCGGTTGTGTTTTGACGAGTCTATCAGAGTCGCTCCGGTCGGCATTGATTATTCCTTAATGACGATCCGGCAGAACAGGTATAACGACGTATCGCACTGCTTAATAAAAGTGATGCGAGGTACGTATATTACTGGAGCTCGCTTTCAGACACAAACGCCCGCGTTAAGCGGGCGTATGAATAAAGGGATAGAAGAGAGGAATCAGGAGCGGGAGCGAGCCTTCTGAGCCATGGACGTATGCTGATTGGCATAAGACTGATGAGCGGCAGCCTCAGCCTCACCGACCTTGACCGGATACCCCATCTTCGAGAGAATCGAACCCAGAGCCGACAGACACAACATCACATTGGCCGAGTTCGCCGTATATCCCATCAGACCGAAACGCCAGACCTTGCCTGCCAACGGTCCCAATCCGGCACCGATTTCAACGTTGAATTCAGACAACAATTTCGATCTGACTTCCGCTTCGTCAATCCCTTCCGGTACCATGATGGTACTGATCTGCGGCAACCTGTCTTTTTCTTCCTTGACCAGAAATTTCAGACCCATGGCTTCAAAGCCGGCTTTCAGGGCCTGATAGTGTCTCTGGTGTCTTGCCCAGGTGTTTTCGATGCCTTCTTCTTTCAGCAGCAACAGGGCTTCGTGCAGGGCGAACAGGCCGTTGATCGGTGCAGTATGGTGATAGGTACGAACGGTGTGACCCCAGTAGTTCAGGATGAGATTCAAATCCATGAACCAGCTCTGGACCTTGTCTTTTCTTCCCGTAACATAGTCGATGACGCGGTCGGAGTAGGTGACCGGGGACAGGCCCGGAGTGCACGACAGACATTTCTGGCTGGCGGAGTAGACGGCGTCCAGATCCCATTCCTTGACTTTCAACGGACAGCCTGCCAGGGAGGTGACGGCGTCGACGATGGTCAGACAGTCGTGTTTGTGAGCGACCTCTGCCAGGGTTTTGGCGTCGGAAACGCAACCGGTGGAGGTTTCGGCATGAACGAACGCGACGATTCTGGCGTCGGGGTTTTTCTTCAATGCGTCTTCCACAGCGTTCGGGTCAACGGGTTCTCCCCACGTGCCTTCGACGATGATCGGGGTGCCTTTGCAGCGTTCGACGTTTTCGATCATGCGACCGCCAAAGACGCCGTTTCTGCAGACGACGACTTTGTCGCCAGGAGCGACCATGTTGACGAAGCAGCTTTCCATGCCAACGGAACCGGGCCCGGAGATCGGGTAGGTCAGCTGGTTGTCTGTCTGGAAGGCATAACGTAACAGGGTTTTGAGTTCGGCCATCATGTCGACGAAGGCCGGATCCATGTATCCGATGACGGGGAGGCTCATTGCGGCCAATACGCGCGGGTTGATGTTGGAGGGGCCCGGGCCCATCAGGACGCGTTGTGGTGGATGGAATGAGCTGATTTTTTTTGCTGCCATGATTTTATGTCTCTATAGGAAATAAAGGGTTTGTCAGGTTTCTTTTTGGGGCCTAACGAGAATTAATGTCCTAGGGCATTATTTTCCCCCATTTTGGGTCTCTTGGGATGCTTTCTGGTTGTCCTGTCCTGTTTGTTGGGACAGGACAGGGGTTTGTGTCGTTTTTTTTTATCGCCGATTCAACAGGATTCCAGTTTGACTTTGCCGTTTTCTTCTTCCATGGTTTTGGCCAGCAGTTTGACCAACGCATAGACGGTGTTGATGTGCGGGGTGGCTGTGTTGGTGATGCGTCCCAGTTCAACAACGGATCCAACGAGGGCGTCGATTTCCGGCGCTCTTCCCGCTTCTACGTCTTGCAGCATGGAGGTTTTGTGTTTGCCGACTTTTTCAGCTCCACGGATTCTCTTTTCCAGTGGAACACGGAATTCGATGCCGAGTTTGTTGGCGATTCTCTGGGCTTCTATCATCATGTCTCCTGCCAGCTCTCTCGATAACGGGAATTGGCAGATGTCGACCAATGTGGAGTGCGACAGGGAGCTGATGGGGTTGAAGGTGAGGTTGCCCCACAGCTTTAACCAGATTTCCGAACGGATGTTTTCCAGAATCGGCGATTTGAAGCCGGCGTTGATGAAGGCTTCGGACACTTTCTGGGCCCGCTCGGTGATGCTTCCGTCGAGTTCGCCGATCGGGAAACGGTCTCCCTCGATGTGCTGGACGACGCCAGGAGCGATCAATGCGGAAGCCGGGTAGACGACGCAACCCAATATGCGGTCTGCCGGAATTTTGGCGCTGATGAGTCCTGTCGGATCGACGCTCTGGACGCGCTTGCCTTCGTGTGGACCTCCGTGTTTGTGGAAGTACCAGAACGGAATGCCGTTTTGCATGGTGACGACGACGGTGTCCGGCCCGAACAGTTTGGGCACGTCTTCCGCTACCGCGTCTACCTGATGGGCTTTCAAGGCCAGAATGACCATGTCTTGCGGACCCGCTTCATCGTAGCTGTTCGTGGCTTTGACGTTTTTTGCGACGTGCTCGGTTCCATCTTCCATTATCAGCTTCATGCCGTTGTTCTTGATGGCCTCGAGGTTGGCTCCCCTCACGATGAAGGTGACGTCTTCTCCCGCTAACGCCAGTTTCACTCCTACGTAGCCTCCTATCGCTCCGGCTCCTATGATCGCAATTTTCATGTTCTTTCCCTTTTAAACAAGTCGTCACCAAACAGGCTGGTTTTATATGGCCTTTAAGATGGAAAAACAAATATATTTAAGTATCAAGAATAAGTATAAGGTGAAAATCGGTAAATTTTCGTAAATTCACTGGCTAATTGAAAAGAAAAATGAAATTTTTTTTGAAAATTATTTTTTGCGGAGTTTGGCTCTGGTATAGAATAATCGATCTGTTGTGATGCTGAATTCGTTTAAATCATTGATAACAATGGTTTATTATTGTTTTCTTGCCGTCGGTTGAGAAGTCATGAAAGTCCATTTCCAATGGTCGGAAAAAAGTTGCCGGACAGAACAATTTCAGAAATAACGTTACAATATTTCAAAATCAAAATGATATTGCTGCTTTCCGAAACAAAGCGACTTGTCACGCTGATATATTCAGTCCCGAAAAATGTGATTTCCCGGAAATCAATCTGATAACGAAGGAGAAAGATAATGAATATCCCTGGAATTGAAATCGGAATCAGTGACAAAGACAGAGAAGCCATCAGTAACGGTTTGTCCCGTATGCTGGCTGACAGTTTTTTCCTGTATCTGAAAACCCATAACTACCACTGGAACGTCACCGGTCCCATGTTCCAGACCTTGCACGTCATGTTCATGGATCAATATACCGAATTGTGGAATGCGCTGGATGAGATCGCAGAACGTATCCGCTCGCTCGGTTTCCCTGCTCCGGGCACGATGAAAGATTTTGCGAAACTCTCTTCCATCAAGGAAACGGAAGGTGTTCCTGCTGCGGAAGACATGATCCGTGATGTCATTATCGGTTCGCAGACAGTCACCCGTACAGCCCGTGAAGTTCTGGAAATTGCCGACAAGGCCAATGACCAGCCGACACTGGATCTGTTGACCCAGCGTTTGCAGATTCATGAAAAAAATGCATGGATGCTGAGAAGCCTGCTGGAAAACGGAAGTGCGCCAGTCGTTACTGCTGCCGCAAAACGCAAGAAGAAGTAATTTGCGTCAAGAGAAAAGAACGCCTTGCCATTCCAGAATGGCAAGGCGTTTTTCTTTGTCTATTCTTCGGAAATATCGACTTCTTCCAGTGGACGGAAAATCGATTGAAGGTCTTCCGGTGTGATCTGTACATGCTGCGCCTGTCCGGACGACAGCATGGCCGTCGCAAGATCCGCTTTTCGCTGCTGAAGCTCCTGGATCTTTTCTTCCAGCGTGCCTTTTGCGATCAGTTTGTAAACGAAAACCGGTTTGTCCTGCCCGATGCGCCATGCCCGGTCGGTTGCCTGATTTTCCACTGCCGGATTCCACCAGGGGTCGTAGTGAATGACGGTATCGGCTGCAGTCAGGTTAAGGCCTACACCGCCCGCTTTCAGGCTGATCAGAAAAACAGATACTTTTCCATCCTGGAAGTTGCGTATGGCGGAAGCGCGGTCTGTCGTGTCTCCTGTCAGAATTTCATAAGGAATGCTTCGGTTTTTCAATTCGGTTTCGATGAGACTCAGCATACTTGTGAACTGGGAGAAAACGAGAATATGCCTTTTTTCAAGAAGGAGTTCGTCCAGCATTTCCATCAATTCATTCAGTTTGGCTGAAGAAGTATTGGCTTTCTTGGCCGATCCCCTCAAAAGACGGGGGTCGCAGCAAACCTGCCGCAATTTCAGCAGGGCTTCGAGGATAATAATCTGGCAGTGCGCGATACCCAGTTTGGCGATTTCTTCCTGAACCTTTTTATCCATCAGCTCGCGCACGGATTCATAGGTCTGCCGTTGCGCATTCGTCAGTTCGACATATCTGACCATTTCCGTTTTCATCGGCAATTCGCGGGCGACCTTGTCTTTCGTTCTCCTCAACAGGAACGGTTTGATGCGCCGGTTCAGCAATTCCTGCTTTCCCTG
This sequence comes from Oxalobacter formigenes, assembly GCF_002127965.1. Classification (GTDB taxonomy): domain Bacteria; phylum Pseudomonadota; class Gammaproteobacteria; order Burkholderiales; family Burkholderiaceae_D; genus Oxalobacter; species Oxalobacter formigenes. The sequence goes on along the minus strand of NZ_CP018787.1, from coordinate 211,281 downwards.
ATCGCCATTTCTTTCAATGGAATGCCTGAATTCGCTATTGAACGTTTTTTCATTCCCCAAAAGTCCGGGCAGCAGGAAATGGAACTGGGACCACAGTTCTCCCAGGTGATTTTCCAGAGGTGTTCCGGTCAGGCACAGTTTATGGTGCGCTTTCAACACGGAAGCGATCTGTGTCGCTTTTGAGCGGATATTCTTGATGTACTGCGATTCATCCAGAATCAGCAGGTGAAATTCATGCCTCAGGAGAATTTCTTCGTCTCTTGGTAACAAGGCATACGTTGTCAGGACGATATCGGCGTTTTTGATCTCGGCAAAATATTTCGCCCTTTCTTTTCCCTGAAGCAGAAGGACTTTCAGCTCAGGTGTGAACCGTCTGGCTTCATCCTGCCAGTTACTCATCAGACTGGTCGGGGCGACGATCAGTGCCGGTTTTGTCAGGCGCCCGGCTTCTTTTTCCAGAAGGATGTGGGAGAGAGTCTGAAGCGTTTTTCCAAGACCCATGTCGTCGGCCAGAATGCCGGCCAGATGATACTCGCGCAAAAATTGCATCCACGAAAGGCCTTCGGTCTGATAATCGCGCAAGGTCGCTTTCAATGTTTTTGGCGGGGCGACGATTTTGACGCCGTTGAAAGCGAGCAGTTTTTTCCCCATTTCCAGCAATGCAGCACCATTGATCCACTGGAGAGGCAAATTCTTGTCCAGTTCGGCGAGACGGGCTGAATCCAGACGATGGAGTGAAATGGCCGGTTTCGACTGCTCCAGATAATAAAGCTCACCCAGAATACGCAGGATCGGGCGGATCATTTTCCAGGGAAGAGCAACCCTGTTGTTGTTGGGCAATGTCGCCAGTACCGAGTCGGTATCCGGCTGCTCATCCAGTTTTTTATAATCGAACGTATCCGGATACTTCTGAATGAGGGGAAGCAGCAATGGAAATACTGAAAAATGCTTGTGATTGACGACAATACCCAGTTCCAGATTGAACCAGTCCCTGTCGAGATCCTCATCGTTTTCCGTAATGCTGGCGTACCACTTTTCGATGTTTTGCAAATCGTAACGGTAATCGGTCGATTTTTCGATTTTCCAGCCGTTTTCCTCCAGTACCGGCATTTCATCCTGTGTGAAATGCAGCCAGTCTGTTGACGAGTCCATGCTGATGGCACCTGGAATATTCGCCAGCGGAGTGGATGAACCATTTTCAGAATGGAAGCCGAAGGACTTCAGCAGTTTGAATGTTGCTGTTTCATCTTCAGTGTCCCGGATGATGCGCTCGATTTCATTTTCACTGATTTGCCTGATGATCGGCAGGGAGGAGTCGAGAAATACAATCTGTCCGTCATAATCGAATTTCAGCTGGGCATAATCGAACCAGACGGGAGCTTCCGTTTCACTGTAAAAATGAGGTTTGCTGCCTAGATAAAGAATCGGCTGTGGAGTGATGTTTTCCAGTACGTTTTCCTTGAGCTGTTCCGGCTGGGGCACGATGTCTTCAATGCCTTTTTCTGCCAGAAGTCGTGCGACTGTTTTTTTGTCCTTAACCGATATGGCCGGAGACTGGGCGATCAGATCCTGAATCTCGCTGATCGAAAAAACAGGAAAATCGGATGGCAGGATCAATTCACCGCAACTCAGGTTTTCCATGTACCAGGCAGGCTCGGTTGGCAGGATGTAGTCGATTGTCGGGGAAGATTTTCGGGTCTTGTCTGCCGAAGGCACAAACTGCCATCTTAATTTCATTGAAGAACCCGATTCAACCCAGTCGAGTTTCGCTTCTCGTGCAGAGGCGCCCTTCAGTGGGAAAACCAGTCCTTTTGCGATATCGGACAAGGCGTTTGTCCAGTAAAGCTGTTTTTGGGTAACGAGTATTTTCAACAGCCGGGCGCCAATACTGCCCTTTGGCTCGATTGTGCCGGGGACTGGCAGGTTCGATCCGGCTCGCATGGCGATGAAAAGCCGGATCGGTTCTTCATCGTCTTTTGTAAAATAATTGGGCCGTTCTGTCAGCAGGCTGTCGATATCGGTAATGGATGTAATCGCCGAAATGCCGCCTGTCGGTTTGTAACGAACTTTGCAGATGGAAAGAAACAAACGCTTGTCGGACTGGTCCGGTGACAGGATGAAAAGCAGTCGATACTGCGATGGTTCCGGTGTTTCCGTTTTGGCGGATGCATCGGGAGATGCCGGGTAAACCGTGGAGTACAGTTTTTGTACCCAGTTCGACAGTGGCGTTTCTGTCGAGGCATTTTTATTTTTACCGACGATATTGTTCTTCTGGACAATCGTCATCAGCACGGCTGCCACATGATGGCAATTCAGTATTAACGGGCACGAACAGGTTCCCTGGAATTGAATGCCTTCAGTCGTGGATTTGATAAAAGTATTTTGCTGGTATGTCTGGCCGGAAGCATCCTTGACTTGTGAACGGATCAGGTTCCCGGAACGCTGTATCTGCTGGACGCGTTTTTTCTGAACGTATTCGATTCCGAGAGAATACGTCTTTTCCCCAAACTGTTTTTTAATGTCTTTCAGCGTGAAATTCATCATACCAATTGCCACTCAAAAATCGCATTTACCTTCTGCCAAAGAGGTACATTATCTTCTATAAATAAAAAAAAAGAAGCCTTTTTAGTTAAGAAACTGATCCATTTCAACAGGACAGCTTTTTAATTTAAAGGGTAATCCGGTAAAAACAATTGATTTAGGCCTGTTTTTCCGGAATAAAAAGATACCAATTTGTGTTGGCGTATGGCGAATCCGGCAGAAGTGAGTATCATCACGGTTTTTATTTTGTGTGTAGAACAGCTATGCTTGCATCAATTGAACAACGTCTGGCCGGTGAGCTGGCCGTGTCAGTCCATCAGGTTCAGGCGGCTATCGCCCTGATGGACGAGGGGGCGACAGTGCCTTTTATCGCACGCTATCGCAAGGAAGCGACAGGTGGCCTGGACGATGTGCAACTGCGCCAGTTGCAGGAGCGCCTCGTGTATCTCCGCGAACTCGAGCAGCGTCGTGCAGCCATTATCGAATCGATTGAAAATCAGGGAAAAATGACTCCTCTTCTGCTTGAGGCGATTTCTGGTGCAGAAGACAAGTCGCAACTTGAGGACATTTATTTGCCTTATCGGCCAAAACGCCGAACCAAGGCGAAAATGGCAGCGGAAGCCGGACTGGACATACTTGCCAATGATTTGCTGGAAAACCCTGAGCTTGATCCTGAAACCGAAGCAGCGAAATACCTGCGAGCCGCTTTCAGTACGGAGGATGGAGACAATCCGGGGGTTGCCGACGTGAAGGCGGCACTGGATGGCGCACGCCAGATTCTGATCGAAAAATTCTCGGAAGAGGCTTCCCTGATCAATGCCTTGAGAACCTATCTTCAGGAACATGGTGTCATCGAATCGAAAGTAACTGAAGGAAAAGAACAGGAAGGCATCCGTTTTTCGGATTATTTCGATTATCAGGAAACGATCAAAACGATCGCTTCCCACCGATTGCTTGCTTTGCTCAGGGGGCGACGTGAAGAAATCCTGAATTTGAAAATCAGGCTCGATTCTGAAGAACAGCGTCCGAGATGGGACGATCCGTTCAATGCCTGCGAAGCGAGAATAGCGGCGGCTTTCAATATCCAGAACCGGAACCGGTCAGCCGATAAATGGTTGCTGGAGTGTGTCCGGTGGGCATGGCGTGTGCGTCTGTCCACCCATCTTGAAACCGAATTGATGACCGGTTTGAGGGAGAATGCAGAGGCAGAGGCCATTTCGGTTTTTGCCAGAAATCTGAAAGCCCTGTTACTGGCTGCGCCCGCAGGGCCTAAAGTGACACTGGGGCTTGATCCCGGCATTCGTACAGGCGTGAAGGTTGCCGTTGTCGACAGGACAGGAAAGGTTCTGGATACGGCAACCATCTATCCGCACCAGCCCAGAAACGATTGGGACGGTTCGCTTAAAACGCTTTACAGTCTGGTACAGAAATACGGTATCGAATTGATCGCTATCGGAAACGGGACTGCTTCACGTGAAACAGACCGGTTGGCAGGGGATCTCCTCAAAATGGTCAACGGCAGGAAAATCGACAAGATCGTCGTTTCCGAAGCGGGTGCTTCCGTTTATTCCGCTTCGGAATACGCGTCGCATGAATTGCCTGATATGGATGTATCCTTGCGTGGTGCCGTGTCGATCGCCCGCCGCTTGCAGGACCCTTTGGCGGAATTGGTCAAGATCGATCCGAAATCGATCGGTGTGGGCCAGTACCAGCACGACGTTGCACAAACAAAACTGGCAAGGTCGCTGGATGCAACCGTTGAGGATTGCGTGAATGCCGTGGGTGTCGATGTCAATACGGCGTCCGTTCCGCTTTTGACCCGGGTTTCCGGATTGACTGAAACCGTCGCGGAAAATATCGTCCAGTTCAGAAACAAACACGGACGTTTTGCCAGCCGTGCCGATTTGCGCGCCATTCCACGTCTGGGCGACAAGACTTTCGAACTGGCTGCCGGCTTTTTGAGAATTCCGGATGGCGACAATCCACTGGATGCCTCGGCGGTTCATCCCGAATCCTATGAACTGGTCGAAAAGATATTGCAGGATAGCCGTACCGATATCAAAAATGTGATTGGCAATGAAAGTTTGCTCAAAACAGTCAAGCCCGAAAAGTATGTCAGCGACCGTTTCGGCATTCCGACGATCGTCGATATCCTGAAAGAACTGGAAAAGCCGGGAAGAGACCCGAGACCGGAATTTGTGAGCGCTCACTTCAGGGAGGGCGTTGAAGATATAAAGGATTTGCGTCCGGATATGATTCTGGAAGGGGTTGTCACAAACGTGACGGCATTTGGCGCTTTTGTCGATATCGGCGTCCATCAGGATGGCCTTGTCCATATCTCGGCCTTGTCAGACAAGTTTGTGAAAGACCCTCATCAAGTCGTGAGTACCGGTCAGGTCGTCAGGGTCAAGGTCGTGGAAGTCGATCTCCAGCGTCGCCGTATCGCCCTGACGATGAATCTGGCGGAGAAAGTGGAACGTCTGCCTCAAACTGGTGCAGGCCGGAGTTCCGGCACGGCAGCCAGAAAAAGGGAAAGGCCGGATAATCAGAACGGGAACAATGCCATGGCAGAAGCATTTGCAAAACTGGGAAAAAGAATTTGATGCCGGTATGGTGTTTATGACGTTATCATCATAAAAATGGATAGCCTGTATTTGGACGGATTATGATTGCACAACCGAAACGACTGATTGTTGGCATTACCGGAGCCAGTGGTGCCATTTATGGTGTCCGGCTTTTGCGACTGCTGAAAAATATCGACAGTGTTGAAACACATCTCATCATTTCCGGTGCAGGAGAATTGACTCTGGAACATGAACAGGGGATGAAAGCCAGGGAACTTTCCCTGCTTGCAGACCATTGCTACGACGTGAATGAGGTGGGCGCTGCCGTAGCCAGCGGTTCTTTTAAAAATGCAGGCATGATTGTGGCGCCCTGTTCGATGAAAACCTTGTCCGCGATCGCGCATGGATATTGCGACAATCTGATCACGCGTGCGGCGGATGTCGTTTTGAAGGAAAGGCGCAGGCTGGTCTTGATGGTGAGGGAAACGCCACTGAATCTGGCTCACATCCGGAATATGGAAGCGGTGACGGAAATGGGCGGAATCATTTACCCGCCCCTGCCGGCTTTTTACTGCCATCCTCTTTCCATAGATGAAATGGTCGACCAGACTCTCAGACGGGTACTTGACTTGTTCGACATGGCAGACGATCAGACAAGCCGGTGGTCAGGCATGGTTTAAAATTGCCTGCCAGTGGCTATTGCGAATCGTCCCTGTTATCTTTTCCTTTTTCGGAATCGGGACTTTGGGCTGGTTTGAAAAGGGTCAGTGCCGAAAACAAATCCCATGCCGTTAAGAAGAGTGCTGCAATCATCGGCCCGATAATAAAGCCGTTCAGGCCGAACAGGGCCATCCCTCCAATGGTCGATATGAGCACGAGATAGTCAGGCATCTGGGTATCCTTGCCGACCAGTAATGGACGCAGAAAATTGTCGATAAGGCCTATAACGAGAATGCCGAAAGCCAATAAAATGACGCCTTTCAGGATGGAACCGGTCAACAGAAAATAAATGGCGACAGGAGCCCATACGACACCGGAACCGGCTGGAAGCAGGGACAGGACCGACATGATGGCGCCCCATAACAGAGCCGCTTCTATTCCGAGGAACCAGAATATCAGTCCACCGAGCCCGCCCTGAACCAGGGCGACGACCAGATTTCCCTTGACGGTCGCCCGTATGACCCCCATGAATTTTGTCAGAAGTCTGGTTTTCTGATTATCGGCGAGGGGAATCTTGCTTCTGATTTTATCGGCCAGATCATGTCCATCCCTTAGCAAAAAGAAAAGAAGATAGAGCATGACAAAGAAGCCGACAGTGAAATCGAGCACGTTCTGGCCGATGATGAAAACCCGGCTGCCGAGATACTGGCCGGTCACAAGAATGAGCCGGGTTGCTTCTTTTTGCAGTTCTGCAAATGTGGAAATACCGAAATGATTCAGCACGTCGACAGCCCAGTCGGGAAGCTGGCTGATAAAGTGATGAAAAGACGCATCCGAATCAATCTTCTGATTCAGTATTTTCTGGTAAAGCACTGAACTTTCTTCAACGAGTGAGCCGGCTACGACGATCAGGGGAATAATGACGATCAGCAGGCAAATGGCCAGTGTCAGGAGTGCTGCCAGATTTTTTTTTGCAGGCATTTTGCGCAGAAAAAAATCATTTAGCGGCATGAAAAGAATGGCAAGAACGAATCCCCAGAATATTCCTCCATAAAAAGGAAGCAATATCGAGAAAAAAGCCAGTGTCACTATCAATAAGAAAAAGAGGAACACTTTTCCGTGCAAATCGGACTGATTCATAAAACACTTTCTGACATGTCGGTTAGGGGGATGCCAAATTCTGTCTGTGTATAGTACATCATGCCTTAAACGATGAATCATGATGAGACACATAAGCCGTCCATACCATGAGTCTGGATAATAAAACCCGGACAAATTCATTCCGGTTTTTTGACGGCCATCAAATCGTTTTGCTTTGCTCGCCGCACACTATATTCGAAACCCTGGTGTTTTGATGTCTTCTGGAGACGAATATGGCAACGAAAAACAGACGTCCAAAAAGGTCCGGCTTATCTGATTTGGATCGGTATGAATTATTGGGCTCCGATATAGAGTTCGAGCCTCTTGAGGAAACGTATCTGGATGAAGAGGATTCTTTTTCCGAAATGTTTCAAAGACTGGAACGGGACAGATCACTCGGACATGACGAGTCCTTCGGCTGACCCGTTCCATAGAAAGACTGGCTTAAACCAGTCTTGCGATGTGCTGCATCCGCTCACCTGCGAGCAACATGACAGGCGGTACATCGATCAATGTATGGCACCCTGCGCCCATACGGGTAACAGCGCGTGCGCACGAGACCAGTACCTGTGAGGTCAATGCCGGATTGTCAATCTTCATTGTGAAGGTGAGGTTCTGGTTGGACGTGCGTCCTGACGCTCCGATTCTTTCCATCAATACCCCATGAGAATTGTCGGCGACAGCTTCCATTTCTTCCGGCGTTTTCACTTCGCGGACATCCAGTGGGTCGTGACTGAAATAAGGGTCGCTTGCGAGATCTTTTTTGATCTGTTCAAAAGAAGCGCCCTTTTCCGCCAGAACATAAACAAGTCTGGCATGGCGTCCGCCACCGATTGGAATAGTGATGGAAGTCGCGTCGGCGACACCCTTGATGGCGCGTGCGGCGACTGAATGTCCCATAGAACGGCCACGACCGAAATTGGTAAATGTCGTGCCGGTTGGCGCCATTGCTTCAAACAGCGTGCGGAAGACCGAATCGGTACCCGGGTCCCAGCCTGCAGCTGTAATGCAGGCGCTATTGTTTTCTTTTGCAACTACGTCCAGTTTCTCTACCAGTTCGGCAATATCGGTATGAATATCGAAACTGTCCACGGTTCGGATACCTCTGGAAAGATAGAATTTTGCATCTTCCGGGACTGAACGGGATGGACCACACAGGATGACGACGTCAGGCTTGCCTTTTTCCGCGATCAGTTTGTCGATGGATGCATAATCGGGGATATTTCTGCGTTCCAGTGTCTGTGTGCCGAGAGACGATTCCCTGCGAATGACACCGAGACATTCAAAATCAGGCGCGCAGGTCAGGCAGTCAATGACGTGCCGACCGATATTTCCAAGGCCATGAACAGCTGCTTTGATAGTCGTCATACTTTAATGTTCCTCTGTAAAACGGGTGATGTTGAATTTGGATAAATGTTGCCAGTAACTGACGAGTATAGGCGCAGTTGCTTTAGGCAAGCAAGAAAAAATCGTACTAAAGTATAATGCACGATTATTTTAAGGAAATGCACTTTCGGACACTTGAAAAAAACTGTTCAATACAGTCTTGTCCTGATTGTGTTTTTCGATATTTTTCAAAATAACTGACTTTTACTGGTAAGGGATATTTTTATGGCGCGTGCAGAATGGGGCTCACGTCTTGGTTTCGTGCTTGCAGCCGCTGGCTCAGCCATTGGTTTGGGGGCGATCTGGAAATTCCCTTACATTACCGCCCAAAATGGTGGCGGCGCTTTCCTTCTTATTTTTCTGTTGCTGGTTTTTACACTTGGCATTTCGTTGATGATTGCCGAAATGCTTGTCGGTTCCGTGACCAAAAAGAGTCCGGTAGGCGCATACAGGAAGCTTGGCGGCCGCACATGGTCTCTTGTGGGTTATATCGGTGTTCTGTGCGGTTTTCTGATCCTGTCTTTTTACAGCGTCGTGGGTGGCTGGACGATTGCCTATATCGTCAAGTCGGTCGATGGTGCCATCCTGACTGCCGATCCCAAGGTCTTATCCGGTATTTTCAGCACGTTTATCGCCGATCCGGTGGAACCTCTCTGGTACCATGCCCTGTTCATGGGGGTAACCGCTGGCGTTATTCTGGCAGGTGTCCAGAAAGGCATTGAACAGGTCAGCAAATACCTGATGATCATGTTGTTTCTGCTGATTCTTGTCCTGATCGGCAGGGCAATTACCTTGCCCGGAGCCATCGATGGCGTCCTTACCTTTTTGAACCCTGATTTTTCCAAGGTCAATGCCAGGATGGTCATTGAAGCGATGGGGCTTGCCTTTTTCTCCATGTCTCTGGGTATGGGTTGCATGATTACCTATGGTTCCTATGCCTCGGACGATACTTATGTTCCCCATTCTGCCGGAAGCGTCATTACGCTGACGACGCTGATCTGTTTTCTGTCGGGGCTGATGGTATTCCCTGCCGTTTTCGTATTCGGTTTCGATCCGTCTGCCGGTCCCGGCCTGACGTTTATTACGATGCCTGCCGTGTTCTCACAGATGGGCGGAGGTCAGTTCTTCGGTGTTCTTTTCTTTTTCCTGCTGTTTGTCGCCGCGCTTACCTCGTCCGTTTCGCTGATGGAAGTGGTGGTGAGCTTTTTCATCGATGAGTTTAACTGTCGACGAACTCCCACGACGATCGTCATGTCCATCTTGATGTTCGTTTTGGGGATTGCGGCTTCTCTGTCATTGGGGGTCTGGAATGACTACAAGTTTTTTGGCAAGAACTTTTTCGACATTCTCGACTACGTCAGTTCCAATCTGATCATGCCTTTTGGAGGCATTATGGTTGCCGTGCTGGTGGGATGGAAATCGTGGACTCTGGTTTCGGAGAGACTGGCCAGCAAAGGCAAACATCCCTGGTGGCTGCCCTTGCTGAAATGGTTCCTGCGAATCATCGCACCGATCATGATTTTTGTGGTTTTGCTTCAGAACCTGTAAAACAGCCGGCATTCCTGTATGTACATCAGGTTTGCCCCACTACTTCGAATCGGGGACAAAACGGTAACCGATTCCCGCTTCCGTCACCAGATGTTTTGGCATCGAGGCATTTTTCTCCACTTTTTTCCGCAAGTTGGCCATATGCACGCGTATATAGTGCATGTCTTCGGTATGGCCTGGCCCCCATACCGCTTTCAGCAATTGCTGGTGGGTGACGACCCTGTCCGGTTGTGAAGCCAGAAAGGTCAGTATCCGGTACTCAATGGGAGTCAGGTGAACCGGTTCGCCATTTTTTTCGACGAGACGGCGAACAGGATCGATACAAACATCGGCAAACCGGATAGTCGGGTCGTTGCCAGAACGTTGCTGGCGCCGTAACTGGGCGCGCACACGGGCGAGCAGTTCCCCTGCTCCGAACGGTTTTTCCAGATAGTCATCCGCTCCTGCATCAAGCGCCGAAATTTTGTCGTGCTCGCTGTTCCTTGCCGACAGGACAATGACAGGAATGTCAGACCAGTTTCGCAAATCGGTTATGAAATCGAGCCCATCGCCATCCGGTAATCCCAGGTCGAGGACGACCAGATCGGGGCGGCGTGTTCCTGCTTCTATCAGGCCACGCTTGAGCCCATCTGCCTCAAATACTTCATATCCTTCCGTTTCAAGGGCAAGCTTGACGAACCGGCGGATGTTGGATTCATCTTCGATAGTCAGGATCCGGAGCTTGTTGTCCATTCTTCATTAATCCAGAAGATTGCCGGAAATATCCGGGGGAGAGGAAAACGGCAGCCTCAATGTAAAACGGGCACCCCCGTTGTATCGGCTTTCGCCTTCAATGGAACCGCCGTGAGCTTTCATGACAGCTTTGGAAATGGCGAGTCCAAGGCCGACTCCGGGCGTTGCGTTTTCCTTGCTGCCTCTTTCGAATTTTTCGAAAATGGTGTTTTCTCTTCCCGGCGGAAGCCCCGGGCCATGATCATCAATGGTAATGATGATGTTCCCGTCTTGCCGGAATCCATTGATTTCAATGGATGAATGAGCAGGTGTATATTTGCTTGCATTTTCAAGGATATTGGCGAGTACGCGTTCAATCAGCACGGCGTCAATATTCACCAGTGGAAGACTGTCATCCAGTTGTACGTTTATCGGGCGTTCTTTCAACAAGGATGAGCATGATGAGAGGGCGCTCCCGATGACTTCTTCCAGAGGTTGCCATTGCCGGTTCAATTGTACCGTCCCGGATTCGAGACGGGCCATGTCGAGCAAATTGTTGACAAGGTCGTTCATTCGCATGGCAGAGTGATGTATGGAATCGATAATCTCTTTTTCACTTGCCTTTGCATCGGGACTGGTCAGTTTCAGCGTGTCAGCCAGACCCACAAGAGCGGCCAGAGGCGTGCGGAGGTCATGGGAGATGGCTGAAAGCAGGGAATTGCGCAGTTTTTCCGATTCCATCTGGACGACGGTTTTCTGTGCAACGTCCAGATAGTGAATGCGTTCGATGGAGATGGCGAGCAATGATGCGCAAATATCAAGCAATCTTCTCTGTTCCGGTCCCAGAAAAGTGCCTTCATCCGGTTCGACGGCCAGAATGCCTCGCAATCGCATGGTCGCTTTCAGGGGAATTACCAGACAGGGACTGGCCGGCAAAGTGTCGGTGCCGAGACCTGCCGTCGTACCATGCTCGAATGCCCATTGCACAAGTGCCATATTCGGGCTGGCGGTCGCCTTGTCCATTTTTTTCAGATGATCCTTCTCATCGACGATGAAGAGGGCGCTTTTTGCACCGAATTCCGTGTGGAGAAAGCGTGCCGCGATTTCGGCGATCTGTTCGATCATTAAAACGCCGGAAAGGTCACGGGACATTTCATACAGGCTGCGTACCCGTCGTTCACGCTCGGTTGCCGCATTGCCCTGCATTTTCAGGTTGGCCGTCAATTGTCCGATAACGAGAGCGACGAACAGCATGACGATGAAGGTGATGATGAACTGGGCGTCACTGACTGCAATCGAAATGCGCGGGGGGACAAAGAAAAAATCGAAAAAGAGCACATTGATGAAAGCCGCCAAAATCGCCGGCCCTCTTCCGTATCGCAAGGCGATCCCGGCTACCGCCAGAAGAAACAGCATGACGATGTTGATCAGGTCCAGCAAGCCGATCAGGGGCACAGCACATAATGTCGTCAGTGAACAGATCAGGAAAGTGGCCAGATAATTTTTCCACTCGATCTTGTCGGGTTCGAAACTGAAATGCGGTTTTGGAATGGTGAACAATGATGATTCCGATACCGAAACCTGCAGGATATCGAGATCGTCCGCTGTCTGCCCGATTTTCTGTGCAATCGTTTTTTTCCATGGAAAAAACCAGCGTTTCTTGCTTCGTCCCAGAACGAGTCTGGACAGATTATGGTCTCTTGCGTATCGGATCAGGGCTGAAGCCACGTCCGTTGCCGATTGGGTCGCTATCGTTGCCCCGAGATTCGCCGCCAGTTTGAGAACACGCGCTGCCCGATCATAAAGGGTGCTGTCGTCACTCGACTCCGACGGGACTTCTACGAAGATGGCATGCCAGGGAACGCCAAGCTGGGCTGCCAGCCGGGCGCAATTGCGAATGACTTTCTCGCCGGACTGGTCAGGTTTGACACAGGCCAGAAGCGATTCACGGTTCGGCCACACCGTCGTGCTCGCGTTTTTCAGGCGATATGCCTGCATCTCCCCGTCGATGCGGTCGGCTGTCCGTCGCAAGGTCAATTCACGCAGGGCGAGGAGATTGCCTTTTCTGAAAAAATTCCTGGAAGCCAGTTTTGCCTGTTCAGGCAAATACATTTTGCCCTGCTTCAGCCTCAGAATCAGTTCGTCAGGCGGCAGATCGACGACGATGACTTCTTCTGCATGGTCGAAAATCCGGTCGGGGACTGTTTCACGTATGGGAATGCCGGTAATACGGGTGACGATGTCGTTTAAGCTTTCGAGATGCTGGACATTCATCGTTGTCCAGACATCAATGCCCGCTACGAGTAGCTCTTCGACATCCTGCCAGCGTTTCGGATGGCGCGAACCGGGTACATTGGTATGCGCCAGTTCATCCAGAAGAATAAGGGCGTTCGGATGGGTTTTACCGAATTCCAGTGCCTGATCGATATCGAATTCTTCCAGTTCACGGTCACGGTACTGGATTTTTTTCAGTGGCTGGTGTGGCAGGCCTTCGGTTAACATGGCCGTTTCCGAGCGGCCATGTGTTTCGACAATGCCGATGACAAGCGGCACATTCTGTTTCAATGCCTCATGAGCGGCGGAAAGCATGGCATAGGTTTTGCCAACGCCCGCCGAAGCGCCGAAAAATATTTTCAGGCGCCCTTTTTTCGATTGCGCTTCATCCGCATTGACCTGCTTCAAAAGCAGGTCGGGATCGGGACGTTGATCGCTCATAAGCCAGTCATACCCCTGTTAAGTAATATCACCGTTTCTCACTTTCCATTACCTGGAATGCCCGCTACGGAAATATTACCAGTATCCATATCGTCAAGCGCAAGATTTAATTCAAGCACATTGACCATCGGTTCACCCAGAAATCCCATCTGGATTCCTTTTGCATGATTTTCGACCAGATTCTGGACTTTTATTTCCGGGATATTGCGGAGTCGTGCAATCCGTTTGACCTGATAATCGGCTGCTGCCTTGCTGATATGCGGGTCGAGCCCACTGGCGGAACTGGTGACCAGATCGACAGGAATCGGATCTCCGTTGTCTGGATCGGCTGCTTTCAGTTTCGCAATGCGTTTTTTTACGTTGTTCGCGAGTTCCGGATTGGCAGGACCCAGATTGGAACCGCCGGACGCCTCGGCATTGTATGGATGTGTTGCCGTAGCGGAAGGTCTTCCCCAGAAATATTCCGGTTCGGTAAAGTTCTGTCCGATCAGACGTGAACCGACGGCCTGCCCGTTTTTCATGATCAGGCTTCCGTTCGCTTTTTCCGGAAAAACGGATTGGGCGATGCCAGTTATCAGGGAAGGATAGAGCAGTCCGGTTACAAGGGTCAGCATGGTGATCAGAATCACAGCGGGATAAAGCGTTTTCATCAAGAAAGAGAATGTTTTAAAAGCCATGTTTTCCATAATAGTATCTCCTGTCTTCATACCAGATGGGCAAAGGAAAGGAACAAATCGATCAGTTTGATGCCGATAAACGGGGTGATGATCCCGCCCAGTCCGTAAACCAGCAGATTGCGGCGTAACAGCGCAGCAGCGCCTGCCGGGCGGTATTTGACGCCTTTAAGTGCAAGCGGAATCAAAAAGATAATGATGATCGCGTTGAAAATGACGGCGCTCAAAATGGCGGAAGCCGGGCTTGACAGCCTCATCAGATTCAAGGCTTCCAGCTGGGGGTACGTTGCCACGAAAGCAGCGGGAACGATGGCGAAATACTTGGCGATATCGTTCGCAATGCTGAATGTGGTCAGCGAGCCGCGGGTAATCAGCATTTGCTTGCCGGTTTCGACAATTTCAATCAGTTTGGTCGGGTTGCTGTCCAGATCGACCATATTGCCCGCTTCCTTGGCGGCCTGAGTACCTGAATTCATGGCAACGGCCACATCCGCCTGTGCCAGCGCAGGCGCGTCATTCGTGCCATCGCCTGTCATGGCGACCAGACGCCCTTCAGCCTGATAATCGCGTATCAGTTGCAGTTTGGTTTCAGGTGTGGCTTCAGCCAGAAAGTCGTCAACCCCGGCTTCTGCCGCGATAGCCGCTGCGGTCAGGCGGTTGTCACCGGTGATCATGACGGTTTTGATGCCCATTTGACGCAATTCGGCAAACCTTTCCCTGATTCCGGTCTTGACGACGTCTTTCAACTCGACGACACCCAGAGGCTTGCCGTTTTCGGTAACGACCAGCGGGGTGCTCCCTGAAAGGGCGACTTCATCGACAATCGACTGGAGCGAATGGGGAAACGGGTTACCAAGCGCTTCTGTATATTTTTTGATTGCGTCAGAGGCCCCTTTTCTGATTTTCCGGCCATCGGCAAGATCGACGCCGCTCATTCTTGTCTGCGCTGAAAACGGAATGAATTCAGTTCCCTGATCCACTTCCTTTTTATCGATCAACCGGTATTTTTCTTTGGCCAGTGCGACGATGCTTCGGCCTTCCGGTGTTTCATCGGCAAGCGATGCCAGACGGGCTGCATCGGCCAGTTCGATTTCGCTTACGCCTGAAGCAGGAATGAAACAGCTGGCTTGTCGACTGCCGAGAGTGATCGTCCCGGTTTTATCCAGCAAGAGGACATCGACATCCCCTGCCGCTTCCACGGCACGTCCTGAGGTGGCAATCACGTTTGCTTGCATCAGGCGGCTCATGCCCGCGACACCGATCGCCGAAAGCAGCCCGGCAATTGTCGTTGGAATCAGGCAGACCAGCAATGCAACCAGCACGATGAGACTGACAGGATGTCCCATGCCGGATTGAAGCACGGAAAATTCCGAAAAAGGCAGCAGTGTGACGACAACGCCCAGAAACACAATCGTCAGGGCAACCAGAAGAATCGTCAGGGCGATTTCATTCGGCGTTTTCTGGCGTTTTGCGTTTTCGACCATGGCGATCATCCGGTCGACGAAGGTTTCGCCGGGATTGACCGTGACTCTGACAACGATGCAATCGGACAATACTTTCGTGCCGCCCGTCACAGCTGAAAAGTCGCCGCCCGATTCCCGGATGACAGGAGCCGATTCGCCGGTGATGGCACTTTCATCGACTGAGGCCGATCCATCCACGATTTCACCGTCGGCAGGAATGAAATCTCCTGCCGGAACAAGAACCAGATCGTTTTTTCGCAGATTGCCGGATTCAACGAGCTGGTATGGCACCGCATTCAAGGCAGCACCGGGTGTAAAAATCCCCAGTATATGTTTTGCCCAGATTGTCTTTTTCAGGCTGCGCAAGCTGGCTGCCTGAGCCTTGCTGCGGCCTTCCGCCAGCGCTTCGGCAAAGTTGGCAAATAGAACGGTGAACCATAGCCACAGGGAAATACCCAGCGTCAAAAAGTTGAATTGAAGACAAGTCAGCACGACAGTGAAAATGCTGCCGATGTAAACGACGAACATGACCGGGTTGCGTAACTGGACGCGTGGATCCAGTTTTTTGAAAGCCTCGGCAATTGCCGGCCATAAAAGAGCTGAATCAAATAAAGCCAAAGTTTTGCGAGTCATGATTTTCACTCCTTAATGAGCCCATAACATCAGATGTTCGACAACCGGGCCCAGAGCCAGCGATGGAACGTAATTCAATAAACCGATCAGCAGTACCGTCATGATCAGCAAAGTGATGAACAGCGGGCCATGTGTCGGAAGCGTGCCGCTGGTGACGGCCACTTTCTTTTTGGCAGCCATGGAGCCTGCGATAGCCAGAACAGGGATGATTCCACCGAACCGGCCCAGCCACATGGCGGCTGCCAGCATGTAATTGTAGAAAGGCGCGTTGGCAGACAAACCTGCAAATGCACTGCCGTTGTTATTGGCAGCGGAACTAAAGGCGTACAGGATTTCAGTGAATCCATGTGGTCCCGGATTAAGGACGCCCGCTACTCCGGCACTTGTCATGGTTGCCACCGCCGTTCCCAGCAGTACGACAAGCGGGGTAACCAGAATGGAGATGCAGGCCATTTTCATATCGAATGACTCGATTTTCTTGCCAAGATATTCCGGTGTTCTGCCGATCATGAGGCCTGCAATGAAGACTGCCATAATGGCGAATACAAGCATGTTGTAAAGTCCGGTACCGACGCCTCCGAATACCACTTCACCCAGTTGCATGAGGACAAGGGGAACGGCTCCTCCAAGTGGGGTCAGGGAATCCATCATGCCGTTGATCGCGCCACAGGAAGCGCCTGTCGTGACAGCAGTGAAAAGGCCTGTTCCGACAATGCCGAGCCGGATTTCCTTGCCTTCCATGTTTCCGCCTGCCTGTGCAATGCCCGGTATCTGGTCGATTCCAAGGTGCGACAGGACGGGATTGCCCATTTGTTCAAAATAAATGGCGGCTATGGCGAATACTATGAAGATCAGGTACATCGCCACCATGATGGCAATTCCCTGTCGCATGTCACCTGCCATTCGTCCGAATGTGAGGCATAAGGCAGCCGGTATCAGGAAAATGCAGATCATTTGCAAAAAGTTTGATAACGGGGTCGGGTTCTCGAATGGATGTGCGGAATTGGCGTTGAAAAAACCGCCACCGTTGGTTCCCAGCAATTTGATGGAAAGCTGCGATGCCGCCGGGCCCATAGGCAGAGTCTGTGTTTGCGAATGAACAGTTTCCAGTTTCGGGGCTCCGTTTGTATCCAGAACCGTTTCTCCATCCGCCGATTTGACTGGTTCCTGCCAGTTTTGGGTTTCTACTGTCTGTACAGTCGTGTAGGGTGACAAGTTTTGTATGACGCCCTGTCCGGCAAACAAAACGGAAAAAATGATGGAGAGAGGTAACAGAATCCAGAGTGTCGTTCTCGTCAAATCAACCCAGACGTTGCCGATTGTTCTGACAGATTTTCTGACGAATCCGCGAATCATGACGATCACGACAACAATACCGGTGGCGGCCGACAGAAAATTCTGGACAGTTAAAGCCATCATCTGGGTGAAGTAACTCATCGTCGATTCACCACTATAGCCCTGCCAGTTGGTATTGGTGACGAAACTGACGGCCGTATTAAGCGATGAATCCGTTGAAACTCCGGAGAATTCCTGTGGGTTGAAAGGCAGATAAAACTGGAATTTCTGGATGACGAATACCAGCAAAAGTCCGAGCAGGTTAAAAATCACGAGCCCGATACAATATGAAACCCAACCCGTTTCAGTCTGCGGGTTAATCCCCATCAGTCTGTAAAACGGTTTTTCAACAATATTGCCCAGTCTGAACCGGCCGTTCAAGACGACATCGATCGCCTTGCCGACTGGCCAGGCGAGAACAAACAGGGCAAGCGTAAAGAATGCAACCAGCATCCAGGCCTGAGATGTCATGAAAAGTCCTCCGGCCGTAGCAGAACGGCAATCAGGTAAATGAACAACAGGACGGCCAGAATGGCCGCAAGAACAATCAATCCGTTCATGTATCCCTCTTCTTTCCTTGGCGACGTAAAAAATAAAAATATGAAGCGATGATTTCAGTTCATATGCTACGAGGGGGGGAATCAAGAAAATGAAAAGACTGCTGGAGGGAGGATCAAGAAAGTATCAAGAAATGGTAATTAAAAAGTTTGTGGATGTTTTGTGAAAAAGACAAGCGGGTCATGTATCATCTATGTTGCTCTCAGGTAATTGGAATTGTTTGTATAAACTGGCAGGAAAATTCATTTTTTCCCCCATAGTCGGAGACGCCCCGGATTCGAGAGGTTCGATCTTATGCTAAACCAGGAATTGGTCTTGACGATCATGAATGAGATCGAGGATCTCATTTATGTAGCCGATGTCAATACTTATGATTTGCTCTACATGAATGAAAAGGGGTCCCGACTGTTTGGAATCACGGATTTCAGGAACAAGAAATGTTACGAAGCTCTCCAGAACCGGAGTGATCCTTGTCCCTTCTGTACGAATTCTCGTCTGAATATGGATTCCTTTTATATCTGGGAATTCATGAATCCGGTCGTCGATCGTTATTATCTTCTGAAAGACAAGCTGCTCTTATGGAATGGCCGTACGGTTCGTATCGAAATTTGTACGGATATAACGGATAAACAGCTTGCGACGAAGACGATTGAAAGAAAACTGCAGATTGAAGAAATTCTGCTTCAATGCATACGTGATTTATCGACAGAACCCAATATCGATGTTGCCGTCAATCAGCTTTTGCAAACGATCGGTGAATTTCATCGTGCTGATCGGGCCTATATTTTTGAATTCGATTACAGCAATGCCATCATCAACAATACGTATGAGTGGTGTTCGTCCACGGTGACGCCGCAGTTGGATAACCTCCAGAATGTGCCTATTGAATTGATCGACCACTGGATCAGGCAATTCAAATCGACCGGTCACTTCTATATATCGTCTCTGGATGGCACTGACAAGAAGAGAGGTCCCGAATACGACGTGCTCGCAGCACAGAATATCGATAGCCTGATGGCAACTCCCCTGTACGATGACGGAAAGATCATCGGCTTTTTGGGGATCGATAATCCAAAAGCCTATACCAGTGATTTTTCATTGCTGGAATCCATTACGTATTTTATCCAGACCGACGTCAAGAAGAGAAAGATTTTGCAACGTCTTGAGCATCTCAGTTATACGGATGCCCTGACGGGGCTTGGGAACAGGAATAAATACATCCAATTTCTTCACAAAATGGAAGAGGGCCATCCGAAGTCCGTCGGCATCGTTTTCCTCGATATAAACGGCCTGAAAGAAGCCAATGACAAGTACGGACATGATTATGGCGACCAGTTGATCGTGAAAACGGCCGATATCCTCAATACCGTTTTTAACGACAATGTTTTCCGGATCGGTGGCGATGAATTTATTGCATTCGGACTCGATATCGCTCGGGAGGCATTCGACAGGGACATTGGAAGGCTTCACCGGCTGTTTGACGATGAAGAGAGCTGTAATGTTTCTTTCGGTTCTACCTGGAAATCGGACGATTTCGATGTGGGAGACCTGATTTCCTATGCCGACAGGCTCATGTATATCAACAAGCAGTCCTATTACAGTTCCACCAAACATGGGAACCTTTCCTATCGTGCGGATATGACGGTCAAATTGCTGGCAGCCATAAAAGAAGGCGAATACCTGATTCATCTGCAACCCAAGGTCAATTTGAAAACAATGGAAGTTTGCGCAGCGGAAGCATTGGTTCGCAGACAGGATGCAACCGGAAAACTGATTATGCCATCCCGGTTCATTCCATTTTTTGAAGAAGAAAGCATTATCCGGCATATTGACCTGTATGTCCTTGAAAATGTCTGCAAGCTGCTTTCAGAATGGAAAAGCAGGGAATATGAATGCATACCGATTTCAGTCAATCTTTCCCGAATTACCCTGATGGAAGACGGTATCGTTGAAAAATTGGTGAATGTTTGCGACAAATACGAGATTCCTCATAGTCTGATCGACATAGAAGTCACCGAAAGTATCAGCAAAATGGAGACATCTACATTGATCTCTCTCTCAAAATCGATTAAATCGGCTGGTTTTAGTTTGTCACTTGATGATTTTGGCTCCCAGTATTCGGATTTTGCCATTCTGACGCTAATCGATTTCGACATGATCAAGATCGACAAGCAATTGATCGATGAAATCGAAAATAATGAAAAATCGAGGATTTTACTGAAACATTCCATCAATATCTGCAGGGAAATGAATAGAGTTGCGTCTTTGGCAGAAGGGATCGAAACGGAAAAGCAGCATCTGCTGCTAAAGGAGTTCAACTGTAATTTTGGTCAGGGATATTACTATTCCAGGCCAGTTGACGTTAAAACATTCGAAAAGACATTCATGTCCGACAGAATTGTCAGACCTGCAAAGTCATAAAAAGCGGAAATGTTGAAATGAAATAGTCGCCCGAACAAGGCGACAGGAGAAAAAAGCCACGGGGCCATTCTTCAAACTGAATGACCCCGGACCCTCTTAGGCAACTTGAGTAAGCTTGACTTCGTCTTTCATGGAACCGGTTTCATAAAGACGCTGGTGCCATGACAATGCTTTTTCCAGAACGTGGGGTGTCTGGCCGCCACGCAGATTGGCTTCTGCTACATATTCCTGCAGCATGGTCTTGTACTCGCCCTGTACGCAATTATTGATAATTGCCTGGGCACGTTCACGTGGAGCCAGTCCACGCAAATCGGCGAGACCGACTTCGGTAACCAGAATGTCCACATCGTGTTCGGTATGATCGACATGCGGTACCATCGGCACGATACTGGAAATCAGACCATCTTTGGCGACTGATTTGGTGACGAAAATAGCAGTATGGGCATTGTGGGTAAAGTCACCGGAACCACCGATACCGTTCATCATGTGCGTTCCCATGACATGGGTCGAATTGACGTGACCGTAAATGTCGACTTCAAGCGCGGTATTGATGGTGATCAGGCCAAGACGCTGAACGACTTCGGGGTGGTTCGAAATCCGTTGTGGACGAAGCAGGATATGGTCTTTGTATTTTGCGAAATTTCCGAATACTTCCCGGCTTTTCTGGTCTGACAGGGTAATGGCGGTTGCTGCCGCAAAATCCATCATGCCTGCATCGATCAACTCGAAAGTCGAATCCTGCATGACTTCCGAATACATGGTCAGATGTTTGAACGGCCCGGTTTTCAGACCGGACATAACAGCGTTGGCGATAGTGCCAATGCCAGCCTGCAATGGACGCAGGCTTTCCGTCAGGCGACCCTGTTTGATTTCATTCTTGAAAAATTCGATCAGATGTCCTGCGATCTGCGCTGTTTCAGCATCAGGTGGCAAGTTCTGGGATGGTGTATCCATTTCGTCTGTAATGACGATGGCTGCGATTTTTTCAGGTGGAATGCGAATGCCGATTGAGCCTGCCCGATCGCTTGGCTTCATGATATTGATAGGGACGGCAGTCGGAAAATGGGTAGCACAGTATATGTCGTGTGCACCTTCCATTTCCAGAGGATAGCTGAGGTTAAGCTCGATAATGACCTTGTCCGCTGTTTCCGCAAAGATTTCATTGTTGCCTACGGAAGCAGTTGGAATGATTTCGCCGTTTTCTGTAATGGAAACGGCTTCGAGAATGGCAACGTCAACTTTTTTAACCTGTTGTTTGCGAAGCTGTTCACCGGTTTCCGACAGGTGATTGTCGACATACATGACTTCACCGCGGTTGATGGCATTGCGCAAGGTACGATCAGTCTGGAACGGTGCGCGTTTGGACATGATGCCGGCATTGGCCATGGCACTGTCAACATCGTTACCCAGTGATGCACCTGTGACGACCGAAATTTTTAGAGGATGTGTCGCAGCTCGTTTGACGATGGCATGGGGTACGCTTTTTACAGAACCGGCTAGCGTAAAACCGCTCATACCCACCTTCATGCCGTCCTTGATATATTCAGCGGCGGCTTCCGGGCTTGTCACCTTTTCTCTTAATTCAGGCAAACGAATGCGTTTTTGCAAAACATCAGTATTCATGGCACTTTGTTCAGATAAGATTAATACTCTGTAAACCCCTGATATTTCAGGGCGTGGCCTCGATTTGAAAACCGGCGGCGTTCAGGTCGTCGGTTTTGCTTAATTCAATAACAGTCAATCCAGGTAAACGCGAGCATCTGAACTTCTGGCAAACCTGATCGCATGAGCGACGTGAAAATTCCAGAAGCTGAAATCGCCGAAGTATAACACCGGATTTTAAAAATACATAATATAGCAATAAGAAAATCTATAGGAATATGATTTTTTTATCACAACAAATAAAACGGCACTTATAACTTCAAATGATTGGTCTAGTTGTCTGATACTTCTCAGGAAATATAAAAGAACAGCTGATCTGGTAGCAAGTAATATCTCGTTTCAATATCAAATCGGTACCGCTGGGACTGCAGAAAAGTGGTGCCGGCTGCAGGACTTGAACCCGCCACCCCATGATTACAAATCATGTGCTCTACCAGATGAGCTAAGCCGGCACTTGAAAAACGATTATTCTACATTATTTAATTCTGGTTAAGGTAGCTTGTTTCGGTTTTTTTGTTGGTTCTTTATCCGTTTCCGGGGGCGTCTCGAATTCCGGTTGCGTTTGTGTCATTTCAAAAGCCATTCCCTGTCCATTTTCACTGGCGTAAATGGCGATGACATTGGCGACAGGGATATAGATATCCTGAGGCACTCCGCCGAAACGGGCCCTGAACTGGACAGCGGTATTATCCATTTTCAGGCCATTCGTCGCTTCGTAACTGACATTCAGTACAATCTGGCCATCACGGACAAACTGTATCGGAACCTTGACCGAAGGGGTAACCTGCACCGCAATGTAGGGTGTGAAACCACTGTCCATGCACCATTCATGGATTGCCCGAAGCATGTATGGCTTGGTCGAAATTTCTGCCATGGTACCCTCCTTTTTTGTATGAACAGCTTATCTCCGCATGACTTTTTCCGGAGGAGTCAACGCTTCAATGTAGGCTGGACGGGAGAAAACGCGTTCAGCGTATTTCATCAATGGAGCGGCGGTTTTCGACAACTCGATGCCGTAGTAGTCCAGACGCCAGAGCAAGGGTGCCAGCGCGACATCCAGCATCGAAAATTCATCGCCGAGAACATATTTGCTTTTCTGGAACAATGGAGACAGGGCTGTCAGATAATCCCTGATCTGGACACGGGCTTTTTCATGATTGGCCGCCGCATTGTCGGATTTGTCGTTTTCCAGCGTGTTGACGTGAACGAACAATTCTTTTTCACAGTTGAAAAGCATCAGGCGGGCTCTGGCACGCATCAATGGGTCGGCAGGCATCAGCTGCGGATGAGGAAAGCGTTCATCAATATATTCGTTGATGATATTGGATTCATAGAGGATGAGTTCCCGTTCAACCAGAATGGGGACTTGTCCATATGGATTCATGGCCGATATTTCTTCTGGCTTGTTGAAGAGGTCGATATCCCTGATCTCAAAATCCATTCCCTTTTCGAAGAGGACAAACCGGCAACGTTGCGAGAAAGGACAAGTTGTTCCTGAATAGAGAACCATCATGGTTGTTGTTCCTTTAAATCAGAAGAAAAAACGTGTAAATGAATGCATTAAAGGGTGCAAATGAAGCCTTTAGGATAAAGAGTTCGTCAGTTCCGGAAACATCTTCGGATAAAAAGGGCTAAATTGGCAGTGCGCAAAAATGACTAATAACTGCGTATTATAAAGAAGTGAAACACGCATTTAAAGCCTTGGCGTTTTTTTGACTGCCCAATCAGACCGGATTGTCGATTTCAACGAATTGATGGTGAATGCCAAAGCGTTCAGCCAGCAGGGTTCCAAGTGCATTGATGCCATAACGTTCCGTGGCATGGTGACCACACGCCAGATAGGCAATGCCATATTCACGCGCCTCGTGTACGGTTCTCTCGGACACTTCCCCGCTCAAAAATACGCTCGCATTATTCATGGCGGCATCCGGCAGCAAGTCCTGTGCCGCGCCGGTGCACCATCCGATCGTTTCCAGTTTCTGTTGCGGATTTCCGACCAGAAGCGGTTTCCTGTTCAGGCGTTTTTCAATCATGTCCGCCAGTTCGCCGACAGTGGTGATGCCCGGATTCATCATTTGACCGAGCCATCCGAGATCGTTTTCCCCGAACCGTCCGGTTGGCCTGAAGTCCAGAACCTTTGCGAGTTGAACATTATTGCCCAATTCGGGGTGGCAATCGAGCGGAAGGTGGTAGGCTATCAAATTGATATTGTTTTGCAGAAGCAACCTGATCCTTTTTTGTTTCGGACCGACGATACATTCGTTTTCATTTCGCCAGAAGTAACCGTGATGCACCAGAAGCGTGTCGGCATGCAGGTCAATGGCCGCTTCAATCAGGGCCAAACTTGCAGTTACGCCACTGACTATGGAAGAAATGTCGGGCTGGCCTTCCACTTGCATGCCATTTGGACAATAATCACGAATAAGTGAAATTTTTAATTCATCGGCCAGAAATTTAAGGACCTCGTTTCTGTCTACCGTTTTTTGAACTTTTTTTTCATTCATCATTATGCGACGTCTCTGGCTGTTGTTTGCCCAAACTATAACAGTTTGTCTCGCCCTCTGGTTTATTGTGGCGACACTGAAACCCGATTGGCTGGATCTGAACCGCAAGGCATTGACTCCTGATCTGAAAGCCAGTTCCGAGGTCGTCCCTGCGCAATCATCCTATCGTGAAGCGGTTTCGCGCGCGATGCCTGCGGTCGTCAATATTTACACGACCAAGGAAGTCAGGCAACCCCAGAGCCCGCTTCTGGACGATCCTTTCCTGAGACGCTTTTTCGGGGAGCGGTTTGGCGATACGGAAAAACAGATGAGCCTTGGTTCCGGTGTCGTGGTGAGCCATGACGGTTATATCATGACCAACAATCACGTCGTTGAAACGGCAGACCAGATCGAGGTGGCATTCGAAGATGGCAGAAAGGCGCCTGCCAAGCTGGTCGGTACCGATCCGGACACGGATCTGGCCGTCATCAAGATTGATATGCCCAACCTGCCTGCCATTGCTTTCGCTGACGTCGACAAGGCAAAGGTGGGTGATGTGGTTCTGGCAATCGGCAATCCTTTCGGTGTTGGCCAGACCGTGACGATGGGGATCATTTCAGCCCTTGGTCGAAGCCAGCTTGGTATCAACATTTATGAAAACTTCATCCAGACCGATGCCGCCATCAATCCCGGTAATTCGGGGGGAGCACTGATCGATACCAGCGGCAATCTGCTGGGTATCAATTCGGCCATTTATTCCCGTAGCGGTGGTTCGCTGGGTATTGGTTTCGCCATTCCTGTCTCAACCGTCAAAATGGTCATGGATGCGATTATCAGCAAGGGACAGGTCGTCCGTGGATGGATCGGGGTCGAACCGCGGGATATCACGCCTGAACTGGCTGACAATCTGGGACTTCCCAAAAAGGACGGCGTGATTATCGCGGCAGTATTGAAGAACGGTCCCGCTGACAAGTCAGGCATCCGACCAGGCGATATCCTGATTTCGATTGCAGACAAGCCGATTTCGAATATGGCTGAAATGTTTAACCTGATCGCCCAGTTGCAACCCGGAAGCCAGACGGACATGATCGTTCTGAGGGACAACAAGGAAGTCAAGATAAATGTGGGAGTTGGAAAACGGCCACTGAAAAAACGGCAGGAAACAGATGAATAAAGATGAATAAAAGAAAGGCATCGTGAAGATGCCTTTCTTTTTGATGTCTAGTGGGGAATTTTCCAGGGACGGGGACCACCCATCAAATGGATGTGCATGTGGTAGACATCCTGCTTGCCGTCCGGGCCGGTATTGACGACGACGCGGAACCCTCCTTCCGGCGAGCCCTCTTCTGCTCCTGTCACGGCAATTCCCTGTTCTTTGGCCAGTTTCGGAATCAGCGCCATCATTTCACCAAGCAATGCGGCGTCGCTGTCCTCGCAATGCGAGAGAGTCGGAATGTGCTTTTTGGGGATGATCAGCAAATGGACGGGAGCGGCGGGATGGATATCCTTGAAGACCTTGATTCGCTCGTTTTCAAAAACAGTGGTCGATGGTATGTCGTTAGCGACGATCTTGCAGAAAATACAGTCATCCATGACTTTTTCCCCTCAAAAGTTTTTCGTTTTCAGTATCAGGATTGCTTGCGGGACGCTTTTTCCTCAATTCCCGAGAGGCCTTCGCGTCTTGCCAGTTCCTTCAGTACGTCATCGGCAGTCAAACCGTATTGAGCCAGCATAACCATACTGTGAAACCACAGGTCGGCACATTCATAAACCAGTTTTGAAGCGGGCATGTTGTTGCGGACGTCTTTGGCGGCCATAACCGTTTCGGTCGCTTCCTCGCCGACTTTTTTCAGGATGGCATCATCTCCTTTGGCGAACAGCTTGCTGACGTAGGATTTTTCAGGATCACCGCCATTGGATAATTTGCGGGATTCGATGACGGCGGTCAGCCGTTCAAGTATATCGTTCATTTATAAATTTCCGATGGGTCTTTCAATACAGGATCGACAGCTTTCCATTCGACTTTGTCTGATTTTTGCAGCTGCTGGTAAAAGCAGGAATGCCTGCCGGTATGACAGGCCAGCCCTTTTTGTTCAACCAGATAAATCAGTGCATCGTTGTCACAATCGAGACGGATATCGACGATTTTCTGGATATGTCCGGATTCCTCGCCCTTGTGCCAGAGCTTCTGGCGCGACCGGCTCCAGTACACCGCCTCTCCACACTCGACGGTTTTTGCAAGCGCTTCGCGATTGATCCAGGCGAGCGTCAATACGTCACGCGTAGAAGCTTCCTGAGTGATGACGGGAATCAGCCCCTGTTCGTTCCATTCAATGGTATCGAGCCAGTCTGTGTTTTTCATAAGCGTACCGGAATATTTCGTTCTGACATGAATTTTTTGGCTTGCTGAACCGTGTATTCGCCATAATGGAAAATACTGGCAGCCAGCACGGCATCCGCGTGCCCTTCCTGCACGCCGTCAGCCAGATGCTGCAAATTGCCGACACCACCGGAAGCGATAACGGGGATGTTGACGGCATCCGAAACGGCCCGGGTCAATTCAAGATCGAATCCGCTCTTGGTTCCATCCTTGTCCATGCTGGTCAGCAGGATTTCGCCTGCCCCGAGCTGTGCCATTTTTTTCGCCCATTCGATTACTTCCAGACCGGTTGCGTTACGGCCGCCATGCGTGAAGATTTCCCAGCGACCCGGCGAGACCTGTTTGGCATCGATGGCAACGACAATGCATTGCGATCCATAGCGTGAAGAGGCATCGGCGACGAGCTGGGGATTGGTTACGGCCGACGTATTGATGCTGACCTTGTCCGCCCCGGCATTCAACAATCTTCTCACATCCTCAACAGTGCGAACACCGCCACCGACGGTCAGCGGGATGAAAACCTGTGAGGAAACGTCTTCGATGATATTTAAAATCAGGTCCCTCTGGTCGCTTGAAGCGGTGATGTCCAGAAAGGTCAGCTCATCCGCTCCCTGATCGTTGTACCGGCGGGCGATTTCAACGGGATCGCCTGCGTCTTTCAGTTCGACAAAGTTGACGCCCTTGACGACCCGACCCGCGGTCACATCGAGGCAGGGGATGATTCTTTTGGTAAGCATAAATTCAGTAATCCCGTTAGTGGCGATTCAGTCCCCGGACAATTCGTCTGCTCTGGCTTGGGCTTCTTCCAGATTCAGGGTGCCTTCGTAAATGGAACGTCCGCATATCACGCCTTCAATGCCTTCGCCCTGAACTTCACAAAGGGCTTCGACGTCCTTGATGTTGTGGACGCCGCCAGAGGCGATGACAGGCACTTTTACTGCACGGGCCAGTTTGACGGTCGCCTCGACATTAACGCCACCCATCATGCCGTCACGTCCGATATCGGTATAAATGATGGATTCAACACCGAAACTTTCATATTTTTTGGCCAGTTCGACCACATCGTGTCTGGAGAGTTTGCTCCAGCCGTCCGTGGCGACCTTGCCGTCTTTTGCATCCAGCCCGACGATGATCTGACCCGGAAAGACGCTGCAGGCATCCTGCAAAAACCCCGGATTCTTGACGGCTGCCGTTCCGATGATGATGTAAGACAGACCGTGGTCAAGATAACGTTCAATGGTGTCGAGATCGCGAATGCCACCACCCAGCTGCACGGGGATTTCGTCCAGATCGTTATCTTCCGCAAAATCCTGCACTACCTGAAGAATGTTTTTGACGGCAGACTCATTGACAGGCTTGCCTGCGAAAGCGCCGTTCAGGTCAACCAAATGAAGCCGTCTTGCGCCCTGTTCAAGCCAGTGCAATGCCATTTCAGCCGGATCTTCCGAAAATACAGTGGCCTGTTCCATATCGCCCTGTTTCAGGCGGACGCAGGAACCATCTTTCAAATCAATAGCGGGAATAAGCAACATGATTAAACGAAAATCAATTGAGGTTAGGGGTTGATAATATTGTCAGGGATTCCAGTGTATGAAATTTTTGTACAGTTGCAAACCGACATCTGCACTTTTTTCCGGATGGAATTGTGTTGCGAAAATATTGTCGCATGCGATGGCGCTACAAAATGGCGTGCCATATTCCGTTTCGCCGACCATATGTCTGGCATGTTCCGGAACGGCGTAAAAACTGTGGACGAAATAAAAGAAACTCTTGTCGGCAATACCGTTCCATAAGGGGTGAGGCTGATTTTGACGAACCTGATTCCATCCCATCTGGGGTACCTTGTAGCGCGATCCATCTTCCTGACGCTGGCTGTCGAGCTGAAAACGGATGACCTTGCCGGGCAACAGGCCCAGTCCTTTGGTATCGCCTTCCTCGCTCCAGTCAAAAAGCATCTGTTCACCGACGCAGACGCCGAATATCGGTTTGCTGCGAGCGCTTTCCATCAGCGCATCTTTCAGGCCGGATTCTTCCAGTGACTTCATGCAGTCCGGCATCGCGCCCTGACCGGGCAACACGATACGTTCCGCCTGTTTCAGGTCGGCTATCTCGCCGGATATGAGAACCTCGGCTTCGGGCGCAACGGCACGGAGTGCCTGGGCCACCGAACGGAGATTACCCATACCGTAATCGACAACAACTATTTTTTTCATATGGATAAATAATCAGAATTCAAGCGTTGAGCACATTCCGGGGGCCGGTTACAGTGTTCCTTTTGTGGACGGAATCGTACCGGCCGCTCTCGGGTCCTGCTCGGCTGCCATACGCAATGCGCGACCGAATGCCTTGAAAACGGTTTCACACTGGTGATGCGCGTTTTCGCCACGGAGATTGTCGATATGCAGCGATATTTTTGCGTGATTGACGAGTCCCTGAAAAAATTCACGAACCAGATCCAGATCGAACGTGCCGGACGTGGCACGCACAAATGGAACTTGAAATTCCAGATAAGGGCGTCCCGAGAAATCGATCACGACTCTGGACAGGGATTCATCAAGCGGAACGTAAGCATGGCCGTAACGGCGGATACCGCTCTTGTTGCCGATGGCCTGTGCCAAAGCCTGTCCGATGGCGATACCGATATCCTCAACCGTGTGATGGGCGTCGATCTGCAAATCGCCATCAGCCTCGACTTCGAGGTCGATCAGACCATGTCTGGCGATCTGGTCCAGCATGTGATCGAGAAATGGGATGCCGGTCGCGAGTTTTTGCCGGCCGGAGCCGTCCAGATTGATAACGACCCTGATTTTCGTTTCATTCGTATTCCGGACGATTTCTGCTGTTCGGGATGCTGACATAATGAGGCCCAGTTGATTATTGGATACAGGCACTAAACCTGTCTAAAAATACTTTGTTCTCCTCTGGAGAACTGACGGTAATGCGCAGACAGTTCGCAAGCAATGCATGCATTTTACCGATATTTTTGATTAATACCTTATGTGAGACCAATTTTTCGAAGACTTGATCCGCATTTTGTAGCCGAATCGTTAAAAAGTTGGCTCTGGACGGAAACACTTCAATTCCCGGAAGCCTTTTCAGGGCAAGTGCCAGTTTTTCACGTTCCGAACGGATGACTTCCGCCTGTTTGTTGAAGACGTCGATATGGTCCATGGCAAATTCGGCAGTGGCTTCCGTCAATACATTGACGTTGTACGGTGGTCGCACCTTGTCGAATTCGGCCAGCAATTCCGGTCTTGCCGACATATAGCCCAGACGGATACCGGCCAGACCCAGCTTTGATACGGTTCTCATCACGAGCAGATTGGGGAATTCCGGCAACCGGTTCATGAAACTGGCTTCGGCGAATGGCTGATAGGCTTCGTCGCTGATGACAAGACCGATATTTTCCATTGCCCTGATGATGCTGACGATTTCGTCATCCGTAAACAGGGTGCCTGTCGGATTGTGCGGATTGGCAAGATACACGACGGCCGGACGTTCTTTTTTGATGGCGGCAAGCATGGCGTCCAGATCCAGTGTCAGATCGGCTTTCAGCGGAACCCCAACGAATTCCATTCCGGCAATCTGGGCGGACAAGGCATACATGACAAAACTGGGAACGGGAGCCAGAATTTTGGCCGGTTTGTCTTTTCGTGCACAAGCCAGTGCAATGATCGAAATCAGTTCGTCGGAACCATTGCCAAGCACAACGTCATATCCCTCCGGAATACCCATGTGCTGGCGTATTTTGGCCTTGAGGCTCCGATAGGAAGGCACCGGATAACGGTTCAATGCGACTTCAGCCAGTACACTTCCCAGCCTGGCTTTCAGATTGTCCGGCAACGGGAAAGGGTTTTCCATTGCGTCGAGTTTCAAAAAGCCGTTTGAATCCGGAACCGGATAAGCCGACATTTCCCTGACGTCAGGGCGAATAATTTCTTCAATCAAAGACATAATCAAAGCGTTCGCTTTCGGTAATTTCTTTATGGACGTTAATTTTTAAGTCTGAATCCGGCACTCTTTGCATGTGCTTCCAGTCCTTCGCCGGTTGCCAGTTCGACGGCGATTTTACCCAATGTTTGCGCCCCTTTTTCGCTGACACAAATCAGGCTGGAACGCTTCTGGAAATCATAAACACCCAATGGGGATGAGAAACGGGCCGTACGTGAAGTCGGCAGGACGTGATTCGGCCCGGCACAATAGTCGCCAAGCGCTTCGGATGTAAAACGTCCAAGGAAAATGGAACCGGCATGACGGATCAGTTTTTCCCACTTCTCGGGATTTTCAGCCGAAATTTCCAGATGTTCTGGCGCGATGCTGTTGGCGATTTCGCAGGCCTCTTCCATGTTCTTGACATGAATCATCGCAGCGCGTTTGGACAGCGACGTGGTGATGATATCCTTGCGGATCATGTTCGGCAGGAGTTTCTGGATGCTTTCATTAACCTGATCCAGATAAGCGGCATCAGGACAAATGAGAATGGATTGCGCCATTTCATCGTGCTCGGCCTGTGAGAACAGATCCATCGCTATCCAGTCAGGATTCGTTTTGCCATCGCAGATGACCAGAATTTCGGAAGGCCCGGCAATCATGTCGATACCGACCGTCCCGAAAACACGGCGTTTGGCAGCGGCAACGTAAGCGTTGCCCGGCCCGACGATCTTGTCGACGGATGGAATCGTTTCGGTTCCATAAGCCAGTGCGCCGATAGCCTGTGCACCACCGATCGTGAAAACCCGGGTGACACCGGACAGGGCCGCTGCTGCCAGAACGAGTTCGTTTCTGGCGCCGTCCGGAGTCGGAACGACCATAACGATTTCCTTCACACCGGCAACTTGTGCCGGAATGGCGTTCATCAGCACGGATGAAGGATAAGCCGCTTTTCCTCCAGGGACATAAATGCCGACGCTGTCTAACGGAGTAACTTTTTGGCCGAGAGAAGTGCCGTCTTCATCGGTAAACGAATAACCGTCACTGCCGCAGGATTTCTTCTGGTGTTCGTGATAGATCCGGACCCGTTCCGCAGCCACTTCCAGTGCCTTGCGACGTTCAGGTGCCAGCGAAGCCAGTGCCGCTTCACATTCTTCTCTGGAAATTTCCAGTTCGGCACCCGAACCCAGCGCGAGCCGGTCAAAGCGTTTCGTATATTCCAGAACAGCCTTGTCGCCGTTTTCCCTAACGTCATTCAAAACGTTGGCGACAACAGTATTGATGGATTCGTCTTCCCTGGCTTCGAATGCCAGAACACCGGAAAGCTGTTTGGCGAAATCGGAGTCAGTAGTCGATAACTTGCGAATTTGAACAGTCATATGGGCACTCACACAGTTTGTTGGTCAGGTTCAGGTTCGGCTGAGGCAGCCTTGAATGCATCCAGTATAGGCTGTAACATCTGACGTTTCAATTTAAGAGACGCCTGATTGACGATCAGGCGGGACGTGATTTCCTGAATCTGTTCGACTTCGACCAAATTGTTGGCTTTCAGGGTGTTGCCCGTGCTGACCAGATCGACGATAACGTCGGACAAGCCTACCAGTGGAGCCAGTTCCATGGAACCGTACAGCTTGATGATATCGACGTGGATGCCTTTTTTCGCGAAGTGTTCCCTTGCAGCCTGAACATATTTGCTGGCGACTCTTAAACGCATGCCCTGCCGGATGGCGTTTTCATAATCGAAGCCGTTTCGGACAGCAACTGACAGACGGCATTTGGCGATCTGTAAATCAATCGGCTGATAAAGGCCCGTATTGCCGTTTTCCTGCAATACGTCCTTGCCGGCGACGCCGAAGTCAGCCGCGCCGTACTGGACATAAGTCGGAACGTCGGTTGCACGGACGATGATCACGCGAACCTGTGGCTTGTTCGTCGGCAGTATCAGTTTTCTGGACGTTTCGGGATCTTCCAGAACGGTGATGCCGGCTTCTTTCAGAAGCGGTATCGTTTCCTCGAAAATTCTTCCCTTTGACAACGCAAGAATCAATTCCTGCGGTTTCACTTCGGTCTGGTTCATTCTTTGACTCTTTTAATATTGGCGCCGACTGCCGTCAGCTTGACTTCCATTTGATCGTATCCACGGTCGAGATGATAGATACGATTGACGTGCGTTTCTCCCTGTGCTGCTAAGCCGGCGATGACGAGCGAGGCGGATGCCCTTAAATCCGTTGCCATGACCGGTGCACCGACCAGCTTGCCCACGCCGGTGATGAACGCGGTATTGCCTTCCGTCTTGATTCTCGCGCCGAGACGGTTCAACTCCTGAACGTGCATGAAACGGTTTTCGAAAATCGTTTCAATCACATGGCTTGCATCCTCGGCAAGACAGTTGACGGCCATGAACTGGGCCTGCATATCCGTCGGGAATCCCGGGTATTCAGTCGTTCTGAAATTGACGCCTTTGGGGCGCTGGTTCATTTTAATATGTATCCAGTCGGTGCCGGACGCAATCTCTGCACCCATTTCACGAATCTTGTTCAAAGCGGATTCGAGTATATTATCGCGCGTTTTCGTCAATGTGACATCGCCGCCTGTTGCGGCAACGGCGCAAAGGAAGGTTCCGGTCTCGATCCTGTCCGGAATGACTTCATGTTTTGCACCGTGCAAACGGTCGACGCCATGAATGACAAGGCGATCCGTACCGATGCCTTCGATTTTCGCGCCCATCTTGATCAGCAAAAGGGCCAGATCGGTCACTTCCGGTTCGCGTGCAGCATTCTTGATGATGGTTTCGCCTTCGGCAAGAGTGGCTGCCATCAGAAGGTTTTCCGTGCCGGTCACGGTAATCATATCGGTGACGATACGGGTGCCTTTCAGCTTTTTCGCCCTGGCCAGAATATAACCACCCTCGATTTGCACTTCCGCACCCAGAGCGCGCAAACCTTTGATGTGCTGTTCAACCGGACGGGAACCGATGGCGCAACCGCCGGGCAGCGAAACCTTGGCTTCGCCGAAACGGGCAACCAGCGGACATAAGACCAGAATGGCCGCCCTCATGGTCTTGACCATTTCGTACGGCGCATAGAAATTGTTGACGGCACTGCCGTTCAGAATCAGTTTGTCGTCTTCCTTTCGAATCCTGACACCCATCTGTTCAAGAAGATTCAGCATGGTCTGAACGTCTTTCAGCTCAGGGACATTCGTGAGTTCGATATCGTCAGAAGTAAGAAGACTGGTGCAGAGAATAGGCAAGGCAGCGTTTTTTGCGCCCGAGATCGCGATCTCGCCTTCGAGGCGATAGCCGCCGTTAATGATTAATTTGTCCATTTAAATGATTCTTGATTTTCGATGTCCATTCCGGCGTGGAATAACACCAGTTACACCCGATATACAATTCAAAAAACGCTAAAAGCGCAATTTATATCCTTTTTGCAATAAATGCACGGCTAAAAACGCTAAAAATACAAAAAATATACTCACAATGATCAGGCTTGTCAGCGGATTGATGTCCGAATGCCCGAAAAAGCCGTATCTGAAACCGTCAACCATATAAAAGAACGGGTTGAATTCGGAAATCCTTTGCCAGACCGGGGGCAGCGTGTGAATGGAATAGAATACACCTGAAAGAAATGT
Organism: Oxalobacter formigenes; assembly: GCF_002127965.1. Lineage (GTDB taxonomy): Bacteria > Pseudomonadota > Gammaproteobacteria > Burkholderiales > Burkholderiaceae_D > Oxalobacter > Oxalobacter formigenes. The sequence continues at coordinate 176,844 of NZ_CP018787.1, read as the reverse complement.
CGCAGGCATAATCAGGAAATTCTGGAAAGTGGCCAGCTGTTCATATTTGTCCGCCCAGATACCGGCAATAATACCCATCGTTCCCAATATGGCCGAGCCCAAAAGGGCGAAAAGGACAATCCAGAGCGGTGAATAAAAGGAGGGTTGTGCAAACCAGATGGTTACCACGAATACGCCGATTCCGACCACAAGTCCTCTCACGATAGAGGCAAGCATATAGGCGAGATACAGTTCCCAGTGCGAGATGGGCGAAAGCAGTATGAAGACCAGACTGCCGTTGATTTTCGACTGGATCAGGGAAGACGACGAATTCGCAAAGGAATTCTGGAGCAGGCTCATCATGACCAGACCGGGAACCAGAAAAGCCGTATAACCGACTCCAGGATAAACCTGCACATAGTCTTCAAGAGCATGTCCGAAAATCAGCAGATACAGTAATGCGGTCAGGACAGGCGCAGTAATGGTCTGGGTCGCGACTTTCCAGAAACGCAAAATTTCCTTGTAAAACAGGGTTCGAAAAGTGGTAGCCAGCACGTCAGTTTCCCGATGTATCCATCAATTGCAAAAATACGTCTTCCAGATCAGCCTGCCTGAATTGCAGATCGGAAATGACAATGTCGTGTTTTCTGAGCTCGGACAGAATTTCTTCAATGTCTGAATAGTGATTGATACGCAAAGTCCACGTTTTCGAGCCCGGCGATATATCGCACTGCGAAACAAAAGTCTTCAGACTGTCCGGCAATTCATGATCATCCAGCTTGAATATCAGTTTTGATTCTGAAATGCGATGCAGCAGTGCTTCTGTAGTATCCAGAGCCACCACTTTGCCGCTTTTCATCATCGCGATCCTGTCGCACCATGTCTGGGCTTCTTCAAGATAATGTGTCGTCAGGACAATGGTATGCCCTTCACGATTCAGACGCCCTATGAATTGCCACAGCGTCTGGCGCAATTCGACATCGACTCCGGCCGTCGGTTCATCCAGAACAATGACCGGTGGTTTGTGTACCAGCGCCTGTGCTACCAGAACACGACGTTTCATCCCCCCCGACAGGGCCCTCATGTTCGTGTCTGCCTTGTCACTCAAATCCAGATTGGAAATGACTTCATCGATCCAGTCGTCATTGTTTTTCAGCCCGAAATAACCGGATTGCAGCCGCAAGGTTTCCCTGACGGTAAAAAACGGGTCGAAAACCAGTTCCTGCGGGACGACTCCGAGGCTTTTTCGTGCTGCCTGATAATCCATGACCACGTCATGACCCAATATGGTGACATTTCCCGTGTCGGCTTTCACCAGACCGGCCATGATGGAAATCAGGGTTGTTTTTCCGGCGCCGTTCGGGCCGAGCAGACCGAAGAACTCTCCTTCTTCAATAGAAAATGTAACGTCCTTCAATGCCTGCAAGGAACGATAACATTTACTGATGTGGCGGATATCGATAGCGCTCATACGGAAACATCAAAAGAGAAAGAACGTATCTGTCTGAAAAACATATTCAGGATTGACCGAAAGGCAGTCTTGAATGACGCCGGGATTATGACAGGGCCAACAGCTCGGATACTCCGTAAAGGGATGCCAGACTGATCAGGCTTTCAGGAGTATTTATGAATCGGAGGTGCAGCTTGTTTTGTCTTGCCGTCTTTTGCCAGGCCAGTAATACCGCAACGCTTGCAGAATCGACCTGTTCGAGTTTTGAAAGGTCGCATTCATGTTCACCATTCGCAATGGCTTTCAATCCTTCTTCAAGGATTTGTTTGGCATTGAGAAAGTTCAATGTTGAAACGGTAAAAGACATGAATACGACCAGACAAAGTTAGTATCAATTAGCGGCTTTGCCAGCGGCAAGCTGTTTGTTTTTCTGGGCCAGGGTACGAATCAGGCCATCAATACCGCTACGGCTGATTTCGCTGGCGAAGGTGCCCTTGTACGTTTCGACAAGCCATGCACCCAGAACGTTGATGTCATAGATTTTCCAGCCGTTTGCCGTTTTGGACAAACGATAGCTCAATTCAATAGGTTCGCCACCACGAGGCTGGATGATACGGGTTTGTACGACAACTTCAGTAGCGTTAGGTGCCATACGTACAGGTTTGAATTCAACTCTCTGGTTGTCGACTTTGGTAATGGCATTCGAATAGGTATGAACCAGCAGATCGCGGAATTCATTGGTCAGCTGGGTTTTCTGGGCAGGAGTAGCCTGACGCCAGTACCGGCCTGCAGCCAGAGCGGTCATACGTTGAAAATCGACGTACGGGAAAATTTTCTTTTGAACAAAAGCGTAAATCTGTTTTTGATTGCCTTTTTTGAGTTCTTTATTGGTTTTTGCCGTATCGATGACTTCCTTGCTGATACGTTTGATCAGTGCATCAGGAGCTTCCATCGCATGGGCGGATGCGGAAAAGCCCAATACGCAAACAGCCATCAGGAGGACAAACCAGTTTTTCAGGATTTTCATTTTGGGTTATAAAAAATAATAATGAATACAATACTTAAATAACTGAATCCGTTTTGCCGGATTCATTCTGTGATACATCGATAAGCGTTTCGTTTTTGCTGATGACCGGTTTGACAATGACCTGTTCAGCCTTGTTTTCTGACACCACTGGCTTGACGATGGCAGAGTCAGTCATGTTTTCGGATATAAGCGGTTTGACGATAGCAGAATCAGCCTTGTTTTCCGTTACGACCGGTTTGACAATCGCTTCGGTTTGTTCAGCGTCAGTATCGGATTTCAGAGCCGGATCGGCGGAAGTCAATTCAACCCATTCATCGCTGGTATCGGCCGCTTCACCATGAACCTGCTTGTAACGACGCTGGAGATATGCGTCGCGCATGAATTCATATTTGTCGAGAGCGGCATCGTCGACAAGAGAAGACGCATCCAGCAAGGCGGCACGGTAATTGACGGCTCTCACGATAAGACCGGCATTACGAAGCCGGACATTGTCGACATAGCTCCATGCATCGCCATACCATTCGGCAGGGAGTGCAATTGTGTCACGCAAGGTAGATGGTCCAATGAGAGGCAAAACAACGTAAGGACCTGCTTCCATACCCCATACACCGAGAGTCTGGCCGAAATCGGCACGATATTTCGGCATATTGAGATTCGATGCGACGTCAATGACGCCGCCGAGTCCGAAAACGGAGTTAACCATCACACGGGCGACATCGGTCATCCCTTTTTCACCCTGACCCTGCAGCAGATTGTTGAATGCATACCAGACGTCGTTGATGTTGCCGAAGAAATTGGTCACTATTGTCTGGGCAAAGTCGGGCATGACAGTGTCGTAAAGCATGGCCAAAGGCTTGAACGCCGTATGGTCGAAAGCTTCATTGACGTTGAACATGACCCGGTTGTAGTTTTCAAACGGGTCGTTCGGGTTTTTGGTGGCACAACCCGTCATGATGCAGACAGAAGCCATAATGGCAACTGCGGGCTTGGCAAGTCGTTTCAAATAACTCATTTAGGTTACCCTTATTCTGTAGCCTTACTGTAAATAAACTGGCTGATCAGGTTTTCCAGAACGATCGCGGATTGCGTCATCTGGATTTGATCGCCTGATGCAAGATATGTTTCATCACCGCCGGGTTCAATGCCGATGTATTGCTCACCCAACAGGCCGGATGTCAAAATTTTTGCACTGCTGTCTTTCGGAAATTTGTATTTTTCCTGCAATTGAAGTGTCACGAGTGCACGATAATCCTGATCGTCAAACGAGATATCGCCGACCCGGCCGACAACAACACCGGCGCTTTTGACTGGCGCGCGTGGCTTCAGTCCGCCGATGTTATCGAATCGGGAAGAGACAGTGTACGTTTTGTCAAAGGAAAGCGAGCTCATGTTACCTGCTTTCAGGGCAAGAAACATCAAGGCTGCCGCTCCCAGCAAAACAAAAAAACCGACCCAGATATCCAATGGTTTACGTTGCATGAACAAACCCTCTATCGATGCTCCGCGCTTTCAATAAAACTTATTATAGGTTGAATGTGTTTTATTCGTAAGCGCCGATTAAAAATTAGTTAAACATTAAGGCTGTCATGATGAAATCCAGCCACAAAACAAGTAAAGACGAGTACACAACAGTTCTTGTTGTCGCGCTTGAAACACCTTCAGGAGTCGGCCGGGCTTCGTATCCCTGAAACAGGGCCATGAAGGTGACGGCAAAACCGAATACAAGACTTTTGATCACACCATTACCGATATCGTTCCATATATCGACACCCTGCTGCATTTGTGACCAGAAAGCACCATCGTCCACCCCGATCAATACGACACCGACAATGTAGCCGCCGATCACACCGGCTGCACTGAACAGGGTCGCCAGCAAGGGCATTGAGATAATACCGGCCCAGAAGCGTGGAGCAAGAATGCGATCTACCGGATTGACGGCCATCATGTCCATGGCAGCCAGCTGTTCCCCGGCTTTCATCAATCCTATTTCGGCTGTCAGCGAGGTTCCGGCACGTCCTGCATAAAGCAGGGCCGTTACGACAGGCCCCAGTTCACGTGTGAGTGAAAGCGCAACCATAACCCCCAAAGCCTGTTCGGAACCGTAACGGATCAGGATGTAATAGCCCTGAAGCCCGAGAACGAAACCGACGAACAGGCCGGATACACAGATAATCAGGAGCGATTTGTTACCGATGAAAAAAATTTGGTCAGTAATGAGCCGCGGCCGTTTCAAAATCTGGGGGAGTGCCTTAAACATTGTCGCGAAAATACGGGTGGCGTAACCGATGTTGTCGATCAGTTTTCGTGTCTTGTACCCCAGATTGCTGACGAAATTGCTCATGATGCTTTCTCCAGTCCGAGGTCCTCTGCAAAAGAGGGACCCGGGTAATGGAAAGGAACCGGACCGTCGGTTTCGGCATGGACGAATTGCCGTACATAAGGATCGGCCGATTCCATCATTTCAGCCGGTGTGCCTTCTGCCACGATTTTTCCTGAAGAGATGAAATAAACGTAGTCGGCAATGGAGAATGATTCCGTGACATCGTGTGACACCAGAACGGACGTCGAATGAAGTGCGTCGTTTAACTTGCGGATCAGGTTTGCCGTGACACCCATCGAGATAGGGTCCAGACCGGCAAACGGTTCATCATAAAGAATAAGCTGGGGATCAAGTGCAATGGCACGCGCCAGTGCGACACGTCGGGCCATACCACCGGAAATTTCACCCGGTTCCAGTTGGGCTGCATTGCGCAGTCCGACCGCATTCAGCTTCATCAGGACGAGATCCCGGATCAGTTCTTCGGGCAGGTCGGTCTGTTCCCGCAGGGGAAAGGCTACATTTTCAAAAACGGACAAATCAGTAAAGAGTGCGCCATATTGAAACAGCATCCCCATTTTACGACGCAATTTGTACAGTTCAGCCGTATCAAGGCCATTGACTTCCTCTCCATCGACCATAACCTGTCCCGCCCTGGCAAGCAACTGGCCACCGATCAGGCGCAATATAGTCGTTTTTCCCGAGCCGGAACCACCCATGATGGCAATTACTTTTCCACGTGGAAAAGTCATGTTGATGCCAGAGAGGATCTCGCGGTCTCCGTAACCGAAAACCAGATCGCGAATTTCGACTATATTGGACACGGTATGTTCTGATTTCAAAGAATAATCTTGTATTGTAATCCAGTGCCTGCAAAAGCAGCAAAGTTTTACAATTGACAGTTGCTTAAATTTAACGCGTCACGGGTTTGTAACGAATCCGTTTCGGTTTTGCCCCCTCTTCACCCAGACGTTTTTTCTTGTCTTCCTCATACTCCTGATAATTGCCTTCGAAGAATGTCACCTGCGAATCACCTTCGAAAGCAATGATATGCGTCGCGATACGGTCAAGGAACCAGCGGTCATGGGAAATCACGATGACACTGCCGGCAAACTCGAGCAGGGCGTCTTCCAGCGCACGCAATGTTTCGACATCCAGATCGTTTGATGGTTCGTCCAGAAGCAGGACATTTCCACCCATCATGAGTGTTTTGGCCAGATGCAAACGGCCTCTTTCACCACCGGAAAGATGGCCGACTTTCTTTTGCTGGTCGCTTCCCTTGAAATTGAAGCGTCCCAGATAGGCGCGGGCAGGCATTTCGAAGCGTCCGACGGTAATCAGGTCGGAACCGTTGCTGATGTCTTCAAAAACGGTTTTTTCGTTTTCAAGCGTTTCCCGTGACTGGTCGACCATCGATATTTTCGCCGTTTTGCCGATCAGTATTTCTCCCTGATCCGGTTTTTCTGTTCCGGTAATCATTTTGAAGAATGTCGATTTACCGGCTCCGTTCGGGCCGATGACGCCGACGATGGCACCCGCAGGAATAATGAAACTCAGATTGTCGATCAACAGGCGGTCCCCGAAACTCTTGCTGACGTTTTTGAATTCGATGACGTCATTGCCCAGCCTTTCAGCCACGGGAATGAAGATTTCCTGCGTTTCATTCCGTTTCTGGTATTCGTATTCGGAGAGTTCATTGAAACGGGAAAGACGGGCCTTGCTTTTCGCCTGCCGCCCTTTCGGGTTTTGCCTGACCCATTCCAGTTCCTTGGCTATTGTTTTCTGGCGAGCCGATTCTTTTTGTTCTTCCTGCTTCAAACGGATGTTTTTCTGGTCAAGCCATGAACTGTAGTTGCCTTTCCATGGAATACCCTGTCCCCGGTCGAGTTCCAGAATCCATTCGGCGGCATTGTCGAGGAAATACCGGTCATGGGTAATGGCAACGACCGTACCCGGGAAACGGTGGAGGAATTGTTCAAGCCATTCGACGGACTCGGCGTCGAGATGATTGGTCGGTTCGTCAAGCAACAGCATGTCCGGTTGTGACAGGAGGAGGCGGCAAAGTGCAACGCGTCTTTTTTCACCACCGGACAGAATTCTGATTTTTGAATCCCAAGGAGGCAGGCGCAATGCGTCTGCTGCCATTTCCATCTGCTGCTCGATTTTGCTGCCATCCGCGGCAGCGATAATCGCTTCCAGTTTTGCCTGTTCGCTGGCCAATGCGTCGAAGTCGGCATCGGGTTCGGCATAGGCAGCATAGACGGCATCCAGTTTTTGCTGTGCCTCGATTATTTCACCGAGTCCGCCTTCAACGGCTTCCCTGACGGTCTGCTCCGGATCGAGCAGTGGTTCCTGCGGCAGATAACCGATTTTAAGGCCAGCCATCGGAACGGCTTCGCCGATTATTTCCTGATCAAGACCCGCCATGATTTTCAGGAGGGTTGATTTGCCCGAGCCATTCAGACCCAGTACACCGATTTTGGCACCGGGAAAAAAGGAGAGTGAAATATCTTTCAGAATCTGACGTTTCGGCGGCACAATCTTGCCGACACGGTTCATCGTATAAACGTATTGAGCCATGGTGGAATAAAAATGGGTGAAATAATCATGCCGTACTGAATTTGATTCAGCCGGAAAACTTTAAAAATATCATGCGCTGCTCACTTGCGCAAACATAATAATGATGTCGTGTTTTACAGCAAATAGGATACATTCATGTATATTTAAATAAAAATAGACTGTATTAATTTGCATTTCGTGCGAGTTTATCCTATCGTGCGAACGTTACAGTAAGGATCAGGTACGGAATTGGCGATAAAACCGGAAAAACATGGCATGGCCGCAATGACGATCGCCGCGATCGGGATCGTTTACGGCGATATCGGGACCAGCCCCCTTTATACAATGAAAGCTGTTTTCATTGAAGAGCACGGTCTTGCCCTGATTCCGGAAAATATTATCGGGATTATTTCACTGATTATCTGGGGGCTGATTCTTGTCGTCGGCTTAAAGTACGTCTATATGATGCTGCGGGCCGACAACCGGGGCGAAGGCGGCATATTGGCGCTGGTTTCTCTGGCACACAAGTCCCTTCCCGACAAGTCGAAATGGCACTTGCCTCTCCTGATGCTCGGGGTTTTCGGAGCCGCCCTTTTCTACGGCGACAGTGTGATTACACCCGCCATTTCAGTGCTTTCGGCAACGGAAGGTCTTGAGGTCGCCACTCCTTTTTTCAAACCCTATATTGTTCCGATTGCCATTGCCATTCTGGTGGTGCTTTATGCCGTTCAATCGACCGGTACGGCCGGTATCGGCAAATTTGTCGGACCGGTCATGGTGATCTGGTTTCTCGCACTTGCCGCAATGGGGATCGCCAATATTATCGAATCGCCGCAGATTCTGGTTGCACTGAATCCGGTCAATGCCTGGGTATTCGTCCACAATAACGCAACAGTCGCCTTCGTTGCGCTGGGTGCGATCGTTCTGGCTTTTACCGGAGCCGAGGCTTTATATGCCGATATGGGTCATTTCGGGGCCGGCCCGATTCGCCGGGCATGGTTCATGCTCATTTTTCCTGCCCTTTCATTGAATTATCTTGGTCAGGGTGGCTTGTTGCTTTCCAATCCGGCGGCCATTTCCAACCCGTTTTTCCAGCAACTCGGTTCATGGAGCATTTATCCGCTGGTTTTCATTTCAACCATTGCGGTTGTGGTTGCATCTCAGGCGACCATTTCAGGCGCTTTTTCCATTACCCGTCAGGCAATCGGTCTGGGATTGTTTCCCAGAATGAAAATTATCCACACATCCGCTTCTGAAATCGGCCAGATCTATATGCCGACTGTAAACTGGCTTCAGATGATAGCGGTTTTGCTGGCAATTATCGGATTCGGCTCTTCCGACAATCTGGCCGGGGCATACGGTATTGCTGTGACCGGAACGATGACGATTACGACTGTGTTGCTGTTTTTCGTGATGCATTATCACTGGAAATGGAAACTCTTTCCGTGCCTGCTGATTTCGGCGGGTTTTTTCTTCGTCGACATTTTTCTCTTTTCTTCCAACGTTTTAAAGATCATGAGCGGAGGCTGGTTCCCGCTGGCACTGGGTGTTGCGCTCTATATCCTGATGCTGACATGGCGGCGCGGCAGAAAACTGGTCGGCGAAAGCCAGAAACGCCATGCCATTCCACTGGATTCCTTTTTGCAGTCACTGTTCTTTTCACCGCCACAGCGCGTCAAGGGAACGGCTGTTTTCCTTCGAGGTGAAAACGACGGTGTTCCGCAGGCATTGCTGCACAATCTTTCCCATAACAAGGTTTTGCACGAACGGGTCTTTTTCCTGACCATTCATACGGAAGAAGTGCCCTGGGTTCCTCGATGGGAACGTGTACAGATCAGGGAACTGAGCCATCAGTGCTATCAGATCGACGTACATTACGGTTTCAAAAACGAACCGGACATTCCAAAAGTGCTCGAACTGTGTCAGGAACACGGTTACAGCTTCGATATGATGTCCACCTCGTTTTTTGTTTCAAGACAGACGTTGATCCCGTCACCAAAATCAGGGATGGTCAAATGGCGTGAACACCTCTTCATCTGGATTTCGCGCAATGCACGCAGTGCGGCAGACTATTACCAGATTCCGACAAACCGGGTTATCGAGCTTGGCGCACGGGTTGAGATTTAAAAAGCGTCTCACGATCAATTTCCCTGAAAAGACTCCCTGTCGCAATTGAATAAACTCTCCGTTATACGTCTGGAGGAGGTTGTTTCGCCCGTGTCTGTATTTACTTCGTCTGTAATGGATAAGCCTTTTATGAAAACAGGACGACATCATAGGCAAAAGATTTGTTTTGTGGTGAAATGACCGAAAAAAGTTGCGTGAGAGAAAGGAATTCCAGAAATGCGGGTAGGAATCGGTTACAGCGATAATCCGGACAGTTTTGCTTCAGGAAAACAGGCAGCGTCAGAAGCGCTTTCAAAAGCAGGACAGGTCAAGCCATGCGATTTTGTTTTGCTTTTTTGCACCGCACGCCATGACCAGCAAAGTCTTCGGGACGGCGTCATCTCGGTTGTCGGGCTATCCCAACCCATTTACGGGGGCGGAGCCGTTGGAATTATTACCAATGACAAGTTCGGTTATGCTGGCGATCAGGTTGGTGTTGTCTGCTTCTGGCTTGAGGATAGTGCCTGCACGATATTGGTGGAAAATGACCTGGATCAGGGAGAAAAAGAGACCGGCATACGCCTTGGAAAACGTCTTTCAGACGCTGGCGTTACTTCTTCTTCCCCAATGCTGCTTTTCTATGATGCAGTAAACCGGTCGCATGGGGATGTCCGCCTGCTCATGGCGACATGGCTGGTAGAAGGACTGGAACAGGGCCTTGGTTTTTCTCCGGATGTGAATGGTGCAGGTATTCAGGGCGATCATGCCTGTAGTGCAACCCGGCAATATACCGGGGGAGGAATGGACAAACATGCCGTGATTTCCATGGCTTTTTCCGATGATATCCGGATGGACAGCGTTATCGTTCATGGCTGTCGTCCTGCTTCTCCCTACTATACCGTCACAAAGGCGGATGGGTCAGCCATTCTTGAAATTAACGGAAAGCCCGCACTCCAGTTTATGGATGAGTTGTTGAACTCTGCTGTGGCACCTGAAAACTATCCATTTTTCCTGTTGTTCGGGCTCAACCATGGTGAACGTTGGGGAGAATACAGTGAAGATCATTACGCCAGCAGGCTTTGCCTTGATATTGATAAAGAGCGGGGCGCCATTATCATGTTTGAGCCGGATATGACGGAAGGAACCGAGTTCCGGCTTATGTATCGCTCTCTGGAACTGGATTACATGAGGCCGAGAATCGAGAGTGTTTTTTCACGGCTGAATGGACGTGAACCTGTTTTCGCCGTTTATATAGATTGTGCCGGACGTTGTGCGGGATATGGCGGTATCGACATTGAGGATGCCCATGTTGTCCAGGAAATTGTAAAGGATCGGGTTCCTCTTCTGGGCCTTTATACCGGGGCGGAAATTTCGTCGATTGGTGGCCGTCCCCGCGGGCTGGACTGGACGGGTGTTTTTTGTGTGTTTTCAAAAGACAGGACTGGCAAGGCAAGCGCCTTGGGGAAAGAGAGCGGAATACGCTGGGAAACGGATGCGGTCAAGTCAGACAAGTCACAGGAAATTCCGCTTGAGGCTGTTTTAAAGCTATGTGAGCAAAATGCGGCCAAGATACTGGAGCTGGACACCCGTTCCATTGCCATTCGCCATGAACTGGAACACAAGCGCCGCGGGTTCAGCCTGTTGGCAGAGTTGTCGGTATCCCTTCGACAGGGAACGGCAACGGAAGATATTTTCATGCTGGCCACGCAACGTATCAATGCAGCGCTGAACATGCAAAAAACCGCGGTTCTGCTGTTGAACAAGGAAGGACAGTTTGTTTCACATGTCTTGCAGGGATACAGTCCGGATGAAAAAGACGCGCTTGCGGGACAGCCGATTGTCATGGATACAGAGTTTTTTGATCCGGAGAAGGCTGTACTCGTCACGGCAGAGGACAATCCAGGACGTTTTTCCGTTCTTCGTGACACTTTAGGTCTGCCTTACTTCATTTCCGTGCCTGTTGTGATTGAAAATGAGGTCGTCGCCATCCTGATTACCGGACGCATGGAAGAAATGCCCCCGTTTTTGTCCCGCCTCGGAAGCAGTGATGTGGAAACGCTTCAGGCCATCAGTTCTCTGCTGGCGACTGTCTGGGTCTACAGACGATTGGGTGACGCCACGAAACAGGCCCAATCTGACGGTTTGACAGGGCTTCTGAACCGCGGTGCATTCGAGATGCGCGCCATGGAAACCTTGCAGAGAAGCCTGACGGACGGACATGGCGTTATGCTTGCCATTATCGACTGTGATCACTTCAAACTGGTTAATGATACATATGGGCATCTGACCGGGGACAAGGTATTGAGTGCACTGGCAGACTGTTTGCGTGAAAACTTCAGGCAAGATGACCTTGTCTCGCGGATCGGAGGGGATGAATTCGCCATCTGTTGCAAGATAAGCTCCGGGGAAACAGGGGTCATCAATAAAATCGCACGATTGTCTGAAATCTGGAGCAAGACGCCATTTGAAACAGGCGAAGGCAAGACGATCTATTCAACGCTGAGCATAGGGATCGCTATTTCACCAGCGGATGGAACCGCTTATGACAAACTGTTTCATCATGCCGATATTGCCTTGTACAAGGCAAAACAGCAAGGACGCAACCAGTATGCAATATATGACGCAAACGATGATGGTCATTCATCCCTGATCCGGTGAAAGGGATGCACCGGATTGCTTCAGGACAGCTGCATGTCACTTTATCGGCTGAAGGGCCAGATGTTTTCGAATCTGGCCCAGTGTCTGTTTGCTACGTTTTTATTGTGTTTATACAAACACTTCAGGCTCCTTTCGCTGGCTGAACCGCTCGATGAATTTGCTCCTGAATTTTTCATAATCCGCCCCACGGTATTGTCTGGATTCATCGGGACAGACCGAGATACAGGCGCCGCAGGAAATACACAGGTTCTCATCAGTTGAAGTCGAGACATCGGTCAGGGTAATCGCTTCTACCGGGCAAATGTCAGCGCAGGTTCCGCAAACACTGCAATTGTCCCCTGAGGAAGGTTTCATCGGGACAGATTTGACTTCCTTGTAGGGAAAATTGCCTTTGATATCGAGGGGTGACAGATCGGAAGGAGAAGTAAGCGCTTCCAGTTTTTCAAGACAGCGTTTTGTGAATTCTTCAATCACTTTCAGGTCGCTGTCATCCGGACGGTCGGCAGCGACTTCCGGGAAGATGGAGTGGCGTGCGATGAATGCGCCTGCCCCGACGACAAAAAAACCGTTGGCTTCCAGCCGGTTTTTCAGTTCCAGGAGTGCATCGTCATATTCCCGGTTTCCATAAACGACAACGGCAATGGCCGGTGTATTTTTGCCTTTCAGATGGGTCAGACTCTCACTGCAGATGACGGGCAGTCTCCCGTTATAAACCGGCATGGCGACAACCGCCACGTTTTCTGACGGAACGACGGTTTCTTCCTTATATGGCTGTAAAAGAAGGTTGCGCCTGTTGTTGATGTCGGAAATGGTATTGCCTATGGTTTCGACAACTTTTCGGGTGGTTCCCGTTGCACTGAAATAAATGAGTTCCGCGTTGCTGAAATGCATAACCGTCTCCTTGCGAATGGTTGTCGAAAATGGGTTTTTCAAGATTATCCGGGCTGTCGCTTATGACAATCGGTGTCGTTTATAAATTTATTTTACAGACAATATTCAGGAATTCATTCCTCCTGTTTCAATTGCAGGGCAAGTTCATAAAGGCGGTTTTTCTTGTCACCGGTAATTTTTGCCGCAAGGCTGGCTGCGGTACTGACAGGCAATTCTTGCATCAGTATGGATAATACGCGGTGCGATTCGGTATTGATGTCGTCGGAAACGGGTTGGGCACCTTCGACCAATAATACAAATTCCCCTTTTTTATGATTTGGATCGCTTTTGAACCAGTCCATGACTTCAGCCATTGTGCAGCGATGGATTTCCTCGAACAGCTTGGTGAGTTCGCGTGCAATGACGATCCGGCGTGCAGGCTCGAAAATATCGGCCAGTGCATTCAGGGTTTCTTCAATCCGGTGTGGCGCTTCATAGAAAATAAGGGTCGCACGGGTGTCAGTCAGGGTTTTCAGGGCGTCTTTACGCTGCGCATTTTTTGTCGGTAAAAAACCGTAAAACAGGAAATGCTCATCCAGTAATCCTGAAGCCGAGAGTGCCGTGATGGCAGCTGAAGAGCCCGGAACAGGGACGACATTCAGTCCTGCTTCCCTGACGGCATCGACGATTCTGGCGCCCGGATCGGACACGGCAGGCGTCCCGGCATCGGAAACAAGCGCGATACGTTCTCCCCGTTTCAGGCGTTCGATCAGGTAGCCGGCCGCTTCCCTCTCATTATGTTTGTGAGCGCTCACTAATTCGGAAGACAGGCCATAGCCGGAAAGCAGCTGCTTGCTTGTCCGCGTATCTTCGCAGGCGATCAGATCGGCCAGTCCAAGAATATGCAATGCCCTCAGGCTGATGTCACCGATGTTTCCGATAGGAGTGGCGATCACATATAATGTTGAAGCAGGAACATTCTGATGAGATAAAGATTCCATTAACTGTTGGATGGACAAGAGTGACTCCTTTTTCAGACCGGTTTGGCTATCATTGACAGATTTTCCCCGAGCTCTTCGCTAAATACAAGCGGAAAATATGATCCGGTCGTTTGTATCGATTTGTTAATGAAAGCGTGGCAAGTGATTTCATCCTGTAAAATTTCAACGGATAAACAAGGTATTGGAAGTCAGGCTGAAGAAGATGCGTTACAATTTTTGCTTCGGAACGGACTAAATCTTCTTGAGCGGAATTACCGGTGCCGTTTCGGCGAGATCGATCTGATCATGCAGGATGGAGATGAGCTTGTCTTTGTCGAAGTCCGCAAACGGAAAAACATGGATTTCGGAGGCGCGGCCCAGAGTGTTTCGTATGCCAAGCAGTCCAGACTGATCAAAACGGCAAAGCATTTTCTGATGAAATACAGGCATCCTCCAGCCTGCCGGTTCGACGTGATTGCGATGGAAGGTGACAAATGTCAGTGGCTGAAAAATGTCATTGAAGCCGAATAGAACCTTTTACAAGAAATTAAATGAGAAACCAGAGAATATTAGGGCATTTTCTTGAAAGTGCCGAGTTGAAAAAACAGGCGGCTGAAGTGCTGGCCGATCCGATCGGGAATGCGGCCGACCTGATGTTTTCGGTCCTGACGCAGGGAAACAAGATTCTGGCATGTGGTAACGGGGGGTCGGCTGCCGATTGCCAGCATTTTGCTGCGGAACTGGTCGGACGGTTCGAAAAGGAGCGTCTCCCTTTGCCTGCCATGGCATTGACGACCGATTCGTCAATTATGACCGCGGTCGGCAATGATTACAGTTTCAGGGATGTGTTCACGAAACAGGTTCAGGCTTTTGGCCAGCCCGGTGATTTGTTGCTGGCCATTTCAACTTCCGGAAATTCCGCCAATGTCATGGATGCAATCGAGGCCGCTCACGACAGGGAAATGACCGTTGTCGCGCTGACCGGAAAAGGTGGTGGTGCGATTGGACAGATGTTGACCGAAAATGACGTGCATATTTGTGTGCCGCACGACAGGACGGCACGGATTCAGGAAGTTCATTTGTTGGTGATCCATTGCATTTGCGATGGAATCGATGCTGCATTATTCGGGGAGGATGTCGATGATTAAAGGGGTCTGGAAATATCGTCTGGCTGCGCTGGTACTGGGCGGTGCAATGTTGTGTTCATTGTCGGCCTGCGTTCCGGTCATGATGGTAGGTGGAACCGTCAGCGGTTCGATGGCGGCAACCGACCGCCGTACACTGGGAGCCCAGACGGAAGACAAGGTGATCAATCTCAAGGGTGAAAATCAGGCATCCAATATTGTCGGGGACAAGGGACACGTCAGCGTGACCAGTTTCAATCGTAAAGTCCTGCTGACGGGAGAAGTGCCGAACGAGGCGATGAAACAGGCCGTCGGAAACGCTATTTCCCGGATCGACAATGTGGAATCCGTCGTCAACGAACTCGCGATTCTGGCGCCTTCCAGTTTCACATCGCGGTCCAACGATGCGTTCATTACAGGTAAGGTGTCCGCCAGTTTCGTCGATGCCAAGGATCTGTTTTCGAATTCACTGAAAACAGTGACTGAACGCGGAACGGTTTACCTGATGGGACTCGTCACCGAACGTGAAGGCAATCGTGCCGCACAAGTTGCGGGTGGCGTCAATGGTGTTCAGAAAGTGGTCAAGGTTTTCGAATATATCAGCGACGAACAGCTGCAAAAGCTTTCGACACTGTCGGCACCCAATAACGAGCAAGCAAAACCGGCTTCGACTGACACTAGGCAGTACGCCCAGTAAGGCTGTTCTTTTTGACAAAAACTGCCGCAACGGTTCAATAGGGTTGCGGCAGTTTTTTTATTGGATTTTTGAAAGCAGCGTTTCGACTGTTGTTTTCACTTCAGCCAGTGTCGGCACTTCATCGGGCCCCCCAAGACTGACGATATTGTCAGACCAGTCGGCACATGTCCGCCATCGGGGGATATTGCAATAGATCTGGACGGTCGGTTTGTCATATGCGGCAGCCAGATGCGAGAGGCCTGTGTCGACCCCCACGACAAAGCTGGCCTTTCCGGTCAGTAAAGCCGCATCCATAATGGAAAGACGCGGCAGGACTTTTGCATTGGGCAATGATGCCGCCAATGATGTGGCTTCATCGAATTCCTGCACCGAACCCCAGGGGAGAAGAATGCCAAGTCCCGATTTTTCCAGCAATTGCCCGATCTCGATCCAGTTTTGCCTTGGCCACTTCTTGGAATCACGCGACGTTCCGTGGAAGAAAACCGCATAAGGTTCGGATGGAAGCCAATCCGGATGTCCGTCAGGTACGGTCAAACCAAAGTCCGGTGGGGTATCGACGGTATAGCCAAGGGCCTGGGCGACAATTTCACGCCCACGCTGGACGACGTGTATATGTTTTTCAACCGAAATGCTTTTGTCGTGAAAAATGCGGGACAAGGGTTCATATCCCGAACCATCCGTCTTGTGAGCCAGTCCGATTTTCTTGCCTTTTTTTGTGGTATTGGCAAAACCCATGACCAGACCCGTCTTGATCAGCCCCTGTGTATCGAAAACGTAATCGTAAGAGCGGCTTCTCAACTGGTTCAGGAAAAGACTGAATTCTTTCCGGACTGAAGAGGAAAAAATGTTTTTCTTCCACCGGCGCAACGCGAATGGAATCACTTCATTGACATGTTTGTTCAGCCTGACCAGACCCACGTAAGATTCCTCAACAACCCAGTCGATGATGGCATCCGGATAATGACGATGGATGTCGGCCAGTACCGGCATGTTATGGACTACGTCTCCCAGAGAAGAGACACGGACAATGAGAATTCGCATCAGGACTTCAACAATTGGTAAAAAGAGAATTAAAGCACAATTCCCTGTTCAGTAATAACGCAATCGAGCGGAATGTCGTTTTCCTCTGCATCGAACGTTGTCGCCAGACAGGAATAGGCGACTCCGATTTTATGTGTTTCCGGATAAAGTGCCAGTGTCCGGTCAAAAAAACCGCCGCCGTATCCAAGACGGAAGCGTTTTTCAGTAAATCCCACACAGGGAATCAGCATGGCGACAGGCATGGGTACAGGTTTCAATACTTTCGGAACCGCTATGCCATAGTCACCCACGACCAGTTCATCGCCGGGTGACCAGCTGAAAAATTGCAAAGGCTGTTCTTTTCCTGATGTAATCGGCAATGACAAAGCCATTTTTGTGGATAATCCGGCATAGAGGACGTCAAGTTCAGGTTCGTTTCTGATCGGCAGATAAACGCCCAGTGACGAAAAGGCAAAGGACTCCAGGTATTTTGAAACTTGCTGGCTGATTTTCCGATCAAAATGCTTGCGTTCGTCCGGTTTGATTTCGCTTCGTAACTTCAAAAGTGAGCGACGCAATGTCCGTTTATCGCCAGCGGTCGTCGACGGCTCACCGTGCTTGTTGCTGTCTGATGGTGGTAAACTCATAAAATGGTAATCATCCAGAATAAAATTGAGAGGTCGGTCATGTGTGCAAAAATCAGGAGCTATTTGTTATTTGCAATGGTGTTTATGATTTTACCCTTTGCGCAGGCTTCGCAGGATTTAACGACCACTTCTGCACAGGATGAAGCATTCCGTCAATTGCGTGACGCATCAAGAAAACAGGACGTCGCACGTGCAAGTCGTCTGGCAGACAGTCTGCAAACCTACCCGGTTCCATCGTACGTCGATTATTATCGTCTGAAGTCGGATTTGCGCAATGCCAGTGAAGCACAAGTCGACGCTTACCTGAACAAATACAAGGGAGAAGCCATTGCCGACCGTTTGAGAAACGACTGGTTGCTGATTCAGGGCAAAAATGAAAACTGGGCCAGTTTCGACAGACACTTTCCCCTTTTCGAGCTGGCTGACGATACCCAGGTCAAGTGTTATGCGCTGCTGTCTGCCTCTGCAAAAGGCCAGAATGTTGCCGATGAGGCACGCAAACTGTTAACGACGCCCAAAAAATATGGTGAAGCCTGTTACACACTGGTGTCCGATCTGGCAGCTAAAAAACAGTTCAACGATGACGACGTCTGGTACCAGAGCAGGCTGGCAGGCGAATCCAGCATGACGGCTCTGGCGGCGCGCTTCGGTGTTCTGGCTGGTGCGGAAAAAACGGATATTTCCAGAGCGATCGAATTGCCTGCAACCGTATTGAGCCGGGGCGCAGGTTCGGACCGTTTGTCTCATGAAAAATTTCTGTTGGCACTTCAGAAAGTCGCCAAGAAAGATCAGGGACTGGCTGCACAATACCTGAATGACGCCTCTCCTGTTTTGAGCAAAAAAGAACAGGCTATCGGCTGGTCCGTGATCGCCCTGCCTGCTTCGATTGCCTTGTCCACCAATGCGCTGGAATACTGGAAAAAGGCGCAGTCGGCCAGTATTTCCCCTTACGCTCATGAATGGAAAGTCAGGACGGCCCTGCGCAAGGAAGACTGGAAACTGGTCAATGAATGGATCAACCAGATGCCGGTTTCACTTCAGAGAGAACCTTCATGGATTTACTGGAAAGGACGTGCGCAGCTGGCGATGGGACATAGGGACAGGGCACATAAACTGTTTGCGTCGATTGCCGACCAATATCATTTCTATGGACAGCTTGCACTGGAAGAACTGGGCAAGAAAATCGTTTCCCCTGTCAACAAACATCCCCTGAACCGTTCTGAAATTGCGACGATGGCCGCCAATCCGGGTTTTCAGCTGGCCCAGAAATTTTTCAGGATGAACTGGCGCTTTGAAGGTACACGGGAATGGAACTGGCAACTGCGCAAAATGAACGAACGCCAGTTACTGGCCGCAGCGGAATATGCCAAAGAAGTCAATCTTCTTGACAGAATGGTCAATACATCCGATCGCACGAAAAAAGAAGTGGATTTCAACCAGCGTTTCCCGACGCCGTTCAAGGAAAACATGAAGGTGGCAACCAATCAGCTGGGACTGGACATGGCCTGGACTTACGGGCTGATCCGGCAGGAATCCCGTTTCGTCATGAAAGCCCAATCCTCGGTTGGCGCATCCGGCCTGATGCAGGTGATGCCTGCGACAGCCAAATATGTCGCCAAAAAAATCGGTCTGGCCGACTATCATCATGGAAAAATCAACAGTGTCGATACCAATATATTGCTGGGGACGAATTACCTGAATATGGTTTTGAATGATCTGGGCGGTTCGCAAGTACTGGCAACGGCAGCTTACAATGCCGGGCCGAGAAGACCGAAGGCCTGGCGTTCCACTTTGTCCAGAACGGTTGACGGTGCCATTTTTGCTGAAACGATTCCGTTTACCGAAACGCGGGACTACGTCAAAAACGTCATGTCGAACGCGACCTACTATGCCGCCTTGTTCGAAAACCAGCCTCAATCCCTGAAACAGCGGCTTGGACGCATTTATCCATAATTGGCCGTGCCATGTCCGTGTCCGGCATGTTTTGCAAACATGCCGCATAATAGTCAAAACGGCCAGATTCACCTTTCAAAGTGATTGTCACTTCTTGTTACAACGAAACGGCAAGTAATCGTTTAAACTGGGAGGTGGACTGTTTTTTCAGGTTCATTGTGATGAACCCGACTCACTTTAGCGATATCGAAAAATCATGAAAATATATACCGTTGGTGGGGCTGTAAGAGATACGATCATGGGCTTGCCTGTGCACGACAGGGATTATGTCGTTGTCGGCTCGACTGTTGAAGAAATGCTTTCGCTGGGATTTACGCCTGTCGGCAAGGAATTTCCGGTTTTTCTCCATCCTGAAACGAAACAGGAATACGCGCTGGCACGTACGGAAAAGAAAGTCGCGCCGGGCTACAGGGGGTTCGTTTTTCACGCTTCCCCGGACGTGACACTGGAAGAAGATCTGTTGCGTAGAGACCTGACGATCAATGCGATGGCCATGTCTGAAGAAGGCGAAATCATTGATCCGTTCGGAGGCCGCAGGGATATTGAAAATCGGGTATTTCGGCATGTATCGGAAGCGTTTGCCGAAGATCCTGTCCGGATTCTGAGACTGGCCCGGTTTGCCGCCCGTTTCAGGGACTTTAGTGTTGCGCCCGAAACCATGGAACTGATGAAGAAAATGGTGACCGATGGCGAAGTGGACGCACTGGTTCCGGAAAGGGTCTGGAAAGAGCTGTCGCAGGGACTGATGGAGTCAATGCCGTCACGGATGATCCAGATCATGCACGATTGTGGCGCACTCGAGCGCATTTTCCCGGAAATCGAGGCTTTGTGGGAAGTCCCGCAACCGGAAAAATACCATCCGGAAATTTATGCGGGCAAGCATACCCTGCTGGCGCTGGATTACTCTGCCAAAATGAATTATCCGTTGACGGTTCGCTTTTCCGTTTTATTGCATGATCTCGGAAAAGGAACGACTCCGCCGAACCAGTGGCCTCATCATCGCGCCCATGAAGAACGGGGGGCTTCCATTGTCGACAATGTTTGCCGTCGCCTGCACGTTTCCAAGATGTTGAGGGATATTGCCGTGATGACGGCGAGGGAACATGGCAACATCCGGAGGAGTTCGGAATTGCGTTCCAAAACGGCGGTCATGGTGCTGGAGCGCTGCGATGCATTCAGGCGACCGGAACGTTTTATCGACGTGATCAATGCGACGGAATGTGATTTGCGCGGCAGGAAATCCGATACGGTCAGCTTTGAGGACATCGATTTTCCGCAAAGGGCTTACTGGATGATGGTATTGAACGCCGCCAGAAGTATTGACGCGGCAGCCATTATCCAGTCTATGGACGACGCCTCG
The DNA here is from genome assembly GCF_002127965.1 of Oxalobacter formigenes. GTDB lineage: Bacteria > Pseudomonadota > Gammaproteobacteria > Burkholderiales > Burkholderiaceae_D > Oxalobacter > Oxalobacter formigenes. Next base: position 156,097 of record NZ_CP018787.1, on the reverse strand, counting down.
GAAGAAATACCGCGTGCATTGCACAATGCCCGAGCCGATGCGGCGGCCGATGCCGTCAATGCCTGGCGGTTCGGACACATTAAAAAGGCCAGTGTTGCAGAAGCCAGTACATCTGCACAATAATTATTTGTAATTGTCAGAATTTCAGGTAAAGTCTCCACTTAAAATGAATTGTTGCAGTCAAAGATTGATGCTTTCGATTTAAAGTTTTTCGCTGGAGAAAACGGTATGAAGGAAGATCCTGTTGTATTCATCAAGGAACTGTCTGAACAGGATCGTCCTTTCATGCTGAACCATTTTCTGGGATTGAGTCCTGCAGACAGAAGATTGCGTTTCGGTGCGGCGTTGCCGGATGAAGCGGTCACGAAATACGTCAATGCCATCGACTTCAACAGGGATACCATTTTCGGTGTCTACGAAAGTACATTCAATCTTGTCGGCGTCGGCCACCTTGCTTTTCCATTGCCAGAAAATTTGCCTCCCAGTGAGGACGTGCAGCCAAACCGTGTCGCCGAATTCGGCGTTTCCGTTTCCGCGCCCATGCGCCGGAAAAACGTGGGTACCAAGCTATTTGACCGTGCGGCCATTCATTGCCGGAACAAGCATATCAATACCCTGTATATCCATTGCCTTGCCTCGAACCGGCCCATGATCTGCATTGCTGAAAAGGCGGGAATGGAAATTCATAAAGACCACGGGGAAGTGGATGGCTATCTGAAACTGCCCCACCCGGACACGGACAGCATCCGGCAGGAAAATGCGGAGGAAAGGGCCGCCATACTGGATTACGCCCTGAATGGCAAAATGAAGGAAGCGATGAAGTGGATCAAGAGGATCATCTCGCCGGAAAAGCATGACGCCTCGAAAACGTCGTCCGATCATCACTGAAGCCCTGTTTCTTTATTTCTGTCCCTGTTTAATGGCGTCTTTTTGTCCGGTCGGCTGATTGCGACAGGGTCGCTTGCCGGAAACGTTTCCTCCAGGGCTTCATCCAGATAATCATCGATACTTTTCAGATCGTCCTGATTATCCTTTACCGCTTTTTTCGTGTCAGGCATGCTTTTTCTCCTTTTGTATCCATCAGGCCATAAGGCTACAATTCTGTTTTTGATGATTGGCAGCCCGATTCATGACAGAAATCACTTACCCGTTTGACAGAATGGTTCCGGAAGGTTCCTCCGTAATGGAGGTCGCTCCGGGCATTTTATGGTTGCGCATGCCCTTGCCTTTCGTATTGAACCACGTCAATTTATGGCTGATTAAAGATGGGAACGGCTGGAGCGTCATCGATACCGGAGTGACCTGGAACAAGGCCAGGGAACTCTGGCGAGAGTGGTTAAAAAAATATCCGTTAACGCGTCAGATCGTGACGCATTATCACCCTGATCATGTCGGATTGTCCGGGTGGCTGGAACAGGAAACGGGCGCGTCCTTATGGATGACGCAGGGCGAATACCTCTGTGGTCTTGCTCTGGCAAATGACATGAGGAGTTATTCCATCGGGGCGATGGTCAAATTGTTCCGTCGGCATGGGCTCGATGATGACCGCCTAAATGCCTTGAAACAGCGTGGAAATGTTTACAAAAAAGGTTTTCCTCTCATTCCGTCAACATATCGCAGAATTTTCGACAATGACATGATCACAATAGGTGAGCATGAGTGGAAAGTGATTGTCGGATACGGCCACGCTCCCGAGCATGCTTCCTTTTACTGCAAAGAACGGAATGTCCTGATTTCCGGTGACATGCTTTTGCCGAGCATTTCAACCAACATTCCAGTGAAGGCGGCCAATCCCTATGGCAATCCGCTGAAAGATTTCCTGACTTCCTTGAGACGGTATCCGGATTTGCCCGAAGATACACTGGTACTGCCATCGCACGGACGTCCATTTATCGGAATTCATTTGCGCGTCAATCAACTTGAAAAGCATCATCAGAAAAGATGCGAGGTCTTGCTTGATGCCTGTTCCGTTCCGAAAACAGCCTGCGACATTTTACCGGTCTTGTTTGAGCGGGATATTGTCGATACCCATCAATGCATGTTTGCGATGGGGGAATCGATCGCGCACATGAACTATCTTGAAGAACAGAAAAAGCTGGTGCGCATCGAAGGCGATCCTGTCAGGTTCGTCAGATCATGAGAGATATGGCTGAAAGAGCCTAAACGCCGAACATATGAAGGATGTACGGCGTCAAAAGACCTGTCAGCGTACCGTTGATAATCAGCCCGAGACTTGAATAGACGCCCAGTTTGACGTTTTTTTCCATCGCATGGGACGTTCCGACGGCGTGCGCTGCCGCTCCCAGCGCAAGCCCCTGTGCAATCGGGCTTTTTACCCGTACCAGTTTCAAAAAAGCACGTCCGAAAATAGCGCCTAAAATACCCGTCAGAATCACGATAATGGCCGTTAACGACGGTATGCCGCCGGTCAGTTTGGAGACTTCCATGGCGATCGGGGTCGTCGCCGATTTCGGCGCCAGTGAGATCGCAACGTCGGCAGATGCCCCAAGGTGAAGGGCGATCAGATAGGCGGAAGTCGCACCGACAATACAGCCGACAAGCTGGCACGCAAGAATCGGGAACGCCTGTTTCCGGATTTGCTCGATCTGGAGATAGAGAGGAACGCCCAGAGCGACAATTGCCGGTTTCAACAGGAACTCGACATACTTGCCTCCTGCATAATACGTTTCATACGAAATATTTCCCATTTTAAGCACCACAATGATCAGGATGATGGCAACGAGAATGGGATTCAATATGATCGATTTCAGTCGTTTCTGAACCAGTTGTGCGCCCCAGAAAAGGCCGACTGTCAGGGTAACGGCAAACAGTTCACTATGCAGGAATTCGTTCATAGGATTTTACGGATAAGCTGGTAAGTCCATCCTGTTGTGAGCAGAACAAGCAACATACTTCCCAGTGTGGCAAGGGCGATAGGAATGAGTTGTGCCTGAATGACACCGAAATAAAGCATCAGGGCGACACCCGGGGGCACAAAGAACAATCCGAGATGGGAAAGCAAAAAGTCGGAAAAACCCTTTACCCATTCCAGTTTGACCAGACCTGTTTTAAGCGAGAAAGTCAGGATCAGCATGCCCAGCAGGGACGAGGGGAAGTTGATGTGTGTGGCGTGAACGATCAATTCGGCGATCGCAAGGCAAATGAAGATGATGGAACACTGGCGAAGCATTTTTTCCGATTCCTAATCTAGAAACAAATCTGAAACTCGTGCATACGATAGCACTATTTGCGTTTCAGAACATTAGGGAATAACGAAACTTTCGTATGGAAATATCGAAGTTGACGCCGGAATCAGCCAGTTAATGATACGACTTCGGATTGTCCGTTTCAGGCATGGACATCATCGTAAGTGCTATCTGGCAGTCGCGACAGCCCGCCTTGATGCCCTTTTTGAACCATTCAATGGCTTTTTCGGCATCCAGCTCAACGCCAAGCCCTTTTTTGTACAAGGTACCCAGCCATAAATAGGCAGGCAGATATTGCAGTCGGGTTGCCTGCTCAAGCAAATCAAGCCCTTTTGCCGTGTCTGTCTTTCCATGACTTCCTGTCACAAGATAGTGGCCAAGGATCGCCATTGATCTTTCATCGCCGCTATCCGCCACTTTCTGTAGCCATTCATGGGCAAGCTCGATATCCCCTGGAACCAGTTTGCCTTCAAAATACACATCAGAAATGTGGTTGCCCGCATTCAGATAACCGCTGTTGAACGATTCCTCAAGTTTCTGAAACCCGAGTTCCGGATTCAGGGTACATCCTTCCCCGTTCAAAAGCATCATGCCGATGGCAGCCTTTGCAGACAAAACTCCGTTTTCAGCACCGAACGACAGCAATTCGAAAGCTTTCGATTTGTCAGTCGGAACACCGTAACCCGATTGATAAAACCAGCCGAGATTGGCGTAAGCTCTGGGTTCTCCGAGTGCGATGGCCTTTTCATACCATTCAACGGCTTTGGGTACATTTTGCGGAACGGCAATGCCAATGGCATATATTTTTCCCATGTGGAATGTTGCCGCCGGGTCGCCCGTTCCGGCCAGTTTTTCAATACGTTCAACAGCCTTCAGATAGCGGACAGGAGCGAGGTTGTCCAGATATTTTCCGGATTCGATACGAGCTTTGGCATTCTCCAGATATTTTGCCTTATATGGAGCGTGAACGGCATAGCAGACGAAATCACCGTGCGAATCACTGGATTCAATTTCTGACCAGATGATGTCGTCGATTTCATTATCCGATTCGGGCGTAACCATAATTCACCAGTGCCAAAGCGTTAAGGTTTATACAGATCAGGAAAAAGGTCTTGGGTCTTCGACAGAAACACGATACTGATAGGTTTCCCCATTCGATCCTCCCGGAGGCAACTGCATCAGACCACGTGGATCAAGGCGGACTTTGTATAAAGGTGTCGGTTCCGCGTCTTCCTTGTTTTCCCATTCGAAAACAGCATAGGGAACACCATCGATATAAACCAGATCGACAACGAAAACACCCTGAATTTCTCCAGAACGCGAAACAAGAGTACGAATTTTAGCAATTTCCATAGAATGATGAACCCTTTAAATGACTAAAAGAACTGAACAGGAATAACAATACCATGATAATGGAAAAGATTGTTGCACAGGCGCAGCTTATGGGGACAGGAAACAAAGAATCCATTGCCGGGTTTGATATTTCTCGGAAATGTCCTGATATTCCGACGGCAGATTCAGATAAGAAAATCTGAAGGCAACTTTTTTTTATCGATTTTGGATAAAAAAAGGTCGAAAAATTCATAAGGAGTCATGTCAAGCGCTTTCAGAACCGCGATCAGTTCGATGACATCCAGACGTCTTCCGACATTTTCATATTTGGAAACGAAAGATTGGGGCTTGTTGAGACGTTCGGCCACTTCTGTTTGCAGGAGACCGAGTTCCTGCCGCCGCGCTATCAAAAGCTCGGCCAGCAGATTGTATGGATATGAGTGTATCGGATGTGCCATATCCGTATCCTATAACCTGATACAAAATATTCGATATCCGGATTTGGAATATTCTTGATATGGATTAAAACAGGAAGTGATTGTTTTTAAATATGTTTTCTGGCGGGCAATATTTGCAATGTCACAGAAATGTGCATCAGTTTTTAAGAAGAATCGGTAGAAAACTGTTGAAAATTATGCAATATAAGTGAATGTCGTATCATGTTGGCGAAACACTCAACCGGATTCAGGAGAAAATAAATCCACATAAATGTTCAATGGAGTTTGTGACAGACATCCTCTGGCAAGTTTGAAAAATGAATTCTATGTGACATAAATTTATCATAGGAAACAAAACAATTTTGTTAATCATAAGGAAACAAGATGAAACGCATATTGATTGTTCTGTTATCTCTGTCGTTTATTTTGCCTGCCTATGCAGCAAAGAGTCCACGGGGGAAATCCGTAACAAAACGTTCGAAAACAGTTTACGTTAAATCATATAACAAGAAAAACGGCACTCATGTACAGTCACATCGCCGAAGCGCGAAGAGACGGTGAACGGAAAATTGAATGGTGGAGGCGGCGGGTTTCGAACCCGCGTCCAGAAGTCCTCTACAGACAGTTCTACATATTTAGCGTTGCCATTTGATTTGATCTGACTGACGCGGACACGCACGCTGCAATCAGACGAGTTACCTATTATTTAACTTCTGGCCAAGTAACCCGACCCGAAGCGATTTCCTGTATATGACCCTACGTGCCTTGCGGCCTGCCCCAGGAAAGAAACAGTGTAGGGATAGCCGGGATTAAGCGGCTAATGCGTAACTATTATCGTTAGCGTTTACTTTTTTTCTGGATGGATTTACGAGGTCACCAGCCCTCGATATGCCCTGTTCTGCTTTGCAACCCCTGTCGAATCCAAGTCGCCCCCATGTCCTGATGAAGAGTATTGGCTTTTCGTTACAGAAAAGTCTGAAGCAATTTATTATTATACATTTTATCGCGCGTTTTAACTGATTGAATTCACTTTCTTTTGAAGAAACGCTAAACTTGTCAAATTTAGCTCACGTAAATCTTTAAGGCACCATGACTGTTCCTTCCGATCCGGAAAATCCGGGAGTTGTCGATGAAGTCGCTTCAACTTCTGAATCCAGAGACAATTTATCCAGGAAAATCGCCCGCGAAGTCGCCCGCCGCCGCACTTTCGGTATTATTTCCCATCCTGACGCAGGAAAGACGACACTGACAGAGAAGCTGTTGCTGTTTTCTGGCGCAATCCAGATGGCGGGTACGGTCAAGGCACGCAAAAGTGCACGGCATGCAACGTCTGACTGGATGGAGATCGAAAAGCAGCGTGGCATTTCGGTCGCCAGTTCGGTGATGCAGTTCGAGTATCGCGACCATATCGTCAATTTGCTGGATACGCCGGGCCATCAGGATTTTTCAGAAGATACCTATCGCGTTCTGACGGCGGTCGATACGGCGCTGATGGTAATCGATGCCGGGCATGGTGTGGAAGCGCAGACGATCAAGTTGCTTGAAGTCTGCCGGATGCGCAATACGCCGATCATCACGTTCATGAACAAACTTGATCGTGAAGCGCGCGACCCGCTTGAATTGCTCGACGAACTGGAAACGGTGCTGAATATCCGTTCGACACCGGTAACCTGGCCAATTGGTATGGGCAAGAATTTCCGGGGTGTCTATCATTTGCTGAACGATGAAATCATGCTGTTTGCGCCGGGCAATGAAAAGGCAGACCAGACTTTCGAGGTTATCAAGGGTATCGACAATCCACGCCTGATGGAAATGTTTCCGATGGAAATGGAACAGTTGCAAATGGAAGTCGAGCTGGTCAAGGGGGCATCCAATCCGTTTGTGCTGGAAGAATTCCTTGCCGGGACACTGACTCCGGTATTCTTCGGCTCGGCCATCAATAATTTCGGTGTCCGTGAAGTATTGAACGCCTTGCTCGACTGGGCGCGCCCACCTCTGGGACGGGAAGCGATCCAGCGAAAAGTCGAACCGACGGAAACGCCTTTTTCCGGTTTCGTTTTCAAGATTCAGGCCAACATGGACCCTGCCCACCGGGATCGTATCGCTTTCATGAGGGTGACTTCAGGCCGTTTCGAGCGCGGAATGCGCCTGAAACATCTGAGATTGAATCGGGATATCAAGGTGTCGAGTGTGGTTACTTTTATGGCATCTTCGCGTGAACAGGTCGAAGAAGCGTATGCAGGCGATATCATCGGTTTGCCCAATCACGGCAATATGCAGATCGGCGACAGCTTTTCGGAAGGCGAAGTCCTGCAATTCACGGGCATTCCTTTCTTCGCCCCTGAAATTTTCCGCAGTGTCCGGATTCGCAACCCACTGAAGGTCAAGCAATTGCACAAGGGCTTGCAGCAGCTGGGTGAAGAAGGTGCCGTTCAGGTTTTCAAACCTGTTATGGGCAGCGACCTGATTCTGGGAGCCGTCGGTGTGCTGCAGTTCGAAGTCGTTGCCAGCCGTTTGATGAATGAATACGGGGTGGATGCGGTTTTCGAAAGCACGAGTACGACGAGTGCCCGCTGGGTTTCCTGCGAAGACAAAAAGATGCTGTCCGATTTTGAACGGTCATTGGCGCACAATGTCGCCTACGATGCTGCAGGCAATATGACTTATCTGGCAACCTCAGGCGTGAATCTCAGGCTGACCGAAGAACGCTGGCCGAAAGTCAGGTTCCATGCCACCCGCGAACATTCGGCTTCGTTGAACGACGCCGGTTAGGATGGTGACCCGCTTCACTTCAGTTGCCGTATGACCCGGCAAGGGTTCCCGGCAGCCAGAACGTTGGGCGGGATATCTTTCGTGACGACGCTGCCGGAACCGATGGTCGTGCCGGGACCGATGGTTACGCCAGCATTGATGACAGTATTGCCGCCTATCCAGACATCGTCGCCTATGGTAATGGGATGTGCCGATTCGATTCCCTGACGGCGACATTCCGGATCGAGAGGGTGGGTTGCCGCGTAAAGCTGGACGTTCGGGCCCAGAAATACATAATTGCCGATCCTGATTTCGGCGCAATCAAGAAACACGCAATTGGTGTTGGCGTAAAAATGATGTCCGAGATAGATGTTGTAGCCGTAGTCGCAATGAAAGGCCGGCACGAGTTCCAGATCGTCAGGACAGCTTCCAAAAAGCGCTTTCAGAATATCCAGTTTTTCCTCTTTTTGCGACACTCCCAGAGAATTGTAGCGTCTGGACTGGGCAAAAGCAGCGTCTCGTTCTCTGACCAGAACGGGATCGTTGGAATAGTAGAGTTCTCCTGCCAGCATTTTGTCTTTTTCACTTTTTACCGACATGATCTTTCCTTTCCGAAGGAATCAGTTTCCGTTGTCCCAGATGGCATTGATGGCTGAAATAGCTGCCATTCCTGCCGTTTCCGTTCGTAGTATTCTGGACCCCATAGACAAGGGAATGACTCCGTTTTGAATGGCAAGTTCCTCTTCTTCGGGAGAGAATCCTCCTTCAGGGCCGATCATGATGGTAATGGCTTGAGGTGCCTGTTTCCTCGCCCAGCCTGAAAGGGTTTCGGTGGCGCGTGGCGTGAACATGACCCTGAGACATCCTCCGGAATTGTCGATAAAAGTATTGAAAGCGACTGGTTCGCTTATTTCCATAAGTGTGTTTCTGCCACACTGCTCTGAAGCGGCCGTAACGATGGTCTGCCATCTGGCCAGTCTTTTTTCAGCGCGATCGGCATTTAAGCGAACGACCGAACGCTGTGCCGCCAACGGCTGGATTCCCGCCGCGCCCAGCTCGACAGCTTTTTCGATGATCCAGTCCATTTTTCCTGCTTCAGGAAGGGCTTGTGCGAGTGTGATGTCATATGGCAATTCCACTTCCCGATCATGGCGGGAAAGGATTTTGACGTTTGTCTTTGTGCGGTCAAGTGAAATAATTCGTGCTGAATATTCGCCCCCTTCTCCATTGAAAAGAACGATTTCGTTTCCTTCAGTCAGGCGCAGAACCTGAATATGTCTGGATGTCTCTTTGGGGAGATCAATATTTGTACCGACAACAAGTGGAAAATCGCAAAAAAGACGGGTCATGTCAAATCAGGGCGGATAGATTGATTTTAATCTGGGGATTAGTCTCTGATAGAATACAGGGAAAAGCCCGGTTGGCATAATGATTCATCCATTATGCCTTTAATCTTTCATTTATTTGGCAGATATGAACACTACATTACCTGTTACCAAAATGGCCAGCGCTATCCGCGCACTGGCGATGGATGCAGTTCAAAAAGCGAATTCAGGACACCCCGGCATGCCGATGGGCATGGCGGATATAGCCGTTGCGTTGTGGTCGGGACACTACCGTCACAATCCGGCCAATCCGAACTGGTTCAACCGTGATCGTTTCATCCTGTCCAATGGCCACGGTTCGATGCTCCAGTACGCTTTGCTGCATCTGACAGGATACGACCTCACGATGGAAGATATCAAAAACTTCCGTCAATTCGGATCAAAAACACCGGGACATCCTGAAGTCCACCTGACCCCGGGTATCGATACCACAACCGGTCCTCTTGGACAGGGTATTTCGAACGGTGTCGGCATGGCACTGGCTGAAAAGCTGCTGGCTGAAGAATTCAACAAGCCCGGTTTCGATATCGTCGATCACTACACCTACGTTTTCCTCGGCGACGGTTGCCTGATGGAAGGCGTTTCCCATGAATCCTGTTCTCTGGCCGGTACGTGGAAGCTGAACAAACTGATTGCCCTTTACGACGACAACAGCATTTCCATCGATGGCGATGTCAAAGGCTGGTTTACCGACAATACGCCGGAACGTTTCGAAGCTTATGGCTGGCACGTTATCCGCGATGTGGACGGTCATGACGTGAATGCCGTTGACGCAGCGATCGTTGCTGCACAGAAATCCGACAAACCGACACTGATTTGCTGCAAGACCGTGATCGGCAAAGGTTCCCCGAACAAGGCCGGACTGAACAAGGCACATGGCTCGCCTCTGGGAGACGAGGAAATCGCGGCTACCCGCAAGGCAATCGGCTGGGATTATCCTCCATTTGACATTCCGGAAGACGTTTATACCGCATGGGATGCCCGCAAGAGTGGAAATGCACTGGAATCCGCATGGAATGATCTGTTTGCCAAATACAGCGAAAAATATCCGAAAGAAGCCAGCGAACTGGTGCGCCGCATTTCCGGCCAGTTGCCAGCCGATTTCGATGAAGTCGTTCGCAATTACATTGCCGATTGCAATGCCAAAAAAGAAACGATTGCCACCCGCAAGGCCAGCCAGAACGCCATCGATGCACTGGCACCGGCATTGCCGGAGTTCCTCGGCGGTTCGGCCGATCTGACCGGTTCGAATCTGACGAACTGGAAAGGATGTGTTCCTGTCCGTGAAGGCAAGGAAGGCAACTACATCAATTATGGTGTCCGTGAATTCGGCATGTCCGCAATCATGAACGGTATCGTTTTGCATGGCGGTTTCATCCCGTTCGGCGGGACGTTCCTGACTTTTTCCGACTATTGCCGTAATGCGATCAGAATGTCGTCCCTGATGCAGATCGGCACGATTTACGTGTTCACACATGATTCCATCGGTGTCGGCGAAGACGGCCCGACCCATCAGCCAATCGAACAGACGGCCAGCCTGCGGCTCATCCCGGGTCTGGAAAACTGGCGTCCATGCGATACCGTTGAAACGGCCGTCGCGTGGGGCAATGCCGTGAAGAAACGGAAAACACCTAGTGTACTGATCCTGTCGCGCCAGAACCTGCCTTATTTTGAAAGAACCGAAGAACAGATCGGCAATATCAGCAAGGGTGGCTATGTATTGAGAGACGCACCGGACGCCAAAGTGATTCTGATCGCGACCGGTTCGGAAGTCGAGCTGGCAATGAAATCGGCCGATGAACTGGCGAAGAAAAACATTCCTGCACGGGTCGTTTCCATGCCGTCTTCCGATATTTTCGACAAGCAGGACGCGCTGTACAGAAACAGCGTTTTGCCGAGAGAATTGCCGAGAGTCGCCATTGAGGCGGCTGCTTCGGATTACTGGCGCAAATATGTCGGATTGGATGGCGACGTTGTCGGCATGACGACATTCGGTGAATCCGCACCGGCAGGAACACTCTTCAAACATTTCGGTTTCACCGTGGAAAACGTCGTTTCCAAAGTCGAATCCGTTTTGAGCAAATAAGCTGAATTTATGGCATGCGAGTGCTACACTCGCATGCGGATTAACAGATTTAACACTATCTCAGGAGCTAATTTATGACTATCCGTGTGGCAATCAATGGTTATGGCCGTATCGGCAGAAACGTTCTTCGCGCTCATTATGAATACGGCAAGCATCACGATATTGAAATTGTTGCCATCAACAATCCAGGCAATATCGATACTATCGCCCTCCTGACCAAATACGATACCGCTCATGGCAAATTTCCGGCTGAAGTGTCTGTTGATGGCGATTATCTGATCGTCAATGGTGACCGCATTCGTGTGACGGGCGACCGTAATCCTGAAAACCTTCCATGGAAAGAACTGAACATTGACATCGTCATGGAATGCACCGGCTTTTTCACCACCAAGGAAGCCGCTTCCGCGCATATCCGTGCAGGTGCCAAAAAAGTCATCATTTCCGCTCCGGGCGGCAAGGATGTCGATGCAACCGTCGTTTTCGGCGTCAACCAGAACGTTCTGAAAGCCAGCGACACGGTCATTTCGAATGCTTCCTGTACGACGAACTGTCTGGCACCGCTTGCTATGGCCTTGAATGATGGCCTTGGCATCGTTGACGGCCTGATGACGACCATCCACTCCTACACCAACGATCAGGTGCTGACCGACGTTTATCACAACGATCCGAGACGTGCCCGTGCCGCCGCCCTGAACATCATCCCGACCAAAACGGGCGCTGCAGCCGCTGTGGGTCTCGTCCTGCCTGAGCTGAATGGCAAACTGGACGGTTTTGCCGTTCGGGTTCCGACCATTAACGTTTCTGTCGTCGATCTGACCTTCAATGCGTCCCGCAATACCAGTGTTGAAGAAGTGAACACGGTCATGAAAGCCGCTTCCGAAGGCAAGTTGAAAGGTATTCTCGAATACAATACTGAACCGCTGGTTTCGACGGACTTCAATCACAATCCGGCTTCCAGCATTTTCGACTCGACCCAGACCCGTGTCATTGGCGGTTCTCTGGTCAAGGTTCTGTCATGGTACGACAATGAATGGGGCTTCTCCTGCCGCATGCTGGACACGGCACAAGCGCTGTGGAATGCCAGATAAGGGGCCGAACAGTTAGATTGGCACTGATAAAAAGCGCATCTTTTCCGGATGCGCTTTTTTGTTTCAGATAAAGGTCACCGAATGACAGGTTTTTAGGCTTTATGGTGACGAATCAATTCAAATAATACGGAGGTGTTATGGTTACCCGTGAAGATATTCTCGATGCATTCAAATTCCGTCATGCGACCAAGAAATTCGATGAGTCGAAAAAAATCAGCGAAGAGGATTTCAATGTCATTCTCGAATCCGGCAGGCTTTCACCGAGTTCTTTCGGTTTTGAACCCTGGCGTTTCGTCGTGATACAGAACAGGGAACTGAGGGAAGAACTGAAGCCGGTAACGTGGGGAGCGCAGGGGCAATTGCCGACAGCCAGCCATTACGTTGCCATTTTATGTCGCAAGGATGGCATGCGTCACGATTCCCCTTTCATCACGCACATGATGAAAGACGTGCAGCATCTTCCTGCCGAAACGGCTGAAATGAAACGGGAACGTTTTCGCCAGTTTCTGGAAGAAAACGGTATCAGTGCGACGTCCAGAGCCCTTTTCGACTGGGCTGTCAAACAGGCTTATATCGCACTGGGCAATATGATGACGACAGCCGCCCTGTTGAAAATCGACTCCTGCGCCATCGAAGGTGGCAATATGGCAGCGATTGAAGAAGTGCTGGATAAAAACGGCCTGACCGATAACGGCCAGTTCGGATTGGGCGTTATGGTGGCGTTCGGTTATCGTTTGAAAGACCCTGCTGAAAAAACACGGCAGGCTCCGGAAGACGTCATTGTCTGGGTAAAATAAAAAAAGGGGGGCTTTCATGCAGGAAGCACCCCCTTTTTATTGGCTGGCCAGACTTAAAGTACGTATCTGGAAAGATCCTCGTCGGTGGACAAGGCTTCCAGCCGTTCATTGACGTAGGCCTTGTCTATCGTAAGGGTTCCATTGTAATCGACGGCTGTGAAGGAAATTTCTTCAAGCAAGCGTTCCATGACCGTATAAAGCCGGCGTGCGCCGATGTTCTCGGTGCGTTCGTTGACGGTATGGGAAATTTCAGCAAGTCGTCTGATGGCTTCGTTGTCGAATTCCAGTTGCATGCCTTCGGTTGCCAGCAATGCCTTGTATTGCGAGATCAGGCTGGCTTCCGTGCTGGTCAATATCTGTTCAAAATCTTCAATCGACAGGGATTCCAGTTCGACACGGATTGGAAGACGCCCCTGCAATTCCGGAATAAGGTCGGACGGTTTTGACAACTGGAATGCTCCTGAAGCGATAAACAGGATATGGTCGGTCTTGATCATGCCATATTTTGTATTGACCGTCGTCCCTTCAATCAGGGGAAGCAGGTCACGCTGAACACCGGCACGCGATACGTCGGCGCCACCGATTTCCGAACGGGACGCGATCTTGTCGATTTCGTCCAGAAAGACAATACCGTTTTGTTCGGCATTCGTGATGGCTTTCTGGCGCAGTTCGTCTTCATTGACCAGTTTGGCCGCTTCTTCTTCGATAAGCAGTTTGATGGCGTCGCGTACTTTGACTTTCCTGCTTTTCTTCCTGCCGCTACCCATACCGGAAAACATGGATTTGATCTGTTCCGTCATCTCTTCCATGCCGGGAGGCGCCATAATTTCCATATGCGGGCCGGATTCATCCACCTCGATTTCGATTTCCTTGTCGTCAAGGCTGCCTTCACGGAGTTTTTTTCGGAAAACCTGCCTTGTGTTTTCACCAGAGGAAGCATTCGATTCGTTCGAGTTGAAGCCGAAGTCACGTGGAGGCGGAATCAGGATATTCAGTACCCTGTCTTCAGCCGCATCGATGGCTTTGGTGCGGACTTTTTTCATTTCCGCTTCACGGGTCTGTTTGATGCTGATATCGACGAGATCACGAATGATGGTATCGACGTCACGTCCGACGTAGCCGACCTCGGTGAATTTGGTTGCCTCGATCTTGATGAACGGGGCTTCAGCCAGACGGGCGAGCCGTCTGGCAATTTCGGTTTTGCCGACGCCGGTAGGTCCGATCATCAGGATGTTTTTGGGTGTGATTTCGTGTCTCAATGGTTCCGCGACCTGTTGACGGCGCCAGCGATTACGCAAGGCGATGGCAACGGCACGTTTTGCTTTTGACTGACCGACGACGTGTTTGTCGAGTTCAGTGACAATCTGATCCGGGGTTAAATTCATGATTTGTTTTCTGCGGAAAAAATAATTTCTGAAAAGCGGGATTAATCCAGTGTTTCAATGATGTGCGCCTGATTGGTATAGATGCACAGGTCGCCTGCGATGCCGAGTGCCTTGCTGATGATTTCAGCCGGAGGCAAATCGGTGTTGCGTACGAGAGCCAGTGCAGCGGATTGGGCATAGGCTCCGCCGGAACCGATGGCTCCGACACCTTCTTCGGGTTCCAGTACATCGCCATTGCCGGTAATGACAAGCGTGGATTCCCTGTCGGCAACCAGCAGCATGGCTTCCAGACGGCGAAGCATGCGATCTGTTCTCCAGTCTTTTGCCAGTTCGACGGACGAACGGAGCAGGTTGCCCTGATGTTTTTCGAGTTTGGCTTCAAAACGTTCGATCAGGGTAAAGGCATCGGCGGTTCCGCCTGCAAAACCGGCGAGAACGCGCCCGTTATACAGTTTGCGGACTTTTCTTGCGGTTCCCTTGATAACGATATTGCCGAGTGTGACCTGACCGTCTCCACCCAGTGCGACGGTACTGCCGCGCCGGACTGATACGATGGTTGTCCCGTGAAATTGTTCCATTTGGATTCCTGTGATGATTAATCGGACAGCTGAATAATTTCCCTAGCGTTCATTCTGCAGAATATGGGGTTTGTTTTCCCATTTGCAAGTGTTATCAAATCGCATAAGTTTACAGTTTAACCCGAACCGGGGGGAGATGGTTCTCTTGTCCGCTGCTATAATGGCACCCCTCTATTGTTTATGAAAACGTTTGGATAAATCAATGAATGCGCCAGCCAGGTTGAATGCCCAGCAGCATGATGCGGTGACTTATATGGATGGCCCATGTCTCGTACTGGCCGGAGCCGGTTCGGGAAAAACACGTGTCATTACCCAGAAAATCGCCCATCTGATCGACAGTGGCGTTTATGAAGCGAAAAATATTGCTGCCCTGACCTTCACCAACAAGGCCGCTGCAGAAATGCAGGAACGTATATCGAAGTTGCTGACCGAACCGAAACAGGCGTCGCAACTGACGATTTCGACTTTCCATTCTCTTGGCGTGAAAATATTGCGGCAGGAAGCGGCAGAGCTGAACCTGAAAGACCGTTTTTCCATTCTCGACAGTGACGACTGTTTTTCTCTGGTTCAGGATCTGGCGGTAACGACCGACAAACAGACTATCCGCAGGATTCAGGGTGTTATCTCGCTCTGGAAAAACGGGATGGTCGATCCGGTTGTCGCCCTGAAAAACGCCGTCGATGACGAAGAGGCTCAGGCTGCACGGATTTACCAGAATTACATGGCGACGCTATCCGCTTATCAGGCAGTCGATTTCGACGACCTGATCCGTTTGCCGGTCGAGCTGTTCCGCTCGAATGACAAGGTACGCGAAAAATGGCAAAGAAGATTGCGTTATCTGCTCGTCGATGAATATCAGGATACCAACACCTGCCAGTACGAACTTGTGAAGCTTCTGGTGACGGGCGCAGGGAAGAAACCGATGTTTACCGCAGTGGGCGATGACGATCAGGCGATTTATGCGTGGCGCGGTGCCACGATAGAAAATCTGAAGACCTTGCAGGATGACTTCAGCGACTTGAAAATCATCCGGCTTGAACAGAATTACCGCTCGTCGACACGCATTTTACAGGCAGCCAATGCGGTCATCAAAAACAATCCGAAACTTTTCGAAAAGACCTTGTGGTCGGAACATGGACTCGGCGAGCCCGTTGAAGTGTCCAGTATGCCGGATGACGAACAGGAAGCGGAGCAGATCGTCATGCAGCTGTCTGCACACAAGTTTGAACGCCATGCCAAATTTTCCGACTATGCCATTCTTTACCGGGGCAATTATCAGGCCCGTATTTTCGAAACGGCTTTGAGAAGGGACAATATTCCCTATACCATCTCCGGCGGCCAGAGTTTTTTCGCACGCTCTGAAATTCGGGATATCATCAGCTATCTGCGCCTGATCGCCAATCTGGATGACGATCCGGCTTTCATCCGTGCAGTGACGACACCAAGACGAGGTGTCGGACAATCGACGCTGGAAACGCTTGGGGCATTCGCCGGTCAATGGCAGTGTTCCCTTTTCGAAGCGGTTTTCAAGGGCGGGATCGAAGCCAAGCTTGCGCCAAGGCAGTTGACGCCTTTACGGGAGTTCTGTGATTTCATTAACCAGATCGAGGAACGGGCGAGCCGTCCGGGAGCGTCCGGAAAAGGCGAGAATGCAGCAGCCCTCCTCGATGAGCTGATGCATGAAATTGCTTATGAAGCCTATCTGTACGACAATTTCGATGAACGGACAGCCAAGACGAAATGGCAGAACGTGCTTGAATTCACCAACTGGCTCAAAGATAAAAGCAAGGGTGGCAAACATGAAGACGGACCGGAGAAAAACCTGCTTGAACTGACCCAGATGGTCGCCTTGATGACGATGCTCGAAGGCCGGGATCAGGAACCGGATGCCGTTCATTTATCCACTTTGCATGCGGCAAAGGGTCTCGAATTTCCTCATGTATTTCTGGTCGGTGTGGAAGAAGGCATCCTGCCTCATCTGGGTGATCCGGATACGCCAGCCGAACAGCTGGCGACACGGATACAGGAAGAGCGTCGACTGATGTATGTCGGCATTACCCGTGCGCAACGGACGCTTCATATTTCATGGTGCAAAAAACGCAAGCGGGGACGCGAAATCGTGCAGTGTGAGCCGTCGCGATTTATCGAAGAGATGAAGCTGGATGAAGGCGACGCGCCTCCGAAAGAAGATGAAATTATTACCCCTAAAGACCGGCTGGCCAATTTGAAAGCCCTGTTACAAAAACCAAAAGCGGCATAAACTGGAACATTATCCGATTTTTATTCCAAAACTTTATGGAAACTGCAAAAATGGAAGAACGCTTCGTCGATCTCGAGATCAGAATCAGCCATCAGGAAGACATGATCGATGAATTGAACAAGCTGGTTTATCAGCAGCAGGTCAAAATCGACCAGCTGGAAGCTGTTCTGAAAGATATGGCGAAACGGATCATCGAGCTGGAAAACGACAGAACGATCAATGAAAGACCGCCCCATTACTAATTGACCTGAATTCTTATGACAAGCAATCCTGAAAAAGATGAAGTGCTGTACGCCAAAATCAATCTGGAAACAGCCCAAATCCCATGGAAAGAACTGGAACGTTTTTTCGCCGCGGGTCGAATCATATCAGTGGACGATTCCGTCGATATGATTCAGGTGGCCACTCTGATGGCTAACGATGATGCAAAGGCCATTTCGGACATGCTGGAAAATAAACAGATCGAGCGGGTAACTGACGGGCAGGCACAAATCTGGTCCGAAACGGACGCCAGTTTATGGGCTGTTGTGGTCAGGCCCTGGATTCTTGTCCAGCAACGCGCCAACTGATTTTTATTCCAATTTTTACTATTCCCGATTTTTTCTATTATGAGTATTCGGCTTATTGTCGGGCTGGGCAATCCCGGTCCAGAGTATGAACAGACCCGGCATAATGCAGGTTTCTGGTTCGTAGACAATCTTGAGAACGCCAGTCAGGGCGGACGCTGGCAAAAGGAAGCCCGGTTTTCGGCCTTTGTCGCAAAAACGAAAATAAACGGCAACGATGTCTGGTTGCTGAAGCCGCAGACATTCATGAACCGTTCCGGTCAGGCGGTCGGAGCATTGGCTCGTTTCTTCAAGATAGCACCTGAAGACATTCTGGTGGTTCATGACGATCTGGACATCAATCCGGGACTGGCAAAACTGAAACGGGGAGGCTCGAGTGCCGGGCATAACGGCCTGAAAGACATCACTTCAGCATTGGGCGGACAGGATTACTGGCGTTTGCGTATCGGAGTGGGTCATCCCAGAAACCAGAATCTGAAGTCTCCCGTCATCGATTACGTGCTTCAGCGTCCCCGGCATGAAGACCAGAACCTGATCAATGAGGCTATCGGGCATGGCATGCAGATCATCCCTTTGCTGTGCGATGGGCAGTTCGACAAGGCAATGAAGGATTTGCATACGAATCGCTGATCTGTTCTGAAAATAAAAAAACCGCTCAATTATGAAATGAGCGGTTTTTTTGTCAATGCAATCGATCAGTGATCGGAATCGTACATGCCTTTTAACAGGGACATGACCGAATCGCCCGTATTGATGCGTTTCAATGTTTCGGCAAGAAGTTCGGCACAGGAAAGCTGGCGAATCTTGCTGCATTCTTTCGCTGCGTCCGACAATGGAATCGTATCGGTTACGACGAGCTCGTCAAGAGAGGAACTGGTAATGCGTTTGACGGCAGGGCCGGACAAAACAGGATGGGTGGCGTAGGCGACGACCATTTTTGCACCGCGTTCTTTCAAGGCTTCAGCCGCTTGCGTCAGGGTACCGGCCGTATCGACCATGTCATCCATAATCACGCAGTTTCTGCCTTCGACGTTCCCGATGATATTCATCACTTCGGAAACATTCGGACGGGGACGGCGTTTGTCGATAATCGACAATTCACATCCCAGATGTTCTGCCAGCGCCCGGGCACGAACGACACCGCCGATGTCAGGGGAAACGACCTGCAAATCCTTGTAGTTCTTTTTGCGGAGGTCATTCAATAACAATGGCGCAGCATAGATGTTGTCGACCGGGATATCGAAGAATCCCTGGATCTGGTCGGCGTGGACGTCCATGATCAGTACACGGTCAACACCGATATTTTCCAGGATGTTGGCAATCACTCTGGCCGAGATGGCGACGCGGGTGGAACGCGGGCGGCGATCCTGACGGGCGTAGCCGAAATAAGGGATACAGGCGGTAATGCGTTCGGCAGAAGCGCGTTTCAAGGCATCGACCATCAAAACGATTTCCATGAGGTTATCGTTGGTGGGAGCGCAGGTGGACTGGATGACAAAGACATCCTTGCCGCGAACGTTTTCATTGATTTCGACAGTGGTTTCGCCGTCAGAGAATTTGGAAACGAATGCTTTACCGAGAGGAAGGCCGAGTTTGCTGGCAACCTTGGCAGCCAAAGCCGGATTGGCGTTGCCAGTGAAGATCATTAAGTTATTGTCGGACATGATTTTTTGCACGCCTGTTGGGTGCTTTGAAAGTGATGGCAGGGGAAGAAGGATTCGAACCTTCGCATGCTGGAATCAGAATCCAGTGCCTTAACCAGCTTGGCGACTCCCCTGTTGAACTACAGAACGATATTATAACTGACCATTGAAAAAAACGACATATTTAAAAGGGATTTTGTTGCCCTTTTTATCGTATCAGCATGATATTGTATTGGATAAAACCAACAAAAAACCTGCCGAAAAGGCAGGTTTTTTGTTTTCGATAAATTATTCTTTATCTTTTGCTTCAGCGTCTGCTGCAGGAGCGTCTGCTGCCGGTGCATCTTCATCAGCGGCTTCGGCTGTTTCGGTTGCAGCGGTAGCTGTAACGATCGGCATCGATTCGTCATGGGAAATTGCCGTAACGCCTTCTGGCAGTTTGAGGTCGCCCAGATGAATGGTCTGGCCGATTTCCAGATTGCCCAGATCGACTTCGATGAAGGCTGGCAGATTGGCTGGCAGACAGGAAATTTCCAGTTCGGTGACAGCGTGATGAACAACACCCGATTTCTTGGCAGAAGAAGCGTCTTCGTTGACGAAGTGCAGAGGCACCTTGACGTTGATCTTCTGGTTGGCGTCAACACGCTGGAAGTCAACGTGCAGCACGACAGGTTTATATGCATGAACCTGAAAATCACGTAACAGAACCTGTTGATTCTTGCCATCGATTTCGAGATCGAGAATGGAGGAATGGAATGCTTCTCTTTTCAGTGCGTAGAAAAGGGCATTGTGATCCAGTTTGATGTTGAGAGGTTCGCTGTTACCACCATAGACAATGCCAGGTGCCATACCAGCAGCACGCAGGCGGCGGCTCGCTCCGGACCCTATCTCTGCTCTCGTGTATGCAATGATCTTCATTTATAAAACTCCAATAAAACGAGGTTGAAAACCTCTAGTTGAAAAAAGCCTCCGCGACCAGAGGCTTGGTGAAAACGGTTTACCGAATCCGGTAAAAGGCGCAATTATACATTAGCCTCGTTAAAAAGAGACATAACGGATTTGCCGGAATTAATGCGTTTCAATGTTTCGGCAAGAAGTTCGGCACAGGAAAGCTGGCGGATTTTCTTGCATTCTTTCGCTGCATCCGACAATGGAATCGTATCGGTTACGACGAGCTCGTCAAGAGAAGAGCTGGTAATGCGTTTGACGGCAGGGCCGGACAGAACAGGATGGGTGGCGTAGGCGACAACCATTTTGGCGCCCTTTTCTTTCAGGGCTTCAGCCGCTTGTGTCAGGGTACCGGCCGTATCGACCATGTCATCCATAATCACGCAGTTTCTGCCTTCGACGTTCCCGATGATATTCATCACTTCGGAAACATTCGGACGGGGACGGCGTTTGTCGATAATCGACAGGTCGCAATCCAGATGTTTCGCCAGCGCCCGGGCGCGAACGACACCGCCGATATCGGGAGAAACGACGAGCAAATCCTTGTAATTTTTCTTTTGCAGGTCTTTCAAAAGGATAGGGGATGCGTAAATATTGTCGACCGGGATATCGAAGAATCCCTGGATCTGGTCGGCATGGACGTCCATGATCAGCACACGGTCAACACCGATGTGTTCAAGAATGTTGGCGATGACCCTGGCCGAGATGGCGACGCGGGTGGAACGCGGGCGGCGGTCCTGACGGGCGTAGCCGAAATAAGGGATACAGGCGGTAATGCGTTCGGCAGAAGCGCGTTTCAAGGCATCGACCATCAAAACGATTTCCATGAGGTTATCGTTGGTGGGAGCGCAGGTGGACTGGATGACGAAGACATCCTTGCCGCGAACGTTTTCATTGATTTCGACAGTGGTTTCGCCATCGGAGAATTTGGAAACGAAAGCCCTGCCAAGAGGGATACCGAGTTTGCTGGCAACCTGGGCGGCCAAAGCCGGATTGGCGTTGCCAGTGAAGATCATTAAATTATTGTCGGACATGAGTTTTCTGCGACATTCTCGTTACTGGGTTAAAAGTCACATAAGGTGTAACGCATCCCGTTGTGTACTTGCCGACAATCAGTGCTGCACGCCTGGCGGCGGGCGTTGCAAAAGGAGTGGCAGGGGAAGAAGGATTCGAACCTTCGCATGCAGGGATCAAAACCCTGTGCCTTAACCAGCTTGGCGATTCCCCTGCTGAATTTCCAGTGCACGGTATTATAACCGAGCGCCGGAAAAAACGATATCATCAACTTTTACTGCCGAACAAAGCTTCAAGTGGATGATTTTGCAAACTTTTGGCTGTCCAGACTTCCCATTTTCGGGAAAGGCTGGCGGCCACTTCTTCAGCTTCCGTTTTATTTCCGAATCGGGCAAAAACACATGCTCCGGACCCGGTCATTCGGGCTTTTCCATACCGGCCCAATGTATCGAGAGCCGTTGCGATTTCCGGAAAAAGTCTGATTGCGACTGCTTGCAAATCATTTTTACCGAAATCGGGTAAATTTTTATAGATACCGGGAAAGTTCGCTATTTTGATGGGTTCCGTGTTTCTTGTCAATTCTTTGGAGCGAAATATCGCCGCTGTCGGAACGGAAACGGGTGGTTTGATGACAACGAAATATCCGTCGTGTGTCGCTGCCGGTGTCAATTTTTCTCCGATGCCTTCGGCGTAGGCGTTTTCACCGAAAATGAAAAAGGGTACATCGGCACCCAATTGGACTCCTAATGCCATCAGTTCTTCCCGGCTGAAATTGCAATTCCAGAGCCGGTTCAAAACAAGCAGGGTCGTCGCTGCGTCGGAGGAACCTCCACCCAGTCCGCCACCCATGGGAATGTTTTTTTCAATCCGGATATCGACGCCGGGAAGAAATCCGTTTTTTTTATTACTGGCGGCCTTTTGAAGCAGTTTTGCCGCGCGTATCACCAGATCGTCTTCTTCACGTATCTGGTCGTTATCGGTCAGACGTCTGATTTGACTGTCATCGCGACGATCGAAATGGAGGATGTCGCACAGGTCAATCAACTGGAAGACGCTTTGCAGCAGGTGGTAACCGTCTGGCCGTTGACCGGTAACGTGTAAAAAAAGATTGAGTTTGGCCGGAGCCGGACAATTATGTAAAAAAGATTTCGACATGTTCATTGCCGATCAGAAATTCCATTCGTCGATAACCAGTTTCAGATTGATGTCGACGCCGTTTAGCGAGTCCTGATTGCCCTTGATCAGGTCAATCCGTTTCGGAAGCGGCATCGTCGGTCCATCGATCCAGCTCGCGTAATTGATCTGCCACCCATCTCTGGTGAAAACTTGTGTCGATTCAGGTGTGGCGATAAAAGATTGTCCGCGGGAATCCGTTGCACAACCCTGTAACCAGCCTTTCATGCCTGAAACCGGCAATGTCCAGCCGAGCTGGGATTTGATCAGTTCTTCAGCATCAGGCGCGCTTGCCGGTGCCCTGTTGGGAGCGGTGAATGTCGTCATTTGAGGCGTGATTTCTATTTTTGCTATCGTTTGTCCGAGAGGAGACATCAATGTCACGACGGTATTTTCCGGGGATTGTTCCCAGCCGAATTTGCCGTGAAGCGACTCTTCCCTGTCGTCCAGCTTGTACAGGATGGAAAAACGTCCCTTGATATTGACTTTATCGACACATCTGCGTGCAGTCTCGGTGGAGAAAAGATTGACAGGGTTGATGGATTGCATCGTGGAACAACCCGTTAGACCGAGAGTGATTACAATGACGGTGAAAAGCCCCGTTTTCTTCAGCAGATGGGAAAAAATATTTTTCATCTTTATTTGAAAATAAATGGCAGGATAAAATCGGGATGCTGCCTGATTGGATATTGGAAAGCATTCTATAACATACGGGAATATCAATTTGTAAAATTGTGTTGCCGGTTTGACGAAATCGCGAATGGTCTGTTGAGCGATACCGGATTTTTATATGATCAAGGAAAATTTGTCTGACTCTGGCGGTATCGCCATTTCTTCCATTTCATTCGGGGAAACGCTCGTTGCCTGGCAAAAAAGGCATGGAAGGCATTCCCTTCCCTGGCAGAACACCCGGAATGCGTACCGGATATGGCTGTCTGAAATCATGCTGCAGCAAACTCAGGTGGCAACGGTGATTCCTTATTATTTGCGCTTTCTGGAACGTTTTCCAGATGTATCCGCACTGGCGTATGCCGAACAGGAAGAGGTGATGTCGTACTGGAGCGGACTGGGTTATTACTCCAGAGCCAGAAATCTTCATCGCTGTGCTCAAATTATCGTTGAAGAATACAAAGGCATTTTTCCTTCCGATCCGGTCTTGCTTGAAGATTTACCGGGAATCGGCAAATCGACTGCAGCGGCGATAGCCGTTTTTTCTTCCGGTGTCCGTGCGGCCATTCTGGACGGCAATGTCGTGCGTGTTTTCTCCCGTATTTTCGGTATTGCCGAACAGGCCAGCGACAAAAAAGCGAAAGAAAAATTATGGCAGCTTGCCTATGAATTATTGCCCGAGTCCGATCTGGAAGCCTATACACAGGGTTTGATGGATCTGGGCGCGACTGTATGCGTGAGAAGCCGGCCGGATTGTTCAATATGTCCTTTTTCGACTTCCTGCATCGCATTGGCAGAAAACCGGATCGAAGAACTCCCTGCCAAAAAAACGAAAAAAGTTTCCCCGACCCGGAAAACGATTATGTTGGTTTTGCTTTCAGAAGGGAAAGTCCTGCTGGAAAAAAGGCCTGAAGCCGGTATCTGGGGTGGCCTGCTATCCTTGCCGGAATGTGAATTGCCTGAAGATGCCGGTGATGAAGAGATTGCGGATGTATCCCGGCTGAAATCGGTGGCTTCTTCTTTTGGAAAAACGTCTTCTTTCCGGTTTCTGGAACCCTTTACACATGTTTTCTCCCATTTCCGTCTCCAGATAACGCCTTGTCTGATCGGACTGGACAGTCGTCAATTGCGGGCAGAAGAAGAAAAGTATGTCTGGTACGATATGAACCGGCTGGATGAGGCGCCCTTGCCTGCACCTGTGCGAAAACTGTTGAATGATTCCTTGCGCCAGCAGGTATTGAACCTGGCCGACTGATTTATCGTGAACCGGTCAATTCCCTGTGCCGGGTAACGACCTGTTCTTTTTTCATGAAATGGCGGGCAAGCTGTTCAACCATGTAGACGGAACGGTGCTGGCCACCCGTGCAGCCGAGCGCAACGGTGAGGTAACTCCTGTTGTCGCGACGGAAGGATGGCAGCCATTTTTCGACAAAGTCCCGGATGTCTTTCAATAATTCGGCAACGTCAGCTTGCGATTCAAGGAATTCGATGACAGGCTTGTCTTTGCCTGTCAGTGGCCTCAGACGCACGTCGTAATAAGGGTTCGGCAGGCTTCGCACGTCAAAGATGATGTCGGCATCGAGCGGAACGCCGAATTTGAAACCGAAGGATTCGAAATGCAGCGTAAGCGGTGACTGTTCGATTTCAACCAGTTCCTTGACCCGGTTACGCAACTGGTTGGAATTGGAATTCGACGTATCGATAACTTGCCCGATCATCTGGATGTCAGACATCATGGCACGTTCTTCCCGGATGGCTTCCACAAGCGTCCGGTCATCGGATAAGCTGGTGCCTTTTGGCAGACGATGGGACAAGGGATGGCTGCGCCTTGTTTCCGAAAAACGGGTAATCAGCGAATGGTCGTCGGCTGTCAGGAACAGGACGTGAACAGCATGTCCCTGATTCTTGAGTTCGATAACACTTTTCGGCAGGTCGGTCAGCGAAGCTGCACTTCTGGAATCGACGGCAACTGCCAGTTTGTCCTCATTGTCTTCCAGTCTGGTTTCGACAAGTCTGGAAAGCAGGACTGGCGGCAAATTATCGACACAAAAATAACCGGCGTCTTCCAGTGCATTCAAGGCCACTGATTTTCCGGAACCCGATATACCGGTGATGATAATGATTTGCATGCTATGCGCGCGTTGAAATAAAAGTCATGCCACTTTCGACAGCCTACCACATCGCTTTGGCAAAAAGGAGCGTTTGATTAAAAGGGTTCGTCTTTCATCATGGCTTTTCTCTGGCGTTCCATGAATTCTTCCATGGTATTGAAACCACGCAATTGCATGATGGTATTGCGAACGGCCGCTTCCAGCAAAACAGCGATATTTCTGCCCGCTGCGACGGGAATGACTGTCTTGCGGATGGGAAGCCCCAGAACTTCCTGTGTCGGGGAATGGATTGGCAAACGATCGATGTCTTCATCACCCGTTCTCATGCGCGTCAGATGCACGATGAGTTTTAACTGCATTTTTCTGCGAACGGCCGTTTCACCGAAGATGGCACGGATGTCGAGCAATCCCAGTCCACGAACTTCCAGAAGATTTTGCAAAAGCATCGGAGCGCGACCTTCGATGACATTCGGCGCAATCCGGGAAAATTCAACGGCATCGTCAGCCACAAGGCCGTGATTTCGGGTGATCAGCTCGAGACCCAGCTCGCTTTTACCCAGGCCCGAATCGCCGGTAATCAAAACGCCGACCCCGAGAACGTCCATGAATACGCCGTGCATGATGATCCGCAGGGCGAGCTGTTTTGAAAGATAGACACGAAGGTAATCGATCACTTCTGCTGCGGCCAGTGGCGTGGTGAAAAGCGGAATATTGTTTTCGTTACAAATGGCAAGGATGTCCGGAGGAACGTCGAGATCACGTGCGATGATCAGCGCAGGAGGATTGCAATCGGCAATTTCATGGACCAGATAAGCGCGGGATTCCGGCGAGAGCCTTTCGTAATAATTGATTTCCTGACGCCCGAAAACCTGAATACGCATTGGATGAATCAGGTTCAGATGCCCGACCTGATCGGCGGCCAGTCCACTACCGCTGGAAACCTGACGGTTACCGCCATCGAGACCGGCAAACCAGGTCAATTTCAGTGCATCTCTGTTGTTCGCATATAAACGCTGGATGGTCAGGGAAATGGGTGTCGACATGGCATGGTCCGTTTATCAGGTGAACTCAGGAAGGAAGTTGCTGTCCGGGTTCCCAGTTTACGATAACATCGTGAATCCGTTCAGGATTGGCTTCATTCGACAGGAATGTCCGGCATGTCCCGTCGGAAAACATGGCTGCGATTTCAGACAGGATTTCCAGATGTTGCTGGGTAACGTTATTGGGGATCAGAAGGAAAAACAGGAGATTGACCGGTTTTCCATCGGGAGCTTCAAAAGGAATCGGCTTTGCCAGTCTGACGAAAGCTGCGACCGGTGTTTTCAGCCCCTTGATTCTGCCATGCGGGACGGCCACGCCGTAACCGAGACCTGTCGTACCCAGACTTTCACGGGCAAAAAGGTTATCGGTCACATCGGATCGTGAAATACCGCAATTATTTTCGAAAATGAGACCTGCCTGTTCGAATACCCGTTTCTTGCTCGATACTTCCAGATCGAGAACAACGTTTTCAGAAGGCAGGATTTTGGAAAGGTTCGTTACCATAAATAATCCGGTATTGTAGGAAATGAATTATAAAACGCATTGATCGATACAGGCCATGTCGATTCTCAAGATGTTTTGCCGATCATCCGTTTTACTGGCGCGCATGCCGGAGTGTTTGCGGTCTTTTCCCTGATGAGAAATTGCTTCGCCAGGGGTTGATATCGATGCCGCCACGACGAGTGTAGCGGGCGTAAACCGTCAGGCTTTGCGGTTTGCACATTTTCAGGATATCCAGAAAAATCCGCTCGACACACTGTTCATGGAAATCTTCGGATGAGCGCAGGCTGATAATGTATTTCAGCAATCCCTCCTGATCGATTTGCGGGCCGGCATAATGAATTTGCAGGCTGGCCCAGTCCGGCTGGCCGGTTACCGGGCAATTTGTTTTCAGCAGGTTGGAAACCAGCGTTTCTTCAACCGGAAATTCTTCCTCATTGCTTTTCAGGAAAGATGGATCGGGAGTGTACTTGTCTGTGCCGATATCCAGCCGGTCAAGCGACAGGCCGTTCAGCTCTTCCAGTCTGGTTGCAGGAAAAACATCCGGTTGCCGGATAGAGACCTGAACAGGTGAGCCGAAAGCGTCACTCAAATCAGTCCGCAGAATCTGGATCAGGTCACCGGCTTCATCCATCCGGGTCTGGGTGAATGAATTCAGATAAAGCTTCAACGATTTCGATTCAACGATATTGGGGGAATCGGCCGAGACGGAAAAATTCATGATCCCGACCTGTGGTTTTCCACGCAGGTTAAGCCATGAAAGCTCGTAAGCGTTCCAGAAGTCGAGGCCGAAAAAGGGCAATGAACCGGTAATACCCAGTTTTTCGCGCATCGGTTTCCGTTCTATCGGAAACAATTGCGACGGGTCGTACTGTGTCGGATAAGTCGTCGATTTGCCGAGTGGTGAATTTTTCGTCTTGTCACTGCTTGTCATGGGCTGATCCGTAAAAATAATGTTTACAGGAATAAACGATAAACAGGATTATCGCTCTCATTCCAGTGAGGATACCCGATGTTGGAGAGAAATTCGCCGAAAGCGTTCATGTCTTTTTCCGGAACCTGCAAGCCTACCAGCACACGTCCATAGTCTGCGCCATGATTGCGATAATGGAAAAGGCTGATATTCCAGTCCGGAGCCATCGAAGACAGGAAACGCATCAGGGCGCCAGGACGTTCCGGGAATTCGAAACGGTAGAGCAATTCGTCTTTTGCGAACGGACTCTTGCCGCCGACCATGTAGCGGATATGCAGCTTGCCGAGTTCGTCGTCGCTCAGGTCGATTGTCCTGTAATTGTTCTGCTCGAGTGACTCGATGATTTCTTTCTTTTCCCTGCGGTTCTTGACTTCGACACCGACAAAGACGTGAGCCGCCTTTTCGTCGCTGATCCGGTAATTGAATTCGGTGACGTGTCTTCTCCCGATCAGTTCGCAGAAGCGTTTGAAACTGCCCCGTTCTTCCGGAATGGTAACGGCCAGAACGGCTTCCCTGTTTTCGCCGACGTCGGCCCGTTCCGCGACGAAACGCAAACGGTCGAAATTCATGTTGGCACCGGAAGTAACGGCCACCATGGTTTCACCTTTTACAGGGCGACCGGCCTCCTCGTTTTGCTCGACATAGTTTTTGATACCGGCAACGGCCAGTGCACCGGCCGGTTCGAGAATACTGCGGGTGTCGAGAAAAACATCCTTGATGGCGGCACATACGTCATCCGTATCGACGAGGACGATATCGTCAACATAATCTTTCGATATACGGAAAGTTTCTTCTCCAACCAGCTTGACCGCAGTACCGTCCGAAAACAGTCCCACGTCTGGCAGGCTTACCCGGCTGCCGGATTCGAGGCTTTGTTTCATGGCACAGGAATCCGCCGTTTCAACACCGATAATCCTGATATCGGGGCGAATCTGTTTGACATAGGCGGCAATCCCGGCAATCAGGCCACCGCCGCCAATCGGAACGAAAATGGCGTGGATGGGTTTGGAGTGCTGGCGCAGAATTTCCATCCCGATGGTGCCTTGTCCGGCGATCACGTCAGGATCGTCGAAAGGATGAATGAAGGTCAGATGGTGTTTCTTTTCGAGCATCAGGGCGTGTTCACAGGTGTCCGAGAAGGAATCGCCGTGAAGAACGACTTCCACGTTGTCCCCGCCGTGAGCCTTCACGGCATCGATTTTCAATGGAGGGGTTGTCGTCGGCATCGCGATGATGGCCTTGCAGCCAAGTCGTTTTGCCGACAGCGCGACGCCTTGTGCATGGTTGCCTGCCGACGCACAGATGACGCCTTTCGCCAGTTGTTCCGGGGAGAGATTGGCCATCTTGTTATAGGCACCCCTCAATTTGAAGCTGAAAACGCTTTGGACATCTTCACGTTTCAATAGAATCCGGTTTTCCGTACGGGCGGAAAGACCGGGTGCGAATTCAAGAGGTGATTCAGTTGCGACGTCGTATACACGTGCGGTGAGAATTTTTTTTAAGTAATCAGTCATAATGATGCTGGACAAGGCCTGTAATTTTACGCACCATTATAATCCGCGTTAAAGACCCCTTGTTTTTTTTCGTATCCCGGTCAGTGTGTTTTCACGACATCATCGGATCGTAACGGTTTTCGATGGAAAGAATTGGAAATTTTATAAAATGGTCGAATCTGCCGTTCACTGGTTAATGTCGTATCTGGCTATTCCCGAGATCGGGCTGACGTCAGTCTTTATCATCTGTTTTGTGTCGGCGACGTTATTGCCTATGGGGTCAGAACCGGCAGTGTTTGCTGTCATCGCTTCTTCGCCTTCGATGTTCTGGCCGGTTATGATTGTCGCCACGATCGGCAATACATTAGGCGGCATTTTGAATTACTGGATAGGGTACGGCGCCAAGGAAGCATTTGCCAGGGAGAGAAAAACACGCTGGTTCGGCTGGCTGGAAAAATACGGTGCCAAGACCATGTTGCTGGGATGGATGCCCGGGATCGGTGATCCACTTTGTACATTGGGTGGATGGCTGAAATTGCCTTTCTGGCCCTGTGTCTGGTATATGACCATAGGCAAATTTATACGTTATCTTTTAATGACCTGGTTATTGTTGTACATTCCCAATGAAACCTGGCGCGAATTTGCGCGCTTGCTGGGGTAATGGCAGGAAAAAAAATTCCGAAAATGAAAAATGATTGTGTATTGTGTTCGTTCAAACCTGAAGACACGGTTTTCTCGAATGCAAAATGGCGTGTGATTCAGGTAAGCGACAGGGACTATCCCGGGTTTTGCCGGGTAATCTGGAATGAACATGTTCGTGAAATGACCGATCTTGACGTTGCAGACCGGCTCGAATTGATGAATGCCATCTGGACGGTTGAGAAAATCGTCAGGGACGTCATGCAGCCGGATAAAATCAATCTCGCTTCACTGGGCAATATGGTGCCGCATCTCCACTGGCATGTGATTCCGCGTTTTGAAAACGACAAAAATTTCCCGGATTCCATCTGGTCGCAGACAAGGCGTGCCGTCGATGTGAATGTGATGAATGAAAGAATGGCGCGTGCATCCGGACTGAAAAATGCCCTGTGTCATGCTCTTGAAAAACAGTTTATGTAAATTGAATCGGCTGTCATGACGAAACTGACGCATTTTGGTTATCAAAAAGTTAATGAAGAAGAAAAATCGGGTAAAGTAGCCGACGTATTCAATCACGTTGCGCAGCATTACGACCTGATGAACGATTTGATGTCGGGCGGGATGCACCGCTTGTGGAAGGCGTTTGCCGTATCGCAGGCGGGTGTGAAAGAAGGCTTCAGGGTACTGGATATCGCAGGCGGTACGGGCGATCTGACCTGGTCGTTTTCGAAACAGGTCGGTGACACCGGCGAAGTCTGGCTGACTGATATCAATGAAACCATGCTGCAATGCGGACGCGACAAGCTTCTGAACAGGGGAGTGCTGGTTCCGACACTGGTGTGCGATGCGGAAAAATTGCCTTTTCCCGACAATTATTTCGATCGTGTTATAGTATCCTTTGGTCTCCGGAATATGACTCATAAAGAACAGGCCCTGTCTGAAATGAATCGTGTATTGAAACCCGGGGGCAAATTGCTGGTTCTGGAGTTTTCTAAAGTATGGAAGCCCCTGCAGAACCTGTACGATATTTATTCTTTTTCCGTACTGCCATGGCTTGGAAAGCATGTGGCGAAAAGTGCGGATAGCTACCGCTATCTGGCAGAATCCATACGGGTTCATCCGGATCAGGCAACTTTACAGAAAATGATGGAAGATGCCGGGTTTGTTTGTGCCAGATTTTTCAATCTGACCGCAGGAGTGGTCGCCCTTCATACAGGCATGAAGTTATAAAGGAGATTTATGAAAAAGTTTTTGCTTGCATTCGTTCTGGTAGCCAGTTTGTCGTCAATGGTGATGACGGACGTTCATGCAAGAAGATTTGGAGGCGGCTCGTTCGGACGCCAGTCTTCCAATATCGGCAGAATCGCACCGATGCAAAGGAGCATGCCGAACCAGCAGGCTCAGCAGGCCCAGCGTGCAGCCAATCAGTCGCAGGCAGCCAATGCGGCCAGACCGGCCAGCCGCTGGGGTGGTATTCTGGGCGGTGCATTGCTCGGCCTCGGGCTGGGAGCGCTGTTAAGTCATATGGGCATTGGCGGCGATTTTGCAGGCATGATCAGCACGGTATTGATGCTCGCTCTCATTTTCTTTGCCATCCGCTTCCTCATGCGTCGTTTTACCGGAAGGGGTAAGCCGCAGGATCAGACAGCTTATGCGTCACAATATAATGACAACGGCTATAACCAGTCGTCCACTCCGGAAATCGGTTCGGGATTGCCGCATCAATATGCAGGAAACCAGACTGTAAATACGGGTTCCGGAATGCAAAACGACAACTGGGGAATTCCGGTTGATTTTGATGTGCCCGCTTTCCTGCGCGCGGCCAAATCGTATTACATCCGGATGCAGGCAGCCTGGGACAAGGCGGATATTCATGATATCCATGAATTCACGACGCCTGAAATGTTTGCTGAAATGAAGCTTCAGTTGCAGGAACGTGGACCGGGTCCGAACATCACCGATGTCGTTTCTCTGGATGCCGAATTGCTCGGTATTGAAACGCTGAACAATGAATATATGGCCAGCGTGAAATTCTCGGGAATGATCAGGGAATCCGAAGGGGCTCCGGCTGAGCCGTTTGCGGAAGTCTGGAATATGACGCGCCCGATTTCAAAAGAAGGTGGCTGGGTTCTGGCAGGCATTCAGCAGCTGTCCTGAAAAATGGCCTGACGTATGCCGTGATAAAACCGTCCGATCATCAAACGCGGACGGTTTTATTTTTTTCGGGGAATGCAAATTCTTTGTTTTTTGCCGACAAAACCGGTAGTCATTCACAGGAAAATAACATATCGTATCCGGATGAGTGATCGAATACCGACAACAATGCTGATGGGAGTGATTGAGTAATGCGAAAAGTCTGGCGACTGATCGTTATTTTTTACATCCTGTTCCGATATGGGCTGGACGAAATGGCTGTTTCGTACATCCCGAGCCAGCGTTTTGTCTTCTTTTACCGGCGAGTGTTTTTCTGGCGGAATCTGTCGGTTCCACCGGGGGTCAGACTGAGGCTGGCGCTGGAAAATCTCGGGCCCATATTCATCAAATTCGGACAGATGCTGTCAACCCGGAGGGATTTGCTGCCCGGTGACATTGCGGATGAATTGTCAAAACTTCAGGACAGGGTTCCACCTTTCGATTCCAATGTAGCCGTCGAGCAGATAACCCGGTATCTTGGCGCGCCTCCGGAAGAGTTGTTCGCATCTTTTGACCGAATCCCGGTTGCATCCGCTTCCGTTGCACAAGTTCATTTTGCGAAATTGCATAACGGGCATGAGGTTGCCGTCAAGGTATTGCGCCCTGAAATGCAAAAGCGGATCGGTCGTGACATCGAACTGATGTATGTTTTTGCGGCTTTGGGGGAAAAATTCTGGAAAGACGGCAAGCGCCTGCGCCTGTCTGCTGTGGTTCACGAGTTCGACAAATCCCTTCACGATGAACTTGACCTGATGCGCGAAGCGGCCAATTACAGCCAGTTGCGTCGTAATTTTGCCGATTCCGAAACCCTGGTCGTGCCTGAAATATTCTGGGATTACTGCTCTACCAATGTCATTGTGATGGAACGGATGTATGGCATTCCCATTTCGCAGATCGATCGCCTGAAGGAAGCCGGATTCGATCTGAAAAAACTGGCGAATGACGGCGTAGAGATTTTTTTGACGCAGGTTTTCAGGGATGCTTTTTTTCATGCCGACATGCATCCGGGCAACATCCTCATTTCAACTGAACCGTCCACCTACGGCAAGTATGTCGCGCTCGACCTGGGGATTGTCGGAATGCTGGACGATTTTGACAAGGAATATCTTTCAAAGAATTTTCTGGCTTTTTTCCGGCGCGATTACAAAATGGTTGCCGAGGCGAACATTGAATCCGGCTGGGCTCCTCCGGGAACCAGTGTGGTAGAGCTGGAAGCGGCCGTTCGCGTGTGTTGTGAGCCCATGATCGACCGTCCTCTTAAAGATTTTTCTTTTGGGCTGGTCTTGATGCGGTTGTTCCAGACTTCGCGCAGGTTCAATATCGAAGTCCAGCCCCAGCTGGTTCTGTTACAAAAAACCATGCTGAATATCGAAGGGCTTGGACGTCAGCTCGATCCCGATCTGGATCTCTGGAAAACAGCCAAGCCTTTCCTTGAAGACTGGATGGACCGGCAGGTCGGTGTTCGTGGCATGATCGACCGTTTCAAGCTGGAGGCGGTCAATTACGGGCAGATTCTTCCCCAGTTACCGCGATTGCTTGCCGAAGCGCTGAAAAATGTTGCCAAACCGGATGACAGAAGCGAATTGCTCGACCAGCTGATTGTCGAGCAAAAGAAAATCAATGGACGGCTGAACAGTTTCCTGTATTTTGCAGGAGGTCTTCTGTTCGGAATCCTGCTTGTCAAAATCCTGTTTAACTGGCGATTTTTTCTGTAAAAATTTCAGCCTGTTTCCATTTGTCAAAATAAAACAACGGCCTCTGATTTCGGTTCCTCTAAAACCATGAAATCAGGCGTTTTTTTTCGCATTAAATTTCTCATCTGACAGTATAATTTGCAGCGTTTTCAACGCGTCGTTCTTTTTATGCTTTCATATGAATACTCTCATCTGGTTCGTAGTCCTGTACTGGATCGTTTCCGTCGGTATAGGTATTTATGCGGCGCGTTATGTCAGGAATTCAAAAGATTTTGCCGTTGCGGGGCGTTCCTTGCCCATGGCCGTTGTAACAGCAATGGTTTTTGCCACCTGGTTCGGTTCTGAAGCGGTTCTCGGCATTCCTGCCACATTCGTTCAAAAAGGGTTTGTAGGGGTCATTGCCGATCCGTTCGGTTCGGCCATGTGCCTGATCATCGTCGGTCTCGTTTTTGCAAAACGTCTGTACCGGATGAACCTGATGACGATCAGCGATTATTACAAGAATCGTTACGGTCGCGCCGTCGAGATTATCGTTTCCCTTTGTATCGTCATTTCCTATCTTGGCTGGGTGGCTGCCCAGATCAAGGCGCTCGGTCTGGTCTTCAATGTCGTTTCCGGAGGCGCCATTTCCATGAATACCGGGATGATCATCGGTTCGGTCAGTGTGTTGGTTTACACCCTGATGGGGGGCATGTGGTCAGTTGCCATTACCGATTTTCTCCAGATGATCATCATTGTGATCGGTATCATCTACATCAGCTGGGAAGTGTCCGGAATGGTGGGCGGTGCCGAGATGGTCGTGCGCCATGCGGCAGAAGCGGGCAAGTTGCGGATATGGCCCAAACCCGAGTTAAGGGATATCCTCTGGTTCTTCGGGGCGTGGGTTACCCTGATGTTCGGTTCGATTCCCCAACAGGACGTTTTCCAGCGTGTCGCTTCTTCCAAAAATGAAAACGTGGCGAGAAACGCATCGATTGTCGGGGGCGTGTTCTATCTTCTGTTTGCCCTGATCCCGATGTTCTTGTGTTATTCGGCCATGCTGATCGACCCGGTTCTGGTGGAAAGTCTGATCGACAAGGATTCACAGATGATCCTGCCGATGATGATCATGACCTATATGCCGGTTTTCGCACAGGTCATGTTTTTCGGTGCCTTGCTGTCCGCAATCAAGAGCTGCGCAAGCGCTACCTTGCTGGCTCCATCCGTCACTTTTTCCGAAAATGTGATGAAGGAAATTCTGCCTAATCTTTCCGACAAGCAGTCGCTTTTGATGATGCGTCTGGTCGTGCTGGTATTTGCGGTAATCGTGACGGTATTCGCCATGAATTCCAATTCGAGTATCTTCGAAATGGTGGAGGATGCCTATAAAATTACACTTGTCGCCG
This sequence comes from Oxalobacter formigenes, assembly GCF_002127965.1. GTDB lineage: Bacteria > Pseudomonadota > Gammaproteobacteria > Burkholderiales > Burkholderiaceae_D > Oxalobacter > Oxalobacter formigenes. The sequence goes on along the minus strand of NZ_CP018787.1, from coordinate 120,749 downwards.
CATTCGTGCCACTGGTTGCCGGTTTTTTCTGGAAATACGCAAACCGGCATGGTGCACTGACTTCCATGATTGCAGGACTGGTATCATGGATCGGCATGGAAATTCTCTGTCCGGACTGGACGATGCCCCCACAACTGGTTGGGCTTGTCATGAGCGTGATCGGCATGATTGCCGGTTCACTTGTGTCTCTTAAATTGCGCAAGGAAACCGAAGCCCGAAACGTATCGGTGTAATTCTTTTTAAAAAGAACTATAATTTCAGGATTTCGGGAGTTTTTGGAGTAAAAAAATGCCAATTTATGCTTATCGTTGTGATGATTGCGGTTTTTCCAAGGATGTACTGCAAAAATTGTCTGATCAACCGCTTACGATTTGTCCTTCCTGCGGTAAAGAGAGCTTCAAGAAACAATTGACCTGCGCATCGTTTCAGCTGAAAGGATCCGGCTGGTATGAAACCGACTTCAAGAACAGCGGCAGTGATCATTCCGCAGGTTCAGGTTGCAGTTGCTGTCCCATGAGTAATCCGGACACGGGATCTTGCGGTTGATTTATGGCAGGTCCGTTTTTACCGGGCCTGCTAACTGATTTCAGAATTATATGAAAGGGCGTTCTGTTTTCCGGTATCGCCCTGAAGTTGAAACCTTATTGATAAAAAGTTGATATTTATGTCCATGCGAACAAATTATTGTGGCCTTACTACCGAGAAGATGCTCGGTCAGACTGTAACACTATGCGGCTGGGTGCACCGGCGCCGTGATCATGGCGGGATCATATTTATCGACTTGAGAGACCGTGAAGGTCTGGTTCAGGTTGTCTGCGATCCGGACAGGCCGGACGTTTTCAAGGTGGCTGAATCGGTTCGTAACGAATTCTGTCTTCAGGTGACCGGTATCGTTCGCGAACGGCCACAGGGCACGGTCAATGAAAACCTGACCTCGGGACGTATTGAAGTGTTCTGTGAAAAACTGGAAGTGCTGAATCCGTCGGTTACCCCTCCGTTCCAGCTGGATGATGAACACCTCTCCGAAACGACCCGTCTGACGCACCGTGTTCTCGATCTGCGCCGTCCGCAAATGCAGAACAATTTGCGTTTGCGTTACAAGGTTGCGATGGAAACGCGCAAATATCTGGATGAAAACGGCTTTATCGATATCGAAACACCGATGTTGACGAAATCGACACCGGAAGGTGCCCGCGATTATCTGGTTCCTTCCCGTGTCAATCCGGGTGAATTTTTCGCTTTGCCGCAATCGCCACAGCTGTTCAAACAGTTGCTGATGGTTGCCGGTTTCGACCGTTATTACCAGATCACGAAATGTTTCCGCGACGAAGATTTGCGTGCAGACCGCCAGCCGGAGTTTACCCAGATCGACTGCGAAATGTCGTTTGTTGAAGAACAGGAAATCCGCGATCTGTTTGAAAACATGATCCGTGGCATCTTCAAGAAAACGATGGACGTCGATTTGCCGAATCCATTCCCGGTCATGACGCATGAACTGGCGATGGCCAAATATGGTTCCGACAAACCCGACCTGCGCGTCAAACTGGAATTCACCGAGCTGACCGACGTCATGAAAGACGTGCCGTTCAAGGTATTTTCCAATGCCGCCAACATGCAGGGCGGTCGCGTTGTCGCCCTTCTCGTTCCGGGTGGCTCCGCTGAAGGTTCCGGCATGCCGCGTTCGGAAATCGATTCCTATACCCAGTTCGTCGGTATCTACGGCGCGAAAGGTCTGGCCTATATCCGCGTTAACGATATCGAAAAAGGTGCGGCTGGCCTGCAATCGCCTATCGTCAAGAACCTGACGGAAGAATCCATCAAACAGATTCTTGAACGCACCGGTGCCAAAAATGGCGACCTGATTTTCTTCGGTGCCGACAAGGCACGGGTCGTCAACGATGCCATGGGTGCCTTGAGAAACAAAATCGGCTATTCCGACTTCGGTCATGCAAACGGCCTGTTCGACGAAGCATGGGCTCCATTGTGGGTTATCGATTTCCCGATGTTCGAATACAGCGAAAGCGATAATCGCTGGGCTGCCTGCCATCATCCGTTCACGTCACCAAAAGACGGTCATGAAGACTACCTTGAAAGTGATCCGGGCCGTTGCCTTTCCAAGGCTTATGACATGGTTCTGAATGGTTGGGAACTGGGTGGCGGTTCAATCCGTATTCACAAGGAAGAAGTCCAGAGCAAGGTTTTCAGGGCATTGAAGATCAGTGACACCGAAGCACAGGAAAAATTCGGCTTCCTGCTGGATGCGCTCCAGTATGGTGCCCCTCCACATGGTGGCCTGGCTTTCGGTCTGGATCGTCTGGTAACCCTGATGACGCGCTCCGATTCCATTCGTGATGTGATTGCATTCCCGAAAACACAGCGTGCGCAATGTCTGTTGACGCAGGCACCGTCTGAAGTCGGTGAAAAACAGTTGCAGGAACTGCATATCCGCTTGAGAAAAATAGAAACCACTCAACCAGCCTAAGAGGAAAGGGAGCTTGAACGCTCCCTTCTTTCATCTTGAACGTGAACTACAAAATTCCACAATCGGTTCTGGTCGTCATTTACACGAAAGAACTGGATGTCCTGTTGATCGAGCGTGCCGATCGCCCGGGGTTCTGGCAATCGGTGACTGGTTCGCGGGATTCGCTGTCGGAACCGCTTGAACAGACGGCGGTGAGGGAAGTGTTTGAAGAAACCGGCATCAAGGTTGTCCAGTCAGTTCAAAGCGTATCCGATCATGAAGTGTCTCTTGATTGTCTCGAAGACTGGAAAATCGACAATGTGTTTGAAATTTTCTCGGTCTGGAGACATCGTTTCGCACCCGGAGTTACCGAAAATACAGAACATGTTTTCGGTTTGCAGGTTCCTGAAAAATTCCCGGTGGTACTCGCGCCAAGGGAACATTTGAATTCGATATGGTTGCCATACAGGGAAGCGGCGGAAAAATGCTTTTCCCATACCAATAAAGACGCCATTTTGCGTTTGCCGGAGCACGTAAAATGATATGCTGAAGTGCAGGACGGACGAAAAGGGAATGTAAAAAACCAGCCTCAATGAAGGCTGGTTTTTTTGTTCAGGAAGAAACTTACTGGATTTTCGCTTCTTTCATCAGGCCCATTTCATATTCCTGCCATTTTCTATACTGCATGGAGGCTTTCAGTTTAGGCTTGATCTGTTCATAAGTCGGGATTTTCACTTTCTGTGAATCGACTACCTTGATGATGTGATAACCGAATTCGGTTTGAACAGGGGTCTTGCTGACCTGGCCTTTTTTCAGCGATACCATTGCATCGGAAAATGGCTTGACGAGATCGCCAGCAGTGGCCCAGCCCATGTCGCCGCCCCGGGCAGCGGATGCCTTATCCAGGGATTTTTCCTGTGCCAGTTTTTCAAAGCTGGCTGGGTTTTTGCTTACCTGTTTAATGATGCTGTCGGCTGTGGCCTTGTCCTTGACCAGAATGTGCTTGACGTGATATTCCGTCTGGCCTTTCTGCATTTTGACAAGACGGTCGTATTCGGCCTTGACTTCATTGTCGCTGACCGGATTCTTCGTGACATAGTTGTTTCTTAAGGTATCGATCAGGATGGAGCGTCTTGCCATTTCCATCTGTTTTTTGACGGCGTCGGTTGATGCCAGGTTCTGTTTTTCAGCTTCCTGCAGCAGTACTTCGCCAACAATTAGCTGAGTCTTGATATTGTTTCTCAACTCAGGAGTGTCTTTTCCTCCCTGTTTGACGACCTCCTTGACCGCTTCATCGGAATAAGAGGATGGGATGGCCTTGCCATTTACAACAGCCACGTTTTGAGCGAATGCAGCAAAGGAAACGAAAGAAAGCGACAAAGTGCTTAAAACCAGTGCTTTTTTAATCATAAGAGTTCCTAGTAAAGTCAATACAGTGAGAAAATATAGAATGAAATTTCAAAACGATTTCATTTTGTTTCAAAAAATTACAAAACTTTTGAGCTGACAAATAATCTTTTAACTATACCTTTTTTTTTCTGAATGTTGAAAAAAGATTGAAGAATTAAAAATCGGTTAACTATTTTTCATTATTTAAATTTTTGTCGTTTCAAATAAAAGAATATTGATTTGGTAAAATTTTTCCAGAGAAAAGCTGATTTTTTTGACATGTCCATTATTGGCCGATTCCAGAAATCATTGTTGATATTATTTATTGGCATGGTGTTGCCTTTCGTGCATGCGGCCGATTCGCACAAGGTACTCCATTATGTTTTTCCTTCGCCGGAGACTGGGTTTGACCCCGCTGTTGCCCATGACATGTATTCTGGTCAAGTGATCAGGTCGATATATGAAACCCTCTATGCATACGATTATCTCGCACGGCCGGCAAAACTGGTGCCATCAACCGCCGCGTCCATGCCTGTCGTAAGCAATCATGGAAAAACCTATACCATCACGCTGAAAAAAGGCATTTACTTTACGGACGATTCTGCTTTTGGTGGAAAAAAAAGGGAATTGACGGCGTCGGATTACATCTATTCTCTCAAACGCCTCATGGATCCGGCGGTAAGATCGACCTGGGGTTGGCTTCTGGAAGGAAAAGTCATTGGTCTGGATGCGCTGGCAAAACAGGCCAGAAAAACAGGACATCTGGACTATGCAAAACCAATTCGCGGGCTCGAACTGGTCGATCGGTATACATTCAGAATTCATTTAAACAAACCGGACTATAACCTGACTCATGTACTGGCCCATTATCCGACAAGTGCTGTCGCTCATGAAATTGTCGACAAATACACGGATGGCAATGGACAGATCATGGCACACCCGGTGGGAACAGGCCCTTATGTCCTGACCGAGTGGCAACGGGGTTCAAAGATGATTCTGGATGCCAATCCTGCTTACAGGGGGTTTATCTGGGATTTCAGGGCAGGAAGCGATCCGGAAGACAAACGGATCGTCGAAGAAATGAAGGGCAAACGGATGCCGCAGATCGGGCGTGTCGAGATTGCCGTTATCCCGGAGGACCAGTCGAGATGGCTGGCGTTTGAAAACCGTGAGGTCGACCTTTTCAATCTGGACGGTCCACTGGCTCCGAGAGCGCTTGAAAAAGGGCATTTAAGGCCGGAACTGGCATCGAAAGGTGTCCGGCTCTCACGAATTATCGAACCGGAACTTTCCCAGTTCTATTTCAATATGCAAAATGAGGTCGTCGGTGGTCTCTCGAAAGAGAAAATCGCATTGAGGCGTGCGATTGCCATGGCGCATAACGTGAAAGAAGAAATCAATGTTGTCTGGAACGGTGAAGCCATTCCGTTGGAATATCCCATACCACCCGGTATTATCGGGCATGATGCCAAATATAAAAGCAGCGTCCGTTATGAGCCGAAAATCGCCAATGCCTTGCTGGACAAATTCGGTTATAAAAAAGGGGCAGATGGATATCGTCGAATGCCGAACGGAAAACCTCTGGTGATCGTTTTTTCGGCCCGGGCGGATTCTACCGGGCAGCAACAGCTCGAGATGTGGAAAAAGACGTTCGACAAACTGGGCATCAAGATGCAGAGCGACAAGCGGCTTTTCCCTGATCTGTTAAAAGCCGAAAAACAGTGTCGGCTGATGATGCGGACGAGTCCGTGGATTGCGGATTATCCAGACGGCAGCAATTTCATGCAATTGTTCTATGGCCCACATACCGGACAAAGCAACAACGGCTGCACCAGAATTCCACAGTATGATCGCTTGTATGAGCAATCGGTTGCGTTGCCGGACGGACATGAAAGAGATCTTCTTTATCACAAGATGACGCGACTTCTGGAAGTATATGCGCCAACACGTATCGGTTATGCCCGATACCGGAATATGCTCTTGCAACCCTACGTGATCGGTTACAAGAAGCATCCAGTCATGCATAATGAATGGATATATATCGATATCGACAATGACAAAAGGTGAGTTTGCCGTTATAACGGTCTATTATTGCCTCTTCGAACCTAAAGAGTTTTAGAAACCATGAAGAAAAAAGTTCCTGTTTTCAAGTCTCTCGTCTGTGCCGTATCTCTGGCACTGACTGTTTCCATTCCCGCTTTGGCTTCCACGGATCGTCCTGTTTTGCCTTTACCGTCGGCCGATGAAATCGGGCCGCGTTGCCAGCAGGGGCTGAGCGATCTGGGCCAGCAAATCTCTGCTCTGGAAAAAATACAATCGCAGTCCGAGGAAGGTGCAGCCGAATTCCTGAAGGGCTGGAACAGTCTTCAGATCGCAGTGGAAAATCTGCAGGGGCCGATGGCGCTCTTAAGCCAGGTGTCACCGGACGCCAGTGTCCGGAAAAATGCCGATGCCTGTTCCATGAACGTGCAGCGTTTCATCACCGACATGTTCCAGAATGAAAAACTTTACCGGAACATGCGCATCATGCGGGTGAACGACGACGAAGAACGGAAATTGCGGCAGGACATCGTCAGCGCCTATGAGGATGCCGGTGTTTCGCTTTCGGCAGACAAACGTAACCGGGTGAAAGAGATACTGGAAAGACTGACGGAAATCGATCAGGAATTTTCGCGCAATATACGCGACAACAAGACAAAACTGGTTTTTTCGCCCGAAGAGATGCAGGGCTTGTCGAAAGAATACCTGGCCAATATCCAGCGCGACGGTAAAGGCAATTATCTGCTCGGTTTTTCCTATCCCGAATACATTCCTTTCATGCAGTATGCGGATAACGACAAGGCACGGGAACGCTATCGTTTTGCATTCATCAATCGTGGCACGCCTGCCAATATCCAGCTGTTGCAGGAAGCGGTCAATTTGAGACATGAAATGGCCGTGCTTTCCGGATATCGCAGCTATGCCGATTTTGCCTTGCGCAGGCGGATGGCGAAAAAACCGGGGCCGGTCAACAAGTTTCTGGACAATGTCCAGGAGATCGTCGTCCCTGCCGAGAAAAAGGAACTGGATGAATTGCGGGCTTTCAAGGCACAACAGCGCGGCATCCTTTTCTCGGAATCTGAAATCAAGCACTGGGATACCAATTACTGGCAGCAAAGGGTCAAGGAAGCACGCTATAACATCGACCAGAACAAATTGCGCCAATACTTTCCGACGCAGGCTTCGATGGACTGGGTCATGGGATTGTCCGGCAAGCTGTACGGCATTGAATTCAAAAAAGCCGACGTTCCGGTCTGGCATTCGGATGTCGTTTATTACGATGTGATCGACAAGGCTTCAGGCAAACAGCTCGGTGGCATTTATCTCGATATTTTCCCGCGCGATGGCAAGTATGGACATGCGGCGGCTTTCCCGGTTCAGGGATCGAGCACCACGGAAAACCGTCAGCCGATTTCGGTTCTGGTCGCCAATTTCAACCGCAATGGGCTGGATCTGGACGAGCTGGAAACAATGCTTCATGAGTTCGGACACGTCCTGCATGGTGTCTTGTCCAATACGCGTTATGTCGATCAGGCAGGTACCAGCGTGGAAAGGGACTTTGTCGAGGCTCCTTCCCAGATGTATGAGGAATGGGCACACAATTACGAGGCGCTTTCCACCCTGCCGGCGTATTGCACGAACGCTTGTCCGACAGTTGATGCGGATATGTTGAAACGCCTGAATGAATCCCGAAAATTCGGTCAGGGTATCCTGTATTCCCGTCAGGTTCTGTACGCCAAATATGACATGGCCTTGCACAGCGACAAGCCGGGCGATGTCATGAAGACATGGATGGAAATGGAAGGCGATACGGTTCAGGGTTACGATCCGGGTACGCAATTTCCGGGACAGTTCAGCCATGTCGTCAGCGGTTATTCGGCAGGATACTACGGCTATCTCTGGTCGAAAGTTCTGGCTTTGGATATGCTGTCCCGTTTCAACGGCAACCTGATGGACCCACAAGTCGGACAGTTTTACAGAAAAACGATTCTGGAAAAGGGCAGTGAATTGCCTGCCGACAGGATGGTCAGGTATTTTCTGGGACGTGCCCCGGACAGTACCGCTTTTTATGAAGACATCAGTGGCAATGCATCGGGCAAGAAATGAAATGGCGCGGCCGTGATGCAAAAACGGTCGCGTTATTTTGTGAAGGACGCATTATTCGCTGAACAGGACTGTCGCACAACATGTTTTCCTATCTGATTCGACGCCTCTGGCAGATGATACCGACCATACTGGGGGTATTGTTGCTGGTTTTCTTTCTGTTTAACTGGGTCGGCGGCGACCCGGCCTATGTACTGGCGGGTAAAATTTCCAATCCGGAACAGATTGCCAATATCCGGCACCAGCTCGGGATAGACGAACCTGTTTACGTGCAGCTGTGGATATTCCTGAAACAGACAATCTGTTTCGATTTCGGCAACAGCTGGAGTACGGGTGAATCGGTTTCGAGCATTCTGCTCTCAAGACTCGGGCCTTCGCTGACGCTTTTGATTCCGCTGACCTTTCTTGAAACCGGCCTCGCCATCGCGCTGGGACTGGCCGTTGCCTACGTTCGTGGATCGTTAACCGACAGGATGATCATGATCGTCTGTACAGTCGGCATGTCGGTCAGTATTTTGGTTTACATCATCGTTTTCCAGTATCTGCTCGCCTATAAACTGGGGTGGTTTCCCGTGCAGGGCTGGGGTGAAAACTGGGTTCAGGATCTTTTCAAATATTCTTCGCTTCCGATCCTGATTCTGCTTGTCGTCAGCATTGCACCCAATTTGCGTCTGTACAGAACATTCATGCTTGACGAAATCGGTCAGGATTACGTCCGCACGGCAAGAGCCAAGGGATTGTCGGAAAAACGGATTTTATGGGTTCACGTCTTGCGCAATGCGACGATTCCCATCATTACCTACGTGATGTCGAATCTGCCGTCTTTATTGATCGGCGCTTTTCTGGTCGAGCGCTTCTTTTCGATACCGGGGATCGGCCGTGAAATCATTCTGGCTGTTGAACGGAGTGACTTCCCGGTAATCAAGGCGATTACCGTCTATGTTGCGATAGCGACGATGTTCTTCAATCTGTTGGCGGATCTGCTTTATCAGAAGATCGATCCGCGTGTCCGCTTGCGGTGAATGTCATGGCGAATCAGTCGATTTCATCCGAAGGATTGTGGGCATTGACATGGAAGCGTCTGAAAGCAGACCGGCTTGCCATGTTTTCTCTGGGTATCGTCGTCCTGTTTCTGGGATTGCTGGTTTTCTCTGCATCCGGGTTCGTTGCATCCGACTGGTCGAAAGAAGTGGGCGTTCACTACGCTCCTCCTGATTTTGTCGGTAGCCAATCGAGCTATACTGCTGATGAATTGGCAGAAACAGATGCCGTGCCGGTGCGTGAAATTCCCCCGGAAAATCCGGTCGATCCCCTGAAAGATATCATCCGCGATTTGAGAAAGGAAGTCTCAAAAGGACAGCCTTCCACCGAAACCTACGGCATCGAAGACCCGCTGAAAACGGAAATGGATGAAATCCGCAGCCAGCAAAGCTTGGAAGAAACAGCTGTTTCCGACGACTCCGGCCGCTTGAAAACCCTTCCGTTCGGCGCGGACAAATGGGGACATGACATTATCAAGAAAACGGTCAAGGGATCGGAAACGTCCATTCTGGTCGGTCTGATTGCCGCATTTGTCGCCACCGTGCTGGGGACTTTTCTCGGGGCATTCGCCGGGTATTTCGGCGGCTGGATAGACGATTTTCTGAACTGGTTTTATAACGTCTTCACATCGATTCCCTATCTTCTCCTGATTCTGGCGGTGGCTGCTGTCCTCCAAAGCAAGGGAGTGCTTACTATCATCCTGATTCTCGGTCTGACTGGCTGGACTGGCGTGTTCCGTCTTGTCAGGGCAGAATACATCAAGCACAAGGAACGTGAATACGTTCTGGCGGCCAACACGATCGGCGCGTCCAACTGGCGAAGGATGTTCGTCCATATTTTTCCGAACGTCAGCCATATATCGCTTGTCCAGATGTCGATCCTCTCAGTCGGTTTCATCAAGTCAGAAGTTATTCTGAGTTTTCTGGGGTTCGGTGTTCCGGTCGGGGTCGTATCATGGGGAAGCATGCTGAACGAAGCACAGAACGAGCTTATTCTCGGCAAATGGTGGCAACTCGTTGCCGTGACGATATCCATGGCGATTCTGGTAACGGCGCTGTCATTGTTTACCGATGGATTGAGGGACGCGCTTGATCCGAAACTGAAACAGGGGGATTTATGACCTTGCCGGAATCTGACATCCTCCTGCGTGTCGACAATCTCCGTGTTTCTTTCCGGGTTGATAAAAACACGGTTTTCGAAGCGGTCAAGGGCATCTCCTTCGATATTCCGGTAAACAGGACGGTTGCACTGGTCGGTGAATCCGGTAGTGGAAAATCGGTCAGTGCACTGGCAGTCATGGGCCTGCTGCCGGAAGGCAATACGATTATCGATCCGTCCTCAAAAATCCTGTTCGAAGGAAACAGTCTTTTTGACATGACCGGCCGGCAAAGAAGGCAGTTGTGCGGCTCGAAAATTTCGATGGTCTTTCAGGAACCGATGTCATCCCTGAATCCGGTTTTTACCGTCGGTTACCAGATCGGGGAAGTACTGCGTTTTCATAAAGGCATGACCGGGAGGGAGGCCCGGGAACGGACGACTGAATTGCTGGATGAAGTCGGCATTCCCGATCCATCGACCAAAGTGGATGCATTTCCACACCAGTTGTCCGGAGGGCAGCAACAACGGGTCATGATCGCAATGGCTATCGCCTGCGAACCACGCCTTTTAATTGCGGATGAACCGACGACCGCGCTGGACGTAACCATACAGCGACAGATTATCGAACTGATCCAGTCACTGCAACAGCGGCATCACATGTCGGTTCTTTTCATTACGCATGATTTGCAGCTGGTATCGGAAATAGCCGATGAAGTGATCGTCATGCGGTATGGTGACGTGAAGGAACAGGCGAGCGCAAGCGACGTTTTCGTTCATCCATCCCATCCTTATACGAAAGCCCTGTTGTTGTGCCGTCCACCCATAAACGAAAGGCCATTTCATTTGCCGGTTATCGACGACGTCATGCAGGCCGAAGGCAAGCCTCATGAAAATTTTCCGCAAAGGGTAAAGGGATATTCGCCGGACGATGAACCTGTTCTGGACGTTAAGCATTTAAGCAAAAACTTCGAAATCCGGTCCGGTTTTTTCAAAAAGAAACTGTTCCCGGCAGTCAAAGACGTCTCTTTCGTTTTGCCGCGCAAGAAAACGCTGGGTATTGTCGGTGAATCCGGCTCGGGAAAAACCACGTTGGGACTGACCCTGATGAGATTGCATGCCGCCAGTACCGGTCAGGTTTTCTTTGACGGCAAGGACATCCTGTCGATGACGGAAAAGGAATTTTTGCCGTACAAGCGCCGTATCCAGATCATTTTCCAGAATCCCTACGCTTCACTGAATCCGCGCTTTACGGTCGGGCAGATTCTGATGGAGCCGCTTGCCATTCACCGGATAGGCGCGTCTTCTTCCGAACGCAAGGAAATGGCGTTCGACTGGCTGAAAAAGGTCGGTTTGCCACCTGAAGCGTTCTTTCGTTATCCGCATGAATTTTCGGGGGGGCAGCGCCAGCGTATTGCCATCGCCCGTTGTCTGACCATGCAGCCTGAAGTGCTGGTTTGCGATGAATCGGTCTCGGCGCTCGACGTTTCCGTTCAGGCGCAGATTCTGAACCTCTTGCAGGACCTGCAGGACGAATTCGGCCTTTCCTATCTCTTTATTTCCCATGACCTGTCGGTTGTGAAATACATGGCCGATCAGGTCATGGTCATGAAAAATGGCGAAGTCGTCGAAATGGCCGGTTCGGACGAAATATACCGCAATCCGCGTCACCCTTATACACAAACGCTGCTGGCGGCCATTCCGAAAGACAGATACGGTTCACTGACTGATTGATACTGGTTCATCCTTGAACAGATACAAGGTTCGTGTAGGAAATGCAAACTCGATTTTCTCGGCAGCAAAATGCTCGATCAGTGACAAGTTGACTTCCTGCTGGGCATCCAGAGCAACACTGTAATCCGCACTTTTCACATAATAGGCGATTTCATAATTCAGGCTGGATTGCCCGATAGTGTTAAAGTGAACCCGGTCAAGCCGTGTTGTCGGAATCTTGCTGAAGATGTCCTCTATAATCCGGTTGATACGATGCAATTTTTCGGGGGGTGTGTCGAATGTGACGCCGATGGAAAAGACCATACGCCTTTCCTGCATTTTCTTGAAATTATGAATCCGGCTTTTCAGCAGGTCGGCATTGGAGATAATCAGTTCTTCACCCGAAATGCTGGTCAGCCGGGTGGTTTTCAGGCCGACGTATTTTACGGTACCGTTCAGATCGTCGATAACGATTGCGTCGCCGACTTCGAAAGGTTTGTCTATCGCGATGGAAAGCGAGGCGAACAGATCACCAAGGATGTTCTGGACTGCCAGCGCGACGGCGATACCGCCAATACCCAGACTGGCGATCAGTGCCGTTATGTTGATGCCGAGATTGCTGAGTATCAGAAGCAGTGCGATGGTCCAGATGACGAGTTTGGTGGCGAACCCGATAATGTGCATGTTCATTACCTGATGTCGCGTATCTTTCCCGAATTCAGGGGATGCCTTGTAAGCCAGCCATGACGATGTCGCCTTGCTGATCCACAAGCCGCACTGGAACAGGAAGACAACCGCTGCCAGATGGGCGTTGACGGTATTGACCTCGTCCGGAAGATCGAGAATGTAAACGCCACACAAGAGGGAAAAAACGAAAATCGTGATGACACTCGTGGACTTGACGGTTTCGGCGAGGATGTCGTCCCAGTGCGTCGTGGTTGTGCTGGCTTTTTTGAACAGCCTTGCACTGACGAACTGTTTGGTTGTATATAGAATGAGAAACAGTGCCAGAATGACCAGCCCGGCAGCCAGCAGATGTTCCCAGGAGTTGCTGAAATAGATGATTTTCAGATGTCTCATATCGTTTGGGTTCAATTTTTATGTAATAGTTCTACTAGACACCTTTTATGAAGCCGGCAGTCTGATATAAATCCAGATTCTTCTATTTTCAGATTCCTGTTTCCGTTCTTATGGCTTTTTCCGCATCGATTTTCAAAACGAACGTCCAGCTCTCCGATATGGACAGGCAGCATTACTCGACTTATTCCCTTACATTGGCACGGCATCCGTCAGAGACGGATGAACGGATGATCGCGCGCCTGATCGCCTTCATGCGTTATGCCGATGAAGGCCTTGTTTTCACGAAAGGGCTGTCTGATACCGAGGAACCCGATTTATGGATAAAGGATCTGACCGGCCAGACGGATTTGTGGGTTGAAGTGGGGGCTCCGACCGTCAAGCGCATTGTGTCGAAAAGTCGGCAAGCCAGAAAAATCGTTGTCTTCGGATATGGTCGCAATGCCGAGTTGTGGTGGAAAAAGAGCAAGGCCGATCTGGAGAAAGTCCGCAATCTTGAAGTGGTGATTTTGCCGGTTGAACTCACTGAATCCATTTCACGTCATGTCGAAAGGTCGATGGAATGGCAGTGTCTGATACAGGACGGCCAGATGAGCCTGATCGGAAAAGACGGAAGTTTTGAAGTGGATTTACAGGGATGTACGCGACAGGCGTTCGAATGAAACAATCCCTGCCCTGAAAGCAGGGATTGCCATTGAAACCGCATCAGGCCAGCAATTTGGTCAGCCAGGCGGAAAGGTCTTGCACTTCAGGCAACGACATCGTATGGCCCATGTGATAGGCGTTCCAGTCGACCTTGTAACCGAGTGATTCCAGCAGTTTCATGGTATCTTCGGCGCGTGAGAACGGAACGACTTCATCCTGTGTTCCATGAGCCAGGAAAATCGGGGTGTTCTGGTTGGCCGGATTCCTGTCGTCGGGGAAAGAATACATGAGTGGCATGTAACCGGACAGGCCGATGATGCCCGCCAGTTTTTCCGGATAGCACAAACCGGTATAAAGGGCCATCGCACATCCCTGTGAAAAGCCCGCCAGAAAAATTTTGTCTGCAGGTACGCCTCTTCTTTTTTCCTGTTCGATCAGCATGATAATCTGGTCGCGCGACTCGATGATGCCTTCGGAATCTTCCATGTCCGAATCTTCGAAACCGGCATAAATGTCGAACCATGCCCGCATGAAATAGCCACCATTGGCCGTGATGTTACGTTCCGGAGCGTGTGGAAAGATAAAGCGGATAGGAGGGCATCCAGAGAGGTCGAATTCTTTTACCAGTGGCACGAAACTGGAACCGTGGTCTCCCAGACCATGCATCCAGATGACGGAGACTTGTGGATCCGGGCCGGTATCGGCCTGGCTGTATTGCAAAAATGAGCTCATTGTTTTTCTCGTCGGTTAAGGTTGTTAAGAGGCGGTAAAAAGCTGGCAATGATTCAGTCAGTACATCCTGTTTTACGATGCATCTTTTTTCGGACGCCAGGCTTGGCAGACAGCTTCATTCGTTTCGATATAAGGACCACCGATCAGGTCGATACAGTAGGGAACGGCGGTAAAAATTCCCGGCACGATGATATTCCCGTCCTTGTCGCGGACGCCTTCCAGTGTCTGGCGGATGGCAGCCGGTTGTCCCGGGAGATTCAAAATCAGGGAGGCATGCTCGGGCCGTTCACAAATAACAGCGACCTGACGTGATAAAATGGCTGTTGGAACGAAATGCAGGCTGATCTGACGCATCTGTTCGCCAAATCCCGGCATTTCCCTTGTGCCGACCGCCAGTGTCGCATCCGGTGTCCGGTCTCGTCTGGCGGGGCCGGTGCCTCCGGTCGTCAGAATGAGCGAGCAACGGTCTTCGTCGACCAGTTCGTGCAGGGTTTTCTCGACCTGTTCATATTCGTCCGGGATCAGGCGTTTTTCCAGCCAGATGCGGGATTTGATGGCCGAAGTGAGCCATGCCTCCAGTGCGGGAATACCCAGATCCGGATAGCTTCCTTCATAGGCGCGATCCGAAACGGAAACCAGTCCGATCGATATGTCTTCAGGATTTTTCTTCATCAGCTTCCTCACTTTCGTCAATTTCATCACTATTTTCGGTTGAAATGGATGGCGGTGACATGAGTTGCTTCAATTGTCGGTAAATTTCACGGTACGATTTCGGCGGTTTGTTTTCGGCCGCTTCTTTTTTTGCGTTCCGGATCAGTGTTCTCAATTGCTGGATATCGGCAGCTGGATATCGTTGCACGAATTCAGTCAGTGCAGAACCGTCAGACAACAGTTTTTCACGCTGGTTCTCGATGGCGTGCATCAAAACGGTATCCGCCTTCAGCAGGCCTTTCCAGCTGTCGAGCGTGTTGTTGATCTGTGCAACCGCATCTTCATCCAGGGAACGCATGATTTTGCCGACGTACTGCAATTGCCTTCTCCTGCCTTCGTTGTGCCTGATTTTCTGGCATTCCATGATGGCGTCGCGAAGTTTGTCCGGCATGGGAACGCGCTTCAAGCGGTCGGCTGATTCATTGACCAGTTGTTCGCCCAGTTTTTGCAAGGCGGTCATTTCACGCTTCAATTGCGATTTGGATGGACGGTCGTATTCTTCTTCCAGATCACTGGAACGGAAACCACAGGAACCTCTGTTTGAATTTGGCATAATCGTACTTCTGTGTAAGGTCATTAACTCGTTTCTTATTGGCTGCTATCATAACAGCCTTAACAGAACCTTGAAAAAGATAATCTCATGAACGATTCCGATTTTGTGTCCAGTGACGATCAGTTGAAACAAATTGCTGAAGACGTATTGAAATACGCACGTAAAAAGGGAGCGTCGGGCGCTGCCGTAGGCATCAGTGAAGGCAGTGGCCTGTCTGTCAGTGTGCACAAGGGGGAAATCGAGACAATTGAGAAAAATCAGGACAAGGGAATCGGAGTCACGATTTTTGTCGGAAAAAAACGCGGTAATGCGACAACGTCCGATTTTTCAAAAGAATCCCTGAAACAAACCGTTGAAGCGGCCTATAACATCGCGACATTTACCTCGGAGGATGATGCGGCGGGTTTGCCGGATACCGACATGCTTGAACGACATCCGCGTGACCTCGGACTGTATTACCGCTGGCCGATCAATACCGAGGAAGCCGTTGAACTGGCAAAACGCTGTGAAGCGGCAGCCTTTGAAACCGACAAGCGGATTTCCAATACGGAAGGCGCCAGCGTCAATGTCAGCCATTCGCATTTCATTTCAGCCAACAGTGACGGATTCATCGGCGGTTATCCTTATTCCAGTCATTCGTTTTCTGTTGCACCGATTGCAGGTTCCGGCGGCAATATGCAACGGGATTACTGGTATACCTCTTCCAGAAATCCGGCTGAGCTCAAATCTCCTGAAGAAGTCGGCCGTTACGCGGCCGAGCGCGCGCTTGCCCGCCTGAATGCACGATCGATCGGTACCCGCAAATGTCCAGTTCTTTTCGAGGCACCGCTTGCCATCGGTTTGCTGAATTCATTCGTTTACGGGGTTTCCGGTGGTGCCCTGTATCGTAAATCCAGCTTCCTGCTGGATTCGATGGATAAACAGGTTTTTCCTGACCATGTCGGTTTGCTGGAAGATCCCCATGTCATCGGAGCGAGCGGTTCGGCACCTTTTGATGATGAAGGGGTCAAAACAAGCCGTCGTCAGATTGTCGAGAATGGCATTGTGAGAGGCTATTTCCTTTCATCCTATTCTGCGCGCAAGCTGGGTATGAAAACGACGGGAAATGCCGGTGGTTCCCATAATCTGATACTGGGTTCGAAACTGACGGAAGAAACCGACGATTATGCAGCGATGCTGAAAAAGATGGGGACAGGGCTTGTCGTGACCGATCTGATGGGACAGGGTATCAATTACGTCACCGGCGATTATTCCAGAGGTGCGTCGGGATTCTGGGTCGAAAACGGCGTCATCCAGTATCCGGTCGAGGAAATTACGATTGCCGGAAATCTGAAAGAGATGTTCAGACAAATTGTCGCGATCGGTGCGGATACGCAGATACGGGGAGCCAAGAAGTCCGGATCGATCCTGATAGGGGAAATGACTGTCGCTGGTGTTTGACCAGTACAGGATTCAGACCGGTTTGCTGAACTCGTCCAGTTTTTGTCGCCAGTAATCGATGTCGATATCGCTGGACGTCTTGAATGGGGATTTTTCCCAGTCAACGACTCGACGGATTCCGTGAAGTGCATTGACGGCCCAGACTTCGCAGCCATTCAGATCAGCGGTTTTACGAAAACGATAAGCGAAGGGAATGTTTTCCTGTTCCGCAATCAAACGGAGCAGCTGGCTGGTCACGCCCGGCAGTATACGCTGCGATGATGGTGTAGTGCACAGCACAGACCCTTCCCACCATAAAATGCTCGTCGTCAGTCCTTCAAGTAAAAATCCTTTCGGGGTCGTCAGGATGGCTTCATCAGCGCCCTGCCCGGCAATTTTCTTCCTTGCAGAGATTAATTTCGCCAGATCAGGGCCCTTGTGTCTGGGCAGTTTTCTGAAATCTTCGTTTTGATAATCAATCAGCCGGATCGTTGAATGAGTGGCAGGCGCAGGCCGGATACGGATCTGGAGAACGGGGCAAGATAAATTTCCGGCCAGTTCGATACGCGGAAACCATGAACCGGTTTTCGGCAGCTTGCCAATAGCCGAGTTCCAGAAATCATTGAGGATATCCGGACTGGTTCCTGCAAGTTCCATGCAACTTGAAAAGAAACGTTGCCGATGCATGTCTAATGCACGGACATAGCCATCCTTGACAAGCCATGAATCGGCTGCCAGAAGCTTTTCTTCCGGTTTGCCGGCAATGACCAGTTCTTTTTCCGTTGTGTATTGAAAAATGGATTCGTTCGACACGATGACAGTTCCCATGCTAGGTAAAATCGGTGTTGAACAGGTCAAGAAACGCTTTTGCCTTTACCCGGATTTCCTCGAATTCTTCTTCCGGATCGGAAAGGGCGGTAATCGCGCCCCCGACGCCAAACGAGAGTTCGCTGTGAGACATGACCAGAGTGCGGATGACGATACTCAGATCGACGGCACCGGATAAGGAAAAATAGCCGATGGCGCCGGAATAAATGCCACGTGCACCCTCTTCCAGACTGTCAAGGATCTGCATAGTCCGAAGCTTCGGCGCTCCCGTCATCGAGCCGCCGGGAAAAGCGTCGCGGATGCATTGGCATGGGGATGCGTCCGGCCTTATTTTCGAGCGGATGGTACTGACCATCTGGTGAACGGTTTTATAAGATTCGATGGCAAACAGTTTCGTGACTTCAACACTGTTCAGTTCAGCGGTTTTTCCAAGATCATGCCGTACCAGATCGACGATCATCAGGTTTTCGGCGTTCTCTTTTTCACTGGCAACCAGTTCATCATGGAGTATTTTGTCTTCTGCCGGATCGTTCGATCGGCCACGGGTTCCCTTGATCGGTTTCGATTCGGCTATGCGCTCATCGGAAATGGAAAGGAAACGTTCGGGTGAACAGCTCAGTATGCAAATATCTTTCAGTTGAAGATAGGCGCTGTAAGGGGTCGGATTGGAACGTCGAAGCATCCGGTAAGCAGTCCAGGGATCGGCACCGGATCGTGCCGTTGCCATATTCGTCAGACAGACCTCGTAAGTTTCTCCCTGCCGGATATATTCCTTGCTCTTTTCGATGAGTCCGATGTATTTTTCCCGGTCGTGCCGGAGAACGAACGGCTTCTCAAGGGAAAGCGATTCCGGCAGATTGTCAGGTTCATCCTGATGCGCAGGCCCCATGTCTGTAAGGAGCATGGACGTGTCTTCAATCCATTTTTCTGATTCGGATTGAGCGTCATATCGGGCAAGCCCCAGCAGATGAACCTGTTTTTCCTGATGGTCGATAACCATGCCGCGGTTGCAAAATACCATGACCGTATCAGGGTAAGGAGATCGATGGATACTTCCAGCCTCACAATCTCCTTTCATTTCGTATCCGATATAGCCGAGCCATCCGAGAGCGAATTCAAAAGGCATTTCCGGCAAGTCAATTTCAAAACGGTTCAGGTCATTTTCCAGCCAGTCGAAAAAATTACCCCTTGTTTCCTGATCGCCGTTTTTGCCCGTCACATGAATGGCATGAGTTTTGACATCCACAGAAACGATACGACCCAGCAAACCTTCTGCCTTGCACAGATAAGAAAATCGTCCCGAACCATAGTCCTGTCTGCTGCTGTCGAGCCAGATGGCGTATTCCGAGTTTTTGAAACATTTTTCAAAAACCGTTTCGGAATCGATGTCCAGCGCCAGCTGTTTATGCAGGAGAATAAGGCTTTCCCTGGCTTGCTTTTGTGTAGCTTGTGCTTGAGCCGGTTTGAAAGGCAAAGACAGAGTAGCAGATACTTTAGCTTTTTCGTTTTGTCGGTCTTCGGTTAATTTTCTGAAATTTTCAAAGATTTGCAAGCCGTATTCCGTACAAATCGATTCCGGATGAAACTGGACTCCCCATTGAGGGAAAATCCGGTGACGGATTCCCATAATGGTCCCGTCTTCGGCTCGCGCCGTTACCTCCAGTGCATCCGGAATGTCGTAAACCGCGAGGGAATGGTAGCGGATGACTGGAAAGGGGGAGGGGATGTTCCTGAAAATATCGCTGCCATCGTGCCTAACGAGCGATTTCCGTCCATGACGTGCTTCCGTCGCCAGATCGATCCGGCTGCCGTAAAACTGGCATATACCCTGATGTCCGAGGCAGATTCCCAGAACAGGAATATCTTTTTGCGCAATCACATCGGGACAAATGCCGAAGTCAGCCCGTTTGTCCGGCCGTCCCGGCCCCGGTGAAATGACGACGTTGTCGAAACCGTAAACCATGTCAGCATCCCAGTCCGGATCGTCATTTTTTATCACAAGCGGAGGACAGCCGTTAACGGCTGCGATCAAATGATAAAGATTGTAGGTGAAGGAATCGTAATTATCGATCAGCAGAGTTCTAATCACTTACGCCTCGACCATCACATTATTTCTGATCTTCTGACCTGAACGTTCTGGACTGGCGTGGCCGGTTCGAACCGGCAACCATATCGAAGCGGAACAGGCGGCATTCAATAGGGCCATTATAAAACGGTGTCTTCCGGGCTTCTTTCAGACGAAGCATTTTCGGGACAGACAGGTCTGCGGTAAACAGGAAAACTGACCAGTTCGGGAATCGCTGTTTCAGGGTGGTACCCAAAGCCTGATAGAACTGGCTGGCGAGCTCGTCGGCTTCAAGATTGCGGTTGCCGCGCACGCCGATACGTTCGCCATACGGTGGATTAGTCAGGATAATGCCCGGTTTGTCGACCGGCATTTTGATTTCCTGCGCTTCGATCTGATGCAGCGGAATGTCGAAAGGAACGCCCGCTTCCTGCAGATTATGACGGGTCATGGTCAGCATGTCGCCGGAAATGTCGCTTCCATATATCATCGGGTTATCCGGCACCGGATTCACCTTGACGGCATCTTTCAGTGCTTTCCATTTTGCAGCATCGAAGTTGCTGAGTTTTTCAAACGAAAAAGACCGTTTGTATCCCGGAGGAATGCCCATCATCATCCGGGCGGCTTCAATCAGGATAGTCCCGGAACCACACATCGGGTCGAGTAGAGGGATACCCGGTTTCCAGCCCGATATTCTCAACAGGCCGGCAGCCAGATTTTCTCGTAAAGGCGCGTCACCCGTTTCAAGTCGCCAGCCGCGCTTGAAGAGCGCTTCACCGGACGTATCCAGATAAAGAGTGACGTTATGGGCATCGAGAAACCCGGCGATCCGGATATCCGGCGCATGTGTGTTGATGGATGGCCTAATGCCGTTCTGGCTTCGAAAACGGTCGACGACCCCGTCCTTGATGCGCAGCGTCGTGAAATTCAGGCTTTTTAAAGGTGATTTGATGGCTGTTATATCGATACGCAAGGTATTCTGGACGTCGAACCAGCTTTCCCAGGGCTGTTTGACTGCCAGCCGGTAAATGTCTTCTTCGCTCTTGTAGCTCGATTGTGCAATCCTGAGCAAAACACGTGAAGCGATACGGGAATACAGATTGATCAGCCAGCAATCTTCAATCATTCCAGAACAATGGACACCACCCGGAATGGTCTGGTGAATCGCCAGCGTCTTGCTTTTTTCAGCGATTTCTTTCAGTTCTTCAGCGAGAGCGTCTTCCATGCCTCTCGGGCATGGACAGAAATAGGAGTAGCTCGTAGACATACAGGTTACCTTTTGACCGTAATTGTTTTTAAAAAATTATTTTCGTATTTCGCCATGTCCGAAAACGACATATTTCAGTGAGGTCAATCCTTCAAGACCGACCGGGCCACGTGCATGCAGCTTGTCGTTGGAAATACCGATTTCCGCGCCGAGACCGTATTCAAAACCGTCGGCAAAGCGTGTGGATGCATTGATCATGACGGAAGACGAATCCACCTCGCGCAAAAAGCGGAGTGAATGGCTGTAGTCTTCCGTAATGATGGCGTCGGTATGCTTGGATGAGTAACGGTTGATATGAGCGATGGCTTCATCCAGACCGCTGACAACGCGGACAGCCAGTATCGGGGCGAGATATTCCGTTTGCCAGTCCTCTTCCGATGCTTTGGCGAGATAAGGATAAGCGCCCAATATCTGGAATGCCTTTTCGTCACATCGCAGTTCAACTTCTTCGTCACGATAGCGCGTTGCCAGAAGCGGCAAGACATCGGCAGCGACGTTTTCCGATACCAGAAGCGTTTCCATGGTATTGCAGGTTCCATAACGCTGGCATTTGGCGTTGAAACCGATTTCAACCGCCTTGTCGAGGTCTGCGCTGTCATCGATATAAATGTGGCAGATGCCATCCAGATGTTTGATCATCGGGATTTTAGATTCGCGCATGAGCCGCTCAATCAATCCCTTTCCGCCACGGGGAACAATAACATCGACGTATTCCGTCATCGTAATCAGTTCGCCCACTGCGGTACGGTCAGTCGTTTCGACAACCTGGACAGCCTGTTCGGGCAGTCCGGCCTTGGCAAGGCCTTCCCTGACCAGACCGGCAAGAACCTGATTGCAGTGAATGGCTTCAGAACCGCCCCGCAGGATGGTGGCGTTACCGCTCTTGATGCACAAGCCTGCCGCATCGACCGTTACGTTCGGGCGGGCTTCGTAAATGATACCGATAACACCCAAAGGCACACGCATTTGTCCGACCTGAATACCAGATGGAAGCAGTTTAAGATTTGAAATGGCCCCGATCGGGTCGTCGAGAGACGCAATCTGTTCAAGGCCGGTTGCCATTGTTTCGATTGCTTTGTCGGATAAGGTCAGCCGATCCAGAAGTGCCGCTTCAAGGCCATTGTCTTTTGCGATATCGAGATCTTTCAGGTTCGCCGCGCGCAAAAGGGCAACTTCCCGGCGTATTGCCTGTGCAATAAACAGCAAAGCCCTGTTCTTGGTCGCCGTATCGGCTTTTGCCATCAGGCTGGCCGCTTCCCGGGCCTGTTGTCCGATCCGGGTCATGTAACTTTTGATTTCCATCGTCGTCAATCGCTTATCTCGGGGAATGACAACGTTAACATTCCCCCGGTTTCAGTTCAAGTTTATGCTATGGAAAGGCCCAGCTGGGTCAGGGCATCCCATGCATCGTCCATCATGGAATCGGAACGCAATCCCTTGATGATCTTATCGATTTGTGCCGTTTGCTGTAAAGCTTTCTGCAAGTTGTTTTTGTCCAGCCTGTTTACAGTCGACTGGATGAATCTTTCGCGCGGTCCTCTCAAACGCAGGCTTTTTGAAACAGAGGCAAACGCCTGTCCTTCTTCCAGAGCCATTTTGCATTTCAAAAGAGTCCTGATCTCATCTGTTACCGTCCAGAGTATCAGCGGAAGCGGTTCACCTTCCCCTTTCAGGCCTTCGACCATTTTGATGAAACGGGTGCGATTGCCTCCCAGCATCGCTTCGGTCAGCTTGAAAACGTCATATCGTGCGACATTCAATACAGAGCTGCAAACCTGTTCGAAACTCAACTTCCCTTCCGGGAACAGGAGTGCCAGTTTCTGGATTTCCTGATGCGCTGCCAGAAGATTGCCTTCCACCCGGTTGACAAGAAAGTCGATGCCCTCTCTGTCAATGGACTGTTTCTGTTTTGCAAGGCGTGAGGAAATCCAGTTTCCCAGACGGGACAAGTCGATTGTCGGAACGTCTATATAAATGCCATGCTTTTGCAAGGCAGAAACCCATGCGGACTTCTGGGTTGTCCAGTCAAGCTTCGGCAAGGTAATCAGGGTGATATTGTCGGGATTCAGTCCGGCGACGTATTCCTGTAAAGCTGTGCTCCCTTCTTTACCGGGACGGCCGGTCGGAATACGCAATTCGATCAGTTTCTTGTCTCCGAAAAGCGACATGGCGTTGTTCGTCGCCTGAAGCTGGCCCCACTTGAAACTGCGTTCGACCGTCAAGACCTCACGCTCGGTAAAATCGCGGGTTCTGGCGGCATGCCGTATCCTATCGGCCGCTTCGAGCGCCAAAAGATGCTCATCCCCTGTCAGTATATACAAAGGGGCCAGTTCTTTCTGAAGGTGAGACTCTAAGGCTTCGTATTTCAGAAACATAAACGTTAATCAGGCGTTCCGGGTTGATGTTCAGGTTGCCTGTCCAGACTGGTTGTGTTTTCTGTTGTCTGATCTTCAGACCCGTTAATGGCTGACATTTTAATGGCCGACAATCTTCTTAAAAGCTGATGAGCCATATCGAATTGCATGTCCTTGTAAAGCATCAGTTCTTCATTTTCCTTGGACAGGGCTTCATTATCGTTGTACGTCATTGTCCGGCGAAGAGCCAACTTGGTTGGTTCGATCAGGATTTTCCCTTGTGGAGTTCTGGCGGTGAATTCCAGTATGTAATCCAGTGAATACTCACGTACACGTCCCTGGGCATTCAGGGAAAGATAATCCTTGTTTTTCTTTTCAGAGATAGCTGACAAGATAACTTCAGCCTCTTTGGGATTATTGGCTAACTTCGTCAGCTTCATGCCTTTGATCAGTCGTTTGAGACGTGCAGATGTCTGGGAATCAGCAGGAAAGTCGATATAAATGCTTGAAAAAGAAAGCTGATCGCCGCCTATGCCATTCGTCCCTCTTAAATGAAAGCCACATGCAACCAATAACGTGGTTGCAAAGAGCAGAAATATCCAGTTGTATAAACGTTTATATTTCATTTCGGCTTCCATTTGAAAGTAAATCAATATTTTAAACGACAATATTCACCAGCTTGTTCGGAACGACAATGACACGCTTCGGCGTTCCGGTAATGAATTTTTGGACGTTTTCATTTTCCATTGCGATCTTTTCGATAGTTGCCTTGTCAGCCGCTTTCGGTACATGAATGCTGCTGCGAAGCTTGCCATTGACCTGAACGACCATTTCAATCTCATCCTGTTCAAGGGCGGATGCATCGACTTCAGGCCAGGCTGCGTTTAACAGGTCACCATCCGTTTTTTCGTATCCGAGTTCCTGCCACAAAACATAAGTGATGTGTGGCACGACCGGATAGAGCGTTCTCAGGAAAATCGACAGGGTTTCGCGCATGACAGCGGCAAATTCCGGCGAGTTGTCGGATTTCGCGGCTTCAAGCGTGTTCAGCATTTTCATACATGCCGACACGACCGTGTTGTATTGAATGCGGGCATAATCCTGATTGGCCTGCTGCAGAACCTGATGGATTTCACGTCTCAATGTTTTCAGGGATTCAGGCAGGTCTTTCGGAAGAGGCTGGTTTGCCGCTTTTTCAATCATTTCCTTGTTTTTGAAAGCAAAAGCCCATACGCGACGCAGGAAGCGGCTGGCGCCTTCGACCCCGGAACCGGACCATTCAAGCGTCTGTTCAGGAGGGGACGCGAACATGGTGAACAGACGGGCCGTATCGGCACCGTACTGTTCGATTTGTGTTTGCGGGTCGATACCGTTGTTTTTCGATTTCGACATTTTTTCGATGCCGCCGATGTTGACCGCTTTTCCGTCTTCCTTCAGTTGTGCGGAAACAGGACGGCCCTTGTCGTCGAGTTGCAGTTCGACTTCTTCAGGGTTGAACCAGCTCTTCTTGCCGGAACTGTCTTCCCTGAAATAGGTTTCATTCAAAACCATACCCTGAGTCAGCAGTTTGACGAACGGTTCGTCAAATTTGATCAGGCCGAGGTCGCGCATGACCTTGGTGTAAAAACGGGCATACAGCAAGTGCATGACGGCATGTTCGATACCGCCGATATACTGGTCCATCGGCATCCAGTAATCGATACGTTCATCGACCATGGCCTTGTCGGAACCCGGCGAACAGTAGCGCATGAAATACCAGCAGGAATCGACGAAGGTATCCATCGTGTCGGTTTCGCGACGAGCCGGTTTGCCGCAATGCGGACATGTCGTATTGACGAATTTTTCATCTTTGGCCAGCGGATTGCCACTGCCATCAGGAATGCAATTTTCCGGCAAGAGAACAGGCAAATCCTTTTCAGGAACCGGTACGGCTCCACAGTCCGGGCAATGAATGATCGGAATCGGTGTGCCCCAGTAACGCTGCCGGGAAATGCCCCAGTCACGCAGGCGATAAGTCACTTTCTTTTCACCCAGACCTTTTTCTGCCAGAACGGCTGCGACGGCATCGACTGCTTCCTGATAGTTCAACCCGTCGAAACGACCGGAATTGATACACTTGCCGTGTTCCTTGTCGGCATACCATTCATGCCATTCATTTTCCATGAACGGCTGGCCATCGACGTCGATAACCTGACGGATCGGCAAGCCGTATTTATGGGCGAATTCAAAGTCGCGTTCATCGTGGGCAGGTACTGCCATGACAGCGCCGTCACCGTAGCTCATCAACACGTAGTTACCGACCCAGACTTCAACCAGCTGGTTGGTCAGGGGATGATTGACGAACAAACCGGTTGGCATCCCTTTTTTCTCCATCGTGGCCATATCGGCTTCGATGACACTGCCCCGTTTGCATTCTTCAATGAATTCCGCCAGTTCAGGATTGTCTTTTGCAGCGAAACGGGCAAGATCGTGTTCGGGTGCAACTGTACAGAAAGTGACCCCCTTGATCGTGTCGGCGCGGGTCGTGAAAACCCAGAGTTTTCCGTCGCCGATCAATTGTCCGTCCGTATCATGAATGTCGTGAGTGAAAGCGAAACGGACGCCTTCGGATTTGCCGATCCAGTTGATCTGCATGGTGCGGACCCGTTCAGGCCAGCCCGGGAGCTTGTCCGTGACGTAGTCCAGCAGTTCTTCCGCATAATCGGTAATGCGGGCGTAGTACATCGGGATTTCACGTTTTTCGATCAATGCACCCGAACGCCAGCCACGGCCGTCAATCACCTGTTCATTGGCGAGAACAGTCTGGTCAACCGGGTCCCAGTTAACAGTTCCTGTTTTCTGGTAAATGATGCCTTTTTCCAGCATCTTCAAAAACATCCACTGGTTCCATTTGTAATAATCCGGTTTACAAGCCGTCATTTCACGTGACCAGTCAATCGCCAGCCCCATGGAAGCCATCTGTCCTTTCATATGGGTGATGTTGGAGTAAGTCCATTCTGCGGGAGGAATGCCATGCGCCATCGCAGCGTTTTCAGCGGGCATGCCGAAAGCGTCCCAGCCCATCGGCATCAAAACGTTATAACCGTTCATGCGCAGATAGCGATACATCACGTCGTTGATCGTGTAGTTGCGGACGTGTCCCATATGAAGCCGACCTGACGGGTATGGCAGCATGGAACAGGCATAAAATTTGCCTTTCGGGAAACGGGGATCGTTTTCGACGGTTTTGTATGCCTCTGTTGATTCCCAGTGTTCTTGTGCAGATTTTTCTACCTCTGCATGGTTATATCTGTCTTGCATGATGGCTAACGATAGGAAAATTTAACGTTCGGTTTTTGACGGAAGATCATATGATAATACGAGTAGCACGATATGCCACTCATTCCGGGATATTTACATGGCATTCACGTCATTCCGTTGAAAATATGCTTTTTATTTCCCTCATTTCCGCAAAACGTATTCCGGAAATGAGGGGGAACGGTATGGAGTATTACTTCAGGCCAAGAACGTCCTGCATGTCGAAAAGGCCGTTTTTCTTGTCGGCGAGGAAGCGGCATGCCCTGAGGCTGCCTTGCGCGTAAGTCGCGCGACTGGCGGATTTGTGAGTGATTTCGATACGTTCGCCAGTACCGGCGAAAAGAACGGTATGGTCACCGACGATATCGCCACCACGAATGGTTGAAAATCCGATGGTGGATGGATCACGTTCGCCAGTGATGCCTTCCCGGGAAAAGACTCCACATTCTTTAAGGTCGCGGCCAATGGCATTGGCAATGACTTCGCCCATTTTCAAGGCGGTTCCCGAAGGAGCGTCGACCTTGTGTCGATGATGGGCTTCAATCACTTCGATGTCGTAACCTTCGGCAAAGTTTTTTGCAGCGATTTCGAGGAGTTTCATCGTCACATTGACGCCAACACTCATATTCGGCGCGAATACCACGGAAATGGTTTCGGCTGCTTTTGCGATGGTTTTCTTGCCTGCTTCATCAAAGCCTGTTGTGCCGATAATGATTTTGATATTGTTTTTGACGCAATAATCCAGATGTTTCAGAGTTCCTTCCGGACGGGTGAAATCGATGAGATATTCAGCGCCTTCCAATGCCCTGGAGATATCCGATTCAACTGTAACTCCTGTTTTCTCCCCGAGAAACATACCGGCGTCGTTGCCGAGATTGGGAGAATCCGGTACATCGAGCGCACCGGTTAAAACGGCATCGTCCGCTTTCAGGACGGCTTCGATCAGCATATGGCCCATGCGGCCATTGGCGCCAGCAATTGCGATTTTCATTTTACTCATTGAATGTTTCCGATCAACTGATCATTCGGGGAAGCCGGGAGCATTTTGCCAGTCCGGCTGGGAATACTGATAGGTTCGAATGTCTTTATGTTATTTTGGGAAGAGGATGCTTCATCGTCAGTGCTATCGGCCTGAACCGGTTTCGCTCTTTCCAGACGTTTCATGCGTGGTGCCGGTTCAGGTTCGGATGTCGTGACAGAAGGATTGGCTGTTTCCGCAGGAATACTGGCAGGCACGGGCTGGTTCACCGATGCGGGAGTCTGGACAGGTTCGACAACTCTGACCGGTTCAACGGTTTCAACTGGTTCAACAACTTTGACCGGTTCAAACATTCTGACAGGCTCGGCAGCCTTTACGGGCTCTACGGTCTTGACTGGTTCGACAATTTTAACCGGTTCTGCAGTTTTGGCTGGTTCAGCTGCTTGAACGGTAGCTTTGACAGGTTCAACCGTTTTGACGGGTTCAACCACTTCAATTGGTTCAGCTGTCTTTACGGGCGCAGGCTTGCTGACGGGTTCGTCCGGAGCTGTGGACAGTTCGGCTTCTTTTTGTGATTTCGGTACCGTTTCCGTTTCAGTTACATCTGGAACTTTCTTTTCTGATGCCTTGTACTCATCAGTTGAACTCTTCTTCTGTTTTTCTGTCGGAACCTTGTCGCCGGCAATATTCGAAAGATATTGTGCTTCATCCGGCAAATTGTCGTGGACGATGCGATCGACCAGATTGTCCTTGAAGAATACCGTTACCCGGTTTGTCGTCAATGCGCCGTTCGGTTTCTGAAGCCTGAAGAGATAGTCCCAGCGGTTGGCGTGGAACATGTCGGTCAACAAAGGAGTACCCAGAACAAAACGGACCTGCTCTTTCGTCATACCGGGTTTCAGTTTGGAAAGCATCTCCGACGATACGAAGTTACCCTGCTGGATATCGACTTTGTATGGGGTCAGCTTACTGATCCATTTTCTCATGCCTTCCGGCTGCCTGTTCAGCTCGTTATCGTTTTCGCCAACAGGTTCGTTTTCTGTTCTGGTAACAGCAGGTTTTGTTTTCGGTACAGGTTTATCCGCTTCAATTGTCTTGACCGGTTTTTCATCTGTTGCTGCCGAAACAACAGATTTTTTATTTTCCGGCTGTTCAACTTCGTCAATGAGAGGATTCTTTGAGGCACAACTGATCAGCAAAACGGTTGTTGATGCAAGCAGTACAGGTGTGCGAATGAACCGCCACAGGCTGGCTATTTTGGTATGCATTACGAAGTTCGATCCTAGTAGCAATGATTGAGCAGATTTAACAAACACTATATGATAAAGCAGATATTAATACAGAACCAATTCAGAAACTCATATCATTCTCAAAACAATGAGCAATAATCCTGCCGAATTGAAAGCAACGGGTCTTAAAGCGACTCTCCCAAGATTGAAAATTCTTGAAATTTTTCAAAAGAATTCCGTGCGTCATTTGAGTGCCGAAGATGTCTATCGTTTGCTTCTGTCGGAAAACCTCGAAATCGGACTGGCAACGGTTTATCGGGTTCTCACGCAATTTGAGCAGGCTGGGATATTATCACGAAATTATTTCGAAACCGGTAAAGCCGTGTTCGAATTGAATGAAGGATCGCATCACGATCATATCGTCTGTCTCGATTGCGGTCGGGTTGAAGAGTTTCAGGATGATGAAATCGAGAAAAGACAGCATGAAATTGCGGATAAACATGGTTTCGAGATTGTCGATCATACTCTGGCAATTTACGGGCACTGTGTAAAACCGGACTGCAAACACAAAAAGTGAACAGGCAAGATTCGTTCTTTTGACAGAAATATTAAAAAAGCCGCTTTAAGCGGCTTTTTTAATGCTTGTTCAGGATGGCGCAGACCCGCTTTTTTTTGGTTCCGGATATTCAAAATTCTTGGCAAGAGCATGGTAAAGCGGAACGGGAGACACGAATTTTGAAACATAACTTGCGAGCAAGGCTGCCGTCATCAGTGAAAACAGCATGTGGCTGCTCCCTGTCATCTCCATGGTGATGATAAAAGAAGTCAGCGGAGACCGGGTGACCCCAGAGAGGTACGCAGCCATCACCAGAATAATCACGGCCCCATGTGGCGCCAGTCCAGGAAACAGTGCGAAGATATTGTCACCAATGCCAGCACCAACCGACAAGGTCGGTGCAAACAGGCCTCCCGGAATGCCGCTTAGTGTCGATACAAGCGTGGCGATGAATTTGGCGATGCCATAGAACCAGACGAGGACGTTTGTGTCGCTTTCCAGTGTCATGCGGGTAGGCTGGTAGCTGGTGCCGTAAACAAGGCCGTCAGTCATCAGTCCGAGAATAGCCACGATCAGGCCGCAGGCAGCCGCAAAAAGGACGGGGTGGCTTCGTACGACCCGTTTCACTTTTTCAGGTGGCGTGACCGAGATAATCTGGACTATCCGGCTGAACAGGCCGCCAATCAGCCCCCCGGCAATTCCGCATACGAGAACAGCCGGAACATTACCCAGCAAGGTCATGGTCGCGTCAGTTTTACCGAAATAGGTATAGTTGCCGACACAGGCAATCGAGACCAGACCGGAAAGAATAACCGTCAACAATGTCGAACTGTGGGCTTTGAAAACATATTTTTTGGTGAGTTCTTCCATGGCGAACATAATGCCTGCCAGAGGGGTATTGAAAGCGGCTGCGATACCGGCTGCACCACCTGCAAGAGCCAGAGTGCGGCGTTGTTCAGCCGTTTTCAGGGTGCCATATCCATAGAAAGCGTGCATGATGGAGGCGCCAACCTGTACGGTAGGCCCTTCACGACCGATGGAAGCACCGATCGTCAAGCCCCCAAGCAGCATGGCTATTTTGCCGAACAGGATTTTTATCGAAAGCAGATTGCTTTTTTTTGTGTGATCAGGGTCGTCGATGACGGCGATTGTTTGCGGAATACCGCTACCTTGCGTACCCGGAAAAAAACGTCTCGAGATCCAGGCGATCAGTGCAAATCCGGCAGGCATGTAAAAGAGTGCTGCCCAGGGAACGTGATTAACTATCCACTGATTGAGATCGAATGCGTAATTGCTCGATTCAGCCATGCCGACGCCTGCCAGACCGATAAGGACTGGCGCGAGTATCCATGCGCAGGTACGTCGCCAGTAACGGGCGGTTTTTTGAACGATAACCCTTTTGGTCGGATGGTGATGACTGAAATGCGGGAAAGACATAATGGCTAGTAATCGTGTGTTTTGCGTATTATTATATTTGGACAAATATATTTCAAGCTTATCTGGCTATTCAAGGCAATATTTTTAATGAGCGGAAAACCTAAATCGGTACAGCATTCACGTGAACTCCCGCATCTGGGAATTCTTCAGAAATTCCGGATTATTGTGAGTGCTGCCCAGAAATATTCCCAGCGGGTGGAAAAACAGCTTGGGGTGACTGGGGCACAGCTCTGGATCATGAAAGAAATCGATGTGAGTCCCGGACTGCGTGTCGGGGAAGTGGCAAAAAAACTCGCGATTCACCAGACGACGGCCAGCAATCTTCTGGATGCGCTTGAAAAGAAAGAAATGATTTGCAAGAGCCGTCAGGAAACGGATCAGAGAATCGTCAACCTGACGCTCACCGAAAAAGGACGATCATTGATGCAAAAAGCGCCGGAACCCGTCAGGGGCTTATTGCCGGAAGCCTTGTCCCAAATGAAGGACGACGATCTCATGCGACTGGGTGAGTCCATGGACGTTCTCTTGCACAGCATTCAGCAGGTGGACGAAGAATTTGCAATGCAACCGTTGCCGTTTACGATGTAAAAAAGCCTGCAGGAAAACCTGCAGGCTTTTGCGTAATGCGGGTTTGAGAGGTTGAATTACATCATTCCGCCCATGCCTCCCATTCCACCCATACCGCCCATGCCACCCATATCAGGTGCCGGTTTTTCTTCAGGGATGTCATAGACCATGCAATCCGTGGTCAGCATCAATCCGGCGATGGAAGCGGCATTCTGCAGTGCGGAACGGGTAACCTTGGCCGGATCGACAACACCCATTTCGACCATGTCGCCATAGGTGCCGTTGGCTGCGTTGTAGCCGAAGTTTCCGGAACCTTCCATAACTTTGTTGACTACGACGGAAGCTTCTTCGCCGGCATTGTGAACGATCATGCGCAGTGGTTCTTCAACGGAACGCATAACGATGTTGATACCTGCCTGCTGGTCGGCATTGTCAGCCTTGACCTTGGCGTTGGCACGGGCGCGCAGCAGGGCAACACCGCCGCCAGGGACAATACCTTCTTCAACGGCAGCGCGGGTTGCGTGCAATGCATCTTCAACACGTGCTTTCTTTTCTTTCATTTCAACTTCGGTAGCGGCACCGACCTTGATGACGGCAACACCGCCAGCCAGTTTGGCAATACGTTCCTGCAGTTTTTCCTTGTCGTAGTCGGAAGTGGCTTCTTCCATCTGGACGCGAACCTGTTTGACACGGGCTTCGATCGCATCAGCCTGACCGGCACCATCGATAATGGTGGTGTTTTCCTTGTTGACTTCAATGCGTTTTGCCTGGCCGAGTTGTTCCAGTGTGACGTTTTCCAGAGTCAGGCCGACTTCTTCTGCAATAACCTGTCCACCCGTCAGGATAGCGATGTCTTCCAGCATGGCCTTGCGACGGTCACCGAAACCGGGAGCCTTGACTGCGCAGGTTTTCAGGATACCGCGGATATTGTTGACAACCAGCGTAGCCAGAGCTTCACCTTCGATGTCTTCAGCGATGATCAGCAGCGGACGGCTGGCTTTGGCGACTTGTTCCAGAACCGGCAGCAGATCGCGGATATTGGAGATTTTCTTTTCGCAAAGCAGAATGTAAGGATTGTCCATCGTGACAGTCTGTTTTTCTGCATTGTTGATGAAGTAAGGAGACAGATAACCACGGTCGAATTGCATACCTTCGACGATATCCAGTTCGTCATTCAGGGATTTGCCGTCTTCAATGGTAATGACGCCTTCCTTGCCGACTTTTTCCATAGCTTCGGCGATACGTTCACCGATGGAGTGGTCGCTGTTGGCGGAAATGGAACCGACCTGTGCGATTTCCTTGCTGGTGGTGCAAGGTTTGGCGATTTTTTTCAGTTCTTCGATGGTGGCTTCAACAGCCTTGTCGATGCCGCGTTTCAGATCCATTGGATTCATACCTGCAGCAACGTATTTCATACCTTCGCGAACGATGGCCTGTGCCAGAACGGTAGCGGTCGTGGTACCGTCACCTGCGTTGTCACTGGTTTTGGAAGCGACTTCCTTGACCATCTGTGCGCCCATGTTCATGAGCTTGTCTTTCAGTTCGATTTCCTTGGCAACGGAAACGCCATCCTTGGTGATGGTCGGGGCGCCCCAGGTGCGTTCCAGAACAACGTTTCTGCCTTTAGGGCCCAGTGTGACCTTGACGGCGTCTGCCAGAATATTGACGCCTTCAACCATTTTGTTACGGCCGCTATCGCCGAATACGACTTCTTTAGCTGACATGAAATTCTCCTAAATTAAATGTTTGTATGCCTGTGGAAAGCCTTTTGAGGCTTTTGCATGTTGATCAGTTCTGGACAATTGCCATGACATCGGATTCATGCATGACGAGCAGTTCTTCGCCTTCAACCTTGACGGTCTGGCCCGAATATTTTCCGAAAAGAACGATGTCGCCGACTTTTACGTCGAGTGGCAGAACTTTGCCATCTTCCAGTACTTTGCCATTGCCAACGGCGATGACTTCGCCTTGATCAGGTTTTTCTGCCGCGTTATCAGGAATGACGATTCCGGAAGCGGTGGTTTTTTCCTGGTCGACGCGTTTGACAATGATACGATCTTGCAAAGGACGAAGTTTCATAGTGATTTCCTTATAAATCAAAGTTTTATGTTTTATAGATAACGGCCTGAACGCTTCAGGCCACCTTAAATCTTTTGTCCTGTCATCAGGATCAAGAGAGCATGTTGTTAGCACTCTCTTCTAATGAGTGCTAAGTATATGGGCGGCACATAAAGATTTCAAGATATAAGAAAATATTTTTTTCTCTTTGTGCGAAAACACAAAATATGGCGATAGATGGAAATTAGAAAGCAGATCAGGGGCTTGAGTCCGGAAATTTATTTGTCCATATCCGTTTTTTTGACAATACGGATGGGATGAACGTTTTCCTTTTGCGGAGGACATTTGCTGCAGCCACAGCAGTTGGGAAGATTGTTTTTCAACTGGTCGGGATTCATTTTTTTTGCCAGTCCTTCCGCATTCATCCATGTGAACAGTCTGAAGAGGCTGCTGC
Source organism: Oxalobacter formigenes (assembly GCF_002127965.1). GTDB lineage: Bacteria > Pseudomonadota > Gammaproteobacteria > Burkholderiales > Burkholderiaceae_D > Oxalobacter > Oxalobacter formigenes. The sequence continues at coordinate 86,679 of NZ_CP018787.1, read as the reverse complement.
GGATACGGTATTTTAGCGCATAAGAAGCCCCGTACCGGTAAAGAATACAGACCGATAAAATGATGATACATGTGACAATCAGATTCTGCATATTCACGAACCCAGGAAAAATCCGGCAATATGGTAAGTCGCGAATGAAGCCAGATAGGCCAGACAAAACAGGTAAACCGCTGCAAATATCATGACCCACCATGAATTCGTCTCACGCTTGATGACACCCAAAGTCGCAAAACACTGTGGCGCAAAAACGAACCATGCCAGCAACGATAAAGCAGTCGGCAAACTCCAGCTCGAAGACAGGAGCGAGGATAGCACGACAGACAGATCATCTCCACTCGCTGAAAGCGCATAAACGGTTCCCAGCGCACTTACCGCGATTTCCCTTGCGGCCATTGCCGGAATCAGGGCAACCGCGATTTGCCAGTTGAAACCGATGGGTTTGACAATATATTCCAGTAAATGTCCGAGTTGTCCCGCAAAACTGTACTGAATGGCCGGTCCGACAGCTCCTTCAGGAGGCGACGGGAACGTTGACAAGGCCCATAACAATACGGACGTGGCGAAAATGATCGTACTGACTCTGATCAGAAATATTCGTGCGCGAATCCAGAGCCCTATCGCTACATTTCTGATTTGAGGCAGATGATAGGAGGGAAGTTCCATCAGAAGAGGCTGGTATTCGTTTTTCCCGACGAGCTGTTTCATGATCCAGGCAACGAAAATTGCGGCTACGATACCGCAAATATACAGGCAGAAGAGAACAAGTCCCTGAAGATTGAACAGTCCCAATGTCCTGTTTGGAATGAAAGCGCCGATAATGAGCGAATATACGGGAAGGCGTGCCGAGCAAGTCATCAAAGGTGCGATCAGAATGGTAATGATCCGGTCTTTTTTGTTTCTGATTGTCCGGGTGGCCATAATGCCCGGGACAGCGCATGCAAAACTGGAAAGCAAAGGAATAAACGCATGACCGGAAAGGCCGATGCTGCTCATCAGCTTGTCGAGCATAAAGGCTGCACGTGGCAGGTAGCCTGATTCCTCCAGAACCAGAATGAAAAAGAACAGGATCAGGATTTGCGGCAGGAAAACGACAATACTGCCCATCCCGGCAATAACTCCGTCGACGACAAGACTGCGCAAAATTCCGTCCGGAAGCATGACAGTGAAAAGACTGCCGACACTTTCAACTCCGGCCTCGATCCATTCTTTCGGAAATTCTGCCCAGCTGAAAACAGCCTGAAACATGAAAAACAGGATAGCCAGAAGAATGGGGAACCCCAGCAAGGGATGCAAGACAAATGCATCAATGCGCTGATTCAGTGAATAGGTATCGGCATTTTTCCTGATGGCCGCACCCAGTATTTTTTTTATGTCGGCTGACTCATCGGGATTCCGGACAGACGGACGGTTTATCAGGTCTTCCGGCTTGTCTAGAATGTCGAGAAGCGACTTGATGCCATCCGACTGAATGGCGGTGGTTTCGACAACCGGGATGCCCAGTTCTTTTTGCAATATGTCGAGATCGACGACCTGCCCGCTTTTTCTGGCAAGGTCAGTCATATTCAATGCGAGAACAGTGGGATAACCCAATTGAATGACATCGATGATCAGTTTCAGGCTTCTTTTCAGATTCGTTGCATCGGCAACGAAAACAACCAGATCGATGGGAATGTCTTTTGTCTTGTCGATCAGCGCACTGCGCGTGATTTCTTCGTCCTGGGACAATGGTGTCAGACTGTATATTCCGGGCAGATCGATAATATGAAATTGCCGCCCGGCTTCAGTTGTGAGAGAACCTTCCTTGCGTTCGACCGTGACACCGGCGTAATTGGCGACTTTTTGATGAGAACCGGTAAGACGGTTGAAAAGGGCAGTTTTTCCGCAATTGGGATTGCCGATCAGGGCAATGGAAAGAGGATGATTCATTGCGAATGAGTTTCCAGAACGGATCAGTCAGCGTCGTTGCTGGCCTGTACGATGCGGATTTTTTCGGCTTCAGAACGACGAAGTGCAAAAATGGAATTGCCGACACGAATAGCCATCGGGTCTCTTCCGGGAAAAGCTTCAGCGTGAACCACTATTTTTTCACCTGGCAAGAAACCAAGTTCCTGCAGCCTTGTCTTCATAAAAAGAGTCTCCTCATCATCGGCAAAGCCGATAATGATTGCAGAATCGCCTTTTTTGAGTTGAGCCAGATTGTCTATCGGCGTATCAACAGGGGCGGACAAGTTTTTTAGTAGAGCAAGGCCCATGAATTTATATTTTAAATGATAATTATTCTCAATTATAAACGTTTCTCTTTGTAAAATACAACAGGCAGGGCTAAGCTTGCGATAAAGTGAGCGGGCCAGCTGACAAATAACCTTGAAACAACGTTAGAAAATGAGAAAGCTAAGTACATTCTGTCGAAAATGGTTTTCCGGATTGTTTTTTATTCTGGCATTGCCTGTTTTTGCACAGCAATTGCCGTCTTCGGTTAAATATGAACTCGAACTGGCAGGTATACCGGAAAATTCTGTCGGGATTGTGGTTGAACAAGTGGACTCAAATGTCTCGCGATTGACTCATAACGCCGATATCGCTTTTGCACCGGCTTCGACAATGAAGGTGCTTACCACCTATGCTGCGCTTGAATTGCTGGGCCCTTCTTATACATGGGAAACCGGTGCATACATCTCGGGGAAACCTGAAGATGGTGTTTTATATGGGGATTTGATTATAAAAGGCAGCGGAGATCCTGTTTTCTCACAAAAAGAGTTATGGCTGTTCATACGCCAGATACAGGATGCAGGGGTTCGTGATATCCGGGGGAATGTCATTTTAGACAGAAGCGTTTTCAAAACCGGGTCTTTCGATGCTGCCGCTTTCGATGCCGAACCTTTAAAACCCTATAATGCAGGCCCTGACGCCCTTCTTTTGAATGAAAAGAAAATCGATGTCAGGTTGGTTCCGAATGAATCGGAAAATACGGTCAAAGTGGTTTTCGAACCACGTCTGGATGGAGTGAAAATCACGCCTCCACTGTTATCGAATGGGGAGTGCGGTAACTGGAAAAAAGACATCGTTCTTCAATTCGATGACCGGCATGCCAATTTCGATGGAATATATTCCAGTACCTGTCAGGAAAAAATCTGGTCTGTTCTGCCATATCAAATGAGTAACACACGTTATTTCGAAAGTGTCTTTTCAACGCTTTGGAAAGAAGCGGGAGGACGTTTCAAAGGAAGGTTTGTCGACGGCACATTGCCGCCGGAGGCATTAAAAATTGCAGAGTGGCGTTCTCCGGAACTGTCTTCCGTTGTGTCAACCGTAAACAAACACAGCAACAATGTCATGGCACGCCAGTTGTTGCTGGGTATCGGGCATCACGAATTGGGTGATAATGCCGATGAATCAATGGGCATTAAGGCTATAAAAAACTGGCTGGCAAGCAAAAATATTTCTTCCGGCGATCTGGTTATCGAGAATGGTTCGGGCTTGTCCCGTCTGGAAAAAATATCGCCTTTGACGATGAGCCGGATTCTGAAGGCGGCATTTCATTCCCCGGTGATGCCTGAATTGATGTCTTCTTTTCCTATTGCGGGTAAAGACGGGACGATGTCAAAACGGCTGAAAGAAGATGCGATTGCCGGGAAAGCCCATATCAAAACCGGAGCGATCGACAATGTCAGGGCAATAGCTGGATACGTTCTGGCAAAAAGCGGACGGCGCTATATTGTCGTTTGCATGGTCAACGATCCGAACGCGAAGCTTTCACGCAATATGCTTAACGAACTGTTGAACTGGACTTATGAAAATAACTGAATTTCAACAGTTGTTTCTAGTTGAAAAGCCATGCCTTGGCGAAGTAGTAGACGCCCATAATGAGAAAAAAGATGGCAAGGCCTCGTAAAAAGGTCGTCATCCATCCGGTTTTTTTGGGTTGTTTATCCTGAGCCATTTTTTGTCGTTTGATTGTTTTGAACGGGCTGTCTTTTTCACCGGAGCCGGTATGTGAAAGACGGCGCCGGTGAAAAATTCTGTTACATATCTTACAGTATATGAATAGGCTGGCGTAACCAATTCCGCTTTAATGTATCTCATGACATTCTTTTCCAAGTGGAGAAAATCATGGGAAATGCAAAATTGTTTTCATATCTCGGTTCAATAGTGCTGGCTGCGGGTACTTTTCTATTGCCGGCTACTGCCAGTGCAGGAAACTGGTCGGTCAATATTGGCGTTCCTGTCGTGGTAGCGTCACCTGTGCCTGCAGTCGTGTATAGCGCACCGGTGGTACCCGTAACCACCGTCGTTCAGCCTGCTCCGGTCGTATACCCTTATGTTTCGGGCGTTGTCGTGTCCCGGCATCCGGTTCCTCATTATTACCGTGGAAGATATCGCGGCCATCGCGGATATCACCGTGGTCATCGCTAAATAGATGTCTGTGCAGGATTATTGTGGTTTTTTTGTTAAAAGCGACGATTCGACGAGTCCGGATTCAACCTTAAAGCGTTCAAAGGCCATTTGAGGCGTATAATTGCGCGAAAATCAAATCAAATTGTTGTTTATCTGAAATAGGTGCGTTGACTTGTGTTGCTGTATCTGACATAATTCGAGGTTCCTTGCGGAGAGGTGGCCGAGTGGTTAATGGCAGCAGACTGTAAATCTGCCCTCTTACGAGTACGCTGGTTCGAATCCAGCCCTCTCCACCACAAGATTAGGCAAAATGAAAGTAGCGAGTGCGGGTGTAGCTCAATGGTAGAGCCGAAGCCTTCCAAGCTTAAGACGAGGGTTCGATTCCCTTCGCCCGCTCCAGTCATTTTGCTAAAGATTAGTTGCCCTTGTAGCTCAGTGGTAGAGCACTCCCTTGGTAAGGGAGAGGCCACGTGTTCAATCCACGTCAAGGGCACCACAGATTGTGCTTTTCAAAAATGGTGTTTTGTTTGCATCGCGTAGAAGTCGGGCGTGGGTCTTGATATTCTCTTCATTAGTTAGGAGTTGAAAATGGCAAAGAGCAAGTATGAGCGGACGAAGCCGCACGTAAACGTAGGAACAATTGGTCACGTTGACCATGGAAAAACCACCCTGACAGCGGCGATAGCGACCGTATTGTCCAAGAAATTCGGTGGAGAAGCCAAAGACTACGACCAGATTGACGCGGCGCCGGAAGAAAAAGCTCGTGGCATCACCATCAACACCTCCCACGTCGAATACGAAACCGCAGCAAGACACTACGCCCACGTAGACTGCCCGGGTCACGCCGACTACATCAAAAACATGATCACCGGCGCAGCCCAGATGGACGGAGCCATCCTCGTCGTATCCGCAGCAGACGGTCCGATGCCACAGACCCGCGAACACATCCTGCTCGCCCGTCAGGTAGGTGTGCCATACATCATCGTATTTTTGAACAAATGCGACATGGTCGACGACGCAGAACTCCTGGAACTCGTCGAAATGGAAGTCCGTGAACTGTTGTCCCGCTACGAATTCCCGGGCGATGACATCCCAATCATCAAAGGAAGCGCCAAACTCGCCCTCGAAGGCGACGCAGGCGAACTTGGCGAAACCGCCATCCTGGCCTTGGCAGACGCATTAGACAGCTACATTCCGACCCCTGAACGTGCCGTAGACGGCGCCTTCCTGATGCCAGTAGAAGACGTATTCTCCATCTCCGGACGCGGCACCGTCGTAACCGGCCGAGTAGAAAGAGGCATCATCAAAGTCGGAGAAGAAATCGAAATCGTCGGCATCAAAGAAACCGCCAAAACCACCTGCACCGGCGTCGAAATGTTCAGAAAACTGCTCGACCAGGGACAGGCAGGCGACAACATCGGCGTATTGCTGCGCGGCACCAAACGAGAAGAAGTCGAACGTGGACAAGTCCTGGCAAAACCAGGCTCCATCAAACCACACCTGAACTTCGAAGGAGAAGTCTACGTACTGTCCAAAGAAGAAGGTGGACGTCACACCCCATTCTTCAACAACTACAGACCGCAATTCTACTTCCGTACAACAGACGTAACAGGCGCCATCGAACTGCCGAAAGACAAAGAAATGGTCATGCCAGGCGACAACGTCAGCATCAGCGTCAAGTTGATCAGCCCGATCGCCATGGAAGAAGGCCTGAGATTCGCCATCCGTGAAGGCGGCAGAACCGTCGGCGCTGGCGTCGTCGCTAAAATCACTGAGTAATTTTTGTTCCCCCTCTTTTGAGGGGGCATTTGGTTAATATTCAACATCAGGCTTTTGAAGTAGGGGAATAGCTCAATTGGCAGAGCGTCGGTCTCCAAAACCGAAGGTCGGGGGTTCGAGGCCCTCTTCCCCTGCCATTCTTGATGTTCGATGATAGAAGGTAATTCATATGTCTAACCAACCTGTGCAAGCCGAGGGTGGCCTGGGCGACAGAGTAAAGGTTGCCTGTGCGGTTGTCGCAATTCTGGCTGGTATCGTTGGTTTTTATCTTCTTGCGGGCAAACCAACGCTGACGCGTGTTGGCGTTCTGGTAGCGGGTCTTGTCGTGGGTGCTGTGCTGGCATGGTTCTCTGCGTCGGGACGCGAATTCATTGCGTTTGCAAAAGAATCCTATCGTGAGACCCGTAAGGTTGTCTGGCCTCCGCGTAACGATGCTATCCGTTTGACGGGCATCGTTTTTGGTTTTGTGCTTATGATCGCCATCTTCCTGTGGGGCACAGACAAGGTATTGGAATTCGTCCTTTATAACTTCATACTTGGCTGGAAAAAATAATGAGTGAAAATAGCCAGGATCAGGCTGGTACGGAAAAAGCTGCCAGTGCGTCGTCAACGATGCGCTGGTATGTTGTGCATGTCTATTCCGGCATGGAAAAAAGCGTACGTCGCGCCCTGATGGAAAGAATCGAACGGATGGGGATGACGGATCAATTCGGTGAGATTCTGGTTCCGACTGAAGAAGTTGTTGAAGTAAAGGGTGGTCAAAAATCCGTTACGGAACGTCGGTTCTTTCCAGGATATATTCTCGTTGAAATGGAAATGACCGATGAAACATGGCATCTGGTCAGGGATACTGGAAAAGTAACCGGTTTTGTTGGCGGTAAATCGAACAAGCCGACCCCAATCCCGCATCGGGAAATGGAAAAGCTGTTGCAGCAGATGCAGGATGGCGTTGCCAAACCACGTCCGAAAATTTCCTATGAAGTCGGTGAGCTGGTTCGTATCAAGGAAGGCCCATTTGCCGATTTCAATGGCAATGTAGAAGAAGTGAATTACGAAAAGTCCCGTCTGAGAGTTTCGCTTACCATCTTCGGTCGTTCCACGCCAGTCGAGCTGGAATTCGGTCAGGTCGAAAAAGTCTAGATTTTTAAACGCAAGCCAGAGCGTTTGTTTTTTATCTGGCAAGAGGAGCTCGTCTCATAGACGGGCGCTATGACTCACTAACCTGGAAAATAAAATGGCTAAGAAAATTGCCGGTTTTATCAAGCTGCAAGTGCCTGCTGGTAAAGCCAACCCATCTCCTCCAATTGGCCCGGCTCTGGGTCAACGTGGATTGAACATCATGGAATTCTGTAAAGCATTCAATGCTCAAACTCAAAGTTTCGAGCCGGGTATGCCTATTCCTGTTGTCATTACCGCTTACGCAGACAAATCGTTTACGTTTGCAATGAAAACCCCTCCTGCAACTTTCCTGATCAAGAAAGCTGCCGGCATTGAAAAGGGTTCTCAAAGACCGAATACTGAAAAAGTCGGATCGATTACTCGTGCCCAGGCTGAAGAAATCGCCACCATGAAAAAACCTGACTTGACCGCTGCCGATATGGAAGCTGCCGTCAAGACCATTGCCGGCTCTGCCAGATCGATGGGTATTACTGTGGAGGGTGTATAAATGGCCAAGGCTTCTAAAAGAGTACGCGCTTTCCAGGAAAAACTGGATTCCACCAAGGTTTATCCAATCGATGACGCACTGGCTCTGTTGAAAGAATTCGCTACCGCGAAATTCAACGAATCCATTGATGTTGCTGTCCAGCTGGGCGTGGATCCTAAAAAATCCGATCAGGTTGTTCGTGGTTCCGTTGTTCTGCCTGCCGGTACTGGTAAAACGGTTCGTGTCGCTGTTTTCGCTTCGGGTGAAAAAGCCGATCAGGCTAAAGCAGCTGGTGCGGATATCGTTGGTATGGAAGAACTGGCTGCCCAGATCAAGGGCGGTGACATGCCTTTCGATATCGTTATCGCATCGCCTGATACCATGCGTATCGTCGGTACCCTGGGTCAGATTCTGGGACCACGCGGCCTGATGCCAAATCCGAAGGTCGGTACGGTTACCCCTGATGTTGCAACAGCCGTCAAGAACGCCAAAGCCGGTCAGGTTCAGTACAGAACAGATCGTGCCGGTATCATTCATGCAACCATTGGCCGCAAATCTTTCAGTGATGCTGACCTGAAGTCCAATCTGTCGTCGTTGATCGATGCATTGAACAAGGCAAAACCTGTCAGCAGCAAGGGTACTTACATCCGTAAAATCTCGATTTCCTCGACGATGGGTGCAGGTGTTCGCGTTGATCAAGCAACGATTGCCGTTTAAGTGTAAAATACTAGACCCCCGTAATTTTACGGGGGCAGAACTTTGGGCCATACCTGACACTTTTTCTGATGGTATGGGCAGTCAAAGACCGCTGGGCGCAAGAAATTTTTCGAGTGTTAAAAGAATTTACCCAGCGTAGATGGTGAACCCAATTCAGTTTTGTAGTTTCAAGGCTGGTTTTATTGCCTGGCAATGAACTCCTAACATTGGACACCGTGTTAGAACCGGTATCCTTCGATTTTTATAGTCGATCGGATATCATTTTTGGAGGTTGACCGTGGGTCTCAATCTGAATGACAAAAAAGCCGTTGTAGCAGAAGTCAGCGCAGAAGTTGCTGAAGCGCAGACGATTGTTCTGGCTGAATATCGTGGTATCCAGGTTGGTGACATGACGCAATTGCGTGCAAATGCACGTGAAAACGGCGTATACATGCGTGTATTGAAAAACACGCTGGCACGTCGTGCTGTTGAGGGAACTCCATTTGCAGAACTGGCTTCTGAAATGACCGGTCCTTTGATTTATTCCATTTCAAAGGATGCTGTCGCTGCTGCGAAAGTTGTACAGGAATTCGCAAAACGCAACGACAGTCTGGTTATCAGGGGTGGTTGCTATGCAGGCAAACAACTCGACAAAGCGGGTGTTGTCGCTCTGGCAAGCATCCCAAGTCGTGAAGTGCTGCTCTCTCAACTTATGGGCGTTATGTTGGCGCCAGTTGCGAGCTTTGCTCGTGGATTGGCTGCTCTGGCAAAACAGAAAGAAGAAACGGCTGCCTGATGGCATCCTGTGTTCTGATTTTGTTTGTTAGAGATTTGTACCAACCATCATATTTAATAAAGAATTAGGAGTTTTAAATGGCAATGAGCAAAGAAGACATTCTGGAAGCCGTAGGCGCGATGTCTGTAATGGAACTGAATGATCTGGTTAAGGCATTCGAAGAAAAATTTGGCGTTTCCGCTGCTGCAATGGCTGTTGCCGGCCCTGCTGGTGCCGGTGCTGCCGGTGGCGCTGCTGCTGAAGAACAGACTGAATTCACCATCGTTTTGGCTGAATTCGGTGCCAACAAGGTTAGCGTTATTAAAGCCGTTCGTGAAATCACCGGTCTGGGTCTGAAAGAAGCCAAAGACATGGTTGATTCCGCACCGAAGCCAATCAAGGAAGGCGTCAGCAAAGCTGATGCTGAAGAAGCCAAGAAGAAACTGGAAGAAGCTGGCGCAAAAGTCGAAATCAAATAATTTCGTCTTTGCCGAATGTTTTGGCAGTATCCGAGTCATTGCTGAATCGCCTGAAGTGGCGATCCAGCTTTGACTCAATTGTGTTTCATGTATCTGAAGATTTTCAACAGGAATTTTGACGGAATCGAGGCTTGAGTTTTATGTTTTCGCCTGAAACGAATAAAACATAAAACTGAATTTTCTATCCTTCAGCCACTCATGGAGTGTCCATGCACTACTCATTTACTGAGAAGAAGCGCATCCGCAAATCTTTTGCAAAGCGCGACAATGTTCACCAAGTCCCTTTTTTGCTGGCTACACAGCTTGAATCTTATGAAAGTTTTCTTCAGGCTGATGTACCTCCGTTGAAGAGAAAAAATGAAGGCTTGCAATCAGCGTTCACGTCTATTTTTCCGATCGTGTCGCATAATGGTTTTGCAAGACTCGAATTTATTTCTTATACCCTAGGTGATCCTCCGTTTGACGTCAAGGAATGTCAACAGCGTGGATTGACTTTGGCCGCACCTTTGCGTGCCAAGGTTCGTCTCGTTATCCTTGACAAGGAATCGCCGACGAAACCGGTCGTCAAGGAAATGAAGGAACAGGAAGTCTACATGGGCGAATTGCCTCTGATGACGACAACCGGTTCCTTTGTTATCAATGGCACGGAACGTGTCATCGTTTCCCAGTTGCATCGTTCTCCTGGCGTTTTCTTCGAACACGACAAGGGCAAGACGCATTCGTCCGGAAAACTGCTGTTTTCCGCCCGTATCATTCCTTACCGTGGTTCATGGCTTGACTTTGAATTTGATCCGAAAGACATCCTGTTCTTCCGTATCGACCGTCGCCGCAAGATGCCTGTCACGATCCTGTTGAAAGCCATCGGCATGTCTTCTGAAGAAATTCTCGAGAATTTCTTCGTTTTCGACGATTTCCTGCTGCGTCCGGAAGGCGCTGAAATGGAATTCGTCACGTCGAGAATGCGCGGCGAAATCGCCCGTTTCGACATTGTCGACAAGGAAGGCAAGGTTCTGGTAGAAAAAGACAAACGTATCAATGCCAGAAACATTCGTGAAATCGAAGCTGCCGGCATTACCCGTATTTCCGTACCGGAAGATTTCCTGTATGGCCGTGCGCTGGCAAAAAACGTCATCGATCAGGATACCGGCGAAGTAATCGCCAAAGCCAACGATGAAATCACGGAAGAATTGCTGACCCGTTTGCGCGAAGCGAATGTCAAGGAAATCCAGACCTTGTATACCAATGATCTGGATCAGGGCGCTTATATTTCCCAGACCCTTCGTATCGATGAAACCGTCGATCAGATGGCCGCCAGAATCGCTATCTACCGTATGATGCGTCCTGGTGAACCACCGACTGAAGAATCGGTTGAAGCCTTGTTCAATGGCCTCTTCTATAACGAAGAACGTTACGATCTGTCCGCTGTCGGCCGCATGAAATTCAACAGCCGTATCGGTCGTGAAGAATTGACAGGCACCATGACCTTGTCCAATGACGACATTCTGTCTGTCATCAAGATTCTGGTTGAACTCCGTAACGGTCGTGGTGAAATAGACGATATCGACCATCTGGGCAATCGTCGTGTGCGTTGTGTCGGTGAACTGGCTGAAAACCAGTTCCGTGCCGGACTGGTTCGTGTTGAACGTGCCGTCAAGGAACGTCTGGGACAGGCTGAGGCTGACAATCTGATGCCGCATGATCTGATCAATTCCAAACCGATCTCTGCTGCTATCCGTGAGTTCTTCGGTTCCTCGCAGCTGTCGCAGTTTATGGATCAGACCAACCCGCTGTCGGAAATCACCCATAAACGTCGTATTTCCGCTCTTGGCCCGGGTGGCCTGACGCGTGAACGCGCCGGTTTTGAAGTCCGCGACGTGCATCCCACCCATTACGGTCGTGTCTGCCCGATTGAAACGCCTGAAGGTCCAAACATCGGTTTGATCAACTCGCTGGCTATGTATGCGCGCCTGAACGAATACGGCTTCCTTGAAACACCGTATCGCAAGGTTGTCGACAGTCACGTAACGGATGAAATCGATTATCTTTCCGCTATCGAAGAAGGCAAATACATCATCGCTCAGGCAAACAGCACGATCGATGAAGACGGCAAACTGATCGATGAACTGGTTTCTTCCCGTGAAGCAGGTGAAACCATTCTGGTCTCTCCGGAACGTGTCCAGTATATGGACGTTGCGCCAGGCCAGATCGTTTCCGTTGCTGCATCGCTGATTCCTTTCCTGGAACACGATGATGCGAACCGTGCCTTGATGGGCGCCAACATGCAACGTCAGGCAGTACCTTGTCTGCGTCCTGAAAAAGCGTTTGTCGGTACCGGTGTGGAACGTACCTGTGCAGTCGACTCCGGTACGACTGTTCAGGCTCTGCGTGGCGGTGTTGTCGATTATATCGATGCAGGCCGTGTGGTTATTCGTGTTAACGATGACGAAGCGGCAGCAGGTGAAGTCGGTGTCGATATTTACAATCTGATCAAATATACACGTTCGAACCAGAATACCAACATCAACCAGCGTCCTATCGTTCAGGTAGGTGACCGGGTTGAAAGAGGCGACGTTATTGCTGACGGTGCTTCAACCGATCTGGGTGAACTGGCTCTTGGCCAGAACATGCTGGTCGCGTTTACACCTTGGAACGGCCTGAACTATGAAGATTCGATCCTGATTTCGGAAAAAGTCGTTGAAGATGATCGTTATACCTCGGTTCACATTGAGGAATTGTCGGTTGTTGCCCGCGATACGAAACTGGGGCCTGAAGAAATTACCCGTGATATTTCCAATCTGGCTGAAAATCAGCTGGCCCGGCTGGATGAATCCGGTATCGTTTACATCGGTGCTGAAGTCGAAGCCGGTGACGTTCTGGTCGGCAAGGTCACTCCTCGTGGAGAAACCCAGCTGACTCCGGAAGAAAAACTGTTGCGCGCCATTTTCGGTGAAAAAGCGTCTGACGTTAAAGATACGTCCCTGCGTGTTCCATCCGGTATGGTCGGTACCGTGATCGACGTTCAGGTCTTTACCCGTGAAGGTCTGGTTCGCGACAAGCGTGCGCAGCAGATTATCGACGATGAACTGCAACGCTATCGTATCGATCTGAATGACCAGATGCGTATTGTCGAAGGCGATGCCTTCCAGCGTCTCTCCAGATTGCTGATCGGCAAGAAAGTGAACGGCGGTCCGAAGAAACTGGCTCGTGGCGCTGAAATCACGCAGGAATATCTGGCTGATCTGGAAAGATATCACTGGTTCGACATTCGTCCATCGGATGAAGATACCGCTATGGCACTGGAGGCCATCAAGGAATCCATCGAGGAAAAACGCCATCAGTTCGATATCGCATTCGAAGAAAAACGCAAGAAACTGACGCAGGGCGATGAATTGCAGCCTGGTGTCCAGAAGATGGTCAAGGTTTATCTGGCCGTCAAACGCCGTTTGCAACCCGGTGATAAAATGGCGGGTCGTCATGGAAACAAAGGGGTGGTTTCCAAGATCGTTCCAATTGAAGACATGCCATACATGGCCGACGGTACTCCTGCGGACGTCGTTCTGAATCCTCTGGGCGTGCCTTCCCGTATGAACGTCGGTCAAATTCTTGAAACGCATCTGGGCTGGGCTGCCAAAGGTCTCGGCTTGCGTATCGGTGAAATGCTTCAGGCCAAACAGAAAGTTGAAGAACTCAGAACTTTCCTGAAATCGATTTATCTCGATAGTGGAAAACCTGAGGATCTCGACAGTCTGACGGAAGAAGAAGTATTGCATCTGGCAGACAACCTTAAAAACGGTGTTCCGTTTGCAACGCCGGTTTTTGACGGTGCCAAGGAAGCTGAAATCCGTCGCATGCTGGATCTGGCTTATCCGGATGAAATCGCCAGCAAGCTGGGTATGACTGAAGCGAAAAATCAGGTGACCCTGTTTGACGGTCGTACCGGTGAAGCATTCGAACGTCCTGTGACGGTGGGCTACATGCACATGCTGAAACTCCACCATCTGGTTGACGACAAGATGCATGCCCGTTCTACCGGCCCATACTCGCTGGTTACCCAGCAGCCATTGGGCGGCAAGGCACAGTTCGGCGGTCAGCGTTTCGGTGAAATGGAAGTCTGGGCACTTGAAGCTTATGGCGCGTCCTACGTTCTGCAGGAAATGTTGACGGTTAAATCCGATGACGTCAGCGGACGTACGAAAGTGTATGAAAATCTGGTCAAGGGCGATCATGTGATCGATGCCGGCATGCCGGAATCCTTCAATGTGCTCGTCAAGGAAATTCGCTCTCTGGGTATCGATATCGACCTGGAACGCGATTAAGCAACATTTAAATCCGGACGGGGCGCGTGGCCACCTCGTCCGGTATGGAATTTTTGGCCGTAGTTCTCACCCAATTGGAGTGAAATATGAAAGCACTGCTCGATCTATTCAAGCAAGTTCAGCAAGATGAACAATTCGATGCCATCAAAATTGGTCTGGCATCGCCAGAAAAAATCAGGTCCTGGTCTTACGGCGAAGTAAAGAAACCGGAAACAATCAACTATCGTACCTTCAAACCGGAACGTGACGGCCTGTTTTGCGCCAAGATTTTCGGACCGATCAAGGATTATGAATGTTTGTGCGGCAAGTACAAACGGTTGAAACATCGTGGTGTTATTTGTGAAAAATGTGGCGTTGAAGTCACGCTGGCCAAAGTCCGTCGTGAACGGATGGGCCATATTGAACTGGCGTCTCCTGCTGCCCATATCTGGTTTCTGAAATCCCTGCCATCCCGTCTCGGTATGGTGCTGGATATGACGCTGCGCGATATCGAACGCGTCCTGTATTTCGAAGCTTTCGTCGTTACCGATCCTGGCATGACCCCGTTGAAGAAATGCCAGATCATGTCCGAAGACGATTACGCTGCCAAATACGAAGAATTCGGTGACGAGTTCTCCGCTTCGATGGGTGCGGAAGGCATTCGTGAACTGCTCCGCTCGATCGACATCAATGCCGAAGCGGAACTGTTGCGTAACGAACTGAAAGATTCCAAGTCCGAAGCCAAGATCAAGAAATATGCAAAACGTCTGAAAGTTCTCGAAGCTTTCCAGCGTTCCGGTATCAAACCGGAATGGATGATCATGGAAGTGCTGCCGGTTCTGCCTCCTGAACTGCGTCCACTGGTTCCACTGGATGGCGGCCGTTTCGCCACGTCCGATCTGAACGATTTGTATCGTCGCGTCATCAACAGAAACAACCGTTTGAAACGTCTCCTGGAACTGCGCGCTCCTGAAATCATTACCCGTAATGAAAAACGGATGTTGCAGGAAGCGGTCGATTCCCTGCTGGACAATGGCCGTCGTGGCAAAGCCATGACTGGCGCAAACAAACGTCCGCTGAAGTCACTGGCTGAAATGATCAAGGGTAAAGGCGGTCGTTTCCGTCAGAACCTGCTGGGTAAACGTGTCGACTATTCCGGCCGTTCCGTTATTACCGTCGGTCCACAGCTCAAATTGCATCAGTGCGGTTTGCCGAAACTGATGGCTCTGGAACTGTTCAAACCGTTCATTTTCAACAAGCTGGAATTGATGGGGCTGGCTACGACCATCAAGGCAGCCAAACGTCTCGTTGAAATCCAGGAACCGGTTGTCTGGGATATTCTGGAAGAAGTCATTCGCGAACATCCGGTCATGTTGAACCGTGCGCCAACTCTGCACAGACTGGGTATTCAGGCGTTTGAACCGGTTCTGATCGAAGGCAAGGCCATCCAGCTGCATCCACTGGTTTGCGCAGCGTTCAACGCCGACTTCGACGGTGACCAGATGGCGGTTCACGTCCCATTGTCCATCGAAGCCCAGCTGGAAGCCCGCACATTGATGCTGGCATCCAACAATATCCTGTTCCCGTCGAATGGCGAACCATCGATTGTGCCTTCGCAGGATATGGTGCTCGGTTTGTACTATGCGACCCGTGAAAAAATCAACGGCAAGGGCGAAGGCATGATGTTTACCGACATCTCCGAAGTCCAGCGCGCCTACGACAACAAGGAAGTTGAACTGGCTACCCGTATTACGGTTCGTCTGCCGGATTATGTAAAAGATCCTCTCTCCGGTGAAATGGTCAAACGCCTCATGCGTTATGAAACCACTGTCGGTCGTGCATTGCTGTCTGAAATTCTGCCTGAAGGCCTGCCGTTCTCCGTATTGAACACGCCGCTGAAGAAAAAAGAAATTTCACGCCTGATCAATACCTCATTCAGAAAATGCGGCCTGCGTGCGACTGTCGTTTTTGCCGACCGTCTGATGCAATCCGGTTTCCGTCTGGCAACCAAGGCAGGTATTTCCATCTGTATCAATGACATGCTGGTACCGAAACAGAAAGTCGACCTGATTTCGACTGCCGAACAGGAAGTCAAACAGATTGAACAGCAATACGCTTCCGGTCTGGTTACCGCTGGCGAAAGATATAACAAGGTTGTCGATATCTGGGGCAAAACAGGTGATTCCGTCGGCAAGGCCATGATGGATCAGCTGAAAGTTCAGGACGTCGTCAAGCGTGACGGCTCGACCGGTACGCAGGAATCCTTCAACTCCATTTACATGATGGCTGACTCTGGTGCTCGCGGTTCCGCTGCACAGATTCGCCAGCTGGCAGGTATGCGTGGCCTGATGGCCAAGCCGGACGGTTCGATTATCGAAACGCCGATTACCGCGAACTTCCGTGAAGGCCTGAACGTTCTCCAGTACTTCATCTCGACTCACGGTGCCCGTAAAGGTCTGGCCGATACAGCGTTGAAGACGGCAAACTCGGGTTACCTGACCCGTCGTCTGGTTGACGTGACACAGGATCTCGTCGTTATCGAAGACGATTGCGGTACGCACGAAGGCGTGGTCATGAAAGCGCTGATCGAAGGCGGTGAAGTGATCGAAGCCTTGGGCGATCGCATTTTGGGTCGTGTTTCTGCCAATGACATCATCAATCCGGAATCGCGCGAAGTGCTGTTCGAAGCGGGTACGCTGCTGGACGAAGACAAGATCGAGGAAATCGAACGTCTGGGTATTGACGAAGTCAAGGTTCGTACGCCGCTGACTTGCGAAACACGTTATGGCATGTGTGCCAAGTGTTATGGCCGCGATCTCGGCCGGGGAAGTCTGGTCAATTCCGGTGAAGCAGTCGGCGTTATCGCTGCACAGTCCATCGGTGAACCGGGTACCCAGCTGACGATGCGTACTTTCCACATTGGTGGTGCCGCTTCCCGTTCTGCTGTCGCTTCCAGTGTCGAAGCCCGTTCCAACGGTACGATTCACTTTACGTCGACAATGCGTTACGTCACGAACGACAAGGGGGACCAGATTGTCATTTCCCGTTCGGGCGAAATCATCATTACCGACGATGTCGGCCGCGAACGCGAACGTCATAAAGTGCCTTACGGTGCAACCTTGCTGGTCAATGACGGCTTGCCTGTCAAGGCCGGTAAGGTATTGGCGACCTGGGATCCGATGACCCGTCCGATTATTACGGAATACGCGGGAACGATCCGTTTCGAAAACGTCGAAGAAGGCGTGACCGTGGCAAGACAGGTCGATGAAGTGACCGGTCTCTCAACGCTGGTCGTTATCGATCCGAAACGTCGCGGTACATCGACCAAATCGGCACGTCCACAGGTCAAGCTGTTAAATGACAGTGGTGAAGAAGTGAAGATTGCCGGTACCGAACATGCGGTGACGATCAGCTTCCAGGTTGGCGCTCTTCTGATGGTTCAGGATGGCCAGAAAGTATCCGTCGGTGAAGTTCTGGCGCGTATTCCAACGGAATCGCAGAAAACCCGTGATATTACCGGTGGTCTGCCACGTGTTGCCGAACTGTTCGAAGCCCGTTCACCAAAAGATGCCGGTACGCTGGCAGAAGTGACCGGTACGGTCGCTTTCGGTAAGGAAACCAAGGGCAAACAGCGTCTTGAAATTACCGATATGGACGGCAATCGTCATGAATTCCTGATCGGCAAGGACAAACAGGTTCTGGTCCATGACGGTCAGGTTGTCAATAAAGGCGAAATGATCGTTGACGGTCCTGCCGATCCTCAGGACATTCTGAGACTGTTGGGTATCGAAGCGCTGGCACGTTATATTGTCGATGAAGTTCAGGATGTTTATCGTCTGCAGGGTGTGAAGATCAATGACAAGCATATTGAAGTCATCGTTCGCCAGATGCTGCGCCGTGTGAATGTCGTCGATGCTGGCGATACCAGCTATATCACCGGTGAACAGGTCGAACGTTCCGAACTGCTGGACGAAAACGATCGCGTGATCGCCGAAGGCAAGAGACCGGCAACTTACGAAAACGTTCTGCTGGGCATTACCAAGGCATCCCTGTCTACCGATTCGTTCATCTCGGCCGCTTCCTTCCAGGAAACGACCCGTGTTCTGACCGAAGCGGCGATCATGGGCAAGAAAGACGGACTGCGTGGTCTGAAAGAAAACGTCATCGTCGGACGTTTGATTCCGGCCGGTACCGGTCTGGCAATGCATCGTGCCCGCAAACAGAAATCAGTCTGGGAGCAGGAAGAACGCGCTGCCCTGCAACGTGCTGAACAGGAACTTCCACAGGAAGAACCGATGCAGGATATTTCAGACGTTGTCAGTGAAAATCCCGAACATGAATAAATCATGATCGACTGAAGTGGCATTCCATTTTTTAGTGGAATGCCACTTTTTTATCCACATCCGGATCATTGTTGTTTTTGATGTGGAAGAATGCTGTATGTCTTTGAAGCAATTGACTTTGAAGAGGAGACAGTTTAGAATCCACGGTCTTTAGTGTCTGTAAAATCAATAAAAAACTTTTTATTGTGATTTGGATGCTCATCCTGTGGATGGTTTCTTATCCATAGAGTCCCCGGTTATTCGCGTAGTCGGGATTGTCTTGTAATTTTTTAGTTGGATTATTAAATCGATGCCAACCATCAATCAACTGATTCGCCAACCTCGCGTCAGCGTTAAAGCTAAAAGCAAGTCGCCTGCGTTGGATAATTGTCCGCAAAAGCGTGGCGTATGTACCCGTGTTTATACCACGACACCAAAAAAACCTAACTCCGCTTTGAGAAAAGTGGCCAAGGTAAGATTGACCAATGGATTTGAAGTCATTTCCTACATTGGCGGTGAAGGTCATAACCTGCAGGAACACAGTGTTGTTCTTCTGCGTGGTGGTCGTGTAAAGGATTTGCCTGGTGTTCGTTACCATATGGTTCGTGGCTCTCTGGATACCCAGGGTGTTAAAGATCGTAAGCAGGCTCGTTCCAAATACGGTGCAAAACGCGCCAAACCTGCAAGTAAATAATAACTGGTCGGTCGTATGATCGAGTAAGTGGTGGGCTATGATGGCACACCGTGAGTGCGTGCACTCAGCTGAAGAAAGAAAGGAAAAGAAATGCCTCGTCGTCGTGAAGTTCCCAAGCGCGAGATTTTGCCGGATCCAAAGTTTGGCAATGTTGATGTAGCTAAATTCGTTAATGTGTTGATGTTGTCGGGCAAGAAATCGGTTGCTGAAAACATTATTTATGGTGCTTTCGAGCTTATCGAAGGCAAATCCGGAAAAGATCCTCTGGAAATCTTCAATCTGGCAGTCAATAACTGCAAACCTCTGGTTGAAGTGAAATCGCGTCGTGTCGGCGGTGCCAACTATCAGGTGCCTATTGAAGTCCGTCCGGTTCGTCGTATGGCTTTGTCCATGCGCTGGTTGCGTGAAGCTGCTGCGAAACGCAGCGAAAAATCCATGCCTCAGCGTCTGGCTGCTGAACTGATGGAAGCTGCCGAAGGTCGTGGCGGCGCCATGAGAAAGCGCGATGAAGTGCATCGGATGGCAGAAGCCAACAAGGCTTTCTCACACTTCCGTTTCTAATATTGAAATGAGTGAGCGGCGACAAAATGTTTTTCGTTTATGTCGTTGCTCGAGAAAAATATCTGGCAAGCCGGGCGCATTTACTCGAAAAATGCCGCTCGGTTTTGTTTATTAAAAAGTTTTAGGATTGATTATGGCTCGCAAGACTCCGATCGAACGCTACCGTAACATTGGTATTTCTGCTCATATCGATGCAGGTAAGACGACGACGACAGAACGTATTCTTTTTTACACTGGGGTTAACCACAAGTTGGGCGAAGTTCATGATGGCGCGGCTACCATGGACTGGATGGAACAGGAACAGGAACGCGGCATTACGATTACATCGGCTGCAACCACCTGCTTCTGGAGCGGTATGGCTGGTAACTTCCCGAACCATCGTATCAACATCATCGACACCCCGGGTCACGTTGACTTCACCATTGAAGTTGAACGTTCCATGCGTGTTCTGGATGGTGCCTGTATGGTTTACTGTGCTGTGGGTGGCGTTCAGCCGCAGTCTGAAACCGTTTGGCGTCAGGCTAACAAATACAAAGTGCCTCGTCTGGCATTCGTTAACAAGATGGACCGTACCGGCGCAAACTTTTTCAAGGTTTACGACCAGATGCGTGCCCGTTTGAAAGCGAATCCGATTCCCCTGCAGATTCCAATTGGCGCAGAAGACAGCTTCGAAGGCGTGGTTGATCTGGTCAAGATGAAAGCGATTTATTGGGATGACGCTTCCCAGGGTACCAAATTTGAATATCGTGACGTTCCTGACAATCTGATGGATCAGGCCAAGGAATGGCGTGAAAAACTGGTTGAAGTGGCTGCTGAATCCAGTGAAGAACTGATGGACAAATATCTGAACGACGGTGATCTGCCGGAAGAAGATATCAAGAAAGCGCTTCGCCAGAGAACCATTGACAGTGAAATCGTTCCGATGATGTGCGGTACGGCATTCAAAAACAAGGGTGTTCAGGCCATGCTGGATGCGGTTATTGAATATCTGCCGTCTCCTGTTGATATTCCTCCTGTCGAAGGTACGGATGAAAACGATAACGTTATCACCCGTAAGGCAACGGACGATGAAAAATTTGCGGCTCTGGCATTCAAGATCATGACCGATCCATTCGTTGGTCAGCTGATTTTCTTCCGCGTGTATTCCGGTGTGGTCAAATCCGGTGATACCGTTTTGAATCCGATCAAGGGTAAAAAGGAAAGAATCGGTCGTATTCTGCAGATGCACGCCAACCAGCGTGAAGAAATCAAGGAAGTGATGGCAGGTGATATCGCGGCTGCGGTCGGTTTGAAAGAAGCCACCACGGGTGAAACACTGTGTGATCCAAGTGCTCCGATCACTCTGGAAAAAATGGAATTCCCGGAACCGGTTATTTCTCAGGCAGTTGAACCGAAAACCAAGGCCGATCAGGAAAAAATGGGTATCGCACTGAACCGTCTGGCTCAGGAAGATCCTTCTTTCCGTGTTTACACCGATGAAGAATCCGGTCAGACGATTATCGCCGGTATGGGTGAATTGCATCTGGACATTCTGGTTGATCGTATGCGCCGTGAATTCGGCGTTGAAGCGACTATCGGTAAACCTCAGGTGGCTTATCGTGAAACGGTTCGCAAGGTCTGTGATGAAATCGAAGGCAAATTCGTCAAGCAGTCCGGCGGTCGTGGTCAGTACGGTCACGTTGTCCTGAAGATCGAACCACAGGAACCAGGCAAGGGCTTTGAATTCGTTGACGCCATCAAAGGCGGTGTCGTTCCTCGCGAATTCATTCCTGCAGTCGAAAAAGGTGTTCGTGAAACCCTGACTTCCGGTGTCATGGCTGGTTATCCGGTTGTTGACGTCAAGGTAACCCTGTTCTTCGGTTCCTACCATGATGTCGATTCGAATGAAAACGCGTTCCGTATGGCCGGTTCGATGGCATTCAAAGATGGTTGCCGCAAGGCCGATCCTGTTATCCTTGAACCAATGATGTCGGTTGAAGTTGAAACACCTGAAGATTATGCCGGTACCGTTATGGGTGACTTGTCTTCCCGTCGTGGTATGGTTCAGGGTATGGAAGATATGGTCGGTGGTGGCAAGATCATCAAGGCAGAGGTTCCATTGTCTGAAATGTTCGGTTATGCAACTTCCCTGCGTTCCGCAACCCAGGGTCGTGCAACCTACACCATGGAATTCAAGCATTACGCTGAAGCACCAAAAAATATTATCGAGGCAATTGTCAGCTCACGTGCAAAGTGATTTAATAGGCGTTTGAGCTAAATTATTTAATAAATCGTTCTTTTTGAAGGAAATTTGAAATGGCAAAGAGCAAGTATGAGCGGACGAAGCCGCACGTAAACGTAGGAACAATTGGTCACGTTGACCATGGAAAAACCACCCTGACAGCGGCGATAGCGACCGTATTGTCCAAGAAATTCGGTGGAGAAGCCAAAGACTACGACCAGATTGACGCGGCGCCGGAAGAAAAAGCTCGTGGCATCACCATCAACACCTCCCACGTCGAATACGAAACCGCAGCAAGACACTACGCCCACGTAGACTGCCCGGGTCACGCCGACTACATCAAAAACATGATCACCGGCGCAGCCCAGATGGACGGAGCCATCCTCGTCGTATCCGCAGCAGACGGTCCGATGCCACAGACCCGCGAACACATCCTGCTCGCCCGTCAGGTAGGTGTGCCATACATCATCGTATTTTTGAACAAATGCGACATGGTCGACGACGCAGAACTCCTGGAACTCGTCGAAATGGAAGTCCGTGAACTGTTGTCCCGCTACGAATTCCCGGGCGATGACATCCCAATCATCAAAGGAAGCGCCAAACTCGCCCTCGAAGGAGACGCAGGCGAACTTGGCGAAACCGCCATCCTGGCCTTGGCAGACGCATTAGACAGCTACATTCCGACCCCTGAACGTGCCGTAGACGGCGCCTTCCTGATGCCAGTAGAAGACGTATTCTCCATCTCCGGACGCGGCACCGTCGTAACCGGCCGAGTAGAAAGAGGCATCATCAAAGTCGGAGAAGAAATCGAAATCGTCGGCATCAAAGAAACCGCCAAAACCACCTGCACCGGCGTCGAAATGTTCAGAAAACTGCTCGACCAGGGACAGGCAGGCGACAACATCGGCGTATTGCTGCGCGGCACCAAACGAGAAGAAGTCGAACGTGGACAAGTCCTGGCAAAACCAGGCTCCATCAAACCACACCTGAACTTCGAAGGAGAAGTCTACGTACTGTCCAAAGAAGAAGGTGGACGTCACACCCCATTCTTCAACAACTACAGACCGCAATTCTACTTCCGTACAACAGACGTAACAGGCGCCATCGAACTGCCGAAAGACA
Source organism: Oxalobacter formigenes (assembly GCF_002127965.1). Classification (GTDB taxonomy): domain Bacteria; phylum Pseudomonadota; class Gammaproteobacteria; order Burkholderiales; family Burkholderiaceae_D; genus Oxalobacter; species Oxalobacter formigenes. Next base: position 63,695 of record NZ_CP018787.1, on the reverse strand, counting down.
AAGAAATGGTCATGCCAGGCGACAACGTCAGCATCAGCGTCAAGTTGATCAGCCCGATCGCCATGGAAGAAGGCCTGAGATTCGCCATCCGTGAAGGCGGCAGAACCGTCGGCGCTGGCGTCGTCGCTAAAATCACTGAGTAATTTTGTTGCGTCGGTAATTTATTAAATGCTGCGAATGGCTCGACCATTCGCAGCTCGTTCTTTGGAAAGATATTATGCAAAACCAAAAAATTCGCATTCGTCTGAAAGTGTTCGATTACAAACTGATCGACCAGTCTGCACAGGAAATCATCGATACAGCCAAACGTACCGGTGCTGTTGTCAAAGGCCCGGTTCCACTGCCAACCCGTATTCAGCGTTTCGATATTCTGCGTTCCCCACACGTTAACAAAACGTCCCGTGACCAGTTCGAAATCAGAACACACCAGCGCCTGATGGACATCATCGATCCGACAGACAAGACAGTTGATGCATTGATGAAACTGGATTTGCCTGCTGGTGTCGATGTTGAAATTAAACTGCAATAATTGCCTGGCAGTTATTTAGTGGTTGTCTAAACGGCGCATGCGGGATATAATGCGCCGCTTAACATGGCAAGAGATTGTTTTTGCTTTTGTTTTAAGTATGTTGATAAACAGCCCTGCCCAATCGTAGGCAGGAATGGAGAAAAAAATGAGCCTAGGCCTTATCGGGCGTAAGGTTGGTATGATGCGTATCTTCACGGATGAGGGGGATTCTATTCCTGTCACCGTGGTAGACGTGTCTGACAACCGTGTTACGCAAGTCAAAACGACTGAAACCGACGGTTATACCGCCGTTCAAGTCGCATTTGGAAAACGCCGTCCTTCCCGCGTCAATAAAGCTGCAGCCGGTCACTTTGCGAAAGCAGGTGTCGAGGCTGGAACTGTTTTGCGCGAATTCACGGTGGATGAATCTAAAGCAGCAGAAGTCAAGGCTGGCGATGTATTGCCTGCCACCATGTTTGAAGCTGGCCAGAAGATTGACGTTCAGGGTGTTTCAATTGGTAAAGGTTATGCCGGTACCATCAAACGTCATAATTTTGCATCCGGTCGTGCTACTCACGGTAACTCTCTTTCCCATAACGTTCCTGGTTCCATCGGTATGAACCAAGATCCAGGCCGCGTTTTCCCGGGTAAAAAGATGACCGGTCACATGGGTGACGTCACCAAAACCATACAGAATCTGGAAATTGCACGAATCGACGCAGAACGCAATCTGCTATTGGTTAAAGGTGCTGTTCCGGGTGCCAAGAATGCAGAGGTTATTGTTCGCCCTGCAGTCAAAACCAAAGTTAGCAAGGGGGCATAACAGATGGAATTGAAGCTCCTGAATGGAAATGACCAGGCTGCTGGCAAAGTCGACGCTCCGGATACCATTTTCGGACGTGATTACAACGAAGCGCTGATTCATCAGCTCGTCGTCGCTTTCCAGGCCAACGCAAGAACTGCTGACAGTCAGCAGAAAAACCGTGAAACGGTAGCGCATACCACCAAGAAACCCTGGCGTCAGAAAGGCACGGGTCGTGCCCGCGCCGGTATGTCTTCCTCCCCTTTGTGGCGTGGAGGTGGTCGTGCTTTCCCGAATTCGCCTGACCAGAACTTTTCTCATAAAGTTAACAAGAAAATGTATCGCGCAGGCGTTTGTTCCATTTTGTCCCAGCTTGCACGCGAAGACAGACTGACCGTTATCGATCAGTTGGCAATTGACGCGCCAAAAACGAAAATGCTGGCTCAGAAACTGAAAGAGTTCGGCTTTGGCTCCGTGTTGGTCATTACAGATTCGTTCGACGAAAATCTTTATCTGGCCTCCCGCAATTTGCCTAATGTATTGGTGGTCGAACCACACCAGGCAGATCCTGTTTCTTTGGTACATTTCAAGGATGTACTGATCACCAAGGCAGCTCTGGGTAAGATTGAGGAGATGCTGGCATGAGCGCAGTCATGAAAATTAGTGAAGAACGCATCATGAAAGTATTGCTGGCTCCGGTTATTTCGGAAAAAGCGACTTTCGTTGCTGAAAAATACGAACAAGTCATTTTTCGTGTTTTGAAAAGTGCAACCAAGCCTGAAATCAAGGCTGCGGTTGAAAATCTGTTCAAAGTAGAAGTTGAATCTGTTCAGGTATTGAACCGTATGGGCAAGCAGAAACGTTCCGGAAGAACGATGGGACGCAAAAACAATCAGAAACTGGCCTATGTCAGTCTGAAGCCTGGTCAGGAGATTCATTTTACTGAGGAGGGTAAATAATGGCTCTCGTTAAAGTCAAGCCGACTTCTCCTGCACGTCGGGGAATGGTCAAGCTGGTAAATCCTGATCTTTACAAAGGTCGTCCTTTACCTGCTCTGATTGAAAAGAAATCCAAAAGTGCTGGCCGTAACAACAACGGACATATCACAACCCGTCATCTGGGTGGTGGTCACAAGCAGCATTATCGTGTAATCGATTTCGTTCGCAACAAAGATGGCATCGTTGCCAAGGTCGAACGTATTGAATACGATCCAAACCGTACCGCAAACATTGCATTGCTCTGTTATGCAGATGGTGAACGCCGTTACATTCTGGCTCCAAGAGGATTGTCCGTTGGTGACCAGGTCATGAATGGTTCCGAAGCACCGATCAAGGCTGGCAATTGCCTGCCATTGCGCAACATTCCGGTTGGTACCACATTGCACTGTATCGAAATGCTGCCGGGCAAAGGTGCGCAAATGGCGCGTACGGCAGGTGCTGCAGTCGTTCTGATGGCTCGTGAAGGTTCTTACGCACAGATTCGTCTGCGTTCCGGTGAAGTTCGCCGTGTGCACATCGAATGCCGTGCCACCGTTGGCGAAGTCGGCAATTCCGAACAGAATCTGCGTAAATTGGGTAAAGCGGGTGCAACGCGCTGGCGTGGTATTCGTCCTACCGTTCGTGGTGTTGTTATGAATCCGGTCGATCACCCGCATGGTGGTGGTGAAGGCAGAACATCCGGTGGACGTCATCCAGTAACGCCTTGGGGTCAGAAGACTAAGGGTCTGAAAACGCGTAGTAACAAGCGTACGACTTCGATGATCGTTTCGCGCCGCAATAAGAAATAAGGGGTAGCATATGACACGTTCGTTGAAAAAAGGACCTTTTTGCGATGCTCACTTGGTAAACAAGGTTGAAGCCGCACAGGCATCCAAGGATAAACGGCCAATTAAAACATGGTCTCGTCGGTCAACAATTATGCCGGATTTTATCGGGTTGACAATTGCCGTTCATAACGGCAAACAACACGTCCCCGTCTATATTTCCGAAAATATGGTTGGTCACAAGTTGGGCGAATTTGCATTGACCAGAACTTTCAAGGGTCATGCCGCCGATAAAAAAGCTAAGAAATAGGACCAATGATGGAAACTAAAGCTTCTCTTCGTGGTGTGCATTTATCAGCGCAAAAAGGTCGTCTGGTTGCCGATCTGATTCGTGGCAAAAAAGTTGATCAGGCGCTTGATATTTTGGCTTTCACACCAAAAAAAGCTGCTGTCATTATCAAACAGGTATTGGAATCTGCAATTGCCAATGCCGAACATAATGACGGTGCTGATATTGATGAATTGAAAGTTTCTTCGATTTACGTCGAAAAAGGAACTTTTATGAAACGTTACTCGGCTCGTGCAAAAGGACGGGGTGACCGTATTTCTAAACAAACATGTCACATTTATGTGACTGTCGGTAATTAAGGGGGTCACGATGGGACAAAAGATACATCCAACAGGTTTCCGTCTGGCAGTAGCTCGTAACTGGTCTTCTCGCTGGTATGCAGGCAATACCAACTTTGCCGGCATGTTGAACGAAGATCTGAAAGCACGTGCTTATCTGAAGAAAAAACTGAAAAACGCATCCGTCGGTCAGGTCGTTATCGAACGTCCGGCCAAAAACGCACGCTTTACCATTTACAGCTCGCGTCCAGGTGTCGTTATCGGTAAAAAAGGTGAGGATATTGAAGTATTGAAATCCGATTTGTCCAAAATCATGGGCGTACCGGTACATGTCAATATCGAAGAAGTTCGCAAACCTGAAATTCATGCCCAGCTGATCGCTGACTCGATCACACAGCAGCTCGAAAAACGCATTATGTTCCGTCGCGCCATGAGACGCGCCATGCAAAATGCCATGCGTCTGGGTGCTGTCGGTATCAAGATCATGTCTTCCGGTCGTTTGAACGGTATCGAAATCGCCCGCAAGGAGTGGTATCGCGAAGGCCGTGTGCCTCTGCATACTCTGCGTGCCGATATCGACTACGGTTTCTCCGAAGCGCAAACCACGTACGGTATCATCGGCGTCAAGGTCTGGGTTTACAAGGGTGATCGTCTGGAAAACGGTGAAGCTCCAAAGATTGAAGCTCCGGCTGAAGAAGACAAGAAACGCCGTGGCCCACGTCGTGAAGACGGCCGTCCAGGCGGAAGACAGCGTGTCAAAAAAGCTGACGGTGCTGCTTCTGAAGCCCCTTCGGCAGGCGCAAAACGGGTTCGTGCGAAAAAAGCTGACAATGCTGCAACAGCGACTGACGCTTCGTCGGTTGAAACAGCAGGAGAATAATTATGTTGCAACCATCACGTAGAAAATATAGAAAAGAGCAGAAGGGTCGCAATACCGGTATTTCTCATGAAAGAGGTACCAAGGTATCTTTCGGCGACTTCGGCCTGAAAGCAGTTGGAAGGGGTCGTATTACGGCTCGCCAGATTGAAGCTGCACGTCGTGCGATGACCCGTCACATCAAGAGGGGTGGTCGTATCTGGATCCGCGTTTTCCCGGACAAGCCAATTTCTGAAAAACCGGCTGAAGTTCGTATGGGTAGCGGTAAAGGTAATCCGGAATACTACGTTGCCGAAATCAGACCTGGTAAAGTTCTTTATGAAATGGACGGAGTGGATGAAGCGCTGGCTCGTGAAGCGTTCCGTCTGGCTGCTGCCAAATTGCCACTGCAGACGGTATTCGTTACCCGTCAGATTGGCCAATAAGAGGAGTTAATATGAAAGCATCCGAACTGCGTTCCAAAGACCAGGCTGAGTTGAAAACTGAGTTGAATGATCTTTTGAAAGCCCAATTTGGTCTGCGCATGCAAATTGCAACCCAGCAACTGAACAATACTGCTCAACTTAAAAAAGTGAGAAGAGATATTGCCCGGGTTAAGACAGTCATGAATTCTAAAGGTAAAGAATAATGAGCGATCAGGAAAAGTCCGCGTTGAAACGCACTCTGACTGGTAAAGTTGTGTCCGACAAGATGGACAAGACAGTTTCTGTCTTGATTGAACGTCGAGTAAAACATCCTTTGTATGGAAAAATTATTCGTCGCTCGAAAAAATATCTGGCACATGACGAAACCAACCAGGCAAAAATTGGCGATACCGTTGAAATTCAGGAGGGTCGTCCAATTTCTAAAAATAAATCTTGGGTCCTTACCAAAGTTGTCCAGGTTGCACAAACTATATAAAAAAGATTGCATTTGCCCTGTGTTAATGCAATAATCCAACACTTCGCATCATCCTCATGCATTATTTGCGGATTGATGCGAAGTTCTTATATATCACGCACCTAATCAGTTGCAAACCTTGCAGCTGGCAGGACCAAGACTGATCGCCAGGATTTTGGTGAATTAAGTTGGGAAAGAAAAATTATGATTCAGACTGAAAGTCGTTTAAAAGTGGCCGACAATACTGGTGCCAGAGAAGTTCTTTGCATCAAGGTGCTTGGTGGTTCCAAGCGTCGTTATGCTCAGATCGGTGACATCATTAAGGTAACGGTCAAGAGTGCTGCTCCGCGTGGAAGAGTTAAAAAAGGCGAAATTTACAATGCTGTTGTCGTGCGCACTGCCAAGGGCGTTCGTCGTCAGGATGGTTCGCTGGTTAAATTCGACGAAGGCGCTGCAGTTTTGCTCAACAGTAAATTGGAGCCAATCGGTACCCGTATTTTCGGGCCGGTAACTCGTGAGTTGCGTACTGAAAGATTTATGAAAATCGTTTCACTTGCGCCAGAAGTATTGTAAGGGGATCTTTATGAACAAAATACGTAAAGGCGACGAAGTGATTGTCCTGGTTGGCAAGGACAAGGGCAAGCGTGGAGCGGTGCAACAATGTCTTGAAGACAGGGTTGTTGTTGCTGGCGTGAACGTTGCCAAAAAAACGACCAAGCCAAATCCAATGACGGGTGCGACAGGTGGTATCGTTGACAAGCTGATGCCTATCCATGTTTCCAACGTTGCTTTGTACAACGAAAAAACAGGTAAAGCTGATCGCGTGGGTTTTAAAGAAGTGGATGGTAAAAAAGTTCGCGTCTTTAAATCGAATGGTGAAGTTGTCGGGGCTAAATAATTATGGCGCGTCTACAGGAATTTTATAAGGAAAAAGTGGTTGCCGATCTGATGGCAAAATTTTCCTACAAGTCTGCGATGGAAGTTCCTCGCATTACCAAGATCACCTTGAATATGGGGTTGTCGGAAGCTGTTGCTGACAAAAAAGTTATCGACCACGCAACTGGTGATCTGGGCAAGATTGCCGGTCAGAAACCAGTTGTAACCAAAGCGCGCAAATCTATTGCGGGTTTCAAGATTCGTGATGGTTATCCAATTGGCTGCATGGTTACTCTGCGTGGCGCAAAAATGTATGAGTTTTTAGATCGTCTGGTTACGATCGCCTTGCCGCGCGTCAGAGACTTCCGTGGAGTTAACGGTCGTTCCTTTGACGGCAGAGGTAACTACAATCTTGGCATTAAAGAGCAGATTATATTCCCTGAAATCGAATATGAAAAAATCGATGCTCTGCGTGGTTTGAATATCAGCATTACCACAACAGCTAAGACCGATGAGGAGTCCAAAGCACTTCTCTCCGCATTTAAATTTCCGTTTAGAAATTGAGATAGCCATGGCAAAACTGGCATTAATTAATCGTGAATTGAAACGCGCTACGCTTGTGAAGAAATACGCAGGCAAACGCGCTGAGCTCAAAGCTATTATCGACGATCAAAGCAAATCTGAAGAAGAACGTTTTGAAGCTCGTTTGAAATTGCAGGCGCTGCCTCGTAACGCCAACCCAACACGTCAACGTAACCGTTGCGCGTTGACTGGTCGTCCGCGCGGTACCTATCGTAAATTCGGTTTGGGTCGTACCAAACTGAGGGAATACGCCATGAATGGCGAAATTCCCGGAATCACCAAAGCTAGCTGGTAGCAGGAGGAATAGTTATGAGTATGAGCGATCCTATCGCAGATATGCTGACTCGCATCCGAAATGCGCAGCAAGTTAAAAAGAGTGCGGTAAGCATGCCGTCTTCCAAGGTCAAGGTGGCAATCGCTACTGTATTGAAAGATGAAGGTTATATCGATTCTTTCGATGTCAAGGAAGAAGCTGGCAAGGCTGAACTCAACATCGCACTGAAATATTATGTTGGCCGTCCTGTTATCGAAAGACTGGAACGCGTTTCCCGCCCTGGTCTTCGTATTTACAAGGGGCGTGACGATCTCCCTAGCGTCATGAACGGTTTGGGTGTTGCTATCGTCTCTACGCCAAAGGGTGTCATGACTGATCGTAAAGCGAGAGCAACGGGAGTCGGTGGCGAAGTTCTTTGCTATGTTGCCTAAGGAGTGAAGCATGTCTAGAGTTGGAAAAATGCCGATTGCGATTCCTGATGGTACAACCGCAACCATTGCAAATGGCCAGATTACCGTCAAGGGACCTTTGGGCTCTTTGTCACGCGATCTTTCAGATCTCGTTGTAGTAAAACAGGAAGACAAATCCCTGAAAGTCGAAGCAGCCAACGATTCCCGTGAAGCTGCAGCGATGTGGGGTACCACCCGTGCACTGTTGAACAACATGGTTACCGGTGTTTCCAAGGGGTTTGAAAAACGTCTGAACCTGATCGGCGTGGGTTTTCGCGCACAGGCTCAGGGCGACAAATTGAACATGGCTCTTGGTTTTTCTCATCCTGTCGTTCACCAGATGCCTGCTGGCGTCAAATGTGAAACGCCTTCGCAGACTGAAATCGTGATCAAGGGCGTCGACAAGCATATGGTCGGACAGGTAGCGGCTGATGTTCGTGCATATCGTAAACCTGAACCTTATAAAGGCAAGGGTGTTCGCTATGTAGAAGAAGTCGTTAAGATCAAAGAAACTAAGAAGAAGTAATAGGGGCGATTGATGAACAAGAAACAATCACGTTTGCGCCGCGGACGTCAGACTCGAGCCAAGATTGCTGTTTTGAAAGCAACTCGCTTGTCGGTGCATCGTACCAATTTGCATATTTATGCAAATGTTATTGGACCAGATGCAAAAATACTGGCTTCTTCTTCAACACTGGAAGCCGATATTCGTCAGCAGCTGGATGGTAAAAACGGCGGTAACGTCGCTGCTGCAACGCTCGTCGGAAAGAGGGTAGCTGAAAAGGCTCTGCAGGCTGGAGTAACTGAAGTTGCTTTCGATCGTTCCGGTTTTCGTTATCACGGCCGTGTCAAAGCATTGGCTGAAGCTGCTCGCGAAGCAGGTCTGAAGTTCTAAGGATATAACCATGGCAAAAATGCAACAAAAGACACAGGGTGATCGTCCGGATGACGGATTGCGTGAAAAAATGATCGCAATCAACCGCGTAACCAAGGTCGTCAAAGGTGGTCGTATTATGGGTTTTGCGGCCTTGACGGTTGTCGGTGACGGTGATGGTCGTATCGGTATGGGCAAGGGCAAGGCAAAAGAAGTTCCTGTTGCCGTGCAAAAAGCAATGGAAGAAGCCCGTCGCAACATGATCAAGGTATCGTTGAAGGACGGTACTCTGCAACACACCATTATCGGCAAGCATGGTGCGTCCAAAGTGATGTTGAATCCGGCCAAGCAAGGTACCGGTGTGATCGCTGGCGGTGCAATGCGCGCTATTTTCGACGTAATGGGTGTTACCAACGTTGTGGCCAAGTCTTTCGGCTCAAGCAATCCATACAACATGGTCAGGGCAACGCTAAACGCCCTGGCTTCGATGAATACTCCTGCTGATATCGCTGCCAAACGTGGCAAATCAGTTGAAGAAATCATTGGATAAGGTGATCGATTATGTCTAATCAAATTACAGTGAAATTGGTCAAGAGCCTGATCGGAACCCAGAAATCACATCGTGATACGGTTCGCGGTCTCGGTCTTCGCCGAATGAACTCCGTTTCCACGCTGGAGGATACCCCTGCAGTTCGTGGAATGATTAAAAAAGTATCGTATCTCGTTCAAGTCGTTGCTTGATAGAGACTGCTAACAGGATGAATTATGAACTTAAATAATTTGCAACCTGCTTTTGGCGCAAAACAGGCAAAACGTAGAGTTGGACGTGGTATTGGTTCCGGTCTGGGCAAGACAGCTGGCCGCGGCCACAAGGGTCAGAAATCCAGGGCGGGCGGTTTTCATCGCGTTGGTTTCGAAGGCGGTCAGATGCCTTTGCAACGTCGTCTGCCAAAACGTGGCTTCAAATCCCCGCTGGCTCTGACTCGCGCTGAAATTCGCTTGTCCGATCTGGAAAACCTGGGTGTTGCCGATGTCGATTTGCTGGTATTGAAACAGGCTGGTCTTGTTCCTGTATTGGCCAAGAACGTCAAGGTTATTCTTTCTGGCGAAATCACCAAAAGCGTCAACGTGACCGGTTTGTCCGTTACCAAAGGTGCCAAAGCTGCTATTGAAAGCAAGGGCGGCAAAGTCGCTTAAAGTATAAATACACAGAGGTATACACTTGGCTACGTCATCAAATTCAGCAAAAGGCGCTACAGCAGGTTTTCCCTGGGGGCGGTTATTCTTTTTGCTGGGAGCATTGGTAGTATTCCGCATCGGTGCGCATATCCCGGTTCCTGGTATTGATTCTGAACAGCTTGCCTTGCTGTTCAATCAGAACCAGGGCGGTATCCTCGGCATGTTCAACATGTTCTCGGGTGGCGCACTCTCGCGTTTTACGATCTTTGCCCTTGGCATTATGCCGTACATTTCGGCTTCGATTATCATGCAGATGCTGGGCATTGTATCGCCTGCGATTGATGCATTGAAAAAAGAAGGCGAAGCCGGCAGAAGAAAGATGACGCAATACACCCGTTATGGAACGCTTGTTCTTGCAGCATTCCAGGGACTTGGTATTGCGGTGGCACTCGAATCCCAGCCTGGTCTGGTGATTGATCCGGGCATGGCTTTCAGGTTTACGGCGGTTGTCACGCTGGTGACCGGTACCATGTTCCTGATGTGGCTCGGCGAACAAATCACGGAAAGAGGTCTTGGAAACGGTATTTCGATGATCATCTTTGCGGGTATTGCTGCCGGTCTGCCAAATGCCATCGGTGGTCTTATCGAGCTGGTTCGTACCGGTTCCATGAGCACACTGACAGCTATCATCATCTGTGTGATTGTCGCTCTGGTTACGTATCTGGTTGTTTATATCGAAAGTGGGCAACGCCGGATTCTGGTCAACTATGCCAAACGTCAGGTTGGTAACAAAATTTACGGTGGACAAAGCAGTTTCCTGCCTTTGAAAGTGAACATGGCCGGTGTTATTCCACCGATCTTCGCTTCATCGATTATTTTGTTTCCTGCCACGATTGCCGGCTGGTTTGCCACCGGTTCGGAATCGGATAACATGTTTGTCCGTTTTCTGAAAGATCTGTCCGCTTCTCTGGCACCAGGTGAGCCGGTTCATGCGATTTTGTATGCTGCAGCGATCATATTTTTCTGTTTTTTCTATACGGCGCTGGTTTTCAACAGCCGTGAAACGGCCGACAACCTGAAAAAGAGCGGTGCTTTCATTCCAGGTATTCGTCCGGGAGAACAAACAGCACGATATGTCGACAAAATTTTAATGAGATTGACACTTGCAGGCGCGATTTATGTTACATTAGTCTGTTTACTGCCAGAATTTCTGGTGGCGCGTTGGCAGGTTCCATTTTACTTTGGTGGTACATCTCTCTTGATTATTGTTGTTGTGACGATGGACTTCATGGCACAAATCCAGAATTACGTCATGTCGCAGCAGTATGATTCTCTTCTGCGGAAGTCGAATTTCAAGAGCAACAACTAACCGCCACGCTAATAATTACATAAAAGAAATCGGATTTTATGGCTAAAGATGACGTTATCCAGATGCAGGGCGAGATACTCGATAACTTGCCCAATGCGACTTTTCGCGTGAAGCTGGAAAATGGACATGTGGTTCTTGGGCACATCTCAGGAAAAATGCGGATGAACTACATTCGCATTCTCCCGGGAGATAAGGTAACGGTCGAATTGACCCCTTATGATTTAAGTAGGGCTCGTATTGTCTTCAGGACGAAGTAACTGAAACAATAGTTTGGAAGAAAGAGGGAAAAAATGAAGGTTCAGGCATCAGTCAAGCGGATTTGCCGCAACTGTAAAATCATCAAGAGAAAGGGCGTCGTTCGTGTAATTTGCACGGAAGCACGTCATAAACAAAGACAAGGTTAATTAACGTCAATTTAGGACAGAACGAATGGCACGTATTGCAGGGGTAAACATTCCCAACCATCAACACATTGTCATTGGCCTGACGGCTATTTTTGGTATTGGACGTCCACGCGCAGAGGAAATTTGTGCTGCGACTGGTGTCGATCCAACCAAGAAAGTCAAGGACTTGGATGACAACGATCTCGAAAAACTCCGTGATGAAATCGGTAAATTCGTAATCGAAGGCGATTTGCGTCGCGAAGTTTCTATGAGCATCAAGCGATTGATGGACCTGGGTTGTTATCGTGGTTTGCGTCATCGCAGAGGGTTGCCTGTCAGAGGTCAACGTACCCGTACAAATGCGCGAACCAGAAAAGGTCCACGTAAGGCCGCTCAATCATTGAAGAAATAATAGTAGACGGATCGAGGAAATTTTATGGCAAAAGCATCAAATAGTGCAGCAGCTCGCGTGCGCAAGAAGGTGAAGAGAAACATTGCAGAAGGTGTTGTACATGTGCATGCTTCCTTTAATAACACCATCATCACCATTACTGATCGCCAGGGCAATGCCTTGACATGGGCAACTTCCGGTGGAGCAGGTTTCAAGGGTTCTCGCAAATCCACTCCATTTGCCGCGCAGGTCGCAGCAGAAGCTGCAGGCAAGGTAGCTCAGGAATATGGTATCAAAACTCTGGAAGTTAAGATCAAGGGACCTGGCCCTGGTCGTGAATCGGCAGTTCGTGCCCTGAACAATTTGGGAATCCGTATTACCCAGATTCAGGACATCACGCCAATTCCACACAATGGCTGTCGTCCTCCAAAACGTCGTCGTATTTAATTTTCAGAATTAAATGAAGACCACTGTCATGCTTCATGGCATGACTTGCGCCTGGATTATCGAGGCGTCAATTAACGAATAAAAGGAAATATTGTGGCACGCTATATCGGACCAAAAGCAAAGCTTTCCCGTCGTGAAGGCACAGATTTATTCCTGAAGAGCGCAAGACGTTCTCTGGATTCCAAATGCAAACTGGATACCAAACCCGGCCAACATGGCGCTAAATCGGGTGCCCGTACCTCTGACTACGGTAACCAGTTGCGTGAAAAACAAAAAGTCAAACGCATGTATGGCATTCTCGAAAGACAGTTCCGTCGTTATTTCGCTGAAGCTGAACGTCGCAAAGGCAACACCGGCGACAACCTGATGCAGTTGCTTGAATCCCGCCTTGACAATGTCGTCTATCGTATGGGTTTCGGTTCTACCCGTGCTGAAAGCCGTCAGCTGGTAAGCCATCAGGCCCTGATGGTTAATGGCAAGGTCGTTAACATCCCTTCTTATCTGGTCAAACCGGAAGACGTCATCACGATTCGTGAAAAATCCAAAAAACAGAATCGTATCGTTGAATCCTTGTCTCTGGCAGAACAGATCGGCATGGCTGACTGGGTATCTGTCGATTCGAAGAAAATGGAAGGCGTTTTCAAACGTATCCCTGACCGTAGCGAATTCGCAAACGATGTCAATGAATCGCTGATCATCGAATTGTATTCACGTTAATTTCGGCATTATCCGTACCATCAGCCTTATTGGTGTAACGAGCCAAGGGTATTGAAAAGGACAAATTATGCAAAACACTTTTCTGAAACCGCGTATCATCAACGTAGAATCGCTCGGAGCGGGCCGTTCTGTCGTTGAAATGGAACCGTTCGAACGCGGTTATGGACACACACTGGGCAATGCCTTGAGACGCGTATTGCTGTCTTCCATGGTTGGCTATGCTCCAACTGAAGTTACCATTGCCGGTGTCGTCCATGAATATTCCACCCTGGATGGCGTTCAGGAAGACGTTGTCGATCTTCTCCTGAACCTGAAGGGGGTTGTATTCAAGTTGCACAATCGTGATTCAATTACATTGACGTTGAAAAAATCGGGCGCAGGCGTCGTTCTGGCATCCGATATCGAATTGCCACATGACGTTGAAATCATCAACCCTGAACATGTCATCGCCAACCTGACCGACAACGGCAAGCTGGATATGCAGATCAAGGTTGAAAAAGGTCGCGGTTACGTCCCTGGTAATGTCAGAAGACTGTCTGAAGATGCGAACAAAACCATTGGCCGCATTATTCTGGACGCTTCTTTCTCACCTGTCCGCCGTGTTTCCTATGCTGTTGAATCCGCTCGTGTCGAACAACGTACCGATCTGGACAAGCTGATTATCAATATCGAAACCAATGGTGTCATTTCGGCTGAAGAAGCCATTCGCCAGTCTGCCCGTATCCTTGTTGACCAGTTGAGCGTTTTCGCTGCTCTGGAAGGAACCGAAACGACTTCCGAAGCGCTGACACAGGTTCCGGCTGTTGATCCAATCCTGTTGCGTCCGGTTGACGATCTTGAATTGACTGTCCGTTCGGCCAACTGCCTGAAAGCGGAAAACATCAACTATATTGGCGATCTGATTCAACGCAGTGAAAATGAATTGCTGAAAACACCGAATCTGGGTCGTAAATCCCTGAATGAAATCAAGGAAGTGCTGGCATCCCGTGGCCTGACTTTGGGCATGCGTCTGGATAACTGGCCACCAGCCGGATTCGAAAAATAATTTTTTAATAAAACCGGCCCGCAGTCACAACTGATAGAAGAGCCGGATTGACAAGATTTAAAAGGAAAACATCATGCGTCATCGTCATGGTTTAAGAAAATTAAACAGAACTTCGTCTCACCGTCTCGCAATGCTCCGCAACATGACCGTATCCCTGCTGCGTCATGAAGCGATCAAAACCACTCTGCCGAAAGCAAAAGAATTGCGTCGTGTCGTTGAACCCATCATTACTCTGGGCAAGATCGATTCCGTCGCCAACAAACGTCTGGCTTTCAACAGACTGCGTGATCGTGAAATCGTCGTCAAGCTGTTTAATGAATTGGGACCAAGATTCGCCAACCGTAACGGTGGCTATCTGCGTATCCTGAAAATGGGTTTCCGTGTTGGTGACAATGCGCCTATGGCATATGTCGAACTGCTCGACAGACCAGAACAGCCAGAAGAAAAGGCTGAAGCAGCAAAATAATAGCTTGCTGTTTCAAAGAGCTTCAAAAAGGCCGGTATTACCGGCCTTTTTTATTGCCAGAAAAAACAGGTATGATTAAAGGCATGCTCATATTTGAAAGGTAAAGGCATGAAGCAGGCGATTTTTATCTATTGCACGGTTCCGGACAAGGATACCGCTGTCGCAATTGGACGAAAACTGGTCGAAAACCGTTTGGCGGCATGTGTCAGTTTCGGTTCACCTGTCCAATCGATTTATCGCTGGCAGGGTGTGATTGAAGAGGCGATGGAGCTTGCACTGACCATCAAAACGGTCAGGGAAAATTATTCCGCTATTGAAGAATTGATTGTTTCTCTTCATCCTTACGATGTACCGGAAATCGTGGCAGTCGAACTGGATAATGGCCTGAAACCCTATCTCGACTGGATTGTCTCTGAAACAGAGTAGTAAATGGCAAGTTCCCGGTCTCGTCAGGCCAGACTGAGAAACAGTCCCATGACAAGCGGGATGGAGAAATTGTCGTCGATCCGGATACGGTTTTCGTAAATTTCGGCAAACATCGCAGCGGTTATGCCCAGAATGCCATACATATAGAACCAGATGGGCTGGCTGTAGAGCAGTCCGAAAAAGAGCAGGATGAAAAAAGAGGTGATCCAGAAGGCAAGGCTTCCCTCGACACTTTTCCTGTTCTGGTTGATTTTGCGTTTTCCGTATTTCCGGCCGATCAATGCTGCAGCCGTATCGCCGACCAGCATGGTGGAAAGGGCTGTCATGGCGACGACATCCGAAAACAGGATCGTTACCATCAAGGCGGCGGCAATAACATAGGGGGCGCCGCTGAACCTGAATTTTTCCTGTGTCTCCTGTTCACGCAATATCCTGTTGAACAGTCTGCCGTAAGTTTCGGCAAACAGAGGCCATTTCTTGTGGTTGCCGTATTCGATGAAGCAGATGGCGAAAAGAAGGAACGAGAACAGAAGGATGTTCAAAACGGCTGGAAAAACACCGATGAAAACCACCATCCAGAGAGAACTCAGATGGATGGATTTGCGGAGAACTTCATACAAATATGAAATTTGCCGGTTCACGTTAAAGACAGGATTGTTCAAGATACACCCGATACGCGCTTGAAAATAAGCAATATTATGCAACTAAAGTGTTTGAAGAGGGCAAATTATTGTTCCGGCAGATCGGGCGTGTCAGGGGGCTCGTTTCCGCCTGCAAGTTGCAAGATAGTGTCTGTCGCTTCCTTGATGCCGATTCGCTTTGTCGAAGAAAAAAGTTGTGCGGTGAACGGAAACGGATTCCCTTCTTCATCGACATAGCTTTTCAGGATAGTGTCGACCTGTTTCAGGGCATTCGTGGATTCACTGCGATTCAGTTTGTCCGCTTTTGTCAGGAGACAATGAACGGGTTTCCCGGTGACGGCAAACCATTCGAGAAGCTGGACGTCGAGCGGCTGGAAAGGGTGTCTTGCATCCATGACGAGCACAAGGCCTGTCAATTGTTGCCGATGAATCAGATAGTCGCTCAAAAGCTTTTGCCAGTGCTCCTTGGCCGAGCCGGAAACCTGTGCAAAACCGTATCCGGGCAAATCGACCAGAAACATGTCGATTTCGCTTTCCCTGACAGGATCGTGCCGGTGCTGGCCGACATGTGCGCCACCGATGGAAAAAAAATTGATGTGCTGGGTCCTGCCAGGTGTTTTGGAAGCGAAAGCCAGGCTTTTCTGATTGCAGAGAGTATTGATGGCCGACGATTTTCCCGCATTGGAACGGCCCACGAAAGCGACTTCAGGAACGTCCAGTTTCGGCAAATCACGCAAATGATTCACCGTTTTGTAAAATCTGGCTTGCCATAATTTGGACATGATACGTTCCCGGTTGCTTTTGGATGAAGGGGATTATGGTCAGGGCAAAACGCTTTCAAGCGCGAACAATTCTTCAGGCGTTTCGCGGCGACGAATCAAATAGGCATTGCCGTTGTCGACCAGTACTTCAGCTGCACGGCCACGGGTATTATAATTGGACGCCATGGCCATGCCATATGCGCCGGCACTCATGATGGCGAGAATGTCGTCCGCCTGTATGACAAGTTCCCGCTGTTTGGCCAGCCAGTCACCCGATTCGCATACCGGACCGACGATATCGTATGAAGTCGCTTCTCCCTTGCGGTTGGATACCGGAAGTACTTTGTGCCAGGCTTCATACAGGGATGGGCGCATCAGATCGTTCATGGCCGCATCCACAATGGCAAAGTTCTTGTCGGAATTGGTTTTCAGATATTGAACCTGTGTCAGAAGCAATCCGGCATTTCCGGAAATGGAACGCCCCGGTTCGAACATCAGACCAATCGACTGGTCCGGATGTTTTTGTTTTCTCCAGTTTTCTACCCGGGTGAAAAGTCGTGTCAGGTAATCCGATATGGCAACCGGTTTTTCATCGTCGTATGTGATGCCGATGCCGCCACCGATGTCAATATGTTTCAGGGTAATGCCCTCTTCGGAGAGCTGATCGACCAGATGCAATAATTTGTCCAGTGCTTCCAGCAATGGGGCATCGTCGAGCAATTGTGAGCCGATATGGCAGTCGATACCGGTAACGTCGATATTCGTCATGGAAGCGGCCGCCTTGTAGCAGGCAAGCGCTTCTTCATATGGAATGCCGAATTTGTTTTCTTTCAGTCCGGTTGAAATGTAAGGATGCGTCTTTGGGTCGACATTCGGGTTGACGCGGAAAGAGACTCGCGCCTGTTTGCCCATTTCCTGTGCAACCTGATTGATACGGTGCAGTTCGGCGAACGATTCGATATTGAAGCAGTGAATGTCGTGTTTTAATGCCAGTCCGATTTCATTTGCGGTTTTTCCGACTCCGGAGAAAATGACTTTACGGGGATCGCAGCCCGCGGCAATCACTCTTTGTAATTCGCCTCCGGAAACAATGTCGAATCCGGCGCCTTCCTGACCCAGAATGTTCAGAATGGCCAGATTGGAATTGGATTTGACCGAGTAACAGACGAGAGAATGAATCTTGTCCGATTCAAATCGTTTGCAGGTATCGGCGTATTGTCTGAAATTCTCGACAAGCGCTTTTTTGGAATAGACGTACAAAGGCGTGCCATATTCAATGGCGAGTTCTTTGAGGGAAATCCCGTCTATGTTCAGGGTATCATCCTGATAGGAAAAATGCTGTGTCATATTATTGTTTACGGTAATGTCGGATCACTGCCAGGAAGAATGCCCAAAGGAGCTCTTTCTGACTCTGGTTTGTCTGTTTCCGGTTCTGGCAGGTTCTGTTGAGTGACAGGCATCCTTTCCGCCTCTGACGGGGGCAGGATCAAAGGACCTTTCTGTCCGCAGGCGGAAAGCGTACCGCACAGCAAAACCATCAAGGATGCTGCCAGTCCGCCCTTCAAATAACGAATAGTATGCATTTTATAATCCTGTAGCCGGAAACCGGTGAATTCAGCTGATGAAAGAGTTTAACACGACGTTTCGTCGGGATTGAAATGCCGGTTTTCTGAATGTAAGGAAAACCGGCATTTTCTGGTCAGTTTTTTGTCGCAGGCACGTCAGTCTTCGAAAATTTCATCCTTGACGCTGTTATTTTCGGTTTCATACATTTTGTCGAGATCTTTTTGTCCTACGCCGACGTTGGTAAGGATTTTTCCTGAAGGTATTTCCGCATAGTACCAATCACCTCCTTCGAAAACGACTCCCGGTGGGACAGGTCTTTCTTCAACCGGTACGCCGGCAAGCGCCTTTTGCATGTAATTGATCCAGACAGGAAGAGCCAGACCACTACCCGTTTCGTGACCGCCCATATTTTTCGGCTGGTCGAAACCGAGCCATGCCACGCCGACGAGCTGGGGCTGATATCCGGCGAACCAGGCATCGACCGAGTCATTCGTCGTACCGGTTTTACCGGCCAGATCGGATCGGCCGAGTGAATTGGCTCTTGCTGCCGTACCGCCTCTGACTACGTCTTTCAACATGGTCGTCATAATGAATGCATTGCGGGCGTCGATGACCCGGATGCCTTCATTTCCGGCTTTTTCCGGTCTTGCCTGCGACAGGACTTTTCCATCCGAATCGGCGATATAGGAGATAAGGTAAGGCTTGATCAGATAACCGCCGTTGGCGAAAACGGAATAAGCTGTCGCCATCTGCAGAGGAGTGACAGATCCCGCACCCAATGCCAGAGTCAGATAAGGCGGGTTCTTTGCCGCGTCGAATCCGAATTTGGTGACATGCTCCTGACCGAACTGTGCGCCGATTTTGTCCAGGATACGGATCGAAATCATGTTTTTGGATTTCATCAGGCCGCGCCTCATGGTCATCGGGCCTTCATAACGGGAATCGAAATTTTTCGGGTCCCACGATTGTCCACTTGCCTGTCCTGCAAAGGACACTGGTGAATCGTTGATGATACTGGCCGGAGCAAAACCTTTTTCAAGACCGGCAGAGTAAATGAACGGTTTGAAAGAGGAACCCGGCTGGCGCCATGCCTGTGTTACGTGGTTGAATTTCTTTTGCGTGAAATCGAAACCGCCGACCAGCGATTTGATGGCGCCGTCGTTTGGATTCATGGAAACGAATGCCGCTTCAAGCTGTGGCATCTGGGAAACGCTCCAGTTATTGTTGCTGTCCTTTATGACCCGGATAATGGAGCCGCGCTTGATCTGTTTACCGGCAGAAGCATTGGAACTCAAACCCGCAGCGGCGAAGTTAAGTCCATTGCCGGTGATCGTGATCTGTTCACCGGACGAGACGACAGCCTTGACCTGTTTTGGCGAGGCTTCGAGTACGACAGCGGCAAGCAGGTCGTCACTGTCCGGATAACGGGACAATTCGTCTTCAATCGCATCTGCAACGGCTTCGGCATTGGCCGGGATGTCCATCGAGCCTTCCGGTCCCCGGTATCCATGCCGCCTGTCATAGTCGAGAACGCCGCGACGGACTGCCTGATAGGCCGCTTCCTGATCTTTCTGGGTGATCGTCGTGTATACATTCAGGCCGCGGGTATAGGTTTCGTCCTTGTATTGGTCATACACCATCATCCGGACCATTTCAGCGACGTATTTGGCATGAACGTTGAATTCGTTTCGGCTCGTTTTGACCTTGATCGATTCGTTTTTGGCCTGTTCGTATTGCTGGTCAGTGATGTAACCCAGCTGTTTCATGCGAAGCAGGATATATTGTTGCCGCTGTTTGGCTCGGGTCGGGTTGGTGATGGGGTTATTTGCCGACGGCGCTTTTGGCAAACCGGCGAGCATGGCGGCTTCTGCCAGAGTGATGTCTTCAAGTGGCTTGCCGAAATAAACCTGTGCTGCTGCTGCAAAGCCGAAAGCTCTCTGTCCCAGATAAATCTGGTTGAGATAAATTTCAAAGATCTGGTCCTTGGTCAGGGCCTTTTCGATTTTCCAGGCAAGAAGGACTTCATAAATTTTACGTTTGAAGGTCTGTTCGCTGGTCAAAAAGAAATTGCGGGCAACCTGTTGTGTAATCGTTGAAGCGCCCTGACGGTTGCTGCTGACGAGATTGTGAAGCGCTGCCCGCAAAATACCGATGTAATCGACGCCACCATGCTGGTAGAAACGGTCATCCTCGATGGCCAGAACGGCTTTTTTCATGACCTCGGGGACTTTATTGATGCGGACAAGGTTCCTGCGTTCTTCACCGAATTCACCCATCAAAACGTGATCGGCAGTGTAAATGCGCAGCGGCATTTTCGGATGGTAGTCGGTCAACTGATCCATAGGCGGCAGATTCGGATAAATCAGGGCCATGGACAAGATGATGATCAACGCACCGATCAATGCGATACCCGTTCCGATTGCGGCACCGGTGATCAACAAACGTTTGATGAGCGTTTTGCGGGATTGATTTCCATCCTCGGGGGATGGAGTCTGATTTTTGGTAAACATGCTAGCCAGCAAAAAATTGCAATATGCGCATTATCCTTTAAACCGGGTTTCTATGCACACAAAGTTGTAAGTATCTGTTTCTGATTGTGAACTGCAGTAACAGGAAAAGAATTGTCGCTGAAAAAGGCTTCCTTGTCTTCTTATCTGATATATTCGGCAGTGTAACGGTGACATATTATATTTCTTATGCAACAAAATATCTTTTTGGTCGGTCTGATGGGGTCGGGGAAAACGACAGTCGGACGTTTGCTGGCAAAAAAGCTGGGGATGCGCTTTGTCGATTCCGATCATGAAATCGAGGCCAGAACCGGGGCGACAGTTTCATGGATTTTCGAAATCGAGGGAGAAGACAGTTTCCGGCGTCGTGAAGTCGAGACGATTGATGATTTGACTTCTCAAAAAGGTGTCGTCCTGGCAACAGGTGGCGGAGCTGTCGTTCATCCTGAAAACAGGAAGAACCTGAAAGCACGGGGGACGGTCATTTATTTGAGAGCCACGGTCAACAATATCCTCCAGCGAACGATGCACGATAAAAGCCGCCCCCTGCTCCAGACGGAAAACAGGCGCCAGAAAATCGAGGAACTGTCCCGGCAGCGGGAAAAGTTTTACAGTGAAGTGGCGGATATCATTATCGATACCGGACGCCCGAATGTGCATGCCATGGTCCAGACGATCATGAATCAGCTGGCGAATCCGGACAGGAAAAAGAATTCCTTCGACAGGCAGAAAAAACGGCCTTTAAACCGGAATGACAAGAACAATATGAATACATCAACGAACAGTGCTCACTTGAAAGTCGATCTGGGCGAGCGCTCTTATCCTATTGAGATCGGAACCGGACTTTTGAAAGACGTGAAGTTATTGTCGCGTACGATTAAGGGAAAACGCCTGGCGATCATTACCAATGACGTAGTAGCACCGCTTTATCTCGACAAATTGACGGCTTCGCTCAAAGAAGCCGGCAAAGAAGTCATTTCGATTGTTTTGCCGGATGGTGAAAAGGAAAAAAACTGGGAAAGTCTGATGAGGATTTTCGATTTTCTCATGGAAAACAAATGCGACAGGAAAACGACTCTGGTTGCATTAGGCGGCGGTGTCATTGGCGATATGACAGGCTATGCGGCTGCCAGTTTCATGAGAGGGGTTCCCTTTGTACAGGTGCCGACAACCCTGCTGGCAGAAGTGGATTCTTCCGTCGGAGGCAAGACCGGCATCAATCATCCTCTCGGCAAAAACATGATCGGCGCCTTTTATCAGCCTGAAGCGGTTCTGGCCGACACGTCGACATTGAATACGCTGCCAGACAAGGAACTGTCTGCCGGGCTGGCTGAGGTCATCAAATATGGCCCCATCATTGATGCAAAATTTTTCGACTGGATTGAGCGAAATATTGGAAAATTATTGGGCCGGGATAGTGTCGCGCTGGCGTATGCCATTAAACGTTCGTGTGAGATCAAGGCCGATATCGTTCGTCAGGATGAGCGGGAAAGTGGCATCAGGGCGCTTCTCAATTTCGGGCATACCTTCGGGCATGCCATTGAAGCTGGTCTCGGCTATGGGAAATGGTTGCACGGCGAGGCAGTCGGGTGCGGTATGGTTATGGCAGCCGATCTCTCTTGCCGGATGGGACTTCTGGATGAGGTATCCCGGGACCGTATCAGAAATCTGGTCGAAAAGGCCGGATTGCCGACAGTGGCTCCTGACCTTGGAAACGACTGCTGGATCGGATTGATGGAAGTGGACAAGAAAAATGTTGGCGGTGAAATCCAGTTCGTTCTGCTAAAATCAATAGGTAGCGCTTTCGTCACCAGAGTGCCGCAAAATCTGCTGCTTGAAACTTTGAAAGCCTGTACCGTTCAAAGATGATTTGATGTCATAGTTGTGGGAGAGTGAATGAGTTCTTTGCCATTGGCTGCGTATGCCTGTGACCCGGGGTTATCGAAGGGCCGTCGTTATGAAGAACAGAAAGATTCCTCCCGGACGGAATATCAGCGGGATCGCGACCGGATTGTCCATTCAGGGGCGTTCCGGCGACTGGAATACAAAACACAGGTTTTCGTCAATCATGAGGGCGATCTGTTCAGGACACGTCTGACCCACAGTATCGAAGTGGCCCAGATTGGCCGTTCGGTGGCACGTAATCTCCGCTTGAATGAAGATTTGACTGAAGCGATCTCGCTGGCTCACGATCTGGGCCATACTCCTTTCGGACACGCGGGGCAGGATGCCCTGAATGAATGCATGAAAGAGTATGGCGGGTTCGAACATAATTTGCAGAGCCTTCGCGTGGTTGACGTACTTGAAGAGCGTTATGGCACGTTCGACGGATTGAACCTGACGTTCGAAACTCGCGAAGGCATTTTAAAGCATTGTTCTAAAGAAGATGCCGCAAAACTGGGCGATGTCGGAGAGCGTTTTCTGAAAGACAAACGTCCGTCACTTGAAGCGCAACTGGCTAATGTCGCGGATGAAATCGCGTATAACAATCACGATGTCGACGATGGGCTGCGTTCCGGTTTGCTGACAGTCGCGCAACTGACCGAAATCGATCTGTTTGCAAAGTACTGGTTCGAGGTGCAGAAGCTGATGCCGGGAATTAACGAAAGGCGTGCGATTTACGAAACCATTCGCCGGATGATTGGAGCGCTGATCGTCGATTTGACGAAAACGTCATTGAAACGGATTGAAGAAGTCGATCCACAGTCGATTCTTGACGTACGGAATGCCCCGTTGCTGATCGCTTTTTCAGATGAAATGGGTGAAAAGTCCCGTTCGCTGAAACAGTTTCTTTTCCAGAACCTGTACCGCCATTATCAGGTCAACCGGATGAGCAGCAAGGCACGCCGTATTATCCAGCGGTTGTTCACGATTTTTATGGCCGAGCCCCAGTTGCTGGCGCCTGAACATCGAGCCAATTCAAACGACAAATATGAGCAGGCGCGGAAAATCGCAGACTATATTGCCGGTATGACAGACCGGTATGCGATGAGGCAATACCGGAAACTCTACGAAATCGAGGAAGTCTGATTTTATTCGAGTTCCGGCTGGACGGTTTCAATGCTGATCTGTGCACTTCCCTCTGCCAGCTGGACGGATAACGGTTTGCGCACCGGTAGTTGAGATGGAGACCGGACGATCTGCCCGTTCCTGTTCGTGATGATGGCATAACCGCGTTCAAGCGTCCGTTTCGTGCTCAGCAGTTCAAGCTGTTGCGCCAGCGACGATATTTCCTGTTTCCGCTGTTTCAGTTGGGTATCGATACCGGTTTTCATTTTGTGCAAGCCGGTTTCAAGCAGTGAACGGTAGTGCCGGGTGTCAGGCAATTGTGCTTTCAGACGGGTACCCAAATGATTCAGCCGGTAATGTGAGGATGCCAGTATCGTGTCGTTAGTATGAGTCAGCTTGGCAGCAAGGGATTGCAGCCGGATTTTTTCCCGTTCGATATAAGACGATGGGCTGATAAGCCTGCGGGCCAGCAGGTCGGTATTCTGGAAAGCGTTTCGCAAGAGCCGTTCCATTGCCATCCGGAGATCGTCGGCAAGAGTTTCAAGGTTGTCCATCCAGTCCTGATGCGCTCTGGAGGCCATTTCAGCGGCGCCGGTCGGTGTCGGTGCGCGAACATCTGCCGCAAAATCGGCTATGGTGAAATCGGTTTCGTGTCCGACTCCGGAAATAGTTGGAATGGAACAGGTGGCTATGGCGCGTGCGACAACTTCTTCATTAAAACTCCACAAATCTTCGATACTGCCTCCGCCGCGGCAAATGAGCAGCACGTCGCATTCGGCGCGAACCGAGGCCAGCGTGACGGCGGACGCTATTTTCCCTGCCGCGTCTTCTCCCTGAACCGGAGTGGGATACAAAATCACATTGACGTGAGGAGCGCGTCTTGAAAGCGTTGTCAGAATATCCCGCAAGGCGGCTGCCTGAGGGCTGGTGACGATTCCAATGGTACGTGCAAACACCGGCAAATTCCGTTTTCTTTCTTCATCAAACAGGCCCTCATCTCCCAGTTTTGCCTTCAGCCGCAAAAAAGCTTCGTACAAGCTCCCCAAACCTGCGTGTCTCATCGCTTCGACATTAAGCTGGAATTCCCCCCTTGCTGTATAAAGCGTGACGACTGCGCGGACCTCCACCTTGTCACCATCTTTGGGAATGAATCCAACCGATTGCGCTTTTCCACGAAACATGACAGAACGGACTTGTGCGTTATTGTCTTTGAGCGTGAAGTACCAGTGACCCGAAGCGGCTTTCGTCAGGTTGGATATTTCGCCTGAAACCCACAAGAGGGGAAAGCTGTGTTCCAGTATTTTCGCCGCCGTGCTATTGAGTTCCGATACGGTCAAAACAGGTGTGGATTCATCCATAAAGGTGTGTTCGCGATTGCCGGAAATGATGAATAAAAGTAGAAATTCCTACTTGAAAGGTCTGTATTTTTAGAATAACTATATGAATTATAAATACTTTATTTTGAAAACGGATTTAGTTCACAGATTTGTTCACAAAGTTATCCACAGGATGTCGTCATGTTGAATAACGCGACAGTTGATGGCGATGATTTTATTCTTTCTCTTCCGGTTTGATGGACCAGGTCGGATAAAATTTTTCGACAGCCGGGCCTGCGGCATTCATGGTGTGACAACCATCCATGTGGAAAGGCCTTTCGCCCTTTTTCTGGAAAGCGGCCTTGACGCGTGCTTCTTCCTCACCGAAAACGAAAACCTGCATCGCAACGGAAGGGACGGCTTCCGCCAGTTCGTTCATGTGGGTACAGCCGTTAATACCGGCAAACCTGTCTTTCAGTTCATGCCGGAAATGATGCAGGATATTCAAACCGATCAATTGCTTGTATCGGGAATGAATGGTTTCGCAAAAGCCTTCAAAAGGCACTTCATCGAAAACGACGATGGCATCCACAATCGTGGCCTGGGCGTTGATGGTCAGGCGCAACCAGAAATCGTGCAATGCCCGTTTTGCCGGGATCACGATCGATGTCAAAAACAGATCGTGCGTTTTGATGTCGGTGAAACGCGCGTCGATGTCCCAGAGCTCGTCGTCTCTATGGAAAAACTGAACCTGAATATTTCTCGTGTGTTTCAAAACACGCGGATTGGTCGGGGGTGGAAGTGGCATAGGTACCTGTTCTTGGTGTACAGTTTACCGGTAAGGCAAAACAAGCTGCCAACACTCATGCAGATCAACAACCGTTTGTGCCATGGTGTTAGCGTTATTATAGCGAAAATGCCCCTCGATTAAAAGAATCGGGCCCGGTAATAATTTTGACGATATCGATAAAATATTAAATTATTTTTTCAAAAATACTGTTAATATATACAGCAACATGATTTTGAATTTTTTCTGCGCTATTTAAATTGAAAGAATCTTATGGACGATAATAAAAACGCATCCAATCAGGAGAAAAACAAGGCACTCTCAGCTGCGTTGGCTCAAATTGAAAAGCAATTCGGCAAAGGTTCCGTTATGCGGATGGCGCCCGGTGTTGTTGTGGAAGAAATTCCTTCCGTTTCAACAGGGTCTCTGGGACTGGATATCGCTTTGGGCGTTGGCGGTTTGCCAAGAGGCCGGGTTATCGAAATTTACGGTCCTGAATCGTCCGGTAAAACAACCCTGACCTTGCAGGTCATCGCAGAAATGCAGAAACTGGGCGGAACCTGCGCCTTCATCGACGCCGAACACGCTCTTGATGTAGGCTATGCACAGAAACTGGGTGTTCATTTGCAGGATTTGCTGATTTCCCAGCCGGATACAGGCGAACAGGCCCTTGAAATTACGGATGCACTGGTTCGTTCCGGTGGCGTCGATCTGATCGTCATCGACTCGGTTGCCGCATTGACGCCAAAAGCCGAAATCGAAGGCGATATGGGCGATTCACTTCCCGGTCTTCAGGCGCGCCTGATGTCGCAGGCCTTGCGCAAATTGACCGGCAGTATCAACAAGACCAATACATCCGTTATTTTCATTAACCAGATCCGTATGAAAATCGGCGTCATGTTCGGCAATCCCGAAACGACGACGGGTGGTAATGCACTGAAATTCTATTCATCGGTCCGTCTGGATATTCGCCGTACCGGTTCCATCAAGTCCGGAGATGAAGTCATCGGCAGTGAAACCCGTGTCAAGGTTGTCAAGAACAAGACGGCGCCTCCATTCAAGGAAGCGTATTTCGACATCCTGTATGGTGAAGGCACTTCCCGCGAAGGGGAAATTCTGGATCTGGGCTCCGAAGCCAAGATTGTCGACAAGGCAGGGGCATGGTACAGCTACAATGGTGAGAAGATCGGGCAGGGCAAGGACAATGCCCGCAACTATCTACGTGCCAATCCGAAACTGGCCCGTGAAATCGAAAACAAGGTCCGTGCTTCGTATGGTGTCCGGGAATTGCCTCCGATAAAAGATAAGGAAGAAAGTGCCGAAGAGGCAAAATAATCCAGTCCGGAGAAATGAGAAGTCGTTTTTGACAAATTGAAGGGTATGACTCAATGAAACCGAAAACGACTTTAAAAGCTCGTGCGTTAAGGTATTTGTCCATCCGGGAATACAGCCCGAAAGAGCTTGCCAGAAAATTATCTTCTTATGTGGAAGAAGGGGATGATCTGGCCGCCTTGATGGAGTGGTTGCAAAAGCAGGGATTTCTTTCCGAAGAACGTTTTGCCGAAGCCTTTGTCAGGAAGCGTTCAGCACGTTATGGAAGTGGGCGTGTCCTTCGCGAACTCGAAATGCATGGCGTGGATGAAAAAACGCTGGATGAAGCAAAAGGCGTGATGTCTGAAAATGAATTTGACAGGGCGCTAGGTGTCTGGAAAAAAAAGTTTGGCAGCAAGCCTGTTGACGCTTCGGAAAAGGCAAAACAGATCCGTTTCCTGATGCAGAGGGGATTTTCCGGCGATATCATTCGCCGTGTCCTGAATAGGGAAGAACATGACTAGTGTTCTTCCCTTTTTGTTTTTTGGCTAGCGGAAAATGTTCTTTTTCCTTGCATGCCTGATGATCAGTATCCATGCCAAAAGGCCGAATACAATCATTGGAATCGAAAGCATTTGCCCGGCAGAAATCGTTATGCCGAAGAAGCTTACTTCATAGTCCGGTACCCGGAAGTATTCAGTAAAGAAACGGGCGGAACCGTACAAGAAAGCATACATGGCGCTGACGGCGCCGAGCGGTCGTTCTTTTCTGGCATAAACCCATAAAATAATGAACATCAGCAATCCATCGCACAAGGCCTGATAAATAGGGGATGGGTGACGTGGCAAGGCATCGACGTTCGGCCAGATCATGGCCCAGGGCAGAGATGCGTCGGCGATGCGGCCCGGCAGTTCGCCGTTGATGAAGTTGCCGATACGGCCTGCCGCATAAGCGAGCGGTATCAATGGCGCTATGAAGTCCAGTGTCTGGACCATGTTTCTTTTTCTCTTGTAGCACCAGATTGCAGCAGCGATGATGACACCGATAAATCCGCCGTGATAAGACATGCCTCCGTGCCATACTTCAAAAATCTGGATGGGATGGGACAGGAAGTACGACGGGTTGTAGAAAAATACCTCACCGAGCCTGCCACCGATGATCACGCCTAAAACGCCGTAAAACAACATATCGTCCAGATCGGATTTTTTCCAGCCTTCGCGTTCGATGTGGGGTTGTTTTAACCGTATTCTGCCCAGAACGATAAATTGAATGAAGCCAAAGAGATACATGAGGCCGTACCAGTGTACGGGAAGGGGGCCGATGGAAAACGCGACCGGATCGGGTAATGGATGTACTAGCATAATTTTAAGGGTGCATCTGGAAATGACACCTGATCTGTTTCTTCAAGGTGGCAATTGTGTCACATGTTTTTTATATGGCACAGCTGTAGAACAAATAAAGTGCGAGTTTAACGCTATTGTTTGAAAGCTGCACAGTTAATAAAGATGTTTCCTTTTGCATTTCGTGTCAAAATATTCCGTTATTGCAAAAATAAACTGGAGATTTCAAATGCCTCAATATCGTTCCTGGACTTCCACGCATGGAAGGAATATGGCAGGTGCGCGCGCGCTCTGGCGTGCAACCGGTGTGAAAGATGGTGATTTCGACAAACCGATTATCGCTGTCGTCAATTCCTTTACCCAATTCGTTCCCGGTCACGTTCATCTTAAAGATCTCGGCCAGATGGTGGCGCGCGAAATTGAAGCGGCAGGCGGTATTGCCAAGGAATTCAACACGATTGCGGTGGATGACGGTATTGCCATGGGTCATGGCGGTATGTTGTATTCCCTTCCATCCCGTGAATTGATTGCCGATTCCGTGGAATATATGGTGAATGCCCATTGCGCCGATGCGATGGTGTGCATTTCCAACTGTGACAAAATCACTCCGGGAATGTTGATGGCTGCCATGCGCCTGAATATCCCGAGCATTTTCGTGTCAGGCGGTCCGATGGAAGCGGGCAAGATTCTGGGTGCTTTCCACGGACAGAGCGACAAGAACGTGATCAAGGTCGATCTGATCGATACCATGATTCAGGCTGGCAATCCGAATATTACCGATGAACAGGTCGCGGACTACGAAAGATCGGCCTGCCCGACCTGCGGTTCCTGTTCGGGCATGTTCACGGCCAACTCGATGAACTGTCTGACAGAAGCGTTGGGCATGTCGCTTCCCGGCAACGGCACCTTGCTGGCAACGCATGCCGACCGCAAGGAACTGTTTTTGAAAGCGGGCAGAACGATCGTTGAAATCACCAGACGTTATTATGAACAGGACGACAATTCCGTTTTGCCTAGAAGTATCGTCACCAAGGCTGCGCTCGAAAATGCGATGGCTCTGGACGTGGCTATGGGGGGGTCGACCAATACGGTCTTGCATTTGCTGGCAGTCGCCAATGAAGGTGAAGTGCCTTTCGTGATGGCCGACATCGATCAGGTTTCCCGTCGTGTTCCCTGTGTTTGCAAGGTATCGCCGGCAACCCATGATTATTTCGTTGAAGACGTTCACCGTGCCGGCGGCATTCTCGGCATTATGGCTGAATTGAACCGCGCAGGTCTGATCGATCCGGATACCTCGACGGTTCACAGTAAAACGCTGGGCGATGCGATCAAACAGTACGATGTCATGACGACGGCTGATGAAAATGTCAAAACTTTCTTCAAGGCCGCTCCGGGTGGTGTCAGGACGGTCGAGGCCTTTTCGCAGAATTCCCGTTTTGAGGAACTGGATACCGATCGCGTGTCCGGCTGTATCCGCGACAAGGCTCATGCCTATTCACAAGATGGTGGTCTTGCTGTGCTCTATGGCAATATCGCTGAAAAGGGCAGTATCGTCAAAACGGCAGGCGTCGATTCCAGCATTCTGAAATTTTCCGGCAAAGCCCGGATTTTCGAAAGTCAGGAAGATGCTGTCGATGCGATTTTAGGCGACAAGGTTCATGCGGGTGACGTCATCATCATTCGTTACGAAGGCCCGAAAGGTGGCCCGGGTATGCAGGAAATGCTGTATCCGACCTCATATATCAAATCCAAGGGATTGGGTACGTCTTGCGCCCTGTTTACCGATGGTCGTTTTTCCGGTGGTTCTTCCGGTCTGGTGATCGGTCATGCTTCTCCTGAAGCGGCTTCCGGTGGCGCTATCGGCCTGATCGAGGAAGGCGATATGATCGATATCGATATTCCGGCTCGCAGCATCCAGCTCCGGGTTTCTGACGATGAGTTGAAAGCGCGTCGCCAGAAGATGGAAGCCAAAGGCGCCGATGCATGGAAACCGGTCAATCGTGACCGTCAGGTTTCCAAGGCATTGAAAGCTTACGCGGCAACGGCCGCTTCGGCCGACCGTGGCGCGGTTAGGGATATTTCCTGATTTATCTCAACTGAATGGAAATCCCCGCGAAAAGCGGGGATTTTCTTATCAGGCTTTATTTTCTGACGTGTTTCCTTGTTTGGGGCAGCTTGTTCTATAATCCTGCCTATTCAACAGGATTTTATTATGAGCGAAAAATCTTCAACTAAAAGCGATGTATGGTCCGGACGGTTCTCGGAACCGGTGGACGAACTGGTTCAACGTTATACGGCGTCGGTGACGTTCGACAAGCGGATGGCCGCTTTCGATATTCAGGGGTCTCTTGCACATGCCGAAATGCTATGTGCACAGAAGATTATCAGTACGCAGGATCTTGCCGATATCATGCGCGGCCTGAAACAGATTTCGGAGGAAATCGCCAATGACAGTTTCGACTGGCAGATTGCGCTCGAAGACGTTCATATGAATATTGAACGCCGTCTGACCGATCTGATCGGGGATGCCGGAAAGCGTTTGCATACGGGACGTTCCAGAAACGATCAGGTCGCGACCGATATCCGTCTGTACATGCGTAGCGCAATCGACGATATCGACCATTTATTGCATCGTTTGTGCGAATCCCTGCTCAATCTGGCCGAAAAGCATTTCGACACGATTTTGCCCGGTTTCACCCATATGCAGGTCGCCCAGCCTGTTACCTTCGGCCATCATTTGCTGGCGTATGCCGAAATGTTCAATCGTGACATCGAACGTTTGAGGGATTGCAGAAAACGCGTCAATCGTCTCCCGCTGGGCGCCGCTGCACTGGCAGGCACGACATTTCCAATCGATCGGGAAAGAGTGGCGAAAACGCTGGAATTCGAAGAAGTGTGCCGCAATTCGCTGGACGCGGTTTCCGATCGGGATTTCGCTATCGAGTTCTGCGCCGATGCCGCCCTGATCATGACACATATTTCCAGAATGTCGGAAGAACTGATTATCTGGATGAGCCCGAGAGTCGGTTTTATCGATATTGCGGATCGCTTTTGTACCGGTTCATCGATTATGCCGCAAAAGAAAAATCCGGATGTGCCGGAACTGGCAAGAGGCAAAACCGGTCGCGTCAATGGTCATCTGATAGGACTGCTGATGCTGATGAAAGGCCAACCTCTGGCGTATAACAAGGACAATCAGGAAGACAAGGAACCGCTTTTCGATACGGTCGATACGGTATCGGATACCTTGCGTATTTTTGCGGATATGGTCAGCGCGATTACGGTCAAACCGGAAATGATGCGTCAGGCGGCGTTTCAGGGGTATGCTACGGCAACCGATCTGGCCGATTATCTGGTTAAAAAAGGACTTCCTTTCCGTGACGCACATGAAGCGGTCGCAAGAGCGGTACGGTTTTGTGTGGAAAAAGGCTGTGATCTGAGTGAAATGACGCTGGAACAGATGCGGGAATTTTCAAACCTGATCGAATCGGATGTGATGGAAATTCTGACACTCGAAGGATCGGTCAAGGCGCGGGATCACATCGGTGGTACGGCACCTCTCCAGGTTAAAAATGCCATCGCCAACATGAGAGAACGGCTCGGGTTATAAAAGCAGGCTGACTGATAAACAAGTTTTGATTTTCGTCTGGAGGCTTTCGTGTTTTCAATCATTCAAGCGGCAGGATGGCCGATCTGGTTTTTGCTGATCGCCTCTGTTATTGCATTGGCCCTGATTATCGAACGTCTCATTTATCTGAGACGCCGAAAGATTTTGCCGCCACATCTTCTGGATCAGGTCATACGTGAGTATCGTGAAGGTCGTGTGGATGCGGCGACAATCGACAAACTGGAAAAGGGTTCGCCTTTGGGGACAGTGCTGGCGACCGGATTGCAGCATTCCGATGTTTCCCGCGACAATATGAAGGAAGCGATGGAAGAAACCGGCCGCAGTGTCGCTCTCCAGATGGAACGCTTTCTGACGACGATCGGGACGATTGCCACGCTGGCTCCCCTGATGGGCCTGTTCGGTACGGTTGTCGGGATGATCGAGATTTTCGGTTCACAAAATGCCGGAGGGGCCAATCCTGCGGAACTGGCTCACGGGATTTCTGTGGCGCTTTACAATACCGGCTTCGGTTTGCTGATTGCCATGCCGACTCTCGTTTTTTATCGTCATTTCCGGGCGCTTGTCGACAGTTTTCTGATCGAGATGGAAAGACAATCGGCAAGGCTTGTCGATGTGATCTGTTCCTCACGTTAATCGGGAAAGAAAGAGGTGAACATGAATTTTCGACGCGGAAAAAACCATGAGCAGCCTGAAATCAACCTGATTCCTTTTATCGATGTGCTTCTGGTTATCCTGATTTTTTTGATGGTGACCACGACGTACAGCAAGTTTTCCGAATTGCAGATTACCTTGCCTGTGGCCAATGCCGAAAAATCGCCACAGCGTATGCTGGAATTGAATGTGTCTGTCGATGCCAAAGGTGATTTTGCCATCAATAATGAGCGTATCCCTTACGTCAGCCCTTCCCAGCTCGCTTCTGAAATGCAGAAACGGGTGCCGAAGACGGATGATGGAAAAGGGCCGGTTGTGATCATCTCTGCCGATGGCGCTGCCCGTCACCAGAATGTCATTCATATTCTCGAGGCTGCGCGACTTGCCGGTCTGGACAGATTGACGTTTGCTACACAGGTAAAATCTGAATAATGGTCTTTTGTGCGGTATAAGGAAGCGAAAGGGTCTTTTTGAGCCAGCAAAACAGCAAAGCAAGTGGATGGATGAACATCTGGATGAAACGTGGATTGTTTTCCGCGCTTCTGTGGCCCTTGTCCCTGCTTTTCAGGCTTGTCGTCGCTTTCCGCCGTTTTGCCTATAAAAACAGGTGGTTCAAATCGTATCGTCTTCCTGTTCCTGTCCTTATTGTCGGGAATGTCTTTGTGGGTGGAACGGGCAAGACTCCTCTGGTCATCTGGCTTGTCGATACGCTCCGGAAAGCAGGTTTCAATCCCGGTGTCATTTCAAGAGGGTATGGCGCTTCGAACGACGATCCTGCGCTGGTGACGGACCACTCGAAATCGGATCGGGCTGGTGACGAGCCGTTGCTGATCGTTTCCAAGACCGGATGTTCGCTTGTCGTTTGTCGCAATCGGGTAAAAGCAGGCCTGTTTTTGCTGTCGCACCATCCTGAAGTAGATATTATTATTTCTGATGATGGCATGCAGCATTACGCTTTGGCCCGCGATGTGGAAATCATGTTATTTGACGGACGCGGCGGCGGAAATGGATGGATGTTGCCGGCTGGCCCTTTGCGTGAACCGGTTTCGCGACGCCGTGATTTTACCGTCATCAACGGAAATAACAGCCCGGCTCCGGGCAATCCCATTTACGTGGATGACATGTTTCTTATGCGAATGGTCACCGACAGGGCAGAACAGTTGAAAGACCGGACACACGTCAAAAAATTGAAGGAAATCCAGACAGGTTCTTCAGGAGAAACGCTGAAAACCGTCGCAGCGGCCGGGATCGGCAATCCGTCCCGCTTTTTCGCTTCCTTGCGCATGGCAAGACTGGATTTCACGGAAATGCCCTTGCCGGATCATTTCGCTTTTTCATCGAATCCGTTTGGCAAACTGGACGCCGATATTATCCTGATCACTGAAAAAGATGCCGTGAAGTGTGCCCAAATTGAAGAAATAGTGTCGGATGGACGTATATGGGTGGTTCCTGCCAGGGTGGAAATCGATAATAATGATGAGCTGGAACGCCGGATAGTGGAGAAATGCCGTGAATGCAGACTTGCTTGAAATACTGGTTTGTCCTTTATGCAAGGGCAAATTGCAATACGACAGGGAAAAACAGGAACTGATCTGTCGTGGGGACAGACTGGCCTATCCGGTTCGGGACGGTATTCCCATTATGTGGGAGGATCAGGCGCGTGTGCTGGAAGAGTTGCCTGACAAATATTGAATTTCATCCTTTCTTTTAATTGATTATGTCCTTTTATGTCGTTATTCCCGCACGGCTGGCATCGACCCGTTTGCCGAACAAGCCGCTTGCGGATATAGGCGGAAAACCTATGGTGGTCAGAGTGGCTGAAAAGGCTGCTTTGGCTGGAGCGAAAGATATCATTGTGGCTACAGACGATCAGTCGATTGTCGATGCCTGCGAAAAACAGGCGGTTAAAGCTGTGCTGACAAGAAAAGACCACGTTTCGGGTACTGACCGTATTGCCGAGGTATCGGCAAAAATGAATTGGTCTGCCACCGATGTGGTGGTTAACGTTCAGGGAGACGAACCCCTGATCGATCCAGAACTGATATCGGCAACGGCGGCGCTTGTTTCGGAAAACGTGCCGATGGCGACTGCCGCACACCGGATGGAACAGCCGGATGAGATCTTCAATCCCAATTTCGTCAAAGTCGTTCTGGACCGGTTCAACAAGGCGCTGTACTTTTCACGGGCAGCCATTCCCTGGTACCGGGACGGTTATTCAAAACCGGACAAAACCTTTCCCAATCCATTCAATGCCTTGCGTCATATCGGCCTGTATGCATTCCGCAACGATTTCCTTCAGACATACTCTTCCCTTTCCATTTCCCCGATAGAGCAGATTGAATCACTGGAACAGTTGCGTGTACTCTGGCATGGTTATCCGATTGCCGTGCACGTAACGGAAAAGATTCCCGAGGCCGGTGTCGATACGCCAGAGGATCTGGAACGCGTCAGGCGTGCTTTTTAATTGCAACAATCCTTATTGACAATTGTCGAATTTGTTTGGATTCCAAGGTAGAATCAGTTATTTCAAAGATGGCTTGTCGTATATTGGCGTGAGTTGACCGCAAACAGAGAACAGGCCGTCATTTTTTTTATTCATATTTTTAGGAATTTTGTAATGCGTCTAATATTGTTGGGAGCTCCGGGTGCAGGCAAAGGCACACAGGCGGCTTTTATCCGTGAACAATACGGTATTCCGCAGATTTCAACCGGCGATATGTTGCGTGCAGCTGTCGCTGCAGGCACACCTCTTGGTCTCGAAGCGAAAAAAATCATGGAATCCGGTGGTCTGGTTTCCGATGAACTGATTATCAATCTGGTCAAGGATCGTTTGAAACAGCCTGATTGTGAAAAAGGGTATCTGTTCGATGGATTCCCTCGTACGATCGGTCAAGCCGAAGCGATGAAAGATGCCGGTATCGCTATCGATTATGTTGTTGAAATCGATGTGCCGGACGAAACGATTGTTGCCCGCATGAGCGGCAGACGTGTCCATCCGGGTTCCGGAAGAACGTATCACGTCGAATTCTATCCCCCCAAAACAGAAGGCAAGGATGACCTGACGGGAGAAGATCTCATCATTCGTGACGACGACAAGGAAGAAACCGTCAAGAAGAGACTGGCTGTTTATCACGACCAGACTGAAGTGCTCGTTGGCTATTACAGCAAATGGGCCCAGTCCGGTGCACCGGGTGCCCCCCAGTATCGCAAGCTCTCCGGCGTCGGCCCGATTGAACAGATCCGCGCAGGTATTATCGACGCGCTGAAGAATTGATCTCATTCGTGGGCAACCGACATTCTCATTAAACTGAAGAAGTAGAACGTCAATCTGATAAAGGAGTCATTATGGCTGTAGGTTTGTGGTTTGCCGTTGCATGCGGTGTGCTGGCCGTTATTTACGGTCTGGTCACCCGTAGCTGGATTCTGGCAAAGGACGCCGGAAATGAAAGGATGCAGGAGATTGCCCACGCAATTCAGCAAGGCGCCGCCGCGTATCTGGCACGGCAATACCGGACGATCGGTATTGTAGGTGTTGTGCTGTTTATCATCATCGGCTTTATTCCCGGTCTGGGCTGGGCGACGGCAATCGGCTTTCTGGTCGGTGCGGTTTTGTCCGGAGCCTGCGGTTTTATCGGGATGAACGTTTCGGTTCGCGCCAATGTCCGTACGGCACAGGCAGCGGTGAATGGCATGCAAAGTGCCTTAAACGTTGCATTCCGCGGTGGGGCGATTACCGGCATGCTCGTAGCCGGTCTGGGACTTCTGGGCGTTTCCCTTTTTTATATTGTCCTTTCCTATCTGCCATCGGCTGCCAGCCTTTCTCCTCATGACCTGATCAAACCTCTGGTCGGTCTGGCTTTCGGCGCTTCCCTGATTTCCATTTTTGCCCGTCTGGGTGGTGGTATCTTCACCAAGGGTGCTGACGTCGGCGCCGATCTGGTCGGCAAGGTCGAAGCCGGTATTCCTGAAGACGACCCACGCAATCCTGCCGTTATTGCCGATAATGTCGGTGACAATGTCGGCGACTGCGCAGGTATGGCGGCTGACCTTTTCGAAACCTACGTCGTGACGCTGATCGCAACGATGCTGCTGGGTTCCCTGTTGATTACGAATGCGACGACACAGGCCATCATTTATCCTTTATTGCTCGGTGGCGTTTCGATTATCGGTTCCATTATCGGTTGTTCAATGGTCAAGGCCGATCCAAACAAGAAAGTCATGTCTGCCCTGTACAAAGGCTTGTGGTGGTCCGCGATCCTGTCGCTGATCGG
The DNA here is from genome assembly GCF_002127965.1 of Oxalobacter formigenes. GTDB lineage: Bacteria > Pseudomonadota > Gammaproteobacteria > Burkholderiales > Burkholderiaceae_D > Oxalobacter > Oxalobacter formigenes. The sequence continues at coordinate 26,974 of NZ_CP018787.1, read as the reverse complement.
TTTCGTCGGCGTCACATGGTGGATCATGCCGGAAGACATGCGTTACCAGATGATGGGTGCAGCCGTGGTCGGTATCGTTCTGACCGGTTTGATGGTTTACATCACGGAATACTATACCGGTACGGATTTCAAACCGGTCAAGCATATCGCTGAAGCTTCCACGACAGGTCATGGCACCAACATCATTGCCGGTCTGGGCGTTTCCATGAAATCGACCGCTTATCCGGTTCTCGCCGTGTGTGCCGCCATTTACATTACTTATCAGTTCTGTGGTGGATTGTACGGGGTCGCGATTGCTGCAACGTCCATGTTATCCATGGCCGGTATCGTCGTTGCACTCGATGCATACGGTCCGATTACCGATAATGCCGGTGGTATCGCTGAAATGGCCGGTATGCCGGATTCCGTCCGTGCCGTTACCGATCCGCTGGATGCTGTCGGCAATACGACGAAAGCTGTGACGAAAGGTTACGCTATCGGTTCGGCCGGTCTGGCAGCACTGGTTCTGTTTGCCGATTATACCCATGCACTGGATTCCATTGGCTTGTCGACGTCGTTCGATTTGTCCAATCCAAGAGTCATTATCGGCCTGATTATCGGCGGTCTGATCCCTTACCTGTTCGGCGCAATGGCGATGGAAGCAGTCGGTCGTGCAGCCGGTTCCGTTGTCGTTGAAGTTCGCAGACAGTTCAAGGAAATCCCTGGCATTATGGAAGGCACGGCCAAGCCACAGTACGACAAGGCTGTCGATATGCTGACGTCTGCCGCGATCAAGGAAATGATTATTCCGTCCCTGTTGCCGGTTATCGTTCCGATCGTTGTCGGTCTGGCTTTAGGGCCTGCGGCTTTGGGTGGTGTGTTGATGGGTACGATTGTGACCGGTTTGTTCGTTGCCATTTCGATGACGACGGGTGGCGGTGCCTGGGATAATGCCAAGAAATATATCGAAGACGGTTTCTTCGGTGGCAAGGGCTCTGAAGCTCACAAGGCCGCTGTCACAGGCGATACAGTCGGCGATCCATACAAGGATACGGCTGGCCCTGCAGTCAACCCATTGATCAAGATTATCAATATCGTTGCCCTGCTGGTCGTTCCGATGTTGCCCATGACGGCCGGTTATGTCGCACCGGTAGAAAAACCGGCGGCTGTTGTCGCTCCAGCTGCGACAGATGCGGTAAAACCGCCAAGTGTCATCATTATTGAAAATGATTGTAATGCTCAATCCAAAGATGCAAAGGTTGAAAAAAAGTAAACAAAATAACTTTGTTTTGAAAAAGGCAGCGAAAGCTGCCTTTTTTGTTGTGCTTTTAACAAATATTGCAACGTGGAACTATTCTGAATGTTTTTTTATAGCAAAAAATTATAAAAATGATATTCTCTATAGAGAAACTGGGGAATTAAAGTTTTTTACAAGTGGCCGCCTTGTCGCTTGCGATTGAAAGATAAAAGGCATCTCTATATTTGTGTTGTGGAGAATTTATGTACCGGTGCAAACTCGCCATTAAAATTTTCAGTCGTGACGATATCTGGTTGTCACAAATCCGGAAAATCGAACCATTGGAAAATTTTGAATATTTTCCTGTTGTTCTGTCTGAATTCAATCCGGATGAAGCCCGGAAAGGGGATATTGTCATAATCGATGTTCCCGTGCAGGAGAGCCTGGCCAATATTCGCCGCTTGTGTAAACAGAATGCCTTCCTGATTTTTTGCGGTTCTTCCGGGCAAGCCGACGGCTTGTCGAAAAACGATATGGAGTCGTGTAGCGATATCTGGATGACTCCGCTCTCTCCGCAACTTGTCTCATTTCATTTTCAACAGGTATTTAAACAGATCAAGTTGAGAAAAGATGCTTATCTGACTCATACTTATCTGCATACGGCTATGGACAGTATTCCGGATCTTGTCTGGTTCAAGGACATTCGTGGTTCTCATCTCAAGGTCAACAATGCCTTTTGCAATGCGGTCGGAAAAACCAGAAGCGATGTAGAAGGGCGTGGACATTACTATATCTGGGATATTGAACCGGATGAGTATGCCTGTGGCGAATATATCTGTCTGGAATCCGAGGAAATGGTTTTGCAGGCCCGCAAAACCTGTGTGTTCGATGAAAGGGTCAAAAGCAAGCAGGGAATGCGCCAGTTCAAGACTTACAAGTCGCCGTTGTTTGACGAAGATGGTGAATTGATGGGGACAGTCGGTGTCGCGCATGACGTGACCGATCTGGGCAATATGACGGTTGAACTGGAAATCATCCTCAGGAGCATGCCTTTTGCCATTCTGGTGTATGACGACAAGGGACGAATCACTGACATCAATCGAAAATTCGAGGAATATTTTGAAGTAAAACCGATTAATGTGATCGGCGTGGACTTCGAAAAATGGAAAAAATCCATTCTGAAGAATTCGAAAGTGAATGAGACAGGCAAAATCGAGGTTTGCCTGAAGAATAAAGGTATCACGCGAATTGTCGAAATATCGGAAGAACCGATTGTCGATGTATTTGACAGTTTTATCGGCAAACTGTGTATTTGCCGGGATGTGACGACAGAGAGGACATTCGAGGAGCGCCTGATGCTGAGTGCCAATACGGATGTTTTGACCGGTTTGTATAACAGGCGTTATTTCTATGAAAGAATAGAAAATTGCCATGCTCCTCAGGTCAGCCTTCTTTACGTCGATCTGGATAATTTCAAGCTCATCAATGACTTGCACGGTCATCAGGTCGGCGATGATACCCTGAAAACGGTGGGTGACATTCTGGGATTTTGTTGTCCCGATGATCTGATTTGCCGTATCGGCGGCGATGAATTCCTGATTGCTATGGTGGAAGAATGCAATCAGCGAGAACTCGAGCATAAGGCTGCTCATATTCTGGAAGAAATGCAAAAGGTGTTTGACGCTTCGGAGAACCTGAAAATATTGTCGGTCAGTGTGGGTATCGCCTTTTCGAGAGATCCCAAAATGCATATCGATCAATTGATCAAGCAAAGTGATCTTGCTCTTTTATCAGCCAAGCGCAGCGGAAAAGCACAATACTGTGTTTATACGGATGAATTGCAGAATCTGGTTGACCGGCGCGGGCGCTAGTATCTCTGCAATCGGAATTCGCTATCATTGCGGATCTTTTCGGGGAATGTCTTCAGCCTCTTCTTTATGGTTTCGTGAGGGTTTCAGCAAGACGGTACTCATTGATGCCAGTATCAATACCAGTGCGGCATAATCCTGCCATCTAGGTGCTTCAGCCAGCAGCAATGTTCCGGAAAAAACACCGACAACGGGGATCATCATGACTGACAGGCTCGATACAACGGGAGGCAGTTTCCTTGCCATCTGGATCCAGATGATATTCGCCATACCGAAGACCATCAGTCCATTGTAGGCAATGGTTGCCCATCCCCATGCATCAACCTGATGCCATTTTGAATGCTCGAAAATGACGGTATAAATCGTCAATGGAATGGCGCTGATGGCGATCATCCAGAATGTGACGGAGATCGACGGCATCGCAAGGACGGTTTTTCGCATTTCAACAGTTCCATAACCCCAGCTGCAGGCTCCGATCAAAACGAGAATGGTGCCGAGCGGTTTGCCGGCAATATTGGAAAATTCACCGGATAAAAGAAGGATTGCGCCTGAACCGGCACAAATTACACCCAGCCATGCCATAGGGCTCAATTTGTCTTTGTACAGAATGAATCCGGCCAGAACGGCCCAGATGGGCATGGTGTATCCGAGAATGGCAGCACGACCTGAAGAAAGCATCCCGATACCCAGAATGATCATCGTATTCCAGACGAGCACATTCGGTATGGACAACTTGATCAGTGACAGAAGATGACCTTTTGGAATGGCGAGCGAGGCGTGTTGTGATCGTGCAAATATGAACAGGATGGGCAAGGCAGCAAGCAAACCCAGTGTCCGGAATGTGATCGGCGGGAAATAACGGATGCCGAATTTCATGATTGGCCAGCTAAGTCCCCAACAAACGGTAAGAAACAGGAGCAAAAACCATTCTTTTCTGGATAACTGTGACATAGCTGGGCGATAATATGATGTGGTGCAATTTTTATTTACGGAGATATTACAGTGACATTTATTGAAAAACTATCGGCTGCGTGGGAAAAAAGCAATTCGCTTTTGTGTGTCGGGCTGGATCCGGATACAAAACGTTTCCCGGAATATCTCCGTGGGCAACCCGACAGTATTTTTGCTTTTTGCAAGAACATTATCGATTCAACGGCCGATCTTGTCTGTGCATTCAAACCCCAGATTGCCTATTTTCATGCAGCCAGAGCGGAAAATCAACTTGAAGACATCTGCAGTTATATCCGTGAGAATTATCCGGACATCCCTGTCATTCTGGATGCCAAGCGTGGCGACATCGGCGCAACGGCGCAGCAATATGCCAGGGAAGTTTTTGAACGTTATAACGCCGATGCCGTTACTCTGAGCCCTTATATGGGATTCGACTCGGTCGAACCTTATCTGGAATATACGGGCAAGGGAGCGATTGTTCTGGCACGTACTTCCAATCCCGGCGGATCTGACCTCCAGTTCCTGAAAGTCAGCGAATCCGGAAAAACCATTCCGCTTTATCAACACGTGGCTCATCTGGTCGCTGAAAAATGGAATACGCACGGGCAGTGTGCCCTGGTGGTTGGCGCAACGTTTCCTCATGAGATCGCAGAAGTCCGCTCCATTATCGGGGATATGCCTTTGCTGATTCCGGGTATTGGCGCCCAGGGCGGCGATATCGAAGCGACGGTCAACGCCGGCCGCACGGCCAATGGGCGTGGAATGATGATCAATTCTTCGCGTGCCATTCTGTACGCAGGCATTGACCAGAACGAGAATTACGCCAGCGTTTCCCGTCAGGCCGCCATCAAAACACGTGACGAAATCAATCGTTTCCGTTAATTTTCAAGGATGGGAAAGCGCGTTTGACAGCAGGCGCGCTGTAATATCCACGATGGGAATGACTTTCTGATAGGCCATCCGTGTCGGCCCGATGACACCCAGTGTGCCGACTATTTTTCCGTTGACCTGATAAGGAGCCGTGACGACACTCATGTCGTCCATCGGGAGCAGTTGTGACTCGCCTCCGATGTATATCTGGATGCCGCTGGCCTTGCTGGAAACATCCAGCAATTGCATCAGTGCCGTTTTCTGTTCGAACATGTCGAACAGCTTGCGCAGGGAATGGATGTCGTAGGCAAAGTCGTTGACGCTCAACAGGTTGTTTTCGCCAGCAATGACGACATCTTCACTATTGTCCGATACCGCTTCGTCACCGGCTTCGATGGCGGTTTGCATCAGCTTGGAGAGATCACTGTGGATTTCTTTCAGCTCGCTTTGCAGTCGCAGCCGGATTTCATTAAAGCTCAGGCCATTGTATTGGCTGTTAATGTAATTGGCGGCTTCGTTCAGTTGCGAGGGCGTGTAATCGACTTCGGTCAGAAGCAGGCGGTTCTGGACGTCGCCGTCCGGGGTCACGATAACCAGCAATATCCGTTTTTCGGAAAGACGTAAAAATTCAATTTGCTGAAATGCGGATTCATGTTGTGGGGACAGTACGACTCCCGCAAATTGTGTCAGCGAGGATAACATCTGGGCTGCATTGGAAATGATCTTTTGGGGTTTTCCAAGTTGCGGGCTTAGCTGGAGATTCGACTCGATCGCATTTTCACTGACTGGCTGGACGGTCAAAAGCGTATCGACGAATACACGATAGCCTCGCGGGGTCGGTATTCTTCCGGCAGAGGTGTGCGGACTCGAGACAAAACCCATTTCTTCCAGATCGGCCATGATATTGCGGATAGTCGCAGGAGACAGATCCAGCTTGGATAATTTGGACAGGGCACGCGAACCGACGGGCTGACCTTCGGCAATATACCGTTCAACCAGAGTTTTCAATAAGGTCAGTGCACGCGGTTCAAGAGACATTTTGACTTTGTTTTTCTTTTCGTGAAATGATGTAATTGTTAATTATATATCCTGTTGATTTCCATGTTTTGAGAACAATATGATCTTTAATGATTTATAAGGCTTTTTTGACTACGGAATGTTTTAAAAATTTCAAAATGCAGGAAAATTGTCTTTCTCCCCGGAAAAATCCCCTGTTTTTGTGGGATTTTAACTGCACTCTTCCGGATAAAATAAAGGAGAAAATCAGGGTTTTGACGGATTATGTTATTTGATTGGAATATTTTCTGTTTCAGAAAGGGATTTTTGGTGTAATCTGAAACTGTTCGTTATAGCTAATTCACGGATAAAAATGCAGCCAAAAAAGAAAGTTTTCGCACTCGTATCGAGGGTATATATCAGCAGTATTATCCAGTCGATGGAGAAGGTCGCCAACTTCCTGGCGGAGGCAGGTCATACTGTTGTCTACGAATCTGAAACGGCAGCCAATATTTCGACGCCGGGCATTGTATCGATGAATCTGGAAGAGATCGGTGCACAGGCTGAAGCGGCTATCGTTATCGGTGGCGACGGAACCATGCTGGGGATTGCCCGGCAGCTGGCTCCTTATAGCGTTCCGATGATCGGGATCAATCACGGCCATCTGGGGTTCATGGCGGATATTCCGTTGAACCGCATGTTGCTGGTGCTGGATAAAATGCTGAAAGGGAAATATATTTCCGAGCAGCGTTTTCTGCTGGAAGGTTCCATTATCCGCGCCGGTGAAACCGTTCATCATGCCATAGCGTTTAACGATATCGTCATTTCCCGTGGAGGTGGCTCGGGCATGATCGACATTCGTGTCCATGTGGACGGTCACTTTATGTATCAGCAGCGTTCGGATGGCCTCATTATTTCGACGCCGACGGGGTCGACTGCCTACTCCCTCTCTGCCGGTGGTCCGATGTTGCATCCGAATCTTGGCGGGATTGTGCTTGTTTCGATCGCTCCGCATACGCTATCGAACCGGCCTATTGTCATTCCGGATACCAGTGAAATCGTTGTGGAAGTCGTGGAAGCCAATCAGCCGAGCATCAATTTCGATTCCCAGTCTTTTGCCAGCCTGAGAAATTCCGACCGGATATTCATCAAGCGTTCGGCAGACACGATTACTTTCCTTCATCCAATGGGATGGAGTTATTACGATACTTTGCGTAACAAGTTGCACTGGAACGAGATTTCCAGACGTGAAAAAGTCGTTGACTAGGATTTTGCCTTATTCATTGATTGTCAGCCGATTCATTGAAACCGTAAATTCACATGCTCCGAGCGCTCACTGTTCATGATTTTGTTATTGTCGACAGCATGGAACTGGACTTCAGTTCCGGCTTTTCCGCATTGACGGGTGAAACCGGTGCGGGCAAGTCGATCCTGATCGACGCGCTGCAATTGACGCTGGGTGGCCGTGGGGATTCCAGTGTCGTTCGCGAGGGAGCCAGCAAGGCTGATATCGGTGCGGAATTTTCTGTAAACGAAGCGGTTACGGAATGGCTAAGGGCTAATGAAATCGATGCCGGGGACGATTCTGTGCTGATTCGCCGAACGATTGACAGTTCGGGGCGGTCACGGGGATTTATCAATGGGGTGGCTGTCACGACTTCCCAGATGCGTGAACTGGCTTCCCTTCTGGTCGATATCCACGGCCAGCATGCCCACCAGTTGTTGCTGAAACAGGATGAGCAGCGCCTGCTTCTGGACAGACATGCCGGTTTGCAAGCTGAACTGGAAGAGTTGTCCATCCGATATCGGGTCTGGCAGGCTTTATCCCGACAAATCGAAGAAGTCGAGAACGATTCCAGAAAAATTCTTGCTGAAAAAGAACATCTCGAATGGCAGGTCAATGAACTGGAAAAGCTCGATCCGAAAGAGGGCGAATGGGAACGGGTCAACAGCGATTATGACCGCCTTTCTCATGCGGCAAGCCTGATTGAAGGCGCAGGAGCTGCCGTTTCGGAGATTGTTGAATCCGATCAGCCTGTCTTGTCCCGTTTGCATGCGCTTGAACAGAATTTATCGAAACTGACGGCTTACGACCAGAAACTGGCTCCTGTCGTTGAATTGCTGGAGTCGGCGAAAATCCAGTTGCAGGAAGCGTCTTACGCTCTTAAAGATTATCTTTCCCGTGCCGATCTCGATCCCGGGCTTTTGAATACGGTCGAAAAAAGAATGGAAGCGCTGCATTCCGCCTCACGCCAGTTCAAGGTACAGCCGGAATTTTTGCATGCCGAGTTGAGTGAAAAGAAAGCGGCGCTGCAAAAGCTTGGCGAGCTTTTCGATATAGACGGATTGCACAAACAGGAAACTGAAGCGCAAAAGCGGTATTTTCAGCTGGCTGAGACGGTTTCACGAAAACGGCGTGAAGCGGCAAAAGAATTGAGTGATATGGTGACTTCCATTATGGAAGATCTCCATATGTCTGGAGGCCGGTTCTCGATTGAAGTGTCAGTCGGAGCGCCTCATGCCTATGGTGTCGATCAGGTTGAGTTTCTGGTTGCCGGCCATGCGGGCACCACATTGAGGCCGCTGGCGAAAGTGGCTTCGGGTGGCGAGCTGGCCCGCATTTCACTGGCTATTTCCGTGATTGCCTCGAAAGCGACGGCAACGCCGACGCTGATTTTCGACGAAGTGGATTCGGGAGTCGGCGGTGCAGTTGCCGAAGTGGTCGGGCGCTTGTTGAAAAGACTTGGAAAAGATCACCAGGTTTTGTGTGTTACCCATCTTCCCCAGGTTGCGAGTCAGGCAAACCGCCATTTTCAGGTCAGCAAGGTGTCTGTTGATAAAGTCCCCCATCCGGTTTCCCGTATTGTCGAACTGGCCGACGATGAACGTATACAGGAGATCGCCCGTATGCTCGGTGGTGTTGAAATCACTGACGCAACCCTGAATCACGCACGGGAAATGTTAAAAACCCATTGATTTTTCTGTCGTTTTGCACAAAGAAAAATTATTTTCCCTTTTTCCCTTGAAATTATTCCACTTGTCCCCATGTCAAAAGAATTCTGAAAGATATTGACGTGGAGGTCACAGTGCAAAACCCGGAAAATGAAAATAACAGTGCCAACCCTTTGGTAGAGGAAGTGGAAATGCCAGAGGAAGAAACTGTTGAAAAAGAAGACGATGCTTTTGCAGAAAAACTGGCAAATGCTGAAAAGCAGGCGGCCGAAATGCAGGAAGCGTTTTTGCGTGCCAAGGCCGAAGGTGAAAACATTCGCAGACGCGCTCAGGAAGATATTGCCAAGGCGCATAAATTCGCGATCGAGAATTTTGCCCAGTCCATGGTTGGCGTAAAAGACAGTCTGGAAATGGCATTGAAGACAGAAGTGCCTTCCGTCGATTCCATCAAGGATGGGGTTGATGCCACTCTTCGTCAGCTGAATCAGGTATTCGAACAAAACAAGATTTTCGAAATCGTTCCTGAACAGGGTGAAAAGCTGGACCCTATGAAACATCAGGCTATTCAGATGGTTGAAGCCGATCAGGACCCGAATACAGTCGTTTCCGTTTTGCAAAAGGGTTATACGCTGGCCGATCGTTTGTTAAGGCCGGCCGTTGTGGTTGTCGCAGCTCCGAAGAAGTCTTGAAATTTAAAAAAAAATCGCTATCTAAGGAACAGTAGCGGATTGGAGTGATCAAACAGGTAGTGTTGAAAAGATCATTCGGTTGAGGTTTTCACACCCAATCCTGAAAAAATTTACGGTATTGAAAGGAAAGAATATGTCAAAAATCATCGGTATCGACCTGGGAACGACCAATTCCTGCGTCGCCATTATTGAAGGTAGCCAGCCACGTGTTGTCGAAAACTCTGAAGGTAATCGTACGACACCTTCCGTCATCGCTTATCTGGACGATGGCGAAATTCTGGTTGGCGCACCTGCCAAACGTCAGGCTGTCACCAATCCGAAGAATACGCTGTATGCGATCAAACGTCTGATCGGCCGTAAATTCGACGACAAGGAAGTCCAGCGTGACATCCCGATCATGCCTTTTTCCATTATCAAGGCTGAGAACAATGATGCATGGGTTTCCGTTCTGAACGACAAGAAACTGGCTCCTCCCCAGGTGTCTGCCGAAGTTTTGCGCAAAATGAAGAAAACGGCTGAAGATTACCTCGGTGAAGAAGTGACCGAAGCTGTCATTACCGTTCCGGCCTATTTTAACGATGCACAACGTCAGGCAACCAAGGATGCGGGCCGTATCGCCGGTCTGGACGTCAAACGTATCATCAACGAACCGACGGCGGCCGCTTTGGCGTTCGGTCTGGACAAGGCTGGCAAGGGCGACAAGAAAATTGCCGTTTATGACCTCGGTGGCGGTACCTTCGATATTTCCATTATCGAAATCGCCGATCTGGATGGCGACAAACAGTTTGAAGTTTTGTCGACCAACGGCGATACCTTCCTCGGCGGTGAAGATTTCGACCAGCGTATCATCGACTTCATCATTGATGAATTCAACAAGATCAACGGTATTGACCTGAAGAAAGATCCGATTGCCCTGCAACGTATCAAGGCTTCCGCTGAAAGAGCGAAAATCGAACTGTCGTCTTCGCAACAGACGGAAATCAATGAACCATATATTGCGATGGCAAATGGCGCGCCAGTTCATCTGAACATGAAACTGACCCGTGCAAAACTGGAATCTCTGGCTGAAGGCCTGATTGACCAGACGATCGAACCATGCCGTATTGCCTTGAAAGATGCGGGTCTTTCCGTTTCCGATATTGACGATGTCATTCTGGTCGGCGGTATGACCCGTATGCCTGCCGTTCAGGACAAGGTCAAGGCGTTTTTCGGTAAGGAACCTCGTAAAGACATCAACCCTGATGAAGCGGTTGCTGTCGGTGCAGCTTTGCAGGGTGCGGTTCTTTCCGGCGATCGTAAAGACCTGTTGCTGCTGGATGTGACCCCGTTGTCTCTGGGTATCGAAACCCTGGGTGGTGTCATGACGAAGATGATCCAGAAAAACACGACCATTCCAACCAAGTTCAGCCAGATTTTCTCGACAGCTGAAGACAATCAGCCTGCCGTAACGATCAAGGTCTATCAGGGTGAACGTGAAATGGCTGCCGGCAACAAGGCTTTGGGTGAATTTAATCTGGAAGGTATTCCGGCTTCTCCACGCGGTATGCCGCAAATCGAAGTGACTTTCGATATCGACGCCAACGGTATTTTGCATGTCAGTGCGAAAGACAAGGCTACCGGCAAGGAAAACAAGATCACCATCAAGGCGAATTCCGGTCTGTCGGAAGACGAAATCCAGCGGATGATCAAGGATGCCGAAGTCAATGCAGCGGAAGATCACAAGGTTCGTGAATTGACCGAAGCCCGCAATCAGGGTGATGCACTGGTCCATACGACGAAAAAATCGATGGAAGAGTATGGCGACAAGCTGGATGCTCCTGCGAAAGAAAGCATTGAAAGCGCCATCAAGGATCTGGAAGAATCCTTGAAGGGTGACGACAAGGCGGATATCGATTCGAAGATGAGTGCACTTTCTGCCGCTGCGCAGAAACTGGGTGAAAAGATGTACGCTGATCAGGCACCGGAAGGGGCTGCTGCAGGTGCGGCTGGAGCTGGCGCTTCGGCCGGAGCGGCACCGGAACCTGAACTGGAAGACGATGTTGTCGATGCAGACTTCAAGGAAGTAAAAGACAAAGACTGATAAACTGTCAGCCTTTATCCGCCGGGCAGGAAAATCAAAATGAATTGAATTTTCTGCCCGGCGTTGTGGTTTCGTAGTTTCGGATATGTCGATGCCAATCTGCTCCTTCTGGAAACGACAATGGTATCTGGAACATTCTGATTTTGCGACAATCGCTTTTTTTTATGTGGGACAAGATGGCAAAGCGAGATTTTTACGAGGTTTTAGGGGTTGCAAAAAATGCCTCGGATGATGAAATTAAAAAGGCTTATCGCAAGCTTGCGATGAAGTATCATCCCGATCGCAATCCCGACAGCAAAACGGCTGAAGAAAAGTTCAAGGAAGTCAAGGAAGCATATGAAATGCTTTCGGACGAGCACAAGCGCGAAGCGTATGACCGTTTCGGTCATGCAGGTGTCGATCCCAATATGAATATGGGGGGGCATCCGGGCGGCGCGGGTGCGGCTGATTTCTCCGACGCGTTTGGCGACATCTTTGGCGATATTTTCGGCGGCGGTGGACGTGGCGGACAGAGAAGTGGCAGTCCGCAAATGTACCGTGGCGCCGATATGCGTTACAACCTTGATATCACGCTTGACGAAGCGGCCAAGGGCAGTACCAAAACAATTCGTGTCCCTTCATGGGATAACTGCGGAACCTGTCATGGCTCGGGTGCAAAACCCGGTACGTCGCCGACGACCTGTACAACCTGCGGCGGTCAGGGGCAGGTACGGATGCAGCAGGGGTTTTTCAGTATCCAGCAACCTTGCCCGACGTGTCATGGAACAGGCAAGGAGATCAAGGAACCGTGTCCGACCTGTATGGGGGCCGGGAAAATCCGCAGAAACAAGACGCTCGAAGTCAAGATTCCGGCAGGTATTGCCGATGGAATGCGTATCCGTTCGGCAGGAAATGGCGAACCGGGTCAGAATGGTGGGCCTCCGGGCGACCTGTATGTCGAAATCCGGGTATTGCCGCATGCCATTTTCCGGCGTGAAGGGGATGACCTTCATTGCGAAATTCCGATCTCTTTCGGTATTGCCGCTTTGGGCGGTGAAATCGAAGTCCCGACTTTGGGCAGCAGGCTTGCCTTCAATATTCCTGAAGGGACTCAAACAGGCAAAACCTTCCGTCTGCGCGGAAAAGGCATCAAGGGCGTCCGTGCCTCACAGCCCGGTGATCTGTATTGCCATGTAAAAGTGGAAACGCCTGTCAAGCTGACTGACAGGGAAAAAGAATTGATGCGTGAATTCGACAAACTGGTTGTCGAAGGTGGCGCAAGACATACTCCTCAGGCGAAATCCTGGATGGACAAGATCAAGGGTATGTTCGGCTAGTTTCTTTCCTTTAGTACCTGACCCGGTTTTGAATAAAGATATTCAAAACCGGGTTTTTTATTTGTCTTGTGTTCAATTGCCCCCGGTGAATCCGTTTTGCCGCCAGGCTTCATAAACGGCAATCGCAACACTGTTGGACAGGTTCAGGCTCCGGTTGTCCGGTCTCATCGGCAGCCGTACACGGTGGCCGTCCTGAAAAAAGGCATGAATTTCAGGAGACAGTCCTTTGGTTTCGGAACCGAAAATGAACATATCTCCGGGCCTGAATTCCAGTGTGGAAAAGATCGAACTTCCACGGGTCGTGAAAGCGAACATACGGGAAGGGTCTGGCGTCATTTTTTCCAGAAAGTCATTCCAGTTTTTATAGACTTTCATGGTGGCAAACTCATGATAGTCCAGACCGGCACGGCGCATTTTTGCATCGTCGAGCGGAAAGCCGAGGGGCTCGATCAGGTGGAGTTGTGCTCCTGAATTGGCGCAAAGCCGGATGATATTGCCGGTGTTGGGCGGTATTTCGGGTTCTACCAGTACGACATGAAACAATTTAAATCTCCTGCAAATTTTTGGGTGGAGTGCGGGCAAAAACAAAATTGGTAATCCGTGCTGCCCCGGCTTTTTTCAGCAAGGCGGCAATTTCTTCGAGTGTCTCGCCAGTTGTCATGACATCGTCGATGATTCCGATGTGGCTGTTGTGAATCAGGTGCCTGTTGGTTTCAACAATCCCGAAGGCGTTACGGACGTTCTTTTTTCTTTCTTTAAACGAAATAGTCGATTGTTTTTCCGTTTCCCGGATTCTTTCAACCAGATCGAAAACGAGATCGGCTTTCAGGGAACGGGAAAGTGTTTTGGCTATTTCCAGAGACTGGTTGAAACCTCTTTCGATCAGTCGTCGTTTTCCAAGGGGTACGGCAATGAGAAAGTCGGGGCAAACCGGACGCCTGTTTTTCCCGATTGCCTTGACTATCAGCTTTCCCATAATGGGTGCCATGGTCAAGTTGGCATGGAATTTCAGCAAATGGACGAGTTGGTCCAATGGTGGTTCATAATCGATAGCGACAATCGTTTCATCGAACGACGGGAGTTTTTTCACACAATCACCACACAGCAAATTCTCATTTTCAGGATCGTGAAAGGGGAGGGCATTTGCGCATCTAGAACAGCGCGGACATTGTGCAGAGAAGTACCGGTGATAACAATCGTCACAAATCCCGTCGTTACTGTCGGAATGACACAAGGCGCAGGGCGATGGAATGTTTTTGATGAGCCCGGTCAGGAAAGGAATACATTGAAGAAAATTAAAATTCATCGTCATGTATTCCATCTTGTCTGTAAAATCTGTTTATTCATCAATGCCATCCAGGACATCATTATTACACTGACTGTTCGATAACGGATCATTTAAAGAAGTGGATTGTATGCCTGTTGAGTTAGAAAAGGTTCGATCATTATTTGACAGACCGGAGAAAACCGGAGATTCACAGTTCATGAGACGCGAAGTCGCGAGCCGAATGGACGAGCGTTTGTCGCTGGTCAGAATCGATCCGTCTTATATTCTGGATGCGGGATGCGGTTATTCAGCGGATACGCTTCTTCTGGCAAAGCGTTTTGACGGCGCTCATATGATTGGGCTCGATATGTCATGGCCCGTTCTGGTTAAGGCGCAACAGGAAAAATCCGGATCGGTAACAGGTTTCGTATGCGGGAATTTCGCGGTTTTGCCGCTTGAAGCGAATTCGATCGATTTGATCTGGTCCAATCTGGCTTTGCACTGGCATCCTGCACCCATTGAGGTTTTCAGGGAATGGAATCGTGTTTTGAAGCCGAATGGGCTTTTGATGTTTTCCTGTTTCGGCAGTGGTACTTTTGAGGAGTTGAAAAAGTCTTTTTCCAACATCGACTCTTATTCCCATGTCCATTCATTTGCAGACATGATTCCGCTGGGAGATGGTCTGGTCGAGGCCGGTTTTACGGAGCCGGTGCTGGAGAGAGAATGGATCGATGTTACGTATAAAGACGTGGAAAAATTGCTGTCGGATGTGCGAGCTTTCGGCGGGAATGCCATGTCCGGTCGTCGCATGGGACTTTTCGGAAAAAACGAATATGAAAAACTGTTGAAATCGCTTGAAAAGAGCCGGGACGGCAATGGGAACTTATCGCTGGGATTCGAAATTATTGTCGCTCATGCTTTTAAAAAAGACAGTTCCTTGCCAGCAGGGGAAAAAGTGATGCAGTTTTATGGACGAAATTATCCGGAAAATTAAAAAGGTGCGTGAAGCACCTTTTTAACTGAAAGCGGCCAATGTATTTTTCATTTTTTTCAGCGCGGCGGCTTCTATCTGACGAATGCGTTCGGCTGAAACGCCGAATTCTTCAGCCAGATCGTGCAGCGTCGCGCCACTGCCGTCGTCATTTTTCAGCCAGCGGGCCTCGATGATCCGTTTTGACCGGTCATCCAGTTTGTCCAATGCTTCAGCCAGACCTTCCGATTGCAGGCGATCATGCTGTTTGGCTTCCAGAACCCGCGTCGGTTCTGTTTGTTCAGATGAAAGATACGCGATCGGTGCGAAATTGTCGTCATCATCGTCATGCTGCGTTTCCAAAGCGATGTCGTGACCGCTTAATCGCGTTTCCATTTCGGAAACTTCTTCATCTTTCACATTCAGTTTTTCGGCAAGGGAACGAATCTGTTCTCTTGTCATGGCCTCATTGCCGCTTTTATGACTGCGCAAGTTGAAAAACAGCTTTCTTTGCGCCTTGGTTGTCGCGACCTTGACCATTCTCCAGTTGCGGAGAATGTATTCATGTATTTCAGCCTTGATCCAGTGAATGGCATACGAAACCAGTCGAACGCCCATTTTCGGATCGAAACGTTTGACGGCTTTCATCAATCCGATATTGCCTTCCTGTATCAGGTCGGCGTGTGGAAGGCCGTAACCGAGATAATTGCGGGCAATCGAAGCCACCAGTCTCAGATGTGACAGGACGAGTTCCTGTGCCGCGGCGAGATCGTTATTTTCATGGTAACGCTGTGCCAGTTCGGTTTCACGTTCCTGAGTCAACATCGGCAAGCGGTTGATTTCCGCGATGTAAGCCTCAATATTACCCAGTGAACCTGTCAAAACAGGAGCCAAGGCATGACGGCTAACCGGCAGCAATGAAGCTTGTGCGGACTTTGCGCTCATTCTTCCTCCTTTGTTTTTTATTTGGTTGAATTAATTAAGCTCTATTTTAGCACTCTTGTGATGAGAGTGCTAATTATGAACAGAGCTGTCCGATTTTGAAAGAAACGGAACTTTCATCGGGGAAGCATTCACTTTATTCGAAAAGGGTCGCCGATCTTTTGTTTTATCTCATTTGAATGGAAAAACGCAAAACCGGCGTCCTGAAAATTCAGTTGATTTTCCAGAGCTGGCGGTTGACAGACAGGATGGCGCCGAGCCAGCCCAGCGCAGCACTTCCTGCCAACAGGATGGCAGAAACAAGGGGGCTTACCGGTGTCAGCTGAAAACTGGAACCGTACAGCTGCGCCAGTTCAACAATGACGGTATTGAATGGATAAAGGCATGCATCAATGAGTACGAGAGCGATTATTCCCGAGAAAAGGCCAAGAAAAATGCCCATGTAATAAAACGGACGCCGTATATAGGCCCTGCTGGCGCCGATGTGCCAGGAGACGGTAATTTCATCGAGGTGCATCAAGACCTGAAGCCGGACAGTGTTGAACGTGACGACGATGACGACCACGCTGAGAATGATGGCGAGGAATAACAGCCCCATTCGCATGACGCTCAACAGGGCGGCCAGCCGTTTTGTCCAGTCGGAATCGACCTGAACTTTATCGACGGAAGGGATTTTTTGCAATTGAGCGGCAGCCGATTCGATCTGTGCAGACAGGTTGCGGCTTTCTGCACCGTCCTTCAGACGGATAATGTAGCTGTCAGGCAGTGGATTGCTTCCGAGGGAGTCGACGACGTCTGCAAGTCCGGTTTTTTTCTGAAGGGATTGCAATGCGGCATCTTTCGCTATGAATACAAGTTCGATATTCTGGTTTTTCGCCTGAAATATTTTTGTAATGGATTGTTCTGTAGCGGCAGCGTCTGCTGGCGATGTGTCGGCTTTGAGAAAAACGCTGATTTCAGGGGAAACGGACAATTGCCTTGTGACTGACTGAATGTTATCCAGCAGCGTGATGCCACCGAATGGTAGCGCCAGTGTCATTGCCAGAACAAGAATATTGAAAAAGAAATGTCCGGGGGAACGGCGAAACTGGCCAAGTGCATTGCCGATGGCATTAATATGATTTGTAAACCAGATATTCATGCTTGTTTACCATTCATGGGTTGTTCAATATGATCGATTTTTCCCTGATTCAGGAAAACAATTCGGTCCGCTTTGCCGAAGAGCTGCTCATCATGGGTTGAAATGACACAGGTTACGCCAGCTGACTGGAAGAAGGTAATGGCGTCGATGACCTTGTTTGCATTGGCCCGGTCGAGATTGGCGGTCGGTTCGTCGGCCAGAATGATTTGCGGCCGGTTGACGATGGCACGGGCGACTGCAACACGCTGCTGTTCCCCTTCTGACAGAGTGGGGGAAAAAGCTTCTGCCCGATGGGCAAGATCCACTTTTTCAAGGGCGGCCCGTGCGCGTGAATCGGCTTCGTCTTTGGGTGTGCCGGTCACCAGCATGGGGAGCATGACATTGGCGAGAATGGTTCTGTCCGGAAGCAGGTTTTGCTTCTGGAGAATCAGGCCCAGATTCCGTCTCAGATATGGTATGCCCGCCGGTTTCAGCTGGCCGATTTCCTGTCCATTGACCGTCAATGTCCCGGTGTCCGGCCGCTCGATGGCGGCGATCATTTTCAACAGGGTCGATTTTCCGGCTCCGGATGGGCCTGACAAAAAGACGAATTCACCCTGACTGATGGAAAGCGAAACGTCCTGTACGGCAACGATATTGCCCGGATAGCACTTGGATACGTTTTGAAATTGAATCATTGCGCTCATGATTAGCTCAACAATGCGTTTGAAAATTCTTCGGCAACAAAGGGTTGCAAATCGTCGATTTTTTCACCGACACCGATAAAATAAACGGGAACAGGATGATTTTTCGCGATGGCAGCCAGAATGCCGCCTTTCGGCGTGCCGTCCAGCTTCGTGACGATCAGGCCTGTCAGGCCCAGGGTTTCGTCGAATGCCTTGACCTGTGCCAGTGCGTTTTGCCCCGTGTTTCCATCGATGACAAGGATGATTTCGTGTGGCGCTTCATCCATCCCTTTACCAATGACCCGTTTTACCTTTTTAAGTTCTTCCATCAAATGCGATTGCGTCGGCAACCTGCCTGCCGTGTCGACCATGACGACGTTGATGTTTTTTGCTTTTGCTGACTGAACGGCGTCGAAAGCGACGGCAGCCGGATCGCCGGATTCCTGCGCGATGACGGTAATTTTATTCCGGTCGCCCCAGACGGCAAGCTGTTCCCGTGCGGCAGCACGGAAAGTGTCACCGGCTGCCAGAAGGACGGTCTGATCGTTGTTTTGCAGGTGCTGCGCCAGTTTGCCGATGGTCGTTGTTTTACCTGCGCCATTCACACCGGCCATCATGATAACCAGAGGGTTATGGCGGCCGATTTCGAGGTTTTTTTGCAAGGGAGCCAGCAGATCGGTCAATAAAGCGGCAAGTGCCGTCTTGATTTCAGAAGGCTGCGTCAGCTTTTCTTCTTTCACTTTCCGGCGAAGTTCGTCAAGAAGATATTCCGTGGCGGGCATTCCGACATCTGAAACGAGCAAAGCTGTTTCCAGTTCTTCGAACAATTCTTCATCGATGGTGGTTCCACCGAAAATATTCAGATTGGCCGAGGTTTTGGCAAGCCCGCTTTTGAGGCGACTCAGCCAGGATTGCTTTTTTTCAGTATCTTGCTTGGCAATGCCTGAAGATGCATCTATATTACCGGGAGAGACTTCAGAAGACTCATGTGGCGTCAATGACGAGTCTGCCAAAGAGGATTCACTGTTATCCTGTTCGGGCGGAATATCGCCGGTTTTCTTTTTGAAGAAGCTAAACATTGGCAAAAATAGACTGAATAAAAACGTTTAAATAGATCCGTAGAAAATATCATTCTAGCAGAGCTGCAAATATGAAAATTCGAAAAATGTTGTTTGGTCTGATGTTTGTCCTATTCTGGGTACAGAATGGCGTTCAGGCAGAACCGGCTCAGGAATTCGTCCTGAACAACGGTATGAAAGTCGTTGTCAGGGAAGATCACCGGGCTCCGGTTGTCGCCCATATGGTCTGGTATCGTGTCGGTTCGATGGATGAAACGAACGGAACGACGGGCGTCGCCCATGTGCTTGAACACATGATGTTCAAGGGAACGAAAAAATATCCCGACGGCAGCCTTTCCAAGATCGTCGCCGGTTTGGGCGGAAAGGACAACGCCTTTACCAATACGGATTACACCGCCTATTTTCAACAGATTCCGAAGGCAAATCTTGAGAAGATGATGGAGCTGGAAGCGGACCGTATGGAGAATTTGCAATTTAAGGACGCGGATTTCCAGAAAGAGATCAGGGTCGTTATGGAAGAACGCCGCTGGCGGACGGACGATCAGCCTAATGCACTGGTCGACGAAGCATTGCGGGCAACGGCATTCAATGCCCATCCTTATCACTGGCCTGTCGTTGGCTGGATGAACGATTTGCAGAATATGACGGTAAACGATGCCCGAAACTGGTATGAAAGATGGTACGCGCCGAACAATGCCACGATGGTCGTCGTCGGGGATGTGAAAGCGGCGGAAGTGAAAAAACTGGCTGAAAAACATTTTGGCCGCATCAAGCCGAAAAAAATGGTCCCGACAAAACCGCAGGTTGAACCGATACAAAAAGGCGAGAGACGAGTCGCGGTCAAGGCACCCGCAGAAAATCCTTCTGTCGTTCTGGCATACAAGGTTCCGGCTCTGAAAGATGTTGAAAAGGATAGTGACGTTTATGCCCTCGATGTTCTGGCAACGGTGCTGGATGGTTATGACAATGCGCGTCTGTCTTCTTCTCTGGTTCGAAAGGATCAGGTAGCCATTGCAGTGGGCGCGGATTATTCGGCCATCAGTCGTGGCCCGGCATTGTTTGTCATCGAAGGAACCCCGGCAAAAGGCGTTTCGGTGGCCGAACTGGAAAAAAGACTGAAGCAGGAAATTGCGAATGTTGCCGGGAAAGGCATTTCTCCGGAAGAATTGCAAAGGGTCAAAACACAACTGATTTCTTCCCAGATTTACAAACGGGACTCCATGTTCGGTCAGGCGATGGAAATCGGTGTATTTGAAATGTCGGGAATAGGACAGAAACAAATCGACCGCATTATCGAAAAATTGAAAGAAGTGACACCGGAACAGGTTCAGGCGGTTGCAAAAAAATATTTTTCCGATGATTCACTGACAGTGGCCAATCTGGTGCCAGTTGCATTGACTGAAAAGAAAAAATAAAGAGGACAGCTCCTTATACGGATGGATGAAGGTTTTATATGAAAAAAATCGCTGAAAAATTTCTTGCCCTGGCATTGAGAGGGAAGCTTGTCGGTATCCTGTTTTTTCTTGGAGTCAGTACAACGGCATGGGCAGCCATTCCCATTCAGCAATGGACGACACAAAATGGAACAAAGGTTCTGTTTGTCGAAACGCATGCCATTCCGGTTATCGATATCAATGTGAACTTCGATGCCGGTTCAAGACGTGATCCGGCTGCAAAAAGCGGATTGGCCGGCCTGACAAATGCTTCATTGGACAAGGGCATCAGAGATGCAGGCGGTGCGATAATTTCGGAAGCGAAGATTCTCGATACGTTTGCTGATGTCGGTGCAGTGAGAAGCAACAGTGTTGATATGGACAAGGCCGGTTATTCCCTGAGGGTATTGTCCGGTCAGGAGCAATCGGACAGGGCAATCGGACTGTTGTCGGATTTGTTGGCAAAGCCTTCTTTCCCGGCTGAACTGCTCAATCGGGACAAGGCACGGCTTGTCGCTTCCATCAGGGAAGAAGAAACCCGTCCGGAGTCCATTGCCGCCAGGGCTTTCAAAAAGAACATTTATCCGTCACATCCCTATGGCGTCAGCGCTACTCCTGAAACGGTCAATTCCATTTCCAGAGACGATCTTGTTTCCTTTCACCAGAATCACTATGTCGCCAACCGGGCCGTCATCACAATTGTCGGCGATACCGATTTAAATGGTGCGAAAAAAATTGCCAACCGGATCAGTGAAAAACTGGCTGTTGCAAAAAACGATTTGCCTGTGATGCCGGAGGTAAAAACCACCGTCGCCAAAACCGATAGCATTCCACATCCGGCAACTCAGGCGCATATTCTCATGGGGATGCCTTCAGTAAAACGGGGTGACCCCGATTTTTTTGCGCTGACAGTCGGTAATTACATTCTTGGCGGTGGCGGTTTTTCTTCCCGCCTCATGCAGGAAGTTCGTGAAAAACGGGGGCTGACTTATGGTGTGTACAGTTCTTTTTCTCCGATGATTCAGAAAGGCCCTTTTCTGATTGGTTTGCAAACGGAAAAGAAACAGGCCGACGCGGCTTTGAAAGTGGTTAATTCAACATTGGACAATTTTCTGAAAAATGGACCGACACAGGCTGAACTGAAGGCGGCAAAAGACCATCTGGTCAACAGTTTTGCCATGAAAATGGATAACAACCGTAAAATTCTGGATCTGGTCTCGATGATTGGTTATTATCGCCTGCCGATTGATTATCTGGATACCTGGACGGATAAGGTCAAAAAGGTAACCATAAAAGATGTACAGAAGGCATTTCACCAGAAAGTGATTGAAAATGAATTGGTTACCGTGGTAGTCGGCAATCAGAAATAACACAGGCCGGTTTTACGAATGACGGTATCAAAGAGAATGGCATTAAAAAAAGACAAAACAAAAACTTCTTCCAAAATAACGGTTCATCAGGTCCGGATTGTCGGTGGCATCTGGAAACGAACGCCACTGGCGGTTGCAGACGTACCTGGACTCAGGCCGACCCCGGATCGGGTAAGAGAAACGCTTTTCAACTGGCTCACGCATTTAAAGGGAAACACATTCAGCCGGATGCGTTGTCTGGATTTGTTTGCCGGGACGGGGGCATTGAGTTTTGAAGCGGCCAGCCGTGGTTTTTCGCAAGTGGTGACAGTTGAAGAAAGCCGGACAGCTTATTCCCATCTGGAAGCGGTCAAAAAAAAGTTGAATGCCGAACAGGTAAAAATCGTTCATGCCGATGCCTTCGCTTTTGCTGATCGGCTTATTGAGGCAAACGAGCGGTTTGATGTGATTTTTCTCGATCCGCCTTTTCAGGAAAATTTTTTACCCGTGATTTTGCCGATGTGTGTCAAACTTCTTTCTGACGGAGGATTGATTTACGTTGAGTCGAATGAAGCCGTCAGCGATGAAAAACTGGATCAATTATTGCCGGAAGGGCAAAAATGTCACATTTGCAGGGAAAATAAAGCCGGTCAGGTTTATTATCATCTTCTTGAAATGAAGGCATCAGGCCAATCTTGAGGCATAATATACAAAGTTCAATTCTGAAAGAGTAAAAAATGGTTATTGCTGTATACCCGGGAACATTCGACCCATTGACAAGAGGGCATGAGGATCTTGTGCGTCGTGCATCCGGCCTGTTTGACGAATTGATTGTCGGAGTCGCCGACAGCCGTGTCAAAAAACCGTTTTTTTCCATGGAAGAACGCATGCAAATCGCCAAGGAGGTTCTGGGACATTACCCGAACGTCCGTGTCGAAAGTTTTACCGGGCTGTTGAAGGACTTCGTCCGAGTCCACAATGCAAGCGTGATTATCCGCGGCTTGCGTGCCGTATCCGATTTTGAATATGAATTCCAGATGGCGGGCATGAACCGGTATTTGATGCCGGAAGCGGAAACGCTGTTCATGACACCTTCAGACCAGTATCAGTTCATTTCCGGTACAATCGTTCGTGAAATCGCCTTTTTGGGCGGGGATGTTTCCAAGTTCGTTTTCCCGTCAGTGGAAAAATGGCTGAAGAAAAAAGTCATTGAAATGAAATCGTAAGCGATTTGACTGACTGAAGCCGATATATCAGTAATTTTACGAAAGACATCAGCAAGTAAATGGCATTATTAATTACTCACGAATGTATCTGTTGTGATATCTGCGTTCCGGAATGCCCTAACGAAGCCATTACATTAGGCAAGAAAGTTTGCGAAATCGATCCGGATAAGTGTACGGAATGTGTCGGTCATTATCCGGAGCCGCAATGCAAACAGGTTTGTCCGATGGACTGTATCGTCAGCGATCCGGCGCACAGGGAAACACCTGAACAGCTCATGGACAAATTCAACCGGCTTCAGAAAAAATAAGACCGGAATACAAAAAAAGGCCGCTTGTGCGGCCTTTTTTTAACAGTTTTTTATTGATGAATTCTCATTTTTCTTTTAGTAATTCGAATCAAATTTCTTATAGATTCTTAAAATAATCTTTATGTAACTCAAACATGGAGGAAATTTCGAGAAGTTCAGCATGTTTCTTTAAACCGGTCTTATGAGCTAAATAGTCTGCCAAGGTCATTGTAATTCCTCTTTTGAGCTGTCGAAATAACAATATTACATATCCATCTTTGATAAGTTCGATTTCTTTAGAAGATAAGTTATTTAACTCAGCAAATTTGATAATCCAATTTAGCGATGTTCCTAAGTTTAAACTTAACGTAATGCCTTCAGGAAAAGGCTGGATAATAATAGTCACTGAATTTTCTTCTCCAGTTAGCTTTTGGAAAATCGGATCACTTTTATGAAATAGAGCTGTTTTGCCATTAATTTGTGGTTGAGGATCTCCTTCTTTGTGCCACAAACCTTTGTAAAGTTCGTCTGCATATTTGGTGTTTAGGGTCTTTTCTCCAAATAATGCATAAGAAATTCCAATTCCGAGTTTAGCAAGAAACCTGAAATCAAAATGGGTGTAAAAAGGGATTTGGTTTTGCCTTAGTTGCATCCCGGCACATGCTTTATTAAAGAACACAATACGTAGTTGATCTAATTCATCTGGTCGCTTGAAACCAATGTCTTCCGGATTAGACCCATAAACAGTGGTGCACATGATTTTTTTGACCCTCCTTCCCTCAAAAGCATCGCGAAATGCTAGCCAAGTGATCAGAGGATTTTTTAGAGAGCGTTCAGAAAATAAAAAATAAGCTCGGCTCTCGACTTTCTTTGCTGTGCGTGGATTGCCTCCGGCATACCAAAATAAGCGTTCATCATGAGGTCGTATCCAGAATATTTGCTCACCTAAAGGACCCAACCAGGTTTCACATACTTCATGCTCATGTAATTGCGGGGGTACAAGATCAGAATTGCCCATACAGATTAATGGCAATCCCGTAGGATTCTCTGGGTCAAAGAAGGCATAGGCTGCTTGTCTTAAGTTGTTTGAGACAAGCCAATTTTTTTCAAATCCGGCATCTACAAATAAGCCTAAATTGTTATTACAATTTTTACAGACATCTCGAATTTTGAAACTTTCGGGCGTATAAGCACCCCCTAAAAATTGAGGTATAACATGCTCTAATGTGAATTGATCATCATCTTTTTCTTGACGACAATAAATACATCTTTTCATTTCTAAAAATAATGATGATTAATAAAGCATGTTTTTATGGGGAAAACGCTGTAGATACTTAATAAAGTTCAAAATTTTTTTGTAAGTTTGCTTTAAAAAATAAAGAGCATATAACTATATGCTCTGTAAATTTCATAGCATCAATCACACATTGAACAGGAAGTTCAGAACGTCACCGTCTTTGACGATATATTCCTTGCCTTCCGCACGCATTTTTCCGGCTTCCTTGGCACCGACTTCGCCCTTGCAGGTGATATAGTCGTCAAAGGAAATAGTTTGTGCGCGAATGAAGCCTCGTTCAAAATCGGTATGAATCACGCCTGCTGCCTGCGGTGCCGTATCACCGATATGAATTGTCCATGCGCGGACTTCTTTTACTCCTGCTGTAAAGTATGTCTGCAATCCCAGCAGTTTGAACGCGGCCCTGATGAGCCTGTTCAAACCCGGTTCGTCCATGCCCATATCAGAAAGGAATTCAGCCCGGTCTTCTTCAGGCAGTTCGACAATTTCAGATTCAATTGCTGCACAGATTGCGACAATCGGTGCATTCTGGGACTCGGCGTATTGTTTCAGTTGGTCCAGTAAAGGATTGTCGGTAAAGCCGTCTTCGGAAACGTTGGCGACATACATCGTCGGTTTTGCCGTAATGAGGCATAACGGGCGGATCAGTTCCATTTCTTCCTTGTCGAGCCCCATCGAACGGACAGGTTCTGCTTTGTTCAGATGCGCCGCAACCCGTTCAAGAATATTGCAAAGACGTGCGGATTCTTTATTGCCGGACTGTGCTTTCTTGATTTCCCGTGCGATCGTTCTTTCAACGGTATTCAGATCGGCCAGCGCCAGTTCGGTCTGAATGACTTCGATATCACTTAAGGGATCGACTTTGCCTGCGACGTGCACTACATTATCGTTCTGGAAACAGCGGACGACCTGAACGATGGCATCCGTTTCGCGGATATGGGCCAGAAACTGGTTGCCCAGTCCTTCACCTTTCGATGCACCGGCAACAAGACCGGCGATATCGACGAATTCGACAACAGCGGGCAGGATACGTTCCGGTTTGACGATAGATGCCAGGTCATTCAATCTGTTATCGGGAACCTCGACGATACCTACATTGGGCTCGATGGTACAGAAAGGATAATTTTCTGCAGGAATGCCTGCCTTGGTCAGGGCGTTAAAAAGGGTGGACTTGCCGACGTTAGGCAAACCGACGATACCGCATTTCAAACTCATGGAAAGTCTTTCTGAAATTGTCTGTAAAGAACTATAAGAATTAATACTGTGCCAGGCACTTTAACAATTATATAAGTGATGTCAATGTTTGGCATACCTCTATATATATAGGAAGTCTTCACAAAAGCAAAAAGATCAGAAAGAGGCACAGGTGTCACAATGTTGTAAAAGTGTTGTGAAAAGGCAAAAAAAGAAATAAGTGAAGAGATGGTGTTGACAAGGATGAGCGGTAAGCCCATAATCTCATTTCTCCGCTGCACTGAAGTGGTTTTGAGGTGAGGAAGGTGGGGAGTTGGCAGCGATTTTAGAGTTTGTTTTTTGGTGTTTTAAAAAAATAAAATAAAAAAAGTTGTTGACAAGGATTAAAAAGAGGTTCATAATTTCGTTTCTGTGCTGATGACAAACAAAACGCTTTGTTGGAAGAGCAGAGGTGGTAAAGCGAGACGATCTTTAAAAAGAAAACAGATGATAAGCGTGGACGTTTGTTAGTTGCGAAACTAAAGAAACAAACGTTCACAGAAGAAAGTAAGGACTTCGAAAGAAGAAACCTTGTCAGTATTTTGAGAAATGATTGATACAGAAATGTATTGCAATCGAAACAGAGATTGAACTGAAGAGTTTGATCCTGGCTCAGATTGAACGCTGGCGGCATGCTTTACACATGCAAGTCGAACGGCAGCATGGGGGCAACCCTGATGGCGAGTGGCGAACGGGTGAGTAATATATCGGAACGTACCCAAGAGTGGGGGACAACCAGTCGAAAGATTGGCTAATACCGCATACGATCTAAGGATGAAAGTGGGGGACCTTCGGGCCTCACGCTCCTGGAGCGGCCGATAGCTGATTAGCTAGTTGGTGGGGTAAAGGCCTACCAAGGCGATGATCAGTAGCTGGTCTGAGAGGACGATCAGCCACACTGGGACTGAGACACGGCCCAGACTCCTACGGGAGGCAGCAGTGGGGAATTTTGGACAATGGGGGAAACCCTGATCCAGCAATGCCGCGTGAGTGAAGAAGGCCTTCGGGTTGTAAAGCTCTTTTGTCAGGGAAGAAATTGATTGGGCTAATATCCCGATTAGATGACGGTACCTGAAGAATAAGCACCGGCTAACTACGTGCCAGCAGCCGCGGTAATACGTAGGGTGCGAGCGTTAATCGGAATTAC